>CAVSBV010000007.1:0-39081 GCA_963726285.1 Vulcanimicrobiota bacterium | reverse complement strand
CGGACTCGTATGCGACACAGCAACTAGTCCGCTCGCAAGCCACGACCGCAGCCCTCGGCGGCAGCAGCTACGATGGCGACAACACCATCGACGGCAACGACACCGGCGGCAACAACACCGGCGGCAACGACAGCCGCGGCAGCTACGACTACGTCAATAGCGCCCGCAGCACGGATGCAACGGCAGCGGGAACGCATTCACTTGCCGCGGCGCTCGCGCGAGCGCGTACCGGTCAAGACGCCCCCGAGGTCGACGCCTTCCTTTCAATGAGCAGCGACGACCAGGCCGGCCAAGTGCGGATCAAGAGACAAATGAGGGGGATGCACGCTGGAGTAGCGGCCAGGACGAACTCCTGCGCACCTCGACGGCTTCCGAACTTGTCAGCGCAGCGCGAACCGCGTGGCCGGTATGCACCCCACCGCAACGCTCCACACGGCGAGCGGCGCAATCGATGCAGACTGGGTCGATGCCCAGAACCTTGCGCGGTCAGTACCGATGCGGTGTTGTTTCCGCCCAATGCGAGCGGGACGTTACAGGGGCACCCGGGAGCGGCCCGCGCCACCATGCGCAAGAAAAACGGTCGCCTTCCCGGATTTCAAACGGGAGGACATGGGACGTTTGATAACGAGCGCGCCGCAACGTTCCTGCAACATCATGATCCGGTTTCGGCGACGGTCGCGGCCGTCGACTATCATCTCGGACACACCGCAAGGGCCGTCGACCTGCGCCGCGTGACTCGAGGACTAACCCCATACTCCGATATGAGTGTGCCGGCGGAACGCGACGAACAGATCGACGTGAACCAACTTGAACGTGACGCATTGAAGCGTTTCCGCGAGCAACTCGTGGCGACGCGAATTCCGCCCCCGAGAGCTTCCGCTCCGGCGACCACGACAACGTTACCGGTGGCGAACACGACCACGACGACTGCGGCCGTTCCTACCGTTACTTTGCCTGCGGCGACCACAACCGTAGCGACGCCGACAGCGGCGGTGGCAACGACGCCGCCTGCGAGTACATCAACAGCCGCTCTAACAAAGCCTCTCTAACTTCGCTCGCAGCAGCTATTTTGGCTTCCAACTGCTCCATTCGATTTCGTTTTCATCGATGCCGAG
This sequence comes from Vulcanimicrobiota bacterium, assembly GCA_963726285.1. Classification (GTDB taxonomy): domain Bacteria; phylum Vulcanimicrobiota; class Vulcanimicrobiia; order Vulcanimicrobiales; family Vulcanimicrobiaceae; genus Aquilonibacter. The sequence goes on along the minus strand of CAVSBV010000007.1, from coordinate 37,966 downwards.
CGAAGCAGCCACGAAATTGATCCAGTCCCGGAACACGCTTTGGCCGTAATTAGCGCCCGTCGTCCAAGCGTCGGGAGATAACCCCTTCGCGAGTTCTTCCTCCACGTTGCCCGCGCCGACGTTGTATGCGGCAAACGCGGATTGATGGTCCCCACTAAAGCGCTGCAGAAGCGGCTCCAGAAATGCCGCCGCGCAGACCTCGAGATTGATCTGTGGGTTCATCAACGAACCGTAACCGGGATAACACGGATCCGCGAGATTGCTCCAGTCTACGCCCGCCGTGATCTGCGTGATGCCCACGCCACATCCCTCACCCGGCGGCACGCCGATCTGCAATTCGTTCGTTCCGCCGGTTTCCCGATTGGCGATAGCGGCAAGCATGCACGGCGTCACGTGCGACGTCTTTTGAGCCGCGGCCGTATACTGCGCGGCATAGGCCATCAGCGCCGGATGCCAGGTCACGTTGAACGCTGGTTTCTCGGTGGCATCCCGATCCGCTATCTGTTGGACTGTGATTGCCATAGGCTTCCTCTCATGCAGTCTCCGGATCAGTTTGCGCCGGAGCAGGCACCGGAGCAGGTGTCGTTACGCCGGACGCGGGCGGCCCCGACGGTGTGGGCGTGGGTACGGCTTGCATCGCGAGACGATTGAGCGTATCGGGAACCAGTCGCTCGAAGAAACCCGCGATGAAGGACCAGATCGCGAGCTTTGCAAGATCAACGGCAGAATCGGGACTAGCCCCGATCAGGAATATTGACCAGTTCCCTCCCGGCGGCGCGTCAATCTTCGGGAAAAGCTCCCCTTTGACCAAACCGCCGACAAAGAGCATGAAGAGCACTAACGCGAAAATGGGTCCGCTTAGCGGGCTGAGCAGCGTCGTAAATCGTCCGCTCTCGAGCACCATCAAACGCGAGACCGTCTGCGTAACCGTCTTCTGCAAGCGTTGTTGGGTGCTGATCATGGCGCCCATCAGGCCGGCTACGATGACCACGACGAAGGTCAGGCTCGTGCCGGCCGCGCCGGGAATGCGCAGTCCGAAGGCAAGCGCAACGAGAAGCACGAGAAACGCTAAGATCCCGAGCGAAAGACAGCGCGAGATCCAATTGCGAACGCGCGATTGCGCAAACTGCAGCGCATACGCGGCATTCAGCCACGCGACGAGCTGCCGCGCATCGCCCTCCAGATCGTCTCGCGAGGCAGTCGCGAGCGCGGGCGGCAACGACGCAAGGTAATCCGCGTATTCGATCGGGGAAACGGTCTCTTTGACCTCTTCACGCAACGCCCAGACGTGGCGGCGAAGCTCGCTGATGTCCTCCAGATCAAGGATCGCGTTTTGAAGCAGCTCTAGGTCAGCCCACGTCATAACGCTCTCGTCTCGCTCGAGCACGACGTCTAAGGCATCGGGCGGCTTGCTGCTGCCAAGGTGATAGCGGTAGCGAGCCTTCACCTGAGAGCTATAGGGAAGAATGAGCCGCGGGAGACGCTGAAAGAGCATCGGCTTGTTCATTTGCCACGTCGCTTCGCCGAGGTCTCGAGGCCATGGCGTTTCCAAATGCTGCGCACGCCGGATGCCGATATCACGAGACCTTGCTCGCACAAAACGCAGGCAATACGCGCTTGTCCCCACCCGGGATTCTGAACCGAAAGGGCGACGACGGCTTGCTCGATGTGGTCCGCGACGCGGTTTTTCAGATTGGATTTCTGGCGATCGGTGCTCGCGAGCGCAGCATGACCGCCGCGATCGTACACCCCACGAAAGCGGTAAAAACTATCTCTTGAATATCCCATGACCTGACAAGCAAAGCTGACGTTACCAAATCGTTGTGCTAGTTCGAGCAACGTTAGCTTGCGATCGATTTCCTTCATGATACACACCCCTGCGTACGAAAACGAAACGATGGATTTTACTCGCGGTCGAAAACACGGTAGGCCACGTGCGTCGCGTATGATTCAACGAGCGCCACGTCGCCGATCGGCGACCTCCCCGCGATTGCGTAAAGATCGTGATCAGAGCTAACTAGAGCACAGCCTTCGCGGTTCCGTGCTAATGGCGGCGCAAGACTCCACGAATTGGAGTCCGGATTGAAACGGGCCACGGGAACGTCGCGGTGTCGAACGCTAGAAACGCCGCCCGCCACCCAGATCTTCCCGTCGAGAACCGCCGCCCTTGCCTCATAGCAGGCGTGCGGATGTGGTGCACGGTCGTACCACATATCCGTTGTGAGCGAATAAGCGAATACCGTCGCGTGCGCTCGGTGCTGCGATGAACGGCCGCCGAACGCGTAAATGCTGTCATCGTAGGCGACCGCAGCGACGTGTGAACGCCGGTCGGGCAACGGGAAGCGCAGCGACCATTCGTCTCGCGCAGGAACGTACTCTTCGCAACGTTCGGTAGCGTGCTCCCAACCGAACCATCCGCGGACCACACCGCCGAACACGAGAATGCGCCCTCCCACACCTGCCGCGCCCGCGTGTGCGCGCGCTACCGGCATCGGCGTGCAAGACTCCCACGTGTCGGATTCGATGTCGTAGCGTCGTACGCGGGCAAGCAGTTCACCCGCCGCGGAGCGTCCGCCAATTAAGAAAATCGAACGATCGAGTGCGACGAAAGCCGCGCCGTACGATTCACGATTTGGAACCTCGGCGAGGTGACGCCAAGCACGTTCGTGGGCGTGCGGATCCCATTCCCAAAGGGTCGCATCGTCGAAGAGTACGTACATGCGTCCCAGCACGTAGACTGCCTGCGCAGCGCCCGCATGGACTGACTCGTGCAACGTTCGCCAGCGCGCTTTCCGCACGCGCGCCAACACATCGACACCGGCGTCGCGATATCCGCGAGGCGGCTCTTCCCGCGGCCCACCAAGGATCGCAAAACCCCGCGGGATCGTGTGCTCGTGATGGTGATGATGTTCATGGTGCTCGGGCTCATGATGCTCGTGCTCGTGATGCTCGTGCTCGTGATGCTCGTGCTCGTGATGCCCGTGCTCATGATGTTCATGATGCTCGTGCTCATGATGTTCATGATGCTCGTGCTCGGCCAGGCTTCGAAAGTGACGACGGCGATCGCGCACGACCATTTTCGACTCGCGCCGCGCAATCTCGCCGACGATACCGTAGGAATGGCGAACGCCCATCGGCGCGCGAGCGCCGTAGGCGCCTCCGTCGCGCGGCCAGTCGACGCCGGCCGGTCCCACGTCGACGCGAACGGCAAACGTCCAAAAGTCTCCCGCGAAGTAGGTCGCATCGGAGAATCCGGCCTCGAACACATCATCGAGCACCAGTTGCGCCGAGCTCAGCGCGGCGACGCCGGCCGGCTGTGCACTGCCAACCGGGCTCCAGCGACGCAACACCGCGCCGCTTCCGTCACCGCTAGCAAACCCGGCGGGAAGCGCGCGATCCAGCGTGACGCGAACAAACGGCAGCGCCGACGCGTCGACATTGGTTACGCAGGCCAGGTCGTAGGGAGCCAAGCCGAGGAGCGATTCATCGTTGCTCAGTTCGACCCAATCGCCCTTGGCCAACACGACCGGTGCGTTTGGGAGATTCCAAATCGTTACCACCGATGTGCGCACATCGATTTGCGTTACGCGATAGGATTTCGAAGCATTGTCGCGTGAGAATTTTACCGACGCGATCGGCCGCAGCGCGAGCGTGGCGTCGCCGGACTGGGGAAGCGTGTCAATCGTGAAGCTCCACGTGTCGTCGATCGCCGAGGTTAACGATGCAATCTGTCGCGAACCGTCGCCCCACACAAACTCGACCGTGCGTCCCGTTTGCCAGCGCTCCGTGATGTCAAACTGCGGCTCGATCGTTACACGCCGCGATGAACGATCCAGCCGCGCAACGGAGATCGCTTCGGCCGTGTCGCTCCCGGCAAGCACACCACCCGCGTGCACCTCCACGCGATACAGCGCGTTTTCCGCAATGCTCGCCTGCGCGCGCGCAAAGAGTTGCATGGTGCCGCGGTCGTGTTGCCACGCGAGTAGCGTTCGCTCGGCGGTACGCTTGGGCAAGAGCCGTATCTGCGCAACGGTGCGTGCACGACCCGATGTATCGGCGCCGCGCAGCGCCGGTTCCAACAGTGCCGGATCCTGCGCCGCATCCACGTAGCGTTCAAACACATCGGCGTAGGCGCAGAGCGTTTCCCCGTGACGATCTAGGCGCGGAACGTAGACGCCGGGTGCCTCGGGCTGCGCGCGCAGCAACACCGAACGCTCCATGTCCACGGCAACGCCGCCAACATACGCGCGCCCGGCGCTCAGCCAAATATCGGCGGGCACGCGTTCTGGCCACTGCTCCGCGCGCCGGTCGTCCGCGAGCGCAAGCCCAGTGAGTTCTTCTGCGTCGAACACGCCGCGATAGAATCGCGCGGGTTCACCATCCACCATTCCGCCACCGACCAGCAGATGGGTGCGCCGGTTGTGCGCGCCCCGCGTCGCTTCGCTTATGGCTGCCGCCTCGCCGTCGATGAAGATGAAGATTTGGCCGTCGTGGTAGCCGGCGGCTACGTGCGCGTACGATCCAAACGCGATCGGCCACGCCGCGCGAATGCGCCGGGAGCGCACCTCGGTAACCTCGATCTCTTCTTCTACCTCAACGATTTCGATTTCGTCGCCGTCGTACTCGATCTCAATCTCGTCGACCACGAGCTCGTGATCGATGACCTCGAGACGTTCGAACCAGATGAATCCCTGCGCGTCGATCCCAATTGCAAACTCACCCTGTACGCGCCCGTCTGTGTGTCGATTGATCCGGCTGATGATATCGCCTTGGGATTGGGGACAAATCTCGAACTCGAAGCGATACGGACGAAATCCACCGAGGTGAAAGCGCCGCGGGTGGCCGAGGTCCATGTAGGAGCTTCCGTCGAAATCCCAGCCGCTGCGTACAATAAGTCCAAGACCCGGATGCGCCTCGGGCACGGACACGGCGCGTGCGCTTGTCCCACCGTGCAAAACGTCACCGGTAAGCGACCGAATCGCGTCGTCGATGAGGACACTTTGCTCGTTCCAATCGGCGTCAAGCGATACGCGACCCTGCTGCGCGACAATGCGTGAATGTCGCCGATCCAACGACACGGCGTAACGCGAAAAATCACCCTTCATGTCAACCCCACACCAAACGTTGCAACGCTACGTCTCATACTGCACCCGCAACGTGAGGCCATAGGGAATCATGGCCTCACCTGCCGCACGCAGCATGCGTTGACGAACGGGCAGACCGAGTTCGTGAAATGCGCCGACGACCATTCCGTCCGAGGCACCGTCGAAAAGCTCGGCGGGTGCCGAAAGTCCTAGTCCCGCATAACCTGCGTCACCGAATCGACGGGAGATAAACCACGACTCGGGCGCAACCGAGGGAAAGATGCACGAGCGCAGCGCGATCTGATCCGAGGTATCGGCCGGGAGCCCGCAAAACGCAGCGTCGCTTTGACGCGGACGGTCCAATTGCAGCCCGTCGCCGATAAGCGAGTCGGTCGCGCGGACCTCGGTCGCGATGACCGCGCCGAAGAACGTCGATCGCAGCGCATCCAGCGTTACCTCGGCGACGCCGCGCGCCTGCACGGCCGGTGAGTCCACGCCGTCGACCACGGAATCAACGGCCACCACGGCAACTTGTCCCGTCTCGGCCACGACCGCACCGCAGATGCTGCGACGCAGCGAGATTTGCGCACCCGATTGCGCGCCGTCAAGGGTCAGCGAAGCCGTCCCGGCTTGGGGCACGATCGTCGTATCGACGATGTCGAGGTTGACGGCCCCTTGCGTACGCACCACACCGCCGATCCGTAAACCGTCGAGCGTCGCGCGCACGTACTCACCATCGGCAGCGCTGACGTCGATGTCGCCCAGAATCGATGGCCGTTGACCCAACCGCGCGCGGATGACAATTCGCTGCGAGGACTTTCCCGCACTGGCGAGCGTCAGCGACTCGTCGTATGACGCGGAATCGATGATCTCCAGCACCGCCACGCGCGTACCGGCCGCTGTCGCGGCTGCAAGCGCCCCGCCGATCGATCCATAGATCCCGAGCTGGCCGGCGCTTGCGCTACCGATCGTCCCAGTCCACACCGGCTCGGTGTGCCCCGCCGTATCGGCGCGCCGGGGATAGGACCCGCCGCCAAGCGATCCGAGCGAGCCGTAACAATACGTCACGCTGTCGATCTCCGCTGGAAACGTGGGGCCGATTCTAAAGCGCCCGCGCACCGGATCGACGGCGACGACATCCTCTCGCGCGTACGCCGGAAACTGCCAATCGGACAGATCCGCAACGATCATCTGTTCCGCGGAAACGTCATCGCCACTCGTCTGCAGCGAAAACGGCAGCCGGTGCACAAGCGACGATTGCACCGCTAAGAGCAACAGATCGCGGAGGTGTTCCGGCGTGATTGGCTGCGGAACGTCAAGCGTGGTGTCATCCACGCGCGAGAAGAGCGGCGTATCGACCCCGGTCGGATCGAACGTATAACAATTCTGCGACATCCAGCGCGGTTGCGCGCGTTCGACCGGAAGGCTCTTGATACGCCACACGAAGAGCCCCACGTCGCGCAACGTGTACCGCTCGCTCACGTGAAACCCGTGCGCGGTCGTCTCCTGCCACGTCTCGAGCGCATCGAGCGCGCCGATCGCGCTCACATCGACGGATTTTCCCCCGCCCGTGTTCACGTCGAACACGTTGACCGTTTGCAAGACCAGGGCTGCGTAATCGACCGCGCGGACGGCCCATCCGGTTACGTCGCTCGCGTACGCCCCGGCCGTTGCCACGGTGCCCTTCCGGCGGCGATACGCCAGCGCATTCACGGTAAGCCGGCGCGGGTCGCCCTCGCTCGGGGCCGGCAGGCGCGTGACTGAGACCAGCTCGGCTATATAAGGAAGAAGCCAGGGTTCGCACGTCTCCGCGAACCAGTTGTCGTAGAGGGCTCCAATATCTGCGTGTAAGATATCGAACTGCTCTTGGAACGCGTCGAAGAGCGCTCGCAGTGCGTATCGCTGCTTGATGTCGCGGCGGCGGTAGACGACCGGCATGAGCTCATACAGCCGATCCATGCCCGCAGTACTCATGAGCCTGCACCCGTGACGATGACGATCAAGCCGTCGTCGGCGCGCTCGTCGAGCAACACCAGTTCGGCCGGCAGCACACCGCGCAACAGGTCGAACCGCGCCTTTGCAGCCGGCACGAGTGGAACGACCGACGGGCTGTGCTCGGCAGGATGAAAGGCTTGCAGACGTACATCGCGCACGAAGTCTACCCGTTGCACCGCAGCCACGATTTCGGCAGCGCGCAACGGCACGCCGAAACGCGCCGCGTCGAACGACGTTAGCGCTTCGATCGTTGCTTTGACTTGCGCCGACGCCAGCGTCACGTCACCCTCGGGTTCAAGAACCACCTTCACCGCGATCTTCACGAGCGCCGATGCGTAACTGAGGATTCGCACGGAAACCCCGGGAGCGCGGTGACCCTCGATTTGGGTCGCGAGCGTCGTCATCAAACCGTCGTCAGGCGGAAGAATGTCGCCGTCATCCGCAGCGACCGTGATGACCAGACCGCTCCAATCCGGCGTCGTGAGCGCGTCGATCGTGGCCTTCGCGAAACCCGGAAAGGTCGACGCGAAATCGACATAGTCTTGCAGCGAGATAATGCGGTCGAGGGTGCGCGTACTCGCCGGCGCGGTGCGCGACATGTCGGTCGCCGTTTCAGCCGAGGCACCGCCGCTTGACGGAATCGGATTGCGGATGCTGCGAACCCCCGGCGGACGGCTGCGCATGAGCGTAAGGTGCCCGGCATCCACGTTTCCGTCCGGACCGCTACCGCTACGATATGCAGCCGTGACATTCTCGGATCCCGCGGGCAGACGCCGTCCGTGTACCCCGTCGCCGAACTCGATCGTCGTTACACCGTTCTCGTCTTCCCGCGCGGTGTACGCGCGCGCGGTCGCGTCCTCCAGAATCAACGAGTCGGTCTCGCGCCACACCACGTACGCGCGCTCGTTGCCCGGCGACTGACGCCGAAGAAGCGCGTCGGCCGCGGCCGCCGGTTCGTTCGGCAAGTTGCCGCGCACGCGAATCTGGAGCGCGCGTGCGACACCGGATCCGTCTGCAGCAGGAAAGATTGTGAGCGGTGGCCGGTGCAACACGAACGATTGGTTTCCGACCGATCCATCGCCCGAGCCGAGCACGTCGTCCATCGGCAAACTTTCGCCATGCGAAGCGGAAACGACGTTTCCGCACACGCTCACCGTCAGCGGGTCGTACCAGTTCGATAGCGGTGGCGAAAAACTGATCGCAGTGGTCGTTCCGGAAATCTGTATCCCGTCGAGCTGCACGATATCGGAATATCCCGGGTAGATGCCGTCGCCGACACGATCGCAAGCTGCGTCGCGTGGCGCACAGGAATCCCTCGAAGCCGTCCCGATCGCGCACCCGATACTGCGCAATTCCCGGATCGAATGCGACAGGCACCGGCAACCCGATCAATTCCATGACGCGGTCGCGATAGATGTCGATGTTCCCAAGCAAGTTCCGTGACGCGTGGGCTTGCGTTTGCCCATCTTCGATGTTCCACGACGACGTCGGCGCTATGACGATGATCCGAGCCGACGGCGAGAACTCGATGCCGATCGCGAGCAGCGCAGCGCGAAGCGCCGTGCTCATCGTCGCGTGATCGAGATCGTCGGCGAACGAGCCATCGATCGCGTCGATCAGCGGTTGATCCAAGCGGATCGTTTTACTGCCGTCAGCGGGAGTAAACACGCTGTACGCGCGCGCCGCAGCGTACACGACACCCTTGTCGTCGAGGATGGCACGGATGTCGTTCGGTGCGCCGATCGCGCAGGGCGTCGTATCGCCATAGGGGCCGAAGGCGCGCACGCTCCACCACATGCCTTGCGCTCCGGCGCGCGTCACGCGTACGTCGCCTGCAATGGCGTGGTGCCACTTGGACCCGTCGAAGAGAAATCCGCCGCCGGGCGTTCCGATGCACATCACCCCTTTGGGGAGAAGCTCGACTGCGCGACAGACGATGTTGGGCGGCTGCGACGCAATCGCACTCCATTCCGTGCCGTCCGTGGACCGATACAGTCCGCTGCTGGTGGCAGCGACGATTTGCGTTCCGTCCGAGCGCAGGTCGTACACGGCGAGCTTGGTTAGCGAACCGCTCGCGCTGTGCCACGATGCGCCGGCATCGGTCGAATAGCGCACGCCGAAGCCGGTTCCCGCGACGATGGTATTGCCGTGCGCGCACAGCGACATCACCGGCTCGGTGGACGGGTCGACACATTTCCACGCCGCACCGTCGAGATGAAAAGTTCCGCCGTTACGTAGACCCGCGAACAATGCGCCGCTCGCGCATAGCAACGTCATGACCTCACTACTATCCGGAATACCCGAGCCAACCTCAGCCCACTGCGTTCCGTCCCAACGCAAAACCAGCGCACCGCCTCCCACGCAGAGCGCACCATTCACGTCAAGCGCGAGCGCGCGTGCATCAACTTGCTCGGGGCCTATCGCCGACCAACGCCCTCCGTCGCGGCGCCACACGCCGCCGATCGGCGCGATCGTCTTGACGCCGACCCGTTGACCCGATATCGCGAGCCGGCTTCCCAATGCAAGCGACGGAGCCATCCCGTCCAGCGTCAGGTCTTGTCCCATGACGATGTTGGTCGTGTCTTCGCTATCAAGGTACGGCTCGCACGACAAGGCGTTCCATGCAACCCGCGTGGTGCGGCGAGCGAACATCGCTTCGGGTACCGCGCTGTCGAGGACGATTGTCGCGACGTCGGCTCGCACACCAAAGCCTTCCTGCGGCGCGCGCACGACCTTCTTCACCCGCGCTGCAAACGCCGCGCCGGGCTCATCTTGGACCAGCGCGATCCAGCCGGTTCCCACGAACGTCGGGTAGCTTCCATCGAGTGCGAACGTGTCGCCGGCAACGGCAATGCCGGGCCAATCCGTTTCCAAGAACCCGTCGAACGGCGCGACCAGTAACGCGACACCGTCGCCAACTGCGGCGGCGCATAGCCGTTCGCCGGCGTACGTGAGCTTTGTCCATGTCTTGCCACTGTCGGTGGAACGATACACCCCGTCGTGTGCTCCGGCGACGATCGTTGCTCCGTCGGCGGAGAGCACGCTGACCTCACCAACGCCTTCGAGCACACGCGTCCATTTGCTCGCGGTCTGCACGCAGACACCGTCGGCGGTTCCGATGAACACCTGCATTCCTGCAATGGTGAGCGCTGCGACAGCGCTATCTGTTTTGACGAGGCTCCATTCGAGTCTTGGCGTAGTGCCCGAAACCTCGACGTTCGTTTTGTACAGACCCGCTGTTGTTGCCGCGTAGACGACCTTGTCGTTGACGGCAAAGCTCAGAATACCGGTCGTCGACATGCCGCCTTGCGCGCCGGGAAGCCCGTTCGATTGCGGCGTCCAGGTCGAGCCTCCGTCGGCCGCCATGAACACGCCTCGATCGGTTCCGACGATGACGAAGAGCGGGTCGTTCTGACTCGGACCAACCGCGAACGCAAACGCGCGTACGACCGATTGCGGCAGTTTCGTCAGTGCATCGCCGATCTTTTGCGGCACGAGCCCTTCGGACGCGCCGATCGGATACCAAGACGCGCCGTTATCCGTGCTGCCGAAGACTTCGCCGCGTTGCGTTCCCGCGTACACGCGCCCGCCATACGTAGCGATTGCGCGAACGTACGGACGCCGTACGGTTGACCACGCCGACTGCCAACTCGGCGACGTCGCGCTCGTGGTGAAGACGCCGCCGTCGCCGGCCGCCCACAACGTTCCGTCCTTCCCCGTCGCCGCCGCGAAAAATTGATTCATCGGCAAGCCGGTATTTTTCGCGACGGGCTCGCCCTCGAGCGCGACAGCGATACCGCCTCGTGGCGTTGCACCCGAGCGAAGTTTCACCGCAACCGGAACGCTCGCCCATGCGATGGCGCTGGAACCAAAGAGTTTTGCGGTATCGCGCAGCACCGACGCTCGCAGGACTTCGATAATGCTCGCGGTAGCGCGCGCCGGATCGAGCGGCTCATTCCAGGCGATCGTCGTGAATGCGCGATTCGCCGCCGGGCTTACACGCACGATTGTGCGTACAAAATGAATGCGCGCGCCGGAAAGGGGATCGACGCCATCGATCACGGCAATCATCCCCGGGCGTATACCGGTAACGATGCCGTTGAGACGCATCTGCGTTGCCGCGCCGTTGAGCATCGGCTGCGCCGACGTCGTCGTGCGTAGCGCGGTGCGTGCATTCCAGCCGTCACACGCAACCAGCGGTGCGTCGGTTTCAAACACCACCGGAAGCTTACCGGCTGCCGGCAAGCTCATGATCTGCGTGTGTGCCGGGATCGTCAAATTCGACGCGCCGCCCGGCGCAGGCGCAACGGTGAGGCAAAGAACCGTGCGCGCGGAAAGTGCCGGGCGCGGAACGTAGTCGAGCAGCGCGACGATGTTGCGGACAGAGAACTCCTCGGTTGCGGTCCGAAGATAGCCCTCGTTGATGATCCGCTCTTGATAAAACGTGAGAATGTCGCCGAGCACCGCCCACGCCGCGGCAAAGCTCTGCACGATGCCGTCATCGCGACCGTGATTGATCCGCGCGAGAGGATTCTCTTCACCGTCGATCGTCGGCTCGCTCATGAGATCGAGCGCGTGCTCGTAAAAGCTCGAAAACGTTCCGGCGCGATAACTGATTTCAGTCATAGCTAGCCGTATCGATGATGATTTGACCGTGTTCGGGCCGAAGCGGGTCGTTATCGAGCCGTGCAATCTCGTGCTGCTTGATCTCGACCGCTTTGGTCCCGGTCGCGTAGCCCTGCGTTCCGTACCGCACGAGGCTTGCGATATTCGCGTCCTGCACGCCGCTGACGCCCATGGCCACCGCGATGAGTGGGCTTGCGTAGACATGCTGTCCAAACGTGAAGTGCGAATCGGTGATGTACTGCTCGAGCGCGGCCAGTACGGCCTTGACGACGCTGCCTTTCGCGCGTGACGGGTCGATGGTAACGAGCATCCGCAAGAAAATTGGAACGTACGTTGGAGCACGTAGCGCGGGCACTTCGCCCGCGACCGTCAACGCGGAGAGACTGGTTGCGAGTTGTGCAAGAAGGGCGCTTGTCTCTCCGCGGTCGCGAGCTTGCACGTAGACGAAGGTAACGACTCTGCTTCCACTCCACCATTTCACCGTGATCGCGTTGGCGACGCGGGCGTCGCTCTTCACCGCGGTCACGAAGTCTTCGGGAATAAGCAGCGTTGCTGCAGGCGAAAGGCTGCCGGGGCATCACGGCGCGCGGACTCGAGATCCTCGGGATCGACCCCGCCGCTCGCTGGCAGAGGATTGCGAACCCGCATAATGCGCTGGTCGGGACCGGTGTGGTCGTCGAGAATGATCGACCCGAGCACGTCGGCACCCACCTCTGAACCCTCGCCGGCACCCACATGAAATTCGGGATGAAATTCGGTGCCGGACACGGGCCGGCGACCGTGCACGTCGTCTCCGAAGCGCAGCGTTACGGTGCGGTCGTTCTCGATCTCAACCACGAAGTGACGAGCGAACGGTGAACTCTCGAGCAGATCTCTTCGCACGTGCCAGATGTCTGCGTACACTGATCCTGGCTCTCGCCCGCGCAATATGATCTGAGGAAGCGCCGCTGCGGGATCCAACGCGAAGAGCGCCGTCGCCGGCAACGCGCTTTGCACTTGCGCATCATAGGGTACGGCACACAGGAGGTTGCCGGCTCGCAAACGCGCGCTTGACATTTGCGGCTGGAACGTGAAGACCTCGTCGGTTACCGGTGTCCCCTGTTGCGCAGGTACGATGTTTGCGCGAACCACGGTCACGTCGTTCCGCTGCTTACCGCCTTCGTCTCGAGCAGCGACGATCAGATCGAACGGCGTCGCATCCGCATCGTGCCACGTAATACGCGTGCCGATTTCGCTAGCGCCGATCGTCACCAGCAAGGGGTCCGCCGAGAGGCGTACCGCGTGCCTACGCCCACGCGCTTCTTCCTCGAGAACCAATAACGCACCGTTTCGCAGCATCGGATAGGCACCGCGCAGTATCGCTCGCGTGCTGCCGGCCGGAAGCACCTGGATCGCGCGATCGGCGTCGGCTTGAATCTCCATCCGATTGAGCGCAACGTACAGCACGGCGGGCTCGAGGGTCTCAAAGATTTGCGCGTCCGCCGACATGAAGCGCGCGGATATATATGGGGACGGATCGGACGCATCCGCGACCTTGCCCGTGACACGCATCCCGGCGTTGATACCGACCGGGTCCTCATTTACTTCAAACGCCAACAGGACACGCGACGCGCACCCTTCGAGCAAACGATAGTCCAGAAACCGCGCGTGGCGGCGCACCGATGTACGCAGGCGCGCGGTAGTGAGATACGCTTCTGTTGCAACCGCGTCCTGATATGCGCTCAAGTAGTCGGCCGAGTACGCTAACACCTCGGCGACAGCCACAAGCTCGTCGGCAGCATGGCGTTCGGTCCAGGCAGGAATGCGCTGCGAAAGCACATCGAAAAAGGTCTGCCGGAAACTCGTGTAATCCTTAGCGAGATAGTCGATCTCAATGAGTGGCACGGCGGCGCTATCGCTGCCCTCCGAAGCTGCGCCCGCAATCGGAGCCGTGCGAACCAGGAATTGTATCCGGCCTTGATCGCCCACGAGTCCCGCGATCGCAGTCAATTCGATTTCCATGCGCGCAGCCCGCGTGCGCGGCACATCCGAAGCGATGCGAACGATCACCGCATTCGCGTGTTCGTCATCGCGCTCGACCGCGAGGATCGCGAGGTCGGATGGAACCACATCAACCCAACGCGCGCGGATGTTGCCGGCACCGAGCAGCGATGCTGCATCGCCCACGGCCTTGAGCCGCACGCGAACCGTCCAATTCGATGCATGAGCAACGAGCACTTCGACACTGTCGATGCCGTTAACGGCCACGAGCGCCTGTTTCATCGGACGAAGGTCGCTTGCGTACGCTGGCGATTGCTCAAAAGCGTGAAGTCGATCGAAATCGTAAGCGTCTCGTTTTCGAACTGGATTTCGAGATCTTGTACCGCGATTACGTCGCCGAGCCACGTCTGCAACGCGCTGTGAACCAACGCTTTGAGCGCGGCCAGCATCTCGGCCGAGGCCGGTTCGAACACGTAGGTAGCAATGGCGCAGCCGAAGCTTGGCCGGTTGACGCGCTCCCCGATACCAGTAAATAGTAACTGCTCGATCATGTCTTCGGCGTGACGGAGATCGGTGACATGGACGGGCCCACCATTCGCGCCGATGCGGAATGGATACCCGAATTGGAGAACATTCTCGAGCATCGGCATTAGAGGCAGAGCGGCTGCAAACCGTCGATCAGAAGATCGCCGTCAACCTCGACGACGCCGTTGATGTCCATCGTAATCGCGCTGACGGAGATGTTCGCGAGCGCTTCGATCGCCAGCTCGCCAAGTGCGGACGCTTCCACCGCTCCGAGCGCTTCGATCGACACGTCGCCCGCCGCCGAAACCTCCGTGGCACCGCCCGCCTCGACGGAGACGTCTCCGCCGCCGCTCAGTTCCGCTGCACCACCTGCCGTCAGTGACAGATCCGCGCCTGCACTAATCTCGATAGCCGCTTCTGCCGTTGCGCTGATCTCGGGGCTTGTCAGCGTCGTGGAACCGTCGGTGTAGATCATGGTCGTCGCGCCGATGTTCGTTTCGATTGCCGCGGCCGTCATCGCGATCGTGCCCTCGGTGTAGAAAAGCGTGATGCCTTCTTCCGTCACCATGGTCATGCGCGTCATCGGCTCGCCGTCGATCGGGGTCGCGTCGAGCCGTAATCCGAGCGCGTTTCCGACGATCGTGACCGGAACCGGTACCGCTTCATCGGTTGCATTGATATAGAAGCCACCGACGGCCGGATCATCGCTAAGGACGATCGTCGTGAACTCCGTCTTGATCACTTTTTGCGAGGGATGCGGCGGCATCGGCATCATGCTCATCGGCTCGGTGCCAAGCGGCGTCTCGAGCGGGCCCCAAAAACAGCCTGCCCAAATCGGATAGTTCGGATCTCCGCCTTCGAATTCGACCCAAACGTTGGCCCCAATTGGCGGAATCATATAAAACCCGACCTGCGGCCCCGCATAGGGAACACACGGCATGCACCACGCAAACGTGCCTCCCCATACCGCGGGAACCTCGCACTGTACGCGCCCGAGGCACTCGAGATCGATGTTGTTTCGAACGACACCGCGGTGCTTGCCGTAAAACCGTTTGAAATTGCCGCCGGTAATATTGTCTTTGATTCCGCCGCGGCCACCGCCCGCTGATTCGCAACCCATATTCCACCCTATCCAGCAACTGACGATTCGAGAGAGCCTAGACCCTCGCGCGTTATTGAGAATTTTTGTTTGAACGATCCGCGACCCAACGTGTGTGTCACGCCCTCCACGTAATACTCGCCGTCATAGCTCACTCCGCAGCCGCGCACGCTGATCACGCCCGGACATTGAATGATCGAACCGTAACGCATGGTGTCGACCGTTCCCGTCGCGGTGACCACACGGTCTGCACAGAAATCGGTCTGCGACTGAGCAAGCGCGAGTGAACTGACGATGCCAAGCCGGGGATCGTTGTACAGCTTGGTTTTGAGAAACGGCAGATCCAGCGGCAGCGCCGGCGACGAAGCAAACGGCGGCATGCGCGTGCTAAACGCGGTAATCACCGGAAGTTGTAGATCGGTCTCGTCGTCTTGGATAAAACCGGTGAAGATTACCGGCGCGAGCGCATCGAATTGAAAATCGATCTGCTCGACATTCGTGCCTGAACCCATGTCAACCGTAAGCGCCGGCTGCTCGCCACTCGCCCAACCCCAGGCTGCAGCCGCCAATCGCGGCGGCGGTCCCCAATACGCGTAGTTAACGGGAACCCCACCGAAAACTTTGAATGCCGGTCGCACGAAAAAGACGTTCCCGTGCATCTGCGCGAGTTGGTCGACGTACGCGCGGTCCGTGCTATTTTGCTGCGGAACGTATTCGAGCGGGTTACTGAAAAGGCTCGAAAGCGTCGGCGTCACCACCGGGACGATCCCGATGAGCGCATATTTGGCGAGAACCGCAAGCACGATCGCCGAGTCGCCGAGTGTCGGCCACTCAAACGAAAGCTCGATCATGTCCATGTAGACGCTCACGTCCTCGCCGATCACGCTGATGGTCGACGCACCGGACTGTTTGTCGTGAGCGAGTTCTTGGCGGGTGATGAAACCGTCCATGAGCGTGTAGGAGGAGCCGCTCAGCGTTACCGATACGATCACCCGGTTTCCGGCAGAAAACAGTCCTGAACTCAAAAGCTGGTAATCGGCGGTCAGACCGGCGGCGCGGTCGGCGTGGAACGTCAGTTGGAAGCCCGACGGTGTGCGATCCGAAAGCGTGATCTGCACCTGCTGCAGTGCTTGCATGACAAACGAAGGGGCAGGGCTCGGTACCATGCTACCAATGGAAAGTGAAATGGAGAGGCCGCCAAGATCCTGGGTCAGCATGTGTTAGCCGTTACCGGAGCGCAGTTGCTGCGCGCGGACCGGCGGTATCACGATACGCCGCCCACTGTTTGCGACGAGATCGAACGGATCGAGCACGTCGTTCCCATCGCAGATACGCCAAAATTGGGTTGGGTCGTTATAGACGGCGGCAGCGATCGTGTCGAGTCGTTGTCTATCGCGCACCACATACGTACCTGCCATGCCGGCGTCTTTGAGCGTTGGAAGCATTCTGCGGCGCACGTAGAGTATGTCGAGGCCGCCGGGTGACGTGTACCTAGCAATCGGGATGCCGAGATATCGGCTCGTGCGATCGAACATGAGGCTCCTATGACGTGACGTCGGAAGATTGGATTCCCAGCGCGCTGTATGTTGTCGTCCCCGACATCCCCGCGAGGGTCTCTAGGTTCTGTTGATAGACCAAGAACTGCTGATAGTCCGGATTTCCGATGACGAGATCCGAGTAGGTGAGTATGCGCATGTTCACCGTGACGGTCGCGCGAATCGGATTGAGCTTTGCGTCAAAGAGCGATTCCTTGACGGCAAAGCTCGCAATGCGCACGGGAAGAACGCGCTGCGGCCCCCACACGAAGAGCGTGCGAGGCGCGGTCATGGGCGCGATCTCCATCGCACCGCTCGTAAGAAAGTTCTGACTCGTCGTTACGGTCTGACTCGTCGGATAGATGAGGAGTTCCAGCGCGGCAAGCTGCGGGTGTATGCCGTAGTTCACCGCCGTCGCATCGCCTTTTTCCAACGCATCGGTTGCGTCGAGCTCGATTTCGAGATTAATCGTCTGCGACGGTGCCGCGGTAAAGCGTACCGCCTCGGAACGATCGCCCTCTTCGCCACCCACCATCATCGGGCTGAGTTGCCGGTCCAGCGTGACGGGGTTGTAAGCAAAGCTGATGATCGGCGGATTCGGAGTATTCGACGCAAGCGATATGAATGCGCCTCGCAAAGTTCGCGGCGCGCGCATTACTTCGAACCGCCGTGGACGCGATTGGAAATCGCACCGGCTACGCGCTCGACGACGCGATGATCGCCCGAGGCACGACTCGTGCCGGGGTGCGGCAGTTCGATGCCGGCATGATCGGATACACCCTCATGTGATGACAAGCGCGCCTCGAGTTCAGCTTGGATCTTTGAAAGTAAGTCACGACGTCCCCTCAAGTCGTGCGGCAGCACGATCTCACCGATGTGAAGGACGCGCTCGGCGTTTGGCTTCTTGCGCCGTTGCACTCGTCTCATGATGTGCCCGCAACGGCAAGAAGTGGCCCGCTATACCTTCCGTTCGCATCTTGAACAAGCGGCGTTGACGCACGCGCATCTTCCCCGCACGTCACCGAAATCAAGTACGTTCCCGGCACCAGTGTTCCGACGTCGAACGCGAGGGTCGTCGTTCGATTTTGCATCGACATGCCGTATTTGATCTGAATCGCCGACCCGTCGTCGATCAGACGGTACCACGCGTTCGTGTCTTCGATGATCCACACTTTTCCAGTCTGCACGACCTCGATCGATGCGCTTCTCGAGAGCGTAAAGCCAACGGCCGACAAGGCAGCTCGAATGTCCTTACTCAACGAACCCGTGTCGAGCGGATCGGCCAGATCGCGCGCGAGCAGGCGAATCAACGGTTGCGTGAAGGTGTACTGGCGAGCGCCCTGACCGTCTATCGGATTGAGCGAAAGCACAATCGCACGACTAGCGGAGAGTTCCGGTACGAGCGCGACAGAGATCGTTTTAATCGTTGCGCCGCGGGGCTCGCGCGGATCATCGACCTCGTTGTGGATCGGCTCACCGGCGAACGCCGGAGCAACGATGATGTGTACCGCCGGCGAAAGAATCGTTGGTCCGCCCGCCGCTGCAACGGCGAGACGAACCGAATTCAAGCCCGCAAGCGCATCGGGCGGAATCATCGCCGAGTATCCATCGTCGGCGGGCGTCGTCGCCACGGGCACGCCATTGAAGAGCGCGTGCACGCCGCTGCGTTTATCGCCGGAAAGGATCCGCACGGGTGCGTCCCTTTTGTACGCAAGCACGTCGGGCTCGATGCCGGACACCGAGAAGATGCCGTTAGGCGTAACCGTCGATCCGATCGAGGCGACCGGCAGCTCGCGTCGGCCGGGAACTTCGGCATCTAAGACGACGGGCGACGCGACCAGGCCAGTCGTCAAAGCGAACGGGGAGTTGAAACACGACCACATTCGCGATAGCACATCCAGATTCATATCCAACGGGTTTAAGCGGACGCTATCGAGTTGACCGTCGAGATTTGAACTCCAGAGCGGACTGTTCGGGCCGGCGCTGGCGACAGTCTCGCGAATGCGTTCCGGCGTGAGAACCGGATTGCTCGTCAGGCCGATCGTTGCGGCAGCCAAGAGGCGCTGCGGCTCAAAGCGTAGCTCGTCGCCGTAGAACGAAATGAGATATTCCAGATCGATCACTACCTGCGGGCTGCGCACGAGCACTCCATCGCTGCTGCGTGTCGGGAGGTCATCGTTTCTGCGAAACGCGTTCGGCAGCGTTCGGAAGAGGAACACATTGACTCCGACCCACGGTGGCTGATCGCTCGGCGGCCTGCCGACGCGCAACACGACGGGCCCCGACATATGCTCGAGCGTTCGCACCGACTGGCGAATGATATCGAGAATGACGGCGGTAACCGTCGATACGGCGAGCGAATTGCTCATCAGCTCCCCCCGCCACGCCCGTTTAGATATGCTGCTAACCCATAGTTTGGACTCGGGCGCTTAAAGACACGTTGTGGCGGCGGTGCGGGTGCATCCGCAAAGCGCACTCGGCCGATCGACACGCGCAACGGCGGCGGTGACACCGGCCGGTTTACTTTGGGGCGCAACGCCGGCAATGCGGCGCGAATCTTCGGACTCTCGGCTCTCGGCGGAGCGAGGCTTACGCGATAGCGCCGATTTGCTGCCCGACTGCTATGTGGAGCGACCATGGTAGGAGCCCACTGTCTCGCACTGACTTGAATACGATATTTCGCCGTCGGCTGCGTAGCGACGGTCGACGATGGCGCCTTGGGCGACGACTTCGCACGAACGTCAACAGACGGTGCTTCGACATGGCCGCTTGATTGCGCGGATGTCTTGCGTGCATTAGTGCCCGTGCGGGTGTCCACTGCCGAGTGTTGCCCGCCCGGATCCGTACGTGGCGCCGACTTCGTGGTTGCTACCGATTGCGCAGCTGGCGACGATTCCGCACGAGCGTCAACAGACGGTGCTTCGACATGGCCGCTTGATTGCGCGGATGTCTTGCGTGCATTAGTGCCCGTGCGGGTGTCCACTGCCGAATAGTCGTGGCCCGGCTGCGTATGCGGCACCAACTGCGAACTTGGCGACGCCTCCGCGTACGCGCCAGCAGACGATGCATGAACATCGTTAACCGTTTGCACGGCCGCCTCGCGTGCGTTATCGGTTGTGTGCTTGTTAGCTGCGGAATAGCCGCCGCCCGCTTGCGTAGTTGCTACCGATTGCGTTGGCGCCGCATCCGCACCAACGTCAACGGACGATGCATGAACGCCGTTGGGTTTTTGCGCGGATGTCTTGCGTTCATTATTGCTCGTGCGGTTGTCCACTGCCGAGTGTTGCCCGACCGGATCCGTACGCGACACCGATTGCGCAGCTGGCGACGACTCCGCACGAGCGTCAACGGACGGTGCCTCGACACGTTTGCCTGATCGCGCGGACGTCTCGCGTGCATCACTGCCGATGCGGGTGTCCACTGCCGAATAGTCGTGGCCCGGCTGCGTATGCGGCACCAACTGTGAACTTGGCGACGCCTCCGCGTAAGCGCCAACAGGCGATGCATGAACATCGTTAACCGTTTGCACGGCCGCCTCGCGTGCGTTATCGGTTGTGTGCTTGTTAGCTGCCGAATTGCCGTCGCCCGCTTGCGTAGTTGCTAGCGATTGCGTTGGCGGCGCGTCCGCACCGACGTCAACGGACGGTACCTCGACACGCTTGCCCGATCGCGCGGACGTCTCGCCTACATGATCGCTCGCGCTGGCAACCGCCGCCGAATAGTCGTTGCCCGATTCGGAGCGTGGCGTCGATTGCGTAGTTGGCACCGATTGTGGCGCTGAGAGTGAATTCGCGTGAACGTCAACAGACGGTGCTTCGTCGCCCGGGTGCGTACGTGGCACCGATTGCGTAGTTGCCGCCGATTGCGTTGTTGGCGACGCCTCCGCACGAACGTTTGTGAACGGCGCTTCTACACGGTTGCCCGATCGCGCGGACGTCGCGCCTGCATGATCGCTCGTGTGGGCATCCACTGCCGAATAGTCATCGTCCGGTTGCGTGCGAGGCACCGATTGCGTAGTGGGCGCCGATTGTGTTGTTGGCGAGGCCTCCGCGCGGACGTCGGTAAACGGCCCCTCGGCATGGTTAGCTAATTGCGCAGACGTCTCGCCTGCACGATCGCTTGTGCGGGCATCCACTGCCGAGTAATCGTCGCCCGATTGCGTAGTTGGCACCAATTGTGTTGTTGGCGGCGCATCCGCACCAACGTCAGTAAAGGGCGCTTCGACATGATTGCCCGATCGCGCGGACGTCTCGCCCGCATGATCGCTCATGTGGGCATCCACTGCCGAGTAATCATCGCCCGGTTGCGTGCGAGGCACCAATTGCGTAGTCGACGCCGATTGTGTTGTTGGCGAGGCCTCCGCGCGAACGTCAGTAACAGGCGCTTCGACATGATCGCCCGATTGCGCGTCCGTCTCGCCTGTATGATCGCTCGTGTGGGCATCCACTGCCGAATAGTCATCGCCCGGTTGCGTGCGAGGCACCGATTGCGTAGTGGGCGCCGATTGTGTTGTCGGCGAGGCCTCCGCGCGGACGTCGGTAAACGGCCCCTCGGCATGGTTAGCTAATTGCGCAGACGTCTCGCCTGCACGATCGCTTGTGCGGGCATCCACTGCCGAATAGTCGTGGGCCGGCTGCGTACGCGGCACCGATTGCGCAGTTGGTGCCGGCTCCGCATGCACGTCAACAGGCGACGCATGAGTATCGTTAACCGTTTGCACGGCCGGATCTCGTGCATTATCCGTGTGCGTGTTCGCTGTCGAGTAGCCGTCGCCCGATTGCATGCGTGGCACCGATTGCGTAGTTGGCGCCGATTGTGTTGTTTGAGGCGCATCCGCACGAACGTCAGTAAACGGCGCTTCGGCACGGTTACCTACTTGCGCGGACGTCTCGCCTGCCTGATCGCTCGTGGGGTTATCCACTGCCGAGTGCGCGTTGGCTCGTTGCGTGCGTGGCGCCGATTGTGCCGTTGGCGACACCGGCGTTCTTTCATCTTGCGGCTGCGCTGCGCGCGCTCGCGATCGATGCGCTACCGAGGCAGGGCGTCGACGAAGTACCGCACGATGCTCGAGATCTGCAACGCGCTGCGCCGGTTCCCCCTCGGCGCGATACATCGCGTTCCATCCGACGTCGCTCGAGGCGAGCGGCGTATCTCCGCTGCGCTGTCGCATTTCCGGCATGAAACGCGACGCCCCAAGCGGTTGAACGCTCGGGAAGAGGCCGAACCCCTCCAGGAACACGCGCTCGAAGAAATTCACCGGAGCTCTTCGGCGAGCGCGCCGCCCTTGGCTAAATAGAACTCGCGCCGGCTGGGCGACATTTTGAGAATCTCGTGCTCGGACCAGCCGAACGCCTGGGCAATCGTCGCCACCTCATCGAGCACGCGTTGCACGACGGCGGAAATCTCGGCCCAAAGGTATCCGGCGATATCAAGCAGCGAGGACCATTCGTGCTTACAGCTCTGACAGCTAAGCTGAAGCCAGGTTTCGGCGTAGGGATCGTGCTCTTGCAAGGCATCGATCGCCAACGTAAGCTGCTCCTGCGATAAGTCCTCGATCGACCCGACCTCGGGACTAGGAGAAACGATCGCGATGCTTCGCTTGCGCAGAGCGTGCTCCGCCTGTGCAAGTGGCGTCTCGCGGCTGAGTGCCGAGAGATCGCGGCTCGTAATAGCGCGCAGGCTGAGCGTCACGCCGTCGAAGGACAGCTCCTTCGGTTCAGTAGGTGCCGGCGAGGTCCGTTCGATGTCGTCGATGCTGCACACATCTTCAACGCACAGTTCAAATTCGATCGGTTCCCGGCAGCGGTCACAGAGTACGCCCGCTGCAAGAGTCGATCCAAAGAGCGAGCGCCGTAGCGCGAAAAGATATGCGTTCCGATTTCCGAGTGCCACGGCGCTTAAATCGCCGATCGAGAGCTCGGGAAATGCGGGAACGAGCATAAGCAACCGGCGATACCACGCGGGTTGCTCCATGCCCAACTCCCACACACGGACCAGCTCGTCCGTTCCCGGAATGCGCACAACTAGTTGGATGACGGATCGGTGTAGCTCTGTTCGGTCGGTTCGGTGACGCTTTGGTCGCGTTCCCAACCCTCGTTTTCCAGCTTGAGGGTCTGAATCGCCACGGCATTGCCCATGCCGTCGAGTTCAGGCAATGCCTGGAACTCCGAAACCCAGCAACGATAGACGTTGTACGCCATCGCCTTCTGTCCGGATTCGTTGTAGATCTCGATCGTGATGTCCTTACGGAAATCTTTGAGCGAGACGTCGCTCGTCCCATCTTTGAGCGAATTTGTATAGTCCCACACCTTATTCGCCCACTGCTCGAAGGCGAAGTCGTATGTGAGACCTTGCTCGAGCGTGATCGCCTCGTACGATGTTTGACCGGGAGAGACGCGAACGACGCTCGGATCGCCACCGGCGCGGAACTTTACTGCTTCGGTGCTTCGCTTGAGGATGCTGATCTTGCTGACCCCTGCGACATACGTGTTATCCCACTTTATTTTGAAGCGGAAGTTCTTGTACGGATCGTAGCGATAGGTATTTACCTTAAATTGCGGAGCTGGCATGTATGGTCTCCTTACGACTGAGCTTGTCCGGCGACTTGCTGGATCTTGATAACGATGAATTCAGCCGGCTTTACCGGCGCGAAAGCGACGACGACATTGAAGATGCCGCGATCGATGTCGTCTGCAGTCGTCGTCGTCTTGTCGCACTGCACGACGTAGTTGTAGAACGCGCCTTGGCGAGCGAGATCCCGAGGAAGCTGTTTACGCTCAAGCGCAACTGCGACCACAGCGTCTCGTCGTTGGGTTCGAAAACCGCGAACTTGGTGCCGCGATAAAGACTCTCTTCGATGTAGAGCGTGAGCCGCCGAACGGGAACGTACTTGTAATCGTCCGAGAGAAGATCCGCGCCTCGCAGCGTGCGCGCGCCCCAGACCATCGGCCCGAGGATTGGGAAACTGCGCAGGCAGTTGATGCCGACTGATTGAGATCGCCGTTCTGCGCATCGGTCAGATTGATCTCGAGCGAATCGATTCCAACCAGCGCAGCATCGACGCCTGCCGGCGCTTTCCAGACACCACGCGTCGCGTCGGTCGTGGCATAGACACCGGCAATGATTCCACAGGCGGGAACGACTTGCGTCGTGCCTCCCATGAATGGATCGATTTCTTTGACCTTCGGGAAGTAGACGGCGGCATTGCGCCCGATGTCGCCGGCGACACCGAGATCGGTGGGTTGGATTTTCGAATAGTTGCCGGTCTTCGCGTTGGCACTCCAGGTTGAGGGCGGATCGATGATGACCATCGCGCGCCGCTCGGCACAATATTCGGTTGCCGCCGACCACACCGTTGCCGGCACGTCGGTCGTGCGCGTGTCCGACGGGATGCACAACAGATTGAAGATATCGACGTGGTCGAGCATATAGATGCCGGTGCGTGATCCCTCGTCGCCGGGAGATCCGGCGGTGCCGTGCAGCGGCCTGCGCCGCCGGAGTGTTGGCATCCGCCGCGGGTGTCTCCAGTGCTATCGCCGTCAGCAGCTGCCGGTGTAGATGCGGGAGCTGCGGCAACTTGCGTAGCTGTGTACGAAAGTAGACCGCCGTCGGTACCGCCGCTTGCGGCCGCGCTGCCGGCGGCGGTAATTGACCCCGTCGGCGCCGGGAGCAGCGGCCCCGCGCTACCGGTCGCGACGCGCATGTAGTTCGATTGCGTGCTCAGCACGAGATTGAGAACGATACGGTGGGACGCCGCGCGGTTTTGCTGCTTTTCCGCAAACCACCGGGAAGGACTCGGTCGCCGCAGGCTCGCCGGGAACCTGATAGGTAATCGTAAGATTGAACAGTTCACTCTTTGCCAGACCGTATTGCGCGCCATATTGCGCGGCTACGGCATCCGTGATGTTGTTGTTATCCCACAACACCGTGAGATCGTTGCCCCATGCGCCACCGTTGGCCGCTACGATCGTGCCGCCGAGCACCTTCACTCCCATCATTGCTGCGGCAGGCGCCTTCGCGGCGCTTTCGACCCTAGCAATGACGGCTTGCGATCCACCGTTCAAAAAGAAATCGTAGACGGCGTAACCCATCGGAAAATTCGCTGCCCGGCCGCCATAATATCGCTCGAAATCAGCGAAGCTTTCAACCGTCATCGGTTCGTCGGTTGGTCCCATCACTGCGCGCCCTACGAACGCCGTGATTGAGGTCGGCACACCGGTAATGATGTGCTGCCCGCTTTTGAGATTTCCTGAATATAAACGCCCGGATAAGTATACGTTGTTGTCATGCGTAACCCCCAACTCCGCGTGCGCGGTGAAGTTAGATTCGCAGACCGGTATACGGTCCGTTAGCTACGAAATGGAAATGCCCATCGACGACAGCACGCGCAACAACACCACACCGCCAGCTGCACATTTGTAAACTCGATCTTGCGTACGACAACTGCTTTGTCGTGCGTGATGGTTACCGTGGTCGCGGTTCCATTTCCTTCGGGACTTATTACCTAATAAAACGACGATCATTGTTCCAAAATATTGGATGTTGTCGGATTAGTTCAAACTGTTCTGACAATAGGATCGTTATTTCTTAACTTGACGCTCGGCTTCGAGACGCCTCGCGCCGATCTCATGTTGCCGCACGAGCGATGTTAAATGCGTTTGCGCGTCTGCGGTGCTAAGGTTTCCGGTCGCGTGCAGGTTCTTCAATTTCCGTATTTGACGAACCAGGGTCATCGTTCGCCGTTTGGGAGCATATTCTGAACCTTACCCAGGGTTCTCGGCGTCACTGTGATTTTGCGGTGGGTCTCGAGCGCGCTCGCGCGTTCGAACGGTCGCCCTTGCTTTTTCGCTCGCGCCTCGTCGACGTCGATCCACGAAGCATCTTTACCGAGCCCATGGCGGGCCAGGATCTCGGGCGACGGCGTTGGCGTTTTACGTGGGACAAGACGATGGATCGCGGAGATATTTTGGCGCGGATACATCAGACGCTCGGTGTCGCGCGCGTTCCACATTGCGAGTTTCTGGGCTTCGGTCAGTGGCTGATGCGGCGGCACGCCGACATCTTTCTTACCAGCATCGGACGCCTGCGCTTTGAGGGCGGGGTGCTTCGACCGCGCAAGCGCCCGTCGCACCTGGGCCATTGAAATCGAGTTCTGTGGTGTTGCTTGCGCTGAAAGCATAAAGCTCGATTTACCTCGCGGCGCGTAGCGCGATTGCGCCGTTTCCGCGAATGAAGTTAAGCCGGATTTCTCTTTGTCCGCCGGTTTCCCACGAACCTGAGGAATCGGCCTGAGACTCTTCCCGGGCGGCACGATCTGCCCCGAGCTGTTTACAAACGACTTTTGCGAATGCTTGACGGCGCCCGTGGTGGGATCCATGAACATGTTCACGGCACCCCATGGATCGTGGTCGACGCGGTGCACCGCTTGCGCCTGCGCGCTTGCGGAGGAAGCACTCCCGGACTGCGGCGCCGGCGACGGGAGAGACGGTTTCTTTGCCAGACTCGTAGCCACGTATTGGTGGAGAAGCGACAAGATGCTCGTGTTTGACTTCGGGAGCTTATCGATTTCGAGCTCTGGCTTTGGCTTGGGTGGTTTCGCGGTCGTGTGCGTAAACCGTAGCGGGACCGTTTGCTGCCCCTGGGAAGCTCTGAAATACGCCCCGCCGCCGACGCACCAAGTCTGTTCCGCGCATAAGCCAACATGTTCGGTCCTCCGCCTGCTCAGTTCCACCCGCGCGTTTCCGCGGCGGTAAGCACTCGCTCTTGCTTCCCAAATTCCATTCGCGTGAAGAAGATATCACGCATCGCTACGCCACGCTCCTCTGCCGCCGCGATAAACGCAGAGTTCAACGAAATATTATAGATGTCGCCGCCCGCCACGCTCAACGAAGCGAGCTGCGCATAGTCGAGATCTTCAACAGGAACATTCGGCCCGAACATGTGACGCCAAATCTGCTCTCGCTGCGGCGCATCGGGAAACGGGAAATCTACCACAAACGCAGGCGCCGTAGAAACGCACTGTCGATATTCGTTTTAAGGTTGGTGGTGAGAATCGCCAGGCCCGTGTACTCTTCCATCCGCTGGAGAAGATAGCTCACCTCGACGTTGGCATACCGGTCGTGACTATCTTTGACTTCGCCCCGCTTGCCAAAGAGCGCGTCGGCCTCGTCGAAGAGCAGCACGACACCGGCGCTCTCGGCCTCGTCAAAAATCTTGCGCAGATTCTTCTCGGTCTCCCCAATGTACTTACTCACGACCGTGCTCAGGTCGATGCGATAGAGATCCACGTGAAGCGCGCGAGCGATCACCTCCGAGGCCAGCGTCTTTCCGGTGCCGCTGCTCCCGCTAAAAAGCACCGACACGCCGAGACCGCGCGAGGTGCGGCTGCCAAATCGCCAGTCTTGGTAGACGGTGTTTCGGTGGCGCACTTGCGCGACGATGCTATGCAGCGTCTCTGTCGTCTGTGCCGGGAGCACGAGATCTTCCCAGGTCGCGCGCGTCTCGACCCGCGTTGCGAGTTCGTCCAGATTGGAGCGCGCGAATGCGCGCGCGCTATTCCATACCGTTTCCACTACCGCTTGCGCGGCAATAGCATCTTCGGTCTCGGTGAAGCGCGCCACCGCGCTATCCCAAACAGTCCAATTTTCTCGAGCGTGAAGTCGAACTGATATGCTAACTCTTCGGGAAGCCGTCCCAATTCGGCGCCCGAGCCCACCAGGCGACGCCACTCTTCCTGTTGTTCGGCCCGTTCCGGCCGCGCAACGTCGAAGGCCACCGTTGATAGCCCCGTCAGCGGATGGAGGCGCGCGACCAAGAGCATGATCGGCACGTCTAAGGCTTCGAGGAAACGCATCAAACCCGTCCACGATGATGCGTCGCTTTCCATTTGGTCGCAGTCGATGACGAGCGCGCCAAGGCCGAGGATCGCTTCACGCTGCCAAAGGATTTCCGAGAGGCGCGGGTTCTCGTCGGACGTGAGCGCGACCGCCGAAAGTAGAATGACGCTCAGGTCGAGCGCGCGCGCGCTTTCGATCGCGATCGTGCGTTTCGCGAGCGCATCGCTCCCGCAGAGTTGTACGATCGGCTTGCGGCTCGAACGCGTTTGCAGGGCCGCAGCGACGTCCTCGGCGGCGCGGCACTGCGACTCGGTGATTCGCCCTGGAACAATCGGGCGCGTCACGCTCAAGAGGCGTTCGTCCAACTGCCGCACGCCAAGGAGAAAATGGAGAATCGTCTCATCGATGCGTAACGGTGCGTTGATCAGGATTTGATTTTTCGGCACTTCGATAAGGTGCCAATACCGCAGCGGCGAGGACGGCAACAAAGCGCGCCAATCCGGGTCCGCAAAGGCCGCGAGCGCGAGCCCGAAGGTCGGCGCCGTCGCCGCTTCGTCGGCGTTTGCGCGCGCGCAAAGCGTAGCGAACTGGCCGTCTACTTCCACCGCCGCGCATAACAACAGGATGTCGCACTCGAACGACGACAAGCGAAATCGCTCGCTTAGGATCGCTAGCGCAGATGGAAACTCTTCTTGCGCGGGTAGTTCGT
This sequence comes from Vulcanimicrobiota bacterium, assembly GCA_963726285.1. Classification (GTDB taxonomy): domain Bacteria; phylum Vulcanimicrobiota; class Vulcanimicrobiia; order Vulcanimicrobiales; family Vulcanimicrobiaceae; genus Aquilonibacter. Next base: position 9,578 of record CAVSBV010000007.1, on the reverse strand, counting down.
CACGCGGCTCGTCGTTCTCAAGCGCGGTAATGTAGGAAACGAGTTTCGCGCGCAGCGGAATCAGCGCGGCCTCAAGTTCGAGCGCGGGTGACGGCTCCACGCCATTCTCGTCGTTCATTACGGTGTTGTTTTCTGCACGGGCAGCGCGCGCTCTTCGTGTCAGTTTAGTGTGAACTAGTCTGACAGTTACATCAAGCAGGTTAGGGATCGGCGCGTCGGCAAGTTGCACGTTAGCATGCACTTACCGCCGTCGGTGAAGAAGAAAAAAGCCAAGAAGAAGCCTGCGCAATCCGGCTCGCCCTCTTCTGCTGCGAGCGGTGCGGGTTCGGCGGGAGCACGGCGACCGGTGTTGTCGGACGCACTCAAGGCACGGTTGTCGGCGATCGTTCGGGCACCGAGCCCATCGTCGGTGGATTTTCGCGTCGGCACGCACACCGTGCGCAGCGGTATTCGTACCGACGGCCTCGGTTCGGCCGACCTCTCAACGCTCGCTGAACATCAGCGCGAAGCACAGCCCGACGTTTCCGCAGTGCTCGACCGTGATGCTGATCGCGCGCGATACGAGGAGAGGGAACGCACAACACGCGAGCTCCGCGAGCAATTGCGCAAACTCCGCGAAGTGCGCCGAACCCGCTCCGAGCCGAGGGACGTCCCCGCCGCTTCTAACGCAGATTTCTTGCAAACGCTGCGTACGCCGCGGCCGGCTCGTCCAACGATGACGACGATCGATACGGAGCACCGGCCGCGTGAAACGCATGGATTCGTTCTTCCCGAAGCGGCCACAGCCGGACGGCCCGTGATCACCGCGTCAGGTGCGTATCTTCCGGAGTACGATCGCAGTTCCACCGGTCAAGCGATTCCCACCAAGGGCATGAACGTGCTCGCGGCGCCAACCCGCGAACGCGCTCACGGCTCGCACAGTCATCAGCGCGGCGCGTCCGGGCCACCGGACCCAAGCAACATGGTGCCGCTCTCCGGTTCGCTAAACGTCGACTCTATCGGCGGTTTCGAGAAGACCATCAATCCGCTCGCCGCGACCGCGATGTCTGCCTCCGGCGGTGTGAGCCGCACCGCGATCTCGGCGCGAGCCGCCGCGAGCAGTCATCTCAGGGTTAGCACCACGTACGACCCCGATCGCTGGCGACCGGCCATCATCGCCCCGTCGGGACTCGCGGATCTGCGAACGAGCGCTGCCGGAAGAAGTGCTCCGAGCGCTCTCGCCGTTCGCACGGTGGAGCAACTCGCGCGCTCGAATCCCGCATCACAAACGCGACGCTTCGAGAGTCCAGCGGGTAGCAGCTCGCATTCGCTCGGCCTTGGCCAACTGCAGAGCGACCGATTTGCAAGCGCAGCAAAACCGCGCACGTCAAAGTTTGCTATGCTCGCGCCGCGAGCACAAAGCGCCATAAGGTCGCTTCATCTCGCGGACAATCCGCGCACCGCGTTCAAACCCGTTCGTTCCTCGGGTCAGCAAATGCAGGACGCGATGTTCCGCCAGGCGGTTTCGCATGCGGCGCCGCCTGCAGCGCGACCGGCGGCTCCGTCGACGTCATCGGGCACTCCAGGTAGCCCTGTGCAATTCAACTTTGAAGGCACAGCGGAACTCGAAGGGAGAGCGCTACCGGACTTTCCGCACATTTCGACCGGCATGAGTTCCGAAGCAGCCGCGTCTCGGCTCAGCGCGGAGGCCGCTGACTTCGCCGCGCGCGAAGACCGCCGCCAAAAACGCAAGCGTGGCGAGGCGAGCGATTCGGGCGACGAACGCGACGCGCCAAAAGCACGCGCTGCGTCTTCGGCCGCGCCGCCGCCCGGCACCGCTCCCAGCCGAAGGCCACGACGCGTGACCTTTGCAAAGGGGCCGGCGACGGTTGTGCGCGAGGACGACTGAATGTACGCAACGCCAATGCCGTTTCGCAAAAAAATCCAGCGGTCGTTCGGACGCCATTCGATCGCGCATTTGAGCGCACATCAAGGACCGGTAGCAACGACGCACACAGCCGCACTCGGCGGCGACGCATTCGCCTTCGATCGCCACGTCGTTTTCGGCGCGACACCGGATCTGCGGTTAGCCGCGCATGAAGCGGCACACGGCGTGTTGCAACAGCACGGCGCCGTTCCACCGGGTGGTGTCGGCCGCGACGGTGACGCGCACGAACGCGTTGCCGATGCCGTCGCCGATCGCGTCGTTGCGGGCGTTTCCGCTGCACCGCTGCTCGATCGCGTTGGCTTCGTCGCGCCGCCAACGCGTGCGATCCAAATGGGAAAGAGGAAACAGAAAAAGGACAAGCCCGCGGTCAGTGTGCTCCTGAAAAGGAGACGGCGTAAGGACGAAGAGGGACGCAACAGACCCGTCATCACGGGAAAAGTGCGACAAGTAATTAGGCCGCGAGGGACAGCGCTCGAGCGTCTCGCTCGCGCGAACGCGCGCGGCGTTGCACGCCGGGATGCCGGCGATGCAACATCCCGGCATCCCGGCGTGGCGGCCATGAGCGGCGCGTTGAGACGTTGGGAAGGCGGCGGAGGCACGCAAGACTCGGTTGCATCAGGCGCCGGACCGTTTCAGATATCGACCGGCAGGGCGCGACAGATCAAGGTTACCATGCGGCAAGACCAGTACGCGGGCGCGTCACTCGGTGGCAGTGCTCCCGCGTACGCACCGGCAGTTGCCGCTGCCGCGGCGGCACCCAATGGCCGGGCACGAGTCGTTCAAGCATTCGAGTCCGGTGCCGCCGACGTAAGCGGCATGCAACCACGACAACGGCTCGCCGTCGCCGGACTCAGCGCAATTCCGCAAACCGCGGAAGAGAATCGCGTTCCCGGTATGGGAAAGGCGTTTCGCGCGCTTGCTCGCCAGGGCGCAGCCAGCGCTGCCGCATTCAAACGCATCCCACAATCCTTTCCGATGATCGAGTCGGCGCAAAAGGGACGCGATGTGCTCAGCGGCGCGACCGCGATGCATCCAGATTTTACATCGGCGCTCGAGAATGATGACTATTATTCGGAGAGCAGCGGCGACGAAGCTGATGATGAAGACGAAAGCGGCGGCGGCGTCGACCTCGACGAAAGCGATGAAGCTGCCGCCGAAGCGCTCAAACGCAAGAACCGCGGACGTCGTGATGACGAAGATGACGACGAAAGCGGCGGCGGTGGTGGGGGAAGCCGATACGCGCTGCGTTCCCAGGGTCCGCCACCGATTGCGGTGAGCTGATGTCGTTTTTGCTGCCCCTCACGGCTGATAAGCCACCTGTCCCGGCTGCTAAGAAGGGCGGCGCAAAGCGCAAGAGTGATGATACGGGCGCGGCCGCCGCGGCCGCCGCAACACACGCTCCGCACCTGTCGCCACTCGCCAGCGCGTTTCCGTCGTCAGTCGTTCCGTTCCGCCTAGCGCCCGATGCCACGCCGGTGCGCGACGTCGATACCGCTGCCGACGATTCTTAGCTGAGCGGCGGGGGCGGCGGCTGCGCGCTGTTTATCTGACGCATAAACGATAAAATCGTGTTTGGATTGGTTTGCGGCGGCGGCAAGGTCGGGTGCGGGGGGTGAACTATCGGTACCTGCGGCGGTCGGCGCAGTGCACCCGAGGTCACGACGGAGAGCTGAATTTTTCGCGCCGCGCGCGGCATCGTCATTTGCGCTATGGGGCTCGCCGATTGGGCTGCTTGAAGATCCTTTTGGTATTGCGCAGTGCTAGCCGGATCGGCCGTGCTCACGGGTTTGCCGGTCGATCGCAGTCGCGGCGGTATGACCGCCTGCGCCACCATCGCCGGCGGTAGCGCTCCTAGCTCCGCCAACGAGACGAGTGAATCAATGTGCTCGTAGCTTCGCGGCGTGTAGCTCGACCCGCGTGGTGTCATGTTGAAATCTCCAGCCCTGCCGACGGCGGTATTATAATCACTGTCACCAAAGCGCAGATTGCCGGTTCCGCTACGCATATCGTTCATCGCCGCTTCGGCATGGCGGACGCGATCAGCCACCGGTGCTCCGCTTGTTGCCGCGGTTGCAATCGCCTTGAAGTTAATTGCGGCGCGCGCCCTGCCGGCCGGGGTCGGACCGTGCGTCGCGTCGACAAAGCGCTTTAACTGGGCGACCTGCTCCTTAGTTTTGAGCCCATTTTGAATGATGTGCCCGAGGATGACTTTTTGATAGCCCTCGGCAATGCGATGATCCTGTGCGATTTTACCGGGCTTGCCTTTCTTGCGCTTGCCGCCGCTCGTCATCTTCGATCCCGATACCGACGCACGTTTTTTCCGTTCGCCGCTGCGAGCGACGGCGGCGTGGTAATACTCACTCGAGTCACCGGCAGCGATCATATCTTGCGTGACCGAATCTCCGAGCTTGACCTTGGCGGAGTTCATGAACGTTTTGAGCGCGGGATCGTTGATCGCCGCGACTGCCGCATGATAGCCCTCTACGTCAACGGGCTCAATGATTTCGGGATGATTGCCTGCCTTGAATCCGCCTTCGCGTTTCGCAGTTTTTGCTGCAGCGGCCGACCCTTTCGTGCGCGCCGCGCGTGCGTGCGCTTCGCGCTTTGGTTGCAACGCTCGCATCAGCGCCATCTCGGCTTTGGTCCGACGCTTCTTCTTCGGTGCGGCTGAGGCTGAAGCCGCGGCCGTCGCCGTCGCGGCCATCCCCAGTGAGTCGTCGCCGCCGTCGGCCTCGTCGTCCGACTCGTCGCCGCTCTCGCTCCCTGAATCGGCCTCACTCCCGCTCTCGTCGTCGCTCGCAAATGCCAGATCGTTTTCTTCCACATCTTCGTCATCGGGCTGTGCGCTCTGTAGCGACATCATCGGATGCACAAACGACGATGATCCGCCCCGCCCGAATTGCTTGCAGCCGAGAGCGTATGTAAAACGTTCAACGCGTGCGGCGCATGGACATTAGACGCGGACGCGGACGCCGAAGAATCAATCGCCATCGCCGAGTGATCGGTCGGCGGCTTTATCTTCGGCAGCTGCTTCAGCTGCGGATCGCCAAAGGCTATCGACATGGGACGGCTCTTCGCCAATTCATCTCATGGCTCCGGCCAGCTATAATGTTCTAGCAATGATGACCGATTACCAGATGCCGCCGCAGGCCGGATTTACCGCCGCGCTTTCGCTCACCGTCGCCGACATCGAGCGCTCCACCGAATTCTACGCAAGGGTGTTCGGCGGAACAGTACTGCGCCGAAGCCTGCGCGGGGCGGGCGATCCGGCGTTCGTCCAAGTTGCGAACACCTGGCTCATTCTCACCGGTGGCGGCGGCCCAACACCGACAAGCCGACGGTGTCGCTGACAACGCCCGATCCTGATAAGATCAGTAGCTTCCTCAACCTTCGCGTGGCCGACATGCACGCGTGCGTCGCGTTATGGAAAAGCCGCGGCGCGACGTTTCTCACCGAACCGCTCGGCAAGTACGGCGAGGCGCGCTGCTACATCCGCGATCCCGACGGTTACATCATCGAAGTCGGTCAAAGCGAACCGGGCTTCTTTGACCAGACCGGCGTTACGCCGTAACGTTCATTTCCAGGATTGCCGCGGCATAGTCATCGACGTTGGTTTCAAGCGCAAAATGGCCGGCGTCCACAAAGCGGACATCCGCATCTGGAACGTCACGCTTGAACGCCTCGGCGCCTGGTGGAGTAAAGAAAATGTCGTTCTGTCCCCACATGGCTAGCAGCGGAGGCCGGTGCGTGCGCAGATACGCCTGATACAGCGGATAGCGCGCGATATTTGCCTTGTAGTCAAGCTTGAGGTCGGTCTGAAGATCCATCATCCCCGGGCGCGCAAGGAGCGCAGCATCGAGCCAATACGCTTCGGGCTCGATCGTCAGGGGATCGCGCACGCCTTGAAAATAGGACGCACGGACCCCATCGAGCGACATACGTTCCTTAATTGATTCGCGAATGGCCGGTGAAGGCTGCTTCCAATAGGCGCGCACCCTGGTGTTCCGGCTTCACGGTAGAAGACGTTCGCCGGGCCGACGCGGACCGTCGCATGACGGACCACGGCTTAGCCGTACTTGAATCCGGTTTTGCTCTGTCCAACCTCGATGATATAACCGTCGGGATCGCGGATATAGCACCGCGTCTCGCCGTACTTGTCCAGTGGTTCGGTCAGAAACGTTGCACCGCGACTCTTCCACAGTTTGTAGCACGCTTGAATATCGGCGACGCGAATATTCATGAAGCTATTGAGATGATTGGGGTCGGGTGGTGTGTCCAGCGTCACGGTCGGTTTGTCCGGCGTTGGACCGCCTCCCACGTTGAGAATGAGCCACGTGTTGGCGATCCTAATGTACGGCGGTGCGTTTCCATCGCCCATGCTCACGATCTCTCCGTCGAAGACCGTCTTGTAGAATTCGGCGGATCGCTTGAGGTCCGACACGGTGAGAAAGTGCGCGATCGTAAAGCCTTCTTTGGGAGGCATCTGATAGGTTTTTTGGTCGACTTGTGCTTCGTCCATACGCCCATCCTAGCACAACGAAAAAGGGCCGGCGAGTCACGCCGGCCCCTCGCTCGTTGCGGTTAGATCTGTCGCGTTTGTTCGATCGTGCCGCCGGGTGTCGCCAAGATGTTGACTTGGAGCGGCGTCGACTCCATCGCGTTGATATCTTGCGGACTCAACGTCGCCGTCTTACCGGCGGGTATTTGCAGGGTCTTCATTGCGGTGCCCTTGCCCGCGGAGGTCATCTGCAACTGAACCGAGACATCGTCGCCGAGGTTTTGCACCTGTAACGTCTTGCCGTCGGCTTGCACGTTTGCCTTGAACGTCGCACCGGCGGGAACGCTGATGTTCTGCATGGTGAACACGGTTTCCGCATTCCCGCTGAAGCGGCATGCGCGAGCGCAGCGTCATCGCCGCGGTTCGCGTGTTGCCGCTCACTGCGTTGAGCGCGACGGTTTGGTCCGGTGCGCCGATACGCTCGACACTGAGTTCGTCCGCGTCGTTGCTCGTCACGGTGACTTCAGCGCCTGAGGTTGCGGCGCTCGTGGCCCACGTATACGTGCCACGCCCATAGAGCTGATGCTTGATCGTCATGATCCCGGCCGTCTGGAACGAGATCGGCGACTTGAACACGGGCGCCGCGCCGTTCGCGACGTTCGCTACCACTTCACGCGCGCCGTTGATCGCGGCTTGTGCAGCCGCCGGTGGCTGCGCATTCGCGGCCTGCCCGAGCGAAACGAACTCCGACTGCGTCGGCGGGTTGCCGAAGGGCGAGGCCATGCCGACGATGCGATAGTCTCCGGCGAGAAGCCCTTGGGGGGCGGCGCCGGCTTCGCGGGATCGATTTGTAAGCTGTTGGCGATCAGCGGACCCTGCGACAAGTATCCGGCGTGCTGCGGAATGCGCACGAGGCCCGGTATCCGTGTCGCGTCGGTTCGAGATCGTCCCAGCGTGTTGCTTTGCCGGCGCGGTCCGGCTTGTAGAGCACGTGACCGTTGTTGTCGGTCATTTGCGTCGTGGTCGCCATCGTCGCCAACCATGATGAAGACCGCGGTCAGCGCGAGTGCAAGGAATTCCACGAACGGCGTACGCGGTTCGCTGCACACCACCGAGAACGGCACCCACGACATGATGCCACCGCTGAAGTGACTGCCGGTCCATGTCGGACCACCGTTCGCAAGCGCGATAGAGTAGGTATTTGTCGCCTTGTCGATGATGATGCGACTCGCCGCGTCGGTTCCGTCGGTGCCGGGCGCGTTCGGATTTGCGACGCTGATGATGCATTGCGTCGCCGTTTCGACAAACGGATTCGGCATCGAGGGTGACGGGCACGGACGGACGCAATGGCCGCGACTCAGATCGGCACTAGTGATGCAGATCAGCGGATAGTCGCGCATGTTCCATGCGGCTTGCGCCTCGGCGAACACTTTCATGGGGTCCCAGAAATGGCCGCTCAAGAAGTTCGCGACGAACCAATCGAGATACGCGGCACCGAGCTGATAGCCTTGCTTGATGTTGATCTCGGGTATGGCGTTGTTTTGCGTGACCGCGAAGATCGGTTCGCTAAAAGAGCGAATCGTTGTGCTCCGCGTACGCCGATTCCAAGCACATGCCGTAGCAGTTGCCGCCGCTTGCGATACCCTTAAAGAACTTGTCGTAATAAAGGCTGTCGAACCAGTGCCAGCTGCTCTCTTGTGCCTCCACGTCAACAAACGTTTCGGCGTACTGTGCCTTTGAGAGCGTCGGCGTGCTGGGATTTTGGAAGCTCCAGAATTCCGAACGGCGGAAATTCGGGTCGTTCGGATTGTCGATGGATGCACGGCGCATGTTGACGTCGCCGTGGAAATCACCGTCGTCGCCGTGGCGCGGTTGATTCACGCCGAAGTCGTTGTTGACGTTGAAGGTCATGTGCAGCGTCCCGAGATGCTGATCGCTCGTGCTGATGTTATGATCCCATCCGTCCATCGTCAAGGTAACCGTCATGCCACCGGTCACCGCCGGAATTGCGAAGACGTTTCCGGGTGCGGCGCTCGGGTTGCCGTAGTCACCGCCGCCCGGCGGAAGGTGGAAGTTTGCGTTGATTTCGGTGTTGGTCGTGACGTTGCAGTTCGCATACACCCACACGTGTGAGGTGCCGATGCTTTCGAAGAAGGTGTGGCTGCCCGTCCCGTTGATGTTCGCAACGAATACTTCCAAGCTCGTGAGCGTGTCGATCGTTCCCGAGTCGGTGTGGTACACGAGACACCCGTGCTGAAAGTTGTTGTACTTGCGATTGCCGCCGGGCGACGTCGTTTCGTTTGAAAGTGGGAAGCCGAGCGAGCCGAGCGGGCCGTTATAACTGTTGACGTAGAGGTCGCGGATCGCACCGTGCACTTCGTACGCACCGGTCGTCGACGACCAATAGATCGTTCCGCCCTCGAAATGACCGAATCGTCCAACCTCCGTTGCGCCTTGCTTGATCGAGGATTCGTCGCTGAGCGGATAGCCGAGGAATCCCGAGTACCCGCCGAGTGCGTACCACTCATCGCGGATCGCACCGTGCACTTCGAAGGCTGCGTTGCGCTACGCGCTCCAATAGATGTCCGCAGTGTCGAAGCGCGAGCGGCGACCGCCGGTGATAGCTTCTTCTTCTGGTGGTCGGATAGCCGATGTTGAGACCAACTTTGGTTTTGAGATCGTAGAGTGAACGCCAATGCAGATAGATGCTGCCGTACACCGCAAAGCATCGTCCGTCGGGACGAAGTACGATGGCACCCCGTTCAAAGTAGAGGACCTCCGCTTTGTCGGGCAAGGAAAAATCTTCGATCGGCCAGCCGATGTAGACTTGCACCTTCTCGCCGGAGGCGGTCGTGGCCTGACTGAGAGAAACCCATTCGCGATAGATTGTGGGAGCTACGGTGATCGTTTCGCCGCTAGCAGCCTTCATGGTCGCGCGTAGGAGCGTGACCGTGGGTGTTAGTGCGGCGGAAGACGCGAGTTCGCCACCAATCGATGGCAGAAGCGCCGTTTCGATGGTTGACATATGCACACTTCCTGAATCCATCCGTGGAAGAGATGCCTTCCGTGGGGAGTTCAGCGTAGCACGAAAGCGGCGCGCACAGCAGAAGCGTTTGGCCCAATTTCGCTTTGTTACTCTACGGTGCAAGCGCG
>CAVSBV010000006.1:0-77909 GCA_963726285.1 Vulcanimicrobiota bacterium | reverse complement strand
TGACAACCTACCAGGATGCACCTCTTGCTCCGGATCGGTACAAACCGCGCGCAGAATCGTCACATACTCAACCAAATACCGCTGCGCAGTCGACTCCGCAAAGAGGTCCGTATCGTATTCCCACAGCAGCTCTGCCGAACCATCGCGCTTCGGAATACAAATCACGTTGAGATCGAATTTTGAGGAACCATTGTGAAGGTATTCAATCTCGCCAGACAAATCGGCAACCGCTACCTCAGGAACGTGCGCATCATGAAAATTGAATGCAATCTCGAAAAGCGGATTACGTCCGGCCAACCTTTGCGGGCGAAGCTTCCTTACGATATGTTCAAATGGTATCTCCTGATTGTCGAACCCCCGTGCCACCGCCTCACTGACCTCACGTACGAAATCCGCGAAGACTATGCCGCGCGGACTGCTGAAACGATATGCGACCATGTTAACGAGCATGCCCAGAAGCCGCTCCGTGCCGCGAACGCGCCTGTTTGCGAAGCTGCCGCCCACGACGATTTCGTCGGTTCCGTTATAACGGGCGAGCCACGCGGCAAACGCTGCCAAGCAAAATCCATATACCGAACTATTGCAGCGTACGGCGGATCTTCTTATCTGCTGCATTAGGGGCGCCTCAATCGTGTACCGCAATGCAGCACCCGCAAACGATTTGGACGTCCCACGCGCAGTGTCGGCCGGCAAGAGACTGGCTGGCGGCAGATCACGCAGGTATTCCATCCAAAAATCCGCCTGCGCAACCGCCACCGGCGTCCCAATCCATTGCCGTTGCCAAGCAACATAGTCGGCAAACGCACATTCGGGCCGCTTTGTTAGGCTCGGGCTCCCTTTCATGACGCGCGCGTAGGCGTCTAGTATGTCATCGATCAAGACGGACATTGACCAGCCATCATGCACAAAGTGGTGCTCGACTTGAACCAGCGCGTATCGCTCCGGTGCCACGCGGAGCAACGACCACTTCAACAGCGGCGCAACGTCGAGGCGAAATTCGTGCCGAGTTGCGCGGTCAATCCAGGTTTGGATTGCTCGCTCGCGTTTCGACATCTCTATGCCCTCGAAATCGACGACTTCCAGTGGAAGCGCGACGTCCTCGAGCAGCGTCTGGTACGGCTCACCGTCGATTTCGCCAAAACTAGTGCGCAGAACCGTGTGTTGCGTGACGACGCGGCGCAGCGTCTCGCGAAGCACGTCTTCGTCCAATTTACCGCGCAACCATATAGCTACGGAGGAATTGTATGCACGGTGCTCTCGCACGAGCCGCTGCAGAATCGCTACCTGCTCCTGGCCGAATGACACGCGGTGCTCGTCCGCTCCAACGCCGGGAACAATCGTCTCGTCAAACGTCGTCGCTCTCGTCGCATCATCCCCTGCTGCCCGTGCAACCAAGACGGCAAGGCCCTGCAAGACCGGAACGTCAAATACGTCGACAGCGCTCAAATGCAGGTTCAGCTCGTCGCGCACTTGCCGGATAACCCGCATCAGCAGCAGCGAATCACCACCGAGTTCAAAGAAGTTGTCGTGGCGACCAACCTGCTCGAGGTCCAGCACCTCGCACCAGATTTGCGCAAGCGCGCTCTCCACCGCTCCGACAGGGGCCTCATATCCTCGCGAAAGATACGCACCGCTATCGGGCGCCGGCAGCATGTTGCGATCTAGCTTCCCATTCGGCGTCAAGGGCAACGCTGCCAAACGTATGTAGGCAGCGGGAATCATGTACTCCGGCAACTTGTCGGATAGATAGGAACGCAGAGCACGCTGATTCAGACCTTTTCTTTCGGCAAGGGCCTCGAGAGACCAAGCGGGCGCGCTGCTCCCGTCGGAACAATCCTCGAAGTCCGTGCGGATTGCGTATATGTTGAACAAGCCTGTATCAACTAGTGTCGGCTTTTGAAAAACTGAAACGCCATATCCGGACCTTCTCAAATTTGCGCACACGGTTTCGAGGCGACCGTCGATGTCATGGACTTCTACGACGATTTGTTTAATCTTGATCCAATCGTCGTCTTCGACACCCGCTAATATATCAAGTTCGCTCTTTTCAGCGTCGATCTTGAGCAAATCTATGCATTCCAGCTTATCTCTTCTTATGATGTTCGATAGTGTCTGCAGCTCACACGTATCTTCCACGGTATTAAAAAGCTGGTCCGCAAGGAGCTCAAAGTCGGGTGCGTCGGCACCTGACCGCTTCTCTAGATAAAGTCTTGTTGTAAGCTTCTCGGCTTCGGGCTCTGCGTAGAGGCCCGAATTAACCGTCATATTCGGGTAATTGTAGAATCGAGCGCTTCCCACGTGGTCGGAAAGAGCGATCTTACTCGCATTGACGCTTAACCCGTATTCCGCAATATTGTAGGCCAGAATCTCAAAGGTCGGTGTTCCCGGCTCAAAGGCATAAATGATCGCTCCGGGAAACGCCCCCTGAACGTAGAGAGAGAATAGACCAATGTTCGCGCCGACATCGAACACGCAGCAGTTATCGCGAAGAGTTATGCCGTTCCGAAGATATATATTCTCCTCGATTATTTCGGAATAGAGTGCGTCAGCTTCATGCTTGTTTGCGTACTTTAAGCGCAGGCCGCTTGGGAAGTGACGCATCGGAAACCGGCCTTGCGCCCCTCCGTTCGTCCCGACGATGTAAGCTACTAGCCGCTTCTCGCCCGGCACGTCTTCGCGCGCTAGCACCGCCGCATCGTGGATCGCCTCATGCGAGACCAACTGCGACTCGATGTCTCCAAGCTCGATCCGGAACCCGCGAATTTTTACCTGGGAGTCGTTGCGTCCTAAAAACTCTATGTTTCCGTCGGGTAAGTACTGTGCCAAATCCCCGGTCTTATACAAACGGTCGCCCGTAACAAACGGGCTGGCGATAAACCGCTCAGCCGTCAATTCCGGACGATTCAAATATCCGCGCGCGACTTGCACGCCACCGATACACAGTTCGCCCGCAACCCCCACCGGCACCGGCTCGCCATACGCGTCCAAGATATAAATCCGCGTATTGGCAATCGGACGACCAATCGGGATATTCTCCGGAAGCACCTGAGGCGTGCATGGCCATGCGGTGACGTCGATCGCCGCCTCTGTGGGGCCATACAAGTTATACACCTGCACGTGAGGCAATCGCTCGCGGGTGCGCCGTGCCAGCCAACCTGGTAAGGCTTCACCGCTACAAATCACTCGCTTCAATTGAGAACACGTCGTGGCACGGTCGTTTTCGAGGAACAGCCGCAGCATCGATGGCACAAAATGCACCGTCGTAATGCCGCTCTCGGCAATGATCGATGCGAGATAGCTCGGATCCTTATGCCCTTCGGGACGTGCGACTACGAGCTTAGCGCCGTTCAGTAACGGCCAGAAAAACTCCCACACCGACACATCGAAACTGAACGGCGTCTTCTGAAGAACGGCATCATCCGAATGCAATCCGTAAGCGTCTTGCATCCAATGCAACCGGTTGGTAACGGCATGATGCTCGACCATGACGCCCTTGGGTTGCCCCGTCGAACCCGACGTGTAGATCACATACGCCAGATGCTCCGGCATCAAACCATCGCGATCAAGATCGCTTTCCGGCGCTTCGCGCCAACGATCGGCATCCACCTGCAGATCAATAATCGGTTTACTCGCCAGCAACTCGCGCACCGCGCCACTCACCGCCGCATGCGTGAGCACCAGCACCGGCGCGGCATCGGCAAGCATGGAGCCCAGGCGCTCGCTCGGATAGGATGGATCCAACGGCACATATGCGCCACCGGCCTTCAAGACCGCCAGTAATCCCACCAGCATGTCCAGGCTGCGCTCAACGCAGATCGCCACGCACCTATCGGGGCCAACCCCTAGCGTGCGGAGATAGTGCGCGAGTTGATTGGCCGTATGGTTCAGCTCCCCATAGCTCAGCTTCGCATCTTCATACACCACTGCAACCGCATCCGGCGTCCGGGCCGCCTGCTCTTCGAACAACTCGTGAATACAGCGATCCGCCGGATAGGGCGTTTCGGTCGCATTCCACTCAACCAGGATTCGCTCACGCTCGATCGGCGAAACTATCCGAATGCTGCGCACAGGTAGAGACGGTTCGTGCTCCAACGCGTCAACGAGATGAGCTAGGGCGCTGTGTACGCAAGTCACAATATCCTTGGGAATGAGCGCTCCATGCGACTTGACGGTAAGGAGCAATCCACAGGCGGTTTCCTCGACGTGCATGGCAAGCGCATAATTATCTTCGCCCAAAGAAGCGCAGCCATCCGCTGGAACTCCATGGTCAAAACTCGGCAGTGGCCGCTGTAGAAACTCGAACGGAAGCTCAGCGTCGGCGTGATCAAACAGCCCTATCAGCGCTTCGCCCACCGAAGAGTTTGCTGGTGAGATCCGAATCGGTCGCGTGCGATGAACAGATGAGACCGCATCGAACGCGACCTCCTGCCAGCCCCAAAACGTCGATAGTACCCGCGCCCACGCCAGTTGAAGCACGCTTTCAAGACTTACGTCAAAATCGCGCGCGGCGGCATTCAGCCGCTCCACTAACTTCTCATCGACGAGAACGGCAGACGACTCTGCGCCCGGAGCTGATACATCGGCGTAAGAACGCAAGACTTTACTCCGATCCGCTATAGACACGAGGGACCTTCGAAGGCGAGGGTGTTTCCGCGTGCGCTGGCCACAAGCCCTTCGCCCGGAAGCGGCAGACCTCGACCAGATTCCAAAGGCGACCGAGAGGGTGTCTGGTTCCCTCTAGTCCAAAAGGACCATCTTAAAGGTTTTTCGGCTTGATTCGGCACATTGATAGGGGCTTGCAGCATCGTTTGATATCGCGACGATAGCTTATTGCTCTATGGCAGCACGATTTTTCTGATGAGCGATTTTCATAAACTGTGGGCCGGTCAGACGACGAGCGCCATTGGCAGTGCCGTGACGGCATTCGCGTTGCCCACATTGGCGATCTTCACTCTACAGGCAGCCCCACTCCAAATCGGCGGGATTTCCGCATTATGTAGTGAACCCCGTCCCTGACACAGAAAGTTGAGCTTGCCTACCTGCTGTGGAGGTAAGTCATGCCCCGTGTCTACCGGCGCTTCAGCCGCGAATTCAAAATGCAGATCGTCGATGCCGTTCTGAAGGGCGGCACGGTCAGCCAAATCGCCAAAGCCAACGAGCTTCATCCGGAAGTCGTGCGCAAGTGGGTGCGCGATTTCAAGGCATACCAGAAAGATGCATTCGCCGGCCGCGGCAAAGCGTACACCGATAACGCGAAGATCGGTGAGTTGGAACGGCAACTGGGCCAGCTCGCCGCCGAAAACTTGATTCTAAAAAAAGCCTTGCGGCGCATCAAGGAAGTCGCCCGCGAGAGAACCGAGTAACGCTTCTCGCGCTGGCCTCGGAATTGCACGGAGTTGTCGTTCCGACGCCATATGGTATGGTGCGCCTCACGAGAACGGCTTTCGCTCGCGCGTGGAATCTGCCACGATCGGCGTTCTATCGCCCTGTTGCCCCGAGGCCTCGCAAGGGCGATGCGCGGCTGGTGACAGCGATCAAGGAAGTGCTGATCAAGCATCCGCGATACGGCTATCGGCAAGTGACCAACCGCCTTCGCAAGCGGGAAACGATCAATTCCAAGCGGGTTATGCGTTTGATGCGCGTGCACAATCTGCTCGCAAAACCGCTGCGACGGCCGAAATGGCGTGGCGCTCGCGGTACGTTCGGAGATCTTCCAAACCTTTCCCGGTTCGAGCCCAGCGCTCCGGATCAGTTGTGGTTGACCGACATTACGTTCGTGCCGCTGCGATCGCGATGGGCGTACCTCGCGGTGATCGTCGACGCATTCAGTCGCCGCTGTGTCGGCTGGGCGATCGGAACAAACATCACAACCGACTTGACGCTCGAGGCGTTGCGAATGGCGCTGGTTTCGCGCCGGCCGAAAGCGGCGCTCGTGCATCACTCGGATCGCGGCAGCCAATACTATGCCTCTCGTTATCAAGATCTGTTGCTCGAAAATGGTGCCGTGCAGAGCTTTAGTCGCCCCGGAACGCCGACCGACAATCCTGTCTGCGAACGTTTCATCGGAACCCTGAAACGCGAAGAAATCTGGCTTCGCGCGTACGTTGACCTCCACGACGCCGAACGATCGATCTCGGCGTTCATCGCTGACTACAACTTGCATCGAGCGCACAGCTCACTCGGAAAGCGGTCTCCCATTGAGTTTGAACGAATGCATCATCAGGCTGCTTTAAGCCAACTTCGGCAAGCCGAACTGAGTGTTCCATAAGCGGGGTTCACTACATTAGCCATGCTTCCAGTTCCAATCTTCGGCATGCTGGCAGGCGTGCTCGCGGACCGGCTTTCACGCCGACGCATTCTCATCGCCGCCAACGTCCTGCGCTTCGGGGCCTTAGCGTCCATCCCCCTAGCTGCATACTTCGACGCACTCACCATTACCCAATTATATGTAGTGGCGCTCATTTCAGGTATCGGATCGGTCTTCTTTAGCATCACCTATCAATCGTATCTTCCGTCGCTAATCCCTACGAGCCAGTTGACCAGTGCAAATGCTACGCTGGAATTCTCCAACTCAGGCTCACAGATTGTCGGGAGCGCAATCGGGGGCGCCCTCGTGCAGTGGTTCGGCGCCGCGCTCGCGATCGCACTGGATGCTGTCTCCTATCTCGCATCTATAGTAACGCTCGCCATGATTCGCACTAAGGAAGAACCGCGCGACTCGCCACCCCTATCGGTAAAGCAAATAGCAATCGAGATGCGCGAGGGTGCCGTCTGCGCATTGGGTTCCAACGACCTGCGTTGCATTGTCAGTGCAACTACGACGGCGAACTTTGGCAGCGCCATCGGCAGTTCGATGAGCCTACTGTACGCATATCGTATGCTGCATTTGCAGCCCGGCGTCCTGGGCGTCGCACTGGGGTTTGCAGCGTTCGGTTTCGTCGGCGCATTACTATCAGTGCGAATTTGCAAACTCTTAGGTCTTCGCACGACACTACTTGCCTCGTTACTCGTTCTTGGATTTGGACAAGCATCGATTCTGCTTGCTCAAATTGGGTTGCCATACGTCGTCATGTTCGCTTCTTGTGCGATTGGGTCCGTTGTTGGCACAATTTACAACGTCAATCAGGTGAGCTATCGTCAAGGGTTCGTTGCATTATGCTTACAAGGGCGCGTGAACGCGGCGATCCGTACGATTGCGTGGGGCATTGCACCGGTGGGATCGCTAGTCGGCGGTCTTCTCGGCGAGTTTGCCGGAATTCGGCCTACGATCGCAATTGGCGCAGTCATCGCTGCGGCAGGAACGTTGTGGCTCTTGCCGATGCACGAGCGCGAGCCCGTACTGAAGACAGCCAAAGCTTGACCGTTAGCAACGTTCAACTGTGGCATGTAGACTTGGATGCCAGTGCAGCACTTCACGCAAATTCCTGGCTCGATCACGAAGAATCGCAGCGCGCCATATTGCGCCGCTCTCCCGCAGATCGCCGGCGCTTCATCGCGGCGCACACTGCCCTGCGCTCCATTCTCTCTAATCTTCTTGGCATTGCGCCCGAAGAAGTAACGTTCGAGAGTAACGCGCATCGGAAGCCCCATTTGGCACCGCGGCTTAATGCCGATCGGTGGCAATTCAATATGACGCGCTCTGCGCATCGTGCGATCATCGCCGTCACTCAGCGTCGGCGCATCGGCGCCGATATAGAGCTCGTCACGCAAACATACGACGACCTACGCCCGGTCACGGACAGTTTTACTGAGCACGAACGAAGGCAACTCGATGCGCTGCCACGCGAAGAGGCTGCGCTTGCTTTTTACCGTTGTTGGACTCGCAAAGAGGCCTTTCTGAAGGCAATTGGCGTCGGGCTTTTGGGACAGATGAACGCATTCAGCGTGAATGTTGACCCTGGAAACGCAAGACTTCTACACGTAGATGCGACGCTAGGAAGTATTGAGGATTGGACACTTGTCGCGCTCGACAGCTCTGAAAGCGACTATGCTGCTGCGATTGCCATCGAAGGCAGCGATGGGGCGACCATAAGCAACCGCGTATACGTTCATGACGCAGCACGCTGGAGCTGAAATACAACGCTCCTCTGCGGAAGCACCGCCATTCCATAAGCTCCGCCGTGACGCGCATACGCAATGCGAGGATAGCAGCGAATTAACCAAGTCTGTTTTGGCGGTTTCGAAAGTTAAATCGAGGCCGGAGAACAGTCGTGGGACGTAACGGAGCGATTCAGAGTGTGCAGATACGGTGAAATCCGTTCATGAATGCTCGCGGCAAGGCGAACACCAGGTGTGCGGCAACGTATCGAAATCTTCTTGGAAGGACTAAGGAACGAACCGAGGCGCTCCCCACTTTAGGAGGCGCTTGCCTAGTTGTTTCGCACACGCAGTGAAGTGGCCTCGCTCGCCAGAGAACTCGGGCACCTCGCGTCGATCAGTAGGCCGTACCTCTACGTCGACGGTGGATTTTTTGGGACTCAAGCGAGCATCGCGCGACAGGCGATGCGCAAAACACTCGAAGCTCACATTACGCAAAAGCTGCTGTTATCTTCCGATTTCCAGAGCCCGGCGTCCAATTACTCGCAGCGTGCGTCCACGTCATGTTATTTTGGATAAGCAGTTCCCCCGGTGCTAGCTTGCGAGTGATCATCGCTTTGAAAAGCATTGAGTACTTCACGCCAGAGGAATATTTCTTCCGTGGATGAGTGTTGTCCAAACCCCGAAGATCTGCTCCCCCGACTGGTTCTCTTAGCAATCCTAAGCGCCGAAGCAACATTAGATATTCTTTTGACGCGTCAGAATCGGTGCTGGCAACGCTATCCCAGTAGGCATACATCGGGCGACCGAGTATGGCACTATGGATCCTTTTGAGCCTAGCCAACACGGTGAAGCAAGGCACCCCGGGCAGCGGAGATGGCAATTCCTGTAGTATCTCATCCTCCTCACACAATGCGCCGTCCGGCAAGCCAATTAGATGTACTGCCTTAAGCCTCGCGGCTTCAGCCGCGGAAAGCTTTCTGGCACTGAGGTCCACTTTTCGCATAACTTCACGCAGCTGCGGCCATGCTGAGCTTTCCTCATCAATGTTCTGCAGTATCGTTACGCCGCCATCGGTCGAATTCTCGTAGCAATAGAATGAGGCTAACTGAAACCCTCCACTGCGCATTCCTTCCGAGTGCGACGGAATGAAATGATATCCGTCACGCTGGTTAACGCTCATAAAGTACTTCCCAACCCTCTCGCGATGGCCTTGAACAGCCGCATACCCCGCTTGCAGCTCAAGCGAATCGAACAGATCGAACCGACTAGCGACATCGGCGATAATGTCATCTGCATCTTGAGGGTCCACATTTTGAACCAGTACAACTTGGTCGGACCTTAAGGCGTCTATTATATTCTCGGGTTTATATTCGGCTGGCTGCCTTACTAACGTCAGCCTTTCTGCGTCCTCAGGTATAAGCTCCATCCCGCGGTTTGCCTTGAGCTCGCAGGCATATTTTCCGGAACTGTCTTCGTTAATCATGATATCGTCCTCGCATAACTCTCACAGTTGCCAGCTGTGTGAAAGACCACCGAGCTCATTCGAATAGATAGGGAAACGGGTTTCGAGTTCACAGGCAAGGCCTTCGGTCACTACGTAAGGCATCCAATATCGCTCTCGTGTCCATGAACTACAGCCAAGGAGGCGCTCTACGCTATGATCCGCGCGGTTTTTCGAGCCACTAGAGGGTCGAGTGTCGAACGGCCCCCCGAAGGATCGTGAGTTTCCCTCCCTTTCGATAGCTGATCGCGGACGCAATTACGCCACTTTGTCTGTAGTCGAAGCAGTACACTCGCTTCAAAAGTGCCGGCGTCTTGCCTACGGAGCCGACAATTGTCACATTGGCCGGCTTTGCCATGCAATCCCTGCGATCGGCTCTCATATCGGGGCTGGAACACCGCGCCAAGCATCGATCGCGTTTGCAGCTGGGGCTCAGCACAGGTGGGCTCGCGCGAATACGCTGGGCTGAACCTCGCGAAGGTCTCTGCCGCTAACTCAATAGGAAAACACGCCAGCACGGTACCACGACTGCGCCTAGACCGCCGGCCAAGTCGTCGCCGACGTCAACGCGAAGTATGGCGCCGGTTCGTGGACCAATTTTCAGCCGCATGTCTCGCCAGTTCTTCCATAAACATTGGCCAGATGGTCGGGGTGAACGTCTAAGTACCTTTCTGCGCACCCACGTAGAAAATGTACTTGGCGATCATCGCCGGCGTTGTTGAGAGCGCATTCGGGTCGCCGTAGACGAGGTACAGCTCGCCACGCCCGAAGCGCTTGTAGTACGCTACCGACACGTTCGAGGCGTTGACATACAACGTGTCGAGCTGCGAGACCGGCGTAAAGAAAGGGGGCGTGTTGCCGATGATACGACGCACCCCGACGGCGAGCGACGATGTGCGGTTGATCTCATACGCGAAGCTGACGCGCTCCAGTCACTGCACGAGCCGCTCGCCGGTATCGAGCGTATCGCTCGTGTCGTCGGCCTCGAAGGTGATAGTGCCCCGCGGCGTAACGCGCAGCGTGATCGAACGGGCCGAAGCGTGCAGATAGCCGTCCGCGTAGCGTCCGATATTGTACGTGTAGCTCGCAGGAGTCGCGCCGTTGGAATTATAGGTAAGCGTTCCGCCGAACTGATTGTTGTCGCCGCCCGGGAGCCCGGGGAACATCACGTAGGCGTTGCCGCTCGAGAGCGAGAGCGATAAGAGATTGCGCGCATTGACCTGGAGCTGCGCCGCGCGGTTGCTATCGTTGAGCTGGCCTAACGCGTTGTTGAAGTGACCCCGCGGTTTCTGGACAAGTTAGGCGCTTAATTCGGCCTGCCGGCTGCGCCATTCGACCGGCGTGAGGTAGTTGAGCCGCGAATGCGGCCGCGACTCGTTGTAATGCTTGACCCACGCAGTGATGGTCGCCTTCGCCTCGTCGTACGTATCAAAGCGATGCTGCCAGATGCATTCAAGCTTGAGCGTTCCCATGAACGATTCGGCGAGGCCGTTCTGCTCGGGTGTGTGCGGGAGGATGAACTCTTGGCGTAGACCGTAGGATTTCGCGAGGTCGCGATATAGCTCTGAGGCGTAGACCAGCGCGTTGTCGGTGCGCAGCACGACGTCG
The DNA here is from genome assembly GCA_963726285.1 of Vulcanimicrobiota bacterium. Lineage (GTDB taxonomy): Bacteria > Vulcanimicrobiota > Vulcanimicrobiia > Vulcanimicrobiales > Vulcanimicrobiaceae > Aquilonibacter. The sequence goes on along the minus strand of CAVSBV010000006.1, from coordinate 66,760 downwards.
GCGTTGCCTTGAGGCAGCGCGCCGAAGCGGCGTATCAACGCATCCTCGAGCGCCCATGCTGCTTCGCGCGCATCGTTTCGCTGACTAACGTTAAGCCCAATGCATTCGCGATCGGCGCAGTCTAAAATCGCGTTGACGTAGACCAAGCCGTCAAAACGCGTCCAGACGTACGTTGCGTCGGTCGCCCAGCGCACGTTGGAGATACGTTCCACGCTGAGCTTGCTCTCGACGCGGGGCGAGCAGCGCTTCTTGAGCCGGCGATGGCACTGCCAGCCCTTGATCTGCATAATCCGCTGCACGGCCTTGCGATTCGCCAGCGTTCCTTGGCGTCGCAGGCGCGCCCACACCATGCGGTAGCCGAGATACGGTTCGGCATCGATCAAATGCTTGATGCGCTGCGCGAGCACCTCGTCGACCACCGCGGCGCGATCGTGCTCGCGATAGTAGGCAGTACTGCGAGCAACATTCAACACGCGGCAGATCACGGCTTTGGGCCATCGTCGTCGAGCAGAGAGCCGCGTAACATCGGCTCGACGGAAGTGAAAGGCCGCATCGCCTCTTTGCGGATCTCGTTTTCCATCACGAGCTCGCCGATCTTGGCTTGCAGACGCTTCACCTCGGCGCGATACTCCGCCTCAAGGCCTTTCTTGTTGACCTTGAGTGCATCGGTTCCACCGCGATGATATTCATCGGCCCACTGGCGAAATTCGCCTTGCGTGAATCCGTACTTACGCGCAGCTTCGGGGACCGAAATCTGGCCTTTGAGGACTTCGAGGATGATCGCCGCCTTGCGCTGCGCGGTCCATCGCTCGAACTTCCCCTCGTCAGGCTCCGGCTTGGCCGGCTGAGTTGGCATTCTCATTGGACACCTTCATTTCGCTTATTGGGTGTCCAGCTCCCGATGGGGTCACTTCACCCGTCCCCTCTTCGTCTGTAGTGTGGAGCGCCAAACGCCGTCGCTGGTTTTATGCGGGACGAATTCAGTGACGACGCTTTTGCGAACGATCGTGCTTCTTGGACGTTGGCGCTACTCTTGCGTGGCGGGTCTCATATATCGACATACATGAAGTCGTCAAACCGCGTGACAGCATTAGGATGGAAGTTCTTTAGGTCTTTGTTGAACACGTAGATGTCCGCGACGCCGAACAGCGTTATCTGCGGAAGATCCTTCGCGAGGTGCGCAAATAAGATGCGGTCGTCGGCGTTACGTTGCGCCTGATCGTAATGGCTAAAGAGCGCGCGCATCGCCGCATCCGCTTGCGGGTTGCACCAACGAAGGTCGTTCTGTCCGTTCGGCGGTATTTGGTCGCAGGCGTAGATAAACGAGAGATCGCCGAGCGGATCCGCGACCCAATTGAAAAGCACAACATCCCACTTACCGCCTTGGATGACACCGCCATCTGCTATCGGAGCAAGCAGCATCTGCGAAGGATAGCGGTGCACGTCGATCCCAACTCCGATCTGTTCCCAGGTCGAGCGGAAAAACTCGATCTCGTTGTCGACGTTTGGCGTCCCGGTTGAGGTTGCGAAGAGCAAGTTCAGCCTGACGCCGTTCTTCTCGCGAATGCCGCCCGACCCGCGTTTCCAGCCGGCAGCATCAAGGAGCGCATTTGCCTTTGCGATATTGAACGGGACCAGCTTGATATCCGAGTCGTAATACGGGGCTTTCAGAGGCGCGACGCCTTCCTGAAGCGTCTGAACGCCGTGCTGGAACTTCGCAATGAGGTTCTTGCGGTCGGTTGCAAGTTCGATCGCGTGCCGCACAGCCGGATCCGACACGCCAGGGCGCGAGACGTTGAAATCGAGATGGCCCCAGGCATAGCCCGGCTGCAAAAGGACCGTCGTGCCCGCGATATTGTTTATGCGGTCGTAGTACGCGCCCGGCACGTTCGCCCACATGTCAATTTCATGTGCTTGCAGTGATGTCAGCACCGTGTCGCGGTTAGGGATGATCTCGAAATCGATTTCCTTGAGTTTTGGCTGACCGCGGAAGTAGTAGGGATTCGGTACCATCACGACCTTTTGCGCGCGAATCCATTCCTTATATTTGAACGGGCCGGCGCCCACCGGTAGCGCGTTAAATGGCACGTTGTTGATGTTGGGATACTGCGCCAGCAAGTGCTTGGGAAGAATGGCCGGATTCGCGGCCGCACTTGAAAAGAACGTCGTAACGAATGGCGAGTACGGTTTGCTCAAGTGAAAGGTGACCGTGTATTTGTCTGGCTCGTCGACGCGCGTGATGAGATCCCAGCCGGCACGGCTCGTGACATTGTTCGCCGGGTTCATGATCGCGTGGTACGTCCAGACGACGTCATCGGCGCTGAGCGGCGCACCGTCGGACCAGCGCAGCCCTTTACGCAGGTGATAGGTAATCGTCAATCCGTCCCGGCTCACGCCGCCGTTCGCCTTCGTCGGCACGGCGGTGGACAATTCCGGATATGGAAGATTGTGCGCATCCCATTTCGTGAGCCATGCCGCTGTCAGCGACGATAGGTATCCGAGCGTGAGCTGCTGACTCAACAAAGGGTTGAGCGTGTTGATGTCCTCGGCGTTTGCATAGCGCAGCACGTGCGGAATTGTCCACGCATTTGCCCGGTCGCCTTGACTGGGCTGGCCGGTCTTGGTGCAGGCGGCAAGGATGGCGATTCCAACTGCGGCGACGAGTCGTCTCATTCGAATACTCCAATGACTTCCAGCGGCGATACTAGGGGTAAGGGACCGGAGCCTTACAGGACATTGATAGAAGGACCATTATTTTCGCAACCCCGATGATGCTGGACATCAAGGTAAACCTCGCAGAGGTTTTAAGCCGGGCGTGAACCCATGAATCAGCCGTACTACTCCCTACTCAACACTGTGCAGTCGATCTCTCCCGGTGATGCGTGATGTTGTGCAGCATTCTCTGGCCGGACCACACATTAGCGCTCATTGGGAGGGTCCTTCACCAATTCCTAGTTTCCAATAGGTCGAGGCCCCTATTGGCGACCATCATTCTCTGAGGCTTGGGCTCGGACCTGAATCGGGAGCCAGGAAATACCTGTGGACTTCCGCCCATGAGGGCAGACAGGGAGATCCACGATGCGAAAGAGTCGTTTTACCGAGTCCCAGATCGTCCAGATTCTCGCGGAGCATGACGCGGGAGCGCCGATGGAGGAGCTTGCGCGTCGACACGGCGTGCATGCGAACACGATCCGGCTGTGGCGATCCAAATACGCCGGCATGAGTGCAAGCGATCTCGCTCGATTGAAACAGCTCGAGGCGGAGAATGCGCAGATGCATCGGATTATTGCTCGGCAAACGGTCAAGATCGATGCGATCGAAGAGCTAATGCGAAAAAACTCATGGAGCCTTCCCGGCGAGCCGAAGCCGTGAAGGCCTTGCAGCAGCTCGGCCTTTCTCAACGCGAAGCCTGCAAGAGTGTTCGAGCGCGACGTCGTTCTTCGCGAGAATCGCCCAGCACAAAGGCGCAGCATGATGCATTGCTCGCGCTGCGTTTGACCGAAGTTGCGCAAGCACACGCCGAGCACGGTTGCCGGCGGCTCTACAACGATTACGAGCGCGATGCCACCGACGGCGATGAGTACATGAACTACAAGCGGTTTCGCCGGATTTATCGCCTTGCGGGGCTGCAGATGGGCCGTCGCCGCCGCCGCGGTCGAGCGAAACTGGTTCGTGGGCGCTGCCTGCGCCGCGCGACGCGACTGTTTGAAGGATGGACGCTCGATTTCATTCACGACCGGCTCTTCAACGGGCGCGCGTTTCGCGGCCTGACGATCATGGATGAATTCAGCCGGTCCGGTTTGGCCCTTGAGCTTGCATTTTCGTTCCCAAGCCGTTCGGTCACCGCAACGCTCGACGATCTCGCCGAAACGTACGGCTATCCGAAATATCTGCGGATCGACAATGGCACGGAACTGACGTCGAAAATCATGCAGCAATGGTCAGAGGATCACTGCGTCGAGCTCCTCTTCATTCAGCCCGGCAAACCAACGCAGAATGCTTACATCGAATCGTTCAACTCACGTGTCCGATCGGAGTTCTTAAACGCGCATTGGTTTCGATCGCTTCTCGAAGCACGAACCGCCGCCGACGCATGGAAGCATTCCTACAACACCACGCACGCGCACAGCGCGCTCGACTACCGTACACCCGAGGAGTTCCTCGCAACCTACGAAACTACGCCAATCCCACAGGAATCACTGGCAGCGTAACGGGTCCGAGCCCACTTTTACGAGCCTTGTTCACAAAGGGCCTTTTTTCAAAATAGGGTTCCTCGATTCAATCCCATGGCTCCCTATGAACCATCCGTGCTCGCGTTGCACTTTGAAACGGCAGCGAGCGCGTTTGATTTCCGACCCGCAAGCTAAGTTACTGCTTCACGGATCGAGACGATGCGAGCACATTAGGGTTAGCCTCTGCACCTTCTGTGGACACGCTGTTTATAAATCATGGAACCTTGCGAGCGGCTATGCACAGAGCGGTACTAATGCACCATGAATTGCCTAGGCCCCAACGGAAGTCCTCGCAGCGGTCGCCGAGATCGAACGGAGACTCCGGCGCCCGCGGATCTCGGCCCCACGCCGCGGAACCAGAGTTCTCGACGTTCCGAGGATCGTCTCAGCAGGGTTTGCGCCGACGACAGGATCGAACATGGACCATACGCGCTCTGTCAAGGTGTCGTTTATCTAAATGGAGCGCAAGAATGTTTCACTGATAATGGTGTCGTCAACGCCGACCCGACGGATCCAGAATGTTGTCGCTCGGTCGACGAGCCGTCCACGATGATATTGAACGATTGCCAATCGAGGCAGGCCGCCGCAGCGGTTCTTATAGTCGGAACCGGACAACTGCGCCATCGTGTACAATTCATAGTCGCCCGGCGACGTGAGCCTCTCAAGCAACTCAATCAGTGGCGTGATCTGAAAATCAGCCTATGGCCATGCTCGCAGGTCTCTTGAACGCTCAGCGCCATGGCAATGTACCGTGTCCGTTCCGTACGAGAGGGGCTACAAGGGTAGTTCGATTATAGTAATGTAGCGCACGCGAGCGTGTCTGTCAGAATAGGTGCTTATGAGAGGGTGGCTACCCGTCGAGATCATCTTAGAGAATTACTCGGACCTAGTCTGGCCCGGGTTGGTTCCTGATGCAAGCGTTCGCTGGATGCAATTGGGGAACAGGCCTCTCAGCGAGCCGTTTTTTGATGACACTGTTCATTTCGTACGTAACGAGACTGACAAGGTAGGGGAGCTAGAATTGGATCTTGCTTCTATCCTGAGAGAAGGAAAGCGAAGGCCAAGTGTTCTCCCTAACGGCTTCATTTTTCACGTATCTCGCTGCGGTTCGACGCTAATATGCAATGCGCTCAAAGCGTTGGAACATGGGCAAGTCGTGGCTGAGGCGCGCTCAATAACGAGGTTATTCATGCCGTGCCAGGTGTCGAATGTTCCCGCGGCCGATATGCGATGGAATGAAGAGTGTCGAGACCTTGCCGAGTGTCTGTTTAGTTTGTTTGCCAGTTATCGAACGGGCGAGCCTGAGCCAATTGTTGTCAAATTCAGTAGCCCAAACTCAATCTGCCTTCCCGTCATCCGCAAGTGGTGGCCAGACATTCCTTGTCTGTTTGTAATTCGAGATCCGGTCGAAGTGATGGCGTCAAACATGAGGGGAGGCCGATTGCATTACCATGCTCAGTTGCCCGAGTTAGCCAACGCAATGTGCGGTACTGATGCGCGGCTTCCGCTGGAAGACATGTCGGATGAAGACTGGTTCGCTCGAATTCTCGGTCGGTATTTTGACGTAGCACTCAGCCATCGTGGGGAAAATGTGAAAATTATCGACTACGTACAAATCACTCGACGAACCATCGGGGAGATTGCGACGCTATTTAGTATTAAACACGGGGTTGATGAGCGATGTTTGGATGCGGTTTTCGATTCCTATTCGAAGGATCCAACGAGGACAGCGCCGTTCGGGGGAGATCGCGAGGAAAAGCGCCAGGCCGCGACTCCTGCGATCGTTGCGGCAGCGACTCGATGGGCAATGCCGGCATACGAGCAACTTCGCTCGGAACACGGACAGCAGTAAAGCAACTAGCGGCCCGAAAAGAGCGGGCCGGATGAAATATTCTTCCACACTTGAACGAGGTTCGACTTGGGATCGTCTACCCGACAGGTTGCCGATCTCTCTGGCCGCTAGCCAGGCACGCCTACGAGATCCTCCTCAGAGGCGCATCGAATGGCTCTAAAAAGATCGGGGTTCGGCGCGACGTCTACCGGGAGTCGAGCGTCGGCGATGATCGACAGGACCCATTGGAATCATTACCCGCAGAGGCAAATCAACGGGGCTCCGGCTCCGACCTAGCTGCCGGGCCGATTTAACAGCCAAACCAAGGCGAAAACGAGGGTTTTGGCTTTGCGACGCGTCGCGTACGGCCCGGCTGGCACAGGAGTGGCACAAAGGTCACGCTGCGAATAGTCGGTGATGCGTAACTTGACTAGCTGGCTGCGTTTCGGGAACAGCGTGCCAGCGAAAGAGCCAACACCCTATATTGGCAACGTCTTGTCCGTCCACACCCCAGCAGGGGAAGCTAACGCGCGGTGCTTCGCTAAGGACCTGATCACACTTCAGTTCGATCGAAGCGATCGCGATGCGGTCGACATATGCAGCGCGCTGGTGCTAGCGCGAACGTTGAAGAAACCCGACCAATTCTTGTGGGGCCTTACATACGAGATTGCCCACGACGCAAGTGCTCTGCTGGACGCATACGCTGCGGAATCCGCGGAAATAATCGAAACCGCGAATCGTATCACGCCGAAGCACGGTGAAACGATAAAGACGGGCTTCGCGCGCTACGCGAAGCTAAGCGTCGAAGATCGAGAGCGATTTCTTGCGAGACTAGCCCGCGCTCCCGAGTACCCACTCGTTGGTGTTGAGGCTGGAGAAGATGTCGCAATTGAATACGGGCGCGGTCCGCGAGTTCTTGTAGCGGCTATTACCGCGGCATGCAGCCTACTTGCGCTGTTCCCTTCGCATCGTTTATGGCTTGCGCTAATTTTGATGGCGGTTGCTCTGTTTCTAGCGGCCAAGCCGTTTCGCCGTTGGACTTTTGAACTTGTTGACCCTCACGATGTCATGGAGAAAATACGTCAACGTGCTAACAAGAAGCACAAGACACTTCAGATAGCCGGAAAGCTCATGGAAACGTGGGATACTGAGAATCGCTGGGCAGAGTCGTGGCTCGGTTCTCCGCGGCTTCGGATTGATGCTTATGATCTGCACTGGGTCCGCATAATCGGTAATGTTGAAGCGAGGTTAGGCGCGAAGTCGGCGTGCTATCGGTTTACCGCCGCGTTCGATCTCTTTCACGATGAGCCGATCGGTCCACAGCGCGAGTACTGGCGCCGTATTTTGGACGAGCACATGTTGAAGGCCGACGAGGTGTTGACTCGGAGCCTGCGAGCTTTTGGGCATCGACCCGGCGCCGGCAACAAGTGCAGTTGCGGTCTAGAGCTATCGGCCAAGGCGAAGCCTCGCGAAATGTCCTTTGCGGCGGCATACCGCTACTTAGAGATAAGCAGAGATGCGTTAAAGAGCTTGATAGAAGTGGGAAAGATTCGGTTCAAGTTGAGGCGTGGTCGGTTTTACTTCATGAAGGAGTGGCTTGACGAGTATCGCCAGACCCCCGACGGCGGTCCCTCGTAGTGATGCGTTCCTAGTCCTCGAAGCTCAGATCAGCCGGAGCCCAACGAGATTGCCGACTCGTTGCCTAGCGGTCCTGGGCTTATTCTTCATGAGGTCTTGATCACAGTTGCGCAGCGTTGAGCGTTCCCTGGTCGATCTTCCAAACAGTGTATTTGCCGCCCGAGTCGTGAACGAGAATTGCACAGTTGCAGATTGAGCCCGTGTGCGAGCGGCGCAACGCTGCCGCAACGGCGCGAACTCCATTAGGAGCTATCGCGATCGCCTTGGGCCAGGAAAGCACCGCGTCGCGGTAATCCGGCTGCCCATGCACCTGTGGAATGCTCAAGAGATATACGGTGCGCGAATCACGCAATGGTTTCCCTTGCCTAGCGAGACGGGGAATCAGACGCAGATCCCAATCGGCTAGAACGACGTTTATTCCCGGCGGCGCGACGCGTTCAGCGACTTCCGCAACTGGTGGGATCACTTTCTGCAAGACAATGATGTGCGTCAGCAGAGCGTCGAAGGCTGCGGCCGTTTGCGCCGGCGATTCACGCTTCATCGCAATCTCAACGCTCCGTGCTACCGCGCCGGAGTGCACGAGTACCATTTCGCGTCCGACGAGGAAGCGATAAGGGTGCGACACGACCGCCTGCGCCGGGCCTGGCGGTAACAGCTTCTCGTCCTCGGCAATCTTTGTCGTGTCGATCAGGGAAACAGCCATTGCCCACGGATGCGAAGCGTTGCCGTACTGGATCATCATCATCGTTGGCCGGTCGATCGGACTATACATAATTCCCAATACACGTAGCCCGGGCGGAGCACCATCGGGCAGAACCACGGGGAAAGCCGCGCGCGCAACGATGTTGCGAACATCGGCTGCTTCGGGATAGCGAACGATCCCGAGCGATTCTACCGTCACTTCGACCTTATTGCCGAACATCCAGAGGTGCCAGCCGCCGGCGGTACTTGCGAGCGCAGCTGCGGCACCGGCGACACCGAGAGCCATCGCTGCGCCGGCCAGGAGTCTGCGCACCCGTTGACGAGCGCCGTTTGCTTCGGAACGCGCGCGAATCGCTTCAATGTCTAAGGTGGGCACGGGGATTTGCATCCGCGCGTTTTTTGCCGCTGCGGAAAAATCAGAATACATGCTGCTTTACCTTTCGTTCGACAGAGTCGCTGCTGATGTCGTAGCCATCCAGCAGGGATCGCAAGCGTTCTTTCGCTCCTCTGGACGCCGCCAAAACTCTCCACAGGCGATTTTAGCGCTGTGGATGGCGGCAAGGCCTTCACGGAAGCGATCTTCGTTCCTGGACGCGCTCAAGGGCGAAACGGGGGGATCGAGTAAGGGGCGGGTTGTCGGCTGGCCTATCCAGTAGGCACAAGGAATCATCTAGGTCGGCCAGCGGTCGCAGACCGCCCCCTTCGCCGAACTCGTGTCATCATTCGTAATCAAACCTTCGGACGATGCCGACCGCCATCTGCTTGCAGGAGGCCCCGAAGGGCCGACCCTCAGCGCCCAGGATGGGCGCCGACCTCGTGCGGGCCAGGACGGCCCGCCGTCCGCCGGGGAGGCCGGCGCTCCGAGCGCCGCGCCGACCAGGCGCTTTCTAGAACCCCGTTCTAAACGGCGTTCTAGAACTACGTTCTATAGAACCGCCACAAGGGGGGACGCGATGGTCCTCCGACGGTCCACAAGGGGGGACGGCCGTTCCACAAGGGGGGACGCGGCGGTCCACAAAGGGGTGCCGGTTACTCTACGCGCTCTGATGCCGGCGGCTAGGACGCGATGGCGAGCGATCGCCGCGGCGGGATTTGTACGAGCCCGTAGTCGTCGAGGTTTCGACGGTGGCCTTCGAGGATTTCACCGCCGTCGGTATTGTGGTAGCGCCGCATGCCGAATCGTGCGAAGTCCGCATCAGATTGTCGGACCTCCGCGAAGCGCTCCTTTTGCTCGGTTGATGCAACGTCGAGCGCACCAACGTACCGCATCGCATCAACCAAGTTCTCGCGGTAGTGCTCCTGCGTGAGCGCACGCTCGATGAGCATGGAGACGATGGGCGACTCGACGTCGGCCAGCATGCCGATGAGGCGCTCGCTGTAGATATTTACGTCGTGACTCCACAGTTCGAGGTAAGCTGCGGAGAAGATGACGTCGAACATGCCTCCGTCGCGTCGGCGCCCTTGATCGATCATGTGCGCGAACGCGAGAAGTTGTCCTTTTGCGTTGGTGAGTTCGATCTTTGCATCCGCGATTCTGGAGATGCGCTGCGCCACCCAGTTCATATGGCGGCGCTTTTTGATTGTCGCCGCGACTTCGCGAAGGTTGACGGTGAACTTACCGCCGACGAGTTCACCGTCTGCATCATAGATAGGTGACGGAACGCGGCCATGCGCGATGATCGCTTCGATGATGAGTTTGTCTCGGCGCGTCGGCCGGTAGCCGCGAATCTTCGCTGTGCCGAAGTTCGATTTCACGATGGCTACGCCGTTGGGCGGCAGTGGGACCTCGCGATCCGTGGGCGTGAAGATGGCGATTCGCGATTGGATGCCGGTGGTCGGCGACCAATAATCGCGGCGCAGAGGTGTACTGCTATTCGCCACGATGCGCTCCTCCTTGGAAGAAGCCCGCGACCGGCGTCGTAGCTTCGCTATCGTCTTCTAGGTCGCCGCCGGTCGCGGCGATTGCCTGCGCGAGCGCGTCGCCTTGGGGCATCTCCCGAAACGTCTGGACGCGGCCTTCGAAGATCATCGGAATCGCAAAACCTTGTTCACCGTGGCGGTTCTTCGAGATCGTCATGCGCACGGGACGCTCGCCGGTAAGTCGGTCGAGTTTTCCGGTCGCGTCGAGGTTGATCGAAATCTCGCCCTTGTAGCCAAGTGCCCCGGTACCCTTACCGCTCGACGCGCTCGGATTGTTCATGCTCGCGAGCGACCGTTCGAGGATGGCGAGCACTGAGATTCCCGCTCGCTTCGACGCAGCGTCGAGGTCCAAGATTGCCTGCGTTAGCCGGTCGTACTCCTTCGGAAAGTCATCACTCATCGCCGCGGCGCTCCATGCATGAAGCGAGTCCAGCAGCACGAGACAATGCTTAGCATTGTGCCGCTCGCGCAAACGTTTCGCTTCGTCGGCGATTTCGTCGAGCGAGACCCGCGTATGCGTGGCATCGATGATTTCGAGCAGAGGAACTTCGTCGAGCGTCCGCTTCGCAAATGCGCCGATTTGCTCCGGTGAGAGCGTGCCGTCCTTCAACTTTCCGAGGTAGGTCTTGGTCTGAAACGCGGTCATGCGTTCGAGCATACGCACGGGGCGGACTTCGCATTCGACGATGATCGCCGGAACGCGGCAAGTCATCGCGATTTGCGTTCCGAGCGCGGTCTTACCGCTACCAGGGCCGCCGTCGAACGTCGTCACGCCGACGGGCAACGCTTCGCCGATGGCGCGATGAAGCTCCGGCGATACGTTCGCAACTTCCGGCCCGAGCGGCTCGTCGGCCTCCCGCGCGCGTTCACGTTCGACCGCCTCGGCGACGAGTTCCTCGACGAGTTGCATTCTGTCGAGTACGCGCCCCTTATTCGAGGCTTTCGCTTCTGCCGCGAGCAAAGCGTGGTCTGAGGCGTCGCCTCCGCCCGCTTCGATGCGTGCTTTCGACATTTCCATCGCGGTCATTCTTCGGCTCCGATCTCGAAAGAGTTGGAGCCCTCGCCGCCGGTCCCGAAGACCTGCTCTTGCGGCGAGTTCACGTCGTCCTGTTGTTTCGGCGTAGCCGACGCGACGTTAGCGTGGTCGACCCTAGCGTCGATCACGGCTTGTGTCAAATCGACATGGTTGCGCTTTATGATCGCGTGCCGCCAATCGTGCGGACGACGGCCGCATAATCGCGGTGCGTCGAGAACCAGGCGGCTTTGTAACCGTCACATGTAGGGCGCACGAAGATTCGCAGGTTATCGTGCGCATCGAGTCCGCCGCAGGTTTGACATTGGCCGCTGGTGACGCGAAGCTCGATCTCGACGCCGACATAACGGCGCCCATCGCCGTCCTCAAACGGCGGAAGGTGCCACGTTTTCGCGAGGTCCTGTCCGACGATCACCGACTCGCGCAGTTGCTCGTCGTAACCGAGCGCGAGCCAGCGCGCTACATCACTGCGAACGTCTGCTGGCAACAGCGCCACGCCGATACAGACCGGGCCGTCAACGTACGTGAGAAGCCAAAGGCTGTCGTCGACGTCGCGGAGTTGGAGATGGCGTTCTCCGCCGCACGAATGCGTGATCACGCCGCACGCTCGTTCTCGTACGCGGCGAGACGTTCGCGCAGGCGCGCGATCTCGTCGAGCGCGGCGGCGTGCGTCTTCGGGCTCGGGAGTACGGTACAATCCCAACCGCGTGTGCGCAGAGCGTCGGCGAGCGGTTCTGTGGACATCCCGAAGCCCAAGATGAGCGTACCGAAGTTGGGACGCTTCTCGCTCGACCCGTCGGGCTTTGGGTAGTCCGGTCGGCCGACGAAGAGCAGCACGTCGTCGCTCTGGTTAATCGCGTAGTGGGTAATCGTCGTGCTCGTGTCGTCTGGCACGAGACAGTAGCTCGCGTTTCCGGCATCTTTTTCGCGAACGGCCTTCTCGATGAACTCTTTCTTCTTGGAGAAGGGCAGGTTGCAATACGTGAACTTTTCCCACGGCCGGAGGAGGCCGTTGTCCTCCTTAGTGTAGATGCGATCGGCCTTGAGGGGGTTCGTCGTAACGCCGTCCTTGACGACCCACTCGCTCGCAGCGTCGAGGAAGTCAGTTCCGCCCGCGACCTCGCGGACGGCGTCGGCGATCTCTTCGCGGGTGAAGCGGCGGTCTCGGAGATCCGCGACGGAGCCGCTCGCGTTCGTCCCGGAAGCGCCGCGCGCTTTGGCGCGTTGCACTTCTTCTTCGTAGACGACCTTGAGCGCCGTCGTGCCGTCGATGATTTCGGCGACACGGTGCGGTACGTCCCTCCGGACGGCGCGGGCGTACGTTATGAAGGTCGGGCTTGCGAGACCTGCGGCTTCGGCGAGAAGTTGGTTCTGGTCGCGCTGTGTCAATTTTGACACGCTCTCGAACGCCACGTCGTCCGCGACCACGATCATCGCCTTCTGCCCTTGCGTGAGTTCGCACGCGCCGGCGAAGTTGAGGTAATAGCGCGCGAGCGGGTCGCCTTCGATGAAGTGTTCGATCACCGTCGTGCCGGTCGTCTTCGCGATTGCCGCTCGGGCGGCGCCGTCGACGTCCTCCCCCTCATTCGTCTTGACGTGGACGACAGGGATGCGATAACGCTGCATCGAGACTTCGAGAGCCTGACGCTGTTCGTGGGTACGCCGCATCATCGCGCGCCCCGCTCGTCGTCGAGGCGTCGTTGAACGCGTTCGCGTAAGTCGAGCAGCGCGGCGACGGCGCTCGGATCACCGATCGTATGCTTGCGTTCGAACTCTCGCAGCGCGGCGGGCGCGATGCGTAGGACGTTGCCGATACGGAACGCGGGAAGGTCGTCTCTCTCGATCCACGAGCGGACCGTTTCAGACGCGATACCGTAGCGCTCGGCTACGTCTGCGGTGGTGAGATAGGGTTCTTCGGTGCGTCCATTCCGCACGGGTCAACTCCAAGTTCGATTACCGCCCAGGGCGCGCTCGCGCTCTGGGTTTCACCGACTCGGAGGCCCACGGTGCCTCGATTCGGACGACTTTGGATCGGGCTCGATTTCGTTGCAGCGGTCCATCCCTGACCGCATGGGTCCCGTCGTTGCCAACGGGATTCTTTTGTATTTCTCGTGGTCGCCGCGGACTTTCCCGGCCGCGTCGGGTTCCCTCACGGGGCTGCGTCATCTTACGCTCTTGAGCCCGACCACGCCAGATCATAGCATGCTGGTCAAATCGCAGCAAAGTGGGCGCGAAAAGATTCTTTCGGGTTTGAGTCCACGGAGACTATTTCATCACGATCCCTTTCGTGATGTTGCCTCCCAGTGGTAGGATCGGATCGACTTCAAGGAGGCACCCTTGCTCGACACAAGCGGAATTAATATTATTGACGTATTGTATCGCGTCAGCACCCGCGCTCAAGAGAGCGAGGGCGAAAGCTTGTTCAATCAGCGACGCGAGGTCGAAACCAAGTGGGCCGAGCCGGCGGGCATCAAAGTGCGCCGTCGCATCGAGGTTGCCGAGTCGGGGAAGTCCGCGTTGCGTCTCGAAGGCGCAGCCTTTGTATTCAATCGTCGTGCCGAGTACGCCGATTTGGTCGTCGAGTATCAAGGCATGAAGCCCGCGGAACGCCCCGACGCAATCGTCATCGATTGGGTCGATAGGTGGAGCCGCAACGTTTTGGAATATGCCGGCCTCGTGTCGGCGTTCCGCGTTTTGGGTATCCGTCTTCTCGCCGTGGGCGACGGCCTCGATCTCACTGATCCGCGCAACGACCTCGTGACGCACGTTCGCGCCGCGATCGGGCAAGAGCAACTGCGCATCGTGTCTGCCAAGGTCCGCGAACAGCGCCGTTCGCGCCGCGAACGCGCCCAATGGCAAGGTGGCCGTACACCCGACGGCTATCGAACGCACGAACCCGACTGCAAGGGACGCGTCGAAGTTCCGAACGTCGGGCCTGACGGCACGGAGCATGCACCCTCGCTCGTGCGCGCGTGCAAATGCGACAAGACGATTCTGCATCGCGATCCCGCACGCGAAGCGTGCATCGCGTTCATCTGGAAGATGCTCGAAACGTCGCCGCTCTCGTGGCAGGGGATGGCCGACGCAATCAACGACGCGGGCTATCGCAACAAGTACGGCCACCTCTGGACCTGGGGCACGCTTTATCGCTTCGGCGAGAACGCTCACTACGCGGGCGTGCTCGCGTACGACAAATGGGACGAAGACGGCAAGGCGTTGCGTCCGCTCGATGAGCAAACCCTCGAGCCTGACAACAAAGCGATTCCCGATCCGTATATCGGCATCGAGACCTTCCGCGCGATTCACGCTCGGCGCTACAAGGCGAAGACGCGTCATCAGCGCCGTTCGACGTCAGGCTCGACGTCGGAACTGACGGGCCTGCTCTTCTGCGTCGAATGCGACCGTCAAATGTCTTCGTTCATCAGTCAAAGCGGGCGGCTCAACCGCCACGGCAATCCGCGCACGACGCCGGTTCGAAAGTTGATCTACATGCGCTGTCAGAACGCGCAAGGCCGATATGCGACCTGCTCGAACAAGCGGCCGGTGCGCGTCGCCTACGTCGGCGAAACGCTCATGGGCGTTCTCGCATCCGTGTCGGTGATGAGCGACGACGCGATCCTCGCCGCGATGCAGCTTCGCAAGTCGGAGACCGCGACGCGGGCTCTCGAACGGGAACGCAATCACTTGGAGGAAGTCGTCGCGACGGCGGCTGCGGCTCGTCACCATATCGTTAGGCTGGTGGCTTCGCGCGCGATAAGCCAGGCCGAGGGCGAGGCCGACCTGTTCCTCCATAAACAGGACCGCGCAAAGGCCGAGACCCGCCTCCGCGAAGTCGAAGCCGAGCTATCCCGGTCTCACGCGGTCCCCGACCTAGCCGCGGCGCGGAACGTCATTACGTGGCTCCGCGAGAACTGGACCTCGCTGACCGTCGCCGAGCGAGCGGAGGCCCTGCGCCTGCTCGTGGACAGAGCGACGTACGAACCGAACGGGTCGGTCAGTCCGACCGTCGTCCGCATCGTCGCCTTCGGCCGGGCCTTCGTCGAACCCGCCGCCCTTCCGGCCGCGACGAAGATCCGCAAGAAAGCCTAAAACCTCGAAAAACCCGCGAAACATCGCGGGTTCCTTCGTAGCCAGGGTGGGTAGCAATTTCACCTCATAGGGAGGCCCATCAGCATCGCTGCGACCGCCAGGTCGATCGCTACAAACGGAAGATAGAGCGCAAAACCGATTGCAAACGCGCCGCGCAACTCGCCCACAACGAACGCCGGCACGACGACCGTGAGGGGCACCTTCGCCGCCGGCTCGCTGCCACGATGCGCGACCCGCTCGAAGAGTGCGATGTCGGCAACCCGCGTCTGGCGCAACATAAAGGAGCGCAGCGGCCTCGATGCACGATCGAGCGCCTGCGACTGCGTCAGCGCGCCATGCGCGTAGGGATCGATCGCGTCGTGACCGATGCGCTGCAACGTGGGCGTCATCACGACCAGGGTCAGCACGAGCGCGAGGCCGGAGAGCACGGCGTTGGGCGGAAGCGCCGACGCGCCGATCGCCGAGCGAACGAGCGAAAGCACAACGACGATGCGGACAAACGACGTGCACATCATCAGCAGGAACGGCACGATCGCGAGCACGGTGAGGCTTGCGAGCACGTCGAGCGGCAGGGTCGCATGCCCGCGCGAGGCTACGTCAAAAAGTCCATCCATGCAAAAACGGTGACGCAGATGCGTCACCGTTTCGTAGAAAAATGATTGCTAAAACGTGAACGGTTACGGATTGATTGGGGGGCGCGAGATCAGCTCGGTCACGCGTACGCCAAAATTTTCGTCTACGGCGACGACCTCGCCGCGCGCGATCAGTTTATTGTTCACCATCAAATCGACGGGGCCGCCGGCAAGCCGGTCGAGCTCGATGATCGAGCCGGCGCCGAGCTTGAGGACTTCGGCCACCGACATATGGCACGTCCCGAGTTCAGCGGTGACGCTGAGCGGAACGTGCAGCAATACGTCGAGATTGCCGCGATCCTTGATTTTCTTTGCGTCGATGGTCATCGTTCCGGGTCATCCCTTCCGGCCGGTGTGCGGCTAACCGCTAATGCATAGTATCGACCGTGAACGCCGCATTCTCCAACGGCGAGGGGCCTTCCGGCAATCTTTAGGGTGCCGCGAAGCGCTCCGGCGGGCAGCGGAAGGACGGTTCCAGGCTCAAGCGCAGCGATCTCGGCCGCCGGATGAACACCCGCGTCGACCTGCACGATCAGCTCCACTGCGAGGTCGCTCAGGTCCTCGAGCAGGACGCCGGGCGCAGAATCGGCCGAGGGGTCGCGGCTCAACGCGATGCCGATCCGTGCGCGAACCGGCTGCTCGACCTGCAGTTCAAAAAATGTCCGCAACGTGCGCATATCGAGTTGCGTGTCGACCGTAAGGTCGGCTGCCGTACCGCAGATTGGACCAAACTGCTTGGCAATCGCGCGCACGATTCGCTCGAGCACGGTGCGCTCGAGCGACGAGAGCGCCGCTGCTGGTGCGTCACGCTCGCCGAACGCTGCAGCGGCGAGGGTCGATGCGTCCGACGGCCGCACGATCACTGCGGCCAGTGCGGCCGTACCGCGCAGACGATACACGCTTGCATCGCGAACAATCGAGTTCCAAGCTGCCGGCTGCGGAATCATCGGCTCGTATAGCTTTAGCGTCACGGGTTCGTCAAAGAGCACGCTGAGCGTATCGCGCACACCGTTTGCGACCACACACGCGGCCGATACCGGCAGCATCGAACGCTCTTCAAAAGTCACGGTGCGGACGCGCCGTCCCGCGAAGATTTCGCAGCGCTTACTCAAGGCAAGCATCCTCACTTCAAAAGATCCATAGAGGTCTTTGCGGCACCACCTTGCGCCTTGTGCACCGCTTGCAGCGCATCGAAGGCAATGTAGGCCTCCGCAAGTCGATCGAGACTGCGATCGAAGTCGATGCGACTCTCCTCGCGCTGCATCGGCAGCACGCTCGAGAAATTGCCGTCCGCCGCGCGCCCTACATGTGGCAGTGTTCCCGGTGGAGCAATGAAATGATTGGCGTCGATCGCCGTTAGCTTGGTCGCCGCCGGAAAACGCGCGAGCGCCAGCTGCCCGACGGCCACGCGTTCATGTTCACGAGCGCCGTTGCGCGGATCGATAACCGTGCGATCGTATGCGAGCATGCCGTCGGCTTCGATCCGCAAGTTTTGCACGCGCCCAAGCGACGCGTCGACGGAGTCGACACGCAGTTCGCTCGTGGCGGCATTGCGAGTTGTAAATCCGAGCATCGTACGGCCGTTCGTACCAACAAGCGCACCCTCACGCAGTGCAAACCCGCCGTCGCGCGTGTAGACCGTGCGGCCGCGTTCATCAGTGCTCAGAAATAGCGCACCGTCGGGCGGTGCAACGCAAAGCGGGTCGAACGCAGGATGAGATGCTGAGTGGTCGGTTGCGACGTCCCCAAATTGCGGCAGGGCGCCGGGGATGAAGGCGCGCTGTACATCTGCCGCCCGCTGCGCGATTCGGTCGAGTGCGTCTTGCGTCGCCGCATTGATCATCATTGGCTTAGGCCTTCGCTCACATCGCTGCGCAGCGTGATGCCGCGCGCGGCAAGCGCGTAGCGCGCCTCGTCGAGCGCGCGCGAAACGCGTGCTTGGATCGAGGCCGGACACACGGCGACGATCCGCACGCCCGCCGGCGTCGTTTGCAGCGCTACGTGTACCCGGGTACGCGTGCCGTCGATAGTAAACGTCGCTCGTTGCGTACGTGCCATTGGATTGAGAAACGTTCGTTCGATGTGCCGGGCCAGTGCCGAACGTTCTG
Source organism: Vulcanimicrobiota bacterium (assembly GCA_963726285.1). Taxonomy (GTDB): domain Bacteria; phylum Vulcanimicrobiota; class Vulcanimicrobiia; order Vulcanimicrobiales; family Vulcanimicrobiaceae; genus Aquilonibacter. Next base: position 48,575 of record CAVSBV010000006.1, on the reverse strand, counting down.
CACGCCGTTCGGGTGAAGCAAGAACGCGTAGCTTCACCGCTCCCGGACGCGACGAGGCGCGCGCATCGCGTTGCATTACGTGTGGAGGTTCGAGCCGTTCGCTTGGGTGTGCCGCGCGTTCGACGCCCGGCGTCTCGACGCGCGCTCGCGCACCTTCACTGTGCGTTCCGCCGGTCTGTGCGACGTGTAAAGCCGAATACCAGGCTTGCGAAAGCGCGCGGCGGTCGATTGCCGCAAGCGGTGCGGTGAGAATGCTAAAGCCGAGTTGCTGCGTCATCATGCCCGCATCGTCCGCCCGCGCGGTCAACCAGGCATCACCGATTCGTTACCGGATTATTGCGGCACGCGACGGTCGTGCCCGTCGTCGAAACCCTGCGCCTTCTGTAAATAGAGCGCGTGATTCACAAGATCGAAGGTCACGACGAAATTGCGCAGCGACCCGTAGCCCACATTGCCGCCGTCGTTACGATCGGCGAACGCTCCGGTCGTGCTGAGCACAACGTCGGCATACCGGTTGAGGAGCCGATACGGACCGAGCTGGAGCACGTTGACGATCGTGCCCACCGTGTCGACCGAACCCCCGATCCCGCGATTGAGCGTGGGGCCCAAGAGCGCAAGCGAGACGAGCCCGGGGTGCGCTTCGATAAAACTCTTGAAGACGAGCATCTCGCGCGAGTTCCCGGTGTCGACGATCACGCGCGTCGGTGCGCCCTGTATTTCCGCCGTAACCTCCGGCAGTTCGCGATCGGTATCGACGTCGAGCTTGTCGCCGTCGAGCGGCAACGAGCCCGGCTGGCCGATCGTGATGTTGAACTGCGTCGGATCGACGCGCAGTTCGGCAGCGGCAAAGAATGGATAGCCGAGGATGCCGTCAACGCTGACCTCCTGAAATGCCGGCAGCTTCAAAACGGTCGCCATGTGCATCGGAAACGTCACGCCGCCGAGCACGATCGGCGGTGCTTCGACAACGCCGGGACTTGTCGTCCGCCCGGTGCCGCGAATCTCGACCGTACCTTGGGGATGCAGACCGAGCGTCGAGGCGAGTGACACGTCGAAGACGTCGGCTTGCGCAGCCGAGTCCACGAGAAACGTGTAGCGCTTTCCATCGATCGTCACTTTGACGAACATCAGGCCGCCGTGTACCTCGTACGGAACGACGACCGGCGCGGTATTTGCCACCATCGACGAACCGAGCGGGGCAAAGATCGATGGCGCGATCGGTTTGTCCACCACCACCGTTGTGATATGCGAGGTAATGTCGAACGCGTGCGTGCCATCGGAATCGACTTCCGTGTACGGGATGAGGAAGCCGTCGACAACCTTGTAGTCGCTGTACGTCGTCGTCTGCATGCTATCGCCGTTGACGAACGCCTCTTCATCGACGAGCCACGTCTTTGCGTCGAGACCGACGCGGTATGGCTCGCCGTTAGGCGGCGCTACCGTAAGGACATATATATCGCGGCCGTCGGAGAGCGTTTCGCGATCGATAAATCGCACGTCCTCGGGGTGATGCGCAAACGCGCCGCTATCGATGAAATCCTCGGTGATCTGCCGTCGCGCAATGATCCCTTGCAACTCACGAATCTCGCCGTTCGCGTTCTGTTGCCACATGCGGTCGCCGACGCGCAGTAAACGTTCGGTACGGATGCCAAACGAGTCGTCGCGACGCGATTTATCGCCCTGCGCCCACTCGTGAAAGCTGCCCAAGATGCCGGCGCCGAGCAGCGTCCCGGTGGTTTCGTGGGTTTGGGGCTCGTGCACGTGCAACGTCTCGAGTGCGTCGAGGTGCTTGGCCAGCATCGTTGCCAGCGGTGGCAAGGGCGGTGAGGGAGTCTGTGCGCAAAGCGCCCCTATGCAGGCGCAAAGGAGCGCGCTACGGCGTAGCGTTTCCCCGATACTTCGCGTAACTTGCCAGGACGTTCTGCACGTAATTCTGCGTTTCGGCATACGGCGGTACGCCACCGTACTTCTCCACGGCGCCCGGACCGGCATTGTAGGCCGCGACGGCAAGTCGCACGTCGCCGTTAAACTTTCCGAGCAGGCCTTTGATGTACTTCGTCCCACCTGCTACATTTTGCGCGGGATCGTAGGCATCTGTGACACCAAGGCCGGCGGCGGTCCCAGGCATGAGCTGCATGAGGCCTTGCGCGCCCACGTTCGAGGTGGCGTTTGCGTTAAAACCCGACTCGTTGGCGATGATTGCCTTGATCAGCGCGGGATCGACATCTTGCGATTGCGCGTTGTCGTTGACCAGCGCATCGATTTGGGCCGGCGCCACCATCGCAGGTGCATTCGGGGCCGCCTCGTCGCCTTGCGTCGGAACGCCCTGTCCAGCCAGCTGCGCTTGCAGCAGCGCGGCAAATGAGCCGGCTTGCGGAGCTTGCTCGGGCAAGCCGGGCAACTGTACCGGCGCGCCCGTGATCTGTTCGATGCGGCTGGCTACGGCGGAAAGTTCAGACGAAATATCCATGGGCTTCTCCCAACATATCGGCGGTTTGCCCCAAGGCCTCTAGGGACTGGCGATGCGAAATCGGCTCGGTTCCCTGGCGCAGGAGCCGCTCGAGGGCAGGTTCAGCCGCAATGGCGGTACGTGTCGCCGGATCGGCCGGTTCGATGCCAAGCGAGCGAGCATCCGCGCAGCGCTCGAGCCGGGCGAGCGCGTTTCGAACGCTCACGGCGTTGCGAACGTGCCCGGGGCTCGCGACTGCATTCATCGTCCGACTGGCGCTGGCCAGAACGTCGATCGCAGGGAAGCGCCCCGCATGTGCCAGCCGTGGCGAAAGCTGTACGTGTCCGTCGAGCAACGACCGCGCGCATTCACTTACCGGATCCTGATCCTCGCCGTCGTTGAGCACGGTGGCAAGCATCGTAATCGATCCTTCTGTAAATCTTCCAGCGCGTTCAACGAGTCGCGCCGTTTGCGCAAAGACGCTCGGCGGATAGCCACCGCGCCCAACGCTCTCGCCATGCTGCACCGCGAGCTCACGCAGCGCGTGCGCATAGCGCGCGAGGCTATCGAGCACGACCAGCACGTGCAACCCGCGCGCGGCAAGTGCGTGGGCGTGCGCCATCACCAGATCCGCCGCGCGCACGCGTTCGCTCGCCGGCCTGTCGCTCGTAGCGCAAATGACCGTCGTGCGGTGGTCGCAGAGCGCGATCCAGCGCTGTGCCTCGCGCCCACGCTCACCGACGAGACCGACGGCGATTGCATCTGCACGTACGCCGCGCACGATCGTCTCGAGTAAGGTCGATTTTCCCGCACCGGGCGCGCCAAATATTCCGACCCGCGCACCGCGACCGACGGTGAGCAGCGCGTCGATGCAGCGCACGCCGGTCCAGAGCGGCTCGCTGATCGAAAGCCGCTGCGAAGGCAACGGTACCGGCATTTCGATGTCAACGTGCACGCCGTCGATTGGATCGCGCCCGTCGAGCGGTGCGCCGCAGACATCGAGGCCGCGCCCGAGCGCAGCGGTTCCAAGCATCATGATTGATGCTGCGCAAGCAGTCGCGCGAACGGAACGCTAAGCTGCGCGTCAATCGAGCCGCACCGCAGCTCGATGACCGCCTCTTCTTCGCGCAACTGTGCATCGGGAGCCAGCGGCAACCCAATGGCCCGTGCGCTCGAGAGCTGCGTGGGATGCACCCGCACGCGCAACGGCGCCGCGGGCGTGCCGTGCTCACGCACGTATGCGAACGCATCGTCGAGCATTGCACGGAAGCGTCGAAGGCGTGCGCACACCTCGTCGAGCAACGCGTCTTCGTTTGTATGCTCTTGGTGTTCGTCGGCCGGCTGTGCTTCCTCGATGACGACGCTCGGCTCCTCGAGCACCTCCAAAGCCTCGGGCTGCGGTCCGTGCAACCAGGTCGCGAGCGAAACAAATTCAACCATGTCGCGCGAGCAGTTCATCGGCACTTGGAATCACGGAACCGTGCGTGCGAGCCATGCGTTTGACGATCGCCTCGCGCTCGTGCGGCGGATATAGTTCAAGGACCGCAGCCGCGGTCGCGGCAGGCAACGCGCTGATGATCGCTGCGGCCGCGTGCGGTGGCTCGCCGGCCAGCGCGCCGCGAACGCGGCCGGGCGCATATCCCGCCACCGTTCGCGAGGTTCGCGTGATTGCTTCGCGTTCGAGAAAACCCCGTACCAAGGCGATCGCATGTGGCAGCAGCGTGCGGCCGAAAAGCAGCAATCCGCCGACGATTGCAAGGGTTGGCAAGAGGGGCACGATCGCACCATAGAGCAGGAACCACCCGTCGCGCCGCTGCTGCAACACCCGGTGAAAACCCACCGCCTGGACCGTAAGCTCATCTCCGCGACGCGGCTCGTAACCAACGGTCGCTGCGGCAAGCTCGCGCACCTTGGCAAGATCGGCACCACGGTCGGCATCGACAAACACCGCGGTCGAAATGCGCGCGAGCGCTCCCGCATCCGCACGCGTCACGCTCTCCTGCGTCAACGTTCCGCGATCGTCGCGCACGTCGTTTTTCGCATACTTTTTTCCGCCGCCGTCGTACGATTCACTCGCCGTGGTGCGTTCGATCGGATCGCCGCCAACCGGCGCGCGACGCGTATTGCGTTCTTCGGAAGTAGCGTGCGTATATTCCGCATGTACGCGCACGATCGTGACGCCGGCGCCGAGCGCGGCATCGAGGGCCGACTGCAACGACCGCTCGAGCGCGTTGGGATCGTCTTGCGCGCCTGCGTTTTCGCCAAGAGCGACGCCACGGTCGTTGAGCATCGTTACATTTGCAGGGTCAAGCCCGGCAACAGACGCGGCGACGAATCGCCGAATGCCGTCGACGGCATCGCGCGAGACGGTCGCCCCGGGATGCAGTTGCAGACGCACGCTCGCCGTCGCCGGACGCGCGCTTTGGTCGGCAAACTCTGCCGCTTGCGCCGGCGCAACGATCACGTGCGCGTCATCGACACCGTCGACGCTGCGTAGCGCGATTTCAATGTCACCGGCAAGTCCGCTGCGCGTCTGCGCGTCGATCACCGCCTGCGGCGTGAGTACGCCCACGTTCGCGAGCGCCTCACCGGTCGTCTCGACGTGCGCGTGGGGGATGCCGGCGAGCGAGAGGCGCAGTAACAAATCGTTGCGGCGCGATGCGTCGACGGTCACATTGTCGACGCTGGGCGAGAAAGGCACGCTCCAGGTGGCGAGTTGCTCTTGTACTTCGGTGAGTTGTTCGCTGCGTAGCGGGCTTGTAAAGAGCGGCGCGCGATCGGGATGCCCCACGATCGTCACGATAAGCGCAAAAGCTGCGACCAGCCCAATGACAACAATCGCCACCACGCGCATCGACGCCGGGAGGGCGCGCGCTCGAGCCAGGACCGCTTGCAACTGCACCATCCGATCAAACTTGGAGATTCAGCAACGTTTGCACGGCTTGCGCGGCCCGCTGCGCGGCAGCGGTCGCAACCGAAAGCGCCACATCAGCCTGCGCGCGTTGATACATCGCATCTTGCAGAGATCCGGTACCGCCGGCGTAGGCATCTTCGGCTCGGGTTGCTTCGCTCAAGACCTTCCCGATCGCATCGAGGGCCTGGCCGAAACCGGTTTGATCGTTTGACGCAGGCGAAGCCTGCGCAGCCGTGTCGGGTTGGAGCAGCTCGATCTTCATGCAAGGCGCCCCATGTCGATCGTGCGCTCCTCGAGCGTTTTACCGACGTCAAAGAGCGATGCATCCGACTCGTACGCACGCGACGCATTCATCGCCGCGATCATTTCGGTAATCACGTCGACGTTGGTGCCGCGCTCTTCGCGCGTTCCGGCAAACTGCACGATCGTGTCCCCGCTGTCGCCGCTTAACGTGAACTCCGGAATCCGGCGCGCGTAGCTGCCGTTGGGTCCTGCAGCCTCGGCAGCGGCAACGTTACGCGCACATACATCGAGCGCCGCCCGCTGGGCGTCCATGGCGCTGGCCGCGCTCGCAAGCAAGTCGCTCATTTGGTCACCGTCTTTAGTTCCTCCAGGCGTGCGTGCATCGCGCCGAGGAGCGCTTCATCAAAGATTGCGGCTTGCGCCGTTTGCGCCATTGCTGCATCGGCCGCGCGGCCGCCTTCGCCGGCGTTCGCGCGCGCCACGGTCGTCTGGGCCTGCGCGAGTCGTTCGGCGGCGGTTTGCAGTCCGCCGCGCAAGGAATCGGCTACGTCGAACATGGCACTTACGGTAGGTACGAACGATGGCCAAGGCGCAACTGCGGTGTTGCGAAGTTATGAACGTCTTCTTCTACGGTTTTGGAATCGCACTCGCGCTTGCGATCGCGATCGCGATCGGTAACGCATGGGTGCGCGAGCATCGCAACGGCGTATGGACGCTGCCGATGGTCCTCGGCTTGCTCGCCATCGTCATCGTCGCCGGCATCACGATCGGATGGGCGTTCGTCCAGTACTTTGCATTCTACGCCGCGTCCGCGACGGGCCGGACTTAGTGTGGTACTGCGATCGGCTCGGGGCCGCTCGACTTGCCATTCTTCTTCTGCTGATTCAAGTGGAATTCGGCGCGGAACTTCTCGTCCGACGGCGCGACCCACATATAGACGTTCGGAATCAGCAAGAGCGTCAGGACGAGCGAGCTGAGCACACCGCCGATAACCACGATGCCGAGACTCGAACGCGAGATCGATCCGGGGTCGAGTGCAAGCGCGAGCGGTATGTTGCCGGCAACGACCGAGAAGCTGGTCATGACGATCGGACGGAATCGCGTATGCGCGCTTTCCAGGATTGCATCGAGCTTGGCTTTGCCGCGCTCACGTAAGGTATTGGCATAATCGACGAGGAGAATACCGTTCTTGGTCGAGATGCCGATCAGCAAGATCGTGCCGATCAACGAGAACAGATTCAGGGTGCGATGCGTGAGCACCAGCGCACCAATGGCGCCAATCGCCGCGACCGGAACCGAAAAGATGATGATGAACGGAGCGAGATAGTCGTTGTAGAGCGCGACCATCAACAGGTAAACCAAAATTACCGAGATGATCATCGACGTTCCGATTCCGACCAGCGCCTGATGCATGAAGTCCTGTTGACCGAGCGGCGCGGGACGCACGACGATGTTCTGCGGCAAGTGCAGCGACGGAATTTTCTTCATCAGCGCATTCTCGACGGCCGAGAGCGACGAGTTCGAGGCGACATTGGAATCGACGTGAATCACCGTGGTGCGGTTCGTGCGCGTCATCAGCGGGGGCGTCGGCGTCGATTCAAAGGCCGCGATGTCGCCGAGGTAGACGATCGAGCCGTTCGAGGCGCGAATCGGGACGTTGCGCAGCAGATTGAGGTTCGTCTGATCTTGCGGCGGATAGATCACTTGCACTTGCTCGAGGCCCGCAGTGGTTTCGAACTGCGTTGCCACGTTGCCGCCAAATGCGGCACCGGCGGCCATCGCCGCTTGTCCGACGTCGACGCCGAGCGCTTGCGCCTTCGCGCGGTTGAAGATGATCGAAATCTCCGGCGTAAGCGCAGCACCGCTGCTATTGACGCTGGTCGCGCCCTTCACCGTCTTGAGTGCGTCGAGCACCTTTAGGGCATACGGCGTCGGATCGCCGCCGGTAAGATCGGTCACGAGCAAGTCGACCGGCTGCGCGTTCCCGCCGCCCGTGCCGGTCGAAGGAACGACCACGACCGAGACCCCGGGGGGAAACGCGTTCTGCGCGAGCTTCTGAAACTCGGTAACCCAGTACGAGGTCGGATGCTTGCGATTGTCTTTCAGCCAGACGTGTACTTGGCCGACGTTCTGTTGCGAAACGAAGCCGCCGAACGACGCGGCGTACGCACCCGCCACAGCCGTATTTGCAAAGATATCCGGGTAGCCGAGAATCTTCTTCTCAAACGCGAAGATGCCGGTTTCGACGGTCGTAAGCGGCGTGCCGATCGGATAAGCAACCTGAATGAAGATCTCGCCACGATCGGTTGCCGGGATGAACTCCTCGCCGACCACGCCGAGCGGAATGAGCGAGATCGCCAAGACGAACGTGAGCAGACAAAAAATCGCGACGAGCTTGCCGTGCTGCATTCCCCAGGGCAGCGCACGCTGCGTGTACCACGTACGGAGCGCATCGAAACGCTGGCCGAACCACTCGACGGCCTTCCAGGGCTTCCAATGCGATTTGAGCGCCCACAGTCCGGCGAGCGTCGGCGTAACCGTAAACGAAACGAAGAGCGACGTCAGCGTCGAGATTACGACGACGATCGCAAACTCCGAGAGTTGCCGGCCGACTTGCCCCTGGATGAACGCGATCGGGAAGAACACTACGACGTCGACCAGCGTGATCACCACGGCCGCAGCGCCGATCTCTTCACGTCCGCTCACTGCCGCGTCCTCAGGCTTCTGCTTGAGTTCGGTGAAGTGGCGTTCGATATTTTCGAGCACGACGGTGGAATCGTCGACCAAAATTCCGATGACCAGCGACATGCCAAGCAGCGAGTCGGTGTCGAGCGTGAGACCCATCAACTTCATCACGGTCATCGCGATCGCCAGTGAGAGCGGAATTGAGACGCACACGACGATCGCACTGCGCCAGGAGCGCAAGAAGAACATCATTGCGAGCCCGGTGAGCAAAACCGCCTCCCCGAGCGTACGGACCACGATGTCGATCTGCTGCTCGGTGAACGTCGACTGCACGTGAATGACGCGGAAGGAAATCTCGGGGAATTGCCTCTCGACCCCCGGCAGCGCAGCGATCACAGCGTTGGACGCATCCACTTCACTCGCTTGCGAAGTTTTCTGCATCTGAAGAAATAGCCCGGGCTTACCGCTTATGTGTGCGATCTGGAGGCGCGGTTCGTAGCCCGAGGTGACGTTGGCCACGTCGCCGATACGTACGACCGCGTTGCTCGCGGTCCATGGATCGACTTGGCCCGGCAAACTGGCAACGCCGCCGTTGATATTGGCAACTTGACCAGCCTGCGCGTTGGTTTGGTTTGCGCTCGTCACGACGATCGGCAGATTGCGCACGTTTTGCAACGTGGTGATGTCACCGCGCACGTCGATTGTCGTCTGGCGATTGGGCTCGTACGCGAAACCACCCGGTACGCGCTGGTTGTTGGTCGAGACCGTGTTGATGACGTCGTTGAGCGTCAGATTGTTTGCCGCGAGTTTGACCGGATCGACGAGGATCTCGTATGCCGGCGTAACCAGACCGCCAACGTTAGCAAAGGAAATGCCGGGAACTTGTTCGAGCTGCGGCGCGATCACATTCTGCGCATAGAGCGCGAGCTCGTTGATCGGCAGTTTTTCGGAGTAGAGCGCAAGCACGACCACCGTCGACTCGGTCGGGTCGTAAAGATTGACGGTCGGCGGCGTGATGTTCGTCGGAAGCAGCTTCTCCGACGCCTGCACGGCCTTGTTGGTCAAAGCCAAATCGGTCGCGGTATCGGACTTGATGTCGAAGACCGCGGTGATTCTCGCCGAGCCTTGCTGCACGACCGAATTGATCGTTTGGAGATCCTGCGTGCCGGCTAAGTTCTGTTCGATCGGCTGGACGATCTCGTCGCGCATCTCGGTCACGGATGCGCCATTGTAGTCTACTGAGATCGTCACGGTCGGTTGACTGACGTCGGGATAGAGTTCCTTGACGATCGTGATCGTGCTCATGATTCCGGCGAACATCATGATCGAGATGATCACGAAGACCAGCGTCGGCCGGTTGATGAACAGCCGTGTTAGCTAGAACTTCATTTTGAAGGCGCTCCGGCCCGGCCTCCGCGCCCCCCACGCTGCGCATGGGGCCCCCATTGCGCGGCGCGCTCACGATTTCGGTGCGCTAAAGACTCCCCGAGGGCGCGCCTAATCATGGTTTATACGAAACCTTTTCGCCGTCGCCGAGGCTCGACTGGCCGTTGCTGACCACGCGTGTGCCCGTATTTACGCCGGTGACAACGCTACGCAGGCTGTCGCTCGCGACTTCGGTCACCGCAACCGTCTTCACCGTATCATCGGGCTGCACGATCTGCACGTGATCGTGGTTGTCGTCGGTGAACGCGGTTGTCGGAATCAGCACGCCGCGCGCCCGCGGAAGCGCAACGCTTCCGGTAACCGCCATGCCGGGCCGTAACACCTCGCCCGGATTCTCCAGGAGCACCTTGACTTGAAATTGGGTCGAGCCCGGTTGAATTTCGTTCAACACGCCGATCACCGTGCCGTTGAATTTCTTCCCGCCCGCCGCACTGTCGGTTTGAATCGTCGCGGTTGTGCCAGGCTGAATCCCGGCGATCTGATCGGTTGAGCCACGCAGGACCGCGTAGATCGGCGACACCTGTTGAATCGTGAAGATCTGACGCGTGCCGGGATACTCGCCCGGATTGAGATTCCGGTTCACCACCACGCCGTCGATCGGTGAGGCAATGGTCGCCTTCGATATCGAGACCCGTATTTGTTGCGCTTGCGCGAGCGCGACCAGTTCCTGCGCCTTCGCCTGTGCAACCGATGATTGTTGCAAGCCCGGTGCGTTCAAGCTCGGACCATTTGCTTGCACGAGCGCTTGCGCGCTGTTGAGCGTCGCTTGGTCGTTGCGTACCGTGGTTTGATCGGATTGGTACTGCTGAAGCGAAACGTAGCCCTGACGATACAGCGTGCCGTCCCGGTCCATCACGGCGGTGTCGCGCGCGAGGCTCGCCTGCGCAGCGCTCAGCGACTGGCTGCCCTGGGTGATCGACTCGTTTCCGGAGTACACGGTGTGCGTGGTGTTGGCCGCATCGCTCTGTGCGGTGGCAAGGTCGGATTGCAGTTGGGCCTGGAGATCGGCGGTATCGAGCTGCGCCAGCACCTCGCCTTTGCGAACGTGATCGCCCTCTTGCACGTTGACCGCGTCGGCCGGTTCGCTCAGATTGGATTGGATTGCGACGTTTTCATACGGTGCGATCAAGCCCGACATTGACGACGATGGCACGAGCGTCCCGAATTGCGCAACGGTCGTGTCAACATAGGGAGCCGGGGCTTGGGCAGCATGTTTGGCGCCGCACGCCGCGAGTGCGGCAACGAGCGCGAGTGCAACGGCGGACTTCACGCTACGGCGTTCCCCCAGCGGGATGCGCGAGCGGCAACCCGGCGGCATCGCGGGGGATGCCGAGGTAGAGGCGCGTGACTTCGTTGTAGTTCTGCAAGCCGGATGCGACATGATTGCTCTTTAGATATGCGTTATAGGTGCCCCAGGAAAGATTGGCAAGCGAAAGATTGACGTGCCGCTGGTTGCGGTCGCGCATCGCCTCGAAGTCCTGCCAAACATCCGGCGCAAACGTCTTTCGGACGTATCGCGCCTTGGGCGCTGGAAGGTATAGAAATAGCTCGAGCCAGCCTGAGTACTGAACCACCGGATCATTAGACCGGGTGCAGCTGACAATAGCCAGAAAATTCGCTTCATCCTCACGAGCATACCCGCCCACGTGGCTCCATTCATGGGAGAGGGCAAAGGGGCGCTCAAACCAGAGCAAGTCGCTCGCCAGATGGACGTCGAGGGCCAGCGGGTTGATATAGCCGCTGGTCCCGGTCGCCGCCATGAACGGGTCGGCCAGGGTCGGCTTGGGGGCACCGGTCAATGGCTCCCAGGTATCGCCGCCCGCCTGCACCACGGGAACCCAGGTCGCATGCAAGGCGTCGAGATCCAAAGGTTTCAGCGCATGCGCGTGCGCCAGTGGCGCCAGGCGATTCATCTGCGCGATCGCGCGCGAGCGCAATTCCTCGACCGCGCGCGGTGTAATACGCGCGGCATCGTAGGCGGTGCGCGCTTCGATCGGCGCTCGGTTGTAATTCCAGCCCCAACCGGCCTCGAACCAAAACGCATACAGGCCGGCGATCGCGAGCACGCCGAGCCAGTCGCGGCGCAGCGCGCGCCAGATGATCGCCGCAACACCGGCGAGTACTACGATGTCGCCGAGCGACCACGGCAAGCGCGAACTGATTGCAAAGAGCGCGTGCTCCCAACCGGGATACACGCCGTTGACGTACACCTGCTCGACCCATAATGAAGAAGGCCGCCATAGCAGCCCGGCAACGCCGAGTGCTATGACGGCCAACTTCAGAACCGTCGAGCGACGAATTATCGTTTGCTAAACTGGAAGCGCTTACGTGCGCGTTTGCGTCCGTACTTCTTCGACTCTTTTTCACGCGGGTCGCGCGTCAGGAAACCGCTCTTGCGCAAGATCTCCTTGAACGAGCCGTCCATCTCGACGAGCGCGCGCGAGATGCCGTGACGTACCGCGCCGGCTTGACCGGTCACGCCGCCGCCTGCGGCTTTAACGACCACGTCGTAACGTCCACCGCTCTGCGTCGCTTCAAACGGCTGACGCACGATCTGCTGCAGCTGCGGACGCGGGAAATACTCTTCGATCGGTTTCTTGTTGACGGTAATCACGCCTTGACCGAGAGAGAGTTTCACGCGCGCGACTGCGCGCTTGCGACGACCGGTGGCTTGAATCTGGCTGTTATCCACGAATACTCCTAAAACAGCGGCTGCGGCTTTTGCGCGTCGTGCGGATGTTCCGCACCGGCATACACGTTGAGGCGGCGCAATTGCACGTCGCGCATCTTGTTGGTCGCAAGCATGCCGCGCACGGCCTCTTCGATCAAACGTTCAGGATGCTTGGCGTGCACTTCGCGCGCGGTCGGCTCTTTGAGCCCGCCCGGAAAACCGCTGTGACGGCGATAGAGTTTCGTGTCCCACTTGTTGCCCGACAACTCGATTTTTTCGGCGTTGATCACGATCACGTGATCGCCGTTGTCGATGTGCGGTGTCCAGGTCGGCTTGTGCTTACCCGAGAGCGCGCGCGCAATGCGCACCGCGAGCGTACCCAGGCGCTGCCCGGCCGCGTCGACGATGTACCAATCGGCCTTCGTCTCGGCGGTCTTTTGCAAAGTGGTTCTCATAACTTGCGCATCTTACAGGTCGCCGGAGGCCGCGTCAAGCGATTTTCGAGGATTCATTTTATTTGACTATTACTTGACTAATCAAATATACTAGACCCATGCCTACCGACGCGATCGAGACGCTTCTGGCGCTGGCTTCCGCGCACGCACGGGCGGTCCGCGTTCTTGAAGTCCGCGGCCTCAGCTTCGCGGAGCTGCGGCTTCTCGTGCCCTTGCGCGAAGCCCCGAGCGGTCGGCGACCGACCGAACTGGCCCATGAGCTGCACCTGACCGCCTCAGGCGTCACCCGGGCACTGCTGCCGCTTGAGCGCCGGGGCATCATCGAGCGACGCAAAGACGCAAGCGACGCCCGGGCATCGCTCGCGCTGCTCACGCCCGCGGGACGCACGCTCTTAGATGAAGCGCTCGAAGAAGCCGGCGAACGCGCCTCTCGGTTGCTGCGCCGCATCAACGTCGGCCAGTCGAAACAGTTACAGCGGCTCTTAGAAGAAGTGGGGCGCTAAGGCGAACGGTACGCGCAGTACCGTGTCGTTCCGGGTACGTCTCCTCTGAAGCATATGCTGCTCTGAAACTTTGAAACAAGACGTTGAGCAACGTTGGCCGGCACGCCTTGTTCCTCTAACACAGTGGTGTCGAAGTAGCCATTTCCTTTTTGATTGTATGTCCATACTCCGTTAGTACGGTGGTAGAGGACTGAGTTAGCCAGGATTGACCCCGGGCCGACCCCTTGGGTTCGATCACTGAAACCACAGAGACCCCAGTCGCCATCGGAAACCGCCGCGTCGAAATGAACATTATAGCGAACGGCAACTTCAGAATAACAGAATTGCGCGAATGCGGGATCGTCGTACTTCGTCAACGTATACGGTGCGGCCGATGCGGTTGTGAGGTTAGTGACTGTCAAGATCAGGAAAGCAAAGAGACGATTCTTCACGGCGTGTCTCCAATACTGATTGACCTTCTAGAGTGAAAACACCGGTGGCTCCTTGTACGAGTCGTAGTTGTCGTAGCGCACGCCGGCGAGATAGAGCCCGTGCGCCGGCGCGGTCAGTCCCGCCTCGCGACGATCCCGTGCCGCGAGAATCGCCGGGATCGTCGCCGGATTGCGACGGCCAAGTCCACATTCCACCAGCGTGCCGACGATCGTACGCACCATGCGATGCACGAAGCCGTCGGCGCTGATCGCCACACGCACGAGATTGCCTTGCGTTGTGATGTTGAGCGAGCGCACGTTGCGCACGGTCACGCCGTTTTCGGGAAGCACGCCGCAAAACGAACGGAAATCGTGCTCGCCGATTAGCGGTGCAGCCGCGTCTCCCATGGCATCGAGATCGAGCGCCCGCCGATACACGTGATACGCGCGGTGCGCGAGCAGCGCGCTGCGATCGCGCGCATTGAGAATCGCGTAGACGTAGGATCGTTCGCGCGCCGAAAAGCGTGCCGAGAATCCACCTTGCACGAGCGCCACTTCACGCACGCTGATGTCCGCGGGGAGCGTTGCATTTAACGCAATCGCGAGCCGCTCAAACGGAAACGAGCGGGAGGTGATAAATGAAATCACCTGCCCGCTCGCATGAACACCACTGTCGGTCCGACCGGCACCGGTTACTTTCACCGGCTCTTCGAGAAGCTTTCCGAGCGCGCTCTCGAGCTCCCCGGCCACGGTGCGGCCCCTCTTCTGCTGCTGAAATCCGAAAAACGCCGTGCCGTCGTACTCAACGGCGCAGCGTACGGTGCGCCCTAGGCGTTCACCGGTTGGCGTTTCGGCACTGTGCGCTTCTCGTCCAGATCCAAGACGTCGGCCCACGTGGTTACGTCGGTCCGATCCGGCGCGACTTGATTGCGCAGCTCCAAAAAGTACTTGCGCGAATCGTCATTGTCGGGTTCGTGTGCGAGCCATTCTTTGTTCCACGTTTCGATCTCTTGCGGCGACTTCTTGTCGATGAAGCCCTTGACGTAGCTCTGGATGTCGGCATCGCTCTTGGCGTTCTTGATCACGTCGAGGAGCTTGTCGCCGTCGATGCCGAGAAATTCAAAAACGGCGTCGTCCATGGGGCAGTCGTAATTGTACTCGCCGTTTGTACCGGCCGCCGTGGCCTTTCCCTTGTCGATGGCACGCCCGATTTGCACCAAGCCGAAGAGCTTTTCGTGCACGCTGCGGGGATACGAAGTGGTCAGATCCATGAAGGTTCTCCTAGCCAGCTAGTTGATAACGTATCCCGTGACACCCACAGCCTCGCGCCGGTTTCGGCTGGGCGCATATGCCGTGTGCTGGCTGGTTACCGCCGGCTTGCAGCTGTATGTCGCCGATACCGGGACGCACGGCGCCATCGTCGGCGCCTACCTCCCGGGCTTGCTGCTGGCCGTTGCGGCGATCCCGTTTTGGACGCTCTTTGCGCCGGCGCTGATCGACGCTGCCGCGGCCTTTGCCGCAGGCGCGCTCTCATCCACGGTGATCCGCGCGTTGGACTGGCTCAACGCCATCGGCTTGGTTACTTACGCCGGCGCGAGCATCGCCGTGCTGTTCTACGTGGCTTTTACCAACTACGGGGCATAGTTAGGCCGCGTTCTCGCACTCTTGGTGGTTGCAGCTGCAATGATCGTGGGGTGGCGCGTCGGGATCCGCGTTGGCCTGTTCGCGACACCGATCGCTACAAAAGAACGCTCCGAGATCGACGTAGCAGGTGCACTGCACGTGATCGCACTTTTGTCCGTCCATGGTCAGCCTTGTACGACGTAGTCGACGATCTGGACCTGCGTCCCGTTGCTATAGGTTAGGGTCCCGTTGCCCGACGCGTTCACGGTAAACGTCGCGACCGTCGCGCCCGTGCTGTTGTTGGTCAGCGTACCCGTCACCGTGCCGTTTGGCGAACCGGTGATGGCGAACGTGCCGCCGTTCGTGCCGTCGGTCAACGTCAGCGTGAAGCCGGCGTTCGTGGCCTGCCCGGTGATCGAGACCGATGCCGTTTGATCCGAGGACGGCGAGATCGTCCAGTTGGGGAACGTGCCCTGCGCGATCGAGAGCGAATTCTCCGCACCTTGATAGGTGGCGATCTGCATGCTGAGCGATGATGTTCCAACAGCCAGGCTGACCGATGCGCCATCCATCGCGCTCAGCGCCGCAACGTTGGCAACTGCCGCGATGCCGCACGTGTTCGTCGAACACGCGAGACCAACGTCACCCAGTGCTGTGCCGTTCTGCACGACGTTGGTGAGCAAGAACGAATATCCCGTGACCGTTGCCTCGCCATTTGCGACGTAGAACGTGATCGTCGCGTTCGCGGTACCGGTAATTGCCCCCGTCGGTGACCATTGCGTGAACGTCGCGGGACCGGTGAGCGTTGTGCCGTTTGGCTCGGACGCCGTCCAGACGATCTGGCTCTCCGCCTGCCCCGTGCAGTTGGCGTTATAGTAGTCGGTAATTGTTTCCGTCGCCGTGCCATTGCCGTTGCTGACGACGGTCGAGGTTTCGCCGCCGCTGCACGCGGTCATCGGATGCCGCGGATTCAACTTGCCAAGCGCGTGATGCATGGAGCGCACGACGGTCAAGGTCGAGATCGAACCGTCGCCGGCATATTCTTCGTAGGCCTGCACGCCGGAGAGCGCGCCCTGCGCATCGCTACGCTGCACTGCCGGCTGCCCAAGATTGGTTGCCGGGGTCGGCGTGGCTTGCGGAATTGGCGGCGTGCTGCTGCCTCCACCGCCACCGCAGGCTGTCAAGGAAACGACGAACGCAAATGCGGCGAGACGACGGAAACTCTGCACGGCACCCTCCAGTGGTAGGCAAATCCCAGAACGTTCCCTCGCCTTCGCCCGTGACGAAAGTCCCGCCTGCGGTATAGTCCTTAAGGACTATAAGGGACGGCGCGTCACCCGTGCTGTCGCTGGAGTGGGAAGAGCAACACGTCGCGGATCGACACGTTGTTTGTTAACAACATTATGAGCCGATCGATGCCGATGCCGATACCGGCCGTCGGCGGCATGCCGTACTCGAGCGCACGCACGAAATCCCAATCCGGTTGGGGTATCTCCTCGTCGCCTTGCGCCCGTTCGCGCACCTGCGCTTCAAAGCGCGCGCGCTGATCGTCGGGATCGTTGAGCTCGGTGAACGCGTTCGAGATTTCCATGCGGTTGCAGAAGAGTTCGTAGCGATCGACCAGGTCCGGATCGCCGGCTTTACGTTTGGCCAGCGGCGAGATGATCACCGGATACTCGGTGACGAAGGTCGGCTGGACCAAGTGCGGCTCGAGCACACGTTCGAAGATCTTGTCGAGCGCGTGCCCATGTGTCGGCGACGGCGGCAGACCGAGGTCGGCAAGAATCTCCGCGGCTCCGCTTGGATCGAGCAATTTCTCGCGCGTGTACTTGCCGTGCGAGTAGATCCCGATGCCCTCGAGGTAACTTACCTTTTCGAACGGCCGTTTGAACGAGATCAACTGCTCGCCGATCTGCAAGTCCTCGCGGCCGCCGGTCGCAACGCCCGCGAGGTGCGCGATCAACGCCTCGTTGAACTCGCGCATGTCGTTGACGTCCCAATATGCTGCGTAGAGCTCGAGCATCGTGAACTCGGGATTGTGCGTCGTATCGATGCCTTCGTTGCGGAAGATGCGCCCGATCTCGTAGACGCGCTCCATCCCGCCGACGATCAACCGTTTGAGATTCAACTCGGTCGCGATGCGCAATTGCATCTCTTCGCCCGAGAGTGCGTTGACGTGGGTGATGAACGGCCGCGCCGAGGCGCCGCCCGCGACGTGCAAGAGCGTTGGCGTCTCGACTTCGTAGAAGCCGCGATCGTCGATGAAGCGGCGCGTCTCGGCGATAAGCCGGCTGCGCATGATCATCGCGTCGCGCACGTCGGGATTGACGATCAAATCGACGTAGCGCTGCCGGTAGCGCTTCTCGACGTCTTGCAAGCCGTGCCACTTATCGGGCAACGGCATCAACGATTTGCTCAGCAGTTCGAACGACGCTGACGTGCAGCGTGAGCTCGCCTTTTTTCGAGCGAAACATGAATCCGCGAACACCGACGATGTCACCGCGCTCGATATCGTTCCACTCGGCAAATCGTTCCTCGCCGACGTCGTCTTTCTTGATGTAGATCTGCAAACGGCCGGTGCGGTCGTGCAGATCGGCAAAGAGCGTCTTGCCCGCGCTGCGAATCGACATGATGCGCCCGGCGACGCTCCACCCTTCAGCTTCGGCATGCTGCGATGGTTCGAGAAAACCGTAGCGCTCGTTCAGCTCGCTTGCGGTCGCTTCGATCTCGTAGCGCGTGGGCGCAAACGGATCGTGGCCGCGGGAACGCAAAGCGGCCAGATGCTCGCGCCTGGCCGCTATGAGTGTTGCTTCGGTTTTGCCGAGATCGTCGTGCATGAGGCCGCGCGGCCCCCTACGAGGCCTTCTTTGCGGTCTTCTTCGAGGTACCGTTGCCGCTGCTGATGCCGTCGATCTTGTATTTGACGACACCACGCGGGGTAGCAACGTCGACCGTCTCGCCCTTTTTGTGGCCGAGCAGTGCGCGGCCGAGCGGCGATTCGTTGGAAATGCGCTTCGCCGTCGGATCAGCCTCAGCCGAACCCACGATGTGGAATTCGTAGCTCTCGTTGTTCTTGAGGTCTTTGACCTTGACCGTCGTGCCGATGTGCACTTCGTCGGTCGTAATCTCCGACTCGTCGATGAGCCGCGAGTTGCGGATCATGGCCTCGAGTTTGAGGACGCGCCCTTCGATGAACGCCTGCTCTTGTTTGGCGTCCTCGTATTCGGCGTTTTCACTCAGGTCGCCGTACTCTTTGGCCTGACGAATGCGGTCGTTGACCTCTTTGCGGTGGACCGTCTTGAGCTCGTCCAGCTCTTCCTGGAGCTTCTGCAGCCCCTCGGCGGTCAGGATGATCTCTTTCTCGTTCAAGGATAGACCCAGCGACCCCGTAGCAAAAATATTTGCGCCCGGTGAGGACGCTGGCGCGGTTTGTTTGGGGGACCCCAACGGTTCCCCTTCTCGCCGAGCGGCCTATCGCCGTGCCACCCGCCCGCGCCAGAGCGCAAATGGTATACCCAGGACGGCGCCCGTGCAAGCATAGACCTGCAGCGTGCGGTTTTCGACCGCCACGGTTGCCACCAGAACGCCCAAGAGCGCGAACGCCCCCACGAGCGGGACGAGCACGCCACCTAGGCGTTGCGCCGGTTCGCGCGCGAAGCGACGCGCGGCGGCGAACGCCGAAAGTACGAACAGGAGTCCCAGAAATACCGAGCTTGCGTTGAGCACGAGCGTGAGCTGATCGGCGGCGCTCGTGGAAAAGCCCGTCGCGAGCTCGCAAAGCGTCACCAGCACGCTCACGACGAGCATCGACCACAGCGGCTCGAAGCGAGCGTCGAGCGTGCCCAAAATTCGCGGCAAGACACCGTCACGACCCATTGCGTAGACCGAGCGCGAAAGGTACAAAATGGTCGTCCACAACGTCGAGAGCGTGGAGAGCAGCACGGTAACAACGATCGCCACGCGCCACGCGCCGCCGCCGAGCAGATCGCCGATGTACGCGAGCGCGTCGGCTTGATTGTCGGCAAAGCCCTGCAACGAACCGAGATGCAAGAACGCGTACATGCACCCAACGAGCACGACCGTTGAAAGCAACAGGCCCGCGATCCCGCCGCGACCCGATGCCGTGGTCGAGCCTTCGACCTCTTCGCTCGTCGACGCGCTGACTTCCCATCCGTCGCTCATCCACACCGCAAGCGTCATCGCGGTCACGAATCCGGCTACGCCGAACGCAGCCGGTAGCGGCGTCGATGTTGCCGTTGCGTGCACGGGCACCGGCGCGTGCAGCGCGGCCGCGAGAGCGGCAGCGAGCAAGACGCCCAGTTCGAGCGCAAGCGCGACGAACGTGACCAGCGCGGTGGGACGCACGCCCGCATAGAGCAGCGCGGCGCTTGCGACGATCCACACCGCACCGACACCCGCGGTCCAGCTTGGATCTTGCACGTGCGCGGGCGCAACGAGCGCAAGCGTGTAGATGCCGGCCGGCACGGCAGTCGCCATCGTCGCAAAGAAATTCGAGAGCAGCAGCAACCACGCGCCGTAGGCGCCGGCGTGCGTGCCGAAGGCCATGCGAATCCACGAATACGACGAGCCGGCGTTGGGCGCAACGCGCGAAAGAAACGCGAACCCAATCGCAATGCACAGCATGATCGCCGAAAGCACGATCAGCGCAAGCGGTGCACCGTACCCTGCGGCAAAGACCATCGGGCCCATCGTCGAGGCGAGCGAATACGCGGGTCCCATCGACGCCGACGCGAGCACGGAAACGTCGAAGAAGTGCAGCACGCGCGGCAGGCGGCGCGTCAACGCAGTGCGATTACCCGGGGATGCAGATGCAACTCGTGCAGCACGCGCTCGTAGTCGGCCGGCGTGACATCTTCCCACTTCTTGCCGAGCAGCGCCAGCAGCGCGGCTTCTACGACGTTCGTGCCGTACGAGCGCCCTTGGAAGTCGGGCGTCGTCGTAATTAAGGTCTTGACACCGCGCTCGCGCAGCTCATCGACGTTGCGCTCCGTGACCGTATTGGTCAACACGATCTTACCGTCGAGATGCTCGGGCATGAACTGGCGCATGAAGTGGAAGTCGCCCGCAATGATGTCGGCCTCTTCGTAGTATTGCGGATACTTTGGATCGGGCGCCTTCTCTTGCTTCTTGCCGGTCGGATAGAAGAACTGAAACGGCAGCTTGCATGCGTCGGGCAGATACTTCTCGGCCATCTCTTCGAAGGTGTGCAGATCGCGCACGGCCATGTCTTTGTCGAGCGCGAAGATGAAATCGCCGAAGAGCACGTCGGCACCGGCATCAACCAGCGCCTGCGCCATGCCGAAGCGGTCGAGCGCACTGACCATCAGCACGTGCTTGCCGCGCAACTCGATGCCGAGTTCCTCTTGCATGTATCGAATCGCTTCGCGTTCGAGCGTGTTCTTGAGGCCGCTACCGTCGACGACCGGCGTAACCTTCGCGGCGTGCAAGAGCCGTAGGCCGTCACGCAACGCGTAGCGTTTCGCGCCGGCGTAGAGATACACGTCGATCCCACCCAGGCCGATCGCATCAACCGTGCCGTCGAGCTCTTGTACGCGCGCAATCGCCCGATCGAGTTTGCCGTCCACGCCTTCGCGTGTGATATCGAAATGTTTCGCCAAGCAATTCGACGACCGCGTGATGATCGCGCGTCGATGAGCCAAGCGAAACCGAAACGATTTTCTTCACGCCCTGTCACCCTGAGGTGCGAGCGCTAGCGAGCCTCGAAGGGCTGCAGCTTCTCGCGTTGCGGCGATCTTCTCCGGCGTGATCGCCGTGTCGAAGGCGCGCATGTCCGCAAGCGTAAAGCCGCAACGCGTCGCCATCGCTTCGATCTCGATAACTTTGTTGACGTCGATGCCGCGTCCCGAGCGTGTAGCACTCGGCGCGCTGCTCGAGGGCGAGCACCATCGTCTCGCTCATACATGCAAGCGCCGTGCGCGCCGGAAGGTTCAAATCGAATTCCAACCCCGGTTCGCGCACACGCTCGAAAAACGGATGGCCCGGCACGACCATATTGCCGCCCTCGGTCACGAGCACGTCGGGACGCTCGAGCGCCACGCGGCGGCTCACGTCGTGCGGCAACGACAGTTCACAGACGACCGCGCCCGGCAGCAGATCTTCGGGTTGAATGACATCTTGCGTCGACGATGTCGCGGTGAGAATCAACTGCGAGCGGCGCACCGCCTCGGAGATGTCGATCGTGTACGACAGCTCGCAGGGCAATTCGGCTTTCATCTGCTCGTAGAATTTTTGCAAACGCGTGTTGTTGCGCGCGACGAGCACCATGCGTTTCACGTGCGGTGCGATCAATTTTGCGCAGGCACTCCCGATCGAGCCGGTCGCGCCGACGATCGCGACCGTCGAGGTTGCGGGATCGACGCCCATCTCGCGGGCACCGCGAAAGAAGCTTTGAATCCCCGCGGCGATGGTGAGCGAGTTGCCGGTAGTCACCGGAATCGGCGAGCGTTGCGCGACCGTGATACCGCCATCGCCGACCACGCCGGTGAACGCGCCAAGCCCCGCGACCTCCGCGCCAAGCTCCGCGCCGATTTCGATTGCGCGCACGATGCGCTTATAGACCTCTTCGCGTGGAAACTCCATCATCTGCTCGGGCAAGAGGGGCGCAGTAACGAACCAGCCCTCGGTTTCGCGGCCGTCGGGTGTTTGCACGCCGGTGATATGCGCGGTCGCCCATGGGGGCATCCACTCCATGATCTTGCGAACGATGGGCGCGCCTTTGCCCGCCGCGCCCGGTTCGTACCGCGCAACGTCTTCGAGCGAAAGCGGATGAATGATGAAACAGAACTTCATTGTTCCGCTTGCACCTTCAAGGCCTTGAGCATCATCTCGCTGTTCTCGAGCACTTTCTTCTGCAGCGTGGGACCGATCAGCTCGGCGAGCGTCGGCACTCCAAAATCATACTCCACCGTCAGCAGCACGTGCGTCAAGCCGTCGCGCTCTTCGAAGGTCCAAGCGCCCTGAAACGTGTCGAGGTCGCCTTCGAGAAGCGCGTAGTCAATCCGCAAGCCACCATCGTTGAAGCGATCTTCTTCCGTCCACTCGATCGGCGCTTCTTCTACCAGCGTCTTCCAACGGGAGATCGACGCGGTCCGGATGACGCTCGAGGACCTTTACCGTTTCGACGTCCGGCATGAATTCGGGAAAGCGCTCCTGATCTTTGGCAAGCTCGTAGACCGCGCGAGCGGGAGCAGCGATCGCGATACGGGATTCGACGTAGGGCATTTACAAGCGCCCGAGCTTCTCGGCGGCGGCCTCCACCCCTGCGGAGAACGCCGCGAGCGCAATATCCACTTCGCCTTCGCGCACGATCAGCGGCGGCTCCAAACGAATCACGCGCTGCTGATTGAGCGTCCACGCCGCGGTGACCCCGCGTTTGAGCATCTCGGGAATGATCCAGCCGCCGTAGCCCTCGTTCGTCAGCTCGACGCCGACGAGCAACCCAAGTCCGCGAACATCGCGGATGACGTTCGGGTAGTCGAGTGCGATCGCGCGGCACCCATCCAGGAGCTGCTCGCCCCGTGCACGCGCATTCGCTACCAGATCGTCGTCGACGAGAATCTCCATTGCCGCAAGTGCAGCCGCGCACGCGATCTCACTCCCGCCGAAGGTCGAGGTGTGAATCAGCGGCTGTTTTGCATAGGCGCGATTCCACGCATCGGGGCGCGCAATATACGCGCCTACCGGAACGACACCGCCGGAGAGTCCTTTGGCCAGCGTCATGACGTCGGGAACGACGTCGTCGCGCTCGACAGCGAAACGATAGCCGCAGCGACCAAGTCCGGTTTGCACTTCGTCGGCAATGAAGAGGGCGCCCGAGCGGTCGCAGGCCTCGCGCACCTCGCGTAAATAGCCGGCCGGCGGCACGTTAACCCCGCCTTCGCCTTGCACCGGCTCGACAACGAACGCCGCGGCGTTGCGCAACGCTTCGTCGAGCACGGCAGCGTTGCCGAATGGCACGTGCGCGACATCCGCGAGCAAGGGCTGAAACGGCGTTTGAAATGTGGCGCGGCCGCTGATCGTGAGCGCGCCGAGCGTCTTGCCGTGATACGCGTCGTGTGTCGCGACGATCTTCGCGCGGCCGGTCGCGGCACGAGCGAGTTTGATCGCGCCTTCGATAGCCTCAGTGCCGCTGTTGCACCAGAACGAGTATTGCAGATCGCCGGGAGTAAGCTCTGCCAAACGTCTCGCCGCGCGGCCGAGTACGATGTTGAACATCGTCTTGCCCGAAAGCGACATCGACTCCATCTGCTCGCGCACTGCCGCGATCACGCGCGGATGCGAGTGGCCAAGTGTGAACACGCCGTAGCCGCCTGCGAAATCGAGATAGGCTTTGCCGTTTTGATCCCAGATGGTCGTGCCGGACGCGCGCACTTCGACGGGCGAACCCGAGAGCTTCATCACCCGCGCAAGCGGCGGATTGATGAAGTTCTTATAATTCTCGAACGCTTCGGCAGCGAGATCTTCGATGGTTCCTCTTGCCACGCTCACTTCTTCAAGTCCCATCGGGCGCCACCCGCCTCGTTAGGCTATTTGACGCGGCCCAGTCACCCGCGCTAAAGTCAGGATGCATAGTCAGGGCGGTGCTTACATCCGTAAGCTACACGAGAGGGGATCGCGCAAGTGGTCCTCTTTCGCTTTCTAACGCGAGTCGCGAGTGCAAGTTCGTAGCCGCCGCGATCCGGAATGCCGAGCGGCGGATAGCCGAGCGACTCGGCGATTACATCACCGTAGAGCGCGGCAAAAACGACCGGCGCCAAGTGCGAATCGAGATGCGAATCAAGCGTGGTGCGAATCGCCTGCACCGTCGCATCATCGTAACGACGCTCGTGACCCGCAAAGCGCATCGTTCGCCCTTCACGATCGATAATTTCCCGAATCGTTCGGACAGGACCGTTGCGCCGTTCGTCGATGGTGCGGTAGACCGCCTCAAACGCACGGCGACGCAGCAATGCCGGCTCCGGCTCTTCCGACGTCCATATAACGACCGTCGCCCAGCAGTGCGCAACTTCGTACCTGTTCTCGTATTGGTGCGCGAACTCGGCGAATGCGCGATTCGTCCAGCCGCCCTTGGCGTCGTCCATGAGCACAAGCAAGACGTTGAGGGTGTCGTCGCCATCGAGTTGGGCAGCCGCATCCTGCGCCGCGATAAGCACCTGCTCTTCGGCCTGCATCGCGAGCAGCGTCTCGACGTATGCCAGCGCGTGTTCTTTGGCCATCGGATTGAGCCGCGAGAGCGGGAGTGCCTCGGTGCCCGTATCGACTTGCACGAGCTTGAGGTAGGCCGCAAAACGCTCGAACGTGCGCGGCATCTGATAAAGCCCGCGCACGTGTTCAAGACATCGGTAGAATTCAACGGTTACCGGCATGTCACGCCGCAACCATCGCCGCGTTTTCGACGCGTACGATCGTCTCCTCGATAACCGCTATCGCCTCGTCCGCGGAATCAATGTGCATGATGCGCTCGCGCAATACGGCGGCGCCCGGAATACCTTTGAGGTAGAGCGCGACGTGCTTGCGCATCTGCGGCACCGCACGCGCTTCGCCAAGTTCATCGACCATCGCGCGGTAGTGCACGATGCAATAGCGCAGCCGATCGCCGGGCAACGGCATCGGCCGCATCTCGCGACCTTCCATCAAATCGGCGATTTGCGCGATCAGCCACGGGTTTCCGAGCGTCGCGCGCCCGAGCATGATCGCATCGACGCCGCTTTCGCGCATGCGCTGCATTGCGATATCCGGATCGTCGAGATCGCCGTTACCGATCACCGGGATGTCGATCGCTTCTTTGAGTCGCGCGATGTGCGCCCAATCCGCGCTGCCTTTGTAGAACTGCTTCGCGGTACGCGCGTGCAGCGTGACCGCTTGTACGCCGACCGACTGCGCGCGCTTCGCGACGTCGATGTAGACAAGATCGCTCTCGCTCCAGCCAAGCCGCATCTTCATCGTGACCGGACAGTCGACCGCATCGACGACGGCGCGCATGATCGCTTCGCAGCGCTCGACATCGCGCAGACAAGCCGAACCGCCGTTGGTCTTGGTGACCTTCGGTGCGGGGCAGCCGAAGTTGATGTCGACGATATCCGCGCCGCACTCGCGCACGACCTTCGCCGCAGCAGCCATCGTCGCCGGATCGTCGCCCCAGAGTTGCGTGGACACCGGCTTCTCGAGCCCGTGCTGATCGATCATCTCCATCGTGCGCTTGTTTGTGTGTTTGAGCGCGTTCGAGGAAACGAATTCGGTGACGGTCAGACCGAGGCCAAAGGGCCTATAGAGCGCGCGCATCGTCCGGTTGGTCACGCCGGACATGGGTGCGAGCACCAACGGAGGCCAGATCTGATGGCTGCCTATGCGCAGCGGCGGCACCGTAGGGGGCATGGCGCCCCCTACTATACCAGAGGCTTAGCCTAGCAGGCTACCGTCGACGCCCTGACTACTTCGCAATCGCAAAGGCGCGAAGCCCGTACAGACTCAAGTGGGGATCGACCGCGGTGATGATCGGTGCGTTTGACGCAATGACCGCCGCAAGTCCACCGGTGGCAACGACGGGCGCTTCGACGCCAAGCTCGGCGCGCATGCGCGCGACGAGCGCCTCGGTCTGACCGACGAAACCAAAGATGATTCCGGCTTGCAGCGCTTCGATCGTGTTGCGGCCGATCGCATGGGCGGGTGCATCGAGTGCGATCTGCGGCAGCTTCGCCGTGCGTCCAACGAGCGCGTCGATCGAGATGTTGATGCCGGGCGCGATCGCCACCCCAAGGTATTCGCCCTGTGCCGAGATTGCCATGAACACCGTCGCCGTGCCGTAGCTCACCAAGATCAACGGCGCGCCGTGACGCTCCACACCGCCGATCGCGCAGGCAATCAAATCAGCGCCGACCTCGGCTGGATGATCGGTCTTGATCGTGATAAGGCGCTGTTGGTCGGCATGCATCACGCGGGGTGTCACGCCGAAGAACTTTTGCGCGACTTCGACCAGCGTGTGATCCAGTCTTGGAACAACGCTTGCAATCGCGACCGCGTCGATTTGGTTCGTCTTCACTCCGGCGGTGGCAAAGAGTTGCGTGATAAAGACGCCGTACTCGTCGGCGGTACGGCGCGACTCGGTCGTCACGCGCCAATGGTGCACGAGCTCTTTGTGGCCGTTATCGAAGAGGCCGAGCTTCGTCTCGGTGTTACCGACATCAATCACGAGGAGCATCAGCGACGCAGCTCCCCGATCGCATCGAGCAGACGCGATGCCAGTTCAGGTTTGCTCGCCGTCCCCAATTCCTTGCGTCCATCCTTCCAAAGCAACGTCAAGGCATTCTCGCCGACGCCAAAACCGCGCTCGCCGCGCACGTCATTGACGACGATTGCACGCAGTCCCTTGCGCTCGAGCTTCTCACGCGCGTTGGCTTCGTGCGCGTCCGTCTCCGCCGCGAATCCGACCATGAACGCATCATCGTTTCGCTCGGCAAGCGTTGCCAACACGTCGGGATTGCGCACCATCTGCACGGCGAGATCTTCGTCGGTCTTCTTGAGCTTGGTCTCCGCACGCTGCGCCGGGCGCCAATCCGAAACCGCGGCCGTCGCAATGACAAGGTCTGCACGCGCGCCGTGCGCGAGCGCTAGGTCGAGCAATTCTTGTGCGGTCGTGAAGCGATAGGTCGTGACACCCGCCGGCGCCTCGAGCAACGTCGGGCCCAAAAGCAGCGTCACGTCGGCGCCACGGCGCGCCGCTTCGTGCGCGACCGCAATGCCGGTCGCACCGGTAGACGCGTTGCTCACGAATCGAATCGGATCGAATGCTTCGCGGGTTGGCCCGGCGGTCACGAGCACGCGCACGCCGGCAAGTTGATGCGCGCGCACCAGAATGCGGTCGAGCGCCTCGAGCAAAGCTTCCTCGCTCGCCAGGCGCCCGATACCGCTTTCGCGCTCGGCGAGAAACCCGCGTTCCGGATCGACGAACTCGTAGCCGCGCTCGCGCAACGTGCGCAGATTCGCCTGCGTGGCCGGATGTTCGTACATCGCGCTGTTCATCGCGGGCGCAATAACGATTGGAATGCGCGCGGCAAGCGCAGCGGTGCTGACGAGATCGTCGGCAATGCCTTGCGCGAGTTTCGCAATCGTATTCGCCGTGGCCGGCGCAATCAACATAACCTGCGCCTCGCGCACGAGACGGATATGCGGGATGCGCTCGGGCGCATCCCATAACGATGTATATGCCGGACGTGCAGTCAGCGACGAGAAGGTCAACGGGCCCACAAAGCGTTCGGCCTCAGGCGTCATGATCACGTCGACGATCGCGCCGCGTTGCACGAGGGTACTCGTCAACGCCGCAATCTTGTAGACCGCGATCCCGCCACAGATTCCCAGGAGAATGCGTTGTTCGTTCATGACTCGATCCAGAGATTATCGAGCAAACGCGTTGAGCCGAACCGCGCGGCCCCAATGACAAACGCCGGCGGCGAGAGGGTCTCGATCGGCGTGAACGTGTTCGCATCGACGACGTCGAGATAGTCGAGTTGCGCAAGTGGGTGCAAGCGCGTGCGGCCGGCCGCGATCGCATCGGCTTTTGAGCGCCCGCTAGCCATCGCCAAGCGGACGGCTTGAAGCGCGTGATGCAGCGACGGGGCCGCTTCGCGCTCCGCCGGCGAAAGGTAGGCATTGCGGCTCGACATCGCGAGCCCATCGGCTTCGCGCTCTGTCGGCACGATCTCTACGCGCACGGGAATCTCCAGGTCTGCAACCATTCGACGCAGCACCGCGGTCTGCTGCGCGTCCTTTTGTCCGAGGTAGAATACGTCGGGACGCACGATGTTGAGCAAGATGCACACCACGGTGGCCACGCCGCGGAAGTGCGTCGGCCGTATCGCGCCTTCGTAGAGTTGACCGACCGCTCCGGTATCAACCGAAGTGGCAAAACCGGGCGGGTACATTGCGAGCGGGCTCGGAGTGAAGAGCACGTCGACGCCGGCCTGTGCGAGCTTCGCCTGGTCGCCCTCGAGATCGCGCGGATACCGCGCAAGATCTTCTTCGGGCCCGAACTGCAGCGGGTTGAGAAATACCGAGGCACCGACGGCAACGGAGTCGGCCCGCGCGCGCCGCACCAAGGCGAGGTGCCCTTCATGCAGTGCGCCCATCGTCGGTACGAAGCCGAGCGGACGCGGGAGAACATCGAAGAGCGCGCGCGCTTGCGAGATCGTCGAAGCAATTTGCACGGAGCTACATTCGTGTCACGCGCAGTACCGTGCGGCCGACGATAAACGGAACGCCGATCTCGATCGAGGCGTCTCCGCTCACCAACTCGCCGTTGACTTTGGTCCCGTTGCGGCTTTCGAGGTCGGTGAGATGCAGGCTTTCCCCATCGATGCGAACGTGCGCGTGCTTGCGCGAGACGTAACGGTCGAGGGCGATGCACGCTTGTGCAACGGAGTCGTCGCGACCGATCGTAATCTCGCTCTCGAACGTCCAGCTTTTTCCATCGAGTGGCCCGCTGAGGACCTCGAGTAGGTACATGGCGGCGAGCCCTTCTCTGGTGCGGTTGCCCGGCTCCTGGTCGCGGGGGTCCCTTTCGTTAAGGGATCGCTAACAAAAAGCCCCTTCCGGACGATAGTGATAGGGTGACGATGAACGACCGGATCGACGAGCTCCTGGAGCTCATAGAAGTAGAGCCGGACGCCCTCCGAGAGGCGGAATTCCTGCAAGCGCAGGCCATTCTTGAAACCTTGGTGGGTAAGTCAATTACGGCCGCCGAGGTCCAAGACACGCGCATCGTCATTACGACCGGCGACGGTAATAAATATTTCTTCTACGGCTTTCTAGGATCGGGAAACAGCCAGTCTACTTCGTAGGCTGCTTCGCGGCAACATATGCAGCGATCTTTTCATGATCGCTGGATGTGTATTGCGTAAACGCGACGCCGTGCGCATAGCGCTTCGTAGAATTGTCGTAGAACGTCAGCGCGATCTTTGCGCGCACCAGCATCTCGCGATCGGAAGCCGGAAGTGTGAAGCGCAAAACGATCGGCTGTCCCGCCGGCAGGTCGGTGGTCGTAGTGATGCGCATGCCACCGCGGCTCAAATCGACGGCGTCACCGGTCAACACTAACTCGTGCCCGGGGACGATGATTGTAACCGGGAAATCTACGTTTGCGCGAAAGAACCGGCGCTCGTGCGAGCGATCCTCTTGAGTACTCACCGAAGGGGCTTCTTCTCTGCTGCTCCGTGGTGGCCTTCATCTTTACAGAACCACAGCTTGCGCGGCAAGCAGCGCGCCAAGCATTGCGTGCTCGGTGACGATCCCACCCTGGAAATAGACCTCGAACGGCGCACGCAGCGGTGCGTCGCACGAGAGTTCGATCGTTGCACCACCGACAAAAGCACCGCTCGACATCACGACCGGGTCGATGTACCCAGGCACCGGACCCGGTTCCGGGCGGAAGCGCGCATTAAGAGGCATCGCCATTTGTAAACCTGCTGCAAAGCGCAGCAGCAACGCGGGCTCGCGCAAGCGAATCGCCTGCACGATATCGGTCCGCACCGAGCCCGGCTGCGGGTCAACTGTGTAGCCCAACTCCGCGAAGAGTGCAGCGGCAAAATCGAGACCGCGCAGCGCTTGCGCAACGACCATCGGCGCGACGAACAGCCCCTGCACGAACGCGCGCCCAAACCCAAGCGTCGGCCCGAGCGCGCTGGACAATCCCGGGGCGTATAACCGTGCGCTAACACGCTCCACGAGATCGCTGCGACCGGCGACATATCCGCCGGCCGGCGCAAGTCCGCCGCCAAGATTCTTGATCAGCGACCCCATGATCAGATCCGCACCAACGTGGCGTGGGTTCGCGCTCCTCGACCAGTTCGCCGTAACAGTTGTCCACGAGCACGGCGACATGCGGCGCAACATCCTTTACCCGCGCAACGATTCGCCCGCACGCCGCAACGTCGAGCGAAGGACGCGGCGCGTAGCCGCGCGAGCGTTGCACGAACACAACGGCCGCATTCGGCGCTGCTGCCGCTGCCGCAATTGCATCCAGGTCGACGCTCCCATCGTCGCGCAGCGCAATTTCTTCGTACTGCACGCCTTGCGCGACAAGCGACTGATCGGCATCGCAGATCGCATTGCGCAGCGTATCGTAGGGCCGGCCCGCGGCCGAAATCAAGCGCGCTCCCGGCGGTACACACGCAGCGAGTGCCGCCACGATTGCGTGCGTGCCGCTCACAATCGAGAGTCGAGCCAACGTTCGTTCTACCCCAAGCACACGCGAAAGCAACGATTCATAGCGTTCGCGCGCTGTATCGTCGTAGCCGTAGCCCGTCGTGCCGGCGAGGTCGCTCTCATCGATTCCCTCGTCGTAGAACGCGCGCAATACGTTTGCTTTCACGCGTTCTTGCGCCGGGTACTTCAGCGCGTGCGTGCGTTCATATGCACGCTTCGCGGCCGCGCGCACCTGTGCATTGATGTCGAAGGTATCGCATAAGATATCGATCATGCTGCCGCCTCGAGTTCGCCCGCGAGATGCCGCTCGTAGGCGCGGACAAACGGCAGATAGATCAGCGTTGCGACCGTCACATTCACGAGAACAAGGCCGATTGCGCGCGGATCGAGCGTCGCGATGTAGGTAGAAATGAAGGTCGGTATCGACGACGGAACATAGTAGATCGCGCGCCCGACCCAGCCGAGTGCAACGGCAAGATACGTCGTCGTTGCGAGCACGAGCGGCGCCACCAAGAACGGCGGCACGAGAAAGGGATTGAGCGCGACCGGCACGCCGAAAATCAGCGGCTCGTTGGCGTTGATCAGCGCCGGCAAGATCGTCGCGCGCCCGATGTTACGCAGGCGTGCAACGCGAGAGCGCGCAAGGAGTGCCGCGAGCGGCAACGTCGACCCGGCACCACCGGGAAAGATAAAAAGGAAGAGCGAGACCACAACGATGTGCGGCAGCGGCAAATGGTTTGCGTACGCACTTGTGTTTTGCGCTTGCAGCGTCAGATAGACCGGCGTGACAAACGCGGCCAGGAGCGCCGGACCGTGCAGGCCGATCGTCCACAGCAGCGTCTGCACGCCGACGATGACGATCAAGGCAACGTAGGTATCGCCGAGCCGGCCGAGTGGCCGCAGCACGCGCGTGATCGCATCGCTCACCGACACGTGTGCGGCGCGCAGCCCGCATGCAATGAGAATTGCAAGCAGCGCACCGATCCATGCGTTGCCCGAGAGTCGCGCGCCGAGCGCGACAAGCCCGCAGGCACCGAGCGCGATGAAGAGTCCGCTTGGTCCGATGGTGCGCAAATATTCGAGCGCCGTACCGGTAATCGGCGGCAGCGCGATCAGATAGGCGAGCGTCGAGCCGACAATCGTGGCAATCGGATCGATCTGCGCGTGACGCGCGTAGAACCACGCAAGCGTCGGCGCAAGCACAAGACCCATGATACCGAAGGCGGGCAACAGCGCACCCGACACCCGCAAGCCAAGCGATGGACCCAAGAGCGGTCCGGGCACGTGGACGAAGGGAAGGATCGCGAGCGCCGCAACCAGCAGCCCGACGAAACTCCAGGGGAGCGCTTCGCGCGTGGCGACGAGGAAGGGAGCTAGATGCGACGAACGACAGCTTCGACGCGACCGATGATCTCGACATCGCTCGCGTAGATTGGCGCCATGGCGCGATTCTCCGGCTGTAAACGGATACGCCCGTCTTCGCGGAAGTAGCGCTTCACCGTCGCCTCGCCGTCGACCATCGCCACGACGATCTCGCCGTCGCGCGCCACGCGCTGCGGCCGCACCATGATCAAGTCGCCGTCCAAAATCGCCGCCTCGATCATCGAGTCGCCTTGCACGCGCAGCATGAACGCGTCGGAAATGCGCGGCACGAAGGATGCGGGCAATACGAACTCGCCTTCGAGGTGCTCTTGCGCCGTGATCGGCATGCCGGCGGCTACCTTGCCGACGATCGGCATGACAATACTTTCGGGTACCGGCGCCATTCCGAGGTCCGAGCGCAAGGCACGCGGCTTGGTCGGATCGCGCGATATCAATCCGCGCCGTTCCAAGGCCTTGAGGTGGGCGTGAATCGTCGATGAGGACGAGAGACCCACGCGCTCACCGATCTCGCGTACCGAGGGCGGATAGCCCCGTTCGACGGTAAAGGCGCGGATGACATCGAGGATCCGCTGCTGTCGCTCCGTCGCTGGTTTGTCGGTCGTCAAGGCTCCCTCCCTGAGGTTTTCGCAGCGCAATGCCACCCGTATGGCATGGGTTTGCCGTACAACCGTAGCACAGGATGCCTCAAAAGGCAAACGTATGTTCGGACCGCGCTTGACAGCTCGTCAGCAGGGTGTGGTAAAATCTAGGGGACGAACAGCTGTTTGGCCCTAGATGTAGGCACGTTGGTAGTCGAACGGTCGTTCGCCACAAGATATGGAAGGGGCTGGAAAGAGAGTGGTCATGCGGAAACGGTTCACGCTCATGCCGGCGATCACGCTGGCAGCACTCAGTCTGATGGTGACGGTGCCCGTGCTCTCGAGCATGCACCTGTACGCCGCAACGGCGCAGCGCTACGCGGTTGTCACCGTGCAGCCCGGCGATACGCTGTGGTCGATCGCTGCATCGCACACCAATTCGAGTGGCGACGTGCAAGAAACGATCGATCGCATCAGCGCGACGAATCATCTGCAGATATCGACGATCCTCCCCGGCGAACACCTCCGTATCCCCGAGTAATCGTTCGACAACCCTTCGACAAGCTCAGGGTGACAAAGAGGCCGCAGCGATGCGGTCTTTTTTAATTTCTGCGGGAGACGAGCACGATCGAGTGGCCGGTGTGTTCATTGAGGAACTCCAGGCCCTCCATCATCCACGAATCGAGGCCGCCGCCGGAGTGCTTCGCGACCTCGCGCACCACATGCACGCGATCGCGCAGCCAGGCAAGTTCGGCGCGCGTCGTCGTCGGAAAGATCGCCACCTCGCAATCTTCGCATTGATATCCGTACTGCACGACGGCAGCGCTTTCGCGCGAAATACGAAGGCCCCCGCTTGCGCGGAGGCCTTTTGTACCCACGACTCGAGTCTTGCGACTAGAGCTTGACGTTGAACGTCACGTAGATGTTGAGCGGCGGCGGGATTACGCCCGCGTTGGAGCCATTGCTCGGTGCGTACGGTTGGTGCTGCCACGGGTAGAGCTGACGTGCCATTGGCAGCCGCACTGTACGTGGAGGGTTGTCCCGGCGTCAGGTAGCCCGGTCCGAGTTGGTAGTTCGACACGTAGAACGCGATTTGCGGTGTAGCCGCAAACGTTGGAGCTGGCCGGATAGGCCGAAGTCCACGGCTCTTTCGAGCCGCCGAAGCACGTGTGGAACAGGTTCGCGACCGTTACGTTCATCGTGATTTTCGGTGTGATGTCGTAGCTGAGCGCGAGGTTACCAACCATGATGAACGGGTTCCGGTATTGTCCGATGGTATCGAACGAACCGGTCTGCGGGTTCGGGATGATAGAGCAGGCCCGTCGGCGTGGCACCTTGCCCGATCAGTGACGTGTAGTTGCACTGGTTGCCCGCTTGGTTCGGGTCGATCGCGGTGCACAGGCGCGGATCCACGCCCTGCACCGTGAACGGCGAACCGTACGAGGTACCTTCTGCAAGTTGGATCGTCGGGGTGATCGCCCATCTATCGTGACGATAGTTGAGGATCAGCGAGCTGACCCACGGCGAGTCGTACAGACCCAGAGCCGTGTTCACGCCCGGAAGCGCGACATCGGACGGCGGTGCGTACCAACCGTTGGGATCGAGCATGCCTTGCGCCGGCGCACTGAAGTACGGGTTGGCGATATTGCCGTTCCCGTACAGGCTGCGCTACGCCAACCGCACCGACACCAGTTGTTCCATTGAAGCACGGATAGTTCTGGCTTCCGCCCTTCGCGAGCGCATTGTAGTTGCCGATTGCGGTGTTATAGTAACCGATCTGGTTCGCGCCGAGGTTGTTTACCAGTCCCGATTGGAACTGGACCTTGGCGTTGGTGTACGTCAGCAGCGAGCGTTCCCGAGAGACCGTTCTTCGAGAAGTCACCCTTCGTGAACGCGCCTTCCACACCGTAGCTCTTGAACTGACCGACCGGAACCTGCGTAACGTACCCAGGTCCGATGAAGGACTGCTCTTGATAGCCGTTGGTGAGGTTGTAGAACGGCGTGATCTTGAAGCTCATGTCCGTTCCACGGATATGCCGCTCGAGTGAGACGTCATATTGCGCCGACGTTTGCGACGGCGTGTTGTGGAACGGGCTGAAGAACCCGAGACCCATGAAGTTCGCCCACTGAGCAGTGTTGTTTCCCGACTCGTTCGTGTATTGAACCGAAGCCGAGATCGGCGGCTCGATGAAGCGGCCACCCGAGAAGCGCCAGACCGTGTCGGGCGATTCGGTGTACGTCGCCGAGTAGCGCGCTGACCAGTAGTGGAGGTTGTACGAGGGCGGCGAGAACGCTGAGAAGCTCGGCGCCGCAATGCCGTCTTGCGTCGTGCCGTTCGGGTGCACGAAGCCAGTCGCTGTCGCACCGGTTTGTCCGCCGATGTACGCGTTGCAGTCCTGTGTCTCAGGGATCTCGATCGGTGATAGCCGGCGGGATTGCCCTGGCTGCAACGGGAGCGTGTACGTGCCCGGCGTTTGTGCAACACCGGCCAGCGTTGCTCCAGGCGTGGCGTAGCAGAAGTTGTTTGCAGCGATCTGACGCGTAGAACTGCTCCGCTTCGGTGCCGGTGTGAGCCATGTCGTAGGTATAGCTCTCGTAACGAAGTGCGGCGTTGACGAGCCAACGATCGCTCGGGCGCCACTGATCGCTCAGCGAGATGTTGGTGAAGTTCGGGTTCACCGTGTTGTACGAAGCCGTCTCCGGGCCGCTCCACAGATACTCGTCCTGTGCGCCCGCCGCTAGCTGCATTGGGACCAGGCGCAGGCGGCGTGCCGCCGTTTGCGATCGTCGTCGCGTTGCCCTGGTTGACCTCGTAGCACGGCACCGGCGAGTCCGGTCCGAATGTCTGGCCGCCGGTTGTTACCGTTTGCCCAGGCTTCGGTCCAGCAAGTGAAATTGCCTTGGCTGTTGCCCGAGACGATGCCGATACGGACCTGCTGCCTTGGTTCGTATGCCGACGAAGCCGTTGTGTTGTTATCACGCAACACGTTGGCGTACGTCTGGTTCACCGTGAACTGGAGAAGGTTCTTGTCGTTGATCTGATCGCTGAACTGGAACTCGCCGCCGCTGGTGTGCGTGATCAGCAAGTAGTTCTGCGCCAGCGCTTCGCCCGGGTAGCCGTATGACGTACGCCTGCGAGCGTCGAGTACGGTCCAGTTTGGTTCCAATCGGAGAAGAACGTGTAGCCCATCAAACGGGCGTACGCGCGATCGCCGATTGCGTGCGTGTACTGCACCTTGACGATGCCCTGATCGTTGTAGATCGCGTCCTGCTGATCTTCCGGCAGTTGCGCCATACTGCGCGCGATCGGTGGGCGAGTCAGGGTAGTAGTAGAACGACGGCGTCAACTGCGACGCCGGCGTTCCGAACGGAGCCGCGACGACGTAGCCTTCCACGTAGCCGGGACAATTGTTCGGGCTCGTATAGACATTACAGCTCTGGTTGGCGGCCGTCGGTCCCGAATACGGGGAGCCGAGCGATGCCAGCATGTAGCCGTTGTAGCCGTTGAGATCGGCTGCACGTCGCCGTAGAACCACGTCTTGAGCAACGAGCCGCTCCAGAGTAACTGGAGGTCGTCGCGTTGACCGTCTTTACGCGGGATTCCGAAGTGGAAGTTCACCACGTTTTCGCGGTCCGCGATCGAACTCGTAAGTGCCGAGCCAAGCCGGTGTACGACGAGAGACAGCAACGGCGTTCCCGCCGGCACTACGCCCGCAGCGTACGACGCTTGCCGGCGTTGAGCCGTCGGCGGTGCTGCACTGCGACCACGCACCTTCAGCGGTTGCGAATCGGCGAGACCCGCGTTGATGGAGCGAGTAGTCGGAGTAGATGCCGCCCGGGCCCATGAAGCCCGCGCCGTTGCTGTTGTCGAGGAAGCGGAATGCTTGATTGTAACCGCTCAAACCGACGTAGTAGCTGAAATTACGGTCGGGCGTTGCGCCGCCGGCTTCAACCTTGGCTTGATGGTAGAACGCTCGAGCTCGCGATGCCACCACCGAAGTTGGCATAGCCCGGATACGTGCCGGTCTTGATAACTTGGTTAATGAAGCCCGAGGTGCCCGAGCTCGAGTTCGAGGCAGGGCCGCCGCCGGTGTACACTTGCAACTCTTGCAGACCGAGGTTCGACTCGGTTGAAGCGTTGTAGTTGTCAAACGCGCGGTTGACCGGAACGCCGTCGTACTCGTAGCCGGTGAAGAATGACTGCGAACCGCGAACGTAAACGTTCTGGTTCCAACCCATTCCACCCATGGTTACGTTAACGCCGGGTACTGCGGCGATTGCCGAGTACGCCGAGTTCAAGTTTGCACCGCCGCCAAGCGAGCTCGCCGCTTGGATCGTTGCCGAGTTGACGTTATAAATATCGCTGCCGACACCCGTCTTAACGAGTGAGCCTGCAGCGGTAGATGTCACGTTGGCGATGGTTTTCAGTTGCCGTTGCAACTGGAAGGTGAGTGCGAGTTGGTTATCAGCGAAAATCGTGATACCCGACTCGGAGAGGGGTGCAAATCCGTCCTTTACGATCGACACCGTATATGTATCCGGTGCGAGAGCGAGGAACGTGAAATGTCCCGAAGCGTCAGTGGTGCCGCTCGCAGCTTGCGACGCGGAGAGAACTTTTACGCTCGCTCCGGCAACCGCTTTGCCTTGATCGTCTGTGACGTAACCGCCGATACCACCAGTCGTACCTGCCAGTGCCCATGTTCCCTGGAGCAGGAATGCGACTGCGAGTGCCAGCGCCACGGCCACCTGACGGATGGTCCGTTTGCTTGTCATTGATAGCCCTCAATTGTGTTGTAGTGACATGTCCATCTCGCATACGCGAGACCGCCAACAAGCGACCCATTCAAGCTCCGCGGAAGCGGCCTCAAACAAGTCTCAAATTGACGTGTGGCTCGAATTCTCTCGACTAAGGTCGCATCCTTTAAGCAAGCTTAAAAAATAAGGGGCCGCTTGGACCAGGCGACCCCTCCACTTCTTAATGTTAAAAAGTGTTAGACCAGCGTCGCCATCCGCTCCGCAAGCATCGCCGGAATCTGTGACGGACGCTCGGCCACCGGAACGCCGGCGGCCTGAAATGCCTTGATCTTGCTCTCGGGCGTGCCGAAGCCGCCGGAGATGATCGCGCCCGCGTGCCCGAGCGATTTGCCGGGAGGCGCGTTTCGGCCGCCGATAAAGGCCACGATCGGCATGCCGGCCAGGTGTTCTTTGATAAAGGCCGCTGCGTCTTCTTCGTCCGAGCCGCCGATCTCGCCGCATACGACGACGGCTTGCGTCTGCGGGTCGTTCTTGAATTCGCGCAAGCAGTCCACGAAGGTGGTGCCGATGATCGGATCGCCGCCTATGCCGACGCAGGTGGATTGGCCGAGGCCCGCACGCGTGAGCCCGTCGACAACTTCGTAGGTCAACGTGCCCGACCGCGAGATCAATCCCACATTGCCCTCCTTGAAGACGTGACCCGGCATGATGCCGATCGATGACTTGCCGGGCGAGATGAGGCCGGGGCAGTTTGGCCCGATGATGCGCATGCCCGGCGTCGTGCCCGCGACGCGCAACATGTCGTGCACCGGCACGCCCTCGGTGATGCAGACCGAGAACCGGACGCCGGCTTCGTACGCTTCAAAGAGCGCATCCGCGGCGCCGGCGGGCGGCACGAAGATACATTGATGCGTTGCGCCGGTCGCATCGACGCATTCCTCAACCGTATTAAAAACCGGCAGCCCGTGTTCGGTCTTCTGGCCACCTTTGCCGGGCGTCACGCCGCCGACGACCTTCGTGCCGTAGGCCAGCATGCGTCCCGTGTGATACGAGCCTTCCGCGCCGGTGATGCCCTGCACGAAAACCTTGCTGTTCTTATCCAAATAGATACTCATCGTGCTAGCTCCACTGCGCGTTGCGCGCCTTCATCCATGGTTTCAACCGGCGTCATGCCGGCCTCTTTGAGT
Source organism: Vulcanimicrobiota bacterium (assembly GCA_963726285.1). GTDB lineage: Bacteria > Vulcanimicrobiota > Vulcanimicrobiia > Vulcanimicrobiales > Vulcanimicrobiaceae > Aquilonibacter. The sequence continues at coordinate 10,036 of CAVSBV010000006.1, read as the reverse complement.
ATGCGGCGACCTTCTTCTTCATTCGTACCGGTCAAGCGGATCACGAGCGGGATCTTACGCGACGTCGTCGTGTTCAACGCTTCGACGATGCCCTTGGCCACTTCGTCACCACGCGTGATGCCTCCGAAGATGTTGATGAAGAATACCTTCGCGCCGGTGTGATTGACCACGAGCTCGTAGCAGTTGCGCACGCGCTCCGCGTTCGCGCCACCGCCCACGTCGAGGAAGTTCGCGATCTCGCCGCCGGCGTTCTTAACTGCGTCCATCGTCGCCATCGCGAGACCGGCGCCGTTGGCCATCGTGCCGACGGTGCCCGGGAACGTGCGGAAGTTGCGGATACCCAGACCCGCTTGCGCCGCGAGCGATTCGTCCTCGTCGAGCGGCAGGGTCTTCTGCCACTCTTTGAATTCGGGATGGCGGAAGAGCGCATCGTCATCGAGCTCGACTTTTGCGTCGGCGGCGATGACGCGACCGTCCTTGGTGAGGATTAACGGGTTGATCTCGACGAGCTTTGCGCCGTACGTGAAAAAGAGATTGTACATTCCGCCGACGATCGCCGGGAACGCCTTGCGATAGCCGGCATCCAGATCGGATTTGAACGCGAGTTCGCGGCCGATGAACGGCGAATACCCAATCGCCGTGTCGACGTAAAACGTGTGGAATGATTCGGGATGTTTGTCGTGCACTTCCTCGACGTCCATGCCGCCGAAGCGCGTCACGATGATCGCCGGTTTCTTCGTCGTGCGATCGACCGAAATCGCGCAGTACGATTCGAGTGCGACGTCGAGGGTCTCTTCGACCAGCACGGAGTTGATCGCCTCGCCATTTGGATTCTGACGGTTCGGCGGCATCGGCGTCGCCATGATTTCGGTCGCGGCCTTGCGGCCTTCTTCGGGCGTCGACGCGAACTTGATCTTGCCCGCCTTGCCGCGCCCACCCATCAGCACTTGCGCTTTGATAACCCACTTGCCGGGGTTCTTCTCGATGAACGCCGCGACTTCGTCGGGCGTGTTGCAATGCTGCGATTTGGGCACCGGGATACCGCTGCGACGGAACAGCTCTTTCCCCTGATACTCCATGAGATTCATGCTTAGTCTAACTTTCCAAGTAGCGATCGTGCGATGATGATGTGCTGGATCTCCGAGGTGCCTTCGTAGATTTCGGTGATCTTGGCATCACGGTAGAAGCGTTCCACCGGAAACTCCGTCGTGTAGCCGTAGCCACCGTGAATCTGAATCGCTTCCGCAGCGTGCTTGCGCGCCGCCGTCGATGCGAAGAGTTTGGCTTTGCTCGCTTCGATTACGAAAGAACGACCGGCATCGGCCAGCGCGGCGGCGCGGTAGACGAGCAAGCGTGATGCGTCGAGGTCCATCGCCATCTGCGCGATCTTGAACGAAACCCCTTCGAATGCGCCGATCGCGCGTCCGAACGCAACGCGATCCTTTGCGAAAAGCACCGATGCATCCAGACATCCGGCAACGATGCCGGCTGCCTGTGCCGCAATGCCGATGCGGCCGCAGGCGAGCGCGTTCATCGCGGAGCCGAAGCCTTCGCCTTCACCGCCCAGCAGTGCGCTTACCGGCACGCGCACGTCATCGAAGGCGAGATCGCACGTGTTGCTGGTGCGGATGCCGAGCTTTTCGGTGAGTCTCTCAACCGTGATACCCGGCGTCGTATTGTCGATGAGGAACGCGCTCACACCGCGCGCGCCGCCGCCCGCCGTGCGAAACATGCCCATCGTAACGCCCGCAACGCTGCCGTTCGTGCACCACTGCTTGCGCCCGTTGAGCACATAGACGTCGCCATCTTTTTTCGCGGTCGCGCGAATCGCGGCCGCATCCGAGCCGGCATCCGGTTCGGTTAGCGCAAATGCAGCGATCGTATCGCCCGCCGCAAGCTTTGGAAGCCACTGCTTCTTTTGCGCGTCACTGCCCAACCGCGCGATCGCCGAGGCGATCATCGAGTGCACCGAGAGCGTCACCGCGCTCCCCGCGTCGACGCGTGCAAGCTCTTCCACGGCGAGCGCGTATGCGACGTAGCCCGCGTCCACGCCGCCGTAGGCCTCGGGCACGACGATGCCCATGATGCCCGCGTTGTTGAGCGTGGTGAAGAGTTCGCGCGGAAACACGTGCTCGCGATCCCAACGCGCGATGTTCGGCGCGACCTCGCGCGCCGCAATCTCTGCCGTGAGCGCAGCGATTTGCCGCTGTTCGTCGGTGAGGTCGAACTGCGCGCGTGCCGATGAGTCGATCATCTCACTGGCAGCCGCTCTAGCCGACCTTGACGAGTATCGCGTCGCCCTGGCCACCGCCCGAGCAAATCGAGGCGATACCGTAACCACCCCCGCGACGACGCAATTGATTGATCAGTGTGCCGACGATGCGCGCGCCCGATGCGCCGATCGGGTGACCCATCGCAATTGCGCCGCCGAAAAGATTCACGCGCTCTTCACCGATGCCGAGATTGCGTGCCGAGGTGATCGCGACGTTCGCGAAGGCCTCGTTGATCTCCCAAACCGCGATGTCTTTGCGTGGAGAGCCCGGTGCGGTCGAGCAGTTTTTGCGCGGCCATCGCCGGCGTCAAACAAATGTAGGGCGAGTCCCAACCAACGGTTGCGTGGTCGATCACCGTGGCGAGCGGCGTGATGCCGTGCTCGCGAGCATACCCCGCGTCCGCGAGAATCAACGCTGCGGCACCGTCGTTCACGCCCGGCGCATTGGCGGCGGTCACGGTACCGTCTTTCTCGAGCGGTTTGAGTTTGGCCATCGCCTCGACGCTTGCGTCACCGCGCACCGCTTCGTCGCGATCGACGAGCGTAAAGGGCACATCTCCGGTGACGAACGGCGCCCAGCTCGCGTAGTCGAGTGTGAACTGCTGCGAAGGTTCGTGATCCCAAACATTCCCCGTGTCACCCTGAGCTTGTCGAAGGGCACCGACGGTACTCGGCACGCGCACCGAGCCGCGCTTGGGAAGCGCGTCGACCACGATCTTGCCCCGAGCCTTGGTTGCGACCCGAACCGGTACGATCTCATCGGCGAAGTTGCCGGCTTCATGTGCGGCGTGCGCGCGGCGATGGCTCTCGTAGGCGAAGCGATCTTGTTCCGCGCGTGTCATCCCGAGTTCATTTGCAACGATGCTGCCCTGCGTCGCCATCGTCATCGGAAAATATTGATCCCACAATCCATCCTGGATCATCGCGTCGATCAACGTTCCATCGCCGAAGCGGTACCCGCTGCGCGCGTCCTTGAGGAGATACGGCGCGTTGGACATCGACTCCATGCCGCCCGCCGCGATCACGCGGTTCGCGCCCGTGTTGATCAAGCGCATCGCGCTTGCGACCGCCAACATGCCCGAAGCACAAACTTTGTTGAGCGTCTCGGCCGTCACCGTCTTCGCAAGGCCTGATTTAAAGAGTACTTGTCGCGCCGGATTCTGCCCGACGCCGGCTTGCAGCACTTCACCGAGCGTAACGTGCTCGACATCGCTCGGATCGATTCCGGCGCGCTGCAACGCTCCGACTAAAGCCGCAGCTCCGAGCGTTGTCGCATCGAGCGATGCGAGCGCTCCGTTCAATCTGCCGAACGGCGTACGTGCGAGCGAGAGGACGACGGTTTGTGATTCCATGGGACCCATAACTCGTCGGCATTTCGGGAAGGGTGCAGCCCTTTACTTCTCCCGGTGACGGCAGATGACGACGCCGCCCGGGTCACAATGCTCGCACTCGAGCTGGACGGTCACGTGGCCGATGCCGTAACGCTCGCGCACCATCGCGCGCAATCGCTCGAGAATCTGCGGGCTCTGCATCAATCTATCCGGATCGACCAAGAGATGCGCCGAGAGCGCGTGCGAGCCGCTGCCGATCGTCCAGACGTGGAGATCGTGCACGCCTTCGATCCCGGCGAGCGTGCGTATCTGTGACTCGATCTCGGCCGAGTCAACGCCCGGTGGCGCCGCTTCCAGCAGCACGTCGCTTGCATCGCGCAGCACGGCGGCGACGCCGATCACGATAATGGTTGCGACAAAAAGCGAGAGCAACGGATCGATCCAAGCAGCGCCGGTCAACGCGATTGCGATGCCGCCGAGAATCACGGCGAAGGCTCCGAGCGCGTCGCCCACAACGTGTGCAAGCACGGCGCGCAGGTTGTGATTGTCGTGCTGATGGCGTGCGAGTCCGAAACCAATAGCGAGGTTGACCACTAAGCCGATCGCAGCGACAACCGTCATCGTGATGCCGTGCGGTTCAACCGGCGTGCGGAAACGTAGGATCGCTTGATATACGATCACCGCCGTTGCACCTAAGAGAATCGCTCCGTTGAGCAACGCACCCAGCACCTCGAGGCGTCCGTAGCCAAACGTCTTACGCCGATTTGCACCGCGCGTTGCGCCGATTGCTGCGAGCAACGCTATGACAAGCGCCAGGACGTCGATGCACACGTGCACCGCGTCGGTCGTAAGTGCGAGACTGTGCGAGGCCGCCCCGCCCCAGAATTCGAGCGCCGCTACTCCAGCGGAAAGAATCAGCGCAACAGTTAGCCGCGGGCGCGAGGACACGACACGCCGTTACGCTCGCAGCGTCCGCAGAACGAGCACGCCGAGCATCGCACCAAACGTCGCGAACGTGCGACTTTCGGCCTCGCGTATCACGCCGGGATTCCACGTGCCTTCGCCGCCTGCGGCGGGCTCTGAACGCGGGATCACCGGCGGGACGCGGTCGCAATATCGATCGAACGCTTCACCAAATTCAGAACGAAGGAACGCTTCCTCGTGCGGAACGATCGTGGCGTAGACCGCGGCCATCGCCGCAAGCGATCCGCCGATCAGTCCAACTTTTGCGCCGAGGCCGTTCTTGCCCGTGAACGCCACCGCAAATCCAAGTGCCGTGATGAAGTTGCCGACATAGAGCGGATTGCGCACGTACGCGTACGGACCCGCGGTCACCAAATGCGGCGCCTCGACATGGTCGCCGCGCGTCGTAACGCCGGAGTAGCCGACGGCCCAGCAACGTATCAGCTCGCCCGCGATTGCTATCGGAAGCCCGAGCGCGACGCTCGTCGCACTCGGCTTACCGAACGCGGCAAGCAACACCGCGGGAATCGCGAGCAGCAATCCACGATTCTTGAAGACGAGCGCTTGCAGATCGTCGTCGTTCGAGTCTTCCATCGGTTCCATGCGTCTCTAGCTGTTGGCGGCGGCGCGGTAGATATCCCGTATCGATGCCGTGAACGCAAGCGCGGGCGTCCATCCCGTCGCCGCGCGTAACTTGGCCGGGTCCCCGAGTGAAAGCGGCACATCCGAGGGGCGCTGGCGCGACGGATCGTCGCGCACCTCGACGGGTACGTGCGCTTCGATGATCAGCTCGCGCAACGCGTCGCGGATCGAGCGCGCGCTGCCGCTGCAGACGTTGTAAATCTCGCCGCTCGCTCCGTCGCGAGCGAGCGCGACGTAGGCGCGCACGACATCGCGCACGTCAAGAAAATCGCGCTTCGCATCGAGGTTGCCGACGTAGAGTTGCGGCGGAGCGCCGGCCGCGATCTTCGCCAACTGTTTGGCGAAGTTTGCGATGACGAAACGATCGCTTTGTCCCGGCCCGATATGATTGAAGGCGCGCGCGATCACGACATCGAGCCCGAAGCTGCGCGCTTCGCCGAGCAAGAGCATCTCCGCCGCCGCTTTGCTGGCCGCATACGGATTGGCCGGCGAGGGAGCGACGGATTCGCGCAACGGATACGACTCCGGCGGTTGCAAGCCGTAGACTTCGGCCGAACTCGTAAAGAGCAGGCGTACGTTCGCTCCGCGTCTCGTTCTTGTATTCGCGTACGGCCTGCGCGAGATTGGCGGTGCCGCGCACATTGGTCATGTAGGTTGCCATCGGCGACGCAATCGAGTCGGGAACGAACGTCGATGCAGCCAGGTGAAAGACGATCTGCGGCCGGCCCAACTCAAGTGCCGCGCGCAGCGACGCAAGATCGAGAAGGTCGATCGGCAACGCCTCGGTATCGTTTGGACCGCCGCACGCGAACGTTTCGTATCCGCTCTCCTGCAGCGCGGCGATCAGGTACCGGCCGACGAACCCGGTTGCGCCGGTAACGAGCGCGCGCATCTTTTAGCGACGCGCGAGCGCGGAGAGACGATCGAGATCGGCGCGCACCATCATCTCGACGAGCTGCTCAAAAGTCACCTGCGGTTCCCAACCCAACACGCGCTTGGCCTTCGAGGGATCGCCGATCAAGAGATCGACTTCGGCCGGGCGCACGAAGCGCTCGTCGAGAACGACATACGGTTCATACGATCCAAGCCCGGCCGATTCAAAAGCGATGCGCACAAAATCACGGACGCTGTGCGTGCGCCCGGTTGCGATGACGAAGTCATCGGCGACGTCTTGTTGCAGCATGAGCCACATCGCGCGAACGTAGTCGCCGGCAAAGCCCCAATCACGCTGCGAATCGAGATTGCCGAGGCGCAGTTCTTTCGCCAAGCCGAGCTTGATGCGCGCGACGCCGTCGCTGATCTTGCGCGTGACGAATTCCTTGCCTCGACGCTGGAGACTCGTGGTTGAAAAGTATACCGCTCACCGCATACATGTTATAGGACTCGCGATAATTCACGGTGATCCAATGGCCGTACACTTTTGCGACGCCGTAGGGGCTGCGCGGATAGAACGGCGTGCTCTCGCGCTGCGGCGTCTCGACGACCTTCCCGAACATCTCGGAGCTCGACGCTTGATAGAAGCGGATCGAGGGATTGGTCGCGCGTATCGCTTCGAGCACGCGCGTGACACCGAGCGCCGTGAACTCGCCGGTGAGGACTGGCTGTTGCCACGAGGTCGGCACGAATGATTGCGCCGCGAGATTATACACTTCGTCGGGCTTTACGTCGCGCACGATCGAGGTCATCGAAGATTGGTCGAGCAGATCTCCCGAGACGAATTCGATATTGTCGACCAGGTGGGCAATACGCTCGTGCACGTCGGTCGAGGTGCGGCGCGTCATCCCGACGACGCGATACCCCTTCTCGAGGAGTAGCTCGGCGAGATAGGACCCGTCTTGGCCCGTGATTCCGGTGATGAGGGCGGTCTTCTTCACGCAGCCCTAGTTGAGAACTTGAATTGCAGTTCCCTGGTCGTCGAAGACGAACCGCGTCTCGTAGATCTCGGCGCCCTCCGGGCCCACGACTTTCGATTGGATCGTCAGCCGGTGCACGAGCGCGTTGTTGTGGCGTACGACGCCCGAATAGAAATATTGCACGAGCGGCGTCACGTTTTCTTGCAACGGTGCAAGGCGCCGCCGTTCGACCAGCATCCCGAGTAAACGTTCCTGGAGTGCAAGCGGAAGCAGGCGGTTCGCATCGTCGGGCGTCATGCGGACGGTAACGAGCTCTTCTTGCGCCTTGCTCGCCTCAGCCACCGGCTTGTCGGTCGTGTAGCGGATGACCGCGTCCCAATCGTCGGCGGAGATGCCGGTAAAGCGCATGCCGTAGCGCCACACCGATTTACCTTGGTGCGAGACCGTGTCTTGCCACACGGCTTTGGCGCGCATGCGAATCACGCGCGTCTCAATCGTCGCACGTATTTCGAATTCGTCGCGGCCGACTGGTTCTTGCGTAAGCACGCACAAACCGCCTCCGCTTATATCTAAGCCGATTGCCGGTTTCTGCGTGAGGCCGGCGTCTACAGAGACCGTCGCCCGATACGGTTTCCGCTTTCGGGGATACTTGCGGCGGTTGGCATCCTTACCCGTAAACCAGCCGAGAAGGTCGCTGAACACTGCCTCGGTCGTATTGGCTACCGTCCCGTACGAACCATGCTCGTCGCAACAAATGCCGCGACCTCGCTGGGAACGGTCCCACGACCGAATCCCGCGTCGTAGCCAAGCTCGCTCGCCAGAAGATTCGTGACCCGCGGACCGCCGCATATAAGGACCACACGGTCGCGCAGCCCTTCGGCCTCGAGCAACTCCACGAGCGTCGTAAAATTCTTAATGTCGCTGCCCTTCTGGGTTACGACTTGCGAGGCCAAGAGCGCATCGACGGCGTGTTCCTTGGCAAAGCGCACGAAGTCTTCGACTGCGACTTGGCTGCCGAGGTTGAATGTTTCGAACATGTGGTAGCGCTCGAGTCCGTAGTCGCCTTTGTAGCCCTTCATGTTCAAGATCGCATCGATCCCGACCGTGTGCGCATCGGTTCCGATGCACGCGCCGGCGATACGAATCTTGCGACCGATGTGGTCGCGCACGTAGGCGTCGATCTCGTCCATCGACATCGCCTGCAACTTTGCCGAAGGCGCCTTGATCGCGTCGACGTCGATCGTCTGCGGCGTGCTCGCGTAGACGATAAAGCTCGAGAAGCCGCGCGCGATCGATCGGCCGTCGACCACCTGCACATCGGTGAACCCCATTTTGGCGACGAGTTGGCGCGCGGCTTCGTCGGCCGCTTCGCTCCACTCGATCGGAAGCGTGAACGACAGCTGCACCTTGCCGTCGTTCATCGTATCGCCGTAGGGCTTAACGAGCCGCATAGCCTGCAGTGCATCCTCAAACGGATTCCAGTAATCGGTCGCGCGCGCAAACACCCCATCGAAGCCACGCCCGCCGTCGGGCGGCCGTGAGACGTCGGCAAAGACGGCTGCTTCGATTGCGTGCATGAGGCCGAGGTCCGCGACGCGCTCGAGCAGCGCGGTGCAGTCGGCGAGAACCGATTGCGCGCGACGCTCCACGATGCCGTTCGGCTTGAACGCGATCTCGTCGCCGAAATGACGCGCCGTGTTCATGACGTATTTTGCGTTGTCGATCGAGAGCGCACGATCGCCGAGGAACGGCGTGTGAATCGCTTCGGTAAGCATGCCGCACAAGTGAATCGTCTGATGCGTCATCACCGAGGTGAGATTGAACATCGCATCGATGAGATGTCCCTTGAAGATGTCGCCGGTCATGTGTTTGGTCGGCGGCATGTACTTGAGCGGAGCATGCGGGAAGACTTGGCGCGCAAGCTGCGCCTGCGCAACCTGGTACAGAAACCCGTCTTCGAGTTCGGGATCGATTTCGTAGGCATCACCGAGGCCGATTTGCCGGTCGGGCATGCCGGCGCGATGCGCGAACTCTTCGTTGATGAACTGCGACGCGAGCACGGCCGGTGCTTGTTCGACGGCATCGGCGGTCGTCAAGTAGTTGTCCTCGCCGGTATTGATGATGATCCCGGAGTAGGCGTTGAGCATGCGGCTGAAGTGCTGGTCGATGAACGTGCGCTTCATGTTGATGTCGCGAAACAGAATGCCGTACATCGAATCGTTGAGCAGCATATCGAGCCGCTCGAGCGCCGCCATCGTCGCGATCTCGGGCATGCACAGGCCGCTCGCGTAGTTGGTGAGCATGACGTAGCGACCCAGGCGTTCGGAAACTTCGTCGAGCGCCTCGCGCATGATGTGGAAATTTTCTTGCGTCGCGTAGGTGCCGCCGAAACCTTCGGTCGTCGGCCCGAACGGGACGAAATCGAGCAGCGACTGTCCGGTGGAACGAATGACCGCGATGATTTGCGCGCCGGCTTCCGCTGCGGCGACGGCGGCGGTGCGATCTTCGTAGATGTTGCCGCTCGCAACGATCACGTAGAGCAGCGGCGGCGGCAGCTGCGGCAGCTCGGCCAGGCGCGTGTCACGTTCCGCGCGGTTGGCGCGCACGCGCGCGAGCGCCGCCTCAACGAACGGACGCAGCGCGCCGCGCGCCGCGTCGCGCGGCGTCGACGCAAATTGCGCGAGCGACAAACGGCCGGCGGCGATTTCGTCGCCGAGAGCGCGCGGACTCGAGTCCGGTCTCGGCAAGCGCCTTACCAAATGCAAGCGCGACGCCGCACGCCCGTTCGTCCGCGCCGAGCGCATCGACGATCATGTTCGGAACGGGAATCTCGTCGGGCCCGACGCCGTCGACGCCGAGCAAACGCAAGACCGAGCGTTCGACGGCGACCGTCGAATGGGCGGCGATGAAATCATTGACGGGTGCGGCAATGGTAGCAGCAAGCTCCCGGCAGCGCTCGACGAGGGCGCGATCGA
>CAVSBV010000005.1:0-848062 GCA_963726285.1 Vulcanimicrobiota bacterium | reverse complement strand
GCGGATATTTCTAACTACATCCCGCTCGTAGCGCCGCAGTTGTCGCACTTTTCGCAGGCGCCGTTGCGGACCATCGTGAGTTGTCCGCATTCACCGCAGGCGTTGCCGGTGTAGCCCTTCGCCTTTGATGCGTTGACGGCTTCGACTTTCGACATGATTGCGGTTGCGGTTGCTGCGTGCGGCAGAGGCTTGCGGCGTATCGTGCATCGCCGGCACGCTCATGCCACCACCGCCGCCGTGATCGCCTTCGTCTTTGCCGGGACGCAGATGCGTTGAGACCGGATGGAATTGCTCCGCTACGCCGGTCGGACGCACGCTTGTCGGACCCGCCTCCTCGGCGATGTACTCTTCCTCGGATTCCACGCCCATCGCATCCATCTCCATCGAAGGTTGCACGTGCGCGAGATCGTAGCGGCCGAGATAGCTCACCGCCAACTCGCGGAAGATGTAGTCGAGCAGCGAGGTCGCCATCTTGATGTTCTGATGGCCGACCACCGGACCGTTGGGCTCGAAGCGCGTGAAGGTAAATGCCTCTACGTACTCTTCGAGCGGCACGCCGTGTTGCAAGCCAAGGCTCACGGCGATCGCGAAGTTGTTCATCAGCGAGCGGAACGCGGCGCCTTCCTTATGCATGTCGATGAAGATCTCACCGAGCTGCCCGTTGTCGTACTCGCCGGTGCGCAAGTAGACTTTGTGCCCGCCGATAACGGCCTTTTGCGTGTAGCCGCTGCGGCGTTCGGGCATCCGGCGACGCTTGGCAATATAGCGGTAGACGATCTTCTCGGCAACTTGCAGCGGTTGCTGGAACGGTGCCGGCGCCGGAACTTCTTCGTCGATTGAGGCATCGCCGCCGAGGTCGTAACTTCCGGCGAGCGGCTGCGAGAGCTTCGAACCGTCACGATAGAGCGCGACGGCCTTGATCATGCGCTCCCAGCTGTAGCGGTACGCTTCCTTCACGTCGCCGATCGATGCGGTCTGCGGGAGGTTGATCGTTTTCGAGATCGCGCCCGACACGAACGGCTGCGCGGCTGCCATCATCTCGATGTGCGCGATCGGTCGGATGAAGCGTGTGCCGTACTTACCGCACGGTGTCGCGCAGTCGAAGACCGGCAGATGCTCGTCTTTGAGGTACGGCGCGCCTTCGAGCGTCATGCGCCCGCAGATGTGCGCCGAAGCCTCTTCGATCTGCTGCGTGGTAAAGCCGAGACCGTCGCGCAGCAACGACCAGCTCCAGTCGTTGAGTTGCGCCTCGGTGAAACCGAGCTTGTCTTTGCAGAACTCTTCGCCGAGCACGAACTTGTTGAAGACAAACGGCAGCTCGAACGCGCCGACGAGCGATTCCTCGATGCGCGTGATTGCATCGTCGTCGAAGCCCTTGGCGCGCAGTGTCGCGCGATTGATATGCGGCGCTTCGAAGAGCGTGCCGGTACCTTTGGCGTAGGTCTCGATCGCGTCGATCTGCTCTTGCGAATAGCCCAGACGTTGCAGCGCTGCTTCGACCGACTGATTGACGATCTTGAAGTAGCCGCCGCCGGCCAGCTTCTTGAACTTCACGAGCGCAAAGTCGGGCTCGATGCCGGTCGTGTCGCAATCCATCACGAGACCGATCGTGCCGGTCGGTGCGATCACGACAGTTTGCGCGTTGCGGTAGCCCGCGACCTCACCGATCGAGAGCGCATCGTCCCACATCTTGCGTGCGAGCGCCCACGTCTCTTGGGTGAAGAGGGACGGCGTGTGCGTTACGGGCGTAACGCTCAGACCTTCGTATTCGTGGCGTGGCGCATCGTACGCGGCGCGGCGATGGTTGCGAATCACGCGCAGCATCGGCTCGCGGTTTGCTTCAAAGCGCGCGAACGGCCCGAGCTGTTGCGCCATTTCGGCCGAGGTGCGGTACGCCGCGCCGGTCATCAGCGCATTGATCGCCGCACACCAGCCGTAGGCTTCATCGGAATCGTACGGCAGGCCCATACGCATGAGCAGCGTGCCGAGGTTCGCGTACCCGAGCCCGAGCGTACGATAGCCGTGATTTTTCTCGGCGATCGTCTTTGACGGCATCTGCCCCATCGTCACCGAGATTTCGAGCGTTGTCGTCCAAAAACGCGATGAATCTGCGAAGCGTTGAGCGTCAAACCCACCGCGAGCGTCCTCGAATTTGACCAAATTCATGCTAGCGAGATTGCACGCGGTATCATCTATGAAGCAGTACTCGCTACACGGATTAGTTGCATTGATGGGCGCATCGTTGCTGCACGTGTGCCATTCTTGAATCGTGTCGTGATACTGCAAACCTGGATCCGCGCATTGCCACGCAGCAACAGCAATCTGTTCCCACAGATCCGCCGCCTTGATCGTTTTGACGGTGGTGCCTTTGGTACGCGATGTCAATTCCCAATCGCCATTCGCGTCAAGTGTCTTGAAGAACGCGTTGGTAAGACGCACGGAGTTGTTCGAGTTTTGACCCGAGACCGTGTTGTACGCTTCTGAATCCCAACCCGTATCGTACTGTTCGATCTCGAGGCTCTTGTAGCCCTGACGCGCATAGTCGAGCGCTTGTTGCGTCGCACCGCTCGGTACGCCGGTGTTGAGCGCTTTACGCAGTGCATCGCGCAAATGCGAATTGAACGCGACGTCCAGACGCGACGCCTCCGGCACGCGGGTATCGTGCGCAGCCGACATGATCGCGTTGAGTTGCTCTTGTAGAATGCGCGAGCCGATCACGAGATCGGCGACTTTGCGCTCTTCGGTGACCTTCCAGTTGACAAACTTTTCGATGTCGGGATGGTCGGCATTGAGCACGACCATCTTGGCGGCGCGGCGCGTCGTGCCGCCCGATTTAATTGCGCCTGCGGCGCGATCGAAGACTTTCAGGAACGACATCAACCCGCTCGACGTACCGCCGCCGGTAAGCTTTTCGCCTTCGCCGCGAATCTTCGAGAAGTTGGCACCCGAACCGGAGCCGCCTTTGAAGATGCGTGCTTCGCGAACGAGCCCGTCGAAGATGCCGCCTTCGTTGACGAGATCGTCATCAATCGAAAGGATGTAGCACGCGGAAACTTGCGGCCGCTCGAAGGTCGACGTCGAACGCACGGCTTCGCTGGTCTTGGGATCGACGTAATAGTGGCCTTGCGCCGGGCCTGAGATGCCATACGCCCAATGCAAACCGGTGTTGAACCACTGCGGCGAATTCGGCGCGCCAATTTGGCGCGCGAGCATCGCCGCCATCTCATCAAAGTAGACCCGCGCGTCGTCTTCGCTGTCAAAGTAGCCGTATTTCCAGCCCCAATACGTCCAGCAGCCGGCCAAACGATTGAAGACCTGGCGCGCATCACGCTCCGCGCCAAAGGTCGAATCCGAGGCGGCTTCCGAGCGCCACAGCCACTCGGGCACGTCGGTCTCTTGGACGCGCACGGTCGCGCTGGGCACGCCGGCCTTGCGGCAATATTTCTGGGCAAGGACGTCAGTTGCGACCTGGCTCCAACCGGCCGGTACCATGACATCCTTGGCTTCGAAAATGACCGAACCGTCGGGGTTCACGATCCGCGAGGTGCGCGGCTCGAACTCCAGGCCTGCGTAGGGATCATCGGAGGCCGAATAGAGGCGGCGGAACTTCATGGGAGGCTGCTCCTTAGCGCTTGCTGGTGCGGGATCAGGGGTCTTCGGGGCTTGCGATACGAACACCCGTTCGATTCGACCGATACTGAAGACTGGTGGGACACCTATTGTGCCACACCGACCTTATTGCCACAAGATATTGGGGTCCGCGGTTTCAACTCCTTGTGATCTCGCTGTGCAAAACGACAAAAAGCGGAGGAGAGGCCGAGGATGCAGGCCCTTCCGCGAGGAGAGCCTGTGGAGCCTTCCGAGGATACCGGGGATAAGCCGTCGGAAATCGCTGCCCTGATGTTCGGTCCGGACCGGTTTGTCTCGCGCCTCGCGGCGGTCTCCGTCGACGATCTCTACGACCAGGGCTTCCGGGGGCTGATCGTCGATCTCGACAATACCCTGATGGGTTTCCGGCAGACCGAGGTCGCTGCCGATCACGTGAAATGGGTACAGCAAGCGCATGATCGCGGCTTCCGTATGGTGATGGTCTCGAACAACTTTACCGAGCGGGTGACCGGCATTGCTGCGCAACTGGATATTGCGTGCGTCCCCAACGCGCTCAAGCCCCTGCCGTTTGGCATGTTACGCGCCGTGCGGCTGCTGCAGCTGCCGCGCCGGCAGATCGCAGTTGTCGGCGATCAGCTCTTCACCGACGTCCTCTCGGGCAAACTCTGCGGGCTCTACACGATCCTCACCGAGCCGATCGAAACCAAAGACTTTCCCGTGACCAAAATCTTCCGCTTCTTGGAACGCCTGATGCTGCCGGATCGGCGCGGTTCGTGAAGCTCGCGGTGCTCGGCGATCCGATCGCGCACAGCCGCAGTCCCGAGATTCATCGGCACTTCATGCATGAAGCCGAGATCGAAGACGGCAGCTACGTAGCGATTCGCGTGCCGCAGATCAATGTAATTGCGGTGATTCGCCGCATGCGCATGGACGGCTACACCGGCGCAAACGTCACGACGCCCTTGAAAGAAGAAGCGATGGCCGCATGCGATACGCTGACGGAAGAAGCGCAACGTGCGCTTGCGGTCAACACGATTTTCTTCGGACCGCAGATTCTCGGCCACAATACCGATGGGATCGGTGCGCGTAGCGCCCTCGAAGCAATACTCGATGAATCGATTGCGCTCAAACGCATCGGCGTGCTCGGCTACGGCGCAACGGCGCGCGCGATCTTGGGGCATTTTTCGGAGAACGATGCCTATCTATTCGTGTGGGGACGTGACCCGGAGAAAGTGCAGACGGCGTGTGAACGCTACGACGCGCAAACCTGGCCGAGCGATAATCCACCCGAGATCATCATCAGCACGCTCCCGCCGAAGGTGCGCTTTGAGCCTGAAATGCTCGACGCGCTGATGCGCGCGGATTTAGTCATGGACGCTAACTACGGCGGCCGATCAACCCTGCATCATCAGCTCGAGCGCGAGATCGTGACCGGCGACGCGATGCTTGAAGAGCAGGCGCGCGCGTCATTTGACTTCTGGTTGGCGCACGTAGAGGGTCTCGCTCCCGAACGCGGCTAATTGCCTCGGTAATGTCGAGTGCGGATCAGCGATGTATCCGGCACGGCTTTTTAGCAATTCTGCTATCCGCCGCGTTGCTTTCGGCGTGCAGCGGCGGCGGCACGACCAACATCTACCAGCTTCCGAGCTCGTCCCCGACGGCGTCCACGTCGCCGACGGCGAGCAGCAGCGCACCGCCGCCTGGTGCACTTAGCGTCAATCCGTCGTCACTATCGCTCAACGGAACCGGCGCCTCCGCGGCGCAAAGCGTGCAGGTCCAAGAAATTGGATACACTGGTGGATTCGGCGAGAGCGATACGTGCACCGCAATCGCTACCGTCGCTCCGACATCCGGCAGCGGCCCATCGGCAACGTTTTCGGTAACACCCAGCGCTGCGGGAACCTGTAGCGCGACCTTCACGGATGCGACGAGCCAGCACGTCGCGGTCGCGATTACCGTCACGACGACCGGATTTACCGTGAGCGCGCGATGAACGTGCGCGCTGCGGTTGCCGCTCTTTGTGTGCTCGTGTTGTGCGCGTGCGGCGGGGGATCGCGATCGATCCTCGCGCCGGCGACGATCGCCGCCAGTCCGACGGCGCCGCCGACGAGTTCGGCGTTGGTGCGGCCGCAGTTCACCTTCTTGCCGCCGTCGGCATCGTCAAGTGCAACGCGGCATCCGCACTACATCACCGCGAACGTCGCGTCGGTGGAAATCACGCTGAACAGCGTCAATGGCGCGGCGCCGTCGACGGGCATGCCGCTCAGTGTGACGACGAACATCAGCATGACGAGTTGTCCGTGCGTCGTGTACGGCCCCGACGTGCCGGCCGGCTCCGCGAATTTCACGCTCGCGGCCTACGATCAACCCAACGCGGGTGGAAATCTCATCGCAACGGCCTCGCCGACGTACACAATCGTTGCTGGAACGGCGAATAATGAAAACGTCACGTTGAACGGCATGCCGGCCGCATTGTCGCTTACGGTTCCGACTGCGACGGCGGGCACGGCGTTTGCGACGCCGCAAAACATGCCGGTCACGGCAAAGGACGCTGACGGCAATACGATTCTCGGTACATACGCGGTTCCAATCGCAGTCGGTGATTCCGATACGAGCGGCGCAACGTCGATCACAACGAGCGGGAGCGATAATCCGCCCGCCGGCCAATTGGTGAGTTCGAGCGACACCGCAACGATTGCCTACACCGGTCTCGCGATTGCACCGGCCACAATTACCGTGCGCGCCAACGCCGCGACCGGCAGCGCGTTGTTTGCGCCGGCGCTGCAGCCGATTCTCGTCACAACGAACGCATCGCCCGCACCGAATCCAAACTTCGCCGGTGTCGATTTCCGTCCGGGCAACCCAACGGAGACGATTACCGCAAGCGAAGTTGGGTGGACGAATGCGCCGTACAATAAATCGCTTGCCTTCGCAGTGCCGGGCGGATGTGCGTCGATCGGAAGTGTTGTGCCGGCAAGCGGAACGTCATTTACTGCAACGGTGAGTGCATCGCCGGTCGCCGGCGCGTGCGCGTCGACGCTGAGCGACGGCAACGGTCAGAGTCAGACGGTGACGCTCGCGTACACGCAATTCGTGTATACGGGCGCGCCGCAATCGATTACCGTACCGGCGGGCGTCACCAACATCGAGGTCATCGCGTTTGGCTCACAAGGCGGCGATCTTAGTGGCGTCAGCGGAGGCCAGGGCGCAGAAGTCGACGCGATCATGCCCGCGGTCGGCGCGCAGGTGCTATGGATCTACGTTGGCGGCAACGTCAGTGTCACCGGTGCGGCCCCGGCCGGCGGATTCAACGGCGGAGGTCTGTCTTTTGCCGGACTCGGCGGCGGCGCGTCCGACGTTCGCACGAACTTCAACAGCCTGGGTTCGCGGCTGATCGTCGCGGCGGGTGGCGGCGGCGCAGGCGATGCCGGTCCTGTCGGCGGCGGCGGCGGTGGGACCAACGGCTTTAACGGCGCCGGACCAAACCCCGGCCTCGGAGCAACGACTTCGGGTCCTGGCCTAGGCGGCGGCTCTAGCGGCGTTCCTGGGACGGGCTTGCCCGGGACGTTAGGCGTCGGCGGAACCGGCAGCTTCACGAATAGTGCTACCGGGGGCGGCGGTGGCGGCGGCTACTACGGCGGTGGCGGCGGTGGCGACAGTAGCGGCGCTGGCGGCGGGTCATCGTATACCGACCCGTCGTGTGTCACCGTCAACGTCTTTCTCAATCCGATGAACCTCGGGACCGGCTCAATAACGCTGATCTTCTAGCGGCCTTGACAACTGATGCATGTTAATGTACTAATCGAGTAGTACAACGATATGCCACTCTACCTTCACGTTGATCCCGGCAACGGGCTTCCCGTCTATCTTCAGATCGCTGATCAGGTCCGGCGCGCGGTCGCCATTGGGGTCCTGAAGACGGGCGAGCAGCTCCCGACCGTCAAGCACCTCGCGAGCACCCTCGTCATCAACCCGGCTACGGTCACGCGCGCAATGCGCGAGCTCGAGCACCTTGGGATCATCGAAACGGCTCCCGGCCGCGGCGCCTACGTGCGCGGTGATGCGGCGGTCGGCGTTGCGGCAACCGGTGCGCGCGACGTCGTGCGCATGGCGATTGACAGCGCGCTACGCGAAGCGCGCTCGCTTGGCGTGGAAGAAGAAGCAGTCGCGCAACTATTCACCGACGCACTTGGCACTTGGTATCGCAACGGCACACGCGAGGACGTATGAAGCCACTGCAGATTTCGCATTTCTCAAAGCGTTATAGCGACCGATATGCGGTCGAAGATCTCTCGCTCGAAATCGACGCGGGTACCGTCTTTGGCTTGATCGGTCGGAACGGCGCCGGCAAGAGTACGACGATTGCGTGCGCACTCGGCCTCGTTCGGTCGAGCGCGGGCAACATCGAGTTCTTTGGCAAGCCGCTCGCGCCGCGCGCATTCGAGCGTATCGCCTACGTGCCTGAAATCAACGTGCTCGACGGCTGGATGACGCCGTTGCAACACGTCGAGTTCCGGCGACGCTGCTATGCACGCTTCGATGCTGGGTTGATGCTCGAACTCATCGAGTGCTTCGAGATCGCACCGCAGCGCGCAGTACGCAAGCTTTCGAAGGGTCAACGACAAGCCGTCGCTCTTGCGCTCGCGTTCGCGCAGCGACCGGAGCTCATGATCCTCGACGAGCCCGCATCCGGACTCGATCCGGTGTTGCAGCGACGGCTGCTCGATCAGATGGTCGGCGCCGCAGCTGACGGCGTAACGATTTTATTCTCGTCGCATCAGATCGGCCAAGTCGAACAGGCGGCCGAGCGCGTGGGAATTTTGGATCGCGGGAAGCTCGTTCTCGACGCCGACGTCGAGGAGCTGCGTGCCAAGCGCATGTTGATCGAGGCGTACTTCGATCGACTGCCGGATTTGACGACGTTTCGCGCGAGTTGCACCGCTCCGTTTGACGCCGATGGGTCGCTCGTGCGCGTCTACGCGAACGGTGATGGACCCGCGATCGAAGCGGCGCTACGTGCGCTTGGACCAATTACGGTCGCGAATCGCGAGATGTCGCTCGAGCAAGTCTTTTTCGCAACCATCGGCGCCGGGAAGGAGTATCGCTCGTGATTTACCGTGAGTTTCTCGTCATGCGCAATGCGCTGATGCGGTATTTCTGGATCCTTGCGGCAGGGGCGGCCTTCATGCTCGTGAGCATTGCACTGCGGCAGACCCTGATCTGCGGAACGACAACGATACTCGGCGGCTGGCTGCTCGGATCGAGCTGGGCGGCGACGTGCTTCGCCGCAATCTTTGGCGTGGGGATCGGGAATGCGTCGCGCGACGCCGCGCGCGTTTTCTGGGTACTGCCCGAAGGGCGGCTGCGCGGCGCGCTTGGACTTATCGGCGTCGATCTCGCAGCGGTGATCGCTGCCCTCGTGCTTGGTTTTGTGGGGAGCGCCATCGTGATGGAAGCGGGCATTGCGATCCAGCACTCGCAGTGCGTGGTTATTAACAATCTGAACGCGCGCGAATTAGGTCTCGCAATCGGCTTCCCCGTCGCGGTGTACGGCTGGAGTACGCTCACGGGCATGCTCTTGCGGCGCGTCGCATACATGGGCGTCGTGTTTCTCCCGATCGGTTTGCTGTGGCTGGGGTTTTCACAAACGCACGGCGTTTTTGGCGCGTTCTTGCGCAGCATTGCCTTTGCCAACCCCTTCATCATGATCCAGAACGCCGGCGTGTGGCAGCTTTTGGGAACTGCGATAGCAACGTTAGCGGTCGCAATTGTACTATGGCAACGGGCGGAGGTCGTTGTTTAGGATGATGACGCAATTGACGCGAATCGCCGCGATTTGTGCAATCGTCCTGGCGCAAATCGGCGCAACCCCACATGAGAAACCGCCGTACAACGTCGAAACGTATCTTCATCCTGCACGTCTGGTCGACATCGGCGGCCGCCGGCTCAATATCATCTGCACGGGAACGGGGTCACCGACAGTCATCCTTGAGGCGGGGCTCGTCGCCGATTCGTCCGCCTGGCGCTTAGTACAACCCGCCATTTCACGAACTACGAGAGTCTGCTCGTACGATCGAGCCGGACTGGGCTTCAGCGACCCCGCTGCTGCGCCGCGCGACGCGGCAGCGATCGTCCGCGATTTGCGCGCACTCTTGCAGCGCGCAGGAGTCGCTCCGCCCTACGTGCTCGTCGGATGGTCGAGCGGTGGGCTATATACGCGCCTGTATCAGTACCGCTACCCGAATGAGGTCGTCGGCCTCGTCGAGGTCGATCCGGATTCAGAGTTTGACACGCTTGTCGACGATTCGAAAATTGTCACGGCCGTGATGCATAAATCACGCCAATGGTACAACCAACAAATGCAAGATTTGTACAAGCAGTTCGACAATTGCGCAGTAAATGTGTTGCGAGGAACGTGCGCGTTTTTTTCCGGTGGGCTTGCTGCCTATGACCAGCGTCTACGTGCAGCTGGTTGTCCGGCGATTTTACCTGCAGGGTGCGCAATCGCAAAAATTCAGGGCGAGCATTTGGACCGAGCGTCGCTTTGGAAAGATGAAGCGCTGGAACTCAAGGCTTCCGAAGAAGGTGCGGCGGAGGTCCGCGCGGCCGAGCGTTCGTACGCAAATTTGCCGCTCATCGTCCTCACGGACTCCGAAGAGGGCGACATCGACCACAGCACTCCGCTGATAATATCGGTGCCCGCGCAGCGCGCGATGTGGGTCGCCAAGGACGAGGCCGAAGAACACATCGCCCTGCTATCCTCCGTCGGTGCGCATTTCGTCGTTGCGGGCTCGCCCCATGCGATTCAACTTTACCGCCCGTCCGTTGTTATTTCCGCAGTTGACGAAGTTGTCGATCAGGCGCGTTACGGCAGGCAGCCATGATGCTCTTCTTCATTTTGGCTGCAGTTGTAGGCGTTGCGGAGCCGCCGTCGGCAGAGCAGTATTACGCAACCGCGATCGAAACGATGCGGGATCTGCCGCAGCCGAGCTTCGCGACCTACGACGTGCAACTGCACATCACGGGCATGGGAATCTCGCTCACCCGCCAGCCGAACGGTAAGGCTTCCCTTAGCGTCGGGTGGGGCCGGAGCATGAAGCCCGAAGCGTTTTTTTCAGCGGCGTATCGCAAGAGCGACGATCTGACATCGGTACAAACGCCGCAAGGTTGGGGCACGACCCGATCCCCCCTCTTTAATCCGACGTGGTACGGTGTCAATGACTGGATCAGGTATGGATTCGACGGGCGTCCGGAATCAGCAACGGCGGCGCCGCCGCCGACACCCGACGCGAACGGCTTACAGACGATCGCGGCCGTCCGCACGATGGGAATTGCGTTTTACGACGTGAGCGACGCGGGAGCGGCGACGTGCGCGAACGGCGACCCCGCACATCGAGTGCACTTGATCGCGCGAAGGGATCCGCTCGACCATCCGCTCACCGATGCGGTGATTGACGAGCGCACAAACCGCTTCTGCTACGTGCGCCTTGCAATGCATCAGAGCATCGTCGCTGCGGGATACAGCGGCACGTTCGAGCTGAACCTTGCCGACGTCGACGGCGAATCGCTGGTGCGCAGCGGAACGATCGAGTTTGTGGTCCGAGCGATGGGTTTCGGCGTAAAATACGTTCGCATGACCTTCGCTTACGATCATTTTTCGTTTCCGGCTACACTCGCCGACGACATGTTTCCATCGGCTCGATGACGTAGGTAGCTGCATGCCTGTTTCAGCAGACGTTCAATCGTCGATTTCGCAGCGCTATGCGCAGCTCGGTTCTGCGGTCACGCACGATCCGACCCAAGAGAAGCGCGTGCTCGCACCCAACTTCAAGGACCACGCGAAATTCAAGCTTGCGAGCTTTGAGTACGATCCGCTAACCGTAGTCGTGCAGAAGATCGTCGTGCGCGGCAATACGCTCGAAGTGCACGCGGAGTACGTCGGCGTGCACGGCCACAATGCAAATACCGTTGACCATTGGGTTTTGACCAATGGAACGTGGTTTCTGGTAGATAGAACGTAGCGTTTCGCTTTGGCAGAGTTAGCGTGAGCGAGCGAAGCGAGCCACGACGGCTTTAGCCCGACAAAGCTTTAGCTTTGGCGGATAAAGCCTTCGGAGAGGGAGGGATTCGAACCCTCGAGACGTTTGCACGTCTGCTCGCTTTCCAAGCGAGTGCCTTCGACCACTCGACCACCTCTCCAGATAGCGCAAACCCCGCGTGCGGCTGGCGCAGCGGGGTTTGGTTTGAGGTGGTCGCCGTTTTTCCTGGGTTAGATCGAGACGGTTGCCGGCGTCCCGGTCCCGGTATATTCGGCCACAAAGAACGCGTAGACATGGTCTTTCTTGATCGTGAGACTGCTTTCGAGCGGCCCGAACAAGAATGTCGCGCCAGTGCCTAACGCGGGTCCACCAACCGGTGTCGTCGTCAGCGAGATGAAGCCAACATCGACTTCGACGATATAGATGTTGCCGTTTCCGCTGGGCACGATCGCGTCGGGATGGTACAAGCCGGCGACTGCGCTCGTTGTCGAGGATGCGGGCAGCGTACACGACGGAATCGTCACTGCCTGGAGCGGCACGGTGAAGTTGCTCAGCGAGAGATACCAAAGGCCGCCAAAGATCGGACTGATCGATGTGCACTTCTTGACCCACGGCGGGACGCTAACCGCAGCTGTGTCGGTGACTGCGAGCGGCTCGAGAAACACCCAGTTCGCGAGCGGATTTGGCGGCGGCGTGTGGCTGACGGCGGCCGCATGGGCTTGAATTGTGCGTACCTGCAGGTCCGGCGCACTGGTTGCCTGCAAGCGCGACGTGCTTTGTCCGATCGCTCCGCCGGGCTGCACGGTCGGCGTAATGCCTGATGTTCCGCCGCCGGCACAAGCCGCCAGTGCGATGGCTGCGAGCGCACCCGCTATACCTACGAGACGACGACCCCACATAGCTAAAAGTCCCTCACAACTAACAAAGGTGAAAGTTCACGCCCGCACCGCTCCCTTTAGTGGCGCACACGGGCCGTGGCCTGTTAACCATCATCGCCGTCCGCCAAGGGTTTGTAAAGGTTCGGTTATCTGGTCTACGAGCCGAGCAGCGTTTCGAACTCGTCGCTGGGCAGCGGCCGGCCAAAAAGATAGCCCTGGGCATATTCGCAGCCGCAATCGGCGAGGAAATCGGCCTGATCCTGCGTCTCAACGCCTTCGGCCTGGACCGAAAGTCCCAGCGCGTGGGCCATGGCGATAATCGCCGAGACGATGGCGACGTCGTTGGCGTCATCGGGGATATCCGTTACGAAAGATTTGTCGACCTTCAGTTTATCGATCGGGAACCGCTTGAGGTAGGACAGCGATGAGTATCCGGTGCCGAAGTCGTCGAGTGCGAGCTGCAAGCCCAGCGTTTTGAGTTGGCGCATAATGCCGATCGAGTCCTCGGCATTGTGCATCGCGACGCTTTCGGTAATCTCGAATTCGAGCGTGCCTTTGCGCAGATGCGACTTTTTCACGTACTCTTCGATCGAGCGCGCTAAGTTGTGATGAAGAAATTGCCGGCTCGAAAGATTGACAGCGATTGTGAGGTCCCGGTTGAACGTGCCTTGCCACTGACTGACTTGATCGATGGCCGTGCGCATGACCCATTCACCTAATTGGACGATAAAGCCCGACGTCTCCGCCTGCGTGATAAAAGTTTCGGGCGGCGCAAATGTTGCGTCGCGTTGCGGCCAGCGGCACAGAGCTTCCATGCCGACAATCTCGCCGCTTTGCAGCGAGACGACCGGCTGATAGAAGATTTTGAACTCGCCGTAACTGAGCGCATTCGACAAACGCTGATGCGCCGGCAGACGATAGCTCAAGGACCCACACCCTCCAGAACGGACCAATAGTACGCGATGCGGGCCGCTTCCTCGGCCAGGTCGGTCTGAAGAAAGGCATCCTCGAGGTCGCGCGAGACAACCGAGAGCCCGTGACGCTCCATTAAGACGATATCGATGCCCTGCGCAAACTGCTCGGCGCAGACAGCGGCGAGCTGTTCACTTCCATTGCGGAAGTAGGGTGTCCAGGCACAACCGCGCAGCGTTTCGCTCGCGCCCACCGTGTCTCTTGGGAAAATACGGCCGGTCTTTGACCACACCACACACATCGTAGGGTGGGTATGCACGACGCACGCAATATCCGGGCGCGCGCGGTAGGCTGCCAAGTGGAGTGGCAGTTCGCTGCTCGGCGTCCCGCGTTCGCGAGGCGAACCGTCAGCGTCTAGCGCGACGATATCCTCTGGATGCAAATCGCCAATCGATTGCGCCGAAGGCGTTACCAGGACGGTACCGTCGTGCATACGATAACTAAGGTTTCCACTGGAACCCGTGACCAAACGGCGTTTCCAAAGCCGGCGTCCGCAGCGCACGAGGGCGGCACGGGCGCGCGCTTCGGTTACACGCCGGCCGGATGCCAAATCGTCTTGATCTCGCAGAATTGAGAGATGTCGTCGAGACTCTGCGCGCTGGGCGCAAACCATTCCTCGCGAGAACGTACCGGATAGGTGCGCACGCGTTTGACGTTCTCCGCCGCTTCGCGCTCAACCAATTCGCGCAACTGTGGATCGCCGCGCGGCACGACGATTGCGTTGACATCCATGTGCTTGGCCATAACCGGCGTGATCTCGGCACGATAGCCCGTGAGCAGATTGACCACACCGCCGGGAATGTCGCTCGTCGCGAGCGCCTCGGCAAAAACAACGGCGGTACGTGGATCGAACTCCGAAGCCAACACCACGACTGCGTTGCCGGCCACGACCGGCGGCAAAAGCACCGAGACCAGGCCGAGCAGCGCCGGGCGATCCGGCGCACAGACGACCACCACACCCATGGGTTCAGCAGCCGAGAAATTGAAGTGTGGACCGCCGACCGGATTGCGCGTTGAAAGCAGCGCTGAATATTTATCGCACCAACCGGCGTACCACACGGTGCGATCGACCGCCGCGGTGACTTCACGTTCTGCCTCGGCTTCGCTGCACTCCGCGCCTTCGCGAATGCGTTCGGTCAACTCGGCACGCCGTGCTTCCATCATCTCTGCTAAGCGATAGAGAATGAGACCGCGCGTGCCCGGTGCGGTCTTCCACCAACCAGGCTGCGCACCGCGCGCCGCAACGACGGCATCGCGTGCATCCTTGCGCGACGCGCGCGCAATGTTTGCACCGAATTCTTTACCGTCCCACAATGGGTCGCTGCGTCCGGATTCCGAACGCACAAAAGCTCCATTGATATAGAGCTTGTACATTTTGCGGACTGCGAGCCGCACGTCGCCGTTTTTGGACATGGGAGAACACCGGTACGACGCAAGGGAGGGGCCCCCCTCGGGCGAACCTGCGGCAATCATGTTTTCCCCGTCCATCCTGGGTCGCGTCGTTGTCGCGGAGCCGTTTGACGAACGCGGAGTTGCCGTTTTGCGCGAGGCCGGTGCCGAGGTTGTCTCCCTCGTCGGCAGCCCCCGCGAGGCCCTTCACGAGGCGCTGCGCGACGCGCGAGGCCTGATCGTTCGCTCGGAAACCCGCGTCGATGCCGCGCTCTTGGCGGCTGCACCGCACCTTGAAGTCGTAGCTCGCGCAGGCGTCGGCGTCGACGCGATCGATGTCGATGCAGCGACCGCAGCCGGCATTGTGGTGGTCAATACGCCGGGCGCTAACACGCTTGCCGCGACCGAACACACCTTCGCATTGCTCTTGGCAGCGATGCGCAACGTCGCGCAGGCCAACGCGAGCGTGCACGCGGCAATCTGGGAGCGCAAGCCCTTCATCGGCCACGAACTGCATGGCAAACTGCTCGGAATCGTCGGGCTCGGGCGCATCGGCAGCAACATCGCTTCACGTGCGGCCGCTTTCGGCATGCAGGTCATCGCGCACGATCCCTACGTCGCGGCATCGCGCGCACGTGCGCTCGGGGTCGAACTCGTGAGCTTCGAGGAGTTACTCGAACGCGCACAGATCGTCACGCTGCACGTGCCGCTGACCGCGCAGACGCGCGCGATGATCGATGCAAGCGCGCTCGCGCGCATGCGCGACGATGCCGTGCTGGTCAATTGCGCGCGCGGTGCGGTCCTCGACGCGGATGCGTTGATCGCCACGCTCGAGGCCGGGCGGCTGCGCTCGGTCGCAATCGATGTCGTGCCCCAAGAACCGCCGCCGCCGGGTTCAGCATCGGCGCGCATTCTCGCGCACGAACGCGTTGTTGCGACGCCGCATCTCGGCGGCTCGACCTATGAAGCACTCGAGCGTATTGCACTCGAACTCGCGGGCGACGTCGTGCGCGTACTGGGCGGCCGTCCGGCAAGCGGAGCGGTGAATGCTCCCATGCTGCACGGAGCCGATGCCGAGCGCGCCAATACGTTTATCGACCTTGCGCACCGGCTCGGCGCACTCGTGCCGCAACTCTTCGACCAGGCGATGCGCGAAGAACTCGCGCTCGTATTGCAAGGCGAACTCGAAAGCGTCGATGCGGAGCCATTCGTCGCAGCGTTGCTCGCCGGTGCGCTGCCGCTGGTTACCGACCGGCGCGTGACGCTCGTGAACGCCGGCGCGATCGCGCGCGAACTCGGTGTGCGCACCGCCGTCTCGCGCGAACCCGACGCCTCGCCGTTTCGCGCTGCACTGATCGTTGCCGCCGGCGACCATCGAATCGTCGGCACGGTATTGCCGCACGGGCCGCGCATCGTCGAAATCGACGGCTTTGAAATCGATGCCGTCGCGGAAGGCACGATGCTCGTAACGCGTCATCGCGATGTGCCCGGTATGGTCGGGCGTATCGGCACGATCTTGGGTGAGGCAAACGTCAACATCTCGACGATGCAGGTTGCGCGCAGCGGACGCGGCGGCCAGGCGATGATGGTGCTCGAGGTGGACCGAGAGCTTGATCGCGACGTCGTCAGCGCGGTCGCGCGCGTTGAAGGCATGGATGGCGTGCGTCTGGTGCGCGTGTGATCTATGTTGCTCGCCACGGCGAAACGGACTGGAATCGCAAGGGCCGATATCAGGGACAACGTGAGTCGAACTTGACGAGTACCGGTATCCAGCAAGCGCGCGCACTCGCCGGCGCACTTACCAACGCGGGCATTACGCGCGTTATTTCGAGTCCGCTTGCGCGCTGTGTCGAAAGCGCACGGCCGCTAGCGCAAGCGTTAGGCATTCCGATCGAGACCGATCCCGACCTGATCGAGATCGCGCATGGCACGTGGGAAGGAGAGCTCCGGTCGGAGCTTGAGCGCAGCGACCCGCAGACGATGCGACTCTGGCGCGAGCATCCGCACCTGGTGCAGTTCGAGGGCGGCGAATCGCTGCACGATGTGGAGCATCGCTGGCGCGCCTTTGTCCAACGGCTCGCTGACGCGGATGATGTTGCGATCGTCACGCACGACGTCGTCGTGCGCGTCGCGATTCTCGCCGCCGCGCAGCGCTCGCTCGCACAACTTTGGGAACCCGTGGTACGCAACGGCGCCTACGCACGTTTTCGCGGAGGCGGCTCGTGGGAACTACTCGACGGATGCGTCGATGCGCATCTTGGTAGCCTCGTCGTCGACACCGCGGCGCAAGCCCTCTAGTGGAGCTTTTTCTCGTTCGTCACGGCGAAACGGCGTGGAACGCCGAGCGCCGTTTTCAAGGCCAAAGCGATGTCGCGCTCTCGGAGCGCGGCGTCGCGCAAGCGGCAGCACTCGGCTCGGC
This sequence comes from Vulcanimicrobiota bacterium, assembly GCA_963726285.1. GTDB lineage: Bacteria > Vulcanimicrobiota > Vulcanimicrobiia > Vulcanimicrobiales > Vulcanimicrobiaceae > Aquilonibacter. Next base: position 830,756 of record CAVSBV010000005.1, on the reverse strand, counting down.
TCTCTCGAGCATTCCCTTCAGCCACGCCTACTCGAGCGATCTGCAGCGCGCAGAGCAAACGGCGCAAGCGATCCTTGCGGGCCGTAACCTTACCCTTGCCACCGACGCGCGGCTGCGCGAATTCAACTTTGGTGCATGGGAGGGCATGACATGGCCGCAGATCATCGCCCGCTGGCCCGAGTTCGACCGGCGCTTGCCGACACAAGCGCGGCAGTACGAGCCGGTCGATGGCGAGCGCTTCGAGCACGTTGTAGCGCGCGTCCGCGCGTTTCTCGAGGATTTGCGCCGCAGCGTCACGGCAGGCCACGGCCTGGTTGTCACGCACGCCGGCGCATTGCACGCGGCAATGGAGGTGCTCGCACCAAAAGGCTTCGATCCGCTCGGTATGGTGTTTTCGACCGCGAGCATCACGCGCGTCGCCATGGAAGGGCGTAAGGCGCGGATAATCACCCTGAACGATGTCAGCCATCTCGATTCCACCACTTGATGCCGGCGCCGCTCGGGCGGCGCGCGAGCGTATCGATCAGCTCACCAAGCCCGTGGGTAGCCTCGGGCGGATCGAAGAGCTCGCCGAGCGCCTTGCAGCTATCCACGGCGGACTGCCACCCGTCTACGAGCGGCGCGCGATCCTCGTTGGTGCGGGCGACCATGGTGTCACTGCCGAGGGTGTGAGCGCGTACCCGAGCGAGGTCACGCCGCAAATGGTCGGCGCATTTCTCGGCGGGTTTGCCGCGATCAATGCGTTTGCGCGCGTAGCCAAAGCCGAGGTGTTCGTCGCGAATTTTGGCGTCGTGGGCGATCTTCCGGTGCACGACCGATTGCTTGGAATGGCGATCGGGCGCGGCACGCGCAACTTTGCACGCGAGGCCGCGATGGAACTGCTCGACGTCGATCGCGCACTGCAAGCGGGCGCGCATGCACTGGAAACGATCGTCGAGCGCGTCGATCCGCAGCTGATCGCACTTGGCGAAATGGGCATCGGAAACACGACCAGCGCCGCAGCGGTGATATGCGCGATTACCGGCGCATCACCCGCGGAGGTCGTTGGTCGTGGCACTGGGGTGGATGAAGAAGGGCTGCGGCGCAAGCTCGGCGTCGTGGCGGCCGCACTTGCACGGTTGCGCGCGAACGATTGGCGCACGGTCGCAAGCGAAGTTGGCGGTTTCGAGATCATCGGACTCGCCGGCGCATTGATCGCGGCCGCGCAGCGCCGCATTCCGATTCTGCTCGATGGCTACATCGTTGCGGCTGCCGCACTGCTCGCGAACGAAATCGCGCCGGATGCGCTCGGCTACTGCATCGCCGCTCACCGCTCGCGCGAACTCGGGCACGCGGTCGCACTACGGCATTTGGGACTCGTGCCGTTGCTCGACCTCGATATGCGCTTAGGCGAGGGCAGCGGCGCAGCGCTTGCGATGCCGCTGTGTGAGGCGGCTGCGCGCATGGTTTGCGAGATGAAGACGTTCGCCGAAGCCGGCGTCTCGACAGCGGGCGAGCCGGCCCGCGTTTGAGATACCTGCGCGCACTGGCCGCCGCGTTTTCGTATTTTTCGATTCTCCCGATAGCGCATGCCGCGGAGCCTCCCGACGACGACGCGATCGCACTCTTGCCGCTTGTCGGTCTGGTTATCGGCGCACTCGCCGGCTTGGGTGCGTACGGTATAGCGCTCCTTACGCATTCGCAACTCGCTGCGGCGATTGCGGCCTGGGTCCTGTCGATTACGCTCAGCGGCGCGATCCACGTCGACGGATTCCTGGACTGTTGCGATGGGCTGTTCGCGATGGCGCCGCCAGAAAAGCGACTGGAGATCATGCGCGATCCGCATCACGGAACCTATGCGATCGTCGGTATGGCGATCGTCAGTGTACTGTGGCTTTATGCGCTCGTGCAAATTCCCGCTTCGCTCATGCCGATCGTGCTTGCGGTTACCGGATTCTTCGTGCGCGGCCTGGTGTTAGTGGTCTTGCGGCCGTCGAGGCGAATTCCGTCGCTGGTCGCGCTCCTAATCGGCATCGTTACCGTCGTTCCGTGGCTGTTCGGCGTTTTCGCAAAGCGGCGGTTGGGCGGAATGCTCAACGGCGACTGTTACGGTGCGGCGATCGTGGTTAGCGAAGTTGGAATGTTACTGGTGTATCCGGCGCTAGTACTGCTGCGATAATTTCCGCCGTGTCGACCAGGCGTGGACCGGGGCGATTCAAGTACGCACTGCCGTCGATCGGATGCACGCGTCCCTCGCGCACCGCGCGTAAGCCGCTCCACGTTGCGTTGCTGCGCAGATCCGCGATGGCAGCGTGCGTGCGCACCAAATCGAAGCCACACGGGCCGACGACGATTGCATCCGGATCGGCATGAGCAATCTCTTCCCACGTGAGGACGCGTGAGTTCATCCCGGAGTTGCCGAGGATCGGCGTGCCGCCGGCGAGTTCGACCAGGCCCGGCGTCCAATGGCCGCCGCTCATCGGCGGATCGGTCCATTCCAGCACGAGCACGCGCGGTCGCGGTCGATCCGCGGTGATTCGGCGCAAGGTAATGACGCGCGCATGCAAGTGCGTGAGGAGCTTATTGGCCTCCATCGCATGATCGGTGAGTTCGCCGAGGTACGCGATCGTCGCGAACACGTCATCGAGAGAAGACGGCTCGAGCGAGATCAAGCGTGGATCGCCACGCAAGCGTCGCACTGCGCGCTGCACGATGTCGTACGACACCGCGCAGACGACGCAGAGCTCTTGCGTCACGATCAGGTCGGGCGCAAGTTCTTCGAGTAGCTCGGCATCGAGGTGATAAAGGCTCGAACCTTCGTGCAAGCTGCGGCGCACGTGGCGATCGACCTCAGCGGACGACCCTGCCGCCGGGAGCGCCGATGACGTCAGATGCGGTCGCGTTGTTGCTTGGGCGGGGAAGTCGCACTCGTGGGTGACGCCGACGACCTCGTCGCCGGCGCCGATCGCGAAGAGAATCTCCGTCGCGCTCGGCAATAAGCTGACGATCCGCACGATGACCTAACGTGCGCCGAGAAAGGCGAGTTGGTCGTCTTTGGTGAGAAAATCGATCAACGGGGTCTCCGGAGGCATCGTCGCGCCGTGCGGATACTTCTTGCGCCAGACTTCGTCGTCGAGTCGATGCTCCACACGCCGTTCTTGGATCTTCTCGTTGAACGCAGCGATCTTCTCGGGGGTCGTGCGCTCGCGCAGCCACGCTGCGATCTCGGCATCGGTCGACGCGCGTGTGACTTCCTCGCGGAAGGCGTCCTCGCTGATACCGATAGCCTCGAGCATCTGTGCGCTAAAGCCGGGAACTTGATACGCGCCGGGATTTCCACCCGGCAGCGAGGCGCGCATCTTATCGACGGTGCGCGCGGCCATGATGAGGTCGAGGCCGGCTAGCAGCGCGCGCGGTGCGCGCGGCGGGGCCTTGGTAAGATCGAGAGCGTCCATGCCGCTAGCTCTTCGGCTTAGCGGCCAACCAACCTCGCGATGCCGGTCGCGCTTGCGCAGCGGCGGTCGCGGGTGTCATGGGCGCGCGTATACACGCGTATCAGCCGGTTGGTAAAACCGGGGAGCCATGGGTCGCGTGGATATTTACGGTACCAGTCCTCGATTGCGAGTTCGAGGTTGTTGATACCGCGAATGTTGCGTGAGAGATGCCAATCAGCATCGCGCTCGAAGCTCATGAGACGATTGCGGATCTCGAGCACGCTCTCTTTGAACGGGCCGAAGTATTCGTCAGCAGGCGCAGGGCCGCTTGCACGGCATGCAAGCGGCGCAAGTGCGGTTATACACGCGAATGCCAACGCCAAAATGCGAGGCAGCATGCTGATATATTTGTCGCATGCAGGCAGACGCCTCGCGTCTGTTCCCGTTTTAATCGAATTTACACGTTACGCTTGGCTGCTCCGAGGCGATGTGGCCAGGCGGAAGAAGACCTGGTCTCCCGGTATATCGGCGCGTGAGCCATGGCGTAAGTCGCTGCTGTAAACGCCGCTGAAGCTTCACGTCTGCGAACGCTGCTTGCTGTCAGCGTCGTAGCGGTTACGTACTGCCAAATCGTTTGAGCCACCGTTTTATATCCGGGACTATATTGCGGGTTGGTAGCCACGTTAAAATACGCGTCCAAGTTGTCGCTAAAGAAATCGACCTCGTAGTACGTATTCTCATTGCATATCTCGCCAACGCCGTCGAGATAGTAATGGGCGATCAGTTGCGAGGTGTAGTAGCCGAAGTTTGCGCCAAGGGTGGGATCCGCCATCGGATCGGCGACAACGATCGTTTCATCGGCCTCACGCAGGGTTGGACTTGGGCCGAGTATCGTTGGCGGAATGGCGCATTCCGTCGGAAGTGAAGCGATGACGCCTTTCGACGTGAAGGTGTCACTCTCGGGCGGATTTGGCATGATACGGTTCGGAATTCCGGCGGCAATCCACGGATTCGGAACACTGGTCGGAACGGGCGCGGGCGTCGTCGTCGATCCCGGTGTGGGGATCCCGTTAGGGAAATCGGTGCTACTGAAGTCGATGATGTTGACAGGGATCGTCGCTGCACCTGGACTCGGTGTGGGCACGGAAATAATCGCTGAGTCACCGCAGCCGCATGCGGCGTTGAACGTCAGCGTGCTGCTGCCATCTGAATTTACATTGAGTTGCAAGAACTCGCCATTGAGGTTGTAGTTGTTCCCGTAGGAGCCGTCGGCGTTGCGTACGAGAGTTTCCAGCGCAAAAGGCGGAAGGAGGGCGTTGGCGGTACAAGGTCCGCTGCCGGTGCGCACGTTCCAATTGCTCGGCATTGGCACTACGATCATTTGATTGTAAGGCGGAGCGCAGGTGACTGAGAGGCCGTCGCTTGTCGCGACGCCGACCAGTCCGAGCGACATACCACCTGCATTTGGGGTCCATGCGTAGTAGGCTGCGATGTCCGAGAAGAACATGCCGTTGAACGACGTTGGGAGTCCGGGATCCGGGAATTGCGACCCGCTTATCTGGACGAGATTTGTGGCAGTGCCGAAGGTTTGCCCGGTCGCAACCGTGAGGGTGTACGTGCCGGTGAACGTTCCTTGTGGATTGGTCGGTGCCGCGTTTGTACCGGTGGTGACCGTTTGTGAATACGCAAACGTTGTGGTCGAGCCGTTGACGGTTGGATTCACGACGCTCGGTGAAAACGTTCCAGGTGTCACGTTCGCCGGACTAACGCCGGACGCCGACGCGCCGATCGTGGCTGGCGCGGTCATCGCACCCCCCGCGTAGGTCAGCGTGACCACCGTTGCGCCGCTTGTGACGTTGCCCGCTGACGACGAAAGCGATGTCTGTCCCGACGCATCCGTATCTGTAAGCGTGATCGGACTCGTATAGTTTCCGAGTACGGTGCTGCTGTTTGCGTCTTCTGCCTGCACCGTGACCGGTACGGTCGCGTTGACGCCGAGCGCCGCTCCGCCGACCGACACGACGATCTTCGCAACGGTGCCGCTCAGTGTAGCCGGTGCGACCACCGTTGCGCCCCCGGTCGTCGTCACCGCGAGATTGCCCGCGCCGAGTGACGATCCGCCGGCATTCGTCGCGTTGTATACCGTGAGCGTATAGATCAACGCTCCGACCGGTGCGGCTACGTTGATCACGCAGCTCAATTGCGTCGAGGTTTGTTGGCACCCGGCCGTCGAGGCGCTGAGATTGGTGATCAGCGGTGGCGTCGGCGTCGTTGGCACGGTCCCATTAACCGAATCGAGTTGAATTGCTACCGACAGCGATGCAGCCGGAACGATCACGTGTGGTCGCACCCGTGCGCTGCCGCTGATATTCGGCACGATGACGTTGAACGAGACCGTGCTGGTCGGCGTCAACGTAGGTTGACCCGTGGGCTGATTGGTGGGGGCGAGTGTCGGGGTCGGAAAGTTGGGCGGTGGCGTTTCGTAGATGTACGTCTTCCCGCCGCATGCGGCAAGCGCGATCGCCGCGAGAACGAAAGACGCAAACGCAAGCGATCGCACTACACAACCCTCCTTGGGTGAAAGAGAAGTCCTACTGCCCTTGTGCTAACGAATAGCCACGTTCACCATTGAACGTGAAGAGCCCCTCGGTCTTGATCACGTCGAATCCCGCGCCTTCGCAGGCTTTGATCAATTCGGCCATCTGCGCGGCACTAAACTCGCCGCCGGTTTTCTCAAAGCGACACGACCACTGATCGCTCCAGAACGTATCGGGGTTGCCGTTGGGCCACACCTTCGTGCCGCGATTGCTGATCACGGTGAGGTTCGCGCCAGTGCCTGTGATCTTCGCAAGCTTGCCGGCGATATCGTCAGGATTCCCGTCGCGCTTATCGATGAAGATGTCGACACCGACGCGTTGTTTGATCGGCGGTGGACCGGCTGCACGGACCGAGAGATCCATGTGCGACTCGGATTGATATTCGATCGGCTTGAGCACCTTGGGCTTTTGTCCCACGCGCGCAATCACCGCATCGGCAAACTCCTTGGTCCCGACCTTTTGCTTCGAGACACCCTCTTTGAAAATGTCGTAGGTGTGAATGCCTTCTTCGATCGTCGTGAGCCACGCGTTGTGGACGGACTCTGCGATCTTGCCTTGCCCGATGTGCACCAGCATCATGATCGCGCCTTGCAGCAGTCCTGATGGGTTGGCCAAATTCTGTCCCGCGCGGCGCGGCGCCGAACCATGAATGGCTTCGAACATCGAGCAGTTGTCGCCGATGTTCGCTGAGCCCGCGAGCCCAACCGATCCGGTGATTTGCGCCGCAACGTCGGAGAGCACGTCGCCGTAGAGATTCGGCATCACGATGACGTCGAACGCTTCGGGCGTGTCGGCCATCTTCGCAGCGCCGATATCGACGATCCAGTGCTCGTTCTCGAGGTCGGGATATTCTTTGGCGATCTCATCGAAGATCCGGTGGAAGAGTCCGTCGGTGATCTTCATGATGTTGTCTTTGGTGAAACACGTGACTTTTTTGCGTTTGTTCGCGCGAGCGTATTCAAAGGCGTAGCGAATGATCCGTTCCGAGCCGGGACGCGAGATCAATTTGAGACACTGCGTTACTTGGGCGGTCTGCTGGTGCTCGATTCCGCCGTAGACGTCTTCCTCGTTCTCGCGCACGATCACAAGGTCCATGTTCGGGTGCTTCGTTGCAACGAACGGATGCAGTGACGCGCACGGCCGCACGTTAGCGTACATGCCGAGCGTCTTGCGTACTGTGACGTTGAGGCTCTTAAAACCGCCGCCTTGCGGCGTCGTGATCGGCGCTTTGAGAAAGACCTTTGTACGGCGCAGCGATTCCCAGGACTGCGGCTCGATACCAGAGTCGAGGCCCTTCTTGTAAACTGATTCGCCGATTTCAATGCGCTCGATCGCGAGTTGTGCACCTGCGGCTTCGATGATACGCAGCGTTGCATCCATAATTTCGGGCCCAATTCCGTCGCCATGGGCAACGGTAATGGGGACCTTCTTCGCATTGGGCGCAAAAGACGGCTCGCTCGCGGCTACTGCATCTCTGCTTGTGGGCGCTTTTTGGGTGCTGGTCACGGAAGGGCTCCTTTGAATTACTGTGCCGCGAACGTCCAGGCTGCGGCGTTCCAGGCTTCCCCGATGCCGTTCGGCGCGTAGTTGCGCAATTCCGGCGCGAACGCATAGCGTTGCGGCGGATAGAAGAGGAAGATTGCAGGAACGTCATCGATGAGCAGGCGCTGGATTTGCGCGTAGGCGCGCTTGCGCACCGCGAGATCGAAGGTCGAGAGTGCCAAATGTTGCGCAGCGTCCATTTGTGGCGATACGTAATGATCGATATTGTTACCGTTTGGCGGAATAGCCGTGCTCAGCCACTGTGACGAGTCGTCCGGGTCACCACCCGAGATCCAGGCATAGAAGCCGACGTCGAACTTGCCGCCCAGAAAGATTCCGCCATCTTGGGCCACAGCGTAGAGTTGCGCAAACGAAAAGGTCTTGGGTTGCACCTCGACGCCGACCGCCTTCCACATCTGTTGCACCTCGACGACGACGTTACGCGCAATATCACTGCCCTGCGCGTAGACGTAGAGGAGCGAGAGCCGTTGCCCGTTCTTGACACGCACCGCGCCGGGGCCGAGCTTCCAGCCGTCGGCATCGAGGATCGCGCGGGCGCGAGCCGGATCGTAGGGCTGCGCCTTGATCGCGGGATCGTACGCCCAATAGAACGGCGAGAGATCGCCGGTCCCCACGGTTGCCTCGCCGTATTGGTTGTCGCGATTGAGCGCTTCTCGATCGGTCGCGTACGCCAGCGCGACGCGGACGTTCTTGTCGTTGAGCGGCGAATGCGCGAGGTTGAACATCAGGCCGTCGTAAAACGGAGCGACGACGGGAAGACGGGTAACATGTGGATCGTTCGCGAGTGAGTGATACGACGGGCCGGTGAGGTTGTTTGCGGCCTGCGACTCGCCGGTGCGCAATTGTGCGACCGTAGTGTTCGCGTCGGTGATGAGCTTGATCTGCAGTTCTTTGATCTTTGGTGCGCCGCCGAAGTAGCTATCGTTCGCGGTCAGCACGATGCGGTCGCCGCGAATCCAGCGGGCGAATTTGTACGGACCGTCGGTGACGTTGGGCTCGGCGTTGAAGGGCATCGTGTTGAAATTGCCGCTGTGATTGGCCAACGCATGGGCCGGCAGAACGTCGTACGGCTCGTCGCTCTCGCCGAAGAAGAAATCGATGATGGGCGGAAAGATCCGCTTCATGTGAAGCACGACTGTGCTCGGGTCGGGCGTGTCGAGCGCGCGAATCATGTCGTAGCCGTGGCGCGAGACCACGTTGTTGGCTGGGTTCATGATCTGCTCGTACGTGTATTTCACGTCCGCGCTCGTTACCGGCTGTCCATCTGTCCACTTCGCGTCTTTTCGGAGATGATAAACGATCGTCAGTCCGTCGCTGCTTATCCCACCGTTTGCGGTCGTAGGCACGTCAGCAGCAAGATCGGCGACGTGTTTATGGTGGGAATCGAGCGTCACGAGTTTTGCAAAGAGCAAATCGCCGAGAAACACCTCAGCGGTATCGGTCGAGAGAATCGGATTGAGCGTATTCGGCGTGATCGGCTCGGCGATCGAAAGCGACGCATTTGAAACGTTGGAGACGCCGGCCCGTGTACAGGCTGCCAGGAGAACGAGCGCTACGAAGCCACGCAGCGGAATTTTGCGTACATGTACGGGTAATCGCCGTAAAACCAGTTGCGAAAGGACGGACGGATCAATTCGCGCGCGGTTACGGGCGATGCGCCCTTCATGACGTAGTGCTTGCCGTCGAAGAAATCGGTCGAATATTGCGGATAGGAAGCCATCGGCTCGAAGCCCGGAAACGGGGCGAAAACGCTCGAGGTCCATTCCCATCCATTTCCAATCAGGTCTTCGATTTCCCATGCGCTCGCGCCGGCCGGATGCGCGTTCACCGGTTCGGGATCGAAGCGCTCGAAGTCGAAGTTGCCGTGCATCGCGTCGGGCGGCGCGTCGCCCCACGGGTAGAAGCGGTCGGAGCCGTCGGGCGTGCCGTAGGCGGCGCGGTGGAACTGCGCTTCGGTGGGCAGGAGCATGCCGGCCCACTCGGCATACGCTTGCGCGTGATCGTGCGACACATATACCGGCCAGGAACGCGGCAGCGGAAGTTCTTCGAATACGCCGCGCAACACGAATTCGCCATCGCGTTCGACCCAGAAGACCGGCACGGGACCTCCGGCCTCGACAAAGCGCAGCCAGTCGCCATTGGTTACCGGGTAGCGCTGCATCGCAAACCGCGGTACGTCAACCGCTATCGGACCAAACTCGTTGTCCCAGCCAAACGGAATCGCGTCCGGATCGGCGCCCAGATGTGCGGTCCCCGCACCAACGCCCAACAGGGGGCTCGGGACCGGGGCATGATCGTGGTGTTCTTGCGCGATGCGGCCCTTTTGCGCGTAGTCGAGCTGATGAATGATGTACGTCAACGTCTCGTGATGCATCGGTTCGTGCTCGAGGATCGTATACGTAGATTGGCCGCGACGGAGTTTCGGCACGTCGGGATCGACGAGCGTCGCACGTGCAAGTGCGTCGATGACGCGCTCGTCGCAGATGTGTGCGAAAGCTTCGACTTGCGCGCGCGACGGCCAATCGCCGCGCTCGTGTGCACGCGCGGCGTCGGTGGACCCGGGATCGATCCCGCGTTCAAAGAGTTTCTCGTACGCAAGGTCGATCGGCGCCTGGCCCAGCGCCCGTTCGTTAAGCGTCAAGAAGCTAAACGCCGGCAGGTGGCCTTCGTAGAAGATGAACGGGTGGCGCAACGGAATGGGACGAGCCCGAAACGCGTCATCGTCGATCAGTGCGAAGAGCTGCGCGGAGCGCTCGCGATTGCGACGATACCAATCGATGAGCGCGCTGCGATCTAAGCCCGGCGTCGTTGAAATCATGGCCGTCACCCTTTACCCGGATGCAGCAGAAGCTTCGCGCCGACGGCGCAAAAAGTCCTCGAACTCGGCCGCCGGCAGAGGCGGTGCAATCGCATAGCCCTGCACCATGTCGCAGCTATGCTCGGTCAGGAACGCAAGCTGCGAGAGTGTCTCGACGCCCTCGGCAACGACTTCGAGCCCCAGACTGTGCGCCATACCGATGACCGTCTTGACGATCGTTTCATCGAAGACTTCGTGGCCGACGCCGATGACGAACGAGCCATCGATCTTGAGCACGTCGAGCGAAAAACGGCGCAGATACGCGAGCGACGAGTACCCGGTTCCAAAGTCGTCGACCGCAATACGGATGCCTGCAGCTTTGAGATCCCGCACGATGCCCACCGTCTGGGCCGCGTCGGACATCGCGACGCTCTCCGTGATCTCGACTTCGAGAAATGACGGGTTGAGCTTTGCGTTTTCGAGTGCTTGGAGAACCCGCCTACGCAGATCGCGCTGGTGAAATTGTCTGGCCGAAAGGTTGACGGCTAACCGCACGGGGGCAAGTTCGCGATGCCAACGCTCCACTTGTTTCGCCGCGGTTTCGAGCACCCAATCGCCGAGCGGCACGATCAAGCCGGACATCTCGGCACTCGGAATAAAGTGCGAGGGCTCGATCAATCCACTCTTGGGATGGTTCCACCGTAGTAAAGCCTCGACACTCACCACGTCTCCGGTGCGCACGTCGAGTTGCGGCTGGTAGTAGACGACGAATTGGTCGTACTCCAGCGCGCGCCGCAACAGTTTCTCTTGCGAGAGCCGCATGTGGATCGGCGCTTCGAGCGTCGGGTTGTAGAAATAGTAGCCGTTGCGTCCGCGGTCCTTGGCGCGATACATCGCAATGTCGGCGTTCTTGATCAGCGTCTGATCGTCACGTCCGTCTTCGGGATAGACCGCAACGCCGATGCTGGTTGAAATATACTGTTCGTATTCATCGAGCAAAAACGGTTCGCTGACGATTCCCAAGATGCGCTCTGCGATGTCGCGCACGTGATCGGCGTCGCGACAGTCGGTGAGGAGCACTACGAACTCATCGCCGCCCATGCGCGAGATCGTTGCATCGTCGCCGAGCTCTTTAACAAGGCGTTGCGCAACCATCTGCAAAAGGCGGTCGCCACGCGCGTGACCGAGCGTATCGTTGACGTCCTTGAAACGATCGAGGTCGAGAAAGAGCGTCGCAACCCGCCCCAAGCGCGATTGTGCGACTTCGATCGCATCGCGCAACTTCTCGGCAAGAAAGACGCGATTCGGCAGCCCGGTCAAGGCATCGAAGTAGGCCATCGCGCGCAAACGGGCGCGCTGACGGCTTCGGTCGATGGTGCCGGCGATCAGCGTCGCGATCAAGCCCAAGAGATCGGCGTCGGTAGGGGAGAATTCGCGCGTCGTGCCGCTCGGGTCGGCGAAGACCAGCGCGCCGTACGGATCGCCGGCGACGTCCAGACGCATGGCGATTCCGTTGCGAAATGGCACGGGGATCGCAGCGCCCGGCAAGGACGCGACGTTCTTCGCCATCGCGATGATCTCGGCATCGGCTATCGTATCGGCACTCGGCTCACGATAGACGGCTTCAATGCGCGGCGTGCCATTGGTAATTTCAACGACCGCGCCGAGCGTAAGATCGCACGCATGACAGCCCATCTCGAGCGAAGCTCGCATCCGCACGTCGGGATAGTCGCCGCTCGCGGCGATGAAGTAAAGGTTACGAATGCGTAGACTCTGCATCTCCGCGCGACGCTCGGCCGTGCGACGCTCCGTGATGTCTTGCAAAACGCCATAGACACCGACACGCTCACCACCTCGATATTGCGGAATAAACGTGATCTCGAGCACGATTGTTTGGCCCTCGGCGTCGGGCGCTTCGAGGTTGAACGAAACGGGTGAGCCGGCGAGTGCGCGTGTGAAGGCGAGACGGGCGCGTTCACGGTCGTATTCAGGGACGAAGTTACTAAAGTGGACACCCAACGCGGCGTCGCGCGAAAAACCGGTGATGCGAATCGCCGCATCGTTGATTTCGAGGATCGTGCCGTCATGGTTCATCGAGATAACGCCGTCGGGATTATGTTCGAAGAGGGAACGCAGCGCGCTTGCCGCGGCCCGTTGCTCGGTCTCGTCGCGTGTGATGGTGTAAATGCCTTCGATGTTGCCGTCTCGGTACATCGGGAACGACGTAACCGAGACATCGAGGGGTGCACCTTCCAGCGTCCGGACGCGTGAATAGTAGAAGTGCGTTTCGCCGGCGAGCGAGCGCTGAAGGTATTCTTCGTGCTTAGGCACGTCTTGCGGATCGAGGAACACCGAATAGTGCAGGCCGATCAGTGCCTCGGGTGGCGCAAAGCGTCGCACCGAGTCGTTGACGTCGATGAAAAATCCGTTGCGATCGATGATCGAGACGATGTCGGGGTTGTAGTCGAAAAGCGAGCGGAAGCGCTCCTCGCTCTCGGCGAGCGCATTTTGTGCGGCGAGAGAATCGGTGATGTCTTCTGCATAAGAGAGCGCGTGATACGTGCTGCTGTCTTGTACCGCAAACGTCGTCCAACGGCAGGTCCGCACCTCGCCGTTCGAGCGGTGGTTGCGGTTCACGCTAACGAGCGTGCGGATCCCATCGAGTCCGTCGAGTCGTTGCTGCACTTCGTGAACGATCGGCTTATCATCGGGATCGACAAAGTCGAACTCGTCGATTGTCTTTCCAAGAACGTCGTCGGCGACAAAACCAAACATGTCGGCAGCTCGCGCCGACCAGTAGGTTACGCGGTAGTCTGCATCCCAGGCGATGACCGCGAGCGGTGAGCGTAAGAGCAGGTCGTCTAGAAGACGGAGGTCGCGTTCACCGAGCATTAGGTACTTGTGTACTAGTGGGCCAGATACTCGAAGAGTCCGTGAACGCCGCCTTCGCGACCGAATCCGGACTCTCGGTACCCGCCGAAGGGCGAGCTGGGATCGAATTGGTTGAACGTGTTACACCACACGACGCCGGCGCGTAGGCGCTGCGCAACCCACATATTCTTGCTGCCTTTGTCCGTCCATACGCCGGCTGACAATCCGTACGGTGTGTTGTTGGCCTTCTCGACCGCTTCGTCGGGGGTGCGGAAGGTCAGGATCGAGAGGACCGGTCCAAAGATCTCTTCGCGTGCAATGCGGTGCGACTGATGCACGTTCGAAAAGAACGATGCGGGGAAAAAGAACCCGCGCGCCGGCAGATCGCACTGCTGCTGTACTAGCGTCGCACCCTGCTCGACACCGCTACGTACCAGTTCTTCAATCTTCTCGAGTTGTGCGCGCGAGTTGATCGCGCCGATGTCGGTATTCTTATCGAGTGGATCGCCCAAACGCAGCGTTTGCAACCGCTCGGTCAGCCGCACGACGATCTCGTCGTGCACGCGCTCTTCGACCAGCAGGCGCGACCCGGCGCAGCAGACGTGACCCTGGTTGAAGTAGATGCCGTTAACGACGCCTTCGATGGCTTGATCCATTGGCGCATCGGCAAAGACGATGTGCGCGGCTTTGCCGCCGAGTTCGAGCGTGAGCCGCTTGTCGCTGCCGCCCAGACGGCGTGCGATGACCTTGCCGACTTCGGTCGAGCCGGTGAAGGCAATCTTATCGACGTCGGGATGCTCGACCAGCGCTGCTCCGGTCGTGCCGTCACCGGTGATGACGTTGACGACGCCCGGCGGAAGATCGGCCTCTTCAATGATCTGTGCGAGCGCGAGGGCGGTAAGCGATGTCGTCTCGGCCGGCTTGAGGACAACGGTGTTGCCGCACGCGAGCGCGGGTGCGAGCTTCCACGCTGCCATGAGCAGTGGGAAGTTCCAGGGCACGATTTGCCCGCAGACGCCAAGCGACTGCGGCTCGCGTCCGGCGCGCATCACCCATTCGAGCTTGTCAGCCCAGCCGGCATTATAGAAGAAGTGTGCCGCTGCCAACGGGATGTCGAAATCGCGGGACTCCTTGATCGGCTTGCCGCCGTCCATCGTTTCGAGCACGGCGAGTTCGCGCGATCGTTCGGTGATGGCGCGCGCGATGCGATAGATGTACTTCGCCCGGTCAGCGGGCTTGAGCTTGCGCCAATACTTATCGTAGGCCTTGCGCGCAGCGCGCACCGCGCGATCGACGTCGACGTCGTTTGCATATGCGATGCGGGCGAGCGTGGTTTCGTTGGCCGGGTTGACCGTCTCAAAGTACGAGCCACTTTGCGGCGACGACCATCGCCCCTCGATGAAGAGTCCGTAGTCTTCGCGAATTTGCGGGCGCACGCTCTCCGGCGCCGGAGCGTAGTCGAAGATCGCCATCATCAATCCTTTGGAATGTAATCGGCACCCGCGTAGTGTCCTGTCTCTTCCTTTTCGAGCTGCATGAGCAGATCGTCGAGCAGAGCACTCGCGCCGATGCGGAAGCGGTCAGGGGTGAGCCAAGCGTCGCCGAGCGTTTCTTTCACGATTACGAGATACGTCAACGCCTGCTTGGTCGTCCGCACACCGCCGGCGACCTTCAGTCCGCGCCGTTCCCCGGTGCGCCGTGCGAAATCACGAAGTGCTTCGCACATTACGAGCGCGGTGGGAAACGTCGCATTGGTTCCAACTTTGCCGGTCGACGTCTTAATGACGTCGGCGCCGGCCTCGAGCGCGAGATCGCTCGCGAGCCGAATGTTGTCGTACGTACCGAGTTCACCGGTCTCGAGAATCACTTTGAGGTGCACAGCCGTTCCGCAGAGCTGTTTCACCGCGACGATTTCGCTAAAAACCGAGCCTAGGTCGCCGGAGAGAAACGCACCGCGATCGATCACCATATCAATCTCATCGGCACCCGACGCTAAAGCTGCAGCAGTATCGGCGAGCTTCACCTCGAGGCTGGAAAGACCGCTCGGGAAGGCGGTCGCGACCGACGCGACCTTGACGCTCGTCCCGCGCAGCGCCTCCTTGGCGACCGGCACGAGGTTTGGGTAGACGCAGACAGCCGCTACGCTCGGCACGTTGGGCCAGCCGGGGCGCGGATTACGCGCTTTCGCGCAGAGCGAGCGTATCCGTCCGTGCGAATCCTTACCTTCGAGCGTGGTGAGATCGATGCAGCGGATAGCGAGCGTGATGCCCTCGAGCTTGGCTGAGGTTTTGATCGAACGCTTTGCGAGCGACGCGGCGCGCGATTCGAGCATCACCGCATCGACGCTGACCGTTGGCCCCGTAAGCGTTGGCATAAATATCGCTACAGCGTTCCGCGCTTAGCTTGCTCTTTTTCGATCGAAACGAAGAGCGCCTTGAAGTTGCCCTTCCCGAACGAGAGGCTGCCCTTCCGCTGAATGATCTCGAAGAATACCGTCGGGCGGTCTTGCAACGGCTTGGTGAATATCTGCAGCATATAACCGAGATCGTCGCGATCGACCAGAATCCGGCGTTCGCGCAACACGTCGAAGGCCTCGTCGATCTTGCCGACACGCTCGGCGAGCATTTCGTAATAGCTATCCGGCGTGTCGAGAAATTCGACGCCGTTGTAGCGGAGCGCGTCGATCGTTGCAACGATGTCGTCGGTCCGGATCGCGATGTGCTGCACACCGGAGCCGCGATAGAATTCGAGATACTCCTCGATCTGCGATTTCTTCTTTCCCTGAGCCGGCTCGTTGATCGGAAACTTCACTTGATGGCGCGGATCGCTCATCACCTTCGACTTGAGCGCCGTGTACTCGGTTGAGATGTCCTTGTCGTCGAACGAGACAAGCTGCGAGAAGCCAAAGACGCGGGCGTAGAAGTCGCCCCAAGCGTCCATCTCGCCCCAACCGACGTTGCCGACGCAGTGGTCGATGAACTCGAGGCCGGTCTTCTTGCTGCCCGGAAGCGCCCGGTGGGCCTCGATGAATCCCGGCATGAACGGCCCCGTGTAGCCGGTACGCTGGATAAAGGTGTGGACGGTATCGCCGTAGGTAGCGATTGTGGCACGAACGATGCGCCCGTGCTCGTCGGAGAATTCAGCCGGTGCGCTTACCGATTCGGCGCCGCCGGCAATGGCACGCTCGTACGCGGCGCGCGCATCTTCCACGACGATTGCAATATCTTTGACGCCATCACCGTGCAACGCCACGTGACGCGAGATGTCGCTCTGCGGATCGAGGCTCGCAGTAATGACAAAGCGCAGATTGTTTTGTTCGAGCACGTAGCTGCAGCGATCTTTTATGCCGGTCTCCGGACCCGCGTACGCGACTTGATCGAAACCGAATGCGGACATGTAAAAATGCGCAGCCTGTTTTGCGTTGCCGACGTAGAACTCGACGTAGTCCCAGTCGATGCGCGCCAGCGGATTGCTGCGCGCTTCGATGCTCGTGCTCATAGTCAGGGGCTTGGCGAAGCGTCGGGAGGGGCCCTGTCGAACAATTGCGTTCGTGAAGATTCTCACCCAAACGGGCGCCGTGCGCGCCGCCCTCGAGCGCTTGATCGACTATGCCGGTCTGTTTCCGCCGGCGAATCTGCAGATGGAGCCCGCGCTTACCGAATACGAGCAGGCAAAGGAAGGCGAGGCCTCCTGGATCCTCTCGCGCTTCATTGTTCGAGCTACCGACCTGGGTGTGCTGCGCGAGCACCTTGAAGGGCGCACGCGCGTCGACCTCAGCATCGTTGCAGCGCCGGCGATGTTCGAAGCGGTTGCTCGTGCGCGACGCGACTGGGCGAACATAGCGTCGCTCGAAATTCCGCTCGGTGATGGTGCAATCGACGAATGCGCAGAGCTGGCGCGCACGAGCGCCCTCGACGATCTTCCAACGTACGTCGAGCTCTCGCGCGGACGCGCAGCCATGGGCGAACTCGCGCAACGGCATCTCGGCGCGAAACTGCGCTGCGGCGGCGTCGAGCCTTCGGCGTATCCATCGGTTGAAGAAGTTGCTGCCTTCATCTATGATGCGGCTGCGGCCGGCGTGCCGTTTAAGGCCACCGCCGGACTCCATCATCCGGTCCGCCATTTCAATGAAAGCGCCGGCGTGATGATGCACGGCTTCCTTAATATCCTTACTGCCGCCGCCCATGCCGGCGACGTCGATCGCAAGACCCTCGAGGCGATCATCGCCGAGGAAGACCCTGCAGCGTTGCATATCGACGACGAGGCGCTAATGCGGCGAGCCCGGGAGCGCTTTGTCTCCTACGGGAGCTGCAGCTTCGAAGAACCGCTTGCTGACCTGCGCGCGCTCGGCGTGCTTCCCTCGGAGTAATTTGTGCCGCATATCGACTCGTGGGTTCCGGTCCCGCCCGGCAGCGATTTTACGATTTATAACCTGCCCTACGGAGCGTTTACATCGGGCGGACGCATCCACCTCGGGATTGCGATCGGCGCGCGCATTCTCGATCTCTACGCGCTCGCCGAGTCGGGATTGCTCGACGGCGTGTGTCCGCGCGAATTGTTGCAGGCGCAATCGCTCAATCCGTTCCTCGCCGCGGGCCCGGCCGTGTGGAAGAAGGTGCGACTGCACGTCGCTGCGCTGCTGCGCGGCGACGACCGCGGCGATGCGCGCTTGCGCGAGCGCAACAGCGACGCGTTCTTCACCGAGCAGGCAGGCGCGACGATGGTCGTGCCAATGGAAATCGGCGACTACGTCGATTTCTATTCTTCGCTCGAGCACGCGACGAACTTGGGGAAGATCCTGCGCCCGCATGGCGAGCCGTTGCTGCCGAACTGGCGCCACATGCCGATCGCCTATCACGGACGCGCGAGCACCGTGCTCATCGACGGCACGCCGATCATGCGCCCGAACGGACAGCGTAAGCCGCCTGGTGCCGACGCCCCCGTCTACGGCCCGACGCAGCGGCTGGACATTGAACTCGAAGTCGGCTTTATCACCGGCCCGGGCAACAAGCTCGGGCAGCCGATTCGCGCAGCCGCGGCGCGCGAACATATCTTCGGACTTGTGCTCGTCAACGATTGGAGCGCACGCGACATTCAAGCCTGGGAGTATCAACCGCTCGGGCCGTTCCTCGGCAAGTCGTTTGCCACGACGATCTCGCCGTGGATCGTCACCTTGGATGCGCTCGAGCCTTTTCGCGCAGCCGGACCGTCGCAGGATCCACAGCCGCTCGCGTATCTACGTGGACCGGATCGCGGTGCATACGACATCAAGCTTGAAGTCGATCTTTCGAGCGCGGCGATGCGCGAAGCACGAATTGCGCCGGTCAGCATCGCGCGTACGAACTTCAAAGAACTCTATTGGAGCATGGCGCAGCAACTTGCGCACGTGACAATAAACGGGACGCAGATTCGACCGGGTGATCTCTACGCATCCGGAACGATCAGCGGAAGCACGCCCGATTCGCTCGGAAGCTTCATCGAGTTAACGTGGAACGCCACGAAGCCCCTGAGCCTACCCGGCGGCGAGGTACGTGGTTTTCTGCAGGATGGCGACGAGGTGTCGATTCGAGGCTGGTGCGAGCAGGGCGAATTCCGTATCGGCTTCGGCAGCGCGCGCGGGCGCGTTGTCGCGAGCGAAGCGAACTAGCTCACTGGGCTCGGCGATTCAATCCACGAGCGGTAATATTGCTCGTCCTCGACTTCGAGCGCTGACGGTGCAAGGCGCAACGGCTTGAACGTGTCGACCATCACGGCGATTTCGTCGGTGGATTTTGCGCCGAGGCTCGCCTCGACCGCACCGGGCTGCGGGCCGTGCGCTGTCCCCGCTGCGTGCAGTGTTACCGAGCCCTCTTCGACGCCGCGACGGCTCATGAAATTGCCGCTCGCATAGAAGATCACTTCGTCGCAATCGACGCTCGAATGGTTGTAGGGCACCGGAATAGCCAGCGGATGGTAATCGAAGAGGCGCGGAACGAAGGCGCAGAACGCCGCCCCGGGCGCTTCGAAGGTCGCGTGCGCGGGTGGCGGCTGATGGAGTTTGCCGGTGATTGGTGCGAACTCTTCGAGATTGAATGCGTAGGGGTAGCAGTAACCGTCCCAGCCCACGACGTCGCACGGGTGATTCTGCATGATATTGATTGCTGCGCGCCCGGCGTTGCTCACCCGGATCTCGTACTCGCCGCGTGCGTCAACCGGCGCCTTGAGCACGGGGACGCGAAAGTCACGTTCGTAGTACGGCGCATGCTCTTCAAGTTGCCCGAACTCGTTGCGGTAGCGGCGTGGGACCGTCACCATCCCGCGCGACTCGTGTACCAGCATTCGTGTCGGCGATGCGGGTAACACGCGGTACGTCGTTCCGCTCGGGATGATGACGTAGTCGTGTTCGCGATAGGCGAGGTCACCGAGCGGCGTCTCGATGACGCCGGCGCCATGATGGATGAAGAGCAGTTCGTCGCCACCAGTGTTGCGATACCAGTACTCCATCGGTGCATCGGCCTGCGCAATAGAAAGCACGATGTCTTCGTTGCCGAGCAGCGTGTGGCGCGACTCGATCGCATCGCCTCCGGTATGAATGCGTGCCGTCTTAAAGTGCCGATTGCGTAACGGTTCGTTGGGTACGAAGGCTGCCGATGGGCGATCCCATGCTCGCACGTCCAGCGTTGCGGTAGGCGGGCGTAGATGATAGAGCAGCGAGTACACGCTCTCGAAGCCTTTGGTTGAAACAAGCTCCTCAGCGTAGAGCCCGCCGTCGGGCCGGCGAAACTGAATGTGACGTTTGTGGGGAAGCGAACCGGCGCGAACGTACGAAGGCATCAATTACTCCTGTGGGACGGCGCGCTCTGCTGCGCAAAAGCCGTTTGAACGGTGACTGCCGTCGCAAAACGGCTTCGTAGCCGAGCCGCCGCAGCGGCAGAGCACAAAGTTCTCGCTGACGGTGTAGCTATTACCGTCAGCATCGATCAGGCGAACGTTTCCGGTTATCAAGTACGGTCCGTTCTCACGAACCTTGATCACTGATGTCATCCATTGTCTTCTTCAAGGCCTTCGCCGGGCGTTCGGCGCACTCCGTCAGCATGAGAGTCGCCCCCTGGGTGATGCTGCTCGCGGTCGCGGCGGCGCCGACGCCTGCTCCGGTTGCGCTGCAGTACGACGAGATTACGCGGACGATCGTGGCGCCGGCGACACCACCCGCGCCGGGCGGATTCTCGGATGACTACAAGCTCGCGATGAGCGCGCGTGCGATACAAAGTGCACCGTCTTCGAGCATCGATACCCCGACGCTCAAGACCAAGGGTATCGTCGGCGGCGGCGCGGGGGTCACGGCGGGCGAACCGGGCGGCAGCAATACGGTCGAATCGATCACCAATACGGTTTCCAACGGCGCAAGCAACGGCGCTGTCACATCTTCACTCGGACCGATTGTCAGCCGAGAAACGGGCGCGGGCTACGTGGTCCGCTATACATTTTATTTTGCGAGAGGCTGGATGCGCGCGGACTATCCGTTTGCGCAGATTGCCGCGATCGCAAAATGCGACGAGCACGTGCTTATTACGCTTTATCTCGCGTCGAAGACCTACCGGCAAAGCAGCAGTGATTGCTCCGGGGGCTTGCCACCAAGCAACGAGGACCTGACGATCGAGGCGGGCGCGCCTGTGGATCTTGGATCGCAGACGATCGACGGGATACCGACCACAGGTTCGAGCGTGAACATGACGATGACCGCGTCTAACGCCACCGGCGTGTGCGGGAACGTACAGCTACGGTTCACCCGCGTGGCGTACGTTTCGAAAATCCCAAAGCCGCAGGCGCACTACCCGCCCGCATGGGCGCCTCCGCTTGGCGCCGATCCCGCGCATCAAGTTGTTCCAGGCTGCGAACCGATGCTGCACGGCAGCGAGGCATCGCAGAGTGCGGCCGTAAGTTCCGCGCTCGAGATGTATGTTTTGACGAACTATATCGAAAGCCAAGGGATCGTTCGGCACGTAATCGAGCGGGGTCACGTGACCGTTCTCGACCCATCGGCCGCCGATCCACTCTTTGAAGTGCCCGCGGGATTCACCACGGCGCGCTGACTACCGCTCGAGCGTTCCGGTCAGCGTCGTTTGCGCGAGAATTTTCCCACGCATGCGTTCGCGCAATGCAGCCTCATCGAGTGGCGCGCCGCCATCGAGATCGATCGACGTGGCCAACGCGTAGAGCGTGAAGTTGTAATGATGCAGTTTGCCCGGTGGCGGACACGGTCCGTAATATCCCGCTGAACCGGTGCCGTTGATCCCACTTTGCGACGCAGTAAGTTGCGCGCCCGCGTCGAGGCTGCGAATGCCGGCGCCGAGATTGTAGAAGACCCAGTGGTAAAAACCGCCGGGGTGCGGTGCATCCGGATCGTGCAGAATCAACGCGAAGCTGCGCGTTCCGGCCGGCACATCGCTCCATCGCAACTGCGGCGAGATGTTCGCGCCTCCACACGGGGTGGCGATCATCGACTTTGGAACCGTCGCACCGGCGACGAATGTCGTGGTGGTCAGAACGAGCCCGAGCAGCAGGTGCACCTCTGTGACCTCCTTGGCAACACAGCCGTTTTGCCTGTGGTATTATGTCGTGGCCATGATGGGGGTTGGGCTTCACGCGGCGTAACCTTGTGAACCCCGCCAGGACCGGAAGGTAGCAACGGTAAGCGAGTTTTTACGGGTGCCGTGAAATACCTCAATCCTCGTCGTGGTTCCTTATTGCTATGCCAATAGACATGTACGCTGCGCTCGCAGCTTTCGTCGCGGCCCTGGTCGCGCTCATCATCTATCACCTGGCGCTCGTGGCTCCGGCACTACGCCGGCTTAACGGGCTGGTTGCCGTGCACGACGGCTTGATCGGCGGCGGCGCCGGCGCCTCAACGCGCTTGGCCGCGATCGAGACTGCTCTGTCCACCGAGCAAGGCAGCCTCAAGAGGGTCGCCCAGCAGGTAAGCGAACTCGAAGCGCTGGCTCGTACCGACATCTCCCGCGTGGGATTTGTTCGCTACGACGCCTTCGACGATACCGGTTCGGAGCTGTCCTATGCGTTGGCTCTTCTCAATCGTGAGGGAGACGGCGCCGTGATCTCGAGTATCTACTCGCGCACCGATACGCGGACGTACGGAAAAGCCGTCAAGGGCTACAAACCGGCCGTCAACGCATCTGACGAAGAACTCCGGGCGATCGAACGGGCTCGATCGTCAAAGGCATGATAAACGACCGCTATTATGTGAAAATCGTCCCTGAAAAGGGCGAGACAGTCCATCGTTTCCAAATTCGCCGCCGCCACATGGCGGCTGCATTGGGAGCGCTCGCGCTCATCATTTTGGGCTCGATCGGTTTTTCTTTTGCCGAAGTGATTCGCGCGCGCATGGAGGTTTCGCACCTCGCCGCGCAAGCGGCGGCGCAACAAGCGTCGCTGCGTCAAATCGACACGCAGACCGAGAAGCTGCGCAAGCAACTGCAGCACGTACAGAAGCAGAACACCGAGATCCGCCAGCTCATCGGCGCGCCGCCGTCGGGGCAATCGGTGCGCCAGAAAACCTCGTGGGTGCGTGGCGGCACGCTTCGGGCGGTGGCCGCTCGCGTACGCGTCCTGAGCGACGAGAGCGCAGCGCTCATCCACGAGTCCGATACGATGCGGCAGCTCGCGATGCACGTGCTCAACGTGCGCCACTTAGAAGATCTCGCGCGCGCGCAGATGATCGCAGCGATCCCTTCGATCGATCCGGTCGACGGCGCGCCGATCATCGGTTGCTATTGCTACCGCACCTATCCCGACGTCGAGTTTCATCCCGGCGTCGATCTCGAAGCCAACTACGGTCAGACGGTGCGCGCATCGGCGGCCGGCGTCGTCGTAGCGAATTCGTACGACGGCGGCTACGGTGTCAAGATCGACATCGATCACGGTAACGGCTACCACACCTGGTACGCGCACCTTTCACGCGTGCTCGTTGCCGACGGTACACGCGTATACAAGGGCGAGCCGATTGGCCTCGTCGGCGCGACCGGCTTTGCAACCGGGCCGCATCTGCATTACCAAATCATGTTTCAAGGCTCGCCGGTCAACCCGACGCCGTTCCTCAACGGCGTCCCGGCAAATGTCTTAGCCACGCTCCCGTAGAAACAACCCCGCACCATTATGTGTGAAATCGATCAACTGATCGTTTGGATCTTCCGCGCCTACTCGGTCATCTTGTTTGTCTATGCGCTGCTCTCGTGGATACCCGATCTGCGCGGGCCGTGGGTACGCTATCTCGCGATGCTCGTCGAGCCGGTGCTCGCGCCGATCCGCCGGATCGTGCCACCGGTTGGCGGCTTGGATTTGGCCTTTCATCATCGTCATCGTGCTGATTAACTTCGTGATCATTCCGATTTTGAACCGGGCCGTCTTTAGCGCGTGTTACTACTAGTGGTCACGTGAGTATCAAGACGGGCAATCCGCACCGAACCGAAATTGCGGCGAACGTCCGCAATTTTTGCATTATTGCGCACATCGACCACGGCAAGACGACGCTCTCCGACCGTTTGTTGGAGCTCACCAAGACGGTCGAGATGCGCGACATGGAAGACCAGGCGCTCGATGCGATGGATCTGGAGCGCGAACGCGGGATCACTATTCGCATGCATCCGGTCACGCTCAATTATAAGGCGCAAGACGGGCAGACGTACCAGCTCAATCTGATCGACACGCCAGGACACGTCGACTTCTCGTATGAAGTCTCGCGGTCGCTCGCGGCGTGCGAAGGTGCATTGTTGATTATCGATGCAGCGCAGGGCATCGAAGCGCAGACGCTCGCGAACTACCACCTCGCGGTCGAGCACGACCTCACAATCATTCCGGTGATCAATAAGATCGACTTACCCGCGGCCGATCCCGATCGCGTCATGGGCGAAGTGGAAGAACTGCTGATCATCGAGCGCAGCGAGTGCATCATGGCGAGCGCAAAAAACGGCATCGGCATCGACGAGATTCTCGAAGCGATCGTGAGCCGCATTCCGCCGCCCAAGGGACACAACGATCATCTGCGCGGACTGGTATTCAACGCGCAGTTCGATCCATACCGCGGCGTTGTTTCCTACGTGCGTGTGGTCGACGGCGAACTCAAAGCGGGAAGCCGCTTCATGTCGATGGCGCATGAAAAAGTGTACGAGTGCACCGAGGTCGGTGTCTTTAGCCCGCAGATGCGCCCGACGAAGACACTGGGCTTGGGCGGCGTGGGCTACGTCATCGCCAATATCAAATCACTCGGCGACATCGACGTCGGCGACACGTTGACCGAGGCGGTCAATCCGGCGCACGTGCCCCTCGCGGGTTACCGCAAGGCCGTGCCGATGGTGTATTGCGGTCTCTATCCGAACGAAGGCGACGAGTACGGCGATCTGCGCGACGCGCTCGAAAAGATGAAGCTCAACGACGCCGCGCTTTCGTACGAGCCCGAAACGTCGGTTGCACTCGGCTTTGGATTCCGTTGCGGCTTCTTGGGGTTGTTGCACATGGAGATCGTGCAAGAACGGCTCGAGCGCGATTTCGATCTGGATCTCATTGCGACGTCGCCATCGGTCGTGTTCCGCGTGACGCGGACGGACGGCACGGTCGAGATGATCGACAACCCTTCCAAGCTGCCGGCGAACAACGTGATCGATACGATCGAGGAGCCGTTCGTCAAAGCCACGATCATCACGCCGCCCGACTATGTCGGCGCGATTATGGATACCACGATCGCGCGGCGCGGGACGCTGCTCAATATGGAGTATCTCCACGATGGGCGCGTGATCCTGACGTTCGAGATGCCGCTGATCGAAGTGATCGTCGATTATTTCGACCAGCTCAAATCGCGGACGAAGGGCTATGCCTCGCTCGACTATGAGGTGATCGGCTACCGCGAAGGCGATCTGGTCAAGCTCGAGATTCTGCTCAACAACGAATCCGTCGACGCGCTATCCTTTATCGTCGCGCGCGAGAAGGCAGCTGCGCGCGGCCGCGCGCTGGCGGAGAAGTTGAAAGAATTGATCCCGCGCCAAATGTTCGAGGTGCCGATTCAGGCCGCGATCGGCGGCAAAATCGTCGCACGCGAAACGGTCAGCGCGATCCGCAAGAACGTCCTGGCAAAGTGCTACGGCGGCGACATCACGCGCAAGCGTAAGTTGCTGGAGAAG
The DNA here is from genome assembly GCA_963726285.1 of Vulcanimicrobiota bacterium. Classification (GTDB taxonomy): domain Bacteria; phylum Vulcanimicrobiota; class Vulcanimicrobiia; order Vulcanimicrobiales; family Vulcanimicrobiaceae; genus Aquilonibacter. Next base: position 805,348 of record CAVSBV010000005.1, on the reverse strand, counting down.
CAGAAGGTCGGCAAGGAGCGCATGAAGCGCGTCGGCCGTGTCGAGCTGCCGCAAGAAGCCTTCATGGCCGTTCTTAAACTGGAAGACTAGTGGTCACGTATCTTGCGAGCAAGAACGAGGGGAAGCTCGCGGAGATTCGCACGATGCTCGGCGACTCGACGCTCGAGTTGCGAACGTATCCGGCGTATCGCGATCCGGAAGAAGGCCACGAAAGCTACGTCGACAACGCGCTGCTAAAAGCGCGCGCTCTGCGTTCGCAGTTGATTGAAGCGGGCGTTCGGGATGCTGCGGTACTTGCGGATGACTCCGGCATCGAACTTGATGCACTCGGCGGCGGTCCGGGCGTCGATTCGGCAATCTATGCCGGCGCGCAGACGCCGTGGCCGCAGCGGTTGGCGACGATGATGCGCGAGGTTGCTACACACACAAACGGCGGTCGCGGCGCACGCTTCATTTGCGTAATGGCACTGATTCTTCCCGATGGTCGCGAGATCGTGGTCGAGGGCGACGTGCGCGGCGAGATCGCGCTGGCGCTTCGCGGTGAAAATGGCTTCGGCTACGATCCTCTGTTCTATTACCCGCCGATCGGCAAGACGTTCGGCGAGATCCCGGAGCGCGAGAAGAACGCGCTGAGTCATCGCGGACGTGCGGCCCGCGCCTTAATCGAAGCGCTTCCTTCGTGAGCGAACCGCAGATCGCCGCCGCGAGCGAAGCAGACGTGCGCGAGATGGCCTTACGGCGCTGGCCCGACGACGTGGGCCGTCGGCTGTATATGAGCCTCGCTGCCGAAGCGCCGCGCGGCGCCTGGGTCGCACGCGACGAAGGCACGCCGATCGCGATCGGATTTGCGCATGCGTTGGAGGACGAGTGGTTTCTCAGCGAGCTCTTCGTTGAGCCGTCGTTTCGGCGACAGGGCATCGGACTTCGCATTTTGCACGAGGTCGCGCGCGATGCGGGCGACGTGGCGCGCTCCGGCGTCCTTGGTGTCGATGATAACGCCGGCATGGCGTTATTCCTTAAGCTCGGCATCGGCTTACAGACGCCCGTGCTGCAGATCGCCGGTAAGATTCCGAAGGAAGACGAGTTGCTGCAGATGGCAGCGGGTGACTATCGCTTCGCAACGTTGCCGATCGATCCGCAGGCCCACGCGACGCAGTTGGCAGCGCTAGACCGCGACGCGCGCGGCACCGCCAGGGCTGACGATCACACGAGCTTTGCGCAAATCGCGTCGGGCACGCTGCTGTTGATCAACGACGAGTGTGTCGGGTACGTGTACGTCTGGCCCGACGGGCGCATCGGTCCGCTGGTCTCCGCATCGTCTGCATATTTGACGCAGTTCTTTGGCTTCGCGTTGGTTTCGTTGCGGCGCACCTACGGTGCATCCTGGTGCACGGCGCTCGTGCCGGGGAGTAACGTGCGCGTCATGCGCGCGGCGGTACGCATCGGGTTGCAGCTCGATCGGGTTCGGGTCTTTGCGACGGATTTACCGCAGATAGATTTATCGCGTTACATCGGATTTCACGCGCTCGCATTTTAATAGCGCCATACAGGTGGCACAAATTCATGCGACGCTAGTCGCATGAAGCGATGCAGAATTTGTAAGCTCATCCTGCCTTACTCAGACTTTGCTCTCCGCGATCGTAAGACGGGCAGAAGACACGGCCACTGTTACGAGTGCCAGCGGGAGTACTGTCGGGATCACTACCGGCGAAATCGAGACGCGTACAACGAAAGACGCCTCATCCGCCAGCGCAAGAATCGACAACTCTCCCGTAGACGAATTGCCGAATATTTGATGGCGCAGAAATGTGTGGACTGTGGCGAAAAGGATTTCCGGGTCCTCGAATTCGATCACGTTCGCGGAGAGAAAAAAGGGAACGTCAGCGACATGGCACGGAGTAGTATCGCGTGGTCAAGGATCGAAGGGGAGATCGCAAAGTGCCTAGTCCGATGCGCAAACTGCCACCGTCGAAAGACAGCAGTTGACTTCGGATGGTATAAAGGCAGTGGCGGCGGGACGTAGCTCAGCCTGGTAGAGTGTTTGCTTTGGGAGCAAAAAGTCGCTGGTTCGAATCCAGTCGTCCCGACCACTTGCAGGGGCGTGATATCCTAGCCAGGGTACGCGCCCCTCTGTCTATGCGCCCGTGGTCTAACAGGATAAGGCACGAGTCTTCTAAACTCGAAGATGGGGGTTCGAGTCCCTCCGGGCGCGAAGCATCGGCCCCGGCCCACGCGTGGTGATTGTAGCTCAGCTGGTTAGAGCGTCCGACTGTGACTCGGAAGGCCGCCGGTTCAAATCCGGTCAGTCACCCCAACTTGATCCGAGAGCCCGTCCGCAAACCGCGGGCGGGCTCTTGCCTGTCCGGATGACGGTGGGAGTAGGCCACTCCTTCGAGAACCTAATTCGTCCAATGCATCGCGAGGGGGTGGACGGACCGCGGGGCAACGACACGGCCGGCATCGTTATAACGGTGCTGTCAGCGATCTTGCTCGGGTTTGTGCTGGTGCAGATCTATCGTCTCGGCAACGAGGCCGGACTCAGTCGCGATTCGCTCATGCGCGAGCAAGTTGCCGTCGCCGAATCCGCGCGCATCCTGAGCGCCATCAACGCGATCGATTACTACCGTTACACGTTGATGTTGCGCACGCCGAAGATCGCGACGGCACGCGCGAGCGTGGAGACACAAGTCGACATGCTTCGCCGCGACTTCACCAGCGGTCCGGCGGCGATGTTTTCGATGCGCACGCAGCTGGACGACATCGAGAAAAATTGGGAAATGGCGCGCGTGCTGCCCGGCGGACCCGACTCGATTGCACGCATGGGACCCATGATGGGTGCGCTTGCCGGACTGTTAGACGCGCTCGAGGACCGCTCGGGCCTCACCTACGATCCCAGTCCGCTGGCGCAAGACCTCGCTGACACCTACATGCAAGCAACGATCGCGAATATCTCGGCATCGCGGCGCCTCGAGACCATCGCTGTTGCGGCCGTACAAGAACGCGGTATGACGTTGGCGCAACGCCTCGATGCCGCCGGCAACCTCATGAATCTGCGCGATTCGTACAACTTGGCCCGCGAACATATTCCGACCAACGTTGAACGGCTCGACGTATTGGTTCCCAGCGAAAGCGCGAGATGGTCGCAGTTTCCGGCGTTCGCCGACGCGATGCGCACGCGGGGAAACGCCTTCGTCGACCTCGTGGTCAATCGCGTCATGCTCCAGCCCGTACCCATGGTGTCCACCGCGCAGCTTCGCCGCAGTGCCAACGGGGCAATTACCGCCGCGCTTCGCGTCAACACTCTCGCCGGCCACGCGCTCGATGCCAGTCTTGCCGCGCGCGGGAGCATCCAGGCGCTGCGCAACCGCTATTTCTACCTCGCCTTCGTGCTCGCCGCGATAATGATGGTTGGCATCGCGATGACGATAGCCGCATTTATCGCGCGCCGCGACCGCGTGCTCCTACGCGACGCGCTGCGCGAAGCGGCGCGCCTCCAGGCCGAACTTGCGCGCCAAGAAGCCGAAGATGCGCTGCGCTTGACCGAGGCACAGTTCCGCGCCGTCTTTGACGGAGCCGCAATCGCCATTGCCGTCGTCGACCGCGCCGGCGCGCTCTTGGAATCCAATGACGTCTATCGCACGATGTTCGGCGACACGATTGCCGTCGCAATGGACGGGCACGCACTCGAACTCGATTCGATGTGGGCCGGCGAGCGCGAGACCTTTGAGTTCGAACAGCACGTCCGCTCGGCGTCGGGTCAGGAGATCTGGACCGACGCGACCGTCTCGATCGTCAACGACGAAAATAAGCATCCGCGTTTTGCGATCTGCATGTTCCGCGACAAGACGGAGCTCAAACACAGCGAACGGCGCATCGCGCACAGCAAGACCCATGACAGCCTAACGGGTCTGCCAAACCGCGCGCTCTTCGACGAACAGCTGCGCCACCGGTTCGAGGAAGCGGGTGCGCTGCTCGACTCGTTCTTTGCCGTGCTCTTCATCGATCTCGAAAACTTCAAGGAAGTCAACGAATCCTTGGGACATGCCGCCGGCGATTTAGTACTGACGCAGATGGCTGGACGGCTGCGATCGTCGGTCGACGCGCGCGACGTGGTGGCGCGCCTAGGCAGCGACGAATTCGCGATCCTCTTGCAGTCCCTCGGCGACATCATCCACGTCGAATCGATTGCCCGCCGCATTTTGAATAATCTTTCGAAATCGGTGACGATTGGCTCGCGCTCGGTCTTTGTCGGGGCGAGTATCGGTATCGCGATCGCGTCGGCGACCTACGAGCGCGCTGAAGACGTCGTGCGCGACGCCGAGATCGCGATGCAGCACGCCAAGGCCAGCGACGGTCCGCGCTTTGCGGTCTTCGATTCGACGATGCACGAGCGTGCGCAAAAGCGTTTGCAGCTGATCAGCGACTTACGCCTCGCGGTAGAGCGGCGTGAGTTTCGTATGGTTTACCAACCGATCTGCGCGCTTGCCGACGAGAACACGGTCGGGTGCGAGGCGCTCATTCGCTGGGACCATCCGACGCTTGGCCTCCTCGGCCCAAGTGAGTTCATACCGCTCGCCGAGCAAACCGGGCTCATACGTACCGTTGGAAAGTTCGTGCTCCAGAGCGCCTGCGAGCAGTACGCAACCTGGCGGCGCAATCGCGGCGGCACACTCCGTTACGGCATGCAGGTGAACGTATCGGCAACCGAGCTCAGCGATCCGGACTTCGAGCGAACGCTCGTGCAGATCGTCGAACATCACGGGCTCGAGCCCTCAGACTTCACGCTCGAGATCACTGAAAGCGTCGTGCTCGATGCGGGCACGCGCGCCAATCAGGCGATCGAGCGCGTGCGTGGGCGCGGATTTAAGATTTGTATCGACGACTTCGGTACCGGCTATTCGTCGCTGCGGTACCTGCAGCAGTTCGAAGTCGATTCGATCAAGATCGATCGCTCGTTCGTGAACGGGAGCGACGGCCGCTTGGCGAGCGAGCCGATCGTGCGCACCTTGATCGCGCTTGCGGAAGCCTACAACGTGCGCATCGTTGCCGAAGGCGTCGAGACCGCCGAGCAGCGTGAGATGCTGCGCAGCGCCGGTTGCCACTATGCACAGGGGTTCCTCTTCGCGCGTCCGCTCGCCGCTGCGGACCTCACGGAACGCTACCCGGACGTGCTCGGACGCATCGTGCGTTCGGCGTCGGCCTAAGGGGTTGCCAAGGGAGGCGCGTCCCGCTACAATTCGTTAGTCCTTGCGGGCGGAACGAGCGCCTTTAGCTCAGTCGGTAGAGCAGCGGACTTTTAATCCGTTGGTCCCGGGTTCGAGTCCCGGAGGGCGCAAAGCTATGCACCGCTAGCTCAATGGTAGAGCAGTTGACTCTTAATCAATTGGTTGAAGGTTCGAGTCCTTCGCGGTGCACCACGTTTCAAACGGGTTCGAAAGAACCCGTTTCTATTTGCCGAACCTGCAAGCGATGCTGAGATCGCTTGCACTTTTGATTGCGGTGTGGCTCATTGCTTCTTCGACGCCGGCTCTCGCTCAAACCGCGTCTCCGCCACCCGATGCGGCAGACGTTACCTATCAGTGGGTTCAGGCGGTGGCGGATCAGGATTACTCTACAGCCTGGGCGCTCCTCACCGTGAAGTCGCAGGATTACATCGTGAACGCGGTCGCAAACGATCAGAAGCTCGATCCGGCCGAGGTGCGCGTGCTCTTCGATCGAACGGACCCGAGCATCGTTGCGGGTTTCTGGACGAGCTTTCGAAAATCGGCTTCGTTACTACCCAAGCTTGCAGGGGCCAACCCGAGTGTGGTCTCGTCGCATGGTGACGTCGCCATCGTGCAATTCTACGGATACAACCAGCAGTGGATGTGCTTTCGGGAAGCCGGCGGATGGCGCGTCGGTTTTATCGAGACGTTTCACCCGAACTGACATCTGAAAGGCACGATTATGAAGCACGTCAAGGTTTTTCTGAGCGGTGTTCCGGAGCCGGTGAATCTGAGCGGTGCCGCGGCTGAAACGTTCGAGCAAATGGTTTGGGCCGACGCACCAACGCAGCCGAAAATGCATCCCATGGAGCTACCGCAAGGACGGTTGTTCGCCAACCGCTTCTTTCGCGTGCAGTCTGAAGGCCTTACGCGCATCATCAACATCGACCACATCGCCCACGTTGAAATAACCGCGACAAAAGACTAGGCTCTAACAATAGCGGCACGAGGTGGCATGTGATGACGATTCAATCCGTTGCGGTTCTAGGTACCGGCACGATGGGGTCCGCCTTCGCGAGGAGGCTGCTCGGTGCCGGGATGCGGGTGACCGCGTGGGATCCTATCCCTGCTTCGGCCGCGCGTCTCGCCGATGCGGGCGCGAAGATCGCCGCGACGCCCGAAGACGCGGTGCGTGATGCCGACGTCGTCTTGACGTCGGTGCCGACGATCGCTTCGATCGAGGAAACCATGCCGCGCGCGCTCGCAGCGATGCGCCCGGGCTCGATATGGCTTCAGATGAGCACGATCGGTGTGGATGGCACGGAGCGCGCGCTTGCGCTTGCCAAGCAACTTCGGCCCGACATCGTCTTCGTGGATGCGCCGGTGTCCGGCTCCAGAGTTCCCGCAGAACAAGGGAAGTTGCTGATCCTCGCATCGGGACCCGCGAGCGCACTCGATGCACTGGCACCGGTCTTCTCGGCGCTCGGACAAAAGACGATGCGATGGGAACGCGCCGGAATCGGCTCGGCCATGAAGGTCGTACTCAACACGTGGCTCGCTGTGCTCGGTGAAGGCATTTCCGAAACGGCACTGCTGGCGCAGTCGCTCGGGGTCTCGCTCGACGACGTCTCGGCGTGCCTTGGATCGACCGCGCTCAACGCGCCGTGGGCGCTAGCCAAACTCGGAAAGATCGAGCAAAAGAACTTCGATCCCGATTTTGCCCTCGCGCTCGCGGCGAAGGATCTGCACCTCGCACTCGACGCCGCGAACGGTGCGCACCAACGGCTGCCGATGGTGCAAGCGATTGGCGTGCAGTGGGATAGTGCGCTGCAAGCGGGCCTCGGCGATCGCGACGTCGTCGGCGCATATCTTGCGCTCGGCGCAAACAATCAACCGGTTACGTCGCGAGCAGCGACTTGATCCGATCGACGTCCGCCGGCGTTGCGGGGGTGAAGATTACGAGCGCCAGATCGGGGCGCCCGCCAACGGCGAAGCTCGAGTAGTCAAGGCTCATGAGGCCGGCGACGGGATTGCGCATGAGCTTCGTGCCTTCACCGAAATTGCGAACGTCGTGATCGCGCCACATCGCCGCGAACTCTTCGCTCGAACGGCTCAGTTCCTCCACAAGTGCGGCGATGCGCTCCGATGCGCCGGCGCGTGCAGCATCGGCGCGAAACGCAGCGACGGAATTGCGTGCCTCTTTCTCCCACTCGACCATCCGTGTTCTTGCATTCGGGTCCGTAAACATCAGACGCAAGATGTTGCGTTCGTGCAATGAAAGGGCGCCGTAGTCGCCCATGAGCGTGGCAGATGCGCGGTTCCACGCAATCACATCCCAGGCTGCATTGCGCACCAGTGCAGGGCTGTATTCGAGTGAGTCGAGGACGCGCTGCAACTGTGGGGTGATGCGCTCGGCTTCGCGAAACTGGACTTGCGGTGGACGCTGCTGCGCGAGGAGAAACAGATGCTCCCGCTCGACCTCGGTAAGCGTGAGCGCGTACGCAAGCCGATCGAGCACGTCGGCGGACGGCGTGCCGCCGCGGCCCTGTTCCAGCCACGTGTACCACGTGGCGCTAACGTTCGCGCGCTGCGCGACCTCCTCGCGCCGCAGTCCCGGCGTCCGCCGGCGGGTTAGCGAAAATCCGAAGGCCGCCGGATCGAGCTTCGAGCGCCGGTCTTTAAGATAGTCTGCGAGTGTGTTAGTTTCCATACTAGTATAACGCCACGACTTTAATAGGATAGCTATGCGCCCTTATCATACTCGGTGTCAGCTTCAATAGAAAGGGTTCATTTTGCGAGTATTTGTTACGGGTGCCACCGGCTTCGTCGGTTCAGCCGTCGTGGGCGAGCTGCTCGATAACGGCCACCAGGTCATCGGCCTGGCGCGCACCGCTGCGGCCGCCGCGTCCGTCGCTGCGGCCGGGGCCGAGGTGTGCAACGGGTCGCTCGAAGACCTCGAGAGCCTGCGAAAGGGCGCGGCGGCATCCGAAGGCGTGATTCACACCGCGTTCACCCACGACTGGGCGAATTTTCCAAAGAGCTGCGAGGCGGACACCCGCGCGATCGAAACGCTTGGCGATGTGCTGGCCGGTTCGAATCGTCCGCTGCTCATCACCTCGGGTGTTGCCATCGTTTCCCCTGGGCGTGTGGCGACCGAAGACATGCCGGCGCCGTTCAATCCCGCGTTTCCGCGTGACTCGGAAGGCGCGGCCGCAAAAGTTGCGCAGCGGGGCGTGCACACGGGCGTCGTGCGACTCGCACCGTCCGTACACGGCGACGGCGATCACGGCTTCGTTCCCATCCTTATCGGCATCGCGCGCGAGAAGGGCGTCTCGGCATACGTTGGCGACGGCGCGAACCGGTGGCCCGGTGTCCATCGCGTGGATGCCGCGCGCGTTTACCGCTTGGCGCTGGAAAAGGGAACGGCCGGTGCGCGCTTCCACGCGATCGCCGAAGAAGGCGTTCCGTTCCGCGAGATCGCCGAAGCAATCGGGCGGGGACTAGGCGTGCCGGTGGTCAGCAAGACTGCAGAAGAAGCCGCAGAGCACTTCGGCTGGTTCGCGCACTTTGCGGGCATCAACTGTCCGGCATCGAGTGCAACGACGCGCGCTGAATTGGGATGGCAGCCGCAAGAGCGCGGACTCATCGAAGATCTCGATCGCGGAACCTATTTTAGCGTTGCAGCGCGCGCGTAAGCGCAGTGATTTGCACGCCCGACGGGTCTGCGAGATCGTCGCACATGGAAAAGTGCGTGCGTCCCGGCACCTCGACATACGCAACGCCGCTGTCGATTGCGGCGCACGCCTGCGCGTACTCGCGCGATTGGCGCACGAGTTCCGGGAGCTCCGCGCCGCCAACGGTTACCGTCATGGGCGTTCCCGCAGCAACGTGGAGTTGCGGGCTGTAGACATCGATCTCGTGTGGCGTCAGTTGTAGCTTGTCGTTGAGGTTCGTGCGTGCGATCGGGTTGAGATCGTAGAGACCGCTGATCGGGAGCGCATACGCAATCGACGGATGGTTGCGATGCAACGCCGTGAGGTGCCCGCCGGCGGAATGGCCGCTCAACACGACCGCCCGATCTCGCGTGGTGTAACGCTCGCTACTCGCGAAGAGAAAATTCAAGAGCGTTCCAATCTCGCCGACAATCTGTGTCATCGTTGCGAGCGGCGCGAGGGTATACTCCGCCAACACGGCGTCGAATCCGCGTTCGAGTGGACCGCGCACCGCTACCGCAAAGTCTGCCTTGGTGCACTTCTGCCAATAGCCACCGTGAATGAAGATAAAGAGCGGCGCGTTTGCGGCTCCGCACAAGAGATAATCGAAGCGCTCGCGCGGCTCGGGCCCGTACGCGATGTCGCGTACGCATCCAAACTCGTGATAGAGTCGCGCGCTCTGCGCCTGCAGTTGTGCGTAAGTGGCATCCCAGTCAGGATCGGCCTTCGTGTTGCTGTAGGCATCGTCCAGGGCCATTTGGTCCATTCTCAGGAACCTCGCGCAGCATTGGTGGTATAGACTAGGGAGAGATGAAGACGGCTCAGGGTGCTTTTCTGACCCTTGTAGCGCTGCTCACGGTTGCAGCGCCGCGCGCCGTCGCAGCGCCCGATCCGTATCAGATCTTCGGCAACGCGCGGGCTTACTGGCAGCAGCAGAAATATCCCACGCTGCTCGACTATACCATCGCAGTCGACGTCGTTGAAGGCGGTAACGAGCGCGTCGAACACTACGCTTCGGAATATAACGCGGTGACGAACGTCGTAAACGTCGATCCGATCAGCGACTACGAGCGCGCGCATCCGGTTCATCCCAAGGGCTTGAACTTCAATATTTTGGGCGCGATATCGCTAAACAAGCCGATGCCGCCGGTCGATTGGCTTGGCGTACCGTATCTCGCACCAACCTATTCTTTCGGTATGGCGCCGTTCGTGCCCGCACCGACGCCGACTCCGTTCAACTCCGCAGCGCTCGTCGATCAGATACGCAAAGAATTCCACGATCCTAATCCGCGTGCGACGCCGAGCACAGCGCCTTCACCGAACGCCGGTCTGCAAGAAATCGCCACGGTCTATGCGCACAATCGCGACTACACGATCACGTTGCTCGGCACGGAGACGATCGACGGCCACGCCTGCTATCATCTCGGATTGACGCCCACGCGCGATCCCGGTCACTTCCGCATTCGCCAGGCCTGGATCGACCAGCAGACATTTGCAACGTGGCAGCTACAAGACGCGCTCAATTTCTCGAATGGACCCAGTACCGATGTGGGCTGGACGATTCACTTCACACGGATCGACGGCGCGCAGTACGTACGTGAAGAGGACGCGCTCGCGTCGATGAAAGTTAGCGGCGAAATCTACGCAAGGACGAGCATCCGCTTCGAGAATCTTGTCGCGACAAACGGCTCGACACTCCAAGGCGAGCTCATCGACGGCGTGGGGAACCCGCTAGAGGAACCGCCTCCGTCGCCTTAAGTCGGGAGGAAATGGGTCGGGCGCGTTCTATACTAAGCGGTCGCCGCATGGGCGGGACGGCTGCTAGGGCAAGTGGCGGAACTGGCAGACGCGCTGGATTTAGGTTCCAGTGGGGCAACCCGTCAGAGTTCGAGTCTCTGCTTGCCCACCAGTCACCAGTGATAATGTAGTTACATAGTGAGTGGTTCTGGCTTCTGGCCGGGACCGTAAACAAGAAAGGTCCCGGTCAAAGCCAGGACCACGAAAGAGCGCGGAAGTAGCTCAGTGGTAGAGCATCGCCTTGCCAAGGCGAGGGTCGCGAGTTCGAATCTCGTCTTCCGCTCCATTCTTTAACATCGATACGGGGGCGCGGGCGCGCGAGCGCCGAAGCGCCCCTTCGTATTGTCCGAAAGGTAACGTTTCGACCCGTGAGCACTTCGACGCTGACCCGGCTCGCCCCAACACAAGTGGAGCTGGAGATTCCCATCACCGCGGAAGAACTCGCCGCGGCGCAGGAGCGCGCGTTTCGCCGGCTCGCGAAGAACGTCAAGTTGCCCGGTTTCCGCGCCGGCAAAGTGCCGCGCAAGGTGTTCGAGCAGACCTACGGGTCCGAATCGATCGCGAGTGAAGCCCTCGAAGACGTCGTCCCTGAGGTCTACGCACGCGCGGTGCGCGAGCACGAGCTCGTGCCGGTCGACCGACCGAAGATGGAGATTCTGCCCGCGGAAGAGGGGAAGCCCTCGCGTCTGAAGGCGACGGTCGACGTGCGGCCGGCAATCGAATTGCACGACTATAAGGGCATCGAAGTCGAGAGCGACACGCCCCCAATCGAGGACGAGGATGTCGAGCGCAGTCTCACCGCACTTGCAAAAGAGCGTGCAACGCTCGTGCCGGTCGAACGGGCCGCGCAACTCGGCGATGTCGTCACGCTCGACTACGAAGGCAAGATCGACGGCGTAGCCTTCGATGGCGGTAGTGCCAAGGGCCAAATGACCGAACTCGACGAGAACCGGTTCATTCCCGGTTTTGCATCGGGCATTGCCGGCATGAACGCGGGCGAAACCAAAGAGATCGAAGCCGTCTTTCCGAGCGATTATCCAAAGGAAGATCTCGCCGGCAAGACCGCGATCTTTACCGTGACCGTGCACGACGTCAAGGCCCTCGAACTCCCCGCCATCGACGACGAATTCGCGAAGACGATTTCCGAAAATGAAACGCTCGAAGCCCTGCGTGCCGACGTGCGCAAGCGTCTCGAAGCGATCGCGCAGTCGCGCGCCCGCCGAGCGATCGGCAACGTCGTAATGGAAAAACTTGTCGAGGCGCATGAGTTTCCGCTGCCGCAAGTGCTCGTCGAGCGCGAGATCGACAACATGATCAATGACAGCACCGCCCAGCTCGCGCAAAGTGGTCTCAGTTTCGACGATTACCTCAAAGAGCAGGGCAAGACCGAAGACGAACTGCGCGAGAGCTTCCGCAATGACGCCGAGCAGCGTGTAAAAGGAACACTCGTCATCGAGGAGATTGCGCGGACCGAGGGGATCAACGCAACGCCGGCCGATATAGGCGAGGAACTTAGTGCCCTCTCTCGCCAGTATGGACAGCCGGTGGATCGGATTCGCAAGGCGCTCGGCAACAACGTTGTCTCGTTGATGGAAGGCATCGTCCGAAATAAGACGCTCGAGTTCCTCGTTGACAACGCCAAGGTGGTCGATAAGAAGGATGGCAACCCTTAGGGAAACCGCGCTGTTAGTAGGCGCGTATTAGTAGGGAACTATAAACCGGTAGGAGCATCGCAAAACATATGGGTCACCTGGTACCGATGGTTGTCGAGCAGAGTGCTCGCGGAGAGCGCGCGTACGATATCTATTCGCGCCTGCTCAAAGATCGTATCGTTTTCGTCGGTGGCGCGATCGACGATCACCTGGCCAACCTGGTGATCGCGCAGTTGCTCTTCCTTGAAAAGGAAGACCCCGACAAAGACATCGATATGTACGTCAATTCGCCCGGCGGAAGCGTGACCGCAGGCCTCGCGATCTACGATGCTATGCGCTTCATCAAGCCGGATGTGGCGACAATCTGTATGGGCATGGCCGCATCGATGGGCTCGGTCCTTTTGACCGGCGGTGCAGCCGGGAAGCGCTACTCGCTGCCCCACTCTAAAATCCTGATCCATCAGCCCTGGGTCTCGCAGATCGGCGGCCAGGCTACCGACGTGGAAATCGCAGCCCGGGACCTCATCGCGACCCGGCAGACCATCGCCCATATCTACGAGCGGAGCACCAAAAAGCCGGTCGAGCAAATCCTTAAGGACATCGACCGTGACTACTACATGACCAGCGACGAAGCCAAGGAATACGGGATTATCGATCACGTTATCGAAGATCGCACAGCCTTGCAGACGCCGGCTTAACGCCCAGGAGGACGCCCGCCCCCGATATGTTCCGCTTCGGAGACGAAAAGGGTCAGCTCAAGTGTAGCTTCTGCGGCAAATCGCAGGAGCAGGTGCGTAAATTAATCGCCGGCCCTGGCGTGTATATTTGTGACGAGTGTATCGAGCTCTGCAATGAGATCATTGAAGAAGAGCTCTACAAGAACGTCGATGAGAACCTGCGGCTGCGCAACATTCCCAAGCCCAAAGAGATCAATCACATCCTCAACCAGTATGTGATCGGTCAGGAGCGCGCCAAGAAATCGCTTGCGGTCGCGGTGTACAACCACTACAAGCGCATCAACGCCGGCGGCACCGCCGACGAAGTTGAGCTGCAGAAGTCAAACATTTTGCTCGTTGGCCCGACCGGCTCGGGTAAAACGTATCTCGCGCAGACGCTCGCGAAGATTCTCGACGTTCCGCTCGCAATGGCGGACGCAACGTCGCTCACCGAAGCGGGCTATGTCGGCGAAGACGTCGAGAATATTCTGCTCAAGCTCATTCAAGCGGCGGATTACGACGTCAAACGGGCCGAGAAGGGCATCGTCTACATCGACGAGATCGACAAGATCGCGCGCAAGAGCGAAAATCCGTCGATCACGCGCGACGTATCCGGTGAGGGTGTGCAACAGGCACTGCTCAAGATTCTCGAGGGCACGACCGCCAACGTGCCACCGCAGGGTGGCCGCAAGCATCCGCACCAGGAATTCATTCAAATCGATACGACCAACGTGCTCTTTATTTGCGGCGGCGCGTTCGACGGACTCGAACGGATCATCGAATCGCGCGTCAGCGCGAACAACATGGGCTTCCGTGCGACGCCCGAGGGCAAGAAGGACGCGCGCACGGGCAAGCTGCTGCAGCAACTCATGCCCGAAGATCTGCTCAAGTTTGGGTTGATTCCGGAGTTCATCGGCCGCTTGCCGATTGTCGTCACGCTCGACGCGCTCGACGAGCTCGCGCTGCGCCGCATCCTCACCGAACCGCGCAACGCGCTGGTGCGTCAGTTCCAGAAGATTTTGAACATGGACGGCGTCGATCTGCAGTTCACCAAAGATGCGCTCATCGCGATTGCAACCAAGGCGCAAGGACGTAAGACGGGCGCGCGCGGATTGCGTTCGATTCTCGAAGAGACGATGCTCGACGTGATGTACGATCTGCCGTCGCTGCAAGGCGTGAAGAAGTGCATCATCAACAAGGACGTCATCGACAAGAAAGAAGCGCCGACGCTCATCTATCAAGAGCAAAAGAAAGACATGCCGGCCTAAAACCATACGAGCGCTCACCTGTACTTTTAATCGGGTTCTTACACGGACCCGGTTTTTATTTGTTTGGAGACCTGTAAAGGTGTGGGAAGATGAACCGTCCAGATTTCTGGACCCGAAGCCACCCAGGCAAAGAAAACAGGTGATTCAAACGAGCGATCCAGTGGAGAAAGAACTATCCCAATGTGAGCCGGGGCACGTCTGTGCACCGAGCGCTATGATCCCTGCGTGGTGGAGTGGCTTCCTTTTTCATGTCCTCAACCCGCGGCAGATCAGCATGTATCTGTACTTAACCATGCTCAGCGATCCACGGGGTGAGTGCAGCCCGACGATCGATCAGATCCGGGAAGATCTTGGCCTATATAGTTCGTCGATGGTTTTCGAAGCATTGGCAGCGCTCGATGACCTGGGATTTGTCACGCGCATTCGTGCAGCATTCCCGGGCACGCGCGCGCGACGCAACCTCTACCGCCGCCCATCGTGCGCGAGCACATTAGTCCGTCTTCTCGAGCGCGGTCGCATCGATGGCCACCTGCGCTCGACAAACCCGACGCGCGCGCCCGCCTCGGCCGAGTCACAGGCGCTGATCTACGAGGGGCTCGCAGAGATGCTCGGAGATGAATACGCACGCTACGACGGCGCACCGAGCGAACCCGAGAAGCGCGACGTGCTTCTCAGCCTGCTCGGGAACGGCGTCGCTACGTAGGTACTAGGGCTGAGCCCCGAGTGCGCTGAACTACCTGCGCTCGCATGGCCAGCCCTAAAGAAATCACGCAGCTCCCCAAGAACTACGATCCGAAAGCGGTTGAGCCGCGCCTTTACGAGTTTTGGGAACGCAGCGGGTTCTTTCACGAGGACCCCGATCCAGCGCGTCCCCCGTTCATCATTCCGATGCCCCCGCCAAACGTCACCGGTCGCGCACATCTCGGCCATGGCTCGACGTACACCCCGCAAGACGTCCTGACCCGCTATCACCGTATGCTCGGCGACAACGCCGACTGGTTACCGGGACTCGATCACGCCGCCATCGCCACCGAAGCGGTGCTGGTCCGTGAGCTTGCGGCGCAGGGCATCGCGCGCGACAGTTTGGGTCGCGAGGGCTTCATCGAGCGCGCATGGGAATGGTCGCGCACGACCGGCGGCACGATCGATGCGCAGTTTCGCACGCTCGGCTTTGGACCCGATTGGCAACGCTCGCGCTTCACGATGGACGATGGACTTTCAGCAGCGGTACGCAAGGTGTTCGTCGCGCTCTATCGCGAGGGGCTGATCTATCGCGGCAAGCGGCTGATCAACTGGGATCCGAAAGGAAAAACCACGGTCTCGGACGCCGAAGTCGAGCACGTCGAACGCGACGCGACACTTTGGCACATCCGATATCAAGGTAAAGACGGATCGTTTGCGATCGAAATCGCAACGACGCGACCCGAGACGATGCTTGGCGACGTTGCAATCGCCGTGCACCCGGACGACGAGCGCTACGCTTCGCTCGTCGGCAAGACGGTCATACTGCCGCTTGTCGAGCGTGAGATTCCGATCATCGCCGACGCGATCGTCGAGCGCGGCTTCGGGACGGGCGCCGTCAAAGTTACGCCTGCACACGATCCCACCGACTACGAGATCGGGCTGCGGCATCAGTTGCCGATGCCGACGATCCTGGATCAAGAGGCGCGCATCAGCGATGCAGAGATCGGGGTTGGCGCATACGCCGGGCTCGACCGCTACGAGGCGCGCGAGCGGATCGTAGCAGACCTGCGACGCAGCGGCGCTCTTATAAAAGAAGAGCCGTATCGCCATTCCGTCGCAACGAGCGAGCGTTCCGGCGAGGTGATTGAGCCGTTGCTCTCACTCCAGTGGTTCGTCAAGATGAAACCGCTCGCCGAGCCTGCGCTGCAGGCGTATCGCGACGGCCGGCTGCGATTCGTGCCCGAGCGGTACGGTCGGACCTACGAGCTGTGGCTCGAGAACATCCGCGACTGGAACATCTCACGCCAGATCTGGTGGGGCCACCAGTTACCGGTGTGGTACACGCCGGCGGGCGATATCGTCGTCGCGGAGACCGAGGAAGAAGCGCAAGAGATCGCGCGCACGCGCTACAATGGTGCGTCGCTCGTGCGCGATCCCGACACGCTCGATACATGGTTCTCGAGCGGGCTGTGGCCGTTCTCGATTTTGGGTTGGCCCGAGAAGACGCTCGAACTGCAGTGCTGGTATCCGGCGCAAGTCCTGGTCACCGGATGGGAGATCATCTTCCTATGGGTTGCGCGCATGGTGATGCTCGGCATCCACTTTGCCGGCGGCATTCCATTTCCGACCGTGTTCATCGCGCCGCTCGTCTTTGATGCGCAGGGGCGCAAAATGTCGAAGTCGCTCGGGAACGCGATCGATCCGATGGATCTGGTGGATCGCTACGGTGCCGACGCATTTCGGATGGGAATGTTGCGGCAGATGCGCCTCGAGGGGCAAGAGATTCGCTTCCAGGAGTCACGTTGCGAAGAAGCGCGCAACTTCAACAATAAAATCTGGAACGCGACCCGGTACATGCTCTCGCTGTCCGAGGGCTTGCCGCATGCGATGACACTTCCCAAGCCTGCCGAGTTGACCGTCGCCGACAGGTGGATTCTCACGCGCCTGCACGACACCATCGTGGCCGTGAGCGACTGCTTTGACGCCTTTGATTTCGGCAATGCCGCGGATGTCATCTGGCGCTTTGTGTGGTACGAATTTTGTGACTGGTACCTCGAGGCAACAAAGGTTTCACAAAATCATGCGACGCGCGCGGCCGTGCTCTCGTTCGTGTGGAACAATGCGATGCGGGTGCTGCACCCGATTGCACCGTTCATCAGCGAAGAGGTGTGGCTGGCGATCCCGCACGACGGCGTCACGATCATGACCGCGACCTGGCCGGATCGACTCGAAGTCCCAATCGATCGCGACGCGGTGGCGGCGTTTGAACTGCACATGGCAGCAACCGAACAGATACGCCGTCTGCGGGCAGAGCTCGAATTACCTGCTCAACGCGAAACCCGTGACGACTCTGCCGGGCGACCTCGCGCAGATTGCTGCGCTGACGCAGTTTACCGAGGTTGCCGCGGGGGTGACGATTGCGGTGGACCCCACGCTGGAGGGTGGAGTCAATGCGATCGTGGTCGAGGCGCCGCGGGCGCTCTTGCTCGAACGCTACCGCAAAGACGCCGTGCGCCTGCGCAGCGAGGTCGCGCGCGGAGAGAGCAAACTTGACGACCCGGCATTCGTGGCCAAGGCACCCCCCGACGTCGTTGCGAAGGAACAAGCGAAGTTGGAAGGTTATCGGAACGAGCTAGCCCGCGTGGAAGCCGCGCTGGCGTCGATGGGAGAGACGGCTTGACGACCGCAATGCAAAAATCGCGTGTCCTGCTCGAGAGCGACGAGATCGCGCGCGTCATCGCGCGTCTTGCGCATCAGATTCTCGAGCCCGACGACGCGCAACGCGGCGTTGTACTGATCGGCATTCGGCGCGGAGGCGAGGCGCTCGCGCAGCGGTTGGCCAGTGAGATCGAGCGTATCAGCGGGAAGCCTCCGGCACTTGGTTTTCTCAACATCAATCTCTACCGCGATGACCGCGTGACCCACGAAATGCCCGAGTCGCAAATCCCCGTCGATATCAACGATCGTCTGGTCGTGGTAGCCGACGACGTACTCTTTACCGGGCGCACGATTCGCGCCGCGCTCGATGCGGTCACCGACCTCGGACGTCCGGCGGCGATTCGGCTCTGTGTCATGGTCGACCGCGGCCTGCGCGAGCTGCCGATCCAGGCCGATTATGTCGGGCGCGTTATTCCCACCAGCCGGCGCGAGCACGTGAAGGTTGCCCTCGCCGCTACGGCAACGCCGAGCGACGAGATCGCGATCCATGCGCACGCGACGTAGTCTGATCGATCTCGACGATCTTTCCGCCGAAGAGATCGAATCCATATTCGAACAGACGCGCGACTTTGAAGCGCGCGCGCCGGGACGATTGCTCGATGGGATTGACGTTGTCAATCTTTTTTTTGAGCAGAGCACGCGCACGTTCACGTCGTTCAATCTCGCGCAGATGCGTCTCGGCGCAAACGTCGTAAACCTTTCACCCAAGGATCTGAGCCTTGCGACCAAGGGCGAGACGATCGAGGACACCATGTTAACGCTTTCGGCGATGGGCATCGGCGTCGTGGTCATCCGCCATCCCGAGGCCGGTTTTCCCGCTCGCGCCGCGACCGCGTTCGATGGGCACGTCATTAATGCGGGCGACGGCTCACACGCCCATCCGACGCAAGCGCTGCTCGATCTTTTTACACTACGGGATGAATTCGGATCGCTCGAGGGACGTAACGTGGTGATCGTCGGGGATGTCGCACATTCGCGCGTCGCGCACTCAACGGTTCGCGGTCTCGCGCGCTTAGGCGCAAACGCGGTACTCGTCGGGCCAGCGGCGTTTCTCGGCGCTGAAGATGCGGCGGCCGGCGCGACGATCGAACGCGATCTCGACACCGCCCTCGCTGCTGCAGACGCGGTCATCTTGCTGCGTATCCAGCGCGAGCGCTTCGCTAAGATGCCGATCGATGACCAAGAGTACATCGCCGGCTATCAATTGAACGCCCAGCGTCTTGAACGGCTGCGTAAACATACGATAATCATGCATCCTGGTCCGTACAATCGCGGGATGGAGCTCGACGACACGGTGCTCGAGTTCGCCGGCTGGCGCTATGCGCGTCAGGTGCTTCATGGCGTGTACATCCGCATGGCTGTCCTCGATTTGTTGGTAAACGGCGCGCGCGAGCCGGTTCGCTAGCGCGTGCTCATCCACGGAGGACGCCTGGTCGATCCCTCACAAGATATCGATGCGTTGCGCGACGTGCGCATCCGCGACGGTATCGTAGCGGAAATCGGCGAGCACCTGCAGCCCAACGTAGGTGAAGAGACGTTTGACGCGAGAGGCGCGGTCATCGCTCCCGGGTTTATCGATATGCACGTGCACCTGCGCGAACCCGGCTTTTCCGACAAGGAGACGATTGCGACCGGCACGCAGGCTGCAGTGCAAGGCGGATTTACCGCGGTCGCAGCCATGCCCAACACGCAGCCCGCGCTGGACACACCCGAGGTGCTAGCCCAGCTTGCGGCGCTCGTTGCGCGCGATGCGCGCTGCCGCGTCTACGCGATCGGCGCGATCACACGCGGGCGCGCAGGCAATGTGCCGGTTGACTTCGCGGCTCTCGCAGCGGCGGGAGCGGTAGCGTTTTCTGACGACGGCAACACGGTCGAAAGCGCACGCGTGCTGCGCGACGCCGCGTTGCTCGCGCGCAAGGTGCCCGGCGTCTTTATCTCGCACGCGGAGGACGAAGGCCTCAAAGGCGATGCCGTGATGAGCGCAGGCGCGGTAGCCGATGCGCTCGGCGTTTCCGGCGCGCCGAGCCTTGCCGAAGACGTCATCGTTGCGCGCGATCTGCTCATCGGTATGGACACGGGTAAAGCGTGGCATATCGCGCATCTCTCGACCGCACGAGCACTCGACCTCATGCGCTGGGCACGTGCGCGCGGCGCAACGGCAACCTGCGAGGTGACGCCGCATCATTTACTGCTGACCGACGAAACCGTGCGCGAGCACGGCGCGGGCGCAAAGGTCAATCCGCCGCTACGCACGCAGGACGACGCTGCGGCATTGCGTGCCGGCGTCCGCGACGGCACGATCGACGTGTTTGCAACCGATCACGCACCCCACACCGCGGAAGAAAAAGCGGGCGACCTACACACCGCAGCGGTTGGCTTTACGGGCCTTGAAATCGCGCTCGGGGCCTACGCGCTCGCTTTGCCCGGCCTCGCACTCGATCGATTTGTGGCCCTGCTCTCGACGAATCCCGCGCGCATATTGGGCGTCGAGGGCGGAACGTTGCGTGAGGGCACCCGTGCCGACGTGACGATCTTCGCCGATCGTTCGTGGGTTGTCGATCCATCGACGTTTGCATCGAAAGGCAAGAGCACACCGTTTTCAGGTCGCACCTTGCCGCGCCGCGCAATCGCCACATTTGTTGGCGGCGAATTGCGCTGGAAGTTGCCCTAGGGGTCGAGGTCTTCGAGGTCCCCCTTGACGTCGGGTTCACTACCGTAGCGACTCGTGTTGCCGTCGCGATGCCATTTGCGCAACAACTCCGCGCGCTGATCCGAATCGACGTCGAGCGCTGGGTCGGTGCCTAAGTCGTGAATCATGTTCTCAGCAGGCGACGGGTCTTTGTCTTCCACGGTGATCTCCCTTATCGATGGAACAGCGGCGTTTGAATCAGGCCGTTGATGATGAACTGCACCGCAAGTGCCGCGAGTATGATACCCAGTACGCGCGTGATCACATGGATTCCGGTGGTCCCAAGCTTCGAGAGGAAGCGGGCCGAGCCGCGCATACACAGCCACGCGATCGCAAGCGCAGCGGCGTACGCGCCCACGACGAGAAGATCGCGTCCCGGATTGCCGCGCGCGAGATTGACCAGCAGCAGCACGGTTGCGATCGTACCCGGCCCGGCAAGCATCGGAATCGCAAGCGGAAAGACCGCCGGGTTCTCACCTTCGCGCGCGGCACGTTCCTCTTCGCTCGTGGCGCGCGCACCGGTCGGCCGTGCAAAGAGCATGTCGATCGCGATCAGAAGGAGCAAGATGCCGCCCGCGATGCCAAATGCCGGAAGCGTGATGCCTAAGTAATCGAAAAGATAGCGGCCGACGATGCCCATGACGAGCATCACGATGCCTGCTACAATAACGGCCGAGTCGACGATGCGATTGCGCTTGCCGACGTCGAAGTGTGCCGTGGTCGCCGCGGTGATCGGAATCATCCCAATTGGGTCGACGATCGTGAACGCCGTCGCGAACGCCTGCGCGCCGAAGTGCCAATCCATTTGCCAGTCCATTCCCAACCCGCGTTACTCTCCAGGTTTGCGCGAGCCTTCCGTGTAACCGCCTTTCCTTTAGCATGACCATCCCCGCCTCGCTCTTTCTCGCCGACGGCTCGCGATTCGACGGCACCGGTTTGCGCTACGAAGGCCTTGCCTTGGGCGAAGCCGTGTTCTACACCGGGATGACCGGCTACGAAGAAGCCCTGACCGACCCGTCGTACGCCGGACAAATCCTCACGTTCACCTATCCGCTGATTGGCAACTACGGCATCTCGGGCAGTGCGGCGCAGTACCCGCGCGCGTGTGTCAGTGGGACTATCATCAAAGAGATTGCACGGCATCCGTCGCATCACTTGAGCAAAGCAAGCCTCCCTGAGTGGCTCGACGCGCAAGCGGTGCCGACAATGGTCGGCGCAGATACGCGCGCGATCACGATCAGCCTACGCGAACACGGTACGATTTGGGCTGCACTCGCGGTCGGCGAAGCGGCGCTCGCGCGCGCCGAGGCTGAACTCGCGCAGTTCGTACGCACGGCGACGACTGCGCAACTCGTACCGAGCGTTGCGACGCGCGAACGGCGTGTCGAAGGGACGCGCGGCGGCATGCGTGTCACGCTGATCGATTGCGGCGTGAAGCGGGCCATTCTTCGCGAACTGACGGCGCTCGGCAGCGAAGTCACGGTCGTGCCCTACAATGCAACCGAAGCCGACTTGCTCGCGAGCGATCCCGACGCAATCTTTATCTCCCCTGGTCCCGGCGATCCGACCGACCTGCAAGGCACGATCGAAACATTACGCGGCCTGGTCGGACGTAAACCGCTCTTCGGGGTGTGCCTCGGGCATCAGTTGCTCGCACTCGCCTGCGGCGCGCAAACCTATAAATTACCCTACGGTCATCGTGGCGGAAATCAGCCGGTGAAGGATCTCACGCGCGACGAAGTTCTGATCACCGCGCATAACCATGGCTACGCCGTCGATGCACGCTCCATGCCCGACGATCTCGAGCCGACGATGACCAACCTCAACGACGGTACGAACGAAGGGTTTCGGCACCGGCGTCTGCCGATCGCAGCCGTTCAATTCCATCCCGAAGCATCGCCGGGTCCTTTCGACGCGCGCGGGCTCTTTGCACAATGGCTTTCTTCGGTCGCAGCGGTCCGTTAGGACCGTTCGCGCTAGTTCTTGCCGCGGCTGCAACACTCGCGCCGGCTGGAGCGGAAACCCTGCAGCGGTTGCACGTTACGCAGTTGACCTTGGCCGCCGACACGCGCACGCCGGCGATCGAGGTTCCCTTTCACCTAATCGTTACCGCGCACGTTCGGGAGCAAATCAGCGAGTTTGACAATCTCGATCTGCCGATTCTCGCCGAACTCGAACTACTCGGCGACGGCCATGTCGTGACCGCGACGCGCAGCGGGTCAACCTATCGTGAGACGATCACGGTCGTGGCGCATCACTCGGGGTCGATCACGATTGCGCCGGTCACATTCGATGCTATCGATGCACGTAACGGCCGGCCGACGCGCTTTTCATCTAACGCGCTGACGCTGCAGGTCGCAGGCCCATCCGCTGCGATCGTCGCGTCGGTAAGCGTCTGGCAACGTCTGCAGACGGTCCTCGGTGTACTCCTGCGCCTGCTGTTGTGGCTGCTCGGTATCGGCATCGTACTCTTTGTTTTCGCAGCGCTCATTCGCCGGCGTCCGCGCCCCGCGCCAATACCGGTCGTTACGCTCGCGCCGCCAACCCCGGTCATTGTCGATCCCAAGGCGCGGTTGCGCGAAGCGCTCGACGCGCTGCGCAGCAACCGCACGCGCGTCGGTGCTATGCGTGCACGCAGCGTCGTGCGCCGCATGGTTGGTGCGACCGATGCCGAAACGCTCGCGGACGTGTTGCGCAGGCCGCTGGCCACGGACCGTGACACCCGCGATTTGCTGCGCGCCCTCGAACGCGCCGGATTTACTCACGATGCAGATCTCGGCGTCGCAATCGCCGCCGCCATCGCACAACTGGAGCGTATGACCGCATGACCGATGGACCCGCCGTACTTACCGAAGCCCTCGAACGCACGATCGTCGGACAAGAGGGCGCAATCGAAGGGCTCTTGCTCGGCCTGCTCTGCAGCGGACACGTGTTGCTGGAAGGTCCGCCGGGTCTGGCAAAAACGCTCGCCTGCCGCAGCCTTGCCGACGCGCTTCACGGCGAATTCAAACGGATTCAATTCACGCCCGACCTCCTACCGAGCGATATCGTCGGCACGCGCATTTTCGACCAGCGCGAGAGCGCGTTTACCACGGTACGCGGACCGATCTTCGCCAATGTCGTGTTGGCGGACGAGATCAATCGCGCGCCTGCCAAAGTGCAGTCCGCGTTGCTCGAAGCGATGCAAGAGCGCCAGGTAACGATCGGTCCGCAAACGCATCCGCTGCCCGATCCCTTCATCGTCATGGCAACGATGAATCCGCTGGATTCCGAAGGCACCTATGCGTTGCCGATTGCACAGATGGACCGCTTCTTGCTCAAGATCGACGTCGGCTACCCCTCGCGCTCCGACGAGCTTGCAATCATGGAGCGCTTTGCCATCGGCAATCCGCCGGTCGTTACGCCGGTCGCCACGCTCGAGCAAGTACGTACTTGGCGCGCGCAGGCTCATGCGGTCCACCTCGACGATGCGCTCAAGCACTACATCGTCGAGCTCGTGGTGATTACGCGCGAGGCGCAGCACCCCGCAATCGACCACGGTGCCTCGCCGCGAGCAACGCTTGCCATCGCGAATCTCGCGCGCGCCAAGGCCTTCCTCGAGGGACGCGACTACGCCGTCCCCGACGACGTGCGCGCGGTTGCACCGCTCGCGCTGCGGCATCGGATCGGGTTCAACTTTCGCGTGTCCAACGACGGCGGACCAACGCGCGTACTGAACGACTTGATCGCGCGTATCCCGGTGCCCTGAGTGCGACGCTAGTGGCAACGCTTACACTGCGCGATGCGCTCCTGCGCGGGAAACGCCGCCCGCGGCGCTTCGGCGCGGGGTCGCCGACGATGTACCGCGGCGATGGCTATGAGTTCGTCGAACTGCGCGCCTATGTTCCCGGCGATGACGTGCGCCGCATCGATTGGGCTGCAACCGCGCGCGCCGGTGAATTGCAGACGCGCGTCGTGCTCGAAGATGTCGCGCTGACGCTTGCCGCGGTCGTCGACGATTCAGCGTCGATGCAGGTTGGGCGCGCGCGCACGCTGCTCGCTGCAGCAGAAGATGCGGCGAACGCGTGGTTTGGTACGGCACGCGGCGGTGACCGGCTGCTGCGTATCGGTAGCGATCACGTTGGACCGCCGCACGAGCCGGTGCCGACGCCTTTTGACATACGGCGGGCGCTCGAGACCGCCCGCGCTGCACTGCGTCGCGGCACGGCACTGCTCGCGATCAGCGATTGGTACGACCTCGACGATCGCCATGACGATCTGCTCGCGAACCTCGGCGCATGGTGCGACTGCACCGCGATGATCGCACGCGACCCCTGGTACGACGGATTACCGATCGGCGGTGTGGTGCGCTTCGCCGGGGCAGAAGGCGGCCAGCTGCGCGTCTATGTCGGAAAACGCGAGCGCGCGGCCTTTGCCGCCGCGGTGCGCGCGCGTGAAGAGGCGCTCGCGCAGCGCTTCGCCCGCGTCGGTTGGAGAGCCGGCATTCTTGTCGAGAGCGACGGCGTCGCTTCGCTGCGCACCGCCTTCGGCGTTCCGGCATGAGCTTCGATGCACCGTGGGTGCTCTGGCTCGGAGCATTCGTCGCCATTGCGCTCACCTGGTTGTACCGTCGCGCAGAAAACCGCATCGGCACGCAGGCGCTGCAGTATTCGAGCATCGCATTTCTTACGCAGGCACTGCGCCCGCGACCGTGGCTCACACGTCTGCTCGGCGCGGCGTGGATCGTGGCACTCAGTGCGCTCGTTGTCGGTTTGGCCGGTCCGCACCTGAAACTTCCCGTTCCGGTACGCGACGGCAACGTGTTCATCTGTATCGATACGTCGGGCTCGATGGCGTCGACCGACGTGTCGCCGACGCGCGCAGCGGCATCCGAGGCTGCAGCACGCGCGTTTATTGAAGAAGCGCCCACCGGCGTGAAGATCGGCTTGATTACGTTCTCGGGCAATGCCGAGCTGATTGCACAGCTAAACGCGAACAAAGAAGCGACGCTCGCCGCGCTCGAGCAGATTCCCGCCCCCAACGGTGCAACGGCAATCGGTGATGCGCTGCGCTTGGCTGCGACGCAGCTTCCGCCGACCGGCCACAACGTCATCGTGCTCATTACCGATGGCGTCAACAACACCGGCGTCGACCCGCAAGAGGTAGCGCAGTATCTCGGCGCACATCACGTGCCGGTCTACACGATTGGCATCGGCACGCCGAATGGCGACGTTATCGGCGGCGAAGAAACAACGATCGACGAAAATGCACTCGAATCGTACGCAGCGGTAAGTGGGGGTTCGTATGCGCGGGCCGAGAATGCAACACAACTGCGCGAAGCGCTCGCGCGCCTCGGCCGTGAAACGACCGTCGAACGCCGGCCGGTCGCTGCCGGGTTCGGCTTCGTCCTCACCGGTGCCGCGCTCTTAGTGGTAACGATGTTGCTGGGTCTGTACGTTGGGAGATTTCCGTGAGTCTCGAAACGAGTCGCGACGCGTACCAAAGCGCTCCCTTGCTGGAGCCCAACGTTGCCACCGACCCGATCGAACAACTGCGCGGTTGGCTCGAGGCAGCATACGCGCACCCCGATGTCCGCGAAGCCAACGCCATGACACTCGCTACGGGCTCGCGGGACGGCCGCCTGAGTGCGCGCGTTGTGTTGCTGCGTGGCCTGGATGCGCGCGGCTTGCAATTCTACACGTCGTACTTCAGTCGCAAGGCGCAGCAGATGAGCGAGAACCCACGCGTTGCCGCGACGTTCTTCTGGGCACCGCTGCACCGGCAAGTGCGCATCGAGGGTACCGCGACGCAACTCAGTGAGGACGAATCCGACGCATACTTCGCCTCGCGCCCCCGCGGCCACCAGCTCTCGGCGTGGGCCTCGGAGCAGAGCGCACCGCTCGAGCAGCGCGAATCGCTCGCCGAGCGAGTTGCACATTTCGACGAGCGCTTCGAAGGCGACGAGGTCCCGCGCCCGCATTCGTGGGGCGGGTATACGATTGCGCCCGACTACTTCGAGTTCTGGCAAGGCCAAGCCAACCGGCTCCACGATCGGCTCGCGTACGAGCGAATCGTCGGCGGTTGGAAATTACAGCGCTTGCAGCCGTAGATCGACATATGTCCTAAAGGCCGACCGAACCGTTGCGGCCAATCCAGTGACCCCAGCATGCCGCGCCGCAATGTCATGGTGATAGGCTCCGGGCCGATCGTTATCGGTCAGGCCGCAGAGTTCGACTATGCCGGTGTGCAAGCGTGCCGCGCATTGCGTGAGGAAGGCCATCGCGTCGTCCTCGTCAATTCAAATCCCGCGACCATAATGACTGACCCCGAGGTCGCCGATGCGGTCTATCTCGAGCCGTTGACCGTTGCATCGGTCGAAGCGATCATCGCGCGCGAACGACCCGACGCGTTGCTACCTACACTTGGCGGACAAACCGGACTGAATCTCGCGGTTGAACTCGATGAAGCGGGCGTCCTCGAACGCTATGGCGTCGATCTGCTGGGCACACCGGTCGAAACGATCAAGCTCGCCGAAGATCGTCAGCGCTTCAAAGCCAAGATGCTCGAGATCGGCGAACCGGTCCCCGAATCCGTCATCGTCACCGAAGTCGAAGCCGGCGTTGCATTCGCGGCGCAAACCGGATATCCACTGGTCGTTCGTCCCGCGTACACACTCGGCGGAACCGGCGGCGGCGTCGTCTACAACGAGAGCGAACTGCGCGAACGGCTCGATGCCGGGCTCAACGCCTCGCTCATCCACCAAGCGCTGCTTGAGACCTCACTGCTGGGCTGGAAAGAACTCGAGTACGAAGTGCTACGCGATGGTGCTGACAATTGCATCATCGTTTGCAACATGGAGAACATCGATCCGGTCGGCGTCCACACCGGTGACTCGATCGTCGTCGCGCCATCGCAGACGCTCTCGGACCTCGACTATCAGATGCTGCGCACCGCGTCGCTCAACGTCATCCGCGCGCTCAACGTCCAGGGCGGCTGCAACATTCAGTTTGCGCTACATCCGACCAGCAGCGAATACGCAATCATCGAGGTCAACCCCCGCGTTTCGCGCAGCTCGGCCCTCGCCTCGAAAGCGACCGGCTATCCGATCGCCAAGATTTCGACGCGCATCGCGCTCGGACAAACGCTCGACGAGATTCCCAACCCCGTCACCGGTGTCACTAAAGCGGCCTACGAACCCACACTCGACTATTGCGTCGTAAAAATTCCGCGTTGGCCGTTCGATAAGTTTCCACTCGCGGACACGGTGCTCGGCACGCAGATGAAATCGACCGGCGAAGCGATGGGCATCGGCCGCACGTTCCGCGACGCGCTCATGAAGGCGGTCCGCGGACTCGACCTCAAACGTGAAACCCTTACCGGCGGCGAATATGAAGAGTGGACGCAGAGCGAACTTGAAGAGATCGTCGCGCGTCCGACCGACGAGCGACTCTTCGCAGTCGGGGAATTGCTGCGCCGCGCCGGCCCGGCACACCGCGATGCTGCAATCGAGCGCATCCACGAAGCCTCCGCGATCGATCGCTTCTGGCTGTTTCAGTTCGCAGATATCGTAGACGAAGAGACTTTATCCGTCAAAGCTGAAGCTTTGCCGTCTAAAGTCCCGGTCGCTTACGCTCCCTCTGCGTTTAGAATGGTAGATACGGCGGCGGCTGAGTTTCCGGCGCAGTCACCCTATTACTATCTCTCGAACGGCGAGATGAACGAAATGCGCCCGACGCCGAACGAAGCCGTCGTCGTCGTCGGCAGCGGACCAATTCGCATCGGGCAAGGTATCGAGTTCGACTACAGTTGCGTGCATGCTGCGTGGGCGCTGCGCGCAGCCGGCAAATCGGCGGTGGTCGTCAACAATAATCCCGAGACCGTCTCGACCGACTTCGATATTTCCGACGCGCTCGTCTTCGAGCCGCCGGGAGCAAATGAAGTCGAAGCAGCCTACCGCGCGACGAATGCAACCGGCGTGATGCTCGCCTTCGGCGGTCAAACGGCAATCAATCTCGCGCCTGCCCTCGAAGCGCGGGGGGTGCGCATCATCGGCAGCGACCGCGCGAGCCTCGACATGGCCGAAGATCGTGCGCAGTTTGACGCGGCGCTGTCGCGCCTTGGCGTTGCGCGTCCGGAAGGTAAAGCCGCTACCAGTTTTCGCGAAGCGCGCGCCTTTGCTCGCGAGCTCGGCTTTCCGGTTCTGGTGCGCCCTAGCTTCGTGCTCGGCGGGCGCGCGATGGAGATCATCTATAACGAAGGTCAACTCGCTTCGTACGCCGAGTCCGCGCCGCCGATTCTACCCGGTGCGCCGCTACTCGTCGACAAGTATCTGCGCGGCCTTGAAGTGGAAGTCGATGCGGTCTTCGACGGCGAGGATATCCTCATCCCCGGCATTTTCGAGCACATTGAACGCGCCGGCATTCACTCCGGCGATTCGATCAGCGTATATCCGACGCAGACGATCGATGGCGCGATGGAAGCGCGCATCGTCGATGTCACGACCGCGATCGCGCGCGAACTGAAAATTCGCGGGCTGATCAACATTCAGTTCGTCGTTCACGAAGGTGATCTGTACATCATCGAAGCCAATCCGCGCGCGAGCCGCACGGTGCCGATCATTCAGAAAGCAACCGGCGTAAACATCGTCGCGGCGGCGACGCGGATTGCGCTGGGCGAGAAGTTTGCGCGATATGGAATACGGAATCGGGTTGCATCCCCGTACGCCTTACGTCGTGGTGAAAGTACCCGTGTTCTCGTTTTCGAAGATGCGCGGCGTTGAGACGATTCTCGGGCCCGAGATGAAATCGACCGGCGAAGTGCTCGGCATCGACGACACCTTTGCCGGCGCATTGCTCAAAGGGTTCATCGGCGCCGGCGTGCGTCTGCCGCTCTCGGGTGGCCGTATTCTCGTCTCGATTGCTGACGAGGAAAAGGAGGAGGCCGTCCCGGTCCTGCGCCGTTATGCCGATCTTGGGCACACGCTGGTAGCTACGCCGGGCACGCGCGCGGTGCTCGAGGCGGCGGGTATCGCGAGCGAAACGATCAACAAGATTTCGGACGGATCGCCGCACGTGCTCGATATCATTCACGATCGTAAGGTCGATCTCGTTATCAATGATGCCAAAGGGCCGCGTGAGTTGTCCGATAACTACAAGATTCGGCGCGCCGCGGTAGAAGCGAGTATTGCGTGTTTGACCAGTTTGGATACGGCTCGGGCCCTCGCGGAGGCGCTCGAAAGCACGGCGGGTCCGCCGCGGAGTCTGCAAGAGTATCGCAGCGCGGTGGCGACGAGCGAAGTCTCGAGCTAAGTGACGAGCCGCGCGTCTTCGTACTTGGCGGCAGCGGCAGCACCCTCGGCGTTATCAATAGCTTTCGGACGGAGGGCGGCGCCATCACGGCGCGGCTCGTGCCGCTGGCGTGGACGCCGATCGGTGTCGTTATCGGCGAAA
Organism: Vulcanimicrobiota bacterium; assembly: GCA_963726285.1. Taxonomy (GTDB): domain Bacteria; phylum Vulcanimicrobiota; class Vulcanimicrobiia; order Vulcanimicrobiales; family Vulcanimicrobiaceae; genus Aquilonibacter. The sequence continues at coordinate 775,479 of CAVSBV010000005.1, read as the reverse complement.
GCTGGCAGAACGTTGCGATTGCACTGACGAGTCTGCTCGACTGGGTCGACCGGACGTTCCCTCCCGAGGACGAGCGCGCATTCGTCGCGCCGATGCGCGACGTCGAGTTGCTCGCGCGTGTTCAGTGGCATGCCGAACTCCCCGAACAGCTCTCCGATCGATGCGGTGCTCAACATCGAAGACGTGCCCGAAGAGATCGCCGATGGTCTGGCGCATCCGCCGTCAGCCATCGTGCAGTGCGCCGCATGCCGGCGTCTGTGCGTGCGCGACGACTTCGTGTGGAAAGAGAAGCAGCTCTGTGCGTGGGACTATCACGCGCAAGTCTTCGGCAAACGCGGCCCGTGGCACGACGGTCCCTATGAAGAGCGCCACTTTGAGACGCTGCCGTCGTGCGCGTATGTAGCGCCCCCAATTCTACTCGAAATGGGTGTTGACGTGATCCTTGCAACCGGCGAGATCCCCGACGCGACCGCCCAAGCGATGATCAACCTTTTGCTCGATGCGCAACGCGGCCACGCACACATGGCGGTGCGCTCGGGCGGCGGCTATAGCGTTTTGCGCGAACGGTGACCAATCGCGCAATCGGTCGTCTGTGGGCGCTTTTTGTCGCGCTCTTCGTGATCCTCGCGCTGCGCGCAGCCTGGGTGATGCTGATCGAGGGTCCGCAGATTGCCGCAAAGCCGTATAACCCGCGCCATGCGCTTCTCGACGCACGACGCGGGCGCATTCTCGCGACCGACGGTAGCGTACTCGCGCAAACGCAAGGTAAGACGCGCGTCTACCCCTTCGGTGCCGCCCTTGCGCAAACGGTCGGCTACGTTTCGGCGCGCTACGGCACGAGCGGCATTGAAGACGCGTACGATCGAGCGCTCACGCCACCCGATACCACGGGCGATCCACTCGCACAGTTCGATGAGATCCTCAATGCGTTTGCCGGCAAGAGTTCGCAAGCACCCGGCGCCGACGTCGTAACGTCGATCGTGCCGTCGATCGAACGCACGCTCTGGCAGCAGCTCTCAAACCACGCGCGCGGCGCCGGCGTCGTGCTCGATCCATCGAACCGGCGCGGTACTCGCACTCGCAAGCGTGCCGAGCTACGACCCCGAGCACTACGATCGCGAATTTACGGCGCTCGTCGCCGACTCGCAAAGCCCGCTCATCAACCGCGCGACGAGCGGCCTCTATCCGCCGGGTTCCACATTCAAGATCTTCGTCGCGGGTGCCGCGCTCGAAGACGGAACCGTGCAGATGGATTCTCGCTTCAACGACCCGGGGTACTTTCAACTCGGAGATTACACGTTCCACGACAACGAGAGTGAAGCGACCGGCAACCAAGACCTTACCGGCGCATTTGCGCTCTCGAGCAACGTCGACTTTGCGCAGATCGCGCTGAAGATGGGGACCGATCAGTTCTACGATGCGATGGCGAAGTGGGGCATCGGCGCGTCGCTCGACTTTCAGCTGCCGGCCGAGACCGATCGGATCCCGCCAAAAGATTCGGTCGTGCCGGGAGAACTCGCGCAGATGGGTTTCGGGCAAGGCGCGCTCCTGATGACGCCGTTGCAAATGGCACTCATCGGCGCTACGGTCGCGAACGGCGGAACGATGCCACGTCCATACATCGTGCGGCAAATCGTGCGCAACGGCAAAGTAGCGAGCGTGACACCGCCGGGCACATTAGCAACACCTATCTCGCAGCAGACGGCGCAAGAAGTAACGCAGATGATGATTGCGGTCGTACAGCGCGGGACCGGCACCGTCGCGCAGATTCACGGCGTCCAGGTTGCGGGTAAAACCGGTACAGCAACCAATCCGCATGGAGCGTCGCATTCGTGGTTCGTCTGTTTTGCACCAGCCGATCACCCGCGCTTCGTCGTCGCTATCGTCGTCGAAAATGCGGGTTACGGTGCCGACGTCGCGGCGCCTATTGCACGTGCTGTGCTTGAGGCGGCGCTTGCTACGCAGCAGGAAACACCTGCGGCACGCGTAACGAATAGGTGAACGTGATCGAGCAACAGACCTTCAACAATCGGTACCGACTCGATCGCAAACTGGGCGAAGGCGGGATGGCGACGGTCTATGGCGGCACCGATACGGTCCTGCGCCGCCGCGTTGCGATAAAGGTACTTCGCGCGCAATACGCCGCGGACGAAGAGTTCGTGCGCCGTTTTTACCAGGAAGCCGAATCGGCGGCGCGTCTTTCGCATCCCAATATCGTCAACACCTACGACGTCGGCCGCGAAGGTGATACCTACTACATCGTGATGGAGTTGGTCGATGGTCCGACGCTCGCGGAGATCATCGCCGACGGTGCGCTGCCCGAGCCGGTTGCAATCGACTACGCGGCGCAAATCTGCAACGGCCTCGCGTTCGCGCATCGATCCGGACTCTTGCATCGCGATATCAAGCCGGCCAACATTCTCGTCACCAAAGACGACGTCGTCAAACTTTCCGACTTCGGCATCGCGCGCGCCGTCTCGCAGCAAACGATGGCGCTGACCAAACCGGGCCTCGTGATGGGAAGCGTGTACTATATCTCGCCCGAGCAGGCGCAAGGACACGAACTCCACGAGAGTTCCGATCTGTACAGCGTCGGCATCGTGCTCTATCAGATGCTGACCGGAAAGCTTCCGTATACGGGCGAGTCGCCGGTGACGGTAGCGCTCAAGCATATCGGCGACCCGGTTCCGGTGATCGATGCGAATACCGGCGGCATCTCGCCTGCGGTTGGCGCGATCGTCAACAAGCTCTTGCAAAAGCGCCCGGAGAATCGGTTCCACTCTGCAAGTGAGGTCGCGACCGCACTGCGCGAAGCGCGCGAGCGCCCGAGCGTTGCGGCGTATCAAATCACCGACGACGCGCCGACGCAGATGATGTACAGCGTGTTGCCGCCGCGCCGCTCGCCGATGCCCGATCGCTACACCTCAATTAGCGATGAAGAAGAACGCCGGTCGCGTTGGGGCACGGGTTTCATCGCCACGCTTATCGTGGTGGCGCTGGTCGCAACCGCGGCCGGTTACGTACTCTTTGGGCGGCCGCTCTCTCTGCCGAATGCAGCGGCACAAATAAGCATCGGCAACTATGCGAACATGACCGATACGCAGGCCGAGGCAGCTGTCGTCAACGACGGGCTCGTCGCGCGCTTCATCAAGAGTGCAAGCGACACTGTACCGGTTAACCACGTCATCCGGCAAAACCCCGACCCCGGGACGAAAGTGGAGCGTAATTCACTGGTGGAGCTCGTGATCAGCAACGGATTGCCGCTGATTGGCCTGCCCGACGTGCGCGGCTACAACGTAAGCGATGCGCAACGTACGCTGCAGGACGACGGCTTTAAGGTCAAGACCGGCCAGCGCTTCGATAACGCCGTCAAGGATAGCGTGATCGATCAAACACCAGCAGCACGTTCGCAGGTGCGTAAAGGCGCCGTGATCGCACTGATCGTTTCTAAGGGTCCGCAGGCGATCTCGACGCCGAATTTCCTGAACATGAGCGTCACCGACGCGCAGGCCGTCGCCCAAAAACTCGGCATCACGCTCGATACCTCGCAGCAAGTTGCCGACCCCAACGTTGCAAGCGGCGTCATTGATGCACAGGACATCAATCCGGGACAGGCGATCAATCGCGGGCAGACGATCCATGCGACGGTAAGTACCGGGCCGGCAGCGGCAGCGCAACTCTTTGCCGTGCCCACGCTCGTTGGGGTCAGGTACAGGGATGCCATAACGCAGCTCCAGTCGCTCGGATTCCAGCCGGCCGTCACGTTCTCGACGCAAGCCGATAAGAACGGCACGATCGTCGCACAAGATCCGCCGCCCGGTTCCCAGGTCACGAGCGGCAAACGCGTGACGCTCACGCTCTCGGTAAACGGCGAGGTTCCCGATACCGAAGGCGATCCGCTTGCGCAAGCGCAGGACGCGCTCGCGAGCTACGGCTACCAAGTCGGCAAGATCACCTACACGACAACCGAAGGCGCAAACGGGAGCGTCGTGCGCACCGAGCCGATGGCCGGCACGAACCTGCCACCCGGCTCATCCGTGACGATCATCGTCAACGGTACCGGACCTTAAGCGGCACGTGCGAATTCTCGGCATCGATCCAGCGTTGCGCGTAACCGGTTACGGCGTGATCGAGAAGCGCGGGCATGGCCTTGCACTGATCGAAGCGGGCGTGGTGAGCCCCAAGCCCAATGCGACGCTCGAGTCGCGCCTGGCAGAATTGTACGCCGGCATCAGCTCGCTCTTGGCACAAACCGCGCCCGACGTCGTGGTGATTGAAGAGCTCTACACCACGTATAAGAACCCGATGACGGCGATCCTGATGGGGCACGCGCGCGGGGTCATGTGTCTTGCAAGCGCGCAGGCGGGCATTCGCGTTGAGACGCTTGGACACGCGCGTGTCAAGCGTGCCTTGGTCGGTTCAGGCAGCGCAAGTAAGGATCAGGTCAATGCTATGGTCACGCGTTTGCTCAAGCTACGCGTCGCGCCCAAACCTAACGACGTCTCGGACGCCCTCGCCATCGCCATCGCCTACCTGAACGCGACCGAGCATGTTCTCGCGCATTAGCGGGAAGCTCGTCGAACGCGACGGCGAGCACGTGGTCCTCGAAGCCGGCGGTTTGGGCTACGAGATCATGCTTCCGCCCTGCGTGGCGGAGAAAATCACCGCCGCACCCGGCGAGAGCGTCGCGCTCGAGATCTATGCTGCGCTTTCGATCGACGGCAACAGCGCGCGTGCAACGTACTACGGTTTTACCAATGCGATCGAACGCACGTTTTTTGAAGCCTTAATCAGCGTTGCGTCGATCGGCCCAAAGACCGCCGCGCGCGCCTTTTCCGAACCGATGTCGTCGATTGCGAGCGCGATCGATCGCGGCGATCACGCGTATCTGCGCAAGCTTCCGGGCATCGGGCAGCAGAAAGCGCGCGATATCGTGGCGAAGCTGCAGGGCAAAGTGGCGCGCTTTCTTCTGATTCAGGACGCAGCGATCTCTCCACCGTCGGCAATGCCCGGCTTCGCCGACGAGGCGCTTAGCCGTGTTGCTCCAACTCGAGTACAAGCGTGGCGAGGCGGAAGCGATGATTCGTGAAACGCTCGAGGCCTCGCCCGAACTCGACGATCCCGAAACGCTGCTCGCCCAGATCTACCGCCGCAGAGCGGGTACCACATGAGCGATGAGGCGCGCAAGCCGCTCTACTCGGGCGAGGATCAAGCCGATCGTGTGCTCTCGCCGCAAGAGTCGCTGGAAGACGAAGTCTACGGCGCGTCGCTGCGGCCACGCAGCTTCGATGACTATGTCGGCCAGTTGCGCGTGGTGGAAAACCTCCGCATCGCGATCGAAGCCGCAAGCGGTCGCAACGAGCCGCTCGAGCACGTGTTGCTCTACGGACCGCCCGGATTAGGCAAAACCACGCTTGCGGCTCTCGTGGCGCGCGCGATGGGCGCAAATTTTCGCCCGACCTCCGGTCCGACACTCGAGAAGCCCAAGGATCTGGTCGGCATCCTTACGTCGCTCGAAGATGGCGACGTCCTTTTCATCGATGAGATCCACCGTTTGGGGCGCGTGATCGAAGAGTTTCTCTATCCGGCGATGGAAGATTTTCAGATCGACTTCGTGGTCGATCGTGGTGCCTACGCAAAGACGCTCAAACTCCCGCTCAAGCGCTTCACCTTGATCGGAGCGACGACGCGCGCCGGGATGTTGAGCGCGCCCCTGCGCGACCGCTTCGGAATCGTCCATCATCTCGACTTCTACGAGCCATCTGAGCTCGAACGGATCGTGCGCCGCTCGGCCCAACTGTTGAACGCGCAAATCGACGACGCCGGGGCGCAGATGATCGCCGCGCGCAGCCGCGGAACGCCGCGCGTTGCGAACCGGCTTTTGCGCCGGGTTCGCGACTATGCTGACGTGCGGGCAAGCGGCGCGATCACGAGCGAAGTTGCGTCGCAGGCGCTCGAGCGCGAGGGCGTCGACAATCTGGGCCTCGATCGCATGGACCGCGCCTTCTTGAAGACGCTGATCGAAGCGTATCGCGGCGGTCCGGCCGGCATTTCGGCAATCGCCGCGTCGATGAATGAAGATGCACAGACGCTCGAAGACGTCGTCGAGCCATATCTGCTCAAAGCTGGTTTCGTCGTGCGTACGGCAAGCGGCCGCAAAGCCACCGAGTCGGCCTATCGCCACCTCGGCGCAATTCCCCCCGCACAAGCGGAGCGGCTCTTGTGATCGCGCGCCGCGGATTTGTCGCGCTCGCGCTCGCCGCGGCGGCGACGCCGGCAATGCGCGGGATCGCGCCGGCGCAGGAATACGATCCGGCCATGACTTCGGGCTCGGCCGAACTGCGCGTCTTGCTGGGGCACGGTACGCTCCAGAACGGAAGCGGCGACGGTTTTACGTTTGATGGACACGCCTATCGCGGGCGCGCAGCGCAGCTTCGCGACGGAAGCGTTATTAATACGGTCTCGCTGGAAGCGTATCTGTACAGCGTCGTGCCGCGCGAGATGTCGCCGTCTTGGCCGGCATCGGCGTTAGCGGCGCAGGCCGTCTGCGCGCGCACCTACGTATTAGCTCGCAGCAATCCGCAGCGTGAATACGACGTCGTCCCCTCGGAACTGGATCAAGTCTACACCGGCATCGCGAGCGAAACGGCGGCCGGCATCACTGCGGTCGATGCCACGACCGGCAGAGTGCTGCGTTTTGGCGATCAATACGCGCGCGTCATGTACAGCTCGTGTTGCGGCGGTCGTACCGAAGCTGCAAACGACGCTTGGGGCGGTGCGCCGATTCCATATCTCGGTGGCGTCGTTTGCACAACGTGCACGGCCTCCCCATATTATCGTTGGCATCGCGAGCTTGACCGCGGCACCATCGCCACGGAATTTTCGGCTGAGCTGCAACCGGTCGGCTCCTTGCAAACGGTGCAAGAAGGTGACCGGGATTCGAGCGGCCGTGCGCGCTTCATGCTACTGCAGGGTGAGCATGGCACCGTTCCCGTCAAAGCTGCAACGTTTCGCCTCCGCATGGGCACGCGCGTGGTTCCAAGCCTGTTGATCTCCCGATTCGACGCCGCGACGGAGGCGCCCGAGCGTATTGCTATCGAAGGGGGTGGGCTAGGTCACGGCGTCGGACTGTGCCAGTGGGGTGCGCGCGGCTTGGCGCTCGGGGGCGCTTCGTTTAGCGATATTCTGCATTTCTATTTTCCCGGAACAGTGAGCGAGCATGAGTAACGGACCGGCGGACAAACCCGCCGGAGACGCAGAGGCGGCGAGCAACAAGCGCGATGCGCTGCGTCTGCGCAAGTACATCGACGTCGTCGTCGAAGATCCGCTCTCCTCGATGCTATTTCGGGGAGCGGTCGCAGATATTTCGCCGACCGGCATGCGTATCATCGCCGATCAGTATCTTCCGGTCGGTACAAAATACACGTTTACCATGAAGCGCAATCCGTATCTGCGTTTGCGCGGCCAAGTGCGTTGGATCCGCGCCTTTCAAGGCGAGACCTACCAAGTTGGGATTCTGATCGTGGACGCAACGGACGAAGAACAGAAACGACTCAGTAACTTTCTCGAACTCGAACGGCAGCGTCTGTCTACCGGGTGAATCCGCCCGAAGCGTTCACCTCCGCGTACCAGTTCGATCTCCCCGCTGAGTTGATCGCGCAAGAGCCGGCGCCGATGCGCGACGCAAGTCGTTTGATGGTGGTGACGCCGGGTGGCATCGAGCACCGCGTCTTTGCCGACTTGCCGTCGTTCCTACGTCCGGATGATGTGCTCGTGCTCAACCGCACGCGCGTGATCGCGGCGCGCTTGCGCGGTGTGCGCGAACCAACCGGTGGTGCCGTTGAGGTGCTCTTACTGCACCCAGCCGAATCGATGCGCTACAACCCGGAAGCGACGCGCTGGATGGCGCTCGTTCGGCCGGCCCGACGCTTGCACGCGGGCGCGCGCATTCGGTTCGATGCGCGTGCGCACGCGCGTATCATTTCGGAGGGAGAAGAGGGCATGCGAGAACTCGAGTTTACACTCGAGGAGCCCTTCGAGCAGTTTCTGGCGCGCGCCGGACGGTTGCCGCTCCCGCCCTACATTCACAACGAGTCGGATGCAGCGCAGGAGCGGTATCAAACCGTCTTCGCGCGCGAGCCCGGCAGCGTTGCGGCTCCGACCGCATCGCTCCATTTCACGAACGAGCTCTTGCAGCACATTGCCGCCGGAGGCGTAACCATCACCGAACTGACCCTGGATGTGGGGCTTGGCACGTTTCGTCCGATGAGCGGTTCACGGCTCGAAGACCACACCATGCACGCCGAGCGTTATGTGATCGAACCTTCGACGATCGCCGCAATACAGCGCGCCCGCGAACGGGGTGGCCGCGTCATAGCCGCAGGCACGACCGTCGTTCGTGCACTCGAGGGCAACGTTGCCACGCACGGCCGGCTGGTCGCCGGTGAAGGCGAGACAGCGCTCTTCGTCAAGCCGGGTTTTGCATTTGCGGTCGTCGACGCAATGATCACCAATTTCCATCTGCCGCAGTCAACGTTGCTCGTGCTGGTAAGCGCATTCGCCGGGCGTGAGCGCGTCCTGGCTGCCTATAACGAAGCCGTCGCGCTGCGCTACCGGTTCTTCTCATTCGGCGACGCGATGCTTCTCGAAAGGATGCCCGCGCACGAGGCCCGCACAGTATAGGCGGTGAGATACGTAACGTTCGATCAGCCCGGCGATCCGCCGGTGCTCTACGTCGCGGAGGCACCCTCCCCCGAACCCCGTCCGGGCGAAGTCCTCATTGAGGTTGAGGCGTCCGGTGTTTCGCATGCCGATTCCATGCAGCGCCGCGGCCTCTACCCTCCGCCGCCCGGCGCGTCGCCGATCCTCGGGCTTGAATGCAGTGGAACGGTCGCGCAGCTCGGTTCGGATGTTGAGGGCTGGACTGTTGGCGATCGCGTCGTTGCCTTGCTGACTGGCGGTGGCTATAGCGAATACGTCAACGTTCCGGCGCCCCAAGTTTTGCCGTTGCCGGTAGAATGGTCGCTGGTCGAAGGCGCGACGCTACCCGAAAATGCGTTCACCGTCTACGACAGCTTGCTCGTGCGCGCAAAGCTGCGCAAGGGCGAGACGGTATTGATTCACGGTGGCACGAGTGGCATAGGGAGCATGGGCATCATGCTCGCGCGCGCCGTCGGCGCGCGCATCATTACGACCGCCGGTTCCGATGACAAATGTCGCGCTGCGCTCGAATTCGGGGCTGAGGCCGCGATCAACTATAAGACCGCGGACTTTGTCGAAAAGGTCGCCGAGTTTACGAACAAGCGCGGCGTCGACGTCGTGCTCGACATCGTCGGCGGAGACTACCTCAACCGCAACTTGCGCGTGCTCGCAACCGAAGGTCGCATAGCGTGCCTGGCGCACCCGAACGGGTCAGAATCAACGATCGATCTCCGCTACCTTTTTCAGCGCCGCGCGACGATCACCGGATCGAGCCTTCGCCCGCGCACGATCCAGGAAAAGGGCGCAATCGCGCAAGCATTGTTGACCAATATCTGGCCTTTGCTCGGCGCACGCGACCCGATCATGCCGATCGTCGATTCGGTCTATCCATTTTCCCAGGCCGCGGAAGCGCACACCCGCCTCGAATCAAGCCAACACATCGGAAAGATAGTTCTGGTCCCAGACGCATAGGCGTTCTCTTGTCATCCCGAGCGTAGCGAACGGAGTGAGCGGAGTCGAGGGACCGCCTCTTCCCGCTGCCCGCGAAGACGCTCCTCGCGGCACATCCTGTGCCGCTCCTGCTGCGCGAGTTTTGCGCCACACCCAAATGAAGTTCGCATCCTGCGAATGGCGCAAAACTTCGAGCCTTCGCTTAACAGCAGAAAGAGGCGTCCCTAAATTCCGCGGCTTCCCCACTACGCTCGGGATGAAAAAGAGTTAGTGATAGATGCTTTGATGCGGGCCGGTGACCATGAACCACAGCATCGGGATCGAGAGCATCGTGTTGAAGCGCGAAGCCAAGAATGCGATGCGGCGTGCCTTGGCTTTCTCTTCGTCGGTTGCGGGCTTCATGCCGAGGATCTTTTGCTGATTCGGCCAGATGATTCCCCAAACGTTGAAGAGCATGATCGTGCCCATCCACGCGCCTAGACCAATCGGAGCGAATTCGCCTTGCAGGCCAAACGCCGCGAGAAACCCGTTCATCCCGTTCGATGCCGTATAGGTCGAGAGCAGGCCCGCGCCGACGACCCACGTCAGTATCGCCGCCCAGCGGAAGAAGAAGAGCGCACGCGGCACGATGTATTTGCCGATCGGCGCGCCCTCGCCGGCTGCATTGGCCTGTTTCGATGCTTCGGCGTTGACAAAATTAAAGTAGTAGAGCAGCCCGATCCACATTATGCCAACTAAAACGTGAACCCAGCGCAATACCGCGCCTTCAAGTGCTTCCATGATTTATGCTCCCGCCGTGCGGCCGACGAGCCATTGGGCTACATAGAAAAAGACGATCGTGAGGACAACACCGCAGATAACGGTTCCCCACAGCGAATCGAGGGGGTTCTTCATGTGGCAGATACCTCGTAAAGGCAAGTTACCTTGTCCTTTATGTCAAGCAAGCGTCCCGACCCTCTGTGTGCAGCCAATCCCCGAGCGTCGCGTTTAAAAGGGGGTACACTAGCAAAGTGCACACCACGCTTGAGAACGGGGTTTTGAATCGGCTATGACAGCGCAAACGCTGACGAAGAGTTATTCGCCCAAGAAATGGGAGCTTTCGGGACTGCAAGGCATCTCGGATGAGACGCTGCAGATCCATTTCGGCCTCTACGAAGGCTACGTGAAGAATACCAATTTGCTCAACGAACGCATCGCCGAGATGCGCGCCGCGGGCAAAGGCTCGGGCGCGGATCCATCCTATGCCGAACTCGTTCGACGACTCGGTTGGGAATTCAACGGGATGCGCCTGCATGAGTTCTACTTTGATAATCTGACCAAAAATCCCAAACCCGCGCCCAAGAGTGGAAGCCTCTACGAATGCGCCGTTGCGTGCTTCGGCTCGGTCGAGGCTTGGCAAAAAGACCTCGTTGCCGTCGGCGGCATGCGCGGCGTTGGCTGGGCGATCGCCTTTTACGATGCGCCGGCCAATCAGCTGGTCAACGTATGGATCGGCGATCACAACATCAACGAGCTTGCCGGGTGCGAACCGATCCTCGTGATGGATCTGTGGGAGCACGCGTGGTTCCGCGACTACAAGCCCGCCGACAAGGGCAAATACCTCGAAGCGTTTATGGCCCACGTCGACTATGGCGTGTGCGAATCGCGCTTTTCCTAACTACGGCGGCGCGGGCTCGACGATAATCGTCCTCGGGTTGGTGTACCACACCAACCCGGGCGGCGCGTCGCGTTGCGCGCGCACGAATTTTCGCAAGGTATAGTCGATCGTAACCTTCCCGCTTGCGCGGGCTTTCGAAAAATACGCGGCGAGCGCCGCTGCTCGCTCGAGATCTTCTGCCGGCGGTTCGCTGCGGTCGTCGCGTTGCAGAATCACGTGCGCGCTCGGTACGCCCTGCGCGTGGAACCACCAATCGTTGGGTCGCGCAACGCGAAAGGTGAGATCCGCATTCTCGCTCGGTGAACGGCCGACCAGAATTCGCGAACCGCTCGGCGTACGCACTTCGAGTGGGACGCGCTTGCGGCGTGGTGCCGCTGCGCGCGTTCGCCGCGCTCGGGGATCGAGTTGCGCGATCGCATGCTCGAGATCGGTCAGATCGCTGTCCTCAACACGCTCGGATTCCCACCGCAGCTGCTCGATCGCCTCGAGCGTGCCGCGAAGCATACGCTCGCGTTCGTCCAAGTGCGTCGCCGATGTACCAAGCTTCTTGTAGCGCGCAAAGAGCGCGCGCGCCTCTTCCTTCGACGCTTCTTGCGCACCATGGTCGAGCGTATGCAGTTCCGCGTAGAGTGTATCGCCGCGCTCGCGCAATGCCTCACGGCCGGCCGCGGACCGCTGCTTCGCCGCAACCGCCTCGAGTTCGCCGCGGACTTTGCGTTCGCGATCGGCAAGACGCTTCTGAATCAGCTTACGCCGGTCGTCGCCGCGGCGCGCCGTGCCCGCGTCGGCTGTGGTTTCGCGGAAGATGCGCATCGAATCGAGCACGCTCGTCTCCGGCGCAATCGCACTTTCCGCGACGGGGGTGGCGCGCACTGGAATCGGCGGCAACGCATAGGGGTGCCCGGCTTCAACGGCACGCGCCGGATTCTCGGCGAGCGAGAACTCCTTGGCCGCGGTAACAATGCGATCTTTGCGCACGAGGATGATATTGCCGAAACGCGGGACGAGCTCGATATAGAGATCGCTTTCGTCACCCACGCCGAAGCGCGAGCGCGTCCCGAAGGTCAAACGCAAAAGCCGATCGCCTTTACGCGCTTTTGCCGAAAGCAGCGTGCTGCCGCGCAACGCTGCGCCGGTCGCGCGGATGAATCCGGGCTCACTCTCGATCGGAAGCACCACGTCTTCGACGCTCACCAGCGGCGGCGTCGAAAAGATGTCGATGCACAAGGTCGATTCGACGCCGCGTGACCACAATACGATCGCGGTGCGTCCGTCTGCGAGCCGGCCGACGTCGCGAACGCGCGCACCCCGAAAGGCCACGTCGAGCTCAGCCGCGAGCCGTGCGATCAGCTCCGGATCGGTGCGCAGACTTGCCACGGAGCAGATTGCTTCGCTAGGCGCGCGATTCGAGCTGGATCTCTACGCCGCCGAGCCATCCCGCAGCGAGGTTGTAGAGTGCCGCGATGATCAGCCCATCGACGAAGCCGGCGATAAACAGCAAGATCGCGTAGATAATTGGAAAGGCGACGATTGAGAGAGGGCCGATGTTCGGCATACCTGTTGTTGATGAAATCGTGGGTGAAACCATGAAGGCGAAGGCGAGAATTAGCCCGATGATCACGCCGAACACGGCGCAAATGACGCCGTACATGAGCGCGAATTGGACGACGTTGATCGAGCGAACGCGAGAGGTCGTAGCAATCATGATACCGTCCTTCCTTGTAGCTGGTGCAAACGATCGCGAAGTTCACGTTTGAGCACCTTGCCGCTCGGACCAAGCGGCATCGCGTCGACGAAGTGCACGTGCCGCGGGTACTTGTACCGAGCAAGATGCTCTTGAGACCAGATGATGATCGCATCATCCGTGATACTCGCCCCGTCGTCGGAACGTACGATCACGGCGACCACCTCCTCACCATGTGTTTCGTGCGGCATGCCAATTACGGCCACCTGTTTGACCGCAGGGTGACGCATCAAGACTTCCTCGACCTCGCGCGGATAGACGTTATAGCCGCCGCGCAAAATCATGTCTTTCTTGCGGTCGACGATCGTGATGAAACCGTCGGCATCTTTCGTGCCGAGATCGCCGGAACGGAACCAGCCATCGACAATCGCCGCGCGCGTCGCCTCGGGGTTATTGAGATAGCCTTTGAAGACGCAGTGCCCGCGGATTACAACCTCGCCGAGCTCACCGATTGGGAGCGGTACGATCTGCTCTTCGATCTCGGCATTGACGACCTCCAGCTCGACGCCCCAAATGCCGCGTCCAACGGTCCCCGGCTTGCGTCCAAAATCGCGCTGGTTGAAACTGGCGACCGGCGAGGTTTCGGAGAGGCCGTAGCCTTCATAGACCGGCACACCGAAGCGTTGCTCGAAGGCTTCGAGTACAACGAGCGGAAGCGACGACCCACCCGCAACCGCAGTACGCAGTGCGAGGGCCCCGCTCGACACCTTGCCCGCTTCGAGCAGCGCAATGTACATCGTCGGCACCCCGGCGAACACCGTGACGTTGTGCGCACGCATCAGTTCGAGCGCTGCGGCGCCATCGAAGCGCGGCATCAGGACGACCGATGCGCCGGCGCGAAACGCGGCGTTCATCACGACCGTTTGGCCAAAGGCGTGAAAGAGCGGTAGCGCCGCGAGAAACACGTCGTCTTTGACGACATAGAAGAGGTCGTTGACGCAGACCGAGGCGTTGAGCACGATGTTGCTCTGCGTCAGCACCGCGCCTTTCGGCCGTCCAGTCGTGCCGCTCGTATAGAGGATCACCGCGTCGTCGCTGCCGTCGCGCGCAACGATGTCCGTGAGCGGATCGTCGTCGGGCAACGCGGCTTCAAAGACCGCGACACCCGCCTCGGCAGCGCCGGCCTGCGCGTTGCCGAGCAGCGGTCCGCCGCTGACCAACAGCGCGACGCCGGCGTCGCGCAAGATGTAGGCGATCTCCCCGGGCGTCAGCAATGCGTGGATCGGAACGACCACCGCCCCAAGCGCCAGGACGCCGTAGTAGGCCCGTGGGAAGTCGGGCGTGTTGAGCAGCAAGATGCCGACCCGGTCGCCGGCGCGGATGCCGAGGCGCTCGAAGCGGGCGGCGTAGCGTCGTGCCTGCTCCCAAAGCTGGGCGTAGGAGACGCGCTCGGAGCCGGCCACCAGGGCGGTGCGCTCGGGATGACGGAGCCCGCTCTCGGCGAGGATAGAGGCGAGTGCCAGCGACATAAACCAGGTGTCCTCCCCTACGGCTGGGAACTACGGTGGTTTGCGTCCAGAGGAGTTCGTGTGATCACCGGCCCGGGGCTTTTATTCGTCGTGTCCGGCCCATCCGGGGCCGGCAAGGATACCCTGGTCGATGCGCTTCTCACGCGAATGCCGCGCGTGCGGTATTCGGTCTCGGCAACGACGCGCGCACCACGTCCGGGTGAACGTGAAGGCGAGCATTATTTCTTTCTAGACCGCCCGGCCTTCGAGGCGCGCCAAGCAGCGGGCGGATTTCTAGAGTCGCGAGAGTACAACGGGCAACTCTACGGCACGCCGCTCGACTTTCTCGAAGCCACACTCAAATCGGGCTATGACGTGATCATGAAGCCCGAAGTCAACGGCGCAATGAAGATCAAGGCCGCCTTCCCGGACGCGGTGCTGATCTTCCTGGTGCCGGATCGTTTCTCGCAACTGCGCCAGCGATTGTTGGCGCGACGCACCGAAACGAACGAAGAGATTGCGCGACGCCTTGAGATCGCGCACCAAGAGATGCGTTGCATTCGAGAGTTCGACTACATCGTCATCAATGAAGAAGGGAAGCCGGAACAGGGCACGTCCGACTTGCAGGCGATCTTGCAAGCGGAACGGTTTCGGATCCATCGCTACAGCGACGACTCGCTTGCGGACGTCGAAGACAACTAGATACCACCAAAAAGGAACACTGTGAGTAAGACCGTTTTCGGAGACCTCGACGCGCTGCTCAAGCACGCCGACTCCAAGTTCAGCCTGGTCAATATCGTGACCAAGCGCGCGCGCCAACTCAATAACTGGGTTCGCATTCAACAGCTACCGTTCGCGGATCGCCGCGAATTTTTCGCGAGCGAGCCGCTGGTCGATCAAGCGGACATCAATCCCAACAAACCGGTCTCAATAGCCCTCGACGAGATCGCCGAAGGCAAGATCGAGTACCATCGTACGAAGGAAGGCATTAAGTAAAAGCACCGTGTGTGGGATAGTCGGTTACATAGGGGAACGGGACAGCGTTCCGATCATTCTCGATTCGCTTGCGCGTCTGGAGTATCGCGGATACGATAGCGCCGGCATCGCGGTGATCGACGCGTCCGGTTCGCTGACCGGGAGCAAAGCCGAGGGCAAGCTCTCGGTTTTGGCCGACCGGCTCTCCAATGGGCATGCGTTACACGGCAAGGTCGGTCTCGGCCACACGCGCTGGGCGACCCACGGTCGTCCTAACGACGCTAACGCCCATCCGCACATGGACTGCACCGGACGCATCGCCGTCGTGCACAACGGCATCATCGAAAACTACGCGCCGCTGCGTGCGAAGCTGATCGCAGCGGGCCACGTCTTCAAGAGCGAGACCGATACCGAAGTGCTCGCGCACCTGATCGAAATGCACGACGAGGGTGACCTCGAAGCCGCACTGCGCAAAACCCTTGCCGAAGTCCGTGGCGCCTACGCGCTCGGCGTGATTTCGAGCGAGGATCCGACCAGCCTGATCTTCGCGCGCAACGGCGCGAGCCCGCTGGTTATCGGGATCGGTGAGGGCGAGATGTACGTCGCCTCCGATACGCCTGCGATTCTGCCGTATACGCGCCGCGAGATCATTTTGCAAGAAGGCGAGATGGCGGTTGTCGGCCGCGACGGCTATCGCTTAATGGCCTACGACGGTACGCCGATCAAACGCGACGTCATCAACATTACCTGGGATGCTGCTTCGGCCGAGAAAAGCGGCTACAAGCACTTCATGCTCAAGGAGATCTTCGAAGAGCCCAACGTCATCAAGGAGACCCTCTCGTCTCGCATCGATGATGCAGCGCAGGTCGACTTGAGCGAAGAGCTCGGCAGTATCACCGAAGGACGGCTGCGCGAGATTTCCAAAATCGCGATCACCGGATGCGGCACTGCGTACCATGCCGGTTTGGTCGGTATGTATCTGCTGCGCTCGCTGGTCAAGTTGCCGGTCGAGATGGAACTCGCAAGCGAGTTTCGCTACGGCGACCCGGTGATCGATCCGACGGCGCTCGTGATTGCGATGTCGCAATCCGGCGAGACCGCCGACACCGTCGAGGCCGTGAAGATCGCCAAGGAGGCCGGCACCTCGGTACTGGGCATCTGCAACGTGCTCGGCTCGCACCTCACGCGCCTGGCCGACGGCACACTCTATACGCGCGGTGGTCCGGAGATCGGCGTTGCCGCGACTAAGACCTATGTCTCGCAAGTAACCGCGATGACACTCTTCGCGCTCTATCTCGCACGCGTACGTGGGACCGTCGAGCCCCGCCGCCTCGCCGAGATAGCGGAGAACACGAAGCTCCTGCCCGCAAGCGTCGACGTCGTGCTCAACACGTCGGACTACATCCGCGACGTCGCGCGCAAGATTCGCAAGATGCACAGCTGTCTGTTCATCGGGCGCTATATCAACTATCCGACGGCACTCGAGGGCGCACTCAAGCTCAAAGAGATCAGCTACATTCATGCTGAGGGCTACGCCGCGGGCGAGATGAAGCATGGACCGATCGCGTTGCTCGATACCGAGACGCCGGTGATCGGCATCATGACCGACGGCCGCGTGCGCGAGAAGATCCTCTCCAACATCATGGAGTCCAAGGCGCGAGAAGCGCCGATCATTCTTGTCGCCAACCATGGGGATGAAGAGGCAGCCGCAGTCGCCGACCACGTTTTCTGGGTGCCGAAGGTCGACGAATTGCTCTCGCCGATCGTCAACGTTATTCCGCTCCAGCTACTCGCCTACCACATCGCAGACATCGAAGGCAAGGACGTCGATCAACCGCGCAACCTCGCCAAGACGGTAACCGTCGAATAGCGGTATACTACCGCCATGCAAGTTGATCTTGGCGACGATCCGGTGGCGCGGCTTGCCGATTTGCTGCGCGACGCCGAGCATGCACATGGGATCTACGAAAAATCCCTTGGCCATGCCGATGCGGACTGGCCTGACTGGTACGCGCGCCACATCTACGACCGGCTCACCGAGAACGAAGAAGCGCGCTCGGAATAACTAAGGTTTCTCTTCCTCGACGGTGACGCTAACCGTCGCCGAATTCACTTCGCTGGTAAACGTGATCGTGCACTTTCCCGGACGCTGCGCACGCACATCCATCACGAAGGTCGAGTCCTTTGTACCGGTCTTCGTGGAAATGCCGGTGACTTTCAGGATGTCTTTGGATGAGCCGGCCGTCGTGTAGCACGTCGACGTCACTTTTAGATTCGCACTGGCTGCGCTCGCATGGACGGTGGCAAAGACGCGACCGCCGATTTCGAGCGCGAGCGTTTTGGGCGTCACCGTGACCGGCGCAGCCACCACGGCAATCGGCGTGAGCGCCAGCGCCGCAGCAAAGACAGCAGTAATAGGCTTCATGACTCCCTCCTAGCAAGAGAGCGCTTCCGGGCCGCGGGAGCGGAATGCCTGCACGGCGTGCCAAAGAGAGCGGGGATATGATGCGTTCCGACGGGCGTAGGCCCGATGAATTGCGCCCGGTCTCTATCGAGCCGGGCTTCTTGAAGTATGCGGAAGGCAGCGCCCTGATCAGCATTGGGAACACGCGCGTTATCTGCGCCGCTACGCTCGAAGAGCGCGTGCCGCACTGGCTCAAAGGGCGCGGCCTGGGCTGGGTAAGTGCCGAGTACGCGATGCTGCCGCGCGCAACGCAGGAACGCACGCAACGTGAATCTGCCAAGGGTCGTGTCGGCGGTCGCACGCATGAGATCCAACGCATCATCGGACGCGCCTTGCGCGCAGTCACCGATACGGCGAAGCTCGGAGAGCGCACCGTGTGGATCGATTGCGATGTACTGCAAGCCGATGGCGGAACGCGCACTGCATCGGTAACCGGAGCGTTCGTCGCGCTCGCACTTGCGTTACGTGGTGTTCCGGCATTGGCGGGCCCGAAGTGGCCGCTCACGGGCATGGTCGCGGCCGTCAGCGTCGGTATCGTGAACGGTGTCCCGCTGCTCGATCTCGCCTACGACGAGGATTCGAGCGCCCATACCGATATGAATGTCTTTATGACCGATGCCGGCAAGTACGTAGAGCTGCAGGGGACGGCAGAAGCGGCGCCTTTCGATCGCAAGCAACTCGATCAACTGCTCGCGCTCGCCGAGGGCGGCATTCGCACGCTCTTTGAAAAGCAGCGCGAGGCCATCGGAGTCCGGGCGTGACCGACGATCGGTTCGCGGCGCTCGTGGTGCAGGTCGGAAGTTTTCACATCACCGACCGGGCGATGCGCAAGGCGCAAGACGCCGCCGCGCAAGCGCTTGCGAACGGCTCGCTCGATGCGCGCCAACGTGACGAGTATCTCGCCGCCGTGCGTAGCTACTTTGCCGCGTTCGAACGCGAAGCGCGCGGACATCTGCGCGACGTTGACCGGCGCCTCGAGCAGGCCAATCAGGTGCACTTCAACTTGGCCGCCGAACGCGGCGTCGCGGTAAAGCGCATCGAGGCAACGCAAGCAGTGCTTACCGAACTCGATACGCTCGGGGCGCAGCGCGCGTGAAGGTGCTCGATCGCGTCGGCCGCGCTACGATCGAATTCTTCGACTACGCCGGCGGCGTCGTCATTTTGGCCGCTGAATCGGGCAGCTTCGCTGCGAAACTTCGCATTCGGTTTGTCGAGACGATCAATCAGAGCTACTTCTTGGGCTTTCAATCCCTAATAATCGTGCTCATGACCTCGCTCTTCACCGGCATGGTGATCTCGCTCGAGTCCGCGGTGCAGGCGGTACAGTATGGTTTTGGTGGCATCGTCGGCAGTGCTGTTGCCTACAGCTCAGTGCGTGAGCTTGGGCCGATGCTTACCGGCGTCGTCGTTGCGGGTCGCGCCGGCGCGGCGATCGCCGCCGAGATCGGCTCGATGGTTGTCACCGAGCAGATCGAGGCACTCACGTCGATGGGCTTGGAGATTCCGCGCTTCTTGGTACTTCCGCGATTGCTCGCGATGATCGTGATGCTGCCGCTACTGACGATCTTTGCCGACGTGATCTCGATCGTTGGCGGCATGTGGATTGCGCAAGCCTACGCGCACATCTCGTACGACACATTCCTCTCGTCGGCGCGGCAGGCGGTTGGTTTCGAAGACGTCCTCAAGGGACTGCTCAAGTCGGTCGTCTTCGGCGCGATCATCGCGCTCGTGGGTGCCTATCAAGGCCTTTCGACACGCGGCGGTGCGGCGGGTGTTGGCGCCTCGACAACCGGCGCCGTCGTCATCTCGATCATCCTGATCTTTGTTTCGAATTTCGTACTTTCGTTCGTCCTCTTCGGCGGCCACTGACGCGTGCCGAATATTATCGCCAGTCTCGACGACTGCACTCTCGCCTACGGTGAGCGGGTCATCCTCAAGAACTGTAGCCTCGATATCGTTGAAGGGGCGATCACCTGCATCATCGGCCTCTCCGGTGCCGGCAAGTCGACGATCCTGCGCCTGCTCGACGGGTTGCGCAAACCCAGTGCGGGCCATGTCTACATCCGCAACATCGACATCTGCCACATTCCGGAATCGCAACTGAACGACGTGCGAAAGTCGATCAGTCTCTCGTTCCAGTTTGCGGCGCTGCTCGACAGCATGACCGTCGGTCAGAACGTTGCACTGCCGTTGCGCGAACACACGAACGAACCCGACGCGGCGGTTCACAAGACCGCCGAAGATGCGCTCGACTCGGTCGGCCTTGCCCACACCTATGACAGTATGCCGAGCGAACTCTCCGGCGGCATGCTCAAGCGCGCGGGCTTCGCACGCGCGATCGTAACGAGGCCGGATCTGATCCTGTACGACGAGCCGACGACCGGTCTCGATCCGATCGTCACGCACCTCATCACCGACACGATCATTAGTCTGCGCCGTAAGCTCGACGGCACCGCGGTCGTGATCTCACACGACTTACAATCGATCTATATGATGGCCGATTATGTCGCAATGCTCTTCGAAGGCGCAATTATCGCATATGGGACGGTGGACGAAATCAAGAGATCGCTCAACCCAATTGTGCAGCAGTTTATCGCCGGGTCCGAAGTAGGTCCAATACCCATATGATTTGACGTAGCTCCCGCTGCATCATTGCGACGTGGTGACGATAAATGGGCGCGCCCTGGGGGAATTAGTGCGCATCGGCAATGGCGTTTATGCGCGCCATGGCCTCGGGGCGCCCACGAAGTGCGGGCGCGCGGAGCCAAGGGCGCAGCGCCTTTAAAGTTAAAAGAAGCTCGGTAATGACTAGACAAGCGCAGGTTGGGGCTTTCGCGTTGCTGGCGCTGCTGCTGCTATTCGCTGTGTTTTACGTCATCACGGATTTTGGCACGCGCCATACCGGGTACCGCCTCGGCATTCATTTTGAATCGGCCGCGGGTTTGCACTCGGGCGCGCTGGTCTACTTTAGCGGCGTCACGGTCGGTACGGTCGACACGATCACGCTGCTGCCGGACAACACGGTCGACGTTATTCTTGCCGTCAATCGCGACGTCGACATCCCGGTCGCTTCGCGCTTCCTCATTCAAGCGCCGCTGACCGGCGATCCCAACCTCATCATCGTTCCGCCACGGCCCATCCCGGGCAGCCCGCCGCTGCCGATGCTCGCGCGCGAAGTGCTGCCGATCGCGGAGCAGCCGAGGGGGACGAACACCGCGACGATCGCCGATCTGCTCGAGCAAGGGCAAGGTGAAATCGTCAAACTCGACGCGATGTTAAGCGAACTCGAGCGCCGCGAGCCCAAACTGCTCGACACGCTCCAATCCGCCCTGACCAATGCCAACGACGTCACCGTCTCGCTCAAGAGTTCGATCGGCTCGATCGCGTCAGAGCTGCAATCCAGTCTCGCGCGGGCGAGTTCCAACCTGGTTGCCCTCACCGACACGCTCAACGGGACCGTGCAGTTGAATTCGCCGCGGATCAGTGACATCTTGACGAACTTCGAGCAGACCTCGCACGCGCTCAACGCGTCGATGACCTCACTGCAGTCGCTTGCAACCGATCCGAACCTCAAGAGCAACGTGCTGGCTACAACCAAGAACATCGCTGAGACGACCGAGAACATCGCCGGCATCACCCATGACCTGCGCGGCGTGACGAGCGACCCGCAGACACAAGCGCAATTGAAAAACACGATTGCGAACCTCGATGCGACGCTGCAGAAGGCCAACTCGCTGCTCGGCCAATTCGGCGGGACGAGCAACGTCTATGGCGTCGACGCGAACGCGACCCCGTATCCACTCGCGAGCTTCTCACCGGCGCCGGTGTCCACAAGCGTCCCTGGGTCTAGCACATCGTCGCCAAGCGACACGGCAGATGGTCATCGCGCCGATGGTCACAACGCCGACGGACATCACGCCACGGCCGGGCAGCTGCACCTGCAAAGCCGTATCGCCGACATTGCGAGCAGCTTGATCTCGATTCAACTGCGCATCAGCGAACTCTCGACGCAGACGGTGTGCTGCCCTAATCCGCTCTACAGCGCGAATAGGGGGCCCGAACCCGACCTCAACGCGGTCATCCTGCCGCACAATAAAACGAGCCTCTTAGTCGGTGCCAACAATATCGGCTACACCCCGACGACCGCGAACGTGGCGCTGATCCAATCGATGAGCCCGGAATTGCGGATCGGCGGCGGCGTACTTTACTCGCAGCTCGGATTCTTGGCCGCATACAACAACCGCGTCTTCGGTTTTGACACGAAGATCTACAACATTCAGCGGCCCGACATCGATCTCTACGGAAATCTGAACGTCACCAAGAACTTGCAACTCTTCGTCGGTGAGCGCGCCCTCAATCACGCGGAGCGGCGCTTCACGTTCGGCTTTCAAACCAAGATTCCGTAGTCGCATGAGCAGCGAGCGATTGAAGATCGGTATTATCGGCGCGGGTTCGATGGGGACACTCTTCGGCTATCACCTGGCACAAACGTGCGACGTGACCGTGCTCGATGCAAACGCCCAGACCAGCGCCGCGATCGCCAAAGTCGGCCTGCAGATCAACGACGAGCCGGCCCGGCGCGTGCGCGTTGCATCGAACCCGCGCGATCTCTTCGGGTCGCAAATGCTTTTTCTCTTCGTGAAGGCTGTCGACACGCTGCGTGCACTGCGGCCGTTCGCGGGCGAATTGAATCCGGCTGCACCAATCGTCTCCCTCCAGAACGGCGTCGGTAACGAAGATGCAATCAAGACGGCGCTCGGCGGTGCCGTGCCGGTCGTGCTCGGCGTCACGACCGAATCCTCACGTACCGTCGGTGCCGGTCACGTGCGCAGTTCGATCAGCGGGACGACGTTGATCGGCTCTGCGTCGGCTGCCCCGGCCACGTCCCGCACGATTGCCGACGTGCTGACCCACTCGGGCTTGCGCTCCTCGGTCGTCTACGATATTCGGCCGCACCTGTGGGGCAAACTCGTTGCAAACGCGGCGATCAACGCGATCTCGGCACTGCTCGATTGCGAGACGGGCGAAATCATCAAGAACGCGAACGCGGCGCACCTCGCCGAGTCGCTGGCAGAAGAAGCCGCAGCGGTCGCGGCGGCGCTGAAGA
This sequence comes from Vulcanimicrobiota bacterium, assembly GCA_963726285.1. Lineage (GTDB taxonomy): Bacteria > Vulcanimicrobiota > Vulcanimicrobiia > Vulcanimicrobiales > Vulcanimicrobiaceae > Aquilonibacter. Next base: position 752,433 of record CAVSBV010000005.1, on the reverse strand, counting down.
TCAATTTGCCGTTCGTAAGCCCGTGGCAATACGTGACGCAGGTCATCGAGATCGGCGCAGACTCGAAAAGCTCGATGGCCTTCGATTTAGAGTCGGGGCACCCGAGCGAGATCGATCACATCAACGGCGCCGTCGTGGCGTTCGGGCGCCGCACCGGCATCCCGACGCCGTACAACGACGCGATGGTGCGTCTGGTCAAGGCCAAGGAAGCGCAGCGAGCGCAGCAGGCGTGAACGCGGGCGTGCTCGATCAGCTCGCCGCGATCTGCGGTCCGGGCGGCCTGCTCACCGAACCCGCCGACGTTGCACCGTATATAACCGATTGGCGTGGCGCATTTACCGGCTCGGCACTTGCCGTTGCGCGCCCGAGCGACACCGCTGCGCTCGCTCGATGCGTGCGCGCCTGCGTCGATGCCGGCGCTGCGATCGTCCCGCAAGGCGGTAACACCGGCCTCGCTGCGGGTGCGACGCCGCTCGGTCTTGACCGCGCGATCGTGCTCAGCCTCGCGCGCATGCGTCGCATACGCACGCTCGATGCGCCCGGCTTCACGATGGCCGTTGACGCGGGCTGCGTGCTGGCTGACGTACAAGCCGCTGCTCAGAGTGCCGACCGATTCTTTCCACTCTCGCTTGCCGCAGAAGGCACCGCCCAGATCGGTGGATTGATCGCAACAAACGCCGGCGGCACGGCGGTATTGCGATACGGCTCGATGCGCGCTCTCGTGCTCGGTCTGGAGGTCGTGCTCCCCGACGGGTCGATCGCCGACGGAATGCGCGCGCTGCGCAAAGACAACGCCGGATACGATTGGAAGCAACTCTTTATCGGTAGCGAAGGCACGCTCGGCGTCATCACCGGCGCAGTGCTGCGGCTTTTCGCGCGTCCGGCGCACCGTGCAACTGCATTGCTCGGCGTCGCAACCGCCCAAGATGCAATCGCCGCGTTTGGCGACGTGCAAGAAGCACTCGGCGAAGCGCTCGTCGGATGCGAACTTTTCAGCGAACGCGCGGTCGAGCTGCGCCTTGCGCACGAAACGCAACTCGTTCGCCCCATGGATGAATCGCCGTGGTACCTCTTGGTCGAAGCGGCGTCGAGCCTGCCGGGGCTACGCGACGGCCTAGAAGCCGCACTCGGCCTCGCAAGCGATCGCGGCCACATCACGACCGGTGTCCTCGCCGAGAGTAGCGCGCAGGCGACGGCGCTGTGGTCGTGGCGCGAAACGATCACCGAGAACGAGCGCCGTGCGGGCCGCAGTGCGAAGCACGACGTGTCGGTCGCGATCTCCGCAATACCCGCGTTCCTCGAACGCGCAACGCAGGCTGTGGAGAGTGCCCATCAGGGCACGCGCGTGCTGGCTTTCGGGCACGCCGGCGACGGCAACATCCATTTCAACGTCTTGCTTGGTCCCGATGCGCAAGCCAACGATGTGAACCGCACCGTACACGCGATCGTGGCGGAGTTCAGAGGCAGCATCACGGCCGAGCATGGCATTGGACGCTATCGCCGTGACGAACTCGCAGCGCACCGAAGTCCCGTCGAACTCGCGCTCATGCGCGCGATTAAAAACGCCGTCGATCCGCTCGACATAATGAATCCGGGAGCAGTGCTGCCCGATTAAGCCTGCGGCGTAAGACGCAACAAGCGCACGGTGCCGCGTTGGCTCTCGATGTTCACGCCGTACGCACTTCCGCCGTTGACCGGCGCCACGATCGTCTCGTTCGAGCCGTGCGACGAACCCGTCAGCCCAAAATCGGTGAACAGCGTGCCGTCGTCGGTGTGCATCCGCGCTTGAAAGTGGGCGATCTCCGGAATGTACACCGTCACGTCGCCGTTCTTTGCACGGTCCTGCAGCGTACCGTTCCACGAGGTTGCACCCATGGTCAGATCGATGTTGCCGTTTCCGGTGCTTGCCTGCGCCTGACCGCTGACCATGATCTTCACGTTGCCGCTGGTTGCCGCGACGTCGACGTTGCCGCTGATGTCGGTCACGTTGACGTTGCCATTCTTCGAATGGACGACCAAGGCGACGCCCTGCGGCACCCGTACGAGCAGGTAGGCGAGCGTTCCGGTTGCATCGACGACGATGCCGTTTCCGCTCGGACGAACGCGCGGCGCGGGCGGCGGCGTGGAGTCACCCTGCGCGGTTGCGGAGATCGTGAAGCGATCGGCGGGATCACCCTGCATCGGTTTGAAAGCGTTGACCACACCGCTTTCGATGTTCACGGTCATCACGGCGCCCGGTTTGAGCGAACCGACTGTGGTCGAATACGGTTGCGGCGACGACGAACATGCGACAAAAGCCAGGAGTGCGATTACGGCTAGACATTTCACGTTAGCGGTCTTCGCTGCGGTCGCGCGGGTGCGCCTCCTCGTAGCTGCGACGCATGTGCTCGAGTGAGACGTTTGTATAGATCTGCGTGGTCGAGAGACTCTCGTGACCGAGCAGTTCCTTGATCGTCATCAGGTCGGCACCATTTTCCAGAAGATGTGTCGCGAACGAATGGCGCATGACGTGGGGAGTGATGTGCTTGGTTAGCCCCGAGAGCTCGGCAAACTGACGGAAGATCACCCACGCCTGCCGATGCGACATCCGCGTCTTGCGTTTCGAAATGAAGAGCGCCTCATCGGGCGTGCGCGGTCGTACGCCGAGATAGTTGCGGATCGCATCGGACGAAGCCCCATTGATAAAGACCGTGCGTTGTTTGTTGCCTTTGCCGATCACCCGCATCAACCGCCGATCCAAGTCGACGTCGCTGATGTTGAGGCCAACGAGTTCGGCGCGGCGAATACCGCTGGCATAGAGCAGTTCCATCATCGCGAGGTCGCGCAGGCGCATGAACTCCGACTTCCCCGCAATCCGTGTGCGCAACAGTTCACCGACCTCACGTTCGCTCATGACCTGCGGTAAGCGCTTTGCGGCCTTTGGCGGGGGCACATCCTGCGCCGGGTTGTCGATGCGCCGGCCTTCGCGCTTCTGCAACGCGAAGAACGAGCGCAGCGCCGCGATCTTGCGCCGGACCGAGCTCGCCGAATACTTGCGCGGGCCCATCAGCTCCATCACGAAGCGGCGAACGTCGGACGTCGTCGTTGCGGAGAGCTTATTAAATGGCGCGGTTTTCAGGTGTTGCGGTTCGAGAAAGCCGCCGAAGAGTTCAACGTCGCGCGCGTACTCCTCCGAGGTGCGCGGCGACTGGCCGCGCTCCAGACGCAAATACGCAGCGAATTCAGCTATTGTCGGGTCGGTGGGAATGTAAGAACTCACAACGCTATTCTACGGCAGCGCGCGGCGAAGGGGAAATCGTGCTATCGAGCAAGCGCACGAGCGCCTCTATCTCGATTGCGGGGGAGAAGAAGAAGCCCTGCGCGTTATCGACGCCGAGGTTGGCCAGCACCTCGCACTGTTCGTTGGTCTCGACGCCTTCTGCCGTAGTGGAAAGACCAAACGATTGCGCGAGCGCAACGATGCTGCGCACGATCTCGACCGCCTTCGGATCGTCGGAGAGGGACTGCACGAACGACCGGTCGATCTTGATTCCGCCGATCGGGAGGCGCTGCAAGTACGCTAGTGACGAGTAGCCGGTTCCAAAATCATCCAGGACAAACTCCAGCCCAAGGTCGCGCAAGCGTTCGATGGCGCGCATCGCGACTTCGGAGCTGGTCATCATCGCAGTCTCCGTGATCTCCAGCTTCAAGCGTGACGGACTCAACTCGTGCTGCTGCATCAGCAATTCCATCGTTTCCACGTGGGCTTGCGTCGTCAGCTCGGCGGCCGAGACGTTGACCGAGATCACCGCGCCCGGGAAGAGCGAGAAGATCGCCTCGGCATGGCTGCAAACAGCGCGAAAGACCAATCCGTCGATCGCTTCGATGAACCCGTGCGCCTCGGCGAAGTCCATGAACTCCGCTGCCGTGACGATCGTACCGTCGTTGCGATGCCAACGGCACAGCGCTTCGAACGCGACGATGCGGCGCGTCGTCATGCTGACGATCGGTTGATAATACGGAAGAAGTTCGCCGCGCTCGATTGCGCGACGCAAGTCATCTTCGAGTTGTGAGTCGTCGGCAACGCGACGGCGCATCGCGGCATCGAAGATAGCGAACTGCGCGCGCCCGCGGCCCTTCGCAGCGTACATGGCGATGTCCGCGTCGCGCAACAAGTCTTCGGGCGTGCTATATGTGTCCTCGACCGCAACGACGCCAATCGATCCCTCGGGATAAATCGTGCGCCCGCGAACCAAAATTGGCTCGCTCAGGTGCGCGAGCAGCAACGATGCGGCTTCGGCGAACGAGCGCGATTCCACCGCGGCAACGAGCACGAACTCGTCGCCACCCAGCCGTGCAACCAGATCGGTACTTTCGATGACCGTTTCGAGCCGCTTGCCGATTGCGCGGAGGAGATCGTCGCCGGCGGTATGCCCGAGTGTTTCGTTAATGATGTTGAAGCGGTCTAAGTCGATGAAGAAGATCGCATAGCGATCGCGATTGGGCGAACTGAGAACCGCCTCGACGAACTCTAGAAAGGCTGTGCGGTTCGGCAATCCGGTAAGCGGGTCGGTGTAGGCTGCCTTGCGCAGTTCCGCTTCAACGGTTTTGGAAAAGGCGATTTCGTCTTCGAGACGTTCCGCTTCGGCTTCGAGACCTTGCTGGCGCTCTTGCCCGATCCAGCGCTGCACCATCCCAATCGCGATGAGCCCCGTAACGAGCCAGATCGCGGCGAGCAGCCCGATCGCCGATGAAAGCTCGTTTCGCGCAGCCATTTGCAAGGGCGCCGCATCCGTGGAAAGATGCAAGAACGCGCCGGTGTAACGCAGCGGAATGCGCCGATCGACTCGCACGCCTGGCGGAATAGGCGCCGTGGCGACTAGATTGTGATGCGGACGTAACGGACTCGATTCGATCCATGCGACGTCACCGGGTGCAACGGCCGAAGCCATCAACGCTTTGAACTCGCCGGTGAGCGTGTCAACCGTAACCACGCCGACGAACGCCCCCTCGGCATCGAGGGCGCGCAGCGTGCTGATAAAGCTGCGCCCGGCCTCGTTATAGGGACCCGCGAAGATGGCCGCGTTGCGCGCTCCGGGCGCACGTTTGAACCACCGGTATTGCGTGTAATCCTGATCCGGGCGCGGCGCGTTGAGGACACCAACGACCTCATCGATGCCGCCCGGCAACGTATGGTCTAAGTCCGAATCGGCACCCCGTCCCACGTGATCGTAGACGCCAACGAGCCGATTGCGGCCATCGAACGCATACGGCGCATAGTACACACCAACCCCATAGACGTATTCGCTTTGCCTGGCACGGAGCAGCGCAAGCGTCAACGACCGGGTCAACGTGAGGTTTCCACGGACCGAGGCTAGCGAATGCGCCCCCGCATTAGCAAGTTCGATAGCCCCCGAAAAGTACTCATCGATGCGCTGCTCTATCCGCTGCGCGCGCAGATCTCGCCCCTGTTCAAAACTGCGCCGATCCTGCGCGTAGCGAGCCCCGGCGTTTGCAATCACCAGTACCGTAGCGCCAACCGCGACAAGCGCCAACGCGACGAGCCAATACCAGGGTCGCCGGAAATATCGAACATCAGCCATGTTCGAATTCGCCATCAGTTTCCAGGTATTCGGTCCCTCGCTGGCCGCTCATCCACAAGCGGCTCACATCACCAAATCAGTGTTTGTGGATATTAGCGCAGCGTGGATAACTTCCCTGGCTGAGGACCGCCTAGCGATCGAAGGGGACGTCTTCTATCCAGTTGCGCGTGACGAAGAGCCAAAACGCGAGGCCCGCGTAGGGGCCATAACGTTTGAACGCGTGGTTGATCGTCTTGTCTGATGCGCGTTTTTTGCCCGCCAGCTCGAGATACTTGGGACGCGTGGCGGAGTCGAGGACCAGCTGGTGGTGAAAGCCGAGCAGCTGCATGATGTGCGCTGCGGCGTACGGCCCGACACCGGGCAGCTCGCGCAGCGTTTCCTCGACAGCCTCTTCTTTGGCTGCTTCGTCGCGCTCTGTTCTCGGCAGCAGTGCTTCGAGATCGAGCTTGCCACCGGCGACGTCACGCGCGATCGCGCGGACGTAGGGCCCGCGATAGCCCATCCTCGCGACAGCGGCATACCAGCGTTCCGGCGTCTTTGCGAGTAGCGCCGCATCGGGAAATGCGCCGCCACCGCGTTCGACCAGCGCCGCGATCATACGGCGAGTCCCGGCCCAGGTGGTGTTGGTCGTGCAGATGGTCTTGATGACGTCTTCGAAGACGGAGGGGCTTGCGATCAGGCGCCCCGCACCGATCGCCCACGACAGCCGCGGATCGTTTTCGATCATCGCGTAAAACGGCGCGAGGTTCTGGTCGAGCCGGAACACCCGGCGCGTGATGCGCTCCATCTCGCTCTTCGCCGCCTTGCTCGCACGTCCGTCGAGTTCGGCATCGAGCATGCCCTCGTAGGCCGTATAACGCAGACGCCGCACGTCTCCACCGATGCGCACGTGCAGGTCGTAGATGTGGTGTTCTTCGTCAATTGCACCGGGCGGCAGAAACGGCAGTCCGTGCGAAAAGAGCGTGCGCACGAACGAGATCGGTTCGCCGCCCGCGCCAACGAGCGGCGTTACGAAACGTATGAGACGTTTACCGCGAAGCCGGCGGCTTCTGCGCGCATCAGCACGACGTACACCGCATCGAGTTCGTCTTCGATCGCCGCAATTTCGCGCGCGCTCACGCGGAAGCGCGATGCGTTGGTCCAGAGCAGCGAGCGGGCGCGCTCGAGCGCGGTGCGCAGACGCTGCGGCGTTGCTTCCAGGACCGGCCAATCGAGTTCGCCTTGCGCCGGCACGATGCGCCAGCCCGCGCCCGAGAGCGCCGGCACTTCTTCATCCGGTTCAAATGCGTGTGGAATCGCGCCAAGTATCTCGACCGCTTCGCGATCGAGGCCGGTCAAGGGCAATCCGAGTTCGGTCAGACGCACGATATAGCGGAAGAACGCCGCATTGCCTGAGGTATATGCACCGGCCGGCGACGCCACATTCACGTGCACGAGGTCGATATCGGAAGGCCCATGACCACCGTTCATAGGCTAACGTCCCAGATCGAACGGAATGCCGAGCTCACCACTCAGCTTTTCGAGTTCGTCCCAGATCTTGACGTGGACCGGCACGCCGTTGCGCCGTGCTTCTTGCGTCTTTTCGTATTCGATCTCGCCGGCGACGTAGATGCGGTCTTGTCCCGGCGCTTTTTGGCTCGCTTTGAACGTGCGCAGTTCCGTATCCATATCGGCTTTGAATTGCGCGACGTCACGGAACGCGTCGATGCGGAACGCACCGAACCAATGCGAAATTGCCCCTTCCTTTGACTCGTTCACGGTCGGCAGCGTCGGACCGAATGCGCCGCCCGAAAGCACGCCGCACAGAATGTCGACCAGCAAGCCGAGGCCGTAGCCCTTGTGACCGGAGTGATCGGTGCCGAGTCCGCCGAGCGGCAGCAGCGCTCCGCGCAGCGCAGCGTCGGGATCGGTCGTGCCGTAGCCCTCTTCGTCGATGGCCCAGCCTTCTTTGAGCGGCAGGCCTTTGCGCTTGTAGACCTCGAGCTTGCCTTTGGGCACGGTCGTCGTCGCAAAGTCGAGCACAAACGCCGGCTCTTTGGCCGCCGGAATCGCAAATGCCAGCGGATTCGTGCCGAGCAGCACGTCGCGTCCGAAGGTCGGCGCGCCGTAGCGCACCGAGTTGGTCGAGGCCATCCCGATCATGTCATGATCGAGTGCGAGCATCGCGTAGTACCCGGCGATACCGAAGTGATTCGAGTTGCGCACCGCGCCGAACGCCGAGCCGTGCTTCTTGGCCTTGGCGATCACCGCGTCCATCGCGAGTTTACCCGCCGGATGCCCGAGGCCGTTGTCGGCATCGAAGAGCACCGTGGTCTCGGTCTCGCGCACGAGATGATAGTTGGGATTGGGATTGAGTTTCCCGCTGCGGATACGCGACACGTAATACGAGTTCAGACGCGCAACGCCGTGCGATTCGACACCGCGTTCGTCGGCATCGACGAGCACGTCGGCGACGACCTTGGCGTGATCGCGTGCAACGCCGACCTTCGTTAGAATTTCGACGGTCAGCGCTTTGAGTTTGGACTCGCTTGAAAGCTTGTATTCGGTGGTGGCGGTCTCGGCCACGAAAGGTTTCCTCCGGAGATAGTCCCTTACCGTTCGCGCTACCCACCCACGCTCTTGCAGGGGAGAGCCTTTGCCGCTAGCGATTACCAGGACGATGACGGGTTACGAAGCGTGCGTTCGGTGCGGCCTGTGTTTACCGGCCTGCCCGACGTACCTGGAGACTATGACAGAAACGTCAGGCCCTCGCGGTCGGATTAGTCTCATTAAGGCGGTCGACGAGGGCGCGCTGGACCTGCTCAGTCCCGGTTTTGTCGAGCAGATGTCGCAGTGCTTGGATTGCCGCGCCTGTCAGGCGGTCTGTCCGTCAGGGGTGCCGTACGGCGCGATGCTTGAAGAGATGCGTGCGCGGATCGAGGCGGCGAGCGCACCCGCGCGTACGCCGCGCGAGCGCTGGACGCGCAATCTTCTTCTCAAATGGCTCTTTGCCAAACCGGCGCGTCTGCGCACCGCGGCGGCCTTGCTGCGTCTTGCCCAGGGCAGCGGTCTCACCGCGCTTGCCTCGATGCTCGGCATGCGCGAGCTGGTCGGCCTTGCGCCCAAGATTCCCGATCGCTTCTTCATTCCCGACGATCAGCAATACGTCGTTTCACGCGCGGCCGGGACGGCGTTCCTCCACGGTGGCTGCGTAATGCACGTCGCGTTTCCAAATGTGCACGAGGCGACGATTCGCATGCTCAACCGCGCGCGGCTCAGCGTCGTGGTTCCTTCGGACCAAGGGTGTTGCGGTGCAATCGCCGTGCACGCCGGCGAAGATGACTTCGCACGGGACCTTGCGCGCGTGAACATCGCCGCCTTCGAGCGCAGCGGCGCCGACGTGTACGTTGTGAACGCTGCCGGATGCGGCAGCGCGCTCAAAGAGTACGGCCGGCTCCTTGTCGACGACCCGGCCTGGCGCACGCGCGCCGAGGCCTTCTCCTCGCGCGTCCGCGACGTCACCGAAGTGCTCGATGCGATGGAGCTCCCGCCCGCGCGCGGTCGCATCGAGGCGTGCGTCACGTACCAAGAGCCGTGTCACCTCGTCCACGCACAGCGCGTCAGCGCAGCTCCGCGACGGTTGCTCAACAACATTCCGGGCCTTGAGCTTGTCGAGATGCACGAAAGCGCGGTGTGCTGCGGCAGTGCCGGCATCTACAACGTAACCGAACCCGATATGGCCGCGCGTCTGCAAGCGCGCAAAGTCGGCAACATCGAAGCGACGGGCGCAACGATCGTCGCAACCGCCAATCCCGGCTGCGCGCTGCAAGTTGCCGCCGGCTTACGCAACGCCGGCATCGCCGCCGAGGTCAAGCACATCGTCGAGCTACTCGATGAAGCCTACGGTCAGCCGTGATACTCTCGCCAAAGCGCGACGAGCGCGCCCGCACGATGGACGATTGCGCAGCCGCCGCTGCGGCGCCACACACCGCCACTGTTGATCTCAAACCGATAGCTCAGGGCTGCGCGCTCGCCTTCGACGATCACCTCTTCGATGTCGATGCGCCACGCCGGGCCATCACGAAAAAACCGCGAAAAATGCGCCGAGATCGCATCACGTCCGACGATCGGCTCGCGCCCCGATTCGTGGTACACGCCATCGGGTGCAAAGAATGCCGCGGCGCGATGCGCATCACCGCTTTGCCACGCTTCGACCAACTCTTCGATCAACTCGCGCAAGGTCATGATACAAAGCGCGCTGTGTCGTCGTCCCAGCGATAGCAATGCTCTGCGGTCAGGTGCACGCCGCCGATCCAACGATCGAGCGGCTGCGCCTGCAGCCAATCCTCCGCGCCGGCGAGCGCCGAGCGGCCGCGCGCGGTCGCTTCCAGGGCGCCATCTTCTCCTTCCACCAGTGGCGCGGGCTGCATCTGCAGATCGCGCACGATCGCATCGAAGGCGAGGTCGCCGAGAAACGGGGCTTCTTCATGCGCTTGGGCGCGGCGAAAGAGTTCTTCGGGTCGTGTGGGTCCTGAAGCGACTGCTTGCAGCGCGTGACGCTGCGAGCGCGAGAGGCCGTCACCGCTCCACGGAAACTCCTGACACAAGCGCCGAAGCGCGGCGCGCAAAAACGGCAGGCCTGGCGCATCGCGCTGCGTGTGCGCAAGCAGCGCGCCGGGATCGTCGGCACGCAACGCATCCCAGGCGCTGCGCGCCGCGTCGAACGTTGCGTCCGTCACCGTCCGGCGTTTGGGCAAAAGCGCGATCAGCTCGTCGGCGGTCATGCTGCCCAGGTACTGATCGCTCTGCACGAGACTGACCTTCCCAGGAGCCAAGCGCATTGTGTCGAGCTCGACCAGAATTTGAAGCAATTGGAGCTGATCGTACAGATCGTGCTCGAACCACAAAATAATCTCGGCGAACTCGGGAGCACGGCGAAACGTCGCGTCGCGCGCTGCGAAATCGTGCAACAGTTTGATCGGCTTGCCCAAGCCGCGTGACGCCAAGTACTCGCCACGCACGTGACTGAGCTCTTCGAGCGTTGCTCCCGGCGGCACGGGACCCTCGTGCAGCATGTCGCGCCACGGCAGGTGCGTGCCGACGACCCCGGCTTTTTTAAAAAGGTACACCACCGCGTCGCCGTTGGTGACGTGCAGGGTGGCGGCTTGCTGCCCACTCATCTCGAATGGGCGGTTCATGGCGACGCTGAATTTTCATCCCGGCGGCTACCGCGATGTGCACGATAACCGCGACCTTCGCTTTACGCCCTCGATCGGCCACCTACCGCCCAAGGCTGACCTTTCGCGTTTCTGCGGCGCCGCGTACAACCAGTACCGCACCCAGAGCTGCAGCGCAAACGCACTCGCGTCGGCGCTGACGCTTGACGCAAATCAGCGCGACCAACGGCTCGCGCCACCCTCACGGCTCTTTATGTATTACAACGCGCGAGTGCTCACCAAGACGCAAGCAACGGACTCAGGGACAACGATTCGTACCGCGCTCAAAGCCGTGGCGCACGACGGCGCGTGTCCCGAGCGGCAATGGCCGTTTCTCAAACGCGACATCACCACGTGCCCGACGCGCGCATGTTATCGCCAAGCCGACGTGCGTGCGATCGAGTACCATCGCATCCCGCAACAGGTTGACGATCTGCGCGCGGCGCTGGCGCAAGCGCACGCGTTCATCTTCGGGATCCAGGCCTACATTGCGCCGTTTACCGAAGCCGCCAAGAGCGCTTGCTTACGCATGCCGCGCAAATCCGACAAACTCTGCGGCGGCCATGCGCTCATCGCGGTCGGCTACGATGCTGCGAAGAAACGTTTCCTCGCGCGCAATTCGCTCGGGCATGACTACGCGCGCAACGGCTTCTTTTGGATTCCCGACGCGTATTTCACCGATCCCGAACTCACCTACGACTTCTGGACGATCGGCGGCAAGACCGGATGATGATCCGGATACGCCGGCGGGACGTAGTGCGGCAGCGGATGTTCGCGTAGCTGTTTCATCGCTTCGGCGACTGCAGCTTCGAGTTGCGGATCGTGACCCTCGCGCACGAGTTTGGGATCTTGCTGCACCTCGATATCCGGTGCAATGCCGTGACCCTCGACCTCCCACTCGCCATGCAAACCACCGATTGCGACACGCGGCGCCATCACGCGACCACCGTCCATCAACGTCGGATAGCCACCGATGCCGACAAGGCCGCCCCAGGTTTTCACACCGACCAGCGGCCCGAGTCCGGCTTTGCGGAAGATCCACGGCATCGCATCACCGCCCGATCCGGCGTACTGATTGATGATCATCACTTTCGGGCCGAAGATCGCCAGCGGCGGGTCAAGGTACGGTTGCCCATCCCTACCGACGATAATTCCGCGCGCCTTGCGGCTGAGCACATCGATTACGTAGTCGGCGATCTGGCCGCCATGGTTGTAGCGCTCGTCGAGAATCACGCCTTCTTTATTCACTTGCGCAAAGAAGTAGCGATTGAAGTTCGTGAAGCCGCCGTAAGCCGTGTCAGGCATGTACACATAGCCGAGCTTCCCACCGCTGAGGCGATCGACTTCTTGGCGATTGTGTTCGATCCAGGCGAGATTGCGCAGCGCCGTCTCGCTCGGGAGCGGCACGACGGTCACTTCGCGCGCACCGCTGCCGTCGGGATTGGGCCCGACGAGAATCGTCGTTTGTTTGCCCGCCGTCTCTTGGAAGTAGGCTGCAACTTCGCGATCGGCGTGCACGCCTTTGCCGTTGACCGCGAGCAGATAATCGCCAACCTTGACGTTGACGCCCGGTTGCGTGAGCGGCGCATGCAAGCCGGGATTCCAGTTTTCGCCGTTGTAGATCTTGGCGAAGCGGAAGCGATCGTGATCGACCGTATAATCGGCGCCGAGCAAACCGACGTTGACGCGATCGCTCTTGGGCGGCGCGGTGCCCCCGTAGACCCACAGATGGCCGACCTCGAGATAACCGATCATCTCCTCAGTGAGATACGTGAAATCCGAACGCGACGCGAGTCCGGGCAAGAACGCGGCGAAGCGCTTTTGCGCGGCGGCGATGTCGAGCCCGTGATAGTGCGGATCGTAGAACCAGTCACGCTCGATCCGCCACGTTTCATCGAACATTTGCGTCCACTCCTGACGCGGCACGGAATAGACTTCGAGCGAACTCGTGGCAAGCGTGCCAAGGCCCGGCGGTGGCGGGGCGGGCATTTGGGTTGGGACGATCGCCCACGACGCGCCGAACCCGCGTGCGAGCAGCGCCTTCTTGCCGTCGGCGGAGACATCGAACGCGCTTACCCCTTCGGCATACGGCATGACCTTGCGCGAGGTGTTGTCGTAACGAAGAACCGTGTACGTGGGCGGGAGCGGAAGCACGCTGGTGAGCGGCGCTTCCATCAGGAAGATCGTTCCGGCAACGCCGGACTCCAGCGCGCCGTAGTTCGCGCCCGGAATCGGGAGAGCGACGATGCGTTGGCCGATCTCGTCGAAATCGATGGCCTTTGCTTCGGGTTTCGCCGCCGCAGGTTTCGGCGCGGCGCTCGCGGCGGGCTTCGTCTCGGGCTCGTCGGTGTTTTTGACCGGCTCTTCGTCGCTTTGGAGCGAAATCGGTGACGCGTCACTTGCATGCAGCACTGCTGCATATACGTAGCTCGAGGTCGGATGCTCGTCGCTCTCCATGTCGAGTCCGTACGCCGTGAAGCCCGTGTTCGTGCTCGAGAGGAAGTACAGATACTTGCCGCCTTTGTCGAAGGCAGGATTGGTGGCGTCACTCATGCCATCGGTGATCTGGTGCGCTTGGCCTTCTTGCGTGTCGTACACGACGATCGCATGTAAGAACGTCGGCAGCTCTTTGTTGTAGGCGAGATAGCGGCTGTCCGGCGACCACACGGCGTTGAACGAGTTGACACCAAAGGATTCGTGCGGCTGTTGCGCGACTTTGACCGCTTGTGGATGCTCTTGCGCGACGTCGATATAGAACAGCACACCGCGCTTGTCGGCGTACGCGATCTTCTTACTGTCCGGTGACCAAACCGGCGAATAGTAGAACGTCGGATGTTGCTCGAGCTCGATCACGCGCTCCGGCTGCAAGCCCTTCTGATCCTTGAGACGCAGCGTGTACTCGCCGGTTGCATCCGAGAAGTACGCGATGTATCTGCCGTCGGGCGACCACGCTGGATCGCGCTCCATGACGTTCGGCGTCTGCGTAAGATTGCGAACCGAGCCGTTCTCGGCCGGCACGGTGAGAATGTCACCGTGCGCTTCAAACACCGCGCGCACGCCGGTCGGCGAGATGTCGGCATTTTGAATCTGATTGGCAGCCGGGACCCAATTCGGGCGCAGTTCGGGCATTTCGTCCGCGATCGTGATCGGCACCGCGCGATCGCTGCGTGACGAGGGATTGTAGAGATGGATTGAATCGAACTTCGAATAGACGATCTCGCCGTTGTTCGACGAAGCGGACACGATGTCGAAACCGCGCGAATTCTCGAGGAGTTGCTTAACGTCGCGCGTGCCTAGATCGTAGGCGTAGAGCGTGTAATGGCCACTGCGATCCGAGACGAAGTAGACGTGGTTGCCGATCCACATCGGAAAGCGATCGTTCGAATTCGTGCGCGGGATCGTGGTCACCGACGAATCGGCAAGATTCGCGATCCAAATCGGCGTCGTCTGTCCGCCGCGATAGTCTTGCCAGTACCACTCCCACTGGCTGTTGGGCACGTAGGCAAGATGCGTGCCGTCGGGCGAGTACGATGCGCCGTTCGCGTCGGGCAGCGGCACCATCGCCGGAATGCCGCCACCGCGTGGAATGGTGTAGAGTTGCGTTGCGTCGTTCTGACTCTCGCGATGTGACGAGAAGAGAATTCTGCTCCCGTCCGGCGTCCAGCCGATGACGACGTCGGCGCCCGGATGATACGTCAGGCGCGTCGGCTCACCACCCGACGCGGGCACGGTGTAAATGTTCGTGCTGCCGTCGTAGTTCGCGCTGAACGCGATCGTCGAGCCGTCGGGTGAAAAATATGGCGCGCCCGCGAGACCGAAACCGGTAACGAGACGATGCGCGGTACCACCATCGTGGCCCACGGTCCAGATGTCGCCACCGTACACGAACGCGATCTGCGTGCGGCTTACGGTCGGGCTTTGCAGAATTAGCGGATTAGCGGCAGCGGCAGGCGCAAGTGACGCACCAAAGAGCAATGCTGCGAGTGCGAACGAACGAGCAATCGACATACGTCGCGGATTGGGCTAGCTGCCGCCAGTCCCCTTTGCGCCGCCAGCTACGCATTCGCCTGACGCGATTTCCGAGACAGCTACGGTGTTACGCCTTTGTACGTGGCCAACATCGCCTGCCAGAATGGATTGCCTGTGAGCGTCGCATTAGCCGCATATCCACCCGTGCCATTCACAACACAGTACATGCCGAACAGCGATGGGGGATTGCCGCTGTCTATGCCGCCGAGACCGCTATATGTTGGTGAGCCGGTCGTCGCGCAGGTACTTGAGGTCCCGTTGCTACCGGGCGTAAAGCCTGCGCCGGAAACGCCAGAACCCGTATCCTCTATTGCGCCAAAAAGCAGCTCATTGGCCTGCGCTGTCGTCGCCGTCGTTCCGCTCGACGCCGATGAGCCGGTGCCCGCAGCGAAGGCGGTCTGATCCAGCGGTGAACTGGCAAGACCCGTTACGGACCATGCGGACGCGAGATAGATCTGCCCGTTCGGCGCAGTGCCGGTCCAACTGACCGTGATCGTCCCGCCAGATGGAAGTTGGTTTGCAAGCGCAGGCGCGGAGCAAATTGCCGTCAGATCAGTAGGGCCGAGATTCTCAGAGACATCGGTGTGATACGTGTTGCCGGCGCTGTCCGCGCAGGTTACGCCTGTGGCCTGCGGGCCGAATATCTCGCTGGCCGTGGATATGACGATGACCGCCGATCCGGCTGGGGCGGCTTGCGTCTGTTGTAACGCGATAGACGTAGGAGCGGCGCCGTTTGCTTGGTTCGAGCCGAGGGCAGCCGGTGTTCCGATCGCGGGCGTGGTCAGCGTCACTCCTAACGTCTGGCCGGCACTGTCGCCGAGCGTTACCGCGCAGTTCCCAATCGTCGGCGAGCCTGCGATCGTTGCTGTAAATGAGGTGCCGCTGCCGGGCGAGACGCTGCCGATGGTGCTGCAGTTGCTCGCAGCGGTCGCGGTGAGATTCTTGGTATAGGGAGCATTCGTCCAGCCGACTTCGCTGGCACTGAAGCTGCCGCTCGTGATACCGAATTGAATGTTCGGGTTAGAACCGTTGAGCGGCCCGGAGTAGACAATCGGCTGCAGCGTCGGCGTAAACGTCGTGCTGTTTGTCGTGATGCCGGTTGCCGACGCGCCGATCGACGCGGGCGCGATCGCGAGGCCGGTGTAACTCATGGTGATGCCGCTCGTCGGCTGCGTCGCCGTCGTTTGCGAGAGCATCGTTGCGCCGGTGGCGTCGCTATCACCCAACGTTACGGTAAGCGGCGTATCGCTTGCGTTCACGTACACGCCCGGACCTACGATCGTCTTGCCATCGGCATCGAACGCGTTTAGCGTAACCGGAATCGTCGCGGCGGTTCCGGCGGTGCCGCTTGCGCCGAGCGAAATTGCAAGCGAGGCAACAACTCCGTTGAACGTTACGTTCACCGAATTGGCGGTGCCTGCGACAATCACTTGTGTTAGCGTTCCGGTGGAGAGCACGTTGCCGCCGCCGTTGGTCGTGTCATAGAGATTCATCGCGAAGGTATCGCTGCCGACCGGGGCGCTGATCGTACCGCTGCAGGCGGCGGTGCAGTTCACCACCGTTGGCGTTCCGGCGCTGCCGCCGCTCGGCGCAACGGTGATCGAAGCGGATTGCGTCGCGGTCGACACGTAGTTCGGCACGCGCCGCGCCTTTGCACCGCTCGCCGTCGGCACCACGATGTTGAACGACACGCTCACGGACTGTGGCGCTTTTTGCGCCGGAGCCGATGCTTGGGGAACGGGCTGCTGCGCGCCGACGCTTGGTGTCGATCCGCCGCCACTACAGCCAATGAGCAACGCCAGCATGAGCGTTGCGGCGATTCCTCGACTACGCGGGTTGACAGGCATTACGAACCTCCGACCGACGTCGTGGTCACGACGACGTTGAGCGTCGCAGCTACATTGTTGCCACCGGTGATCGTGAAGTTACACGTTCCCGCCGCAACCGGCGTCACCGAAAACGCCGCGCCGCCCGTGCTCGCGATCGTCGCGATGCCGCTGCAGGTCGTGGTCGAAGCGGTAAAGGTGCCGGTGAAGTTCGTTTGGCTCGCCGTAAAGCTCTGCGCATTTGTCGCGCCGGCCGCTGTAAACGACAGACTCGTTGGTGCAAGCGCCACAGCTCCCGGTGCGGGTGTCGGCGTTGGCGATGCGGTCGCAGACGCGGTTGGCGTTGGCGATGGTGTCGGTGTGGGCGGGCTTGGCGGCACCGCATACGGCGGCGTACACGCCACCATCGCGCTGAACGCGGCAAACACCGTGAGCAGCATCAGGCGTTGCATCGTAACCCCGTGACCGGTTCTAGCAAAACTTTCTGGGGTGGCTGGATTCGAACCAACGCATGGCGGATTCAAAGCCCGCTGCCTTACCGCTTGGCGACACCCCATCGTCGTGACGCCCCTGAATACTACTTCTCGACCGAGGTCCCTGTCAGCCGCGCGACCCACGGCACGTCGAAGAGCTCGCCCCGGGCCGCCGCTGACTATAGCGTGCAGCCAGGACGATCCATAGTACCAAGAGCGCAAGGTCGACGATCATCGCGAAGCCGTAGATCCAGAGGGTCGCGATCACGTTGGCTACGATCGCGCTCAGAACCAGGGGCCAAATCAAAGCGGCAAACCCGATCGCAGTCGACAAGATGCCGAACCCGAGGGCTTGCCGCATATGGAACCGGAACCAGCCCGACGCTTCGGGACGCGGTGTCACCCGTTCCAGGAGCGCCATCGGCCAGAAAATATACGCGAGCGATGCGCTGCGCGACTCGGCGGCGGCGCGGTCGGGCGGGGTGCTAATTTATCGCGTGGCCTGCTTTTTGGCTTAGGATTCGTTTCGCACCAATATAGCGCGCGGCCCAGTACGAATCATGCAGGCTGGAGACCATCACGCCGTGGCTCGAACTCGCGTGCACGAACTGGTCGTGCCCGAGATAGATCCCGACGTGCGAAGCACCCGCCGCATAGGTTTGGAAGAACACCAGGTCGCCCGGTCGCATGCCACCGACGATGCGATGGCCCGCGTCGTACTGCGCGTCGGCCGTGCGCGGCACGCTAACGCCGAGCATCGCAAAGACGTGCTGCACGTAGCCCGAGCAGTCGAACCCGGTCGTGCTCGTACCGCCGAAGACGTAGGGCACGCCCAAGAACCGCAGCGCGCTACGCGTCAATTGCGTTGCGAGCTTTGAGGTCCGGGCGAGCACGCCGCCGGCAAACGAGCGAAACTGCGCGTTTGAACCGTGCTCGGATTTGGTAACAACGATAAGGTGGGACGTCCACTCTGCGACGTCTGGACTGGTTACCGCATCGTTCGTGGTCGTAGGGGAAAATTTCGCGCTACTCTTCGTAGTCGCGGCATTCGCGTTGGCGAACGATCCGGCCAGCAACAGGGCAAATGCCCCAGCAGCTAACGCATGACGCAAGACGGCTCCTCTTTCACAACACTTGCGAGGTTAGTTGACGGGTTCGGACGGGAAAGATCGCCCTAGAGCCGACCGGCCCATTCACCCCTACCCCTGGGAAAGTCCCCCGCTCCGGCTGCCACCGGATTCAGTGTTCTTGTGCAGGCGTAGGTTGGTGTCGCGGGTGCTATGCACCGCGACCTGGGACTTTTGGTTTACCGCCGGGCGGACGTCTCCTGCCGCCCCTTTTCTCAGCCTTTACAAAAAGGCGGCAGCTTGCTCGATTTGCCGGGCCAAGTCCCCGGCGATCCGCTCGATCGCCTCCCGGTCGTCCCCTTCGGCCATAACCCTGATCAGCGGCTCGGTTCCCGAGGGCCGAATCAGCAATCTGCCCGTACCCGCAAGCTCGGTTTCCGCGAGCGCAATCGCATCGCGCACCGTTTGGACGTTAAGCACATCTTTACGCGGCGTGCGCACGTTGACGAGCACCTGCGGCGCAACCACGACGTCGCGCACCAGCTCGTGCAGCGTCGTATCCATCGCACGCATAATGCCGAGCAACGTCACCGCGGTCATCGGACCGTCGCCGGTTGTATTACGACGCAGATCGATGATGTGTCCGGACTGCTCGCCACCAAGTGTAAAACCGTCGCGCTGCATGCGTTCGAGGACGTAGCGGTCGCCGACCGCCGCACGCACGAGCGTAATACCATGCCGCGCAAGTGCACGTTCGAACCCGATATTGCTCATCACCGTGCCGACGATCGTGTCGCGCGCAAGTTCGCCGCGTTCGTGCAGCTCGCGCCCGATTGCGAACATCACGTGATCGCCGGTCACGATCGCACCCGTTTCGTCGACGAAAAGCGCGCGGTCCGCATCCCCGTCGAACGCAACGCCGACGACCGGACGATCGCTATTGCTGTTTGCGCGTTCTACTTCGGCCTGCAGCGGCCCCAGGTGCGTCGCGCCGCACTCGACGTTGATACGCGAGCCATCGTTCTCGCAATTGATCTCGATCACGTCGGCGCCGAGCTTGCGCAGCGCGTATGGCGCAATCGCGTAGGCAGCCCCGAACGCACCATCGACGACGACGTGCACGCCATGCAAATCTGCCCCGGTGCCGTAGAGCTCGTCGTAGTAGTGCTTGCCCAAGTTTTGCGCGATGCGCGCGATCGCCGACGGCGGTGCCGGTCGGCCGCGGCAGATCGTCGCGTTCGATCAAGGCCTCGATCTCGTGCTCGAGATCGTCGGAGAGCTTGAACCCGTCGGCGCCAAAAAACTTGATGCCGTTGTCGGCGATCGGGTTGTGCGACGCGCTGATCATCACGCCCGCTGCCGCTTCTTCTGCGACCGTGACGCGCGCGACGGCGGGCGTCGGCACGATGCCGATCGCGACCACGTCGCGTCCAACCGACGTGATGCCGGCGACGATGGCCGCTTCGAGCATCGTTCCCGAAAGACGCGTGTCGCGCCCCACGATTACCGGCCGGTCGCGCTCGACCTCGTGTGCGAGCACCGTCGCCCCCGCGCGGCCGATCGCAAACGCCAACTCGGGCGTGAGATCGTCGTTCGCGACGCCGCGCACGCCGTCGGTCCCGAAATACGCTCTCACTCTTTGTCGATCGTCACGCTAACGGACGCCGGGCTCAAACTCTGCACCACAACATTTGGTGCGATCAGTTCGACCGGAACCGCATACGTACCCGGGCCCCGGCCCGAAAGGTCGAGCTGGGCCTTGATTTCCGCGGGATTTACCGCAGGATCCCCGCGATGACTCGCAACCGTAATAACCGCCTCGCGCTCGGAAAAGTGCGCGGTGTACCCATCGAGCAGATTGCTCGTCGCGATCGGAATCGAGAACTGCTGCTCGAAACGCGCCGCCAATACGGGATTGCTGGAATAGCGGAAATACGCCCACCCGATAATTGCGAGGGCGAGCGCGGTGACCTTAAGTCCGAAGTTCTTTCGGATGATCTGCACGGAGATTTTCCTTGTTCTTCTGCGGGATGAGGCGCGCGCGCAATTGCGAGACAACGTCGTTGCGCGCAAATCCACGGCGATCGCGCGGCGGACGCGTGACCGCGAGGAGGATCTTCACCAGGCGCGCCTCTTCTTCCACCGGTCGCGAGAGTTTGCCCTCGCGCGCGATCGAGATTGCTCCGGTCTCTTCGGAGACGACGATCACCACCGCGTCGGTCTGTTCGGTCAAGCCGAGCGCCGCGCGATGGCGCGTTCCCAAACGCCGTTCGGCCAAGCGCTGCTCCGCAAGCGGCAAGAAACAACCGGCGGCTTCGATCGTATCCTCGCGGACGATTGCGGCGCCGTCGTGCAACGGTGAACGCGGCATGAAGATCGCAAGCAGCAACTCCTCGGAGAGGTCGGCTCGCAATGCCGTGCCGCTCTCCGCAAATTCTTTGAGCCCACTGTGTTGCTCGAGCACGATCAGTCCACCGAGCTTGTTGCGCGAAAGTAAGAATGCCGCGTGCGCGAGCGTGGAGATCGATTTATCTTCGGGGCGCATCCAGTCGGTCGTCTCGTCACCGATGTGCAAGAGCCCACCGCGTCCGATCTGTTCGAGCGCACGACGCAGTTCGGGCTGAAAGATGATCGCGAGTGCAACCGCCGATCCGAGCACGAGCCACTGCAGAATCGCCCCGAGCAGATACAAGTGCAAGAGATTCGCCAAACCGAGGAGCCCGGCGAGTATGAAGAGGCCGGTGATAATCTGCACCGCACGCGTGCCGCGAATGAGCAAGCAGGACGTAATAGATCAAGACGCTCGTCGCGACGATGTCGACCACGTCGGTGATGCCGATGCCGCTAAAGAACGCGCTAAGCCACGACATGCTGCACCTTGAGCTGCTCTTCGAGGACGCGCTCGGGCGTGACGTCCGGCGCGTGCAAGCCGCTCGCAGCGATCGTGGTCCACCACTGCAGCGGTAGCGGCGTCAGCAATCGATTGATCCGCCGCGCATGGAAGCGCTCGATCTCGATGTCGATTAAATTCATAATCACGTCGAGCGCCGAGATATCGAGATCCCACTCGACGATCATCCCGCCTTCGCACGGGTCGCACGCGCGGACGCCGGCGGGGCGTCCGGGACCGCCCAGCGCGCGCATGAGCGGCGGCAAGGCTTCGGGGACGCTAGGGAAAACAGCAAGGGCGATGACCGGCCGATCGTACACCGTCGCCACGGTCGCCTCGCGCAGCTTGGCGATGCATGCGGGAGACGCGCCTTCGACCAACCCATACATGCGCTTGCATGCCGTGGCGTGCTGCCACATGACATGCGCGCCCAAATCTTTCGCGGCGTGTTCGACCGCGCGTACTTCGGCGTCGCTGGGTTCGGGTTGGAAACGCAGTGTAAAGGCAGACATGGCGGACAAAATCCCACGTACTTCGTTAGGCGAAATGGCATAACAACCATTGTGATAAACGGCCCACGCCGCGCTTTAGTCGTTTCGACCGGGAAGAATTCCGCGTGGGTCAGCCTCGACGGCGAGGCGCAACCGCGCCTGGCGCAACTCCGCCGTCAGACCGGCAAACGCTTCATGCCGGTCCCGGGTGACGTGGTCCACGTGCGAATACTCGAAGATGAGAAAACGGTTGTCGAACGCATCGAACCGCGCAGCTTCCACCTCGAGCGCCGCAGCATCGGCGGCCGTGCCAAAACCATTGCCGCCAACGTCGACATGCTGGTCACCGTCACCGCGCTCGCCGATCCGCCACCGCGGCTCGTCATACTCGATCAGCTCCTTGCCTTTGCAGAGTTGGAATCGATCGACGCGCTCGTCGTCTTCACCAAACCCGATTTGAGCGACGCAGCGTTCACCAATACGTTGCAAGAACTGTATGTGGGACTGGGGTATCGGACGCTGGTGATCAACCCGAAGCGCGGCGAAAACATCGATGCGCTTCGAGATGAACTCCGCGGACGGCGGGCGCTGCTCGTCGGCAATTCCGGGGTCGGCAAGAGTTCGATCTTCAAAGCGCTCGGCGGTGAGGCGAGCGTCGGCGACGTCTCTCGCCACGGCCTCGGCAGACAGACGACGACGGCAGCTCGCCTCTACCGCTTGGGAAACGGCTTCCTTATAGATAGCCCCGGGGTCAATGAGTTTGGCTTGGGCGAGATCACGCCGACCGAATTGGTCCAGGGCTTCAAGGAAATGCGCGCGGTGGCTTCGGACTGCCGCTTCACCGACTGCACCCACTTGGCCGAGCCCGATTGCTGCGTCAAAGCGGCCGTCGAGGAAGGCCGGGTCGCCCACAGCCGCTACGCCAGCTACAAAAGTCTCGCGAACTATCACCCTGACCCGGCTCAACTGTCACCCTGAGCCTGTCGAAGGGCCCTAGCCTTGCGCCCGGGTTCGAGCCTCTGGTATACTGCGAGCCGTTGCCCAAGAGCTAACGCGTATTAGGAGTTTTTCTTGCCGAATATCAAGGCCGCGGAAAAGTGGGTCCGCCAGAGCACGAAGCGCACCGCGCAAAATAAAGATAAGACAACGCGCTTGAAGACGATCTTCAAGAAGGCTGTCACTGCGAAGGACGCCGAGTTCGCCAAGTCGGTTGAGAGCGCGTATGACAAGGCCGCGAAGACCGGCGTGATTCACAAGAACAAGGCTGCGCGCAAGAAGTCGCGCTTGGCCAAGGCGATGGCGAAAGCCGTGACCGCGCCCGTGAAAGCAAAATCGGCGAAGTCGACGAAATCGACAGCTGCGAAGGCCGCAGCGGCCAAGACCGCGCGCAAGACCGCAGCCAAGAAGTAACCGCGCAATAATAACAACCAGAATAGGCCCGCTTTTGCGGGCCTATTCTTTTTGTGCTATGCTGTCCGTACTAACGAATGTTATAACGGAGACAGCCATGACGACGCTCAAGTTGACGAAGATTGGAAACTCTGTGGGCGCGATCTTCCCCAAAGAGGTTCTTGCCCGCATGAACGTCGATGCCGGGGATATCGTGTATCTAACGGAAGCGCCTGACGGTGTCCGCGTTACACCGTATAATCCGGACTTCGCAGCGCACATGAAAGTCGCCGAAAGGGTCATGAAGAAGCGCCGCGCGGTCCTACGTGAGCTCGCGAAGTAAGTTCACCTGGCTAAGCGAGGACCTTGTGCTCGCTATTCATGAGGCCCAGATAGCAGAACACGGCGGGGCGCCCGGCGTTCGGGACTTTGGTCTTCTTCAGTCCGCGCTTGCGCGCCCGAAGACTGTCAAATCATATACTGACTCTGACATCCCTGAAGTAGCCGCGATATACGCGATCGCGATCCTCAAGAATCACCCGTTTGTCGACGGAAACAAACGTGTCGGGGCGGTACTTCTCGAAACTTTTCTCGTGCTCAACAAATACGAACTCGCGACGACCGACGCTGAGCTGCTTGATGCCGTCATGAATCTCGCCGCCGGAACGATCGCGGACAAGAAGTTCACCATGTGGGTAAAAGAGCACGCGCGCCGTGCGAAGCGCAAGCGGAAGTAAATGTGAGCGAACAGTTATCCGCGATCGCCGATGATCCCAAAGCCATCTTCCTCGGAACGATGGCGCGGGAGCTGCATCGCTCAGGTGTCGCGACCGACGGCCTCGAAGAGACGCTCGGCGATATCGCCGAGACCATCGGGCTCACCGTACAAATCTTCGCATTACCGACGCAGATCACGATTGCGGTTGGGCCGATGTGGAACCAGCGCATCGTCCTGCTTCGTCTTCCGCCGGGCCGCGTGAATCTGCGCAGGCTCTCGCTCCTGAATTCGATTTACGACAAACTTCGCGCGGGCGAGATCGACTATCGCGAAGCAAGCGTCCAAGTGAGCAACATCGATCGTCGCTGGCCCGGACGTAACGCACTGTGGGAGATTCCCGCGCTGACGCTGCTCGCCGTCGGCGTTGCTATTTTGCTCGGCGGCGGAGCGCGCGAACTTACCGTTGCCGGGTGCATCGGGCTCTTCACCGGCATCATCTCGGCAATTGCAGATCGCGTCCCGATCGTCGCTCGGCTCTTCGAAGCGATCGCAGCGTTCGCGGCTACCCTGATCGTCGCGGCGTTCAGCAAGATCTTCGGCCCGACAAACATCTACATCTCGATCGTCGCGGGCGTCGTCGTCCTCTTGCCGGGCTACTCGTTGACGCTCGCGCTGCACGAACTCGCCAACAACGAACTCGTTGCCGGCATGGCGCGGCTCGGGCGTGTGCTCTCGGTATTGCTCGAACTGGGCTGCGGCGCGTTCCTCGGCTTCGCGGTGATTGGTCCCTCACTCTTGCGAACCGGCGACGTGATGCCACACGCGGTCGCAGGTCGCTGGTGGATTCTCGCCGTGGCGCTGATGACGGCCGGCATCTCGATCGATCTCGACACGCCGCTGCGCGATGTCGTCTGGGTCTTCGCTTCGAGCTTCGTGGCGTTGCTCACGTCGCATCTGCTAGCCGGTACACACGTGCAACCAATCTCGGCGTTTCTCTCGGCCTTCTTCTGCGGCGTAGTCGCCAACGTGGGCGCACGCGTCTTACGCGTGCCGCAAGCGCTGATGCTCGTGCCGGCGCTGCTCGTGCTCGTGCCGGGAAGTTTGAGCTACGAAAGCGTGCTCTTCGCCTTCCAGCACAACATCTCGAGCGCGGTGACGTTCGGCATCAACGCGACGTTCGCCGCGGTGCAACTCGTCGCCGGCCTGCTGCTCTCGCAGCTCGTCGTACCGGCAAAAGCCCTCCAGGTGCAAGGCCCCGGCCGCGAGCGCTAAGGCGACTACGACGCGGCGGAAAGAGCCCGAGCCTTCGGCGTGTTGCGTACGCCGTTCTGGATCGCGTGCCACAGGCCGCTGCCGCCGTTGCGTACCGGATCTTCGACCGGAAGCCCCGTCTCCTTCGCCGTTTGCGCAATTGCCTTGCGGGCTTCCTCGGCGCTCAGCGCCGACGTATCGAGCGCAATCGCGATCACTTTTGCCGGCTTGAGGCGCTCCACGAGCGCTTCGTGATCGCGCACGAGCTGCGCGAGATCCCCGAGTTCGACGTTGTCGAAGCCCGCGATCGTCGCTTTGCCGACGCGATGGCAAAGCACCATAGCATCCGGCGCGGAGCCGTATAGCAATCCGAAGGTAACCGGTGCGTAGGCGGGGTGAAAGATGCTGCCCTGGCCCTCGACGAACACGACGTCGGCATTCGGCGCCGCATCAAGCACGAGTTGTTCCGCTGCTCCGGTAACAAAGTCCGAGATCACGCGATCGACCGCGATGCCTTTGCCCGCGATCAGGATGCCGGTCTGGCCCGTCGCAACGAATTCGATGCGCGCGCCTTCTGCTTTTGCCGCGCGCTCAACCTCGAGCATCGCGGTCATCTTGCCGACCGCGCAGTCGCTGCCGATCGCCAAAACGACTTGCGATGTCACGTTGTATGCTGCACCGCTAAAGAGTGGAATATTGTCGGGTGGAACGCGCACGTCCCACAAGCGCGAACCGGAGCGCTGCGCACGCGCGACAACCTCGGGATCGTCCTTCAAACACTCGTGCAAGCCGTTGACGATCTCGAGCCCGGCGTCAACGGCAGCCAACAATGTCGGCCGCAGCGCGGACGGAAGCTTTCCGCCGGTCGTCGCAACGCCGACCAGCAATGCCGTCGGACCGAGCTTCATCGCTTCGTCGAGCGACCCCACGATCGGCGCGCGCGAACCCAGCCACGGCAACACTTCGTCGACACGCTTGCCCGCATACTGCGAATCGATCACGGCAACCACAGAGTCACCGCGATAGCGCAACACGCCGTGTGCAGTCTTGCCGTGCGTCCCGACCAGCGATCCTTCGGTAAGAATTGCATACCGCCGAGGGGTTATCGTTTCCATGAAGCCACCGATCTAAAGGGAGAGAGTAAGGGGCGGGCATAGCCGCGCAAATCTGCAGGGATGACGTCCACTTCGCTGATCTGACAGATGAAAAAGTACGGAAGATCGAGCGCGATCTGCTTCTGGACCGCGTCGTATGCGGCGATACGTTTCGCGCGGTCGAACGTCGCCGCACCCTGCCGGAGCAGCCCGTCGACCTTGGCGTTGCAGTAGCGCGCCATATCGAAACCGTGCGGTGAAAGCTGATCGCAACTCAGGAACCACGACGCATCGGGATCCTGGGTCGCCTGATAATCGTAAAGCGCGACCTGATAGCGTCCTTGAATCACCGGACCTTGCGAAGAGATGAACTGCGTGCGATCGTAACGACGCATCGGCACGTCGATGCCGATCGCGTGCTCGCTCGCGGCGATCGCTGTAGCAAACCGCGCAGTCATATCCGATCCAGCCGGCAGCGCGAGCTCGAGGCGCAGCTTGTGACCCGCCTTCACCCGAATGCCGTCGGGACCGGGAATCCAGCCGTCTTGTGTGAGCAGCGCCGCCGCGCGCGATGGATCGTACGTAAGCGTATCGGCGTGCGGATCGAAGGCCCACGTAAAGAGGCCGCGCGCTCCCGTGGTGGCGTCGTAGGCGCCTTGGGAAATCTTGCGCGTCAACGATTTGCGATCGATCGCAAGTGCCAACGCCTCGCGCACCGCGTGATCGCCGACAATCGGATCCTGGAGATTGAACGTTAGGCCGTAGAAATACGGCACCGGCGTCACGACAACGCGGTGGCCCGGTATTGTTCGCAGCTCGGCGATGCGCGAAGCATCGAGCAGAAAGGCTGCATCGACCTCGCCGGTATGTAACTCGTTGATCGTCGTCGAGCTGTCGGCGATGAAGGGCATTACGAGCGTAGTAATCGCCGGCTTGCCGCCGTAGTAGGTCGCGTTTGCATCGAGCGTGAGTCGATTGCCGCGTTCCCAGCGCCCGAGCCGGTACGGACCCGACCCGATCGGCGTCGCGTTAAAGCTGACATTGTTGATATTTTTGTACGACGCGAGCAGGTGCGCGGGCAAGATCGGGTAGTTGCTGTCGCCGCCGAAGAACCAGCCGATGATCGGGGAGAACGGAACTTTCGTGCGCACGACAACCGTGTAGTCGTCCGTCGCGGTCACCGAGGCGACGCGATCGTAGCCGTAGCGTTGCGGGAGGTTGTTCGCTGGGTTCATGACGGCTTGATAACTGAACACGACGTCGCGCGAGGTCACTGGCGCACCGTCTTGCCATTTCACACCGTGCCGCAGATGGTAGGTTACGCCCATGCTATCGGGCGCGACCGTGTAGGTCGCGAGGTCCGCGACGATATTGCCATCCGCATCGTAGTTGGTGAGGTACGAGTAAAATAGCTCACCTACGGTGTACGCGGAAGGGCCTTCGAGGATCAGCGGGTTGAGCGAGACCGGCTCTTGTCGCAACGCGACGATGAGCGTCCCCGGACCATGCCCTTGACCGGCGCGCGTGCATGCGGCGAGCACGACCAGAATTAAGGCGATCAGTGCCTTCTTCATACCGCTACTACCTCAACGCGCGGCCAATAGTTCGCAGACCGCTTCTTATAGGGAATCGAAGCGAAATCGAGCGGAAGTGCGCCCTGTGCACTCACGTGCAGCACGCGCGTCGCAAGCGGCGCGAACTTACCATAAAAGTGATGCGACGACTTTACTACGATTACACGTTTGTCCCCAAGCGTGATCCCAAGCCCGGTAAAGGCGTTGGGTGAGAACACTTGCGTGCGATACGACACCAGGACGATATCGATGCCTTGCGTGCGAATCCACGCGCTGCGACCGAGCAGCACCGGGATTGTGTCGTCCATAGCGTCTTGCTCGTGGTTCTCGAGCACGCGCATCACCGTTACCCGCGCGTCGATCGGTTCGCCCGAGGCAGCGCCAAGCTTACCGCCAAAGCGCAGATCGATCGTTGCGCCTTCGCCCGCTTCGAAACACGTGTCCACCGCGATTGGGTCGTAGTAGGTTCCGGTCACCGCATTCTCGATGCCGCGTTCGAGCATCGCGCGCAACATGAACGTGCTGTCACCAGGTGCACCGCCGCCGGCGTTATCGGCGACGTCGGCGAGCACAAGCGGTCCGCTGGTCGCAGTCGCTACCGCATCGAGCGCGTCGCTGACGCTCGCACCCGTAAGCGTTGCATCTTGGCGCATCGACCAAAATCGCTGGCCAAATTCTTGTGCAACGCGCGCCGCAAGCGCCGCGTCGCCATCGGCGATCGCGAGCATCTTCACGCCCGCCTCGGGGACGTCGCCCCATGGAAACCCGTGAATCAGACTCAGCGAGAGGATACCGTCGCGTTCGCGCGCGCTCATGTCATCGACAAATGCACGGAGCGGTTGCGCGGTCGTGGGAAACATCCCGGTCATGTGGCAGTCGTATGTCGCCGCGACCGGGCGCGTTTTGCCGGTAGCTGCATCGACGCAGATCCGATACAGGTCTTCTGCGCGCGCGACGATATCCGTATGCGGATACTCCTTATACGAGATGATGGCGTTGGCGGCGGCGAGCATGCGCTGCGTTAGGTGCGCGTGTAAATCGAGCTCCGCCCCGATCACGACATGCGAACCCGCCTGCGCACGACACCGCTCGAGCACATCGGCTTCGCAGTCGTCGTAGGCTTCGGCAACCATCGCCCCGTGCAGATATAAAAGGATGACGTCGACCGGCTGCGCCGCGCGCAAGTCAGCGAGCAGCTCGTCACGCAACGATTCATAAACCGAACGCACCGTCGGCCCCGCGGGCTGCGCGATCGCAACGATGCTTTCGATGATCGAGTGCCCGTCGCGCTCCGCGAGCGCGCGCCACCGCGCCATCGAGGCAACGTCGGACTGCGCACGGCTGCGATTGAAGCCTTGCCATCCGGTCGGGATCGGTGAGAATGTGTTCGTCTCGGTGACGAGCGTAGCCGTGAAGATGCGCAAGACTCAGCCGCCGTAGAGCAGACGCGCGATCTTTAGCGCCAGAATTTCGGGATCTGCCGTCGTCGCGTTGGTGAGAATCACGATCTCGAGACCATCGTCGGGGAAGACCGCGTTCATCGAACGCGCGCCAATGACGCCACCGTTGTGCCAGATGATGCGCCGGCCTTCGTCGTGGCCGGCGACCCAACCGAAGCCGTAACCCTCCGCGATCTGACTTTGGGTGTTTCCAGCGTGCATGCCCATCGTGATGCCGCGCGGTGGGGTCGTCGCGATCTCGACGCTTGTCGGCGTGAGCACTTTGCCGCCGAAGAATGCGCCGTCCCACTGCACCAGATCGGAGGCGTTCGAGGCAAGGGCGCCCGCGGCGCCGCCCCAGCTCATCTCGTAGCGCGGCACGAGCGTGTAGGCGCCCTTCGCGTAGTTGTAGCCCAGCGAGACGTCATCGCCGGTCGGAACCGACCATGCAAGGTACTGCATCGCGTCGAAATTTTGCGCTTTGATGATGTTGTCGGTTAGGTATTGCCCGTACGATTCGCCACTGACTTTGGCAACGAGCATGCCAAGGACTAAGTAGTTGGTGTTGCTGTACTGCCACTTCGTGCCAGGCTTGAATGCAAGCGGATCTCCTTTGATGAGGCCGACGTAGTACGACGCCGGATGGTGCGTGGTCCACGTCCCGGCGAAGAGCGCCGTGATCAGCGGCTTGTTTTCAAGATAGTCGTGCAGCCCCGAGACTTGATTGAGCAGCTGACGGACGGTGATCTCCGATGCGTGCGGCACGGCAGGCAGATACGTTGCGACCTTGGCATCGAGTTGCACTTTACCT
Source organism: Vulcanimicrobiota bacterium (assembly GCA_963726285.1). Lineage (GTDB taxonomy): Bacteria > Vulcanimicrobiota > Vulcanimicrobiia > Vulcanimicrobiales > Vulcanimicrobiaceae > Aquilonibacter. The sequence goes on along the minus strand of CAVSBV010000005.1, from coordinate 722,604 downwards.
TGCTGCACGAGTTCCATAACACACGCCGCGGTGAACTGCTTCGTGATCGAGCCGATCGGGAAGACCGTGCCTCCATTTACCGGCAGCTTCTTTGCTTTGTCGCGCTGCCCATAGCCCTTGGTAAAAAGTGCGGTACCGTTGCGGCCCACGGCGACTTCGACACCGACCAGGTGCTGCGTCGACATCCCGCCCTTCACGATCGCGTCGATTTTCGCGATCTGCGCTGGGGAGAGGGCATCGGCCAGCGCCGCGCGCGGCAAACCCAAGCCAAGGGTCAGGGCGCACGCAATAGCCAGGACGCGCAACAATATATTGTTCACACCGACTAAATACCGCCGAGGCCGGGGGGCCTCCTTCCTGCGGACCTAAAGGAGGCCCGACTCGTGAGCCACGGCGGCGAGATGCGCGCGCGAGTGCGCGCCAAACCGGGCAAGCACGGCTGCGACGTGATTACGCGCAGTATTTACGGAGATCTTTAACGCTGAGGCGATCTCTTTGTTCGATTTTCCGTGACAAATAAGTTCGAACACCCGCCGCTGGGTCGGAGAGAGGGAGGCTAGTCTTGGATCGGCCGAACCGCGAGCGCGCCGTCGAATCTCGCGGCCAATCGCGCTCTCCGGAAGTTCGGCGGCAGCCGCCTCCGCCTTGTGCAACCACGCGCCATCCTTAGTAAGCGTGTGCAGCTGGAGGGCGATGAACGCAGGACGCCACGAGTATCCAAAGCCGACATTCGCGTCGTATGCTTTCTTCAAGAGACGCCGGCCCTCAGTTTCGTTTCCTTCCGCCGCGAGGAGCGTTCCGCGGGCGTGCTCCTCCATCGCGCGCAAACGGTGACTGTGCGCAATGGCAATGTTCGGTGCAATGTTGGTTTCAATTGAATCGTAAGTATTCATGAGGGAACGTGCGGCTGCGACATCGTGCTCGGCGGTGACCACGATGAGGCTCACCAAACCGACACGCTCCTCACGCTCTGATTCCCAGCTGATCTCAGTCGAATACTCTATCGCACGTTCGAGGAGCGGCTCTAGAATTTCGTCACAGCCGGTTGCCTGCACGAAGTGCACCTGGTCGCTGTACAGCAGAGGACGCCAGGCTGGCGATGGCACCTGGTCGACAAGCTCAAAGATAAGGCGGTGCGCGTTTCGTGCCGAGCCATGAAGCGCGTGAGCCCACGCAAGGGCGCGCTTGACCATAAAGCGGAATTCGTGAGTCTCTTGTGTCCACGGTATCTCCGCCTCCAGACGAACGACCAATTCAAACCTTGGGATCGAGAAGATCTCCCGTGCAATATTTGAAAGGCCCACTGCGCACCGAGCCAACAACATGACGTCGAGCGCAGCCGGATTTTCTAGCATAAAGCCGGCTAGCTGCTCCAGCCGGCGGCCCTGTTCAACGTAATCATCAGCGGACGCCGCAGCCCATGCCGTCAAATGCAACTTCCACGAAGCGTACCACGGCCCGGCGTCCACCTCGATCGCTTCTGCTGCGTCGTGGATACCATCTGTGTGCCCACGATGCATCGCAACAATGCCCCTCGCGATCGCGATTTCCGACCGGCCGACGGCGGAAAGCATTCCGTAAGACGTGAGGTCGGTCTGCAACCATTCATCGACTGAGTCTCGGTTGCTCAGCCTACTCCACGCGCGACATCGAAGCGCCCCTGCCGAGGCGGCAGCATCGCCTTCGAGCGCTTGCACAGCATTCAGCTCAGCGATAGCATCCGCGGCGCAGTCCTTGTGCAAATAGGCTCTCGCGCGCAAGATGTGGGCATCGTCGCTGTCGTCGTCCTCCGTGATCCGTAGCAGTTCCGTATAGCGCGCCGCGCGGAAAAGGTTGAAGGCGTTGAGCGATCCGCTCATCGGTGCGAGAGGCCCGACTCGTGCGCGACCGCGGCGAGGTGCGCGCGGGAGTGCGCGCCAAACCGGGCAAGCACGGCTGCGACGTGATTACGCGCAGTATTTACGGAGATCTTTAACGCTGAGGCGATCTCTTTGTTCGATTTTCCGTGACAGATGAGTTCGAAAACGCGACGCTGCGCGGGTGAGAGGGCGGCAAGTCGAGGATCTGCTGCGCCGCGAGCACGACGTCGAATCTCTCCCGCGATCGCGCTGTTTGGAAACTTCGCAACCGCTTCTTCTGCTCTACGCAACCAACTTGGATCGTTTGTTAGCGCGTGAAGACGCAATGACACCGCCGCGGTGCGCCACATATAGCCGAAACTCGAAAAGGCATCGAAGGCCTGCAGCAGCGTACGGTTCGCTTCCTGGATCTGCCCCTGCGCCGCAAACACCGCACCTCGCGCGTGGTTCTCAATCGCCCGCAAACGGCTGCCATGTGCTGTCGCGAACGAAGTGGCCATCTTGGCTGGAATTCCCTCGTACACATCGAGCAACATCAGCGCAGCGTTGACGTCACGATCAGCGACTAGTTCGATAAGATTCAAAAGGCCAATCCGTTCTTCACCCGTCGACGCCCACGTCGTCTGCAATGCAATCGCCGTGGCTTGCTCGATCAAGGGATCGGTAATCTCTTCGCAGCCTGCTGCTGCGACAAGATACGCATGGTCGGCATAGATAAACGGCCGCAGCTGTGGCGTTGGCGGCGCCTCCTCAAGAAGTTCGAGGATTACGCGATGCGCTAAGCGTTCCGATCCGTGGAGTGCGTGTCCCCAGGCCACGCAGCGCCGCATGCTAAAACGTTGCTCGCGAACATCCGGAGTCCAAGGAATGCGGTGCTCGAGGGACACCACGAATTGAAAGCGCTCGCCGGAAAACATATCTCTCGACAGAGCTGCAAGCGCCTGTGCGGCACGCGCCAGATGCAAAACGTCCATTCGCTCAGGTGACGAGAGCATGAACTCGACGGCGCTTTGAAGTCCTCGCGCCATCGTGTCGTATTCATTCTTGAGCGCAAGCGACCACGCAGTGTAATATCGTTGAATGCTCTGATACCACGGGTCTGCGCCTGCAGCGCCGATCCGCAGAGCCGCTGCATGCATCTCATCACCATGGCCGCGATGCATCGCAGCGAACGTGCGCGCCAGCGCGATCTCTGCGTCACCAACCTTTGTTATTCCATCGGGCACCTCCGCCGCTAGCCACCGCTCAACCTGGTCCCACTCGCCCAGCCCGCTAAGGGCGCGACATCGAAGCGCGCCCGCAATCGCGGCGGCATCGCCCGTCGTTACGTCAATTAATGCGATCTCAGCTAACGCTTCGCGCAGCTTCGAGAGGACCAAGTACGAACGCGCGCGGTCCAACTGTACTTCAGTGCGGTCGTCTCCCTCAGTTGCCGCAAGATATTCCGAAAATCGTGCAGCGCGGAAATATTCGCCCGGCGCGAGGGACGGCTTCATAATCACCGCAACAGTCCCAACTCACGCGCCAATGCCTTTCGCGTGTCGCCTTCGGTCGCGCGAAGGCAATCCGTAAAACGTGCCGCACGATACAGATCATCCGGAGTCATCGCCCGATCAGAAACCATGGTCCCATGAAACCTTTGAAAGCTGACAAGCGCACTTCTAATTTGCTGACAGAATACCTCGACTACGGATCAACATTGATTGCTAAACGCGTTGCACGCTCCGCTTGTGCCGCGGGTAGGACTTTTGACCTAATCGCCGCTCGCAGGGGCTTGGGTATGCGGGATTTGATCGCCACCCGAAAACGCCACTCGTTGTTGATCCGCGCGATCGGATAGGGCGCGGGGCCGAGCACTTCGCCCACGTTCTCCGTGCGCAAGAGCCCGGCGTAGCGCTGCGCGGCATCCAGCGCCGCCTTGCGACTGCGGCCAATGACACCGAGGTACACCAAGCGCGAAAACGGGGGATACTGCAAGCTGCGCCGCTCCTCGAGTTCGCCTCGCGCAAAGCCCTCGAAATCGTGCGCCGCCGCAAACACGATCGCGGGGTGCTTCGGTGAGTAGGTCTGCACGATCGCCTCGCCGGCGCTTGCGCGGCCGCTGCGGCCGCAGACCTGCGCGATCAAATCGAACGTACGCTCCGCAGCGCGATAGTCGGGAATGTGCAGACCCACGTCGGCCGCCACGACACCGACGAGCGTCACCGTCGGAAAATCGAGACCTTTGGCCACCATCTGCGTGCCGACCAGGACGTCACCGCGTTCGCCAAACTCGGTCAACAGACGCGCGTGATCGCCGACGCGCGTCGTCGTGTCGGAATCCATGCGCACGACGCGCGCTTGCGGAAAGAGCCGCGTCACTTCTTCTACCACGCGCTCGGTGCCGACGCCGAACTCCCGAATCGTTTCGAGGCCGCACGCGGGACAAACGCGCGGCAGGGGCATCTGGAAATCGCAATAGTGACAACGCAGCAGCCCTTCGCTGCGGTGCGCGGTGAGCGAAACGTCGCAGCGCTCGCACTGCGGCACGTGGCCGCAACTGCGGCAAAGGATGAAACCGCCGCTGCCGCGCCGGTTCACGAAGAGCACCGTCTTCTGGCCGCGTTCGAGCCGGTCGCGCAGCGCCTCGGCAAGGGCGGTCGAGAAGATCCGCTTATTGCCGCTCTCGAACTCTTTGGCAAGATCGACGATCTGCACGCGCGGCATCGGCTGCGCGGTCGCGCGCTCGCGCAAGGTAATCATCTCCACCTTGCCACGCAGCGCCGCTTCGTAACTCTCGAGCGGAGGCGTCGCGCTTCCGAGCACGAGCACGCCGTTTGCGTGGCGCATGCGTTCGCGCGCCACCGCCACGGCGTGATACCGCGGCACGGTATCTTGCTTGTACGACGTCTCGTGCGCTTCGTCGACGACACAGAGCCGCACGTTATCGAGCGGCGCGAAGACGGCGCTGCGCGCCCCGACCACGACGTCGATCTCCCCGCGCGCGCAGGCCTGCCATGCGTCGAAGCGCTCGCGCTCGGAGAGCGCCGAATGCAATACCGCAACGCGATCGCCGAAGCTCTCCTCGAAACGCCGCGCGGTCTGCGGCGTGAGCGAGATCTCGGGCACGAGCACGATTGCGCGCCCGCCCTCGCGCACGACCCGTTTGATCGCCTCGACGTACACGTAGGTCTTCCCGCTGCCGGTGACCCCGAAGAGCAGCGTCTCGTGAAACGCGCGCGCATCGAGTGCAACGTTGATTCGTCCCAACGCCGCGGATTGTTCGGGGGTCGGCGGAAACGGTGCATCGCCCAGCGGTTTGTACGCGCGCGCGTGCGTCGGCTCGACCTCGCGCTCTTCGAGTGCACCGGTCTTTACGGCGCGCGCGATCACCGCGTTCGAGAAACCCGCGAGCAGGGCGTCGGCACGCGGTACACCCGGCTGCTCGCGCACAAAGCTCACCAGCGCCTGCGCCTTGCTGCCGCGGATCGTTGCATCGCCCGGATACAAGACGCGGACGCGATAGACCGTCGTCTTGGGCTCCACGAAGCGGCGTTCGCGGCGCACTTCGCCGCTGCGCACCAGCGCCTGCACGTGGCGCAACAACGCGCTGCGATCGCCGGCGCGACGCGCGTCGGGATGGCGCAGCAGCGTTTCGAGCGCAAAGCCGTCGGCGAGCTCGTCCCAGATCAAGCGCACCAGGCGTGCCGGCACCGAGGGATAGCGCTGCGGATTCGGTTGCGCCACGGTCCGCACGAAGCTATCGACCGTGCGCGGCAACGCGCCGGAGAGGACAATCGCCGAGAGCGCTTCGCCAAGCGTCGTGATGTAGTATTCCGCGACGAAGCGCGCGAGGTGCAAGCCCTCCGCGTTGAACGCGCGCGGGACGTCGAGCCGTTCGCGCACCGCTTTGCGTTTGGCATCCGGCGGCGCATCGTAGGGTTCGCGCACGATGTAGGCGAGCACCTCACGCGTGCCGAGCGGCACGCGCACGACATCACCGATCCGTAGATCGAAGGCTGCGGCATCGTAGGTCAGCGGCAGATCAAAACGCGACGAGCGAATCGTCGCGAGCGCATCAACGACGCGCGCCATAGCTAGCCGCCGGATTCGGGTGAGCGGCGCAGTTGCGCCAGCACGCCGCGCACCGTGCGCTCGGGCACCTCGACGCCATACTCCACGTCACCGATCGCGCGCGGCAGCACGAAGCGCAATTTCCCGGCGCGCTTCTTCTTATCGCTCTGCATCGCTGCGAGCGTTTCTTCGACGCCGATCGAGGTGCGTAGCGGCATCCCAAGCAGCGCGGTCGTGCCGAGCACGCGCAAGTGCTCTTCTTCGCTAAAACGGCCGGTGCGCAACGCGAGCAACCCCGCCGCACGCAGCCCGAGCGCGACGCCGACGCCGTGCGAGATACGATACGCACTCGCGGTTTCGAGCGCATGTCCGAAAGTATGGCCGAGATTGAGCAGTTCGCGCATCCCGGCTTCCTGACGATCGTCGGCGACGATCATCGTCTTTACTTTGATCGCTTCGGCGACAATCTCGAGCCACGGCCAGCGCCACAACGCGTGCGGCGAGAGCGCTTCGATCGAGTCGAAGAACTCATGCCCCTCGATGATCGCGGCCTTGAGCACTTCGGCGAGACCCTCACGCATCTGCCGGTACGGAAGCGTCTGCAGCGCCCGCGTGTGGGCGAATACGGCCACCGGATCGGTGAACGAGCCGACGATATTCTTGCCGGCATGCAGGTCGACGCCGGTCTTGCCGCCGACCGCCGCATCGACCATCGCCACAAGCGTCGTCGCCACATGTGCGTACGGCACGCCGCGCATGAACGTCGCCGCGCAAAAGCCGAAGAGATCGCTCGCGACGCCGCCGCCAACGCCGACGATTAGCGTGTCGCGACCGGCACCCGCCGCGAGCAATGCATCGTGCACTTTTTCTACCGTACTCAGGCGCTTGCGCGCTTCGCCGAGCGGAAAGGTCAGGACGCCAATGGCACCCTGAATCTCGCCAAGCTCACGCGCGAGCTTCGCTACGGTTGGCTGCGCATCGGCGAGCACGATAAAGCGCTGCGCGCGATGCTCGAGGAACGACGCGATCGGCTCACGGGTATCGTCACCGATGCAGATCGGATAGCGCAGATCGGTGTTGACGATGTAATCTGATTCGTTCAGAATTCGATCTTCTTTTTGTGTAACCACTCGACGATCGTCTCAACAACTTGTGCAGTGCTCATGCCGTCGGCTTCCACGACGTAGTCGGCGTGGGCGTACTGTGGCATGCGTTTGGTGTAGAGCGATTTGATTCGCGAAAGCGCCGGCGTGGGGCCGAGGAGCGGTCGCACCGTACGGCTGTTGCGAAGACGCTCGAGCACGAGCTCGGGCGTGACCTTGATGAACACGCGATAGCTCTTCTTCTTTAGGAGTTTCGCCGAGGGTTCAAACGAGAGCGCGCCGCCGCCGCATGCGACAATCCCCGGATCGCCGTCGCTGAGCACATGCGAGAGCGCGTCGTGCTCGTAGTTGCGAAACGCCGTTTCGCCTTCGTTATAGAAAATATCGGAGATCGGGCCGTGCTGCTCGACCACCAGATCGTCGGTATCAAAGAATGCGCATTTGAGTTTGCGCGCGAGCCGCTTGCCGATCGTCGACTTGCCCGAGGCCATGAAGCCAACCAGCGCAATATGCTGCTTCACACACCCTCCTTCGCGAAGAGCGCTGCCGCCGCGTCGTTTGCGCGACGTAAATTGTCGCGCGTCTCTTCGATCGAATCGCCGCCGTACTTCTCCAAAACCGGCGCGACCAGCGCGAGGCGCACCATCGCTTCGCCGACGATGCCCGCTGCCGGCACCACGCACACGTCGCTGCGCACGATCGTGGCCGGCGCGTCGGTTTGCTCGTGCAGATTGACCGAGGGCAGCGCTTTCATCAGGGTCGGAATCGGCTTGACCGAGACGCGCAGCACGATCGGTTGCCCGTTGCTCATGCCGCCTTCGATCCCGCCGGCGCGGTTGCTGCCACGGACTACGTCCTTGCCGTCGAGCGCAAAGACGTCGTGCGCCTGCGATCCGGGGCGCCCCGCAACATCGGCGCCGAGCCCTACCTCGACGGCTTTGACCGTTTGCATGCCCATCAGCGCGCCGGCCAGCACCCCGTCGAGGCGCGTCTCGGGTTGGCGATTGCTTCCCACGCCGACCGGCACCCCATCGACGCGGACGACGAAGACGCCGCCGAGCGTATCGCCGGCAGCCTTGGCCGCATCGATTGCGGCGATCATTTTGGCTTCGGTGGCCTTGTCGGGATTGCGGACGTCGCTCGCCTCAACGTCGTCCTGCGAAAACGCGTCCAACTCAGGCGAAACCACTTCGCCGATGCGGTGCACGTAGCTGCGCGTCGTGATGCCGAGCGCTTCGAGAAACTGCGCGCAAATCGCGCCGAGCGCGACGCGCATCGCGGTTTCACGCGCGCTTGCGCGCTCGAGCACGTTGCGCAGATCGCGCTGGCGATATTTCAGCGCGCCCGCATAATCGGCGTGACCGGGGCGTGGATTGGTGAGCGCTTTGCCGGCGCCGGTGATCGGATCCATCAGCGCGCGATTATTTTCGTAGTCGCGATTGCGCACGATCACCGCAATCGGCGAGCCGAGTGTTTCGCTGCCACGCACGCCGGCGAGAAATTCAATCTCGTCGCGCTCGATTTTCATGCGTTGTCCGCGACCATATCCGCCCTGACGTCGCGCCAAGGTTTGGTTGATACGTTCGACGTCGATTGGGAGATGCGCGGGCAGCCCGTCGAGGATACCGACGAGTGCCGGTCCGTGGGATTCGCCCGCCGTTAGATAGCGGAACACCCACGCTTTCTTAATGGGAGCGAGCCGCCAAACCTGGCGGCCCGCTCGTGGACTTTAGCGCTTCTTACGCGACGTCTTTTTGGCGACAGCTTTGCGAGCCGGCGCGGCCTTGCGGGCGGGAGCCTTTTTCGCCGTGGATTTCTTGGCCGTTTTCTTGGCCGAAGATTTCTTCGCGGTGCCGCGACGTGCGGTGCCGACGGCTTCCTTCAAGGTGCGTCCGGCAATGAATTTGAGCACTTTCTTGGCCGGGACTTTGATCGGCTCGCCCGTCTTCGGGTTGCGCGCGATACGGGCCGCGCGGTCCCGAACTTTGAACTGGCCGAAGGGGGTGAGCTGGATCTTATCGCCCGACTTAAGCACGTCGGTGATCTTCTCCAGCATCGCTTCGATCAGGTCGACGACCTGGCGACGCGGGATGTCCATCTCTTCGGCGAGCTCACGAGCTAACTCGTTCTTGGTCATACTGTCCTTTCGGATTGGGGGCAGCTAATTGACCAGGCGGTTATCGAAAAAACCCCTGTTTCCTTGTGGGAAATCAGCTTTTTTCGAGGTTTCCGCCCTCGCCGAGGTACCACTGGTCGAAGAGGATTCGCTGTCGCTTTCGCGCGAGCGCGAGCGCATAGAGCGCAAGTTCTTCTCCCCCAGAAAGTGCCGCAGAGCGTGCCGAAATTCCCACCGCGCCATCGCGATGTGCGCGCGCACCAATCGGCTGACAGATATCCCATCCAATATCTTCCGGATATGTCACGGGCAACTTCAACGCGCGCAAACCGTCGTCGGTAACGGCGTCGATCGGTTCGCACGGTGTGAGTTCGACGACTTGCAGATGCGGACGCATCACCGGATTGAGATCGAACAAGCCGAACGCTTCGCCGTCGTAGATGCGTCGCGCGTTCGCGCGCGCAGTTTCGATGTTGCGATTGAGATAGAGTGTTGGAAAACTTTGCGGCGGATTCCAGCGTCCGCCGAACTCTGCTGCGTAACGTCCGTCGCAACAATCATCCCACGACGGATCGCAGACGCGATAATAGCGTCCGCGTCGCGCGATCGTTTTCAAAGATTAGTGTAGGACGCGAGACGCGCGACGTATTCGTACACCGGCTCAACGCCCGAGGATGCAAGCACGTCGAGGATGGTGCGCCCATCAAGACCCTTAGCCGGGGTCCGGATGATCTGCGGGATCCGAGCCGGCACGAGGCGCCGCTGCAAGAATTGCGCAAGCTCGATCAGCCGATTGACCCGGGCGGTCCGATCGGCCGGGATGGCCCCCTCCCATTGATCGAGCGCCTGCCTGCGAACCCCAAGCAGCCGCCCAAGCTCTGTTTTTGAGAGGCCGAGCGCCTCCCGGATGAAGCCAAGCTGCTCTTGAGCCGAGACGCCCCCGAACCGGGGGTAGGCGAGGGGGTTCCACATACCGCCAGTATACCGCAAGTAAAGCGCAAGGCAAACTGCCAGTACAAGCCTGTCCACAGGCGGGAAGTCTTTTGGCAACAGAACCATACTACGATTCAACGATGCCGGACGAAGAATTCACCTCCAGCGAGCTCATGAGCGCGATCCTCAGCCAGGGCGAGGCCACGGGCCACAACTTTGACGCATTTCGGCGAGAAGTCAGCGCGCGCTTCGATGGAGTCGATGCGCGGCTCGACGGAGTCGATGCGCGGCTCGACGGAGTCGAAACCCGTCTCACCTCGCTCGAGGGCGAAATGCGCGGCGTCAAAGACGAACTACGCGGCATCAACGTCTGGACGCAGCAAGTCGACCAGCGCTTTGAAGCCATCGCTCAAGCCGCCCAGATCACGGGGCCCTAGCTATTTCTTGGGCGGTGGCTCGGCGTATATAACGTGTGGCGTGATCAAGAAGACGATCTCGTTCTTCGTTCGCGCCGTCTGCTTATTTTGAAAGAGTTTCCCAAGGATCGGAATGTCCGCGAGACCCGGCACTTTGGTGATCGTCTCGTTTGACGTATCCATCATCAAACCGCCCAACACGATTGTTTGGCCATCGCTCACCCGCAGCACAGTATCAAGTTTCCGATTCGTTATAATCGGATAGCCGGTTGACGTAATACCTTCGATCTCGCTGTACTCGGGATGCAATTCCGCGGTTACTACGCCGTCATCGCCGATCGTAGGGATCATGCGCAGCTTTACACCAACGTCCACGAATTGCACATTTTGTCCACCAAGGACGCTTGTGTTAAACACAATCGGATAGGTCTCGCCGACAAGCAGATCGGCCTCGGTATTATTGAGCGCCACGAGTTTCGGCGTCGCTAGAATTTGCGCGCGGCCCTGCGTGATGAGCGCGTTGAGCGTAACATTGACAGGTATGCTTCCCCCGGTGAATGCGTACGAGGTCGATCCAGGTGTCACTTGGCCTTGGAGATTCGTCCCGCCGAATTCGAGCCCGAAGTTGCTCGTGTCGTTTTGCGGCGTGACATCGGCGACCTTAACTTCAAACATCACTTGCGGACCGGGCCGGTCGATCGTCGAGAAAAGGCTTCTCGCTGCACTTTGCACATTGTCGTTGCCGTCAACCACGACTTCGTTCTGCTCGTTGTTGGCTGTGTAAGAGCCTTCGTTTGTGAGCGCTTTCAGCTCTTTGATCGCGTCCTCGGCTTTGACATATTGTAACCGGTACGCCTCCGTCTGGATCCCCGTACCCCCGCTCGAGGTCGGAGCATCGAGCGCGACGACCAGATGGCGCGCGCGGTCAACAGTGTCGACGTCGCCGGTCACGACGACGGCGCTTGTTCTCCGGTCGGCCAGAATCACCGTGCCGGTCGGTAGTGCTCCCGTAATCTCTTTGACCACATCGTCGGCGTTCGCATGCATAAGCTGCAGCACAACGGTTTGCGCGCCGACCGATGTACCGTTCTCGACATAGCGCCTATTCATCTCGTCCGCCGCGCCTACGATAAGCACGTTGCCTTGCCGATGCACCTGTAAGCCGTTGGCACCAACGATGACCGCCAATGCTCGATCAAACGTCACGTCATGCAAATGAATCGTAACGCGCGCGGGCTTGATCGTGTCATCGGTCACGATGTTCTTCCCCGACTGCGCCGCCAAGAGTGTAATGACATCGCTGATATCCGCGTCGTGCACGTCAATAGTGATAACACCGCTCGCGGCATGGGCCGCCGGCGCACCGAGAAGCACACAGAGTAAGAGGAACCAAAACAATTTCATCGACGCGCGCCGTCCAATATCAGCGAGGAGCCGTCTGACAGCGCGACATGGCCCGGCGTGATGCCGACAATCTTAAGCTCGCCGAGGTGATCGCCAACGCCCACGACGCGCACAGCTCCGCCCGCTTCGACGAGCGCACGCGGCGGATCTCCGAGAACGATAGCGCGCAGAATCGAGCCCATCGTCATGCCCGTCGGTACACCCGGACGAGCCCCACTTTGTGAGGCGCCCGCATTTGGCGGCAGCACGACGCCGATGTCGCCGCCTTGTCCAACGCTCATCGCGGTGGCGTTGCCGTCGAGCTTCGTTCGCATCGGGCCGGCTGGAACGAAGGGATCGCGGCTGATCTCATATGCCGGAAAGGTCAGGTGTGCCGGTACCATGAGATTCGCATCGTTCGTGACGTCACGCACGCCGGCGGCGCCCGCAACCGATGAGCTCTGCGTAGTAACCGGCAGAACGGACAGCGCCCCGATAATCAGCATCGTGGCGAGGCGCGCAAGCGCGCGTCTATCGTCATCATGGAGTGCCGGAAGCATGTTGGGCCTCCCTTCCTTCCTGGTACAGGTATCGAAATATTGTTGCATGGACCGTTGCGCCGAGCACCGGCTTAGAAGAGCGGTCACCGCGATCGACGAGGTTGATATCGCTAACGTCGATCAATACGTCGTGTCGCGGCAGGTCGGAAACAAAAGCCAAGAGATCACGGAACCTCCCGCGCACGTCAATTTCGATCGCGGTACCTACGAGCGCGCTGTCGGCTCGTCTGGCCGCTGCCGGCGAGGGCGACGCCGTCGTTCCCGAAGTCGGTACGATCGAGCGCACGTCGATGCTGTGAGTGCGCGATTCACGGTTGAGCAGAGCCAACGTCGCCGCCGTTACAGCGCTCTGAGATCCCTGACCCGAAAGCTTGCGGACATCGTCGGAAACGCGCTTTTGAACGGTGCGCAACTGCGCCGCCCGCGCAATGTCGGCTTCGTTCTGGTTTGCCTCATCGTATAGATTCTTCGCTTGCGTCTTAATCGTCGCGATTGTCTGAGACGTGGGCCACCAAACGACGCCGACGCCGAACCCGAAGAACACTGCCGCAGTCAGGATCCACAAGATGCGCACGCCCGACGCCATCGTCATTGGCTCGGTGAGCTTCATTTGTGGCCGTCCACCCGGACAACGAATGCGATGAGCGCGCCAGAGTGGTCGCGATCCACCCTGCTTGCGCGAACTAAATCGGGCGATGCAGCCGTCGAACTCGACATCAGATCGGCGACCGTCTCGCTAAGCCCATCGAGTCCGTCAGCTTGTCCATCGATTTCGAGCCCCTCATTCACGCGTGCGATGCTCGTTAGCCAGGCACGCGACGGAACATGGTTAGCAATATCCGCAAGGCCGCTCGAGAGCGTTGCACCCGAGCGCCGGATAGCCCGCAGCCGCGAGTCTACCGCGATGAGTTCTTCAACCCGCATCTTCCGTAGCTTGAGTTCAGCGAGCGCCGTTTTACTCGCGGCGAGCCGAAGCGTCTGAGTCTGCAATTCATCTCGCGCTTGCGAAAGTAAGACCTGCTCGATCGTCCACCAGGCGACGATGACGATTGCCACGGTGAGCAATGCCGCAAGCGGAGTATGCACCTGCTCTGGAATTCGACTCGGACGCAGATACTCGAACGCTTCGGGGGCGCTGTCGCGCAGATAGTTAAAGCGCATCAGGCAGCGAGGATCCACAGCGCGAGGCTCGCGGCAAGCGTCCAATCCGGCGTGGCTGCGCGGACGACGTCCTCCGGATAGTCGCCGCTGTGGAGGACGTCGGGGACAGGAGCCTCGGTTACGGCGCTTGTCGCCTCCTCCACCTCATGAGTAAAGTTTGGGAGGCGCGCACCGTTGCCGGTAAGGACGATGCGATTGACCGGCGTACGCGAACGCGCGCGATCGATGAGCGAAGCGATCGACGTGACGACCTCCTCGCGCGCTGACACGCCGGCTCCGGCGCACCCAAGAATGCGCTTGCGCCGTTCCGCCGTCGGTAGGTCGATTGAAAGCTCTGCAGCGATCCCACGGGTAATCGCCGCGCCACCTGACTGGGAGATCAACGACATCGGGCCCGCTCCGCTAAATACATGGACGCTCGAACGTTCGGCCCCGACGTCGACGATCGCGTCGCAATCCGGAAACATCCGCCGCATTGCGAGGGCATCGTGATCGATCGCGACCGGCCGCAGCCCCGCTAGTCGCATCGTAATGAGGCGCGAATCGATGCGTGCCGACTGCGTAATGCCCACGGCGTAGGTTCGCGACGCGCGATCAAGCGGATGCGTGCGCACGATCGATCCGTCCACTTCGGGATCCCAACCAGGGAATCGTTGCGCTTCGAATCGGGCCGCTCGCAGCCGTTCGGCCCAACTCATTTTCGGGAAGCGCACGCTACGCAACATGCAGGCCGGCGCGCCGATTGCGAGGACACATCGTCTCTCGCGCGATCCAATCTCGCTTAGCATCTCTTCAAGCACTGCTGCGACCAATGCGGGTTCCTCGACATCGAGTGGCGTGACCGCATCGTCAGGCGTGTCGCGCGCGACGATCGCGCGCATACGAACCGTCCCCTCTCGACTAACCTCCGCGAGCGCGATCCGCACGCGCGTAGAGCCGAGGTCTATGCCGAGCGGAAGCACCTTCCATTCACCCACGGCTTTGTACAACGATTGTCGCAATCAATGCAAACGTTCCGATCGCCAGGAATGGCGCAAATGGAATTCGATCAGTTCGGCTCATACGTCGCGCTACCAAGAGCGGCAGGCACCAGAGCGCGCCGGCAACGAACGCTGCCCCGATCGCTCCGAGCGCTCCCACGTCGCCAACGCCGGCGCCGATGATTCCACCGAGCTTAACGTCGCCAAGCCCAACGCCACGACCGCGCGTGAGCCAGTAGAGCCCGAGCAACGGCGCGATGCAAACGCATGCTCCAATGAGCGCACCTTCTTGCCGTTGTTGGATCAGGCTCAACGCGATGATCGCGCCCGCGGCGCTCACCGTTACCCCATCAAACACGAGCCCGGTGGCGAGATCGCTCTGCGCGCATACCACGAGACATGCAAGCGCGATTGCAGTGCCGAGCGAAATCGGCGTCTCATGGAACGAACCAAGCGCGACCAGCGCTGCGCCTGCCGATCCAAGAGCCATCGCCACAGGCGAATTAATGCAAACCAAGGTGCTACGTCGGCGCGCAACCGTATGTAAGGCAGGCAGCGTAACGACGTACACGGCCATTGCACTCCAATCGCTCATCGACGCCTCCGGGCAAGCACCATTCGAACGGGTGCGTATGTCGCGTCGATGCGGCGCGCAAGCACCAAGAGCCCTCTCGCGCCAGCGGGATCGTTGAGCCGCCTTGCGTCTCCGGCTGCGAGCGCGAGCGCCTGCACGTCGTCCCGTTCCCTCCCGACTCGTTCGAAATCGGCGCGCGCCTCGGCATAACGGCGCAAAAGCTGCAAGCAAAGTGCACGATCCATACGCAGCGTTTCACTATCTGGGAAGCGCCGCAAGACTGCGGTCGCAAAGCGTATTCCATCCTCGAGCGCCGCGGCGTTGCGCGAGAGAAAAGCAACGAACACATAGCGATCGGCAGCATCAAGATTGGCCGGCTCGATCGCGAATGCAAGTCGGTACTTCTCCTGAGCGCGTGCGTCGCGAGCAAAAAGTAACGCATCGCCACGCGTCACCAGTGCCGATGAGATTGCAGGACGAAGGATGGGTATCGTTATGGCCAATGCGACGAGCACGAGCAGGAGCCCGCGCAGAGTTAACCGCCAATCGATCATGCTAGTAACCCGTAATACGCGGCGAGCGCAAGCGATAAACCCGCGCTTACCGTCGCCGCAGCGGCATTCAGTGCACGACCTGGCACTAACCGCCGTGCAGTGCCCACGCCTAGCCCGATCGTCGCAAGCGGCGCGACGTGACCAACAAAGAAGGCCAACGCGCTCAGTAGGGATGTTGCGAACGTCCCCGAGGAGATACCGACGCTCGCTATCATTGCGATGACGGGTGTACAGCAGGGCGAAAGTACGAGACCGAGCACACCGCCACTTAAAACTGCTGCACCATCCGATGGCCGCACGTGCGTGTGCCCGCCGGTCTTATGGACGACGAGCGCCCGGGCGCCGAAGATCATAAACCCAGCCGCCAGCGTAAAGTAAATAATGCGCGAGAAAGACGCCACTGCTCCGATCAGCGATGCCGTTGTTGCAAGGAGTGCGTAACATGTTAGAAGTCCCGCAACAAAAAGAGCGATCCGAGTCCAGCGTCCGCTTCCGCTGCTATTCGAGACTATTGCGGTCAGTGCAAGGTAGCGCGGCGCGACGCATGGTCCAACGCTGGTGGTCAAGCCGGCGGCGAATGCAGCAGCCACGGTGAGTCCGCTCATAACTACTGACTCGCTACCGCCGTAAAGCCCGTCCCCGAAGCGTACTGAATGTGCTCCGCGGTCGAACTTCCGCCGACTTGCACCAACGTCGCCGGATCGTGCGATCCAGGACAAACGATGGTATAGCTAGCGTTACCGGCATTGTAGTTGCTCACTTGATACTGATAGAAGCCCGTTGGCGCAACCGGATCGATTGGCGTTTGTCGCAAATATTGACCGAGATTTGCCTCAGAGCTTGTGACGTCAGTCAACGACGTTACGTCCGGGTATGCCTCATGATCGGTCTCGTACTCCTCGAGCGCGGTTGCGATCTCTTTGAGGTTCGCTTCGCACGCGGCGGTCTGCGCTTGCGCGCGTGCACGCATAAAGTTTGGGACCAAGATGCCTACGAGTATAGCAATGATCGCTACAACGATCATCATCTCGATTAACGTGAATCCACGCTCCCCTGAAGTTGACACTCACGCTCCGTTTCCGGCGTTAGCCTTCAACAGAGTTCAGTGCCACGATCAGGCGGAAAGAGGACGTGCGTGAGGCCGCAGCTTTTGCAGGGCCGCGCGATGTAGACGCGTTATATGGCGCCGCGAATATCCCAAACGCACTGCGATCTCATTGATGGGCGTATCGTTTTCATAAATCTCTCGAAGAATTTCACGTTCCACTCTCGAGAGCTGTTCGAGGCCGGACTCGATTAACACGCGATCGAGATGGCTATCGATCGTATAAGATAACGAGAGCTGTTCGTAGGGGCGGAGGGCATCGACCGAGAGCGGCGTGCCCTCCTCGCGGTAGCGCATCATCTCGCGACATTCTTCTTCGCTCACATTAAGATATGCAGCGAGTTCCGGCATTTTTGGTTCGCGCCCCAATTTCGTTAAAAGCGCGCGCTCTGCAGCGCCGCAACGGCGCTCGAGTTCACGGACGCGGCGTGGCGCTCGAACGACGCGCTCGCTGTCCCGCACATAGTGCATGAGCTCCCCGAGAACCAGCATCCACGCATAGGCCTCGAATGGTGTGCCGACCTTAGGGTTAAAGCGATCGGTCGCTTTGATAAGCCCGATTGCTGCGACTTGTTCAAGGTCGCGCCGGTCGACGCCCTCACGCATAAACTTTCTGGCACCACGGGCACATAGGTAGCGGTACTGATGAATGGTTCGCTCGCGCTCCGTATCAAATGTAATCATTTGATGCTTCCGATCATTGAGTAGAGAGGTATCAAAATCGAGGAGACGATGAACCCGACAAGCGCGCCGAGCCCGATAATCAAGACGGGTTCGAGCACGCTTCCCAGAGCCGCAATCGCGGTCTCCACCTCGAGCTCGTAATATTCTGCTAGCCGCAACAGCATCGAATCGAGGGTCCCCGTCTCTTCCCCGACGCGCACGAGCTGTTGAAACAATCCGTCAAAGAGCGTACTGTGCTCCAGCGCTGCTGCGATCGACGACCCTTCGCGCAGCGAGGTGCCAAGATCTTCGGTGAAGCGTGCGTAGACGGCGTTTTCTACCACGTCATGGGCAGCATCGAGCGCGCCTAGGAGCGGAACGCCCGAGCGCAGCAGCGCACCAAGTGTGCGCGACAACCGCGCGATGATCGCCTTCCGGAGGATCGCACCAAAAATGGGCACGACCAGAGCAAAACCGTCTATGCGCCGCGCTGTACTCTCTACACGACGGCCCAAGCGAAGACCACCGGCGACAGCAAACGGGATCAGTGCGAGGGCTAGCCAAATGAGCGGCTCATGCAATGCGTTACCAGTTGCGATGAGCGCGCGGGTCGTCCACGGCAGCGTGACGTGCATTTCCGCAAACATCGAGGCGAACGCCGGCACCGTGCTCCCGACGAGAAAGAGGACTAGCCCCAGCGCCGCAGTCGCGACGATTACGGGGTATGCCATTGCCGATCGAACGCGCTTATAAATCGCCGAGTGACGCTCGAGCAGCGTCGCGATTCGTTCGAGAATATCGTCCAAGGCGCCGCCGAGTTCTCCCGCGCGGATCATCGCGACGAAGAGGCGCGGAAATTCTTGTGGTCGGCGCGCCATCGCCGTCGAGAGCTCACTGCCTGATTCAATATCGCTCGAAATCGAACGCAGCGCTTCGCGCAAACGTGCATCTCGACAACTTTGGACTACAACCTCGAGCGCGCGACGAATCGGAACGCCAGCGCGAATCAGCGTGGCAAAAGAGCGGAAAAATGCGGTTCGCGCCCCGGCCGATACGCTCCATGCGGCGAAGAGCGATCCAACGACGCCCGACGTCACGCCTGGTTGCGACAGTGAGGTTATAAAGAGCGCGCGCGTCCGTAGATGCGCGAGCGCCTGTTCGCGGTCCTCGGCTTGCAACGAGCCAGCGACGAACCTACCCTCACCGCTACGAGCGGTATATGCAAAAAGCGACGCCATCCGTCAGGCCCCCGCCGGCCGACTCACGGTGAGATCCGCAAAATGATCGCTCACGCGGCGCGCTGCATCGCCTTCGATTTCGCTACTCAACACCAGCTCACCGAGATGGTGCTCGAGGGTCTGCATCCCCGACTGGCGTCCTGTCGTCATCGCGTTGCGAATAAGATGCGTGCGCGACTCGCGAATCATCGTCCGCACGGCATCGTTGATCAGCAACACTTCGACCGCGGCTCTGCGACCGGAACCATGTTTGCGTGGGAGGAGACGCTGTGCCACAACCGCCGCTAGACTCGCTGCAAGTTGAGATCGGATCTGTGCTTGTTCGGAACCCGTGAACGCGTCGATAATCCGCTCGATCGTCTGCACAGCCGTCCCCGTGTGCAGCGTGGTGAAGACAAGGTGGCCGGTCTCCGCGGCAGTTAGTGCCGCCTGCATTGTCGCAGCTTCGCGCATCTCTCCGAGCATGATGACGTCGGGATCGGCGCGAAGCGCGCCGAGAAGTGCCGCACTAAATGATGCTGCATCTCGGCCGATCTCGCGCTGCGTGATCAGCGAGCGCACACTCTCGTGTCTATACTCGATCGGATCCTCAATTGTAATGACGCGACGCGCGCTCGTTGCGTTGATCTCGCGAATTAGCGCCGCAAGCGACGTTGACTTGCCGCTCCCAGTCGGTCCCGAAAAAACTACTAGCCCATGGTCGCGATGCGCAAGCGTTGCCACGACGCGAGGAAGGTGTAGCGATTCAAGCGTCGGGATCTCCTTATTGAGGAGTCGAATCGCCATCGTCAATCCGCGCGCACCGCGGAATCCATGTATGCGAAGCACAAGCCCGTCGTCGGTGACGCGCGCCGTAGAACAGTCCCCTCCACCTTCGAGTCGCGTGAACGTCTCCGGCTCAAAAAGTGCACGTGCAATCTCGGCCGTATCATCCCCCGAGAGCGGCGAACCGGCCAGAAACTGTAGTTCGCCGTCGACGCGCAGCGCCGCGGGAAGTCCTGGGACAAGATGAATGTCCGAGGCATCTTGCTGTCGTCCGACATGTAAGACGTCGACCAAGCGAACATGCGGAATTGTCGCGCTCATCCTTCGTCGCCTGATCCAAGCACGCGCTCGAGCTCTGCGCGACTCGTTTCACCGCGTGCAACCAGCTCCAAGCCCTCGGTAATCATCGGTTCGTAACCGGCGCGCGACGCAATCTCCGCAAGATCGAGCGCCGTCTCGCCGCGCGCGACAGCCGAGCGAACTGCACTCGTCATGGGCAAGATTTCGAAGATCGCGACTCGCCCGCGATACCCGACACCCGCGCATCGGGTGCAGCCCGCAGCGCGGCAATAGCCGCACGTGCGGCGAACGAGCCGCTGCGAAACGACGGCAGAAAGCCCTGCAGCCAACGTGTGGCGATCCAGCCCGAACTCCACGAGACGCTCGATTGCGCGCGGCGCATCGCTCGCGTGCATTGTCGTCATGACGAGTTGCCCGGATAGAGCCGCCGACATCGCAACAGCCGCCGAGTCTGGATCGCGCATCTCGCCGAGCATGATTACATTGGGATCCTGGCGCAGAAATGCACGCAACGCTGACGCGAACGTCAAACCGGCGCGCGGATTGACTTGCACCTGTGCAACGCCAGCCATCTGCACCTCAACCGGATCTTCAACTGTGCAAAGGTGCTGTCCGTCAAAGTTGCGTTCGGCCAGTGACGCGTATAATGTGGTCGTCTTGCCGCTTCCCGTTGGGCCGCACACAACGATAAATCCGTGCGCAGCGTGAATAACACCCCGATAGCGCTCGAGCACTACGGGTGTCATCCCGAGAGACGCGAGACTTGGTATCTCCACCTGCATGTCGAGCAAGCGAATCACGAGTTTTTCGCCACTGATAGTCGGCATCGACGATACACGCGCGTCTAGCGTCCGGCCGCACCGCTCAAGCATGTACCGCCCATCCTGCGGCAATCGCCGCTCCGCAATGTCCATTGCGGCGAGCAGCTTCACTCGCGAGACCACTGAGTGAAAAAGCTCGCGCGGCAACTGGTCGCCTTCGCGCAAAATGCCGTCGATGCGGAGGCGCACACGGCCGCCGATCCGTGTCGGTTCCAAATGAATATCGGAAGCCTTGAGCCGAACAGCGTGCTCGTGTAAACGATCGACCGCGCGAATCGCGGGGGCATCTTCGCAGTTTTCCGTATCTTGCTCGTTAGCTGCGTAGTACGCCGCAATCCGATTCCGAATTAGCTCACGGGGCGCCTCGGCAACAAAGACGCGCAGTCCCGTCAGCGCTCGGATTCGATCGATCGTCGACTCGTCGGCCGGCGCACCAACGACTACATGCAACTCGTTGCCGTGTACATGCGTCGCCAGGACCGAGAAGCGCACTGCGGTTGCGTGGGGGATGAGCGCCAGCGCTTCCGGCGTGCTGTGAGGAAAATCGCCCTCGAGCAGAGATGCCCGAGGCTCAGCGTACAAAGCCACTCCCGTTACCCCAACTGAGAGCTACGTTATTCCCGAGGTGGCAGAACTATGACGTCCTGAGAAACTGTTATGCCACAACGGCAACAACTTTTCAACTTGCTGGAAACGCTAGAAACCTTAATGTCCGCGAGGACTCGCGCCTGGGTACTTTGCGCGACCGCCTCGAGCCGCGCGCGAGCGAGTGCGGGATCGAACGCGGCTGGGGCGTTTCGATGATGTCGACCGGCGGACCGACACTCCGACCGGCTCCGGGTTTGATTCCCGGACGCTCCAGCCGCGGTGACGCCCATCCGTCATTGCGCGCGCGTTCGGAGTATGCTAGGTTTGGAGTGAGTGTCGGTCCGCCAACATACATCGAACGCACGAGGCGTCGCAGCAATGCGGCGCCTCGTTCATTGTAGCGCTAGTTCGAGTTCCTTGCGCATTTGGAGCCAGCCAAGGAAGTTTGCGTGAAATACGCTATCGTCGCTCGGCGTTGCGACGTGCTCAAACGGGCTCATGTGCCGATCGCTCAAAAGGCGCTGGCAAAGTTCGATATCCTTTTCGATATCGCGCATACCATCATGCGTGAGATATGACACGCGCGCGCAACGGGCGGCGCAGACCTTCTTCAGCACCTCGATCGGCAGTGCGCGCTCATCGTCTTGGACGAGCGGTAAATGCCATTCGCCGAGTCCGACCGCCTTCGGATCCGATGCAGCTTTTGCATCGAACATCAAACGCGCAGCGACGCGAATTTCCGGCTGGGCATTTTCGGCCATGCGAAGATTAAAGAAATTCTCCCACTCGGTCGCAGTGATAATCACTGTATGCCACATATACGGCTCGAGAATGCGGTTGATCACTTGCTTGTGAACATTGAGTTCTTGCAGAGCACGCACGTGCTGTACCGCGCTGTCGCGCGCGCGCAACCACTCTTCTTTTGCGAGTTCAGCTTGTTCTTCGGTGAGTATTTCACTCGCCGACATACCGGCCTTATTCACGCCCCACTCAACCGGCATCGCGGGATTTTCCAATACGCGCTCAATCATTTTCTTCGTCGGGACGGCTCTGCTGCTCGCCGAATTTCTGGAAAACGTTCTGTGTGTGTTTACTTCCGCAAGAATAAAGCGCGGAAAGCGCACCTCGAGCGTCGTTAAGCGGACGCCCGCGGGGCTGACCGAGTCGGCCAGCACCCGGGCGGCAAAGCCCTGGTCATCCATGATCGGTTAGAGCTAGCCGCGATACCGCAAGAACGCCGGCACTTCGATGTCGTCCATGTTCACCGGCGTCACCGTGTCGAGCTTGCCGGTTTCGAATGCATGACCGGCCGAAGGACGATAGGCGCGAGGTGCACCGAAGCCAGCCGCGAGTACCGTCACGCGTACTTTGCCCGCCATCATCGGATCGATCGAGGCACCGAAAATAATCTGCGCATCCGAATCCACCGAACGGCTGATCATTTCGGCCGCTTCATTGACTTCATACATCGCCATGTCGGGGCCGCCGGTGATATTGAAGATCACGCCGCGCGCGCCTTCGATCGTTGTCTCGAGGAGCGGCGACGCGATCGCTTTTTGCGCAGCGTCGGCGGCGCGATGCTCGCCCGTGCCTTCGCCGATGCCCATCATCGCCGAGCCTGCATCGCTCATCACCGTCTTCACGTCGGCGAAGTCGAGGTTGATCAATCCCGGCTGCGTGATCAGATCGCTGATGCCTTGAATGCCTTGGCGCAGCACGTCGTCGGCAAACGAGAAGGCTTCGTTGAGCGGCGTCTTCTTCTCGATCACTTGCAGTATGCGTTCGTTGGGAATCGTGATCAGCGTATCGACCTTGGCTTCGAGATCGGCGATCGCGTGCTCGGCCGTCTGCATGCGCTTGCGGCCTTCGAACGCGAACGGCTTGGTCACGACGGCGATCGTCAGCGCGCCCGAATCGCGCGCAAGTTCGGCGATGATCGGCGCGGCGCCGCTGCCGGTGCCGCCGCCCATGCCGGCGGTGATGAACACGAGATCCGAGCCGTCGAGGATCATCGCGAGATCTTCGCGCGAGGCTTCGGCGGCTTCGCGTCCCAGCGTCGGATTCGCGCCGGCGCCCAGGCCGCGCGTCTCGCCGCCGCCGATGTGCACCGTATTCTCGGTTCGCGAATTGCGCAGCGCTTGCACGTCGGAATTTACCGCGTAGAATTCGACGCCGGTCAGGCCGGCTTCGATCATACGATTGACGGCATTGCAGCCGCCGCCACCAACGCCGATTACTTTGATCGACGCGGCATGTTCGGGTTGAAAGCGCCGTGCATCTGCCATCTGAGCTTGCTCCTCGATGAACGTGAGTTGTTGTGGTTTCTTGTGCGGGGTCACGTCAATTCCAAAGATCCGAGAACCACTGTCGGACTTTGGTGAGCATCGAGCCGGAACGGCGCACGCCGTTGCCTTCTTGCGATTCGCCGTTCGCGCCGAAGAGCACGAGGCCAATCGCGGTTGAATATTGCGGTTGACTCATCGCATCGGTCAATCCGCTCAGGGTCGAGGGAGAGCCGACACGCGTCGGCAAGCCGAAGACGTCTTCGGAAATCGGCACGAGGCCCGGCAGCAGCGCGGCACCGCCGGTGATCACGACTTCGCCGAGCACGAGATCGCGCGGCACGTTTTCGATGATCTTTTGCTTGGCCATGCGCAAGGTTTCGAGCACGCGCGGCACAACGATCGCGCGCAACTGCTGCGTGGTGAATTCTTTATTCGTGCGGCCATCGAGGCCGTGCACGCTGAACGTCTGCTCGCCGTCTTCCGCCACGCCTGCACCGAACTGCTTTTTCACGTCTTCCGCTTGCGCGAGCGACGTCTTGAGCCCAAGCGAGATGTCGCTCGTGAGAATGTTGCCGCCAACCGGAATCGTTGCGGTGAAGATCGCGCTGCCGAGTGAGTACACGGCGATGTCGGTCGTGCCGCCGCCGATATCCAGCAACACGACGCCTACTTGCTTCTCTTCGGGCAGCAACGTCGCAGCCGAACTCGCGAGCGGTTCAAACACCAAGCCCGCTGCCTCTAATCCGGCACGGTGCACGCACTTCAACACGTTGGTTATAAAGGTAGAGCCACCGGTGATTATGTGTGTGTCAACTTCGAGGCGCCCACCAGCCATGCCGACCGGATCTTCAACGCCTTCTTGCCCATCAACGGTGAAGTAGCGCGGAAGTGCATGAATGATTTGCCGGTCCGCCGGAATGTTGATGATCTTGCTTGCGTCGATCACGCGCCGTACATCGGCCTGCGAAACTTCGCGATCGTCGCTCGTTGTGGCGACAACCGCGCGATTGTTCGCGCTGCGAATGTGCTCGCCGGTGATGCCGACATAGACGTCGGCGATGTGCACGCCGGCCATCCGTTCGGCGCGTTCAGTCGCGGCCTCGATAGACTTGATGGTCTCCTCGAGGTCGACAACGACGCCCTTACGCATGCCGAGCGAAGGCGCTTCACCTACGCCCACGATCTCCAGGCCGTTGGGACCTTCCACGGCGACGACCGCGCAGGTCTTGGTCGTCCCGATATCGAGCCCGCAGACGGTCTCGTGCTTCATAACCACCATATATTGTGCCGGAGCCCGGCAAACCCTACTATTCCTGGTGCCCGAAACCGGGAATCGTGTGGCCTTGGCGGACCACCGGCAGACTCCTTGAGGACAGGGTGGGGACGGGCTGCGAAGAGCGTGCGAACAGCCTGCGGATAACCGCGACCTTAAGAAGGGCGTAAATACCCAGCAACCGTAAGCCGATGAAGCTTATGATGGTACAGCGCCGCACGAGTTTAGAACGCGGGCTCATAGTGGCCTTTGGCCTTGTGATCCTTGTCATGATCCTAATGGGCCTAGTTACGCTTTGGTCCCTTAACGGTATCTCGACCCAGGCCCAGGTCCTCAACGACCGCGTGGTCGCGGGTCAGCTTGCATATGCGAAGGTCGCAAGCGATGCCGACAGTTTGCGCGCAGCAACGCTCGAGGCCGCGACTTCGAGCGATCCGGCCGCCGCAACAAAACAGCTTGATCTTGCCAAGACGCTCGTCAAACAGTTCCCCGACGACGCGCGCAAGATGGTCGACATCTTCTGCCCGGTCAAAACCGCGAGCAAGGGCGGCGCCGACATGACGACATCGTCGTGTCAGGGTAATACCGACGAGATTGCCAAGACGATCGGAGCGCTCGTCGACACGTTTAGTTCGAGCGCAAGCGGCTACGACTTCCAAGCGCTTTCGGCCGTGAGCCTGCTGCAAAGTAACAAGAACAAAGATGCGCTTGCGCAGATCAACGGCCCGTCGAGCACCGCGTACGAAAAGCAAGCGACCGACGGCCAAGCGATGCTCTCCGCACTCACCAGTCTTGCCAACGATCGCTACAACAAATTGCTCGCGGCCAAGACCGGCGCGATGTGGACCCTGATCGCCGGCATCCTAGTTGTCGTGCTCATCGTACTACTGATGTACGGCTGGCTGCGCAGCATTATGACGCGCGGCATCGGCCGTTGCGTCCAGATGTTCGAAGCGATGGGCCAAGGCGATCTCACCGAGCGCATCAGTTGGCAAGGTAGCGATCTCCTTGGGCGCCTCGGCCAAGCGATCGACGACTTCGCCGATCGCTTCTCCGCGATCATTCGCCGTATCCAAAATGCATCGCTCACGGTGCAATCGAGATCCGAGCAGAGCAGTCAGATCGCGTTGCAAGTCGACGGTCGTATGAAAGAGGAAATTGCGGCGCTCTCGCAAGCGTTGCAGTACTCGAGCGATCTGGCCGGTGCCGCCGGCACGGTAGCCGACAACGCCGAAGCCGTCGCGCGCCGCGTGTCCGACATCTCGAGCGCCGTTGCGGAAATGACAGCGTCGATCCAAGAGATGGATCAGAACCTGCTCAATCTCGCCACGGTCGTCGAAGAAGCAGTCGCAAACACGCAGCAGATGTCCGCCTCAATCGTGCAGGTTGCCGGTAACGCCGATCGCGTGCGCTCGGAATCGAACGTCACCGATCAGCAGGTCCGCGAAGGACGCAACGAAGTGCTCGCCCTCTCCAAGGGCATGGGCTCGATCAGCGACACGGTCGCCGACGTCGTCACCGAAATGCAGAGCCTCGACGGAGCCTCGCGCCAGATCGGCGAGATTCTCGGCCTGATCGAAGAGATCGCGGATCAAACCAACCTGCTTGCACTCAACGCCGCAATCGAAGCGGCGCGCGCGGGCGAGCACGGCCGCGGCTTCGCGGTCGTCGCCGACGAAGTCCGCAAACTGGCCGAGAATTCGGCCAGCTCGACCAAGCAAATCGGACAACTCGTGGCCGACATCCAGCGCCGCACGTCCGCCGTGCTCGAACGCACCGCGCGCGCGAACTCGCTGGTGCAGAACAACGCCGAATCGGCACGCGCGGTCACCACGATGATCGAAACGATCAGTACCCGCGTCACCGAGGTCGCCACGCTGGTCAGCGAGATCAGCGTCGCTACGACGCAACAGGCACGGGCTTCAGAAGAACTTGCCAAGGCAAGTGAACAGATGGGCGCAATGACGCACGAGGCTGCCGCGACGATGCGCGAACAGGCGATTACGTCGAATCAGATCCTCGAGAGCGTCTCAGAAATCGAGAACCGCACCGCGCAGGTGGCGCGAGCCTCGACCGAACAACAAGGGTCGATCAAGGCGCTAGGGACTCGCATCGAGCAATCGAGCGACATCGGCGAAATGAATTCGGCCGCAGTGGGTACTATGGCAACCAGTGCGGACGACGTGCAAACCCAGGCCAGCGAGCTCCGCGAGATGGTCGGCCAGTTCCAGACTGGCCAAACGTCCATCGACGATGGCTCAAAGCCGGGTGGGCAGGCCCTGGAAGACCCCGGGGCACTTGCGCTATCATCTTAGGCTAAGACCGCTAGGCTAGCCCCGTTCACTGGAGTAACCGTGTATAAGAAGTTCAGCCTCCTCGGACTCGCTGCCGCCCTCGCGATCATCCCCGCAATCGTGCAGGCGGCGAACACCATCGATTCATCGCTGATTCCCGACGGAACGTATACCGTGAAAGTCGAGAAGATCGTCGACGGCAAGCACATTCAGGTCACAATGGACAACGGCGCGGAAACCACGCTTTCGGCCGGTCGCGATTCCGTCGACTTTGGGAAAATCAAGACAGGCGATTCTGTGAAGCTGTCACTGATCAAAGGTCAGGTGATGGTGTATCTCGATCTCACCAACCACTAATTCGCACGCTATTATTTTAAGAACCGGGTGAGAATCTCGCATCGGGCGCGCCGTGATTGAACGGCGCGCCCGATGTGCTTCGTTACCTCCGCAGAGATACCACCACCCGGAGGTACGAATGAAAAAGAAACTCGTTATCGCCCTCGCATCGCTTGCGCTCATTACCGGACTCTCGGTCTCGTTCGCCCCGAGCGCATCGGCGCAACAAATGTACGTCCCGGTCTACACCAGATGGCAACCGCAGTGGGATCGCTATGAATACGACCGTCGTCATGTGATCCTCGGCACCGTCGTCGGCTTCCGCGCGTATCGCGTCGCTGTTGCTCGTCCCGACGGTAACGTGCAAACGATCGATCTCAAACCCGGCACCGTGATTCACCCGATCGATGCAACGCCGGCCCGCGGCGACCGTATCGCCGTGTACGGGTACTATTCCAACGGCACGTTCATCGCCAACGGTTTGGTCTTGCGCTAGTTGAGCCTTCGGCGTACCGATAGCGCCGCTGCACACGCAGCGGCGCTAGTCGTTCGCGAGTGTACAGCCGATCTGCTGGATCTCATCGGGTGAAACGATGCGAATGCCATCCGTATGCACGCCCTTAACCAGGGCCGAACCCTCAGCGATCGTCTGGCCAACGTGAAAGACGCCTCGCGGCGCACCGTGTACATAGACGGGTACCAGCTGCTCCTCGCGGTTCGCACACACCCCGACCTCGACATAGAGCACGACTCCCTGGTTGCCGGCGTTTATGTCCTGAACGCGCCATATCGATTGCGGAGTGACGGGAAACGGCGTGGTGGTATACGTTCCCCCGGCCGGATTTGTGTAGACGCGGTGCTCCGCGCACGCTGTGAGCAGCAACACGGTAGCGAAGAACTGGATGCTCGGGTATCGCAAGAACGTTAGCGCTGCCCGTGTGCGTTCGTCCGCGCTTTGATGACCAACCACACGATGCGACTCGCCGCAACGAACCCCGTGCCCGCGAAGCCGCCACTCGCGATGTACGACATTGCCGCCGGTAATACACCACGTGAGGATGCCGGTCGCAAACGGCACCCCCAGCCATACGGGGATGGTGTCCCACTTGCCGTTCATGATTTCAATTACTTACCACCGTCACGGTCACGACGTTCGTAGAGGGATCAAAGTTTCCCGTCGCGCTGAAGCCGTACGGGCCTGGGTCCGTAACACCCTGGCCAAGATCCACTGCCTCGTTGTAACCCGTGTTAGGGTCGTAGAAAGCGAAATACGCATCACTACCCAATGTCCCCGCAGCTCCTAAGAATGCTTTGCGATTAGACATCGCCCTGGACTCCCCAAGAATAATGCGCCCACTCCCGTTGCTCATTTCTGTCCTTCAAGATTCGATATAAATGCGCTTGTCGAAAGCAAAGAATCTTGCAATCGCTCGCCCTTTATTTATAGCACAGGCGCATCACCCTCGTCGCGGCCAGCGTCTAGTTAAAAAGGACTAGGAACTCGCACAAATCCAACCGCGCTATTTCGCGTATACGACGACCGGCGTCGTCATCGCTCGCAGATCGAGCGCGGCAACTTTGCGGTTGCCGCGTTCGACTTTGGCGAGGATCGGCTGCACCAGCGTCACCTTCTGCGCGACGGTCGACGGGTCGCCGAAGTAGACGCGCACCCCGCCGCGCAGCGTCATCTCCACGTCGCCGTACTTATCGAAATTGAACGACGCGGGATCCAGATGCGCGATCAGCGCGGCGTCCAGCGCTATTGCAAGCGCCGGCGCGCTCTGGCCGTTACGTACGACGAGCACGGGCAGCGCTGCATCATCCGGGCCGGCCGGCCGCAATACGCGCATCCTCCGATCGACCAACGCACGGCTCCCGCCGTCGTCAAGCACGGCAAACGGCGTGCGTTCGGTAACGTCGATATTGATGGCGCCGGGAAAATGCCGGTGAATCACCGCCGTATCGATGAACGGAATTGCTTCAATACGTTTGGTCATGGCCGCGGTGTTCTGGAGCCAGATGTTGCGGTCGAGTTCGATCTGCGCGGCCCCCATGATCGCGTCCTTCGAGACGACCCGGTTCCCCGACACTACGATCGTATGCGGATAGAACGTATGCGAAAGCGAGAACAGATAGCCGCCCGCCACGAGCAACGCGAGGACGATCGCGATCAGAAACCAGAACGGGCGCAGCCGCTGCACCGGCGTCGTGCGACGGCGTTTCACGCGAGTATGTACTGCTCGATTGCCTCGGCCACCCCGTCGCCGGCCACGTCGCTTACAACCGCCTTCGCAACGGCGCGCAGCTCATCCGGCGCCGAGCCCATCGCGATGCCGAAGCCGGCCGCCTCGAGCAACGGCGCATCGTTCCACGAGTCCCCGATCGCCGCAACGTCGCTCATGGCGATGCCGAGCTTCGCGGCGACAAAGCGCAGCGCTTCACCCTTGTCGACGTGCGGATTGAGGATCTCGACGAACTCGGGGTAACTGCGGGTAACGTACGCGTGCGAGCCGAGCCGCTGCGTAAAAAGCGCCGCCATCTCGGCAGCGCGCGGCGGATCGTCGATCACGACGGCTTTGGTCGCGGGGCTAAACGCGAAGGCCTCACGCAGCGACGGTACCACCACCGGCTCGACGCCCGCAAGCGACGCATACAAATCCGAGAAGCGATTCTCTTGCTCGGCGTAGTAGAGATCGTTGCGATAGAGCTGAATGTGGACGACGGCTTCGCTTGCCACACCGAGCACTTCGGCGACGGTATCGGGGTCGAGCGGCGTGTCGCGCAACACGTCGTCGGTTGTGGGGTCG
The DNA here is from genome assembly GCA_963726285.1 of Vulcanimicrobiota bacterium. GTDB lineage: Bacteria > Vulcanimicrobiota > Vulcanimicrobiia > Vulcanimicrobiales > Vulcanimicrobiaceae > Aquilonibacter. The sequence continues at coordinate 692,437 of CAVSBV010000005.1, read as the reverse complement.
ACGATCGCCGCGCCCTGATAGCAAATCAACGGCGTCTCAAAATTCAATTCTCGTGCGAAGCCAACCGAAGCGCGGTACATCCGCCCGGTGACGATGCAGCCCAGCACGCCCCTCTCGAGCATCCGCGCAATCGCTTCGCGCACCCGCGGCCGTATCGCGAGATCGCGACCAACCAGCGTCCCGTCTAAATCGAAGGCTACTAGCCGAAGTCCTGAGGCTCTCGAAGGGTTCATGCGCCGCTGCGCATCCTGGCGGTCTGCGCGTGATGCGGTAAATCCTCGAACTCACTGAGCGCCGCGAGCGGCAGCGCATCACCGAGCATGCGCTCGCGCGAGTTCTCAACGACGCTGAACGTGCGCATGAAATCCTCCAGCCGTAAGCCTGCCGCAAAGCGCGCCGTGCCCGACGCAGGCAACACGTTGTTCGTACCCGCCAGATAGTCGCCCGAGGCGAGCGGCGTCATGTCGCCGACGAAGACCGTGCCGACGCGTCGAACGCGCGAGAGATACGGTTCCGGATCGCGCACCTGCAGCGCCAAGCGTTCGGGCGCAATTGCCTCGATCGTCTCGAGCAACTCGTTGCGGTTCTGCGCATGTAGCAAATAGCAAGCGCCTTCGATCACCTGCGCGAGCACGTCGCCGTGCGGGAGCGTGCGCACGTCGAAGGTTTCGAGCAGCTGCGCGACCGCCTCGAGCAGCGGGCGCGATTCGGAGAGTACGGCAACGCGCGCGAACGGATCGCGCTCGGCTTGCGCCAATAATTCGCCGGCAACGTATTCGCTGCTCGCGCCGTCATCGGCGACGACAAGCACTTCGGGCGGCCCGGAGAGCCCATCGATGCCGCACACACCGTAGATTTGCCGCTTGGCCTCGGTCACGATCGCGCCGCCCCACCCGACGACCTTGTCGACGCGTGCGATCGATTCGGTTCCGTAGGCAGCGGCCGCAATCGCATGCGCGCCGCCGACCGCGTAGAGCTCGTCGACTTCGCACAGACTGCACGCGTACAGGACCGCGGGATGCACGCCGCCGGCGCCGCGCGGCGGTGCGAGTACGATCGTGCGGCCAACGCCCGCGATCTTGGCCGGCACGGCCGTCATCAGCACCGCCGAGGCCGTTGCGGCACGGCCGCCGTGGACGTAGGCGGCCACGGCGTCGAGCGCCCGATAGCGCAAGCCATACCGCGTGCCGTCCTCGTCGACGTAGCTCAAGTCCGCGGGACGCTGGCGCTCGTGAAAGCGCGCGATGCGTTCCTTGGCCAAGTGCAACGCGCCGGCGATCTCGGGCGGCACGAGCGCGCGCGCACCCTCTTGCATCGGAATCGGCACGCGCAGCTTGGCAAGGTCGTAGGTTGCGTCGTCGTAGCGTCGCGTGTACTCGATCAAGGCTGCATCCCCGCGCGTGCGCACCGAGAGCAAGATCTCCGCGACCGAACTGACGAGTTCGGGCGAAGGCGTCCAGCCGTCGCGCCGCTTGCCGAGCAGCTTGGTGCGCTCCGCTGCCGGAGTGACGCTAAGCGTCGTGCCGGACATTGCCCCGCCCAAAGATGCGTTCGAGCTCGCCACGCACGCGTGCGTCCGCCGCCATCGTACGTGTTAGGCGCTGCGATTTGCCGCGCGCGTGCATCGTCACCGCTGCCTGACCCGGCCACTCGTCGACGAGGGCCGCCAAACGATCGATCTGCTCGCGCGAATCGACTTGCACGTGCCACTCGCGCACGGGCGGCGCGGTAAAGTTGCGTGGAATCTCAAATGGCGCGACCTCGTTGACGCTTACCGAAAGATCGACCGGCCCTTCTTCACCCGGCGCCGCGCCCGGCCGCTCGCGCGAACGCAGGCGTCCTTTGACCACGAGGATCGCGTCCTCGCTGAACAGGCCCTGGACTTGCGGATACATTTTCGAAAAGACGACAACATCGCACACGCCGGTCGTGTCCTCGATTTGGGCGATCAGCATCTGCGCGCCCGCTTTGGTCAGCGTACGGCGCACCGAGGTCACGATGCCCGCGATCTGCACGAACGCGTCGTCCTCGACGTTGCGCAAGTCCTTGATCAACATCGCACCATTGCGCACGAGCAGCGGTTGCACGTCGGAGAGCGGATGTCCCGAGACGAAAATGCCGAGGGTCTCCTTCTCCCAGGCCAGCAGCTCGCGCGTGCTCGGCGCAGCTACATTCGGCAGCACCGGTGTCAGCGTCGGTGCATGCTCGCCCGCGTCGCCAAAGAGCGAGACTTGCCCAAGTTCTTTTTCGCGCGTGGCATGCGCGGCCAAATCGAGCGCAACATCGAGCGCGGCGAGTTTTTGCGCACGGTTGCCGGGCAACTCGTCGAGCGCGCCGCACTTGATCAGCGCCTCGAACACGCGGCGATTCACTTGTTTTGCGTCGACGCGCTTGGCGAGCTCGAAGAGGTCGGTGAATTTGCCGTCGGCTTCGCGCGAGTCGATCATACTGCGCACGGCGCCTTCGCCCACGCCCTTGATCGCGCCGAGTCCGAAGCGAATGCGGTCGCCAACCACCGCGAAGTCGGTGAGCGACTCGTTGATGTCGGGCGGCAAGACGGTGATGCCGAGGTGTTTTGCCTCGTCGATATACTCAACGAGCTTGTCGGTGCGGTCCTTGACCGAGGTCATCAGCGCGCTCAGGTACTGCAATGGGTGATTGGACTTGAGATAGGCGGTCTGATATGTGATCCAACCGTACGCTGCCGCGTGCGACTTGTTGAAGCCGTAGCCCGCAAACGGTTCGACGAATGCGAAGATCTGGTCGGCAAGTTGTTCGGTAATGCCCGACGTCGCGATCGCGCCGTCGACGAACTTTTTGCGATAGACGGGAATCAGCTCTTTCTGCTTCTTCCCCATGACTTTGCGCAATTCGTCGGCTTGGGCCATCGTGAAGCCGGCAACGTCGCGCGAGATCTGCATGACTTGCTCCTGGTAGCAATTATGGGTTGCGATACCATTCGCTATAAAATAGGGGCTGCTCTGGTCTGCCATCTGAACATCGAAGCACTCATCTTCGCCAATCTCTTCGATCTTGTCGATATAGACTGGCCGCGTGTCTTGAAGATACGTGCTATCGTAAACAGCCTCGTAAGCGGCTCTCAGACTTGGATTTTGGTCACCGTAGGCGCTGTAGAGATTCGGCCTTACCATGGCCGTCTTGGTTGCACGATTGAAGACCTGGCGCGAAAGTCCGTCCGTGGCTCTTAGCGGGCCCTCAGCGCGGCTGCGGAGTGCTCGGCCAGAAACCGGGAGCACGGAATTCGCTCTGCGCTCGCTGCCGCGCTTGCCCGGCATCCACGTGCCATCCATGAGCCCTCGAAAGCGGCCATTGTCCTGAATGTGGACGGCGTTAGGTCTAACGTAATGCGCAATCTTCAGCGACGAGAGTAGATCGGCGACCTGCTGCAGCAGCCGCGATGAGGTAGAACGAAAATACGGCGAACCTGCTAGGTAACAGCCGTCGCTGTCCCATAGGCCACGTACCAGAGCAATGCGTTCCTTTTCAGACCAGTGGACGCAATCGAGCGGAAGAATCTTGCCATCGCAATTCTTCTTCCAAGACCGATCTCCGTAGATCGCGTCTAGCCAGAGTGTTAGCGGCGTCGGCTTCGGCGCCGTATCGAAGGCGAGTCGTGTATACCAGGCGCGGGTATTGAAATATACTGTGCAGCGCGCACCGAACGAATAGGTTCCTAGGCCGGCTATCCATTCGGCAGCCAACTTCGAGCCTGCTGTCAGATAGATCGAGCCTCGTACATTGAGACTTCCATCGCCGATCAGCAGCCCGAGAAAATAGGCTCGGTCGATTCCAATATCTGCGCGCGCCTCATCTCGCGAACGAACCCACGCTTCGAAGAGAATAGATCTCTCGCTCAGGTACGAATACTGCCCTCGTACCTTCGCTCGATTCACGCGCAGATCGCGTGCCATCACATCGCCTTCGGGCGTAGGAAAGCGATGGTCCTCAGAGCATTCGATGGTTGTTCCCGTCGACAGCGTGACGCGAAGCAATCGCTTCTTACCCGACGGCCAAACCTTCTCGACGATGGCAGCCTTCGTGAGACCAGACTCGTGTGTGAGGACACGATCGCCATGCACAACTGCCGAAATAGGCTTCTCTGAACCGTCGGCCATCCATACGCGAGAGTCGTGCCGCAAGCACGCCACGCCGTACGTCTCATCCAAGATCGGTTGTAATTTTTCGTGAAGATATTTGGTTTTCGTGCGGCCGTGCTTGTTGCTGATAAACTGCGGAATCCACTCCATCGGACCCGGACGATAGAGCGCGACGAGCGCGATGATGTCTTCAAAACGCGAGGGCTTCAGCTCGACGCAGACGCGCGTCATGCCTTCGGATTCGACCTGGAAGACGCCCATCGTTTCGCCACGCGTGAGCATGTCGTAGGTCTTCTTGTCGTCGTCGCGGATTTTCGCGAGATCGAAATTACCGTCGACGGTGCGCCGGATCTCTTCGGCGGCGGCATTCATCACCGTGAGGTTGCGCAAGCCCAAGAAGTCCATCTTGAGCAGGCCGATCTTCTCGACCCAGATCATATCGAATTGCGTGTTGATGCCGCCGTCGTTGAACTTTACGAGCGGCGCATAGTCGATCAGCGGTCCGGCCGAGATCACGACGCCTGCCGCGTGCGTGCCGGCGTTACGTGCGAGCCCTTCGATGTCTCTGGCGGTATCGAGCAGCTTGCGAATCTGCGGGCTGCCGGCTGCGACCATCTTCAACTCGGGAATCTGTTTGAGCGCTTCTTCGATCGAAAGGCCGCCCGGCCCGGAGGGGATCATCTTCGCGACCTTGTCGACGTCGGGCAACGGGACGCCGAGCGCGCGACCGGCGTCACGCACCGCCGCGCGCGCCGCCATCGTGCCGAACGTGACGATCTGCGCGACGCGATCCTTGCCGTACTTTTCGGTGACGTAGGCGATCACTTCGTCGCGCCGCTCGACGCAGAAGTCGGTATCGATATCGGGCATCGAGATGCGATCCGGATTGAGGAATCGCTCGAAAAAGAGATTGAACTTGATTGGATCGAGATCGGTGATCTTCAAGCAGTACGACACGACGGATCCGACCGCGGAACCACGGCCCGGACCAACCGGAATGTTATTGTCGCGTGCGTACTTGATGAAGTCCCACACGATCAAGAAGTACGACGCGTAGCCCATCTTGTTGATCACGTCGAGTTCGTAATCGAACCGCGCGCGCAGTACGGCATCGTCGGCAGCGCGCTCCGCACCGTACCGGTCGATCAAGCCCGCTTCGCAGATCTCGCGCAGATACGATTCCGCCGTGCGTTCGGGCTGCGCCGCTTCTTCGGGCACCGGATAGTGCGGCAGGTGAAAGATTTTCTCGGGAATCTTGATGTCGACGCGATTGGCGATCTTGACCGTATTCTCGCAAGCTTCGGGCAGATCGCTCCACAGCGCGTACATCTCTTCGGCCGATTTCACGTAGAACTGATCCGAGTAAAACTTCATCCGGCTCGTATCGGAGACGGTTTTGCCGGTCCCGATGCACAGCAGCACGTCGTGCGCGGGCGCGTCGCGCTGCTCGAGGTAATGCGAGTCGTTGGTTGCAACGATTGGAATATTGAGTTGGCGCGCGACCTTCACGAGGCCGGTATTGATCGCTTCTTCCTCGGGCATACCGTGGCGCATCACTTCGATGTAGAAGCGATCGCCGAAAATATCCACATAGGTCTGGGCTGCTTTGACCGCCGTCTCGTAGTCGTTCTTGAGCAGCGGCGCGGCGACCATGCCCGACATGCAGCCCGAGAGCACGATGAGCCCGTCGTGGTGCTGCGCGAGCAGATCGAGGTCGATCCGGGGTTTGTAATAGTATCCTTCGAGGAAACCCTTAGAGATCAGCGCGGTCAGGTTGCGGTAGCCGATCAGATCGGCGGCCAAGAGCGTCACATGTGCCTCGTCGCGCACGCTCCGGTCAAAACGGCCGCGTGGCGCGATATAGGCCTCGCAGCCGATAATTGGAGTAAGGCTGGTGTCGCGCGCCGCGTAATAGAACTCCATCGCGCCATACATCACGCCATGGTCGGTCAGGGCGACGGCGGGGGACCCGTCCTCGGCGGTCCGGCGGCAAAGCCGGTCGACCCGGCAGGCCCCGTCCAGCAGCGAATACTCAGAATGAACGTGGAGATGAACGAACTGTCGCAACCTGAATTAGCCTGACCTAAAGAATCCCAGAAAGCTAGACGTTACTTTAAACGATGAGCGCCAACCTGTCCGCCGGCTCCCCGGATGCCGCCGAGCTCCAAGAGGAGATCGACCGCCTTCGTGCGCGCATCGCCGCGCTCGAAGCCGAGCGGGACGAGTACGCACAGCAGAACGCGGAACTCTTCGTCCTGCAGCAGGTCTTTTCCACCATCAACTCCAGCCTCGAGATCAATGACATCCTCTCGATGGTGTTGCGCGGCGTGGTTGAGGCGCTCAAGTTCAAACGCGTCGTACTCTTCGACCTCGCCCCCGACGACGCGATCATTCGGCGTCTCGAATGTGACGAGAACGGCGTCGTCAATCATGCGGTCGACGCGGCAAGACTTTCGCGCCAACTCGGCGCTGATCGACGTTGCGCAGGGGAAACTGCAACTCGCCTATGGCGCCGCCGCCGACAACGATTCGCCACTCGACGATGCGCGCGGCTCGTATTGCATCGCGCCGCTCGTCGCGCGCGATATCGTGCGCGGCATGCTCTATGCCGACGATCCGCCGGGCGCGGAGATCACCGAAAACCAGCTGCGCGTGCTCCTCGATTTCGCATCGCAAGCAGCGATCGCGGTCGAAAACGCGCGGCTGTACGAAGAGACGAAGCGCCTCCTCGAGGAAACGCAACGGCTGGCGAACACCGATAGCTTGACCGGCATTCCCAACCGGCGGGCGCTCTCCGAGATGCTGGAGCGCGAGCTACATACGTCTGAGCGCTACGACACGCCGTTCGCCTTCGTGATCTTGGACCTCGACGACCTCAAGAAAATCAACGACTCGGGCGGCCACAGCTTGGGCGACTTGGCGCTCAAGCGCTTTGCCCAAGTCCTCAAAAAGAACGCCCGCAAGGGCGACATCATCGCCCGCTACGCCGGCGACGAGTTCGTCCTGGTCATGGCCCAGAGCGACCGCGACCAAACGGCCCGCGGGGTCGAGCGCATCATGTCGGCCCTGCGCCGCAACGGTTTGGCCAGCTCGATCGGGGTCGCGATGTTCCCGGGCGACGGGATCGACGGGCAGACGCTCTTTTTTGCGGCCGACGAGGCCCTCTACCAAGCCAAACAGGCCGGGAAGAACCAGCACCGCTTCTTCAACCGGACCAAGGGCGGCGAGGACCCCGACCGATAATAGTCATGGTCCCCCCTCAAAAAGCGGATAGTATAAAGAAGCAATGATCAAGCACGACGTCGTCGTCATCGGCGGCGGTCTCGCAGGTATGCGCGCGGCAGTGGAAGCTGCCGAGGGCGGTGCCGACGTCGCCATCGTCTCAAAAATGCACCCGGTGCGCAGTCACTCGGGCGCCGCGCAAGGCGGTATCAATGCCGCACTTGGTAACCGCGAAGAAGACACTCCGCAAGCGCACACCTTTGACACCGTCAAGGGCTCTGACTATCTCGGCGATCAAGACGCGGTCGCGGCGATGTGCGAGGATGCGCCCAAGCAAATCATTTGGCTCGAGCATCGCGGCTGCATCTTCTCGCGCATGCCCGACGGACGCATCGCGCAACGCCCATTCGGCGGCGCAGGTGTTCCGCGTACGTGCTATTCGGCCGACGTCACCGGCCTCGTGATCCTGCACACGCTGTGGGAGCAACTCGAGCGTTTCGGCGTCAAAGTCTACGAAGAGTATTTCTGTACCGCGCTTGCGATCGATAACGGCATCGGTACCGGCGTCGTCGCGTACAACATGCGTAACGGCGAGCTGGAAATGATCACCGCGAAGGCGACGATCTTTGCGACCGGCGGCGCAGGCCGTATGTACATGAAGACGACCAACGGCTACGCCTCGACGGCCGACGGCATGGGCATCGCCTATAAAGCCGGCATCCCGCTGATGGACATGGAGTTCATGCAATTCCATCCCACCACGCTCAAAGAGAACGGCGTGCTGATGACCGAAGGCGCGCGCGGCGAAGGCGCCTATCTGCTCAACTCGCTGGGCGAGCGCTTCATGTTCAAGTACGCACCGAACAAAGGCGAACTCGCCTCGCGCGACGTTGTCTCGCGTGCGGAATGGACCGAGATCCTCGAGGGCCGTGGCGTCGACGGCTGCGTGCTGCTCGACATGCGCCATCTTGGGCGCGAAAAGATTCTCGAACGCTTGCCGCAGATTCGCGAACTCGCGCTCGATGCAACCGGCAAAGACGCGATCAACGAGCCGATTCCGATTCTGCCCGGCGCGCACTACACGATGGGCGGCATCGAGACCGATAAGTTCGGTGCGACGCGCGTGCCCGGCGTGTACGCGGCCGGCGAATGCGCGTGCGTTTCCGTGCACGGTGCGAACCGTTTGGGCGGCAACTCGCTGCTCGAGACGATTGTCTTCGGCGCACGTTCGGCCAAACACGCCGTCGACTACATCAAGAACGTCGGGAACATCGAGCAGAGCGATAAGACGCTCAAGCAAGAGCAGGATCGCGTCGCCAAGCTGCTCGGCAGCAGCGGCGGTACGCGCGCGCCAAAACTGCGCCACGCGATGAACGAAACGATGAGCGAGAACGCCTTCATCTTCCGCGATGCCAACGGCTTATCCAAGGCCGTGCAAGATCTCGATAAGGTGCGCAAGGAGTTCGACGCGGGCGTCTACGTGATGGACAAGTCCAAGACGTTCAACACCGATCTGGTCTCGACGTTCGAAACCGACTTCTTGATCGACGTGGCCTACGCGCTCGCCAAGGGCGCGCTCCAGCGCACGGAGTCGCGCGGCGCGCAAGCCCGCACCGACTATCCCGAACGCGACGACGCCAACTGGCTCAAACACACGCTGGCGTGGCGCCAAGCCGACGGCTCGCCGCGGCTTGACTACTCGCGCGGCGTGACGATCACCGACTTCGCACCGGAAGTGAGAGCATACTAATCGTGGCCAAAATCAAACTCGATCTCTTCCGTTTCGACGAAGCCGTCGACACCGTGCCGCACCGCGACCTCGTCGAGGTCGAGGTTCCCGAGAACGACGACCGTGCTCGACGCGCTCGAGACCGCGAAGGCCGAGATCGACGGGTCGATCAGCTTCCGCCGTTCGTGCCGTTCGGCGATCTGCGGCTCGTGCTCGATGAACATCAACGGCATCACCGGGCTCGCCTGCAAGACCAACTGCAAGGACGTCATCAAAGCGGACGGCTCGATTTCGGTCGATCCGATGCCGAACTTCCAGCCGATGAAAGACATGGTCGTGCACATGGACCCGTTCTGGGACAAGTACGCGCGCCTGAAGCCGTACCTGCAGCCGAAGGACAAGGACTCGGATCACCCGAACCGAGCGCCGCGTCTCGCCCGACGACATGAAGAAGCTTGTCGACGTCGCGAACTGCGTGATGTGCGCGACGTGCTACGCGCTCTGCCCGGTGGTCAGCGTCGATCCGGCGTTCGCCGGTCCGGCTGCGATTGCGTACGCGTATCGCTTCATCGAAGACGTTCGCGACGACAAGCGCTACGAGCGCATCGCGCAGATCTCGGAAGACTACCTTTGGTTGTGCGCACACTGCTATGCGTGTTCGTACTGTCCCAAGCACGTCGATCCGAACGACCGCATCATCGACGTCAAGCGCGCCGCAATCAGTGACAAGGTCATGATGAACGAGCGCGGTCCGCGCCACGCGCTGACCGTATCGAAGACGATCAAAGAGACGGGCATGTTGGCCGAGACCGAGGTCGTTCTCGGCACGGTCGGACGCTTCAACGTCGTCGCGCAGATCAAAGTTCTGCCGCTCGCCCTTCGTATGATGTCGCGCGGCAAGCTGACGCCATTTGAAATGGCGGCCGGCGGAACTGCACCCATGCTTGGACTTCCCTCGATCAAGCCGATTCCGAAGGTCGACGAAGTCCGCACCATTTTCGAGTCGCTGGAGGTCCCGGTTTCATAATGTCTGCTACCCTATTGCCCGAAGATCAGGCCCTCGACTCGCACAAGCACACGCATTCGCGCGGACAGCAAGCGCTACGGCTTCTTCCCCGGCTGCGTCGCCAAAGAATCGTGCAAGGAACTTTTCAACTCGACGATGCTGCTCGCCGAGAAGCTCGGCATCGAGCTGATCGAACTGACCGCGGCTTCGTGCTGCGGCGCCTCGGTCGTGAACGACGTCAACCGCGACGTGGCGCGCGTGCTCAACGCGCGTACCTACGCGCAGGCCGAAGCGCTCGGCCTCGACGACGTGATCACGATCTGCTCGACCTGCACCGGCCACATGCGCGCGGCAAACAAAGAACTGCTCGAGAGCGAAGAGCAGATGGATCACGCCAACGCCATCCTCGGCAAGTTCGGCGCGAAGTATTCCGGCAACGTCACCGTGCGCCACTTGCTGTGGCTGCTTGATCGACGACATTGGCCTGGACAATCTGCGTAAGATGGTCGTGCGTCCGCTCAACGGTTTGAAGGTCGCGCCGTTCTACGGCTGCCACATCATCCGTCCGGAGAACGTCAACGGTTGGGAATCGGCGCGCAATCCGCACTCGCTCGAGGACGTCATCGCGGCGATCGGCGGCGAGCCGGTCGACTACGCGGGCAAGACGCGTTGCTGCGGCTTCCACATTCAGCTCGAGAAAGAAAATGTCGCAACCGACATGGTCGGGCAAAACATGCGCATGGCCAAGGATCACGGGGCCGAAGCGGTGATCACGCCGTGTCCGCTGTGCCACCTCGCGCTCGATGGGTATCAGCAAGATGCCGCCGCGCGTTGGGGCCGCACCGATCTGCCGACCTTCCATTTGCCGCAGCTCGTGGCGTTTGCGCTCGGCGTGCCGGCTGACAAACTTGGGCTGCAGAAACACCTGATCGACCCGCGCAACATCATGGTGGAGCGCGAGCTGATCAGCTAGCCGTTTGTTTAGCGGATCAGCCGGATACGGCGATCCGCGAAGACGCGGACGTGCGATTCAAAGTTGCGCTCCATGCCGTTGATGGTATGGATGCGTGTGCGCACGATGTAATCGATGCTCCCGTCGGGATGACGGGTACCTTCCGAGAAGTGCATCAAGTGCCGTCCGGTGCGCTGCAAGAGCCGCCCGTGCTGGCACAGCAGATTCCCGATCGCGTGCTCGAGATGGTGCGACGGATGCGCGGGCGGTGGCGGGCTTTTAGCCGGCGGATTGGACTGTTTTGAAAACCAAGTGCTCACCTACCCATTATTTCAGGCGCCAGCTTGCTTGTGGTGTCCGGACGGTTAAGATCGGCCTGGTCTGACCGCGTCTTAACGCTAGTAGAGAAGGGAAGGCCTGGCAGCTTGGCTTAGCTAGCAGCTCCCGGGAGGAACCACATCTCATGACCTGGTTCAAGGAGAAAGCGGCGCCGAAGGCCGCTCCGGCCTCGCCAACGCCCGAGGTCCAGGAGCGCATCGCCCACTTCCTGGTGCGGCACGATCGCGTCGAACTGCGTAACGGGCATCCGCTGATGCACTTTATCGGGATGTCGCCCAACCACGTTGACGGGAGCGTCGATTACGCCGTGCGTTCGCACGTGAAGGGTATCGACGGCAAGAACCACCGCTTCGACTCGCAGGTTCGCATCTACGCGACCGGCCACCTCAAACTGATTCGTTAGCCGCCGCAACCCGCAGCACGAGGTCGCGTAGCGCCTTGTTTGCAGCGATCGTTGCGCGCCGGCGCGCCTCGGCCTGTTCTTTCTCGAGCGGAATCACCGCGCGCATCGTGGCGTTGGCTTCAAAGAGCAGCGCGTTGCCGTCGCGGTCGAGCGCAAAATCGATGCCGAAGTAGTCGAGCCCGATCCGCTGCGCGGCTGCTTCGATCGCGCGCATCGCACGGTCGCCGATTGCAGTGCGCATATCGGTAAGAAACGCTTCTTCTTCCGCGATGGCGTCGGGCGTGCGCACCTGATCCGCCGAGAAGTAGTGCACCTTCCAGTGCGTCGAGCGCGCGAGATGAACCGGATACAGCACGCCGCCGATCGAGAGCACGCGGTATTTGCGATAGTGGCCGTCGGCGCCGCGCGCGTCGAGCAGCTCGATTGCGAGCAACGTATCGCCGGGAAGCGTCGCGGCGATGTGCGCGAGTTCGTCGCGATCGCGCACCAGCTCGAAAAATTCGCCGGTGTGATAACCGGGCGGCCGCAACAATACCGGAAAGCGCTCGATGCGCCCAAGGTCTTCACGTGCGATTTCCTCGACGCGTGGGACGATCAAACCATCGATGCCGCGCAAACGCTGTGTCATCGCGACGCGCCCCGTGCTCAATACCGCCGAGGGCGGGTTGATTGCGGTTGCGTTGTTCTCGTCCAGCAGGCGCACCGCGGCCTCGAGGGACGACCGGCACAGATCCGCATCGCCGATGCTATTGAAGATCACATCGTGCGGCGGCAGCGGCAAATCGGATTCGTAGTAGTCGGTGAACAGCTTGATCGTCATGAACGTGTTGTCATCGAGCGGAACTTCGACCGGAACGTTCCCGCGAAATGCCGACGAGAGCAGCAGTAGCGACACCGGCAACCCTTCGCCGCGGAATGCTTTCACCACGACCGGCATCACCATAAAGCCAAGCTGCCGATGACGATCTGCTTCTTCTTCCAGCCCCATACGTTCGAGCACGTGGCTGAGCCCCTGATGCGCCTGCGCCGAGTTCGCGTCGCGCGCGATCGCGCGCTCGTAGACTTGTCGTGCCGCGTCGAGCTCGCTGTGCCTCGAGCAGCGCATTGCCGAAGTTGATCAGCGAAGGCACGTCGTCGGGATGATGCTTGAGCGCCTCTTGATACGTCAGGCGCGCCGCGCTGCGATAGCCGGCGTTAAAGAGCAGCGTGCCGAGATTCGTGAGCGCGCCTAAATGCGCGCCGTCGCGCTTGATAACCTCGATATAGGCATCGCGCGCCGAATTGCTGCGCCCGAGCATATCGAGCACGCAAGCACGCGAGAACAGCAACCCGATATCATCGGGCGACTGCTCGAGCCGTTCCTCGATATCTTGGAGGTCGTGAGAATTGCCAAACGCAGGGAGCACCAGCATTTTATACGCCGCGACCCAAACCTGGCCCTCGACAAGGTCCCGTTATGCGGAGCCTTCACTTCGCGCAACGCGGTACAATGGACGAATACTCCGATTGCTCAACGGATTTCCCGTGCAATGCATACTGCTGGGAGTGCTTTAGCTGCTGCACGCCCTCCTCTACCCAACTCTTTTCGATTGGCGAGAACTTAATCGCGAGGCCACCGTATTTCACTGTGATCCAGCCACCGCTGGTTGCGACCACGCTCGCCCCTCCACAGTCCTCCGCTTGCTGCGATATTTTGTATGCATCAGCGCCCACGTTCTTCAAAGAATACGAGTTCTCTAACACCGGGCCATCTACGATCTTTTGGTGCCAAATTGTTAGCGTAAGGATGTTGCTCTTCACGTCCAGCACCGCCAGAAAACCTGGCCCTCCACCGCCGAACGTCCCCAGCGGAAGGTGGGGTGATGCCCCCCCCGGCAAGCACCCCCACAGCGAAACCGTCAAGGCCCCGATGACAGCAAGGATGGAACCACGCAGAAATTTCAACATGCTCTTGTGCACCAGATGGTGGGATCCGCCGCGTCGGTCATACTGGCCGATGCAAGACGGGAAGCTGTGTAAACCGTCAAAATGCCTAGCGCCGAATGCACCGTCACATGCAGCAGCGCTTTTGTGCATCAAGCAGCAAATACTACATTGGCGAAAGAGGGGTATGGCCGCAGTTCTCCGTTATACAGAATCCGGCAGCGGTCATTGTGACCTTATGCTGTTCCCCATGCTGTTGTGCCCTATTCTAGAATTGATCCGGCAATGGCAAGCGGCACGTTATGAATATTGCTTGCACCTTCGGCGTCTTCCATCAAGTGAAGTACATTGCTTAAAGTTTTCGCCGTTAGCTCTCCCTTTGCCTGCTGCAGTGCAACATCAACGGCATTCGCTCCAATTGCCCGAAGTGTTCCGCGCTGTACAGTCGCATCGCTTGACCCCTGCGGTGACGCCGCAATTTTTGCAGGTTGGCCGTTCACGTCGGCAACAACGCCGCCTTTTGCCGTCGCGGCGTTCGCGTTTCCATTCGTATCCGGCGGTCCCGTATCCGGCGGCGCCATATAGTCTACATCGGGTACCGCCGAAAAACCGGTAGGATCGCTATATGTAATGGGGTTGTTGTTGTTCCACATATATGATTTTTGCGACGCAGGGTCGTGAACATCGCCGGCGTACACGTCGGGCGTTGTCCACGTTCCCGCATTGGAATCATAGGTGCGAACGCCCTGAATTGTGTTGAGTCCGTCGGTAAATCCGTCACCACGGCTCATGCCGAGCAACGCGCCTTGACCGATCCCAACTCTGTAGCGTGTCAGGTTGCGTTGGCCGCCCCCAGCTTGCAAAGGTGTGTATGCAGACGATGTAAACAGGAAGGATGGCCCCGGCATCGTGAACGTGGCGCCGCTAGGCAGCAGCCATGTGCCGCCACAGGACGGTGTGCCCGCCGTTGTTACGACACCGGATGTGCCGATCGCGTTATGACAAAAAGCAATGGTACTACCAGTCGTAGGGTTGGCAGGGCCGCAGTCCCAGAATGTCAGGCCGGTGAAACCCTGATCTAAGGGCGTAATGTCACCGCTCGTGCCGATCTTAATGTCGTCGACCTGTCCCGATGCGTTCGTCACGAAGACGAGCTGGTCGCCATCCCAATGAAGCGTGTCGTATTGTACGGATGAAAGGCTCGGGATAGACGACGCGGTGCCAGTCGCGGATCCAATTTGGATTGGATGACCGGTAGGGCCCCAGTTATACGCCGTTATCGAACCAAGGTTAAATGTGGGCGCTTCGGACGTCGAGGTGTCATTGTCGCTGCTTACGACCGTGTGGTTCTCATCATCGTAGCTGCGCGACAGCGTATCGCTCTGCGCTCCCAAAGCCGTCGAGGTACGCGCGTCCGTTAGCAATCTGCCCGTGGCATCGTAGCTGAACGTGGACGTAGCCGAGTTCGTATTCTGCATCCCGTCTGTGGTAGTGACCGTGTTATTGGCTTTCGATACTATTGCGCCGCTGCGCCAGTCCCATGTATCCGACATGGAATCTCCAGTTGTATTTGCATACGCCGCCGTGTAGTTCGGTGCCTGGACGCCGTTTGCAAATAAGGTTTGCGTGAACGTTGTGTTTGGGCTTGCCGCAGTGAATTCGCCACGAGCGGTATATGCGTACCCGAGTAGTAACTATTTCCCGCAGACATGACTCCCGCTTCGAGAATCTGATCCTGCGCATCGTACTGTGGATAGGCGACCCGAAGTATTTTCACTGTTGCAGCTTGTGCAGGCTGGATAGTTTGTTTGCGCGAGGTGGCCGTAGCCGTCATACTGCCAGCTTGTCGGTTCGATTTGCCGCGGCCTCCCTCTCCGTCCGCATGTTCGGAGGAACCATAGTAATACGTGAAACCGACAGATGTGCTGCCGACATTCGATTGTGCGGCAACGTTGATGGTTTGCGTCTGGACTAGCCCATCAACGCGATACGAGTACGCGAAGAGAGCCGTTTGACTCAAGCCGCTGGACGTCACGTTCACCTGCGCTAGCTTACCATCAGCATAATACACGTGCGAGAAGGTCGCCGGCGAGGTGACAGTTCCACCGCTCGCCTCCTGCTCGGTGAGTTTGTTCCCGTTGGCATCGTACGTGTACGATTCGGTGCCGTACGCTGCCGACGTGACACCCGCAATGTGACCGTCTGGATCAAACGAGGTCGTGCGCGCAGGCGAGAGTGAGTCCAAAACCCTATGGCGTTCTGGCGATTGATCGAATCGTACCCGGGTATTTGCACTGAGAGACCGCATTGCAATCGGAAACTACATGGCCCGAGAACGTGCCGTATTCGTTGGTACTGTCGTATGTGATCGTTTCGGTCGACACCGAATCAGCGGTCCCGCCATTTGAGTCTATCATCGCGAAGTTATGGATAGGCGATCCAGTCCGTCTAATGCCGTGCCTTTGAGGTCCTGATAAACCGTGTTCGCAACCGACAGCGGCGAAGTGCTATTTTGGGTGACGAGACCGCTACCCGGCGGCAAGAGTTCCTGGGTCTTATAGAGGTTGCCATAAGCCGAATAGTCGACACCGCCATTGAAGCTGAGCGTCGGAGAGCCCGTTAAATCATACAGATATCGTGTGATCCAGAGGTTTGTGTAGGTGTCATAATTCGTATCCTGCGTTGCTTCACCTCAACGAGACGGTCCGCGCCATCGTAGAATTTCGCGGTGGTTTCCGGTAGCGGCGACGCCGTTAGATTTGCTCGTTTAAACGCTGTATGCGCTATGGTATCGCCGTCAGCATCGTAGATAGACGTCGATACCCAGCCGTTCGCGTGCTGATAAAGCGTTTCGTCTTAATAAATGATCCTCATTGTTCCACGACTTAAGCGCGCAAACCACGCGCTCGTGAGAGTGGGAAGTGACGGTTGGATTGCGTATATGCCGCTCCATTCTGCACCATTACTGTACGTAGGAGTCGTCGAAGGGATCTAGGTAAAAGCCCGAGCCTGCTGGCGCGAGGTGCCATCAAGATGTGTTATCGATGCACCTTGAGCATTGGTGAGCTCGACGTAAATGTCGTACGTAAACGTGCGGGAATATACGAGTGCGTCCCACGTCCTAGTCATCTCAACGAATGGCTCCGCTGAAGTTGGAGTGTAGATGTAGTACGCGGTACTCGAAGACGCGAGCAGCTCGAGGTGCCGTGCTGCACACGTAGTTGAGATCGCAATAAGTGACGAGATTGTTGTACGCGTCATATGTAAACAACGATGTCAAAGAGCCGCGCCGTGCTCGTTTGCACCGTCAGCTGCTGAACTGAAAGTGTGTTCCCGTTGACATCCTAGGTGAAGTCCGCCTGGTTTGCGTCAACGTCGTTTGACCATGTTAAGTTACTCTGTGCGTCCCAAACCGCAGTTGTAACAAGCGCACACGCGCTGACAGCCATTCTTGCGTGTCGTTGATGCGCCCGAAGCCTTGGAAGTCCAGCCGGGAGTTAAAAATCGTTTGCCGTTAAGGGAAGTCCGCCGGGAGTATCGTTTGCCGTAATCGCCCAAATGTTAGGTATTCAGCCCTTACCCGTGCGTATCGGCCGGCTGAAGGTTGGACTTAGCAATCCTGTGTTGTAAAGTTTACAGCGCCAGGAATAATCCATTGAACCAGCGCGTTGCCAGAATATGAAAAGAGAACGATGTCGATATCGGATTGGAAGGAAAGCGAAACGACACATGAATTATAGTTAATTGTGTAGCGCGGTAATGCGGAAACAGCCATCGCATACGTTACAGCATTGTAGATGTACGCTTCAAGCAGTTAAGTTATCGTAATATTAACAAGACGAAAAAAAATATCGAGTCACCCTTTCTCGTTGGCATAGTGTACATCGCCACATCAGGTGGCGTAGCGTCATCATTTCATCGTGGCCGTTCACGAGTCCGAAGCTCATCGTCATCGTCTGCCCATCGCTGTGCTGGGCAACGATCTGCGATACGTTCTGAGCGCTACTAGAGTTGCCGTTCGCCCAGGAGTAAGTGAATGTTATGCTGTTGTTGTGATTGCGGCCGTAGATCATGAACAAGCGGCCCATGTAGCCGACGTAATTCGGTGCTCCACCAGGCATACAGTACTCGGCCTCCAGAAATAGTAGATTGTGCCCGTCTTTTTGGTCCGATAGATGCCATTGCCACCGTCCCCAGCTAGCGTCGTCCCTTGCTCGCCCGGCTGCGGTGTCCAAACGCCGTTTTCGCTCGTGTAATCGTAGCTCGCGCCGTCGATGTCGTAGACGCTCAGCGGTTTTTTGATACGCTGTAGCCCATGTCTGCATCAAACGTATTCGTCCAGCCATTACCGAACACTCTTGGCGTCGATCCATCGCTTCCAGCCGTGTCGTGTTTGCTCTGCCTGTTGTAGGTGCGGCGAAATGCGAGATCGAGACCGCGCTCGTGAAGGTCCACGTCGGCCGCCTGTACCAGTAAATTGCCGTCTACGACGTTGAGCATCGCCTTACCGATGCCCGCCAGCGATTTCTCTTCGTACGTCCACCAAGGATTGATGCCGGTCGACGTCGATGGAAGCAGCCACCCAGGTGTCGCCGTCGGCGCAGGCGTCGGCGTAACCGGAATTAGCGTCGGCGTCGGAACCGGTGTAGGCGTCGGTGTTGGAACCGGTGTCGGCGTTGGTGTCGGGATCGGCGTCGGTGTCGGAGTCGGCGTCGGTGTCGGCACAGGCGTCGGCGTCGGTGTCGGCACGGGTGTTGGCGTCGGTGTCGGCCTTGGCGATGGAGATGGCGTTAGGCCCGGGCAGGTCATCGGTCGCGCTTGACCGGCCTACGTTCGGGCAGATCACGTTCGTCCTTGTCACCCGCTCGCGCGCATTGGACTTGGTGCGCTACCAGGAGCTGCGTATTAGCGCGGGCCTTCGGTAGAATTGGTGTGCCACGCATTCACGATAGATCGCAGTTCCTTTACGGTACCCGCCGAACTTCATCTGCTCCGTCGTCGGTCGCGCAGCGATTGTCCGTCAGCCTCCAGACGCCGGGCGCGCATCGCTTCATAGCGCGACATCTGACCGGTGATCAGCGCGAACACGAAGGTGTTCTCGATCGCCGACAACAGCGGTTGCACGTTTGGGCCGTGCATTTGGCCCGGCACCGCAGCTGATGCACTCGTTTGCAATGAGAACACTACGGTCAGAACCAACGCGTTGATGCGACGCATATGAAGCTTCCTCTGCGAGCAGAATGGCATACTGCCAATCATTCTCGCACGAAGTTATCGCGCGAGTTACAGATTCAAATTTAACTATCTTTGCTGTAGTTAGAACTAACTACACGAAAATTCCCGATGAACGCGCAATGGCCGCAACTTGCGATCGCGAGTGCGCGCCGAAGCGCTGGCGCACCGCCGCAACGTGATTGCGTGCTGTGTTGATCGTGATCTCCATTGCGTCGGCAATCTCTGCGTCGGACAATCCTTCGCAGACGAGCTTGAACGCGCGGCGTTGCGTCGATGTAAGTGCAGCGAGACGCGGATCGGACGATCCGCTCTCGCGACGCCGAATCTCGACCGCAAATGCACAGTCGGGAAAATCCGCGATCACCTCTCCTGCGCGCCGTAGCCAGGCGCGATCACCCGTGAGGCTATGAAGGCGCAGCGCGGAGGCCGACGCGCGCCAGCTGTAACTTGCGCCTTTGAACATCAAGAACGACCGTTCGAGCAGTTCGTACGCTTCGCGCTTGCTTCCCGATGCAGCGAGCGCTACCGCGCGTGCGTGCGATTCGGTCGCTTCCAGGCGATTGTCGTGGGCAAGAGACAATCCGCTGGAGATCGGCGAGCCGATCGCGTCGTAGCGATCCAGCAACGCGAGGGATGCGGCCACGTCACGCTCGGCGGTCAACTCGATGAGGCTGAGCAGACCCACGCGCTCTTCGTTGCTCGATTCCCACGAGATCGCGAGCGCATTTTCCGTTGCATGTTCGAGCAGCGCATCGGCAGCCTCGCTCGAACCGCCGATACGCACAAGATAGGCGAGTTCACCGTAAATCGTGGCGCGCCACTGCGGCGATGGCGCTGAGTCCACGAGCGCGTGCATCATCCGCTGGGCCTTGCGGTGCGAACCACGAAGGGCGTAGGCCCACGCGATCGACCGCCGCGTCAGGAAGTTCTGCACCGCGAGGTCCGGCGTCCACGCGATCCGTTCCGCGAGACGAACGGCAAACTCGAACGTATGGGCCGAAAACACCTCGCGCGCCAAGTCCGCGAGGGTCTGCGCGGCGTTTGCAAGGAGCGCGACCTCCATTGCCGCGGGGGTCTCCTCGATGAAGCGCACCAGGTGCTCGAGCACCCGCGCCTGTTCGCTATAGCGGCGCTGCAGCGACGCCGCCAAGCTGAGCAGATACTGCTGCCACGCGATGAATCGCGGAGCAATCTGCGCGTTCATCGCAAGAAGTATGCTCCGCATCTCGGCCGCATCGCCCCGGTGAAAGGCCGCCGAGGCGCGGGCAATCGCGATCTCTGCGCGTCCGGCGTCGCTCACGTCCCGCAGCGAGCGCAGCTCCTCGTCGAGCATCGCCACCTCGGTCCACTCCATGAGCGCGGCGGCGCACTGCAGTCGCAGCGCAAGTCCGGTGGCCCTCGCGTCGCCCGAATCGGCGATCGCCGTAGCAAGCTCGCCCAGGGCTTCGCGAAAATGGCGCAGGCGTATGTGCGCGCGGGCGCGCAGCAACGCGTCTGCGGCGGCGCCTTCTGTTGCCGAAAGGCAGTCGGTAAACCGCCCGTTGGCGTAAAGCTCGCCTAAACTAGGCTCAGGTAGAAGCGCTGGTCCCGACAACGCAAAACTCCTTCGGCGATGAAACGTGTGCCAATGCAAACGTCCGCTCCCCTTTCGGCTGTGACTTTCGAACTCTTTTAGTCCTTTTGTACTATGTACCCAACGGAAGCATCGGGAGGCCACCCGGGGTGTCCTTAACGGGTTCGGCCACGGGAGGGACTTCGGGGACGTCCCCAGCTGTGTGTAACAATTCCATCCACCATTCTTGACTATGCGTGCGATGAGACGCCTAGTAACAATTCACTAAGCGCGTACATCTTGTAGTGATTTCTTGCTACGTCGCTGACTTTTGCGACGCGCAATTCGTCACATAATCTCGCATGAAATCATAAAGTTCAAGGGGTTGACCGCGCATGATATCAGCGTGCATGATTCACGCTAAGATGTGCGCTGCGCACATTCATCAATGATGGTTTCTCCGGCATTCTTCTTCCGCTGCGCACTAGTTGCGCTGTTGGTCATCACCTCGCTGGTCGGCATCGCACCCGCCGGCGCCGCCGGAGCACGCCCCACACCGACACCCTCGCCATCGCCAATCCCTGCGGTCATTCAAGTGCAGGTCATGCGCGTCGATCAGGCAGCAGCAATAATCCGTCAACTCTTCCCGCACGTAAGCGTTCGCACCGATCCTTCGGCGAACGCGGTCGTCGTCGTGGGTCCGCCGGGCGACGTCGAGCAAGTGCGCACGATCGTCCAAGGTCTCGACGTGCGCAATCCCAACCAGCCGGCGCTCGAAGTCGTGCAGCTCCGCACGATCAAACCCGATGCGCTCGTGCACAAGGTCGCGCCACTCTTTCCCAACTCGTCGATTACCGTCGCGTCGAAGAACAGCGTCTTGCTTAAAGCAAAACCCCTCGACTCGACGCAGATCAAAGCGCTCATTACGAGCCTCGACGCGGCGCCGATGGTATCGCCCTCGCCCCCACCCGAACCGGTCGAAACCGTCGATGTCAAACAGGCGAGACCGACTGCGCTTGCGCGCGCCGTTGAGCGCAACGTGCCCCACGTGCGCATTAGCGTTAGCGGTTCATCGCTGCTCATCACCGGCGATCAGCCGTCGGTGACCGCGGCGAAGGCCCTGGTCGCGCAACTCGACGTCCCACCCGTCGGTGCGAGCATCACGCAGGTCTATCATCTCAAGAGCGTCGACGCCGCGTCGGTTGCGAGTCTCGTGCAAAAAACCTATCCCGATGCGGTCGTAGTTACCGATACCGATCTCAACGCAATATCCGTGCGCGGCTCGGCGCAGGAACAACAGCGGATCAGCGATGCGATCGACCAACTCGACGGCAAGCAAAACGGCGCTCCCGGTGGCTTCGGCGCGTCTGGCGGCGCGGCGATGAGCAGCGGCAATATCGAGGTCGTGCAAATCAAATCTGCGATCCCCGGCAGCGGCGGCGCACCATCGACGACCGCGCAAGACATTGCCACGGCGGTCACCCAAGCGCTCGGCCAAATGGCCTCAGGCCTGCATGTCACGGTCATGCCAAACACCACCGAGCTCATCTTAACGGGAGATCCCAGCAGCATTCACTTGGCGAAGGACCTCATCGCCAAACTCGACGTCACGCCGCCGCTCGTCGAGCTCGACACCGAGGTGCTCGAAATTGACGGCAGCGTGGCGAAGAATGTCGGACTCGAGCTGCCGCAAGCGGTGCTGAGCACCACGTTCGAGGAGATCCAACCCACGCCCGATCCGTTCGGCAATCCCGGCCGGCTCGGCAAAATTCAGCCGATCACGCGCACACCGCTGCAGCTTACCGCCCAACTCAATCTGCTCGTGCAACACGGGAATGGACGGGTGCTCGCCGATCCGCGCATCGTCACACTTTCGGGCCATGATGCGACGTTCCAAGCGGGCGACACGCTCTCGATCCTCACCACCAGCGGCGGCGGCGTCGGTACGACAGTCACGACGCAACTGCAATCGTTCAACACCGGCGTGACGCTCGATATCACACCGATCGTGACGGCCGACGGAAAAATCATGGTTACGGTGCATCCCACCGTTAACAGTCTTTCCGGTGATCCCAACGGCGTACCGGAAATCTCGACGCGCAACGCGCAAACCACGGTCTCGCTGCACGACAATCAGACGCTGATCATCGGCGGCCTCATTCAAGAAGAGGACACGCGCACGATTAGCAGCTTACCCATCCTCGGCAACATTCCGATCATCGGCGGCCTCTTCAAGAACAACAATACGAACAACACCAGTAACGAGCTGGTCATCATCGTGACGCCGCACATCATTCGCGACGGCGAACCAACGCCGCCACCGGGTTCGACGATGGGCATTCCCACCGCGCGACCGCTGCCGACGATACCGCCCGATCTTGCGATGCCAACACCGCGCGCCACGGGTTCGGCCTCGCCGCTGCAAGGGCCGCCGGCGGTCCTGAACACGCCGCTTCCTGCGCCGACGCCGGAGCCGCTGGCGACGCCATATGCCTTCGCCAACTCAAACGTTTTCGAATACGGAGCGGCGCCACAAAACAACTTCGCGCAAGCGCAAGATCCGGTTCAGATTTATTATGCGCGATTGTCACCGACGGTAATGGATGCTGCAACGCTCGTCGCCGTCGATGCGATCACAACGAGCAACGTGACGCGCCTGCAAATCGGAACATCCACGACGGCGCTCTCGCTCGTGCAGGTTGCGCCGGGCAAGTGGCAAGGCACGTTTCAGGCGGGGAGATTTGGGCTGGGCCCAGCGCAGCCGCTCCAGCAACTTACCCTATACGCCTACCGCAACGACGGCGGCTCGACGAACATTCAAATCCCAGTCAGCACGCACTAGGTCACGCGGGACCCAATCGCCAAGGCCTCCATCCCCTATCTGCGGAGGAGACCAGCGTGAGGCTCGAGCCGTACATCTTCTTTCACGGGACCTGCGAAGAGGCGCTCAACTTCTACGTGAAGGCCTTCAACGGAAAGATCGAAGGCCTCTCACGTATGTCGGACGCACCGCCGGAACATCAAGGCGATGCGTCATGGGCAAACAAGATCATGCACGCAACGTTTATTGCCGGCGACCTGAAATTCATGGCCTCCGACGGGCGACCCGGCACGCCGCCACACGGCGAGGACGACCTCGCGCTCTGTGTCGCAACCGAGGACGCGGCAGAAGGCGATCGCGTCTTCAACGCGCTTGCCGAAGGCGGTACCGTTGAAATGCCGCTCGCGCCCGCATTTTGGGGCGGCCGATTCGGACAGCTCGTCGACAAATTCGGAATACAGTGGATGGTCAACTCTAACTAATGACCACCCTTGCAACGCCCGCGCCCGCGACGCCAAGTGAGATCGAGCAATCGCTGATCGAATTGCGCGAGGGCGCGAAGCGTTGGATCGCGTTGCGCACAGCGGCGAAAGCGGATTTGCTCGAACAAGTGCGCGACACGGTCTATGGACAGGCTGCGCGCTGGGCGCACGCCGGCGCGCAAGCCAAGGGTGTCGCCGGCACGCCGCTGGCCGGGGAAGAGTGGATCAGCGGACCGTGGGCATTGCTGTATGCGCTCAACCGCTACATCCGCACGTTGCGCGACCTGGCGCACGACGGCACGCCACAAATCGCGACGTCGCGTGTCCACGAACGCGCCGACGGCCAGCTCACCGTGGACGTCTTTCCCAATGGCTTCTACGACCGGTTGCTGCTCTCGGGCGTGCGCGCGCAGGTCTGGATGCAGCCCGGAGTCACGCGCGATACGCTCGCATCGACGATGGCCGTGTGGTACAAGCAGTCCGCGCCGCAGCCACGCGTCGCACTCGTGCTCGGCGCCGGCAACATCGCCGCGATCGCGCCGCTGGATGTGCTCTACAAACTGCTCGCCGATGGTGCTGTGTGTATCCTCAAGATGAATCCGGTGAATCAATACCTTGGCCCGATCCTGGAAGATGCACTCAAACCGCTGGTCGACGGCGGGTTTCTACGCTTTGCATATGGCGGAGCCGAGGTCGGCAAGCTGCTGACCGAACATCCGCTGGTCGATGAGATTCACATCACCGGCAGCGACCGCACGTTCAATGCGATCGTCCGCGACCAGCACGTGACCAAACCGATCACGGCCGAGCTCGGCAACGTCAGCCCGACGATTGTGGTGCCGGGACCGTGGAGCGACGCGGATTTTCGCTTCCAAGCCGAGCAGATCGTCACACAGAAGCTCCACAACGGCGGTTTCAACTGCATCGCCGCGCAGGTTGTCGTCCTTCCGCAGGATTGGGACGGCACGCCAAAGCTGATCGCGCAGATCGAAGCAGTGATGCGCGACGTGCTCGATCGGCCGGCGTATTATCCCGG
Source organism: Vulcanimicrobiota bacterium (assembly GCA_963726285.1). GTDB lineage: Bacteria > Vulcanimicrobiota > Vulcanimicrobiia > Vulcanimicrobiales > Vulcanimicrobiaceae > Aquilonibacter. The sequence continues at coordinate 667,619 of CAVSBV010000005.1, read as the reverse complement.
CGCCGAGGACCGCATTGCGCGGCTCGCTGCGGGTCACGAATCGCAACGCTTCGGGCAGAACACCGTCGTGCGTGTCGACGCCGGCAGCGACGATACCAATTTTTCAATCGAGGCGTTTGCCAGCGTGCTTGCAATCACCGCGCTTCCCGGCGACACCGAACCGTTCTTACGCGACGCAGTCGCCTTTGCGAACGATCGCCTCTGGGGCACGCTCGGTGCAAACATCATCGTGCATCCAACGACGATGCGCGCGTTTGCGACGGACGTCGATGCTGCGATCGCGGGTTTGCGCTACGGGTGCGTCGCGGTCAATGCGTGGACGGGCGTCGGATTCTTGCTCACCGAGACGACCTGGGGCGCCTATCCCGGTCACACGATCGACGATGTGCGCAGCGGCATCGGCGTCGTGCACAACAGCTACCTTTTCGATCGGGCGCAGAAAAGCGTCGTGTGGGCGCCGTTTGCACCCTTCCCGCGCAGCGTCGCCGGGTACGGAGCGACGTTGCTCCCCAAACCGCCGTGGTTTGTCACCAACCGGCTGGCCGACAAAATCGGTCAGGCACTGATCGATTTTGAAGTGAAGCAAACGCCGCTCGCCGCGATGAAAGTGGCGATGCTCGCAATGCGCGCCTAGTCGACGTTGAGATCGACTTCGTGTGAGAGCTCTTCGCGGAGCTCTTTTTTCTTGCGCTTGCGGTTATACCGCGTGAGCGCTTCGTGCGCGCCCGCCGGCCGTAAGTTGGTCGGCGGTCCAAGGCGCGGGACGAGCTTCATCTTGCGGCGCTTCTTCTTAGCCATCGCGCCTATACCGTAGCACATCGGCGCCGCGGTTCCCACGCTTCATACGCACCAGGCGGTCGAAGTGCATGCCAAGCTTGTAGATGAGCGCGATCGAACGGGCATTGAGTGGATCGATCAGCGCGATCACGCTGCGCACGTCGGGCCGGCTGAAGGCGAAATCCATCACCGCGCGCGCCGCTTCGATCGCATAACCATGTCCCCGCGCCGCCGGAGCAAACATGAAGCCGAGTTCTAACTCGCCGGGCCGGTCGGTTTTCATCAAGCCGCAGCTCCCGATCAACTCCGAATTTTCTTTGAGCACGACCGGCCACAGCGCACATCCGTCGCGCTCATCGGCCTCGACCATCTTCGCGATCGCCTCGCGCGTCTGCTCGAGGGTCTTGGTTCCCGACAGAATGTACTGCATCGTTTCCGCATCGCCGTACATCGCGCCCAGCGGCACAACATCCGAAGGCATCCACGTGCGCAGAAGCAGCCGCTCGGTCTCGATGTAGCTCATTGCGAAATCGCGCCGGCGCTCCGCAACATCTCGAGCACGCGATCGACGGGCAGCCCGTACATCGTCGAACCGCCGCGTCCGGTCATCGTCGTCGCTTCGAAGAGCGCGTCGTAGATTGCGGCTTGCGTCGCTTCGGCCGTCGCGCTGTAGAGCGCATTGAGCGTACGATCGTTTTCGGTGAACATTTGCTTGGGTGCGGCTACGTCGAAATCGGCGGTACGGTCGAAGACGATGCTCGTCGAAAACGCGACGAACAGATCACCGCTGCCGATATCCGAGGTCAAACCGGTGCGCGCCATGCCGAGCGCGGCGCGCTTCAAGACGGCCTGCAATTGACGGCTGTCGACCGGCGCATCGGTTGCAACGACGATGATGATGCTGCCGCTCGCCATGCGTCCGTGCAGATCCGCCTCGGAAAGATGTTGCGGATATTTGGGCCGATAGTCGTCTTTCAACTTCTGGCCGACGGGCACGCCGACGATCGTTAGCGCTTGACGCGAGCTGCCGGTGTTGTCGTTGACCAGCACACCGACCGTGTAACCACCCGCGCTCGCCGGCAACACGCGCGACGCCGAGCCGATCCCGGCTTTGAACGCGAAGGCCTTCATGCCGGTGCCTGCGCCGACGCTGCCACGCGCGAATTGCCCGGGCTGCGCGGCGTCGAGCAACTTGTGCACGTCACTCGGCGTTACCGCGCGCTTTTGAATGTCGTTGAGCAGTTGATCGTCGCATTCCGCCACCACCGGCAGCGGCACGTCGTCGGTGACACCAATTTCCGGATGGTGCGCAATCATCCAATCGACCACGCCGTCATCGGCGCGCCCGACGTCGAGTGTGTCGGTCAGCACGACCGGTTCCTCGAGGTACCCGGCTTCGTCGATCCAGTGGGTTCCGGTCATCTCGCCGTTGCCGTTGAACGCAAGCGACGCGCCTGCCACCTTGTGGACCCAGGGGTCGGCGTTGGGTAGTATTGCCGTTGCCCCTGTACGAATGTCGGAGCCCTGGATCAGCGTCAGGTTGGAAACCCGCACGCCTGCGACATCAGTTATCGCGTCGAGCGGCCCAGACGGGAAGAATCCAAAGTGGAAGGGTAGCACGGCCCCCGCTTGGCCGGCCGAGGCCAGGGCCGCGGCAAGGCACCCGCCCAGGAAGAGTGGAAGCCACTTTTTCATACCTTATTCTCGCTCAACGAACGCAACGAGGGACACGACCATTCTTACTGTTCCGGAGAAACTCAAGGCCGCGAATCTGTGGGAGAACCTTACGCCGCCGCAGCTCATCGAGCATGCACTCAAACGCGGTGAAGGCGTGCTGGGCATTGACGGACAGTTCATTGTCGACACCCGTCCGCACACCGGCCGTTCCCCCAAAGACAAGGCGTTCGTCAAAGAACCTTCGAGCGAACGGCACATCGATTGGGGCGATACGAACCGCCCGATCGACGCGAGCGTCTTTGACGCATTGCTCGATAAGGTCGAAACGTACCTTTCCGAGCGCGATGTCTACGCGCTGGATTGCTATGTTGGTGCAGACGAGCGGTATCGCGTGCCGATTCGCGTCTACACCGAGTTCGCGTGGCACAACCTCTTCGCGCACCATCTCTTCATCACACCCGAGAATCCGGTGCCGGGTTTCACGCCCGAATTCACGGTCATCGATGCGGCCCTCTTCCAGGCCAACCCGGCGCGCGACAACGTGCCGAGCTCGACATTCATTCTGGTCAATTTCGAACGCCGCATCATTTTGATCGGCGGTTCGAAATATGCGGGTGAGATCAAGAAATCGGTCTTCACCATCATGAACTATCTCCTGCCGCTGCGCGAGACGCTGCCGATGCACTGCTCGGCCAACGAAGGCCGAGCCGACAAAGACGTCGCGATTTTCTTCGGCCTCTCGGGCACGGGCAAGACCACGCTCTCATCCGATCCGCATCGCCCGTTGATTGGCGATGACGAGCACGGCTGGTCCAACGACGGCATCTTCAATTTCGAGGGCGGCTGCTACGCGAAGGTCATTCGCCTTTCGCCGACCGCCGAACCCGAGATTTGGGCTGCGACGAATCGTTTCTCGACCGTTATCGAAAACGTCGTGTACGACGATCGCACGCGCGCGCTCGACGTCGACTCCGATGCCAAAACCGAGAACACGCGCTCGGCCTATCCGCTCTCGTTCATTCCGAACATCGTGCCCGGCAGCAAGGGCGGCCAACCGACGACGATCATCATGCTCACCGCCGATGCGTTCGGTGTGCTTCCCCCGATCTCGAAACTCTCGCGCGATCAAGCGATGTATCATTTCCTCTCCGGCTACACGGCCAAAGTTGCCGGCACCGAGCGCGGCGTGAACGAACCGACTGCAACCTTTTCCACGTGCTTCGGCGCGCCGTTCATGGTGCATCATCCGACCGTCTACGCGAAGTTGCTCGGCGAGCGCATCGACAAACACGAAGTCGAATGCTGGCTCGTCAACACCGGCTGGACAGGCGGCCCGTACGGCGTCGGCAAGCGCATGTCGATTGCGCACACGCGCGCCATGGTCAATGCCGCGATCGAAGGTCGCATTCCGGCCGACTTCGAGCTCGAACCGTTCTTCGGTTTGCACGTTCCCAAACGCGTGCCCGACGTGCCGGCCGAGGTCCTCAACCCGCGCAATGCGTGGAGCGATAAAAACGCCTATGACACACAAGCGCGCAAGCTCGCGCAGTTGTTCTTCGATAACTTCAAGCGCTTCGAAGCGCACGCATCGCCGGGGATTAACGCCGTAGCGATCAAGCCGGCGAAATAACCCGTCACGTGGCTGAATTTTACGGTTTCGATCATGTCGACTGCCGCACGCGTTCGCTTGCGGCGGTCGAATCGTTCTACGACGAGCTGATGCCCGAGATCGGCCTAAGCGAGAAACGCTATGCCTACGTCGACGCCGACGGCGAGTGGCACCGCGAGTTTGAAAACTATAACGCGGTTGAGTACTTCGAGGACGCACATCCAACCAAGCCACGGCGCTTCTTCGGGTTGATCGAGAATCCGCTGCATCGCAACAACGACACGCGCGTTGCCTTTCGCGTCGAGCATACGCGCTTGAACGAGTTGATTGCGTTGCTCGGCAGAATCGGCGCGATCAGCATCGAGTTGAGCGAAGAGATGGAAACCTACCCCGCGGTCTTCTTCGAAGACCCAGCCGGCACGAAGCTCGAGTTGATTGGGCGCGAGGTCTAAGCTCTCCCTAATTTGTTTCACAGGAACCATCGAGCGCACGTGCCCTAGGATGTGCCCATGAAGCTCCAAGCCACCCTACTCGCAGGCTTCATCGCCGCGAGTCTTGCCCTACCCGCCGTCGCCCAGGATCAACAACCGCCTGGTGCCCCGGCCCAATCCCAACAACACGGCGATCGCATGATGCGCCGTTTCGAAAATCTCAACCTCAACGATCAACAAAAGTCGCAGATTCAATCGCTGATGCAAAGCTATCGCCAGACCCATCCCAAAGGTAGCGCGCCCGATCCCGACGCGCGCAAGCAACTGCGCGAGCAAATCGACGCCGTGCTAACGCCGGACCAGCGTGCGCAAATGAAAGCGGATATGGAAAAGTACCGCAGTCAGCATCAACGCAACGCAATGACGAACGGTGCGCCGGCACCGGCGCCGACGCCGATCTGATCGAAGCGCTCCACGTAATAATCGGCTCGCGGGCACGAACTCGCGGGCCGTCCGCGTAGCACGTAGACGACGTCCATTCCCGCGGCACGCGCCGCGTCGACGCCCGCCGATCGGGCGCCGGCTAACCAACGTCCCGAAGAGATCGAAACAGATCCCCACATAGGAAAGCTCCATGGCCTGCGTGCACTTCTCCGCACATGGCCGATACTCTCGCAATTCTCGTGGGCGGCGGACCCGCCCCCGGCATCAACGGCGTCATTGCCTCCGCCACCATCGAAGCGATCAACGCGGGTCTGCGCGTCGTCGGCATCTACGACGGCTATCGCGACCTCGCTGCGGGCACGCCCGTAAAGACGACCGCGCTCAGCATCGACGACGCGGCGCGCATTCAATCGAGCGGCGGCTCTTTTTTGCGCACGTCGCGCACCAACCCCGCCAAAGACGCTGCCACGCTCGATCGCACGATACATTCGTTAGAAACGCTCGGCGTTCGCTATTTGATCTGCATCGGCGGGGATGACACCACGTTCGGCGCGGCACGCATCGCCGAGAAAGCCAAAGGTATCATCGGCGTCGTAACCGTGCCAAAAACGATCGACAACGATCTGCCGCTCCCCGACAATGCGCCGACTTTCGGCTTCGAAACGGCGCGCTCGGTCGGCGCGCAGATCATCGAGAGCCTGCTCGAAGATGCGCGCACCACGGTGCGTTGGTATGTCGTCGTCAGCATGGGACGCAAGTCGGGTGCGCTTGCACTCGGCATGGCCAATGCCGCCGGTGCGACGCTTGCGGTCATTCCCGAAGAGTTCCCCGACGGTACGCTCGCCCTTGAATCCGTCGTCGACATTCTCGCCGGCGCGATCGTGAAGCGTCGCGCGCAGGGCCGCGACTACGGTGTCGCGGTCGTTGCCGAGGGCATCGTGGAGCGCATCTCGGAAGACGCACTCAAAGGCTTGGAAAACGTGTCGCGTGACGCTTACGGACACGTGCGACTTGCCGACGTGCCGATCGGAATGCTGCTCCGGGACCGGGTGCGCGAGCGCCTGACGGCACTCGGGGTCGACGCAACCGTGCTCACCAAGGATATCGGCTACGAACTGCGCTGCGCGAAGCCGGTCGCGTTTGACGTCGATTACACACGCACGCTCGGATACGGCGCCGTGCGCTACTTGCTTGGGGGCGGCAGCGGTGCACTGATCGCGCTCTCCGGCGGACGCGTGCAACCGGTCGCTCTCGAGGATCTCGTCGATCCACAAACCGGGCGCATTCGTACGCGTTCCGTGGACGTGCACGCCGAGGCGTACGCCGTCGCACTCGACTACATGGTGCGGCTCGAGCCTGCCGACTTCGAGGAGCCACAACTCGCGCAGCTAGCCGCCCAGACCAACCTCTCGCCTAGCGTTTTTCGCGAACAGTTTAGGGGTAAAAAGCGTGGGTGAGCAAGCAGCGATTTCTCGTGGGTGCGACGATTGCGTTTTGCGGCGTCGTCGCGATCGCCGGTTGCGGCGGCGGTGGCAGCACTAGCGGACCAGGGACGATCACCACATCGCAAGCGACCGCAACACCGACGCCTCCACAAATAAACACTGGCCCGTCGGCTTGCTCCGGCGCAAAAGCGTCAACGTCTACCGCAGGCATGACGCCGACGACGCCGTCGCTGAGCGTGCCGAGCGGACTTGTGATTCAGACGATTGCCAGTGTCGGCGGTGCGCGCGAGATGGTTGGATTGCCGAACGGCGATCTGCTGGTTGGAACCGGTGGTGGGAACGTCTACATCATTCCAAACGCGGAAGCGAGTGGCGCAGCCGGTAAGCCGCAAGTCTTCGCGACGATTTCCAACGAAGCGATTCCACCCAATGAACCCGGGGGCGCGAACAATGCCGAGGGCGTCGCGTTTTCGCAAGGCTCGTGCACGGTCTTTGTTGCGACGGAATACCACGTGTGGTCGACGCCATACAAAGACGGCGACGTCACCGCAGAAAATTTGCAACCGATCGCGACCGTCCGCACGGGGCCGACGGCAAACCCGGGCGACGGCGACTATCACGCGTCGACATCGGTAGCCGTGTCGGGTTCAACCCTCTATGCGAGCATGGGTTCATCGTGCAACGGCTGCACCGGCGAGAGCGATCCGCAGCGTGCAGCGATTTGGAAGATGAACCTCGACGGCAGCGGCATGACACTCTTTGCTTCGCACATTCGCAATGCGATCGCGCTGGCGGTCAATCCGGTGAGCGGACACCTCTGGGCCGGTGGTGCAGGCCAAGATGATCTCGCGAACTATCACCCCTACGAATTCTTCGACGATGTCAGCGCCGCAGCGATGGCGGGTTCAGGCGGCGTCGCCAACTACGGCTGGCCGTATTGCGAAGAAAACCACGTGCTCTATAACACCGGCGCCGGAGCACCGGCAAACTGCAATGGGCAAGCGCAGCCACTCGTCGAGTTTCCGGCTTATATTACGCACATCGGTGCAGTCTTCTATCCGGCGAATCCGAGCGGCACGTATGCGCTTCCCAGCGCCTATCGCGGCGCGCTGATCGTCACGAGCCACGGCTCGTGGCACACGCCCGACGAATAGTTGCACGCTCGCGCCCGAGGTCGACGCCGTGCCGATGAACGGAGACACACCGGCGACGGCAATGACCAATTGGGGCGTCAACAATCCGACCGCGCAGTTTACCAATCTTGTCACCGGCTTCCAGCCGAGCTGCGGCAACCGCATCGGGCGCGCGACCGGCGTCGCGGTCGGCTCGCAGGGAAGTCTGTTCGTGGCGGACGATCAAGCTGGATTAGTCTATCGCATCCGGCCCTAGTGTACGGGCCCTCGCGAAGGAGGCTCGATGCTCGTCCGCCGTGCGCTTTTTGCGCTTGCCCTTGGCGCTTGTACCGCGTTCGTGCACCCCGCTGCCGCGCTTGCGAAGGGTCTTGACTACGAAGACCTTCGTAAGATCGTCAGTATCGACGCGCCGGCGATCTCTCCCGACGGTACGCGCGTCGTCTACGTCCGCTCGACGATCGATTGGAAAAACAACCGCCGCGACACCGAACTCGTACTCGTCGACGTACGGACCGGCAATGCGCGCACGATTACCCACGACCGCATCGACGTAGCCGCGCCGCAATGGTCGCCCGACGGCACGCAGCTTGCCTATCTCGCGTCACCCGAGCGCGACAAACCGCGACAAACCGACGCAGCTGTACGTCCTTCCGATGAACGGCGGCGACTCGTTGAAGGTAACCGACGCGTCCAACGGCGTGACCACGTACAGTTGGCGTCCCGATAGCCGCGCCATCGCCTATGTAACGCCAAACGACAATCCAAACAAGAAGGAAGTCGAAAAGCACCTCGATTCGGTCGTCATCACCGATCAGGATTACCTGACGCGTAAGCAGGCGCAGCCTTCACACATCTGGGTCGTCAATTCGAATGGAACCGGTGCTCAACGGCTTACCGATGGCACATGGAGCGTCGCGGGAGACATCGCGTGGTCGCCGGATGCGAAGCGGATTTATTACACGCGGTCGCCCGATGCACTCGCGCTCGCGCATCTGAACCAACACGCCACGTGGCTGCACGACGTCGCAGCAAAGAGCGACATACAACTCGTGCCCGGCGTTTCGGCGCGCGGCGTGCTTTCGCACAACGGTACTGCGATCGCGGTCGCCATTCCGCGCCACACCTTCTTCTATCTCACCAACGACCTGTCGATTCGTTCAACCACCGACGGCCACGAGCTGTGGAGCGCGAAAGCGATCGATCGCAACATTCATCGTTTTGCTTGGTTGCCCCACGACGAGGGCCTCGTTGTTGAAACCGCGGACGGCGTACGCAACGTCGCCTGGATCCTCAAGCCCGATGGCTCCGCGCACAAGGTTGACCTCGGCAACGTCGATCTCGTGCAGGCCGACGTGGCAGCCGACGGCGGCATTGCCTTCATTGGGCAGCGCCAAGATCACTATGCCGAACTTTTCTACCTCGCGCCGGGCGCTACAGCACCGAAGGCGCTCTCCGACAATAACGCGTGGACGGCAAACTACCAGATCGCCAAGGTCGAACCATTCGAGTGGACGACCGATCTCGGCGTGAAGGCGATCGGTGCGCTCTTCTATCCGATCGACTACACCGCCGGGAAGAAGTATCCACTCGTGATGGACATTCACGGCGGACCGATCTCGACGTCGACGTGGGATCTTGGTGGGATCGAGAACGGCATGCTCGATCAATTGCTCGCGTCGCGTGGTTACTTCGTTTTCCGGCCGAACTATCGCGGCAGCGACAACCTCGGCGACGCATTTCTCATGGCAATCGTCGGAGACATGGCAAGCGGCCCGGGCAAAGATAACCTTGCCGCAGTCGATGCTTTACGAAAGACCGGCATGATCGACGAATCGCGCATCTTCGTCTCGGGTTGGTCGGGCGGCGGTTTGCAAACGTCATGGCTCGTCGGGCATGCGAGTTTTTGGCGTGCCGCGGTCAGCGGAGCCGCCGTGAACGATCAGTACGAACAAGCGACGCTCTCGGACATCAACGAGCCCTTCAACCAGGCGTTTTTCCCGAACGTGTCACCGTTTACCGCGGCGGGTCGTGCTGCCTATAATGCAGAGTCGCCGATCACGTACGTTGACGCGATGAAAACGCCGCTGTTGATCCTCAGCGACACACGCGATCAGCGGGTGCCGGTTCCGCAGGCCTACGAACTCTATCACGCGCTCAAACAACGAGGTGTTCCCGTGCAATTCACGGCGTTTCCGCGCGCCGGCCACTTCCCGACGGATCCGGTCGGCCAGGAGCAGGTCATGCGCGCGTGGGTCGGCTGGATCGAGCGGTGGTCGAAATGATTCTCACAACCTTAGTTCTGGGCGCCACGCTCACGCTCGCCGATCTGCGTAAGACCGTGCTGGTCGGACATCCGGAAATCTCGCCCGACGCAACGCGCGTCGTCGTCCTGATCGGCCGGCGCAATTACGATAAAGACCGTACCGATACCGATCTCGTGCTGATCGACGTCGCGTCGCACGCCCAGCGCAAACTCGTGCGCGGCGAACGGATCTCGGCCTATGCGTGGTCTCCGACCGGCACGGCTATCGCCTACATCGCTGCGCCTGTCGCGACCGCTGATGCGCACCCGCAGGTCTATGTTTTACCGATGAACGGCGGTGAACCGCTCGCGCTCACCAGTGAAAAGAACGGAGTCGATGCCTTCGCGTGGCGGACCGACGGGAAGGCGATCGCCTATGCCGCAACGCCCGAGAATCCGCGCACGAAAGCAATTGAGCACGGTGAGAATGCGTTCGATGTCACCGAGGAGGCGTGGACTGCGCAAGAGCCGACCGCGACGCAGCAACTCTACACCGTTGACGTCACCGACCACGCGAAGCCGCGCCACGTCGGCAACGGCAGTTGGAATGTGGGTGGCGGCTTTGCGTATGCACCCGACGGTAAGAGCATCTTCGTCACGCGCATTACGCCCGGCTATCAACCGAATCAGTCATTTGCCCGCGAGATCGTGCGCGTCAATTTGAGCGACGGTAGTTTCTCGCAGATTGCGCGCCTCTCGTCCTTGCAAAAGGATCCATTCTTCTCGCACGACGGCACGCATTTCGCCTTCGGATTCGGCAACCCGAAGTTTCTTCCGATCGACGAGCTCGCCCGCGCCAATCCGGACGGACGCTCTGCGACCTGGGTTTCGAAGACGCTCAACCGGCCTGTGTTCGATGCCCGCTTCATGCCGGACGGCACGTTCGTGGTCCTCGCGCCCCAGCGCGCGCGGCTGCTCCTCTATCATCTCGACGGTACGCATGCGGTGCCGCTTCCCATCGGGAACCTCAACGCCTCGGGCCTCAGCGTCGCAAACGACGGCACGATTGCGTTTACTGCGAGCAGTCCGACCTCTTCCGCCGACGTCTATCTGTTGAGACCGGGTTCCCGCGAACCGGTCCGTTACACCGACGAAAACCCATGGCTTAAGGGGATTACCTTGGGACGGCATGAGACCGTGAGCTGGCGCACGCGCAACGGATTGGTTGCCGACGGCGTGCTTGTCTACCCGCCGAATTGGCAATCCGGCAAACGCTACCCGATGGCTTTGCTCATCCATGGCGGACCAACCTCGGCGTCAACCGATTCGTTCAGCGGGCTTGCCGACATGCTGGCCGCGCACGGATGGTTCGTGTTCCAGCCAAACTACATCGGCAGCGACAGCGAGGGCATCGCCTATGTGTTAGCCGACGCTCCGCATGTCTCGAGTGTCGCGAGCGCCAGCATCGAAGACGGCGTCGCGATGTTGCTCAAACGCGGCATCATCGATCCACATAAGATCGCGGTGTCGGGTTGGTCCGCCGGCGGCCAGATGACCTCGTGGTTGATAACGCATGACACGCGGTGGGTAGCCGCCGTTGACGGCGCGGCAGTCGACGACTGGCTGCAGATCAGCGCGATGACCGATGCAAAATCGTACAACAATTACCTCATCGGGTTTGACCCGTGGGCGCACCAACAGCTTTTCGACATCTACAAAGAAGAGTCGCCGTTGACGTACGCGGACCGGGTGAAAACGCCGACGCTCATTCTGAGCGACACGAGCGACTACCGGGTGCCCACGCCGCTTTCATATGAGTTCTATCATGCAATCCGCGCGACCGGAACACCGGTGAAGTTTGTGGTCTGGCCGGTCGTCGGACATTTTCCGACCGATCCTGTCCGCGTGGAGGATGTGTACCGACAGTGGGAAGCGTGGCTCGCGCACTACTTATAATTGCAGCATGCTGCATGATGGGAGCATCTGCCCCCGATGCAGCGCCGGCCGTCTCAAACGGATTCACGATCGAACGCATCGGTGTTGTGCAGGGCGCGCGCGAGCTTGTCGTCGCGCCCAACGGCGATCTGTTCATTGGAACCACCGGCAGCAGTGTCTATCTTCTTCCGCACGCAGATGCCGAGCATCCCGAATCGCCACACGTCTTTGCGACGTTCGACAATCACCCGGCCGCGGGCGTTACGCTCGGCGATGGCTCGCTCATCGTCGGCACGCAGTTTGCCGTCTACGAAATTCCATACAAGACGGGCGATCAGAAACCACGTAGCGCAGCGGTCAAACTGCTCGCCGTACGTCTTTCCGGTGTTGCGCGCGATCACGTGACGACGACGGTTGCCGTGATCGGCGACACGCTCTATGCGAGCGTCGGCTCATCGTGCAATGCGTGCGTCCCCGAGCTCGACTCCACACGCGCGACGATTCAGCGCTTCGACCTCCTGCGTCATACGTCAACCGAGGAGGCGTACAACATCCGCAACGCGATCGCGCTCGCGGTCAATCCGCACACACAGACGTTGTGGGCCGGCGTTGCCGGCGCCGACGATTTGCCGCTCTATCATCCTTACGAGATCTTCGATGCCGTCTCGCTGCATCCGTATCCGGTCGACTACGGCTGGCCGGCGTGTTACGAGAATCGCAAGCACTTTACCCAGTGGCCCGGCGATTGCTCGAAAACGCCGATTCCGCGCGTCGTTTTCCCGGCGTATGAAACGCCGATTGGCGCGGTGTTTTACCCGGCCGATGCGCACGGCGCGCACGCGTTTCCGCCTGCCTATCGTGGCGGCGCGTTCGTGACGCTGCACGGCTCGTGGCACGGACCCTCGCAAGGGCTTTCGGGCTATGTGCCTCCGCGCGTCGTGTTCGTGCCGATGCGCGGCGACGACCCGGCGCGCGCGGTGAACTGGAACGATCCGACGACGCAGTGGCAGCAATTCGTCGGCGGTTACCAGAACGGCGAAACCGCCGAACGGATCGGACGCCCGACCGGTATCGCCGTCGGGCCCGATGGGTCTTTATTCCTAGCCGACGATCAGACGGGAGCAATTTACCGCATCCGTCCAAAATAGAGATACCATGAACGTTCGAGCGCAGCCATCACGACGATCTGTTCCGCGCACGGAATTCCCACTGCGCTCGCTTCGGGATCCTCGATCACGGTGACGTGGTCGGGCGCCGTGAATATGCAATACGAGCGCGCGATGGCGTGGTCGGTGACCAACCTCTCGATCGGCGCTGCCGATCGGACCGCGACCGGAATTGGGATTGGCAGCACAGCATCGACCGGGCCGACAGCTGTGACCACGTGGCCCTCCGAGCTGCTCTTCGCCGCCGTCCTCAACGAGCTAGGTACGGATTCGGCAGCGCCCGGCAGCAACGGCACGTCGAATGTTTGCGCAACGAGCGGCACGCCCACGTATACCAGCCTGGGCAGCGCCGGGACGAGTGGGGCAGTACTCGTCGGCATGTACTGTGTCGTTTCGTCGCTGCAAGCGTATAACATGACCGCGACATTTCCATCGGGCCGCCCGGTTTGGGAAGCGGTTCTCGCGACCTATAAGGGCCCCGGCCCTCTCCTGCCGTAAGAACCGCGCCCCGCTTTCGCGCCGCGTTTAGCTCGTCGGACACACCAACGGCGTCGCCGCCGGAGATGGTACCGGCGTTGGCGCAGTGCCCGCGGGCGGGATGTTCTGCAGCGTTATTTGCAGCGCCGGACCGGACACGGAGCTCGGTCCCGTGAGCGTGGGTGCTAAACCACCCGGTTCATCGTACTGCAGCGCGTAGGAGTTGTTGCCTAGCATCGCTTCGTGAACTTGTTGCGCATAAAGATCGAACACGGGATCTTTATAGTAGGTACTGAACGGCGGAGGCGTCGGTGTAATGAACGGTGCCCCCGTCTGCCACGTGCTCACCGGATGTCCGTACGATGCCGACTGCAATGCGGTTCCACGGGCAAGTTCGATCACCAGAGCCTTCCACAAGTAGAACGCGTTGTTGTCGGCTAGCGGTCCTCCGGGACCACCTGTCGGCATGGAGAGGATCGCGCTCAGGCACGTGCTTCCGCCGGTGTTAAAGGCTTCCACGGTGTTGTAAGCCTGCATGGTGTATGACTTTCCACCAGGCATCGCCGTCGTCGACGTTGTGCACGTTGTGCTCGTACCGATTTCAACGAACGTAAAGCTCGCCGAACCGTCGGATTGCGCACAATAGAAATCGTTCGTCGTCGGCGTGAGCGTCGAGTTGGTTCCCGCGAGCGAGTACAGCTGCGGCGTGGTCTGATACTGCTGCAGCACGTACCCGATGTACCCGCGATTGGGCGGGTTCGGCGAGTTCGCCGTGTTATAGGCTGAATTGTAGAACCAATCTTGCGGGAATCCCCACGCCGCGCCCTTTGAAGGCGAGATCACACGCAACACGATGCCTCGGCCGTTGAACGTCGAGTTCACGACCAGCTTGCTGAAATTCGGATCCTTAGCGAGATTGGTCGCGAGTTGACCGTAATTTGCGCCCGATCCAAATCCAACCGATGCGCTACCGCTCTGCGATAACTCGAGCGGAAGCCCGACTTGATCGACTTGGGTTACGTCGGTCACGCCGCTCGGTAAGGTGAACTCAACGAAGTCCCAGGGCGTGGATGTATAGAGTGGGGTCTTGCCGTCGGGATAGTCTCCGCCGCCATTATCCGGAGGAGAGTAACCGCCGCCGTTGTTTCCCATGAGAATCAGCGGATTGGGCGGTGTCGTAGCTCCCGACGGAGGCGGCGTCGCGAGCGCGATAAACATACGGCCGGCGCTCGCAACAGGCAGCTCGAACGTTGCACCACTGCCGCCGGTACTTCCCGGGAAACAGGTCAGCGGGAATGGCTGCGCCGTTGCAAGGTTCGACCAGTTCGTGAATGTGCCTTGCGCATTGAGATACTGTGTTGCGGTCGCAACATAGAGCACGGGGACACCACCGGTGCCGGAACTATCGGTGAACATTACCTTTTGACCCGGTGTCTGCGCTGCTGAAATTCCTTGGCAATACGCCGGGACTGTACCGGGCGACGAAGACGGTGCAACGGTTGGCGTCGGCGTCGGGGCCGGCGTTGCCGTTGGCTGCGTTTGCGATGAGATGGCAAGCGCATAAATATACTGCGCGTCGGCATTGAGCTGCACGCCGGTTTGCACGCCGGGGAACGTTACCGTTTGCCCACTTACCGTGCCTGGTCCCAACAGATTGACCCAGCCGTTAATCGGCCCGGAATACGGATCCCAAAACAAGAGATACGCGTACTGCCCCGCTGCGATCGACATTCCCGCCGGGAGCGTAAAGACGAAACTCGGTGCTTGCGAAAAACCGACGTTCGCCGTGCTCGAGACGACAAGATACGCTTGACCGGTGTAGGTGGTCAGTAACGGTCGCACACGCACAATTTTTTTTGCCCCTGAGCGCGCTTGCGGTGCATTTACGCCGGTGGGCAACGACGTCTGAAGAACCGCGGTCATCGTGGCCGTGCTGCCGTTAGTAACGGGCGGCACGGTGAACTGCAGCGTGTAACCGCCGCCCGCGAGGAAGACGACCTGCGGCGATGCTGTGGGGTTAACCGGTATTGTCGTTGGCCCGGAATTCGGGGTGGCGCTTGCGGTTGGCGCAGCCGTCGGCGGCGTGCCGGTGTGGGTACTTCCGCCGCAGCCGGCGATCGCAATCGCGGCCAAGAACAGACCCGGGAAAAGGTAGCGCAGCATCAACACCCGCCTCAATAAGCAACGAGAATATACTCTACCAATGTCGGCAAAGCGCACGCTCGCCTAAACTGCGGGGCTGGGAGTCAAAAAACAAATCTGTGTAAACGACGAGAGCCCGCGACATTTACTGTCGCGGGCTCATCGTTTCTATAAATCTGGCGCCGACCTACTTTCGAGGGACCCTGCGGTCCGACTATCATTGGCGCTTGCGGGCTTAACTGCCGTGTTCGGGATGGGAACGGGTGGGGCCCCGCCGCTATGGACGCCAGAAACTGGATCCCCACACGCGATGGCGAGCCTGAGCTCCAGCCGATCGCGGGTGGGAAAGCTGTACAGAGAAGAACTTCCAAGTGCCAAGCACGTTAAGCGTAAGCGTAGTTGTAAAATATCCGAGCGATTAGTACCGGTCAGCTCCACACCTTGCGGTGCTTCTACCCCCGGCCTATCAACGTGGTGGTCTACCACGACTCTTCACCCTTACGGGATTGAAGTCTCATCTTAGGGTCAGTTTCGTGCTTATATGCTTTCAGCACTTATCTGATCCGAACATAGCTACCCGGCTATGCCCCTGGCGGGACAACCGGTTCACCAGCGGTTCGTTCGACTCGGTCCTCTCGTACTAGAGTCCACGCCCTTCAAACTTCCTACGCCCACAGCGGATAGGGACCGAACTGTCTCACGACGTTCTGAACCCAGATCGCGTACCGCTTTAATGGGCGAACAGCCCAACCCTTGGGACCTACTACAGCCCCAGGATGCGACGATCCGACATCGAGGTGCCAAACCTCCCCGTCGATGTGGACTCTTGGGGGAGATAAGCCTGTTATCCCCGGAGTAGCTTTTATCCGATAAGCGACGGCCCTTCCATTCGGAACCGCCGGATCACTTAGTCCTGCTTTCGCACCTGCTCGACTTGTCTGTCTCGCAGTTAAGCTCCCTTATGCCTATGCACTCTGTACGAACGGTTTCTGACCGTTCTGAGGGAACCTTTGAGCGCCTCCGTTACTCTTTAGGAGGCGACCGCCCCAGTCAAACTGCCCACCTGGCTATGTCCTACAACCGGATCACGGTTGTTAGTTAGAATCCCAAGACTATCAGGGTGGTATCCCAACGTTGTCTCCCCGATGACTAGCGCCACCGGATCATCGACTCCCACCTATCCTGTACGGACAATCTCAGAACCCAAAACCAGGATACAGTAAAGCTTCACGGGGTCTTTCCGTCCTGCTGCGGGTAACCAGCATCTTCACTGGTACTGCAATTTCGCCGAGTTCCCCATTGAGACAGTGTCCAAGTCGTTACTCCATTCGTGCAGGTCGGAACTTACCCGACAAGGAATTTCGCTACCTTAGGACGGTTATAGTTACCGCCGCCGTTTACTGGGGCTTCAATTCGCAGCTTCGCTTGCGCTAACCACTCCTTTTAACCTTCCAGCACCGGGCAGGAGTCAGCCCCTATACGTCTGCTTTCGCATTCGCAGAGACCTGTGTTTTTGTTAAACAGTCGCTTGGACCTATTCTCTGCGACCACCCTCAGCTTACGTGGTAAACACTTCACCAAAGGTGGCACCCCTTCTCCCAAAGTTACGGGGTCAATTTGCCGAGTTCCTTAACAGGGATTCTCTCGTCGCCTTAGCATGCTCTGCCAGTCTACCTGTGTCGGTGTACGGTACGGGCACCTATGATCCTTAATAGAGGCTTTTCTTGGCAGCGTGGAGTCAGTCACTTCGGCTCCGAAGAGCCTCGTATTCGCTTCTCGTCCTTGCAACGCGGATTTACCTACGTTACGGACTACTTGCTTGAACGCCCACATCCATCCGGGCGCTGACCTATCCTCCTGCGTCACCCCATCATTTCATAGACTTTGACAGACGATATCGAACAACAAAAAACATCGAGTTTAACCTCGATGCGTTCGTCGATCGACATTGTCCGGCAAAGTCTAAACGGTCATCGGTGGTAGCAGAATATGAACTGCTTGTGCATCGCCTACGCTTCTCAGCCTCGGCTTAGCTCCCGACTCACCCTGAGACGATTGACGTTGCTCAGGAAACCTTAGACTTCCGGCGTGCGGGGTTCTCACCCGCATTTGTCGCTACTTATACCTGCATTCGCACTTGTAGTTCGTCCACACGTCCTCACGGTCGTGCTTCAGTCTACGCTACAACGCTCCCCTACCGATTAGTTAACTAATCCCAAAGCTTCGGTTATATGCTTGAGCCCCGTTGAATTTTCGGCGCCCCATCACTCGACTAGTGAGCTATTACGCACTCTTTCAAGGGTGGCTGCTTCTAAGCCAACCTCCTAGTTGTCTATGCGACAAGACTTCCTTTACCACTAAGCACATATTAGGGACCTTAGCTGTTGATCTGGGCTGTTTCCCTTTTGAGCATGGAGCTTATCCCCCACACTCTGACTGCTATGCAGTACGCCACGGTATTCGGAGTTTGATGGGGTTCGGTAATCTGGTAAGACCCCTAGCCCTGTCAGTGCTCTACCCCCGTGGGTTAACGCATAACGCTAGTCCTCAAACTATTTCGGGGAGAACCAGCTATCTCCGAGCTCGATTGGCTTTTCACCCCTATCCACAAGTCATCCAATGTTTTTTCAACAACAACAGGTTCGGGCCTCCACGTGAGGTTAATCACGCTTCACCCTGCTCATGGATAGATCGCTCGGTTTCGGGTCTACTGCAACGGACAAGCGCCCTATTCAGACTCGCTTTCGCTACGGCTCCGGCTCAACACCTTAACCAAGCCCGTTACAAGTAACTCGCAGGTTCATTCTTCAATAGGCACGCGATTAGCCTTGCCTTGCGGCATGGGCCTTTCACGGTTTGTAGGCATGCGGTTTCATGTTCTATTTCACTCCCCTTCAGGGGTTCTTTTCACCTTTCCCTCACGGTACTAGTACGCTATCGGTTTCCACAGAATATTTAGCCTTGGAGGATGGTCCCCCCAGCTTCAGACAGGGTTTCTCGTGCCCCGCCCTACTCACGAACAACTACGCAAGTCCGATTGATTTTGTCTACAGGACTATCACCTTCTATGGTGCGGCTTTCCAGCCGGCTTCTACTATCGATCGGTTTTGTAACTCGCGCTCAGAGAATTGGCTCTGAGATTGTCGTCGTACAACCCCGCTCATGCAACGCCCAAATGCTTGCACATGAACGGTTTAGGCTGTTCCCAGTTCGCTCGCCACTACTACGGGAATCTCGTTTGATGTTTTTTCCTCCGGCTACTTAGATGTTTCAGTTCACCGGGTATGCTCTCTCACGACTATTGAATTCATCGTGGAGTCCGTGCCCATGACGGCACGGGGGTTGCCCCATTCGGAAATCGCCGGATCATCGCTTCTTAGCAGCTCCCCGACGCTTATCGCAGCTTTGCACGTCCTTCGTCGCCTGTGGAACCAAGGTATCCACCTGCATGCCCTTATTAATTTTTCGACTACGCAAAATTGCACCAACTCATTTCAGGTTAAAAAATGAGCTGGCCGCTTTCATATGTTTGACACATGAAAGTTCTTCTCTATACAGTTTTCAAAGATCTCACCATCGCCGGTGTCGTCGCTCGCATGTTTATGGTCCTAAGACCACTTCGCATACTCGTTCCTAACCGGTCGCTGCGCTCGATGGTGATCTCTTTGAAAACACCATGCGATCGCGAACGACGCAAGCTATGGCTTATGGGGGTAACGGCCACATCGGGTGAGTCGAACGCAGAGCGTCGAACTCATGATGAGGTTCGTTCCCTCAAAGCTGAACAGTGCAGTACCGATCAACGAGCACAAGATGACGATGTCATCCTGAGCTTGTCGAAGGATGGTAGACCCCCACTGAGGGAGCCGCAAATCGAGCACGGGCGAACCCGTACTTGGCTATGACCGCTGGCCATACACTCGAGATGAGTGGTAGACCCCTTGGCCGGCACTTCCCCCACTTGCGTGAGTCATGGCGCCGTTTTCAATAGCTCGTCTGTGGTCGACTTAGAATGAATATACCAATGCAAATTCGCAGAGCGAATTCCATTAGCATGTTCTCCTTAGAAAGGAGGTGATCCAGCCGCACCTTCCGATACGGCTACCTTGTTACGACTTCGTCCCCCTTACCTAGCATACCTTAGACGCCTTGTTCCTTGCGGTTACACGGGCGGCTTCGGGTACACTAAACTCAGGTGACGTGACGGGCGGTGTGTACAAGGCCCGGGAACGTATTCACCGCAGCGTAGCTGATCTGCGGTTACTAGCGATTCCGACTTCATGAAGGCGAGTTGCAGCCTTCAATCCGAACTGAGCGCGCGTTTAAGAGATTAGCTTACCCTCGCGGGTTCGCGACTCGCTGTCGCGCGCATTGTAGCACGTGTGTAGCCCTGGACGTAAGGGCCATGCTGACTTGACGTCATCCCCACCTTCCTCCGGCTTGTCACCGGCGGTCTCGTGTGAGAGATCTTGTGGACCAACACACGACAAGGGTTGCGCTCGTTGCGGGACTTAACCCAACACCTCACGGCACGAGCTGACGACAGCCATGCAGCACCTGTCTCTGTGTCCGATTGCTCGGAAACCTAATCTCTTAGATGTTCACAGGATGTCAAGCCCAGGTAAGGTTCTTCGCGTTGCGTCGAATTAAACCACATGCTCCACCGCTTGTGCGGGCCCCCGTCAATTCCTTTGAGTTTTAACCTTGCGGCCGTACTCCCCAGGCGGGACACTTATTGTGTTAACTGCGGCACAGATGGAGTCGATACCACCTACACCTAGTGTCCATCGTTTACGGCTAGGACTACCGGGGTATCTAATCCCGTTTGCTCCCCTAGCTTTCGCTCATCAGCGTCAGAACAACCCCAGATGATCGCCTTCGCCACTGGTGTTCCTCCCGATATCTACGCATTTCACCGCTACACCGGGAATTCCATCATCCTCTGATTGCCTCAAGATAAATAGTATCCGTGCCGTTCCCTGAGTTGAGCCCAGGTCTTTCTTCACGGACTTAAATACCCGCCTACGAGCGCTTTACGCCCAATGATTCCGGACAACGCTTGCCCCCTACGTCTTACCGCGGCTGCTGGCACGTAGTTAGCCGGGGCTTCCTCCAAGGGTACCGTCAATATCGTCCCCTTCGACAGTGGTTTACGACCCGAAGGCCTTCTTCCCACACGCGGCGTCGCTCCGTCAGGGTTGCCCCCATTGCGGAAAATTCCTCACTGCTGCCTCCCGTAGGAGTCTGGACCGTGTCTCAGTTCCAGTGTGGCTGGTCGCTCTCTCAAGCCAGCTACCCATCGGAGTCTTGGTAGGCCATTACCCCACCAACTAACTAATGGGACGCAGTCCCGTCTCTTAGCGCATTGCTGCTTTCATCGTCAAGTGATGCCACTCGACGATCGTATGCGGTATTAGCTAACCTTTCGGCTAGTTATCCCCCACTAAAAGGAAGGTTGACTACGTGTTACTCACCCGTCTGCCACTAAGGTATTGCTACCTTCGTTCGACTTGCATGTGTTAGGCACGCCGCCAGCGTTAGTCCTGAGCCAGGATCAAACTCTCCATAAAAATTCTTATGGAGACATGATAAACATGGCTCTATATTTCGCTGTGCTTTTTCAGATGCGATTGCGGATCGCATCGCTAGAATTCCGAAGAATTCTAACAGCTAGAATTGTACGTTCTCGCGATTCTCAAAAGACTTGACCTATGAAGGTTCGTCGTGAGACGAACCGTCTAGACTTGTCTTAGAGGTCGGAGACCCACAGACTTATTTGCTGCTGCACTGTTCAGTTTTCAAGGAGCGAACTTGGGCGAGCACCGGCAGCTAAAACGCGAATCTTGCGATCGCGTTCTGACTAGGGCACTCCAAGCCAACCCGGCTATAGTATCGAAGCGCATGACACGTGTCAAGGCGATTTCGAACTTTTCTCCGACGCCTCGACATTAGTCGGTGGCCGCCGGACCCGGACTATCAGAGTACCATAAACGCGTCTGTGGGGCCAGAAGGACTCTGGCTACGACCCGGCACCCGCCCGCGCACGGTCCCGCCGGCGCGCGGCCTTCGCCCGATTGCCGCAGGTCTCCATGCTGCACCAGGTGCCCGAGCCGTTCTTCGTCTTATCGTAGAACGCATAAAGGCATGAGTGCTTCCGGCAGGCCTTGAGCCGATACCACGTTCCGTCGCGAACTGCATCGTAAACCGCGGCCGCCAGGGCGCCGCGCAATCCCACTGCACCCGCGCGATCCGCGGGTTCCAATTCGGCGTGGCCGGCGGTGGCTGCGAAGCGCACTTCTAGGCGAACCGCGCTGAACTCGGAGACGAGCGTCCCCCAGGTCGCTCCCTCATCGCCCTCTCCGTTGTGGGCGAGGAGTGCGCCGCGGAGCGCGTCGCGCAGACCGCGCAATTCGGCCAGAGCTGCCGGCTCGAGTCCGGCCGGGTTCAAGCCGGCGTCCGCGAGCCACAGGCGCGCGGCCCCAAGATCCGCGAGCGCGTCAAGCGTTTCCGGCCGCTCGAGGTCGATCGAGTTGACAAAACTGCGGACGAGTTCAAGGCCCCCGGGAGCTGAGGCGTCTTTGGTCATGAAGCCAGTATATCACCGCCTAACACTGTTGACAAGTTACTATATCCAGCGTAATATCTTAGATAGTTACTTCTGGAAAGGTACGGAAACCAATGCTCGTCCCCTCGACCCGCCGCCCGCTCGTCCGCACGACGATCGATCTCCAACTGGAGCGTCCCGATCGTCGCACCGACGGGATCTTCCGCGGCTGGGGCGTCACCCTCATGACCAACTGGCCGCTTTAACGTGCTTGCGCGCGTGTGGCGCGGGCGCGTGCGCCCGGGTCTGCTCGAGGACTATCGGCGCTACGTTGCGCAGGCGTGCCTGCCCGACTACCGCGCAATTCCCGGCAATCTCGGCGCATACGTATTTACGAAAGAAGGCGTTGATCACGGCGACGTGATCACGCTTTCGTTCTGGGACTCCTACGAATCGATTGCGCGCTTCTCCGGCGATCCGATCGACCGCGCGCGATACTATCCCGAAGACCCGCGCTTCTTACTCGACTTCCCCGAACATGTCGAACACTTCGACGTTACCGAATGAAAAAGAGCGGACCAACGGTCCGCTCTTCTCTTTCTCGCATGCGCCGGACATCAAGCCTTACGTGACATCGTCTTGGCTTGCATGAACAGCAGCAAGTAGTCGCGGCCGCCGGCTTTGCTGTCGGTGCCAGACATGTTGAACCCACCGAACGGGTGCACGCCCACGTACGCGCCGGTGCTCTTGCGATTGAAGTACAGATTGCCGACGAAGAAGTCTTCGCGCGCCCGCGCGATCTTGGCTTCATCGCTCGTGTAGAGCGAACCGGTCAAACCGAACTCCGTGTTGTTCGCAATCGCCATCGCGTCGTCGAAGTCTTTGGCTTTGATGATTGCAAGCACCGGACCGAAGATCTCTTCTTGCGCAATGCGCGCTTGGGGATCGACGTCCGCGATCACCGTCGGCTCGAGGAAGAATCCCTCGCTTCCCACGCGATTGCCACCCGCGATCAGCCGGCCTTCTTTCTTTCCGACCTCGATGTAGTCGGCAATCGACTTCATTGCGGCCTCGTTGACGACCGGACCCATGTAGGTCGTTTGCTGCGCGGGATCGCCGACGTTCATCTTCGCGACGCGATCTTTCAACTTGCCGACGAACGTAGTCGTAGATACCGGCATCGACGATCGCACGCGAACACGCCGAACACTTCTGGCCTTGGAATCCAAACGCGGAGACGGCAACGCCTTCCACCGCGGCATCGATATCTGCATCGGCGGCGACGACGATCGAATCCTTGCCGCCCATCTCCGCAACGACGCGCTTGATCCACTTCTGCCCGGGCTGCGGCTTGGCAGCAAGCTCGTTGATGTGCAGACCGACTTCTTTCGAACCGGTGAACGAGATGAAGCGAATTTGCGGATGGCCAACGATCAAATCGCCGATCACACTGCCTGAGCCGGGGATAAAGTTCACGACGCCTTTGGGCAAGCCGATCTCGTGCAAGAGATCGACGAACCACGCAGCGATGATCGCCGAATCGCTCGACGGTTTGAGCACGACCGTGTTACCGGTGACAATCGCGGCCGTGGTCATGCCCATCATGATCGCGCCGGCGAAATTCCAGGGTGGAATCACCGCGCCGACACCGAGCGGAATGTAGACCATCTCGTTGCGCTCGCCTTCGATCGGAACGATCGGTTGCGGCTGCGCATAGCGCAGCGCTTCGCGCGCGTAGAATTCTAAGAAATCGATCGCCTCGGCAATATCACCGTCGGCCTCGGGCCAGCTCTTGCCGACTTCGTACACGAGCAGCGCATCGTATTCGAAGCGGCGCTCGCGCAAGCGCGCCGCGGCTTCAAACACAAAGTTCGCGCGCTCTTGCGGCGTGCGGCGCTTCCACGACTCGAACGCGCGCGCGGCCGCGGCGACCGCGGCGTTGGCTTGCTCTTTCGAGGCGGAACTGGTCAGACCGACGATCTCGCTCGGCTTCGAAGGGTTGATCGAGCTGATCTTCTTCTCGGTCTCAATGCGCTCGCCGTCGATCACGAGCGGGTAGTGCGTCCCGAAGCGGGCCTTGACGGTCGCGAGCGCGGTGCGCATAGCTGCGGCATCGCCGGCATCGGTAAACGACTTGACGATTTCATTCTTAAAGGGCGGTATCGTGCGTGTAAGCGTGCTGGTCATGGCGGGAGGTTTCCCCGCAGCCCGCCGGGCCGCCTTGCCACTCTTGCGGTAGCGGGCAAGCCGGGCAGGTGCGAGAATTTCTACGATATGACGTACGACATCGCGATCGTCGGCGGCGGCATCGTCGGCCTGGCGACTGCGCGGGAGCTGCTCCTGCGCCATCCGCACCTCAAGCTCGTGCTGCTCGAGAAAGAGGAGCTGCTTGCCACGCATCAGACCGGCCACAATAGCGGTGTCATCCACTCGGGCATCTACTACAAGCCCGGCTCGCTCAAGGCCAAGCTCTGCGTCGAGGGCCGGCGCGCGCTGTGGCAATACTGCGAGAGCAAGGGCATCGAGTACCGCAATGTCGGCAAGCTGATCGTCGCAACCGAGGAACGCGAGCTCCCACTGCTCGAGGACCTGTACAAGCGTGGGATTGCAAACGGCATCGAGAGCCTCGAAATCGTCGATGCCGATGGCATTCGCGAACGCGAACCGCACGCTCGCGGCATTCGCGCGATCTTTCTTCCCGTCACCGGCATCGTCGACTACGGCGTGGTCGCACGCGCATACGGCGATGACGTCAAGACGATGGGCGGCGAGATCTTCACGGGTCGCGAAGTGCGAGGGATCGAACGTCGCGGCAGCACCACGCTATTGCAGACGTCGAACGGCGACTATGAAGCGCGCTACGTGATCACGTGCGGTGGCCTGCAATCCGACCGCCTCGCGAAGATGACCGGCGGCAAGAGCGATCCCAAGATCGTGCCGTTCCGCGGCGACTATTTGATTCTGCGACCCGAGAAGCGCTATCTGGTCAAGGGCAACATCTATCCCGTCCCCGATCCGAGCTTCCCGTTCCTTGGCGTGCACTTCACGCCGCGCATGAACGGCGACATCTGGCTTGGGCCCAACGCCGTGCTCGCGTTTGCGCGTGAAGGTTATTCGTTTACCACGATCAATCCGGGCGATCTGCTCGAGACGCTCACCTATCCGGGCTTCATCAAACTCGCGAGCAAGTATTTCTCGACCGGCATGGGCGAGATGTATCGCGACGTGCTGCGCAGTGCGTACGTCAAGGCGCTGCAGCGCTACATTCCCGAGCTACGCGTCGAGGATACGCTCCCGGGTCCCTCGGGCGTGCGTGCGCAGGCGATGATGGCCGACGGCACCCAAGTTGACGACTTCGTCTTCGAAGGCGACGAAGGCACCATGCATGTGCGCAATGCGCCGTCGCCTGCTGCGACATCGTCGCTCGCGATCGGCACGTTCATCTCAGACGATGCCGACAAGCGCTTTAGCCTCGGTGGCGCGGCGGCCGCCGTCTGATCGCGTGACTGCGTTCACGATACGTCCCATGGAGCACGGCGACATTGACGCCGTGCTCTCGCTTTTTGACGCAGTTGCGGCCGAACGGCTCTGGATCGGCACCGAGCCCGGCTACGATCGCGCAAAGTATCGCGACATGTTCGGCTTTTCCCTCAGCAATGGCAATGGCATGTTCGTGGCTATGCGCGCAGGACGCGTCGCGGGCGTTATCACCGAATACCTGCACGATCCCTACGGCCACACGATCGGTATGCTGGTCGAAGAAGCGCAGCGCGGCTCCGGCATCGGGACAGCGCTACTCGGCCGGCTGATCGACTGGGCGCGCGAGCGCTACGTCCCGCATCTCTCACTCTTGGTTTTTCCGCACAACGATCGCGCACTCGCGCTCTATCGCAAGTTCGACTTCGCGCAAGTCGATGCGCAAGCCATGCGCATCCCGCGCGAGAACGGCGAAGCCTGGGACGCGATATTGATGCGCTTAGATCTAGGCTGAGGAGCTGCTACACCTTTTCGTATGCAGTCGGCGGCGATCAGCGGTTCGACGAACGCACGCACGCGTCGCGCTGCTTCTTCGCCGCTCGTTCCCGCGTAAGCATCGATCAGGGCGCTGCCGACGATGATCCCGTCGGCCAGGGTTGCAACCTCGCGCACGTGCTCGGGCTTGCTCACGCCAAATCCCACCGCGAGCGGTTCGTCGGTGAGATTGCGCAACGTCGCGATCTGCGCGCGCACCGCGTCGGTCGATGGACGCGTACCGGTACCGGTCACGCCCAAACGCGAAACGACATAGATGAAACCCGTGCTCTGCGCGGCGATACGTTTCGCACGTTCCGGCTTCGTCGACGGCGCCACGAGCAGCGGCATATCCAAGCCATTCTCCGCCAGCGTTGCACCAAGGGCGCTGCTTTCTTCGAGCGCGATATCCGGCACGATGACGGCGCTTGCACCGGCATCAGCTGCCGCACGTGCAAAGCGTTCGATTCCGTATTGATAGACGGGATTGAAGTACGTGAAGAGTACGATCGGCGCGCCGCCGCGGTCGTGATGCGTGCGCACCAGGTTAAGCACGGATGCGATCGTCGTGCCGGCGGCAAGTGCACGCTGTCCCGCCGCGGCGATTGTGGGCCCATCGGCGAGCGGGTCGCTGTACGGAATACCCAACTCGATTGCATCGACGCCGGCATGCGTAAGGGCATCGAGCATCGGCTAACGTCGTCGACGGATCCGGATCACCGGCCATCACGTACGGAATGAACGCTGCGCGCTGTGCGTTGCGCGCCCGATCGAAGATCGCCTCAAGCACCCAGGCGACCTTCCACTTGCGCGATGTCCTTGTCACCTCGACCCGACAGATTGACGAGAATCAAGTCGTCGGGGCCGCGTTCCGGCGCGAGCGTACGTGCAAATGCGATCGCATGCGAACTCTCGAGCGCGGGAATAATGCCCTCGGCACGCGAGAATGCGACGAAGGCTTCGAGCGCCTGCGCGTCCGTTATCGGTACGTAGGTCGCGCGACCGGTCTCTTTGAGATATGCGTGCTCCGGCCCGACGCCGGGATAATCGAGGCCCGCGCTAATTGAATGCGTGTCTTGCACTTGTCCGTGCTCGTTCTGCAACAGGTACGAGCGCGAGCCGTGCAACACGCCTACGCTTCCCGCGCTGAGCGCAGCCGCGGTCTTTCCGCTCGCGACGCCTTCACCGGCCGCTTCAACACCCCACAAGCGCACGTTTGGTTCGTCGATGAATCCGGCAAAGATGCCCATCGCGTTACTTCCGCCGCCGACACAGGCCACCACGTCGGTGGGCAGACGGCCGAAGCGTTCGAGACATTGCTCGCGCGCTTCCAGACCGATCACCTTCTGGAACTCGCGCACCATGTACGGATACGGATGCGCACCGACCACGCTGCCGATCACGTAGAACGTATCTTCAACTTGCGAAGCCCACACACGAAATGCTTCGTTGGTCGCATCCTTGAGCGTTTGCGTTCCACCCGAGACCGGATGCACGATGGCACCGAGCAATCGCATGATGAAGACGTTGAGCGCTTGCCGCTCAACGTCGACCGCGCCCATGTAGACGTCGACCGGAAAGCCGAACTTCGCGCCGACCGTCGCGGTTGCGACACCGTGCTGGCCCGCGCCGGTCTCGGCGATCAAGCGACGCTTGCCCATGCGCCGCGCGAGCAACGCTTGTCCGACGGTGTTGTTGATCTTGTGTGCGCCCGTGTGGTTGACGTCTTCGCGCTTGAGGACGAACGGAACCCCGTTTAACGGAACGTAGCGCTCGGCGCGATAGAGCGGCGAAGGGCGCCCGACAAAGTCACGCAATATTGCGGCGTACTCGGCCCAGAATGCCGGGTCGGCAAAGGCTGCAGTCATTTCGCGCTCGAGCGATTCGAGCGCGTCGATCAAAACCTCGGGAACGAAGCGGCCGCCGAACTCCCCGAAGTATCCACGTGCGTCAGGCTGCATCGGCCTCGCGAACGGCATGAACGAAGCGGCGCATCTTCTCCGCGTCTTTGCGCCCAGCCGTTTCGATTCCGGTGCGCACGTCGACCCACGCCGGTCGCACCGCGCGCACGCACTCCGCCACGTTTTCGGCTGTCAGTCCGCCGGCTATCGCGATCGGACGATTGCGCGAGAGCGCCTTAAGCACCGTCCAGTCGAACGAGAGACCCGTGCCGCCCCACTCGCCCGCGATCTTCGTGTCGAAAAGCGGAAGCGCGCTGTAGGCATTGCAGCGGTTTTCCAAATCTTTGGGCTGCTCGCCCGGCGCGATGTGAAAGGTCTTTACGACCGAGCCACCAACCGCGCGCACGAAGTCGGGCGACTCCTCACCGGAGAGCTGTACCACGAGCTCCGGGAAGTACCAGCGCGCGCGCTCGACTTCTTCGAGCTCCGGATTGACAAACACCCCGACCGGAAGAATGCTCGTTCCGATGCGTTGGGCGATCTCGGCTGCCGCACTCCAGTCGATTTGGCGCGGCGAGCGCGCGAAGATCAAGCCGGCTGCGTCCGCGCCTTCATCGATTGCGAGCGAGACGTCGGCCCAGTTCATGCAGCCGCAGAACTTAATGCGCGTGGACATGTTTCAACGAGGCAAGCAGCGCGGCCGGATCGTCGGCACGCATCAACGCTTCGCCAATCAGAAAACCTCGCGCGCCCGCGCGGCGCAACCGTTCGACGTCGGCGAGATCGCGCATTCCACTCTCGGTGATCGCAAAAACATTTTGCGGAACCCGCGGCAGGATGTGCTCGCTGACGGCAAGGTCGGTGATCATCGTGCGCAGGTTGCGATTGTTCACACCCACGAAATCGACACCAAGTGCGAGCGCGCGCTCCAAGTCGTGCAGATCGTGCACTTCAACCAACGCGTCGAGCTCATATGCGCGCGCCTCTTCGAGCGCAGCGTGCATCTGCTCGTCGGTCAAGCCGCCTACGATCAAGAGGATGGCGTCTGCGCCGTAGGCTGCCGACTGCGCAACCTGATACGGCGTCGTCAAAAAATCTTTGCGCAGGAGCGGCAGCGCGGTAACCGATCGCACTGGAGCGAGAAAGGCGAGGTCGCCCAAGAAATGGTCGCTTTCGGTCAAGATGCTGATCGCGTCGGCACCGGCTCGCTGATACATCTTGCCGGTCGCGACCGGATCGAAGTCGCGTGCAATCAAACCCGCGGAGGGAGAAGCGCGCTTGATCTCGGCGACGATTGCTTCGCCGCTGTGCGCCTTCAAGATCTTTAAGAAGTGCCGGCGCGACGCGACGCTTGCGCGCGCGCGCTCGCGGATCTCTTCATACGGCTCGCGTGCCATCTCCGTCTTGAGATGCTCCGCCTTTGCCGCGTAGATCTTGCGCAGTACGTCCTCAGCCATCGGTGGCTAGCTCCTTCGCACGCTCGTAGGTGTGTAGTGCGGCGCCCGAGGCAAGAATCGAGCGCGCACGCTCGAGCGCGGCTTCCATCGTCGGCTCCGCGCCGACGGTCTGTAGCACGAGTGCGGCATTGAGCGCGACGACGTCGGAACGCGGCGAGGTTTCGCCGCCGAGTATTGCGAGGAATGCGTCGCGCGCTTCGTCGACGCTCCGCCCGACGATGGCCGAAAGCGGGGTCGCAATGCCGTAGTCGGCGGGATCAAGCGTCCAGCGCTCGCCGCCGGCGCCGTTGAATGCGTAAACCGATGTGGGAACGTCGCCTGCCACTTCATCAATGCCGTTCTCGCCATAAACGACCGCACCCCTGCGTACGCCCAGCTCGACGAGCACGCGTGCCAGCGGCTCGAGCAGCTCGGGCCGCGCCACGCCGACGATCTGCACGCTCGCCGACGCCGGATTGGTGAGCGGGCCAAGGATGTTGAAGATCGTACGAACACCCAGCTCCCGGCGAATCGGCCCGACGTTCTTCATCGCCGGATGGTAGCGCGGCGGCGAACATAAACGTAAAGTTGGTTTCGCGCAGCATGCGCGCAGCGCGGTCGGGCGAGAGGTCGATCTGCAGGCCCGTCGCCTCGAGCACGTCGGCGCTCCCGCAGGCACTCGATGCGGCGCGGTTGCCGTGCTTGGCGACGGGAATACCGGCGGATGCGGTGACCAGCGCTGCCATGGTGGAGATGTTGATCGTGTTCGCGCCGTCGCCACCGGTGCCGACAACGTCGACGACCTCGGGCAAACCGTGCTCGACGTGCAGGCTGCGCTCGCGCATCGCACGCGCTGCGCCGACGATCTCGTCGACGTCCTCGCCACGCGCTGCGAGCGCGACGAGCAATCCTGCGCCTTGGGATGGCGTGAGTTCGCCATCCATGATCGCGCCGATGAGCTCGGCGCTTTCGGTTTGAGAAAGACGAGCGCCGGCTAAAAGCCGGCGCAACAATCCTGGGTAGTCCACTTAAATCGCGCGCACTTCCGCGCGCGCTCTGGCGCTCCGATCCACTTTCGCCACTTGCGCGGCGAAAACGCATCTGCGCGCCCCCACGGCGACTTCGCGCCGTGGGTCCCCGTAACTCTTACTTGACAAGTTCCAAAAGCGACAGTTCGGCTGCGTCGCCTGGGCGTACGCGCGTTTTCGTGATTCGCGTGTAGCCGCCGGATCGGCCCTTGAGCGAAGGTGCGATCTGTTCGACGAGCTTCTTCACAACTGCCGGCTCGGTAAGGAACTCGGCGAGTTTGCGACGAGCGGCGAGATCGCCGGCCATCGCCGTGGTGATCAGCGACTCGACGACCTTGCTGACTTCTTTAGCTTTGGTCGAGGTGGTCTCGATCTTCTCGTATTTGAAGAACGAGGTCGCCATGTTGCGCAGGAGCGCCTTGCGGTGTCCATCGGTGCGCGACAAGCGCTTATACGCGATTTGGTGCGGCATCGTTAGATCTCGTCGCCTAGGTCAGGCGAAGCGAGAGCCCCCTCTCCTGAAGAACTTGCTTGATTTCGTCGAGCGACTTCTTCCCGAAGTTGCGCATCTTCATGATCTCATCTTCGGTGAGGTCGAGAAGCTCGGAAACCTTCGAGATGCCTGCACGCTTGAGGCAGTTGAACGAACGCACAGACAGGTTGAGCGTCTCAACCGGAATGTCCCATTCGTTCGGCGGCGCTTCGGGCAGCGGCTCCTCGCGGTTGGTGAAGCCGACGAAGAGGTCGAGCTGCTCTTGCATGATCGCCGCCGACGTCGCAAGCGCATCGTCGGGCGTGATCGAGCCGTTGGTTTCGATCTCGAGCGTGAGACGGTCGAAGTCGACGCTCTGACCGACGCGCGTGTCGTCGACCGAGAAGTTGACTTTGCGAATCGGCGAGAAGATCGAATCGAGCGGAATGAGCCCGATCATATGCTCGATGTTGCGCTGCTTGTCGGCCATGACGTAGCCGCGGCCCTTCTCGATACCGATCTCCATCGAGAGCTTTCGCGTCTTTCGACGAGAGCGTCGCGATGTGGTAGCCCGGGTCGAGAATCTCAACATCGGCATCCGGAGCGATGTCGGCAGCAGTGACTTCCTTCGGTCCCGAGACCGAGAGGTTGAGCACGCGCGGTTCGTCGCTATTGAGCTTAACCGGCAAGCCTTTGAGGTTGAGCATGAGCGCAATCGTGTCTTCGACCATCCCGTGGATAGTCGAGAACTCGTGCAGCACGCCGTCGATCTTCATGTACGTGACGGCAGCGCCCGGAATCGAGCTGAGCAGAATGCGGCGCAGCGCGTTGCCAAGCGTAATGCCGAAGCCGCGTTCGAGCGGTTCGATCACGAACTTGGCATAGTTCTCGCGACGCTCGCGAACCTCAATGGTTGCGCCGGCGGGCGTTTCCAACGTGGTCATGAGTGGTTTCGTTTTTCCTTTGTTGCTGCTTACGTTATCCGCCCGAGCTCCCAGAGCTCGCGCGATCGTACGCCTAGCAGCGGTGTGTAGTTAGGATTAGCGCGAGTAGTACTCGACGATCAACTGTTCGTCGACCGGCGTGTCGATTTGTTCACGCGACGGAAGCTGCGTCACTTTGCCGGTGCTGTCGGCATCGTTCCACTCGAGCCAGTCCGGTGGACGGCGCGAGCGCGCGACTTCGAGATTCGCCTCGAACACGGGCGACTTCAGGCTGCGCTCGCCGATCGAGATCACGTCGCCGGGCTTCACGATGATACGACGGCACGTTGACGAGCTTGCCGTTCACGCGGAAGTGCCGGTGCGTGACGAGTTGGCGCGCTTGCGCGCGGCTCGTCGCGAGGTTCAGGCGATAGATGACGTTGTCGAGACGGCGCTCCAGCAACTGCAGGAACGTGCGGCCGGTCTGACCCGGAACGCGCGCCGCTTCGCGGAAGTAGTTCTCGAACTGCGTTTCGTGCACGCCGTAGTAGCGGCGCATCTTCTGCTTCTCGCGCAGCTGACGGCCGTACTCGGAGATCTTCGAGCGGTTCTTCGTGCCGGTGACCTTTTGGCCCGGCGCAGTACCGCGACGTTCGACCGCGCACTTTTTCGAAAGGCAGCGATCGCCCTTGAGGAACAGTTTGATTTTTTCGCCGGTCTTGCTCGAGGCCGTTTCACGGCGGCACAGACGGCAGACAGGCCCAATGTAACGCGACATATCTTCTCTCTTCGATTACACGCGGCGGCGCTTGGGAGGGCGGCAGCCGTTATGCGGAATGGGTGTAACGTCTTTGATCATCGTGATCTCGAGGCCGGCGGCTTGCAGCGAACGAATCGCGGCTTCGCGTCCGGCGCCCGGGCCTTTGACGAACACTTCCGTGCTCTTCATGCCGTGATCCATCGCTTTGCGCGCGGCCGACTCGGCAGCCATCTGCGCAGCGAATGGCGTCGACTTCTTCGAACCTTTGAAGCCGAGATTCCCGGCTGAGGCCCACGAGACGACGTTGCCGTGCGGATCGGTGATCGTAACGATCGTATTGTTGAACGACGCGTGGACGTGCGTCACGCCCGATTGGACGTTCTTAACTTCACGCTTCTTGCGCGATTTAGTTTGTTTCTTGGCAGCCAAAAGAGACTCCGATTTTATCCGATTCCCCGAACGACGGGGCTGTCGTCGCCTGGACGCTTGTTGGCGCATAATGCGCGAACGTGCATCTCATGGAGCCAGGGACTCGGCGATTGCCCCCGGAGCCGCGCGCCGCTGGAGAAGAGAGAGATCAGCAGCGCCAAGGCGGTATCTTACCTTAAGTGGGCCCAAGGGGTCAACTGGCTATGGCGGTGAACCGGCCGCCATGCCCAACCGTCGCACGTTCCTTGCCTCGGCGGCCGCCCTCGCAGCCGCGCCGGCCGTGGGAAACGCCGCTATCCCACCCGACCCCACTCGTCCGGAGCGGCTCTCCCAGGCCCTCGTCCTTTCCGGCGGCGGCGCGCGTGGCGCCTATCAGGCCGGCATCATCGACTACCTGCGCCTTGCCCGGCAGATCCCCGACGGTTCTGCGCTCGAGCCTTACGGGCTCATCGCCGGCACGTCGATCGGCGCGCTCAATGGGTATTTCGTCGCGACCGGCCAGTTCAATCTGCTCCGCCAGCTGTGGTACACGATCGCCGACGATAGCGTCATCCAGCTCAAAGCCAAATATGCCAAGGTCACCAACAGCGATAGCGGGGTCGGCACGCGCTTCGTTGCGGCGATGCGCGCCGTGCTGCAATTGACGAGCAACGATACGGGGGTCATTGATGGGGACCACCTGCGCGCGTGGCTTGCGCGCTTCATCGACCCCACACGCCCCGTGATCACGCCGTTCATCTGGACGGCCACGAACCTCACCTACCAATCGCCGGAATTTTTCTACCTCGTGCCCACGGCGCTGAGCGCGGAGCTGCGCGAGCGTGCGGTAACGGCGATTCGCCTTACCGTCGGCACGACGGCGGTGCTACGTGAAGCAACGCCGGATCTGCTGATCGATGCATTGCGTGCCTCAACCGCAATTCCCGTTGCCTTCGATCCGGTCGAGCTTCCAGCGCACTCGGGTGGCGGATTCAATCTCTATGTCGACGGTGGCGTCACCGCCAATACGCCGGTCGGGGCCGCGCGCGTCGCCGCAACGCGCGTCGACGTCGTGCTCCTCGACCCGCCGACACAAGCGACGCACTACCGCAATGCGCTTGAAGTCGGTATCGGTACGTTTGGTGCGATGCAACGCCGTATTCTCGAAGCCGACATGCGCGCCGTGTACCTCGAAACGTTTAGCAAACGCGCGATCGGCCAGCACGACTCCGTGGACGAGTCGCTGCTCGCGTCGATCCTCTACGATTCTGAGATCTATCAGATGCAACCGCAGGACGAACTGCCGGTCGGCGTCGTCGGTTTCGACGATCGCGAAAACATCTACAAGACGTTCAAGATCGGTTTCGAAGACGCGCGTCGCGGCTTCTCCGCATACAAGTACGGCGAGGATTAAAAGCAAAAGACCCGGTCTTGCGACCGGGTCTTCTCAGTTTCTAACGATGGCAGTCGTTAGAATTTGATGCCGATACCTACGAACGGGCCGTTGGCCGAGATGCCCGACGGTGCGTTCGTTTTGTTGGTGAGGCTTGTCCCCGTCCAACCGGCTTCGAGGAAGACCGGGCTCT
Source organism: Vulcanimicrobiota bacterium (assembly GCA_963726285.1). Taxonomy (GTDB): domain Bacteria; phylum Vulcanimicrobiota; class Vulcanimicrobiia; order Vulcanimicrobiales; family Vulcanimicrobiaceae; genus Aquilonibacter. The sequence continues at coordinate 633,072 of CAVSBV010000005.1, read as the reverse complement.
TGCCCAAGACGTAGTCGATGCCGACGTTGTACATGAGATCGTTGTACGCGAGATCTAAGCCGTTGTACGCGCCCTTCGCGTTGGGGTAGTACCAGATACTACCGTAGACACCGAAGCTCTGATCGAGGTCGGGGAGCTTTTCAGCGCCGAACCCAAACGAGGTTTCGCGCGGGTAGCCGTAGTTGTTGTTGCGCCACAGGTACCCGATACCGACGTAGATACGAGGATCGGCAACTTTGATGCCGAGACGCGCATCGAGCGTGGAATCGCGAGCGGTGAAGCCCGGAACAACCGTCGAGCCGTTGCCGCCGATAACCGTCACCGAGCAGTCGGGAGTCGGCGTAAGCACGCCACCGTTGCACGTGTGCGGATATTGGAACTGTTGCAAGTTGCCCGCGATCATCCATGGCAGACCGATCGCATTGAATTCCCACGCGCCGTGGATCTGGTACGATGCACCGTTGCCGGTGTTGCCGGGGCTGAACTCGTTGTAAACCTTCGGCGAGAAGATATAGTCGCCGGAGACGTACAGGTCCTTATACTTGGGCTTGACCGGAACCGGCGTCGGCGTTGGTGCGACCGTCGGCGCAACCGTCGGCGCAACCGTTGGCGGCGCAGTCGGTGGCGGTGTCGGCGGTAGGTAACGAACGACGACGAGTTGCTTGTCAGGAACCCACTGTACGTAGGCGCCCATGCCCTCGGAGATTACGCGGACCGGAACGAGGACCGTTCCTTGGTAAAGGATCGGCGGTACATCGAGCGGACGCGATTCACCGTTAATGACGACTTGGGGTTGCCCAACCGTCACTTTGACTTCCGATCCCGGCTTGGTCACCGTCACCGTTTTGCTCGCAGCATCGTACGAGACCGACGCACCCATTTGCTCGAACATCGAGCGCAACGGGATGAGAACGGTTCCGCCTCTGACGAGCGCAGCAAGAACGCGTCCTTGCTTGAGCACGTCAGGACGCGAGTATACGTGGTGATCGTTGAATAGAATCGGAATCGTGCCTGAGGGCGGGGATCCGAAATTGGCCGGCGGCATACTGCCCGACTGATCCTGCGCAATCGTAGTTTGTCCATTGTTTCCCTGCGATTGCGAGGTCGTTGGTGCAGCGACCGCAGAGAGCCCACAGCACACCGCAATGAGTGTCGCCAGGATCCCGGTGCTCAGTCGTTTCACAAGAGCCTCCTTAAGATTTTTATAACGAATGTGAAGGTTTGAGCCTCCACGTTTCCTTGAACGCATGCTTGCCCTTACGGGTTCCACACAAACAGGGCCGTACGCTTATTCCCCCCGTTGGGCGGAAGGTAAACGCCAAACCCAAAGCGAGCCAATGAGCACTTCGGCCCCTGCCAAAAGGAGTGCATCTCTCGGACCCGCTGTAGAGTGTAGTGTACCCAGAAATCCCAAAAGTAAGCTTGCGGCTACCGGAGCAAGCATCTGGGGACCGACAATTGCCAGATTCCAGACCGCCATAGTCGTCGCCATCGCCGACGGCGGAAGCAATCGGCATGCAAATGCCCAGTCTGCGCAGAGAAAAATGCCCCATCCGAAGCCGGCCAGCGCGATTGCCGGCGGCAATCCTGGGAGCGCGTGTCCAACGGCAAGCACTACGAGTGCCACGATTATGCAAATCCCGCCGGCGGTTACGACGATCCGTTCATCGCTGCGATCCGCCGGACGCGCGCCGAGCGCAGCGCCGAGCACGCTCACGATCGTAAATATCAAGATGCAGAGCCCGCTTGCGCGCGTGGCGTCGAGCGTGAAATGTGGCGGCAGCACCGATGCAACAAAGAAATAGAGATAGTCCAGCATCGTATAGAACCCGAGAAACACGAATGCGCGCGAAATAAAAAGATTGAACAGCGTGCGCGTGACCCGCAGCGGAGCTGGCGACGGAAGCGGGCGCAACGTGGTACCGCGCAGATGTATCAGTGTGATCGCCGCCGCGAGGAGCAGTCCCAGCGCAAGCACAAAGCCGAGCAACGGTACCGCGCCGAGCGCAGCCGCCAGCACCGCGCCGGCCGCATTCCCTGCACCCGCCAGAGCCGCGAGCCACCCCGAGGCAACGCCATAGCGCGACGACGGCATCGTATCGGGCACGATCGCTTGGTAGGGACCGATGATCACGTTGAGTGCAAGTTGCAGCGCAACAAACGCGACGAGCAACTCCGTCACGTTCGGCACAAAGTAGAACGCGATCACGGCAACCGCGCCAAGAAGCGCACCTGCAATATAGAATCCGTTGCGCCCGTAGCCTTCGCGGCGCAGACGATCGGAGAGCGGACCGACGACCAATTGCGCAATTGCCGCGGCGAGCGCGCCGGCCGTCGTAATAAAACCGAACGTGACGAGCACCGCGTCCGGCGCAAGTTGTACGCAGCGGGCCTGCAGTGAGATGCCGAGCACCGCGCCCCAGATCAGCTGGATGCCGAACCACAGCGCGGCGATCTGCGCGGGCCGCGCCGGCTTAGTTGTGTTCGAGCGCGTAGACATACTCGGCGTCGGTGTCGGCATCAAAGGCAAGCTCCGGGGGCGCATGCAGCAGGGCCGCAACCGGCATCTTGAGCACCTCGCGCGCACGCGCCTCGAGTGCACCGATCGACGCACGGCCGAGAATAAACTGCAGCAGCACGAGCGGTCCCGCGACCGAGGCCATTTTCCACGGCGCCTTACGCGCTTCAAACAGCGTCGTGGCCAATGTGCGTACGCGCGCGCGAGCACCGGCCGGAATGTGAAACACGCCGGCGTTGACCACGCGTTCGCCGCCAAGCGTGATGCCAAAGGGCGGCGCGCCGGGAAAGCGCGTCACGAATTCATTGTGGTCGGCGAGAGGCATCGAAAGCGTGCGCGGCTCGAGGCGATCGAGTACCCATTGCAGCGAGCGCGCGTCGATGTAGGGCATATCGCACGTGAGATAGAGCAGCGCGTCGTCATCCGGCCAGGCATCGAGCGCACCCAGTACGTTGCCCGCGCCCGTTCCCGCATCGGGCACCATGCGTATCGGCGCGAAAAGCTCGCATTCGCGCGCGTACGCTGTCGTTCGCCGACGACTGCGATGCGCTCGATCCCAGCGGCGCGCAGCGGATCGATCGTGCGTGCCAGCATCGTGCGCCCGCGTATCGGTGCAAGCGCCTTCAACGTTGTGCCGGCGCGCGCCGCGTATGCACCGTCGATCGGCCCACCGGCCGTGATTACTGCGTACAATGAAAAAGGCCTGACATAGTCAGGCCCTTTTTTGTCACTACTTCTTGGTCGCGACCTTCTTCTTGCCCGCGACGGTCCGTTTGGGACCCTTTCGCGTACGCGCGTTGGTCTTCGTGCGCTGTCCGCGAACCGGCAGACCCTTGCGGTGGCGCAGGCCACGATAGCAGCCGATGTCCATCAGGCGCTTGATGTTGCCCTGGACTTCGCGGCGCAGATCGCCCTCGACGCGAATCTGCAGCACGTCGAGTCCGTCGCGCAGCTTCTTCTCGTCGTCCTCAGTCAGATCTTTGACGCGTGTGTCTGGACTGATCCCCGAATGGGCGAGCAACCGCGCGGCGTTGGCGGGGCCAACACCGAAAATATATTGGAGCGCAATCTCAATGCGCTTCTCGCGCGGAAGATCGATACCAGCGATACGTGCCATTTATAATTTCCTTTTTAATCCTGAGCTTGCGAAGGACCTTAACCCTGCACTTGCTTGTGCTTGGGATTGACCTCGCAAATCACGCGCACTTTACCTTCGCGGCGAATGATCTTGCACTTTTCACAAATTTTCTTGACTGAAGGACGAACTTTCATTTCTAAGGCACTTCGCCCGAGGCTCCGTGCCCCCCACGAAGTTCCTTCGTGGGGCCCCCGGACCGTGGGCGCCTTTCTGTTGATATGTCCGCTTGGGGTTCCCCGCGGGGCGCCCTAACGAACGTTGGTTTCTCTAACTGAGTTGAGTCGTTGTTTCTATTTATACCGATACGTTATACGGCCGTGAGTGAGATCGTAGGGCGATAGCTCTACGAGAACTCTGTCTCCGGGAAGAATGCGGATGAAGTTCATCCGGATCTTTCCCGACACGTGTGCTAACACGCGATGACCGTTTGCGAGTTCCACCCGGAACATCGCGTTGGGCAGGGGCTCGACGATCGTCCCCTCGACTTCGATTGCCTCTTCTTTAGGCGTTGCGGTCTTGGCGGCCTTAGCTGCCTTGTCGGCGGCGCTTCTCTTTCCTCGAGCCGGACGACCCCCGCGACGCCGAGCCATTACGCCTTGATCCTCTCCGCTTCCGGAACGTATTTTGCAACGTCGGGATGTTCCCCAAAATTGCGCAACGTCAGGATCCGCGGACCGTCATCGGTCACGGCGATCGTGTGCTCGAAGTGCGCTGCGAGTTTACCATCTGCCGTCACGACTGTCCAGCCGTCTTTGAGGATCTCGACCTTCCGGTCGCCGAGCGTGATCATCGGCTCGATGGCGAGAACCAGCCCGGCTCGCAGCTCCAGGCCCGTTCCGGCCTTGCCGTAGTTGGGGACCTGGGGCTCCTCGTGCATCGCCGTCCCAACCCCGTGACCGGCCAGCTCGCGCACCACGCCGTAGCCATGGCTCTCGGCATGCCGCTGGACCGCCGCGCTAATGTCGCCGAGGTGATTGCCGCGCTGCATCTGCGCGATCCCCAGCATCAGGCACTGTTGCGTGACGTCGAGCAGTTGTTGCGCGTCCTTGGAGATAGTGCCGATCGGAATCGTCACCGCCGAGTCACTCACGTACCCGTCGAGCGTCGTCCCGATGTCGATCGAGAGCAGATCGCCCTCTTGCAACACGTAGTCGCTCGGAATACCGTGGACGACCTCATCGTTCACCGACGCGCAGATCGTCGCCGGGTAGCCGTGGTAGCCCATGAACGTCGGAATGCCGCCAAGTTCGCGAATACCGCGTTCGGCGATTTGATCGAGCTCGCGGGTCGTCATCCCGGCCTTCGCGATCTGCATCAAGTCGGTCAGCACTTTGGCCGTGACCTTACCGCTGCGCCGCATCGTGTCGAGCTCGCGCGCCGACTTTAGAGTGACCATGTTTAGTGGCCGTGCTCCAGACCAAGAACGTGGATCAGTTCGTGCGTCACCGCGCCGACCGCCTGCGTTGCGTCGATACGCGCAAGGCGACCGCTCGCATCGTAGTAGTCGATCAGCGGCATCGTCTGCGTTTCAAAGACGTCGAGCCGCTTCTTGATCGTGTCGGGCTTGTCGTCTTCACGCTGCACGAGCGGTCCGCCGTCTTCGTCACAGATGCCCGCAACTTTCGGCGGATTGAATTTTTCGTGGTAGACGCGGCCCGTGCGTGGATTGGTCCATCGCCCGAGCAGACGCTCCTCGAGTAGCGGGCGCGAAATCTCGAAGTAGATGGCTTCGGGAAGGCCGCGGTCCTCGGACTCGAGCAATGCATCCAGCGCTTGCGCTTGCGCGGCCGTGCGCGGGAATCCGTCGAACAGTACGCTTTCGCCCTGGTGCAGCTCATTGTCGACCATATTGATGATGAGATCGTCGGGCACGAGGTCGCCGCGCTTCATATAGCCCTCGGCCGCTTTGCCGAGCTCGGTACCCTTGTTGCGATGTTCACGCAACAGATCGCCGGTCGAAATCTGGCGATAGCCAAACTGCTTCTGCAGAATCTGCGCTTGCGTACCCTTGCCGGCACCCGGAGCGCCGAGCAGAACGACATCACCCGGCATTAGCGCTTGATGAACCCACGGTAGTCACGCATCGCTAAACGCGCCTCGATCTGCGAAATCGTATCGAGCGCAACGCCGACAACGATTAAGAGCGAGGTCGAACCCAGATAGATCGTCGTCACGTTGAGACCGCGCTCGAGCACGTTCGGCGCAACGGCGAGGATGCCGAGAAAGATCGCCGATGCCGTCGTGAGCCGAATAAGAATCTTGTTGAGATAATCGACGGTCGGTTGCCCGGGACGAATACCGGGAACGAAGGCGCCCGTCTTCTTCAAGTTGTCCGCCACGTCGCGCGTATTGAGCACGATCGAGCTATAGAAGAACGTGAAGATCACGACCAGCAAGAAGTAGGCGATGTTATAAAGCGTGCTCGCGGGGGCGAACCACACCTGGATCGTTTCCTGCAGCGCCGCGATGTTGGTCGGGAACTGCCAAATCGCGTGCGAGATCGGCCACGTGAGGACATTGTACCAGCTCGCAGCGCCGTTGCTGTGCAGCCACGTTAGCGCTTGCTGCGGGAGCAACAAGATCGAGATCGCAAAGATGATCGAGATGACGCCTGCATTGTTCAGGCGAAGCGGAATGTACGTCGAGCGCCCGGCGAACATCTTGCGGCCGACGACGCGGCGCGCCTGCTGCACCGGGACGCGGCGCTGACCTTGGTACATGAAGATGATGCCAATGATGATGCCGATCGTGATCGCGATGAACAGCACGAGGTTGAGCAGCGACAGCCCACCGGAGCTTGCCGAAGCAGCCGTCTCTTGCACGTATTGCGGATAGCGCAGCACGATGCCGATGAAGATGATCAGCGAGACGCCGTTGCCGATGCCTTTGTCGCTGATCTGCTCGCCGAGCCACATTAGGAAGAGCGTCCCGGCCACGAGCGCGATAATTGCAAAGAGCTGGTACCAAATGCTCGTATCGTAGAAGACGCCGGCCGCTTTCATCGCATTGGTCATGAAGGTCGACTGGAGAATTGCAAGGATGATCGTGAGCCAGCGCGTGTACTGGCTGATCTTTTTGCGGCCTTCCTCGCCGCCTTTCTTGGCGAGCTCTTCGAGCTGCGGCAGCACGACCGTCATCAGCTGCATGATGATCGACGCGTTGATGTACGGCGTGATCCCCATCGCGATGATCGAGAGCTTTTGCAGCGCGCCGCCTGAGAGGAAACCCAGCAGCGTGTAGAACTGGCCCGACTTGAGGACCTGTTGCCACGCCCCTTCGTTCACGTTAGGCAGCTGCACGTGGATCATGAAGATGAACCACGCGAAAGCAAAGAGCACGAACCCGACCCGCTTGCGGATGTCGGGTACGAGCAAGGCAGCCCGGAGATTATCAAACACTAGGCTGGCTCTACCACGGGTTCGGGAAGCGTCGCGCCGGCAGCCTTGAGCGCCTCAAGTGCGCTTGCCGAGAAGACGACGTCGCGGAATTTCAAACCTTGCGGAAGCGACTTGCCGGTTTTGCCACCGCCGAGAATCTTCACGCCATCGAGCGTTGAGCTGAGGATGCCGCGCTCCTTGAGCGACTCGGGCGAAACTTCGACGCTCGCGTCCCACTCGCTCAGTTGATGCAGATTGACGACGGCGTAGCGCGAGCGAAAGTGCCCGATATCGCGCGCCTTCTGCGAATAGCCGCGTTTGTGCGGGAGACGGCGCGCCCAGGGTGTCTGGCCGCCTTCGAACGACGGACCTTTGCCGCCGCCCGAACGCACGGTTTGACCTTTGCCGCCTTCGCCGCCGGTCTTGACCATGCCCGAACCGTGTCCGCGACCGATGCGCTGACGCTTCGGCCACGAACCCTTGGCGGGCCGCAGCGAGCCAAGGCTCATCAGCGCGCCACTCGATGACGCGATCGAACCGGCACTAACGGTTGAAACTGCTTTTGCTGAAACCGCTTTTGTTGAAGCGGTTTTTGCAACGGCCTTCGACTTGGGCGCCGCCTTTGGAGCCGCCTTTTTGGCAGCAGTCGCTTTCGCGCTGGACTTTGCGCTCGCGCTGCTCTTTTTTGCGGTCGTCTTTTTCTCTGCCATGATGTCTTTCTTAGTTCGCTACCGAGAAGATTTCTTTTGTAGTCTTGCCGCGCAGCTCGGCGACCTTTTCAGCCGTCTTGAGCGAACGCAGTCCTTCGATCGTCGCAAGCACGACGTTGATCGGATTGTTCGTGCCAAGCGACTTGGTGAGGATGTCGTGAATGCCCGCAAGTTCGAGCACGGCGCGCATCGATCCACCGGCAATAACGCCGGTACCCGGTGCAGCCGGCTTGAGCAGTACTTTGGCCGCACCGACCTGCATCTGCACGAGATGCGGGATCGTCTTTCCTACCATCGGAACCGTCACAAGGTTCTTCTTGGCTTGCTCGACGGCTTTACGAATCGCTTCGGGAACTTCGCCGGCTTTGCCGATGGCAAAACCAACCTTACCCTTGCGGTCGCCGACGACCACGAGCGCGCTGAAGCTAAAGCGCTTACCGCCCTTGACGACCTTCGCAACGCGATTGACGCGCACGACGGTCTCTTCGAATCCACTGTTGTCGCGATCGCGACCACCACGATAATTCATTAGAAGTTCAGCCCCGCTTCACGCGCCGCATCGGCGAGTGCTTGGATACGTCCATGGTATTTGTAGCCGCCGCGATCGAACACGACGTTGGTGATGCCGGCCGCCTTGGCCTTGGCTGCAATCGCCTGACCGACCGCCTTAGCCGCATCGACGTTGGTCTTCGAGTCGAGCGACTCGCCGACCGATTTGTCGCGCGTCGATGCTGCGACGAGGGTGTGCCCCTTCGCGTCGTCGACGACCACGGCGTAGATGTGGTGAAGTGTGCGCTTGACCATCAGGCGCGGGCACTCGCTCGAACCGGCAAGCTTTTTGCGCAGGCGCACATGACGCGCGCGTCGCGAGTCATCCCGTGAGATGCGCGGCATTACTTCTTACCTGCCTTCCCGGCCTTACCGAGTTTCTTACGAATGATCTCACCCTCGTAGCGAATGCCTTTGCCCTTGTACGGCTCGGGCGCGCGCAGCGAGCGAATCTTCGCAGCGACTTGACCGACTTGTTGCTTGTCGATCCCGTCGACGTGAATTTTGTTTTGACCCTCGACCGTGAGCGTGATGCCCTTGGGCGCTTCGAACACGACCGGGTGCGAATAGCCCAGGCTCAAGTTCAACTTCTCGCCCGCCTTGGCGGCGCGATAGCCGACGCCTTGAATCTCGAGGCTCTTACGGAAGCCTTTGCTCACGCCGAGCACCATGTTCGAGATCAGCGTGCGCGTCAAACCGTGCGCAGCGCGCTGCGGCTTCGCATCGCCCTTACGCTCGACGAGGACTTTGCCGTCCTCGAGTTTGACCTCGACCACCTGCGTCATGATTTCCTGACGCAGCTCGCCTTTGGGTCCCTTGACGACCACCTCGCCCTCGCCCAGCGTAACGTTGACGCCGCTGGGAACGGCAACCGGCAGTTTTCCAATACGTGACATTCTAGATTTCCTTTTTAATCCTGAGCATCGTCGAAGGGCCCTACCAGACGTACGCCAGGACTTCACCACCGACGCCGAGCTTTTTGGCTCGTTTGCCGGACATGATGCCTTGCGACGTCGAGATGATAACCAAACCCAAGCCGCCGAGCACGCGCGGAATCTCGGTCTTGGCGGTGTAGACGCGCAAGCCGGGACGCGAGATGCGGCGGAGGCCGGTGATAACTTTTTCTTTTTCGGGACCGTACTTCAGGCGAATGCGCAGCGTGCCTTGCGGGCCTTCGTTGACGCGCTCGACGTCCTCGATGAAGCCTTCATCCTTGAGGATATTGGCGATCGCGACTTTGACGCGTGACGCCGGAACGTCGACCATCTTGTGGTTGGCCGTGTTGGCGTTACGAATGCGCGTGAGCAGGTCCGCTACGGGATCAGTAATTGCAGCCATGTTTTTTTCGCCTCCCTACCACGACGCCTTGGTCACGCCGGGAACGACGCCTTTGTGCGCGTTCTCGCGGAAGCAGATGCGGCACATGGCAAACTTGCGGAGATAGCCACGTGGGCGTCCGCAGATCTTGCAACGATTGTGCGCGCGTACGCTGAACTTCGGCGTCCGCTGCGACTTCACGATCATGCTCGTTTTTGCCATTAGTTCCGTCCCTTCTGTAGCGGGAGCCCCATCGCGGTGAGAAACTCCGACGCCTCTTCGTCCGACTTTGCGGTCGTGACGATCGTAATGTCCATGCCGCGCGCCTTGTCGACTTTGTCGAAATTGATCTCCGGGAAGACCAACTGCTCGCGCAGACCCAGATTGTAGTTGCCGCGCCCATCGAACGACTTGGTCGGTAGCCCGCGGAAGTCGCGGATACGCGGAAGCACGATGTTGAAGAGCTTGTCCAGGAAGATGTACATCCGGTCGCCGCGGAGCGTGACCTTGGCACCGATGTTCATTCCTTCGCGCAGCTTGAACGCCGCGATCGACTTCTTCGCCTTCGTGACGATCGGCTTTTGGCCGGTGATTTGGGTGAGCTCCGCCACGGCCGCATCGAGTGCCTTGGCGTTGACGATCGCATCGCCGACGCTCATGTTCACGACGACCTTCTCGAGCTTGGGAATCTGCTCGACGTTCTTATATCCGAACTTGTCTTGCAGTTGCTTGCGCACCGAGCTCTGGTACTTTTCTTTCAAACGCGTTGCCATCGTTAACGTCCCTTCGCCGACTCGCGAGCCGGTTCGCCGCACTTCACGCAGACGCGGTGTGCAACGCCATCGGCGGTGCGTCCGCGACGCAGGCGCGTCGGGGTCTTGCACTTCTCGCAAACGTACATCAGCGCGGAGAGCGGTAGCGCCGCCTCTTTATGGATGAACTGCTCGCTTTGCGACTTGCCCATGTTGCTCTGCTGTTGTTGTCCGGGCTTGACCGCGCGCTTCACGACGTTGAGGCCCTCAACGGTCGCATGACCGTGATCGGCCATGACCGCCTTGACCACGCCGCGCTTGCCCTTCTCTTTACCGCGACGAATCATCACGGTGTCGCCCTGAACGATGTTCGGCTTGTCGGCCATTTTAAAGCACCTCCGGTGCAAGTGAGGCGATCTTCAGGAACCCGCGGTCGCGCAGTTCGCGCATGACCGGACCGAACACGCGCGTGCCGCGCGGGTCGAGGTTGTCCTTTTCGCCCTTGATGATGACGCACGCGTTATCATCGCAGCGCACGACCGAACCGTCGGCACGACGAATCGGCGCCGCCGTGCGCACGATCACGGCCTTGACGACTTGGCCCTTCTTTACCGCCGCTCCGGGAATTGCGCTCTTGACGGTACCAACGACGATGTCGCCAACGTGCGCATAGGCGTGACGGCTCCCGCCGCTGATGTGAATCACCAGCAGCTCGCGAGCCCCGCTATTGTCGGCCACCTTGAGCCGAGTCTCTTGCTGAATCATTGTCCTACTTCGCCCGTTCGACGATCTCAACCAGACGCCAACGCTTGTCGCGCGAGAGCGGCCGGCATTCCATGATGCGCACGATATCGCCGATCTTGGCCTCGTTCTGCTCGTCGTGCGCTTTGAAGCGCGTCGACTTGCGAACGATCTTGCCATAGGTGCGATGCGGTACGCGCGTCTCGGTCACGACGACGATCGTTTTGTCCATCTTGTCCGACGCGACGCGCCCTTGCTTCACGCGGCGTGCTACCGCGGCTCTTACGTTATGCTGCTCCATGTTGATCCTCGGCCATCCGCTTCTCGGAAATCACAGTCGAAATTTGCGCGTACGCGCGACGCATCGCTTTAATCTTACTGAAGTCAGTAAGGTGCCCGGTGCGCAATGCAAAGCGCAGATTGAAGAGCTCGGACTTTGTGTCACGTGCCTTCTGCTGCAGTTCGGCCATCGTGAGGCCGCGCAGTTCGTTCAACTCGCCCTTCTTCATGCGCTCGCCTCCTCGCGCGATACGATCTTCGTCTCGATCGGTAGCTTGGAAGCGGCAAGACGCAACGCTTCCTTCGCAACCGCCGGCTCGACGCCGGAAAGCTCGAAGAGTACGCGTCCCGGTCGCACGACGGCGACCCAGAACTCCGGGTTACCCTTACCGGCGCCCATGCGGACTTCGGCAGGCTTCTTCGTCACCGGTTTGTCGGGGAAGATCTTGATCCAGACCTTACCGCCGCGCTTGATGTGACGTGTCAGCGCAATACGCGCAGCTTCGATCTGGCGGTTGGTCATCCAACACGGTTCCATCGCTTGCAAGCCGTACTCGCCGAACGTCAGGGTGCTGCCGCGCGAAGCGCGCCCGGTCATGCGACCGCGCTGCACTTTGCGCCACTTCACTCGTTTTGGCGTCAACATTTATTCCGAACTCCCCTCGGCCACCGGCGCACTGTTTTCAAACGGTGCGTTGGCCACTTCATTATTTTCAACGACGACCGGCTCGAGTGCGGGTTCGTTCGAGGGCTCGCCCCCAAGCGCAGGCGCGCCACCCGGCTGCGGACGTCCGACGCCGCCACGGCCTCGACCGCCGCGCCCACCGCGCTCGCGACGATCGCGGAATCCGCCGCCCTGACGATCGGCACGATCGACGGTATTGCTTTGGCGCGGCTGATCCGGAAGAACCTCACCGCGATAAATCCACACCTTCACGCCGATGCGGCCGAAGGTCGTGAATGCTTCCACGTGCGCGTAGTCGATGTCGGCGCGCAGCGTATGCAGCGGCACCTTGCCATCATGATTGCGCTCGGTGCGCGCGATTTCCGCGCCGCCGAGGCGACCCGAGACTTGCACCTTCACGCCGCGCGCGCCGGCCTTCATGGTCCGCATGATGGCCTGCTTCATGGCGCGACGGAACGCAATACGCTTCTCGAGCTGATCGACGATGTTCTGGCCGACCAGACGCGCGTCGAGTTCGGGATGCTTGATCTCCATCACGTTGACCTGGACGTTCTTGCCGGTCAGTTTTTCAAGGTTCTTGCGGATCTCTTCGATGCCGACGCCGCGCTTGCCGATGATGATACCCGGCTTCGCGGTGTTGACGATCACGCGCGCTTGATTGGCGCGACGCTCGATCTCGATCTTGCTGATCGCGGCCGAACGCATCCACTTGTTGAAGAACTGACGGATCTTGACGTCTTCGTGCAGCCACTCAATATAGTGCTTTTTCTCGAACCAGCGGCTGTCCCACGTACGCGTGATGCCCAGGCGAAGGCCGACCGGATGAATTTTCTGACCCATAGGTTACGCGGTTGCCTCCGCAGCTTTAGCAGTACGTTTTCTCTTGGACGCGCCCCTCGATGTGCTCGTCGATGCGCTCGTCGCACGACGAACGCTCGCGCGTTTGGTCGAGACCGACGCACCGCTGCGCGCCTTACGCTTTTTCACCGGCGGCGTCTCGCTGACCACGACGGTCACGTGCGAGAGACGCTTGCGTTTGAAGTACGCGCGCCCTTGAGCACGCGGGTCCAGGCGTTTGGTAAAGCGACCGCCGGGGCCGCCATCCACGGTAATCCGCGTGATGAAGAGCTCATCGGTGTTCATATCGTGGTTGTTGCCGGCGTTTGCAACGGCGCTGCGCACGAGCTTTTCGATCGGCTCGGCGGCATACACGCCCGCAAACTGCAGCATCGCGAGCGCTTCACGCACGCTCTTGCCACGAATGGCATCGGCAACACGGCGCAACTTGCGCGGCGCCATGCGCACGAATTTCAGATGCGCAACAGCTTGCTGCTGGCGCTCTGCAGCTTGTCCTGCGTTCGTCGAAGGGCTCATGCCTTCACCGCCGCTTTATCGCCGCCGTGACCGCGAAACAATCGGGTTGGCGCGAACTCGCCGAGTTTGTGTCCGACCATGTTTTCCGTGACGTAGACCGGAACGTGCGCTTTGCCGTTGTGCACGCCGATGGTGTGACCGACCATCGCCGGCACGATCGTCGACGCGCGGCTCCATGTTTTGACCACGCGCTTCTCGCGCGTCTCGTTCAGCTTCTCAACCTTCTTTAAAAGGTGATCCGCGACGAACGGCCCTTTTTTAAGACTACGACCCATTACTTGGAACCTCGCTTACGAACGATCATCTTGGCCGTGCGCTTGTTGCGGCGCGTCTTTTTGCCCATGGTCATCTGTCCCCATGGCGTGGTCGGCGGACGTCCCGAGGTGGAACGCGCTTCACCGCCGCCGTGCGGATGGTCGACCGGATTCATCGCGATACCGCGAACCGACGGACGCTTACCGAGATGGCGCGAACGGCCGGCTTTGCCGATCACTTGGTTTTCGTGCTCGATGTTGCCGAGCTGACCGATCGTGGCGCGGCACTCGATGTGGATCTTGCGCACTTCGCCCGAGGGCATGCGCACCTGCGAATACTCGTCCTCTTTGGCCATGAGTTGCGCGGCAACACCGGCGGAACGCACGAGCTTGCCACCCTGACCGGGACGCAACTCGATGTTGTGAATGACGCTGCCGACCGGAATGTTTTTGATCGGAAGACAGTTGCCGGGCTTGATGTCGGCTGCGCTGCCCGATTCCACAACGTCGCCGACCTTGAGGCCGAGCGGCGCGAGGATGTAACGCTTCTCGCCGTCTTTATAGTGCAGCAAAGCAATGCGTGAGCTGCGATTCGGATCGTACTCGACCGTTGCGACCTTGGCCGGGATCCCGTCCTTGGAACGCTTGAAGTCGATGATGCGATACTGCTTGCGCGTGCCGCCGCCCTTATGGCGAACGGTGATGTGCCCGTTGTTGTTGCGACCCGAATGCTTCTTACGAACCTCAACGAGTGACTTCTCGGGATCTACTTTCGAGAGATCCGAAAAATCCATCGTGGTCACGAAGCGACGGCCGGGGCTGGTCGGACGATATTTCTTTACTGGCATCTTATTGCTCGAAGTAGTTGACGCCGCCCAGTTCGATCTTCTGGCCGGGCTTCAAAGTGACGATTGCCTTCTTGAAGTCGCTCTGCTTGCCGCTCGTGCGGCTGCCGCGACGCGCGAAGTTGCGCGTTTTACCGCGCACGTTGACGGTATTCACGCGCATCACGTTCACGCTGAAGAGTTCTTCGATCGCGTGGCGGATCTGCGTCTTGGTCGCATGCGGGTTCACGACGAACGTATACTGCGTGCCAAGCGCATTAGCCATCGATTTCTCGGTAATGCGCGGCGAGACGATCACATCGCGTGCGTCCATTACTTTTCCCCAAAGTGCTCCGCACTTGGACCTTTAGTGTTAGAAGCGCTTCGCACTTCGTGCTGCGCGAGCGTACTGAATGCCGCCGTTGTGAAGATGATTCGCTTGTAGCGCAGCACGTCTTTGACGTCGAGCGCTCCCGAGTCGGTGACCGCCACCTGCTGCAGGTTGCGCGCAACGCGCGCGAGTGCATCGGCGCCCTGCTCGTCCTTACCGGTAACGATCAGTGTGGTCGGTCCCGATTTCGCTGCCTTCGCGCTGCCGAAGATCAGCTTGGCAAAATCGGCAGTCTTGGTCAGCGCAAAGCCGGCCAGATCGAGCACGGTCACCGCGTCGTTCTTGAAACGATCGCTGAGCGCCGCGACGAAGGCGAGTTTGCGTTCCTTCTTATTGAGGTCCGTAACGTAGCTGCGCGGCTGCGGTCCGAAGACGACGCCGCCGTGGCGCCACTGCGGCGAGCGAATCGAACCTTGGCGCGCGCGCCCGGTTCCCTTCTGCTTCCACGGTTTGCGTCCACCGCCGGCGACTTCGTCGCGTTTCTTGGTGGATGCGGTGCCCGCTCGGGGGCTTGCTTGTTCGCGGAAGACCGCGCGGAAAATCGTGTGGGCTTTTTCGCTGTAATCTTTGGCGAAAGCCTCGGGCGTTTGCACGTCGCGTACGACCTTACCGTTTGCATCAATAACGCTTGGCATCGCTTATGCCTCCGCTTTCTGCTTAACGCTTTGGCGAAGCACGACGAGCGCGTTCTTCGGGCCCGGAACCGGACCACGCACGAGCAGCAAATTGCGCTCGGCATCGGCACGAACCACTTCGAGATTCTGCATCGTCGTGCGGTCGACACCGTAGTGACCCGGACGGCGCGCGCCTTTGGGGACGCGGCCGGCGTTGGTATCACCGTTCGATGCTGGTTGACGATGGATCATCGAGCCGTGACTTGCGCCGCCGCCCGAAAAGTTGTGACGCTTGATACCGCCCGCGAAGCCGTGGCCTTTCGAGATACCGACGACGTCAACGCGATCGCCCGGCTCAAACCCGGCGACGGTTATTGTTTGTCCGACTTCGACGCCGTCGATGCCGGTGCGAAACTCGCGTATAAAGCGCGTGGGCGCGACGCCCTGTTTCTTGAAATGTCCAACAAGGGCACGGGTTACGCGGGACTTTTTGATCGCGCCGAAGCCGAGCGCTACGGCATCATAGCCATGCGACTCTTTCGTGCGACGTTCCACGACCGTGCAGGGACCGGCTTCGATCACCGTGACCGGAACGTAACGTCCGTCGTCGGTGAACACGCTCGTCATCCCAACCTTGCGGCCAAGGATATTTTTCACTTGAATCCTCGTCCTTTTTAAACTGTCACGCTGAGCTTGTCGAAGAGTTGAGTACACGGGTCCAGGCGTACTGCTATATTTTTCTACCGGCACGCGCGAAGATAGCGCGGACCGGCTGGACCACAACCGCGATACTATATCAACGCAGCCGGGGCAACGTCAAGGCCTTTAAGCAGGCGAGCGACGAATATACTTGAGGCCATGCGGGTATTGGCGTTAGCCCTGCTCGCTCTTCTCGTTGCCGGGTTCGCCCGGCCCGAGCACCTGGAGCGGGACCACCTCACCATCGTCCAGACTCAGGATTTTCAGAGCCTGGATCCTATCTTTGTGTCCGGCGTCGGCGGGCAGGAGCTAGCCTCGCTCGTCTACTCCTATTTAGTGAAGTTCAACGACCGCGGCGAGCTCGTCCCGGATGCTGCGCTCGCAGTCCCAACCCGCGCCAACGGCGGAATCAGCCCCGACGGCAAGACGATCGTCTACCATCTGCGGCCAGGGGTGCGCTTTTCTGATGGCAGTGCGCTTACCTCATTCGATGTTGCTGAAACAATCGGCCACGTGGCCTTTCCCGGATCTGATGCACCCTCGCGCGTCGCGTTCGACGACATCGCGGCCATCTCGACGCCGGATGGACTGACCGTCAAGGTCTACTTGCGCAAACCATACGCACCGATCGTGCTCTATCTCTGCGGCCCGGGTAACGCGGTACCGATCATGTCGGCGGCGCAGCTCCAAGGCCACGCCCATTTGCGCGGAACGCGCATGGACACCAATCCGCTCGGCAGCGGACCGTACGAGCTCGAGCGCTGGCTGCCTGGTAAGCGGCTTGACTTACGCGCGAATCCGTACTACTTCCGGGGCAAGGCGAAGATCGATCGGCTCTCGATTCTGCCCGTGCCTTCGTCAACGACCGCGTATGCGATGCTGCGCGCCGGTGAAGTCGATGCCTACGTCAATGCCGACGATTCACAATACACAGAACTCGCTGCTC
The DNA here is from genome assembly GCA_963726285.1 of Vulcanimicrobiota bacterium. Lineage (GTDB taxonomy): Bacteria > Vulcanimicrobiota > Vulcanimicrobiia > Vulcanimicrobiales > Vulcanimicrobiaceae > Aquilonibacter. The sequence goes on along the minus strand of CAVSBV010000005.1, from coordinate 615,904 downwards.
TCGCCGGCAAGCGCACCGAGTCGGTGCCGATCGACGGCACGGGCGCGCTGATTTTCAACACGACCCACGATGGACTTGGTGACGTGCGCGTGCGACGCGCACTCGCGCAAGCCTTCGACATGAACGCGATTGTCGAGAAAACGATGCCCGGTAGCGATCGCGCGCGCAATCCCGGTCGTGGCCTTTTCGAATGGGCGTATGATCCGGTCGCCTATGCGATGCCGCCACATGACGTCGCTGCGGCCGCGGCGCTGCTCGACGATGCCGGGTGGCGCATGGGACCTGACGGTGTGCGTCACAAGAACGGCGCGACGCTCACGCTCGACACGATTGTACGCGCCGACCGGCCAAGCGCACTGCAAATGGTAACGTTCATGCAAACTCAGGTGCGCCCGCTCGGTATTCGCCTCTCGATCCATCGCTATGCAGTGAGCGAGATGGTGGCACCAAATGGACCGCTTTACGGTGGAAGCTACGATCTTGCGCTCTTTCCGTTCATTGCCGGATTCGATCCGGACGTGCGCGATCAGTTCGCATGCAGGCGCATCCCGCCGCACGGATTCAACAAGTCGCGGTATTGTAACCCGTCGCTCGATCGGTTGATGAATGAGGCCGTGAAACCATATAGCCGTGCCGAGCGCATCCCGTACTACCGCGCGGTGCAGCGAACGCTCGCCCACGATCTCCCGATCGACCTGATGTTCCAAGCGGTCTCGATTAATACGTTCCCCGCCGATCTCCACAACGAGCACAGCGCGGTCAACACGCCGTTCTGGAACGTCGCCACCTGGAGCTACTAGACTTTATCCGTCAAAACTGAAGCTTTGCCGTCTAAAGTCGTGTTAGTGCCCACATGGCTACGAAAATTTCCGCCGCTGCGTCGGGGCAATTCACGATCGGCGGCGACATAACGATCAATCGCCTTGGCTACGGCGCGATGCGCATCACCGGCAAAGGCGTCTGGGGCGATCCCGCAGATCCCGCCGGTGCTCGCGCAACACTAGAGCGCTTGGCCGAACTGGGCGTCAACTTCATCGATACTGCGAACTCATATGGACCCGAGGTCAGTGAGAACCTTATCGCCGAAGTGCTGCGCCCGTACAAGGGCATCACGGTTGCAACAAAAGGCGGCCTCACGCGGCAAGGCCCCAACCAATGGTATCCGTGCGGCAATTCCGGCTATCTCGAAGAGTGCGTGCAGATGAGTCTGCGCCGGCTCGGCGTTGAGCGCATCGATCTGTGGCAACTCCACCGGATCGATCCCGCAACGTCGCGCGAGCAGCAATTCGAAACGATCGCGGAGATGCGCAAGGCCGGATACATTCGCCACGTCGGCCTTTCTGAAGTCAGTATCGACGATATCAAAGAGGCGCAACAGTACTTTCCGGTCGTCACCGTACAAAACGAATACAACTTGGTCAATCGCAAGAGCGAGGCGGTGCTCGACTATTGCGAGCAGCAGAACATCGGATTTATCCCGTGGTTTCCGCTCGCTGCAGGCGATCTCGCGAAGCCCGGTTCAGCGCTCGAGGGGATCGCGAAGCGGCTGGGCGCCGCACCATCACAAGTCACCCTTGCTTGGACGCTCAAACGCTCACCGGTAATGTTGCCGATCCCCGGCACGTCACGCGTCGATCATTTGGAAGAGAATGTCGCGGCGGCATCGCTCGAACTCTCCGACGAGGACTTTGCCGAGCTCGATCGTCAGGCTAAGGCGCTTACGTAAACGCAGCAAGTCCTGTGATCTGCTGACCGAGGATCAGCATGTGCACTTCGCTCGTGCCCTCGTAGGTCAGAACCGATTCGAGATTATTCATGTGGCGGATCACGGGGTACTCGAGCGTCACGCCGTTGCCGCCGAGGATCGTGCGCGCTTCGCGCGCGATCTTCAACGCTTCGCGCACGTTGTTGAGCTTCCCGAAGCTCACCTGCGAGGGATGCAGGCGACCTTCGTCCTTCATACGCCCAAGATGGAGCGCGAGCAACGAACCCTTCCCGAGTTCGATCAACATGTTCGCGAGCTTCTCTTGCGTCAACTGAAAGCCGCCGATTGGACGATCGAACTGCACGCGCGTCTTGGAGTACTCGAGCGCCGTTTCATAGCATGCGCGTGCTGAGCCCATCGCACCCCAAATGATCCCAAAACGCGCTTCGTTGAGACACGCGAGCGGCCCGGCAAGGCCCTTTGCAAGCGGTAGCTGCGCGTCGGCCGGCAACCGCACGTCTTGCAAGACGAGTTCGCTCGTGATGCTCGCGCGTAGCGAGAGTTTCTTATGAATGTTGGTCGCAGAGAATCCCGGCGTCACCGTCGGTACGACGAAGCCGCGAATACCGTCGTCGGTATTGGCCCACACGATGGCGACATCGGCGATCGAACCGTTGGTGATCCACATCTTCGTGCCGTTGAGGATCCAATCGTCACCTTGACGACGCGCGAACGTGCGCATGCCCGCAGGATTGCTGCCGAAATCAGGTTCGGAAAGACCAAAACATCCGATCTTCTGCCCGCGCGCCATTTGCGGAAGCCACTCGCGTTTCTGTTCTTCGCTGCCCCAATGATAGATCGCATACATTGCAAGCGAACCTTGCACCGACGCAAAACTGCGCACGCCGGTATCGCCCGCTTCGAGCTCGAGACATGCGAGACCGTACGCGACGGCGCTTGCGCCTGGACAGTCGTAGCCTTCGAGGTGCATCCCGAGGAGACCGAGCTTGCCGAGTTCGGTTGCGATCTCGCGCGGCAGAATCCCCTGCTCAAACCAATCTGCGACAACCGGCAGCACGCGCTCGCGAACGAATTCGCGCACGGTGTCGCGGACCAAACGCTCTTCATGCGAGAGCAGCGCATCGAGCCCAAGAAAGTCGACGGCGTCGGGCGGAGCGAGCTTTTCGCGGACCTTCATCGATTTACAAAACTCATATCGGCATAGCGGGCACCGCTAGCGGCACCCATCGGAAAGATGTCGTTGATCTCTTGCAGTTCCGCGTCGGTCAGCTGCACTTCGAGCGCGCCGACATTCTCTTCGAGATACTTCACGTGCTTGGTCCCTGGAATCGGAATCACGTCGCGGCCTTGCGCGAGCAGCCACGCGAGCGCAAGTTGCGAGGTCGTGCACTCCTTTTCTACGGCAAGTTGCGCGACGTGGTGCACGAGGTCGAGATTCTTCTGAAAGTTCTCACCCATGAAGCGCGGACTCGAGCGGCGGAAGTCGTCCGGCGCAAAGTCATCCGGGCTCTTGATCGCGCCGGTAAGGAATCCACGCCCGAGCGGTGAGTAGGCCACAATCGACACCCCGAGCTCACGCGCGGCCTCGAGTTGGCCGTTATCTTCCAGGTCCCGCGACCATAACGACCACTCATTTTGCAGCGCGGCGATCGGGTACACCGCGCACGCGCGGCGCACGTTTGCGCCGCTGGCTTCGGAAAGCCCCAGAAAGCGGACTTTCCCCGCTTGCACGAGCTCGGACATCGCCCCGACCGTTTCTTCGATCGGCGTGTTGACGTCGACGCGATGTTGATAGTAGAGATCGATGTGATCGACGCCGAGGCGTTTGAGCGACGCATCGCAAGCGCTACGGACGTAGTCCGGGCGCCCATTGATCAGGCGCTTCGCCGGATTTTCCGGATCGCGCGTGATCCCGAACTTCGTCGCAACGAAGACGTGACCGCGTCGTCCCTTGATCGCTTTGCCGACGAGTTGCTCGTTGGTAAACGGACCGTACATATCGGCGGTGTCGAGCATCGTCACGCCTAGTTCAAGTGCACGATGGATCGTACGAATCGACTCGGCGTCGTCCGCCGCGCCGTAGAACTCCGACATGCCCATGCAGCCCAAGCCCAATGCGCCGACGGCGGGCCCGCTCTTACCAACGTTACGCTCTTCCATCGCCTTCTATCGCTTCAAAACACGCGCGATCTTGTCGAAAAGCGCGGCCGTGGACCGCTCGAACGAGTCCTCGAGCCGACGCCACAGTAAGCGCCCGTCCGTATCGGTAAGCGTTCCCTCGATGCGGTGCTCGAGCGTCGTCTCCTTGCCGTCGACGGTGAGATAGAACCCGTGCGTGCCGTTGACACCGTCGTTGAGGATCCGCCAGACGATCCGCTCCTCGGGTACAACCTCGGCCAACATCGCGTGGATCCCCAGGTGCCATTCCTCGGTTCGCTCCGGCGTCAGTGGCCCGGGGGAACGCATGAACGGCTGCGACGCGAACGGCCAAATCTGGTCGCCCGAGGTCCCCATCTCTTCGAGCAAATGGAAAATCCGGCGCTTCGTGCCGTGGAACGTCCGGGTACGCGATTCTCGAAGTGCGATTGGCATGGCGCCTGGTTCGCGGCGCCTTGGGCTAGCTCATTGTCGCTCGCTCACCGAGGTGTACGCTCGTTACCAGCGCGAAGCGCGCGCCGCCAAATGCATCGGCGCGGTCGTACAGTGCGCGCAATTCGGCGGCCATCGCCTCGTATGCGGGGCCCTCGCGCGGCAAATACGACGTCGAGCGCGTTCGTCCGATCAGCGCTTCCCAATCAACCGGCACCGCATGGTGAAATTCCAGCACGCGCACGTCCGACCAGCCGTGCCTGCGCAGGTCGCCGTCAATTGTGGTCTTGCGCCGGCGTGCCTCCGTGTCGTCGGTCATATACGGCCGGACGATCGCGCTATATTCGCGCACGAAGGTATCCTTTTCATCGCGCTCGTTCCATACTGCGGCATAGCGAACGCGCGCGCGTCCGATGCGTAGCGCTTCACGAAGGGCGCGGTCCGGGGTAAACCAATGATACGCCTGAAACGCCGAGACGATGTCGATGCTGTGATCCGGCAACGACGTCACCTCGGCGGTGCCGTCAAGAACCACGATATCCGCTCGCATCGGAATTGAACCGCGCATGTTTGCGTTCGGCTCGACAGCGAAGACGTGCGCGCCCGCATCGGCCAGCGCAATAGATGAGATGCCCGTACCCGCGCCGGTATCTGCGACGTCGGGAGCGCGAAAGCCGTCGAGCACGGCCTCGATTGCCTCGCGCGGATAGCTCGGCCGGTAGAGCGCGTAGTCCCCGGCACGCGCGCCGAACCGGGCGGTTGAATCGCTCATCTACTTGGCTTCGCGATCGGCGAGCTTCCCCAGACTGTTGACGACGAAGATCGCCACGAGCGTGATGATGATCGCGTAAATCAACTCGGCCCAGATTCCGGCGCCGGGCTTGAGAAACAGCGCGATGAAATCTGAGATGAACTTGTTCCACGCGCCGGCCGCGATGAGGCCGAAGGCCACGGTTGCAAGCGAGATCATCGTACCGAGATAGGTCGGCTTAACTTCCATCGATTTCTCCTCTGTGGGCTTATTTCAGCCGGAACCTCACGCACGGGTAGCCGACCGCGCACGGATTGTTGACGACGGTGGCGCGAATATTGCCGTTCGAATCCGCATTCTTGCCTTGAGTATTGACGAGCGGATGCGCGCAATTCTTTTGCGCGGTCATCTCGAAGAGTGCCTCTTCAGGACGTTCAGAGAAGTCGGCGCGGTAGCTGTTACTGTGCGGCCCGACGCAATACCACGCGATGTTTTCAATCCTCGTGCCAATGATCTTCGCCACCGAGGCACGCACCGTCACCCAGACCCATCCGTCGCTCTCGTTCGCAACGCTCACGCTCCAGCTGCCGGCCGATGCCGGAACCGTCGATGAAATCACCACGATGGCGGAAAAGAAAAAAGCTCGAAGCATTCTTCGAGCCTTGTTCGCCATGGGTTCGGATTTCCGTTCCTGAGGCTACGCCTTGAGTTCGATGTCGACGCCGGCCGGCAAGTCGAGATGCATCAGCGCATCCATCGTCTTGGGCGACGCCTGGAGAATGTCGATGAGGCGCTTGTGCGTGCGCATCTCGAAGTGCTCGCGCGACTTCTTGTCGTTGTTCGTCGAGCGCTGCACGCAAAAACGATTGATCTCGGTCGGCAACGGCACCGGACCGCTCACAAACGCACCAGTGCGCTTGGCGGTGTCGACGATACGCTCGGCCGATTGGTCGAGAACTTTGTGATCGAACGCTTTCAGACGAATGCGAATCTTCTGCTTTGACATCTCTATCCTATATTTTTCAATGAACTCAGGGGGCCAGGGGCTACTCTACCACGACTGCCGTGGGCTTGTCTAACCGAGAAGCATTTTCGTTCGGAGCGAGGCGCGGAGGGGCGACGTGGTCTGAGGCGACCACGAGCCCCTACGCAACGAAGCTCTGGACGAAAAGGCTACTCGGACACCGCCGTAACAACCCCGGCACCAACCGTTCGGCCGCCTTCGCGGATGGCAAAGCGCAGGCCAGGTTCGCACGCGACCGGGGTGATCAGCTCGACATCCATCTTGATGTTGTCGCCGGGCATGACCATCTCGACGCCTTCGGGCAGTTTGATCGTGCCGGTTACGTCGGTCGTGCGGAAGTAGAATTGCGGACGGTAGTTCGCAAAGAACGGCGTGTGACGGCCGCCTTCTTCCTTCGAGAGAACGTAGACTTCGGCTTGGAACTTCTTGTGCGGTTTGATCGAGCCCGGCTTCGAAAGCACTTGGCCGCGCTCGATGTCGTTACGCTCGATGCCGCGCAGCAGCACGCCGATGTTGTCGCCGGCGATGCCGATGTCGAGCAGCTTGCGGAACATTTCGATACCGGTCACGACCGATTTGCGGGTCTCTTCTTGCAAACCGACGATCTCGATTTCTTCGCCGACCTTGACCTGGCCGCGCTCGACGCGTCCTGTGCCGACCGTACCACGGCCGGTGATGGTGAACACGTCTTCGATCGGCATCAGGAACGGCTTGTCGACTTCGCGGACCGGGTCCGGAATGTACGAGTCGACCGTATCCATCAGCTTAAAGATCGGATCCGCATCCGGATCGCCCTTTTTGCCGCTCGAGTTGAGCGCTTTGAGCGCCGAACCACGAATGATCGGCGTGTCGTCGCCCGGGAATTCGTACTGCGTGAGCAGTTCGCGAATTTCCATCTCGACGAGTTCGAGCAACTCTTCGTCGTCAACGAGGTCGACTTTGTTCAAGAAGACCACGATCTTCGGCACGCCGACTTGGCGCATGAGCAGAATGTGCTCGCGCGTCTGCGGCATCGGACCGTCGGTCGCGGCGACGACGAGAATTGCGCCGTCCATCTGCGCCGCGCCGGTGATCATGTTCTTGATGTAGTCGGCGTGTCCGGGGCAGTCGACGTGGGCGTAGTGACGCTTCGTGGTCTCGTACTCTTGGTGCGAGATCGCGATCGTAATACCGCGCTCTTTTTCCTCGGGCGCATTGTCAATCTCATCGACGCCGCGCTTAGCCGCGAGACCCTCGGTTGAGAGGCAATTCGTGATCGCCGCCGTCAACGTGGTCTTACCGTGGTCGACGTGACCGGTGGTACCGATGTTCACGTGCGGCTTGTTGCGCTCAAATTTCGCTTTAGCCATGATGCTATCGTTCTTCCTATCTTATTCCGTCGATGAGTTATTAAGCGGACTTCTTGCCGTTCGACTTGGCAATGATTTCCTCAGTGACCGACTTCGGAGCCGGCTCGTAACGAGCAAACTCCATCGTGTACGTCGCGCGGCCTTGCGTTGCTGAACGCATGTCCGTCGCGTACCCGAACATTTCCGAGAGCGGAACGTTTGCAGCAATGATCTGCGCACCGCCCGGAGCCTCTTCCGTTGCCTGGATCATGCCGCGGCGGCGGTTGAGATCGCCCGTGATCGCGCCCATGTAATCTTTGGGCGTCGTCACTTCGACTTTCATGATCGGCTCGAGCAGAATCGGCCCGGCCGCACGATTGGCTTCTTTCCAGCCCATCGATGCAGCAATCTTAAAGGCCATTTCCGAGGAGTCGACGTCGTGGTACGAACCGTCGAACGCCGTTACCTTGAAGTCGAGCACCGGGAATCCGGCGAGCACGCCGCTCTGCGACGACTCTTGGATGCCCTGTTGCACGGCCTTGGAGTATTCCTTAGGAACTGCGCCGCCGACGATCTTCCATTCGAACTGGAAGCCCGAACCGGGCTCGAGCGGTTCGACCCGCAGCCATACGTCGCCGTACTGTCCCTTACCACCGGATTGCCGGACAAATTTGCCCTGCTTTTCGATGGTCTTGGTGATCGCTTCTTTGTATGCGACCTGCGGCTTGCCGACGTTGGCTTCGACTTTGAATTCGCGGCGTAGACGATCGAGAATGATCTCGAGGTGCAGTTCGCCCATGCCGGCGATGATCGTTTGCTGCGTTTCTTCGTCGGTCCACATACGGAACGTCGGATCCTCTTGCGCAAGGCGCGTGAGCCCCTTGCCGAGTTGATCCTGATCCGCTTTGGACTTCGGTTCGATCGCTTGCGAGATCACCGGTTCGGGGAACGTGATCGATTCGAGCAAGATCGGATGCTTCTCGTCGCACAGCGTGTCACCGGTGCGCGTGTCGGAGAGTCCGACCGCTGCCGCGATGTCGCCCGCCCCGATTGCATCGATGTCTTCGCGATGGTTCGCGTGCATGCGCAGAATACGGCCGATACGCTCCTTACGACCCGAACGTGCGTTGTACACGTACGAGCCCTTTTCAAGCGTGCCGGAATAGACGCGGAAATACGTCAGGTTACCGTACGGATCGGTCGCGATCTTAAACGCGAGCGCAGCGAACGGCTCAGCGTCGTCCGGTTTGCGGGTGATCTCATCGCCCGACTTGTCTTTGCCGACAATCGCTTTGGCTTCGAGCGGCGAGGGCAAGTAGTCGACGACGGCGTCGAGCAACGGCTGTACGCCTTTGTTCTTGAATGCCGAACCGCAGAGCATCGGCAGCACCGAACCCGCGATCGTCGCTTTGCGCAGCGCGGTCTTCATGCGGTCGACCGGCAACTCTTTGCCTTCGAAGAACATCTCGAGCAGTTCGTCGTCTTGCTCGGCGATCGCTTCGATCAATTCTTGGCGCCACTTCTCGGCAGTCGCCTTCAGTTCGCCATCCGCGTCGGTCAGCGGCTCGTCGCCCATCGTGTTGCCAAGATCGTCCGTATAGATGACCTTGTGCATCGTGAAGAGGTCGACGACGCCAAGGAACTTGTCTTCGGCACCGATCGGCACTTGCACCGGCACCGCGCGCGCTCCCAAGCGTTCGCGAATCTTCGCGACCACGTTGAAGAAGTCGGCGCCCATGCGGTCCATCTTGTTGACGAAGATGATGCGGGGCACTTTGTACTTGTTGGCCTGACGCCACACCGTCTCGGACTGTGGCTGAACCGCAGCGACCGAGTCGAAGAGTGCGACGAGCCCGTCGAGGACGCGCAGCGAGCGCTCGACCTCGACCGTGAAGTCCACGTGGCCAGGCGTATCAATAATATTGATCCGGTTCTCGCGCCACGTGCAGGCGGTAGCGGCCGAGGTGATCGTGATGCCGCGCTCTTGCTCCTGGACCATCCAGTCCATCGTCGCGGCGCCGTCATGCACTTCACCGATCTTGTGCACGCGTCCGGTGTAAAACAGAATACGCTCGGTGCAGGTCGTCTTGCCCGCATCGATGTGTGCTGCGATACCAATATTACGTGTCCGCTCGAGCGGAAAATCTCTGGTTGCCACTTCTCTAAATGCTCTGGTAAATTACCAGCGGTAATGAGCGAAGGCTTTGTTCGCCTCGGCCATCTTGTGCGTGTCTTCGCGCTTCTTGATCGTCGCGCCGGTGTTGTTTGAGGCGTCGAGCAGTTCGCCCGCGAGTTTTTCCTCGAACGAGCGGCCGCCGCGGGCGCGCGCATAGCCAATCAGCCAGCGCATTGCCATCGCCTGGCGCCTATCCGGTCTAACCTCCATAGGCACCTGGTAGGTTGCACCGCCGACACGGCGAGGGCGCACTTCGACCAGCGGCATCGCGTTGGAGAGCGCCGCCTGGAAAATTTCATACGGATCCCGGCCCGTCTTCTCGGCAATAATGTCGAGCGCGCCGTAGGTGACCTGCTCAGCCGTCGACTTCTTCCCGCTGAGCATCACCTTATTGATGAAGCGCGCGAGGATCTTCGAGTTGTACTTCGGGTCGGGCAGAATCTGCCGCTTGGGGGCCGGTCCTTTACGAGGCATCTTTCCTTACTTCTTCACGGTTCGCTTGGCGCCGTATTTCGAGCGGCCTTGCTTGCGGTTAGCGGTGCCGGCGGTGTCGAGCGTACCGCGAATGATATGGTAGCGCACGCCCGGGAGATCTTTCACACGGCCGCCACGCACGAGCACCACCGAGTGCTCCTGGAGGTTATGGCCGATACCGGGGATGTACGCGGTTACTTCTTCGCCGTTGGTCAAGCGCACGCGCGCGACCTTACGGAGCGCCGAGTTTGGCTTCTTCGGGGTCACGGTCTTCACTTGCGTGCAGACGCCACGACGCTGCGGGTTGCCGTCCACCTCAAACTGACGCGTGGGAAGATCGGGATGCCCCGGCTTCGGCCCGGTGAGGATCACGCGGAACGCGCGGGTCTTGACCTTCTTTTCCGTCTTGGACCGGCCCTTACGGACCAGCTGGTTTATGGTGGGCAAATGCGTCTCCTAGCAACACACACAAAGTCGGCCGCACCTGCCGGTGGGCCTGAACTACGGCAGTATAGCAGGGAGGTTGGGGGCCGTCAATGCGAGTTCGGGCTGGCCGATTTGGCCGTCTCGAGGGCGGTAGCGCCAGCGGCAATGTTCCACCCTCACGGTCAGGAGGCTGCCCTGGATCCTAGCGACCGTAAAGTCGCTCTGGACTGAACCGATCCTTGAACTCGCCTGGACCAGGCGAGAATCACTCACATCAATACTGTGGCCCGTCATAGCCTTCAGGCGCGAGCACATTCGTCGTTCCACACTTCGTACAGACGACCGGAATTTTATTGTCGCGCTTTTGAATGTGAACGTAGCTCGCGCCATCGCCGAGTACGCTGTCGATGTACGCCTCGCCATGATGCGCGCGCCCCGTTTCAAAGAAATCGAAGAACGTGAAGGTGCGACCACAGTTCGAACACAGGTGAGCTGCGCGCTTGAGAAACTCGTTGGCCTTATACGATCCGTGCAGCGCAGCGTTGAGCTTGACGAGTTCGTCGGCTGAGACGGGAATCGCATTGGGTGGCTTCTGCCCGCAGTACAGCTCCAACGTTCGGGGCGAGACTTTGAAGAGCAGGTCTTGATCCGGGCGATCGTTCACGTGCGCCTTGATGAAGCGCACGACGGATTCCGGGTGGAGTTCAGGCGAACTCAGATCGACGGAAACGGACATAGCACACCTCCGCTAATACCAACCGAGCAAGCGACTTTCGCCGCCAACCGCCTCCATGACTGCTTGGGCATGCGCCGGATTCGGGCAATCAAGCTCGGCATAAAAGATGTACTCGAAGGGGCGCCCGGGGAGCGGTCGCGCGACCAACGCACGCAGATTGAGGTCGCGATGGGCCAAAACTCCCAGCGCTGCGTGCAGGCTCCCGGGCCGATGCGGCAAGACAAAGGCCAGCACCGCGCGGCCCAGGGAACGCCGCGCCGTCCCGTCTCGTGCGATCCCAAAAAAACGCGTGTAGTTCTCGGCTTCGTCTTGCACCGCATCGGAAAGGATCGCGCCACCGTATCGCTGCGCGCTTGCGGCCGGTCCGATCGCTGCGCATGCCGAATCGTTGCGCCGCAGAACCTCGCGAACGGCGCCCGCCGTGTCGGCAACCGCAACAATCTCGACGTCGCGCAGCGAGCCGAGGAATTTTCGGCATTGTTCGAGCGCAACCGGATGCGACTCGATGCGCCGAATCGCTTCGAGGCGCGTTCCCGGGAGACCAATGAGATTCTGGACGATTCTGTGCATGGTTTCGTCGACGATACGCACGCGCGGATGCGCATACAGTAAGTCGTAGGCGCGCGTAACCGGGCCGTGGATGCTGTTCTCGCACGGCAACAGCCCGAATGGAATCTCGGCGCGATCGACGGCTTCTACGAGCGCATCGAAGTTTAGATAGCCACGCGTTTCTACCGGGCCGAAGAGTTTGGTGACCGCCTCCTCGCTGAAGGCGCCGTGCTCACCCTGAAATCCGACGATCATCGATGGCAGCCAGAAAACGCGTGAGTTCGGCGCGCAAGGCTTGATTGTTGGCCGTGAAGATCTCGTCCCATAGCTGGGGTGACGAACGGCCCAGACGCAACAGTTCCCGCGCTGCCGGACCGCACAGCGCGTCGACGAGCGCCGGGTCTTGACTCGAACGCTCGCTCACGCATTGGCTGAACGCGTACGCAATCAGCTGCGGCAAGTGGGAGGTCAATGCGACGATCGCGTCATGTTCGCGCGCTTCGATCTTAACCGGCTTTGCGCCCAAGCTCTCGATGAACGCGATAGCTTGCGACGTGCGTGACTCATCGGCACTTGGCACGTAACACCACGAGCGGCCTTCGAACAAATCGTCGCGCGCTGCACCCGGTCCGTGTCGCTCTCCCCCGGCCATCGGATGCGTCGGCACAAACGCCGCGATGCCGTTGGCCGCCTTGGCAATCGGCTCTTTGACGGAGCTTATATCGATGATGAGTTGCTCCCGATGAAAAATGCGCCCGCGAAGCGCGGCAATCTCCTCGAGCGTCCCACTCACCGGTGCAGCGATCACCACGACCGAGCACGCGGCGTAGATTTCGTCGCGATCCGCGACGCGGTCGATCGCATCGCCGACGAGCGCACCGCTCGCGGCGGCGGGATCTCGATCGTAGCCGAGTACGTCCCAGCCGCGCGCCCGACTCGCGAGCCCAATCGATGCGCCGATCAAACCTGTTCCGATGATGCCGAGGCGTGGCATTGGGGCTAGGCGCGGCTCGAACGCGTAAGGTCCGGTCGCAACACCGCCGCACCGTCAAGATAGACATGGTCGATTGCATCGAGCGCGCGCGTCGTATTCACGTGCATCAGCACGCGAATCACGCGAGGCAACGAACCCGGAACGTCGATCTCACAAAAGTGCAGCATCGGCACGTGGGTCCATCCCATTTCGCGCGCACCAAGCGCCGGAAACACCGCGCGCAGATCGGGCGTAAGGCTAAAGAGCACTGACGCGATGTCGTCGAGCGCAATGCTGTTACGCTCGATCATCGCGGTCAGAAGGCGTTTGGTAGCGTCCACGATTGCCGCGGCATCATCGTGGTCGACCGTGATCGCCCCGCGGATGCCGCGCATCATCATACACGTACCTGCGCGTGCGACCACGTGTCGATCTGGTCGAGGTCTTGCATGATCGTACCGAAGTCCTCGAACGTCAACGCCTGTTCCTTATCGCTCTTGGCTTCGGGCGGATTGGGATGCACTTCGATCAAGAGCCCGTGTGCACCAACCGCCTTTGCCGCGCGGCACAACGGACGAACCCAGCGCCGCACGCCGACTCCGTGGCTTGGATCGACCCACACCGGCAGGTGCGAGCGTTCGCGCAACACCGGTACCGCCGAGAGATCGAGCGTGTTGCGTGTCGCATTTTCGTACGTGCGAATCCCGCGCTCGCACAGGATGACGTTCGGATTGCCTTCGGAGAGAATGTACTCGGCAGCAGCCAGCAGCTCGTCAAGCGTCGCAGCAAGACCACGTTTGAGCAGCACCGGCCGTCCACTGCGACCGACCGCTTTGAGCAAATCGAAGTTCTGCATGTTTCGCGCACCGATTTGCAGCACGTCGATCTGCGTCGCCATACGCTCGACCTGATCGATTGTCATCACCTCGCTCACCGTCGGCAGTCCGCTCGCGCGGCCCGCTTCGGCGAGGAGTGACACGCCTTCCCAACCTAAGCCTTGAAACGCGTACGGGCTCGTGCGCGGTTTGAACGCGCCACCACGAAGCATCACCGCACCACGCGCTGCAACTGCGCGCGCCGTCTCGAGAATCTGTTCGCGCGATTCGACCGAGCATGGGCCCGCGACGATTGTAAATTCGCCGTCGCCGACCCGCACGCCGCCGATCTCCAGTGTCGTTCCCGGTGGATTGGCCGCGCGTGCAACACGCGGAAACGGTGAGTCGGCGATCGGCGCGGGCGGCGGCGCAATCTCACGCACGAGTTCGACCAATGCCTTCGGTGGATCGTCGTTTCGTCCGATCGGCTCGCCGATGTGCGCATCGTAGCTGCCGAGCACGATCAGCGTCTTGGTCGCTTTCTTTAACGCGGCGAGCGCGTCGGCGACGTTTGTGTCATCGAGATCGCCATCGAAGTCGACGTAGAACACGCGCTCGGTTCCGTGCCCGAGATACGGCTTTGACTCGAGCTTATCGCCGTTGATACCGTTGCCGGCGAGAATTGCAAGCACGCCCGCAAGCGAGCCGGTGCGTTCTTCCACCGAAAAGATCAACGACGTCTTGCGTCGCGCGCTCTTGGTAAGCGCGAGAACGGGATTGTCCGCGTGCGGATGGCGCGGACGCACGACGAGGAAGCGTGAGTAGGTGCGAGGATCGTCGCTGCAATGCGCGGCGAGTTCGATCAAGTCGTAAATCGATGCCGCCGCCGGCGAGGCGAGGGCCGCAATCGCAGGGTTACCGCCGCGTGAGACCTCGCGTGCTGCAACGCCCGTGTCTTCACACGGAATAGCGCGTGCGTGCTCGAGGCCGGCGAGAAACGCGCCACACTCGGCTAGCACCAGCGGATGCCCGAGAACCTCGCGGACGTCGCGCAACGCTGCGCCGCGCACGCCGAGCAAGCGATGATCGGTCCGCCATTGGATCTCGGCGATTGGCACGAGATCGAACTCAGCGAGCAGATCGTACCCTTCGCGCACCGTGCCGACGATTGCGTTTTCGATCGGGATCACGCCGATCTCAGCGCGCGATCCGGCGACGGCCGTGGCCATCTCGCGAAAACTGGGGAGGCCGACTATCGGCATCTCGATGCCGTGCTCGCGCAGAAAGTGCCCCAGCACGAGCTGCGAGTACGCTCCGTCGACTCCCTGATAGACCGCTGTCATCCCTTGGTACCCCGGTTGATAAAAAGAACGAGTCCCCACTCTTCGGCGGGGACTCGTTCGTGCATTTATACGTACTCTGCGGCGTCATGCCGGCCAGCCTTATGCGTGCGCGAATCCCCTTGGGCCCTGCAGGCCAAAGTAGTAATACCAGTACGCAAAGTAAAAGCCGTTCAAAGTCACGTTGCGGCTATGCAACCATACCCTGGTGCCGGCTGTCAAGCGGACCTAGCGTTCAAGGATGCGTGTGAGCTCGGCCGCGATCTCCGATTGGCTATATCCACGGTGGCGGAGCGAGTCGACAAAGCGGGCGGCAGCGTCCGTGAGCGCATTCGTTCGTGCGCGACGGTCCGCAGCAGGCGTCTTGCCAGCCACGCGCGTGCCGCGCCGGCCTTCGCTGACGAGCCAACCCGCATCTTGCAGATCGGCATATGCGCGTGCAACCGTGTTCGGTGCAACACCCAGGTCGCCGGCAAGTTGCCGCACCGTCGGCAACGGTGCGTCCGGCGTGAGCGTGCCACGCTCGATTGCCGCACGTATCTGTTCGAAGATCTGTTGATACGGCGGCGTCTCGATCTGTGGATCGACCGCGATCAGCGGCTCGTTTTCAGGCGCCATCGGGACGCGGCGCCCGGCCGCGCACGTAGTCGATCGCGTACCAGGCCAGGAATGCTACGGCCAGACCCATCGACAGGTAGAACGCATCGTCATATACCGGAAGATCCACGGCATCACGCGTGACGACCGCGATGAAGACGGGGACGACCGCGTATGCGAACGTGAGCATCGAGCCGACGCGAACGCGCCGGATGCGGTCGTCCACGTAGACTTCAAAGTCTGCGTCGTCGCCGGTGAGCACCGCTGCCATACCTGCGATAGACCACGCGGAGATAACGATCGCGAAGCTCGAAAGCGAAACGAGCAGCGCAGAGACACGCAAGCTTGAGTCGCTCAGAAAGAGTAACGGTACCGTCGCTGCGACCAGCGCACCGACGAACGCCAGCGGCGGAACAACGCTGATCTGGCGCCGCGGCGCGAGCGAGGCAGCGCGGCGCGCACTGCGGTTACGAACGCCGGCGAAGAGCCACGCAAACGTTATGGCGACGTCGGCGCAGGCGAGCGCATACGCGATTGCGGGTGTGACGATATGGGCTAGACAAAGCACGCCGAAAAAGAGATAGCTGATCGACGAGATGATAATCGGCTTGCGACCGAGCTTCTCGAGCGGCTCACGGCGTTCTAGCACCGCGCGGAGCCGCGGCGCAACGACCGGGTCGCGCAATTCAAGCCAAAAATTACATTTCAAAAGATTCAGGTACCGGCTCGAAACCAAACCCGCGACGCCGATCAGTATCAGAAAGATCGAGATATACCAGTACGAAAACTGCTCGGCGTTCATGACAGGACCAGCGTTCGTGAAGCGATTCGTAGGTAGACGACCATCCATACGATCAGCGCGAACCAGACGCCATATCCGATCGCGTAGACGTTGATCGATCCAGTACTTATAACCGCGTAGAACGACGCGCAGCCGACGGCGACGATACACGTCAATCCGGTTCGCCGAATGCGGCGCATTCGGTCGAGCAGGAGCTCCGCCTCGACATCCTCGCCGGAGAGAAGCCGGGGTGCCGTTGCCAAACGCCACGCCAATAGGACCATCGCAATGCAGCAACCGGCCACAGCTATTGCCGAAACGCGGTTACTCCCAGCGGAGAGGGATGGCAGGATCAAGAGCGTTGATGATGCTGCAAGCGCGATCCAGATTAGCAAAACCGGGTCGACCCGCGGCGCGGGCTCCAGCAGGGCCGCGCGCCGTCTGCGTGCGCGCTCGCGCTCTTCAAAAAGCAAAATCGCCATACTCCGCGATGTGAGCGCGAGGCACGAGAGCGCGTAGCCGACAACAGGCGATACTATGTGCACGGCGCAGGCGCAGGCGGTAGCAAATAATACAGCTGCAGCCGCGTAATCGGGCAAACCGGTCGCTCCGCGATCGCGCGCGTTTGCGGCTCGCGTCAGCCTATCTTCGTCGGGGTCGATCGCATTCGCGTGCATCCCTACCCACACGCATCTGACAGTCGCCGCAAGGGCGCAGAGGATTACCAAAAGATTCAGCATCGCCATACCACCGTTTGTATCGATACATTAATACAAAACGAGGCTTTGTGTCAACCCCTTAGAACAAACGCAAGGGCCAGTCCCTCGACTACGCTTCGCTACGCTCGGGATGACAGGATTTGAAAGATCGGCTCGGGGTTCTCGACGGAATGCGCGGTATCGCCGTGCTGCTCGTCCTGTGGTACCACCTCTGGGAGATCTCGTGGCTGCCCGCGCCGTGGCCGTGGTTGCAATGGATTCCGGAAACCGGCTTCATCGGTGTGCCGCTCTTCTTCTTTCTAAGCGGTTTCGTGATCACGTTTCCATTCGTGCGCGCGCAGCTCGCCGGCGAACGCCTCCCGACGTGGAGCCACTTCGCCTGGCGACGCTTCATCAAAATCGTACCATCGTACGTGCTCTCGATCGTCGATTGCATACGCAATCGGCTACGCCGCTCTCGAACGCTCCGGTGCCGCGCCGTGGCAAGAGATCCTCACGCATCTGCTCTTCATCCATACCTGGTGGCAATCGACGTACGGCTCGATCAACGGCGTGCTTTGGACGCTCGCGATCGAAGTCGAGTTCTACCTTGTCTTCCCCCTGATTTGGTGGTGCTTTGCGCGACGTCCGCTCCTTACGTTTGTCGCGATGCTCGCGATCGCGATGCTGTGGCGCGTCCACGCAGCGCAGTGTTGCTTCCACGATCGACATGCCGTTGCTCGTCGAAAACTTGCCGGGCTATCTCGACATCTTCGCATGCGGGATGCTCTCCGCATGGATCTTCGCGCGCTTCGGCCACCACTTGCGCGTGCCGCGCATCTCCAGCGCTATGCCGGTCGTCGCACTTGCCGGTGTCGTGCTCTGCGCGGTGCTGCTCGTCGGCATGTTCAACGGGCGTACGACCGCGCAGTGGGAAACCGCACTACAAATTTACACGCGCCCGCTCTATGGACTCGGCTTTGGCGCGATCGCCATCGGTTCGCTTGCTGCACCGGCGCTCTGGCAAGCGCTGCTCGCAAACGCACCGCTGCGCTTCATGGCCTTCATCTCGTATAACCTCTACCTTTATCATCAGATGGTCGCACGGATCATGGTCAATGCTCACGTACCCCCGTATCTCACCCACGACCCGCACTTCGATCCAGACTGGCAGGTGCGCTACACGATCCTCGCGTTCATCGTAACCATCGCACAGGCCACCCTCGTGACCTATCTCATCGAGCGGCCCTTACTACGCTTGCCGCAACCGCGTCTCTTTTTCCGCGCCCGTGGGCACTTGCCATGATATGCGCTCGCATGAGTGCGGCGAGAGTCTCGTCGAGGTTATTGTAGCGGTCGCGATTCTCGCGATCGCGGCAGGCGCGCTCGGAGCGGCCACCGTTGCTGCAACGCACCACTTCGGAGCGGACCCAATCCAAAGCGCGCTCGAAGCGAGCGTTACCCGTGAGATGCGTATAGCCGTCGACGTGATGAAGTATCAAGGCGCAACTCTCCCGAGCGCGAGCGTTGCAACCGCAATTCCGCTCCCAAGCGGATCGCCGCTTCCGGTCACCTACGCCGTTTCGAGCGCGACGAATCCCGACGGCTCGGTCCGGATCGTGCTCACCGCAACCGACAACAACGACGGCACCAAGAGCGCAACGCTCAGCCAAACGATTGCGGCGCCGGCACCGCTGCCCGGCGCACGCCTTCCCGCAGCAACCGGTGGAAGTGCACCACAGTAATGCTGCTGCGCATGATGTTTCTACTCGCGCTGCTCGCCGTCGTCGCGGAAACGATCGTACATGGCGCAGCCGCGCTCGCCCAGGTTGCGCTTCGTCAGCGCGCGCTCGACGCGGCACACACGGCTTTTGTCAGCGGCGTGCACGTTGCACAAGCTGCCGTCGTCGCCGGAACAACGCCAGCGCCAATCGCAACCTGCGCGTACGCCGACACGCACGGGTGCGAGATCGACGTGCAGACGACATTCACGGCCCCGACGCCGGGCGCAGCGGCAACCTCGTGCCCGGGAACCGCGTGCACGATCGTGCTCCAGGGCAACAGCGCCGTGGGGGAAGGACGCCAGGCCTTTGTGATCTCGAGCATTGTCACCGCCGCGAGCGGTGCAACACTTGCGGTACGCGCGGGCATGGTTACGTTTCGCACGTTCGCGGCGGCTCCGTATGCCGCGGTCGTTGGTAGCGCCGACGGCACCCTCGACGCGTTGATAAATGGCGGTACGGGCGACGACGCCGGCGCCGCGAACTCGTTGATCACGGTGGAGTACGATCTGCGCGGCGGTGGCGCAGCGACGGCGGGCAACGTGTGGCATCCGGTCGTCGAAAGCCCGGCATCAGCTGCGCCCGCCTGGGAGCGCTAACCGATAAAACGCCGGACCGCTTCGGCGATGTCATCAGGCGTCTCAATCGGCAGATTGTGCCCGGCATCCCGCAGCAGGACAAAAAGTGCGTCGTGAATCGCGCTTGCAACCTCGCGCTTCACGCGCGACGGTGGTGCGAGGGGATCGTTGCTGCCCGCGATTGCGAGCGTTGGTACGGTTATCATACTTAGCCGATCGCTGAAATCGATGCGACCGCGTTCTTCGCCGCCAACCCAATGCTCGTACGATGCGATGAGCGCATCATCGACGATGCGCTTCATCACCGCCGGCGTGACGTCGCGAAACATCGCGGCGCGCTGGAACCGCTCGATGCGCTCGCGCGATCCATACGTCTCCATCGCCTGCGCCCGACGCTTGGGTGTAAAGCGCAGCGACGTCGCCGCGCCGGGAGCAACCAAGATAAGCCGCGCGAGATTCGCGGGCTGCTCCGTCGCGACATATTGCGCCAAACGTCCGCCGAGCGAGTGCCCGACCAATGTCACTGGCGCATCGATCGTGGAAAGCACCGTGCGAAGATCGCTTGCGTACTCCGCGAGGTCGTCGGGCGTACGCGGGCGATCCGAAAGCCCACATCCGCGGAAATCAAAGAGGTGCAACGTGAAGCGAGCGAGATCGAGCCGGTCGGCAACCTCGTACCACATACGCCGCGAGGAGATCCAGCCGTGCGCAAAGAGCACGTGGCGCTCACCGCTTCCGCGCCGTTCATAGCAAAGCGCAATCGAACCGTTTTTCACGAATTGCATGGAGCCACTCATTGCTGCTCGAAGTTGCGCTTAATCGTGCCGCGCCGCCTGCTCATCTACGGTGCTCTGTTCTACGTGATCCTCGCATGGTCGATCAATACGATCATCGCAAAACAGGCATTCGCGCAGATCGACCCGCTTGCGTTTACCTTCTTACGCTTCCTGGTCATGACACCACTGGCGTTTGCGATGCTCTACTTCAGCGGCGGCCGGATACACGTCGAACGGCGCGACGTTCCGACGCTCGTGCTGTGCAGCCTGTGCGGTTTCGGCGTGTATCAGTACCTTTGGGTTACCGGTCTCGCGCACACGACACCGTTTGCGACCGCGTTGTTGAGTGCGCTGACCCCGATCTTCACCCTCGCGATCGTCGCGCTCGCAGGCCACGAGCGGGTTCGTCCGGGACGTTGGCTCGGCGCCGCGGTCGCGCTGTTTGGCGTTGCAATTTTCGAAGGCATGTTCTCCGGCGCCGCCACGATACGTATCGGCGATCTCTTGATCCTCGCCGCCTCCATGGTGTTTGCCGGGTACAACGTTCTCGGCGCGCGCCTGCTGCGACGCTACTCGCCGCTCGGGTTGCTCGCGATCACGATGTCGATCGGGACGATTACGCTGATCCCGGGCGGCCTGCCCGCGCTCTTGCACACAAACCTCGCGGCGCTCACTTGGGATGTCTGGTGGCGAATCGGCTACGCGACGCTCTTTCCGATTCTACTCACCTATCCGGTCTGGACCTGGGGTATTAGCAAACTTGGCGCGGGCAAAGGCTCGATCTTGCAGTTCTTTCTGCCGGTGCTCACCGGCGTCTTAAGCGTACCGATACTCCACGCGACATTTCCGTCGTACGAAGTGCTCGGCGCGACCGTCTGTCTGGGTGGCATGTTGTTTGCGATCGCCTTTGGCCGTGCTATCCCAGTCGATCCCCAAACTCAAGAAGCAGTGGCTCCGCAGATCCTCGAGTGACAAATGCTATCGGCACGCCCTGTGCCGAGCCGATCGCTTGACTGGGTTGATCTTGCGCGTGAACCTGTACATGCGCACCGTGCGTATCACCGGAGTTGCCGCAGTGGCCGATCTCGTCGCCGGCATGCACGCTATCGCCGACGCGAACGCTCACTGACCCCTGCTTCAGATTCGCGAGGATCACGTAACCGCGCGGCGTTTGGATCGAGACGTAGTTCCCGAACGGTCGCGCGCGATTGCTCCGGCGGTCATCGGGCGGCACATCCTCTTGGCGGTTCTCGACGTGCACGATCATGCCGTCACAGGGTGCAAGAATTGGCTGATCCCACGAGTCACCCGTATCGCGTATGAAATCGTAGGCAAAATACTGATCGCTGACCGCTTGGTAACGATTGTGGCGCGGATCCGGTCCCCCCGCGACAACCCGCCACGTCTCGCGGAAAGGCGGCTGCAGTACGAGCGGATGATCGGATGCGCGCGCGAGCCAGCGCTTCGAGGCGGCGCCGGTGTTGAAACGGTGCCACAGCAACACCGCAACGATCGCGGCAATCGCCAACCAGAAGCCCGGGACGCCGATCGGTCGATCCCAAAAAGCTGCGAACCCAAACGCCGCTGCGATGAGCACGAGAACGGTCAGCGTATTTGGTAGACGCACGTTGCGAGCAAGGGTCGGCTTCACGAACGCGTAAATCCTGCCGCATGGCAGTTTGCAACCGGTGATCGGCGTCGCAATTGGGCTCGTTGCGTTTCTCGTGCATATCGGAACGGCGTGGCGCTACGGCTACTTCCGTGACGAATTGTACTTCATCGCCTGCGGCCGTCATCTCGCGTGGGGCTATGTAGATCAGCCGCCGCTCGTCGCAGTTGCAGCGTGGCTCGCGCAACCCGCCCACGACACCTTGGTCGCGCTCCGCCTCCTCCCATGTATCGCCGCTGCGCTCACGGCGTACGTCGCCGTGCAGATCGCGCGCGAGCTCGGTGGCGGTCGTTTTGCGCAGTGGCTTGCCGGCGTCGCAGTAGCGCTCACGCCCGCGTATTTGTTGCTCGGTAACGTGCTTACCACGACGTCGTTCGAGCCACTCTCGTGGACCCTCGTGGTGTGGTGCGCAATCCGGCGGAATTGGCTCGGACTCGCCGCAGCGGCGACGTTCGGGCTGTACGGCAAGTATTCGATGGCGTTGCTGCTCGCGGCGTTGTTCGTCGGACTCATGCTCACGAAGGAACGTCGTGCGCTCGCGACGCCGTGGCTCGCAATCTGCACGGCCATCGTTGTTGTGGCAACGCTGCCGAATCTGTGGTGGCAGGCAGTGCATGGATGGCCGTTCTTCACGGTGCTGCAAGGTGACGCGGCGCATCGGCACGCTTTCAATAATGGCTGGTTGCTCGAATCGCAGAGCCTAGTCGGAAACGCAAAGGCTTTCGCACAGGAGCAGCTGATTTATACAAATCCCCTCGCCGTACCGGTGTGGCTCTGCGGTTTGATCGCACCATTCACCTGGCAACGCCTGCGCGAACTGCGTTTTGTGAGCATTGCCTATGTCGCGCTGTTCGTGGCTGCGGTCGCGCTCGAAGCGAAAGGCTACTACATTATTGGGATCTACGGCGCGCTGCTTGCTGTCGGCGCGGTTGTGGTCGAACGCGCTTTTGTGTGGCTACGCATCGCCCTCTTTGCCGCACTCGCAGCGAGCGCGATCGCGACACTACCGATATCGATACCGATTCTCCCGATCGAGGGGTTCATCGGCTATTCGCAACTGCTCGGACTCACCGGTCGCGGTGCGAACGCGCACGTGATTCAGCCGATCTACGCCGAGCAATTCGGCTGGGATCGCCTTGCGCGCGACGTTGCAACTGTATATAGCGCTCTGCCCGACCGTGCGAACGTGGCAATCTACGCGGACACCTATGCTGACGCGGGCGCGATCGACTTCTTTGGTCCAAACTATGGCTTGCCAAATGCAATTAGCAGTCAAAACACGTATTGGGTCTGGGGTACACATGGATATAGCGGCAGCACGATCATCGCCATCGGGGCATCGCGCATCGATCTGGTGAAGCACTACTATCGCTCGTGCAAACTCGCGCGCGAATCAAACGAGCCGCTCAAATGGGTCGTCGAAGGACCTGCGCCGATTTTCGTGTGCACCGGGCCGACGATGCCACTCGAAGCGATCTGGCCCCACCTGCGCTGGTACGGCGCCTAGGCTTCCATCCCGCCGGGGACGACGAGGGCGACACCGTTTTTGTCGCCGCAGATCAAGTCGAGTGCAGCTTGTGCGACCTCGTCAACCGTTGCGATGCGGCCCTCGGGATTCATCAGCGCCAGACTCGAGCGCGCGGCGTCAGCCGTTGCGCCGGTATGCTGCACGATCTTCTCGATCGCCTGGTGCATCATCTCGGTCTCGGTATAACCCGGACAAATCGCATTCGCAGTAATGCCGGTCCCATCGAATTCCGCCGCCACGGCACGCGTAAAGCCAACAACGCCATGTTTGCTCGCGCAGTATGCGGAGATGTACGGTGCACCGTAGAGTCCCGCAATGCTCGCGATGTTGAGGATGCGTCCCCACTTCGCGATCACCATGTCTTGCGCGGCTTCGCGGCTGCACAGGAACGTGCCGGTAAGATTTGTCGCGATAACGCGCTCGAAGAGTGCGAGCGACGTACGTGCGAGCGGAGCCGAGTCGGCAATCCCGGAGTTGTTGACGAGGATTTCTATAGGGCCATTGGCCTCGCGGCAGAACGCAAAAGCCGCGCGCACCTGCTCTTCGTTGCTCACGTCGGCCTGCGCCGTCGTGAAGGCCGCAGCGACGGCCGAGGGTTGGCGGCTGACAACCGACACTCGCGCGCCGTGCTGCGCGAGGGCCCGCGCAATCGCTTCGCCGATACCGCGGGCACCGCCGGTCACGAGCGCGTGTTTTCCGGAAAGGATCGTCGTGGAGCCGCTCACGTCGGGGAATACCCGTCGACCGCGCTGTATGTATCCATGGGAGATACGACAACGCGGTTGCACAAGGTAATCTCGCGCAAACGGATCCAGTAACGTAACGGCGGGGCCGGAGTCCCCGCTCCGAACATCGACTCGGTCCGCTCGACACAGGGTGTATCGCACCGGCCTGACCGTTCGTGACACCCCCGTTCCAGGAATGAACTCTGCCGCCTCATAAAGGGCGTTTTAGATGCAGTCACGACTCCGCTTCCTGCTTCCGGCCATCCCCTTTGCGGCACTCTCCGTCGCAGTGCCGTTCGTCAATCGCGTCGAGCCGCGCATTCTGGGCCTCCCGTTTCTGCTCGCCTGGATCGCGTTTTGGGTGATCGTAACGCCCGGATGCATCTGGACGCTTGGCCGCATCGAGAAACACTGGTGAACGCTGCGCTCGCCCTTGGCATCGTTGCCGTCATTGTCGTCGGCACGGTGACGTTTGCGTCCTTGAGCCTGCGCCGCTTTACCATGTCGCCGCAAGAGTACATCGTTGGCGGACGCGGATTCGGCGCGGTGTTTTTGTGGGTGTTGCTTGCCGGTGAAATCTATACGAGCTTCACGTTTCTCGGCGCTGCCGGATGGACGTACACCTTCGGAGCGCCGGCCTTTTACATCATGGCCTACGGCACGTGCGGCTACATCTTCTACTACTTTCTCTTCCCTTGGATTTGGCGTTTAGGTAAGCAGCACAACCTGCTGACGCTGCCGGATTTGATCCAGGTTCGTTATAAGAGTCGCCTGCTTTCGACAATTGTGGCGATTATCGCGGTTGCCGCGTTGATTCCGTACATCACCTTGCAACTCTCGGCGCTCAATACGTTCCTCACCGTGGCGGGCCACGGCGTGATCGATCCGGTCGCCGGAGCATGCGTGGCATTCTTGCTGATCATCGCGTTCGTCTTCGTGACCGGACTTCGCGGCACGGCGTGGGCGAGCATCATCAAAGATGCTCTCGTGATCGGCGCGCTGATATTCGTCGGCGTGGCGATTCCGATTCAATTCTTCGGCTCGCCGGCTACGCTCTTCGATCAAGTGCTGCGCGCGCATCCCGATCATCTCGTCCTCGGCGCGCTCACCGCGCCGAAAGGATCGCTCTGGTACGTCTCGACCGTGTTCTTGACCGGTCTCGGCTTCTTTTCGGGTCCGCAGTCGATCGCCGCGATCTTCAGCGCGAAAGATGAAAACGTGCTGCGGCGCAATGCGATGTTTTTGCCAATCTACCAGTTGATCTTGCTGCTCGTCTTCTTTGCGGGCTTCTCCGCGCTGTTGATCGTTCCGGGACTCAAGGGCCCGGCAGCCGATCAATCGTTTCTCGCCGTCGTGTCACGCTACTATCCGACCTGGGTGTTGGGTTTCGTAACGGGCACCGGCGCGCTGTGCGCACTCGTGCCTTCGACCGCGTTGCTGCTCAGTTCGGCGAGCGTCGTCGCGAAGAATATTGCGGGCGATCTCTTCAACATCGGCACCGACGATCGTGGGCGGTTGCGCGTCACGCGCACAATGGTCGTGGTGTTAGGACTTGGCGCACTTGTACTGTGGCTCTTCTACCGCTCGCAACTGGTCGATTTGCTGCTGCTCACCTACAACGGCATATCGCAGTTCATGCCCGCGTATCTGTTCGGAGCGTATTGGAAACGCGTAACAACCAGCGGCGTCGCTGCCGGCATCGTGGTCGGCATCACGATCGCGCTCGTACTTGCCGGGAGAGGCATTGCACCCTACGGGCTCAACCCCGGGTTCGTCGGCCTCGCAGCGAACATCATTGTACTCGTCGTTGTATCGCTGCTCAGTCAACCGGCCCGCGAATCGATCCCCGAGCCGGCCGCGAACTAAGACCGCACACAGGTATCAACCGAGTTGATCGTTTTGCTACCCATGCGGACCGCTCCGTGCAGCGTGTACTTCGTCGCCGAGACGCGAGCGAACGTTACGGTGACGCTCGCGTCCGGGTAGGCGCTGCGGTAGGCGATGTGGGTTGGATCTTTGCCGGTCGCGCGCATGACCGTGGCGTTTCCTTGGTCGTCGATGACGACCGCCGTCCAGCCCTTGCGGTGCGCGTCGTACGTGAGTAACTCTTCGTCGCTGAAGGACGTCGAGGAAGCGATCTCCCGCAGGATGCGGCCATTGCTATCGTACGTGTATGTTGCAACGTAGGCCAAGTGTTGCGCTCCCGCGCGGTACGTGCAATCCCACCTACCGACGAGATAGTGCAGTCCGGTAAGCGGCGTGGCCGTGACCGGCAACACTGCAGCAAGGACGAGCGCCGCGAGCATCATCTGGACTGAAAGCAATCCCGGCAATAGACCGGTTTGTCGCCGCGCGGATTAAACGGTACCTCGGCCACTTGGCCGCAGTTGCTGCAGGTCGCCGAAAACATCTCGCGCGTACGCGCGGGACGCTCGCCACCAACGCTCATGCCGCCACCGCCGTTTTGCGAACGCATGGCTTTGCGTGCGGAACGGCAGTCGGGGCAACGGTTGGGTTTGTTCTGGAATCCTTTTTGTTCGTAAAAGCGTTGTTCACCGGAACTGAAGACGAACTCGCGGCCACAGTCCACGCAGTTCAGCATCTCATCGACGTACACGAACGGGTAACTCCTTTAGCGGTCAACTCCGAGCACGGAATCGAAGGTCTCTTCGAAAAAGTACAGCGGCCCGATCAACAGATACACGAAATTCTCCAAGAACTTCGGTTTGGTTCCCTCGAACCGGTGACCGACCAATTGGAAAATCCATCCGATGACGAGCGCTGCGAAGTTGATCTCCCACGGAAGCCGTACAGCGATGAAATAGATAATTGCGAATAAAACCGTGGAGATCAATGCGCCGCGAGGATCGATGGAAGCGTAGTACAGGAGCGTCGCAATGCCGGCTACGATCGCGAGATCGATCGGCCCAAGCGTGACCAAGTGCAAGAGCCCCATCGTGCCAAGGAGGATCAAGGGAATGCCGACCGCGTGACACGCGCGGTTCCGGCGATCCGCGTGGTACGCGGCATATTCGGTGAAGAGCTCGGTCTTGGTCATGGAAAGTCTGCCCCTCTCGGCGTTCGGCGTTCTCCTACTCGTATAACGGCGGTCCCTGCCGGGGGCGGGCCCGGCTCTCGCAGAACCCCGAGGTATGTCAGCCACAATTACCGTTCCCCAGCACCTCGCCGACGACGTGATCTTGATCCGCCGCGATTTGCACATGCACCCCGAGCTGGGATTCCGCGAACATCGCACCGCCGGCATCATCGCCGACCGTCTGCGCACCCTCGGGTACGAGGTCTATGACGGCATCGGAACGACCGGCGTCGTTGGGATCTTGAAAGGCCGCAAACCCGGCCGCACGATCATGCTGCGCGCGGATATGGATGCGTTGCCGATTCTCGAAGAGCGCGATCACGCGTACCGCTCGCAAACCGACGGCACCATGCACGCCTGCGGTCACGACGGCCACGTCGCGATTCTTTTGGGCGCAGCGGCGTTGATCGCGGATCGTCGCGACGAGATCGCCGGCACGGTTGCGCTCGTCTTCCAGCCCGCCGAAGAAGGCCTTGGCGGCGCCAAGGCGATGATCGACGACGGTATCATCGAACGCTTCGGCATCGAGCGCGCCTACGGGCTGCACCTCTCGACCAAATACCCGACCGGCGTACTCGGTTTCCGCGAAGGGCCGATGTACGCTTCGAGCGATTCGATCGAGATCGACGTCGTTGGTGTCGGCGGCCACGGCTCGGCTCCCCAAGATGCGATCGATCCGATCTACACGGCGGCAAATTTTATCACGAGCGTGCAACAAGTCGTCTCGCGCAAGGTCGATCCGCTCGAACCGGCGGTCGTGACGATCGGTGCGATCCATGGCGGCACGACACACAACGTGATCCCGCGCACCTGCTCGATGCTCGGCACCGTACGCGCCTTTAGCGACGACGTGCGCAGCGCGATGCCGGAACGCATCGAGCGCGTGCTGCGCGCCTGCTGCGACGCTTCGGGCGCGACGTACGACTACAAGTACCTGTGGCGCTATCCGGTCACGGCAAATGACCCGGCCCAAACCCAATATGCACGGGCGCTCGCCGCCCGGACCGTCGGCGAGTCGACCGTCGTCGATGCGACTGCGCTCATGGGGGCTGAGGACTTCTCGTTCTTTGCGCAACGCGTGCCATCGTGCTTCTACACACTCGGTTGTAGCGGTGGGCCGCAGACAAGCCATCCGCACCACTCGAGTCTGTTCGATATCGACGAAACAGCACTTCCGAGCGGCGTGGCAATGATGACGGCGCTCGCGCTCGATGCGCCGCGCCACGCTCCTTAGCCCTGCGTGACATCGATGATTCCCGAGGTCATCGAGCACCCATCGCCGGCGCAGGTCCTCGAGATCATCACGCGCGCCGTTTTTCAGGCCGGTGTGAAGTGGTCGCAAATCGCCCAACATTGGGACGCATATAGAGAAGCGTTCGCAGACTTCGACGTCGCGCGGGTTGCGGCGTTCGACGCGCTCGACATCGAGCGCACGCTCGAGCATCCCGGGATTTTGCGCGTTGCAAAAAAGGCGAAGGCCGCAGTAAGCAACGCGCAGGCATTGCTCGCGCTCGAACAAGAGCGCGGCAGTTTCCACAACTACGTGGCAGCATTTCCCGACTACGCCGCACTCGCTAAGGATATGCGCAAGCGTTTCGCATTTCTGGGCGACATGAACGTATGGTACGTGCTCTTTCGTTGCGGAGAACCGGTCCCGCGCTTCGAGACGTGGGTGCAGACGATTCCGGGCGAGCATCCACGAATGCGCGAGATGGTCACGCTTGCGCGCGAAGCGGGACGCTCGCCCGAAGTCTAGTTGCCCGGCGGCTGCGATCCGGCGCGCGGGCTTGCGTTCGGATTCGGCTGCCGTGGCTGCGGCCGCACCAAATACAATCCGTACGCGGCGTTGTAGTTCACATCCGGTTGCATCATGCCGTCCCAGCCGGTTGGGACGAGCTCTTGCGGGGTCGTGCCTGCAACACGCCCACAGAACAGGAGCGAAATGATCATCGCCGGATCGCCTGGTGCGAGATCGTACCACGTGCCGTTCTTTGCCGTATGCGCCGTGATCGTCCAGAGATGCGTCGCGGTACCATTTGCAAAGTACGCACGCAGTTCGCCGAGCGCTTGGGTCGCAGTATTTTTCATGTCAGCCGTGCATTCGCTCGCGGAACGCACTTCGAACGGATCCTTCGGCGGCGTCTTGGGAAGCGCGTAGACGCGGAAGCTCTCTTGGCCGGGCTGTTGCTGGCGTGGGAGTGCATAGAGTCCGACCGCCGGCATGAAGGTGATCGGCGGGAGGCCAAACACCGTGTTCTGCGGCGCGTACAAATGGAGTGCAGTTATGTCGTTGGCAAAGGCGAGATGGAAGGGCATACAGCCGATGAAGACGCGGAAGAGCTCGCCGCGACCACCCGCAGCGCCGTTCTGACCTCGCGCTTGCGGTGTGTTGGCTAGTTCTGCCGATGCGAGTCGAGCGGTATTTGCCGCGCTGCCAAAATGCGGCACGATCGAGAGCGCGTACCTATCGCCCAGGCCGTGATAAGTCACGGTTGCGTCAGTGATCGCCGGCGCCGGCATCGTGGCGGGATAGCCGGCCGCGGTCTTGGCCGCTTCGACCTGTGCAACGTAGGCTTTCAGTTCGGTCGAAAGCTGCAGCGCGATCGCGTGCGCATCCGAGGGGCACTGCTCGCTGTTGTCCGACACCGCGAACGGTTCCGCGGGTGGCGAACTCGGCAACGGCGTGATCGCGCGATTTCCGCCACCACCTCCTCCGCCGCCACCGCCAGGAGTTCCACCGCCGCCGCCGCCAAAGCGTCCGCCGCCGCCACCGCGCTGCGTCGGCGCCTGTGCGACGTGCGTGTTGCCGAGCGCGCCCGGACCAAATTTTACGGTATAGGTCGCGGAGTAGGTGCGCGGTGTGAGCGGACGCGCGACGGTCGGAACGATGTTCCCGCTTTGCGTGTAGTACGGCACCGCGTTCACCGGACTCGCAAAGACGCCGGCGTACGCACCGGTAATGTTGGACGCGGCAAACGTCAACGACCCCTTGCTAAAGAGCACGTTTACCGCCGCGTCGAATTGCGTGTACGCCGGGAGATTGTTGGAATTGTTTCGTCCCGTGTACTGTGCATCGGCAAGCCACTCGATTGCCGAGTGCCGTGCCTTGTAGTCGAGGATCAGCCCGGCGCGCTGCAGCGGAACATTCGGCAACTGTTGCCCCGAGACCGTGATCGAGTACGGGTTGTTGATCAGCGGCGAGTTCGAGATCGCCTGCGACACGGTCGTGTTCCAGAAGGGCTGGATCACCAAGTTGCCGATCGTCGCGTAGCCGGTGATCGATCCGCCTTGGTAGACGCGATTGACGCCTGCGACCGGCGTCGCGAAATACAGCTTACTCGCATCGAATGGCGTCGTTGCGCCGCAACCGGCCGGACTTTGAAAGACTTGCTGCACCGCGGCGACGTATGCCGGCGTAAGCGTACCATTTGCTAGCAGCACCGTGCCGTTCACGTCGGTTGGTAGGAGCACGTTGTCTTGAACTTGCCGGTAGAGTTGGAACGTTACGTTCCCGCCCGTGAACGTGCGGGTGTAGCCCAGACGCGCAGAGTTAGACGAGCTGGCTTCGGGTGCGGCGCCGGGTGCATTGCCGAATGCAACGCTGTTGTCGCCATCGCAGGTGAAGCGCATCGAGGCCGGATCGGTCAGGATCGTCGAGCGCGATTGCTGCGCCGACGATCCGCTTACCGTGTACGATCCGGTAAACGTATCGACTTTGGTGGGATGCCACGTCGCCGCGACCGTCGCCAATACCCCGCCGAAACCGCCCGTGGCTTCCGAATAGCCGAGCGATTCCGAGAGCGTGAGGTGTTGGTTCGAGTGAATAGAATCGGTGACTTGGAACGCCGAATACTCGCTATGCTGATCGTTCGTGAAGTACGGCGTCGACGGCTCATTGAGTGGGAAGGTCAGTTGCGAACCCCACGAACCATACGCGGTGAACGAGATCGTGTGCCGCGCTGCCGCCGGCAGAATCGCGTTGACCGTAAACCCGTGCGACGAGTTCAAGCCCGACGAGCCGATCGGGGAAGCGATGCCGCCGACGAAACGGTTGAGTTGGTCGTTGAGCGTGGTGAAGCTGGTTGAATAGATCGAGGCTTGCACCGACGTTGCCCCGATCAGCGCGTCATCGCTGAGCGAAAAAAGCCCGACGCTCCCGGCACCGTAGTTGTCCGGTCCGTAGCCGCAGGGGACCCCGTCGTTCTGAATGCGCGCACACACGATGTTCGTCGTGCGATCCGAACTCAAGAACATGCCGCTGATCGTTTGCGAGTCGCTCAACTGATAACGCAGCTTGACGAATTCGCCCGAGATGTCCGCATCGCCATCGTGCACGTAGTTCAGGCCGCTTGCATCCGTGTAGAGCAAACCGTCGAGCCAACTTGGGTTGAGCCGCTGTACGACCATCGCCGCGACGCCGAGTTTGCCGAAGGAGCCTGTTTCTGCAAGGCTCTCGTTGTGGCGCCCGATGCTCCCGGTCGACATCGTGAGGTATGATTCCCAACTCAAGGTTGGCTCGAGCGTCGTGAAGTTTACGCCGCCGCCGAGTCCGCCGAGTTGCGGGCCATTGCGTACGCCGGCACCGGTAAAGAGATCGGTCGCGAAAGCACCGATATTGCCGGCGCTGCCCGGCGCATTGACCGGAATGCCGTCGAGGGTCAGCTGGGTTTGACTTGCATCGTGACCTTCGAGTGAAATCGTCTGCTCGGCATCGCTGTCGTCGCTGCTGGTCTGCACCGACACTCCCGAAAGTTTGTTCAGCGCATCGGCGAGATCGCCGGAGAGCTTGCGTTGCGCCGAGTCGGGGCCAATCGACGAACTCGACACCGTCGCGCTCGATTGCGCCACGACCGTGCCGATAACTTTGAGCTGCGTCGAAAGCGCGAGCGCAACCGTCACCGTGACCGAGTTTCCGTTAAGTACTTCAAATGAATTCGATGTAATGGTCTGGTAGCCGCGTTTGACGATGCGCGCGCGATAGATTCCGTCCGGAACGTCGGTAAAGAACACCTCTCCCTTCTTATCGGTCAACTCGCTCGTGACGACCGGACCGTCGAGCACGACGCGCACGAGCTCCATCGGCGCCTTGGTACCCTGATCGCTAACGACGATCCGAATCGAACCGGTATCGTCTTGTTGAGCGGTGGCACTTGCAGGCGCGAGAAAAGCCGCAAGGGCAGCAGCAAGCATGGCTGCGATAAGGCGCTTCATGATTCGCAATGATTCTACGTTGTGGGACCTTGAGAAAAGCTGGGCGTCTATTAGATCGTGATCGTCACGGTTGTACCCTGCGCAGGGGCACTGTCGATACCGATCGAGCCGCCGGCGCGCTCGACCGCGCGCTTTGCGATTGCGAGGCCGAGGCCGCTGCCGACCATTTCGCCGCGCTGATCACCACGATAAAAGCGCTCGAAGGCGTGCAGCCGCTCGGACTCCGTCATGCCGGGTCCCTCGTCACGCACGGTGATCGTCGTCTGACCGTTGCTGCGAATTGCTCGCAGGTGAATGGGCGCATCGGGTGCGTACTTGAGCGCGTTTTCGACCAGGTTCCACAGTGCCTCGCCGAGTTCGGTGCGATCGCCCATCACCGCATCCGCGCCCTCGACGCTGTAGTCGATCTCACGCGTTTCGTCGAGCCGGCGCGCGGCGTCGCATTGGTTGCGCAGCAGTTCGGCTACATCGATCGATTCGGCGTGCGGCGGCGTCTCGGAGTCGAGTCGAGCCAGGCGCATCAACCGGTCGATGAGCCCACGCATGTGCTCCTTCTCGATCGACATCGTCGCCAAAATCTGCCGAGCGATCGTCGGTTCGGCCACCGCCCCGCGGCGCAGCACATCGATATAACCGCCGATCACCGTGAGCGGCGTGCGCAGCTCATGCCCCGCGTCTGCAACGAATTGGCGCATACGTTCCTCGGTCTCGCGCCGTTCGCTCATCGCGCGCGCGACGCTCGCCGCGGCATCGTTATAGGCTGCGGTCAGCGTGCCGATCTCATCTCCGCTGTAGACGAAGCGCCGCTGCGTAAAGTCGCCGCCCGCAAGCGCATTGAGCGATTCAGTGAGATCGTTAATCGGTCGCAACGTCTGGTAGGCAAAGTGGCGGCCAACGAACCACGAGATCACGATTGCAACCACGGCAATCGATACGACGACCCACCAATACGGAACGAGCAACAGCAACGGCAGCGGTAACGACTGAGCGAATGCAACGAAGCCGCCGTTCACGACCGCAATCGGACCAAAGCCGTCGGGCGGCAGCGGACCGCGGCCGGTACGCGGAAACGGAAACGGTCTCGGCGGCGCGCCGCGTGGCGGCGGCGAGAGCCACCGCGACAATATGCGCGGGCGCAGCGTCTTGTCGCCGGCGAGATAGTTGCCCTTGCTATCGAAGACGGTCACGCGCAATCCCGCGACGCCCAACTCGCTGACGAGCTGCGGCGCGGCCTGCTTGAGCGAGATGCCGTTTGCGTGAAACTGCTCGGCAAGGTTGCGCGCCTGTTCGTGGCGCGCAATAATGATATCGCCGCTGAAGTTGGCAAGATAGATCACGAGTGCGACACCGGAAGCCAGCATGACGACCACCACGGTGATTCCCAATAGCACCGCATAGAGTGCCGAGAGCCGTGAGGCGACCGAAAGCTTCATACCGGGATTAATTTTGCTGGGAAAGGCCGTACCCTACTCCGCGTACCGTTCGAATGAAAGAACCGCGCTCGCCCGGACGGTCGATTTTCGCCCGTAAGTATGAGATGTAGGTCTCGACGATGTTCGGACCGCCTTCAAAGTCGTGACCCCAGACGATCTCGAGCAAGTGATCTTTACTGAACACCCGGCGGGGCTCGCGCATAAAGACGGAGAGGAGATCGAACTCGCGCTGCGTGAGGTCGACGGCCTCTTTACCCCGGACCAGTTCGCGCGTTTGTGGATTGAGCGCGAGGTCGCGCCAGCGCAGGACGTTCTCTTCGATCAACTGCGGGCGACGCAGCTTGGCTTGCAGCCGCGCAATCAACTCTTCAAAGACAAACGGCTTGACCAGGTAGTCGTCGGCGCCGGCGGTGAGACTCTGGACCTTATCGTCTGTTCCACCTTTGGCGGTGAGCATGACGATCGGGGCCTGGGTGATCTCGCGAAGTTTCGGCAGCAACGAAATACCATCGATCTTTGGCATCATAATGTCGAGCACGATGACCTCCGGATCGAAACGCCGGACCAGATCGATCGCCGCGACGCCGTCGCAAGCGGATTGCACGTTGTAGCCTTCGCGTGAGAGGCCGAGCTCGAGCATTTCGCGCACCATCCGATCGTCATCGACGACGGCAACGCGGGCATGCTGTGCGGTAGTAATCATGGCTAGGCCTTACCTTGGGGCTTCGCCCTGAGAAGCGGCTGAACCAGGCGGGAAAACTGGGTTAGGCGGCGCGGAGGGGGGAGGGCCAGCGGACATAGCTCTGGCCAGAGATCAGCGCGGCCTGACGAATGCTCTCGATCGGATGCGCGACCAGCGTCACGCCCTCACGCCGGAGCGCAGCCGTAAGCATGTCGTCGGGAAGCCAGCGGGCGAAGACGTGGACCTCGGGTGTCTGCGCGGCATGCGCTAAGAGGGCGACCACGTCGGCGAGGGTGCACTCACCCCGCTCCAAGAGCGGCGCGACCAGCTCCGCCTTCACCCGCGCGCCATTCCAGCCCGTCGCGAAGACGACGAGCTTCGAAAGTTCGGTGAGGCTACCGGACTCGAAGTCAACCAAAGCCGCTCGCACGCCCGCGGCAATCGCCGCATCGGTCTGCGCGTGCAGAGTCGCCCCGGCGATGCTGGCTTGCGGACCGGCGGTCAGAACCGCCCCAGAACCGATCACGTAGTCGTTCATGCTCGCAGTATGGCCGCGGAAAGTGCCACCTGTATGGCGCAGCGGCAAAAAATTAAGGGGCGCCGCTTTACGACGCCCCCGCCCACCACCCGGTAAGCAAATTTCCCTCCACGAGCCAGGACGTGCTACGCGGAGGAAACGTTAGTATGCGACGGCGCGACGACGCTGACGCGGCGTGCGAACATTCCGAGCATAACGTCGACGACATCCGGATCCCACTGCGATCCGCGTCCGTCTTGTAGAATTTGAAGTGCCTGACGCGGGGTGACCGGTTGACGGTACGGTCGCTCGCTGATCATCGCGTGGAACGCGTCGGCCACCGCCACGACGCGCGCTTCGAACGGAATACTTGTGCCGTACAGCCCGTCGGGATAGCCCGCGCCGTCGAAGCGCTCGTGATGCGCGCGGACGATGATCGCGCAGCGCTGCAACGAGGGGATCTGGTTGAGGATGCGCGCGCCCGCGGCGGCATGATCGCGCATGACGTCCCATTCATCGATCGCAAGCGGCGACGGCTTGAGCAAAATATGATCGGGGGTCGAAATCTTCCCGATATCGTGCAACAGCGCGCACAGCGCGATGAATTCGGTGTCCTCTTTGCGCAGCTCCATCGCGGTCGCCAAGCGTCGCGCCCACTCGGCGGTCGCCTTTGAGTGGCAGCAGGTTCCGTAGTCGCGTTCGGACAGCATCCCAAGCAGCGCGGTCGTGGCCTCCACGCTTGGATGCTTCTCGGCCTCGTCAGCGTCGCTGCCGAGCGCGCCGCGCTCGACCTCGCCGGCGAGCACATCGAGGAAGGCCAGCAAACGTCGCTGGTCGATCTCGAAAGCACCCGCCGCCAGCCCGATCGTATGGGTCGCGGCTCCGGTTATATCAACCACACCCGCGCGACCCACGCGCTCTGATTCACGCTCTGCCCACACCGCGAGGCCGACCGGCTTGGCCAAGGTCAGCGACAAACACAAACGGTCGAGCAGCACCGCCAAGGTCTGTTCGATCCGCGCGTCTCCGGTCAAAGACGGAATGGTCACATGGTCGGCTGCGCTACGCGCCAATGCTGGAATGTTTTGTCCGAGGGTCGCCCCGAGGGCGGTCAATGTGCGAACGGCAGACATCGAAAAAGAAACCCGAGTCGTCTTACGACGTCGGCGTTACTCGGAGTTGGCCTGCAGGTCGCAGACGACGAGGAGAGCGGCGATAACGAGAGCAGTGACCATGTTATTAGAACAAGCCTTTCAAGCAGGTGAGCGCTGCTCATACGATACGTCCTGGACAGGGCCGAAGGCCCTACTGAAATTTAAGTAGGACCGTTACTACCCTTCACTCAAGAGCCCGCTGCGCCGTGCGGCCGCGATGGCCTCTGCCCTCCCGTGGCAGCCAAATTTCTCGATGATGTTTTGAATGTGCGTTTGCACCGTGTAGACCGACCGGCCTGTTTCCGCCGCGATCTGCTTGGGCGTGAGCCCGGCCGCGAGATCGCGCACCACACGAAGCTCCTGCGGGGTCAAACTGACGGTCGTCTGTGGGGCTCGGTCCTCTTCGAGATGCTTTGCCACCCGCTCCACGTAGCGGGCATACCCGCCGAACCCAAATTGGCGGATCGCGTCGATCGCCGCCTCAAGTTCGTCGGGCGCGTACGACGGATTCTTTGCCGCCCGCGCCAAAATTTCCGCAGCGTTGCGCATGCAATGTCCCGCTTCATGTGAGCTCAGGCGCCTGCGTTTGAGCAGACGTGACGCCGATGTGTGCCGCCCGGATACGACCTCCGCGAGCACCAGCATCGCGAGCGCAAAGTCAAAAATCACACCACCCGAGTATTGCTCCGCGGGGATCTGACTGTCGAAGAGCGCCAGCGTCTCCGTTACCAGGGCAGCGCTGTCTTTCGCGCGCCCGTCGAGGGCGAGCACGAGCGCATAGCTCGCACGTACGAGTGCTCGATCCGAGAGGTGAAACTGGCGATCGATGACGCTGGCGAACAGGCGGTGGGCATCCGCATAGCGACCCATCCACGCATGCCGATGCGCTTGGCTCGATGCGAGAAAGGTAGTGAGAGGTACGCCGCGCGAGTCGTGTTCGACGAGTTGCTTTTCAATCTGTGCGGCGCGCTCGGCATTGCCACGCCGCGTCTCCAAGCTCAGCATCGTAACCAGCGCATTTTGCAGATCGACGTAGTCACCAGCGCGCGTTGCGGCCGTGGCGGCTTGCTGCGCGAACCACAGACTTCTCGCCGAGTCGTTCTCAACCAAGAGCGCGTGATTTGAGAGATTCTTGAACGAACGCGACGCGGTGCTCCAGAGCGCGCAACGCGACGCCAATTCGGCCGCTTCCGACCAACACCGGCTGGCACGTTCAGGCTCACCGATTGCGCTATGCGCCACGCCGAGTCGAAACGATACGCGGGCCAGCCACTCGTCGCTCTCGAGCGATGCGGCCCCCCGCTGCGCCGACGCGACCAAACGACGCGCTTCGGTCAGGTCGCCGGTGTTCGCGCACCACCTTGCGAGAAGCGCTTCCACTTCGACGCGAATTGGTACAGCCAACTCGGGCTCGGCCAGCAGCGTCGAGAGCAACTCGACGGGGTTTGTGCCGCGATTGGTTCGATGCACCGCGAGGCGCAATGCCAGCTGACCGCGCAATTCCAGCGATTCGATTGCGGTCACGGCGCGCGCGATCTTGCGGTCGCCATCATCGTACCGGCCGCGTGTGACGTCGAGCAGTCCGCGCAGGCCTAATACGATCGGACTTCTTTCGTAGGCATTGCCCAGCGCTGCGCCTGTGAGCAGCTCGAGATCGTCGGCAAAGCCGCTGTCGAGCAAGCGAATACCGTGCGCCGAGAGCAATCGCAACGCATCGTCCGGAGAGTTCGAATCGACATACAAGCGGAGCGCTTGTATGACGCTTCCCTTCTCTTCGAGCACTTGGCCGAGACGCGCAAGGCGCTCGCGCTGCGCTCCGCTGCCGCGAAGTTGCACTTGGTGTCGCGCAAAGTCGCGGAACAGATCGTGCAAACGATATCGGCCCGGTTCGTATTCGTGTATGAATGCAACACGCGCACGCAGATCTTCAATGAGCGCGGCGGCTTGATCGAAGCCGGCAGCGACCATCACATCGAGGTCTATCTCGGGAAGCATCGCGGCCGTCTCGATGAATTGCTGTTCATCGGGGCCGAGTGTTTGATACACCTGCTCGGCGAGATAGCGATAGATCATCTCGCGCGTCATCGACGAGATATTGCGCAGATCGACCGAGCGCGTCGAGGAACGCAGCGCGAAGGTCATCGCGGTCGCCCAGCCGTCGGTCAATTGCAGCAACTCAGAGAGTTCTTCGTCGCGCACGCCGAGCTTGAATGCGCGCGCCGCTTCTTTGGCCTCGTCGATCGAGAACTTCAAATCGTGCTCGTCGATTGCGAGGTCGCTCTCGCCGTAGGCGAGCCAGGTGCCGATCGGCAAGCCGCTGGTCGCGCGCGACGCGATGATCCACTGCACGCGTCCTTTGGTGCGCTCGATCAATGAAGTGAGGAATCGGGCAACTTCCCGGTCAGCCTGCGCTACTTGTAAATCGTCGATCGCAATGACGCCGCGATACGAGCGCAGATGCGAATGCATCCACAGCGCGAGATCGACGCCGGGCGACGGTGAGTCAGCGTTCTTTTCGTAGGCGCCGGCAAGTGTACCGCGCGCATCGGGTGCAAACTCGGCGACGGCATCGGCAAAACCGCGCAGGAAACCGAGGAGCCCCTCATTTTCGCTGAGCACGTCATATCGCACGTGCTGTTCCGAAAGTGAATCCAGGTAATGACGGAGCGCAACCGATTTCCCATATCCCGCCGGAGCAACGATCAAAACGACGCGTTGCATCGCAGCGGACGCGATGCGATCGACAACGCGGCGCCGTACGATGGGAACAAATACCCCGCCGGTTTCGATTTTTCCGTCGGGGCGAACGGGACGTATCATGCGCTCCTAGACCGTGGAGTCAAGCGGTGGCTGGTACTCTTCCTCGCCCTCATAATACCCTAAGAGCAACTCTTCGACATAGAGCAGGTGCAGGTCGCGATCCAATTGTGAGTACTCCCGGGCGTTTTCGACGCGGAAACCGTCCCAATCGGCCTTGGAATTCCAGACGTCCATGCAAATATAGACCCCGGCTTCGCCTTTGTGCCGGAAGAGCCGGGTCCGCCGATAGCCGGGATGCTTCGAAAAGAGGCTGACCCACGGCCCATGCTGGCCATAGGCATGCTCGAACGCACGTAACTGCGCGGGATGGACGCGATAGCGGTAGAGCACCTCGATCATCGTTGTGCACCGAACTTTGCGGGCAACGGCACGTCCCCTTTGCCGATTGCGCGGCTCACGTCGTAGGCGATCAAATCGCCAAGAGCCACCAACCGCGATGCGAGCCACGCGCGTTGCTTGGGGCAGGTGATCTCGCCCAATTCCAGCACGAGCGCACCGTCGCTCGCCCGGACTTGCCGATAGCCATAGTACTCGCGCAATCCGACGGTAAAATTGTCGGGCATAAACGCAAACGGAAAGCGCGGAGCGTACAGTGCGCGCCACCGCTGCGCAGCGCTTTGGGACGACTCGCCGTCGTAGCCCACCGATGCGCCACTCGTGCACGCCGGAACCGCGCCGTCGAAGTGAATGAAGATCGCCATACTTACAAGATAGCTCCCCTCAAAATCGGCAGGCTCGCGGACGACGTGCACGCCGTGTGCGCGCAGCATGCGCGTCGCTTCGTCGGCAACGATCGGGGTCCAGTCGCGTTCGCCGGCCGCACCAAGATTGCACGCGCGCCGTACGAACCGCGCGCACGATGCGGGCCGGCCTTCATGACCGGCGGAGATCAGGACGTCTGCGTCGACGATCGCTGCCAAGAGCAGATGCAACATCGCTACGTCCCGGCGACCAGCGCGGAAAGTCCCGCCGACGGCTCGACCTGCAACTCCGACCGCAACACATCGCGATATTGCCGATAGCTGCGCAACGCCGCCGCGCGATCGCCGTTGGCGAGATGGGCGCGAATCGCAATCTCGCGTGCCAGCTCGTCGCACGGATCGTAGCCGATGACGTCAACGACGTAGGCGAGTGCGGCGTCGGGATCGCCGCTCTCGAGCGCATCGGCCGCGAGGCGATGCGCAATTGCCGTACGCAAATCGTTCATCCGACGCATGGCTGGATCGAACCACTCCCAACGTTCGAGAGCAGCGCTGGGCGCTTCGCACAAGCGTTCCCAGGCACGGTGCAGTGCGGCCCGCTCGCTCTCGCGCATGCGCTCGCGCGCACGCAGCGCCGCAGCAGCTCGCTCGATCTCCCACACGTCGACGAACGCATCGACGTGCAGTCGATACCCATCGGCATCGCGTTCGATTGCGTCCTCACGACCGAGATGTGCGCGGAGCCGGTGCAAACAGACGCTCAGCGCATTGCGCCCGGCAAACTCGTCAAGGTCAGGCCAAAGCATGCCGGCCAGGCGCGACCGGCTGGTGGGATCGCGTCGCTGCGCAATTGCAGTGAGTAATTCGAATTCGCGTCCGGAGAGCCGCGCAAGCACGCCATCGACGCGCACGCGTCCGGCCAGAATCTCCAGTGCAATCGGCGCGGCCTCGCTGCGATCTCGCGTGATCTGTGCGACGAAGTTCGAGAGCATACCCACGTTCTCGTGCTCGTTTGCAAAGGCGTTGACGGCATGCACGAATGCGGGCGCGTCGCAACGTCCTGCCGCCTCCCTCGCGGTCGCGCATGCGGTGGCGAATGCTGCCGGATCGCAGAGGGCGCATGCGATTGCCGCGAGCGCCTGCACAAAGGGCATGTGGATCGAACTTGCCAGGACTAGCGCCGCATGCGCGAGGCTCGCCCGCTCCTCGTCGTCGCGCGAACGCGAAAGCGCAATGAGCTGCCCGAACACGACGAATTTCGGAATATCTGCATCGGCCGGCCGCACGCTGCGTCCGCGCGCTACGCCCGCCAGATAGGCGAATCCCGCGACGCCGTTGCGCACAACCGCCGTTTCCAGTTCGGCCGCAAGCTCGTTGAACGCGGGCCGGTCGCCGGCGAACCACGCCGCTATCAGCGATTCGGCCGCGTCGAACGCCATGAAGTTTGGCAGCGCAGAATTCACGGCGCGCTCGCGCGCGCGGGCGAGGAATTGCCGCTCGAGCGACCACTCACCACGCACGCGCGCAATATCGGCACCGAGCGCGAGATAGGTACCTGAGGCAACAACGTGCATCCGGTCGATCAGCGGCAGCGCTGCGTTCAGATCGCGTTCACCGAGATCGAAGTTACCACGCCGCGCACGCAACAGGCCACGCAGATAGAGCAGGTGTCCGTCCAGCATCGTCTTGGGAGGATCGGCAAAGGCGACGGCTTGCGAAAACTTTTCGACCTCCGCCAACGCTTCGTCGAAAAGCCCGAGATAACTCATCAACAAGATCCGAAAGACAAACACGTAGTAACGCTCGAGCGGCGTCGTGTCGGGCGCAAGCGTACGCCACACCGTTTCGCTTTCATCGAGGAGCACCGTGCTGTCGATGCAGAAAATGCGCATCAACGCAGTCACGCCCCAAAGACGCGGATGGCGCACGACGAGCGACCGGTCGAGACTCGAGAGCATGCGCGCATACCGCATGGATGGCGCAGGCTGGCTTACGACTTCGATATTTCCGAGTGCACGCGCAGCCGATTGCTGATCGCCGCGTGCCAAGTGCAGCTCTGCAGCCCGCTGAAAATCGCGCAGCGCCTCGTGAGCCTGCGCGACGTGCGCCAGCAATGCATCGCGTCGTTCGGCGGCGCGCCCAAGCAAGAGCGATGCGAGCAACGGATGCAACATGAATGCACCGTCGTCGGCTTGCTCGACGAAAGGCGAGTCCTTGGCGAACTCGGCGAAATCGTCACCGATGCGCGGATCGTCGAGCGCCGCGCGCAAATCGTCACCGGTTGGTTCGGGAAGGGCAGCGCACGCAAAGAGCGCGGCCCGCATGCGCTGATCGAGCCCACCCAACACCTCGTCGGCCAAATAGCCATGCAGTTCATCGAAGGCGACGTCGTCGAGGCGCTCGAGCAACTGGGAGATGCGGCCTTCGCTTGCAAAGCGTCTTAGAAGGAAGACGGCAATGGGCCAGCCCTCCGATACGCGCGCAATGCGCTCGATCGCTGCATCTTCGCTTACGAAGGGCGCG
This sequence comes from Vulcanimicrobiota bacterium, assembly GCA_963726285.1. Taxonomy (GTDB): domain Bacteria; phylum Vulcanimicrobiota; class Vulcanimicrobiia; order Vulcanimicrobiales; family Vulcanimicrobiaceae; genus Aquilonibacter. Next base: position 573,726 of record CAVSBV010000005.1, on the reverse strand, counting down.
AAGATCGCGCGAATGTCGTTCATGTCAAAGGCCAAATCGGCCGCGCGCAAGGTGACGATTTCATGCGGAACGACATAGCGCGTGAGGTGGAGGCGTAACGGCTCGCGCGAGCAGATCACGACCGAGCGGCCCGGCGGTCGCGCCTCGAGCATGCGGCCAAAGAGCTCGAGGCCGGCGGCCGTTGCTCCGAGGGCCTCGGCACTCTCGAAGACGATGCAGCCCTCGGCAGGCTCACGCCACGCCTGGAGTGCAATCGCGACGCGTTCTGCGGCGCTGGTTGTGCTCTCGCCCAGCATCAATTCACGTTGCGTCAGGTCGGCAACTCGCGCCGGGTTTTCGGCGGCGAGCGCCGGGATTACACGCCGCGCCAAATCGAGATCGTCACGCACACCGGCGCAATCGCAGAGCGCGCCACCCCCGCGCTGCGCGAGATACTGCCGCACCAACGTCGACTTCCCAAACCCCGCCGGGGCAACGATCGCCACGACCCGAGCGTCCAACCGCGCCAGGCGCTCGAGGAGCGCATCGCGGCGAACTGCGGAACCCGCCATGTTTTCGTAATCGGTTTGTAATGCCGATGTAATTAGGCCGTAAGTCCCGGGAAAGAGGCTTGCCCTATTTTCAGGGGGCCAGCCGAGCCAACGGAAAGGCAACCAATGACCGTCGTAACTGCACAAGGGGGCCCCATCAACGTTCTCGTCGTCGGCCCGAACGCGTCGGTCCGGACTGCGATTGCGCGCCTGCTTTCCTTAGAAAGCGGCATTCGCGTGGCCGGGACCGCGCCAACCCTTTCGGACGCTTCTGAGATCGATGCCGACGTCGTCATCGACGAGACGCTCCTACACGACCTCAAGAATCTCTCGATCGCCGACTTTGTCGCTATGGTCAAGAGCTTGCCCGCGGCGGCTCCAATCATGGCGGTGCCCGTGCGGCACCTCCGCCCGCTCGCCGGCGCTCGCGACATGCGCGCTGCGCTTTCGGATCGCGAACTCCAAGTTGTCCGGCTTGTCGCCGAGGGACTTTCGAACAAACAGATCAGCATCCGGCTCAAGCTCTCGGACAAGACCGTCAAGAATCACATCTCGCACATCCTTGCAAAACTGAACCTTTCAGCTCGCACGCAAGTAGCGGTGCACGCGCTGCGCACCGGTTTGGTTTAGCAGCACGCTCGTACCGCGCGAGAGATCGTAGACGAGGATGCCGTCAACCGGCGTCCTCGTTGCCGTTTGAAACGTGGCGCGAATGCGCTGCAGGATAGCCAAACGGCTTCCATCGCGCGGCAAGCGTCGCAGCACCACGGCATAGGGGCGCCCACGCCGGTCGCGTACGACGATATCAAAGGGTGTTGCCGCCGCGCCGGCCGCAACGATTGCGCCGCGTCGCAGGGCGCGGAGGCGCCCGGCCAACCGGCCGTCAACAAACGCGCGCAACTCGCGCGCGATCCGATCGCGCTCGGCAAAAAGGAGCGCGGGCCGCACGCCGCCGTGCCGCGTGGCGGCAGCTTCAAGCGCGACGAGCGCGCGGTCGACGATCGCACGCGGCGTCATCCGGCCATCGATGAGGGCGCCGGCAATCGCGCTGCGCATCGCGCGTTCGGCGAGGCGGGGTAAGCGCTGTGCAGCTAAGAGTGGATCCATTGCTCGCATTTTTGCACGCGATCATGCCAGGCGCATGGCACGACGATGTCGGAAACTGTGTCCATGCAGCGGATCGACGGACGCTTCATCTACTCTGCGAGCGACCTCAACGGCGCGCTCGAGTGCGCGCATCTGAGCGAACTCGAGGCGCGCGCTGCGCGGGGCGAACTCGAACGCCCGCAGCCGAGCGAGACCACGGCACTGCTCGCACGCAAAGGTGACGAGCACGAAGCCCGGGCGCTCGAGCGTTTGCGCGCATATCACGGCGAGGGTGTGGTCGAGTTTACCTCCGAAACTGCGCGTACGCTCGAGGCGTATCGTGCCGCGCAGGCGCAAGCAATCGCGGCCATGGAGGCTGGAGCGCCGCTAATCTATCAGGCCACCTTTTTTGATGAAACGTTTCTCGGGCGCACCGATTTTCTGCGCCGCGTCGAACGGCCGTGCGCGCGTTGGCCGTGGAGCTACGAGGTGATCGACGCAAAACTCGCGCTCGTGCCCAAGCCGTACTATCTCGTACAGCTCGCACATTATAGCGCGCACCTGGCCAATATCCAGGGCACCGTTCCGCAGCACATGCACGTACTGCTTGGCAGCGGAGCAGAGCGCGCGTTTCGCGTCGACGACTTCGCAGCCTACGAACGCCACCTGCGCGCGCGCTTCCTCGCGCGCATGGCCGCTGGTCCCGATCCGGTCTATCCGCTCGAGGTTGCGCACTGCGACATCTGCCGCTGGCACGATCGCTGTGCGGCAACGCGTCGGCGCGACGATCACCTCAGCCTGGTGGCGCGCATCCGCCGCGATCAGATCCGGCGTCTCGAAACCCACGGCATCGCTAGCATGACCGCGCTGGCCGATCGGGATGCGCAACGTCCATTCGGCATGGAGGCAACCACCTTCGCAACGTTGCACGCGCAAGCAGCACTGCAGGTCGAGGGCGCGCGCGAAAACCGCTATGTGTACGAACTCCTCGACCCGGAACCCGCGACGGGCTTCGAATTACTACCCCGGCCGGACGCGGGCGATCTGTTCTTTGACATCGAGGGCGATCCGCTTTACGCGCCCGAACGCGGTTTGGAGTATCTCTTCGGTTTCTACGCGCACGACGATGGAGGCTACGTTTCATTCTGGGCGCGCTCGCAGGCGCAAGAACGCGCAGCCTTCGAATCGGCAATTGATTTTATTCGTGCGCGGCGTGAGCGCTACCCGAACATGCACGTATACCACTACGCATCCTATGAAACGAGCGCACTGCGGCGTCTCATGGGCTTCTACGGCACGCGCGAACACGAGCTCGACGATCTGCTACGCAATCAACGCTTCGTCGATCTCTACGCCGTGGTGCGCCAGACGTTGCGCGTCTCGCAGCCCAGCTATTCCCTGAAGAAACTCGAGCCGTTTTACGGGATGCAACGCGCGACCGGCGTCCAGCGCGGCGATGATTCAATCGTCATGTTCGAAAGTTGGCTTGCCGGGGGCGGCGACGCGATCCTCGACGACATCGAACAGTACAACGCCGACGACTGCCGTTCGACCCACTTGCTCCATCAATGGTTGCTCGCGCGACGGACCGAGTCGCAACAGCTGTACGGCTGCACCTTCGCTTGGCGCGAGAGCGCGGCCGTTGCGGCACCCGAAGATGACGGGCGTAGCGAGCTTGCTGCGCACCTCCTCGACGGGATTGTCGCGCCCGCATCGCTGCGCGAGCTCCGCGCAAGCGATAGCGCGAGGCGAGCGCGCTGGCTCTTGGGCCATCTGCTCGACTATCACGCTCGCGAAGCAAAACCGGCGTATTGGCAATACTACGATCGCGTCGAAAACATCGACCGCCTTCTCGAATTCGATCATGAAGCGCTCGGTGGGCTCACGTTACGCGATGACATCGCGCCGTACAAAGAAAACCCACGCGGGAAGAACCTCATCTACACTTATTCGTATCCCGAACAGTTACATACGCTCAGCGCCGGCGACAAACCCCATTGCCCGTACGCACAGACGGCAGCCGGCGAAATCGTCGCGCTCGATGGCGATGCACGCGAAGTGCGCATCAAACTCAGCCCGAAGATCCGGCCGAACGAACTGCGCGCGCTTATTCCAGGGATGCCGCTGCAAAATGCCGAGCAGCGCAAGGCGCTCGGACGGATCGCGCAGCGCTACCTGGACGGCACGCTCGCGGGCGTGCATCCGGCGACGCTCTCGTTGCTGCTCGCCGAGCGGCCGCGCACGCGCACACCCCGTGCGCAGATGCAGCCACAGACCATCGACGCGCAGTCGGTTGGTGCATTGGTCGCCGATCTCGACATGAGCCACCTCGCGATTCAAGGACCACCCGGTAGCGGGAAAAGCACGCTCGCTGCGGCGGTTATCGCCGACCTTCTCGCGGCCGGCAAACGTGTCGGCATCGTCGCCGGCGGACATAAAGCGATTCACAACGTGTTGCACAAGCTCGAAGCGCACACTGCGGCGCGCGGTCAGCGTTTCGTTGGGCTCCAAAAATATTCAACCACCACCGAAGGTTCGCAATACATCTCGAACGGCGTTGCGAGTTGGATTGAGGCGACCGATTCGAACGAGGCTTTTCTCGCCGAACACGATTTGGCGGCCGGCACGCCGTGGCTCTTCACGCGCGAGCAGATGACCGGGCGCTACGACTATCTCTTCATCGACGAAGCCGGACAGATGAGTTTAGCCGATGCGCTCGCCTGTTCGCCGGCCGCGCGTAACGTCGTGTTGCTCGGCGATCCGCTCCAGCTCAAGTCCGTCTCGCAAGGCGCGCACCCGCCGGGAACCGATCTTTCGATTTTGCAACACCTCTTAGGCGCACGTGAAACGATCGATCCGCGTGAGGGCATTTTCCTCGACCGCTCCTACCGCATGGCGCCCGCGATCTGCGAGTTCATCTCGCACGCAATCTACGAGGACCGCCTGCATGCCGCGCAGGCGTGTTCGCATAACACCATTGCAGCGCCGGGCTTCGCGGGGAGCGGCTTACGCTATCTTCCGGTCGTGCACGATGGAAACACGCGTGGATCGGACGAGGAGGTCCATGCTCTCTGCGAAGCCGCCACTGCATTGTTGCGAGGAACGGTGACGATCGGCGAGCACGCGCAGCGCCCGATGGAACCACGCGACCTGATCGTCGTGTCGCCCTACAACGATCAGCGCAAGCGCATTCGCAAAGCTTTTGAGGCGGCGGGCCTCGGCGAGATTCTCGTCGGCACGGTGGACAAGTTTCAGGGGCAAGAGGCGGCGGTTGTGCTCTATTCGATGGCAACCTCGAACGACGCAACGCTGCCGCGCGACCTCGAATTCCTTTTCGAGCGAAATCGTCTTAATGTTGCGATCTCCCGCGCGCAGTGCATGAGCATCTTGGTCTGCTCGCCTGAACTGCTCTCGGTCCGGTGCTCGACCCCCGAGCAGATGGCCCTGGTAAACCTTTTGTGCGCTTTTGTTGAACAGGCCTCGTGCGACGCTGCCGCGGCCTAGAGGAGAACGGCGACCCGGCCGGGGAACCCGCAGCATGCAACACCGGCCCAATTGGATCACCGGCATCGCGCTACTCGCGATTCATGCCGGTGCCCTCCTCGCATTCTTCCCCGCGCTTTTTTCATGGTCTGGACTCGTCGTCGCGATCGTCATTTCAAATCTGACGGGAGCGGCCGGCATCACGCTGTGCTACCATCGCACGCTGACGCATCGCGCGCTGCGCATGGTGCGCCCACTCGAGTACGCCACTGCAATCTTGGGCGCGCTCGCGTTTCAGGGCGATCCGATTAATTGGGTTGCAACGCATCGCATTCATCACGCACATGCCGATCGTCGTGGCGATCCGCATAGCATCCGCCGCGGCTTGACCTGGGCCCACGTAACGTGGCTCTTCCGCACCAACGAGAATATGCCGAGCGTCGAACAGTGCAAGCGTTACACGCCCGATCTCTGGCCGGATCCGGTCTATCAAGCGTTGCGCTATCTCTATGTGCCGATGCAGATTGCACTCGCCGTGCTGCTCTTCGTCTTGGGCGGCTGGTCGTGGGTCGTCTGGGGCATCTTCGTGCGCCTGGTCGTTACCTACCACGCCACCTGGCTCGTGAACAGTGCGGCTCACGCCTTCGGCTATCGCACCTATCGCACGCCCGATCGCTCGGTCAACTCGTGGGTCGTCGCGCTCATTTCTTGGGGAGAGGGCTGGCACAACAACCATCACGCCTTCCCGTTCTCGGCGCGCCACGGTCTGCGCTGGTTCGAGATCGATTGCACCTGGTGGGCGATCAAGCTGATGGCCGCAGTGAAACTGGTCGATAAGGTGCGCGTTCCAACGCGTGAAATGCGCGATCGGCTTGCCGGCGCACAGAAAGATCTGCAGCGCCGCTACTTCCGCCGCATGACCTTGGAATAATGACCGACGACGATCTCCGGCGCTACCAAGCGCAGGGATTCATCGTCTTCCCGAATTTCAAGTCACCGCACGAGATCGCGGCACTGCGCAAGCGCGCGGCCGCGATCGTCGCTGCGTTCGACCCAAGCGAACCCACATCAATCTTCTCGACCAAAGACAGTTCCGCGCGCCGCGACGCCTACTTCATGGAATCGGGCGAAACTATTCGCTGCTTTTTCGAAGAGGACGGGCGAACGATCAACAAGATCGGCCATGCCATGCACGACCTCGATCCCGTCTTCGAGGCGTTCTCGCATAATGCGCGTCTTGAGAAAATCGCGGCACGTATCGGCGTGCACGAACCGCTGATCTATCAGTCGATGTACATCTTCAAACAGCCGCAGATCGGCGGCGAGGTGGATTGGCATCAGGATGCAGCCTTCTTCGAGACCGATCCACCGAGCGTCACCGCGTTCTGGTTTGCACTTGAGGACGCGAGTCGCAAGAATGGCTGCATGTGGGTTCAGCCCGGAGGCCATCGCACGCCGCTGCGGTCGCGGTTCGTAGCGAGCAACGGCAGCGCGCGACTGCACACGATCGATGCAACGCCGTGGCCGACCCTCGAAGAAGCTGTTCCGCTTGAAGTCGAGGCCGGCACGCTCGTCGTCTTCGATGGCATGCTCCCGCACTATAGCGCGCCCAATCGTTCGCAACAGTCGCGGCATGCCTACACGCTGCATGCCGTTGACGGTACCGCTCGCTACAGCCCGACGAATTGGCTTCAGCGCAGGACACTGCCGCTGCGGGGTTTCTGACCCCCTTGACAACCGGTAACCTTTTGGTTACCTTATTGGTAACCAATGAGTTACGAAGATACGGTCTTTAAGGCCCTCGCCGATCCGACCCGCCGTGAGATCCTCGCGCTCTTGCGCGACGGCCGGCTTTCCGTCGGCGATCTGGCCGCAAATTTTTCGATCAGCCGCCCCGCAATCTCCAAACATCTTCGGCTTCTGCGCGATGCGAAGCTCGTACGCGACACGCCGATTGGCACGGCGCGTCTGTGCGAGCTGAATCCCGAGCCGCTTCGCGCTGTCGACACCTGGCTCAACGCATACAAGCAGTTCTGGGATCGCAGTCTTACGCGCCTCAAAGCTCACGTGGAGAAAAAACGATGAACGTAACCCAGCCTGAAACGGAAATCGTCAAGGAAATCACGATCGATGCGCCGGCCGAAGCAATCTTCGCGGCGTTGACCGAGCCCGACCAACTCGTGCAGTGGTGGGGCGAAGAGGGCCTCTACCATGTCACCCACATGGATGCCGACGTACGTGTCGGTGGCACATGGCGGTCGAGCGGCATCGGCGCAAGCGGGAATCCGTTTGTGGTCGAGGGCGTCTATCGCGCGATCGAGCGCCCGCACCTCCTGGAATACACGTGGCGGCACACCTGGGATGGCATTCCCGAAGAGACGCTCGTGCGTTACGAGCTCACCGAGCGCAACGGCTCGACGCTGCTTCGCGTACGTCATTCCGGTTTCACCAACGAGCAATCACGCATCAATCACGCGGAGGGATGGAATCGTGTACTTGGCTGGCTCAAGAACTTCACCGAATAATCTCTACCGGATCGCGGCCGTCGTTATGGCGCTCCTCGCGGCCGGCCACACCTACGGCGCCGTGCTACATACACCGCGCTTTGATGCCGCAGCCGGCACGGTTCGCGACGCGATGACATCCGTCACGTTTCCCTGCGACGGTGCGCACTGCACCTGGTTTGGATTCTACCTCGGGTTTGCGATCATGATCAGCGTGTTTACGACGATCTGCGCCTTCGCAGCGTGGTACGTTGGTGGGCTGAGCCGCGACGTGCGCGTTGTGCTACGACCCGTGATGATCGCCGTAGCGCTGGCCTTCGTCGCAATGGCGGTCGTCAGCAAGTTCTTCTTCTTCCCCCCGCCGCTCGTACTTTCGTCCGCGTCGGCACTGATGCTCGGGGTCGCGTCGGCCGAATAATGGGATATGGCCGATATTATGCATCTGGTCAAAATTGCGGCGCCGCCGGAGCGGGTGTACGAAGCGCTCACGACGACCGAAGGAATCCGCAATTGGTGGACGCATGACGCGGATCTTGAATCAAGCGTCGACGGAACCGGCACGTTTCGCTTTCACGACGGTGCGTCGGTCACCACGGTGACCGTCAAGGAACTCGAGCCGCCGCTCCACGTGGTCTGGAAAACCGCTTCCTCGTTCCGCCCGGAGTGGGCGCGCACGACCATCCATTTCGATCTGCGCGCCGAGAGCGACGGCACTGCCGTTTCCTTCGCGCATCGGGGCTTCGAGCAGGCCGATGAACGCTACGCGCAGACCACAACCGGCTGGGGCGTGTACCTACAGCAACTCAAAGAGTATCTCGAAAAATAAAGAGCCCGCCTTTCAGCGGGCTCTTCGTATATTGGACTTGTGGGATTTTCGTTCGCAGTTAGAAGTGGGGTGACGAAGTTAACCGATTCGTTATCGAGTCGCCCCACGACGACACTGTGGACGAAAAGACTACAAGTCCTCGGGGTTTATACCCTTGATTCTGTCATACTGCGTCTTCTTCGGTGCCGCATGCACCGCCAGATGATCGTCGTACTCGCCTTCGTATTGAACCGTCAGCGGTTCACGATTGCGCTCGTACGCACTCATCAGGCGGCTCATTCCGTCACCGCCGCCGGCCATGACTTCTGCCAGTGCTGCATCGTCTGCAGTCATCTGATAGCCGTTAAGCTCCGGAACGGTGCGCGGACGTCCGTCGTCGTCGACATCCTGGCCTTCGGGCACGATTTCGATGTTGCGATAACGCGACATGCCGGTACCCGCCGGGATCAGTTTGCCGATGATGACGTTCTCCTTGAGACCCAAGAGCGGATCGTACTTGCCCTTGATCGCAGCGTCGGTGAGGACGCGCGTGGTTTCTTGGAATGACGCAGCCGAGAGGAACGATTCGGTCGCGAGCGAGGCTTTGGTGACGCCGAGCAGCACCGGATTTGCCGTTGCAGGCTCGAGGTTCTCCGCCTTCGCGCGATCGTTGGCTTCGGCAAACGCCGCGGCTTCGACCACCTGGCCGGGGAGCATCAGCGTGTCGGCACCTTCGACGATCTTCACCTTGCGCATCATCGAGCGCACGATGACTTCAACGTGTTTGTCATTGATGTCGACGCCTTGCGAACGATAGACCTTCTGCACTTCCTGAACCATGTAGTTCTGGAGCGCGGTCTCGCCCTTGATGCGCAAGATGTCGTGCGGGTTGAGCGAGCCCTCGTTGAGCTGATCGCCCGCCTTGACCGTTGCGCCATCCTGGACGGCGAGATGCGTGCCGTGCGGAATGTCGTACTCATGCTCTTCGCCAATCTCGTCGACGACGAAGACGACGCGCTTGTTCTTGTCGTCGCCGAACTTGATCGTACCGGCAACTTCGGTGATGACGGCCTGGCCTTTGGGCTTGCGCGCCTCGAAGATTTCTTCGACACGCGGAAGACCGGTGATGATGTCTTCGGTTGCGACGCCGCCGGTGTGGAACGTGCGCAGCGTGAGCTGCGTGCCCGGTTCACCGATCGACTGCGCTGCGATGATGCCGACCGCCGTACCGATGTCGGCACGATTGCCCGTCGCGAGATCGCGACCGTAGCACATCGAGCAGACGCCGTACTTCGATTGACACGTGAGCACCGAGCGAATCTTCACCGTCGGAATCGCCGCATCGACGATCGCCTTGGCTTTCTCCTCATCGATTTCATCGTCACGCTTCACGATCGCACTCGACCGCCCTGTGCCCGAAGGATCCTTGATATCTTCGGCCGCGCGGCGTCCGATGATACGGTCGATCAACGGTTCGATGATCTCCTTACCCGCGCGGATGTCGCTCACGACGATGCCGTTCGAGGTTGCGCAATCGTCTTCACGGATGATGACGTCCTGCGCAACGTCGACCAGACGGCGTGTAAGGTAGCCAGAGTCTGCCGTGCGCAGCGCGGTGTCGGCGAGACCCTTGCGCGCGCCGTGCGTCGAGATGAAGTACTCGAGGACCGTCAGGCCTTCTTTGAGTGAAGCCTTGACCGGGATCTCGAGAATGCGGCCCGACGGGTCGGACATGAGTCCACGCATACCACCGAGCTGCTTGACCTGCGCAATCGAACCACGCGCGCCCGAGGTCGCCATCATGAAGACCGGGTTGAGCGGGTTTTGCGCAGCCTGCATTGCGCTTGTCACAGCATCGCCGGCTTTCGACCAGATGTCGATCGTCTTGTTGTAGCGCTCGTCGTCAGAGATGAAGCCCTGATCGAAGAGACGATGCAACTCGTCGACTTCGTGCTGTGCCTTGTCGAGGATGTCGTGCTTGGATTGCGGGACGACGATGTCGTTAATCGACACGGTCGTGCCCGAAAGCGTGGCGTAGTGGAAGCCGAGTTCCTTGATCGCATCGAGGAACTTCGCGGTCTCCGCGTTACCGTACTTGCGGTAGCACTCGGTGATGAGCTTCTTGAGCGCGCCTTTGTCGACGATGCGATTGACGAACTCTTTGTGCCACGAGAGCGGGAATGCGAGGTTGAAGATCACACGACCGATCGTCGTCTTGATCAGCTCGCCCTTCCAACGCACGTAGATCCACTCTTGCAGGAGCGCGCTACCGGTCTCGTACGCGATCACCGCTTCCTTCGGATCGTAGAACGTGGGGAGCGCACCCGGTGCGTCCTGGCTCGGGGCGTTCTTCTTCTTGGCGCGTGCAAACACGGCGTCTTCTTCCGCGACGGCGGCCTTGGCCGGACCGACGTACTCATCACGTTGGAACGTGAGGTAGTACAGGCCCAAGACCATGTCTTGCGTCGGGATCGATACCGGGTTGCCGTATGCCGGCAACAAGATGTTGTTCGAGCTGAGCATCAGGATGCGCGCTTCTGCCTGCGCACCAGCCGAGAGCGGCAAGTGCACGGCCATCTGATCGCCGTCGAAGTCCGCGTTGTACGGCGTACACACGAGCGGATGCAGATGGATCGCCTTACCTTCGACCAACACCGGTTCGAAGGCCTGAATGCCAAGGCGGTGGAGCGTTGGTGCGCGGTTGAGCAGCACCGGATGCTCTTTGATCACCTCTTCGAGCACGTCCCACACTTCGGGACGCACGCGCTCGACCATACGCTTCGCGCTCTTGATGTTGTGCGCGAGCCCACGATCGACGAGCTTCTTCATCACGAACGGCTTGAAGAGTTCGAGCGCCATCTCTTTAGGCAGACCGCACTGATGCAGCTTGAGCGACGGACCGACGACGATGACCGAACGGCCCGAGTAGTCGACGCGCTTGCCGAGCAGGTTCTGACGGAAGCGGCCTTGCTTACCTTTGAGAATGTCCGAGAGCGACTTGAGCGGACGATTGTTCGGTCCCGTGACCGGGCGTCCGCGACGGCCGTTGTCGATCAGCGCATCGACTGCTTCTTGCAGCATCCGCTTTTCGTTCTTGATGATGATTTCGGGGGCGTTCAATTCCAACAAGCGCTTGAGGCGGTTGTTACGATTGATCACGCGGCGATAGAGATCGTTGAGATCCGACGTGGCAAAGCGACCGCCGTCGAGCTGCACCATCGGGCGCAGTTCGGGAGCGATGACCGGAACGGCGGAAAGCACCATCCACTCGGGACGGTTGCCGCTCGCAATGAACGCTTCTACGACTTCGAGACGCTTGATCGCCTTGAGGCGCTTTTGTCCCGAGGTCTCTTTGAACTCTTTGCGCAGCTCTTCTTGCAGCTTCTTGAGGTTCATGTCGCGCAAGAGCTCGCGGATCGCTTCGGCACCCATACCGGCCTTGAAGCGATTGCCGTACTTGTCGCGCGCTTCGCGATACTTCTGCTCGGAGAGCACCTCACGCTTGGTGAGATTCGTGTCGCCTGGATCGATTACGACATACGCCGCGAAATAGATCACCTTCTCGAGCTGTCGTGGCGACATGTCGAGGAGGATACCGATGCGCGAGGGTACGCCCTTGAGATACCAAATATGCGAAACCGGCGTCGCGAGTTCGATGTGACCCATCCGCTCGCGGCGGACTTTCGCGCGCGTGATCTCGACGCCGCAGCGATCGCAGATCATGCCTTTGAAACGAATGCGCTTGTACTTACCGCAGTGACATTCCCAATCTTTGGTCGGGCCGAAGATCTTTTCGCAGAAAAGCCCGTCGCGTTCGGGTTTCAGCGTGCGGTAGTTGATCGTCTCAGGCTTCTTGACTTCGCCGAACGACCACGCACGGATCTGCTCAGGTGAAGCCAAGCCGATGCGCATGGCATCGAAATTATTGACGTCAATGAGATTCAAGTTGAGGAGAGCTCCTGGAACGGGTGCCTTCCGGGTTGCCTACGCAGGGTTGCCGCTGCTCACGTTGTCGTAAGGGGTCCCACCGTCGCTCCACCGGGTCGAGCTGCCTGATCGCCTTCGTCAAGGCGGGGCCGCTCTGGCACAGACCGATAGTATACCACTGCTAGGAACACGCCTCAAGGGTGGGGTAGATGCAGCCCCGATGCTCCTCGGCGACGCTTCCATCCGCCCGGCGCTGCGCTCGATCTTCGACGCAGCCGTCGCGAGCGCCGACCCGCGCAGGGTCCTAGCTGCTTACCTCCCCGAGCGTCCGACCAGCGGTCGCGTCGTCGTGGTCGGCGCCGGTAAGTCCGCCGCCCTGATGGCGGCCGCTCTCGAGAATGCCTGGCAGGACGTCCCGCTCGAGGGGATCGTGGTGACGCGGTACGGTCATAAGGTAGAGACGCGACGAATTGAGGTCCTCGAGGCCGCGCATCCCGTGCCCGACGCCAACAGCGAGCGGGCGGCGGATCGCATGCTCGCCGCGGTTTCCGGGCTTGCTCCAAACGATCTGGTCATTGCCCTCATCTCCGGTGGGGGCTCCTCGCTGCTGGCAAAGCCGGCTCCCGGTCTGACCCTGGCCGACAAGCAAGCCGTTTCGGAAGCGTTGCTTGCGTCGGGAGCACCGATTCGCGAGATGAACGCGGTTCGCAAACATCTCTCCGCTATTAAAGGCGGACGCCTTGCGCGAGCCGCGTATCCGGCGCGCGTCATAACACTTGCGATGAGCGATATCCCCGGAGACGACCCCGCGATGATCGCGAGCGGACCAACGCTCGCCGACGCGAGCACGCTTGCCGATGCGTGCGCCGTCATCGCGCGCTACGATCTGCGCCTACCTCCCGCAGTTGCCGCATATCTAGAGCATGCACTCGAAACGCCCAAGCCGGGTGACCTCACCGAAGACGTGCGCGTGATTGCGACACCGGCGGCGGCATTGCGGGCAGCGGCCGCGCGTGCGCGCGAGTTGGGATTCGCCCCGCTGGTTCTCGGCGAACTCGAAGGCGAGAGTCGCGATCTCGGCATCGTGATGGCCGGCATCGCACGCAGCGTACGCGCGCACAGCTTGCCGATTGCACCGCCGGCCGTCCTGATTTCCGGAGGCGAAACAGTAGTAACCCTTTCAAATCAACCGGCGGGACGCGGCGGACGCAACATGGAGTTCTTGCTTGCGCTTGCGATTGCGCTCGACGGATTGACGGAGGTCTGGTCGATTGCGGGCGACACCGATGGTCGCGACGGCAGCGAGGATGCTGCAGGAGCGATCGTCACACCGGATACGCTGGCTCGCGCGCGAGCCGCGGGCCTCGATCCGCGCCTGATACTGCAACGGCACGATTCGTACACGCTGTTCGATACGCTTGGTGACGTCGTTCGGACTGGACCGACATTCATGAATGTGAACGCCTTGCGCGCGGTGCTCATTCGCTGAGCGCGGCGCAGCGAGGAGCGACGCCGGGCTGCGCCTAACCCATCTGCGTGCCCGCGAAACGTCCAACCCAGGCCAACGGGTCGGGCCTGGCGGCGGTAGCTGAGAGCGCCGGTGTTTCACTGGCGACGGCTTCTCGCGTCCTTGCCGGCAGTGCTCACCGCGTTTCAAGCGACTTACGCGACCGCGTTCTGCGCGCTGCGGAGCTGCTCGACTATATTCCAAACGCAAGCGCGCGCAGCCTCATTATGGGTTCGCGCAAGATCGTCGGCGTGTTGCAACACGACATGCTCGACTTTTTCACCGCCGAGAACATCCGCGCGCTCGAAGACGTCGCCGACCGCGCCGGGTGGTTGATCATGCTCGTCAACGCGAGCGGCAGCGTCGAGAAAGAATTGCGCTACTTGCGTATGTTCCGCGCCGAGCGCGTTGGAGCGATTATTTTGATGGGCTCGGGTCTCGACGACGACGGCTATCGGGCGATGCTGACGCGCGAAGTCAACGGATTCGTCAAAGCCGGCGGCCGCGTGGCAACGGCGGGGCGACACGATCTCGCGTGCACCGAATTCGTGCCCGACAATGTTGCCGGCGCGCAAGCCGCGATCGAACACCTCATAAGTAACGGTCACCGCCGCATCGGTATTATCTCGAGCCCGAGTGGGGTCATCGGAACGCGCGAACGCATAAGCGGCGCAAAGCGCGCGTTTGCCGCCGCCGGGCTTCCATGGGACCCAGAACTCGTCATCGAGGGGGACCACCGCCGCGCGAGCGGGGCAATCGCCTGCGAGCAACTGTTGACACGCGCTCCCGGCATCACTGCATTTTTTGCGATGAGCGACGAGATGGCGCTCGGCGTCTACGAAGTGGCGCGCGAGCGTGGCCTTTCGATCCCAAGCGACATATCAATCGTCGGTTACGACGATACGACGATCGCCCGCGATCTCACGCCGCCGCTCACGACGGTGAACTACCCAAACAGCGAACTCGCGCGACGCGCCATGGAAGCGTGTCTGCACGATCCACCGCTAGAAGCAACGCAGCACTTGATACCCTGCCGCCTGATCGTGAGGAACAGCGTGGCGCGGGTATAACGAACTACATCATGGCCATCATTGGAATCATCGGTGCAGATGACCGCGCGGTCGCGATTGGAAGAGTTATCCGCCGAACCGGGCACACGGTGTGCTTCAGCGACATCAACGACGATCGAACCTCGCTTGCTGCGGCAGAAGTCCTTGGTGACGGTGCGTTTGCAACCACTCCCTACCAGCAAGCAGCTACGTGCGACACGCTCGTCCTAACGATCCACTGGGAAGACGTTGAGCGCGCTTTGATGGCGCTCGGCACGTATAAGGATGGCATTCTCGTTGATGCGACGCGGCCGCCGGATCTTGGACAGCTCAGCGGTGCGGAATTGCTTGCGCACAAACTCGATAACCGGCATGTGGTCAAGGGGTTCGTTGAGCCGCTCGAGACGAACGAATTTATCAAGATAGCGTCGGATGATCCCGAGGCTCGCGCCACGGTGAGCGAGCTAATTGCTCACTGCGGACGCACGGCGCTCGACATCGGCCCGCTCGCAAATGCGCGCGGCATCGAACGCTCCGTCGCGGCCGAAGTTTCACGCTAGGCGCTTACAACCGGACGCGAAGACTCAGCTGAATCGCCCGGCCGATCGGATAATTTTGCGGGATGTATCCGGCGCGGCCGTACGTCCAAGGTACTGCTTGCGTTTGACCGTTGTTGGTGGGAACACCGTTGCCGAGCGTGTACGGAACTGAATAGCCGCCCGCCGCTTCATACGCAGCGGCGTAAAGTGGATTCCCTCCCGCATAGCCGGGCGGACCGATCAAGTAGGGATTGCCTTGGTACGAAGTCGGTGCGTTGTTTGCGAGCACGTTGACCACGTCGAGGACCAACGTCCAATGCGGCTTTATATCTCCCTCGACGTGCAGGTTCACAAACGTCTGCTGCGGCGAGTAGAGAGAATTCGGAAAGCCGGCCTCGCGCGTTCCAAGGTTGCCGATATACGGATTCGTTGTCGCGTTGTACGGCTTCGCCGGGTCTTGCAAGAAATAGTAACTGAAGCCGGGATCCACGAAGTTGTCGTTGGGAACCTGCTCCGGTTTGCCGGTCGTAGGATCGAAGATCCACGCCATCTTCCCGTTGCCGTACGGATATCCGGATTCATACGAGAGCGCCGGCGTAACACGCAGGCGATGGTCTCGCGTGTGCCACTCGTACGAGAGTTCCGCCGAGAAGTTCGGAAGATAGCTGACCGGGAAGAGTACGCTCGCCGCGATCGCCGGCGCGTTGAGGTCGTTGTACGCGAACTGCGACGCGCTCGAGGAGTAGGCGCGCACGTAGTTCGTATCGAGCGTAAACCCGTTACTGCTAAGCCAAAGTTCGGCGCCGCGCGCGCGCAGGTCGCCGATGTTGCTCGGAACGCCGACACCGTTCGGCACGAGGCCGGACTGCAGCGCCGAACGGAAATTGAACGGCAGCACGTCGATCAAATTCTGATCGTTCGTATTGAAGATCGTCGCGCGAAACTGGACGTGGCGGCCGCCTTCAAGCGAATAGGTGAAGTTGTTGGCGACTTCGGGTGAAAGCTGCACGAACGGCGCCGGATTTCCCATAGCGTCAACGGTGGTCGAGTCGATCCGATCGGCTTCGAGCGGCAGCGGAGCGACGGTCGTGTGATCGTAGGTGACGCGCAGCGCGATGTCTTTGCCGAACCGGTAGACGGCCGAAGCGTGCGGATCGAGCGCGGCGTCGTCGTAGATCGATCCTTGGCTCGGAATGACATGCGTGTCGGTGAAGCGCGCGGTTCCCATCAATTCGAGGTGCGGCGTGACGCGCCACGTATCGCCGAGGTAGGCGAGATATGAGAACAGCGTGGGGTTCGAGGTAATGAATTCACCAGCTGTCGGAACGGCCTGATTGAGGAATGAGGTATTGGTCCGATACTCTGCGCCGAAGCGCAAATCGTGACGATCACCGATGAGGGCCTCGGCGTCATAGCCAAGCCCTTCTTCTTTACTTCCTTGCGTTTCGGAGAGTGCGATCGATCCGTCGGGCCAGCCGTTTTCATCCCAGAACGGACCGCCGGCTTGCGAGCCATACTGGGACTGATAGAGTTGCACGCGCGAGAGCGAGTGCGCACCGGTGTGCAGCCACTGCGCCTTAAGGATGCTGTACGATCCGCGAATACCCGAAGCGTAATTGACCGGTTGGTCTGGATTGACCTGACTCGGGTCGAACGCGCCGGCGGTCTCGCCGGCATAAGGCGAACCATATTGGTTGTAGGCAGCCTGACCAACGAGTCCTAAGATCGACACGTCATTCGACGAGTCGATACGATAGTGCACGTTAGAAGCGAGCGAGTATTCGCCGCGACTTTGCAGCGCGAGCCCGTACGTAGCCGCCTCGGACGGATAGAACGTCGTACCATCGCCGTAATTGAAGTATTGGCTCCCAGTCGTTGCCGCAACCGCGTAGCGCCAGCGCAAGTCCGGCGATGCGTCGAGAAATTGCAGCGTGTTCAGTTGGTATTGGTTCCGGGTCATGCCAATGCCAGTTTGGAAGACGACGCTACCGGGATACGTGCCGACCGCGGGAATCTCATCGACGACACCGCCCAGCGCGTTATCACCTTGCGTCGTGTAACCGGCCAGCGTCGTCGTCGTCGATGCGACGCCGGTGGTCGGCAACTGTGCACCGACGATATTCCCGCCTGGCTCCGCCACCAAGCCCTGCGGAATCGGCACGGAGTCGTAGTCGAAGACTGCATCCGAGACTTTGCCTCCGCGTAGGATCGCATTGGCAAATTGGTCGAGGACCACGCCCGGTACCGAAGCGATTGCGCCTTGCACGGTGCCGGCAATATAGGTCGCGAGCCCGGACGACGAAACGGGCGGCGCGAGCGCGCGCGCTTGCGCTCCCGACACGGTGAACGTGTCGCTCGTGCTCCCGACGGCAAACGCTTTGGTCGTCGACTCAACGCTCGCAATCGTTTGAAGCCGGGGGACGAGAAGAATAGCAATACCCTGGGTCTGGCCCGGCAGGATGCTTATTCCACGCTGCGTTGCCGGCTCAAAACCACGGGCTTCGACCGAGAGCGAATACGAATCCGGAACGATGCCAAGAACGCTAAAGCGCCCGTGCGCATCCGAGCTCGCGGTGTAGACGCCGGACGGCGAGGTCAAGGTCACGTGCGCCGCTGCGACGGGTACGCCGTTACTCACGATGGTTCCGGCAAGCGTCCCCGTCGTCGCCTCGGCCGCGAACAACGGGGTCGAAACCGACGAGATCACGACAATACACGCGAAAACAAACCGCGCAGGAAATGATCGATGCATCAATTTGCTCCTGGGGCACGTTCGTGCCCCAAACGCTGCGGGTGTCTAGGTCAGCGCAGGGAGCAGCGGTGGCGCGCGCTCGCCGAGTTGGCGAACGTGGAGCAATCGCGCGTAGCAGTGCGTCGAAGCGTGACGCCGCCGCGTATAGCGCGCGATGTTTCGCTCGAGCGCGTAGAGGATGTGGTCGAGTGCGATTACGATCAACGTCGCGCACCGGCGTGCGATGGTACGCATCCCACAAGCAATGAGCAGCGTGCACGCAACACCGACCACAAGGTGTGTGACGATGCCCAACCACGCGGGTCCGCCGAGCCACGCAGCGCCGCCCTGCAGACGTCCTTCGCCCAGGAGTTGCTCTGCACTCTCCATGCCGAAGAGCGCGACGAACTGCAGAGCCAGGACGTAGGGCAAATCCACGAAGGGCGAGCGTTCGCAGACGTGACGCGCAAGGGTCAACGTCCATGTGCGAGCACAGGTCACAAGCAGCGTCAACACACCACCAGCGACGAGCGTGGGGATCACGCTCACGTGATCGTTGTCGGCGTAGCCCCTTCCCACCACGCCGCTATTGGCAATTGTTTCAACCAGCGGGTCAGCGGCGGCGGCGGCGACCAGTGCAACCGCGATGAGGAACGGGAGCCTACGCACTTGTCGGCGCTTTATCAACGTGTTGCCCGTGTCGCGACAGAAAGGTCAATTCCGACACTCCGGATTTATCGAGCTGGCCCAAATCCATGGCTTTCATGCGCTCGTATTGCTCGTACGTCGCCTGCGCCAGCGGGAGCGAAAGATCGCGTTCGCGGGCAAGCGCAAGCGCGATGCTCGAATCCTTCGCCGCGTGCTCGGCGGAAAAATAGACATCGTGGTCGCGATTCTGCATGTCTTCGCCGTCGGTCTCGAGCACACGAGAGTTTGCACCGGTCTGCGAGAAGACGTCGCGAAGCATTTTCAAATCGAAGCCAAGCGCATCGCCGAGCCCCAGGCCCTCAGCGAGACCGGCTGTATTGATGTTCATCACCATGTTGACGAGCGCTTTGACCTCGGCGGCGCGTCCCGCCTCGCCGATGTAGCGCAACGACGAGCTCATCTTCTCGAGCAGCGGGCGCACACGATCGAATACCTCGCGCCGTCCACCGACCATGAGATACAACGTGCCGTCTCGAGCCTGGGTGATAGAGCTGGCCATGCACGCTTCGAGAGAGAACGCTCCATGCGCTTCTGCGCGCCGCTGCACCTCGACGTGCGTTGCGGGGCTCACGGTGGCACAGTTCACGAAGATCTTATCCCTCGCGCCTGCGAGCAAACTGTCGCCGCGTTCCGCAAAGATGCGTTCCATCGCTGCATCATCGGTGACGACCGTGACGATCACGTCAGCGTATCTCGGAATGTCGGCGAGCGTCGTATAGGCATTGCCCTTGGTCGCTGCCGCTGCAGCTTGCGCCGCCTCCGGCCGAATGTCGTAGTAGGCAACAACCGGATAGCCGACCTCAGCTAGGCGGAGGCCGATGTTCGCGCCCATACGTCCGGCGCCAACGATACCAATAGTCGGAAGCAACTGATCGCCTCCATCGCGTATTAGGGAAGTAACGTGCTGCTGAACATCTCTTGCTTAGCCGCGATGATCGCCGTTGCCTCGCCCTCCCCAACACCGACGCCATTGCCGGTGATCGGGATCGTGCGCGTGGTTACGGGATCGCCGCAAGCAATCCATCAGCTCCCCGTCCCAGCGTCGGTCTTGGACCAGCAAACAATCGTACATCTCCCGGCGCTCACCGCCGATCAGACGCTCGGCTATTTGCCCGGCTTCGACCGCAATCGCAGTAACAGCATGTTCACCAACTACGGACAACTGCGCGTCTCGTTTGCGGGCCTGGGCAATGACCGCGGCCTCTTACTCGTCGACGGCATCCCGGCACAGGATGGTTTTGGCGGGCAAGTTGATTGGGCGCAATTCCCCACACCCAATCTCACGCGCGCGGAGCTCCTGCGGGGCCCCGGCTCTGCGCTCTACGGCGGAGGTGCGATCGGCGGCGTGCTTTCGCTCCAGACCTTCGGGCCGACCAGCGCTCTGAGCGGACCCGCGCAGGGTACGGTCAGCTTCTCCGGCGGCTCACATGCGTTTGCGCAAACGTACGCGCAAACCACCGCGCCGCTGGGCGGTAAATTCAGCGGGTCGTTTTCGGCGTTCTCGCAACAACTACAATACTTCGCGCTTGCGCCCGGGTACCAGACCGCTCACGACAACGAATCGCAAGCACAGAGTAATATGGCGTCTGTGCGCCTGCGTTATGCGCCCGACGCGCGGACCGTACTCGAGTACGGGTACCTGGGCGCGTGGGACTACCAGCAAGAGGGCCGGCCGAACTACGATTTCTGGCGCAACATGCGGCAGAATGCCTTGCGCGCCGCGCATACGACAAAGCAGTCCGAACTTACCGGGAGCTTTTACGTGCGCGACGCCTTTGTTACCAATCGCGCAGATACGTATCCGAGTGCTCCGGGAACGCTCCTCTATACCCAGTACGTTCCGACACACGAGAGCGGCATGCTGTTGAACTGGATCGTCGGCAACGATCGCTCGACGTTTGCGCTGCTCGCTAATGCAAAATTCGTGAGTGGCGTCAGCAATCAATATAACGGAGCCGGGGCCTTTACGGCGTTGGGCAGCGGGACGCAAGATTCGAGCGGTCTTGCAATGCAGGAAACGCTGCGCTGGAGCCGCTTCGAGCTGGTCGGCGGGCTACGCGCAGACGCGATCTATCTCGTGGACGCCGCGACCCAAAAAGGAGCGACGGCTACGACCATCGCACCGCGCGTCGATCGCGCGCTCTCTCCTCGCGTTGCACTGCGATTCGATCTGAGCAAAGAGCTTGCGTTTCGCGCCTCGGCCGGCGGAGGCTTTCGAGCGCCCTATCTCAACGAACTCGTTCGCGGGTATCAAATCGGCGCCATACAATATTTGCCGAATTCGACGCTCGTCCCGGAACGGAGTTCGTCGCTGGTTGGCGGCTTCGACTGGCTGCATGCAAACAACGAGCTCTCGGTCGACGTTACGCACGCCTATGTCAACGATGCGATCGACTTTCGGACGATTAGCGCAACGGTACAGATGCGCAGCAATTTTTCACATACGCAAACCGACGGCACCACGCTCGTCTACGTACGCCGGCTCGGGGCGTGTTCGCGCTTTACCCTGTGGGGAACGCAGCAATACTCGCGGATTACCGTCGGCACTCCCAGTGAAGTGGGGAAGCAACTGCCGTACGTTCCCAAGGCCTCGGCAAGTGCAGAATACGACGCGCCGGTCGGCGCCATCCAGGCCGGCGCGAGCGTGAACTATTCAGGTATGACCTGGGCCGACGATCTCAACGCGCAGCCACTTGGCAGTGCGGTCACTGCCGGGCTCCATGTGATCGCTCCCTTGCATGCCGGAGTCAACGTCACGCTCAACGTCAATAACCTGACCGATGCACGCTACCTCTCGAGCATCGATCGCTACGCACCTCCGCAGGTTATCTCCCTTGCGCTCTCGGCGCCCCTTGGATCCACTCAAGCGTCCGGCTGCTCCAAATAAAGAATTCCCTTTAGGGGAATAGACGTGGCATGAATATTCGGTCGATGCTCGCGGCGGTAACTGCCGCTGCGATCTTAACCCTCGGCGTGCCCGCGGCGCCGGCCCACGCGGACGGCGCAGCAAGCACGCGCAACATCATCATCTTCAGTGCCGCCGCAGCCGCAACGTACCTGGTCGTGCAACATAACCGGAAGGTTCACGAACGCGAGGCGCAGGCGTCAGCGCGGCAAGCGGAACTCGAACAGCAAAACAACGATGCGGCATCGGCATATCAGCAGGCGCACAACGCCTATGAGCAAGAGCTTGCCGTCAACGGCGAGTTGCAAAAAGAAATCGCCTATCAGCACTCCGTGGTTGAGGCACAGCGTAAAGAGCTTGCGTCCCTGAGCGTTCACGACGATTCGGGGGATGGAAACGTTGCAACGCTTTCCTATGGTTGGGGCAACGTATGAAAGGCGCATTGGCGCTGCTGCTTATCTCGTTGCTTTCAGCCTGCGCGAGCAACGATCCGCAGTCGACGGCAAACAGCGTGACGCGGGCGGTCTACGATAACGACACCTCCTCCGTCCAGCCGTATTTCGACGATGCGCTGCGCGCGCAGGTGTCGCGCGCGAGCGTCGGCGTACTTTCGGACAAGATGCACGCGATGGGCAGCTATAACGGTCTCACCTTGCTTTCGAGTGATACTGCCAAGCGCGAGTACAGCTATCGCGCGAACTTCTCGAAGGGCACGGCGAACGTTATCGTGCGCGTCGATCCGGACGGCCATCTGGCCGCGTATCGCGTGTTTCCGTCGTCGACGTAGTTCTTTACAAGCTGCTGGCGCGACCGATGGTGAGGAACGTGCGCGCGAAGAGTTCGGCCGGTAACGGATGACCGAGCGCATAGCCCTGCACGTACTCGCAGCCGGCTTCGAGCATGACGTCGAGCTGCATCGTATTCTCGACGCCTTCTGCAACGACGGTCATGCCCAGTTCGGATGCAAGACGCAGCACGGTCACGGCAACCGCACGCGCCTTGCTGTCGACTTCACTTTTTGTTACGAACGAACGGTCGATTTTGAGCACGCTTGCGGGAACGTCGCGCACGCGGCCAAGTGACGAACCACCCGTGCCGAAGTCGTCGATCGCGCAGTGCACGCCGATATCGCGCAAGCTGCTCACGAGCGCCGCAACGTCGCCGTCGTCGCTGGCCACGACGTTCTCGTTGATCTCAACGATCAGTGCGTCGGCTGGAACCATCGTGCGTTCCAGCAGGTCGCGGATGCGATCGCGGCAGTGCCGATGCAATACTTGCCGTGCGAAAAGGTTGACCCACACCTGGAAGTCGGGGATCTCGCGCCGCCACTCCCCGGCTTGCAGCAACGCCTGTTCCATCACGTTCCAACCCACGTGCTCGCCGATCGACAAACGCTCGAGCAGGTCGATGAAGTGCGCCGGCGCGACGATGCCGCGGTCCGGGTGAATCCAACGCAGGAGGGCCTCGGCGCCGGCGACGCGCCAGCTCCGTGTGATCTGGTCGTAGCGAAAGATCGGTTGGAAGAACGGCACGAGCTCACGCCGCTCGACCGCACGGTGCAGCTCGCCGACGAGCGATGGCGAATCGCCGACTTGCAATTCCGGCGAATAGACCATCGCGTGTGTCGGTGATTCTTTGGCCCGCTCGAGCGCAATGTCGGCCTTACGCAGCATCTCGTCGGCCGATCCTGCACGAATCATGCGCACCGCGCCCATTGAGACCGAGACGAACACACGCGAACCGTCGGCATCGAACGGAGCGTCGAAGAATTGGCGCAGCTCGGCCATGATCGCGTGGGGGCTGCGGTCGTCGACGACCGCAACCGCGAATTCATCCGCGCTTACACGCGCAATCATGTGTGAGGTTGGGAACGTCGAGCGCAAGCGAATAGCCATCTGCTGCAGCACGTGGTCGGCTGCCACGCGTCCAACACCTTGATTGAGCAGCCGCATGTCGTCGATATCCATGATCACGAGCACGATGGCCGAATCGGCATGACGATTGATCCACTCGACCAGCCGCTCGCGATTGGGAAGCCCGGTCAGCTCATCGACAAACGCGCGACGCGACAGGCGCGCGACCAGCTCCCAGCGCTCGTCGACCAGTCCGGCCAGTAGAAAAACCATGAGCGACGATGCGAAAAGAAATCCTTGCGTGAGGACCAGCATGCCGGCGTTCAGTCCGAGGATGACTTCCATGAGCGTCGCGGCCACAACGGCCGTCGCCGAGGCGAGCGCAGCACCGCGAATGCCGTAGCGCAGCGCGAACCACGACATCACTACGAACGAAAGGTCGAGCACGGGTTCGTGGATCGCCGACGAAAGATACATCCCGCCCGAGACGAGCAGCGCTGTCGCCGCTACGAGGCCGAGGATTTCAGCACGCGGGGGATCCTGATGCTCGGGTGGCGATTGCGTCGCTTTCCAGCCGACGAACGTAATGATTGCCGGGACGACCGCAATGACGGCGGTAACGTCGCCGGTTACAAAGCGCGCGAGTTGCTGCGGCAAATCGTCGACTGCGACTTTGCCGATCGCAACCAGCAGCGTGACCGCAACCGGACCGGCGATCAACGGAGCGGCGATGCCGACGATGCCGCTGAACCACGCGACGTCGCGCAAGGTACGTAGTGGAAGCGCCACGCGTATACGCTCCAAGACGAACCGTACGGCCAAGGCGAACGTAAGCCCGACCACAAGTTGCACGAGCAGCGCCGGCCAAACCGGATGCACGAGACGTTCGAAGAGCACCCAACGCAACACCGCCGCGAGCGGAATCAGCGGCCACCAACGCCAGCCGACGTAGATGAGCAACAGCACATCGAGTGCAAGCGCCGGATACGCCGGCGACGCGCCGCCCTGCGTGAAGGTCCACTCGCTGAAGGCCGCGATCAACTGCCACGCGAGCAAAAAACCGGCGATATAAACCGCCGTTCTTTGTCTACTTCCCGAACGCGTCGCGAAGGAGCGCACGCTGGCATTTTTCATCCTTGGGCCGTTTGGTTCCCTGTCCGTGGAAGAGAAGAGGCCCGGCTAAGCAGCCGAGCCTTTCTCAGGTTCGTCGTTCCGATGACCCTAGTAGTCGTCTTCGGGCGGGTTCTCGTTGTACGGAGGCTCTTCTTCCTCGTCTTCAAAGGGCTTGTCTTCCTCGTACGTTTCTTCTTCCTCTTCCTCGAGCTCGTAGCCCTGAACGCCATCGGTATCAGCTTCGGCTTCGGGCTCTTCCTCGGCGACGAATATCTCGTCGGTTTCGGCCTCGCGAGCCGGGACTACCGGCGGCGTCGGAAGCGGCGTGATCGCGTCGAGCGGCTTGCTGTCGTCGAGTTCTTCCTCTTCCTCTTCTTCCGGATCGACCTCGGTCGGATCGCCGATGCCCTCTTGCTCTGCGGCCTCCGCCAGCACTTCGCGTGCGGCGACTGCCGTTTGCGAGGGAACCGGTTGATCGTCGCCCATGAGCAGACCGATCTCCTGACGCTCGCGTTCACCCAGGTCGTCGTCTTGCATGCGCACGTCGATCTCTTCGCGGTTCTCGGTGAGCACCTTGACGTCGAGCGCGAGCGATTGCAACTCCTTGATGAGGACCTTGAACGACTCGGGAACGCCTGGCTCCATCACGTTCTCGCCCTTGACGATCGCTTCGTACGTTTTCACGCGACCCACGACGTCGTCGGACTTGACCGTGAGCAGCTCTTGCAGCGTGTAGGCTGCGCCGTACGCTTCGAGCGCCCAGACTTCCATTTCGCCGAAGCGCTGACCGCCGAACTGCGCCTTGCCGCCCAGCGGCTGCTGCGTGATCATCGAGTACGGACCAGTCGAACGCGCGTGGATCTTATCGTCGACCAAGTGCGCCAGCTTGAGCATGTAGATCATGCCAACCGTGATCGGACGTGAGAAACGTTCGCCCGTGCGGCCGTCGCGCAGCCACGTCTTGCCGTCGGGCGCCATACCGGCGTCCTGCAGCCACTCGGCAATGTCTTCCGCGTGCGCTCCGTCGAAGACCGGCGTCGCAACGTTAAAGCCGAGCATGCGCGCGGCCCAGCCCAGATGCGTCTCCATGATCTGGCCGAGATTCATTCGCGAGGGAACACCGAGCGGGTTGAGCACGATGTCGACCGGCGAACCGTCTTCCAGATACGGCATGTCTTCTTCGGGGAGCACTTTGGCGATGACGCCCTTGTTTCCGTGACGTCCGGCCATCTTGTCGCCTTGCAGAATCTTACGCTTCTGCGCAACATACACGCGCACGAGATGATTCACGCCAGGCGAAAGTTCGTCGCCGTTTTCGCGCGAGAACACCTTGACGTCGATGATCTTGCCTTTTTCGCCGTGCGGAACTTTGAGTGACGTGTCGCGCACTTCGCGTGATTTCTCACCGAAGATGGCGCGCAGCAAACGCTCTTCCGCCGTCAGCTCGGTCTCGCCCTTGGGCGTGACCTTACCGACGAGAATGTCTTCCGGACGAACTTCCGCACCGATGCGGATGATGCCGCGCTCGTCGAGATCCTTGAGCGCATCTTCACCAACGTTGGGAATGTCGCGCGTGATCTCTTCGGGCCCGAGCTTGGTGTCGCGGGCTTCGCACTCGTACTCCTCGATGTGGATCGAGGTGAAGCGATCTTCCTTGACCATGCGTTCGCTGATCAAGATCGCGTCTTCGTAGTTGTAGCCTTCCCACGGCATGAACGCGACCAGCACGTTCTGGCCGAGCGCGAGCTCCGCTTCGTCGGACGACGGACCATCGGCGAGCACTTGGCCCGCTTGGACGCGTTCGCCGAGCTTGACGATCGGGCGCTGGTTGATGCACGTGCCCGCATTACTGCGCACGAACTTGAGCAGGTCGTACAGCTTCTCGGTGCCGTCGTCGAGTTTGATGGTGACGCCCTTTGCATCGACCGAGATCACGGTGCCTGCGGTATCCGAGACAATCAGCGAGCCCGAGTCTTTGGCAGCGCGATACTCCATGCCGGTGCCGACGATCGGCGCATCCGGACGGAGCAACGGCACGGCCTGACGCTGCATGTTCGCGCCCATGAGCGCGCGGTTCGCGTCGTCGTGCTCCAGGAACGGAATCAGCGCGGTCGCAACCGAGACGATCTGTTTCGGTGAAACGTCCATGAGCTGAACGCGCAGCGCCGGTTCCTCGATGTACTCTTCGGCATAACGGCACACGACCGAGTCCGACGTGATGATTCCGTCATCAGCGACCGGCGTGTTGGCCTGCGCGATGATGTATTCGTCTTCACGATCGGCGGTGAGATAGATGATCTCGTCGGTCACGCGGCCATCTTGCACGACGCGGTACGGCGTCTCGATGAAGCCGAACTTGTTGACGCGCGCGTAGGTCGCGAGCGAACCGATCAGACCGATGTTCGGGCCTTCCGGCGTTTCGATCGGACAGATGCGGCCGTAGTGCGAGTGGTGAACGTCGCGAACTTCGAAGCCCGCGCGTTCGCGCGAGAGACCGCCCGGCCCGAGCGCCGAAAGGCGGCGCTTGTGGGTCAGCTCGGCCAGCGAGTTCGTTTGGTCCATGAACTGCGAGAGTTGCGATGAACCGAAGAACTCTTTGATCGCGGCAACAACCGGACGAATATTGATCAGCGCCTGCGGCGTGACCGTCTCGATGTCTTGCACCGTCATGCGCTCGCGCACGACGCGTTCGAGACGCAGCAAACCGACGCGGAACTGATTCTGCAGCAGTTCGCCGACCGAGCGCACGCGGCGGTTACCGAGGTGATCGATGTCGTCTTTGGCGATGATGCCGGTCGCGACTTTGATCAAACGGCGAATGACCGCAATCATGTCCGAGCGCGTCAAGCACTTCACGTCGATCGACGGTTCTTCCAGACCCGCGTACTCGTTGATCTGAATCGTCGGCGTCGTGACGCGCGCTTCAACGTCCGGATTTTCGATCCGGTAGTGGAACTTGCCACCCAGCTTGTAGCGGCCGACGCCGGCGAGATCGTAGCGCTTCTCATCGAAGAACAGCGACTCGAGGAGCTTCTCCGCATTCTCGGCGTTCTCGGGCTCGCCCGGACGCAGTTTCTTGTAGATTTCCTTGAGCGCGTCTTCACGCGTCTTGATGTCTTTGTCTTTGTCGATCGAGTTCTGGACCAACGGCGAATTGTTGAAGAGCTCGAGAATCGCTTCGTCGCTCTCCCAATTCAAGCCGAGGTCCGGACGCGAAAGCGCGCGGATGAACGTCGAAACGTAGATCTTGCGGTTCTTGTCGATGCGAACGCCGATCGTACCCTCGGTCTCGTCGTTCTTCGTCCCGTTGTCGGTCTCGAACTCGATCCATGCGCCGCGGTTCGGAATGATCGTGGCGTTGTACGTCGGGCGCGCGTTGGTATCGACGTCTTGGCTGTAGTACACGCCGGGCGAACGCACGAGCTGGCTCACGATCACGCGCTCTGCGCCATTGATCATGAACGTGCCCTTGTCGGTCATGAGCGGGAAATCGCCCATGAAAATTTCTTGGTCGGGGATGCCTTTGATTTCGCCCGATTCGGCCGTGATCAAGCGCACGCGCACGCGAAGCGGCGCGCTGTAGGTCATGTCGCGTTCGCGGCACTCTTCGATCGAATACTTCGGCTCGCCGAGCGAATGCTCGCCAAACTCGAGGATCAAGTTGCCGGTGAAGTCTTTGATCGGGGAAATCGAAGAAAAGGCTTCGCCAAGGCCGTCGGTCTTGAACCAATCGAAGCTAGCCTTTTGCAGTTCGATCAGGTTCGGGATTTCGAGGACGTGCGGAATCTTCGCGAACGTGTAACGCGAGCGCTTCGGACCGGGATCCGGAGGCTGCTCGACTGTGAACGCGCCCGCCGCGAGCGGGAACGCTTGATGCACGGCAGTCGTCGTCACGCCGGCATTTGCGGCAGGACGTTCCGTGCGTTTCGACTTGCCCTTACTCGCCGCGGAGCTCTTCGCGGTCGCCTTCGGTGCCGTCGTTTTCGCCATTATCTCTCTCTTACTGACCTTTAGAGGTTGGGCTGGATGATCGCACACAAGCAAAAGAGGCCGAGCTCGTCCCCCCACATCGCGGGGTCTGACTCGGTCTTCTTCTTATATTGCGGCTTACGCAGCCCAGGGCATAGGAAGAGAGTTTATCACTGGGGCAGGGAGTCGTCAAGGAGGAGTACTCTGCTCCTCAATCGGGCTCCAACACCCGGCGCCGTCGTCCCTGCTCCCACAACGCTCCACCGAGCAACGCGAAAAGCAAGCCCGGCAAGACGAGCGAGCCCAAGAAGGCCACCGTTTGCACGAAATACGGGTGCAGATGATGATGTCCCATTCCGCCCATGATCGCGGCAGTATAGCATACCGGCCTAGTGCAAGGCAGCCGCTTCCATCATGAGTGCGTCTGCCTGCTTCTCAAGTTGCGCGCGCACCGCATACATCGACTTCGTCGGCGCTGCGCTGGTCGATCCAGCATCCGATGCAAGGAAGCTCAACTGACCGTAGACCTGCTCCGGATAACGCAGCGCATCTTCGCCTTCCGTCACCTCGGGATTGTAGAGTTTATGCAGAAGCGCGTCAGCCTGCGCGGTGTCGCCGCCCTTGGCCTTCACGCTTTGCACGTGCTCGATCGAGGCCGTCATCTGCTGTAGCTTCACACGGATCTGCATGACAAACGCCAGTTGCTCTTGGAGCTGTGCAAGCGTTGCCTTTGCATTCGGGTCGAGGAGGACGCGCAGATTCCCCTGCGCCGACTGCGCGCCGGCCACGACGCGCACGCGGTACGTTCCCGGCAACACGGTTGGGCCATCGAATCCGCCGCTCGCCCAGGGGACATAGTCTTTCACCGGCTTGATCGCGTCGTAGCTGAGGTTCCACCAGACGCGATTGACGCCGGCAACCCCACCTACGACGTCGATGGTGCGCACGAGACTGCTGCCGCTGTAGATTTGAACGCTCACTTTCTCGTCTTTTGCAGGCGCCTGCGCCAACCAGAAGTTAATCACCGCGCCGACCGGTGGATTTTGTCCGCTGTACTGTGCAACCGAGCGCGTGAACCCATAGTCAAAGCGATACGCATCACGCAACGTAAAGAGGTGCAGCGCTTGCGCTTGGACGGCGGCGTTCATTTCTTGCAACGGATGCAGATCGTCGAGGATCCAGATGCCGCGGCCGTGCGTGGCGACCACGAGATCGTCGAAGCGCGGTTGCACGGTGAGATCGAAGACCGGAACGGTCGGAAAACCGTTGGCGAATGCCGTCCAGTGCGCACCCTCGTCGTACGAATAGTAGATTCCCGATGCCGTGCCGGCGTAGAGCATCCCGCGGCGGATTGGATCGGGCTTGAGCATCAGCGCGTAGCTGTTGGACGGCAGGTCGCTCGAGATTCGCGTCCAGGTCGCACCGTAGTCGTGCGTGACGAAGAGCTGCGGCGTGCGATCGCCCCACTTGTGCGCATCCGCACTCACGTATGCCGTACCGGCGTCGAATGGCGATGGTACGACGCCGTCGACTCGCAGCCAGTGATTGTCGGGGCTCGAGCGCATCTCGGCCGGCGACACGTCGCTCCAATGCGCACCGCCGTTACGCGTTAGCCACACGCGCCCGTCGTCCGTTCCGGCCCAGATCTCGCCGTCGCGCACCGGCGAGGGACCGATTGAAAACACGACGTCGTAGTATTCGACGCTCGTGTTGTCGGGTGTGATCGGCGTGCCCGACAGCTGCTGACGCGACTTGTCGTCACGGGTGAGATCGGGACTGATCGCCGTCCAGGTTACTCCGCCGTCGTCGGTTTGGAAAATCTTGTTGGCGCCCATGTAGAGTCGATGCGGATGTTGCGGCGAGATTGCAAGCGGCGATGTCCATTGGAAGCGATATTTCAGGGTTGCTGCGGGCCAGCCCATTGCGTCCTGCGGCCACACGTCTATCGCGCGCGCCGCTCCCGTGCGCCGGTCGTACTGCGTGACCGAGCCTTGATAGCCGTCGCCGTAGATGAGGTTGGAATTCGCTTTGTCGAAAACGATCCAGCCGCTCTCGCCGCCGCCTGCGCCGAAGAACGCGTCGGGCGAAATACCACCGAACGATAGGCTGTTGCTCGGGCCGCACGCACTGCCGGAATCCTGATCCTCACCGCAGATCGTATATGGGATGCGGTCGTCGGTATCGACGTGGTAGAGCTGCGCGATGGCCATTTGCGCATTGAGCCACGTATCGCCCTTGCTGTTGGAGACTTCGGCGCCCTGATCGTTGGCCGCCGCCATGCGCGCTGAGTTTTGCGGGTCGATCCAGAGCTGATGATAGTCCCCGCCGCGCGTGCCGCGCATTGGTTTTGCGGTTTTGCCGCCATCGGTGCTGCGCCACATCTGCACCGACATGAAGTACAGCGTGTTCTCATCCTTCGGATCGACCGTAAACGATGTGAAATAGAACGGCCGCTGGTCGATTCCATGTCCGGCATTCACCATCGTCCACGTCGCTCCACCGTCATCGCTGCGCCAAAGTGTGCCCTGCGCGGATTCGATCAACGCGTAGACGCGCTTGGGGTCGCTCGGTGCAAAGGCAAGCGCGATGCGACCCATGACGGTCGTCGGAAGGCCGTGGCCTTGCAGCCGCGCCCAGTGCTCACCGCCGTCTTTTGACTCGTAGATGCCGTCGTTTGCCCCGCCGCTCGTAAGGTGATACGGCGTGCGCCATCCCTCCCACATGCCCGCAATCACATGTTGCGCATTTGACGGGTCGATCGCAACGCTCGAGCCGCCGGTTCGCTCGTCGGCATAGAGGACCTTCGCCCACGTTGCGCCGCCATCGCTCGTGCGATAGATACCACGATCCTGACTCGGACTGTAGACGTCACCGAGCGCGGCAACGAATACGCGCTTGGCATTCGCGGGATCTACCGCGATTTGCGCGATGCTGCCAACGTTATTAAGTCCGTTGTGCGTCCACGACTCGCCGCTATTGGTCGAGAGCCAGACACCGTCGCCGAAGAGCACGTCGTTGCGTAGATTTGTCTCGCCGGTGCCGAGGTACACGGTCGACGGCGAGGATGGCGCAACCGCAATTGCGTTGATCGAGCTCACCGGCTCATTGTTGAACGCGGATTTCCAGGTGACGCCGCCATCGCTGGTCTTGAAAAGGCCACCGAGGCCGCCGGCAAAGTATGTCGTTGCGTCGCCGGGGACGCCGCTGACCGTATCGATGCGGCCGTTGAGCGGCCCGATGTTACGGAACTTCAGTGCCGCAAAGTTGGCGTTGTCAGAGGAGGCCGCGCCGACGAGCACGAGCGCGAGAACAGAAGCACACGCAATACGCATGCGCCAATATTTTCACGGCGCGAGCAAAATCTTCCCACTACGGCCCGGTGTCTCCGCCGCCCGCAGCGCTTGGGCGGCGTCCCGCAATGGGAAGATCCCGGCAACGGGAAGCGCTAATTCGCCGGCCAACGCCAACGCGAACACGCGCTGCATCGCGTCGACGCGATCGCCTTCCGACGCGCGTTGCATCCACGTGCTCATCCAAAAGCCGCGCACGACGCTCTCCTGCGCGATCATCAGTCCCGCGTCGAATTTGAGCGATGCGCCTGAGAGTCCGCCAAAGACCACCAACTCGCCAAATTGCGCGAGTAACCGCTGCAACTCAAGCGACTCCGGCCCCGCAACCGAATCCACGATGCGTGCAAAACCTTCGCCCCCGGTCAGCGTGCGCGCACGCTGCTGCCAGCCGTCGTGTGCGGTGACGATCACGTGTTGCGCCCCGTAGCCGCGCAGTTCTTCGGCCGCTGAATCCCTACGTACGAAGTTGACGATGTTGACGCCGTGCTTCTGCGCGAGCAACATCAACAGCTTGCCGACCGCACCGTTCGCGGCGGTCTGCGCAATCCACATACCCGGCTTGGTATGCAGTTGATCGAAGAGTACGACCGTCGAAAGCGGCATCGCGAGCAACTGGCACGCGCGGTCGTCATCGATCGCATCGGGAATCGGCACAAGCGAATCGGTGTTTGCGATCACCTCATCGGCCCAAGCACCCGGCGCCATGCACGCAAAGCGCTTGCCCGAAATTGTGCCAAGGCATTCGCTGCCGCCGATAGCGGGGAGCTTCGGCTTATAGCCGTAGACGCCGCGGATCGTGGCCAGATCGTGATTGTGAATCGGGGCGCGAATCATCCGCAGTACGGTTTGGCCAGCGCCCGGCTCAGGAACGGGAATGTCGACGGGCGCTACGACCTCGGCCGGGTCGCCGAAGCGCGCATACTGCAGAGCAATCATGCGCGCTTCTTCGAGCTACCCTGCGGGTTGGCCTAGAACCGTACCGTGGTCGTCAGCCAAATCTGACGTACCGGGAGCGCGTACATCTCGTTGTTGTTGTTGAACGCGTTGGTAGGGTCGGGCGGATTGAACGCGTTGAAGTATCCTTGCGTTCCCATGCCGATATACCCGTACTGCGCGCTATTCTGATTGAACACGTTGAAGATGCCGAGATTGAACGTGACCGGCCCAATGGTCTTCGAAGCATTTGCGGTAGCATACCAGTACGATGGTCGATTGAACCCGTTGTTTTGCGAGACGAAGTGGTCGTCGAAACGCGCGGTCCAACTACCGAGTGCGCTCGAGTAGCCGACGCCGGCGTTCGCGGTATTAACCGGGACACCGTAGAGTTGCGCGCCATCGATCAGTCCGCCGTTTGTCAAGAGGATGTCGTCTTGGAGGCCTTGATACTGCGCCGACTGCATCGCGTAGTTCCCGTCGACCTCGAGTCCGCGCACGATCGGAATCTTCGTTTGCACGTTGATGCCTTTGTACACCGCTTTACCGGCGTTGAACGGAATCGACACGCCGAAACTATTCGCGTTGTACGTCGTCACGCCGCACGCCGTGTTCAAGACGCTTGCATAACTGTTGAAGTAGGAGGGCGGCGGCAACTCGCTTGCCGGAACGGTCGAGAGCCCGAAGACGCCGGAGATGATTGGATTCAACTCCGTCGTATCGTACGCGTCGACTTCGAACGTGGCTTGATTTTTGAACCGGTGCGCGAGCGCGACTTCGAGGTCGTTGGCCGCTTCGGGCTTGACGAGCGTACTGGAACCGCTTCCAAGCGATACGAGCCCCGGCGTTCCGCAGGTGTCTGCCGGATTGAAGCTCGGATTGCTGGCAACGGGCGGAGAGAACGAGATGCCTCCCGTCAGAAGTGACGGATCGGGTTCGCTCGTCGCGCGGCCGCCGGTGATGCGCCACACATCGCTACTCGTCGGGCGATACACGAGCGAGAGACGCGGGTTCAAATTGGTGGTCGCCGTGTTGAACGAACGTTCGACGTCAAGATCGGCGAAGACCGAGAAGCGTTCGTTCGGGGTCCACGTGTCATGAACGTAGTACGAATTTTCGCTGATCGTGTCGCTCTCGTCGTAGGGCCCGAAGGAGACGTTGGTCGGAGACGTCGCACCGATCGGCGTGATCAAGTACGTAGCACCGCGGTTGCTCTGGTAGAGCTGGTGCAGCGCACTGAATCCGACCGAAACATCGTTCTTGCCGCGCGCGAGCTCGTAACGGATCACGCCGCCGTGCGTGAAGTAGTCGTCGAGATAGGACGATGCCTGGATATATTGATCGAGCGGTCCCTTTTGATTGACAAACGTATAATTGTCGAGGTAGCCGTCGAGGACCAAGTCACCGGGTCCGATACCTTGGGTCAGGCGCAGGTCGTAGTCTTGATTTCCTGCCGCGTGGTAGCGCCCGAGTCCGCCGCCGCTTGGACCGGAGAAGGCTTGCGAATACTGCTGGGGCGTCAGACACGAGAATCCGCCCGGCGCATTACTCAGCGCCGCGAGCGTCGCTCCCGCGCACGTCGTCGAACTCCCATTTGGCAACGTAAAATTCACCGGGCCACCCGAGACCGCTCCATTTGCGCTTGCCAACTGAACTTGATACGGCTCGAAGTCGGTATCACCGTTGCCAGTAGAATCAGCGTACATCGACGCGTTGTACACGGTCGCGGTGAGCGTGGTGCGCGGCGTAATTTGGCCCACGACTTTCCCAACGAAGTTGCGGTTGAGGTAATCGCCCGCAACGTTGTAGTTGCACGCCGCCAAATCGCCGGAGGAGATCGACGGCGGCAGCGAGCCGCCCGATAACGGACCGCTCGGCGCGTTGATCAACGGCAAGTATGTTTGTGCGCTGGGACTGTTCGGGCAACGGCTCTGACCGCCGGCGGCCAGATTCGATTGCAAGATATTGCCGGTGAGCTGACCGTTGGTACCATCCACGCCGTAGGCGAAGGCGTAACCGACATGGCCGATCGTGTCGGTGAGCGTAACTCCACTCATCAGGTGACCAAGATCACCGATGCCTTGCGTGAAACTCGAGTGCTGCTGTTGTGTCGGGTTGATCGACTGGAAATCGATTGCGCCGGCAAGCACTGGAACCGAATACAGGCCGGTCGCCCCCGAGCCGTAAATGACACTCGTGTTCGCAAAGCCCCAGAACTGCGAAACCTGGAAGTCGTACGCGTTACCGTGCGCGCCGATCGGTCCGATCGGATGGCCGTCGAGCAGCGTCGCCGACTCGGTCGGATCGAAACCGCGCAGTGAGAGCGATTCGTCGTCACCGATCGCCGAGCTGGTTGAAGCCGTCACGAACGGCAACGTCGCGAGCGCGTCGCCTGCGCGCGCATAATTTTGATCCGTGATCACCGACGGATTGAGGTTACTGTTGATCGTCGCCGTCGTCTGCAGTGCCCCGCGCGTGTTGGCAGAGACCACCGCAATTTCTTTCAAACCCGCCGTGCCTGGAACGAGTGCCGTTTGCACTTCGACGGTTGGTTGACCGGCCTCGATAGTCAATGCCGGAATGGTCGCGGACTGGTATCCGCTTGCACTGATAAGGACCGCATACGTACCGGGCGAAAGGCCTGCGAACGAAAACGACCCATCGGCATTTGTCGTCGTCTTTGCTCGCACGTTCGTGCCTAGACGTAATTCAATGGCGGCGCCGGCCACCGGTAATCCGGCGCTGGTTTCGAGGATACGTCCCATGATAGAGCTTGAACCGGTGGGCGTTTGCGCCAAGACCGGGGACACAGCAAGAATGATTGCGAGCAACGTGGCCGCGCTAATGCGAAGTATCATGATCGAACCACTACGCGTTCAAATTTATCGCGCGTTTATGCCGCGCTTAAGAAAACCTATGTTTTTGCCTGCGCGTCGCGCTTCCGTCGCGTCGCGAACGCGCACATAATGGTGACTTTATGGAAGCATTAAGGATTGAACCCTTATGCGCGTACTGATCGTTGAGGATGAAACCTCGCGAACCGCACCGAAGGCAGGGAGGTCGTGAGTCTGCTTCACTCTGCAAACGTGGCACGTGCGTAACATCGCCAGTACGCTCGCGCTCGGCCTCGCGCTTCTTGCGGCGGCATCACCGCAATGGTCGCGCAACGACTTTTCCGTGCCGCGCTACACGCATATCTTCGTCATCATCGACGAGAACAAAGGTTTTGGCGCGATTGTCAATCCGACCGCGGCGCCAAACATCAGCGCGCTTGCAAGGACGTACGGCAACGCAACAAACTTCTTCGCCGAGGCACATCCATCCGAGCCGAACTATATTGCGCTCGTCGGCGGCGACACGTTTGGCGTGAGTGACGACGGCTATCACACGATTGACGCACCCAATCTCGCGAGCCAACTCACCAAGGCCGGCCTGACGTGGAAGGGCTACTACGAGAGCATCCCCGCTCCCGGATCGGAAGCTGCACGCGGCGGGCTCTACGCTTTTAAACACTCCGGGTTCATGAACTTTGCCTCGGTACGGAACGACCCGGACCGCGCCGCGCACATCGTCGGCTTCGATCAGCTCGAGAGCGACCTTGCATCGGGAGCGCTCCCGTCCTTTGCGCTGATCGTTCCGAATCTCTGTAACGACATGCACGGCGCGCCGGGCTGCCCGGATGATGCGCAGCTCATCCGGCGTGGTGACGTCGTCATCGGCAATCTCGTGCGGAAGATTCAAGCAACGAAAGCGTGGGACTCGACCGACAACGTCGCAATCGTAATTACGTTCGACGAAAGCGAGAACAAGACCGAAGCCGGCGGCGGCCACATTCCGACAATCGTGGTGACGAATCACGGGCCGCGTGGAATGAGTGACAACGCCGCGTACAACCACTATTCGCTTTTGAGGACGATCGAGGACGCCTTCGGATTGCGCCAATATCTCGGTCACGCGGCGCAACCCGACGACGGCGGCAAACCAATGTTGCCGCTCTTTACGGTCAGCGCACCGAAATAGCGCTAGTCCCGCTCGTCCTCTGCCTCTTCTTCGTCCTCGTCATCCTCGTCGTCGTCCTCATCTTCGTCCTCTTCGGGATCGAAGTCGAAGTTGTCGTCGTCTTCTTCCGGCGACATTTCGTCAACCGCAGCGTGGATTTCGCGATACATTGCCGCGATCTCGCGGCCGAGTTCCTGACCACCGCGATCTGAACTCACGTTGGCAAGCCAGCGATCGAGCGCAGCGATTGTAAGGTGCATCGCAATTACATCATTTGTCGGAGCATCGAGTTCGAGTTCCATCACACCATCCTTAGCGGGCCGCGATTATACTCAAGCCTACGCTACGATGGCTTAAACCCGCGTTAAGACGAACGGAAGGCAAAAATGCCGCAACCGCGTATATAGTTAGCCGGTTAATGAATTAGCATGCAGAATCCGTTTGCCCATCGCCAAGATGCTTCCGTCGCACTGATCACGATCACCGTCATGCTCGGCTTGATCATGGCGATCATCGATTCGACCATTGTCAACGTCGCGATCAACACGATCGGCGGCAACCTCGGGGCATCGGTCGACGAGGTCTCGTGGGTCGCGACCGGATACATCCTCGCGAGCGTCGTGGTGATGCCGCTCAACGGATATCTCACCGCGTACCTTGGACGCAAGCGTTTTTACGCAGCCTCACTCGCGCTCTTCACGATCGCGTCGCTGTTGTGCGGGACCGCCACCAACATCACGCAGCTGATTATTTATCGCGTGATTCAAGGCATCGGCGGCGGTGCGCTCCAACCGACCGCCCAAGCGATCATGTTCGAGACGTATCCGCCGGAGAAGCGCGGGAACGCGATGGCGATCTTCGGGATGGGCGCAATGGTTGGACCTGCGGTCGGGCCGCTGCTCGGCGGATACCTCGTCGACAACGCCACGTGGCCCGTGATCTTCCTGATCAACATCCCGATCGGCATCGTCGCGTTCATCATGACGATGATGTTCATCCCTAACCCGAAGTACATCGAGCGACCGAAGGTGGGCCTTGATTGGGCCGGCCTAGGCCTGATGACCATGGGACTCGCCGCACTGCAGTACGTACTCGAGCGCGGCGAACACGACGACTGGTATGACTCGTCGACGATCACGATTCTCACCGTCGTTGCCGTCGTTGCGCTCGCAATATTTGTCTGGAAGATGATCCGAGACCCGCATCCGCTCGTGAACCTCAAAGTGTTCAAACACTCGTCGTTCACGATTGGCAGCATCCTCGGTGTTATTAGCGGCTTCGGGCTCTTCGGAACGGCACTCATCATACCGCTGTTCTTCCAAACGATTTTGAACTTTACGGCATTTGATACGGGCCTCGCGCTCCTTCCCGGTGCGCTCTCGACGGCGGTAAGTATGTTGATCGTCGGTCGACTCCTCAACTATATCGACGCGCGCGCATCAATCGCGTTTGGCTTCCTCATCTTCGCGCTCTCGACGTGGATGCTCGGCGGTCTTTCAACCGACGCAGGGTTCTGGGACGTGTTCTGGCCACGCTTGATCCAAGGTTTCGGGCTTGGGTTTCTTTTCGTACCGCTCACCACGGTCTCGCTTTCGGATGTCCCCATCCCTGAGATGGCGGGTGCGACCGGCGTGTACATCCTCGTTCGCCAACTGGGAGGCAGCCTCGGTATTGCAATTCTGACAACGCTGCTCGTGCACCAGACCGCCGTCGCGTGGAACGTGCTCGCATCGGGCGTGACCCAGACGCACGGCTACTCGGTGGGCGCGCTCACGGGAATGGTTGCCCAGCAATCGGCGATGATCGCGTACAACTACCTGTTCCGCCTCACCGCGATCGTCTTCTTGGTTGCTACACCGCTCGTCTTGTTTATTAAAGTAAAACCGCGCACGGCCGGCGCGCCACGCACAGCGATCGCCGCCGCCGCGGAATAACCGGTTTTAGCTCAACAGTTGAAGTGCGTCGAGCGCATCGGTGCTCGTAGGTGATGTTTCGCGGAACGCTTTGATGCGATAGGGAAGGACGCCGGCGCTCGCTTTGCTGCGTGCACCGATACGCTGATCCAGTTTCTTCCGATAGACCGCTGGACCGACCAAGTGGATCGCATCCGCGGTCGGCTCGTCGTAGTACTCCGGCCAGTGTGCGAGCCAAATGCCGACCGTCGGTCTTCCGCCCATCGCGATCGCCGCGTGAAGCGGACCGGCGGCAACGCCGACATACGCATGCGCTGCTCGAATAAGCGTGACGAGCACGTGCGCAAAGGGCAGATCCAGATCGCCAAAGAGGTCCGTGGTCGTGGGCGCAAGTCCGGCTTCGCGACCGATCGCCGCGCTCGTGCGCTCGTCGACTGTAACAACGCGCGCGCGCGCATCGCGTCGGCGCACCTCGCGCGCAAACGCAAGCACTTCATCTTCGTGCCAAACTTTGTCGACCTGGGTGTGCCCGCCGGCTGAAAGCACGTAGAGCTGCGCGCCCGGCTCGACGACCGCGCGGATACGCGTCTCGACCAGGGCAGCGATGTGCGCCGGAGCTGCAAACGCAAGCGACGAGCGCAGCGGTTGCGCGAGATCGACGGCGGCAAGGCGCTGCGGCGCAACGATGCGACTCGCGAGATAGCGCGCTTTGGTATGGAAGGGATACGGCGTGCGTCCGGTCATCTCAGGGTAGCGACAGATAAGCATCACGTCGATTGCATGTTCGAGGATGCGGGCGCGTAGCGGCTCGGGAACGTCGAGCTCCGTTCGCCCGTCGGGCGGATGATCGAGATCGAGTCCGAAGTGCGGCCGCGCGCCGAAGACCGATCCGTCGCCGCGCGCGCGCGTTCCGGAAAACAATGGACGGACGCCTTCACCTTCGTCGTAAAGATGGGTGAAGTCGTCGCCAAAGCGCGTGAGGTAGTAGGTATTGCTCGGCTCGAGCAACGGTACGACGTACGAGAGGTGGACGAAGTCGCCGAATCCATGCGGCCAGTAGATCAACACACGCTGGTCCGTCACCGAGCCGAACGTACGGCCGTCGTCGGAATAAACCGGTAGCTCGAGCGTGTGCGACGAAGAAGCCCTCACCGTGCTCCACGTTGGCGTCGATGCTTGGAATCTCCCCGGCGACCATCGCGGCATCGGGCGCTACGTGCGCTCGATCCTGCGCGAGTGGCGCACGTCGTTTGCCGACCGCATCGAGGTCTCGCTGATCGTTCCCGAATGGCATACCTGGACCGTGCGGGCGCGCTATCGTCGCGAAGTCGATGGTTTCGCCTATCCGATCGTCTCGCGCGCGTTCCACGAACGCGCGAACCCCGACGTGTTGTGGTTTCCCTGGAATGGGTGCAGCTGGTTGAACTTCCGCAGCCCAGCTGTCGCGACATTGCACGATGCGACGAGTTTCGTCATCCCAGACTACGAAACGCAAACGAGAATTATCTTCCGCAATGCGGCCGAGCGCTGCCGAGCCTTGATTACCGATTCGGTCTTCTCGGCGCATGAACTCGCACGTGAGCTTGCAGTCCCGCTCGAGCGGCTCACGCCGATACACCTTGGCGTCGACATGCCCGAGTTGGAACTACCGCCCTTGGCCGTCGCGCAAGAACGGCCGTACGTATTGTTTGTCGGCACGGCAGAGCGGCGCAAGGGTATCGACACACTCGTACACGCCATGGCGCGCGTGCAACGTGACAAGCCGCATCTGCGATTGGTGGTTGCCGGCGCGCTCGGCGGCGGCCTTACCGAAGAACAAGCTTCCACGGTGAAGACGCTCGGCTTTGTCGACGACGAAAGGCTCGGCGCACTGTATCGTGGCGCCGACGTTTTTGCGTTTCCTTCGCGCTATGAGGGATTCGGCTTGCCGCTACTCGAGGCGATGGCCTATGGTGTTCCGGTGATCACAACCAACGTCAGCGCGATCCCGGAGGTCGCCGGCGACGCGGTTCTCTATGTGCCGCCCGATGACGAGGTCGCGCTGGCAGCGGCGATCGTGCGCGTGCACAGCGATCCCGCGTTCGCCGCGTCACTGCGCGAGCGCGGTCTGGCGCGCGCCGCGTCGATGAGCTGGACGAAAACTGCCGCGGCCACCCTCGACGTGCTTGAGCGCGCTGCGTCGTGAACGAGGCAATTCGCTTGGCGACGGGGCTCGCAATTCAGGATGGGCGGGTGTTGCTCGTCGCTTCGACGTATCGCTCACATGCGCAGCCGCTTTGGAATCTCCCGGGCGGCCGCGTTGCACCGGGCGAGTTGTTGCGCGACACGGTGACGCGCGAAGTATTTGAAGAGACCGGGCTGCGTGCGAGCGTGAGCGAACTTGCCTACGTGAGCGAAAGCTACGATGGAACGCGCCATGTGCTCAACGCGACGTTCGCAATCGACGTCGCAGGCTCGATCGAAGCACCGCAGGGTGACGATCACGTCGTCGCGGTCGAATGGGTGCCGATCGATCGCCTCGCCGAACGTATCGCGATAGCGGTCGTGCGTGATCCGCTCGTGCACTATCTGCGCGACCGAACCCGCTACTTCGGCTTCCCTGAAGCCGGAGTCACAATAGAGTGGCCGCACGAAACTTCTTAAGCTGGTCGACGAAGTTCCCATTGCTCGCGCTCGAGAACGTACCCCAGCACATCAACGGGCGCGCCGCCAACGGTCGCACCATGCGGCAGCACACCATCGTCTTCAAAGCCGACATTCGCGAGCACGGCCCGCGACGGCTCGTTTCCCGGCACGCAATACGCCCGCAGCTTACGCAAGTGCAGGCGCGCAAATGCTTCGCTGATGAGCGCGACAACCGCTTCGGTGGC
Organism: Vulcanimicrobiota bacterium; assembly: GCA_963726285.1. Classification (GTDB taxonomy): domain Bacteria; phylum Vulcanimicrobiota; class Vulcanimicrobiia; order Vulcanimicrobiales; family Vulcanimicrobiaceae; genus Aquilonibacter. The sequence goes on along the minus strand of CAVSBV010000005.1, from coordinate 531,952 downwards.
AATACCGCGACCGCGATATGCTTGTGCAACGCTGTAGCCGATCTCCGCCGATGACGTCACCCGTTCACCGACGCGCAGCGAAGCCCAACCCACTGGTTCAGCAACGCCTTCGAGATAGACGAGCCACTCGAAGCGCCCCCACGAACCGGGCTCGAGTCTCGGCGGACGCGCGGCGACCATCCGCTTGAACTGTACGAGTTCCACATCGGGCAGGTCTTGATACTCGCGCAGACCGGGCTGCTGCAGAAGCTGCCACAGCGTTTCTGCGTTGAGCGTCGTCACCGGCACCAGCCGTAGCCGTTCCGTTGCAAGGACCCGCATAGGTCTAGTGCCTTACCCCGGAGGGTTTGCGCAGAAAGTCGCGTGCGCCGGAGCGCTCAAGCGAGACGCGAGAAGGGAGCATAGCTGTAGCTCTGTGAGCGACGAGCAACGAAGCTTGTGCAGCTCCGCCGCCGCGACCCGAAGGGCCGGCAGTGTGCCGGTCGCGGTCTTCGTCATTCTTCGCTCGCAAAGCTCTGCTTTTGTCGCTCATCATTCCTCGCCCACATTCCGGCACACTGCCGGCTTTCAACACCAACCCTCCGGGATAAGGCACTAGTCATTTTCCCTTTCGCGCGTGATCCATGCACGAAGGGGGATGGGCAGATGGTTGATATGATGGCAACAGTAACCAGCCGGCCGACGTTCTTTATGGGCACGCACACCCACGCCGAACATGAAGAGTTCTGGGCGCAGACTGCAAGCGGACCGATCGAGGTGATCGACAACGTCGACCTCGCGCCGCCAGTGCCGGTGGGACCCGGCGATCGGATTGAGGTCTGCGGCGAAATGGTGCGAGACCCGGGGCAAAGCACGCCGATCGTTCATTGGACGCACCACGATCCCGCGCATCGTCATCCCGACGGCTTCATTCGGTTCCACGGACGCGCATATGCATAGCCGGTTTGAGTGAAAGCAGTTCGGGCACGGTAACGAAGCGGTAGCCCTGACTCCTGAGCCGCTCGACGATTAGGCGCGTTGCATCGATCTCGCTGGAACGATCGCACGTGCGCGCCGCGACGTGGGGCCCAGCGCAGACGATACCGCGGTTCCCATCGTGCAGCACGATGATCGATCCGTCGCGGACATACGGAATGATGCGCTCGACGATCGTCTGTGCGGGCGGCTCTTCCCAATCTTTGGCAAGCGGAACCGACCACATGACGGGCGTGTAGCCCAAGCTGCGAGCCTGATCGAGCACGAGCCAATCGCGCGCGCCGAATGGCGGGCGCATGATACGTGTATGCACGCCGGCCGCGCGGTAGATCGCATCGTCGGTCTTTGCAAGCGAACTGCGAACTTCGGCCGCATCCATCAGTATCATGTGAGCGTGCGACCAGGTGTGATTGCCGATCGCATCGCCGTCGCGCACCTCGCGGCGCACCACGGACGGATAGGCCGCAACCGCGCGGCCCACCAGAAAAAACGTGGCATGCACGTGCTCGCGTTCGAGTACGTCGAGGATAGCGGTGGTATACGGCGGATTGGGACCATCATCGAAGGTCAGCGCGACGACGCGTTCGTCGGCCGGACCACTGACGATCGTCTTGCCGAAGAGCTGATTGGCCGGATTCTCGGAGACCTCGTACGCCCAAAATCCGGCGAGCGCGAGCAACGCGCACGCGAGCAGCGTCCGAAACGCGACGCGTGCGGTAGCGATCACGGACCGCTCCCGCCACGCGCGAACGCTGCCCGCAGCGCCGCGATCTTTTCCCGAAATTCCGGCGGACCGAAGGCGCGAAAATCATCGACGATCTGCTGGTAGTGCGGATCGGCGAGCTGCGTGCTCTGCATTTTGATCAAGTCGTTCGGATTGTCTTTACGGAGATCGATCGTGTACTGGCGCCCGGCGGTCGTCGCCCAATAGTGCGGATCCGTAAACGTAATCGTGCGATCCCCGGTTTTAAAGTCCGCCGTTTGCTTGATGTATACCGTATAGTGCACATCCGTGTTGCCGGCGGGCGGCTTATTCATCAGATCCCAAACGCCGTCTTGGACGAGCTTGCCAAAGAAGTAGCTTACGTCGGTGGTTGCGTGCGGCGGCGCTGTGATCGTCACTTGTTTCCCCGCATACGAGCGGATCCGATATTGAAACGTCGAGACGCCGTCGATGTCTTGCGTCGTATATGCTTCCTCGTAAATGGGCGGATGCTCGTATCGTATCAGGAGGCTTGCGTGGAGCGCGCTCGGCTGATTTTTGATTTTTTCGACGGCGCTCAGGCTCGTGAACTCCGGATGTGATGCGTACAGCCGGATGCCGATGACGATCATGGCGGCGACGAAGATGAAGATCGCCAACGGGACGATGGTGGTGCGGCGGAACATGACGGGCGTCCTTACGAATCCGCCGCCGCCGCTTCCTGGTCGAGCACATCGTTTACGACGCGATCGGCCAGGGCGTTCTGCTTGCGAGGGACGTGCTTGATGTCGACGTGCTCGAAGCGCCGCACGAGCGTCTGCGCGCGGCGATGCAACGGCTGCAGGTCGACGTGCTTGACGCGGTATTCACCGCGCATCTGCTTGACGACCAGCTCGGAGTCCATCCGTACGGCGAGCCGGCGAATCCCGTGCTCAGCCGCGCGTTCGAGGCCGATACACAGTGCGGTCCATTCGGCAACGTTGTTGGTGGCGGTGCCCAGATAGCGCCCGACCTCGTCGAGGACGGCCCCGTCGGTGCCGACGAGGACGGCTCCGCTCGCGGCAGGGCCGGGGTTTCCGCGCGAACCGCCGTCGGCGAAAAGGGTCGCTTCGGTCGGAAGCGCGTCAAAGAGCGTTGCCATATCGTTTAAAGCGATTTCGTCACAGGTATAATGCAGCCATGCGACACGTCTTATTGCGCGGCTTTGCCGCTCTAGCGATCCTCACGCTGGTGGTGCTGCCGAACGCGGCACTGGCGGCGAGCACGTTCTACGGCGAAGCCGTCCACGTCTCCACGACCAACATCAAGGTGCGGGACCCCCGAACCGGCCAGGTACTCAGCTTTGAGATCCTACCGCACTTCGACCAAATCTTCTCGGCCGACGGCAAGACCACGTATCAAATGAAGGACGTCCACGAAGGACACTACGTGGCCATCATCTACGATCAGAAATTTCTAGGCGCACGTCATGCCGACAAAATCTACGTCATGAGCAACGCAAATCAACGGCTCAAACAGCCCTAGGACTTCAAGAACTGCGCGATCGTCGGCACCAATGCAGCATTCAACGGCAGAATCTGCACATAGGTGCCGATGTTCGCCATATATTCCGCGGGCGCATCGACAAGGACGTGGTTCATGCCCGCGATGGTTGCCGGTTGTGCCTTCGGATCGGCGGCCGCAAGCAGCTTCGCATCGGTAGCGCGGACCTGCACGTCGGTTGTTCCCTGAATGATCAGGACCGGTATCGTGAGGCTCGCCATCTCTTTGGCTGGATCGTATTGGTCTTCAGAAATCAGAAATGGCTGAATAGACGGTCGAAACAATCCAAATAACCGTGGATCGACATTCGCGACGGTTTTTCCGGCCATCAGCGAGGCGTCGATGCTTTCGACTTCTTGCACGATTTCCGGCGGATTAGCCGGATTAGCGTGAACCTGTTCGTTGATGAGCAGGCCAAAATTGCGTCCGGGACCTTCAAGAGAGACGAACGCGCGCAGGTGCGGATCGCGCTGCGCGGCGATAATGCCGACTAGGGACCCCTCGCTGTGTCCAATGATCGACACGCTATTGAAGCGCGGATCACGCTCGAGATACGTAGTAAGCGCCAGCGCATCGTTGACGTAATCGTTGAATCGCAGGCCGTTCTCGCTCTGCGCATCCGTACTTCTCCCGATGCCGCGCTTGTCGTAACGCAGTGTCGCGATGCCCCGCGCTGCGAGGCCTTCTGCCAATTTTTTATAGGTGTCGTTGTGCAACATCGATCCGGCATTGCCGTCGCGATCGACCGGCCCGGACCCCGCGATGATCAGCGCAACGGGAAACGGCCCGTTTCCAGGGGGCACCATCAGCGTGCCCGAGAGCGTTCCCACCGGAATGGTGACGGTAACCGCTTCCTCGCGAACGCCGGCCGCCGACGCGGAGGCCGCCGGCAGAACGAATGCGAGCGCAAGTGCCGCAAAAAATCCACGTTTCACTTTCGTCGGGGTTCCTTCCATAGGCAAGGGCGATGGAAACTATTACTTCGATAGACTTTGACAGGACAGTCTTTTGGACTAGCATGAACGGGTGGTGCCCGGGCGGCTGTTCCGCCATGCCCACTCGCTCGTCATGAAGGAGATGGAGTCTTGTCTCAAAGCACGTGTCCCGTCCACCAGAAAACACCCGCCGGTCCGGCCAACCGCGACTGGTGGCCCGAGCAGCTTCGCCTCACGATCTTGCGCCAGAACTCGCCGCAATCCGATCCGATGGGCAAGAGCTTCGACTACGCCAAGGAATTCGCAAAACTCGATCTCGCCGCGGTGAAAAACGACATTCGTACCGTGCTCACAGATTCGCAGGACTGGTGGCCGGCGGATTTCGGGAACTACGGCCCACTCTTCATTCGCATGGCGTGGCATAGTGCCGGTACCTATCGAATCGCCGATGGACGTGGCGGCGCGGGCGGCGGACAACAGCGCTTCGCTCCGCTCAACAGCTGGCCGGACAACGTAAATTTGGACAAGGCTCGACGGTTGCTGTGGCCTACGAAGCAAAAATACGGACAGCAGATCTCATGGGCAGATCTACTCATCCTGGCGGGCAACGTTGCACTCGAAGCAATGGGCTTTAAAACATTCGGCTTTGCCGGTGGCCGTCCCGACGTATGGGAGCCGGACGAGTCGGTCTATTGGGGCGCTGAAGACACCTGGCTCGCCGACGAGCGCTACGCCGGTGAGCGTTTGCTCGAGAATCCGCTCGCAGCCGTGCAAATGGGCCTGATCTACGTGAATCCCGAAGGGCCCAATGGCAACCCCGATCCGCTCAAAGCGGCGATCGATATTCGCGAGACGTTCCGACGCATGGCGATGAACGACGAAGAGACCGTAGCGTTGATCGCAGGCGGCCACACGTTTGGAAAAACGCACGGCGCAGGTGATCCTTCGCACGTTGCGGCTGCGCCCGAGGGCGCGGATATCACCGATCAGGGCCTCGGGTGGAAGAACGCATTCGGCAAGGGCCACAGCGAGCACACGATCGGCGGCGGTCCCGAAGTGACGTGGACGACGACACCGACGAAATGGAGCAACGACTTCTTTACGTCGCTATTCAGCAACGAATGGGAGTTGACGAAAAGTCCGGCCGGCGCGAAGCAGTGGATTGCGAAGAACGGCGCAGCTCCGGTACCCGACGCGCACGACCCCTCGAAGCATCACAAGCCCGCAATGCTCACGACCGATCTCGCGCTGCGCTTCGATCCGATCTACGAAAAGATCTCGCGGCGTTTCTACGAGCATCCCGATCAATTCGCCGATGCGTTCGCGCGCGCGTGGTTCAAGTTGACGCACCGCGACATGGGTCCGCGCCCGCGCTATCTTGGCCCCGAAGTGCCCGCCGAAGTGCTGATTTGGCAAGATCCGGTTCCAGCCGTCAATCACCCCCTCGTCGACGCACACGACGTTGCCGCGCTCAAGAAACTGATCGCCGATTCGGGCCTTTCGGTTTCGCAACTCGTTTCGACCGCGTGGGCGTCGGCTTCGACGTTTCGCGGCTCCGACAAACGCGGCGGCGCCAACGGTGCGCGAATTCGACTCGAACCCCAAAAACAGTGGAAAGTAAACAAGCCCGAACAACTCGCGACGGTGCTCAAGACGCTCGAAGGCGTCGCGAACAAATTCAACGGCGCGCAAGCGGGCGGCAAGAAGATCTCACTTGCCGATCTGATCGTGCTTGCGGGTGGTGTCGGCGTCGAGCAGGCCGCAAAGAAAGCCGGCTTCGATGTGAGCGTGCCGTTTACACCGGGGCGCACCGACGCATCGCAAGAGCAAACCGATGTCGAGTCGTTCGCCCCGTTAGAACCGATGGCCGACGGCTTCCGCAACTACGTCAAAGACAACGTTGACATCCCCGCGGAGATGATGCTCGTCGACAAGGCGCAGTTATTGACGTTGAGCGCACCCGAGATGACGGTTTTGGTCGGCGGCATGCGCGTGCTCGATACCAATGCGGACGGCTCCAAACATGGTGTCTTTACCACACGTCCGGGCGCCCTCACCAACGACTTCTTCACCAACCTGCTCGACATGGGTGGTGTATGGACGGCATCGTCAGCGAAGCAAACAGACAAGACGCTGTACGAACGGCACAGTCGCAAAACCGGTAAGGTCGAGTGGACCGGGACGCGCGTCGATCTGACGTTTGGTTCGCAATCGGAATTGCGTGCGCTCGCGGAGGTCTACGGAAGTTCGGACGCCGGGCGCAAATTCGTCGACGACTTCGTCGCCGCATGGACGAAGGTCATGAACTTGGACCGCTACGATCTGAAAAAGTAGTGCTCGCCTGGTCGCGAGGAATGCAAATGGGATCCCTGGATCCCATTTGTGCGCCTTGAGCGCCGAGTGGATTCGCCAACTACCAAAGTGCCCCGTCGGCCACAAGGAAGTAGAGAATCGGCCCGAGTCCCCAGACAATGCTCACGATAAACCATATGACCTTCTTAGGGCCCGACATGTCGGTTCGTCCAATCAGATTGATCCACATCAGAATCATCGCGACCGGATGCAAGATGATCGAGAGCACGATTTCCAAAAGCAGTTTCATCTGATAAATCTCCCCATAGCGGACTGACTGGATGCGTGTTCAGAAATGCAAACGGGGTCCGTTGGACCCCATTTGTATTTCATGGTCGGGCTGACTGGATTCGAACCAGCGACCTCTTGACCCCCAGTCAAGCGCGCTAACCAAGCTGCGCTACAGCCCGATGGTTGCCGGAGAACCCACGTTCAACCGGCAGCATTATTATTTGCGCTTCGCGCTTTTTCTCTTCGTCGTCTTCGTACCGCTCGAACGCCCCCCACCGACGGCATCTTTGAGCGACTTCCCTGCGACGAAAGCAGGCACTTTGCGCGCGGCGATCTTGATCTTCTCGCCCGTCTTTGGATTGCGTCCTTCGCGCGCCTTCCGGTTGCGAACGACAAAGCTGCCGAACGGCGTCAACGCAACGCGGTCGCCCTTCTGCAGCGCCGTCTTGATCTCTTGAAGGATCAAGTCGACAACTTCACCGGCCTGGCGTTTGGAGATCTCCACTTCGCCGGCGACAGCATCAATAAGATCGGCTTTCGTCAAACTCGACATCTCCTATTGGCGGACCGGCCGCCAGGCAGTGGGATATACGGATGGGACCTACCCGCTCCTTTATTTTTCGGCAGTTTGCGCGAGAAAACGCAATGCCAGAACGTAGGAACTGGCACCGAAGCCCGAAATGCTTCCCACGCAAGCGACCGCCGTTACACTCGTGCGCCGATGCGCTTCACGTGCGGAAATGTTCGAGAGATGCGCTTCCACGATCGGAAGCTGCACCGATGCAATCGCGTCGGCGATCGCGTACGAATAATGCGCGTATGCACCGGGGTTGATGACAATGCCGTCGTAGGTCGAGCGCGCGTTGTGAATCGCGGTAATAATCTCGCCCTCGCCATTGAACTGCACGCAGTCGACAGTCACGCCGAAATCGCGTGCGGCGGTGGAGATGAGTTCGTTGACCTCGGCCAGCGTCATGCTGCCGTAGATTTCGGGCTGACGTTCGCCAAGCAAATTGAGATTGGGCCCGTGAATGACGAGAACGCGCATGGCACGTGCTTCGCAGGAGGAAAAGCCGTCGCCTTCGGCACAGGACCGCAGACCATGCCCGATCTCATCGTCAGCGCGTCGGCACCGCAAGCCGGTATCGCGATCGTCGCGGCCGTTACCACCGATCTTGTCACCGAAATCCGCAGTCGCCACGATCTCTCACCGCTCGTCACCGCGGTCGTCGGACGGCTGACCACGGGCGCGGCGCTCTTCGGCATAGCGCTCAAAGGCTCGGAGCGGATCACGCTGCAGATGACGGGCGATGGTCCGGTCGGCTCGATCTCCGCCGACGCCTGGCTGCTCGAACCCGACGTGCTTGCGGCGCGCGGCTACGCGAAAAATCCGCACGCCGATTTGCCACTCAACGCCAGAGGGAAATTCGATGTCGCCGGCGCGATCGGCACGGGCTCACTGCAAGTGACCAAATCCTACGACGTCGGCCAGCCCTATGTTGGCGTCGTGCCGCTGTACTCGGGCGAGGTTGCCGAAGATATTGCTTCGTATCTCGTCAATTCCGAACAGATCCCGAGCGTCGTTGCGCTCGGCGTCCTCGCCGATCCCGACGGTGTACGTGCAGCCGGTGGAGTGCTTGCACAAGTGCTTCCCGGCGCCGACGAACGCGCAATTGCAGCCCTCGAAGAGCGTGCGCTCGCGATGCCGCCGATCACCAAACTGATCAGCGAAGGCGCCGATGCCCACGCGCTTTTGCAAGCACTTGCCGGAGGGGTCGAACTACGCGCGCAACGCACGCTCGAGGTGCGCTTTACCTGCACGTGCACGCGTGAGAAGGTTGAAACTGCGCTGCTGAGCATGGGCGCTGACGAGTTGCGGTCGCTCGCCGCCGAACGTGCCGAGTCCGAAGCCTCGTGCGAGTTCTGTAAAAAGCGCTATATCTTCAGCGCGCAGGAGCTGCGCAGTTTGGCCGAACGTTCGGCCTAAACGCCGGTCTCAAATAGCGCTTCGACATTCTTCGGCGTGCGGTAGGGCTCGATGCGCTGCCAGAACGCCTCGCGAATCGCTGCACCATCGTTGTAGTACCACCATCCGCATTCGCAGCGAATCGGGCGTTCACCCGGCTGCGGATACCCGTAGACGCGCTTGCAGCGCTTGCAGACGAATTGCTTTTCAGCCATAACCTTTCTTCCTACGGAACGATGCGAACGAAACGGCGCGAACCCACCGAGAGCACGGCCGGACCACTCGCCGGCCACGTAGCACGCGGATCGTCCACGACTATACCATCCACTTTGACGCCGTTCCCCGAGATAAGTCGCTCGGCCGCGCGCTTGCTCTCGGCGAATCCGGCGCGGACAATGACATCGGCGACGCGCTTGGCATCACCCAGCGTGACCTCGGGCAAATCACCTTGCGGAATCTCCTTGCGTTGCACGGTGCGCTCGAAGTACTCGCGCGCGGCGGCAGCCGCATCGCGACCGTGATACTGCGCAACGATTGCTTCGGCCAGCTTCTTCTTGGCATCAATCGGCGCGGCGACGTTGCGAAGCTCGTCGACTTGCGATGCACTCCAAAATGCGGCGAGCCGCCCGTACATCGGCATCAGTTCATCGGGCATCGACATCAGCTTGCCGAACTGCGTCTGCGCGTCTTCGGTGATGCCGACATAGTTCCCGAGCGACTTGCTCATCTTCTTCTCGCCATCGAGTCCCACGAGAAGCGGAACGGTCGCCGCGATCTGAGGCAGCTGCCCGTGCTCGCGCTGGAATTGGCGGGCGAGCAAGAAGTTGAAGAGCTGATCGGTACCGCCGAGTTCCATGTCGGCGTTGACCGCCATCGAGTCGTACGCCTGGGCAATCGGGTAGAGAAACTCGTGCAGCGAAATCGGCGTTCCGGCACTGTAGCGATTATGGAAGTCATTCCGATCGATCATCTGCGCGACGGTAACGTGCGACGCAAGCTTAATGATGTCCGAAAAGTTGAGCACCGCAAGCCACTCGGAGTTGTAGCGGATCTTCACGCGCTCGAGGTCGAGAACCTTACCCGCTTGTTCGCGATACGTTTGCATGTTGGCCTCGATCGCTTCGCGCGTGAGCGGCGGCCGCATCGCGTTGCGCCCACTTGGATCGCCGATACCAGCCGTAAAGTCACCGATGATCAGCGTGACCTCGTGTCCGGCGTCGGCGAAGCGCTGCAGCTTGTGCAACACGACCATAAACCCGAGATGCAGATCGGGACTCGTCGGGTCGATGCCCAGTTTGACGCGTAACGGACGGCCAAGTTTCAGACGCGCGCGAAAGTCGTCGACCGTTTCGACATGTTCGAAACCGTCGAGCAGGTACTCAACGTCGGAGGCGCGTGGATCGGGGGTCACGCAAGCTCTATTATCGTCACGCCGCCGGAGCCCTCGTCCTCACGTCCGTACCGCACGCTTTTTACGGCTGCGTGCGTACGAAGATACTCCTGCAAGCCACGCCCGAGCATGCCGGTACCTTTGCCGTGAATCAGGCGCAGCGGCGTATTTCCCGCAAGCACGGCTTCGTCAATCCACCGCTCCACGAGCGGCTCCGCGTCCACAAAGCGCTTGCCGCGAACATCGAGTTCGGCCATCGAGCGCGCAGCCGCATCTATTTTCGCTCCCGACTCCTGGCGCACGCCCCGGTCACCCTGTGGTGCGCGCTTTTGCGCGCCCCGAGGGGTTGCGAGTCGTTCGACGTCGCTCTTCTGCACGACCGTCTTCATCGCGCCGATCGCAATCAGGACGGTCTCACCATAATCTTCCACGACCGTGCCGTCGGTATGCAGCGTGCGCACGTGGACGCGGTCGTTCGGTTCGAGTACCGTTTTCTCGCCCGGTTTTTGCGCCGGCTGGTCGGTAGCGCCGAGGTCGCGACGTAATTCGTCGGCGCTCTTGCCGAGCAGGGCCGCGTGCGCAGCCGTCACCTTCGGCCGAGCGGCCTGGTTCGCAGCCGCGCGGCGTTGCAGTTCGGCCATGAACTCCCGTAAGCTGTGCTGCATGCGCTCCTCGGCGCGATCGGCGAAGCTGCGCCGCTCCGTTTCAAAGAGCCCTCGCTCGTGCGCGAGCGTGCCGCGTTCGCGTTCCGCCGCCAGGCGTTGCGTACGCAGCGTGTCACGTTCCGCCTGCAACTCGGCGGTACGCAGCGAAAGCTCGGCCAGCGCCGACTCGTAGTCGCGCTCGCGTGAATCAAGCAACCCTTGCGCCCGCTCGACGACGCCCTCCGTGATGCCAAGCGCCCGCGCGAGCGGAAATGCGAGCGACTGTCCCGGCGCACCGACGTCCAGCGCGAACGTCGGTACAAAGGTATGTGGGTCGAAGCGCACGCTTGCGTTCGCGACGCCGGCCGACCCGCTTGCAAAGAGTTTGAGCTCGGTCGCGTGCGTCGTAACGACGCCACAGGCACGTACGGCTAACAGCCGCTCGAGCATTGCAATTGCGAGCGCCGCCCCCGCGCCCGGTTCCGTGCCGCCGCCGATCTCATCGACGAGCACGAGCGTCCGATCGTCTGCGACATCGAGCATCTCGCGCATGCGCGCCAGATGCGCCGAGAACGTCGATGCATTGAGCGCGATCGACTGTTCGTCGCCGATGTCGGCGATCACAAGTGTAAACTTGCCGATCTTCGTGCCGAGCGATGCCGGCACGTGCATGCCGCAGTAGGTCATTGCAACGAACAGCCCGACCATCTTGAGCGCAACGGTCTTGCCACCCATGTTCGGCCCGCTGATCACGAGCAGGCGCGTACCATCATCGAGCGGGATCGTTTGCGGAATCGCGCGCTCACCCAACAGCGGATGACGGCCGGCCTCAATATGCACGACCGCTTCCTCGACCAGCTCGGGCTCAATCGCGTCCATTGCACGCGCAACATTGGCCTTGGCAACGAGGAGATCGACCTGCGCCAGCATCTCGATATTGCGTTCGATTGCATCTGCGCCATTACCGACGTTGCGAGAAAGCTCTTCGAGCACGCGCAGTACTTCGCGCTCTTCCTCCAGTCGCAGCGTGCGCAGCCGATTGTTGTCGTCAAGGGCTGCCAGCGGTTCGATAAAGAGCGTCTGCCCCGAGCCGCTGGTATCATGCACGATACCGGGAAACTCGCCGGAGAATTCCGCCTTGACCGGCACGACGAATCGGCCCTCGCGAATCGTGACGACGTGATCTTGGATGGCGCGCGCGTACTTGCTCGGAGCGCAGGATCGCGCTCACGCGATCGCGCGCGTCGTTCTGCGCTTGCGCGAGGCTGCGGCGGATGCGGCCGAGCGCCGGTGAGGCACGATCGAGTACGGCGCCGCGCTCGTCGATCGCGTCGGTCAACGCACGATGCAAGTCGCGCAAATTCGTGTACGGCGCGGTGATCGCCGCAAGTGCCTCGTGCTTGACCTCGCGCAGCGCATTAGCTGCCGCGGCCGCCGCAGCTATCGCGTCGCCGACGGCGCGCAGTTGTTCGGGCGCAAGAGTGCGGCCGACCGCGGCCGCTTCGGTGAGTTCCGCGGTGTCGATCGCCGGCAGCACGTGCAGGTCATTGCTCGCCACGAGGTCGCGTACCAACGCGGTGCGACCGACTTCGAGGCGCACGAGTGCAAACTCGGTCGCCGGTTCGAGCGCGGCCGCGCGCGTCTTGCCCCGCTGACTGCGAGTGGCCGCGACAACGCGCTCCCGCACCGCCGCGAAGTCTAGCGCCATGAGCGTACGCTCATCAGCCAGCATCAGGAGAACCCCTCACGGAGTTGTTGCGCCGATCGCAGCGAGGTTCTCGACGCAGATTGAGACGCGACCGAGGGAGCATAGTAGAGCGCTCTGTGACCGAGGTTGCAACGAAGAGATGCGCCGAGAACCTCGCTGCCCGCGGGGTTTGTCGGCAAAACCGCAATCTGCTTCGTCGAAAACTCAGTCACAGACTTCGGTATGCTCCTTCGTTCTCTCCTCACATCTCGCGGTTTTGCCGTACAAACGATCGGCATAAGAACTCCGTCAGGGGTTCTCTTTTTCGAGTTTTTGTTTCATGAGCGTGTTGACGAGTTGCGGATCGGCTTTGCCCGCACTGGCCTTCATGACCTGACCCACGAGGAAGCCCATCACGTTTGTCTTGCCGGCCTTATAGTCGTTCACGCTCTTCTCATTCGCAGCGAGCACTTGATCGATGAATTTCTCCACCGCTGCCGGGTCACTCGTCTGCGCAAGCCCCTCGCGCTCGACGATCGCCTTGGGCGAGCCGTCGCCGTTCCACATGCGCCCGATGAGATCTTTCGCGATCTTCGAATTGATCGTTTTTGTGTCGACTAACACGATCAACTCAGCGAGATGTTCGGGCGTTACCGGCGATTCGTACGCCGGTGTTCCGGTTTCGTTCGCAAGGCGCGAAAGATCGCCCAACACGAAGTTTGTCGCCTGTTTCGGACTTTCACTCGCTTCGACGACCGCGTCAAAGAACGTCGCCAGCCGCGCATTGTCGACCAGTTGCGTCGCCTGTTTGACGTCGAGCCCAAGTTTGGTCGTGTAGCGTTCGAATCGATGAATCGGCAACTCCGGCAAGCCTTCGCGCAGCCGCTCGACCGTGCCACGCGCTGTTTCGAGCGGCACGAGATCGGGATCTGGGAAGTAGCGGTAGTCGTGCGCCTGCTCTTTGCTGCGCATCGAGACGCTCACGCCGCGCAGCTCGTCCCAGCCGCGGGTCTCCTGCACGACGCGCTCACCTTTATCGAGCAGCGCGATCTGCCGTTCGATCTCGCTTTCGATCGCGCGATGCACCGAACGAAACGAGTTCATGTTTTTGATCTCGGTCTTCGTACCGAGCTTGTCGGAACCCACCGGACGCACCGAGACGTTGGCATCGCAGCGCAGCGAGCCTTCTTCCATCTTGACGTCGCTTACACCGAGCTGTTGCAACGTGCGACGCAATGCTTCGAGGTAGCCGACGGCTTCGTCGGCACTATGCAGCTCGGGCTCCGAGACGCATTCCATGAGCGGCACACCCGCCCGGTTGAAGTCGACGAGCGAATAGGTGCTGCCGGCGATACGGCCGTCGTCCGAACCGGCGTGCGTCGATTTGCCGGTGTCTTCTTCCAAGTGAATGCGCGTGAGACGGCATTCTTTAATCGTGCCGTCCTCGAGCCAGTAGCGCACGATACCACCGATGGTCAGCGGCATATCGTACTGCGAAATTTGGTAATCTTTAGGCATATCGGGATAGAAGTAGTTCTTGCGGTCGAACTTCGAAAACGCGGGAATCTCCGCACCAAATGCGAGCCCGGCGCTGATCATGTGATCGATCGCCTCTTTGTTCGCGACCGGCAACGAGCCGGGAAGCGCGAGACAAATGGGACACACTTTCGTGTTGGGCTCGCCCCCGAACTCGTTGGCGCACCCGCAGAACATCTTGCTCTTCGTCCGCAGCTCGACGTGACACTCGATGCCAATGACAGCTTCGTACGTGCTCATCGGCCAACTGCCTCCGTTAACGCCGGCTTGTGCGTTCGCGCATGCTGCGTCTTCTGTTCGTAGGCATGTGCGGCCGCGAGCAACGGGCGCTCGTTGAAGAGTGGCGCGCAGAGTTGTAAGCCCATCGGCATCGGGCGATCGCCACCTGCCGGTGTAACCCAGCCGCACGGCACCGAGAGCGCAGGCAAGCCCGCAAGCGACATTGGAATCGTGTAGTAGTCCATCAGGTACATGCTGTACGGATCGCTCTTGGCGTTGAACTGAAAGGCCGGTGAACTTGCTGCCGGACACGCGATAAAATCGCAAGCGGCAAAGGCGCGCTCGAAGTCGCCGGCAATCAACGTGCGCGCCTTCTGTGCGCGGACGTAGTAGGCGTCGTAGTAGCCGCTCGAGAGCGCGTACGTCCCGATCAGGATGCGGCGCTTCACTTCCGGACCAAAACCCGCAGCGCGCGTACGTTCGTACATCTGGTTGACATCCGCACCGTCGACACGCAGTCCATAGCGCACGCCGTCAAAGCGTGCGAGGTTCGACGAACACTCGGCCGGCGCGATAAGGTAGTATGTCGCGAGGCCGTGCTCCGCCGTTGGAAGCTCCACCTCGACCAACGTCGCGCCGAGCGCTTCGAGATCGCGGTATGCTTGTGCGTAGATCGCATCGATCTCGGCCCCAAGTTTATTCGTCGTAAACTGTTTTACGATCCCGACGCGCATGCCGGAGAGATCTGAGCGCAGGTGCTTTGCCGTCGTCTCGAGCGGGCGATCGATCGAGGTCGAGTCCATTGGATCGTGGCCACCCATCGCATCGTAGGCGAGCGCCGCATCCTCGACCGTGCGCGTGAGCGGTCCGATTTGGTCGAGGCTCGACGCAAAGGCGATCAAGCCGTAGCGCGAGACGCGACCATACGTCGGTTTGAATCCGACCAGGTTGCAAAACGCACCGGGCTCACGAATCGACCCGCCGGTATCGCTGCCCGTGCCGATCGCCGCTTCGAATGCCGCGACCGCAGCCGCCGATCCGCCACTCGAGCCGCCGGGCACGCGTGAGAGGTCGTAGGGGTTGCGCGTCACACCGAGCGCCGAGTTTTCACACGAACTGCCCATCGCGAACTCATCCATATTCGCTTTGCCGACCGGCACGCAGCCGGCTTCAAGCAAACGCGTAACGGCCGTCGCCGTGTACGGTGCAACCCAGTGCTCGAGGATCTTGCTGCCGGCCGTCGTGCGGGTCCCCGTCAAACACATGTTGTCTTTGACCGCGAGCGGCACGCCCGCGAGCGGCAACGCTTCGCCCGCCGCCACGCGCGCGTCAACGCGCGCCGCCGCGGCCCGCGCTTCGTCGCGCAGCACGGTCAGATAGGAGCCGACTTGCCCATCGACAGCGTCGATCTGCGCAAGGACGGCATCGGTGACCTCGTGCGCGGAGAGCGTGCGAGCGTTCACCTCGCGCGCGATCTGCGCGGCGCTGCGTTCGGTCAATGGATTGGACACGGGACGTTCCTCTACTCGGCGATGATGCGGGGCACGCGGAAGAATCCGCCTTGACGTTGCGGTGCTTGCGCGAGGACGACTTCACGGTCCAAGCACTGCGTCACGACGTCCTCGCGCTCGACGTTGCGCGACTCCACAACTTGCGCCGTCGCCGCGACCGACGCAACGTCGAGCGTGGCCAGCGAATCGACGTGCTCGAGCAAGTCGCCGAGCTGTGCGCCAAACCGTTCGACTTCGTCGTCGGTTAGCGCGATGCGTGCGAGCTTTGCAACATAGCGGACGTCAATTTTCTCGGACGACAAAGTCAGGATACTCCGATTGATTTTTGGCGAAGTCGTCGTCGGGCCAATCCGGGGGCTTCACGTCCTCGAATGCCGTCGCGACGGCCTGGGGTTCCTCGGTCTGGCGGTACAACGTCACCAGCGTCTCTACGTGCCCGGTTTGCGGGAACATGTCGAACGGTTGCACGATGCCGAGCCGATATCCATTGGCGGCCAGGAACTTCAAATCCCGGGCGAGCGTTGCCGGGTCGCAGGAAAGGTACCAAATGTATGGGGCCTTGGCCTCGGCAATCGCGCCCAGCGTTACGTCGTCGCTGCCCTTGCGGGGCGGGTCCAGAAAGATGATGTCGGCCTCGCGCATCGCGTGCTGCGCCTCGGGCGTGCGCACGACGTCTTCGACCTTGCCCGGCCGAAAGCGCACCCAATTCTCCAGGCCGTTGAGCGCGGCGTTACCTTGCGCCTCGGCAAGTGCTTGGGCGTTCTCTTCGACGCCGAAGACCTGGCAGCCGTGCCGCGCGAAGAACAGTGCAAACGTTCCCGCGCCGCAATACAGATCGACGATACGGCGCGGATGCTCCAAGCCCGTACGCATGAAGTCGAAGATGCGCGATACGATCTCGACGTTGACCTGAAAGAACGAGCCGGCCGACACGCGATAGCGCACACCGTCGAGCACTTCTTCGATTTCCGAGCGGCCCACGAGCGTGCGATGGCGCCGGCCCATGATCGCGTTGTCGCTGCTGAGCTCGAACGAGTTGGTCAGCCCGACGGCCCCGGGGAAGACCCGCATCAGCGACTCACTCGCTCGCGCGACCTCCGGCGATTGACGCGGAGTCGTGAGCGTGACGACCGACTCGCCGCTCGAGCGCGCGTTGCGCGCAACCACGTGGCGCGTGACGCCGAGCGCTTCGGCGATTTCCGGCGCGCTGCGCGAGCGGTTCAAGCGTCCGATGTAGTCGCTCAGTTGCGGTGTCACGATCGGACACGCATCGATCGGCACCAGATCGTGGGAACGTTGCTGGTAGAACCCGAGCGTCGGCTTTCCGCCGCGCTGTTCGACCACCAGCGACATTTTGTTGCGATAGGCGCGTGGATACGTCATCCCGACCGCATCGCGGACCGTAACGTCGTTGAAGCCGCCGATGCGCGCAAGCGTGTTGCGCACCGTGTCGGTTTTCCAGGTAAGCTGCGCGGGGTAGCTCAAGTGCTGGAGTTGGCAACCACCACACGCGCCGAAGACCGGACAAAACGGCGTCGTACGATATTTCGAAGGCGTAAGTATTCGCACGAGTTGCCCGATCGCATATTTGGGCTTGACCCCGGTGATCCGCACGCGCGCGCGTTCTTGCGGGAGCGGGCCGAAACAGAAAACGACGATGCCGCCGGTGCGCCCGACAGCTTGTCCGTTAGCGAGGAGGTCGGAGAACGCGAGCTCGTATTCAGCGCCGACCGCGACCGGCGCGCTACGCGCTGTTTCGCTGTTCGTCAAGCGTCTTGAGCAAGTGATTGGCCTCGTCGATCAACTGCTGGATACGCTCGCTCGTAGGATCGACGGGGCGACGGCTCATCATGACGCGCACGACGGTGAACGCGAGCGCCGCGCCTAGACCTGCAACGCCGATCCAGATCAGCGTGCGCGTGAGGTTGGCTTGGCGGCGTTCCTCGGATCGATCGTTGTCGGGTTGCTGGTCCATCGTTTCTCTAAGGTTCGCTCCGCTGAAAGGTGATCCCGCCAGGCGAGCGGGAAGCCCCTTGCGCTCACCCATGATCACCGAAGCCGACGACCGACAAGAACGTAACGATGACCGCACCACCCTGGTGTGGTCGCTTCTCGTCTCCGGCTTTGCCAACTTGATGTTGTGGATGTTAATCGCGTGGGGCGTCGCGCTGCGGATGCAGGCGATCCAAACCCGGCAAGAACGTCCCGAGGAGACGTTCATGGTTGCCTCGTCTTCGGTCCGCATCGCACAGCACAGCCACCCGGAGCCGCAGCAGCGGGAACCTTCGCCGCTCGACGCACAAAAGTCGCAGCAGCGGCAACCCAAGAGTGCGCAACGCGAAGCGGCGACCCCGCAGCCCAAGGCACAACCGACTGAAATTGCGCGGATCGTACCGAGCGCGGCGCCGCAGCCGAGCAGCGCACCGAGGAAACAGAAACAAGGCTCACTTGCCGAGCAGCTTGCGCAGCAGCAAGTCGCGTTTCAGCGCGAAGCCCAACAGCTCAACGCGCAACACGCGCCGCTTTCGGTCGCCACGATCGACCCCGCGCAGCGCGAATCGGCGACCAAGACGTATAAGATGAACTTCTCCGGTAGCGAGGAGCTTTCGGGCAAAGGCGAAGGCTATTTGATTCCGTTGCAGCGTTGGCTCGACCATGGCTACCATTGCTACTACGGGCGCTACACCTGGCTATATCCGACCGGCGGCAGCGAGATCGGAGATATTCCCTGGCCGTTCTGCTTCTCGCCGAATAGCGATCCGATCGCGCGTGGTATTCGGCAATTTCCGTTCCCGCTGCCGCCTCCCGGCTATCGGTTGCCCGCCGGCACGTATCTCTATCCGATCGAAAAAGATGTCTACGATGCATGGCTCGCGCGCCAGGGCTAGTGAAAGTTGTGTGCGCGCACGCCGTCGACCACGCCTTCGTCATTGAGCGCCCAGGCCGCGCGCGCAAGCAGATCGATCGTTCCTTGCTCCTTCTGTAGGACGCCTTCGATCACGAGCATGTTCGAGGTGCGAATGACCCGGCGATACTTTTCGTAGATATCGGGCCGCACGATCACGTTCACGAGTCCCGTCTCGTCCTCGATCGTCAGAAAGACAAAGCCCTTGGCCGTGCCCGGCCGTTGCCGCGTGATCACAAGCCCACCGACGCGGCACACGAGATGATTGGGCATCTCGGCAAGGCGCGCCGCAGCAAGCACGCGCTGCGCATCGAGTTGCGCACGAAAATGCGCGACCGCTTGCGCCTTCGTCGTCACGCCCGTCGACCATAGATCGAACGCCGTCTCTGCTTTCGCACTGAGCGCGGCAAAGCGCACCGCCGGCTCTTCAACATCCATTAATTTCCCAAGCTCACCGCGCGCTTCACGTTCGTCGAGCGCACGCAGTGCCCACATCGCCTCACGTCGCGATGCAAACCACGGCGCAAAGGCGCCGGCAACTGCGAGGTTTTCGATTGCCTCTTTCTCGAGCCGCGTGCGTTGTGCGAAAGCGAGAAGATTCGCAAAAGGCCCGTCGCGCAGCGCCGCTTCGAGCCGTTCTTTCTGTGCGCTCCCGAGTCCACGCACAAGATGAAATCCCAAACGCAGCGCACCTCCGGCATCGACATGCGACCAGTACTCGCTCGCATTGACTTCGATCGGCTTGACCACGACGTCGTGCCGCCGTGCATCGTTGACCAAGACTTCCGTCGAATAAAAGCCCATCGGTTGCACGTTGAGAATCGCCGCAGCAAAGACCGCCGGGAAGTGACACTTCACATACGCCGACGCATAGGCCAGCAACGCAAAACTTGCCGCATGTGACTCCGGAAATCCGTAATCGGCAAAGCCCTCGAGCATGTGGAAGAGCTGCTCGGCAGCCACGCGATCGATGCCGTTTGCGACCATACCTTCGACCAAGCGTGGAAAGATCTCACGCATGCGCTCGTGCGAGCGCTTGTGTCCCATTGCGCGCCGCAACGTATCCGCTTCGCCCGGCGTAAAGCCCGCGGCTTCGATCGCCATGCGCATTCCTTGCTCTTGAAAGAGCGGCACACCCATCGTGCGTTCGAGCACGGGCTTTAACTTCGGATGCGGATAGGTCACGGGCTCGAGTCCGGCGCGCCGGCGCAAGAACGGATGCACCATCTGCCCTTGAATCGGTCCCGGCCGAATGATCGCGACCTGCATCACGATATCGTAAAAGCAGGTCGGCTTCATGCGCGGGAGCATCGACTGCTGTGCGCGCGATTCGATTTGAAAGACGCCGATCGTATCGGCCTTGGTGATCATCGCATACGTCGGCTTGTCATCGGGGGGAATGGTGTGCAGTGCAAGCGACGTGCCGTAACAGCGCTTGTGCAACGAGAACGCCTCACGGAGTAACGCGAGCATCCCAAGGCCGAGCAGATCGATCTTGATCAATCCGAGTTCTTGCAGGTCGTCTTTGTCCCATTGAATGATCGTGCGGTCGCGCATCGTCGCCCACTCGACCGGTGCAACTCGAATCAACGGGTCGCGTGTAATGACCATGCCACCGGAGTGGATGCCCATGTGGCGCGGAAACCCTTCGATGCGACGGCAGAACTCTTCTAAACGCATCCTTCGAGGCTCGACTTCGCCGAGCACCTCAGGATGACAGATCGCATCGAAAGATTCAGTTGCATCGTATTCGGTGGCGAGTGCGTCGACCGCTTCGAGCGTAAACCCCAGTGCCTTCGCGACGTCGCGCAGCGCCGAGCGCGTGCGATAACTGATGACCTCGGCTGCCATCGCTGCGTTGCTGCGGCCATAGCGCTCGTAGATGTACTGAATGATCTGCTCGCGGTCTTGGTGCGCGAAATCGATGTCGATATCGGGAATCTCTTTGCGTTCCTCCGACATGAAACGCTCGAAGAGCAGATCCATGCCGATCGGATCGACCGCCGTGATCCCGAGCGCATAGCAGACGGCGGAGTTAGCAGCCGATCCGCGCCCCTGACAGAGCACGCCGAGACGATCGGCGGCCTGCACGATATCCCACACGATAAGGAAGTAGCCGGCCAAATCCATTTTGGCGATGATGCCGAGTTCGTATTCGAGTTGGCGCTCAGCCTTCGCCGCAAGCGGCGTACCGTAGCGTTCGGCTGCACCGCGATAGGTCAGTTCGCGCAGATAGCTTTGTCGCGTGTACCCATCGGGTACGGGGAAGAGCGGGAACTGTCCGACTTGACGATCCAGCCGGAAGCAGCAGCGCTGCGCGATGCCGATCGTTGCGTCGAGCGCGTGCGGATAGGCGCTGAAGATCGCGCGCATTGCGGCAGCCGATTTGAGATGATACTCGGCGTTTGGGCGAAGACGGTTTTGCGCACGTGCCGCATCGAGGGTCATCGTATCTTTGACGCACGTCATAACGTCGGCCAGTGGTGCATCCTCACGGTGCGCATAGACCACGCCGTTGGTCGCAACGCAGGCCACGCGCATCTCGCGTGCCAGGCGCACCAATTGCTCGTTACGTTCGGCATCGGCTGCAGTGAGATGATGCTGGAGTTCGAGGTAGCAACGATCGCGAAAGCATGCGCGCAACGCGTCGATGCGTTGCGGGTCGGGGAGCTGCGAGAGCGCGATGAGCCCGTCGCTGCGGCCATCGAGATCATCGAGTTGCAAGCGTGCATTACCTTTGCTGCCGCGCAGCTGCGCACGCGAGATCAGCTCGCAGAGATTCGCATACCCGATTTCATCTTCAATCAAGAATACGAGACGCGTACCGTCTTCGAGCGTCAACTCGCTGCCGATGATCGCATCGATTCCCGACTTACGTGCCGCAAGCGCAAACCGTACCGCACCATAAAGGCCGTCACGGTCGGTGAGCGCAATCGCCGCAAGCTCGAGCTGCGCGGCACGCTCGATCAACGTCTCGGGGTGACTCGCCCCTTCGAGAAAGGTGAAGTTCGAATACGCGTGCAGCTCGGCATATCCTACCGTCGAAGCCACGTGCTGAGCATCCGCAAATCGAGCCGCTCTACAATCTGCGGACACTCGGACGTACAGCAATGCAACGTACGAAGCTTCTCATGCACGCGTGCGCGCGCGCGGGCAAATTCCGCGTCGATTGCGGGGCAGGTCATAAAACGTTCGTGCTCCATACGCAAATGCGCGAAGCGCCGGTGCAATGCGCGCTCGTCATCGGATTCGCCGACGAAGCAGGCGCGCAGCCGCAAATGTTGACCGTACCGGAATCCGCTGCGCAACTCGCGTATCCGCCGCATCGGGTGTTCCGAATAGCCGATTTTCACGCTTTCGCCATCGAGCTCGAGCAGATAGACGAACCCATAGTTGAAGCCGGCCAGCTCCTCGAGCGGCGAGAGCAGATGATTCGTGCGCGTGATCTCACCGCTGCGCAGCCACGCCGACGCAATGCGCTGAAACCTATCGCAATCTTGCGCGACACTAATCATACGAACCTCGCAGAATTCCCCAACGGCTAGTCGCCGTTGGGGACCCCTTTTTGTTTAAAAGCGCTTCGCTTCGCTCCGCGCCCCCATCGGCAAAGCCGATGGGTCCCCCCGTCGCTGGTATCTGCAAGTTTAAGATAAAAGCAAAACTAATCATACGAACCTCGCAGATACCAGCGGTCGCCTTGGCGATAGATACGACAGATCTCCCCGGTATCGAATTGCACGTCATATTCGTCACGCGCAACCGGCGAAGCGAACCAGCCCTCTTCAATGCGCCAAGGACCGGTGACGTGCCGCACCGTGCGATCGCCGACCGCTGCCGGCTCGCCGCGGCGTAGGCGCACGTCGATCTCGGTAACGGCAAGGAGACGCAACTGCGGTACGAGCTTCGGTTGGGTTGCGGCGCGGCCGGCCGGATCGCGTTTGGGCAGGGTGAACGATTCGTAGCGAAAGCGCTCTTCGAGCGGATGGGCCGCACAGGTCTGTGCGCGACGTACCGGTTCGCCGAGCATCGCTTCCAAACGCGCGAGCACGACTGCCACATTTGCGCGATCGATCTCGTCTCCGGCGAACAGCGGTACGGCTTCGCCGCCATTTTCTAAGCCCATCGCACGCAAACGCAGCCCGCAGATCGGTGCAGGAAAGCTCGCACCTTCGAGTTTGGCGCGCAATACGTCGAGCATCGCGCGCTCTTGCGAGGTCGCTGCAGCGAGTTGTAGGTCGACGCGCGCGGTGTCGGCGTTCTCGAGTTCGATTTCGACTTGCAGCGCGCTTGCACGTTTGCCACAACGCTCGAGATCGACGCAGATCCGTCCGAGTAGCACGCGTAGCGCGAAGATGACGGCCGCTTCGCTCTGCGCCGAGCCTTCCCCGAGCATCGCGGCTTCGATCGTGATCGCATGTCCTCGCGGCACGAATGGGGCGCGATCGACCCCTCGTGCAGCGTTGTGCCAGCGCGCTGCATCCGGTCCGAATCGGCGCACGAATGGGCCGTGCGGCAATGCAGAAAGCGCGCCAAGCGTCGTGATGCCGAGCAATTGCAAACGCTGAACGACACCGGCCTCGAGTTCGAGCACGTCGAGCGGCATCGGCTCGAGCGCCGCAGCTTCTTCGCCCGCCACGATCACCGTGCCGTCACCGCTCCACGCTGCAGCAAACGCGCAAAAACGATTGGGCCCGGCACCGATGCACGCGCGCAGATGCAACGGCACGAGCACCGTCCGAATCATGCGACTCCACGCCAAAAAATCGCCGTCCGCTCCGTGCATGTCCAGAAAGGCCGTGCCTACACGCGCATCTTCAATCAGCGGCGTTACGACATCGAGCGCGTCGAGCAGCTCTTGCCAGGCCGTATCGTGTAAAGCGTCGCTGGGAACGCGGATACAGACGATCATGCTAGTGGCCTCACTACTTCCTCATCCATTGACGACAGACGGAGTTAAAGAATTCCTGAATTTGTGTTTGCGTAATTCGGTCTGCACTTCGAAGCCGCTAAAAACGCCCCAGAGCCCCCGTGTGCCCTTCATAACGACGCGCCGCAGACTGCATGACAATGCCAACGTTGCGACCGCAGAGAGCTCGACGCTTACGCGCGATGCTAGCACCACGAGCACCACCCCAGCTCGATGCGCGAGGTTTGCAAGGCGTGCCCACACCGTGGCACGCAATGCTGTTGCGGCCATGACCACGACTCGCGCCGCACGCGAGCGCAAGAGCAGATCCGCGGCCCGGGCGATCCGTAGCGGTGTGTTGGCGGGCACGATCAGCAGTCGATCGAGGCGCACCCCGGCAGCTTCAAGCCCGGGCGGATAGAGCTCGCCGTTGTCGATGATCGCACCGAGCCCGCGATCCGTCGCCTGCGCGAGTAGAGCAGCGGCGACGCTGTGGCAGCCGGCGCTTGGAGCGCCCTCGAGCGTGATCAGCGAGCCAAAGGGAATGCCCCCACCGAGCACGGCGTCGAGCGCGGGGACAGCGGTCGAAAAGAGCGCCTCCCGGCCGGCACGCGGCGCTCCGGCCGCCGCATGGAAGCGGGCTTTGAGCGCCTGAAAATCTGGGCGTACCGGAAGCATGGGTCCCCATCCTAATCGAACATATGTTCGCTAGTCAAGAGGGTCAACACGGCGAAAGCTGGCCGGATGCCCGATGAGCGCATCATGGAATGGGCCCTGGGACTGGTCAAGCACGACGTGCGCGCTTTTAAGCGGGCGCGGGCGCGTTTTTTGCGTCAACCTAGCGCCAAACGCTTGCACGAGCTACGCACGACCGCGCGGCGTTTACGCTGCGTCCATGACGATTTAGAGGGCGCGGTTGCACCGTTCTCGCTCAAGCGATTGCGCCGTGTCATCGAATTGACCGGCGAGGCGCGCGACGCCGCAGTCTTACGCGAAACGTTGCGTGATGCGCTTGACGTGCGCGAACGGCGCGCTGCGCGTCATCTCCTACGCGCGTTGCGCCGGCGCGAACGCATTGCGCTCAAACGCATCGCCGTCACACTCCAAGGGCTGCGGCCACAGCTATGAAAGGCCGCCAGATCGATCTCTCCGATGCTTGTGGTGTTGACGACGCGATGCGCCGCGTCGCGATCGTGCGCTTTGCCGAAGTGCTCACGCTCGTACCCGCTCTACGTCACGGGCGAAGCAAGGATTTGCACAATCTCCGCATCGCGTGCAAGCGCTTGCGCTACGCACTCGAACGCTTTACACCGCGCGAGCCGTCGCTGCTCGAAGCGGCCAGCCGTTTGAGCCAATTGCAAGACGCGCTTGGCGATCTTCACGATCGCGATCTGCTCTTGGCCGGAATGCCGAAAGATCTCCACGTAACGGCACAACGCGTACGCATGCAGCGCGACGACGCGCTCGCACGTGCGCGCGCGCTCTGGCGCGACGCATTTGCGCCCTACGGCCCGTTTGAAGGGCTGATGCGATTTACCGGACTTGGTTACGGCTTCGGTGACGGTGTTGCGGGCGCCTGACCACTGCAGGCTTGTGCGGCTTGCACGATCGCCTTCGCGAGTGGCTGCTCTTCTTTCTTACTCTGGTCCTGCGTCCACTCGAGGCCCTCTTTGAGCTTGCCGATCTGGTTGTAGCCGACTTGCAGCCCAGGGATCTGCGTGGGATCGAACTCATACTGGTTGGGCTGCAGACCCGCTTGTAGCACGAGGTCGTCGAAGTTTGACGGCATCGACTGGTTGACGTTGGTCTGCGTGGTACCGCCCTGTATATTCGGAGGCGGGGCCTGACCAGGTCCCGTTTGCGGGTTCTGGGCGGGCGTGGTGTTGTTCGATCCGCTGATCGCGTGCATATACCCGAAGCCTTCGTGCTGCATCTGGCCGAGTTGCTGCGTCTCGACGAAGCCGTTGATGATGTCGAGTGAGGCTTGCTGCGACGCGAGCGTCTTGAGCATTCCGGTCTTGAGGTTGATCAACCGCTGATCGTCTTCGGAACGCGCAACCGCCGGAAAGACGCTGGGGTCCTCGAGCAACTTCTGAATCGCCAGCGAATTCTGCACCAGCGGCGTCACCAGCGTGTTGAGGCGGTAGACAGCCATATCACGACCGGAATCGCTGCCGGCTGAGCTCAACTTGATATAGTCCGAAAAGAGCGGCGGGCTCTTTGCGATCGTTTCGTCGTTTTCCATCATCAACGCGACAGCCGGCCGGATCTTCGACGCAAGCGCGCTGCACAGCGGGCGCGACATCGTGTGAATGATCTCAGGAAAGTTCTGCGGGGTCGCAGTCGGTTGGGGCGACGGCGCCGTCGCGGCCGTGCCGGTAAGCACGACGGTGAGGAGCATCGCGGGGACGGGGATACGCATGGAACCCATTCTACGACGTTAACGCAACCATAAGCCTGCAAGTGACGTGCAAGCCTGAGACAAAGGTCGCTTACGTTGCTACGGCCTCGACTTGTTCTAGCTGTTGCTTCTCTTCGCCCGAGATCACCATCGTGAGGTCAAGCATGATGATGAGCCGTTCGTCCATCTTGCCAACGCCCTGGATGTACTCGGTGCCCACGCCGGCGATCATCTCAGGTGCGTCTTCGACGTTCTCGATCGGCAGATTGAGCACTTCGCTCACTGAATCGACGACGATGCCGACGCGCTTATTGCCGATCTCGGTGACGATGATGCGCGTGCTCTTGGTCGAAGCAATGCGCTGCATACCGAACCGTGTGCGCAGGTCGATAATTGGGATCAGCTGACCGCGCAGGTTGATGACGCCTTCCATGAACTTCGGTGCGCGCGGCACGTGCGTGATCTCGACCAGGCGGATGATCTCCTGCACTTGGGCGATGTCGACGCCATACTCTTCGCTGCCCAAGCGGAACGAGACGACTTGTAACATCTCACCCGAGAGCTGCTGTTTCTTTTCTTCCTTACTGTCTGCCATAGTGTGTCCTTACACTCCGGTGAACTCGGCGCGCGCGACTTTCCCGCCCGCGTAGGCCTCGCTGACGAGCGAGTGCACGTCGATAATCAGCGAGATCGACCCGTTGCCGAGAATCGTCGCGCCGGAGATACCGGCGATGCGTCCCACGACATCGGAGAGCGGTTTGATGACGATCTCTTGCTCTCCCTCGAACTGATCCACTACAAGCCCGACTTGGCGTCCTTGCAGACCCACGATCACGATCATCACCTTGTCGGGATCGCGCTGACCGCCCAGCTCAAAGAACTCGGCGATCCGCACGAGCGGTACGACTTGTCCGCGCAGCGTGATCACTTCGTTGCCATGCACGGTCCGCACGTCGGGCATCTCGACGCGTTGCGACTCGATAACGGAATCGAGCGGAATCGAGTAGAGCTCTTCGCCGACCCGGACCAGCAGCGCCTGGATGATTGCGAGCGTCAGCGGTAATTTGATCGTAAAGCGCGTGCCCTGGCCGGGGACCGTGTCGACGTCGAAGACGCCCTTGAGGCGCGAGATGTTGCGCTTGACCACGTCCATGCCGACGCCGCGTCCGGAAACGTCGGAGACCACTTCGGCGGTCGAGAAGCCCGGCGTAAAGATCAGCTCGATGATCTCGCGATCGGTCAAGCGATCGTCGGCCGAGATTAAGCCTTGCTTGATGCCGCGCGCGCGCACTTTGTCGAGATTGATACCGCCGCCGTCATCGGACACTTCGATGATGATCTGGTTGCCTTCGTGGTAGGCGTTGAGCGAGATCGTGCCGACACGCGCCTTCCCGAGCTTCTCGCGTTCGTCGGGCGCCTCGATCCCGTGATCGACGTTGTTGCGGAGCAAATGCATCAGCGGTTCGCCGACTTCGTCGACGATCGTCTTGTCGAGATCGGTCTCCGCGCCAGAGATTACGAGTTGCACTTCTTTGCCGCGCGCTTTGGCGACGTCGCGCACCAAGCGCGGGAAGCGATCGAAGACCTGGCCGATCGGAACCATGCGGACCTTCATGATCGACTCTTGGATTTCGTTGGTCGTGCGCGCCAGCAGCGCTGCCGAGTCGGCGAGATCCTTTGCGAGCGGCGCAACGATGCCGGATGACGCACCGACGCTGTTGACCTTGTCGCTCATAAGGCGTTCAAGCGTGTTGGCGATATCTGAGATGCGCGTGCGGTTGATAACGAGTTCGCCGACGAGGTTGAGCAGCGAGTCCAGCCGCTCGATGTCGACGCGAATCGTTTGATGAATCGACGAACGCTTCTGCTCGGCATTGGGCGATGCGCCCGCGGCAGCGCCGGCGGCTGCAGCTGGTGACGCTGCGGGCGGCGACTTTGCCGCCGGCGCCTTCGACGGTTCCGGTGCCACCTTCGCCGGCTCCGCTGCAACGGTCGTCTCTTCAAATGCGGGAACCGCCGCGGTTGCGGGCGCCGGCGTGTCGGCTGCGAGTGCTGCAGCGTCCTTTTGCGCCTGCGCTTCGGCTAAGAGCCGTTGTACTTCGGCTTCGAACGCCTCGGTGTCCCCAGCACCCGAGGGCTGCTCGGCAGCGTGCGCTTCGTCAAACGATTGTTCCGCGCCGGTGCGACCCTCGATCACGTGCGCTGTCTGCTCGTAGATCGACGTGAACTTGTCGAGCTTGGCGATGTACTCGTCGACGCCGTGCGGCGAGGGCTTATCGCTAATTGCCGCTTCGACGAGTTCGGTTAGCAGATCGCGTCCGGAGAACAGGATGTCAACGACGCTCTCGGAGAGCGGCATACGATCCTTGCGCAGCAGGTCGCACAGGTTCTCGAGTTTGTGTGCGAGGCCTTGAATCTCGGTAAAGCCGAGCATGCCGGCGCTGCCCTTGACCGTGTGCAGCGCGCGAAAAAGCGATGCGATGATCTCGGGATCTGTCTCGCCGGTCTGTACGAACTCTTCGAGCTTGAGCAAATCGGCGTCGATCTGCTGAAGCAGTTCTTCAGCCTCGTCGCGGAAATACGAAATGAACTCTTCTCGATTGAAGAGTTCGTCGCTCATGGTTTACTCCACACCGAAGACCGAGAGTAGCGGCCCGAGCGACCCCGTCTCCGGTATGAGGATGAATTGTCCGGCGACTTCTTTCTCTTTGTCGAGGAAGCTCGACTCGATCAGGAAGACATCCTGGTCGGGGAGGATCGACATGAGCGTGCGGAACGCGGCTTGCACCGTGCCGTACGACAGCGTCGGCACCGAGGGCAGCAGATTCGAGCCGGTGAGCTGAATGATCGCCGTCAGGTACGAGCCCGCGATGATGTTGCCGAGCTCTTTGAGCGTCGAGTCGGCGATCGAATCGAAGATCTGGATGTCGCCGATCACGCGGTGCAGGAACTGGCTGACGAAGTCGAGCGCCTGTTCGCGATCGAAGAGCACGACCATTTGTCCCGGTGCTTCGCCGCGCACGTACATGTGCAACGCCGCAACCGTGCGATTCTCGTGCCCGACGCGCGACGCGAGGTCGCGGAACTTGATCACGTCGATCCGCGGCTCGGACAGATTGATCTTCGTATTGAGCAACTGCGAAAGCGCCGTCGCCGCGTGGCCGGCACCGATGTTGCCGACTTCTTTCAGCGCATCTTTTTGAAGATCGTTGAGTTGCATGCCGCCGCCGCTCATGACAGCACCTTTTGAATCGTTTCGAGAATCTTCGGCGGCTGGAAGGGCTTGGTGATAAACGACTTCGCGCCGGCCTGAATCGCCTCGACGACCAGGGCTTGCTGGCCCATCGACGTGCACATGATGATCTTCGCGTTGGGATCGTTGGCGACGATTTGCTTGACCGCGGTAATGCCATCCATCTCGGGCATGACCATGTCCATCGTCACAAGGTCGGGCTGAAGTTGTTTGTACTTCTCGACCGCCTCGACCCCGTTCTGGGCTTCCCCGACGACTTCAAAGCCGTTCTTGGAAAGGATCCCCTTGATCATCATCCGCATGACGACGGCATCGTCGACGATGAGGACTCTCTTGCTCATCCACTGCTCCCAAGACGAAGTGCAAAAAAACGTGCCTTTATCCTTTGAACTCAATCGGCCAAAGGATACCGGTTCTTTATAGAAGGGTCAGGCTAATCCCCGGCTGCGCAGATCGGCCTGCCGCCGATTGATGAACTCGATGATCGCCTGATCTTCGTCGGGCCGCAACCCGTGGAAACGCAGCCCGTGGGAGAACTTCCCCGAACTCTTGATCTTCTCATGGCGCATGACTTCGCCCAGCAGCACGAGGGCCGGAGCCTCCAGCCGCAGACTCATCCTGACCTCGACGATCGTGTGGGCCTTGAGCTCCCGGTCGACGATCAGTGAGCACCCGCCGCGGCTGATGTCCCGGATCGTAGCTTTGCTAAACTCCCCCGTCCCGACGCTCCCCGGTGCGAAGCGCCATTCGCCGGTAACGATCGCGTCGAGGCGCACGCTTTGGCGCTTCTGCGACCCGCTCGCCGCCGCAATCAGGCTCAGGCGGCGCGGTGGGTCAAATTGGGTGCTGGTGGCATTGACCGCCGCGATCTTGGTCTCCATGCGGTAGCGTCCCGCCGGGGCATTGTAGATCAGGATTGCGGTCTCGCCCACGCGTCCGAGCGGATCGCGTGTGACCACACCTTTTGCGCCGACCGACTCGACCGTCACCGAGCGCGCCGGACGGCCACCGACAACCACGTCGACGAAAGAGTGGAGCTGTGGCAACTTACTGAGAGAAACCGCACCCCCACGGCCCCCGAAAATCGACTTGAACATCTAGCTTCGTGCTTCTGCCGGCTCCTCGGTCGCGCTGATCTGTCCGATCGACTCGACCTTGAGGCCCGGCGCAATCTCCGAGTACGACAAGACCACCAATTGCGGCGCCGCACGTTCAGTAAGTCGCTTGAGCGCCAAACGTACGGACGGCGAGCTCAAAACAATCGGTTGCAAACCCGCGTTTTGCGCCACCGCGATCTGCTTCGTCAACGACGTGTAGATCCTACCTACAGTATTCGGATCGAGCAGCGCATAAGGCATCCTCCCCGCGGCGTACAGCTTCCGCTAAGAGTGATTCCAGGCGCGGATCGACGGTGATGACCGAGAGCAGGCCGTTCTCAGCATATTCGGCAGAGATGTGACGCGACAGTGCCGCACGGACCTTTTCGGTGAGGAAATCGATGTCTTTGCTCACACGCGCCGCATCGGCGAGCGTTTCGAGGATCATCACGAGGTTGCGAATCGGGATGCGCTCGCGTAGCAGGTTCTGTAATACGCGCTGCACTTCGCCGACGGTGAGCAGACCCGGGACGAGTTCTTCGACCACCACCGGATAGTGCGACTTGATGTTGTCCAGTAGTGCAGAAGTCTCTTGACGGCCGAGCAAATCGGGCGAGTGCGCTTTGATCAGCTCGGTGAGATGCGTCGCGATCACGCTGGTCGGATCGATGACGGTGTAGCCCGCCATCTCCGCTTCGCTGCGCGCATTCTCCGCGATCCACAAGCGCCGGTAGTCCGAACGCCGGCTCCGTTGTCGGAATGCCGTCGATCGGCGCGGTCGCCGTGCCGGGGTTCATCGCGAGCAGACGGCTCACCATCACTTCGGCTTGCGCGACTTCGAGTCCGTAGATCTTCACCAAGTAGCTGTTGGGACGCAGCTGCAAGTTGTCGCGCACGCGAATTGGCGGAACGGCGATCCCAAGATCGCGTGCGGCGTGCCGGCGAATCAACGTGATGCGTTCGAGCAGATCGCCGCCTTGATTGACGTCGACCAGCGGAATGAGGCCGAAGCCGATCTCGAGTTCCATCGGATCGTACGAGAGCAGCGGCACGACGCTTTCCGCCCCGCTTTTACTGGCGGGTTGCGCGCCCGGCGCTCCGGGAGCGCCGGCTTTCGCCGCTGCCACCTTACGCTCGGCGGCAGCCTCCGCCGCACCCTCGCGCCGCGCGAAGTAGATGATGAAGAGCAACACCGAGATTCCGAGCAGCAGCCAGCGATCGAGCCCGGCGATACCGAAGAGTCCCGTAATGATCGCCGCGATGAGTAACGCGCGCGGCTGTGCCGTGAGCTGCTTGACGATATCGCTGCCGAAGTCGGTCTCGGCCGCGGCACGGGTGACGATGATACCGGTCGCGGTCGAGATCAGTAGCGCGGGCACTTGCGTGACGATGCCTTCGCCGACGGTGAGGAGCGTGAACTTCTGCAACGACTCGATGACCGAAAGGTGCTGCTGCGCGACACCAACGATAAATCCGCCGATGGTATTGATCGCGACGATAATGACTGCAGCGATTGCGTCGCCGCGGACGAACTTGCTGGCACCGTCCATCGCGCCGTAGAAATCCGCCGAGCGCTGGATGTCTCTGCGGCGTTGGCGGGCTTCGGCTTCGGTGATCAACCCGGCGTTGAGATCGGCGTCGATCGCGAGCTGTTTGCCGGGCATCGCGTCCAAGGTGAAGCGAGCCGCGACTTCGGCGACGCGCCCCGCACCGTTGGTGATCACGACGAATTGGATGATGATCAAGATCAGGAAGATCACGAAGCCGACGGCATAGTTGCCACCGACTACGATCGCTCCGAAGAAATTGATCACCTCGCCCGCGTAGCCGTGCAGCAAAATCGCGCGCGTCGCTGTGATGTTGAGCGCCAAGCGGAACAGCGTGATGATCAAGAGCATCGTCGGGAAGGCCGAAAATGCTAGAGCATTTTCCGTGTACAGCGCGGTCGCGATGATGATGAGGGCGACCGTAATATTGAAGGCGAGCAACAGATCGAGCAGCAGCGGCGGGATCGGTACGATCATCAGCACGACGAGCGAGACCGCGGCGCCCGCGACTAAAACCGGAGTGAAGCTCGCGATCCGCTGGATCGTTGTTTGCTGGCCACCGGCCGGCGCTTGCGTAGCCACTAGGCGATCGTCTTCCGTTTGAGCTTGTAGATAAACGCGATCACCTGCGCGACCGCCGCATAGAGATTGGGCGGAATCGGCTGATCAAGGTCGACCTTTTCGTAGAGTGTGCGCGCGAGCGGCGGGTTCTCCATGATCGGCACGCCGGCTTCGCGCGCGATATCGCGAATCCGTTTCGCGATAAGGTCCGCGCCTTTTGCGGTTACCACCGGAGCATCCATCTTGATCTCGTCCCATTCAAGTGCGACCGCAAAGTGCGTCGGGTTCGTCACGACGACGGTCGCCCGAGGCACGGCTTGCATCATGCGGCGTCGTGCAAATTCCCGCTGCCGGCGTTTGAGTGCCGCCTTTGCCTCGGGATTGCCTTCGGATTGCTTCCATTCGTCTTTGACCTCTTGTTTGGTCATCTTGAGGTTTTCTTCGAGCTGCCAACGCTCGTACGCGTAGTCAAGAAGACCGACGACAACCAAGAAGAGTCCGAATTTCCACGCGATGCTGAAGATCACGTCGAAGGTCAGTGCGACGATATATGCGGGACTGGATTGGCCGACTTGCGCGAAGAGACCCAAATTCCCCGAGATCGTGGTGTAGATGATGATCGCGACGGCGGAAAGCTTGAGCAGCTGTTTAGCAAGATTGACTAAGATGCGCTTCGAGAACAAGTTCTTGAAGCCGTTGATCGGATTGAGTTTCGAGAAGTTCCACTTGAAGGGCACGGTGGAGAGCACGAAGCCGAACTGCAGCAGGTTCGCGCCGACACCGGCGACGAGCGCAATCGCGAAGGTGATGAGTACCACCCAGGCCACACCGCCCGACGCTTGCATGAACAATAGTGAAATCGATTGGAACGTCGGATCCGCATGATCGGCAAGGCGCGAAAAATACGCCGTGGCCGAACTTTGCAGTCCGTTCATCATCGGCATGAAAAGTGCGTGCAAAACCAAGACAACCGAAAGAAAGATCACGGCACCAGCCAGGTCCGTACTACGCGGGACCTGACCTTTTTGACGTGCTTCATGTCGGCGCTTTGGGGTGGCCTTTTCGGTTTGTTCCGGCTTAGCCATCGCTATCGCTCGCGAGCATGCTCATAGATGTTTTCGGCGCTCCATCACGCATCCTGAGACCGCTCGCTTGCTATTGGAAGCGGGAAGCGCGGTGCGGCCTGCCAATAAGGGAGGCTGACCGAAAACGACCACCCGTAGGAGAACACCTTGAAACATACGCTGGTCTTGGCCGGCGCGGTAGCTGCCGCGTTGCTGCTGAGCGGCTGCGGCCACACGTACCCGGTAACGAGCGGAACGGCGACGCCCTCTCCGCCCTACGTCCCGAACGTGAGCAGCGAGTACCCCATCCCGACTGCCAACTCCCAACCTGCGGGTATCACCAGGACCTCGACGGCCCTCTTCTTTACAGAGGAAGCCGGGGACAAGCTCGGCGTTCTGACCCAGAACGCCACCATCACCGAATACACCCTTCCGGAGCCCAACTCAGAGCCGCTTAACCTCACGCTAGGCCAAGACGGCAATATCTGGCTCACCGAGTTTGGCGGCGACCGCATTGCCGAGTTCAACTTGACCTCGGCAGGCTTCACCGAGTGCACGCTGCCGATTCAGACCGGCGTCACCCCGACGCCCTACGGTATTGCGGCCGGCCCGGATGGCAATCTTTGGGTGACCGACCCAGCCAGCAACGGCATCTGGCGCGTCGCCCCGGGCTGTGGCTCCTTCGGCTTCTTCGCGCTCGCCACGGCCAACGCGAACCCCCAAAATATCACCGTCGGCCCCAATGGTGCGCTCTGGTTTACCGAGTACAACGCCGATCAAATCGGCGAAATCTTTACAGGCGCGACGGCCGGCTCTTCTCCCGCCGAGTTCAAGGTAAGTGCCGGCGCGGGCCTTGGCGTGATCACCTCGGGGTCGGACACTGCGCTCTGGTTCACCGAGACGAAAACGGATAAGCTCGGCCGCATGTTGACGACCGGGCAACTTGCTTCAGAAACGCTGCTTGCCGGCGTCGGCCAGCCGTATGGACTGGTCAATGCACCCGACGGTAACTTCTACATCGGCGATCAGACGAAGAGCCAAATCGCGCAAGTGATCGTTTCGACCACTCCCGCGAAAATCAACCTTTATCCGACGAAGACCAGCAACGCAGGACCGTTCTGGCTCACGATCGGCCCCGACAACGAAATTTACTTCACAGAACAAACGGCCAATAACATCGGCCAGTTTAAATATTTCTAGAAGTCAGCGCCCTCGACACTCGGGATTCACTTAGGATCCTCGCGTCTCGGACAAGTAAAGTCAGGGTCCTGACTTTTTCATATCAATTTGCCCTACGGATTGGCCGCTGTTCCGCTTCGCGTATGGGATTGGCGCCGAGAAAAAGCTACGGCGGCTTCAATCCGCGCATCACGGTGTCCATTTGACCGGAGACGTCTTGGAAGATCTCGGGACCGACGATCGCCAGCAGCGGCAGGGCAATGATCATCATCGTGAAGCCGACGGTGACCTGAATCGGTAGGCCGATCACAAATACGTTCATCTGCGGCGCGACACGTGCCATCAGCGCGAGCGCACAGTTGGTCAAAAAGAGCGCGACCACGACCGGCGCGGAGACCTTGAACACGATCAAGAATGACTGCGCGAAGAAAAAGACGAGGTTGCCACCGACGCTGGGATCCAAGTTGATATAGGGAAGCGGCACGAGATTGAACGAGCCCGCAATGCCCTGAATGAAGAAATAGTGGGAGTTCGTCGTGAGAAAGATCAGCGTGGCGATTGCCAGCTGGAATTCGCCGATAATCGTGATGTTCTGTTGGGTCTGTGGGTTGAGGACGTTCGCGATCGCGAAACCGACCTGTAAGTCGATCAGTTCCCCCGCGAACTGAATGCCCACAAACACGAGCGAGGCGACGAATCCGACGATAACGCCCAGCAAGACTTGCGCCGCAGCGCCGACGATGAGTTCAAACGCGCCGCCGGTAAGGTGGGGCACCGGTATGACGCGGTAGACGAGAAAGGCGAGCAGCGCTCCTAAACCCAGACGCACCTGGTGTGGAATCTGCGCTGACGAAAATATGGGAAACAAAAACAGCATCGACGTGACGCGTAGAAAGATCAGGAAGAAGGTTTCGAACTGATCTGACGTGAGGCCGAAGAGGTGCATTACGCAACCGCGCTCACTTTGCCAGCGCGGGCAAATTCGAAAAGACTCGCGCAGCGAAATCGGTTAATAGCGCGAGAATGAAGGGCGCAAAGAACAGCAGCGCGAGTGCCGAGACGACGATCTTCGGGATAAAGGCCAGCGTCGGTTCCTGAATCTGCGTGACCGCTTGGAAGAGCGAGATCACGAGGCCGACGACCATGCTCAGCAACAGCACGGGCGCCGCCGCGAGGAGCGCGACGAAGATCGCTTGTTGCCCCATCTGTACGACGTCGCCGAACGTCATGTGTGGAAACTCTGGAAGAGCGCGCTAATGACCAAGTCCCATCCATCGACGAGAATAAAGATCAGCACCTTGAAGGGCAGCGAGATGATGATGGGCGGGATCATCATCATGCCCATCGAGAGCAGAATGGCAGCCGTAACCATATCGATGATGATGAACGGGATGTAAATCGCAAATCCGATCTGAAACGCCGTCTTCAGTTCGGAGAGCACGAATGCCGGCACGAGCAAATACGTCGGCACGTCCTTTTGCGCTGCCGGCCGCGGTTCTTTCGAGATCGAATAGAACAGCTGGATGTCCTTTTCGCGGGTCTGCTTGAACATGAACGTGCGCAGCGGCTGCGCCGCGCGATCGAGCGCGACCTGTTGACTGATCTTCTTCTGCAGATACGGTTGCACCGCGTTGTCGTTGATCTTGTGGATCACCGGGTTCATCACAAAGAACGTCAAGAGCAGCGCGAGTCCAACCAGCACCTGATTGGGAGGCGTCTGCTGCGTGCCCATGGCGGTGCGCACGAATGAGAGCACAACGATGATGCGCGTGAAAGACGTCATCATCACGAGCAACGTCGGCGCCAGAGTGAGCACGGTGAGAAGCAGCAGCACCTGCAACGCACCAACGACCTGCTTGGGATCGTTGGTTTGGCCGAGGCCGATGTTGATGTTCGGAACGGGCAGGGTCGGAGCGCTTGGCGAGGTGGGCGCAGTTTGCCCCATGGCTAGCGCCGGCAGCACCCACAAGAAGACAAATACGAGTCCCGCCGAGATCAAAAAGGGTGCGTGGCGTTCCCAAACGCGCACGAGCGCGCCGACGATGCGATTATTGCTTTCCACGCAGCGACTTCACCATATCAGCTAGGGATTTTTGGGTTGTGCGCAAGAACGCGCGCTGCGTCTCGAGCCAGCCTTCGACTTCTTCGGCCGGCAACTCGACGATAGAACTGACGTGGCCCTGACCGCCGCCGATCAAGTAGTAACGCGAGCCCACCTTGATAACGTGCAAGGCAGAATGCTGCGAGAGCGGCGTCGACTCGAGCACCGTAACGAGACGGCGATTCGTCGAGGTCAGAATCCGGCTGCGCGCGAGACCCCGTACAACGAGATAAAGGCCGCCGAGCAAGAGCGCGACGACCAGTAGGGCAAAGACGTAACTCAGCCAGAAACCCGCGGCCATGAGCGAGGGTTACGAGCTCGTTTGCGGATTGAGTTCGCTAATCTTCACCGCATACTTATCGTCCACGACGACCACTTCGCCGCGCGCGATCAAGATGTTGTTCACATAGAGATCGATCGGCTCGGCTGCGAGCTTGTCCAGTTCGAAGACGCTGCCCGACTGCAGCGACACAACTTCGCGCAAGGGCATAATCGTCTTGCCGAGCACCGCACTGATTTGGAGCGGCACGTCGTGCACGAGATCGAGATTCGCCTGCCCGGGTTGCGCAGCGCGCACCGGCGTCGGCGGCATCGTCGTGTAGGCGACGTTCTGCGCGTCCGGCGGCGGCGAAGCGCGCCTCGACGCAGCGGCCGCAGCCGCAACGGGCTCAGCCTCGCGCGCTTTCGCGGCTTCGGCTGAGGCGGTCGCACCTAATCCAAGTTTGGAGAGTGTAATTGCCGCGAAGTCGATGCTGATCAGCGGGTGCAGATCCGAGCCGACATCAACCTTGCCGTTATACGACACAAACGGCGGCGGCGGCAGCAGCGTCGCATCGGTGCACATCGAGGCGTGCGCGCCTTCGGCCGATGTGCCGATCTGCTTTGCGAGTTCCTCAACCATCGCCGTTGCAATCTGCGAGACGGTCTCCGACGCGATCGAGAGCTGCATCGGGCCCATTTCCGTGACCTCGTCGCCACCGCCCAGCATAACGCCGACGATCTGCTGCATGTCGGCCGTCGGGAAGCGTACGACGAGCTGCGCGCCGAGCGCGGGAATCGTTGCGAGCGAAACCAGTTCGCTACCGTCGGTACGAATCGACCCGTCGTGATCGTCACGCGTTGCGGCGCTGACGCTCGCGGACTGTTCCACCAACCTGCCGAGCACCGTGCCGGCCGCAGCCAGCATCGCGTCGGCAAGCTGTTGTGTATCGGGCATACGCTATTCGTCCTCGCTCGCTAAAACGTGTGAGACTTGCACTGTCAGCTGTTCCCGGTTGATTCCCGGGAAGACCCGGAATTTTTCCTTTTCATTTACTCGTGCCAGGAGCGGCTCGTTGGTCAACTTATCGAAGACGACGATGTCCCCTTCCTGCAGTGCCACCAGGTCGCGCAACGACACCGTGGTCTGACCCAGTTCCACTTCCACCTCGACCGGCGCGCGCTCGACGTTTCGGGTCAGCTGCGCGATGTCTTCCTCGGTCATACCGCGGCCCGCGATCACCGTCGGCGACCACTGGAATTCGGTCAACTGCTGCCCGATCGACTGCAATACCAGGTACGGCAAGCAGAAGTTCATGACGCCCGACATGTCGCCGATCTTCAACTCCATCGAGATGTAGGCGACGATTTGATCGAGCGGGATGATGCGCGGGATGAATTGCGGATTGGAATCGAGCGCCTCGATCTTCAGCGAGAGCGTCAGCAAGTAGTTCCACGACTCGCGGTAGCTGTTGAGCATGCGCGCCATGAAACGCTGCATCAGCGTACGCTCGATGTCGGTCAGATCGCGAAGCTTGTTCGGAAACCAACCCGGCCCGCCAAGCAAGCGGTCGATGATCGAGAAGACGAGATTTAAATCGACCTGGACGATGCCGCTACCGGGCAGCGGGTCCATCGAAAAGATGCCCAGGATCGACGGAATGCCGATCGAGGCGATGAAGTCGCCGTAGCTGATCTGCTCGATCGAGACGATCGTTGCTTCGACGCGCGTGCGGAGATAGACAGAGAGCGAGTTATTGAGCAGGCGCGTAAAGTTCTCGTGCAGCGTCCGTAGCGTCTGCAGCTGGTTGTTGGTGAACTTATCGAGCCGCTTGTTGAAGCGGAAATCGAACGACTTTACCCTACGGCCGTCGATCGCTTCCTTCGCCGGAGCGCCTTCGCCAGAGAGTTGATTGATAAGTGCATCAATCTCTTCTTGTGAAAGACTCGACATAAATGCTCGCTATTTACCTTTCTGAATGCTGCTGCCCGGGGCTGCGCTTCCGCTCAAGAGCACGATATCGACGCGGCGGTTCTGCTGTTTATCGGTATCGGACGCATTGCGATTGCGCGGACGGTATTCACTGTAGCCGGTCGCGCTCAGCCGGGTCGGGGCGATGCCATCCTGCTGCAAATACTCGGTCACATTGGCCGCGCGCGCCGTCGAGAGCTCCCAATTGGATTTATATTGCGAGGTCGAGATCGGAACGTTGTCGGTATAGCCTTCAACCGCAATTTCATTGCCATTGCGTTTGAGGATTGGCGAGATGCCGTCGAGAAATTTTTGCGCTTCGGGCCGGATCTCGGCGCTTCCACTATTGTAAAAGGCCTTATCGGATAACAGCGTCACGGTCAGCCCGCGCGCTTCCGAATGCACCTGCACCTGCTGTTCGAGGTGATTTTCCTTGACGTATTTCTCGAGCTCTTTCTTGATCGCCGGAATGCTCGAGCTTGCTTCGAACGACTGCTCGCCGTTCGCGCCGCCGTTCGGCGGCTGATTGACCGTCCACTGGTTGTCGAAGCCGGCAGATACGGACTTGGCGAATTGCTGTACCTTGACACGGCTGATCGTCGACATCGCGAAGAGGATGATGAACAACGCCAACATGAGCGTGATCATGTCGGCGTAGGTCAGCAGCCAGCGCATCATGCCCGCGGTCTCGAGCTTCTCCTCGGATTTCTTGCGAGGCCGGTTCGACTCGGCCGCGCGGGCCGCGCTCTTGATCGGTTGTGCCATTGGTGGTTAGTTCTGCGCTTCCGTTAGGCGGACGATGCCGAATAACCGGCCTCACCCGCGATAGCTCCGCCCTCCTCGACCGCGCTCTCGCGCTCCTTCGGATCGAGGAAGGCGAGCAGTTTCTCTTCAAGCAGACGCGGGTTGTCGCCGGCCTGGATAGCGAGGATGCCTTCGATCATGATCTCGCGCATCAGCAGCAGTTGTCCGTTGCGTTCCTTGATCTTGGTTGCAATCGGAAGCCACAGCAAGTTGGCAAACATGATGCCGAAGAATGTCGCGACGAAGGCTTGCGCCGTCGCAACACCGATCGTACCGGCAACGTTGGTGCTGTTGCCCATCTCGCCAAGGCCCTTGAGCATGCCGATCAAGCCGAGCACGGTACCGATGATGCCGAGCGTCGGCGAATAGCCGCCCAAGTTCATGAAGACCTGTTCGGATTTCGCACCGGCTTCTTGCGTGCTCGAAACTTCGGTTTCGAAAACCTTGCGGATGATCTCGGTGTCGCGTCCGTCGATGACGAGTTGAATGCCCTTGCGCATGAAGTCGTCGTCGAGCGCAGCCGCCTCGTTCTCAAGCGCGAGCAACCCTTCGCGTCGGGCTTTCTCGGCAAACGAGACGAGGGTCGAGATCACGTCGCGTTCGTGATAGTCGACCTGCACGAACGCGGTCTTCCACCCGCCGAAGAACCCGCGCACGAACGTGCGCAGAGGAAACGAGGTCAAGGTGGCGCCGAGCGTTCCGCCGACGATGAGGAAGAACGCCTCCCACCGCCCGAAAATGACGTGAGCATCCGTCCCGCCGACCCAGCCGGCGACGAAGATGGCTCCAAAGCCAAGGATCAGGCCAAAAATTGTTGCTAAGTCCAACGTTCCGCTCTCCGCAGGGGTAGCCAGCGCCTTTACGGGGTATCGGCCGTGCCAATCCCAATATCAAGCCCATGTAAGGGCCCGCTTGGCCGTTTAGGCCGGTCCGTAGATTCGCCTCTTGAAGTCGACGATCTTTTGCTGAACCTCGAGCATGCGGTCGCGCACCACGAGCCGGTTGCCCGAGGTCAGCGTCACGACCGTGTCGGGCGTCTCCTCGATTTGCTCGATCAAATCGCTATTGACCATCACCGGATGGCCGTTGAGTCGCGTCAGTGCAATCATGCGTCTCTCCTTCGATCAGGTTGGGGCGGCGGGTGTGCTGGTCCCGCCGCCCCTGCCCCTATGCCTCTACGTTAGTTCTGCGAGGCCTGGAGGGCGATGATCGTTTGCATGTTGGCGTCCGCCGTCTCGATGCCGCGTGAGTTCGCCTGGAACGCGCGCTGGGCGACGATCAGGTTGGTGAACTCGTTGGCGAGGTTGACGTTGGACTGTTCGAGCGCCCCAGCCACGACTGAGCCAAAGCGTCCGGAGTTCGCGGTTCCGACCTGTGCCAAGCCCGAAGCCGCCGTTTGTGCGAATTGGTCGCTGCCGATCCGCTGGAGGCCGTCCTCGTCTTGGAACGTCGCGACCGCCAGCTGCGCCAGCGTCTTCTGCTGGCCGTTGGTGAACGAGCCGGTCACGGTTCCGTCCTGACCGACGGTGACGTTCGAGAGGATGCCGGCCGCGTAGCCGTTCTGGCTGACGACCGTACCCGTCGAACTGCTGTTGAGGCTCGTGTTGTCGAAGAAGCCGAGCGCAATCGCACCTGGCGATGCCGCCTGCGTCGGCGCCTGGGCGTTATTGCCGGCGCTTGGACCCCACTGCAGTGACGTTGAGCTGATTGCCCTGTTGCAGACTGGCCGCTGGCGCCGGCGTCGTGGAAGTACCCCGGCGCGTTTGCGCCGGTCGCTCAGGTATCGGTGAGTACCCGCGGCGTCGGCGACCGTTCGATCGAAGAGGTATTGATGTACTGGCCGTTCTGATCGAAGTAGGCGTAGCCGATGGCGCCGGACGAACCGGTGCCGACCGTGAGCGGCCGTGACGTGCCGTTCGCCGGCGATCGTTGCGCCTTTGCAGGGTTTGGAATTGCGTGCCGTCAGCGAAGCTGAAACGTTGACTTGCCATTCCGTAGCGGCTTGCACTGCGGTGCCGGCCGCGTTTTCGACGTGTCGGCAGTCCGTTCTGTGCGGGATCGACGGTGAATCGTCTCGGACGTACCGGCGAGCCACCGGTAGCGAGGGTAAACGTTGCGCCGCCGACCGTGATCGTCTGGTCGTTGCACACCCGTTTGGATCGTGCCGATGGTATCGGTGATCGTGAAGCCAGCGGCACCATTGCCGTGACGGTGATCGTGTCCTTGGCACTTGTCGCCGGGGCAACGGTCGAGGCGGTCCGATGCAGACCTGGGGTAGCCAGCCGGGTGTGGCCGACTGCCGCCGACGCGCC
Organism: Vulcanimicrobiota bacterium; assembly: GCA_963726285.1. GTDB lineage: Bacteria > Vulcanimicrobiota > Vulcanimicrobiia > Vulcanimicrobiales > Vulcanimicrobiaceae > Aquilonibacter. The sequence goes on along the minus strand of CAVSBV010000005.1, from coordinate 489,901 downwards.
TGGCGCGACCGGCGTGTAGGTGATGGTCGCTTCGTGCGAGCCGCCGAGCGAGTCGTACATCGTCGTCGAGACGGTGACCGCTGCGCCCGGATTGGCCGATGCGCCGATCGCCTGTTGGAACGCCTGCGACCAGTTGGTCTGATCGAGATTGCCGCCGAGACCAACGTCGAAGACCTGGTCGTTGATCGCGGGACCGGTCTTGACGCCCGAACCGGTTGCCGTGGCTTGCTCTGCCAGACCGACCGGAATCGTGATTGCGCCGGGTGTGCCGTTGGGCGTTACGACGCCTGCGCCGTTGGCCATGTAGCCCATGACCGCTTGACCCGAGGACGGATCGTAGAACAAGCCGTTCGAGTTGAGCGAGAACGCGCCGTTGCGCGTGTACGTCGGCGAACCCGTGCCGTTTGCGTTGTTGAGAATGAAGAACCCGTCGCCGTTGAGCGCGAGATCGGTGTTGATGCCGGTCGTTTGCAGACCGCCTTGACCGAACTCGGTATCGACGGTAGCGACTTTGACGCCAAGGCCGAGATCTTGGGGATCCACGCCACCGCTGGTCTGCGTCGGACCCGACGGTGAACCAACCTGTTGATAGAACTGATCGGCGAACGTCATACGTTGGGCTTTAAAGCCCTGCGTTGCCGTATTGGCGATGTTGTTGGAGATCATGTCGATCCAGCTCTGGTATGAATCCAGGCCGGAGATCCCCGTATAAAGTGAGTCGAAAGCCATTCTTGACCTCTATTACGGATCCGCGATGTTTCAGTTGATCCACATCGCGGCCGGAGCTCCGCAAGCGGTCCGCCCCGGAAAGTGTTCTTAAATAATTGCGGCCGAGTCGATGTTGGTGAAGACGTTGTCTTTCATCGAGTCGGAATCGACCGCGGTGATGACGGTCCGGTTCTTGATGCTCACGATCATTGCAGTGTCGCGCACGATGAAGAGCGAGTTTTTCGCCCCTTTCGCCGCGGCTTTGTCGGCCATCGCGTTCATCTTGGTAACGTCTTCCGACGTCAAGCTGATGTTGCGCGATTGCAGACGCTGCATGGCGTGAGCCGAGAATTTCAGCGACTCGCCCGGCGCTGCCGCCGGTGCTTGTTGCTGCGCCGCTACGTTATCGAGTACCGCACGGAAACTCGGTGACGAAGTCGGCGGAATTTCAACGGGTTTACCGACCGGACGCGCCGTTGGGCCCGGGATTATTCCCGGTTGTTGGACGCGGCTTATGTCGTTCGGATCCACGATGCTACTGCCCCGAACTGCCCGTCCCGGATACCGCCGAAGCGCTTCCGATGCCAACGATTTGGCTGGTCGCGAAGAGCAACGGATTCCCGCTATTGTCGGTCAGCGTTTGACCGGCCGAGTTGGTCATGGTGAAGTACGGCGTGCCGTTTTGCACGTCGATCGATTGGATGATGCCTGTAACCGTTGACGCGTTCGAACCCGTCGAGCTCGTTCCGGTGTTAACCGTTGCCGCCTTGCCGATGAGCGAGGCCGCTTGCAGCACACCGAAGTTGCTCGAGAAGCTCTGAAATGCAGTCGTCATCTGTTGTTGATACTGCAGTTCGGACATTTGCGCCAACTGGGTGACGGATTCGGTCGCATCCTGGGGTGAGTCCGGATTTTGATTCTGCAACTCTGTGGTCAGCAGTTGCAAAAACGCATTCGGCCCGAGTGAGTTGTCCGAAGTCGCCGCCGAGTTGTTGGCACCGGACACCGTCGATGAGACGGGTGAACCGACGCCACTAGTGATTCCCATTAGTTCCTCCTATGCGAGGGAATTGAAGAGCTCGAGTCCCGAACCGCTCAACAGCGAGGGTCCGAGAGCCGAGGTTTCGCTAGAGTCAGCAGTCGCGGCGCCGTTCAATTCATGAACGACGTAGCGGCGACCGAAACCGGCGGTACCATCCTTACTTTGATCTTTGCCCGCGTCGCCGCCCGAAACGTCAACCGAGAAACCCGAGAGGGTCAATCCGGCTTCGGAGAGCGAGCGCGCGAGGTCCTGATGGTTGGCAACGATCGCGTTGCGAACGTCGGCGCTCTGCGCGATGACGTTGGCACTGACTTGGTTTCCGGTTACGGTGAGGCGCATCGTCACCTGACCGAGGTTCTCCGGTTGCAACTGCAACCGAATCTCCGAGGTCCCTTGGGCGAGCGTGCGCATCGTCATTCCACTGAGCATTTGCTCGATGATGTGGTTCGCGTCAACCGTGCTGCCGTTGCCGCTCGACTGCAAGGCACTTTGCACTTGCGAACCGAGGTTTGAGCTTGGCGGCGCGATCAGACTCGCCAGGTTTGCGCCCGAGGGCGTTTGCTGCGCGAGGTCTTGCCCGAACGTATGTCCCGAGTTGCTGTTGGTTGACGTGTTGGATGGAGATGAACTCGCGCTGACGGCAGCGGCATCAACGTCCGCCAGCATCGCAGCAAATTTTGCCGCGAGCATAGTGGGTGTGAGTGCCGACGTGGACGGGAGGAGCGCCGGAGCGCCGGTCGCGGCCGCGTTGTCTGCGCCCGCAGAAGCTGCGCTGGCGTTCACCTGGGTGTCGGCGCCCGCGGCGCGCACGAGCATTCGTGCGAGCAGGTCGGGAGCATTCGACATCGAGATGTTTTGCTGCGAGCCAACCGCGTTTGCAGTTGCTTGATTCAACAGGGCGTTCGTCAGTGTTGACGGAGCGGTGCCTTGCGGGGCGTTCTGCGCGTCCGTTGCGACTTGACTCGTGATCTGCTGCGTTGCGAGTTGTACCGGGGTCGACGCCGCCGTGCTCGATTGCACGGGCGACGGAGATGGGCGTACGGCTGGTGCGACGTTGGATGACGGCGCGCTCTGCGCCGCAACCAGCGAAGCGAGAAGCGAACGAACAACCGACGAGACATCGAGCGTACTCGCTGTTCCGTTGGTTTCTTTTGGTTGGGCCGGGAGTTCTTTCGCCGAGTTGGCGTCCAAGATATTTCCCGCGATTTCGTTCTGCTGCCCTGTACCGTTTTGCGCATCCCTCGCGATTGTCTCGACTAGACTTCGTAATCGAGCTGCGAGGGCGTCCGCTTGTTGAGCGGCGGTTCCTGGCGGCCCGTTACCTGGTGGCGAGAGCGCGTTCGCGATCGTTTGTGTGATGCTATTGCGTAGTCGATCGAGATCGCTTGCAGAGTATTGGCCCTTGAGCAGATTTGCTGCCGACGTGCCGATATTCTGGGCGAGCTGGTCGACGATCGTTGCCATCGGTGTTCCGTTTTGCAACAGCGACGTGATTTGCGCGAGCAGGTCTGCGTTCGTCGTGCTTGACGACGATGACGAAGTTGTTCCGCTTGCGCTTGCGAGTGTGGTTCCGAACAACGACGCCCAATGCGCGCCCTTGACCTTACCGCTCGCGTGTGTCGTGCTGCCGGTGGCCTGATGTGCAGTTGTGGCCGGAAGCACCGATGCGATGGAAAGCATGCTTATTTCATTCACCTCCTTTCTTCAATCTCGGCCCAAAGCCAAAAGCGAGAGCATGGCCGGGATGCCCTCATTTAAGATATTCGGCCCACGGCCGACCCAGGTTTAGGCTAGACGGTGGCCCGCTGCCCGACGCCGGCGATGGTCAGCATCGAGCGCAGAATCCGGCCGCCGTGCTCGCTCAGGACCGATTCGGGGTGAAATTGGACGCCGTGCACGGGGAGATGGCGGTGGGCGATGCCCTGCACGACCCCATCGGAGCTCCGCGCGCTGATGTGCAACGACCCCGGGAGGGTTGCCGCGTCCAGGCACAGCGAGTGGTAGCGGGTCGCGACGAGCGGCGAGGGCAGGCCGGCGAACACCCCGGTTCCGTCGTGCTCGATCGGGCTGGTCTTCCCATGCATCTGCGAGGGGGCGTGAATGACGCTCGCGCCCAGCGCCTCTCCGATCGCCTGGAGGCCGAGGCAGACCCCGAAGACCGGCATCCCCCGCTCGATCGCCGCGCGGAGCACGCTCATCATCCGCGGCTTTTCCGACGGATTGCCCGGCCCCGGCCCGACTACCAGCATCCGGTAGTCCTCGAGCAATGCGGGCACGAGGTGCGGATCGTCGTTGAGTATGACGGAAGGCGGCGCACCCTGTGCGGCGAGCAGATGCACCACGTTGTACGTGAAGCTGTCGTAGTTATCGACGAAGAGGACGTTTGCGCTCACAGATCCACCCCCAGCATCTCGCGCGCGATGCCTGTCTTGTGCAGCACCTCATCGTACTCCGCTTCGGGATCGCTGTCGGCCACGATGCCCGCAGAGGCCTGCCAGTAGACGCGCCCGTTCTGCACGTGCAGACTGCGCAGCGTGATACACGAATCGAAGTCGCCGCCAAAGGACCAGCGACCGACGCTTCCGGCATAAAAGCCGCGCGTGACCGGCTCGAGTTCGTCGATCAACTGCATCGCACGCACCTTGGGCGTACCGGTGACCGTACCGGCCGGGAAGCCGGCGCGGAAAAGATCGAGCCCGTCGCATTCGGTGCGCAACGTGCCGACCAAATCGGAAACGATGTGCATGACGTGGCTGTAGCGTTCGATCGCTAAAAGCTCATCCACGACGACCGAACCATATTGGCACACCATGCCGAGATCGTTGCGACCGAGGTCGACCAGCATCACGTGCTCGGCGCGCTCCTTTTCGTTGGCCAACAGCTCGCGCGCAACTTGCGCGTCTTCTTCGTCGTCGCTCCCGCGCGAGCGCGTGCCGGCGAGCGGACGGATACGGGCCCTGCGCCCCTCCAGCCGTACTAAGAATTCAGGCGAGGCTCCCAAGATCGTCCCGAACGGTCCGTCGACGTAGAACATGTACGGCGATGGATTGCGCCGGCGCAGCGCGCGATAGAGATCGAACGGGTCACCCTCGAGCGGTGCATCGAAGCGAATGCCGAGTTGTAGCTGATAGACGTCGCCATCGTAGATGTGCGCTTTGACGCGTGCCACTTTTTCCAGGTAGGTTGCGCGATCCATCGACACGTGCGGCTTTTCGGATGCATGTACGGGGCGAGCAAATTGCGGCGCCTGCGCTTCGAGGCGCGCGATATAGCCTTCGAGCCGCGCGTCGACGTCCGCGACGCTGGCACCGCATCCCCACAAAATCAATGAGTGCGTCAGGTGGTCGAAGATCAGCCAGGTCGCCGGCACCGCAACGTACGCCGCAGGCATCGCGGGTGCGTCTTGCGCGCGATCGGGCAAACGCGCGAACGGCCGCGCAGCATCGTAGGCAAATGCAACCAGCGCGCCGCCCCAGCCACTTGCGTCATCCGCAGGACGGTGCGCCGCTACCAGTGCGCGGACGTCATCGAGAAGATCCGGCGAAGCATCAAACGATTCGGCCGCGAGATAGTCGAGCCCGACAAACGAGTAACGGGAGATTTTTCCGCCGTGTTCGACGCTTTCGAGCAGACACGACGCACCCGCGGTCGCGAGTGCGAGATACGCGCCGATCGGTGAGAGAACGTCGGCGGGAAGCGTGCGGGTGCGGACAATCAAGAGGCCGCGTTTACCGCTTGAGCGTTGGATTCTCCTGCGTCAGTTGTGCTGCAAACGCCGGCGGTACGGCATCCAAAATGGAACCTGCGTCATCGGGCGACATCAATGCGAGCACGCGCGCGACGTAGGGCACCGGCAGCTTTTGAATCACCTTTGCCGCGTTCTCGGGTTGCATGTTCGCCCACACTTGCGCGGTGCGTCGCATGTTTTGTGTTGCATCCGACCCGTTGTCGCTGCTGCCGCTACTCGCAGCCGCTGGGTTGTTCGCGCCGGCGGTCGCTGGAGCCGCGCTCGACGCGGGTGCTGCACCGCCGGCCGAACTCGCCGCTGCGGTTTGCAGTTGGCTGACCTGCGTCTTGAGCGAGCTTATCTGCTTATCTTTGGCTGTACCTTGATTCTGAAGGTCGGTAACCTGCGATTGGAGCTGCACGATCTGTTTGTTGCGATCGGTGATAACCTGGTTCTGCGCCGCGAAATGAAAGGGCGCCGCAACCGTATCGAAACGCGCCCCGAGATTTTGCAGCAGCGGCTGCAGCGGGCCGCCGGTAATGATGCCGCGCGACGGCGCCCACACGAACGCAAAGACCACGAGCGCAACGGCGATCGCGGGCAGAATCAATCGCTTCCACGGGAACGGCTTGCGCCGCCGGCGGGTAACGATCACGGCGAACCTCCTATTTGCGCCCGGCCGAACCGGCGGGCATTACTGTCGTCGAGTTCTTTTTGCTCGATGCGCTGGCCCTCCAAAGCAAAGGCCTCGCGACGGCGCTCCTTCAACTTCTCGACGACCTTCTTCTCTCTGCTCGCTTCGAGCAGCTCCTCGCGCGCGCGGTCAAGCGCCACGCGGCGATCGGCGACGATGCGAATCTGCGCCACGATGCAGCGATCGAGGAACTGCAGGTGGGCATAGATACATTGCAATTCACGCGTCTCAAGTTTCTCGTGGCTGTCGCGAAGCATCGCCGCATGACGGCGAAACTCATCGTTGAGGCGCTCGAGCTCCCGCTCGGCCTCGTCGAGAGCGCGTTTGCGCTGGGCGACGACGAGCTGCTTTTCATCCTCGATTCGCTTGCGGTGGTCGAGCACCGGCTGCAGCGCAAAGGCGAACTTCTTCACGTCACACTCATCAGCTTCGCAAGCGTCTGCTCGTGCGAACTGGTTTCATAAATACCCTGACGCAAGAAGTGCCGGACGCCCTCCATCTTTGAGAGCGCAAAGTCGACGCGCGGATTGCTGCCGGGAACGTAGGCGCCGATATTGATCAAATCCTCGGCGTCCTTGTATGTCGCGAGCACGTCGCGCACGGCCGAGGCAGCCGAATATTGATTGGCGTCAACCACATCCGGCATCACGCGGCTCACGCTCTGCAGCACGTCGATCGCCGGGTAGTGGTTCGCCGCCGCGAGCTGGCGCGAGAGCACGATGTGACCATCAAGAATCGAGCGCACGGAGTCCGCGACGGGTTCCATCATGTCGTCGCCGTCGACAAGTACCGCGAAGAGTCCGGTGATGGTGCCGCGTTGCGAGGTGCCGGCGCGCTCCAACAACTTGGGCAAGAGCGCAAAGACTGAGGGCGTGTAGCCGCGCGTCGTCGTCGGTTCGCCGATCGCAAGTCCCACTTCGCGCTGCGCCATCGCAAAACGTGTCACAGAATCCATCATGAACATCACGTCGAGACCTTGATCGCGGAAATACTCGGCGATCGTCATCGCGACGAAGGCGGCCTTGATGCGTACGAGCGCCGGTTGATCGCTCGTCGATACGATGACTACACTGCGCCGCAGACCTTCCTCGCCAAGATCGCGCTCGATGAAATCGCGCACTTCCTTGCCGCGCTCGCCGACGAGCGCAATCACGTTGACGTCGGCAGTGGTGTTGCGCGCAATCATGCCGAGAATCGTCGACTTGCCGACGCCCGAACCTGCAAAGATACCGACGCGCTGCCCTTTGCCGCAGGTCAACAGACCGTCGATTGCCCGAATACCCAGCGATAACGGTTCGGTCACGCGCCGGCGCGAGAGCGGCGGCGGCGGCGCTGCGGTTACGACCGCGCGGTTGTCCGCGACGATTGTGCCTTTCCCGTCGATCGGGCGGCCGAGCCCGCCGAGCACACGTCCGAGCAGATGATCGGTTACGCCGATCTCGAGCGGCGCGCCGTGCGCAACGACGTCGCTGCCGGCGCCGATGCCCATCAGCTCGCCGAGCGGCATGATCAAGACTTTGTTGTCGCGGAAGCCGACGACCTCGGCTAGCACCGGCTGTGCGGTGCGCTTGTACGAGATCGAACATGTCTCGCCGACTGCCATGTTCGGCCCTAAACTCTCGATAACGACGCCGATGACTTGCCGCACTTTGCCGTACTGCCGCGCCAAGTCGGCGCTGCGCAGCGCCTCGAGATAGGGCTCGGCAGAAAAAACTTCGGCCTCCATCGCCGCTACGCGCTAACTGGCTTGGGCGGGAGACACGATCGCCTCCGCCTCACCCAGCGCGATTTCGTCGTCACTCAAGATCGCGCGACGCGCTTCACGCAGCTGCGTTGCGATCTTCGAATCGATCGTCCCGGCGTCGGTCTCGACCACAACGCCACCGCGGTCGACGCGCTGATCTTCAACGATGCGCAGGTGCTCGACGTCGCCCGCAGCTACGATCTCATCGCGGTGCTGGCGAATCGTATCGAGGTCGATGGGGTTGACGCGCAGTGTCACGACCTCGCGACTCACCAGTCGCGTAAGCGACTCCCGCACGTTCTCCACGATGACGTTGGGATTCGTCTGCAGTTCCATGTGCACAACGCGCTCGGCGATCGCCATTGCAAGTCGCACGAGCTCCGGCTCTGCCGATGCGATCACCGCGCCACGCTGTGCCTTCACGCTTGAAATAAGCTCGCGAATCGTTTCGATCACCGGAGCGAGCTCGTCTTCCCCAGCGGTTTTGCCTGCGGTGTAGCCTTGCTCGTGACCCGCTTCGCGCGCGTCTTCCTCGAGTTTGCTTATCCGGGTGTTTGCAGCTTGGACAAGATCGAGCGCTTTACGCTCCGCCTGTCGCACGAGGCTCTCCGCGTCTCCCGCAGCACGATCGACGATCGCCTCGGCGTCGCTGCGCAGCTGCTCCCAATCTACTTTGGGTTGCGGCGGCAACGTAATCCGCTCGGTATGCCCGTTGGTTGACGGTGCCGCGACCCGCACGGTCGGATGCGCATCGAGCTCGCGCACTACTTCGGCGTCGCCATGCTCCTGCGCATGCGGCACTTCGACGACGTATTTTGCGTCGACAAAGCGCGCCGATTTTACGATTTTGCCCACGGCGCTAAACGAGACGTTCGTCCTTCGCGCCGCGCGCGATGACGATCTGTCCATTTTCTTCAAGCGTACGGATCACATCGACGATCTGCTGCTGCGCCTTGCCGACGTCACGCATGCGCGTCGGCCCGAGCAACTCGATCTCTTCCTTAAGCATGGCCGATGCACGCGATGACATATTCTTGTAGACGCGCACGAGCAGATCTTCGTTTGCGACCTTGAGGGCAAGCGCGAGGTCTTTGCCGTCGACCTCCTTGAGCACGCGCTGGATCGAGCGATCGTCGAGATTGATGATATCTTCGAACACGAAGAGCAGGTTCTTGACTTCTTGCGCAAGTTCGGGATCGCGCTTGGCCAAGCCGTCGAGAATGTTTTTCTCGGTCTCGCGGTCGACGAAGTTCATCACGTTGGCAAGCGACTGCACGCCACCCGCCTTGGCGAAATCCGCTCCGCTGACGAGCAAGCGGCGTCCGAGCAATTCATCGAGTTGCTCGAGCACTTCCGGCGCGGTCTTCTGGAGAATCGCGATGCGCATCGCCACTTCAGCCTGGAGATCGGGCGGCAGTGCGGAGAGTACTGCGCCGGCCTGCTCGGGCTGCATGTAGACAAGGATCAACGCGATCGTTTGCGGGTGTTCGTCTTGGATGAACTGCAGTAACTGCGCGGGTTCGGTCTTTTTGATCAGCTCCAGCGGGTTGCCGTGCTTGAGCGCGGCAAACAGCCGCGAGGTCATGTCGTCGGCTTGGCCCGCGCCGAAGCTACGCTCGAGGATCTCCTTGGCGTACTCGATGCCGCCTTCGTTGATGTACTTCAGCGCGATCGCGCGTTGGTACGCCTCTTGAATAACGGCGTCGCGTTTCTCGATCGGAACGGTCGTGATCTTGGCGATCTCGAGCACGATCCGCTCGACCTCGTCTTGCCGCAAGAACTTGAAAATCGTCGCCGAGAGCTCGAGCCCCAGCGTGATCAACAAGATTGCGGCCTTCTCCGGTCCGGAGATTTCGATCTGCGGGTGCTCGGGAAGGCCGGTGATCGGCGGTGGCTCCGGCAGATTGCCGAGGCCGGCGAGATTGACGATCGGTGATTCCATTAGAAGGCGCTCCGCCCGAGGCTCCGCGCCCCCCATTTACACGGGGCCCCCACGCTCAGGCGCGCGACAGATCTCATGTCAGCCATTCTCTCCCCTAGGGCGCGCATGTTCATTCTGCCAACCAGAGTTTGACGAGCTTGGCAATGCTGTCGGGGTTTTCTTGCGCGACGGTGGTCACGTATTCGATCATCTGCTCGCGCGTCAGGTCGGCTGCAGAACGTATCGGTGCCGCAATACCCGGTGCGCCTTCGAGGATCGGGTGCTCTTCGAACGGCGGCAGCTCTTCGGCGAGCGAGGTGTCGAACGACGGCAGTTCTGCCGACGGCGCGAAGCGGCTGCGACGCGAGCGTGAAACGAGTAGACCGACACCGGCCAACACGGCTACGCCGAGAACCGCGGCCAATGCCCAGACCGGAATGCCGAGCAGCGTTGTCGTGACCGCCGACGGCGCGTTGACGTTCTCGACCGACGGATTGAACGGAATCGCTTCAACGGAAACCTGATCGCCCTGCCCGACGTTCAAATCGCCGGCGGCGATAACGGCATTGCGGATCTGCTGCACGTTTGCCGGCGTGAGTTGATACTGCTGCGCGTTGGCAACGGCCACTGCGCCCGCCGCGTTTGCCGCCTGCGCGTTGGAATCGACGAGCACGGCGACGCTGGTCTGCAATACTTTGCCCGGTGCGTCGATGTGCTTGGTGTTTTGCTCGGTAATGTCGTAGTTCGTTGTCGACTTCGAGCGGTTGTAGCGGCCGTTGGCCTGCTGAGCCTGCGCTTGATACGTGCCGATGTTGCTGGTCGTGCCCGGTACACCTTGCGCTGCATTGCGCGCCGGCTGCGTGCCGACATACGATTCGCGTTCGGACTGATTCGAGAGCACCGTGCCCTGCGGCGCGTAGATTTTGCTCTCGGTTGAGTTCGCGTCGAAATTCATCTTGGTCGACACGCGCGCTACCGCCCGGTGTTTCCCGAGCGTGTCATCGAGCATCGACTGGATACTTTGTTGCAGCGAAGATTCGTAGCGCTGTTTGGCGAGCAACTGCTCCTGCGTCAGCTTGAGCGCATCGGCCGACGTTGTGCTCGCGTCACCGGCCGTCCCGCCCGGCCCGGGCAAAAGAATCTGCCCGTCTTGGTTGACGATTGTGACGTTTTCCGGCTTGAGGCCGTCGACCGCATTGGCAACGAGCATGGTGATGCCCTTGACTTCGCCGGCATCGAGCGTTGCGCCGGGTTTGGTCTTGATCGCGATCGAAGCGGTGGTCGGCAATTGGGTCGTGGTGTAGAGCGACTGGTCGGGCGCTGCGATGTTCACGCGTGACGACTCGACCGGGTCAAGCCCATCGATCGTGCGCTCCAGCTCTCCCTCAACTGCGCGCGTCTTATCGAGCTTCTCCTGAAATTCGGTCATGCCGAAGTTCGTCTTGTCGAAGAGCTCGTAGCCCGTCGACCCGTTCTTGATGAGGCCGGAGCCGGCGATCGCTACCCGTTCGTCGGAAAGGTTTGAATCGGGGACGTAAACGGTCTTCCCGTCCGTCGAGAGCTTGTACGGAACCTTATCATCTTTTAAATGTTGTGTAACGGCCTGCGCATCTTCGGCAGATAGGTTGCTAAAGAGCACCGAGTAGCTGGGGCCGTGACCAAAGTAGAGCCACCCCAATGCGAGCAGCCCGACAAGAACAACCGCGAGTCCAGAGACTACGATCGTACGGGTCTGGCGATTTTGGTTTTGCCAAAAACCCGATATTCGGCCGGCAAATTCTGACCAAAGCGAGCTAAAACGCTCCACGCCTATATGTACCTAATTCTCCGCGCCAACCGTGGCTTGCAGCACCGGACCTCCTTGCCCGGTGAGGGAGAAGCCTGACTCCAGGTCAGGCCACTATCACGTGTATCGGTCACGGTGGTATACCATTTAATGCACGCGCACCAGTTCGTTGCGCTCCCGTCCGACCGACACAAGTTCGACCGGCGTAGCTAGGCTCTCTTCTATACGGGCGACATAGCGCCGGGCTGCTTGCGGCAGTGCGGCCATGGTGCGCGCCTCGCCGATCGGCTCGCTCCAGCCCTCGACTTCTTCGACAATTACCTCGAGGTCGGCTGCGCCGGCAGCCGAGAATCCGGTCGCTTGCCCGCGCAGCCGGTAGCCCGTGACGATGCCGATGCGCTCGAACCCGGTCAGTACGTCGAGCTTGGTGATCGCGAGTGCCGAGAGGCCGTTGAGCTCGACCGCGTAACGGCCGGCGACCGCGTCAAACCAGCCGCAACGGCGCGGGCGGCCGGTCACCGTCCCAAATTCGCCTCCCGCCTTGCGCAAACGCTCCCCCCGATCGTCCAGCAGCTCCGATGGAAATGGGCCGCCGCCTACGCGCGTGCAGTAGGCCTTGACCACGCCAATGACCCGCCCGACAGCCGTCGGGCCGATTCCGAGCCCGATACATGCGCCGCCGGCAATGGTGTGCGAACTGGTCACATACGGATATGTCCCGTATCCAACATCTAACAACGAACCTTGCGCGCCTTCAATTAACACGCGCTTATCCCGGGCAAATTGCTCGTGAATATAGGCCACACCGTCTACGACATGTGGACGAAGGCGCTGCGCTGCATCCAGCGTCTGACCGACGATGTCGGCCTCGCTCGCCACGTTCTCACCTTCGAGCAACGCCGCATGATGCAGCAGATTTTGACGGATCTTCTCGGCCAGCGATTCGCGCCGAGCGAATTCGCCAAACGTGATGCCGCTGCGCGCGGCCTTATCCACATATGCCGGCCCGATGCCGCGACCGGTCGTGCCTATCGCCGCGGCGCCACGCGCGCGTTCGTTCGCCCGATCCCGCGCCGCGTGATACGGAAGGACCAAGTGTGCACGATCCGAGATGCGCACGCGCGAAATGTCCACGCCGATCTTTGCCAAGCGATCGAGTTCTTCGAGCAGGCCGATCGGATTGATGACGGTGCCGCCGCCGATAAAGAGCTCGACCTTCGGATTGAGGACACCCGAGGGAACGATGCGAAGCGCGATGTCGATGTCGCCGACTTTGATCTGATGTCCGGCATTGTCGCCTCCGCCAAACCGTGCGACGACGTCATAGTCCTGTGCATACAGGTCGACGACGCGCCCCTTCCCTTCGTCACCCCATTGGATGCCGACAATTATGTCCGCTTTGGTCACGACAGAGCTATTCGGAGCGGAACTCGAGATCGCTTGTGTCGCCCATTGGGATTTCGTGCGCGCCCTGAAATTGGGTCATGACGAATTCCGAGAAGAGCGCATTAGGCCAGCCGAAGTCCGCGCGCGTGAAGCGCCGGGGATCGTCGGGGTCGAACGATTCATGCAAGAGGTGGTCGCCCGGATCGCTCGCGAGCAGCTGCGTGAGCACGTCTTGCTTTTCGTTATTCGTGGTGGCAGTGAGGCCTTCGATAATCAGCGCGAGCGGCCAAATCCAATGGTCGGGCGTATGGAAACTGCCGATGCCACGCGCGACCTGTCCCTGATAGAACGACGGATTGTCGCCCGAGAGCAAGAACTTGCGCGTGTTGTCATAGTAGCGGTCATTCGGCGTGGTGTAGCCGATGTACGGCGCCGAGAGCAGGCTTGGAATATTTGCGTCGTCGGTGAGGATCGCATGCCCGAGTCCGTCGACTTCGTAGGCGTAGATGTAACCGTACTTCGGGACCAGCACGAGCCCGTAGGTCTGAATACCGCGTTGTACTTCATCGCGCAGTGACTGCGCTTCGTTCGCTTTCACGACGTTGTGATAGACACTTCGCTCGATCTCGGCCATGTCGCCCAGTGCAACGACCGCGAACATCTCCGACGGAATCAGAAAATTGTAGTAGCACGCGTCGTCCGACGGACGGAAGCCGGTCCAAATCATACCGGTGTAGCCGACCGCTCGTCCTTTGCCGTCGTTCGCGAGCTCTTTGTGCGAGTAACGCGAATCGCGCGGATGATCTTGCTCGCGCTGCATCGTCGCAAGCGTTGCATCGAGCGCCTTCTGGTAGTCCGGCGTAAAGATCGAACTATCGCCGGTCGTTTTCCAATAGCTCCATGAGAGTGCGATCGGATAGGCGAGCGAGTCAAGTTCGAATTTTTGCTCCCATACACGGTAGTCGAGCGTGAACGCATTGGCGTAGGGATCGACTTGCACGTACTTGACCATGCGCGCGATGATCGCGCGCAAGAGTTGACGCGTGTCGGGATCATCTTTTGCGAAGAAAAGGTAGGGCCGCGCCTGGGCGCTCGCATCGCGCAGCCACTCGGCCGGAATGTCGCCGGTCTTGATGTAGGCGGTACCGTCGGACGCGTACTCGGCCAGCTTCCCGGTGTCGAGCAACGCCGAACGAAACATCTCTGCCAAGTGCGCGTTCGGGTTATTGTAGCCGGCGGCAGCGCGTTCGATCGACTGCAGCTCGAGCGAATTCGCACGCAACGGCAACATGCCGGCGAGGATGGCGCAGATCAGCGCGCACGCGCGCAACGAGCGTTCAATCACGGCCACGACCCATGAGCATAGAGCGCCTTCAACTCTCGATAGCGTCCGTGGTAGTCGAGCCCATAGCCCACGACGTAGACATCGGGGATCTCGAATCCACGGTACTTGACTTCAATATCGGCAATTCTCCGGGCGGGACGATCCAGTAGCGTGCAGACTGCCAAGGAAGCGGGCGACCGGGCGGCCAGTGACTTGAACACATACTGGAGGGTCATACCCGTGTCGATGGTATCATCGACCAGAATAACGTGCCGACCCTCAATGGACGCTGAGGTGTCCTTTAGGAATCGGATGCCTTCGGCGCTCGAGAACTTCGTAACCGCGATCGCGTCGTACTCGCACGGAATCGTTACGGCTCGGGTCAAGTCGGCGAGAAAGGTTGCGGCGGCGTTTAGGATGCCGATAAGGACGGGTAGACGGCCCGCATAATCGCGCGAGATCTCCTCACCCAGTTCGCGTACGCGCTCGGCAATAGCCGGTGCATCGACCAGGACCTCGCCGATCATGCCGCCGGCCGCAAACGCGCGAAAAGGCGCTCGATGTCACGGCGCGTGAACAACTTCACGCGCACGCGCGGATGATGTTGCGCCATCAAGCGCAGCTTACGATTCTTGCGCGTGTTCATTGCCGGTTTTGCCACGGTCATCTCGATATACAAATCGAAGTCGGGTAGATAAAAATCGGGCGTAAAAAAGGCGACAGGTTTGCCGCCGCCGTCCCAAACGATAGGAAATGAACGAGGTTCGTATTCCCAGACGATTCGATAGAAGTCGAACAGTCTGGCGAGAGCCGATTCGCTCTCGTGAGCAAAAACAGTCCGTGATCGCGCCACGGACCAACTTCTACGACAAGCTCGGTCGAGATTCCGCTTTTGCAGTCGGAAATCGAATGATGAATCGCGCGCCGCCGAGCGGTGAATCATCGACGCGCACGTTGCCGCCGGAGCGCTCGACGATCGTGCGTACAATTGCAAGCCCAATGCCTGACCCGGGACGCGTAACGCTGCGGCCGCCGCGTGTGCGATGCTCGAAGATGCGCGCACGCTCGGGTGCCGGCACACCTGGTCCGTCATCGTCGATAATCACACAAACAAACGGATCCTGGCGTTCGACGCTCACGACCACGTGGCCGCCGGGGCTTGCGTACTTGATCGCGTTCTCGATCACGTTGAGCAGCACGTGCATGCACGCGTCGCCGCCGATGCGCACCCCTGCGTCCCCCTCGCAGCGCACCTCGAGCGCCATGCCGGCCTGACGTGCGATCGGCGCGAGCGCCTCGATCGCGGCATTCGCAGTCGTTGCGAGATCGGTCACGCCGGGTGCTGGGCGCGTCGAGAGATCCAATGGCGAGAAGTCCAGCATGCCGTCCACGAGCCGTCCGAGCCGCAGAGCCTCGTTACGCGCGACCTCGAGGAAACGGCGCGTGGTCGTGACATCGAGCTCGTCATCGAGCAACGTTTCGATGTAGCCGCGAATGGAGGTGAGCGGCGTGCGCAACTCGTGCCCGACGGTGGCTAAGAACTCATAGCGTTCGCGTTCGCGCGCGCCGCGTTCGAGCGCGCGCTCGATCGTTCCCTCGAACGCCTCGACGTCGCTGCGGCCGGTAAGGGGCCACCATCCCGTCTCCATCCGCCGCCCGGTTACGAGTGACATCGTTGCCGAGATGCGCTCGAGCGCGGAACGCGCGTCCAAGGTCAGCGCGGTCGTGCCGTCGCGGGCCGGGGAGAGCATCGCGATCGCAAACCAGTCGCTCCCAGGTTCGTGGGCGAGGCGATCGCCTTCACGCACGACGTCTTGAGCGGCCCGCGCGAAGGCGCTGACCATTTCGCGCTCCAGTTTCCGCGCGTGGGGCAGGCGCAGGACCAAAAGCGGGACGTCACCACGTAGCTCGAGCCCGGCAACCAGCAGCGGAACGAGTTGCGCAAGCGAATAGATGGAACGCTCGCGCACGCTCATGGACGGACGAACTTGTATCCGTACCCGTGAATCGTCTGCACGATCGGCGCCAGGCCGGCATCTTCTTCGATCTTTGCCCGAAGGCGCCGCACATGCACGTCGACCGTACGCTCATCGCCGTCGAAGTCGAAGCCCCACACGCGTTCGAGCAGACGCTCGCGCGAGAGTGCGATGCCGACGTTTACCGCAAGCTCGAGCAAGAGCGCGAATTCGCGCGGCTTGAGACGAACGTCGTTCCCATCGACCCGCGCTTCGCGTGCGGCTTCGTCGATCTCGAGACGTCCAAAACGCAGTGCCGCCGGCGCTGCTTCGATCGAGCGGCCGCAGCGGCGGAGCACCGCACGCACCCGAGCGACAACTTCACGCGGCGAGAACGGCTTCGTGA
Source organism: Vulcanimicrobiota bacterium (assembly GCA_963726285.1). GTDB lineage: Bacteria > Vulcanimicrobiota > Vulcanimicrobiia > Vulcanimicrobiales > Vulcanimicrobiaceae > Aquilonibacter. The sequence goes on along the minus strand of CAVSBV010000005.1, from coordinate 473,208 downwards.
CGTAGTCGTCGGCACCAAGCTCGAATCCAACGACACGATCGACTTCGTCGATGCGCGCGGTGAGCATGAGGATCGGAACGCCCCGCTCCTCGCGACGCAGCGTGCGCACCACATCAAATCCATCGACGCCCGGCAATCCGATGTCGAGAATGATCAGATCCGCGGCGTGACGGGCGCTGCGCAACGCGGCGTGTCCGTCGGCGACGGCGACAACGCTAAAACCCTCACGTTCCAGATGGTGCGCGAGCAGATCGCGAATTGCGCAGTCGTCTTCGGCGACGACGATCGTCGGAGCGGCCATATGCTGACCAGTGCCCCGAGACCCTCTTACAGGGACACCGTGCCCGCCGCGTGTTCGCGCAGCACTGCATAGATCGTGGAGGCAGCGAAGCCGAGCCGTTCAAGCCGCCGTGCAGCATGCGGATAGCTCGGTGCGGCGCCGCGAAGAAGTTGATCGAGCGCGCGAACGCAGCGCAAACGCTCGTCTTCTTCGAGCGCATAGACGGCGGCCTGGGCCTCGTCGCGGTCGATGCCTTTGCGCACGAGTTCGCCGATCAGTCGTACGTCGCCGAGCGCCTTGCGCTTGCGCTCGACGTAGAGTTGTGCGTAGAGCCGGTCGTCCAGAAAGCGTTCAGCTTTGCAACGAGCGACGACACCGGTGATGGTGTCGTCGTCGTAGCCTTTGCGCGCGAGGCGCTCCCACAGTTGCGCCTGCGTCAGTCTCTGTCGCGCCAACAACCCGAGCGCATAACTATAGCAATTTGTCATCCTGAGCCTGTCGAAGGACCAAGGACTACTCCTCGGAGGTGATCGTCACGACGGCGCCGCTGCTGTGCCCATTCTTTGAGACGGCTCCCGCAAGTGCTTCGCGGATCTTCGCTTCGATCTCGCTTGCCATATCGAGATGCTCTTCGAGGAACGACTTCGCGTTCTCTCGGCCTTGTCCGATACGTTGCTCGCCATAGGTGTACCACGAACCGCTCTTGCCGACGATGTTCTGCTCGAGCGCAACGTCGAGGATCGAGCCCATCTTCGAGATCCCGCGACCGTAGGTGATATCGAATTCAGCCTGGCGGAACGGGGGCGCTACTTTGTTCTTGACGACTTTAGCGCGCGTGCGTGAGCCGACGACGTCTTGGCCCACTTTGATCTGTTCGAGCTTGCGCACGTCGACACGGATCGACGCGTAGAATTTGAGTGCACGGCCGCCCGAGGTGGTTTCGGGACTCCCGAACATCACGCCGACCTTCTCACGCAACTGGTTGATGAAGATCATCACGGCTTTGCTGCGCGAAATTGCGGCGGTGAGCTTGCGCAGCGCTTGCGACATCAGGCGAGCCTGCAGACCGACGTGCGCATCGCCCATGTCGCCCTCGAGTTCAGCTTTGGTAACCAGCGCCGCGACCGAGTCGACGACGATCACGTCGACGGCGTTGCTGCGCGTGAGCATCTCGGCGATCTCGAGCGCCTGTTCGCCGGTATCGGGCTGAGAGACAAGCAAATTGTCGAGATCGACACCGAGCGCGGCGGCGTAATTTGGATCGAGCGCGTGCTCGACGTCGATGAATGCCGCCGTACCGCCGTTCTTTTGCGCTTCGGCGATCGCGTGCAGCGCGAGCGTCGTTTTACCGCTCGATTCAGGGCCGTAGATCTCGACGATGCGTCCACGCGGATATCCGCCGACGCCGAGTGCGAGATCGAGCGCAATCGATCCGCTGGGCACGACCTCGAACGCCATGCGTTCCTGGAAGTCGCCCATCTTCATGATCGAGCCTTTGCCGAATTGCCGCTCGATTTGGGCGAGGGCATTGTTGAGGGCGATCCCTCGTTCGTCTTGCGCTGCCATTGTTTTCTTTCTCTCCATTGTAACGATCATGCGATCACGCTCTCACGGCCGCGTGACAAGGGTATGGCACTACACTTTTACGGAATCGGGTGCATCGTCGAAAAGGGCTTGCGTGAATTCGGAGGCGACGAAGGGACGCAGCGCATCTGCGCTCTCGCCGAGGCCGATGAATTTGATCGGAATCTCGAGCGTATCGACGATGGCGACCAGCACGCCGCCCTTCGCGGTCGAGTCGAGCTTGGTCACCACCACACCGGTGAGCTGCGTCGCTTCATTAAAGAGGCGCGCTTGCGAGATCGCGTTCTGGCCCGTCGTGCCGTCGAGCACGAGGAGCGTCTCGTCGGGCGGGCGGCCCAGCTCGCGCTCGATCACGCGCCGAACCTTCTTCAGCTCTTCCATCAAGTTGGTCTTGGTCTGCAGCCGGCCGGCGGTATCGACCAGGATCACATCGACGCCGCGCGCTTTGCCGGCTTTGATGCCGTCAAAGATCACCGATGCGGGATCGGCGCCCTCGGCGCCGCGCACGATGTCGCTCTTCGAGCGGTCCGCCCAAATCTCGAGTTGTTCGGCGGCAGCCGCGCGGAACGTGTCGCCGGCAACCAGCAACACGCGTTTGCCTTCACCATGCAAGCGCGTTGCGAGTTTGCCGATCGTCGTCGTCTTACCGCTCCCGTTCACACCCACGACAAGAACCAGCGACGGCACCTTGCCGTCGAGCTGCAACTGTGCGTCGGGTAGCGTGAGAAAGCGTTCGACGTCGCGATGAAAACGCGCGACGGCTTGATCGGTGGTGGCCCAGGCTTCTTGCTTTGCGACCAGCTTCAGACCGCCGATGATTTTCACGGTCGTCGGAACGCCGAAGTCGCCCATGATGAGCAGGTCTTCCAGGTCTTCCCAGAACTCGTCGGTCAGCGGCTTGCGCGCGCGGCCGAGGTTCTGCACCGCGGAAAATGTGTCGCGGGCCTTGCCCAGTGACGCCCGGAGTTGTTGAAACCAGCTCACGGAACCCTCCCTTCCCGAGGCAAGCATCGAACTCCTGTTCGTATCTCCCCATTGCAGATGGTTAGCCGGGCCGGGCCGAGCGGCGCGTCGACCACGGCGAGGTCGGCGACGAGCCCTTCGGCGATTCGGCCGCGATCCGTGTCGCCGAAAAACGCGGCCGGTGCGCTCGTCATCGACGCGAGAATCGCAGCCTCGTCCATGCCGGCCTCGCCCATCAGCGCGTATTCGGGCAACGGGTCGGCATCGACCACCCCATAGTCCGTGCCGAAGAGCACGATTCCGCCGGCTTCGCGCCAGGCGCGCAGCTGTGCGACCGCGTTTGCAACGGTTTGCTGCTGCACCGGGCGCCGATCGTGGCGCATCGCGTGCTGCCACAACGCGAGCGTCGGAATCAGCGCGGTGCGCCCTTCGCGCGCCGCGTGCAAAATCTCATCGTCCCATGCGCCACGCGGCGTCGTGTGCGCGAGGACATCCACGCCCGCGCGCAAGGCGAGCTTCACGTCCTGCGGAGTGTTGGGATGCACGAAGACCTTCTTCTCACGCCGATGCGTTTCATCGACGATCGCCTGCAGTACGCCGGCATCAATCACCACGGCTCCGGAGTTCGACGACAGAAACACCTTGATTGCGTCGGCGCCGGCATCGAGCAGCTTGCGCGCTTCTCGCCGCGCGGTCTGCACATCGCCAACCTCCGGCAGTGGCGTATTCATCACACCCATGACCGTCATAACCATCGGGGGCGGTAGCGCACCGGGCGCGACGAGGCCTTCGCCGGTCGAGCGAATGTGCGGCCCCGCAACCTCACCGCGCGAGATACGATCGCGCAGCGCCTGCGTGTTTACAAGCGATGACGAAAGGTCGAACACCGTTGTAAAGCCGTAGCGTGTGAAATCCTCGAGTTGCTCCGTAAGCTCGTCGGGCGCAAGCGCATCCGCGCCGGCCCACTTCCGTTCGAAGAAATGCACGTGCGTGTTCCACAAACCGGGAACGATCGTTGCGCCGGAGCAGTCGATGGTTTGCGTGTCGTCGGGGACATCGAAGGTTGCGATGTCACCGATACGCGCGATCCGCTCGCCTTCGATCAAGACGCTTCCGTTGGTCGCACCGTGCAGCAACCGCAGCGTCGACACTATGCGACCGGTTCGAGCCCGACGATCGTGGAAGCCTCCATCTTTACCCATTGCGGAGCGGCGCCGTCGACGCGGACCGGATAGTCGAAGGTCACGTTGGACTTGCCGATGTCGTCGCGCATTATGTCGGCGAGGCGCCCCTCGATAAAAACGCGACGGCCCGCGCCAAACGGCTCATGTCCGGGTGCGAAGTGAATCTCGAAGACCGCCGCCGAGGGCGAATATGCGTGCACCGTCCCGTCGAAGCAATCGTGAACCGCCATCTTCAGGGCAGCAACGATCTGCGCAAATAGTGTGTCATCGACGCGCATCTTGCGCTCGTCGAAACAACGCTCCCGGTCGATCACGTATCGCGTTGGTTCCACCCCGTCGACGAATTCGACGGTAAACAGCCGTCCAGAGATGTGCATTTCGAGATGCCCGCCCATCTTGGTAGCGCGCACCTCGCGAATCCAGTCCTTGTGATCGCGCATCGTTTTCGATAACCAGGCTTTCGTCCAGGCCACTACTCGGCACGCTCGCGGAACGTTTGATCGACGCGATAGACGTAGGCGAGCACTTCTGCCACGACCGCGTAGAGCTCGCGTGGAATGAAATCGCTGACGTTGAGGCGCGCGAGCGCTTCAACCAATCCTGGGTCCTCGTAGATTGGAATGCCGCGCTCTTTGGCGATCCGCAGGATCGTCTCGGCGGTCACGCCACGACCCACGGCAAGGACCTCAGGCGGCTCGGAAGAGAGGGGATCCCACTGCAGCGCAGCCGCAGCCGGACGTTTGAATACCGATTTTCGAAAATCGAAGAATCGGCTCATGCGCGCATATCCCAGAACGACTTGCGCTCGGGCGCTACGGGCGCTTGCGCAATCGGCGTCTGCTCGCCCCGCGGCGGAGCAATGTCTGCGCCAATTGCAGCCACACGATAGCGCATTTGTTCGAGACGAGAGCGCAGATCGCCGAGCGTCGAACGAAAACGATCGGCCGCCGGCGTCGCTTGTGTTTTGACGTCAATGCTTACCGCGCGGCCAACGGTCTGCACGTCGATTGCTACGGTTCCGAGCGACTTCGTGTCGAGCACGAACGCGATGTGGAAATTGTCGGCGTCGAGTTTGTTCTTGGTATTGGGTGCGTCGCGCGAGATCCGCAGCGACGCCGGCTGTCCACCGTCATAGAAGTACGCGGGCAACGGAATGGTGATCGCGTGCGTGTCGCTCGCCTGTGCATTGAGGACATTGAGCTGTAGCGCGGTCGTAGCGGTGAGCGCGTCGCGCAGCGCGCCCGCGATCGCCGGAGAATTGGCGGCGGTCGGTGAGGCGATCATCGCGAGGATCGCCGCTTTTACGTCGTACTCCAGCGCTGCGCCGCGTTCGGCGGCTTGCGCGGCGACGGACGCGACGTTTGCCGGCGATTGCTGCGCCGCTACGGGCGCTTGCGTGGCCGGCGGCTGCGGCGGTTGCGTCACCGGCGGCTGGAGTTGCCCCGGCGGCAGTGGTTGCGTCCCCGCTTGCGCTTGCGCGTCCGTCGTTGGCCCCGGAAGCGGTGGCATCTCCAGCAAGTCGTTCCATGCGCTGACCGCTTGCACGAGCTTCGCCTCGGCGCCGTCGAGCACGTCGGACACGAAAGTCGCGATCTGCTCCGGTAGCGCGCGCACGTTGCGCAGATCGAAGCGTGCGACGAACGCGAGCATCGAGCGTAACGCACCGCTCTCTTCAGGCGCGAGTTTTGCAAGGGCAGTCTCGAGCTGGTCGTAGGTCGCGCTAACGTTCTGGGTTGCCGTGGTTATGGTCCGAGCCGCGGCGAGCGTCACCGGCGTGATGGGCACGCGCAAGCGCGTAAGCAATGCGCTCTGCGCATCCGCAACGCGCGGTTGTGCCGCTTGCACGAGCTCGGGAGGCGCGGCCGTCGCTGCGGGACGCACGATCGGCGGGGCCACCGGAAACGTTTGCGGGATGATGCGCGCGGGGGGAGTCGCTGCTGTAGCAGCCGGCGGTGACGCGGGCGCTTGCGGTGCGGTTGGTACTTGCGGTGGCGGAGGAGGTGCGCTTGCGCGGCTGAGCGCGAGCCGCGCCTCGACGTCGCTCCCGGCGTTCGCAGCCTCGTCTTCGATCTGCGCCACGACCTGCGCAACGGTCTGCTCGGCACGCTCAGCCGGCGCGTTTGGACGGACGGAGGCAGCAACGAACACTTCGCGTGGCGGCGCAACATACACCGGTGGCGCCGGCGGTGCTGCTGCCGCCGGCGTTGACGTCGTCGGGAGTGGTGCTGCGGCGGGCTGCGATGCCGGCGATGACGGCGGGGACGACGCGTTCGTCGTCGCCGGCGGAATCGTCGTCGTTAGCACGGCGCTCTGCGGCGCCCCCGGCGCCGGCGCCGGCAGCTCGACGTTCACGGTCGGTATTGGATTATTCGGATCGAGCGTACCGAGATTTTTTACGATCACCGCCGAGTTCGTAAATCCCGTCACCTGTAAGAGCAGCGTTTCACCGGGATGGATCCCGGGCGGAATTTGCGCCGTAACCGTTTGGCCAAGAAACGAGAGCAAATCGGTGCCGCCCTGCGGCGGCAACACCGTGGCAGCGATTACCTCGCCAACGTTGACCTGAGCTTGGAGTACCGCCGCATCGCCGAGGTTGAGGCTGAGCACGGCCTCGTCCATCGCGGCCTGCGCATTCGCGACCGCTTGAGCAGCGAGTGCAGCGAGCGGATCGAGGCCGGACATTCGTCAGGCTCTAAGCGGTGAAATCGATGAAGTGTTCGCCTTCGCCGGACAATTCAAGCGGCGCATTTTCCGCCGATTCGTCGTCGCCGTGCGGCTGTTGGCGACGGCCTTCCGGCGTATACTTGCCGCCGTTGCTGCCGTCGGGATTAGTGCGAAGGCCGGTGCGTTCGGCGTGCTCAGTCTCTTTGACCATCTCTTCGCGCTCTTGTACTTGCGCGGCGAAGGCGGCCTGAGCGGCTGCCTGGGCGTTTGTTGCGGCTTGCTGCGCAGCGCTAACCTGGGCCGCGTTTTGCGGGGCGGCCAGGTACGCCAGTTGCAGATCCGCGGGACGAATCGCCATGGTCGGGTATTTCCCCTCGCAGCGTCCGTTCTACTTTATTTTCTTTACCTTCGACGGCAGGTTCCACGCCGGTCGTGGGCGGCCGCCGCAAATACTTCTGTTTGATCGTCGGGTCGTCATCACGATAGCCGAGGTCGTTGCGCAGCTCGCGCAGGCGCTGGCGCAGGTGGATCACGGCTTGGGCGTGGATCTGCGAAACCCGCGATTCGGAAACGCCCAGTGCGCCCTTGATCTCCTTGAGCGTCTGGCCCTCGAAGTAGTAGAGCGTGATGACCGTACGCTCTTGCGGTGGAAGGTTTTCGACGGCGCGCACGAGCTCGGCGTGAACCTCACGCGACTCGACCTCGCTCATCACGTCGTTGTCGTCGTCGCGGAGCGTGTCGACCAGCGGTATCTCGTAGCCCTTTTCGTTGGGAAGAAACTCTTCGAGTGAAAGCACTGCGGTGCCGCGTACGCGCTGAATCAACTGGTCGAGCTCTTTTTTAGAAAGGCCCAAGCGTTGACCGACTTCGGCCTCGCTCGGCGCACGGCCGAGTTCGACCTCGAGTTCTTGGTAGGTGCGTTCCAACTCGCGAGCACGCTGGCGCACTGCGCGCGGCACCCAGTCGAGCGAACGCAGGGCGTCAAGAATCGCCCCGTTGATACGAGTGATTGCGTAGGTCTCGAACTTCACACCACGTGCGTCGTCGTATTTTTCGATGGCGTCGATCAAACCTAAAATCCCGTCGTTGATGAGATCGTTGATCTCAACGTTCGGCGGGAGGTTTACCGAGATTCGACCGGCCACGTATTTCACCAAGTGCAAATACTTGTGAACGATCTCTTCTCGCGAGAGTTCGACGCCGCCGATGACGTAGGCACGCGGACTACGGTTCAGCTTCATGCAACCCCAAGGGCGCGCGCTTTGCGCGTCCGCAGTCCGTATTCAGAATCCTCCATGACCCTCCTACCGGGCTTCGTCAGCGTTCCGTCTATTCTTCGTCAGTGTTCTGCTTCAAGCAGATTAAGACTTCGCCACACCTGCAAGATTTATCAGCGTCGGCGAAATCTCATCGAGTGGTACTTCGCGGTCAACCAGGCCCTCCTTCGCAGCCGCGCGCGGCATTCCATAGACGACGCATGTGGCCTCGTCTTGGCCCAGCACGTAGCCGCCACGTTCTTTAAGTTCTCGTAAACCGCGCACGCCGTCGTTGCCCATGCCGGTGAGAATCACGCCGATTGCCGCCTTGCCGTAGGCTTGCGCGACCTGCGAGGTCATGTGATCGACGCTGGGAACGTGCAGCGAGGAGCCGTCATCGTCGACCAGTCGCACCTCGGTCTCGCCGGGGCCGCGGCGCCGCAAGTCAACCTGCTTTCCGCTTGGGACGACCAGCGCCGTGCCCGCCTCGAGGATCATCCCGTTGACGGCCTCGTGCACGGCAAGCTTGCTGACGGCGTTGAGGCGGTCGGCGAGGGGTCGGGTAAAGCCCATCGGCATGTGTTGCACGATCAGGACGGGCAGCGGAAAGTTCCGAGGAAGCATCGGCACGACGCGCGAGAGGGCAACCGGGCCTCCGGTCGACGTGCCGATCGCCACCATTTCGTAGCGCGAGGTGAGTGAAAAACGCGGGGCTGGGGCGACCGGTGGCGCAATCCGCTGCGCCTGCTCGATCGGCGGCGGCGCGTGCACGATCGGCTGCGCGGGTTGTGCGCCGCGGCGCGAAACCGCGCGGATCTTCGCGATCAAATCGCGGGCAACGTCGGTGATGTTGACGTAGGCAGCATCCGGCTTCGAGATAAAATCGACCGCGCCCAGCTCGAGCGCCCGGAAGGTTGTCTCAGCTCCTTCGCGCGTGAGCGAGCTGCACATGATGATCGGAATGCGGTGATCGGCGACGATCTGGCGGACGGCCTCCAGGCCGCCCATGCCCGGCATCTCGACGTCCATCGTGATCACGTCGGGATTCATCTGCAGCGCTTTCGTGATCGCTTCTTCGCCGCTGCGTGCGGTGGCAACGACCCGAAGATCGGGTTCCTGTTCGATCATCGTGGCGATCGCTCGGCGCATGAATGCCGAGTCGTCGACCACGAGTACACTAATCTGTGACATGTTTAGTGACCATTCATCACTTCCGTCGGTAGTATATGGCTTTCGGCGTTACGACCGGCTCGTACTTGTCGGTCACGCGCATGATCGATTCGGCATGACCCAAGAAGAGAAAGCCGCCCGGGCGCAGCGCCTCTGCAAAGGCCTCGACCACGCGTTTCTGCGTCGGTTTCTCGAAGTAGATCAACACGTTGCGACAGAGGATCGCATCGAACGTACCCATCGCCGCGACGGCATGCGCATCCATCAGATTGATGCGCGAGAATTCCACCATCCGCTTGATCTCGTCGTTAATGAAAAAGCCGCCCTCAAACGGGCGAAAGTAACGCTGCACCATCTCCGGCGGCGTCGCGCGAAAGGAAAGCTCCCGATAGAAACCGGTGGCAGCCCGTTCGAGCGCGCGCGGCGAAAGATCGGTCGCCCGCAGAACAAGGTTCGACGCTGCAATACGGTGCGTCTGGTGCAATAGCATTCCGATCGTATACGGCTCTTCGCCGGTCGAGCACGCCGACGACCAGATACGCAGCGGTGTGCCCGCGTGTTGCGCCTCTTGCAGTACCTCGGTCGCAATCACGTCCAATTGCGCGCGCTCGCGAAAGAAGTACGTTTCGTTGTTAGAGAGGACCGAGGCGAGTTCCGACCACTCACCTTCGCGATCGAGCGAAGCCACGAGGTATCGATGGTAGGCAGCGAAGTCGGAGACACGGACCTTGAGCAGTCGCGTTTGCAAACGGCTCTGCAGCAGAAACTGCTTCGTGTCGTCATAGAAAATCCCAAAGCGTTCGCGAATCAAATCGCGCAACGCCTGAAATTCGTGTTCCGATATAACAATAGTCGACACGCGATAAAATCCGTGCTATGCCGCTTCGACGACTATCCGAACGAGGCCCGCGTCGCAAACCGCAGTGCGTTGAAGGAGAGCACCAGTCGGTCGAGCGGCGACCGTTCGTGGTCCTCCTTCTGCAAAGCATTTGCAAAGCGCGGGGTGCGGGCGAGTTGCTCGAAAAGCACGCCGTAGCGTGCCGGCCGCGCCTCCAGATAGCGCATCAGCCGCACGCGATGCTCGAGGCGTCGCCCAAACCGCGCGCGGAGTTGTGCGGCATACTGCGCCGCGGCGCGTTCGGGCCGCGAGCGATTCTCTCTCACTGCGGCCGCCGCGAGACGTCCGCTCATCGCTGCTTCGAAAATCCCTTCGCCGTTGGTTGCGTCGACGAGCCCTGCCGCCGTACCGCCGATCATTGCTGTTTGCGCGGCAAACTGCGCGCGCGGCCAACCACCGTAGAGCAGATGCCCTTCTTCCTTAACGTGGTTAACATTGGCATGCGGGTAGAGCCGGGCACCCACGCGCTGCGCAAACGCGTCGAGTTCTTCGCGCAAGCGAGATCCTTGAAGCTTCCCCACGAGCCCGAGTCCAATCGCCAAGTGATCGCGTTTTGGAAACATCCAGGCGACGATCTGACGCCCGTCGTGGGCGGCATAGTAATGAAGTTCCAGCGTTTGGTAGGCGATGGGAGCGGCGGGCCGATCGAGGTAGACGCGGTACTGCAACGTCGTCATCAGTCCTTGGTTCCAGCGCGCATCCGCAAATAGCCGATCGAAGCGTGCCGTTGCGCCTTGCGCGAAGAACACGTTGCGCGCGCGCACGCGTCGCCGTTGCCCACCGTGCACGTCGGCATACTCGACAACGCAGTCCGGCTCGTCACGTTCGAATGAACGCCACAGCGACTGGGTCCGGATGACCGCGCCTTCATTCGCCGCAAGACGCGCGATTTCGCCGTCGAGCTCTTCACGCGTCGTCGTGTGTCCCGGTCCAAAGTAGACTTCGTGTTCGCGGCCGCGTGCATCAAAGAGCGCAAGGCGCGGTGTGTCGAAATGCACGAGTGAGCGCGGCAGATCGAAGGTACGGCAGAAACCCGGACGCAGGCCCGCAGCGCAGACACGTTTCGCGCCGACAACCGCGTCCTTTTCCAGCACCAGGGTTTCGACACCGCTGCGCGCCGCTTCGCGCGCTGCAGTGGCGCCCGCCGGCCCGGCTCCAATCACGAGAAATTCGACGTCTTCCACCTATCGAGGTCCTTTATATTTGTAAATCGAACAACCTGCGCCATCATGAGCCTTCCGGATCCCCGTAATTATTTACTATTGCCGCTTGGCGACCGTCAGCCCGACGAAATCAATGTCGTGGTGGAGATTCCGGAAGGGTCGCGCAACAAGTACGAGTACGACAAGCAGCTCGACATCTTTCGCCTCGACCGAGCGCTGCATTCCTCGATCCACTATCCTGGTGACTACGGTTTCGCGCCGCAGACGCTCGCTCTTGACGGCGATCCGCTCGACATCCTCGTGCTCGCCATCGAGCCGACGTTCCCCGGGTGTTTGGTCGCCGCAAGGCCGATTGGGCTGCTAGAGATGGTCGACGGCGACAAGCAAGACGACAAGATTCTCGCCGTTCCGCTGGGCGAGCCAAACTTCGACGAAGTGCACAACTACACGCAGATCTTCCCGCACCAATTGCGCAAGATCTCGCACTTCTTCGCCACGTATAAACTGCTCGAAGGCAAGGAAACGCGCGTCGGCGATTGGCAAGACGCGCAAGCGGCGCGACGCGAGATAGCCGAGTCGGCTGCGCGCTTCAAAGACAAGTCTTAGGCCCTAAGTCCGGGATCGTCGTTGTGTCCTTCGGCACGACGATCTCAATCGCGCAGGACTTCTCAAGGGCAACGCCATGAAAGAGCGCAGTTCCCGGCGCCATGCCGCCGACGTAGACCCGGCCGCCATATCCGACCGGATACCGTTTCCCTTCCGAAGTGATCAGACTTGCCGCGGCAAGCGGTACGCCGCGTGCGTCGAGCGCCTCGAATGTGAACCCGCCCCGCGAAGTTACGAGGTTGGTCACGCGAATCGGCGCCGACTTGCGCGGCACGACGTCGAGCGGATCTTCGAGGTTGTAGTAAATTGGGAGATCCGCCGGGTTGACGTCGATGGTGTTCTCACGATAAGGCTGAAGCCCGCGCAGGAACAGCCAGCCCTGCCCGTTGGTTGTGCCGGCATCGGATCCGTTCACTTTTACGCGGGCGTTGCTCGCGCCGGGAACCTGCAGGAGGCCGAACGATTCGCCCTCGCCTATCGTTTTTAGCGCGTAGACTTTTCCACCAACGAGCGCGAGTGCGCCCAAAAGTTGCGGATTGTAGATGTTGCGGCCAAACTGTTGCTGATAGTTGAAGCTCGCGACCGCCCACGGCATATTATCTTCGATAAAGAATTCTTTGTCCTGGGTTTGGGCCGCTGAGTACTTGACGCTCATCGTGATGGGATCGTCGGGATCCACCGGAGATTTTCTCCACGTGACCGCTCCCGTTGCCTGTCCCGATTCATCAACCGCACTTGTGGCGCTCAGCGAGTGTGCGGAATCGAGATTTACGCTCACGTTGGCGTTGGCGCTATATTTGCGCGTGATAAAATTGTACATCGGCGTCAGCGAGAGGTTGAACTTCCCGATGCTCGTGCTCGCCGTGCCCGAGACGTTCGAGGAATCGGTTCCCTGGTTCGAGCGGCTGCGGCTGAGAGCAACCTGAAACGTCCATTTCTCACCAATTGGGAAGTTCAGATTGCTTTGCTCGGTGAGGTTTTGGATCGTGTTGTCGAAGTCATCGCCGCTCACCGCGAGCGTGGTCTGCGAATTGAGCGCGTAGTCCTCGGTAAACGTCACCGCTCCGCTCTGCAGATTGAAGCGATATTCGCTCGCTCGACGGTAGTTGCCCGTACCGACACGAAAGCCGAACGTATTGTCCTTGGCGAGCAAGAAATCGGCTCCGACGTCGGCAAAGTTTTTGCTGTTGATCGTCTCGCCGAGCACGACCGCGCTGATCGTGTCGGTGAGACCGTAGCGAACGTCCGCTTGGGTAACAAAGCCGCGATAATATTGCGTTGGCTGATTGACGTTTTGGGTCGCGATGCCGCTGTCGATGCGGAACTCCGAGAAGCCGCGCCCGAGAAATGTCGGATTGTAGAGAGGGCGCGCTTCTTGAGTCGTCTTGACGCCTTTTTGATCGGTGAGAACCATGACGACATTGGAGTTTGCCGCCGATGTCGGAAGGCCGTCCACAGTGAACGGACCTTCGGGAACGTATCGCTGGATCTGGAGGACGTTGTTGATATACACCTCGAGCAGCGAAGGTGCAGTGGCGAACCCCGAGACCGACGGTGCACCACGCGAGACGTAGGTTGGATCGCTCGTATAGTCGGTGGCGTAACGCACGCCCGCGAACGGGATGCTCGAGCCGATCCAGCCGCCGTTCGTGTTCCCGTCGCCGATGGAAATCGCGCGGTGTGTCGCCGAATCGAGTTGAAACCACCGCAGCAACGAGCGATAGAACCGGAACTCGGTACCCGTCGTGCTTTGATACTTCAGCTGATAGATGCCGCCTTGGCTCACCGCATAGAAATCGTAGGCCTGGTTTGCCTCGTTGAGATTGTAGTTGAAAAAGGCGCCGCGTCCGGCTGTTGTCGGCGGGGGTGGCTTGCGGTCTTCAGGCTCGCCGCGGAAGGCCGAACTCGGTGCTACGATCTCGAGCGTATGGTCTTGCTTATTGAATGACGCGGCCAAATTCAAATCTGTCTGCAAGCCATAGTAACGATGACCGCCTCGTTCAAAGGTTGCATCGCGCGGACGTTTGAGCGTCCACGCGTCGAGATCGGTGTCTGAGACGTACAAGATCTCGTCGTCGCTGAGATAGATCGCAGCATCGGTTGAGAATACGACGTCATTGATCACGACGCGGTAGTGCTCGATATGGTATTTGTTGGTAAAAGTATCTTCGACGGTTTCGACGGCTAAGACCGGCGCTGCGCATAGCCACAAAGCCCAGAGCAGGACAATGACATACTTCACGGCTTTGGCGAAGGCGGCGTAAGAACGAGCGTCGCAGTATACCGGCGCGCGGAGGGAGGCGGCGTCGCAGTATCGGGAACGACCTCGATCACGGAGACTTTGTAGCTCTCTTCGCTTGCCGGCAATGCGAACGTGCGCAGGGCAATGCGAAACGTTTGCGTCGCGTGCGGCTCAACCAGAAACACCGACGGAACAACAATGAATTTCTTGGCGGCATCGACCTCGACCTCAAAAACGGTCGGACGCGCGCTCAGGCTGGAGAATTCGAATTCAGCGACGCGCGCATGCGCGTCGATCGTCACGGAATCCGGCTTGAGCGAAAACGACGCCGAGCGCCCCGGGGCAAGGAGCACGGGAGCGAGGATCAGGATAAAAAGCCGCAGGTATATCCGATTCAGCAAGCGCGCGATGCCTTCGGGATTCGGCAGGGCCGTCCTGTGCCACAAGGACTACGCTCCACAATCGCAGTACCCGGCTAGATCAAGCGGCGCCCCTCGGGCGCCGCACTGCTGCTTCCTCAAGGACCTATTAGTACATGACGGCACAATACGCGATTTGGGCCGGGCTTATCGGTGGTGCGCTGGCGGTGCTGTATGGCATCGCGCTCACTTTCTGGGTGCTCGGCCAACCGGACGGCAACGCCCGCATGAAAGAGATCGCCGCGGCGATCCAAGAGGGCGCGATGGCCTTCCTCAAGCGCCAGTACTGGACGATTGGGATCGTTGCAATCGTCCTGGCGATCCTTATCTTTATCGCCCCGCCGCTAGGTTGGGAGTCGGCGCTCGGCTTTTTGATCGGCGCGATACTTTCGGGCGCCGCCGGTTTTATCGGCATGATCGTCTCGGTGCGCGCCAACGTGCGTACGGCTGAGGCGGCGCGCAAAGGTCTCGGCCCGGCGCTCAACGTTGCGTTCCGTGGCGGCACCGTTACCGGCATGCTCGTCGTTGGGCTGGGGCTCTCGGCAGTCTCCGGCTATTATTGGTTTCTCCAAAACGTCAATGCCGGTGACACCACGCGCACGCTCGCTGCAATGGTGGGCCTCGCTTTTGGATGTTCGCTGATCTCGGTCTTCGCGCGTCTGGGCGGTGGTATCTACACCAAGGCCGCTGACGTTGGCGCCGACCTGGTCGGTAAAGTGGAAGCAGGCATTCCGGAAGATGACCCGCGCAACCCCGCGGTCATCGCTGACAATGTCGGCGACAACGTCGGCGACTGCGCCGGCATGGCCGCCGACCTCTTCGAAACCTATTGCGTCACGACCGTCGCGGCAATGTTGCTCGGCAATCTCATCTTCGGTGATAAAGTTCCCGGCGCGGTGACGTTCCCGCTCGTCCTCGGTGCGGTTTCGATTGTAGCCTCGATCGTCGGCTCGTGGGTCGTTGGGCTGGGCAAAGTTTCGAAGAACCGCATCATGGGCTCGCTCTACAACGGCATGATCGTCGCGGGCGTGCTCGCACTTGTCGGCTTCTGGTTCGTTTCGCAGCAAGAGTTCGGCGGTTCGAGCGTGATCAGCGCCAACAGCGTCTTTTTCTGCGCGCTCGTCGGTGTAGTTATCACCGGCTTGATCACGGTGATCACCGAGTACTACACCGGTACGCAGTTCTCGCCGGTGCGCCACATCGCGGAAGCCTCGGCTACCGGACACGCGACCAACATCATCGCTGGCCTTGCCGTCTCGATGCAGGGCACGGCGCTGCCGGCGATCGTGATCGTGCTCGGCATCCTGACCAGCTACAGCCTCGCAGGCGTCTACGGCGTCGGCATTGCGGTAATGGCCATGCTCTCACTCGCTGGTATCGTCGTCGCGATCGACTCGTTCGGTCCGATCACGGATAACGCGGGTGGTATCGCCGAGATGGCTGAGATGCCCGAAGACGTGCGCAACGTCACCGATCCGCTCGACGCGGTCGGCAACACGACAAAGGCCGTGACCAAAGGTTACGCGATCGGATCCGCGGCGCTCGCGGCGGTCGTGCTCTTCGCGTCGTTCTTGCAAGAGCTGATCAAAGCCAAGTGCGGCGCGGCTGCCGCCGCCGATTGCGCAACGGCGACGACCAATCTCTTTGCGATCGGTAATCCCTACGTGCTCTCCGGCCTGTTCATCGGCGGCTTGCTACCCTATCTCTTCGCGTCGCTTGCGATGGAAGCAGTTGGGCGCGCGGCCGGCAAAGTCGTCGAGGAAGTGCGCCGTCAGTTCCGCGAGAACCCCGGCATCATGGCGGGAACGTCGAAGCCCGACTACGGTTCGACGGTAAGCATCGTTACGGCCGGCGCACTCAAGGAGATGATTCTCCCGGCGCTCATTCCGGTCGGCGTGCCGATCGTGGTCGTGCTGCTCTCGGTGTTTGGCGTGCTCAAGGGTGACACCGGCGCGCAACTGATGGGCGGCATTCTCGTCGGCTCGATCGTCACCGGACTGTTCCTGGCAATCTCGATGACGACCGGCGGCGGCGCATGGGACAACGCCAAGAAATACATCGAAGACGGCCATCTGGGCGGGAAAGGATCGATTGCCCACCAGGCTGCCGTTACCGGCGATACCGTCGGTGATCCGTACAAAGACACGGCGGGCCCGGCGATCAATCCGATGATCAAGGTGCTCAACATCGTGGCCTTGCTCTTGGTCGGATTCCTCGTACACTAAGGTCTCAACGAGGTTGAGGGCATAGCGAGCACGGCAACGGGCTCGCTATCTTTTACCGCGACCGGCGTATCGCCGACCAGCGCTTCTTCGAGCACGGCGGTTCGCTCGACGCTTCCGCGCACGTCGTCACTCGCGCTCGTCGCCTTCCACGCAACAATTGCGGCGAGGACGAGCAACGCGCCGCCCAAGAACCACGCGGCGCTCGGCGCACGCCATGCATGCGACGTGCTGATCGAATACGCGAAGGTTCCTGTGAAGATCGCCGGGCCGAGCAACATACCAACGCTGCGCAGTAAGTTGATCGCGCCTTGGAGTTCGCCTTGTTCATGCTTACCAACACGCCGGGTCATGAGCGCCTGCGATGCTGAGCCCGCAATCATCCACAACATGTTGATCGGAATCGCGATCCAGAACAGAAACTGATTGCCGCCGTACATGCAGAACCCCGCAGCCCCGAGCAGCAATCCCAGCAGCACGGCGCGGCGTTCGCCGATGCGATCGACGACCGGCTGAATGAGGAACGCCGAGACCAAAATCGTAACAATACCGACAACGGCAAGTGAAAGGCCGATCGTGCTCATCGACCAGGCAAAGACGAGCATCGTGTAGAGCACGTAGAGTTGCGGCAGCGCCTCGTGCGCGATGTATCCGATCAGATTCGAGGACGCGAGTCCGGCGAGTTCGGCGTGCCGGCGCAGCATCTTTAGCGCGCCCAACGGGTTGGCGCGTTGCCATGAGAATGCATTGCGATGTTCGGGAGCGAGTGACTCGGGCAGCACAAAGAAGCCGTAGAGAAAATTGATGAGACTCAGTGCTCCGGCGACCCAGAACGGCAGCCGCAGACCGTGTACGGCGAGCAATCCGCCGATTGCAGGCCCAACCACGAAGCCGACACCGAACGCCGCACTGATCATGCCGTACGCGCCGGCCCGTTTATCTTCAGGCGTGACATCGGCTATGTAGGCGCTAGCAACGGTGATGCTCGCCGTCGTGGCGCCGGAGAGCACGCGCCCAAAGAAGAGCCAAGCGAGATTGGGAGCGAGGGCAAGAATGACGTAGTCGACGGCCGTTCCGAAATTCGAGAGCAACACGATGGGCCGTCGACCAACGCGATCCGAGAGCGTCCCGAGAATCGGCGAACCAAAGAACTGCACGATCGCAAAGACCGTTGCAAACACCCCGGAGAGCAACGAAGCGTTCGCGTAATTTCCGTGCGTAAAACTGAGCACGAGCGGTTGAAAGACCGGCACCATGATGCCCAGCGCAATCATGTCGAGCAATACGGTTACGAGGATGAACGTTATTGCGCCACTACGTTTGTTGAGCATACAGTTCACTCCACAGATCGATCGCACGTCCGATGCGTTCGTGATCGCCGGTCGCGGCGTAGTCGAGCATGAACCCGCGAAACATCGCGAGGGTTATTGTGGCACTGACGCGCGCCTCTGCGTGGCTTGCACCACTGTTGCAGATTGGATCGGAAAGAAAGGTCAGCCAGTCCTCGACGGCACCTTCCAGAAAACCCGGGAAGGCTTCGGGCTTACGCAATGCGAGCGCATATGTCTCGAAAAATAGCTTGAGCATCGGGCCCACCTGCGGCTGGCTCATGTATGACCACGCGGCTTTGCAGAGCGCAACCGGCGTCGTAAGTTCGCTGCGCCTCAACTCGTCGAATACGGCAAGTTGCCGCTTGCGAATTGTGCGCAGCACGGTGGTGACCATATCTTCCTTCGAACCGAAGTGGTAGAGCAGCATCCGCGGGCTCGAATCAACCGCTTCCGCGAGCGGGCGTAGCGAGAGACTTGCGAAGCCGTGTTCGAGCACGAAGCCGGTCACGCGCTCGAGCAGCGCGGCGCGGCTTTCAAGGTCGACCGTTCGGGTCATATCGCGAGCCTATCATACTTGAAACGACTGTTTCAAGTATCTACCGGTGCAAGGCTACGCCTCCGTCAACCAGGTCGCCGCTTGGAGCCACACCTCCATCGCGGCATTGACCCGCGGACGCTCGCCCGTCGCAAGCAGATCCATCATCGCACCACGATAGACTGCGAGCGTAAGGGTCGCAAGCGCCTCGGCTCGTTCGTTCGAAACGCCGCGGCGCGTCAGCGACTCCTTGAGTAATCCGAGCCAATCGTTGATGCCATGAAGAAACTCACCGTACTGTTCGTCGGAGAGCGCAAGCCCGTACACTTCAAAGAAGAGGCGCGATGCGCTCGACGTTTCCACGTAAAAGTCCCACATCGCACGCCGGAACGCACCGGGCTCCATCGAGGCGTCGAGGTTCGCGAACTTGGCACGCATCTTGATGCGATTACGGGCGATCAGCGCCACGATCAGTTCGGTCTTGGTGTGAAAGAAATCTTCGATGGTGTTAGCACGAATCCCGAGCGCGCTCGCGAGCGATTCAAGCGTTGCATTGCTGATGCCGTGCCGATCGACGTGGGCAGCGATGCGTTCCAGGAGCGCGTCGCGCTCGCGCAGTTCGGAGGTCGGATCCATAGCCTAGGTCACAGGTGTGGCGTGATCCAAGGCTTCGTACTTCTGATAGACGGCATAGTACGTCGCGCCGATAACGCCGATCGCAAAGAAGAGCAGTCCGTCGCTGACGACGTTGCCGATCGTGCTCGTTGGCGGCAATTCCGCGCGAATTGCGAACCGCGCACCAAATGCGGCGATGTAGATCAGGGCCGTCTGCCACGACGGACCGAGCTGCATCACCCCGTGACGGTCGGTGGCTGAAACCTGCGTGTGGTGTCCACGCAGTAAGCCGACCGGGACCCCGGCAGCGAGTCCGAGCACGATCGCCGCCGCAAGCTCCCACACCGGCGGACGGAAGAGAGCAACACTTTCATAGAGCAAGAGCCCGCCGACCGCCATCAGGATGCTAGCGTAGATCCACATGCGCGTGACGCTCGTGCGCTGCGGCCGGGCCGAACGATAGAGAACCAATGCCAAGATGATGACGAAAATGATGATGTTTTCGCGGTTCATGCGAGGCACTTTGGTCGCGACCTGAGAAACGCCCTTTCCCAGATAGGAGGTACCCGTCATGCGATGGATGCCCCGTCGTTTTTTACCGCTGGTCTTCGTCGCCGCACTGCTTGCGCCGTCGGTCGCACTGGCCGCGTACCAATCGTTCACGTACAGGGTCAAGAACACCACGAACAACGGCGCGAACGTTTACGTCTATCACCGGTTCGCACCGGCATTCCACCTGACCGAGGTCGCAAGCGGCTGGGTCGATCCCGGCGGCCGGATCAGCCTGAAGCTGCCCAAGACCGACACCACCTACGAATTGAAGGCCGTCTTTAAAAAAGCGGGCCAAGGTTCTGCAACGGTCGGAACAGCGGACATCAAGTGGTGGCTCAGTGCATCGTCAAGCGATCAGCTCGCCTTCGAGAACGGCCGCTTCGTGTGGAAGCCGTAGACAAATAAAAACGGGGCCGCATCGCTGCGACCCCGTTGCTGTTTCTCGCGAGGTTGAGACTACTTGATCTCGACCTTGGCGCCGGCTTCCTCGAGCTTCTTCTTGACGCTCTCGGCTTCGTCTTTGGTGACGCCTTCTTTGACGGCCTTGGGCGCGCTCTCCACGAACGCCTTCGCCTCGGTGAGGCCTAGGCTCGTGAGTTCGCGCACGGCCTTGATGACTTTGATCTTCTCCGGTCCCGCTTCCGACAGGATCACGTCGAATTCGGTCTTCTCTGCGGCCGGTGCTGCAGCGGCGGCGGCGGGGCCTGCAGCCATTGCAACCGGTGCTGCGGCGCTAACGCCGTACTTTTCTTCGAGCTGCTTGACGAGGTCGGCGAGCTCGAGCACGGTGAGTTTATCGATTTGTTGGATGACTTCGGCAACTGCCATGATAGATGAATCTCCTTAAGCGTTCGAACCCGCGGCTTCTTTTTGCTCGCGGATGGCATTGAGTGCGCGGACCAGGCCGCTCTGATTGCCCGAGAGCACGGTGACAAGACCGCGCAGCGGGTTCGCGAGCGTACCAACGAGTTTTGCGATGAGTTCGATCTTCGGCGGCAGCGCGGCGAGGGTCTCGACCTGCTTTTTATCGACGAGAACGCCGTCGATGTAGGCAGCTTTGATCCCGAGCTTCTTGCTGTCGTCTGCGAACTGTTTGATTGCCTTCGCGGGCGCGACCGGATCGGTGCCTGCGAAAACGATGCCGGTCGGACCGGCCAGATACGCATCGAACTGCTTGGCGATTTCCTCGCCTGCAGCGATCTTGAAGAGCGTGTTCTTGACGACGGCATACGTGCTGCCGTCTTTGCGCAGCTCGCCGCGAAGTTTCGTGATTTCTTCAACGGTGAGTCCCGCAAAGTCGGTCAAGAACAAGTTCTGCGCACCGGCGAGCCGATCTCGCAACTCTTGAACCGCGGCTTCTTTTCGTGCGGTTGGCATTGACGTTGTTGCTGCTTTCTTGGATTAAAAAAAGCGCTCCATCCGTCCGGAGGGCGCTTGAAGAAAGCCAAACAGCAAACGCTGCGGGAGATCTCTTACGTCGCACCTCTGTAGGGGTTGGCTTTCGCCTCGATTAACTGCCTCGCGGCAGCCCTACGGTCTTCGGAGCCAAGGGGTAGACTATCACAACGCGCCTCTGGGCGCAACCGGAGGACCGCGATCGCATGCACCCAGCCGTAGAGGACGCGGCGCTAGCCCGCTTGCTCGAGGGAAACCGCCGCTATGCCGACGGCTCTCCTCGCGCGGCTGCCAGTTCCGCCCATCGCGTCGAACTCGCCGACGCGCAGCGGCCCTTCGCGGTCGTTCTTGGGTGCTCTGATTCTCGTGTGCCGGTCGAGACGATCTTCGACCAGGGCCCCGGGGACCTGTTCGTGATCCGCCTCGCCGGAAACATCGTCACCGCCGAGGGGCTCGGCTCGATCGAGTACGCGATCGAATTTCTGGGGAGCGGCCTCGTCTTGGTGCTCGGGCATACCGGCTGCGGGGCAGTGCAAGCCGCGGTTTCGGTCGTGCAGTCGGGCAACTCTCCGCCCGGACACATCGCCCTCTTAGCCGAAGCGATCGCACCGGTTGCTCGCAGTGCAAATCCCGTAGAAGCAAATGCGCGCGCCGGCGCGCGCGCACTTATAAAGCGCTCGTCGATCGTTCGTGCGGCGGTGACCTCGAGTGCGCTTCGCGTCGCCGCCGCAGTCTACGATCTCCATACCGGCCTCGTTACACTGTTGGCCTAGGCTTTCGGTCCTCCATTACGCGCAACGGTCGGAGCACGCCGATCGAGAGCAGCGCGGCCACGATACTGAAAATGGCCGCCACCGAGAGCGCGGCCGTCCAGTTTCCGGTTGCCGCAGTGAGCACGCTCGCGAATGGCACCAGGAGCGCGCCGGTTCCTTTTGCAGTGTAGAGCATCCCGTAGTTTGTCGTGGCATACTTCTGCCCGAATTGATCGCGTGTCGTTGCCGGGAAGATGCTGAAGATCTCGCCCCAAGCAAAGAACACCAAAGCCGCAAGCAGCACGAATGGAACCGGCGAATGGCCGAACTTCATCAGCGCAAAGATGCCGACTCCTTCGAGCAAGAACGCGATAAAGAGGGTAAGTTCACGCCCGATATTGTCGGAGATCCATCCGAGGAACGGGCGTGTAAACCCGTTGACCAGATTGTTGAGCGAGAGCGTGTAGGTGAGCGTTGCCCCGGTGATGCCCAGGATCGTGACCGGCGTCTTGTCGATGCCGAAGTCCTTGGCGATCGGACCGAGCTGCGCGACGGCCATAAGTCCGCAGGCTGCGACCAGCGTGAACATCACGTACATCACCCAGAAGATCGGCGAGCGCAAGGTCTCAGCCGGGGTGTAGTCGTGATTGCCTTGCAGCACCTTGATCGGTCGCGCCTCTTTGGGCGCCGTTGCGGGCGGCGTTACCAGAAAGAGCGATGCGATCACCACCACGGCACCCTGAATGATACCGAAGACCAGAAAGGTCTCTTGCCAGCCGCTCGACTTGACCATGTTCGCGAGCGGAATGACCGTCAGTGCTGCACCCGCACCAAAGCCCCCGGCCGTCAACCCGGCTGCGAGACCGCGTTTGTTGGAGAACCACTTGAGCGCGTTCCCAACGCAAGTACCGTAGACGATGCCCGCGCCGATGCCGGCAAGAATCGCACCGAGATACAGTACTTCAAGGGACGACGCAAACGAGTTAACGACCCAGCCGAGTGCGGCGAACACTCCGCCGATCATGACCATGCGGCGCGGACCATACCGGTCGACGAGCGCTGCCTCGAACGGAACGAGCCACGTTTCGACAAGCACGAAAATTGCAAAGGAAACTTGGATCGCCGATATCTTCCACCCCGTGGACACGTTGATCGGTTCAACGAACAACGTCCACCCGTATTGCAGGTTAGCGATCATCGCCATGCAGACGATGCCGGTGACGAGTTGAATCCAGGGATTAGCTAGCGGGCTTGTTCGCGGCACCGCCGCGGCAGTTTGTTGAGCGGCCATTCATGCACCCTTTCTCACGTGTGAACCGAAAAGTAGCAGTTCCGAGTGATTTAGCGGCGTAGATTGATCCAGATGGTCTTCTTGTCGGTGTAATTGTCGAGAGCGGTCTCTCCAAGGTCGCGACCCATCCCCGAGTCACCACCCAAACCGCCCCACGGCAGGCGCGTATCGCTCTGCCCATAGGTGTTCACCCACACGGTTCCCGCGTGCAGGCGCTGCGCCATCGTGTGCGCGCGCACGATATCTTTCGTCCACACGCCGGCGGCAAGACTGAAGTCCGATTCGTTAGCGATGCGAACTGCATCGTCTTCATCTTTGAAGCGGATGACCGCGGCAACCGGCCCGAAGATCTCCTCACGTGCGATCTTCATCGAGTTGTCGACTTCGGTAAATACGGTCGGTTCGATAAAGTATCCCTTCGAACCGACGCGTTCTCCGCCGGATTTGAGGGTCGCACCTTCGGCCTTGCCGTCCGCAATGTAGCCCATGATCGAGTTCATCTGCTTCTTTGAGATGACCGGACCGATGTAGGTTTTTTCATCTTGCGGATCGCCGATCTTGAGGCTCTTCGAACGCGACACCATCTTATCGCAGAACTCGTCGTACATGTCCTGCTGCACGAGCACGCGCGAGCCGGCCGAGCAGACCTGTCCGCTATTGAAGAAAATGCCGGCGGACGAGCCCTTCACTGCCGCATCGATGTCGGCGTCGTCGAAGATTAGATTCGGCGACTTGCCGCCGAGTTCGAGCGTCAAGCGCGTGACGAACGGCGCGGCGTTCTCCATGATCAACTTGCCGACGGCGGGGGAGCCGGTGAACGAGATCTTGTCGACGTCGGGATTGCGCACGAGCGCCATGCCCGCGGTGGAACCTGGACCCGGAATGATGTTGAGCACACCGGGCGGCACACCGGCTTCGAGCGCAAGCTCGCCGAGCAAGAGCGCGGTCAGGGGCGTTTCGGTGGCCGGCTTCATCACGATCGTGCAGCCGCACGCAAGTGCGGGGGCAATCTTCCACATCGAATTCATCAATGGGAAATTCCACGGCACGATCGCACCGACAACTCCGACCGGCACGCGCGCAATGTAGGTGAGCGCATCCGGGCGTACCGGCACGACGTCGCCGGTGATCTTGTCGGGCCATCCCGCATAATATTCGATGCAGTCGAGCATTGCCGGGAAGTCTTGACGACGGACCGAGCTGACCGGTTTACCACCGTCTAGTGACTCGAGCGCGACGATCTCGTCTTGTCGCTCGCGGATCAACGCTGCAAACTTCACCATGATACGCGCGCGTTCCGACGCTCGGATCTTGCCCCAGGGTCCGTCCTCGAGTGCTTTGCGCGCCGCCTTGACCGCGAGCGCCGCATCGTCGGCGTCGGCCTGCGCAACGTCGGCGATGACGTCTTCGGTCGCCGGATTGTGGGTTTCGAACGTCTTGCCCGAGAGCGCATCAACCCATTTGCCGTCGATTAGCAGTTTAGTTTGCGGGATCCGAACCAGCGTGCTCGGCGTTACGGCCATAGCCATGATTTAAATAACCCCTTCCGTTCGCAGGTTCGCGACCTGCGCAGCATCGTAGCCCATCAGTTCTTGCAAGAGTTCTTCGTTGTGCTCGCCTAAGAGTGGTGCCCGGCGGTACTCGACCGGTGAATCGGAAAGGCCGAGCGGACAGCCGACCGTGTAATATGTGCCGCGCTCCGGATGTTCGACGGCAGCGACCATGCCGCGAGCACGCAGCGACTCGTCTTCGAGCAACTCGCTCATGCCGAGCACCGGCCCGCATGGAATGTCGAGCGCATTGCAACGCTCGAGGACTTCGTATTTGCCGAACTGCTGCGTCCACGCCTCGATGATGCGAAACACCTCATCCAAAATCGGCACGCGCGCTTCGGGCGTTGCGTACTTCGCATCGGTGATGAGATCGGGACGACCCATCGCTTTGCAGAGCGGCTCCCAAATCTGCGGCTGAATGATCAGGTAGACATAGTCGTTCGGACCGCCGGGCGCACAACGCAAAGCGGATCCCGGGTGGCCTCCACCCGAGGCATTGCCCGAACGCGGTACGACACCGTTGAAGGAACGATTCGGATACTCGCGCAACGGCCCGCGCGCGATCCGCTGCTGGTCGCGCATCTTCACGCGGCAGAGATTGAGCACCGAATCTTGCATCGTGCACACGACGCGTTGTCCAACACCGGTGTGCACGTCGCGCTGGTAAAGCGCCGCAAGAATCGCAGCGACCGCGTGAATGCCGGTACCGGAGTCGCCGATTTGCGCGCCCGTGACGAGCGGCGGACCCTCTTCGAAGCCTGTCGTGCTCATCGAGCCGCCCATCGCCTGCGCAACCGGTTCATAGGCTTTTGCGTCGACATACTGTCCCGGCCCGAAGCCTTTGATCGAGGCGTAGATCATCCGCGCGTTGAGCTCCTGGATCTTCTCCCACGGAAACCCTTGGCGATCGAGCACGCCGGGCCCGAAATTCTCGACCAAGACGTCGCACGATTGAATCAGCTTGGTGAAGATCGCTTTGCCTTGCGGCGTCTTTGTGTTGAGCGTCAGCGAACGTTTGTTGCCGTTGAGCATCACGAAGTACAGGCTGTCGGCGTCGGGGATGTCGCGCAGCTGCTGGCGCGTGATATCGCCGCGCCCCGGGAGCTCGACCTTGATGACATCAGCGCCGAGCCACGCAAGTATCTGCGTGCACGAGGGACCGGATTGGACGTGGGTCATGTCCAATATGCGAACGCCGTCGAGGGCTCTCTTCGTCTTGGTCTCGATCATTTATACATCGTCTGGTTTTCGGTGCCGGGTGCGTATGCATCGGGATCGAGCCACACGTTGATGACCGCGCAGGTGCCTGCTTCACGCGCGCGCTCGAGCGCCGGACGAATCTGGTCGGGCTCGCGCACCGCTTCACCGTAGAACCCGAGCATGTCCGCAAACTTCTCGAAGTCGACGTCACCTAAATAGTTGCCGACGTCGCCGCGTTCTTTTCCGTACTTCTGAATCTGGCCGCAGCGGATCTGATTCATGTAGCTGTTGTTTCCCACGATTGCGATATACGGCGTGCCGAACCGCACGGCCGTCTGCATATCGAAGCCGGTCATCGCGAACGAGCCGTCGCCGAAAAGCGCGACGACTTCGCGATTCGGGTGCGCGAGCTTCGCCGCCATCGCAAAGCCGGTGCCGACGCCGAGCGTCCCGAGCGGTCCGGGATCCATCCAAAGCCCAGGTGCTTTCGGCCGCACGACGTTGCCCGCGAAGGTTACGACGTCGCCGCCGTCGCCGACGAAGATCGAATTGTCGGTGAGGAATTGATCGATTTCGTAGGCGAGACGATACGGATGTATCGGCCGCGCATCACTGCGTAGTTTCGGCAAACGTGCTGCGATTGCGGCGTTCTCTTTTTCGCGCAACTGCGCAACCCACGCATTGCGGGCTTGCGCGGCAGCCTTGTTGCCGCCGGCAGCGCGCGTCACGGCCGCAAGGATCACGCCCACGTCGCCGACCAGGCCGAGATCGACGTCGCGATTGCGGCCGACCGTCGCGTAGGACATGTCGATCTGCACGACCGTCTTGGCTTTGAGGCTCTTGCCGTAACGTAAACGGAAATCGAACGGCGTCCCAACGACCACGATCACATCGGCGGCCTCGAATGCGTCGCGGCGCGTCAATTGAAAGTTGAGCGGGTGATCCGGCGAGAGCGTTCCGCGGCCTGCACCGTTCATATACGCCGGGATGTTGAGTTTCTCGACAAACTCGCGTGCAACATCGGTCGCGCGACACGTCCAAACCTGCTGGCCGAGCAGCACGCACGGCTGCGTCGACGACGACAGAATGTCGGCCAGGCGTTGGACGTCGTTGGGATCGCCTAAGCTCTTAGTCGAAAAACGGTAGTGTCCGGCTTGCGGAATCACCGCTTTATCCGATTCGATCTCATGATCGAGCACCGTGCGCGGAATCTCGAGGTAGACCGGTCCGAACGAACCGTTGAACGCCTCGCGCGCGGCCATCGACACGAAATCGGCAACGCGCAACGTCGTGGTAACACTGGTTGCAAACTTCGTAATCGGCCGCAACATCTCGACGTGCGGAAGATCTTGTAGGCCGCCCATGCGATGCTGCGAAAGCCCGGCTTGGCCGCCGATTAAGAGCATCGGACTCTCGGCGCGAAATGCATTGGCCACCCCGGTGATTGCATTGGTCGTTCCGGGGCCGGCGGTAACAACGGCACAGCCCAAATTTCCGGTCATTCGCGCATAGCCGTCGGCGGCGTGCGCGGCAACCTGCTCGTGGCGCGTGTCGATGATTTTGATGCCTTCATCGATGCAGCCGTCATAAATGTCGATGATGTGACCACCACACAGCGTGAAGATCGTATCGACCCCTTCGGCCTTCAGCGCCTTTGCGACGAGGTGGCCCCCGGATATTTTCTTGGTGGGCACCGCACCGTTGACTTCGAGTGTTTCGGTACCAAGAGTATTAGATATCATGAACGTGCTCCGCTACGTGTGCTGCTAAACCAAGTGCATGTTCGCGAACGAGGCGCTCGGCAAGTTCCGCGTCGCGCGCCTCGAGGGCTTCGATGATGTGGCTATGGTCGACTATCGAGCGTTCGAAGCGATGGTGTTCGGCAATCGTGCGATGACGAATCGAGCGCACGTGAATCATCAGCGTCTCGGCCATCTTTGAAAGCGCCGTCGAACGCGCGAGGTCGATGATGCGACCGTGGAACGAAAGGTTGGCGTCGGAGTACTCGTCGAGCTTTGCCGCAAGCTCACCGTTTTCGAACGTCGCGAAGATCGTGCGCAACGACGAGATCTCTTGATCGCTCGCACGCTCGGTGATCAGCCGCGCCGCCATACTTTCCAGTGCCGCCCAGACCTTGATGATCTCGACGAGCTCTTCGCGGCTCTTGCGCACGATGAAATAGCCACGACGCGGCACGCTCTCGACCAAACCCTCGTGTTCCAGGCGAGCGAGTGCATCGCGAATCGGCGTGCGACTCACGCCCAAACGTTTCGCAAGGTCGCGCTCGTCCAAGCGCAGATCTTGGTCGGCACGTTCGTAGATGTTCATTTCGAGCAACGCAGCGCGCAGTGCGGCATACGCGCGATGCGCGAAGCTTGCCTCGGATTCGAGCCGCACCAGACCTAACGCCATGCCCACATCCTCCCGCGGGAGAAGTGGCATATGGTACCTGGTATACCAACCCCTGCGTGGCTCGCCAAGCCCTTTACAAAAGTTCTAGTTCCTCGAGCGTCTTGGGCCAATCGCCCTTGAGCAGGCGAGAGAGGCTACGGTCGGCGAGGAGCTTGCCACCGGTCTGGCACTTGGCGCAATAGTTTGTCTCGTTGTCGGCATAGCGGATGCGCTGCACCGGAGCTCCGCAGCGCGGGCACGGTTTGCCGAACTTTCCATGTACCGCCATCTCCGACCGAAATGCCGTCACGCCCGCCGGAAAACCGTCGGCCGCCTCGGCCTGCAAATGATCGATCCACCATTGCAAGGTCTCGCGCGTCGCGGAGTACAGCGTCTCCCACTCCGGCGGATGCAATTTGTGCGTAAGCATGATCGGCGACAACTTTGCAGCATGCAAGATCTCATCGGAGTACGCGTTGCCGATCCCATCGACGATGTGCGGGTCGGTAAGCGCGCGTTTGAGCGTCCGGTTCTCGGCGCGTAGTGCCGTTCGAAACGCGCCGATGTCACTCGTAAAGACGTCGATCCCACCCGGATTGAGCCGCACAAGCGCTTCCTCGCCGCTCACAAGGCTGAGCGATGCGCGGTGCTTTGACCCAGCTTCGGTTAGCACCAGCGAGCCATTTGGGAAATCGAACGCGGCAAGCATGTTGCGTCCGCGTATCGGCGCACCCGGTGTGCGCCAGTGCAGGCGGCCGGCAATCATTAAGTGGAGCACCAGCCACCGATCGCCGTCCAATCCAATCGCGATCCGTTTGCCGATGCGACGCAACGCGACAACGCTGTTGCCGTGCGCGTCGCTCAGCGGCGGCTGCGCCGTCCGTAGCAGAAACGGACTTCCAATGCGCACGCGCTCGAGCTGCTGCCCGACGATGCGTGGTTCGAGCGCGTGGATATAGGCGCTAATATCCGGCAGCTCAGGCACGTGCGACTCGCGCCGCGACCGCCCGCGCCCCTGCGTTGTCAAACGCGACCGCGCGCACGTGGGGGAACGCCTGCTGCGCAAGATCGGTGAGTACGTGCCCGGGGATCGTCTCGATGAGGATGCGCGCTCCCATCTCAACCAGTAACGTCGACGCGTCGTGCCATCGCACTTCGCGCGCAACGCCCGCGGCGAGATCGTCGCGCAGCGCGCGCGCGTCGCGAATCACGCGGGCTCCGACGCTGCCTACGTAGGTGACGCGTGGATCCGCGAGCGTGACGTCGGCCAGCACTTCTGCAAGGCGCGCCTGAACGGGCGCGAGCAAGGGGCAATGGGAGGGCACGGCAACGTCGAGCCGGTCGGCACGACGCGCCCCCGCGTCGTTCCCCGCGTCGAGCGCGCGGCCAACCGCTTGCGCCGCGCCAGCGATAACGCACTGAGTCGGCGCGTTGACGTTTGCGACGTAGACTTGCGCGCCTTCGCGCTCTTGCGCGCCAACGATTTCGCGCACGACGCGTTCGGTAAGACCTGCGATGACGCCCATACCATACCCTGATGGAAAGAGCCGCTCCATCGTGCGCGCGCGTTCGCCAACGACGCGTAAGGCATCGGAAAACTGCATCGCGCCCGCTGTGACGGCGGCCGCGAAGCCGCCAACCGAATGGCCCGCGACCGCATCGGGGCGCACGCCGTACGCTGCGAGCACACGGGCCGATGCGACGCCTCCGACCAGCAGACCGAGTTGTACGTTGACCGTCGAGGCGAGCGCCGTGACGTCGTCACGGTCACGCACATCGTAGCCAAGCACGCTGCGCGCTTCCTCAAATGTTTGGGCCGCATTCGCATCGCTCGCAACGCGCGCGAGCATATCGGGATATTGCGAGCCTTGTCCCGGGAAAAGAAACGCTACGCCCACGCGCCGCGCTCGATCGAATCGAGAAACAAGACTGCCGCGAGCAGATCGGCCGCGCCTCCGGGCGACGCGTGCAGCGCGAGCAACCTCGCATCGAGGGTTACAAACGCATCCATGCCGGCTGCTTCGCCGATGCCGCCTGCACTGAGCACTGCCCTCGCCCCGGTCTGGGCCGCCGCAAGCGCCGGACGTCCGCCGCGATGCAAGAGGCATGTATCGTCGAGCTGGCTGACGATCGCAAGCAGCGCGTCAACGCGCGCAACCGACTCGGGTGCCCCGCGCGCACGCGCCGCACGTAGTGCAGGCAAAGCACACTTCAGCGCGTGTGGAAATCCCGCCCGCGCCTCGCCCCGCGCGCCATGCACACCGAATTGCTCGCACGCCTGCAAGCCGTGTGAATCCGGCGCAACCCCGGCGACATCGGGCAGCGACGCGATTCGCGCAGCGACGCGAGCGATTGCGTGCGGCTCACGCGATCCGCTATTCATGTGTGCGGCGATGAGGAGTCCGAGCGACCAGATCGCACCACGATGGGTGTTGACGCCTCCGGTGACGTCGAGCATCGCGCGTTCGCCATCGCGACCAATTGCACCGAGCCGTTCGCGCAACGCGACATCGATCGACGCGCCGCGCGCAACCGCAGCGACGCGCTCGAACGTCGCGCCGAGCGCGCGAGCCGACTGCACGAGCAATTCCAGCGTAAGATCGTCGTGCGCACCGTTGCCACGCCGGTCGACAAGTGCCGGCTTCGGCGTGAGTTCCGCTTCAGCAATCAAAGCCTGGACGGCCGCCTGCGCGGGCGAAAACGCGGGCAACAGCCGTGGTCCACTCGGCGTCTTGACCATCAACGTCCCACCGTGCAGCGCTTCCTCGAGCGCAGCCGCGTAGCCGTTGCCGAACGCGAGCTCGACGTCGATACGCACCGGAAGGTGCGTAAGCGTGCGTGCGAACGACGCAAGCGCACCGTGCGACGGTTGCGCCCGGACGAGCACGTCGAGGTCACTTCCGTCGTGCAACGCCGCGACGCCGGTTGCAAGTTCGAAGCCGGCCGCACCGATCGGACCCGCACAGAGCCCGCGCGCACGTGCCTCGTACACGACGGTGCGCAGCGCTGCGAATGCTCCGTGGTTGCGGCCGGGTCGCGAACCTGCCAGCATCTCGGGCGTCACAACTGCATCGACGTCGTCTGTGTGCACGTCGGTAGCATGCCGATGTTCGCGCTCCTGGCCGCGCACACCGATGGCAATGCCACCGGCAAGGTGCGCGCGCCGAACGGTTGCCCACGGCGCGCGTTCCAGACTCGCTGAAGCCCACGCCGGTGCATCCGCGGCGATGCGCGCGACGGCCCGCGGCGTCAGCCGAACGAGATCGTGCGGCCGCAGTCGCTCATGCATCCCACTGTGCCTGCAGCTCCTCGCGTACACGCCGCGCAATCGCGCGCGTCTCGAGCGCCGCGGAACGATCGAGCCGCTCGCGAGGATTGCGCAGTCCAAGTTCCGGCGTCCGCAGCGCTTCCGCGAGCGCGCTGGTGACGATCTGTTCGTCGGCTGCGCTCGGCGCGTCGGGATTGCCGACTTCGAAGAGCCGATCGATCGCGCCGAACGTTGCAAAACTGCGAATGTCGCGCGCCGTCGCCGGCACTTCGCGGGCGACGCGCGCGAGATCTTCTCGCTCCATACGCGTGACGCGCGCCACGGCTGGCTCCGACATCACGTGCACCTCGAGGTACGGATCGTCGAGCGCGCCGATCCAACCCGCCTGCAAACCATGGGCTAGAAATGCACCGGAAATCGCCTTGCCGACAACCAGCGCATAGACGGGATGGCCGCCGCGCCGCGCACGAATGTACGCGTTCGCCGAAGCAGCCAGCGCTCGCTGGAGTCCAACGGCTTCTTCACGCGTACCAAAGGCTTGACCCGGAACGTCGACGATGGCCACAATCGCGCTCTTGGCCGGCGTCCCACTCACCGCACGCGCGACGCCGAACCCTTCGTCGATGCCGAGTTCGCCGTTACGCGCTAGCGGAAAGCGCGCGTCCGGATCGGGCACGACGGCGACCACGCGAACCGGCAGTCCATCGATCGACGCGTCCGCAGCCAGCACCGATGGCGGCAGTCCCGCAACCGGTTTTCCGCCGCGGGTTAAACGTTCGAACCATGCACGGCCGCGCACGCTGCTCACGGCTCGATCCCCATCGCGCGAAGAAATTCATCGCGACCTACGCGCGGATTCGGAAACTCCTGCGGCTCGAGCGGCGCAAGCTCGCGCGGTTGCTCGAATGCGTGTTGTACTGCCGCTCGAATCGCTTCGATATCATCAGGAACGAGTTCGGTCGCAAAGCCCTGTTCAAAGCGCTTGCGGCCGCCGGTTACGCGCCAAATGAGCGGACGATCCGACGAATCCATCTCTTCGATACCGGACTCGGTTTCGATCACGTCGGGACCGTTGAGCCCTACGCGCGCGCCTTCGCTCACGATAAGCTGGCTGCACAACGCCGTCGAGAGCGAAAGCCCGCCGTACACGCCGACGCGCCCAGCGATCACCGCGACAACGGGCTGCAGCATACGCAGCGCGACGATCGCGTCGCAGATTTCCGTGACCGCGAGAATCCCGAGGTTTGCCTCTTGCAACCGGATGCCGCCGGTATCGAGCGCAAGCACCATACGTGTCGGTGTTCCACGTTGCGCGTCGCGTCGCGCAAGTTCGAGCGCGCCGGCGATCTTTGCGCCGCCAATCTCGCCGATCGAACCGCCGAGGAAGCGACCATCCGTGGCCACGACGCAGGCGCGCTGCCCGCCGATCGTTCCACGCGCGACCACGCAGCCGTCGTCGGACTGCGGCACGACGCCTTGCGCTGCAAGATACGGCGAAGAGAGGCGCGCGAAAGGACCGATCAATTCTCGAAACGATTGCGGATCGAGCAATGCACGCGCGCGTTCGCGCGCACCCCGCTCCGCGAACGATTCGGCCAGGAGCATCGCGCTCATCGCGCTGCCTCCAGAGCTTGCTCCAAACGTAGCGCCACCACCGCCGGCGTCGCGCCGAAGTCATTGACTTCGACCTGCACCGCAACCGGATTGCGCACGAAGAAGCGACGCAGCACGGCTTCCCACGTAGTCGCGAAGCCCGTGACGCTCGTGCGTACGACAACCGACGCGTGTCCGTCGCGCATCGGCTCGAGCAAGATCTCGCAGTTCCCGGATGCTACCACGCCGACGTGTGCACGCCGCTCGACCGATTCGCTCGCCGGGTATTCGTAACTCAACGTTTCGATCATCACCAACTCCTAAATCGGCGCGGCGGATCGTAGAGGCCGCCCGACCATTCGACCAGTTCACGAATCGAGCGCGCCGCGAGCAACGCACGGTTCGCGTCGCTACGCCGCACGCCGAGGTCTTCCGGGAACGCTACGATTCCGGATGCGCGCAAGGCTTGGGTCCGGCTCTCGTTAGCCAGCAGTCCGATCGGCGTCACTCCGGCGATCGCCGCGAGAGCTTCGCGCCGCTCGTCGATGTCGCGCGCGCGATATAAATAAGCAACGCCCTCTTCGGTCACCACGTGGGTCACGTCGTCGCCGTAGATCATCACCGGTGCGATCGGAAGGTTTGCGCTGCGTCCGAGTTCGACGGCATCGAGGCGCTCGACGAACGTTGGAACGCCGCTGCCTTGAAACGTCTCGACGAGCTGCACGACGATCTTGCGCCCGCGTCGTACTTCTTCATCCGACGAGGTCATCTCGAGCCACGCAGCAGTCGTGTGACGCCTTCCGCGCGCGTCACTCCCCAAATTGGGCGCGCCGCCGAAGCCGGCAATCCGACCGAGCGTCGCCGTCGACGAGTTCGCGTCGCGATCCATCTGCAACGTCGAGCCAATGAAGAGATCGGTTGCATAGTGGCCGGCGGTTTGCGCGAACGCGCGATTGGAGCGCATCGATCCGTCGCGGCCGGTGAAAAATACGTCGGGTCGCGCCGCAACGTAGCGCTCCATGCCGAGTTCACCGCCGTAACAGTGCACGCTGCGTACCCAGCCGCTTTCGATCGCCGGAATCAGCGTGGGGTGTGGGTTGAGAATCCAGTGCGTGCACACCTGACCGCGTAAGCCCAGCCGCTCGCCGTAGGTCGGTAAAATCAACTCGATTGCCGCAGTGTCAAACCCGATGCCGTGATTGAGGCTCGCAACGCGGTGGCGTTCGTAGATGCCGCGCAGCACGAGCATCGCCATCAGCACTTGCACGTCGTCGATCTGCTCGGGATCGCGCGTAAAGAGCGGCTCGATATAGTACGGCTTATCGGCGACGACAACGAGATCGACCCAATCGCCGGGAATGTCGACGCGGGTGCATTTATCGACGATGCGGTTGACCTGTGCGATCACAATACCGTCGCGAAACGCCGTCGCTTCGGCGATAGTCGGCGTCTCTTCCGTGTTCGGGCCGGTGTAGAGGTTGCCGTTGGCATCGGCTTCGTCGGCAGCAACGAGCGCAATGTCGGGTGTCAGATCGACGAAATAACGGGCAAAGAGTTCTAGGTAGGTGTGAATCGCGCCGATGCGCACGCGACCGTCGGCGACTTGTTGCGCGAGCCGCAGCGACTGCGGACCCGAATACGAAAAGTCGACGTGTGACGCGATCCCGCGTTCAAAGAGTGCAATGTGCTCGGGTCGTGCGATGACCGAGATCAACAAGTGAATATCGTGCACGACCGCTGGATCTACCGAAGCCAGGGCGCGCGAAAGAAAATCGGCCTGTTTCTGATTGTTGCCCTCGAGGCACAGGCGATCGCCCGGCTCGATCAACTCCTGGAGCACGGCGACCGCGTCACTTGCCTCGAAGCGTCCATCGCGAACGAGGTGCGCGATGCGAGCCAGCCGCTCGTCTTTTCGCCGGCGCCGCGTGTTCCAGACCGAATTCACCCGGGGGGAGTTGCGCTAGGCCGAAAAGCGCACCTGCAACGCGTCGCGCGACTCGGCAAGGTGCAGCGCGGCCTCGAGTCCCGCGATATTAAAGATTCGCCGGATCCGCGCGGCCGTCGGAACAACGATGCCGATCCGTCCGGGCGCGCCGTTCGCCGTTCGAATCAAGACGTTGAGAATCGTCGAGTCCAGATACTGACACGCCGAGAGGTCGATGATAAGCGGGAGCTCTTGCTGCAGTCGCTCACCGATCGCTTCTGCAAACCACTGGGCGGCACCGATATCCAGCTCGCCGCGCACAACGAGGACCTGCGCCCATGGCAAGGTCTCGTCGACGAGCTCTTCTCGCATTACCATCTTTGAAAGCGTAGTCCGGGGCTCCATACGAAACAAGGTGGCGTAATGCAGCTGTCAACGAGGCCGCGTAGCACTCACCGGCCCGCGAAAACTCGCGCGGCGGCCATGATTTCGCCCTGTATTTCAGGTAAGGGTTTGTCGCGGAGCAAGACCGCCGGCGCCTGGTCGTGCAAATGCGGGTTGCTTCCATGAAACCACGCCCGCGCGATGTCGGGATCCTTCGCATTGAGGATCATCGACGCGACCTGTAACGTGAATCGCAGGACATTTGGGCGCTGCGGACTGCGGCCGTTGGCCCATTGGGTCACGGCACGCGTCTCGCCGACGCCTCCAATCATGGCCACGGTCGTGAGCCCGAGCATCGCGACGAGCTCCTTCACGACGCCGTCAATCGGCAGCGACATCGCCCGTTGGTGTGCCTGCGGGGCGGGCCACTCGCCGCGTTCGCCCCGGCCATCGAGGTCCTCGTATCTAGCTTCATTCACAGTTGCAATCCCACCTTAAATCACATCCGCAAGTCCTATACATTTTTACCCGATAAATGGGCGCTTCGTCAATATCCAGCTTTCCGGATGAAAAAAATAAAAGACCCCACGCTCGGCGCGCGGGGTCCAGGTTCGGCGTGCCCGGGGGCTACGCTGTCGCTTTGACGCGGTTCGGGTCGAGCTTCACGCCCGGACCCATCGTACTCGTGAGCGTGACGCTCTTGAGGTACGTGCCCTTGGAGGCCGCCGGCTTCGCCCGCACGATCGCGTCGAGCAAGGCGTTGAGGTTTTCGAGCAGTTGCTGCTCGTCGAACTGTGCCTTACCGACGATCGTGTGAATGATCGCGGCCTTATCGAGACGATACTCAACCTTACCGGCCTTGATGTCGCGAATCGCACCCGCGATGTTCGGCGAAACGGTACCGGCCTTCGGGTTGGGCATCTTCTGTGCGAGGATGCGTCCGAGTTCCTTACCGACCTGCGCCATCATGTCGGGCGTTGCAACCGCAACGTCAAACTCGGTGAAGCCCGCCTTGAGCTTATCGATCAGATCCTGATCGCCGACGATGTCCGCGCCCGCTTCTTGTGCGGCCTTCGCGTTGTCGCCTTTGGCAAACGCAATTACGCGCACCGTGCGGCCCGTGCCATGCGGAAGGTTCACCGTGCCGCGCACGTTCTGATCGCTCTTCTTCGGGTCAACGCCGAGACGAATGTGGATCTCGACCGTCTCGTTGAACTTCGCATTGGCGTTCTTTTTCACGAAACCGATCGCTTCGGCCGGCGTGTAGAGCGCATTTTTATCGAAGTTGGCAACGAGGTTCTTGTAACGCTTTCCGTGATGTTGCGGCATTACTCTACCTCCACGCCCATCGAGCGCGCCGTGCCGGCGATGATCTTCTTCGCCGCTTCGATATCGTTGGCGTTGATGTCGGGCATCTTCACCTTGGCAATATCTTCGAGCTGCTTCTGGGTCAGTTTGCCGACCTTATTGCGATTGGGCTCTTTCGAACCGGACTCAATCTTCAGCGCTTGTTTGATCAAGAATGACGCGGGCGGCGTCTTCGTGATAAACGTGAACGTGCGATCTTCGTACACGGTGATCTCAACTGGAATGATCATGCCCGCCTGCGATGCGGTACGTTCGTTGTACTGCTTGCAGAAGTCCATGATGTTCAGCGAGTAGGGGCCCAGCGCAGGGCCGATCGGCGGCGCGGGCGTTGCCTTGCCGGCGGGAATCTGTAGGCCGATTTTGCCTACGACTTTCTTTGCCATGATGTGTCTTTCGTTTGGTGCGGCATTCGCTCTCGCCGGTACCGCTCGCTCGAAAAACGCGAGGCAACATCGTGTTGCCGTCGGTTACGTGGCCGCGCTTCTCGCCCATCCAGGGCTCCAGCGCGTCCCGAAGTTTTTCTCACGTTGCGGCACGCGTCGATCGCTAGTGCCTACCCCTCTGCATCCTTATGGGTCGGGGTGATCCCCATAAGAAACCTTCGTATTATGTCATCCCGAGCGTAGCGGCGCAAGCCGCGTAGTCGAGGGACCGACTAGACTTTCTCGACTTGGAAGAACTCGAGTTCGACGGGCGTCTCTCTTCCGAAGATCGAGATGAGCGCGCGCAGGCGCTCTTTCTCGGGCTGGATTTCATCGACGACACCGGTGAAGTCGAAGAACGGACCCGAGGTGACCTTGACGCGATCGCCCTTCGCGAAGTCGATCTTGAGCTTAGGTGCTTCGATGCCCATCTGCTTGAGGATCGTCTTGACTTCTTTTTCTTGCAGCGGCACGGGCTTTTCGCCTGGACCGGGACTGCCGACAAAGCCTGTCACACCTTGCGTGTTGCGCACGACATACCACGACTGGTCGTCCATGATCATCTCAACCAGTACGTAGCCGGGGAACACTTTCTTCGGCGTGATCTTGCGCTTGCCGTCTTTGAACTCGACTTCGTCTTCCATCGGGACGAGCACACGGAAGATCTTCTCGGCCATGTTCATCGAGTGAATGCGGCGCTCGAGGTTCGCCTTGACTTTGTTTTCGTAACCGGAATAGGTGTGAATGACAAACCAGTTACGGTTGTCTTTCTTCGCCGGTGACGGAGCATCGGTTTCGGCCGCGTCGGTGTCGACTGCGCCGATTTCGAGCGCGTCGGGCGTATCGACTGCGCCATCGGCGATGTCGTCGACTTCGTTTTCGAACGAGTCGACGGTCTCACTGGGCGCAGGCGCCTCTTGCGATTCCTCAACCGCGGCTTCTAAAACGTTCTCGGTTTCAGGTTGCGTTTCGCCGGCGTGGCCTTCGTTGTAATCGCGTTCGATATTGAAATTCATGTCAGATATTCAGGACGTGGAGCCATTGGAAGAGCCAGCCGAAGAATTGGTCGAGAACCCAGGTGTAAAACCCGATGCCGATCACGAGAAGCAGCGTCAGGACGGTGGCGGAGACCCACTCGTTGCGAGTCGGCCACGTAACACGACGCAGCTCGGTGAACACGCCGCGCACGAAATCACCACCAGCTTGCTGCTGGCGGGTCGCTGCTGCGGACTGCTTTTTCTCGTTCACCAAACCTCTTTCGCTTCCAGGTACTAAACTTGGCAGGGCGGACAGGACTCGAACCTGCAACCGGCGATTTTGGAGACCGCTACTCTACCAATTGAGCTACCGCCCTCCGCTTTTTGCCCCGTGCTTCGTTGACTCAGGCCTCGTGTGCCCTTGCACACGTCGGCCCTCGTCGCCTCGCCCGGCTCAAAAATCGTTCATACGTTGTCTACGTTGGTCGCGTAGTTACTTTGTTTCGCGGTGCGATTTGTGGCAGCGGCAGAAGCGGCAATACTTTTTGAGCTCCAACCGGTCCGTCGTCTTCTGTTTGTTCTTTTGCGTGTTGTAGTTACGACGTTTGCACTCGGTGCACGCCATCACGACCATAACGCGATTTTCTTTTTTTGCCATCTGTTAGTTTACCACGCGACATGAAATAAACGGCCCGGAGGACCGTTCTTAGCTAGAAGACTGTACCATAGGGGCTTCGCGTCCGCAAGAGCGGGAGTCGAAGCCCCGGCAAGCTTGCGCTCGGGCGGAATTGAACCGCCAACCTCGGCCTTAGGAGTGCCTTGCTCTATCCAATTGAGCTACGAGCGCCCATCCGACCGCGTCTGCTTCGTCCTGGGATCCCTCGTGTGTTCTAACACACATGTCGGGTCCCCAGGTCCTCGCATCCATCGGTCGGTCTGGTGCAAGGCAACCCTCTACTAGGCCGGGCGAGGGGGATTGCCCTTCTTGAAGCCGAGCGAGAGCGAGTTGATGCAGTAGCGCGTGCCTTCGGGGCCGGGTCCGTCGTCGAAGACGTGGCCGAGGTGGGAATCGCAGCTTGCGCAGCGCACTTCGGTGCGACGCATGCCGTGACTGACGTCTTCGAGCAGTCGTACATTCTTCTGCTCCTCGGGACGGGTGAACGACGGCCAGCCACAGTGCGAGTCGAACTTCTCGGTCGACTTGAACAGCTCGGCGTTGCAGGCGCCGCAGGTATAGGTTCCGTCGTCGCGGACGTTGAGCAGTTCACCCGTGAACGGGCGCTCCGTGCCGGCCTGACGTAAGATTGCGTATCGCTGCGGGCCAAGCTCCTGGAGCCATTGCTCTTCGCTCTTGACGATCGGTGGGGTAATGTCGTGTTTCATGGCACTTATAGAACGTCGCCGACCCGGCGTCCGGATGCGTCCAAAGGCATAAGGAGCGCCTCCTTGGTTACGCGAACTTCACGCGCCTCGGAGGAACCGCTATGCGCTTAGTCACCCGCGCCGACCTCGATGGCCTCACGTCAGCCATCCTCTTACAGGAAGTCGAGCCGATCGATGAAGTCGACTTCGCCCATCCCAAAGATGTGCAAGACGGCAAAGTCGCCCTCTCCGCAAACGACATCCTCGCGAATTTGCCTTACGACGAGCGTGCGGCGCTGTGGTTCGATCACCACGTGAGCCAGTCGGACGCGGCCTGGAATCCGCAGATGCGCGGAGGTTTCGGCGTTGCCCCCAGTGCGGCGCGGGTGATCGCCGATCACTACAAGTCCGAGCGGTTCGGCCGCTTCTCCGAGTTGATGGAAGCCACCGATCGGCTCGACGCGGCGTTGCTCACGCACAACGACATCGTCGACCCGCAGGGTTGGATCCTCGTCGGCTACACGCTCGACCCACGCAGCGGCCTCGGAGCATTCAAGGACTATTTCCGTCACCTCATGCAGCTGGCTAAACAACAAACGGTCGATCAGATTCTGCAAGACCCCGAAGTGCACAAACACGTCGAGCGCCTCAAAGCCGAAGAGCCCGCCTTCCGCGAGCATCTCAAGGCTACGTCGCGGCAAGACGGCAACGTCGTGATCACGGACGTGCGCGGCCTCAAGAGTCTTCCAAGCGGCAATCGCTTCTTGATCTACGACCTGTTCCCGACTGCGA
This sequence comes from Vulcanimicrobiota bacterium, assembly GCA_963726285.1. Classification (GTDB taxonomy): domain Bacteria; phylum Vulcanimicrobiota; class Vulcanimicrobiia; order Vulcanimicrobiales; family Vulcanimicrobiaceae; genus Aquilonibacter. The sequence goes on along the minus strand of CAVSBV010000005.1, from coordinate 432,852 downwards.
ACGTGTCGGTACGCGTTGCCGACGGACGCAACAACGAGTTCGTGTCAATTCAGGTCGGGCACAACATCCTCAAGCGCGACTGCAAGACCTCGATCGGCGACATGCTTGCCGAACACGGCGGCGGCGGTCACGTGGGCGCCGGCACGTGTCAGCCGGTACCGGCCGACGCCGATCGCGTGCTCGGCGAGGTCGTCGAAACACTTAAACGCAACGGCTGAAGGCTCGGCCTCAAGCTCGCGTCCCAAAAGACGAGGCCCCACGCTTGCACGCAGGGCCTAATTGAACTGGAGCCGTTGGTGGGGATTGAACCCACGCTCTCCTCGTTACCAACGAGGTGCTTTACCACTAAGCTACAACGGCGATCGCTTTTCAGTTGTACCACGTGGAGCGGGCGGCGAGAATCGAACTCGCGCTATCTGCTTGGAAGGCAGAGGCACTACCATTATGCAACGCCCGCGCGCCGAGGAAGGGAAGTTAAATGGTGGGCCGGGCTGGATTTGAACCAGCGTATCGCTTTCGCGAGCCGAATTTACAGTCCGGTGCCATTAACCACTCGACCACCGACCCACAGCAGCCCCTTCCGGAACGGCTAACCACGGTACGATACCATGGGCGCCGGGTCCTCGCAACTCCGGCAAAAGTCGCGCCTACCTTACAAAGGGGCGTTGAACTTCACGAAGGCTGCCTCGCGCTCCCATCCCGCGCGCTCGTACACCGCTCGCGCACGCTCGTTGCTGACGGCCGTCTCCAGAAACATTCCGCTGGCGCCGGCTTCGCGTGCGTAGGCGATCGCGGCGTCGATCAGCGCGCGCGCAATCCCGCGTCCACGCGCTGAGGGCTCGACGAAGAGATCCTCGAGAATCAGCATCGGTGCTAGCCGAATCGTGCTCCACGACTCGAAGATCTGCACGAACCCAAGCGCGTTTGCTCCTTCGCTTGCAAAGAAAACCGTACTCGTTGCATCGCGCAGGTGCTTGCTCATGAAGCGGCGTTCGCCGGCCGGATCGGGCGTTTGCTCGTAGAAGGCGCGATACGCGCGCACGAGCGGCAAGAGCACGTCGATATCATTCGAGGTCGCGCGGCGCACCGTCATCTCCATGCTTATCAAACTACCCTTCACAGGGGCGGCTCTCCCTCCGACTAAAGACCGGCTCTATGCCCAGAAAATACGACGCAATTGTTATCGGCGGCGGTCACAATGGCCTGGTCACGGCATGCTATTTGGCGCGCGCGAAGCGCAGCGTACTCGTGCTCGAACGCCGGTCGCTCGTTGGCGGTGCATGCGTAAGCGAGGAAACGTGGCCCGGTTATAAAGTCTCAACCGCCGCCTACGTCAACAGCCTTTTCCGTCCGGAGATCGTGCGCGATCTTGCGCTAACGCGCTATGGCTTTGAAGCGATCGAGCGCGATCCCGCTTCGTTCTCGCCGTTTCTCGACGGACGCTATCTGATGCTCGGACGTGGTGCTGCGCGCGACGTCGAGGAAATTGCAAAGTTCAGCCGGCGTGATGCGCAAGCGTATCCGCTGTACGAAGCGATGCTGCAAAATGTGGCGGCGGTGATCGAGCCAACGCTTACCCAAGTTCCCCCCGACGTGCTGCATCCAAATCTCGGCGATCTCGTCAACGCCGGCAAGATGGCGCGCGCGCTCCAAAGGATGGGGCCGAATATGAACGAGGCGATCGAGATGCTCGCCGGCGCCGCCCGGCCGATCCTCGATCGCTGGTTTGAGAGCGAAGAGCTCAAGGGCACACTCGCCACCGACGCAATCATCGGTGCTTTCATGGCGCCGTCGATGCCGGGCACCGCCTACGTGCTCTTTCACCACGTGATGGGCGAGACCAACGGCAAGCGCGGCGTGTGGGCCTACATGCGCGGTGGCATGGGCGGGCTCACGCAAGCGCTCGCGCGCGCGGCCGCAGATCTCGGCGTGGAGATTCGCACCAATGCTGAAGTCGTCAAGATTCTCACGAAGAACGGTGCGGTGACCGGCGTTGCGCTACGCAACGGCGACGAATTCTTCGGCAAGCAGGTTGCGAGCGGCGTCGATATGCATCATACGTTCGAACGCTTCATCGATCCGGCAATGCTGCCGCCGGCATTTCGCGACGCTGTGTCGCGCATTGCCTACGATAGTGCCTCGGTAAAAATCAACGTGGCAATCGAGCGGCTCCCGAGCTTCACGGCGCTGCCAGGCCATGTATCCGGCCCGCAACACCACGGCACCGTGCACTTCTGTCCAGATCAGGACTTCATCGAACGCGCCTACGACGACGCGAAATACGGAGCGCCGTCGCGCGAACCGGTCGTCGAGTGCTGCCTGCCGTCGTCGCTCGATGCAACGATTGCGCCGCCGGGCAAACACCTGATGTCGATGTTCGTGCAATACGCGCCATATAAACTGAAGAGCGGGCCGTGGTCCCAGGCGATCAAGGACGATTTCGCGGACCGCTGCTTTGCGATCGTCGAGCGCTATGCGCCCGGCTTCACGGCGTCGGTGATCGATCGACAGATCCTCAGCCCGGTCGATATCGAGGAAACCTTTGGCCTGACCGGCGGCAACATTTTTCAAGGCACGATGCCGCTGCAGAACCTCTATGCATTTCGACCCGTGCCGGGATATGCGAACTACAAGACACCGATCAAACATCTGTATATGTGCGGGTCCGCTGCGCATCCCGGAGGCGGCGTGATGGGCGCGCCTGGCTGGAACGCCGCGCGTGTGATGCTGCGCGAGTAAGGAGTACCCGATGCAATCGACGCTGGAAACGATAGTACTCGATGACGGCGCCGCAACGACGCTCGAGCGCTGGGGTACGAGCGGACCGGTCATGCTCTGCGTGCATGGCATGACCAGCTCGCGTAAGGCATGGCATCGTCTCGCGCAGCGCTTTGCCGATCGCTATCAGGTCGTTGCGTACGACCAACGCGGGCATGGTGACAGCGCCGGCGTCGAAGGTCCAATGTCGCTCGAACGCGGCGTCGCCGACGTACGCAATGTTGCGGCGGTTGCGGGCGCCGACATTTTGGTCGGCCACTCGTGGGGCGGCGCGGTCGTGATTCGCGGCGGATTGCTGCTCGAAGTCGACGCCGTCGTAGCAATCGATCCGATGATCGTGCAAGTCGCCGACGACTGGTACGCCGAGTTCATCGACGATCTCGAAGAAACGTTTACGTATACAGGTGATGCGCGCGACGCGCAGATTCGCAAAGATTACGCAGAATGGCATCCCGCAGGACGTCGAAGGTAAAGTGCACGCCGTGCACAGCATGACAACCGCGCCGATTGCCGGGCTTCGCGATCAGAATGTCGGCGTGTGGGACCTACGTGGTGACCTCGCGACGTATCTCAAGCCGCTGCTGCTCGTGATGGCCGGCCCTGACGGCACGATCGTACCCAAGCCGGTGATGGATGAGATCGTCGCGCATCACAGCGCGCCCGTGCGAATCGTTACGCTGGAGGATCAGGGACACAACTTGCATCGCACCGACTTCGATCGCTTCGCGAGGACAACGGAAGAATTTCTGCGCGGTCTTACCGCATGAAATGACATACTGGTGGCATTAGGATCTGCGACGCTTTAAACGTGAATCCGAAAAAGTTCCGGGCATTGTGCAAGAATGAGTGCGGACGTCGCGTCTCGGTACCTAGTGCAATCTTCTGTTCGCCGCGTTGCGCCTTCAACTATCGATTTAAGGTCAACTCGGCGCTGCTCGAAGCCGGCGCATATCCAACCTTCATCAATAGCCGCTTCCTGCGTCGCTACCTGATCGAGAAGTTCGGAGAGCGGTGTTCTCGCTGTGGTTGGGGCGAGCGACATCCAGTAACGGGAAGAATCCCTCTCGAGGTGGAGCACATCGACGGTAACTGGCGGAACAACGCGGCAGCGAACCTCACGCTTCTCTGCCCGAACTGCCACTCGCTCACACCAACGTTTCGCGCACTCAACCGTGGCCGCGGGCGTCCGATGCGCCTGGGAGCCCAGAAGCGGGACGCGGCCGGACCTACCCCTCCAAGGACCAGCGCCGAGCTGCGGGAAGTACCCGCGGTCCAGCAGCAGCTCATGCTGCCTGTGGAAGCACTGCCGACGTGGCTGAGTGGTTGAAAGCTCGCGTTTTGTAAGCGCGCCTCGAAAGAGCTCGCCGGTTCGAATCCGGCCGTCGGCTCCACTCTTCTTTCAAGAAACATCATGCAACCCGTCAAACCTAAATGGCTCGAAAGCGGACTCGTGTTAGTTTGCGAGCGCTGCTTCAAAGAACGCATCCCGGAAGAGACGCCCGACATTGCGGAGCGGATCGGTGACTTCAATGTACGCGATTGGCTCAAAGCCGAACTCAAAACGAACGGCGAGTGGGGACCAATTCGTGTCATTTCCACTACCTGCATGGATGTGTGCGCGATTGGTAAAGTAACCGTTTGCCTCGATCCCGCGAATGGTGACCCACGTATCTTCACTGTTGATCCCATAGAAGATCGCGCGAATCTTTACGACTTCATCGTTGAATCTATGGGCAAAAAGACCCGTTCTCAGTAAACCATCAGGGCCGCCCTACCGAAGATAATAGTAGAGCGCTCTACTATAAGAGCGCGCTATTGGACTGCGTGGTGAGTCCCAGCACACTTCCGCCTTATGGGTAGGGGGCTATTTTCGTGGGATTTCTTACGCGTCTCATTTCCATCGCCGCCGTCGTTGCGCTCAGCGCACCACTGGCTCCGGCCCTCGCAGACACGACGATTCGTGTCGGTGGTTCAACGAATATTACACCGCCGCTCTCGAAGATGGCGCCCGCGTATCAGGCAGCTCATCCGGGAACAACGCTCACTATAACCGGTAGTAGTTCCGGGCAGGGCATTGCCCAACTGCGAGCCGGTACGCTCGACATTGCGTGCTCCGATGTCGCAGTAGATGATCCCGCATTTGATGATACAACCGTCGGCGTGATCGGTATTGCGTTCGTCGTCGGCAGCGGTGCGGGCGTCAAGAATCTCACCCGCGCGGACGTGCAGGGTATCTACTCCGGCAAGTACACGAACTGGAAGGAGCTCCGCGGTAACGATCTCCCGATCGTGCCGTTCAGCCGTCCGCTCGGCGCCGGTACGCGCTTCGTCTTCGAGACGAACGTCGCAAAGACGCTCATCGATATGAAAGAACAGAAGGACGCGACGGCCGTGGTTAACGCGGTCTCCGAGACACCGGGCGGCGTCGGCTACGCTTCCGTCAACTACATCGGCGACCATCAGAACCTCGTCGTGAGCTACGAAGGCGTCGCCCCGACCGATGCCAACATCGCAAGCCACGTCTATAAGTTCTCAGCCGACGAGCACATGTACACGCTCAAGAGCGCCTCGCCTGACGTGAAAGCCTTCGTCGCCTGGGCAATGACGCAGCGAGAGATTCTTAAAGCCGGAGGCATCGTCGCAGCGACGGGTGCGGCCGCGAACGCAGCAACGTTGCGCGTCCAAGGGACGCTCAACCAGACGTCGCCGCTGAAGGCGGTAGCGCAGGCCTATCAGACGCTGTATCCCGCCGTCGCGCTCGATGTGAAGGGGACGAATTCCGGTCTGGGCATCGCGGCACTTCGTGACGGCTCGACGGACGTCGCCGCTTCAGATATCGCGGTGGACTATGACAACTTCGTCGATACAAAGATCGGCGCCCTGGGCGTCGCAATTCTTGTCGGCCCGCATACCGGCATGAAAAACGTGACACGCGACCAGATGATCGCAATCTACTCGGGCAAAGTCACGAACTGGAAGCAGATCGGTGGCGAAGATCAGCCGATTTCTCTGTACGGACGCGCCATCGGTACCGGCGTGCGCTTTCTGTTCGAAGACAAAGTCGCAAAGACGCTCGTACCGAGCAAAGATCCCGTTGACCCGCATGCTACCGTCGGCGAGATCGCTGCAACGCCGGGCGCAATCGGCTACATTGCGACCTCGTTTGTGATCGACCATCCCGAGCTCGTGCTCAGTTACAACGGCGTCGCCCCGACGCCCGAAAACATCCGCAGTCGCGCTTACGCCTTTTCGACGGATGAGCATCTCTACATCCGCAAAGATGCTCCCGTCACGGCACGCGAATTTGTCACCTTCGTCAACTCACAGCGCAAAACACTCGCGTCCTTCGGCATCTACTAGGGAGTATCTACTCCGGATTCCATCATGAAAGCGCATCTCTCGCCTCGCAAGCGGTTTCCTCGGCGGCCGTGGTGACCTCGTGGTCACCTACCAAGGCACCGCGCCGACGCCAACCGTCCACACCAGCGGCTACGCCTTCTCAATTAACAAGCTGATAGCCAGCCGAATTTACTAGACCACTTAATCTTCTTAACCACTTTACCGATTCATTACATATCAGGGTGGTTCGTTTACACAAGGAGCATCCTCATGAGATTGCAAGCACTCCGACCCTTAGCCCCTTTGCTTGCCGCACTACTGCTTCCGGTCACCTTTAGTCTTCCAGCCGGAGCCGATCAAGCAATAAACGTCGGTGGAACGACCAATCTCGCTCCATTGGTAGCCAAGGCTGCCTCCGACTATCAAAGCTCGCACGCCGGTATTACGATCAGCGTCAAGGGCAGTAGCTCGGGCGCGGGTATTGCCGCACTCAAAGATCATTCCGTCGACATCGCGATGTCTGACGTCGCCGTCAACGACGCCGATTTCAATGACGCAATCTTAGGCGTCGTTGGCTTCGCGTTCGTTCTCAATCCCGACGTCGGCGTCAAGAACCTCACGCGCGGCGAACTCCAGGATATCTTCTCCGGCAAGACGACCAACTGGAAGATGATCGGCGGTAACGACCGCAAGATCGTGCTGATCGGGCGTCAGATTGGTACAGGGACGCGATTCGTGTTCGAAGACAAGGTCGCTAAGACCGAGATTCCGATCACGATCGCAGACAACGCCACCGCGGTCGTGAAGGCGGTCGCACAGACCTCGGGATCGCTCGGGTACATCGCGAGCGGCTTCATCGGCGACTACCAGAGTCTGGTCGTTAGCTACGAAGGCGTGATGCCCACCGCCGAAAATATCCGCAACCACACCTACTCGTTCTCAACCGACGAGCATCTCTATACACGCAAAGATGCTTCAGCCGCCGCTTCTGCCTTCGTGCAATACGTCAAGGGCTCTTCGACGTTGCTCAAAGCCAACGGCGTCTTTTAAGACTCAATAGGTAGATCTTTCGTCCAGCCAAGAAAAAGAGGCCCGACGTGTAGTTCGCTACACGAGGGCCTCTTTGACATAGGCTGGGCGAGAGAGATGCCTATTGAAACTCAAACTCCGCGAGATTCTTCTCTATCTTTCGCTTTACGCGCTGCAGCGCATTGTCGATCGATTTGACGTGACGTCCGAGGTCGCGCGCCATCTCCTGATAGCTCTTGCCCTCGAGGTACGATTCAAGTACCTGTGATTCGAGTTCGGAGAGATTCTGGCGAATGCGCTGACGGATGTCATCGGAGACTTCCTGGGTGACCACGAGTTCCTCGGGGTCGGAGGTCTTTTGCGAAGCCATAACGTCGAGCAGCGTTCGTTCACTGTCCTCGTCGTAGATCGGTTTGTTGAGCGAGATGTATTGATTGAGCGGGATGTGCTTCTGTCGAGTTGCGGTCTTAATCGCCGTAATAATTTGCCGGGTGATGCATAGTTCGGCGAACGCGCGGAAACTCGAGAGCTTATCAGCCTTAAAATCGCGCACGGCTTTATAGAGGCCGATCATACCTTCTTGGATGATGTCCTCGCGGTCCGCACCGATTAAGAAGTAACTCTTAGCCTTAATCCTGACGAAGTTCTTGTACTTGTTGAGGAGGTATTCCATCGCCAGGTTGTCGCCCGATTTCGCGATGGCAACGAGATCTTCGTCAACTCTCTCGTTGTATTCCAAACCATCCGTTGCGGGATGGGTCATAGCCATAGTTTTTGCCTTCGTTGGTCGATGCGCCGCAAAACGGGGGCCGGAGCCTCATCGGGCGCGGCACATCCACGTGATTATAGGAGGGGCTCCTGCCGCCGTCAATGGCTTCTCTGGCGGATAGCCTCATAAAGTAGCACGGCGGCTGCTACGGAAGCGTTCAAGGACTCGGTCCGCCCTCGCATCGGGATACTGACCAGGTAGTCGCACTCCCGCCGAACGAGGGGAGCAAGCCCGCTGCCTTCGGCGCCGATCACCAAAGCCAGGTCGCGATCGAAGTCCGCCTGTCCCATTGGAACCGCATCCTCGCCCGCAGCAGCCCCAGCGACCCAGACTCCGGCCTTCTTTAAGCTCCGAATCGCGTCGTTAATATTCGCGACCCGGACCACCGGAATGTAACCGGCCGCCCCCGCGGCAGCTTTGCGCACTGTGGCGTTGACGCCGGCCGAGCGCCGCTCGGGCAAGATCACCGCATCGGCGCCTACGACCTCTGCGGTGCGAATGATCGCGCCGACGTTGTGCGGATCGGTCAAGTGGTCCAGCAGCACCAAGAGCGTATGCCCGCTCTTGCGCGAGCCGATCACTTCGGAGAGGCTTGCGTAGTCAAACGGCGGTGCAATTGCAACCACGCCTTGATGCGTCTTAAATGGAAGCTGCGTAAAGAATTGCTTGCCTTCGAAGCGAACCGGAATATTGCGCTCATTGGCATCGGCGATGATCTTGCGCAGCAGCGGATCGCGCTTGCGGTCATCGGCAACGTGAATCGCGCGCAGCGGCTCGCCGGCGACCATCGCTTCTTCCACGACGTGAATACCGTACATCACATCATCGAAATCGAGCTGCGCCTGCCGCGGCCTGCCCGTACGCCGTGGCGGCGAACCTTTTCCTACTCTGCGACGGTCCATGTCGTACCGTCTTTGGAATCTTTGATCGTGATCCCGACCGCCGCGAGCGCATCGCGCAACCGATCCGACGCGGCCCAGTCCTTTGCCGCACGCGCCCGCGCACGCGCATCTACCACTGCAGCGATAGCTTCTTCTGCACTCGAACCATTCAATGAAACGTCATCACCAAGCCCCGCGCGCAGACGCTCGAGGAAGTCAGACGGCAGGGTTCGCTGTGTTTCGAATAGCCACGCTTCGCCTGGTACGATGCCCAGCAGCCACAGCGCCCGCTCCAATTCCTCACGCGAACCCTGTTGCGGATCCCATTGCAAGACTTCCGCGAGCGCAACCGAGGTATTCATGTTGTCGTCGAGCGCGGCTTCCATGCGTTCGAGCAATCCGGTTGATTGCGGGCCCGGCAACGACGCCCGATACATTTTCTTCAATCGATCGAGCGTCACGTACGACGAGCCGAGCGACTCTTCGGTGAAGTTCATCACCTTACTGTACCCCGTCGTGAGAAACGTGAGCCGAATTGCCTGCGGATCGTGGCGTGCGAGCAGATCGACGAGCGGCTCAAAGTTGCCGAGCGACTTCGACATCTTGCGATTCTCGAAATTCAACAAGCCGCCATGGACCCAGAAGTTCGCCATTGGTGGGGCCGACATCAGCGGTTCGCTCTGCGCGATCTCATTCTCGTGATGCGGAAATATCAGGTCCGCGCCGCCGCCGTGAATGTCGAACCCGATGCCCTCGGGGTCGAGCAGCGCATGCGACATCGCCGAGCATTCGATATGCCAGCCGGGGCGGCCATCTCCATAGGGTTCGAACGGCCACTTCGGCTCGCCCGGCTTGGCAAATTTCCAAAGCGCGAAGTCGAGTGGATCTTCCTTGAACTCGCCGATTTCAATACGCGCGCCCGCCTCGAGCTCGTCGATTTTACGATTGCTTAAGTTCCCGTAGCGCGAGAAACTGCTCACGCGATAGTAAATACCGTCCTCCACGACATACGCGTGGCCGGCTTCGATCAGCTTGCGGATCATCGCCTGAATCGGTGCGATATACGCGGTCGCATACGGCTCCGAGTCGGGCTCGAGCACGCCGAGCTTTCGCATCGAGTTCTTAAATTCGCTGTAGTATCCCGACACAATATCGTACCAGTGCTCGCCGGTTTCACGCGCGCGGTTGATGCTGCGGTCGTCGATATCGGTGACGTTCTGCACATAGGTGACGTTAAATCCCTTGTGCTTGAGGTACCGCCGCAACAGATCGAAGAACAGAAACGAGCGCGCATGACCGAGGTGCGCTTGCGCCGACGGCGTCAAGCCGCATACGTAGATACGCACCTCGTCGCCGCGCAGCGGCGCAAAGGTTTCAAGCGAGCGCGTTCGCGTGTTGTGGAGTTTCAGATGACCCACGACCAGGTCTCTTCGCCATCTTCGCGTTCGACCTGTGCAACGCGCGTCTCGAGCGCTTCCAGCCGGCGCTGCAGGTAACTGATCGCGTTAGCATTCGGATCGGGCATCTCGACTTGTGGACGGTCAGACACGGCGCGCACCGGCTTGCCGTCCCGCGCGACGACGTGCGCAGGGATGCCGACAACTGTCGCGTTGGCCGGCACATCGCGCACGACAACGGAACCGCTACCGACGCGCGCGTTATCGCCGACGAGAATCGCGCCGATGACGACGGCGCTTGCGCCAACCGTTACGTTCTCGCCCAAGGTTGGATGCCGTTTTATATGCGCAAGGCTCGTGCCGCCGAGCGTGACGCCCTGATAGATCGTGCAGCCGTCGCCAACCTCTGCCGTCTCGCCGATTACGACGCCCATGCCGTGATCGATGAACACGCGTTGCCCGATCGTTGCGCCGGGATGAATTTCGATACCGGTGAGAAAGCGCGCGACGTGCGAAAGCCAGCGCGCGATATGCAGTAAGCCCCACTGCCACAGCCGGTGGTTCATGCGGTGGAACGTAAGCGCGTGAAAGCCCGGATACGAGAACACCACGTCGATCCAGCCGCGCGCAGCAGGGTCGCGCTCGAGCGGCGTGCGCAGGTCGCTAAGAAACGTCTGAAACGGTCCAGGCATGCGATTAGTCTAACCTAGGGATCAACACGCTTGGATTCAATCGGCACGAAGGGCTTGCCGTCGGGGCCGAATTTGATCGGTTCGAGGCCGCGCCCATGGAGCAGACGCGAGTTCACCGCGCCGATGCGGATCATCATGCGATCGTGTCCTAGCAAGGGAAAGAGGAACTCGAGCGGCGGTCCATCCTTTTCACCGGTGAGCGCCATGCGCACCGAAGCAAACGCATCCTCTTTGGATATGCCGAACTCGTCGGCAATGGCGGGAATATCGTGTGCAAGGGGCAGGTCGCGTAGTTCGGGCTGGTGATCGACGTACTGTCCGACCGCATCGAGAAAAAACAAGACCGCGCGCGTCCGCAAGCGCTCGAGATCGAGCGCCGGAATGATACACGATTCCGCGCGCAGCGCTGCGATGTATGTAAAGGCATCGTCTATCTGCGTCAGGTTCGCGCCGTAGGCCTCGATGAACGTGTCGATCCAGCGCAGCGCGGCGTCGGGCGCGGGGTCTTCGAGAAAACCCCAACGCTGCATCGCCGTGAGCAGCGTCGCGCGTGAGATCTCGCTCATCGGTCGGGGCGCTCGATCGACGCAACGGCAAAGGCAGCGATGCCGCTTCCGTCGCCGGTGTATCCCATGCCCTCACTCGTCTTTGCCTTGACGCTCACGCATTCCAGCGGTAGCCCCAAGCGCGTGGCCAGATGTTCGCGCATGGCTCCAATATACGGCGCGAGCTTCGGACGCTCGACGATGATCGTCGCATCGACGTTGACAATCCGGTAGCCGGCTTCGCGCACGCGTGCGGCGCAGGCCTCGAGCAGCACGATCGAATCGGCGTCCTTCCATTGCGGGTCGCTATCGGGGAAGTGGCCGCCCAGATCGCCCAGTGCGGCCGCGCCGAGCAGGGCATCCGAGAGTGCATGCGCCAGCACGTCCGCGTCGGAGTGACCGAGCGCTCCACGATCGTGCGGGACCGCGATCCCGCCGAGCATCAGGCGGCGACCTTCAACCAATCGATGGGCGTCAAAGCCGTGACCAACGCGCATCATGGCAAAAATCCTTGCACGCGCGCCACATCGCCCGGATGGGTCACCTTGAAATTCTCTCCCGTTGCGGGAACTACGGCGACGTCGATGCCGAGCGCTTCGAGCAGCGCGACATCGTCGGTTGCCTGCAATCCGTCAGCTGCAGCTGCATCGTGCGCGCGCAGCAGTTCGTCGCGCATTGCAAACTGCGGCGTTTGTGCCGCCCACAGTTCGCTGCGTTCGAGGGTTCGCTGCACGAGCCGGCTCCGCGGGTCGACCACCTTAATCGTGTCCACGACCGGCGCAGCGAGCACGGCGGCACGGCCACGTCGTACTTCACGCATACCCGCGCGCACATCATCTGCGCGCACGAGGGGTCGCGCACCGTCGTGAATGAGAACGGCATCGCATTCCGGCGGCAACGCGTCCAAGCCGCAGCGTACGCTTAGCTGACGTGTGGCGCCGCCGGCGACCACGCGCACATTGCGATCCGGCGCTAAACGTGCACCGAGCGCGCGTACGTCGTCGATCCAGTCCGCCTCGGTAACGACCACTATCGACGCAATCTCGGGCATGGCTGCAAAGGTCTGCAGCGACCATGCCAGCATCGGCCGCCCGCCGATGTCGATCAACTGCTTCGGCCGGCCAAAGCGCGTACCGCGTCCCGCCGCAACGATCACCGCACCCCAGTTCATCGCACCGCGGCGCTCGCGGCCTTCGGGCGCGCAAAGATCATTCGGCCCGCAACCGTCTGCAAAACGCTCGTCACTACCACATCAGTACTTGATCCCACGAGGCGCCGGCCCTGCTCGATCACGATCATCGTGCCGTCGTCGAGATAGGCGACGCCTTGATGCGGTTCTTTGCCCTCGCGAATAACGTGGACGTGAAGTTCTTCGCCCGGCAATACGTAGGGCTTGACGGCATTCGCCAGTTCGTTGATGTTTAACACCTCGACGCCTTCGACTTGCGCAACGCGATTGAGGTTGTAGTCGTTGGTGAGCAAGCGCGCTTGCAGTTCACGCGCGAGCCGCACGAGTTTTGTATCGACACTTCCCGGGGGAAGGTCGTCGTACTCTCGTTCGTTGATCTCGATCGCACGCAGCTCTTGCAGCTTGGTCAACGCCTCGAGACCGCGACGTCCACGCGTACGGCGCTGCGGATCTTCCGAATCAGCGATCGCCTGCAGCTCGTGCAGCACGAAGCGCGGAACGATCAGCGGGCCCTCGATGAAGCCGCTCTGCACGATCTCGACGATGCGACCATCAACGATTACCGATGTGTCGACGACTTTCGAAGCGCTCCCGCGCGTTCCCATACCTTTGGGAATCGGAACGAGACGCGTTTTGGCACCGACCCGTGCACCCAGATATGCAAAGAAGATGGTCACGATGAGATAGAGTAGGATCGCAAAATAGCTGCCGGCACGACCGGTAATCGAGATGAATTCGAAGAGAATGCTTTTTACGAGCAACGCCGCGCCAAGGCCCACCAGCAGTCCAACTGCGCCGCCCGCAACTTCCGCCGGAGCCAGGCGCTCGATCGCGCGCTCGACGAGATTAAGTTCGTCCTCGAAGAACGACTGTCCGAGCGGCGCGACCACGACGCCGAGAAGGGCGCCGATGACGGGTGTGCCCCACTCCATCGCCCACTGCAACCAGTCGCTCGCAAAATGGAGCGAAAGTACGTTGATGTAGACCTCACGTCCGAGCAAAAAGCCCGTGACGCCGAACACGATAGCGAAGGCGGTGCGTAAGACGGTCGTGGAAATGCTGTTGCTACTCATATCCTGGCATCACGGGTCCCTATAGGTCACAAACGCTCCGCAGACGTCGTTGGCGAAGAACCGCCCGCGTTTGGTCAACACGAGACGGTCACCCGTTCGCTCGAGCAGCCCGTCGGTCTCGTAGCGCGTAACGACGGGCGCGTAGCGTTCGGCAATGTCGACGCCGTAACGCTCTTTGAACTCCCCGAGGGCAACCCCTTGCGCCGTGCGTAGCGCGATCATGATTGCCTCGCCCACCGCCTGGAGTCCGCGTAGCTGCTCTGCCTCTCCGGGAATCGGCTCCCCAATGCTCGCGGCACCAACATATAGCTCGAGATCGCGCGTGTGTACGCTGCGCACTCCGTCTCGATACGAGGCGGCACCAACCCCTAAGCCGCGGTACTCGCCGTTGCGCCAGTAGTTCTCATTGTGCGCGCAGCGATGGCCGGGGCGCGCAAAATTACTGATCTCGTACTGCTCGTAACCGTCCTGCTCGAGCTTTTCTATCGCCATCCCATAGAATTCCGCTTCGAGTGAATTATCCGGAAATGCACGTGGCTCGCGCTCGTACCACCGCTCGTACGGCGTCCCGGGCTCGATCGTCAGCCCGTAGGTGGAAACGTGGTCGACGCCGAGTTCGATCGCCGATTCCAGTGAATGCATCCAGCTTTGTGCGGTTTGCCCCGGAACAGCGAACATCAAATCGAGCGAGACCGAGCGCACGCCAGCATCACGTGCGAGCAGGACGGCTCGTGCGACGTCGGCCGGAACGTGTTTGCGCCCAAGCGTTGCGATCTCTTCCGGCACGAATGACTGTACGCCGACCGAAATGCGATCGATCCCGGCTGCGACGTATTGCGCAAAATCATCCGGACCCACGAGTTCGGGATTGACTTCAATCGAGATTTCACGCGGGGAGGCGTACGCGGGAAAGCGTTGGCTCAACAATTGCGTGAGCGAAGCGATTTCGGCGGCGTCGTATGCATTGGGCGTTCCGCCGCCATAAAAGATCGTGGCCGCCGGCTCGCTCGGTGTCGCAGCGATCTCGGCGCGTAATGCTTGCAGATAGGTTGCGGCGCGCGAACGTTGCATCGGCCACTTCGCAAAATCGCAGTAGGGACAGATGTATGGGCAAAACGGCAGATGAACGTAGACGCCGAGCACGGCTGGGGAAACTCCTAGGGCACGATGGCGAAGATCCCGATGGCCCCCGGACCCATATGCGCGGCGACGGTGAGTGTGCCCTCGTGTACAAACTCTTGCGCCGGCGGATGCCCGAGCTTGGCTTCAAGTTGCTTGCGCAGTTTGTCACACATTTCGGCTGCCCCAATGTGCCCAAATGCGACGCGCGCGCTGGGTGAGCGTTCGACGCCACGTACGACGGCATCGACCATGATCTCGCAGGTCTTATCGAAGGAAAAGCTCTGCCCCGCCGGTCCGATCACGCCTTGGTCGTTCATCTTGAGCACGAGACTAACATTGAGGATCGAGCCAAGTGCCGCCACGGCTTTGGGCAAGCGTCCGCTGCGCGAGAGCATGCTTACGTCGGGTACCGCAAAGTAGACCACGTTCTTGAGCGTGCGCGGATCGATCTTCTTCCCGATGTCGGCTGCCGACGCACCACTCTTGGCTAACTCAAGCGCATAGTACGCGAGCAGTGCCTCCATACCCGAAGCGCCGCGCGAATCGACCACAACAACTTTGCCGCCGAATTCTTTGGCGACCGCGCTCGCAATCTCGAAGGCCTTCGAAATCTGCGACGACAGCGTGATCATCACCGCTTCGTTGCCGGCATCGACGATCTTGGCGAAGGTTTCGCGAAACTGCTCGGGTGTCGGCGGTTCCGTGCGCGGATGCTCGCCCGCCTTCATGCGCGAAAAAAACGTCGCACGATCGATGTCGATGCCATCCCTAAAGCGCTCTTCGCCGAATATGATCCATACGGGAACGATCTCGATGCCCAGACGCTGCGCCTCATCGCGCGGGAGATCGCTTCCGCTATCCGTGACGATTACCGTCGCCATCTTGCCCCCTTACGTATCTTGCGCTACGCAAATACCGACGGCGCCCGGTCCGGCATGCGTTGCGATCACCGGGCCCGCTTCGAGAATATCGAGCAAGCGCGGCTGCACGTCGCCAAGCCTCGCGCGCAACTGCGCTATCGCATTCTCTGCCAGCTGCGGCGCGTTGGTATGCATAACTAAAAACCGTGCTTTGGAAACGTCCGTGACGGCCGCCAAAGCAAGATCGATCATCGTCGATTGCGCGCGCGCGAACGTGCGCACCTGCGCCTCGGCGGAAACTTGACCGGCTTTGAGCACGATTACCGGCACGATTTTCATAAGCGTACCAAGCACTTGTTGTGCTTTGCCAATCCGCCCGGTGCGTTGCAGATGCGACAGATCCGAAATACAGGCGTAGATGCGCTGCACCTCGCGCTCACGGTCGAGCGCCGCGAGGAGTCCGTCCCAGGAGGCTCCGGCCGCGATCATCTCTTGAGCGCGCATCGCCATGATACCGAGTCCGCCCGCCGCGCTCTCCGAATCGTACACGACGATCTTTTCATCGGGAAATTGCTGCGCGGCCGCTCGCGCGGCGTTGATCGTGCCCGAGAGATGCGACGAAATTGTTAGGCACAGAATTTCGTGACCGGCTTCGACAAGCGGACGAAATGCCTCTTCGAACATCTGCGGGGTCGGCTGCGAGGTTGTAGGCAGCGCTTTTTCACTGCCCAACATCTCGTAGAATTTTCTGCGACTCAAATCAAGGTAGTCACGATAGCTCTTATCGCCGAACACGACGAAGAGCGGGACGATCGTGATGCCAAGGGTTGTTCCGCGTTGCGGTTCGATATCCGAGGTGCTATCGGTGACGACGGCTATGGACAACTAAGGAGCCTCTGAAGAGATCGCTGCGCCAATCGCAGCGAGCATTTTCTGCGCGAATCGAGACACGGCCGAGGAAGCATAGCAAATCGCTCTGTGACCGAGGCCGTAACGATGAGACGCGCCGAAAATGCCACTGCCCGAAGGGTTTGTCGGCAAAGCCGCAATCTGCAGCGTCGAGAGCTCGGTCACAGACGCCACTGGTATGCTCCCTCGCCCTCTTCTCGCACCTTGCGACTTTGCCGCACAAACGATTGGCACATGGATCTCTTCAGAGGCTCCTCAAGCACTTTCTACTGTGGTTTCTCGCGTAAGATGCGGCGTCACCATCTGACCGATGCGTCCCACGACGTCGTGGTCGACTTCGGTGATGGCGGTGAGGATGGCTTGTTTGATGCCGCGGCGCGAGACACGGCCATGCGTGTAGATGCAGTTGCCGCGTAAGCCGAGGAGCGGCGCGCCGCCGAATGTTTCCCAGTCGAATCTGCGCCGCAGCGGGCGCAGCGATGGCGCAAGCAGCGCTGTGCCGAGCAGGTTCAAGATGTTGCGACGCAGGAGCGTGTCTTTGATAACTTCCCCCAGCGCCGAGGCCATGCCTTCGCAGGTCTTGAGCACGACGTTTCCAACGAAACCATCGGCAACAACGACGTCGGCGGTATTGTGGAACATGTCCTTGCCTTCGATGTTGCCGATGAAGTTGATCGGGGCGTTCTCGAGGAGTGCCGCTGCTTCCAATACCAGCGAATTGCCCTTGGTGCGTTCTTCACCGATCGAGAGCAGCGCGACTTTGGGATTCTCGATGCCGAGTACGGCCGAGGCATAGGCCGAACCCATGATGCCGAATTGCTCGAGCCACTCGGCGCGGCAATCGACGTTCGCGCCGGAGTCCAAGAGCACGGTCGGGCCGTTCATCGCCGGCCACACCGTCGCGATCGCCGGACGCGCGACACCTTCGATCGTGCGCAACTTGATCAGCGCGATCGCCAAGAACGCACCGCTGTTGCCGGCCGAAACGACGGCATCGGACTGACCCGATTTCACGGCGCCGACCGCCATCCCAAGTGACGTGCGATCGGCCGAACGCAACGCTTGCGATGCGTGTTGATCCATCGGCACCGTTTCAGGCGCGTGCACCACGGCAATGCGATCGGCACCCTTTCCACGAAGCAGCGCACGCACGCGCGGCTCATCGCCAAAGAGCGTGAGCGACGCACTCGGATACTCGTTTGCCGCAAGCAGTGCGCCCGCTACAATCTCTTCTGGTGCGTGGTCGCCGCCCATGGCGTCGATCGCTATCCGTGGGTTACTCATCGAGCGAAATCCAGTACTCCGCGTTCTTCATGCCGCCATAGTAGTATTCGACATCGGTATTCGCGTAGCGGGCACTGAGCTCTTCGCTCAACCGTTGCGCATCCTTCTCGCGCTGCGCACCGCCGTAGTAGAGCGTCACGAGCCCCCCGCGCTCGGCACCCATCTCGCGCAAAGCCAGGGCCGCAACCTCCCCGGCGGTAGGTGCAGAGAGCAGGCGTCCTCCCAGAATCGCCGCCGGTTTGCCCCGCTCGACGTGGACCCCACCCATTTCGGAGTCTTTCCCCGCGAGAAAAAGATGCGCGCCGCGCGCACTGTGGGCCGCAGCCATGATCGCGTCGTCGCTCGGCACGCCGTCGCCGGTAGAACGCATCGCAAGCAGGCCCGCGATTCCCTCGACGATATCGCTCGTCGGCAGCACATGCATCCGCTTGTCGGTCATCGCATCAAGTTCTTTTGCCGCGAGCGCAACATTCTTGTCATTGACGAAGAGATACACTTCACTACCGAGCGTTTTATTGACGGCGAGCAAAAGATCGCGCACGCTCGGATTGCGTTCACCGTTGACGGTCACTTCAGCGCCGAGCTCCCGCACGATGCGTTCGAATCCCGGCCCAGGTACGACGGCGACGATCGAACGTTCGACCGTCGGCGGTTCGACCACGAGCAGTTGGTGCTGACGCTCCATATTATCGACCTTGATGCGCGTCAGACGACCGTGCTTGCCGGCGACGTCCTGCACGCGATCGGGATCGTCGGTGTGGATGTGCACCTTGATCGTCGGCGGAGCACCGATCACGAGCAGCGACTCACCGCGCGGTTCGAGCAACGCGCGCAGATCGTTGGCATTGCAGGTGGCATCCTGGAGTAAGAACTCCGTACAAAACTTATTCTCGCCAACGACCTGCGCGGGCGTGAAGACGCTCTTGCGTTCGGGGCGGCGCGGGAAGGCGGTCGTGCGCGTGCGCGACTCGGGCAGAAAGCGCAGAATGCCCTCGATGAAATAGACGAAGCCTGCCCCGCCTGAGTCGACGACGCCGGCTTCCTTCAATACGGGCAGCTGGTCGGGTGTACGATCGAGTGCCTCGTTTGCGGCGCGGACGATGCCCGCGCCCAAGCGATAAAAGTCGCGCTCATGCAGCGCAAGCCGGTAGGCAGCTTCAGCCGCCGCATCGGCGACCGACAGAATCGTCCCCTCGACCGGCCGCAGCAAGGCCTGGCGCGCCGCCGTCACCGACTCGCGCATCGCGGTCGCAAGGACGAACGTGTCGATCTCGCTACGATTTCGGACGTGGTGGGCAAAGCCGCGTAGCATCTGCGAGATGATGACGCCGGAGTTGCCCCGCGCCCCCATCAAGCTGCCTAGGGCGGCTGCCGCGGCCACCTCAGCCAGGTTGCGCGTGTTCAGCTTGCCGGCTTCGAGCATGGCCGAGCGGACCGTCAGGTACATGTTCGTGCCGGTGTCCCCATCGGGAACCGGGAACACGTTGAGGTCGTTGAGGACCGTGCGGTACTTCCTCAGGAAGTAGGTCCCGGCCGCGAGGAACCTGGCGTAGCCGCGGCCATCGAGGCTGGTGACGTCCACGGTGGAGCGGTCTGCGAGCCTGCGCTACTGGAATCCTTGTCAAGCTCCCGGGCGCGTGGTATCATCCCAAAGTTCGTCCCCTAGGTAGATTTTTGAAAGGACCCAACCCCAATGGCGAAGCGCTGCGAAGTGTGCTCCAAGGGCCCGATGACGGGCAACAATGTGAGCCACGCAATGAACAAGACCCGGCGCCGCTGGCTGCCCAACCTGCAGTCGGTGAAGGTTGACGTCCGCGGAACCCACAGCACGATCCGCGTGTGTGCGAAATGCATGCGCTCGAAGAAGGTTACTCGCGCCGTCTGATACGATCGTGGACGAGACCCCCTCATCCGAAAAACATTCGCAAAGCCGCCTCCGTGCGGCTTTTCTATTTGGACACTTTTTTTTTTTCTTACGAGGGGATCTCGACCCGATCTTAGTCAGCCATCGCTCGATCTAAGGCGGCAAGATCTAGGAGAAGGCGGGTGATCTCTTGCGGTTCTAAAGTGACCAAGTATTCGAGGCGGACGTGTGAGGCTTCGATGCTTTTGAGGCCGACGGCGCAAAGGACCGGACCTCTTCGGCTGGGCGCGAACGAGAGATTGAAGAGGCCGCCCGAAATTGAAAAATTTCCGGCCGGGCCGTTACCGCTGTTGATCTCGGCCAGATAGCTGCTCACGGCGCGCAATTCGTCGACGCGAATCGAGACCGGGAACGTCGCATTGACCGGCGGCGCGCACGCGTGCACCAGACAATCGAGTAAATCCATGCCTTCGGGCTCGGCGACGTCAGGGTGCACGTAGCCGGCAACTTCGATACCTACGTATGGTTCGTTCTCGCCGATGCGAACGGTATGTGACTGCATAGCGTCGTTATCCGCGCACTATCCGTAGATGATTTTGTGTTTCGGCGGTGCGAATTTCAGGCGCGGTCCATCGGCGGAGGTCGCCTTGAGCGCTTCACTATCGACGTTCGTGCGTTCGCAAAAGCGCATCGTGCGATCGTCGTCGACCTGGTAGCCCATTGGATTCCACTTGGCGAGCGCCGCGATCGGATCGACGCTCGCGCCCGCGTAATTCGTCGTATTCGCGACTGCACGTGAGGTCAGCGCCGTTGCTAGCAACGCGGCCGCGAACGGTGAGCCGCCGAGCGCCATGAACGCTGCAAGCGATGCGGCAAATACGTCACCCGCGCCGTGCGCGGGGTAGCGCGGAAAGAACGGCCCGTGGATCAGGTAGTACGAATAGCCGTTGGTGAAAAGACTCGTCGCGCGATGCTTTTCCGGATCGCGCGCAAAGGACTTGATGATTACGGCCTGCGGGCCTAGGTCGAAGATACCGTTGAGGTACGCGTGCTCGCTCAACGTGCGATCACCGGTGCCAAGCAACACCTCGGCCTCAAAGCGATTGGGCGTCACCACCTGCGCCAAAGGCACGAGCTGGTCGCGAATCGCGCGCGCGGTTTCCTCAGACACGAAGAGGCCCTTCTTATAGTCGCCGATCACCGGATCGACCAGCACGACGCCCTTGTACTCGTGCAGCGCCGATGCAACCACGTCGACGTGCATCGGCTTGGGCAAATACCCGATGTGCAAGATGGCAGGGCGCGCGCGAATCACGAAGTCGACGTCGCGGCGAAATTGATTGATCTCGGTGATGGTGCTGGTGCGACCGCTCACGCCGCCGTGCGCGCTCGCGAACTGCGATTGCGCGTGCACGAGGCGCGCGCCGAGCGCATTGGCCACCGCGAACGCGGCTTGGTTGCCGAGAAAGCCCATCCCGACGCTGTTCTGAATGCTGCCGATGAGCGGAAACGATTGAACGTCGTCGTCGAACAAAGCGTGCTTCCTATTGCGAGAAGTGGTCCCAGCCGGTGCGAGGGATCGGCTCTTCCCGCCCCTGGTTCACCATGACGACGCGCTCGTCCGCCCAGGCCTCGCCTAACCGTTCGAGCGACCGGCCGAACCGTGCGTGGAAACGGTGCGCGAGATGATCGAAAGCGCGCGCCTCGACCGCCACCAATAGTTCAAAATCCTCACCACCTGCGAGAACGTAGCCTACGGCATCTACGCCCAGCGCCGCGGCGGCGGCCACCGCTGCTTGCGCGACCGGCACGTGCCTGATCCGCGCGCCGACGCCGCTCGCGCGTGCCATCCTCGCGATGTCGGTCGAAAGGCCATCGGAGCAATCCATCATCGCATGCACGTGCATGCTCGCACCGAGCCAGCGACCCATTTCGATGCGCGGCTCCGGCGTGCAGTGCGCCAGGCGGGCTGCGGTGGCGTCCTTCTCGTCGAGCTGCACGGCGCCGCGCCCGACGTCGAGTCCGGCGCGGCTGGCGCCGAGCGGGCCGGTTACCGCGAAGACATCACCGGCGCGCGCGCCGGCGCGCGTTTTCAGGTTGCCGGCTCGCACTTCGCCAACCACCGTGATTGCGATCGTAAGAACCGGCGCGCGCACGAGATCGCCGCCGGCTATCGTAAGGTCGTACGCGCGCGCGCATCGCGCAATACCGGCGTAGCACGCGAGCAGTGCGTCGGGCGACCAACTTGGGGGAATGCCAAGTGCCACGGTGCCCAGACGCGGTCGCGCAGCCATCGCGGCAAGATCGCTCAGATTGGCCGCCATCGCACGCCACCCAATTTCGTCGGGCGACATCCAGTCGCGCGAAAAATGCACGCTCTCGATCAACGCATCGGTCGAGATCACGCTGCGTTGCGAACGCGACGGCTGCCACACTGCGGCGTCGTCGCCGATCCCCAGCAACACGCGCGACGTGGCACCCTCGGTGAGCGCGGCGATCGCGGTTACGAATTCGTCTTCCGTCACTTACTCGACAAGCACTTACTCAACGAGTTTGCGCATCACGCGCACGGTCGACGCGGGATCGGTCGTACCAAAGATACTCGATCCCATGACGATCGCCCGCGCGCCGGCGTCGACCACGGCACGAATGTTGTCCGTGCCGACCCCGCCATCGACCTCGAGCATGCACTGCGGATTGCGCGCGTCGATCAACGCCCGCGCCTCGCGCAGCTTCTCGAGCGAACGCGGAATAAAGCGTTGCCCGCCAAATCCCGGATTGACGCTCATAATCAACACGAGATCGCAATCTTCGATGATGTCTTGCAGCATCTCGACGGGTGTCTGCGGACACAGCGATATGCCGGCCTTAGCACCAAGGCCGCGAATGTGCGTCAGCAAGCGTTGGGCATGCGAGGTGGCCTCGTAGTGAAAGGTGATGATGTCCGCGCCGACCGCGCGAAAGTCATCGACGTAGCGCTCAGGCTCGACGATCATCAAGTGCGCGTCGAAGGTCAGGTTCGAGAGCTTACGCAGATCGCCGATGATCTTCGGCCCCCAGGTGATGTTCGGAACAAAGCGTCCGTCCATCACGTCGAGATGGAGAAAGTCCGCGCCGCCGGCCTCGACGGCCGCGATCTGCTCGGCAATGCGCGCGAAATCCGCGGAGAGCAGCGAGGGCGCTATCACAACCGGCGGCATTACGTTATCCTCCCGGTGAAGGCGAAGGCGTCGGTTTTTCGTCGTAGATGCGTGCAGGTTCGTCGCCGAGACGCGTCTCGCCCACCAGCGTATTATCGACGAAGAAGTCGACGACCGATGTACCAACGGCGGTCACGGTGAAATCGAGCTTCTGTCCGGGTTGCGCATAGGCGCGGTAGGCATCGTATTGCCCCGTCGCGTCCCGCACGCGCAGCGTAACCTTTACGACCTGATTCGCCTGGGCGTCGCCGGAGATTGGAACCGATGCCAGCACGTGCACCTGGCGAATGATATAACCGGACTCGTTCGGGCCGGCGCTGACTTGGAGCGAGACCGGTTCATAGGATGAGATCTTGGTCTGCGGCGGCACCGATTGTCGCACGACCTCGCCGTGCTTGGCGCCGGTCTTACCGAGCGGCGTCCAGACGATTTGACCGAGCTTGATACCGAGCTTGTCGGCAAGGTCGCGCGCCTCGTCAATCTGCATGCCGGTAAAAACGGGCACCTTGACGGTTGTCGTGCCACCCTTGCTCACCACCAGATTCACCGTCTCACCCTCAACGATGTTCGTCAGTGGCTGCGGGTCCTGTTCGATGACGTGGCCGGCCGGCACCACGTCGTTCTTGACCGACGTCACGCGCCCGAGCGTGAGTTTCGAGCGAATGAGGTCGAGGTTGACTTCGCGCATCGACTGATAGCGCAAGTCGGGCATCACGCGCGTGACGATACCATCGCTGACAATGAAATCAACTTGCCGTCCCGCACGCACGGTCGTGCCGGCCTCAGGACGCTGACCCATCACCACACCTTGCGGATAGCGGTCGCTCGTTGCGTGGTCTATCACTTGGGGAGCGAGGTTCATTTGCTGCGCAGCGGCACTCGCGTTACTCTGCGCCTGCCCAATGAACGAGGGAATCGTAATCGTGTCGGACGGCGGCAACAAGAACTCGTAGATCTGATGCCCGAACCACACCATGACGCCAACGAATGCGGCCAGCACGATCGAGAAGATCCAGTCGCGCGGAACGTACTGCGCAAGCAGCTCCCGCCATTCGCGCGCTTTAGAGCTGTTCAGAGGAGCGCCTCGAGCGCGGCTTCACTCACGTCGAGATTGCTGAAGACGTGTTGCACGTCCTCGTGCTCTTCGAGCACGTCGAGAAACGCGAGCGCCGCAGAGAGCTCGTTCCCCTCCGGGGAAACCGTCTGCTTTGCGCGCATGCCGAGGTAGACATCGACGACGCGCAACTTCGCAGCCTGCAACGCCGCACGCGCCGCAGCGAGCTGCACGGTCTGCGTGTAGATGTAGGCCCGCTCCGCGGTATAGTCGACGTCGATCACGCCGTCGACGAGCGCTGCTTCGGTCACGGCGTCTTCGGACTTTCCCTGCGGATCGACTTCGACGACGCCGACGGCTTCGAACATCCATCCGACCGAGCCGGTTTCGCCGAGTTGACCACCGTGCTTGGTGAACATGAACCGTAATTCGCCGGCAGTACGATTGCGATTGTCGGTCGCCGCGTCAAACACGACCGCGAGACCGTGCGGACCGTACCCCTCGTAACGAATCTCCTCGATCTCTTTTTCGCCGGCACCACTCGCACGCGCAATCGCTCGCTTGACATTGTCGGTGGGCATGTTGTTCTCGCGCGCCTTGTCGACCGCGATCTTCAGGCGATGATTCGACTCGGGATCGGGCGAGCCGGTTTTTGCTGCGAGCGTGATCTCACGGCTGAGCCGCGTAAAGAGCGCTCCGCGTTGCTGATCGGTCTTGCCCTTATCGAGCTTGATATTCTGCCACTTGCGACCCATAGGTGTCCTCTACTCTACCTTATTATCCATACGGCCCAACGATCCAGTACGGGAACCACATCCGCAGATGCCACTGATCCCACGTGATCGGTACCGCGGCAAGAACCGGATAGAAGAATATGAATGCACCGGCGATCAGCGCAACGACCGCGCCGATCCCCGCAATGGCCCACCGCCGGCTCGCGGGATCGCGGTGACGCGCGTACAGCCAGATTTGCTGGAGCACGATCGCGTTACACAAACAAATCAGCGGAATGTCGACATAGAAGTGGTATGCAAAGGTAATACGCGGCGACTTCATCCACGGCAGCCACTGCAAAAGATACGTGATAACGATCAGGGCATAGGCTTTGTTCTTACGAAGCCACGCCAGCACGCCGACGATCGGCACCGTCAGTAACCCGAACCACAGGATGAACGGATTGGGCATCGACGTGATCTCCTCGATGCAACACGCCTTGTTGTCGTTCTTGTTCACGCGGTGGTCCTGATAGTAGTACGCGATCGGGATGTAGTCGATCGGCCACTGAAACCAGTATGACGTGTAGGGATGCTTGGCCACGAGCTTGTCGTGGTATTCAAACATCGTATACTGACGATTGATGACGTCGTTGAAATTATGAATCTCGTTCGGGTCGGAAGACTGGCGCACGAGGTCCGGCACCCATGCCAGAGCGTATACGGTTGCGCTTACGAAGAGGATCGTTGCGAGCGCACCATCCAGGCGAAACCCGCGGGCATTGCCCCACAGTGCCGGGCGGTTGTTGCTGAAGTACCGCTGCAACCAGATCAGGATCAGGATGATGAAGCTCACGCCGAAGCCCATCACGCCGTACCACTTCGAGCTTACGAGCAAGCCGAGCGCGATGGTAAACGCGACCAGCCACAGCGTCGCCGAGCCGCCTTGCTCGCGTGCATTGTCCGCGCGAATCTCGTTGTTCGCATAGGTGGCGGTCCCAACGGGCGTTTCGTAGGTGACACTCGGATCGGGTTTATAGGTCAGGGTGTAGTCGTTGCCTGGATAAACGAGCGCACCGCCGCGGTTTTGCGAGACGTCGCCCACGTTGATGCGCGACTTGCCACCGCTGGTCTCGATCGAACCGCCGTCGGGTGCGTATACGGCACTTTTCTTGCCGGCGGCCACGGCGTAGGAGCCATCGGGAAAGGTGAACTCCCGTGTCCCGTCTGCAAACAAAGCGCGGAAGAGCACATAGCGCAGCAACAGATAGACGCCGAGTGCAACGTAGAGTATCACGACGACGCTCGAAGGCAGGTCGAGCGCGACCGGCAGATTGAGCGCCACCGGCGCGTGCACCACGGCCTTCCAGATCACATCCCAGATGCCGACCACGACACCGCCCACGGCGAGCGACACGAGCACGGCTCCGGCGAAGCCCCAGCCCGGGACCACGGTGTGCGGACGCGATTCCACTTGTGAGGCGATCCAAAACCGGTAGAACGCGTAGACCGCGCCAAGTGAGAACACGACGACGAAACCTTCAGGTGTGCCGATACGCGACTGCACGAAGTGCATGCCGTCGCACAATAAGAAGAATGCCGCGATCGTCGCAAAGACCGTTGAGCTCGTTACGCGCTTGGCAAAGAGATACAGCAGCATGACGACGAGCGCGCCGAAGACCACGTCGCCAAAGCGCCAACCCCACGAGTTATCGCCGTGGCCGAGTCCACCGAAGAGCATCACCGAGATCGTTACGAGCAGTTTGGTCAGCGGCGGGTGCGTGTTCTCGTAGATACGCATGTTCTTGAGATATTCTTCAGCAGCACGCGCAAAGTAGATCTCGTCGAAAATCTTATCCTTGGGGTACCAATAGCGGATGTACGAGAGTACGAAGCTGCCCGCGCCGAGCACGCTCATCACGACGTAGTCGACCGCCGTCATGATCGAGAGGCCTTCGCGCGGATCGAAAAAGTCGCGCCAATAACGCCTTAGGAGACCCGCGAGCCGCTGGAAGACGGAGGCGTTGCCGTATCCGGTGGAGAGGTTGCCGTATGTATTGGTGCTCCCCGGCATTGTCACGCTCGCCGGCGCCGAGCCGAGAAACACGTACCCCAAGCCAAAGAACGTGCCGACCGCGATAAACGAATAGAACGAGGTTAGCGGGCCCCACAGGTTGTGCGGATCGGCGCCCGGTGTCTGGTTGGTAACGACCTGGAGATATTGCAGCGCGTAGATCTGATCGGCGAACAGCACCACGCTCAATGCAAGCGCGCCCCAGAGATAGCGCCGTGCAATTGGAATGCAGGCGATGCAAAAGGTCAACGCGTCGAAGCTATACCGCTCGTGCATGCGGGTCGAGAGAATGTAGAACGCCAGAAGCGCGATCGCGCAGGATTCCATAAAGGCCGCCGGCGTGCGCTCTTGCAGATAACGCCAGACAACCAGACCGAGCGCCGCGAGTACGAGGACGATGCCCCAGACGTATTGCGGAAACAACCAGATGAGATAACTGTCTTTCGTCCACATCGCTTGCCTGATGGACCAGAGGTTGAACGCATTGACACTGTTGTAGTCGTAAACGCTCGAGCCGAAGGCGTAGCGCTCGAGCAGCCAACGCACGGCTTCGATCGGATTCGCCGTCGGGTGGAACGGCAGTACGAGCAGAATCGAAAAGACCAGGGCAGCCACAATGCCGATCGCGGTCGCGCTCAGACGCTCGCGCAGCCGCGCGCCATTGGCGAACGCGAATGCGAGCCAGAGTAAGATCAGCACGGCGGCTTGGGGCTTGATCAGCAGCGAGTATGCAAGCGAGACCCAGCCGGCCGGGATCAGCCATAAAGCTCGCTCCGCATCGTCGCTCTTTAAAAGAAGATAGGCGCCAAGCAGCGCAAAAGTCGCGCCGACCGAATCGACTTGACCCCAGTACGCGGAGTTCATGATCGATGCAGGGTTGAGGACGTAGATCGCGGCTGCGCCGAGTGCAATGGCCGGCGTGGCGAAGCGCCGGCCGATCGCATAGATCAGACAGCCGGCGCCGAGATCAGCGATGATCGCGGGCAGTTTAACGACGATGCGCAGCAGATCGTACTGGGGATCCAAGCCGCGCAGCGGCGCCCACAGGTGTCCGAAGAGCGCAAGAACGTACAAATAGCCCGGCGGATAATCCGCGAAGCCGGTCTTGGGCGTATAGAAGTTTCCCAAGCCGTTGTCGAGCAGCGAGAGCGTCCAGGCAACGAAGGTGTTGACGTCGGTCGAGAAACCGGTCGCGCGAACAAAAAACATGCGCACCGCAAAGCCCACGAGCAGCAACATCGGCAGCGCGTATGGGAGCGTGCGGTCCCAGACGGACGTTTGGACGTTCGTCCTGGCGTTCACAGTGCGGTTAGCCTCCGGTTAGCCGACAGGTTCGGCGAGGGTCTCGAGCAGGTAGTCGCGCAGCGCACGGTTAGGATGGCGTTCCACGACGGCCATAGGTTCTGCAACGGCCCGCGCCGCGGCCTCTCGGGCCCCCACTTCTTCAAGCGCCGCAACCACGCGCTCAACCTCGGGTGCCTCAAGCGGCCGCCGCAAGCGGTACGCCGCTGCGATAACGTCGCGCGCGGCGCTGGGCTGCTGGGCGAGCGCCCAAACGATTGGAAAACTCCATTTGCGCCGCACTAAGTCGTGTGCTACGGCTTTACCCGTCGCATCCGCCGTCGCCCATATACCAAGTGCGTCGTCGCGCACTTGAAAGGCCATCCCATAGGCGCGACCGAGTTCCGCATAGCTGTGCACGACGGCTTCGTCGACGCCGGCGCAGCACGCGCCGAGGGCGCAGGCTGCTTCGAAGAGGGCCGCGGTCTTGCCCGCGATCATTCTGTCGTACGCGGCGAGTTCCACATGCGTCGCGCCTTCAAACTGCAGATCGAGCGACTGTCCGTCGCACATCGTGCGATGTGCGCGATGCAGACGTTCGATCATTTCGAGCGCGCGCGCCGGACCGAGTATCGCCCGCACATGTGTTAGCGCGAGAAAGCTGAGCGCGCACATTGCGTCGCCGGTGTTCACCGCCTGCGCGATGCCGTACACGCTCCAAAGCGTGCGACGCCCATGCCGAAACCGGTCGCGGTCTTCGATATCGTCGTGCACGAGCGAATAATTATGCAACAGCTCGACCGCGACGGCGGCGTCGAGCGCACATTCGAGCGGCGCGCCCTCGGCTTCGCACCCAAGCATAAGCATTGTCGGGCGCAGTCGCTTGCCGCGCCGCGCCGGCCCATGGGGTTCGTACCCGAAGTGATAGGCGAGCATGTCACCGATTGCGGACGATCCGCGATAGTCGCGGATGCACGCCTGCAGATGAGCTTCGAAGGCCTCAGACCGGTTGACCAGCGAGCTCCTCCATGCGAGCCTGCACCTTGTCGACGAGCCATCCGGGCGTCGACGCGCCCGACATTAGCCCGGCAACCCTCACGCCGTCGAACCAACCCGACTGCAATTCGTCTGGACCCTCGATGTGATAGGCGCGCGCGCCGTGCGATTCCGAAAGTTCCGCAAGATGTTTGGTGTTCGCCGAGGTCTTGCCGCCAACGACGACCATTACTTCAACTTCGTCGGCGAGACGCAGGGCTTCGCTCTGACGGTTGTTCGTATCCGTGCAGATCGTGTTGACCGCACGAACTTCGTAATATTTTTCGCTCAGCGCTTTGACGATATCGCTGAAGCGTTCACGCGAGTACGTCGACTGCACGACGACGCCCATACGACTGCCCCGCGGCAGCTTGGCAACGTCTTGCACCGTTTCGATGCACCAGGCGCCGGGCACGTGGCTGAGCGTGCCTTTGACTTCGGGATGGCTTGGATCGCCGATCACGATGATCTTGTAGCCTTGCTCTTTGAGCTTCTCGGCCTGGACGTGAATCTTCGTCACCATCGGGCACGTCGCATCGATGATCTCGAGCCCTTTGGCCTTGGCTTTTTCGAAGACGTCGACCGGGAGACCATGCGCGCGCACGAAGAGCGCGCCCGCATCGACGTCGTCGACGCTGGTCGCGTTGCGCAGCCCGTTGGCTTCGAGGGTGGCTACGGTTTGCGGATTGTGGACCACGTGACCGAGCGTCGTTACGTCGTCGCGCTGCGCGATCGATTCTTCAGCTTTTTTCACGGTAATCGCGACGCCGAAACAGAAACCCTGAACCTTAGCCTTGCGAATCTCCATCGACACTTTCCCGTAAGGCCCAAATTGCGCCCATTACGTCGCTTGTGAACTTCGCCAAATCCTCGCGAGTTGCTTTCCGGTCGGCCGGCAGTGTCATCGGCTTGCCGAATGCGACTTTGATCTGACCCAAACGCCTCGTATTGGCGCTGCCCCCGATATACGCCGGCACGACGGGCGCCTTTGCCAGGGACGCAAGCAGCGCCACGCCCGTTCGCGCCTCCTTATCTCCGTGGACATTGCGGCCGCCTTCGGGGAAGATCCCTATACAGCCGCCCGCCTGCAAGATCTGGACCGACTGCTTGATTGCAGCCTTCGCGCTGCCCTCACGATCGACCGAATAGGCGCCCACCGCCATAATGAGCGGTCCAAGAACGGGCATCTCAAAGAGCTCGCGCTTGGCCATGTACCTGATTTCGCGCGGGCAGTACGCACCGAGCAGCGGCGGGTCGAGGTTGGAGATGTGATTGCACGCTACGATCAACGGCCCGTGCATCGGCACATTCTCGGTGCCGTAGCTGCGTTCGCGCCACAGTATTTTGCCCGTCGTCCAAATCAGCGCTTTGGCGATCTGGTAGAGAATCATCGCGAACGCTGGACGAGGCCGGCGATCTGGGCCACGACCGCATCGACACCGATATCGCTCGAATCGATCGCGTGCGCATCGGGGGCGGGCGCGAGCGGCGAGACCGGACGCTCCCGATCCAGGCGATCGCGTTCCTCGATCTCCTGCGCGAGCTGGTGCTCGCTGATGTTGTCGCCCGCCGCAAGCAGTTGCACGCGGCGGCGCTCGACGCGCGCCTGGACCGACGCGGTGAGAAAGATCTTGACTTGCGCGAGCGGCAGCACGACCGTGCCGATGTCGCGGCCCGCCATCACGACCGGACCTTCTTGCGCAATCTCGCGCTGAGAGCGCACCATCGCTTCGCGGACGCGCGGATGCGCGGCGATCGTCGACACCACGGTGCTCACTTGATTCGATTGCAGCGTCGCGTCTTCGAGTTCAACGCCGTTGGCGACGATCCGGAAACCCTGAGGCGCCGCCGCATCCAGCGTTACCTTCACGTGCGCGCCTTCCCACAGACGCACGAGCGCGCTCTCGTTGTCGGCATCGATGCCGCTGCGCAACGCAAGATATGCAAGCGTGCGATACATGGCGCCGGTATCCAGGTAGAGCACGCCGAGTTCTTGCGCGAGCCGGAAGGCGACCGTGGTTTTCCCCGAGGCGGCAGGGCCGTCGATCGCGATTTGCAGGTGCGGCGGTACGCTCATGGTCGCGCCGTCGATTCGTTAGTGCCGAGGGGTCGCCCTCCACCCCGCGCCTAACTTCTCGACGTGGCAAAAACGCGCTCGGTCTTCTTCTGTAATGCCTGCGGCTTCGAGGCAGCGCGTTGGCTCGGCCGCTGTCCGCAATGCGAGGCCTGGAACTCGTTCGATGAGCGCCCATTTGCGGTGGCCGCGCGCGCGTCCAAGGCGGTCTCCAGCGTGCGCGGCGCAGCGCACGCACCGCTCGAACTCCGGGCAATCGACGGCGCCAAGATCGCGCGCATACGCAGCGGCATGGGCGAATTCGACGGCGTACTCGGCGGCGGGATCGTACCCGGAAGCGTCACGCTGATCGGCGGACCGCCCGGCGCCGGGAAGTCGACATTGCTTTTGCAGATCGCCGCGCAGTTGAGCGATATCGGCCCAGTCGTGTACGTCTGCGGCGAGGAGTCCGCCGCACAGGTAAAGCTCCGCGCGCAGCGCCTCAACATCGACGCACCGCTGCTGGTGCATGCGGAGACGAATCTGCGCGCGGTGCTCGATGCACTCGAGCAGATGGCACCAATTGCCGTGATCGTCGATTCGATTCAAACCGTGTGGCTGCCCGACGCCGAATCCTACGCCGGCAGCGTGACGCAGATTCGCGATTGCACGCAAGCGTTGATGGAATTTTCCAAGCGCAGCGGGTGCGCGACGTTTCTCGTCGGCCACGTGACTAAAGACGGTGCAATTGCAGGCCCGCGCCTGCTCGAACACCTCGTCGATACGGTTCTCTACTTCGAAGGCGAGTTGACCGGCGAGTATCGTATCTTGCGCGCATACAAGAACCGCTTCGGATCGATCGACGAAATCTGCGTCTTCGCTATGCACGACCGCGGGCTCGAAGAAGTACGTAATCCGTCCGAGTTGTTTCTCGCTGGGCGCGAAGAGCGCCCAAGCGGATCGTGCGTCGTCGCTTCAATCGTCGGATCGCGGCCCGTGCTGATCGAGGTGCAGGCACTCGTGGGTGAGAGCAGTTATGGCACGCCGCGGCGACTAGCCAACAACCTCGATCAAGCACGTCTCGCGATGATCCTCGCCGTGCTCGAGCGTCGCGTCGGCATGCACCTGGGCACGCACGACGTGTACGCCTCGGTTGCAGGTGGCTTACGCGTCAACGAGCCGGCAGCCGATCTCGGCATTGCGCTCGCAATTGCGTCGTCGTTCCGCGACCGTCCACTTCCGCCGCACGCCGTCGCTTTTGGTGAACTTGGGCTCTCGGGCGAATTGCGCGCGGTGAACGCGAGCGCGCGGCGTGAAGCCGAAGCCAAGAAGCTCGGCTATAGCACGATCATCTCGCCCGAACAGTATCGCGACGTCGCTTCCGCAATCGGCGCGGTGCTTTCGTAGTGTCACTTTTCGAGATCGTTCCGAATCTCTCCGAAGGTCGCGACGCGGCGACGATCGACGCAGCCGTGGACGCCGTGCGCGCGACCGGCGCGCACGTGCTGCATCGGACAAGCGATCCGATCCATCACCGCAGCGTGCTTACAATCGCCGGCGACGCGACGCAAGTCCTCGACGCGGCGGTCGCGCTCGCGGGCGTTGCGGTCGAGCGCATCGATTTGCGAGCACACCAAGGCGTCCATCCGCGCATCGGCGCGCTCGATGTGCTGCCCTTTGTGCCGCTGCGCGATGCGACGCTCGACGACGCCACTGCGCTGGCACATCAAGCGGGCGCGCGCATCTGGGAACGCTACCGCATACCTTCCTTTTTCTATGGGGCCGCGGCACGTCACCCCGAACGCGTCTTGCTTGCCGACGTGCGTGAGGGTGAGTTCGAAGGGCTCGATCTGCGCTTCGAGCACTTGCCGCCCGACATCGGCGAGATTCCCAAGCATGACCGTGCCGGAGCGATCGCCGTGGGCGCGCGTGAGCCTCTCGTGGCATTCAACGTGGAACTCGAGAGCGGTGATCTTGCGTTAGCTAAAGCGATCGCGCGCAGTTTGCGTGAGAGTTCCGGCGGCCTGCGCACGTTGCGGGCGTTGGGATTGCGCTTGAGCGAAGGGGTGGTGCAAGTGTCACTCAATGTCACAGACGTCGAAGCGACCCCGCTCTACCGTATCGTTGAGTCGATCGCGCGCCTAGCCGCTAAGAGCGGCGTGACCATCCGGCGAAGCGAATTGATCGGCTTGATTCCGCGGGCTGCGATCGAATCATCGGCTCGCTACTATTTGGGGACATTGTGAAGCAATTCGTTATCGTGATCGCCTGTGTGCTCGTTGCGCTCGCAGGTTCCAGTGCGCGCGCCCAGCAGACCGGCGGTCCCGGTGACGCGGGCATCTACACGACGACGCTCAAGAACGGCCTGCAGGTCGTCGTCGTCGAGGATCATTCCGCGCCGGTGGCCCAGACCGCAGTCTGGTATCACTTCGGCTCGCTGGATGAAACCGCCGGGAAAACGGGTCTCGCCCACGCGCTCGAACACATGATGTTCCGCGGTACGACCGACCTCAGTGCAGGAGGTCTCGACGATATCGTTGCGCGCCTCGGCGCGCAGATGAACGGTGAGACGACCTACGACTACACCCAATTGTATCTCACCATGCCTTCGGACAAGGTCGACGTCGGCCTTGCCATCGAGTCCGATCGCATGCACAACGCAGCGATGCGCCAAGCCGATTGGAGCGTGGAACGTGGTGCGGTTCTGAACGAACTCCAAGGTGACGAGGGCTCACCGTTCTTCGTGCTCTTGCAGAAAGTGCGCGCCGCGGCATATCCGGGTCAAGCCAACGGCCGTACACCAATCGGTTTTATCCCCGACGTGCAACATGCGACCGCCGCCGATATCGCCAAGTATTATCACGAGTGGTATGCGCCGAACAACGCGACGCTGGTCGTTGCAGGCGACGTCAATCATTCCGTCATTTTCCAAAAGGCCGAGCACTACTTCGGTGCGATTCCGCGTAAGACACTTCCCAAGCGCAGCGAGGTGCACCCGACGGCCGTCAATCACACGGTTACCGTAACCTCGGACTTGCCCTTTCCCTTCGCCGTCGTCGATTTTGCCTATGCGGTTCCCGGTGACACCGAGGCCGGTGAGCCCGCAATCGACGCGCTAACCGCGCTCGTCGAGAATCAGCTCTCGCCGTTCTACGCCGCACTCGTGCAAAGCAACATCGCGCTTGCGATCCAAGCCAACGAGGATACGCAACTCAAAGGCGGACTCATGCACGTGTACATCGTGGTGAATCCGGGTCATACCGCCGACGAAGCAATTCGCGTTTTTCAAGATACGATGACGCAGACGCTCGCCACCGGCTTTAGCCCCGACCTAGTCGAGGCGGCCAAGCGCGTCACGATCGCTGCGCGGCTGTATTCCGGCGACTCGGTCGAAGGCATGGCGGGGCTCGCAGGCTACACCTACGGTGTCGTCGGCGAGCGCGTCAGCGATGAAGACAATCGACTCGCCGCACTCGATGAACAATCCATCCTGACGATCGCGCGTAAGTATCTGAGTCAACCCACGGTCATCGGCCGGATCGATCCCAACGCGCAACCACTGCGCGGCGGCTCCGACAAGAGCGACGCGGCGATAAGCGATGACTTCTCCAAACGCGTGCCCAACGGGCCGATCATCGAGCCGGCGGCGCTGCGTGCGGCAGTGCGCACACCGACGACCGCGCGCAGCTCGCTCTCCCCCACGGCCTTTACGCTCTCCAACGGCATGCGCGTGCTCGTGCAACAGAGACCCGGCCGTTCGACCTTCGTGCTGGCGGGCGATATCGACAGCTCCGCCGCCTTTGTTGCACCCGGCAAAGAAGGCACTAGCGAATTGGCTTCGACGCTAGCCAACTACGGCAGCGCACAGTATCCTTTTGCCGCGCGGCGCAAAGCGATCGATATGATGGGCGCGGTGGTCGAGAACGGAGAGCGCTTCAACGCGCGCGGCCTCACCCGCGATTTCTCCAAGATCGTGACGATTCTCGCCGATGGACAGATGCATCCGACGTTCGCCGAGCCGTGGTTTTCGCTCGAGCGCGATCAACTCGCCAACAGCTTGCAGTCGACCGCGACGATCTCCGGGGTCATGATCGATCGCGCATACCTCCGTTTGCTCGCATCGCCCAACGATCCGTCGTTGCGTAACGCGACGCAAGCAACGGTTGCCGGCATCACGCCGCCCGATTTGACGGCGTATACGCAGATGTATTGGCGCCCCGACCTTACCACGATTGCGGTCGTAGGCGACGTTACGCCGGAGCAAGTGCGCTCGGTGCTTGAAACTGCGTTTGGCAGTTGGAGTGCGCACGGTGCAAAACCCGATGCGCAAGCAATGGCATTCCCCGCCGCACATTCCGGGCACGACTACATCGGAACCGATGCCACGCAAGTGTACATCCGTATGGGCCAACCCGCGGTCAGTCGGAACAGCCCCGACTACGACACCTTCCTCGTCCTCAACCAAATCCTGGGCGCGGGCGGCGCGTTCGAATCGCGGCTGTGGCAAGAGATGCGGCAAAAACGCGGCTTGGTGTACAGCGTGACAAGCTCGGTCGAGGCGAGTCGCGACCGTGGCGACTTTAAAGTAGAGATGGACGCTCCGGCAAGCCGCGCGGCCGAGGCGGTCGATTTCGTGCGCACCGAACTCGTCACACTGCAAACGCATCCGGTCACACAGACGGAACTCGGCGACGCGAAGTTGCGCCTGGTAAGCAATGCATTGCTGGATGAATCCTCAGCAGACGGCGAAGCGCGCCAACTGCTCGACATCGGCACCAATGGCTTGCCGCTCGACTACTATCGTACGCTCAACGAACGCTTCGCGAATATCACCGCTGCTGACGTCGAACGCGTCGCGAAGAAATATCTCGACCCGACCGCGCTCGTCGAGATCTACTCCGGGCCGCCGGGCCCATGGGCACGCGGCTTCTAGCCGGAGGCTGTTAGAGAAATGACCGCAACACTACCTATCTACGGCAATCTCTATCTCTGGATCGCGGGCAAGCGCATCGATGCATCCAACCGCGCGACGCGCCCGGTGCTCAATCCGGCGACCGGCACGACGCTCGCCGAACTCCCGATCGCAACCGATGACGATTTGCGCCGCGCGCTTGCGACCGCAGCCAAAGGTTTTGCTCGCTGGCGCGCGGTCAGCGCCTACGATCGCGCAATCGTCTTGCATCGCGCCGCCGCGCTGTTGCGCGAACGCACCGAAGCGATCGCACAGAACAATGACACTCGAGCAGGGCAAAGTGCTCGCCGAGTCGCGTCTGGAAGTCGGCGCCGCAGCCGACATCTTCGACTGGTCGGCCGAAGAGGGACGCCGTGCGTACGGACGCGTTGTGCCTTCGCGAGCGCCGGAAATTCGGCAAATAGTGCTGCGCCAACCGGTGGGCGTCGTCGCTGCATTTACGCCATGGAATTTCCCGGCGCTCACGCCGGCGCGCAAGCTCGCAGGCGCGCTCGGCGCTGGATGCTCGATCATCATCAAGCCCGCCGAAGAAACGCCGGGCACGGCACTCGCACTGCTGCAAGCGCTGCTCGACGCCGGTTTGCCTGACGATGCGGCGCAAATGGTGTTCGGCGATCCGGCGCACATCTCCGAAACGTTGATCTCCTCGCCGATCGTGCGCAAGATTTCATTTACCGGCTCGACCGCGGTCGGCAAAGCGCTCGCGGCACTCGCTGCGCGCGGCGTGAAACGGGCGACGCTCGAGCTCGGCGGTCACGCACCCGTCGTCATCACCAATAAAGCCGATCTCGATCGCACGCTCAAGCTCTCCGTCGGCTTCAAGTACCGCAACGCCGGACAAGTCTGCGTCTCGCCTTCGCGCTTTTTGGTGCAGGAGGGCATCTACGATGAGTTTACGTCGCGTTTTGTCCGCGGCGCAAAAGAGCTTCGGGTCGCAAACGGACTCGACGAGGGTGCGCAGATGGGTTCACTTGCCAACGAGCGGCGACGGACGTCGATCCACGGCCTCGTCGAGGATGCCGCGGCGCGCGGCGCGCACGTCGAAACCGGCGGCACCCTGTGCGATACACCGGGCTTCTTCTATCCGCCGACGGTACTGACCGGCATTCCGCCTGACGCGCGAATACTCAACGAGGAACCATTCGGGCCCGTCGCTGCGATCTCGAAGTTTCGCACGATCGACGACGCGATTGCCGAAGCGAACCGGCTCGAATACGGCCTGGCTGCATATTGCTTCACGCAAGACGTTTCCGAACACATCGCGCTGACCAACGGTATCGAGGCCGGTATGATCGGCGTCAACCACTTTGGGATCTCGACGGCCGAGTTGCCGTTCGGCGGCGTCAAAGAATCCGGTTACGGCTCCGAAGGCGGCAGCGAAGGCATCGACGGTTATCTGGTTACCAAGTCGGTGACGACGATCTAGCTTCCTACGGCTTGCATTGGTTCGTGACGTCGAGCACGGTCTGCGTGAGCGTATCTTCAGCACGTGCTGTCGCTACTTGATTCGCTTCGATGCCGAGGTAAAACCGGCCGATCGGGTTGTTGGCGGAGAGGCCGGTCGCCTTTTGCGAAATCGCCGGATCGGTGTCGACGGTTGGATCTTGCGGCCGGCCGGCCGTCGCCGGCCCACGCAAGATATCTTGGAAGCTCACGTCCTGATCGCCAACACTGACAGCCACGAGCTGGTCCTTGAACTTCCTGTCGATAACGCCTTGTGTATTGTCGCCGTGCGCAATGAGGTCTTGCAAGTCAAACGTAGCGGCGAGTCCGTAGATTTCGTTGAGCACTTGGCGTTGCTGATTCGCAACGGCTTGCAGTTCCGCGCGTAGCTTCAGCGCTTGCACATCTTGATCGGTCTTTGGAGGCGTGGGAAAGCGCTGCGGATCGGCGAGCAAAGCGTCGATGACCGCCAGGTTGTGGACGATTGCCTCGGCGCGACGCGCCAACTTGCGGACGTCAAGGATCATCGCCGGATTGTCCTGGTTGTGCACGTCGGCGGGCGCAAGCACCTGACGGATCTGGAGTTGATCGAATTGGTGGCCGGCAATGCTGTTGTCGACCCACGCCTTGCCAAAGTCGATGAGCACCGGTTTGGTCGATTCGACGATCCGGTCGTTGCTCTGCAATCCGGAAATCGTATCAAATACCGTGCCGGTCAACGTCTGGCAGAGCGGCGTCGATTTCACGGTGATAATTGTCTTGAGCGGCGGCGCGCTCGGCAACGGCGTGACTTGCGCTACGACCACAGCCAGAAGCAAAGGCAGCATCGTGCCTCCTCTCGATGACCCAGTATACTGCGTCGCGTCGAGAACTGCCTGATAGCTAGCTCAGTGCTTACACTGGTTGACGACTTGGAGTATCGTTTGCGCGAGCGACGTTTCGGCTTGCGCGGTCGACGCTTCATTCTGCTCCACGCCGATATAGAACCGCATCATAGGGTTGTTGGCATCCAGACCCGTCGCCCTTTGTGAGATCGCCGGGTCGGTATCGACGGTTGGGTCTTTTGCACTACCGTTGCGCCCGCGCTCCGGCCCGCTGATCGGGTCCAGGAAGCTGACGTCCTGGTCGTTGTGACTAACCTGATCGCCCTTGCCCCCGCCGTTGATCGCCCCCTGTGTGCCGTCACCGTGCGCGATCAGGTCTTGCATGTTGAACGTATCTGCCAGGCCATTGAGCTCGTTGAGGTTCTTGCGCTGCTGATCCACGACTGCTTGCAGCTCTGCCTTGAGTTGGAGCGCCTGCTTATCCTGATCGCTCTTTGCGTCGGCCGGGAAGCGGGCGGGGTCGTTGAGCATGTCGTCGATGATCTGCAAGTTGTGCACGATGCCCATGGAGATCTTGTAGATGTGCTGCGCGCCAAGGATCAGGCCGGGATTATCCACGTTGTGCGTGCCGCCCGGCGCGTTGCCCCACTGCGCTTGAAGCTGATCGAACTTTTCGCCCGCGATGCTCGCCGGCAGCCACGCCTTCCCCATGTCGACCAGCACCGACTTCGAAGACGCGATGATCCGGTCGTTGATCTGCAAACCTTGGACCGTGTGCAGCACCGTGCTGGTCAAGGTCGTGCAGAGCGGTGCCGACTTGACCGTCGTGATGGTCTTGAGCGGGGTGGCGCTGGGGGAGGGGGCAGCCTGAGCGACGGCCATGGCGAAAAGCAGGGGCAGCATCGCTACATTAAACGTAGTCTTTGATGTAGGTTGTGACGCGCTTGATGCCTTCGCGCACTTTCTCGAGCGGTGCAACCCAACTCAGGCGCAACCAGCCGTCGAAGGCGTCGCCGAACGCGATCCCGGGAATCGCCAACACGTCGTATTCCTCGATCAGCTGCATCGCCGCGTCAAAGGACCGAACGCCGTCGGGTAATTTCACGCAGGCATAGAAGCTTCCATCAACCGGAATGAAGTGCAGTTTGCTCGCCGCAAGCGCTTCAGACACGCCCGCCCACTGCGCGCGATACCATGAGACGTGCTCGTTGATGCCGGTGAGCTCGGTGAAGATGTGGAGCGCCACTTGCTGCGCGAATGTATCCGCACACGACGTTACCCACGCGTGCGTCTTGATTGCATTCTCGACAAAGGTCTCGGGCCCGATAATCCAGCCCAAGCGCAGCCCGGTGAGCGCATTGCTCTTGCTCACCGAATTCGTAACGATGGTGTGGGGATAGCGTTCGCCCAGATAGGCCTCGTCATCGACGAAGGTTTGCTCGCGGTAAATCTCGTCGTGAAGCAGCCAGATCGGTTCGCCCGCGCGTGCTTCGAGCGCGTTGACCAGCACCTCCGCTTGATCGTTGCGCAATACGCGGCCGGTCGGATTGTTGGGCGAGCAGATCACGATTGCACGCGTGCGCTCGCCGATGGCATCCAAAATGCGCGCGGCGTCGATCGCAAAGTCATCCGCCGGATCCATCGCCACGCCGCGCACCGCGATGCCCTCGAGCTTTGCCATCTTCATATACGACGGGAACGTCGGCTCCACGACCAGCAGTTCGTCGCGCTGCGGATCGAGCAGCGTCTTGATCGTTACGTACATTGCTTCTTGCGAGCCGGTTGTCACGCAGACGTTCGCCGCGTCGTGCATACCGGGGTAGTTGTAATGTCGCGCGATCGCCTCGCGCAGCGCCGGATCGCCGGCGTTGGCGGAGTAGCGAATGCCGTGCGTCTCAATGTAGCGCATCGCATATGCGAAGTGTTCGGGATTGGGCGCAAGCGACGGCTCGCCCAGGCCAAGATCGATCGAACTCGGACGCCGATGCGCCGCAACGCGTCGGATCAACGAGCTTTCGATCTCGAGGACGCGTGGATTCACACGGCTACCTCGAAGTCGCGTAGCGCCGCGTTGAGCGACGTCTTTTTATCGGTCGCTTCGCTACGCGTGCCGATGATCAACGCGCACGGCACACCGTATTCACCGGCCGGAAACGTCTTGGGTATCGTACCGGGAATCACGACCGCTCGAGATGGGACGCGCCCTTTTGTGGTTACGGGCGACGAACCGCGCACATCGATGATCGGTGTGCTCGCGGTCAGCACGACGCCCGCGCCGAGCACCGCCTCGCGCTCGATACGTACGCCCTCGACCACGATGCAACGCGAACCGACAAATGCGCCATCTTCAACAATTACCGGCGTCGCCTGCGGCGGCTCGAGTACGCCGCCGATGCCCACGCCGCCCGAGAGATGTACGCCCTTGCCGATTTGCGCGCACGAGCCGACCGTCGCCCACGTGTCGACCATCGTGCCTTCATCAACATAGGCACCGATGTTCACAAAGCCCGGCATCAAGATCGCGCCACGTCCAAGGAAGCTCCCATATCGCGCGACGCCGGGAGGCACGCAGCGCACGCCGAGCTTCTTATAATTGCGTTTGACCGGAAGCTTGTCGAAAAACGTGAGTCCTTGCCCATCGCCCATCGGAGCAACCTTGCGCCGCGCGAAGTAGAGCAGAATCGCTTGCTTGACCCACACGTTCACGACCCAGTCGTCGCCGGACGGCTCGGCTACGCGCAGCCTGCCTTCATCTAGTGCCGCGATGACAAGGTCGACCGTGTTTCCGTCGCGACCTCGCACGTCGCCATTTCCGCTCGCGAGCGCTTCGATACGCCCGCGGATCTTCTCGATGTTCATGCCGGGCGTACCGTTACGCCTCGGCGAAGGGGCATTCATGCTCGCATACCGGCTGTTCGACGATGGACCCCGCCTGATCGACGATGCACCCGTCCCTGAGCCGCGCGAAGGCGAGGTGTTGATCAAAGTCGCAGGTGCAGGTGCTTGCCACTCGGACCTGCACGTCATCGACGCAACCGCCGCGGGGAACGGCTTCTTCCAGCCGCCGTTTACGCTCGGCCACGAAAACACCGGAACCGTCGTCGCACGCGGTCCCGGCGCGCGCGGCGTCGAGATCGGTGAGCGCGTCGCTGTGTATTGCGCATGGGGTTGCGGAACGTGCCGCATGTGCCTGGCGGGTGAAGAGAATTACTGCATGCATCAACGGACGTTGCGCGGCTGCGGTCTCGGTGTCGATGGCGGCATGGCCGAGTATCTCCTGGTACCGGCAAGCAAGTATCTCGTGCCGCTCGGTGACCTCGATCCGATCGATGCCGCACCGCTGACCGATGCCGGCATTACGCCCTACCATGCGATCAACCGGTCGCGCACGCTATTACGCCCCGGCGCAACGTGCGCAGTCATCGGCATCGGTGGTTTGGGTCATCTTGCGCTTCAGATACTTCGGGCGACGACCGCCGTGCGCATTATTGCGCTCGATATCTCGGACGAAAAGCTCGCAATTGCGAAAACGCTCGGCGCCGACGCAACCGTGCGCTCCGATGCCGATGCGCTCGCGCATGTGCTTGAACTTACGCACGGCGAACCAGTCGACGTCGTCCTCGACTTCGTCGGTATACAGCCCACGATCGATCTCGGCCGAAAGCTTGTGCGCGCCGGCGGCGACTACACGATCGTCGGCCTCGGCGGCGGCACGATGACCTACGGGCAGGGACGCATCGCGTGGGGCGCGCGTGTCTTTACGCCCTTTTACGGATCGATTGCGGAATTGCGCGAATTACTGGCACTCGCAGCACATGGCAGCGTACGCGCGCACGTTACCCGCTATCCGCTCAAGGAGGCAGCGCTCGCGTACCGGGCGCTCCATGATGGCAAGGTCGAGGGCCGGGCCGTAATCTGCCCTTAAAGCGGCTAGGCCACACTTCCCATGGGGTAAGAAATGTAGGCGGGAGCGCGAATTAGAGGCTCCCGCTCTTCACTCGAGCAGAAGGAGCATGTCGTGCCGAACGCGCCTGCCGACGAGCAACGCATCAATGCCATTCGCTTTCTCGCGGTCGATGCGGTCCAAAAAGCCAACTCGGGTCATCCGGGGATGCCGCTTGGAGCGGCAGCCATGGCCTATACGCTCTGGACCCGCCATCTGAAGTTCAACCCACAGGATCCGCACTGGTTCGACCGCGACCGCTTCATTCTCTCAGCCGGTCACGGCTCGATGTTGCTCTATGCGCTGCTCTATTTGACCGGCTATGCCCTCACGCTCGACGACCTCAAGTCGTTCCGGCAACTCGGCAGCAAGACGCCCGGCCATCCCGAGGCCGGACACACCCCCGGCGTTGAAGCGACGACCGGTCCACTCGGACAAGGTCTGGGTAATTCCGTTGGATTTGCGATTGCCGAAGCGCACCTCGGTGCGATCTACAATCGCAGCGATGCCAAGATCGTCGATCACTACACGTACGTGATCGCGGGCGACGGCGATCTCATGGAGGGCGTAAGTCAAGAAGCGATTTCGCTCGCCGGTCACTTGCAGCTCGGCAAGTTGATCGTACTGTATGACGACAATCGCGTCTCGCTCGCCGGTCCGACCGACATCACCTACACCGACGATGCCTGCGAACGCTTTGAAGGTTCGGGTTGGCACTGCCAACGCATCGACGTTAGTCATGCGAACGACGTCGCAACGATCGATCAAGCGATCACCGTCGCGAAAGGCGTTACCGATCGGCCGTCCCTGATCGCGGTGCGCACCCATATTGGGTACGGCTCGCCGCTGCAAGATACGTTCAAGGCGCACGGAGAACCGCTGGGCGCCGACAACGTCAAGAAAACCAAAGAAGAACTGGGCTGGCCGCTCGAACCTGACTTCTACGTGCCCGACGACGTGCTCGCGTTCTTCCGCGCAGCCGGCGAAAAGGGCGCGCAGGCGGAGGCAGCGTGGAAGACGCGCTACGAGCAATGGAAGACCGCGAATCCCGCCGACGCCACACAACTCGAACGTACGCTAGCCGGCGAGTTGCCGGCGAACCTGCCGTGGCCAACGTTCAACGCGGAGAACGGATCCGTCGCCACGCGCGACGCAGGCGGCACGGTGATGAACGCGATCGCCAAGGCGTTGCCGGAACTCGTCGGCGGTTCGGCCGATCTCGATCCGTCGACGAAGACCTACCTTAAAGATTGTGGCGACTTCCAGCCCAACAGCTACGCCGGCCGCAACATCCACTACGGCGTCCGCGAACATGGGATGGCTGCCGCGACCAACGGGATCGCGCTGCACGGCGGCCTGATGCCGTTCTGCGCGACCTTCTTCAACTTCGTCGACTACCTCAAGCCGTCACTGCGTCTCGCGGCGCTGACGAAGCTGCACGCGATCTTCGTCTTCACGCACGACTCGGTCTTCCTCGGCGAAGATGGCCCGACGCACCAGCCGATCGAGCAGCTTGCGATGTTGCGAGCGACGCCCAACGTCCGCGTGATCCGCCCGGCCGACTCGCTGGAAACGTGCGAAGCGTGGAAGCTTGCGATCGATCCGCACAGCGGCTGCCCGTACGTGCTCGTGCTGACGCGTCAAAAGTTGCCATTCCTCGGCGCGCGCGACGCACACGTCGGGCGCGGTGCCTACGTCCTCGCCGACGCGGCGAATGGTGCACCCGACCTGATCTTGATTGCGACCGGCTCCGAAGTTGCGCTCGCGGTTGCCGCGAAGAAGATTCTCGACGAAAAAGGGATGCAGACGCGGGTCGTCTCGATGCCGTGCTGGGAACTTTTCGAAGCCCAACCGCAGTCCTATCGCGACGAAGTCCTCCCACCGAGCGTCACCGCACGCATGTCGATCGAAGCCGGCGCGACCTTCGGCTGGGCCCGTTGGGTCGGCGATCGCGGCATCACCTACGGCATCGATCGCTTCGGCGAATCGGCACCGATGGCCGACGTCGCCAAGAGCCTTGGTTTCACACCCGAACGCGTGGCGCAAACCGCGCTCGATGCGTTCGCACTTGCAAAACGCTAATTTCGCCCTTCCTTTCTTGAGGAGCATCTCGTGAGCAACCAATTGCAACAACTGCTCGAAGCCGGTCAAAGCGTGTGGCTCGACAATTTACGGCGTAGCATGTTCGCGTCGGGCGAGCTCAAGCGCTTGATCGATCAGGGCCTGCGTGGTATGACCAGCAATCCTACCATCTTCGAGAAGGCGATCGGCACCGGC
Organism: Vulcanimicrobiota bacterium; assembly: GCA_963726285.1. Lineage (GTDB taxonomy): Bacteria > Vulcanimicrobiota > Vulcanimicrobiia > Vulcanimicrobiales > Vulcanimicrobiaceae > Aquilonibacter. Next base: position 388,252 of record CAVSBV010000005.1, on the reverse strand, counting down.
GACGATTACGACGAACAGATCAGCAAGCTGATCGGTACCGAGACAAGTCCCGACGCGATCTTTTGGGATCTCGCGGTGCAGGACATCCAGCACGCGTGCGACGCGTTCCGTGTCGTGTACGACTCGAGCGGCGGCAACGACGGTTTTGTAAGTCTCGAGGTCTCGCCGCTTCTCGCACACGACACCGAGAGCACGATCGCAAACGCGAAGGCGCTCTGGCAACGCGTGAACCGCCCGAATCTCATGGTGAAGATTCCCGGAACGAACGAAGGCGTTGCAGCGATCGAAGAGTGCATCTATTCCGGGCTCAACATCAACGTCACGTTGATCTTCTCGGTCGAGATGTACGAGAAGACCGCAACCGCGTACATCGACGGCCTCAAGCGTCGCTTGCTCGAAGGCAAGCCCGTCGATAAGATTCGCTCGGTCAACTCGGTTTTCGTGAGCCGAATCGATTCCGCGATCGATCGCTTGTTGCAGGCCAAGATCGCCAAAGGCGAGACGAAGCTCGAGTCGTTGCTTGGCAAAACCGGCATTGCAAACCTCAAGCTCACGTATCAGAAGTTCAAGGAACTTTTCGAAGGCGATGCATTCGCAAGCGTCCTCAAAGCGGGCGGTGCGGTGCAGCGGCCGTTGTGGGCCAGCACCTCAACCAAAAATCCCAACTATCCGGATCTGATGTACGTCGAAACCGTCGTTGGCAAGCACACGGTCAACACGATGCCCCCCGCCACACTCGATGGGCTCCTCGATCACGGCAAGGTCGTGGCCGACACGGTGGAGACGGGACTCGATGAAGCGCGTGCCACGCTGCACGGGCTGCAAGATGCGCAGATCTCGCTCTTCGACGTGACCTACGACCTGCAAGTCGAAGGCGTCTCGCTCTTCTCGGACTCGTTTGCCGCGCTGATGGGCGCAATCGTGTACAAACAGAAGCAGCTTGCCGACCACAAGGAACGCGTGATGATCTCGCGCGCGCCCGGCGACACGCTCGAAAATCTCGCGAAAACCGATTTCCTCAAGAAACTCTGGGCCAAAGATCCGTCGCCATGGACGACCGACCCAGCCGCCGCCGACATCATCAAACACGCTCTGGGCTGGCTCGATGTTCCGCAGCACCTCATGGAGCATGTTCCCGACATGCTCGCGTTTGCAAAAGAAATCCGTGCGGAGTTCGACCACATCGTCGTGCTTGGCATGGGCGGCAGTTCGCTCGCCCCGGATATACTCGCCGATACGTTCGGTCAGCTCGGCGGCGGCCCAATGAACGACGTCGATTGGCCGGAGTTACACGTGCTCGATTCGACCGATCCGACGCAGATCGCCGAACTCGATGAAAAGATCGCGGTCGATCGCACGCTCTTCATCGTTTCGAGCAAGAGCGGTACGACGACCGAGCCGAACGCGTTCTTTGCGTACTATTACGAGAAAGTTGCGAAATCGGTCGGGACCGTGCATGCGGGACGGCAGTTCATTGCAATCACCGATCCCGGCACGCTGATGGTCGAAGTCGCTAAAGGGCACAATTTTCGTCGCATCTTCGAAAACGATCCGAATATCGGCGGCCGCTATTCGGCCCTCTCATACTTCGGGATGGTGCCGGCGGCGCTCGCGGGTTATGACGTGCGCATCCTGCTCGATCGCGCGCTTGGCGCGGCGCATGCCAACGACAAGACGGTTGACCCTCGCGTTGCAACCGGCGTGCGCTTCGGCGCCGCAATCGGCGGCCTCGCGGTCGAGGAGCAACGCGACAAACTCACCATCGTCACGCACCCCGACGTTGCATCGTTCGGCGCCTGGGCCGAACAACTCATCGCCGAATCGACGGGCAAAGCGGGCAAAGGCATCGTCCCGATCGAGGGGGAGGCGCTCGGTAAGCCCGAGGACTACGGTAACGATCGCGTCTTCGTCTACGTCGGCGCAAACTTGCCCGACCCGACGCCCGGCGTTGTCCAGAAGCTGCAGGCGCTCGAGGATGCGGGAAACCCGGTGATCCGTCTTGCGATGAACGACGAGTACGATCTCGGCGAGCAGTTCTATCTCTGGGAGATTGCGACCGCGGCAGCCGGCAGCGTGCTCGGCATCAACGCCTTCGATCAGCCCAACGTGCAAGAGTCCAAGGACAACACCAAGGCGCTGCTTGCGCAGTATGAAGCCAAAGGCTCGATCGACGAACCGAAGGCCGATGTCGACGGCGCCGCGTTCGACGTCACGTTTCTCTCCGGAAGCAAGGCGTTTGCCGGCACACACGATGCAACGAAGGCTCTCGCGGCGGTCTTCAAACAGCTTGCGCCGGGCGACTACGTCGCGATCTGCGCATATATCGCGCGCAATCCGGCGCACATTGCGACGCTCGACGAATTACGCCTGAAAATTCGCGATGCCAACGACGTCGCGACGACGGTCGGCTTCGGTCCGCGTTTCTTGCACTCGACCGGACAACTCCACAAGGGCGGTCCCAATTCGGCGGTGATGCTGCAGATCGTCGGCGATGAACCGACCGATCCGCCCATCCCCGGCATGAACGTCGGCTTTCGTACGCTGCTCGCGGCGCAGGCGCTAGGCGATTGGCAATCGCTCGATAGCCGCAAACGTCGCGGTATGCGCATCCATCTCAAGGGCGACATCGACTCGGCGCTCCGTGCGCTCATCGCTGCCGTCGACGACGCACTCTCTGCTCGCGCTTAAGCTATTAGGAGTACTACATGCAACTAGGGATGGTTGGTCTTGGCAAAATGGGCGCGAACATGACGACGCGCCTGATCCAAGGAGGCCACGATGTCGTCGTCTACGATCGCAGTGCCGACGCGGTAAAGGCGGCCGCGGCTGGCGGCGCCGCCGCATCGAGCGGCTTACGCGATCTTTGCGGCAAGCTCACGAGCTCACCGAAGATCGTGTGGATCATGGTTCCCTCCGGCAAGCCTACCGATGACACCATCGACGAGCTATGCGGCATTCTTGGCAGCGGCGATATCATCATCGACGGCGGCAATACCAATTGGAAAGATGGCCTTGCTGCCTATGACCGCTGCAAAGCCAAGGGCGTGTCACTGGTTGATGCGGGAACGAGCGGTGGCGTGTGGGGTCTCAAGGAAGGCTACTGCCTCATGGTCGGCGGCGACGATGTCGCGGTCAAAAAGTGCGAACCGATCTTTCTTACGCTTGCGCCGCCTAAGGGCTACGCCCACGTTGGTAAAGCCGGTGCCGGTCACTTCTCCAAGATGGTGCACAACGGTGTGGAATATGGCTTGATGCAGGCCTACGGCGAAGGCTTCGAAATCCTCGAAAAGTCTCAATTCGGCTTCGATCTCGAGCAGGTCGCGGAGTTGTGGTGCCACGGCAGCGTGGTACGTTCGTGGCTGCTCGAGCTTTTGGTGCTCGCGTTCAAGGACGATCCGGGCCTGACGAACATTCGCGGCTACGTCGAGGACACCGGCGAAGGACGTTGGACCGTGCAGGCCGCGATCGACGAGGACGTGCCGGCGCCGGTCATTACGCTTGCGCTGATGGCACGCTTCTATTCGCGCCAAGATGAGTCGTTCAGCGCGAAGGTGCTCGCCGCGCTGCGCAACCAATTCGGTGGTCACGCAGTAAAAGCGGAGACGCATGCCTGACGCAGTAGCAACGGTCTCTACCGACGGCAAGTCCGAAAACCCGCTTCGCACGGGTATGCACTCGGAGCGGATCAGCGATCCGTGTTCGATCGTCTTTTTCGGCGCGAGTGGCGATCTTTTCAAACGCATGCTGCTCCCCGCGATGTACTCGCTGCGCTTGCACGGTGTGCTGCCTAATGAGTTCGGCATTGTTGGTGTCTCACGCAACGAGTACTCGGACGACGACTTTCGGACGTATTGCAAGGAACAGCTCGATCAATTTGCGCCGGCCGATCAAAAACCGCAAGGTGCGATGTGGGATGATTTTGCCAAGCGCCTGAGCTACGTTTGCGCCGAATTCGACGATCATAAGTGCTACGGCCAGCTCGCGAAGCAGCTCAAAGAGAATGACGAAAACCTCGGAACGAAGGGCAACCGGCTCTTCTACCTCTCCACGCCGCCGTCGGTCTTTTCGACGATCATCGAGTTTCTCAAAGAGGCCGACCTCAATCAGCAGCAGGAGGGGTGGGCGCGCATTATTATCGAGAAGCCGTTCGGCACCGATTTAACCTCGGCGCGCGCGCTGCAATCCGCGGTCGATCAGGTCTTCCCTGAAAGCAAGGTTTACCGCATCGACCACTACCTCGGCAAAGAGCCGGTGCAGGACATTATGGCGCTGCGCTTTGCCAACACGATCTTCGAGCCGGTGTGGAATCGCAATTACGTCGATTCGATTCAAATCACCGCGGCCGAGCAACTCGGTGTCGAAATGCGCGGCGGCTACTACGACAACGCCGGCGCGTTGCGCGACATGATTCAGAATCACGTCATGAACTTGCTTGCGCTCGTCGCGATGGAGCCGCCGTCGAGTTCGGACGCCGATGCGATCCGCAATGAAAAGTATAAAGTGCTCGAATCGATCTCGCCACCCGAGCATGCGAATGTCCCCGACATGTCGGCGCGCGGCCAATACGGCCCGGGAGCAATCAACGGCAAACCGGTGATCGGCTATCGGCAGGAGCCTGACGTCAATCCAACTTCAAATACCGAAACGTTTGCGTCGGTGCGCCTCGAGGTTGAGAACTGGCGTTGGGCCGGCGTGCCGTTCTATCTGCGTTCGGGCAAGCGGCTCGCCAAGAAAAACTCCGAAATCGCCGTGACCTTTAAGCCGATTCCGCATCGTATCTATGGCGAGCGCACGGACACGATCGAGCCCGACGTGCTCGTTATGAAGATTCAGCCCGAGGAGGGTGTCGCGATGCGCTTCTCGGCCAAGGTGCCGGGCATGAAGGCACATATTCGTAGCGTCTTCATGGACTTCAACTACGGTACGGGTTTCGGCGTGGTATCGCCACCGGCATACGAACGCCTCATCGGCGATGCAATGCGCGGCGACCAGACGCTCTTCACTCGGTGGGACGCAGTCGAACGCGCGTGGGAGATCGTCATGCCGGTGCTCGACGTGTGGCAGAACACCAAAGACTTCACGTTTCCCAATTATGCGTCGGGATCGCAAGGACCGGAATCCGCCTTTAAGCTCTTTCCGGGTTGGCGTTCTTTGTGAGTCTCGACGTCCATCCGGTCGTCGACGCGCTCGCCAAAGCCCGTCAGGGTTCGGATTCGACAAAGACGTCGACCATGACGTTCGCGATCTTCTTCGGCGAAGCCGAAGGTGCCGACTGGGTGCGCGGCCGTACCCACGCGCTTGCGGAAAAACATCCATCGCGCGTCGTCGTCTTCGATGCGAGCAAGGGCGAGGACGATCGCGTCATCGAGCCCGCAAACAAACGCGGTGAGTGGATCGAGATCGGCGTGCGCGACGCGTCGCCGGCGGAACTTGAGGGCGCGCTCACGCAGCTCGAGCTTCCCGATGCGCCGGTCGTGCTGCTGTGGATCGCCGAAGCGCTCTCGGCCGACCAGCGCTTCTTGACGCTAGCGCCTCACGCGGACACGACGATTTGCAGCACCTCCGTTGCGCGCACCGACGAACGTCCGTTACGCGATCTCTGTCTTTTCGTGGAGCAGCATCCGGACATACTGATTCAGGACGTCGCCTATCTCCGCTTGGTCGCGTGGCAAGAATTGATTGCCGAATTCTTCGATGAACCCGAATGCCGGCATGAACTCCTCTCGTTGCGGAGCGTGGAAGTAACGGCCGGGTCGGACGCAGAGATGTACTATCTTCTCGGCTGGCTCGCGAGCCGGCTCAGGTGGACGCCGCGCGACGCCCAAACCTTCCATGCTCCCGGCGGCGACGTACGCTACACGATGATCCACGACGGGCCGCCGCGGCGTATGACGAAGGTCGTGCTCGCCTCGGAAAACGCATCGTTCAGCGCGAGCGTCGATCCACAAGATCAAAGCGCTATCTGCCTCGAGGTGACCGGTTCGACCGCATGTCCATCGCGCTGGGCACCGCTACACACGGTCGACCTAGCATCACTGGTCGAACGGGCAATTTTTGCTCGCACCCGCGACCGCGTGTTCGTCGAGTCACTCGCAATGGCAAAAGCGATCATTGAAAGGCATGTAACATGATACGCGATCACGTCGGGACGCTCTTCATCTACGACACGCCGCCCGAAGTTGCCAAGGCGCTCGCCGATTTCTTCATCGAGCACGCCGCAACGGCTATCGGTGCGCGCGGCCGTTTCGTCGTGGCACTTGCCGGCGGAAGCACGCCGAAGGCCACGTATGCGCTCTTTACGCAACCGCCCTATTGCGATGCGATCGATTGGGATGCGGTTGCGTTCTACTTTGGCGACGAGCGTTGCGTGCCGCCCGACGACGACCAATCGAACTATAAGATGGCACTCGAGACATTCTTGGGCCCGATGGGCATTGCTGACGAAGCGGTGCACCGGATGCACGGCGAAGACGATCCGCAGCAGGCCGCGCTCGCCTACCGTCGCGAAATCGCCGAGACCCTCGGCGAGGAACCAGTGTTCGACCTCGTGATGCTTGGCATGGGACCCGACGGCCACACGGCCTCACTCTTTCCCGGCGAGGACCCGCTGACCGAAGACGAAGAGCGCGTACGCGCGGTCTATGCGGCGTCGCACAATCAATGGCGCCTTACGCTGACGCCGTCGCTGCTCAATGCGACGCGAGCGCTGGCTTTTGCCGTTACCGGCGCTGAAAAAGCAAAGACCCTCGCAGCGGTGCGCGAGGGTCCCCGGGATCCCCTCAGGTATCCGGCGCAAATCATCTGCCCACCAGACGAATCGATCTTCGTTTGGCTCGTCGATCGGGCCGCCGCGGGTTAACGCGGGCGCTGATTTAGTCTGTCGAGCTCGCGGCCATAGAGCACCGCAGTTCGCTCCCAGAGTTTGCGTTCTGTGAGCGGCGAGAGGCGGCGCGGAACTTTGAGCATGCGTCGCGTGGTCATCGTTTGAGTGCTCCCGTACCTAGACTAGTGAGCGAAACCCCGTTTTGGCTGAGGATCGAGCCGTCGACGCGTTGGAGTTCAACGACGGCCTTGTTGAGGTCGGTCTGCGCTTGGAGTTCGAGACCCTGATTTTGCACGAACTCGATCTGGCGTTGATTGACGAGGAATGTCGTCGACTCGCCGTTGCGGAACTTGCGCTCCTCGCTCGCCAGCACTTGCGCCGACGCCTCACGTGCCTGCCGCGCTGCAAAGAGTCGCGCGACTGCAGACTCGTAGTTTTGGATCGCATTGCGCACTTCGTACTGAATGCGTTGGGCGGTATTTAATTTTTGCACCGCAGCGATGTGCTGTTGCTCGTCGGCAACACCGACGGCGCCTTTGGCGGTGTTGTTGCCGAGCGGCAGCGAGACTTGGACGCCGGCCGAATAGGTTGCGAACTTGCCGGAGTTGGCGAAGGCTTGTCCATAGGTACCAACCATGTACGGCGGCGGCGTCGCGTCGCCGAAGACGCCGCCGAGCGGTGGGAGCGCCTGACCGGCAAAGCCGTTGCCGTTGTAGGTAAGCTGTAGATCGGCTTGGGGCAACTTCTGATTTTTCGCATACGCAAGATTGACGTCGGCTTGCTTCTGCGCATCCAGCGCTTGGCGAACCTCAGGCCGGTTTTGCATCGCTGTTGCAAGCACGGCATCGACCGACGGCATCGGAGGGAGCCCAGGAACGGAGGAAGTCGGGACGAGATTTGCTTGCCAGATCGGATCGCCGGGGTCGGAGACGACCAGACTCTTAAGCTGATTCTGCAATTGCGAAACCGTCTGGAGTGCCGAGAAGACGTTTTGTTGATAGACGGCGACCTGTGTGGAGGACTCAACCGCGTCGATCGGCGCGGCGGCTCCCTGTTTGGCTTGGCGAACGTTACTCTGCTGCTGCAGCACGCTCGTGCGCAAGGCATCCTCTTGAATCGCAACGTTACGCCACGCCGCGACCAGATCCCAGTAGGCGTCCTCGACGCTTGCGATGGTCGTCGAAACCGACGCCAATGTCGATGCCTGCGTGGCATCCGCATTGACCAGCGAGAGTTGGATCTGGCGCTTGTCGTCGTTCATCAGGAAGCCTTTGAGTAACGGCTGCGTGATCGAGACGTTAAACGATCCATAGTAGTACGGATTGAACGAATTGATATACGTGTTGTCGTTGACCTTGGTCTGCGAGACGTTGATGTTGTATTGGGTTCCGGTCTCGAGTTGTCCCTCGACGCCCGCCTGCTGCGTTTGATAATTCTGAATGATCGGTTCGAAGTCGGTACCGCCCGAGAAAAACGGATTCAATGCCGGGTTCGTATCGTGCTTGACAGACGGCTCAACAAAGAGACGCACGTCGTTCAGGCCTTTGGCTTCTTGCACCTGATAGCTCGCAACGCGGGTATTTGACGCGTCAACGGCAAGATCGGGATTCTTGAGCAGCGCCATGCCGATTGCGTTATCGAGCGAGATGCCGACGAACGGCTGCTGCGTAACCCCGACGATTTCTGCCGAAGTCGGCCGGTTGTCGGGTGCCTTATAGCCGGGTGCAATCGTGGGCACCGCCGGCGTTATCGGCGTCGGCACCGGTGTTGGGATCGCCGTGGTCCCTTGTAACGTCGTTTGCGCCGACACGGCGAACGGCATCACCGCGATGACCGCGCTGAGGGTAAGGGTGATAAGTGTGCGAGTCTTCACGGAGAGCGCTCCTATTCGACCGCGACGTGTCCGCCGAGTCGCGGTTTGTTAAGTAGTAAGACGAGCGGTGCGAGCGCGATCGTGATGATCGCTGTCCAACGCGAAGTATCCGCGTAGGAGAGCACCGCAGCTTGCCCCTCGACCAACCCCTGGAGATTGTTCAAAGCAGGCGTAGAATGTTGACCGCCGTTTTGTTGTAAGTAGATTGCGGTCGGCACGCTGTGCAAGTTGATGCTCGCGGCGAGTTCGGTTTGGTGCGCGGTGGTTCCGCGAACCAGCAGCGTGACCAGAATTGCGGTTGCGATGCTGCCACCGATTTGACGCGAGAGATTGAAGAAGGCCGACGTCGAGGCGACTTCCTTATCGGGCACGCCGCCGATAACCGCGATCGAGAGCGGCACGAAGATCTGCGAGAGGCCAATGCCGCTCACGATCAGGCATACGATAAACGTGCCGAATTGCGACTGCGGCGTGGTGATGCCGGCGAGGATCCAGTTCGAAACGCCAAGCAGGATGAAGCCGAGCGCCACGTTGATGCGTACGTCGATCACGCCGCGACCGGCGAGCGCAGCGGTAATCGGCGTGAAGACCATGACCGCGAGCGCGCGCACGAGGATCGTAAGACCTGAGAGCGTCGCGGTAAAGCCGAGCGAGTTCTGCAAGTACTGCGGCAAGACCAAAATCGATCCGTAAAGGCTGACGCCCAGCACTGCGCCGAGAATGCTCCCTGCTGCAACCTGGCGCAATTTGAGCACGTGCAGATCGACGACCGGTATTCCGGAACGCAGCGTCCACCAAATGAAGCTGCCGATGCCGAACACGGCAACCGCAGTGAAAAGCCGCATGTTCGGATCGTCGAACCAGTCGTACTGCTGCCCTTGATCGAATACGTACTGCATCGCGCCGAGTCCAATTGCCAAGAGCGCAAGGCCAATCCAATCGAGTTTGAGCGCACGCGGCTTGATCGGATTGCGCAAATAGTTCCAGATCAGCGTCGCCGCCGCAATACCGACCGGCAAATTGATGAAGAACGCCCAGCGCCACGTGAGATTGTCGGTAATCCAGCCACCGAGCACCGGGCCCAAAGCCGGCCCGACGATCACGCCCATCGCAAAGATGCCCTGCGCGAGCCCCTGTTCTTTGAGCGTGTAGGTGTCGCGCAAGATTGCTTGCGACGTCGAGATCAATCCACCGCCGCCCAGGCCCTGGATGATCCGCCAAAACACCAGCGATCCAAAACTCGGAGCTAGGCCGCACATCAGCGATGCGATCGTGAAGATGATGATCGACGCGAAGAAATATTGCCTCCGGCCGAACCGCGCAGCGAGCCACGGGGTGATCGGAATCACGATGACGTTCGCGATGATATAGCCGGTCACGATCCACGCACCTTGATCGATCGGCACGCCGAAGTTTCCCTGGATATTCGGCAGCGCCACGTTCACGATCGTGGTGTCGATGATCTCGAGCAGCGTCGCCGCGATGACCGCGACGCTCACGATGGCCCTACGTAGACCGTGCTCGACTACGTTTTTAGGTTCTTGCATCTCGCTTCTCTTAGCGTTACTCAGCTGCGGATCGGCCGAAGGCCGAACGCGAAAGATTCACCGAAGGTGAATCCACCTCAGCGAACTTTCACGTAGGTTTCGACGCTCATGCCCGGACGCAACGGCTTATCCGGCGTCATGTCGTCGATCGAGATACGGACCGGAATACGCTGGGTCACCTTGACGAAGTTGCCGGTTGCATTCTGCGCCGGCACCAGCGCGTAGGTGTTTTGCGAAGCTGGGTTGATCGAGAGCACGTGGCCGTGGAACGTCTGGCCGCCATACGCGTCGACACGAATGTCGACGGGCTGCCCAACTTTCATGTCGCCCACTTGGGTTTCCTTATAGTTGGCCGTGATGTAGATCTGGCCGGGACCGTCCGGAATGAGGGTGAGGATCGTCGAACCAGCCGAAACCGTTTGCCCGACCTCGGCGCTCTTTTCCCCGACGTAACCATTGATCGGTGAGTAGATCCGGGTGTAGCCGAGATTCTTTTTAGCAATGGCGAGCTGGGATCGCGAAGCCTGAACCTGACTCGGATCGGATGACTGCGCGAGTTTGCCCTGGGCTGTGGTCTCGCCGCCTTGCGCGGCAGCGACCTTCTGCTGCGAAGCGGCGACGACGGCTTGCGCGCTGGTGATCTGCGCGTGGGCGTCGCGTAACTGGGCGGCCGCCGCGGCAAGCGCCGCGGTCTGGGCGTCGAGTTGCTGGCGCGGCACATCGCCGGTTTTTACCAGCGACGCGGTACGATTGTAGTCGGCGCGTGCGCGAGCATACGCGGCCTGCGCCGCGGGCAACTGCGCCTGCGCTGCGATAAGCTGCGCCTGCGCCTGCGCGACGCCGGCATCGGCGTTGGCCGTATCGGCCGCCGCTTGGGTCACACCGCCCTGACTCTGCAGCGTATTCGTCGATTGGTTCGCTTCGGCGAGCGCCAGTTGCGCTTGCGCCGTGCGAACTTGATCTTGCTCGACCGCATTGTCGAGGACGACGAGTAACTGCCCCTTCTTCACTTCGTCGTTGGTGTCGACGAGGATCTGATCGATACGTTCGTTGATCTTGCTCGTTATAGCCACGGGGTCGGCATCGACGCGAGCGTCATCGGTTCCCTCGTGTACGCGTGCGTACATGTACCATCTCACGCCGAAGACGATCAAGACGATGGCGACGATCGCACCGATCACGCCAAAGATCACGCGCTTGCGCGGTCCGGTGCGTTCCTCGATTGCGGGGATAGTGTCGGTCGTCGTATCCATATTTACTTGCTCCTTACGCCGTTGAGAAAAACGTCGATCATCGTTGAAAGTGCGTACTCAGTATCCGAGAAGATTCTGCTGTCCGGAAACTTTTTGCCCGTTATGACCCGGGCGAAGATCATACCCATAAAGATCTCGGCCAGTTCCGTCGGGTTGCCGCGCAAGGCCCCTTCGGCGATCTTTGCGCTCATGAATTCGCTTACAGCCGCCCGCACGGCATTCTGCGGCCGCCAAGCCTCGCGAGCAAAGATGCTCTCCTCGTAGTCGGCTTCTACGAGCGACCATCGAATCATATCGCTCATCGAGAGGAGGTGCTCGTTCATCGACCTAGCGATCGCGAGCAACTGCGCCTCGATCGGCCCTTGCAACGTGGCGATCATCTCGCGTAACTGCCCATCCGGGCACGAACGCTTGGCAACGGCGATAATCAGCGCGTCCTTATTACCGAAATGGCGAAAGAGCGTCGCCTCGTTGACGCCGGCGACTTCCGCAATCTCTCGCGTCGTGGCGCCTTTCTTGCCCTTGCGCTTGATGACGTCGCGTGCCGCGAGAACGATGCGATCGCGCGTCTCCTCAGGCGTGACTTTTGGTTCGACTTGTTTTTGTGCTTCTATCATGGTTGTTTCGCAAATATCGCGTCGTTTACGGCGACGTTGGTTTGATAGGAATCGTAGGTCGAATCGCCGCTAAATCCAATGCGACGATGGCCCTCGAAGTGCTGGCGTACAACAACGCTAAAGCCGTCTTGCGTGGCATAATACTGCTTCATCACGATGGTATCGCCATTGGTGTAGTGCCAATCCATCTCGATGAGCTGGTAGGTCGCCGGATCAACGTACACGGTGGTGTCCTTGATCTGATCGCTGTAAATCTTCTTGGTCAGAACGAGCACGATCATCGGTCTGCCGTCAATCGACTGCGTGCCGGCGAGCTTGATGTTCGAGTCTTTTTCCCATCCGGTCGGGTCGCCGACGTCGGTGGAAAGCTTTTGAATGGCCTTGAGCGAGCTCGCGCACAGACCCGATATGGGATTGAGCACCACGGCGAAGCTCCCAGGACGCTTGTAGTAGGCCGTGCCGTCCGTGCGCAGCCTGCACAGCGGAATCGAGGGGTGCGCGTTAACGTGTACGCGCGCCATGTACGACTCGAGTCCAGCGTTACGGGCCAGCATGCGCGTGACGACTTCTTGCGGACCGGTCGGCACCGGCAATGCTGTCGCGTTCACGGGTGACGGCGATGGAGCAACGCTCTGCGCCGCGGCGGCGCCGATCCATACGAGCGCGACGATCGCGGCGACTGCAAAATGGCGTAACGTCATGCCGCAATTCCCTTCACCATCGGAAAGAGCCGGTCGAGGGCCATAACCGAGAGGGAACGCAGCAACTCCGGCCGCGTGACTTTGAGTGCAACTTCGCCGCCGACTTCGCGCGAGCGACGCAAAAGCGTAATGAGCCCGCGCACGCTGTCGGTGTCGAGCCGACTAAGCGCATCGAGATCCAGGACCACGCGCGGCGCGCCCTCTTCGAAGGCGGCCAAGGTTTCACGCGTGATGCGATCGAGCGCGTCGGGGCGATAGTCAAACGTCGGCGGGGTGTAAACGTGTGGGGTCTGCGGGGTATGCATGATGCCTTCGCTTCAAATCCTTAGTGCAAGTGGGTACTTGCATGCAGATGATAGCACCTGAGCGGCCCCGCGTGCAAGTACCCACTTGCACTAAGGCCGCCCCTTAGGTTGAAGCTGGGCTCGGCTCGGCGCCCTCCATGCTGCCCCCGCCGTGGTGGCGACGGCCCGACGCCTTGTGATAGCCGGCAGCCACCGCGTCCTTCGGACACATGTAGGTGCCGTTCTTGGTCCGCCCATAGAACGGTGCGGAGGCTTCAAAGTAGGCGTGCGATTTGGGGTTCGTCCAGACCGGTTGCACGGCACCGCAGTTTAAGCTCGAGGGGACGGGAACCTGGGGCCGCGACTCGATCGCCTGCATGTTGCCGCCCTGCATAGCGCCGCCCGGCGAGGCCGCGTTCATGGCGCCCGACGTCATCATCGGGCCCGCGCTTGCCGAGGCTTCGGTGCCGGCGCTCGAGCTTTGATTTTTGCTGCCGCCGCAAGCGGCCAAGAACCCGATGAGAAGCGCGCAGCTGAGAGTCTTACGGAATAACACGATTTGCAATCTCCTTGAGTTTCACGCGCGCGTTCAGCGCTGCGGTTGAAGGTTCACCGGTATAGATGCGAGCTCCGTTGACAAATGCCGCTTGCACCCAGCGATCTTCGCCACGATACACGACGCCTTGCACCTCAGGTGTCCACGGATCGATGCGCGACGCGTCGAGCACGACATAGTCGGCCGCATTTCCGGGGGTGAGATCGCCGGCTGGAAGTCCAAGCGCGCGCGCCCCCTGCGCCGTACCCAAATCGAACGCTGCGCGCGCACCGAACGCGCTTCCATCCAAGCGTGCGATTTTTTGCAGCAGGCTGGTTGCGCGCATCTCATCGATGAGCGAGGGCTTCACATCGGCATCGGTGCCCAAGCCCATCGTGACGCCCAGCGCTTGCAGCTCGCTTGCATCGCAAATGCCGTCGCCTAGATACTGATTGGTCATCGGATTGTGGATGACGGACGCCCCGCGCTCGGCGAGCAAACGCTTCTCTTCTTCAGTGATGTGAATCGCATGAATTGCTACCGTCCGTTTATCGAGCGCACCGAGTTCGTCGAGCAGCGCGATCGGTGTCGCGCCAAAGCGCTCGAGCGTCTCTTTACCCTCATACGACGCTTCGGCTACGTGCACGTGCATTTTACATTCGTACGCCCGCGCAAAATCGGCTGCCGCGCGAATCATTGGCTGGGAGGCGGCATGCAACGAATGTGGGGCCACGCACACGTTGGCCCACGGATAGCGCTCCATTAACTCGAGCGTCCGCGACTGCGCAACGTCGATGCCTTCGCGAAATTGCGGCGGCGCATACGCGGCGTCCATCCAAGTCCGCGCAAAGACCAGACGAATGCCGCTCTCGTCTGCTGCGGTTATTGCCGCTGCGGCGTGCGCGTTGCCCTCGCCATTGAGATAGAAGAACTCGGCGACGCTCGTGATGCCTGCCGCCAGCATCTCGGCAAAGGCCGCAGTGAAGATCCAGTAGATGTCGTCGGGTGTGAGTCGCGGCACGACCTTGTAGAGCGCCTCGCTGCGCCAGCGTGCAAACGACCAATCGTCGGCCCATCCACGCAGAAGAATTTGGTACGCGTGACTGTGCCCGTTGATGAATCCTGGTACGACCAAGCGATCTTCGGGGAAGGAACGCACGGCCAAATCGCCAGCATGCTCGCGAACGATGAGATAATCGCCCGCATACGTGATCGCGCCATCGCGCACGACGAATGCATAGTCACGACGCGTCTCGCCGCCGACGAGCGCGCGAGCGCAACGTACGAACTCGGAAACTGGCGTCCTCACTCGACCAACAACCCACGATGCACGACTGCTGCGGCGAGATTCCCGCCGAACTGCCAGCCAAACTCGTCGGGCGCAGCGATCTGGAGCGCGACAAAATCGGCAACTGCGCCGGGCCGCAGCGCGCCGGCGGCAGCGCGCAGCGAGCGCGCCGCTGCACGTGTGACGCCGTAAAGCGCTTCGGCTGCCGACAAACCGAAGAGCGCGCGGCCAAAATACGCGACGGTCTGCAAATTGAAGCACGGCGACGTGCCGGGATTGAAATCGCTCGCAAGCGCAACGTCACCGCCGCGCTCCAGGAGCGCACGAACCGGAGCTTTTTGCGCGATGCCGAGGTAGGCAATGGTCGCCGGACACGCGACCGTAACGACGCCGGCATCGACGATCGCACGCACGTCCTCGTCGCGAATGTAGTTGCAGTGATCGACTGCGTCGACCCCGGCCTGCACGGCCATCTCGGCGGCGGAGCCGAAGGCCATCTCGTCGCAGTGGCACCGTAGGCGCATCCCGGCCGCCTTGCATGCATCCAGGTACCGCCG
Organism: Vulcanimicrobiota bacterium; assembly: GCA_963726285.1. GTDB lineage: Bacteria > Vulcanimicrobiota > Vulcanimicrobiia > Vulcanimicrobiales > Vulcanimicrobiaceae > Aquilonibacter. Next base: position 372,774 of record CAVSBV010000005.1, on the reverse strand, counting down.
GGTTTGTGCGGGCGAAAAGAATCCCGGTTCGCAAAACGCGTCGGCATACACAGCGCCGTGCGCGATCGCGGTCGGAATTACTTGATCGATCAAATAATCGATGAACGCCGCTTCGCGTGTGAACTCGGGTGGCAGCGCATGTGCGCCGAGGAACGTGGCGACGAGCGCGGGCGCAATGAGATCCTCACGGTGCTGCGCGATCAGGTCCAGGAGCGCGTCTTCGCCGGGCTTATGCAGTGCGTACCCCGTCTTCGTTTCCATCGTGGTCGTCCCGTGCTTGAGGATCGCGTAGAGTCGCGGACCAACGATCGTATCAAAGAAGTGCTCGGCATCTAGTAGCGCGTCGCGCGTGCGCTCCACCGTATAGAGCATCCCGAGTGTTGGCTTCTCGCCGAGAAGCCGTGAGGCGAAGTCCGGCTTCACGATCGCCGGCAAAAAACGGATGTGTGTGCGCATCGACAAACCCCGGAACCAGCACGTACTCGCGCAGATCGAGTTCGTCGATACTCCCATGCAGGTCACGCTCAATTTCTTTGCGCGGACCGATCGCCGTGATGAGTTCGCCGTCGATCAGCATCGCCGCATCGTCGATCCGACCCAAATCGGAAAACGTGACGCCGTTTTGCGCAACGTCACCCGTGCAGGGGACGATCGTCTTGGCTCGCACCAGCGTCAACACGCGCTATAAACGCCAGTCGATGGATGCCGCGTCGGCCGTTTCGATTGCGAGCTCGTATCCTGCGTCTGCGTGGCGCACGACGCCCATGCCGCAATCGGTCGTCAGCACGCACTGTAACCGTTCTTGCGCATCCTGCGAACCATCGGCCACGACAACCATGCCCGCATGCAAACTGTATCCGATGCCCACGCCGCCGCCGTGGTGGAAGCTCACCCAGTGTGCGCCGGCCGCCGTGTTGAGCAGCGCGTTGAGAATCGGCCAGTCGGCGATCGCGTCACTCCCATCTTGCATCGCCTCGGTCTCGCGGTAGGGCGAAGCAACGCTGCCGGTGTCAAGATGATCGCGACCGATGACGATCGGGGCCTTGACTTCACCTGCTCGCACGAGTTCGTTGAAACGCAGGCCCGCTTTGGCGCGATCGCCGTAGCCCAGCCAACAGATGCGCGCCGGTAATCCTTGAAATGCAATGCGTTCTTGCGCGAGTTTGATCCAGCGTTGCAGCCCTGCGTCGTTCGGAAAGAGCGCGAGCAGCTCTCGATCGAGCCGCGCAATATCCTCCGGATCTCCCGAGAGTGCGGCAAAACGGAATGGGCCCGAGCCCTTGCAGAACAGCGGTCGAATGAACGCCGGCACAAAGCCTGGGAAGTCGAACGCGCGTGCGTACCCGGCGCGCTGCGCTTGCGCACGCAAGTTGTTGCCGTAGTCGAAGACGACCGCGCCCGCATCGAGGAACTTCACCATCGCTTCGACATGCTTGCCGCAACTTTCGAGCGCGCGGCGCTCGTATTCATCGGGCGCGCTCGCGCGCAACGCCGCCGCCTCGTCGAGCGAGAGCCCTTCGGGCACGTAGCCGTTGATCAAGTCGTGCGCCGAGGTTTGATCGGTCACCGCATCGGGACGGAAGCCGGCGTTGTAGAGCTCCCAGAACTCGGTTGCCGCATTGCCTTCGTAACCGATCGACATCGCTTCGCCATTCTTACGCGCACGCTCGACTTCGCGCAGCGCCTCTTCACGCGAATCGGCAACTTTGTCGAGGTAGCGTAACTCACGCCGCCGCTCGAGGCGCCCGCGATCGACGTCGACGAGCAACGCGACACCCTCGTTCATCGTGATCGCAAGCGGTTGCGCGCCGCCCATGCCGCCGACACCGGCGCTCAACGCAACGCGACCTTTGAGCGTGCCGCCGAAGTGCTGCCGCGCAAGCTCTGCGAACGTCTCGTACGTGCCTTGCACGATGCCTTGCGTGCCGATGTAGATCCACGAGCCGGCGGTCATCTGACCGTACATCGTGAGCCCCTGCGCTTCGAGCTCCCGGAAGACTTTCCAGTCGGCCCACTTCGGCACGAGATTTGAATTGGCAATCAAGACACGTGGTGCGCGTTCGTGCGTCTTCCACACCGCGACCGGCTTGCCGCTCTGCACGATCATCGTCTCGTCGTTCTTCAGTCGCGTGAGCGTGCGCACCAGCGCGTCAAATGCGGGCCACGAGCGCGCAGCCTTGCCGTTGCCGCCGTACACGACGAGATCGTTGGGCCGTTCTGCAACGTCGGGATCGAGGTTGTTGCAGAGCATGCGCAGCGCCGCTTCCTGCGGCCAGCCTTGCGCGGTTAATTGCGTGCCACGCGCCGCCCGCACGGTCCGAGGTCCTGAGATCGTGGATGCCATGCGCGGGATTTGGGCCACGGAAGGCGCTCACCCTCGCTAAGCGCCTCCCGTCTCGGACAAAGGCGCCATTGTCAGGGTCCTCGCCGGTCGGCTAACCCGCTCGGGCGAGCGCCCTCCGGTCCCAAGTTTCGCGGCGGGGATTGCGTATCGTCGATATATCGAGTAAGTTACTTGTAAGCACGACGACCATTCGAAAGGACCTGCCCCCATGGACTACGCCATCTTGGCGACCCTCTGGAACGGACCGGCAACGCTGGGCGAACTCGCTGCTGCTGTTTGCGACCGGACCGGACGCCCGGTGAGCTCCACGCTCGTCGATAGCTATCTACGACTGTTCGAGCGCTGCGGATTCGTCGAGCGCGCCGACAGCGAATCACCTTACATGCTCGCGGAGCGCGGCTCGGTGTATCTGGCCTACGCTGCGACCGCATAGGACACATCATCATGGGTTTTCATTTCAAACACGGACACGAGGGCTTTGAAGCCCACTTCGGCCCGGGCTTCGTACGCGGACGGCGCGGACGCGGCGGTTGGGGCGGAGGCTTCGGCGGCGGCCGCGGGCGCGGCGACCTCAAGTACGAGATCCTCGAAGCGCTGCTGGAAACGCCGCGACACGGCTACGACATCATGCTGACGATCGAACAGAAGCGCGGCATACGTCCAAGCCCGGGGTCGATCTATCCGGCGCTGCAGATGCTCGAAGACGGCGACTTCGTTCGCAGTTCCGAGCGCGACGGCAAGCGCACCTACGAGATCACCGACAAAGGCCGCGAACTCTACGCACAGCGCGAACCCGATCACGAAGACATGCCGTGGGGTAATCCGGCCTTCTACGCCACCGTCGCCGAAGCGATGCGGCAGGTACACGGCATCAAAGATGCCGCCAAGCAAATCGCCAAGAGCGGCAACATCGAGCTCTACAAGAAGGCGATCGAGGTGCTCGACAAGGCACGTCGCGATCTGTTCGACATCCTAGCCGATCACATTTAAACCGGAGGCGGATTGAGGTTCGTCTTGGTGTGCTGATGCCAATACGGATAGGGCTCTTGGCGCGCGCTCGCGGAATCGAGCGTCGCCATCTGCTCTTTGGTCAATGACCAGCCGACCGCGCCGAGATTCGCTCGCAGCTGTTCCTCGTTGCGCGCACCGATGATCACGGTGTCGACTGTCGGCCGCTGCAGCAGCCAGTTGATCGCAATCTGCGGAACCGACTTTCCGGTTTCGGCCGCCATCGCGTAGAGCGCATCCATGACGCGATAGAGAAATTCATCCTCGACCGGCGGAGCAGCATCTTCCGTTTCATGCAGCCGGCTCGTCGCGGGCAGCGGCGCGCCGCGACGAAGCTTGCCGGTCAGCCGCCCCCATCCCAGCGGGCTCCACACGACGCAACCCACGCCTTGGTCGATTCCCAGCGGCATCAATTCCCACTCGTAATCGCGCGCGATGAGCGAATAGAGCGCCTGATGCGCAACGTAGCGCGGCAGGTTGTAACGCTCCGCGATGGCGAGCGCCTTCATCAAGTGCCAACCGGAGTAGTTGGAGACGCCGACGTAGCGAATCTTGCCCGCGCGCACGAAGTCATCGAGCGTCGCAAGTGTCTCTTCGATCGGCGTGAACGCATCGAAGTTGTGCAACTGAAACAGATCGATGTAGTCGGTTTGCAGCCGCCGTAGCGACGCATTGATTGCGACGGTGAGATGCTGGCGCGAGGAGCCGGCGTCATTGGGTTTATCGCTCATCGGCGAAGTGGCTTTGGTCGAGATCAAGGCGCGATCGCGGCGTCCCGCGAGCGCCGCGCCGAGCGTCTCTTCTGCGCGCCCGAGCGAATAGATGTCGGCCGAGTCAAACATCGTGAGTCCTGCATCGAGGCAGATATCGATCAGTCGCTTTGCCTGCGCAACGTCGGTATCTCCCCACGCACTAAAGAACGGGCCGCCACCAAACGTGCCGGTGCCCAGACTTAAGACCGGGACCTGTAATCCCGACCTTCCGAGGTAACGATACTCCATGCTCGAGATTATAGCAGCGCTTCAACCGTAATCGGCAATTCGCGCGCACGCACGCCGGTCGCGTGATAGACCGCATTTGCCACCGCAGCCCCCGATCCGCACATCGCCACTTCGCCCATTCCACGCACGCCGGCGGGATTGACGCGCGTGTCGTCGTCGGCCACCGTAAATACCTCAGGATTGGGAATGTCGGCGTTGGTCGGAACGAGGTAATTCTCGAGCGTGGCGTTCATGATGCGCCCGGTACGCACGTCGTAGCGCGTCTTCTCGAAGAGCGCCATGCCGATTCCCCACACAACCGCGCCGACGAGTTGGCTATTCGCCGTCTTCTCGTTGAGGATGCGGCCGACGTCGTAAGCGCCGACGAACCGCGTCACGCGGATGTTGAGCAAATCGGGATCGATCTCGACCTCGGCAAAGTTTGCTCCAAAGGCCTGTTGGGCGTATTTGTTCTCTTCTTCTTGGTCGACCGTCGCATGCAGATCGACGGTAATGCCGTCGGGTGGCAGCTTACCGCCGGCGGAAGCGAGTTTTTGCTGCAATTGCTGCGCGGCAAGCACCGTTGCAGATCCGATGCTCGACGCCGTTTGCGATCCGGCTGCAATCGGCACCTCGGGCATGTCGGTGTCGCCCCATTCAAGCCGCACGCGATCGTGCGAAATACCGAGTACTTCCGCCGCGAGTTGCGCGTAGACCGTCGGCGAGCCGGTGCCTTGTTCGATCGTGCCGGTCGTCAGCACCACGGTGCCGTCGGGATTCATGCGCAGACGCACCGCCGCTGCGCTACGATGAGTACCACGTGACGCAGTCGCCATGCCCCAACCGACCAGCATGCCGTGACGCCGCATCGAACGCGGCGGCATCGTGCGCTTGGACCAACCGAAGTTTTCGGCCGCTTGCGTATAACACTCGCGCAACTTCTTGCTGGTATACTCTTTGCCGTTGTCGGGGTTCACCTCTGAGTAGTTGCGCAAACGCAGCTCGAGCGGATCGATTCCGAGCCGGTAGGCGAGCTCGTCCATCGCCGATTCGACGGCAAAGCTTCCGGTCGACTCACCCGGCGCGCGTTGGAACGTCGGCTTGCTGATCGAAAGACGGCGCAGCTCCTGGTGCCCCGTATAGTGCGGCACCGCATAGAGATCGCGACTGAAAACGGAACACGGCTCCACGAACTCATCGGATATGCTCGTCTCGTTGCGTACGTCGTGCAACATCGCGACCAGCGTACCTTCGGCGTTTGCCCCAACCGAAAAATTCTGTTCGGTCTGCGGACGATGGCCGACCCACCCGAACATCTGCGGACGCGTGACCAGCAGTTTTACCGGGGCGCTCGTCATCCTTGCGGCCATCGCGGCCAGCGGTACGTGCGACCACGCTGTGCCTTTGCTGCCGAACGCGCCGCCGACGAACGGCGCGATCACCCGGATCGCCTTGGGGTCGATCCCGAAGACGTGCCCGAGACGATTGCGCACACCGAATGCCCACTGCGTCGAGTCATAGAGGGTAAGCTTATCGCCGTCCCAGGTCGCGACGGTCCCGTGCGTTTCCATTGGGTTGTGATGTTCGGTGGGCGTGCGGTAGATGTTCGAGACCTTGGTGTGGGCCTGCGCAAGCGCCGGTTCAGCCGCGCCGCGCACGTGCGCCGCCGGTCGATCGCCTTGCATCGATTGCGGCGTAACGACCGCGCCGCGATCGAGATTCATCTGCGGGGATCGCACGTCGTAACGCACGCGCACCAAATCTGCCGCGTACGCCGCCTGTTCGAACGTACGCGCGACGACAATCGCTACCGGCTGGCGATCGAATTCCACAACGTCGCTCTGCAGCAAGTAGAGCACGGTGTCTTGCGCGCCTACCTTCTTCTCGTTGACTTTCGGTGCGTTCTCGTGCGTCATCACGAGCACGACGCCGGTAGCCTTACGTGCGGCTTCGGTATCCATCGCAACGATGCGCCCCGACGCAATCGTGCTCGGCACCACGACCGCATGGAGCATACCCGCGAGCGCGCGATCGCAGGTATATGTTGCGTTGCCCGTGACTTTGTCGGGACCGTCTACGCGATTGCGAGCCGCACCAATGACGGGTATGCTCATGCGCTTGCCATCTCGAGTGCGCGCACGATCACGCGCTTAGCGAGCGGAATCTTGAAGTCGTTTTCGCCCTGTCCGCGTGCACCGCGCAAAGCGATTTCGGCCGCATGCTCGTAGCTCGCCCGCGTCGCGGGCGCACCGACAAGCACATGTTCCGCATCGCGCGCGCGCCACGGAATCGTGGCGACCCCGCCGAGTGCGATGTGTGCACTGTGCACGGTTCCGTTTGCAACATCGAGCGCAACTGCGGCAGAGGCGAGGGCAAATTCGTACTGCGCGCGATCGCGCGCCTTGACGTACGTCGAGCGTGCGGAGAATGCGAGCGCCGGCACCGTGATCCCGACGATCAACTCGCCCGGTCGAAGCGCGTTCTCGACCTGCGGAGTCGTGCCTGGCAGCCGGTAAAAATGTTCCAATATCACGTCGCGCGTGCCCCCTGCGTGCGCGATGTGCAGCGTTGCGTCCAAAGCGATCAGTGCGACCGCGACGTCTGAGGCGTGGGTCGCGATACAGTGCGAACTCGTGCCAAGAACGGCCTGCATACGATTGACGCCGCCAATTGCGCCGCATCCGCTGCCGGGGTTGCGTTTGTTGCAGGGTGTTGCGACGTCGCGAAAATACGGGCAGCGCGTGCGCTGCAGCACATTCCCGCTCATCGAAGCCATATTGCGCAATTGCGGCGATGCGCTCTCTTGCAGCGCGATCGCAATCGCCGGAAACGCCCTTTGGACGGCAACGTTCGCCGCAACGTCGCTCATCCGCGCGAGCGCCCCGAGATACAGCGCGCCGTTATGCATCTCGATCGCGCCGAGCGGCAAGGAATTTATGTCGATCAAGACCTCGGGACGCTCGACGTCGTCCTTCATGAGGTCGAGGATGTTCGTCCCGCCGGCGATAAAGCGCGCACTACCGCGCTGTCCCGCTGCAATCGCCGCGCCGACCGTGTCTGCACGCGCATACGCGAACGGATTCACGTCGATTTCCCCGCTTCAAGCACCGCGTCGACAATGTGCGGGTAGCAGCCGCAACGGCAGATATTCCCGCTCATCTGCGTGCGCACCGTCTCGCGGTCGAGAGCGTGGCCTTCGGCCAGCATGGCAACTGCGGAGACGATCTGCCCCGGCGTGCAAAAGCCGCATTGAAAGCCGTCGTGTTCGATGAAGGCGGATTGCACGGGATGGAGTGTCGCACCGTTTGCGATTCCTTCGATCGTTGTAATGCGATCTTGTTCGTGCATTATTGCAAGCGTCATACACGAATTGACGCGCCGTCCATTGACCATCACCGTACATGCGCCGCAGGTGCCCTGATCGCACCCTTTCTTCGTTCCGGTGAGCCCCGCGTGGTCGCGAATCGCGTCGAGCAGCGTCACCCGTGGCTCGATCGTCATGGCGCGCTGCGTTCGGTTAATCGTGAGCGTAACGGCGGTTGCTCGTGGGCCCTTCGTAGCCACGCCTTGTGCGTCGGCAGCGCCACGGACCAGCGGAGCGCTCAGCGCCGACGCTCCGGTAGCGATGATAAACGAGCGGCGACTCACGCCGTCCGAGCCCTCCTGCTCCATGGGGAGGTTCTACCCCGGAAATCGCGCCAACCATCACGCCATGTCCTCAGGGCGATCCACGTCTTGATACGGCCACGCGTCTTCGATCGAGAGGGTACCGCGCGCAAGCGCGGGATCGTCGCGTATGCGGGCGATCGGCTCGTTGTCGCCCAGGCGCCCGACCTACCTGCGCGCTCGCGCCGAGAAATACACGGGGTGTCCTGGTGTTCCGTCGGCACGAAGCGGATGAACGATGTCTTTTCCGTGCGCGGCCGCGGCGATGCGTGCGACGTGCTCAGGTTCGATCAGCAACAGATCGGCCGGCAAGACCAAGATCGGCGCTTCCGCCTCGATTGCAGCGTCGGCAAGGCGCAGCGAATGGGCCATGCCCCGCTCGGGTTCGTCGTTGATGACGACACGAGCGCCAAGTGTTTGCGCCCGCCCGCGCAGGGCCGAACTTGTTACAACCAGCGCGTCGTAGGCGCCGCGAGCGCGAACCGCACGCGCAAGTAACGTATCACCATCGGGAAGCGGATGCAGCAACTTCTGGGAGCCGAATCGCTTCGACTCGCCGGCAGCTAACACGACGACAGTCAGCACCGGCCTTACAACGACGTTCCGATCGCCGCTTCGGCAGCGCCCACGAGCGCACCGGTACGAATCAACGTACGCGCCATTTCAATATCCGGGGCGGGCGCGCGATCCGTCGTCCACGGCGCAATGTGCAAACGTGCGAGATCGTGGGCGGCGCTCGTGCCCGTTCCGGATTTGAGCGGACGCCGAAAATCGGTTGCGGCCAACGCGCCGAGGAGTTCACAGGCGAGCGCCCCCTCAACGTTATCGAGCACGCGCACGAGGTTGTTGGCCGAGGTCATGCCCATACTGACGTGATCCTCTTGTCCGGCAGAGGTCGGAATCGAATCGACACTGGACGGCCACGCCAGGCCCTTGTCGTCGTTGACGAGTGCTGCTGCAGCATATTGCACGATCATCAAGCCCGACTGCAATCCGGACCGCCCGGTCAAAAATAGCGGTAAGCCGCGATCTTCAGCATTGAGCAAAAGATAGAGGCGGCGTTCGCCGATCGATGCCAATTCGCAGATGGCAAATTTTAGAAAATCAATCGCGAGCGCAATTGGTTCACCGTGGAAGTTTCCACCGGAAAGAAATTCGCCATCTTCGGGAAAGACGAGCGGGTTATCGGTCACGGAGTTCGCTTCGGTCTTTGTCACGCCGCGCGCGTACGCGATCGCGTCGCGCACGGCCCCGTGCACGACCGGAATACAACGAAACGAATATGGATCTTGCACGCGACCGCATTCGCGGTGTGAGAGCATGATTTCAGAGCCTGCGAGCAGCGCGCGTAGGTTCTCCGCCACGCGACCTTGGCCGGGATGTGGACGCAGATCGTTCAGGCGCCGATCGAAGACACGGTCGGTACCCAAATAAGCTTCGAGCGACATCGCGCCGATGACGTCGGCCGCGGCGGCCAAGCGTTGTGCGCGAAGGACGCCGAGCGCAGCGATGCCGGTCATCACCTGCGTGCCGTTGATGAGTGCCAGCCCTTCCTTCGGGCCGAGCGTAACCGGTCGCAAGCCCGCTCGCTCGAGTGCAACGGCGCTTGGAAGCCGCTCGCCGCCAACAATCGCTTCGCCTTCGCCGATCAGCGTCAGCGTCATATGTGCGAGTGGCGCAAGATCGCCGCTTGCACCGACGGAGCCCTGGCAGGGCACGACGGGCGACACACCGCGGTTCAATAACGCAACCAAAAGATCGATCGTGTCGAGTTTAATGCCCGAGTGCCCAGCGGCGAGCGAATTGACGCGCAACACACCTGCCGCGCGAACCAAGCGCGTATCGAGTGGTGCACCCGTTCCGGCTGCGTGCGAGCGCACGAGATTTAACTGCAATGTTGCCGCATCTGCCGGATCGATCTGCACGTTGGCGAGACGGCCGAAACCGGTTGTGACCCCATAGATCGCGTGCCCGCCGGCAAAGCGCTCGTCGACGAATGCGCGCGCCCGCGCAACACGCTCGCGCGCGGCCGGCGAGATCGTGACCTGCGCGCCGTCGGCGACAGCTTCAATCGCTTCGAGGCTCAAATGACGGCCGTCGAGTTCGACAACCTCGTTGGAAAACGTCTTAGACATGGGCACTAACTAGTTCCAAGTGGATAAGTCCACGCCTGCCGTGCATAACCGCAAAAAACTTGTGGATAGCGTGTGGGCGAGCGCGAAGGCCGACTTGATGCGCTGCAATCACGGTGCTACCATCACCTCACTTCGAATTCATCGAAGGGCGACGCACGTATCGGTCGCGATCGAAAGCACTACGCGTGGTGGCTGCGCTGGTAGCCATCCGCGGCGACGATCGAACCGCCGAAGGCGTCAGTCGGGCTCTCCCACCCGGGAGTTCGACAGGCGACCACGGTGAGCGAATACGTCGAAACTCGCTGGCTTTACGCCAGCGAGTTTTGTTTTCTCGTGAAAGTATTCGTATACTCAGAATACTTGTCGGAGACTTCTTTGGCGAGTTTTGCGACGCGATTGCGGATTTCGGGTGGCCCGACGATCTCTGCTTGTGCGCCCCAACCGAGCACCCAACGCGAAAGCTCATCCGGATCGGCAACGCGATATTCGATTTCGACGCTGCCGTCGTCCAGGCGATCGATCTGCCGTTCGGCAACGACGCGTGCAGCGATCGCAGCTTTTGCAACCCGAGGCGCAAAGCGCACGCGCACGGGGCTTGCCGCGCCGCCGTGCATCACGCCGCTGATCGAATCCGACGCAAAGGCCTCGACGTCGAAATCGCTCGGCTTGACAAAGGTGCGCGTGCTCACGTGAACGTCGCTGACGTTATCGATCGCAAACACGCGTTTGTCGTGGCGCGCGTGATCGAAGGCAACGCAATAGATGCGCCCGGAACTCACCACGAAGCCGTAGGGATCCGCCTCGCGCGTGCTCCGCGTACCTTCTTTATCTTGATAGACGAACTGCACGCTGCGCGACGACCGCTCCGCCGCGGCGAAGAGGCTAAAGGCGCGCTCGCCGTTTTCGTCGAGCTGGATTTCGGAGAGGCGAAACGCGACCGGGGAAGGCGCATCGACGCGCGCGCGCACGCCGCTGCGCGTCGAGCCCAGCAGCTTGTCGGTAATCTCGTCGATCGAGGCGCCGATCGCGCCTCCGATCGAGGCGCCGAACGACCGCAGCGCCACGAGACCAAAGAGTTCGCCGCTCGAAAGGTCGAGGCGACGCAAGCTATAGCCGTCGGCAAAGCGATACGCATTGAGGGCGCGGTCAAAGAACCAGGGGAAGCCGGCATCGGCGAGCACCGCCAGGTAGCGGCGCAGGCTGCGGGTGCTCGGGCGTTTGGCACCCTCGGCGATTCGGTCTTTGAGGCACTCGAAGGAGTGGCGCCCCTCGTCGATCGCGGAGAGGAGGCGCACCAAGAGCACGATTTTGGGTTCGGTTGTGCGTTCCATCGATTTCATACTCTAGCGCAGATTGTGGCCGCGTGGTGTGCCACCAGCCCGGCCTAGTACTCAAATTTCCATCAATTCGTGGACGCTGCGTTATGCTAGAATAATCGCCATGCTCGAGGTTGCCATCCCTCCATTGGTCGCCGCCGACCTCGCCGCCATCGGGCGGTTCGCGGCCGCGCGCGGCTGGGTGCCGGCCACCAGCGGCAACTTTTCATGCCGCATTGACGGCGACTTCGTCGCGGTCACCCGCTCCGGGATCGATAAGGGCAACATCCGTCCGCAAGACGTGATCGCCGTGTCGCTCTTGGGCGGATTGCCGCCCGGCGTCTCGGCCGAGACGCCCTTGCACGTCTCGCGCTACCGCCGCAACCCCGATGTTGGAGCGATCGTCCACGTCCACACCGTCGCCGCGACGGTGCTGTCGCGCGCCGACGCAGGTGCGGGCTTCGTGGAACTGCACGGCTTCGAGATGCTCAAGAGCCTCCGCGGTCAGACCACGCATGAGGGCACGGTCGAGCTTCCGATCTTCGCGAACGATCAAGACACCGGCCGCCTCGCCGAGCGGATCGAGGCAAACCTCGCTGCCGATCCAGTCGTCCCGGGCTATTTGCTCGCCGGCCATGGTTTATATGCTTGGGGTGCCACCATGGTCGATGCGCAACGCCACCTGGAGGGCCTAGAGTTCTTGCTCCAGTGTTCATTAGAGGAACGGAGACTACAGCGATGACCACGACCCTCACCAGCACGCTTCGCATGTGGAACGACGGCGAACCCGGCACGCTGCGCGTCGACACGAGCGATGGCGGGCAGATCGCGCGCGAGCTAAACGCGATCGGCGTGCGCTTCGAGCGGTGGGCTGCCGATGCTGAGTTGCCCAAAGGTGCCGACCAGCAGACCGTGCTCGACGCGTACAAGAGTTCGATCGAGAAGCTCGTCCAGCAGTGTGGCTACCAAACGATGGACGTGATTCGTCTGGAGCGCGGAGCGCCGAACACCGAGCCGATGCGCAAGAAGTTCCTCGACGAGCATCAACACTCCGAAGACGAAGTGCGCTTTTTCGTCGAGGGCCGCGGCGCGTTCTACCTGCACGTGAATGGCCGCGTGTACCAGACCGTGTGTGTGAAGGGCGATTTGATAAGCGTGCCTGCCGGAACGAAGCATTGGTTCGACATGGGCGCCGATCCCGAGTTCACCGCGATTCGCCTGTTCAACAATCAAGAAGGCTGGGTCGCCAATTTCACCGGCGACGCAATCGCAAGCAGCTTCCCCAAACTCGATTGACGTGCGGTTTCGAGCACGTGCAGCGCTGATCGACATCGAAGGGACGGTCGGCTCGATTGCCTTCGTGCGCGACGTGCTTTTTCCGTATGCGTCGGAACGCATGGACGCGTACGTGCTGGCGCATCGCGATGGACCCGCGGTGCGCGAGGTGCTCGACCAAACTGCCGCCGAATCGGGTGCAGCGCGCGAGAACGAAGCTGCACTGCTCGCCGCGTTGCACGATTGGTCGGATCGCGACGTGAAGGCGACGCCGCTCAAATCACTGCAAGGTATGATCTGGCTCGACGGCTACAAATCGAGCGGCTTGCGCGGCCACCTCTATCCCGACGCAATCGACGCGCTGCACCGCTTTCACGATGCCGGTGTCGCCCTCTACGTCTATTCATCGGGTTCGGTCGCGGCGCAGAAGCTGCTCTTCGGCAACAGCATCGCGGGCGATCTGTTGCCGCTCTTTGCCGGCTTTTACGATACGACAATCGGTGCGAAGCGCGAAAGTCGTTCTTACGAACGCATCCTCGCAGCAATCGGTGCAGCGCCAAATGAAACCATCTTCTTCTCCGACAACGAAGCCGAGCTCGACGCAGCGCTAGAGGTGGGCATACAAACCGTGCAGCTTGCACGACCGCAGGATCTCACCGTACCAACAACCCGCCATGCGAGCGTCGAATCGTTCGCGACCGTTGAGGTGACGCCGTGAGCAAGCTATACTACGAAGACTTCGCCGTTGGCCAGCGGAGCGAGACCGGCCGCTATCGCGTTACGAGCGAAGAGGCGCTCGCGTTTGCCACGGCCTACGACCCGCAAGCTTTTCACCTCGACGCGGCCGCCGCCGAAGCGAGTTTCTTCAAGCGCCTCGTGATCAGTGGCTGGCAAACCGCAGCAATTACGATGCGACTGCTCGTTGACGTTCGCAAAGCCGAAGGCGGCGTGCTGATCGGGATGGGCGTCGACGAGTTGCGTTGGACGGCACCGGTAGCGCCTGGCGACGAGTTGCACGTACGTAGCGAAGTCGTCGAGATGAAAGCATGGCCCGGCAGTAAGCCGCGCGGGATCGTGCGCTTTCGCAACGAGACGATCAATCAAGACGATGTCGTTGTGATGACGCACATTGCAAACGCGATCGTGCCGAAACGAACCTAAAGCGACTTTACCGAGCCAGCGCAACCATATCCGGCAGCGGCGCATCCTGTTCGATCAGGCGCTCGGATCGCAAATCCAGCCAAAACGCATCCGGAATGCGCGTTTGCATCGACGTAAAGTCTTCGAGCACTTCGCGCGGCGTGCTGCAGCCGACTACGACCGCAACGGCGACATCCGGTGCCTTCGAGAACTGCAACGCAGCCGTACGCAGGTCGACGCCGTGGCGTGCCGCGACCGCACGCAACCGTTCGCGCTTCTCCAAAGCCTCAACCGGAATCTTGTAGTTGTCTTTGCCGTAGTTGAAGCGCGCGCTCCCGCTGATGAAACCGGCGTTGAGCGACGAGCCAACGACGAAGCCCATCCCTCGTTCACGCGCTTTCGGGAAAACCTGGTGCAATGCGAACTCGTGATCGATCAGCGAATATTGGCGCGCAAGGAGACAGAGGTTCGCATCGGCTACGTCGAGCAGCCGCAGTATCGGCTCGGGCGAATTCACGCCCAATCCCCACGCTTTAATTGTGCCCTCGTCGCGCATTTTGCTCAATGCCGGAAATGCGCCCTTGCGCGCAATCTCGAATTGCTCTTCCCACGGTCCCGGCAGCCACGGATTGTCGGGCGAGAGATCGTGCACGAAGACGACGTCGAGCGCATCGACGCCCATGCGTTGCAGCGTATCCTCGATCGAGCGTTTTACGCCGTCAGCGGTATAGTCGTAACGCAAATTGTTCGGCGACGGCGTGAACGGGAAGTAGTCTTTCGCGTTGTTGGTGCGCGAAGCGGTCAGCAGCTTGCCGACCTTCGATGAGAGAACGTACTCACCGCGCGTCCGGTTGCGCAAGATCGCGCCCATGCGCCGCTCGGCCAATCCAAGGCCGTACCACGGCGAGGTATCGTAGTAGCGCACGCCTGCATTCCAGGCGGCTTCAACCGTTTCGTAGGCAACCTCGTCGGTGACGTAGGCGAACTCATTCCCGAACGGCACTCCGCCGAGTCCAAATTTGATGCCGTCAAATAATTCAAACGCGTTCATCCTTCGAGTGTACCCCCGTCAACGTTCGGAGTCGAGCAGTGCATCGATCGCCGCGATTGCCTGCGCATCGCGCTCCTCGAAGGCACCCTTGAGCACAACGAGCGGGCGCCCGGCGTTCGTCAGCTCCGCCACGAGGCGCTCGTACATCCAGTAGCGCATGTGCTCGCCGTCGCGTATTTCGTCGGCGACGAATGGCACGTCGGGGTATGCGACCAGATAGAGGGCTATGCGCGAGGGCGGAAGCGGCCAGTGCGTGGGCACGCGGCCAAGATAGCGCTCCGACCATATCTTCGCGGCGAAGGCGTCGGTGTCGCAAATCAGGACGCGGGTAGCGCGGCGCGCCAGATCGTCCTCCCGTCGCTGTTGCTCGAAAGCGATGTGCACGAACTCCTGGTCCAGCCAGGTCCGGGGGCCCGCTTGGACTTTCTGCAGCGAGTACTCGCGACCGTACTCGCCCACACACACCGTCCGGTAGTGCTCGGCCAGACGCGCACACAGCGTCGACTTGCCCGTCGATTCCGATCCGACGATACAGACACGTGGCACGTAGTGCGCCCGTACCGGCGGCTCGAGCCACTCCAACATCGCGGCAGGCGCGCGACGTATCATCGTGCCGGTAATGGGCACGAGTGCGCGCTCGCGATCGACCTCAACGTGGAGCGCACCCAACTCTTCCGCGATCATTTCGCCATAGTCTTCGGAGGTGAAGAACATATCGACCGGTTCGCCGAGAAACGCGCGCACGCGCGCCGCTTCGCGGACCGCATCCTCACGATTGATCCGCGCATAGTTGAACGTTGGAAGTATTCGCACGTCGACGCCGGGATGAATTTCGCGTAACCACGCTGCGCGCTGCTCCACGGGAACAGTCTGTTCTGCATAGTCGAAGACCAAAACGATAACGCGCGCAGACGTACTGCGCGCGCTATCGATGAGGAATGCATGCCCGCGATGCGGCGGGTCGAATTTTCCGGCCACCAGGCCGGTACTCATGCGTGGGCCGGTTCGCTCGGTTCCGACGGAATTTCGATCGACGGGATCTTCGAGAACTTGAGCTTCTCGACGTCGTCGGGATCGACATCGGCGAGGACGTGATCGCCCGCGACGAACGTTCCCCGCAGCATCTCCTCGGCCAATTCGTCCTCGACATTGCGCTGAATCGCGCGCCGTAGCGGACGCGCACCGAACTGCGGATCCCAGCCCTTCTTCGCGAGCAGCGCTTTGGCCGCATCGGTGACCTTGAGGTTCATGTCCTGCGCGCGAACCTCGCGTAAGACTTTTTCGAGCTCCAATCCGACGATCTCTTCGATCTGCACCTTGGTGAGCTGGTGGAACACGACGACCTCGTCGACACGATTGAGGAACTCAGGCCGGAAGGTGTGCTTCACTTCCTCGAGGACCTTGGTCTTCATCCGCTCGTAGCCCTTAGTCTCGTCCTCTTCCGTGCCTTTTTGCGGGCGGAAGCCGATGTCGGTCGTCGTCTGCATACCGGCAGCACCGACGTTCGACGTCATGATGATGACGGTATTTTTGAAGTCGACTTGGCGGCCTTGCGAATCGGTCAGCCGCCCGTCGTCGAGCACTTGCAAGAGCAAGTTGAAGACGTCGGGGTGCGCTTTTTCGATCTCATCGAGCAGCACGACCGAGTACGGACGGCGGCGCACGGCTTCGGTAAGCTGTCCGCCTTCTTCATAGCCGACGTATCCCGGAGGCGCGCCGACCAGACGCGAGACCGAGTATTTCTCCATGTACTCCGACATGTCGATGCGGATCATCGACTCTTCGTCGTCAAACATGAACTCGGCGAGCGAGCGCGCAACCTCGGTTTTACCGACGCCGGTTGGTCCGAGGAAGAGGAACGAACCGATCGGACGATTGGGGTTCTTCAACCCGGCACGCGAACGACGAATCGCGCGCGTGATCACATTGATGCCCTCGTCTTGGCCGACGATCCGCTCGTGCAATTTCGCGCCCATGTTGAGCAACTTCTCGGTTTCCGCCTGTGCCAGGCGGCTCACCGGAATCTTGGTCCAGGCCGAGACGATCTCGGCGATGTTTTCTTCGGTAACTTTCAGCGGCTTGTCCGCGTTACGCGCCTTCTTCTCTTGCCATTCTGTTTCGAGGCGCGACTTCTCCAGGCGCAGCTTCTCCTCGCGGTCGCGAACGCCGGCGGCCTTCTCGAATTCCTGATTCTTGACGACCGACTCTTTCTCGGCGATCACGCGGCGTAGTTGCGTATCGACGTCGCGCATCTCTTGTGGCGGCAGCGTCGCTTGGAGCCGCACGCGTGAGCTCGCTTCATCGATCAGATCGACGGCCTTGTCGGGCAAGAAGCGATCCGTGATGTAGCGGTCCGAAAGCTTCGCCGCGGCCGCAAGGGCCTCGTCGGTAATTTGGACTTTGTGGTGCGCCTCGTAGCGATCGCGTAAGCCCATCAGAATCTCGACCGTCTCTTCGACCGACGGCTCGCCGACCATCACCGGCTGGAAGCGCCGTTCGAGCGCCGAGTCTTTCTCGATGTGCTTGCGAAATTCGTTGAGCGTCGTCGCACCGATGCATTGCAGTTCGCCGCGCGCGAGCGCCGGCTTGATGATGTTGCTCGCGTCGATTGCGCCCTCAGCGGCGCCTGCTCCGACCAGCGTGTGCAGTTCGTCGATGAAGAGGATGATCTCGCCGGCCGCGCCGCGGATCTCGTCCATCACGCGCTTCATGCGCTCTTCGAATTCACCGCGATACTTCGTGCCCGCGACCAAGCCCGCAAGGTCGAGCGTGATCACGCGCTTGTCACGCAGCGGATCGGGGATGTCACCCTTGATCACGCGCTGCGCGAGGCCTTCGGCGATCGCCGTCTTGCCGACGCCGGGTTCACCGATGAGCGCCGGATTGTTCTTGGTGCGACGCGACAGGATTTGAATCACACGCTCGATCTCGTTGCTGCGGCCGATGACCGGGTCGAGTTTGTTCTCACGCGCGAGCTGTGTAAGGTCGCGACCGTACGCATCGAGCGTCGGCGTCTTGCTCTTGCCCTTCGGCGCAGGCGGTTGACCCTCGGCACCCAGCAGCGACGTGGTCTGCACGCGCACCTTGGCCGGATCGACACCGAGGTTGGTCAGCACGCGCGCCGCCACGCCTTCACCCTCGCGGATGAGGCCAAGCAGCAGATGCTCCGTGCCGATGTAATTGTGATTGAGTTGACGCGCTTCTTCGAAAGCGAGTTCGATCACGCGCTTTGCGCGCGGCGTAAAGACCATCTCTTGTTGTACGGTTTGACCGCCGCGACCGACAATGGCCTCGACCTCTTGACGTACCTTTGCAAGATTGACGCCAAGCGATTCCAAGACTTTTGCGGCGAGGCTCTCGCCTTCTGAGATGATACCGAGCAGAATGTGCTCGGTACCGATGTAGTTGTTCCCCAAACGCTGCGCTTCTTCTTGAGCGAGGACGATACTACGTCTCGCGCGCTCGGTGAACGGTTCCCACATTGACATTGCTTGGCTCTTCCCTCCGGAGACTGTGCCTTGCGCCCCGCGCAAGTATCTTACTGTAACGCTACCCACCGCGGCTGGGTTTCGTGACGTTCTTTACGGTCTTGTATCGGCCGGTACGCCGCCGCATCGCGCGGGGCCTCGGGTGTGTATTAAGATGATAGTCATGCCAACTAGCGATGAAATCCGCACTGCCCTGGCCGAAGTCAAGGACCCCGAACTCAATCTGGGGATCCTCGAGCTTGGCTTGGTCTACGATGTAAGCGTCGAAGGCGACGCCGGCGAGCACGCCACCGTCGTGATGACCCTTACCTCCCCTATGTGCCCGGTTGGGCCCATGTTCAAAAAGTCGGTCGAGGACCACGTCCTCGCGGTCGACGGGGTCAAGACCGCGACGGTCGACATCACATTCTCGCCGCCCTGGGACCCGGCCACCATGGCCTCCGACGACGTAAAGGCCGCCCTAGGAATATGGTAGCTACCCAGGCATTGCGATGATGGCGAAGGTGCCGGTGCCGTGGGCGATCAGCTTGCCCGCAGCATCGGTGACGCGCCCCTCGGCGGTACCGAGCGTCGTCCCGACGTGCACGGCGTTTGCCGTGGCCGAGAGCCGCTGACCGTTCGGCAGTGCCGGTCGCACCATATGGACGTGCAGGTCGACGGTCGTTGCCATGCGATCGCCCGGAAGCGCTGCCTGGACGGCGAGCGTCAGCACCGTATCGAGCAGCGTTGAGGTAAAGCCGCCGTGCACGACGCCGGCCGGGTTCGCCGTCCACTCGTGCGCTGCAACCGAGAAGACCACGCGCCCGGCCTGCGCTTCTTCGAACACGAAACCGAACGCGCTCGCGAGCGGCGGCGGCGGGGCCGCCCCGGTAATAATGTCGCGCATCCAATCGAGATGCGCTTTGCCCGCCATCGCGCGCTGCAGTTCGCGCGGATCACTCCACGTGAACGTGAAGTTGCGCAGCGTCTCCATTGCGTTCTCCTTGTAGGTCGAGTGCATCGCGAACAATCGGCCAAGCCGCACTGTTGCCCGAACGAAAGAACCCCATGTGTGCAATTGCGCGCAGGCCGTATGCCTGCGGATCGAGCGCGCGGACCTCGGGTTGCGTTCCGCTGAACGCGGTCGCGAGTTCCTCGACGTCGCCGCGCGTGATCCAGAGATCGTCCTGCGGCGCAAGCATCAGCAGTGCGCCACGGTAATTCGCCCCGTTGCGCAGCGACGTAAGCGTTGGATCGTCGAGAAAGTAGCGCGGGCGCAAGACCCACTTGCGCCATTCCCACGCGACGCCGGGCGCGAGGTCTTCGCCGAAGCCTATCCGTGAGCCGGGCGAGTAGCCAAAGAGCAGTATCCCCGCCGGCACGATGAACTTCATCAATGTATAGACGCGGTAGCGTTCGCTTGGTGCACAGGTGCCCCAGTAGCCGAGGCCCGACGCGATCGTGACCGCGCGCGAAATCTCGTGGTTGTTCGGCGCAAGCAGAAGCGCGTGGCCACCATACGAGTGTCCAACGAGATGGATCGGCAGGCCGGGGTAGCGCGCCCGCAGCCACGCAATCACGCCGGGAGCATCGCGCTCGCCCCAGTCGCGCATGCGTGCAACGCTGCGGCGCAATTGCTCGGGCGGCTCCCCGCTACCGCGATAATCGTACGTTACGACTGCGGCCCCGCAACGCGCGAGATAGGTTGCGATGGCAGCGTAGTAGCCACGCGGCACGGCGGTCGCGCCGCTCACGATCACCGCCGCGTTCGGCGTGTGCTCGGGCTCAAAGAGCGTCGCGCGCAACGGAACGTCGTCGAGCGCGGGAATCTTTATCTCGCGCATCGCCCATCCAGCCACGCGCGCAAGGCCGCGTAAGCGTTGCGCGAATGCAGACGCGAGCGCAAACCGCGTGCCAGCAAGACCGCCCCCTCGAGCGTCGCGACGATAAAATCGGTTGACTGTTCGAGCTCGGTATCGCCGCGCAGTTCGCCGGCGTGTACCGCCCGCTCGAGATTACGGTGCACGACGCCGCGCATCGTGCGAAACGCATGGGCGACTCGCTCGCGCAAAAACGGCAAGGCGTCGTCGGCTTCGACGCACGCGTTCATCACCACGCATCCGCCGTCGATCACCGGGCGCTCCCCGTACCGCTCAAACGCATCGATGTACGCGCGTACGCGCGCAAGACCGGGTGCCGCGGCCACGAGCGCCTTCGTAAAGTACGCATCGACCTGCGCGTAGGCATAGTCAAAAACGCCGATTGCAAGCTCTTCCTTGCTCGCGAAGTGGTTGTAGAGTCCGCCCTTCTCGAGCGCGGTGGCCTCGAGAATGTCCGCGATCGACGTGCCGGCAAAGCCGCGCCGGTTGAAGATCGGCGCGGCGGAAGCTAGGATTGCCATACGCCGCTTCGAACCTTTCATAAACAGACCGTTCGGTCTGTAACCTTCGGCGTCCTGGGGGGCGTTCCAAGAGCAAATGCAAACGCAGACGCACGCGGATCTGGTTGAGTATGGGACGCGCCGCTGGATGATCGTCGTTGGTGTCATGTCGGCGACACTGTTGCAAGTGCTCGACGCCACCATCGTGAACGTGGCGCTTCCCACGATTCAAGGCAACCTCGGCACGAACTTCGACGACGGCGCATGGATCGTCACGGCCTACATCATTGCTGCGGTCATCGTTATTCCGCTTACACCGTACCTCCAGACCCTGCTCGGGCGGCGCAATTACTACGTCGGTGCAATCATCGGGTTTACTATTACTTCGGGCTTGTGCGGGACGGCGACGAGCCTGAGCGCGCTGATCTTTTATCGCGTGCTGCAAGGCCTGTTCGGCGGCGGCTTGATTGCAACCGGACAAGCGATTATGCGCGACACGTTCCCGCCAAAGCAATTGGGTTTGAGCCAGGCGCTCACCGCAATCGGCGCGGTCGTCGGCCCGTCGATCGGCCCGACGCTCGGCGGCGTGCTCACCGACTCGCTCTCGTGGAATTGGATCTTCTTCGTCAATATCGTGCCGGGCATTCTCTCGGCGATCATCTGCGCAATGCTGCTGCGCGATCCGCCGCGCCGCAAACTGGAGGGCTTCGACGGTGGCGGCCTCGCACTGCTTGCGATTGGCCTGGGCGCACTGCAGTACGTGCTCGACGAGGGCGAACGCTACGATTGGTTCAACGATCGCAACATCGCACTGACTGCGCGTCATCGCGGTCGCGTCGCTCGCGACCTTCGTCTACTGGGAGGTGCGCGTCGTCAAGAACCCGATCGTCGATCTCACCATTCTGGTACGCAAACCGACGGTTGCCGCGGGCTGCGCGCTTGCGATGCTGCTCGCGTTCTCGCTCTTCGGCGGCGTGATTCTCGCCCCGCAGTTCCAGCAGCTTTTGCTCGGCTTCACTGCGACGCTCTCGGGGCTCTCGATTCTCAGCCGCGCACTCGGCATCATGGTGATGACGTTTGTGACGCTCTTCATCATGAATCGTTTCAAGGTACGCCCGCAGATATTACTCGCGATTGGGTTTCTCATCGTCGTCTACGCGAATTTCGAGACGGCCAGAGTGCTGACGACCGAGAGCGTCTTTACGACGTTCTTGTTTCCGTTGATCATCGGCGGCATCGGGTTCGGCATGATCTTCGTGCCGCTTTCGGTCACGGTACTCAGCTCCGTGCAGGGATTCGACACGCAGAAAGCCACCTCGTTACAGAATCTCTTCCAACAACTGGGCGGATCGATTGCGACAGCGGTGCTCGTCACGTTGCTCGACCGGCGCGGCGCCTTCCATCAAGACCAGCTTGCTGGAGCGGTAAATCTCGCGAGCCCCGCCGTGCAACACGCGCTCGCAGCGCATGCGCCGCTGAGCGCCGTCGCCGGACTGGTCCAGCAGCAAGCAACGGCCCTCGCGTTTGCCGACGCGTTTTACATGCTCGGCGCGGTGACGCTTTTACTCACGCCGCTCGTGTTGTTCTTGCGTCCGCCGAAAGTCGCGGGGCAGGCTCCCGTGGCGGTACACGCAATTGCTGCAGAATGACTCTCCTTCGAGGCTCCACTTCGACAAGCTCAGTGTCGCACCTCAGGATGACCGTTCTTATGCTGCTCGCGGCATGTACGCAATCCGCCACGACCGCCTATCAGTATCCCGATAACTCCGCACAGCCGCGTTCGGCGTTTATCGACGTCGGCAAAGCCGTGCAGTCGCTGCACATCAAGGACGCAAGCGGCATCGTGATACGCAAGGCTCCCGGCGGCGATCCATTGTTGCGCTGGTCCGCCGTCGTTACACCGCAGATCGCACTGCGTAGCGTTGCGCCGGGCCGCATGGTCTATGACATCACGGCGCTCCATGCGCGCCCATTCATCGTCGGTCCCACCCATTATCGCGCGGGGCAGCAGACGACAATCGTCGATGCGCAGACCGGAGCGTGGCTGATCACTACCGCAAGGGGCACGCTGGCGAGCCGTACAATGCGGACCCCGTGAGGACGCATGACGAGAAGTACCGGGAGTTAGCCGCAAAGCGCGTGCTGGCGGAGGCGCCGGCCGGCATCGAAGCCATCGAGAAGCAACATGCTCGCGGTAAACGGACCGCCCGCGAACGCATCGAGGCACTCGTCGATGAAGGCTCGTTCACCGAGCTAGATCAGTTTGTCACGCATCGCACGAGCGCGTTCGGCCTCGACGAAAAAGAGTTTCTCGGCGACGGTGTCGTGACGGGACGCGCGACGATCGACGGGCGCCAAATCTTTCTCTTTTCGCAGGACTTTACCGTGCTGGGCGGCTCGCTCGGCGAAGCCTTCGCCGAAAAGATCTGCAAGGTGATGGACCTTGCGCTGCGCACCGGGTCGCCGATGATCGGCATCAATGATTCGGGCGGGGCGCGCATTCAAGAAGGCGTCGTTTCGCTCGGCGGATACGCCGAAATCTTCTGGCGCAACGTCCAGGCTAGCGGCGTGATTCCGCAGTTGAGTTTGATCGCGGGGCCGTGCGCCGGCGGCGCCGTCTACTCGCCGGCAATGACCGACTTCATCATCATGACCGAGAAGATCTCGCAGATGTTCATCACCGGACCCGAGATCATCAAAACGGTCACCGGCGAAGACGTCAGCTTCGAAGAACTCGGCGGAGCGATGACCCATGCGACGCGCAGCGGTGTTGCGTCGGTCGTCGCGAGCGATGAGGACGATTTGATGGCGCAGACCCGCGCGCTCTTCTCGTACCTTCCGCAAAACAACCTCGACGATCCGCCGCGCTACGCCGCCGACGACGACCCGCAGCGCGAGAACTTGGCGCTCGACGAGATCGTGCCCGATACGCCAAACAAACCGTACGACATGCACGACGTCCTCGAAGGTATCCTCGACCACGGCGACTTCTTCGAAATTCAGCCGCTCTACGCGCCGAACATCCTCTGCGGTTTCGGTCGCATTGCCGGCCGTAGCGTTGGCGTGGTGGCGAATCAGCCGAACGTGCTTGCAGGCGTCCTCGATATCGCAAGCTCGATCAAAGCCGCGCGGTTCGTGCGTTTTTGCGATGCGTTCAATATCCCGCTGCTCACCTTCGTCGACGTCCCGGGGTTTTTGCCGGGCACGTCACAAGAATATGGCGGCATCATCCTGCACGGCGCGAAGTTGCTGTACGCCTTCGCTGAAGCGACCGTGCCGAAGATCACCGTGATCACGCGCAAAGCCTACGGCGGCGCGTACGACGTGATGGCGTCCAAACACATTCGCGCCGACGTCAACCTCGCGTGGCCGACGGCGGAGATTGCGGTCATGGGCGCCGAAGGCGCCGTAAAGGTGATCAACCGTCGCGAGATCGCGGCCGCCAAGGACAAAGACGCCAAGACCAAAGAGCTGATCGACGAGTACACCGAGCGCTTCGCCAATCCGTACATCGCTGCGCAGCGCGGCTACGTCGATGACGTGATCGAGGCACACCGCACGCGTGGCGCGATCGCCACAGCGCTCGAGATGCTCGAGAGCAAACGCGTCGAACGTCCGAAACGCAAACACGGTAACATCCCCCTCTGAGGAGCCCCGATGACGACGCGTAAGGACTTTCTTGCGGCGGGCGCTTTGACCGCCGCGATGCCTGGTATCGCCCTCGCCGACGCGCCCGCGCAGAATTCGGCGAGCGGCAAGCTCAACTTCGACGTCGAGGGGTTCACGCAGCTCTTGGACAGCTCGCAGTCGCACAAGCTGCTCTTTGCCGCCTGCGAGATCAACGGTGGCGAGGTGCTCGGCGCGATCCGTAACACGCTCAATGCTTACCGCGACATCGGCGTCACCTGGAGTGACGTCTTGCCGGTCGCCGTACTTTATCATGGCCTCTCGATTTGTCTCGCCTTCGACGATGCGATCTGGAACGAATACGTGATTCCGCTGCAGCGCAAAGAACCCAAAGGCGCGCCGCATGCCAAACAGATTGCCTCGGTCCGTAAAACCGGTGCCCCCGGCAATCCCTGTCTGCGCGAACAAGGCGGCGACAACGATAGCTCGATTCGATCGCTTGTTGCCGATGCCGGCACGCGATTTTTCATTTGCAACAACGCCGTTCACGGCGCGTCGAATCTGATCGCAACGGCGCTCGGCAAACCGGTTGACGCGGTCTATAGCGACCTCGAGCATCACCTCGTGCCGAATGCGATGCTCGTACCTGCAGGTGTCTGGGCGGTGCACGCCATTCAAGAGCAGCGCTTCTCGCTGCTGCAAACGTCACTCGCTACGAATGCCTAATTTGCTCGCGAAAGGCCCCTCTATGCGCTACGTGCTTCTGATCGTTCTCCTCGCTGCGACGCTCGCGGCGGAGCCGACACCGGCTTTCGTCGATGCTCTGGTGCAGAAAACGATGGCGAGCACGGGCACGCCGTCGGTGTCGCTTGCAATCGTGCGACACGGAACGATCGTCTACGAAAAAGCGTATGGACTGCGATCGCTCGAGCAGAAGCTGCCGGCTACCACCGAAACGACGTTTCCGATCGGTTCCGTCAGCAAGCAGTTTTTGGCGGCAACGATGGTGGCGCTGGCGCGCGAAGGCAAGCTCTCTCTCGACGATCCTCTGGCTAAGTACGAACCGACGTACTCCGATGCGTCGCAAATCACGATCGCCCAACTGCTCGCGCATGAGGCCGGGATTCGGGATTACTACCCGCTCGATTACCCGACACTCGAATCGTATCAACCGATCGCGATGCAGGCGCTCGCCGATCGCTACGGCCACCTTCCCCTCGACTTTGCGCCGGGCACGCGCTGGCAGTACAGCAACAGCGGTTATACGATCGCCGGCGTGATCGCACAACGCGTGGCAGGCGCTACGCTCTTTGATGTCTACAAGCGCAGATTCTTTACGCCGCTCGGCATGACATCAGCGCATTGGATCGACGGCGGCTTTGGCCCGACCGATGCACTCGGCTACCAGTCATATTTCTTTGCACCCTACGAAGTTGCGCCGGTCGCGGCTGCGGCGTGGCTCAATGCTGCTGGAAGTCTTTCGATGACCGCACACGATCTGGCGCGGTGGACGATTGCGCTCATGGAACACAATGTCGTCCCCGCCGCAGACACCGCGATTTTATGGCAACCGCGGTTGCTTGCCGACGGCGAGAACCCCGGGTATGGTCTTGGTTTCTCGGTCGGCGCGTTTAACGGACATCGGCTCATCAGTCACGGTGGCGAAGTTGTGGGATATCAGTCGTTCGAGGCGCTCTTTCCCGACGACGACACGTCGATCGTCGTGTTCTCCGACGCAACGCCGAGCGCGTCCAGCTCGACGATCGGAAGAGGCATCGCCGAAGAGATCTACGGGAATGCCGCCGCGGACGCCGGCCTGCCCGACGCGGCGGCGCTCACGCGAACCTGGCTCGTCAACCTCGCGCAGGGGAAGATCGATCGATCGGCGATCACGGCGGACTTCGATGCGCTCATGACGCCCGTGCGCGTCACCCAGGCGGCGACCATGCTCGCTCCGCTCGGAACGCCGGAGGTTCGCGTTGCGCGTGCCGCGCTGCGCGGCGGGTTGGTAGTCAACACGCTGACGGTAACCTATCCGACGAAGACGCTTCAGGCCATCCTGTACCGCACGCACGACGGCAAGATTGCGGAGCTCTTCTTGTTCCCCTGACCGCTATCGCGGCTTGCCGACGCCGAGATTCTCGATCCCGATGTGCTTGAACGTCGCCCACTGCTGCGCGAGTGGTGGGTGCATGCCGCGGCACAACACGATCGGCTGATTCACTTCGTAGGGCATCTTATACGGCGACGCTCCCGTGCTCGCGACGACGCGTGCCGATGCGCACATCTGCGCCCACTGCGCGGGATCGACGTTGACCGCGATCACGACCGAGCCGTCGCCGTTGCCGGGTCCCCATAAGTAGTATTGATTGTTACCGCTCACCGCGAACGGCAGATTCGTGCCGTAGACGTTGATCGCGCTCGCGTCACCGTAATTCGAGGCGTAGATCGTCGCTTTGGCGCGATCGCTCGTTGGTAAGCCGTTGTAGACACCTTCGACGGTGCGCGCCAGATCGCGCCAGCCGAATTCGTCGGCGTACACCTGCAGAATCGGCGCGCCGATACCGGCGCGTTCCATCGGCGGCATCTTGAACGAGCTACGATCTAACATCGCTTTGAGTTGCGCGACCGGCATCACCGGGAGCACGTACGGAAGCGCGAATGCGGCGTTGGCGGCAGCCAGAAGCGCCCAGATGCCGATCGCCCAGCGCCAGACCATCGTTACCGAAGCGGCGCCGAGTGCAATGATCGTCGGATACGCTCCCGCCATGTAGTAGGCTTTGCCGTTGGTAAGCACGATGAGCACGCCCATCGCCACGAAGGTTACGGCGAGAAAACGGAACGGCGCGAGGCGCGCCTGGACGAACGGCGCGATGATGCCGGTGATCCACAGCGGCACGAGCACGATATTCACGAGAAATGTTTGGCTGAGCACGAAGCCGAGCGGACCGCCCAGAAAGTTGCCCGAGTTGTCATTGCGCACGAGTTCGAGGAACGGGAAGCCATGCGCGGCTTGCCAGATGACATTGGGCAGCGCTATGATCGCGGCAATTGCAATACCGATCCACAGATCGCGCGAACGAAAGACCGCACGCGGTCCGCAGATCGCAAGCCCGATCGCTATCGCAGCCGCCCACATCAAGATGCCGTAGCGGGTTTCAAAAGCGCAGCCGGCAACGAGGCCGGCCCACCAGTACAGCCGTGGTTCGTTACGCACGATTGCACGCGCGATCAAATAAGCAAGGAGCGTGAAGTCAAGCGGCTCGAAGCTTGATGTATTGAGCGTTGCCGACATCGCCGTGACGAGCGTGGCGCTCGCATATGCTATCGCCGCGAACCACGCAGCACGGCCGTTGCCGCCGAGTAACTGCGTGAACGCAACAACGACCGGCACGGTCGCAATCGCAGCAAGGATGCCGGGAAGACGCAGCAGCCACACGTGCGTTCCACCGAATTGCGTAACGGCTGCCAGGAGCGGCACCACCGGCGGCTGATCGACATAGCCGAGCGACGGATGCCGCCCGCAGACAATGAAGTACAGTTCGTTGCGGAAGATGTCGTATTGCCCGGCCGTCGCCAGGTGCACGAACGCGACGACGACCGCAACGACCCCGGCGGCCCACCACGCGTTTTTACTCATACGAAGTGCCGTGTCACTAGGGATTCACTGGGCGTGACGGCTTGAACTCGATGACCTGGTATTCCGAGACCCCTTCGCGTACGAACGGGTCCTCGGCCAGCATCGCATCGACTTGTTCGCGCGTCATCTCGTGCGTGACGATTACCCCGCCGTTGCGCGGGCTCTGCGGACCCGATGTCAGCACGTGGTGCGCCGCGTAGTGACGGTCGAGGAAGGCGCGGTGCTCGGGGAGCCAGGCGTCGACGACGTCGAGCGGCTTGAGATAGCGCGAAATCAGCACAAACATGCCGCTACCGGTTCGCGCGAGAGGACGGGGGCCCTTGCGCTGGTATCTACCCAGACGTGAAGCTACTCGAAGGGAAACGCGCCCTGATCACGGGCGTGGCCAATCGCTGGTCGATCGCGACCGGCATCGCACACAAGATGCACGAACACGGTGCGACGCTCGCCTTTACCTATCAAGGCGAACGCGTCAAAGACGAAGTGGAGAAGCTTGCAGCCGAGTTAGGCGGTGGTCCGGTCATCGAATGTGACGTTGCACGCGACGAATCGTTGGCAGCGCTGCGCGACGCACTTGCCGCATCGTTCGGTCCGCTCGATGCGCTAGTTCATTCGATTGCCTTCGCCGACAAAGACGATCTACGCGGCACGGTCTATGACACTTCGCGGAAAGGCTTCGCGCTCTCGCTCGATGTCTCGGCCTATTCGTTGATCGCGCTGGTCTCCGCTCTGCGCGATAGCTTCAACGACAATGCCTCGATCATGGCGATGACCTACCTTGGCGCGACACAAATCGTGCCCAATTACAATTTGATGGGCATTGCCAAGGCCGCGCTCGAATCATCGGTCCGTTATCTCGCCTACGATCTCGGTGGCCGTGGCATTCGTGTCAACGCGATCTCGGCCGGTCCGATCAAGACCGCCAGCATGCGACAAGTCTCCGGCGCAACCAAGATGCTCGACGTGGTGCCGCAAGTCGCACCGCTTCGTCGTAACGTCACCGCACAGGACGTCGGTAATACCGCCGTCTACCTTGCATCCGATCTTGCTGCGGCGATTACGGCCGACGTGCACTTCGTCGACGCCGGCTATCACGCGGTCGGTATGTATCCACCCGATTTCCACGCGTGATCACCGACGACGAACTCGCGGCAATCGCCGCCGCCCTGGCTACACTAACAGCAGAGGCCCGTCATCCTGAGGAGCGAGCGATAGCGAGCCTCGAAGGACGAGAAGGGCCCTCGCGCTGGAAAGTCGCCGCGCGCAACCCTGACCTGGAGAGGGACCCATCCGGCTTTGCCGGATGGGGGCGCGCAAGCGCGAAGCGCTGGAGCGCTCGTCAAATCAAAGGGGCCCCCAATGCGCGAACGCGCATTGGGGATTGACTACAGACGTGTTTAAGAAGATCCTCATTGCCAACCGCGGCGAGATCGCCGTCCGTGTTATTCGTACCGCGCGCGAGATGTCGATTGCCACCGTTGCGGTGTATTCAGAAGCCGACCGTGACAGCATCCACGTGCGCATGGCCGACGAAGCGTATCTGATCGGTCCGGCATCGCCGGCGCAGAGCTACCTCAACATCGATACGATCTTAGAGGTCGCCACGCGCTCCGGTGCCGATGCCGTGCACCCTGGTTACGGATTTCTGGCCGAAAATTCCGCCTTCGCGCGTCGCGCGATTGCCGCGGGCATCGCATGGATCGGTCCGCATCCCGATGCGATCGACGCGATGGGTGATAAATTACGCGCGCGCCAAGCAATGGCAAAAGCGCAGGTGCCATTCGTTCCCGGTGGCACCGAAGAGATCCACGACGTCAAAGAGGCGCATGCGGCGGCAAAGGCCTACGGATTGCCGCTCGCGCTCAAAGCTTCGGGTGGTGGTGGGGGCAAAGGCCTCAAGGTTGCGCGCACGCTCGACGAAATCGAATCGGCTTTCACCACGGCCAAACGCGAGGCCGAAGCCTACTTTAAGAACGGCACGATCTACGCCGAGCGCTACCTCGAAAATCCCAAACACGTCGAACTGCAGATTCTTGCCGACAAGCACGGCAACGTCGTTCACATCGGCGAGCGCGATTGTTCGCTGCAACGGCGTCACCAGAAGCTCTGGGAAGAAACGCCCGCGCAGATTCCGCTCAAGACGCGTCGCGCGATGCGCGAAGCCGGCGTGCGCGCGGCGCAGGCGATCGGGTATGACTCGGTCGGTACGATCGAGTGTCTGGTCACGGGCGACGAGTTCTTCTTCCTCGAGATGAACACGCGCATTCAAGTAGAGCACACCGTTTCCGAGATGATCTCGGGCCTCGACTTGATCCGCGAGCAAATTCGCGTTGCCGCCGGCGAGCCGCTTGGGTTCGGCCAAGACGACGTGACGTTCACCGGCTTCGCGATCGAAGGCCGCGTCAATGCCGAAGATCCGGCCGACAATTTCCGGCCCGCGCCGGGCACGATTACCGCGTACAAAGAGCCTGGCGGTCTGGGCGTGCGCGTCGACTCGGCAGCATATCCCGGCTACACGATCTCGCCCGACTACGATTCGATGATCGCGAAGTTGATCGTCTGGGCACCCACGCGCGCGCAAGCGATTGCGCGTCTCGCTCGCGCGATCGATGAATATGCAATTGAGGGTGTCCCAACGACACTTCCGTTGCTGCGAGCGCTTTGCGATGAGTCGAGCGTCAAAGATGCTTCCTATGGGACAGCAACGTTAGAAGCTTTTGCGGCGTCGGGATTTGCGGTCCCCTCCTCCGGCTCCCTAAGTCTGTTTACGGTCGCCTCCGGAGGGGACGCGCAATCCTCTCCGCCGCAAGATCTTCGTGTGGAAGTGAACGAGAAGCTCTACAACGTGCGTGTGTTTGGTTTACGCGAACGTAGCGGCGCGGCACTTGCGAAAAACGGTGCGCAGCGCGCGGCGCCCAGGACGAGTGGAAAGAAACAGAGTGGCGCTGCGGGTGGCAATGATGTCGTTTCGCCGATGCACGGCGTTGTTGTCGAAATGAAAGTTGCGGCGGGCGATGCGATTGCCGAGGGTCAGGTCGTGGCAATCGTCGAGGCGATGAAGATGATGAACGAGATTCGCGCGCATA
Source organism: Vulcanimicrobiota bacterium (assembly GCA_963726285.1). GTDB lineage: Bacteria > Vulcanimicrobiota > Vulcanimicrobiia > Vulcanimicrobiales > Vulcanimicrobiaceae > Aquilonibacter. Next base: position 341,659 of record CAVSBV010000005.1, on the reverse strand, counting down.
AGGCGGGTTCGGCCGTCAGCGTGCACGCCAAAGCGGGCGACACGGTCGACGCGCGAGCGCCACTCGTAACGATCGGATAATTTAAGGAATCAACAACACCTTGCCGTGGAGGCCGCCTTTTTCAACCGCGGCTTGAGCGGCTGCTGCATCGCGTAGCGCCATGCGACGGTCGATCGGAATCGTCAGCCGCTTGTCGCGTACGGCTTCCATCAAGAGAAAGAGCATCTCGCTATCCGGCTTCATGTGGAAGTCGACGAATTTGACTGCGGGAAACGCCTTCGCGTTGCTCGGCGCACCGGTCGCGGATGCGAAGGTTCCACCGGATTTTACTTTCGTCATCAGTGCGGCGGCGGTTGCGCCGCGTACGGTGTTGGCAACGATGTCCACCTGCGGGAACGCAGCAAACGCCGCGTCGTCGTCGAGCGCGAGCACGTCGTCGGCGCCGAGGTGCTTCGCTTGTTCGACTTGACGCTTTTCCACGCCGGCGATGACGCGCGCGCCAAGATTCTTGGCTGTGTAGACGGCTGAACGGCCGACGCCGCCAACCGCGCCGGATACGAGCACCGTCATTCCCTCTTTGGCGCCGCTCCCCACCGAGATCAGTTGACTGCCCGTTTGGGTCACGAGCGGCAAGGCGGCCGCGTCGACGAGGTCGAGGCCGTCGGGCACTTTCGCAAACAGTTCGGCCTTCGCTGCGACGAACTCTGCGTATGTATGAAACGCTAATGCAGCGACTCTCTCGCCCACTGCGAGACCGCTTACGCCGTTGCCGAGCTTTGTGACGGTTCCCGAAGCGTCCCAACCCAGAATCGCGGGAAATTGGATCGGCGTAAAATCTTTAGCTGCGCCGCTTCGCTGGGCAATATCGATCGGATTGATGCCGGCTGCTGCAACTTTGATCAGCACCTCTCCCGGACCGGGAACCGGCTCGGGTACGTCCTCGTACGTGAATTCCTCCGGGCCACCGTACTGATGAATGACGGCTGCTTTCACGATGTTCTCCTTTACGGAACGAGTACGAATTTTTTGCCGCTAACCTTTTCAGCGCCCATATACGCCTCTGCGGCGCGATCCAATGGAATCTCTGCGTCAACACGCGGCGCTTGTAACGCAGCGGATTCAAACCCAGGACGCAACTGCTCGAGCACGCGCGCGCACTGATCGGCCGGTGCCTGTGCGGAGTCGACACCGACGATCGTCAATTGTCTGCGGTAGAGATCGAACAGATCGAGGTTCACGTCTTTCCCGCCAATCCGCGAAATAATCACCATCCGTCCGCGGATCGCGAGCGATTGCAGAAGCTGGGGAAAGATCGTCGCTCCCACGACGTTGAGCGCGAGATCCACACCGTGCCCCTGGGTTGCGGTTGCCACGGCATCGTTTACTTTGCCTTCGTCGAACTCGGCGCGATCGAACGCAACCACGTGCGCGCCGATCCACGTCGCAATCTGCACCGCAGCACCGCCGACTGCGCCCGAGGCGCCGGAGATCAAGACCCACTCGCCGGGTTTCAATCCTCCACGCTCGACTAACGTGATGTATGCGGTAACAAGCGGTAGACCGGCAGCCGCTGCCTGCGGTGGCGTCAGGTTACCGGGTCGGACCGTTACGTCTTGCGCGGGGACAACGAGGAACTCGGCGTGCGATCCGTCGCGCGTGAATCCCAACTCACCACCGGAGCCCCACACCTTTGTGCCGGCGAGCGCATCCGGTCCCTCGACAACGGTCCCGGCAAAATCGCGACCGAGGATGCGCGGCAGCGTCGTCTTGGGGAATCCGCCCCGAATATTGACGGCATCGCTTGGATTCACACCGGCCGCTTCGATCTTTACGAGCACCTCACCAGCGCCCGGGCGCGGCGCCGGCACATCGCGCACACCTACGTCAGCGGGATCACCAAACTGCGTGATTTGTAGCGCTCGCATCGTACTCGTGATCCTAACGTGAATAACGCGCCTTGAAAAGGGAAGCCTGTCTTCCCCCCATGCCGAATACAGCGCGCAATGGCACGGGAGTTCAACGCGAGCGGCATCCCGCTCGATTCCAGGTATGACAGCATCGAGGGCACGGCGCACGATCTGGGTGAGCCGGGCGCGTTTCCCTATGGGCGCGGAATTCGCTCCGACATGTATCGTGGGCGCCTGTGGACGATGCGGCAATACGCCGGCTTCGCGACTGCAGCCGAATCCAATGCGCGGTACCGCTTTCTGCTCGAGCGCGGCACGACCGGACTCTCCGTTGCGTTCGATCTCCCGACGCAGCTCGGCCACGATTCGGATGCAGCGATTGCACGCGGCGAAGTCGGCAAGGTCGGCGTCGCGATCGACTCGATTGCCGATATGGAGACGCTGCTCGACGGTATTCCGCTCGACGCGGTGACCGTCTCGATGACCATCAATGCGCCGGCTTCGATTCTGCTCGCGATGCTACTCGCGGTCGCACGCCGTCGCGGTATTGCGTTCGATAAGCTCGGCGGTACGATTCAGAACGACGTGCTCAAAGAGTACGCCGCCCGCGGGACCTATATCTACCCACCCCACCAATCGATCCGTCTCGTCACCGATGTTATGAGCTATTGCGCGCGCGAAGTACCGCAATGGAATACGATTTCGATCTCGGGATATCACATTCGCGAGGCCGGCTCGACGGCGGTTGAAGAGATCGCCTTCACGCTCTCCAACGCGAAAGCGTATCTGCGCGCCGCACGCGATGCGGGCATCGATCTCGACGTCGTCGCCCCGCGCCTCTCCTTCTTCTGGAACGCGCACAACGACTTCTTCGAAGAGGTTGCGAAATTCCGCGCCGCACGTTACCTCTGGGCGCATATCACACGCGACGAATTCGGATGCAAAGATCCGCGCTCGCAGATGCTGCGCTTTCACACGCAGACCGGCGGCTCGACGCTCACCGCGCAGGAACCCGAAAACAACGTGGTCCGCGTCACGCTGCAGGCCCTCGCGGCAGTGCTGGGCGGAACGCAGTCGCTCCACACCAACGGTAAGGATGAAGCGCTCGCGCTCCCAACGGCGGCGAGCGCCAAGCTCGCTCTGCGCACGCAGCAGATCATCGGGTACGAGTCGGGCGTCACCGATGTCGTTGATCCGCTCGCCGGTTCCTATTACGTCGAGTCGTTGACGAATCAACTCATCGAGCGCGCGCAAACACTGATCGCGCAAGTCGATGAGCTCGGCGGCAGCATCGCGGCCATTGAGAGCGGCTGGATGCAGACGCGTATCGCCGACTCCTCCTATGAGGCCCAACAGGCGATCGAGCGCGGCACGAGTGTCGTCGTCGGTGTCAACAAGTTTGCAGAAAAAGGCGCCGGCGATGCTTCGATTCCGCTGCAACGCGTCGACGACGCCATCGAGCGCGAGCAGGTCGCGCGCTTGCACCAATTCCGCGCTTCGCGCGATGCGGCGCGTGTCGCGGCACGCCTCGCCGACGTGCGCACCGCCGCCGGAAGCAAAGATAACCTCATGCCGCACTTCGTCGAAGCGGTCGACGCCGGAGCAACGCTCGGCGAGATCTGCAACGTGTTACGTGAGGTCTTCGGCGTCTATCGCGCCAAGGAAGTCGTGGCGTGAAGATCGATCACATCGCAATCGTCGTCCAGGACCTCGACGCGACGATCGCACTCTACACGCAAACGCTGGGATTTACGCCGATCTATCGCGAGACGATCGCCGATCAAGGTGTCGAAGCGGTGGGCCTCGAGGCCGGAGACTCGATCATCGAACTCCTGCGCCCGCTCGATCCCGACTCACCGATCGCCCGCTTTCGCGGGGATGCGGAGACGAAGTTGCACCACACGGCCTACCGCGTCGATGATATCGCGACCGCGCTCGCCGATTACAAAGCTAAAGGCGTGCGCTTGATCGACGAACTGCCGCGCAAAGGCGCGCACGGAAATCTGATTGCCTTTTTGCATCCCAAGTCCACCGGTGGCGTGCTGATCGAACTCTGCCAGCGCGAGCACTGAGTCTTCTAGAGATTCGGCGCCAAGCGCACGTCGATCTGCGTATCGAACGTGCGATCCCACGGTAACGTAATCGACATGGCCGCGATGTGGAGTTGCGGATAGAGTTGCGCGAGCGTCGCTTGCGCCTCGTACCACAGCAGCTCGCGATTGCGCTGCGCGGTCGCAGCCGCGATGTCCGGCGCGAGTAGCGTATGATCGGTTACGCCTTGCGCGGCGAGCCAGGCGTTGAGCGCAGGCCGGACGTCGTCGTGAAAGTCGACGTCGTCGACGAAGCGCAAAAACGTAAACGTCTGATGCGCAAGCCTGTCGTACGTGTGCATTCTGCGGCCTGCGCCGGCGGCGATCGCTTCGGCAAGCGCCGTGCCGACCGTGTTCGCGTTGGTATTCCACGCTGAGTAGGCATCCAGCCGGCTTGCCAGTCCCGAAGACAAGAGCTGCTTTCGCAAATGACTTTTTGGTCGTCATAGGTCTTCTCAAACGAAAGATCGACGACCGCGACCGAATCTCCCGCATTCAGAGCGCGCGTAGATCTGGCGCAAGAAATGCCTCGATCGAGCGCTGCGCCGGTATCGGGCACGCGGACGAACAGCTCGATGATGTCCGCCTGCCACGGACCAACTTGTTGCACGGTGCCGAGGCCCGTTCGCTCGCAAGCCACCGCAGAGCGTGATGAGGCTATCTATTGTCGATCCGATCGGCGCAAACTCGAGCGGGTCCTGGTAGCTGCCCCTTCCGGCGTCGAGTAGCGCACGTTAACCAGCGGAAGCCAGTGCGCGTCGTGCAACGCGTGCGCAATCGAGCGCCATGCCAAGCTCGTCCGCGCCTGGCTCGATCGAAACCCGATTCGCCAGATCGTTTGCGTCGAGATATCCTTGCAGCGCCTGCACTTCGGGCACGTGCAAGCCGTATGGCTTCGCATCGTCCTGCCCGAGCACGAGCCGATCGATCGATCCCGCCCGCGCCTTGTCGAGTAACAAGCGATCTACGGCGTAGTTGCGCGCCCGTGTCTGCAAGTATTCGCTGAACACATCGTCGCCGATGAGCCCGCGAAGGCGCTGCGCCTCTTCGAGCTCATCAGGCTGCAGCGGATCGTGCAAGTTCGCATACTGCTGCAGATACGACCAGATCGGATACGGCGCAAAGAACGGCGTCCCGGCAGGCACGCCCGTCGGTGCAAGGCGCATCACCGTGCCAAAGACACCGATCCACGCCCTGTCGTGACGCGCACGCAGATGATCGATTTCGCGCAGTCGTGCGTACGCATCGGCATAGCTTGGGCCGGGCACGCGCGATGCAATCAGTCCTCCGTAGGCGAGCATGTCGCTCGACAGCACGAACGTGTTCGTGCGCGGAGCCCGGCTGTTCAACCACGCAATGATCGCGTCGGGCTCGCCGGACTGCAGGTTGTTGCCAAGCAGCGTTTGCGGCGGTGCCACAACGCTGCGACCGGCGATTTGGCCGAGCATGACCGGGAGGTGCCACGTTACCGAGCGATTGTCCAGCGGTACGAACACGATCGCCGCGGCGAGGAGCAGCTTTAGAGCAACGATCGCAAGGACTCCGTTTGCAGTAGCGAGCGTGCATGCGCCGCATCGACGCCGCGAGCGATCATGACGACCGCGACTTTTACGCTGCCGTCTGCCTCTGTGAGTGCAGCCGAGATCTGCACGTCGCCGGCGCCGGTGAGTTCACGCACTAAGCGCTCCGCCCGCCCACGCAGTTTCTCGTTGGTCGCCACCACGTCGATCATTAGATTGTCGTGCACTCTCCCCAGTCGCACCATCACCGCGGTCGAAAGCGTATTGAGCGTGATCTTCTGGGCAGTGCCGGCCTTCAGTCGCGTCGATCCGCTCAGCACTTCGGGGCCTGTCGGCAGGACGATCGCGAGCGCCGCCGCTGCGACGAGAGCGGATGCGTCGCTGCTCGTGATAGCAACCGTAAGGGCGCCGATCTTCCGCGCGCGCTCGAGCGCAGCGATGACAAAGCGCGCACCGCCGCTCGCCGAGATACCCAGGACAACGTCGTCGGGCTGCACATGTTCGTCCATTGCCCGCTCGCCGGCCGCACCATCGTCCTCAGCACCTTCGATCGCTTCACGCAAGGCGCGATCGCCGCCCGCAATGTGCGCGCACACAAGCGCCGACGGTGTCCCGAAGGTTGGCGGCATCTCCGAGGCATCAAGGACGCCGAGCCGCCCGCTCGTGCCGGCACCAACGTAGTGCACGCGTCCACCGCGCTTGACGCGTTCGACGGTCGCCTCAACGACCCGCGCCAAGGTCGCGGCCTGCGCGCGCACAACTGCGACGGCTTCGCTTTGATCGCGCACGAGCAGATCGACCAGGTCGCGGGTCTCGAGCAGATCGAGTCCGGTGCTTTGTGGATTACGCTGCTCGGTCGGTGGCACGCCTTGTTTCATCGCGCGAGCCCGCGCGCAAGCTCGAGTGCACCGTGCGCTGGAGACAGGGGGGATTTCACAGGCTGCAATAGCGGCATGTCGGCCAGCAATCGCGTTTCGATCAAATACGACAGCAACGAGTTCTCCGCGAAGAGTCCGCCCGCGAAGACCAGCGGAAGTTCGTGTTTTCCCAGTTGCGCACGCTGTACGAGCGACTTCAGCAAATCGACCAGTTCGCCCGCGGCGCTCTGCACGATCTTGGTCGCGACGCGTTCGCCCGAGCCGGCACGCGCCAGCACGAGCGGAGCCAACGATGCCACCGCCCCGACCATATTCGGCTCGCCGTAGATGCGGCCAAGCAAAGCCTGCGCATCGCCAATCTGCAGACGCTCCGCAATCACGTCGAAGAGCTCGCTGTGCGCGATGCGCCCGTCGTACCAGCGCAGCATCTGCGCAAGCGCGGCGCGGCCGATTGCAAATCCTGAACCGTCATCACCGAGCAGATATCCATACCCGCCGGCGCGGTGCGCATTCTCTCCGACGCGCGCATAGGCGATCGAGCCCGTCCCGGCAATGAGCACGACGCCATCACCGTGCGGAACAGCAGCGCGTAGCGCAATCTCGGCATCATCGTGCACGGCGATTGCGCCGCGCGGAAAATAGGCACGGAGCGCCACTTCGAGCGCGCCCGCAATAACGGTGTCGCCCGCACCGGCAGCACCGACGACCAACGCATCGAACGCGTCGCCGTGCAACCCCGAGCGAACGGCTGCGGCGATCTGCGCGGCAGCGCCGTCGATGCCCGCGGTGCGAACGTTGGCCGCGTCGCCGTGTACGCCGCTTATAGCACCGTCGCGCTCGACGATGCAGTCGAGCGAGGTTCCGCCCGCGTCGACGCCTACGAAGATCGGCACTCCGACTCAACCTCCGTAATCAAACGGCGCAATGAAAACGGGGCGATCGCACCCAGCGGTACCGCGCGCGACGCGCCCGTGACGCGCGGCACGTTTGCAGCCCGCTCGCGCAACGTTTCGTATCCTAAGACCGCAAATGCCATTGCTTCTTTCGCGTCGCCACTCACGCCGACGACTTCGCTTGGTTCGACGCGCGCCTGTGGAAGCCGTGCCGCAAGCCGGCGCAGCAGCGCCAAGTTTCGCGCTCCGCCGCCGCTGCAAAGCACGTGCGCGCCGGCCATTCCGAGTCCCGCGATCGCCTCGGCGACCGAAGCCGCCGTAACCTCGGTCAACGTCGCGCAGCCATCTTCGGTTGAAAGCCCCTCGAGTGCTGCGCGATGCGCGAACAGAAACTGCGCACCGAACCGTTCGCGCCCGGTCGATTTGGGTGACGCTTGCGCAAAGTACGGATCGGCAAGCATGCGCGCGAGCGCCGCCTCATCCACGCGGCCCGCCGCAGCCAGTCCGCCATCCTTATCAAAGCGGTGTGCTCCACCCGTCCGCATCTGCACGAACGCATCGATCAGCATCATGCCGGGTCCCGTATCGAAGGCCATGACGTCGTTAGGCACCGCGTCACGCGGAAGCGCGGTAACGTTAGCGATGCCCCCGATGTTGAGCGCAACGCGATCTTCGCGCGAATCCGCAAGCAGCAAGACGTCGACATATGGCACGAGCGGCGCACCACTCCCGCCCAGGACGCAGTCTGCCGAGCGAAAGTCGAAGCAGACCGTTGCGCGTAAGGCCTCGCGAATCACGAACGGATCGCCCACTTGCATCGTACAATGCGCATTACCGTCGTGATAGATCGTCTGCCCGTGCGACGCGACGTAGTCGACGCTCAGCGCTCCGGCGGCCGTGCGTGCCGCGCGCGCAAACGCCGCTCCAAGGCGGCGATGGAGATCGGCGATCGTCGGCGCCGTCGCCGTGTGCGGCGGAAGAGCCGCGCGCAACTGGCGATCGAGCGTGTCCTCGAACGGCACGGTCACAAAATTCAGAAGATCTAGCGAATAGGTCCCACCGCGCGGCAAAATACGCACGAGCGCGGCGTCGATACCATCCAGCGACGTCCCGCTCATCAATCCGACGGCAATCATCTTCCGAACGTTTCTATGACGGCATCATAAAACGCCACTCGCAGCGGGCGGGAATCTGTACGCCCGAAGTAGACGGTGTTGGTCAGCAGCACCGCTTGGAGGTCACGATCCGGGTCGGCCCATACGCAGGTGCCGGTAAATCCGGTGTGTCCGAAGCTGCGCGACCCGAAGCGCGCACCGCACGAGTTCTCGTCGGTCGTCTTGATCGCCCAGCCGAGTCCACGGCGCAACACCGGATCGTCGGCCACGCAAGTGATGGCGGCGCGCGCCAACTCCGCGGACAGTATGCGCTGCGCACGACCACACGCGGCGGCGAGATAGACTTCAGTCATGCGCGCAACCGCAGCGGCACTTCCAAAGAGTCCGGCGTGTCCCGCGACGCCGCCCATCAGATGCGACTTCTCGTCGTGCACGCTGCCTTGTACGCGGCCTCGCCACGCATCTTGTTCGGTCGCCGGAATCGTCGCGCGATCGGCGAGCCGCGGATTGAACGCGACGTCGGCACCCCACATCTGCGCAATTGCGCTGCCGAGTGCACGGCCGCCGATGCGTTCTATTGCGATGCCGAGCGCGATAAAGCCAAGGTCGCTATAGATCACGCCGGCCCCCGGCGCCGCGGCAAGCGCGCGCCGCAACGCGAAATCCGCGACGTTGAAGTCGAGCAACTCGCGGTAATCGGCTCCCGAATGCATTCCCGAGTTGTGTGCGAGCAGCATGCGCAACGTGATCGGCGCATGATCGTCGTCATTCCACTCAGGTAGAACGCGCCGCAGCGGCGCATCGAGTTCGACCAGACCGCGCGCCACGAGATCGAGCGCAACGCTCGATACAAAGATCTTCGTGAGCGAGGCGAGATCGAAGCGTGTGTCGACGTAGACCGGCGCGGCTTCCGCGTCGTCGCGCGTCGTTCCGAAGGCGCGCTCGTAGACAAGTTTTCCACCGCGTTCCACGCGCGCGACCGCAGCAGTACACGTGCCGCGCAGCGCTGCTTCAAGCGAGTGCAACGGGCATCACGCCGATGCACGGCGCTCCCAAGAACACGACGTCGGCGAGGCCCGCAAGGCTTACCTCATCGTTACCATAGCAGGCCACGACATGGCGCGCCGCTTCGAAGAGCGGCACGTCGTACGGCTCACCGGTCGAGATCACGAGCGCGTCGGGGGCGTGCGCAAGCAGTGCATCAATGGCGCGCGCTTGACGCGGGTAGAGGTGCGCACGGTACGAGAGTACGACTATGCGTCGCGGCGACTGCCGCGCGGCGTCGAGCATCGCCGCGACCGCGTCGTCGCTCGGATCCACGTCGAGTTGCTGCTCCTCGAGCGCCGGTGCTTGCGCGGCCAACGATCCCTCGCCGAAGATGACCGCACGATCGCCAAGGGCGTCGCCGTGCGCTTCGCCTCGTACGAGCGTTACAGCATCACGTGCGATGCGCCGTCCGATCCCTGGGTGCGGCGCGAGCGCATCGAGGTCAAGCGGCTTCTGCGCGCGCGCACGCAGACGCATCACGCGTGCGTGGGCCTCTTGCAACCGCGCCATCGGAACGTCACCGCGCTCGACGGCGTTTGCCAAATACTGCGCCGCCTCGAACGCGAGGTCGGGATCGTGACTCACGAGTGCGCAATCCGCGCCCGCGGCGATTGCTTCGGTAACCCCGCGCACCGTGCCGATCCCTTTAGCAATCGCGTCCATCTGCATGCAATCGGTAAAACAGACGCCGTTAAAGCGCCATTCGTCCCGCAAGATGCCGGTCAAGAAGCGCCGTGAGAGCGAGGCAGGACGATCGCCGTCGATTGCCGGCACCGCAACATGTGCCGCCATGATCGCGGCGCCGGGACGCGTACACGCGCGAAACGGTACGAGATCGCGTCCGCGCAATGTCGCCTCGTCGGCGTCGAGACGCGCTGCTCGAAGATGCGTGTCGAATGCCGTAGCGCCGTGGCCGGGAAAGTGTTTGAACGTCGGGGTGATTCCACCGCGCTCGAGTCCGCGCCCGAACGCGCCGGCGATGTTCGTGACGAGCTCGGTCGAGGTCCCGAAAGCGCGCGTACCAATGACCGTGTTGCCTGCCTCGAGCGCGAGATCGAGCACCGGTGCAAAATCCAGCGTACAGCCCATGCGGCGCAAATCGTGCGCGAGCGTCGCGCCGGCATCCTCGGAAAGCGCCTCGTCGGCCACGGCGCCAAGTGCCATCATTGCGGGCATCGGTTCGACGCCGTTGCGCAAGCGCATGACACGGCCACCTTCTTGATCGATCGCGACGATCGGCGGAGGCTGCGCGCCCTCGCGAAGCACATCGGTCAGCGCGCGCGCTTGCTCGACGCTCTCAAGATTGCGCGCAAAGAGCATGTATCCGCCAAACAACCGGTCCGGCCGCTGTGAAAAGCCTGTGGCAATGACACCGCAAGCGAGGTCGAGCGTGCTTTGCACTAAGGAGACAAACGAATCGTCTGGGCGACGAGACGTCCCCCGATTTCGTACACGGTGACGGCGACGCTCTGGCCGCGGCGCAAATCAGCGAATGTTGCGTAGCCGCCATGCTGGTAGATCGCGGTCGAAGGCATTACCGCGATGACGCGGGTACCGCCGTTGATGCGTACGGCAAAGGTTCCACCGGGAAAGTCGACCGAATCGATGCGGCCGTGAATCTCTGCAGCAGGCCGCGCGCCGCGTCCCGATTCGAGTGCTCGGTACACGTTAGGACTTGGTGACGCGGTTTGCGCGCCGGCGGGCATCACGGCGAGGAACGTTCCAATGCATCCGAGCAGCACCAGGGCGAGCACCCGCGCGTATGCTTCTCGCGCAGCCTTTGCGTCGCTACCACCGGCACGTGCTCGGTCGGCATGCTCGCGCAGGGCGATAACGGAGGCGTCGTCAGCTTTTTTGCCGGCCAGCACCAAACGCAGCGCAACCAGCGCAAGATCCGGCGTCCGTGCGCCAAGCATCCGCATTCCTTCGTAGAACGGCGCAGCTTCGGGGAGATCGCTACGCTCGGCCAGGAGCGTTTCGATCACCCGCGCCTTGGCAGGAGTCCCGCTGAGAAGATACTCATCGATCAACTCGAAGTGCATAGGCGTGCCCTTCGCCAAGCGGCTCGCTTTGCTCTTTGCGGCCGGCCTAGCCGTGACGGTGCCGTTACCGTCGCCGGCAGCGCCCGCGCAAGAGTCGTTGCCCCACCTCCTCGCCCGCATGCGCGAGGCGAGTGGTCCTGTGTGGAACGCGCACCTTACCTCGATTTCACACGTGATCCGCAGCGGTGAGACCGTCGATCTCAAGAGTGAGACGCAAGGTCTGCGCTTTGCCAGCTATGAGTGCAACGGCGCGTTGTGTGCCGGCACATACTTTGACGGCGAACGCGTCTATTCCATCAATATCAACGGCACCACACTCCCGGAAACCAACGGCGGCGACGCATTCCTGCGTGCCGAACGCACGATTGCGTCGCTCGCGTTCTTGGCCCCGGATTTCGCCGCGCAGGGTGGACGCATCGTCGACGACGGCATTACCGCGATTTCGAGCGTTCCGTATCGTACGCTACTCGTTTCAAACGGCGATGCTGTGCCCATGCTGGTGTACGTCGATCCCAAGACCACGTCGGTCAAATACATGCGCGATGTCAACGGTGACATGACGCTCGAATACCGCGACTACACGCAAGTTGCCGGCCGCTACGAACTCCCGATGCAGGTGCTGCGCAACGGCGCGTTGCTCGAGCGCTACGATCGGCGCGACGAAGTCTCCACGCCGTTCGAAACGCCACACGGGCTGGTGCCGGTGTTTTCGGCGCGCCCCGCCGAGGTGCCCACCGATCCGTCCCAGATAACGCCGGTCTTCGCGTGTAGGCTCGGCGGTATTGCCACGACGTGCCTGCTCGATAGCGGAAACTCCGGTCTGTCCGTCAGCCTCGAGCTTGCCGAACAGTTACAGGCACCCACCGTCGGATCGTTTCACGTGCGCGGTTTGGGCGACTACGCTACCGAGGTCGTCCGCATCGGCGCACTCCAGATTGGCAGCATGACGCTTCCGCCCGCAAACTATGTCGTGCTGCCCAACATCGAGAAGTTTGGGTATCATGTCGTCGTGGGTGCCGACCTCTTCGCCGCAACGACCGTGCAACTCGACAACAGCGCGCATCGTGTCGTTCTGGGTGCGCCTGCATCGCAGCGGGGCTACGCCGTCCCGCTCGCCTTCGACAATTTCGTGCCGTTCGTCGACGTACTGCTCGGCGATCTGCCCGCACAATTGACGCTCGACACCGGCGACGAGTCGAGCATCAATCTCGCATATGGTTTCTATCAATCCCATAAGATCTTTGTGGCGACCGGCGAGATCCCGGTCAGCGGCGTTGGCGGATCGAGCGTTGAACTGTCTGGTACGATTCCGCTCGTACAGATCGGCGGATACTCGATCGAGTCGTCCAAGATCGGCGCGACGAAGAATCTGCCGAACAGTGAGCTTGGTCATCTTGGTGCTGGGCTGCTCGCGCGCTTCAATGTGACGATCGACTACGCGGCCGGCCTGCTCCACTTTGTTCCGCTGATTACAGCGTCGCCAAATCCCTAACCGCGTCTTCGGGCGGCGCGGGCTCACCCAGGAAGAACCCTTGCACCTCGTGCGCACCGATCGCGCGAATATGTTCGAGCGTCAAGCGCGATTCAATGCCTTCGGCGATCGATCGCAAGCCGAGGTTCTCGGCGAGTATGACGATCGCTTTGACGATCGCCTCGTCTTGCGAGCCGGGCAACATATCGCGCAGGAACGTCTTGTCGATCTTGAGCACGTCGATTGGGAAGCGGCGCAAATAACTCAGCGACGTGTAGCCGGTTCCGAAGTCGTCGACCGAGAGGCGCACGCCCAGGGTCTTGAGTTCGTGCAGCATCGCGATACCGCTTGTGATGTCGCGCATCACCGAACTCTCGGTTAGCTCCAGTTCGAGCCGCGACGGCGCGATTCTCGACTCCCGCAGGGTTGTCATAATCGCTTCGCGCAACGTCGTGCGCTCAAATTGGCGTGCCGAGATGTTCACGCAAACGCGCGGCACGTCGACACCACGCGCATCCCACTCGACCAGTTGCCTGCACACTTCGCGAAGCACGAAGAGACCTAAGTCGTCGATCGCGCCCGTCTCTTCAGCGAGATGAATGAAGTGCTCGGGCGGCAGCAGACCGAGTTCGGGATGTTGCCAGCGCACCAGTGCTTCAAACCCGGCGAAGGAAAGGTCGATCGAACGAAAGATCGGCTGATAGTGAAGTACAAACTGACCCGCACTGGAGGCACCACGAAGATCGCGTTTGAGCGAGAGGCGCTCCGCGGACGAGGCGATCATCGACGGCATGAACACGCGAAATCCGTGTCCGCCGGCAACCTTGGCCGCTTGCATCGCCGCTTCGGACGAACGCAGCAGCGTCTGTGTGTCGCCACCGTCCTCGGGATACGACGCGAGACCCGAACTCGCATTGACGTACACCTCGACATCGCCGACGACAAACGGTGCCTCGAACGTCGCGTGCAATCGCTCGAGGAAGCTGCGCCCCCCTTGGGCTTCCGTACTATCGACGAGCAAGATAACGAATTGATCTTCGCCTGCGCGGGAGACCGTTGCGCTCGCGTCCACCAGCCGGCGGATTCGCGCGGCGATCATCCGCAAGACCACGTCGCCGTGCCCAGTCCCGTAGAGTTCGTTGACTTCCTTGAATGCATCGATGTCGGTCGTCACGACGCACACGGGCGCGCGATGTCGCTGCGCGACCGCGATTGCCTGGGTGAGGCGATCCTCTAAGAGCGCGCGATTGGGAAGGTCGGTCAGCGGGTCGTACTGCGCAAAATAGGCGACGCGCTGCTCGGCGATCTTCCGTTCGGTAATGTCGAAGGCAACGGCGATCGTGCCGACGATGCGACCGTCGACGTCGCGTAGCGGCTCGACGTGACCACGAAACGTCTTGCCGCCCCATATCATCTCGTATTCCGCCGACCCGCCCTGGAGCGATTGCAAGTGTGCATGTCTGATCGGAAAGCGCGATTCGTCCGCGAGCAGCGCGGAACTTGCGACGTGCGCGCCGATGAGCGCTTCGGGATCGTCGGGAACTTGCGAAAGCTGCGCACCTTCGACGCTCGTCACGGTCAGCGTCGTATCGCACGAGATGACGAGCGCCGGAAGCTGCTCGAAGAGCAAGCGCAAGCGCGTCTCGCGTTCGCGCAACTGAATCTCCATCAAGCCACGCGCGCGGCGCAGCTCGGCATCGCGCAGCGCGCGTTCGGCGGCCGGCCCGAGTCGCTTGAGATTGTTCTTGAAGATGTAGTCGTAGGCACCCAGACGGATCGTCTCGGCCGCCGCTTCTTCGCCGATTGCTCCCGATACGACTAAACAGGGCGCTGCGGTTTCGTAACTGCGCAAGAGCTCGAGCATCGCCTGCGCGCTGAAGTGCGGCATCGAATAATCGCATAGGATCAGGTCCCATGGGCCATCTTCGAGCGCGGCGATCGCCGCCGCCCGTTCGTCCACACGCACGCCTTCGACGGTGAAGCCGTGCCGCTCAAGCGCGAGAACTTCGAGTTCCGCGTCATCGGGTGCGTCGTCGACGCAGAGGACCCGCAAGTTCACTACATGCCACCTCCTCCTGCCGTGGGAGGAGGCTCGTTGAGCACAAGCCAGTACAAGCCGACTTGACGGACCGCTTCAACAAATTCGTTGAAGTCGACCGGCTTGCGCACGTAACTGTTCACACCGAGGCGGTATCCCTCGATCAAGTCTTCTTCTTGTTTACTCGAGGTAAGAATGACCGTGGGCAAGAGACGCGTAGCCTCGTTCGCGCGGATCGCCTCGAGCAGTTCGAGCCCGCCGACTTTCGGCAAGCTCAAATCGAGCAGGATCAGCGCGGGCATTGCGCGCGTGCGCTGACGCTCGCCGTCGAAAAGGAACTCGCAGGCCGCCGCACCATCGCGCATCACGACGACCTCGTTTGCGATGTGGTTCTTTGCGAACGCACGTTTCGTCAGGTCGATGTCGTCGGCGTTATCTTCAACGAGAAGAATGTACGGCTTACTCATCGCACGGGCTGCCTATGGCTCGTGCGCCGGAAGCGTGAAGTAGAATGTTGCACCTTCGCCCACAGCCCCTTCGCCACGAATGTGGCCCCCGTGACGATGTATGATACGAGCCACCGTGGCCAGCCCGATGCCGGTCCCTTCATAGTCCTCGGTCGAATGGAGCCGGGCGAATGCGCCAAAGAGTTTGTTCGCGTAATCCATCTCGAACCCGGCACCATTATCGCGAACGTAAAACTCGCCTTCGCTATTTTTCCCGACGTGCACCTGCGCATGCTGTAATTGTCTTGTAAATTTCCACGCATTACCTAGCAGATTTGCTAACACGATTTGCAGCAAGTGCGGCTCGCCTTGTGCTTCGAGGCCCGGCTCGACGGTGACATCGACCGATCGCTGCGGATCGCTCTCCCGCAATTCCCCGGCAAGCGCCTGCGCGATGGCACTCAGATCGACCTGCGCAAAGGTGATCGGGGTCCGCGCCACCTTCGCCAGTTTCAAGAGCGAGTCGATGAGGTCGGCCATGCGCTGTGCCGCGCGGCGCACCCGGTCGAGATAGCCGCGCGCCCGTGCATCGAGGCTCTCGCTGTAATCCTCGGCCAGTGCCGCCGAAAATCCGTCGATTGCGCGGAGCGGTGCGCGCAAGTCGTGTGAGACCGAATAGGAAAACGACTCGAGCTCCTTGTTTGCAAGCTCGAGCTGCGTTGTCCGCTCGGCGACGCGCGCCTCAAGCTCGGCATTGATCTCGAGCACACGCTCTTGCTCGCCCTTGCGCTTGGTGATATCGCGCACGTACGCGGCCACACCTAATCCGAAAGGATAAAGCCGCGCTTCGAACCAGCGGTCGCGCCAGTAGTACTCGAATGTGAGCGATCGACGCTCGTGCAGAGCATCCTTGAAGAATTGCAATACCCGTCCGTCGGGCGTATCGAATCGCGCCGTATAACTCTGAAGTGCCGTGCCGATAATCCGCGCGGGCACCTCGTCCCAGAATCGCGCCATGCGTCCGTTGACAAAGGTAATCCGCAGATCGCGATCTACTGCGACAAATGCGTCGGCAATCGTTTCGAGGACCTCGAACATCAACCGGTTGGATTCCAGCGCCGTGGCAAATTCGGCGATCGATTGCGAAAGCGATTGGATGAAACGCACGTCGGCGACCGAGAACGTGCGCGTTTGCCGGCTATAGGCGACGATCGCGCCGACCGGCGCATGTACGGTCCCGATGAGCGTCGCTACGCAGGCAAGGACGCCGCTCGATTCTAGTCGCGCAAGCGTACGCGCGCGCGGATCGATGCGCACGTCGGAGCACACGAACGGCTCGCCCGTGCGAACGACGGTAGCGATATGTTCGAGCGGCGGCGGGCTCGTATCCAAGGCAGCCCCGTTATCCCACCCGAGGCTACGGACGATCGAGAATTTCTTGGTCAATCGATCGTAGTGATAGAGATCGATGACGCTCGCATCGAGGGTCTCACGCAGCAAATCGATCGCGTCAGCCAGCGTCTCGTCGTAGGTCGCGCCGGCGAGCGCGGCGCGCCCGAAATCGATGAGCGCTTGCTGCCGACGCGTCGTACGCTCAACTTCGCGCTGCGCCTCTATCCGCGCGGTGACGTCGCGAAAATATACCGACAATCCGTCGACTGACGGATAGGCTTTGACTTCGAGCCAGAGCTCCGCAGTGGCCGAGAACTCGACAAACTGCACGGGCTTTTGATCGCGCATCGCGCGATGGTACTCGCGCTCGAAGAGCCGGCCCCGCGCTTTGGGGAAGATGTCGAGCCAGTGTCGACCGAGGCAGTCTTGCGGTGCGTGCAGCAGCCTGCGCGCTTGCGCGTTGATATACGCGATGCGCCACTGTGCGTCGAGAGCAAAGAACCCGTCGGTGATGCGTTCGAGCACCAGCGACAGGTCAGGTCGCAGGGCGGAGGCATCGGCCATGGGCCGAGCTTCTGCGCTCCCCAAAAAGGCGCCCCCCAGACCCGCCGAGGCAGCGGCAAGGGGAACTTGGCGACCAGACACGCAATTTTGGCCCACCGGGCGCCGATTGAATAGATAGGTAGATGCTGAACGACCTGATCACCTTTTTCACCGGAGCTCCTCAGAACCGGCGCAAATATGCACGCCGCGCTGGTCCTTTTCCGGCATGGGTGGCAGTCGGGTCGCAATGGACCAACTGCGCCTGCCTCGATATCTCCGGCAGTGGTCTGGGCGTCGTTACTCCCACCGCGCTCCCCGAAGAGGCGAACTTCCGGGTGCAGCTCGAGGGACGAAACATCGTTATCCGCGCCAAGCGCGTATGGCAGCAGCCCGGCACGGCACAAGGCAAACCCGCGTGGCGCTACGGCCTGACCTTTACCGGAATCAGTGCCGACGATTGGGACGCGGTGATTCGCTTCGCCAACAACGATCAGGTTGCAGTCGACAACAAATTGACCAAAGAGCTCGAACTCGTGCGCCTCAAGGCCGACGACGTTGCGCGGCTAATTCCGAAGAAGCTGCAAGACACGATGCTCAGCATGCTCGTGCAAAAAGGCCGGCTCGCACCGATCGACGATAAAACGCCGCTCGTGCAGTACGCCTACGGCGGCGTCATCAAACGTGGCGGCAAGGCGTTGCACCGGCTCTCGATCCACTCGCGCCTTCGCGATCCTGCGACGAATGAAGTAAAAGCATACGACACGCGCTTCCTCTTCGACGACCAGGGCGGCAACGTTCAGATGGACGAGTAGCGCAAAAGCATTTCGCGCATCGCATTGAGTACTGCGTCGACTGCCGGGCGCCGATACGTCCAGCGTGCTTCTTCGGGCGGATAGCGCACCGCCATCGTAGCATTACATTCAAACACGATGACGCGCCCCTGCGCGTCAATGCCGAAGTCGATTCCCGCGTACTTCAAGAAGAGCGTATTCGCAATGCGCTCGAGCGCGCGCCAGGCGCGTTCGCCGAGCGCGCGTCGCGGGTCTGTCAGAAACTGCGCCTCGCGCTCGCGGTAGCCCGCATCGGCAGCCATGTGTGCGCTAAAGTAGTGCACTTTCCAATCCGGCGAGATCGCTAGATGCAGCGGGTAGAGCACGCCGTCGACAAGGATCACGCGGTATTTCGCGTATGTCCCGTCAGGCTCGCGCGTGTCGAGAACTTCGATCGCCAAGATCTCATCGCCGGGCAGCTGCGCGAGTGCAGCGTCAAGGCCATCGGCCTCATCGACGCGCAGGAAATGCTCGCCGGCATGGAAGCCGGGCGCGCGTAGGAGCACCGGCGTGGCAATTGCGCGCGCCTCATCGCGCGAGAGCGACGCAATCCGCGGCACAACGACGTCTTCGAGGCCGCACAGCCGCATCGACTGCGCGACACGTCCGGTTATTGCAACGTAATCTGGAGCATTCAGTATCCGCCTGCGCGTGCGCGATAGCAGCAGACGCGCCTTCGCAAGCGCGTCGCGGGAACTGTCCGCGTCGCCCACCGCATTGAACACGACGTCGTGCTCGGGCAACGCAGCCCCGAGCGGATGCAGTTCGACGGCAAGCTTGGTGACCTCAAAGACGCGATCGTCGAAGAGGTTGTCGGTCACGACGTTGCCGCTTCCGAGCGTGATCGGCACCAGCACACGCACCGGGCGCGCGGTCCCTCGATAGGACACCACGGTGGTCGAATCGCCCTGCGCGGCGCGGCCGCACTGCGTCTGGGCGACAGCGAGGCCTCGCCGGGCTTCGGCATTTGCGGCATTCGCACGCAAGGCTGCTTCGTACGCGCCGGCTGCAAGCGCGGGCTCACCACGCAGAATATAAAAGTAACCTGCGTTGGTGAGTGCCAGCGAACTCTGCGGGAATCGCGCGGCGGCTTCGAGCGCGAGTGCAAAGGCATCATCCGATCGACCGTCGCGATACAGGCGCTCGACTTCACGCGCGAGGACCTCAGGAGTTGGATCCACGGCGTCCAATCATATCCGTATGAAACGCAATTCTTGGGCGAACATCCTGCTCGTGATACCGTTCATCGCGACGCTCTTTCCGGCGTTCTACAATTCCTTAGAACCTCGGCTCTTCGGCATGCCGTTCTTCTATTGGTATCAGTTGGCGTGGACGATCGGCTCGGGGGTAATTCTCGCGATCTACATCGTGCTGCGGCGGGGGTACCTCCAATGCCGGCTAGCTCGATCGTCGTCATTCTGCTCGTTCTTGGCGTCACCGTGGTGGGATTTTTCGCAGCTAACTGGCGCCGAACCGGCACGCTCGACCACATGCACGAGTGGGCGCTGGGCGGCGGCAATTTCGGCACGCTCATCTCGTGGTTTCTCATCGGCGGGGATCTCTACACCGCGTATACGTTCATCGCCGTGCCGGCGCTTGCATATGCTGCCGGGCCAACGGCATTCTTCGCGGTCCCCTACACGATCGTGGCCTATCCGTTCGGCATCCTCGTGCTGACGCGCTTTTGGAGCGTTGCGCGCAATCGCGGCTACATCACGGCCGCCGACTTCGTTCGCGACCGTTTCGGGGATCGCTGGCTTGAAATAACGATCGCGGTCACCGGCATCATCGCCGTGCTTCCGTACATCGCGTTGCAGCTCGTCGGCATGCAGGTCGTTTTCCAACACCTGGGCGGTTTCTTTGCTCTCGGGGACGGTAAGCTCGCCCTTGCAATCGCGTTCATCTTGCTCGCGGCCTACACGTATACCAGTGGCCTGCGCGCGCCGGCGTTGATCGCGCTCATCAAAGACACGCTTGATCTACGTCACGATTATCTGCGCGGTCGTCGCGATCACGCACATGTTCGGCGGCTGGTCCGGGATTTTCAACGCGGCGCAGAGCGCACTGGCGGCAAAACCGAAACCGGCGGCGTTACTGCTTGCGCCATCGCAGTACTTCGTCTACGGCACCCTAGCGTTCGGATCGGCGCTCGCACTGTTTATCTACCCGCACTCGATCACCTCGATGCTCTCAGCCAAGAGCCGCGTCGTCGTCGAGCGCAACATGGCGCTCTTGCCGATCTATTCGCTCCTGCTCGGATTTCTTGCGCTCCTGGGATACGCAGGACTCGCGGCCGGCATCAAAGTTACCAACGCGCAGCTCGTCGTCCCGGTGCTCTTCGCACGGATCTTTCCCGATTGGTTTGCCGGCGTCGGCTATTCAGCGATCGTGATCGGTGCGCTCGTGCCCGCGGCAATCATGGCGATTGGTGGCGCGAATCTCTTTGCAAGCAATATCTTCCAGCAGTTCTCGGCGACGCGTCATCCGGGACAAACCGGCCTGGCAAAAATGTTGACGCTCGTGATCTGTGCGGTGGCGTTGCTGTTCGTGATCTTCATCCGGCCACAGTTTGCGATAGGCTTCCAGTTCCTCGGCGGCGCGTGGATCTTGCAGACGTTCCCGGCGTTCGTCATTGGGCTGTACACGAACTGGTTCAACCCGAAAGCGCTGCTACTCGGCTGGATCGCGGGGATTGCGGCCGGCACGTACATGGCGGTACAAACCGGGTACACGGCGGCGTTTCCGCTGCATCTCGGCGACAACACGCTCGTGGGCTACGGACCATTCTACGCGCTGCTGCTCAACTTGATCGTCTCGGTTATTGCGACGCCGCTCTTTCGCGCGATGGGAAGTGCGCGCGCGCTCGATGCAACGAGCACCGCAGATTACGCGTAGCCTAGCGTTCAGCTTTTTTCGGGACGAGGCGACAAGAGCCGAAGTGGTCTTTGGACCATGAGGCTCTTGGCAACGAAGGAACCGGAGAAAGCTGGACGTTAAGCGTAGACGTCGATGTTTCGGCCGACGCCTATTGCGCGAAAATAGCGCACGACGTCGGGCGGGTCTTTCGGCAGGCGCACGGGACCAGAGCCCTTGCCCGAGGTCATCGTGCGCAGGACTTGCCGGTACTGATCGATTGCCCAGGCAACCGAAATCGCAGCCGCGTTTAAGGCCATGGCCGCGAGAGATTCGGTGCGACGCGAAGAATCCCCGCGCTATTGGCCGGTCGGGCCGAAGCGTTCGGTCTTGATGGCGTTTGGATCGTGGCCGGCTGCGATCAACAGGTTCGCCGCCGATTCAACGAACGGCGTCGGTCCACACACGTAACACGACGGTTTCTTCTCGGGAGGGATCGTCGCTTCCATGAGGATCCCCGCGTCGATGCGCTTGGGCGCGCGCGGCCAGCCGTCAGGAGCCATCCGCGTGTACGCGAACGTGACCTCCAGTCCGCTTCCGTCCTGCGCGCGCATCATCAACTCATCGCCATAGATGATCGACTGCGGCGATCGCACGGAGTAGAGGAGACGAAACGGCGCGCGACTTTGCGCGAGCGATCGACTGCGTATCATCGCCATCAGCGGCACAACGCCCGAACCACCCGCAATGAGTTGTACGGGCTCGGTTTGCGACGGACGCCACACAAACCAGCCGCCGATCGGTCCACGCACTTCGAGCGGATCGCCGATTGCGACACTCTCCGCGAGATACGGCGAAACCTCACCGTCACGAAGTTCTTCAATGGTCAGCTCGAGGCGCGTTCCCGCTGCAGCGTTCGCGATCGAATACGAACGCGACGCGCTGTAGCCGTCGGGCGCGGTTAGGCGCACGTCGAGATGCTGACCAGCGTCGTGACCGGGCCATCCGGGAACATCCAACACGAGCGTGTATGCGCTCGCGGTGTCCTTACGGCGTTCGAGTACCGTGCCGGTGCGCCACTCTAGTCCCCCCAGTATCGCTGCTCCCGCCATGGATCGCCGTACATGTTGTAACCGAGGCGCTCCCAAAATCCCGGCTCATCCTTCGGCATCAGCGTGAGCCCGGTGAGCCACTTCGCGCTCTTCCAAAAATACAGATGCGGCACGAGCAAGCGCGCTGGGCCGCCATGCTCGGGCTCGAGGTCTTTGTCGTCATAACGGAATGCAACCCAGGCTTTGCCGTCACGCAGATCGGCAAGCGGCACGTTCGTCGTGTATCCGCCATACGAGTGCGCCATCGCGTACATCGCGTTGCTCTGCACGCCCTCGAGCAGTGTATCGAGCGACACGCCTTCCCACGCGGTATCGAACTTCGACCAACGGGTCACGCAATGAATATCGGTCGTGATCTGCACGCTCGGAAGCGCGCGAAACTCTTTCCAGCTCCACTTGCGCGTTTGACCGCTCTCGGTTGTAAGGGTAAACTCCCACGTCTCGAGCGGAATTTTGGGCGTCGGCGTTGCGGAGAGCACGGGGAAGTCATGCGTGACGTATTGCCCCGGCGGTAACTTCGCGGTCTCGGCTTGACGATGCCCCACGAAGCCCTTCGAGATGATTTTCTCGTCACTCATGGCTTAAGGCGGGCTGCCCTGGTCTTGCCACGCCTTGAAGGTCGCGCACATTTGCTTTGACCACGTTTCGCCCGTACCCGGTGGTGGCATCGTCCCTTCACTCACCGTTGCATAAATGGCGACAGCGTGCTTTTTTACGTCATCGTACGACGAAAGGTCGATGCCCGCGGGCTTCATGTGTGCGACGTCGAGGTCGGTAAACATCGGGCGAATGTCTTTGGCGAAACTCAGTGGCTGATCGCTCATGTCGTTGGCCTCCGAATGCGAAATGCGAGGCTGATACGCGGCCCAACTTCGGCAGTAGTTTTTGGAATGCCGTGATCGTAGTGGCGTTGCGTCTCATACGACATCACGAGCAGACTTCCCGGCTCGAGGTCGAGGTCCAAGATCCGGCGCGGCGTCGCCTTGCTGCGGATCGTCATGCGGCGCGTCGCACCGAGCGAAAGCAATGCGATTGGCTGGCTCGCGATCAATTCGGGCAAACGATCGTTGTGCGGCGCCACGCTGTCGCGGCCGTCTCGATAGAGGTTCATCCC
This sequence comes from Vulcanimicrobiota bacterium, assembly GCA_963726285.1. Taxonomy (GTDB): domain Bacteria; phylum Vulcanimicrobiota; class Vulcanimicrobiia; order Vulcanimicrobiales; family Vulcanimicrobiaceae; genus Aquilonibacter. Next base: position 318,368 of record CAVSBV010000005.1, on the reverse strand, counting down.
GATGCTCGTAAAGCGCACACCGACCATCCGCTCGACGATCGGCAATACTTCTGCGAGGGGCGCGATAAGCGCGCCGTCAATCCGCGCCGATGCAACGAGCCGCGGGACGTCGACCTCGCGTTCGTACATCATCCGCCGCTCGCTCTTCCAGGGAATTACGGCGAGAAGCGCTTCAAAGACGCTCGTGGCTTCGTCGTGCCCCAGCACGCCGCGGTAATAGACGATCGAGCCGGTCGCATCGTCGAGTACGACCCGCGAGTCTGCTTCGAAGAAGCCGAGCTGCTGGGACATACCCCTACAAACACCAATCGCGTTTAAAGCGTTCCGCTGCCGGACGCGAGCAGTACCTTGACATCGTGGCGCAGGATCGGGCGGGCGCGTTGTGCCGTGCGTGCGTCCACGCCACTGCGCTCGCTCGCGTCGTCGCGAAAACTGATCGTCAGAATTGCGACGTCGTCGGGCGGTGCCTCACCCGCAAAAACGGCTTGCAACAATGCCGCCGCGGGATCGGCCGCGGAAGGATGGATTGTCCGCAACAGCTCGAGCACGCGACGCTCGCCCGCTTCCCAATCATGGTCGTACTCAATGAGGCCGTCGGTATAAAGCGTCAGGAGTGATCCTGGTGTAGCAAGCGCCGAAGTTACCGTGTAGGTTGCGTGATCTACCGCGCCGAGAGGCGGTCCGGTCGCACCAATCTTTTCGACGCGGTACCCGTCGAAGAGCATGATCGCCGGCGGATGTCCGGCGTTCGCGATGCGAATCACCCCACCCGCAAGGTCGACGACGCCGCAGATTGCGGTGACGATCGTCGCGTCCTGCATCAGTAAGATCTCGTTCGTGCGCGCAAGTACGCTCGCGGGATCACTTTCCTCGATGCCGATCGATAAGATCGCCTGGCGAACGCGGCTCATAACCACGGCAGCATCGATCCCGTGGCCCGCAACGTCTCCGATTGAAAAGAGGATGCGCCCGTCGGCGAGTTCGAAGGCATCGTACCAGTCGCCGCCGACACGCGACTCGCGGCCGGCCGGAACATAAACGGCGTGCAGATCGGCATCCGCAACGAGCGGCAACGTTTTCTGCAAGAACGCTTCCTGCAGCGCATCGGCGATGCGCTTCTCCTCGAGATACGCTTGCCGATGCAGTTCGAGCTCTGTCGCAAGCCGCCGTTGCGTTGTTGACAGCCACGCCAAGAGCACCGCCAACGCGGCACCGGCGACGATTGCAACGATGAACGTTTCGGTGACGGCCCGCCCGGTCGCGATCTCGGATTGCTCGCCGGCCGCATCGAGTTCGGCCATCAACGTTGCATCGGCGCCGCGATAGCGATCGACCAGCTGCTTTCCTAACAGTTCGATCGCCAGGCTGTTGTAGCGCCCCGGATCGCGGATCAACGGTAGCGCCACGCGTCGAAGCCAGTCGTGATTCAACTGGACTTCCTGCTGCACCGGCGATGGATCGATCGAGAGGTCGCGCAGGCGTCCGGTGAGGCTTGCCGCGACAGCCGGCAATGCATGCACCGCATCCTGGTACGGATCCAAAAAGACGCGCATCCCCGTCGCGGAAAATCCGCGCACACCCGTTTCCTCGTCGAGTTGCAAGCGCAGCAGCCGTGCACGGTCGTCGTGCGCCAGGCGCAGGTCACGTTGAAACGTAGCATTCCGGTCGATCGCCGCGCGTACGGCAAACGCCGCAAAAACGAAGGCAATAAATACAACCGCTGCCGATAGGAAACCGAAGAGCGAGCTGAGCCGGCCGGCTCTCGTCACAGCAAGGCCTTGGCCTCTTCCAGCGTGGCGGCCAAAAGCAGCACATTTTGCAAACCGGCGATCTCAAAGAGCCGGCGAATCCGCGGGTTTACCACCACGCACATTCCCGCTTTTGCTTTCCCCTCATGCGCGCGCCCGCGCTGCAAGAGGAGGATCTCGGCCAAGGCGCTCGAGTCCATATAGGATACCGCGGTAAGGTCGACGATTGCCCCTTCGGTCTCGGCGAGGACTGCAAGCTTGGTGCGGAAATCCTCGCGAGCCGTGAAATCGATCTCCCCCGCGAACGAGGCCACGGCAATTTGCTGATCGTTCACGCGCTGTCCCCCTTTAGCGCGAGTCCGCAATTTCCCGCCTTGCGGGACCCGCCGAACTTCCGGCGTACCGATGCCAATCATGTCGAAACTACGATACGGCGATCACGTGAAGATCGAGCAACTCGGAATAACCGGCCAGGTCATTGAGGCCGATACGCGTACGGTCGTCGTGCGCTTCAAAGAGAAGGACGGCGAATTGATCGAGCGCCGTTTTCAGCCCGACGAGCTGACCTACATCCCCAAACCGCACCTCGAATAGGGGCCCCCATGCACACTCTCGTACTTGCACTGCTCCTGGCCGTCACATGGAGCGCCGATCCGGTTCATTCGTCGGCGAATTTCACGGTGACGCACCTTGGAATCTCGCACGTCAACGGCATCATCCCGATCAAGAGTTCAGCGATAGACGTCCCTGACGGCGGCAATATTCCCACCAGTGCCGAGGCGACGTTCGATCCGAGCGGCGTCGACACGCGCAACGACAATCGCGATTCCGACCTCAAGTCGCCTCACTTCTTTGAGGTGGCCACCTATCCCATGATGACCTTCAAGAGCACGAAGATCACGGCGACCGACGCGACGCACTTCACGATGACGGGCGATCTCACGCTGCACGGGCAAACGCACCCAATTACGCTCGATGCGCAGTATCTCGGCCGGGCGACTTTGCCCAACGGCCAGCAACGTATCGCGTACGAAGCCAAGACCACGATCGATCGAACGCAGTGGGGCATGACCTACGGCAATCCAATCGTCGCAAATTCCGTCGACATCGAACTCGACATCGAAGCGATAAAACACTGATGCACGCTCGCTCGGAATTGCTCGAGCAGTAAGCTACTTCGTGGGATCGACCAGCGGCAGCATCGATGCAAGCTGCATGTTCACTACCAGGTCGATCTGGCGGTCGATCTGATACCACAGCGCCGCTTTTTTCGGCGGAATAGCTTTCTCGAAGATCGGCACGTACTTCTCACGCAGCGCGATCATTTGTTGATCGACGGCCGTTGAACGCTGCATAAAGTCTTGCGCCTGGGCCGCCGTCACGTTTGGGTAGCTTACGGCGTACTCTTTCATCATCTGCCAGCGCGCGTTACCGATCTTGTTCAGCTCTTGCTGGTACTGATCGAAGATCGGCCAGAACTTCGTCGACTCGTCGGCGGTCAAATTCATGTTGGCGGCGACGATCTTCTTGCGCGAGGACCGAATGTTTTCGCGCAACATTTGGATGTCTTGCTCGCTCGCCGCCGACGGCTGCGCATTCGGCGCGGCCGCCTGGCCGACGGTTTGCGCCAGCGCCGGTGCCGCGCTCAGCACGAGCGCGAGGGCGACGATTCCAATCCAGGCTCGAGAAATGCTCATGGCCACTCCTTCGTTAGCGTTAGGCCCATCCTAACGACGAAGAGAAGGCGCCACTATCCGAATACTGCAATCGCAGCTTCTACAATCCGATCTGCGTGAGGTCAAAGACGATACGTTGCGTGATCGGGCTGTCCCACCAGTTTGCAACCACCGCCTCCAGCTCGCGCACCGAGCGCAATGCGCCGACGTGCTGCTCGAGCCCAGCGACGTTCGGCGCGGTTTTGCCGAGTTCGGCCTTCAGTTGGTCGATCGTTGCGTGCGCGTCGTGCGACTCCGGGAGCGCCTCGTGCAATGACTGCGCGGGGAAGGTCGCGAGCAACTCTTGGTTGGCGACCATTCCCGTCGCATCGGCGGCTTCGAGTTCGTTGCGGATTTCGTCGTTCTTATCCATAGGAACGCGCTACCAAGTCTACACGAGCGTTCCCTGCGCCGCCGGTCATCCGACCCCGCTGTGCTGCGCGTACATAAGACATGCGCTCCTTCGATTCACTCACCGCCCCGTCGCCGCGACGCTTCGATTTAACGCTGCTCTTCGTAGTCGTCGTGCTCGTGTTCGTCACGATCGCCGTGGCGCAATTCTCACGCGGCTGGGCCGACGCGCAGCGCGGCCTGCTTCTGTACGAACGAACCTGCCCACTCAACGGCGGCGTGACGTAAAGAAAAACCCACCCCTCAGGGCGGGTTTTTCTTACTTGGCTCCCGGTGCTGGACTCGAACCAGCGACCCATTGATTAACAGACTACTGGCGGGGCTGCTACTCAGTCCAGCATGTGACGGCTCGTAAGGAACCGCGCTCGAAATCCGCCTCACCTGGTCTAGGGAGTGCCACTGATCCCTAGTCATTGCAAGGACTCCGTGCCACCCACGTGCCAGTTCCACGAGGTGCGGCCGAAGCCGGCCGAAGCGGGTCGGTGGAACCGGTCGTCGGCCTTGCCCGACACTTGTCTTTATATGGAAGGCCAAGTGATTGAGCTAAGCTGAGGAAGCGACCAATTGCTCCATGATCTCCTGGACCAGCTCTTTTCCGGTGAATCACTTATCGCTGTCGCGATCGTAGCCCCAAACGACCAAGTCGGCGTCGGTATCCCACGCGGGTTCAAATCGAAGGTGGCGCGGCTGTGCTGGTGCCGGCTCATCTCCGAAGCCAAGGGCCGCAAAGTTGCTGATCTGTTCTTGCACGTACACGTTCATGGAGATTGGCAGGCCCATGTTTCCAATGAGCGGTGGGGCATAAGAAAACCCGGCAGTATACGCACCCAGCTTGATGCAGAAGCCGCCGGCTATCTGGAAGACCTCGAAACGGTGATGCTCGAGGCGCGAATTTGCGTTCGACGCCAGCTCGCGCGCGATAGCCTCGAGTTGGTCGAAGGCTGACCGCGCGTTAGCTTGGATTTTTGCGTTTATCTCTTTCTGGTTCTGCTGCGCATGAGCTCCCGCCTCGCGTTGATCATGCTGAGCAACCTCTTTGCTGCGCAGCCGCTCGATGAAGTCGTCATTTTCCATTTGGTCTCGCTCCTAACAAAAACGCGCACGCCTATGAAAAAAGACCAGTGGCGTCGGCTCTCGCCGTTCCGTGCTGGTCTTCTCCCAAAGCCGTGCGCTCAAATTTCGCCCGGAAACCCGGGTAAGCTACTATTAGCGTACTGCAGCGGGTCAATGGCGTCCACGCGAAACGCATCTGATGCCTGACGGACAATTTGGTGGTTGCCGTTGCGATTATCCGGGCCAGCTCGCGTGTGAGCGCGCCGCGGAATCCAGCGCGGAAAAGTCGGTTCCTCGGATCGCTTTTTCGTGCTCGATGATCAGAAGCGTTCCATGCAGGTGAGGATCTACAAGGTCGAGCGAACGCTCAGGCCTTTTCTCGTTCGGGTCCCTCTCTTCAGACAGAAACAGGATTGGCTCTCGCCGCGGATCCCCCACGCTTCGCACGGCGCGTTCAATTGTGATTGCCGGCGGTGCATATTCACTGATAATCTCTCGCAGCATTTGCAGCTGTATATTTCCGATGCGCTCGAAGTACTCCCGAAGATGCGGGCGGATAGGTATGTTACCAACCATGCTGCTTAGCTCGCGCCTGACGGGAGCTTGTACCTTTGGACTGGCGATGAACGCCTCCCTATCGATCATGAAGTCCTGAGATGAGTCTATTGTGCCGTCGGGCCGTAGCGTGCTGAGCGCGCGGTAAGCGCGAATCGGCAAGTCGTGATGCTGAGAAAAGTTCCGCAGATTTTCAAATATGCGATTATTACGAGGCGGTCGTGCTATGTTGATTTTGACCTGTTACCGGGAGACGATATCAGGCGCGTGGGCGGCATAAAGTGTCCGCTCTACGGCTGGTGGCAGAAGCGGTTCGTCGGCGATGTGAACCTCAGCGGGCGCAACCCTGAATACGTGTCCCGGCACTAGACCACGCACTGCGCGCTCCGGCGAAACATCCCGGGTCACTCAAACGAGTCACTCAAACCCATGGGGAACGTGGCGATTTTGGGAAGATCGGGAAGGGGCCGCAAGGGTGGCTGACGGCGGGTTTTTCTGCACTTCGCACCGCTGTTGGGGCGCATCGCGGCTCTGGGAAGATCGGGTATCAGTTGGTAGAAAAACTCTTAATCAATTGGTTCGGGGTTCGAGTCCCTGGCGGTGCACCAAGATTAGCCCCGTAAACGTCCGTTTACGGGGATTTTATTTTTCGTGCCCTCGCAGAGATCGCGGCGCCTAGTACGAATGGACTATGGGCTGCACTCAGGAGTTGCGCGGATATCTGTTGAAGTTTTGACCCAAGCTTCCAATTGGGTGTGTATAGCATGAGGATTCAGCGAAACTTGCGTCCAGGCCGGCCCGGGCAAGCAGCGGGGCTCAGGCGCGTCGCGCTGCTGTTAGGGATGGTGGCGTTTCCGCTCATGGCGTGCGCGCAGTCGGAGAACGCGCACAATAGCGCGACCGGAAGTCCGCGAGTCGCACGATGCCCCGTGGTCCACGCCGAGATTCTGAAGCACGCCGACGTCGCCTTCATGGCTCCCGCGCGCGCCCTCGGACTCCACTTCCCGGACAAGCCGACGGTCATCGATGTCCTGATCACGGAGACGGGAAAGCCCTCTGCGGTTCATGTTATTTCATCCAGCGGCAGCAGCCGGTTCGACGATTGGGCTAAACGCGTTGCGCTAGCCTCGACGTACTCGCCGGCGTCTTCGCACTGCAAAACACAACCGGAACACTTTCGATTCGTGGAGGACTGGCAACAGGTTCAACGCGAGTTCGAATAACCAACAGGGCACTTGGAACGCTTCTCAAGAGGTGTGAGAATGATCACCAAACGCAGGTCCCTTTCGATCCTGGTAGTGCTGGGTTTGCTCGCGGCTTGCTCGGGCGGCGGCTCCGGCATTCCCGGCGCCGCGGTGCAGCCTGCTGCAGCCACTGACGGATCGAATCCGCAGGCGTATCTCCTTGGCCCGCTCCAGAGGGCAACAGCACCAACACCGATTCCAGCCAACATTTCGGAGACGCAGCTAAAGGCGCTGCTTCACCAACAACCCTCGAGTGTCAAGCGTGTCAGCATTATCACGAGTGTTCACCCGGCCGACTTCTTCGAGCATATGCTCGGGGCGAGCAAGACAGCGCTCGCGAAGTTTCCCGACTCGACCTTTCAAGGCAACACGACGCAACAGGTCGGATACGTCGTAAATCCCGGGTACGACGACATGTCGGCGAATCTTACTGCCTATACGAACGTTGGTAGCATTTCATTATCTCCACCGGATCAAAGTTGCCTTTCCGGTACCGGGATTGGTTGTATCAATAATATCGTCACGAACTTCCATCCCGGGACGAACGCTGGGACGGGAAATTGCCTTGAAAGCGGTACGGGATTCTACCGCACCAACGGTCAGTCGTACACCACGTCGGTGTTCTGGGTCGGCGATTTCTGCAATCTCAGTGGGAGCAGCGGCCTTGAGGCATTCAACGTTCAAGAACAGATCGATGGCAATTTCCAGCAGCTGTACATCGCGAACCTCGGCGACGGTCTTCCCCGGATCACCATCGAACTGCTTCAGCCCACGAGCGATCCGAACACGAGCGATTGGTATGCGTTCATCTACGACTACTACTACCAGCGCTGGGAACAAGCGTATGAAACGAGCGGCAACTTTGACTTCAGCGCCATTGCCGGCTATGTGTCGAATCCGTACATTGGATGGACCCTCGACGAGTACCACTTTGAGAACAGCGTAGCGCAACCGTGCCCGCAAGTGCCCACGGCCAGCGCAAACGGGATTCAGGTAGCCGACGAGAGCACGGGGAATGACGCGAATAACTACTTCCGACCCATGAACTCAAACGACTACCAAATTGAGGGACCGATCGGCGGTTGCTTTGTGAACAATGGATCCCCGACCGGTTACATCTATAACTTCTCGACGTACGACGACCAATGGGGCTACCCGGCATGGCATGTAACAGATCCTGGCCCGGCACCGTCTCCTCCCTTGAATACTCCGAACCCATGTGAAAAGAATCCGCGTCTCTGCGAGTAGATCCGAAAACATCCTTTAGCCCGCCGTTGCGAAACTTCCACCGCGAGCTTTTCGTTTCAAGTGGCGCGAGGTCGCGTGTAATGATGATTCAAGCTGTTGCGGTTCGAGTACTAGCACGATCGCCATCCACGTTCGGCACGAAGCGCTACTCTTGCGCGGGACTTCGTGTCACATTGTGGATCCGCTCGGCAGCGTCGTCCAGCTCGGCTCTATCGGTTCCTGGCCGCTAGCTTCCTCACGGCGAGTGCGTATAGCAAGCGGATACGCGAGACTGTTCCTCGTCTTGACCGGGACTGGTGTCGACTCTGCGATTCGATCTCAGAAACGATGCCGCGAGCGCTAGCACGATGCGCGACGGATCGATCTGGCTGTCTGATGAGCACGTTCGACGTTGCAGCGATCCGAGCCGCACTTAGCGCTCGCCAATGAGTCGTCAGCCGCGCTGTCAGTTGCGGGTCGATGCGCCGTGACGGCGTTCGATGGATACCCATAGAACTGACTATGGCGCGGTGGTGGCGTGCGGCAGCAATGAGCGCTAACGGCCGCGACACCCATCTTTCTGGCCGCCGCCCAACCGCAGTAGGCTGCAAAGCCGTTTGCAGCCATCCCTGCGCGGACACAGGCGCTTTGCGCATTGTGCCATTTGTGTGCCAGCGAGCTAGCTTCAAGGGCATCGGCCTTTGGAATGACGGCTGTTAATGCGATGCGTCTGCTCGGCTCGCCCTTCGGTACCCGGGGGTTCGCATAAAGACAAAACCCCCGTTTTTACGAGGGTTTTTGTGCTGAAATGGCTCCCGGTGCTGGACTCGAACCAGCGACCCATTGATTAACAGTCAATTGCTCTACCAACTGAGCTAACCGGGATTGGGGTACTGCGGGATTCTACTGGATACAGGTATCCAGGCGCAAGCGGTCTTCCCTCTCCCGGTTGTAACGTTTCTTAGTATCGCGCGACGTAGCGTGGATCGGGGTGCGCGTAGGCATAGACGGTCGCGATGACCTTCAGCGGCGGATAGATCGCGGCGCCAAGCGCCTCGGTCCCGACGAAAACGACGGCTACGGCGGCGACGAGGCTGACGAGGAGGCGGCGGAACATCTCGGTATCTCCTAATGATTTAGTTGATACCGTTAGCCTACTCCACCTAATTCCTTCTGTCAACTAAAAACTTAGTTAGAAGCGGTCGTAGCCGTGGGTCAGCAAGGTCGCAAAGAACGGGATCCAGGCAAGCAAGGCGGCCTCAACGACCAGGAGCGCCCACATGTTCCGATAGGGACGGTCGGGGACGACCACCGTCCCGTTGGGATCCGCGTCGCGCTTCAACCGCAGGTAGTGGATCGTCGGCGGGATCGAGAGCAGGGCGACCGCCAGAAAGAAGCCCATCTTCGCCCAAAAAATGGGGTTGTGCAAATAGAAGCTTGCGCCTTTGAGCCCGAGCGTCACGCGCAGCACCCCGCTGACGACGACCAACCCTGCGCTGATGCCGTATAACGCATCGATGCGCTGTAACTGCGTCAAACGCGCCAGGCTCATCTCCCGGCGATAGAGCACGAGTTCCGCGACTAACGCGCCGACTAGCGTGAAGATGCATAGAAAGTGCAACCACGCTAGCAGCGCGTCAAGGAGCATGTGCTATTGCTGCGTGCCGTTCGACGCGTTCGGTGCTTGGCGGCGAATCGTGACCGTCTGGCTCAACGTGATTAGCACGTTGGAGCCCTGCGGAATCTCGAAGTTCGCCTTGCCGTTCGATCCGTACAGCAAGCCGCCGGCCCCCCCTACAATGGCCCCGCCGGCACCATGGAAGATCCAACTGCCGAGCAGCGCGCCGCCAACCGTCGCAGCGATGGTCTTGACGTTGTTCTTCTTATCCGTCTTGCGCTGATCTTCGGTCATCGTCGCTGTGATGTCGACGTTGCTTCCGTCCGCCAAACGCAGATAGTTGAACTGTAATCCAAGCGAGGGCTTGCGGCCCTGCCCCGCGCTCGTCACGCTGGTGACCTCACCCGCGATGATCCCGCCTTGGAAGGCCGGATTGCCGCTCGGATACGGTGGTACCACATCCATGACAAAGCGGTCGCCGACGTGCGCTTTGCCGGTATCGATCGGTGTGCGCATCCGCGCGTAGAGTTGTGCTCCCTGATAAAGCGTCAGCTGTTCTTCCGCCGACGCAAGGAGTGTGCTTGCGGTGAACGCGGCCAGCATCGCGAACGCCGTCAGTGCATTTCGAAGGTTCATGCCCTCTCCTTTTGCTTTGTAAATTACTCCACCAAACGCAAGAACCCCGCGGGCTGGTTCCGCAGGGCTCTTAATTTCTCGTGATTTCTAAGGAACTTGTAAGTCGCTCGCCAGATCGATCGTTACCGGCGTGCCCGCATGCACGACGAGCGGCTTCGTCGTCGATGCAGCGTATGCGTACCCACCGGTCTGCGCCGTTTGCTGGGACTTGGGGCCGAGCTGCGTCGACCATGCCATCGTCGATTGATTCGGCGGACCGACCGTGTTCGGCATACGTACCGGACCCGGTGGTGGAACCGGTGCGCCTGGGCCCGTGGCATTGCGCTGCACAACGTTGCGCGACACGACGAAGGCACGAATCGGTTCCTTTGCGCCGCTTGCAAACGTGATGCTATCGAACAAGAACGCGATCTCGGCGGGTTGCATCCCAAACGGCCCGTTCACGCGCGTTACGTGCCCTTTGATCCGCGCGCCGGCAAGCGCCGGATGCGACGGATCGTTGACGTGAAGCGTAAACGTGTCACCGGCTTGCACGGTGCGCGAATCGACCGTGCTTTGTAAGACGCAATCGATCTTCGTGCCGGCCTTGAGCGTTACGGGCTGCGAGAGCGTCGTCACCGCCAGCACGAGCGCCGCGAGCGTTGCTAGCGTGCTCATTGAGCGAAGTTCGGGACGCGCAGCGCCTCGCCCGTAAAGCCGGTTGCGCTACGCAGCGCGTCGACACGGTCGGCCCGTTCCCACGGCAGATCCAGATCCGGTCGTCCGAAGTGACCGTATGCCGCGGTTTGTTTGTAGATGGGACGGCGCAGGTTGAGGTAGTGAATGATCGCTGCCGGACGCAGGTCGAAGACTTCCTTGACGGCCTTGGCGATCTGCTCTTCGGGAATCTTTGCGGTACCAAACGTTTCGACGAGCACGCTCATCGGCTCGGCGACACCGATCGCATAGGCGACCTGCAGCTCGCAACGATCGGCAAGCCCCGCGGCAACGACGTTCTTTGCAACCCAACGTGCCGCATACGCTGCCGAACGATCGACCTTGGTCGGATCCTTGCCGGAGAACGCGCCGCCGCCATGACGCGCCATCCCGCCGTACGTGTCGGCGATGATCTTGCGCCCGGTCAATCCCGCGTCGCCTTTAGGACCGCCGATTACAAACCGGCCGGTCGGGTTGACGTAGATGCGCGTATTTCGGTCGTACATCGCGCCGGGAATCACGTGCCTGATCACCTTGTCGGTGACTTCGTTGCGAATCACTTCGAGCGCGATGTCGGGATCGTGCTGCGTCGAGATCACGACTGCATCGACGCGCACCGGGCGATCGCCGTCGTATTCCACCGTAACCTGCGATTTGCCGTCGGGCCGCAGATACGGAATGTCGCCGTTCTTGCGCAGCGCAGCGAGATGACGGGTGAGATTGTGCGCAAGCACAATCGGCAGCGGCATCAGTTCTGCCGTCTCGCGAGAGGCATACCCGAACATCATGCCTTGATCGCCGGCGCCGGTTTGCTCGAACTCCTGGTCGTTGCCACCCTTGGCCTCGAGCGACTTGTCGACGCCCATTGCGATATCCGGCGACTGCTCGTCGATCGACACGCTGACACCACACGTCTCGGCGTCGAACCCGACTGCCGACTTCGTGTAGCCGATCTCGGCGATCGTGTTGCGCACGATGCTCGGGATATCGATGTAGGTCTTGGTCGTGACCTCACCGGCGATATGAATCTGGCCGGTGATCGCAAATGTCTCGACTGCGACGCGCGAATAGGGATCTTCTTTGAGCAGTGCATCGAGCACGGCGTCGGAGATTTGATCGGCGACCTTATCGGGATGCCCTTCGGTCACCGACTCAGACGTAAACAGTCTGCGATAATCGCTCATTACTCTAGGTCCCCTCCGACCACGATGCCATGTACTTCACTTGTTCCGGCGTCAGCGTGTCGATTTCAATGTTCATCGATGAGAGTTTCAGCGTGGCGACCTCTTCGTCGATTTCCACCGGCACGTCGTACACGTGCTTCTTGAGCTTATCGTGATTCTGCGCAAGATACCCCGCAGCCATCGCTTGATTGGCAAACGACATATCCATGACCGAGGCGGGATGGCCTTCGCCGGCCGCGAGATTGATCAAACGACCGTCGGCAAGAATGCAGACCTTGCGACCATCGTGGAATTCGTACTGCTCGACGAAATTGCGCGGGGTCGTCATGCCCTTGGCAAGGCGCTTGATGCCATCGAGATCGAGCTCATCGTTGAAGTGGCCCGAGTTGCAGACGATCGCGCCGTCCTTCATCAGTTTGAAGTGCTCTTCACGAATGACGTGATAATTGCCGGTCACGGTTACGAAAATGTCGCCCGCCTTTGCGGCGTCGGTCATCGGCATCACGCCATAGCCATCCATCACGGCTTCGATTGCTTTGCGCGGATCGACTTCGGTCACGACGACGTGTGCGCCCATGCCCGCTGCGCGCGAGGCAACACCGCGTCCGCACCAGCCGTAGCCGACGACAACCAGCGTCCGTCCGGCGAGCAACACGTTGGTCGCACGCACGATACCGTCGAGCGTCGATTGGCCTGTGCCGTAACGGTTGTCGAACATGTGCTTGGTCAGCGCATTGTTCACCGCGATGACCGGGTACGGCAACACGCCATCCTTTTCCATCGCCTTTAAGCGGATCACGCCGGTCGTCGTCTCTTCGCAACCGCCGATCATATCTTTGAGCAGATGGTTGTGTTTTGTGTAGATCGTCGTAACGAGATCGCAACCGTCATCCATCGACATGTGCGGTTTGCTCGCCACTACCGACTCGATGTGCGAGTAGTAGGTCGCGTTATCTTCGCCTTTGATCGCGTAGGTCGGAATGCCGTATTCACACAGCGCAGCCGCAACGTCGTCTTGGGTCGAGAGCGGGTTGCTCGCGCACAGGGCGATCTCCGCACCGCCGGCCTGCAGCGCCAGCATCAAGTTCGCGGTTTCGGTCGTGACGTGCAAGCATGCGCCGATGCGCACGCCCTTGAGCGGTTTTTCGATCTCGAAGCGATCGCGAATTTGCGCGAGCACCGGCATATACGCACCAGCCCACGCAATGCGTGAGCGGCCGGCTTCTGCCAAGCTGCGGTCTTTGACATCACCAGCAAGCTTTTCCGTGACGGGCACGATGAGACTCCTATATTCGAAGGCGAGGATTGTGGGGGATGAAGGGGGAGCTTTTCGAGCCCGGCGCGGAAAGCCCCCGGCGTGGAAACGCTCTCCGAATACTTAGCACAACTTGCCAGTGAATGGCCAACCCCTGGCGGGGGGAGCGCTGCGACCTTGGTGGCAGCCGCAGGGGCGTCGCTGGTGGCCATGGTGGCACGGATCTGTTCGGCCAACCCCAAGTACGCGGCGCACAAGGATCTTGCCCTAGAGCTAGTCGGTCAGGCGGATTCACTGCGCGAAGAGTTTCTTCGCGCGCGCGAGCGCGACGAAGCGGCCTTTGACCGGGTGGTGGCGGCAACCGCCATGCCCAAGGCGACCGAGAGCGAGAAAAGCGCGCGGCGTGCGGCGCTCGATCTTGCCCTCGCGCATGCCGCAGCAGAACCGCTTTCGGCAGCACAGAACGCACTCGAAGTGTTGCGCCTTGCCAACAGTGCACTCGACCTGAACAACAACAATCTCGTGAGCGACATCGGCTGTGCAGCCGAATTCGCGGCAGCCGCGCTCGCGTCATGCGCGTATAACGTGCGCATCAATCACAAGTTCATGCGCGATAGCGCGGCGATCGAAGCGCAGCAGCATGCGCTCGAACGCTACGAGCGCGACGCCCACACGCTCCTTACGAAAGTTCGTAAGACGGTGAACGCCGCGCTCGCTCCTTAGTGGGCGGCGCTGATGGCTGCCTTGAGCTTCGCCTGAGCGCTCGCGGCGTCGCCGCTAAGCCTATCGAAGATCGCGTACTCGGCGGCCGTTGGACGCACGTACCCCGTGTCGACCTCGGCGTTGAGGTAGGCGATGAAGTTGCGTAGCCGCGACTCGTAGAGCAACGAGCCTTCATCGGCCTGCGGGTGCACGAGATCGACGACTGCGCCGATCGCCGCATCGAGCCGCGCCGCAGCTGCGCTTCCGGGAGCGGTTTTTGCACGTGCTGCGACTGCATCGTTAACCGTGCGATCGAGCGCGTCTTGCAGCGCGTGGATTTTCAACCCGAGATCGCGCCGTGCCGCGAGGTCGTCCGCTGTTGCCGTGCTGCGCGGATCGAGCGTGAGGACGAGCGGTTGCGACATCGTTGCGCCGCCGAAGTCGAGCGTGACCGTGTAACGGCCGGGAACGATCTGCGGCCCAAGCAGCGAATCCTCGAGGCCGCCGCCGGAACCGGACGGTTCGAAGCCCGTGACCTCGACGGCATCGGGATAGCGCAGATCCCACTGGAAGACGTTCATCCCCCGCGTGATGCTCGTGAGACGAGCATAGGCGTGTTCACGATCTTCGGTCGGATGATAACGCTCGCTCGGCGGTTCGGGCTTTGCGCGATGCCGCACGAAGTGGAGCGGGAACGTACGCACGATGTTGCCGGCGCTGTCTTTGAAGGTGAGCGACATCGGCGTCGCGCCGTTGTACGAGCGTGGGACGTAGAAGATCACGGTTGCGCCGAACGGCGGATTCTCGCCGTTGCCGGCGACGTTGGCTGCACCACCGAACGCCGGCGCGCCGTACGCGTGCGTGAGCCATGCGTGCTGCGGCGCATAGAGCACCGCGCCGTTCGCGGTCGTCGAAGCCGGTTGCGTCATCTGTTCGAGCAATGCGAGATTGTCGAGCACCCACATCGAGCGCCCGTGCGTTGCGACAACGACCTTGCCTTCGCGCGTGTCGATCGCGACGTCGCGCACTTGCACGTTGGGCAGGTTCAGCGTCAGCGGCTGCCAGTGCGCGGCGCCGTCGAAGCTGACGTAAACCGTGCTCTTGGTCGTGAGGAAGAACAGATTGGGAGCGTCGGGGTCTTGTCGTACCGTATAGAGGTACTGATCGGCGGGGAGGCCACCGCCGATTGACGTCCACGTCTTCCCGAAATCGGTCGTCTTATAGATGTAGGGATGGAAGTCGTCATATTGATAGCGCGAGGCCGTCAAATACGCCGTGCCTTTGTCCGTATGCGACGGTTCGATCGAGGTGATCTCGGCCCACTGCGGCAGCGCCGGTGGCGTGATTGCACTCCACGTCCCGCCGTGATCGGTAGTCAGATGCACGAGGCCGTCGACCGAGCCCGCCCACATTTCGTCGCCGTCGAGCGGCGAGACCGCGAGCGCGGAGATATTCGGATACACCTCGGCACTCGACGCATCGACGTCGATCGGGCCACCGCTGGCCGCTTCGCTCTTCTTATCGTTGCGGGTGAGATCGGGGCTGATCTTCTTCCACGTTTGGCCGTAGTCGGTGCTGCTCAGCACGAACTGCGCGCCGACCAGCAACTCTTTGCGATCGACCGGCGAGAAGATAATCGGATGCGTCCAGGCGAGACGGTCCTCGAGTTCCCCCGAACTCGCACCTTCGCGGTAGAGCGGATACGGACTGACGCTGTTGTACTCGTCGGTTACGGCATCGTGCCGCATCATGATGCTGAAATACCCGCTGCCGTAATCGACGTTCGTATTGCCCGGTTGCGGCGCGATGAACGTACTCTCGCCAAGCGCCGTCCGCTTCCAATCGGTCGTGAGGATTACGCCGCTCGACGACGCGCTCGGCCCTTCGAACGAACCCTCGTCCTGCTGCGCGCCGTAGATATTGAACGGAAATGCTTCGTCGAGCGCGAGATGGTAGAACTGCGCGGTGAGTTGGTTGTGCTCGCTGCTCCACGTTTCTCCGCGGTCGACCGAAACGGTTGCACCGCCGTCGTTACCCTCGAGAATGATCTTCGGATTGTGTGGATCGATCCACACGATGTGATTGTCGCCGTGCGGCGGACGCAAGAGGCTGAAGTTCTTGCCGCCGTCGTGCGAGACGAAGAACCGTGCATTGGGAACGTAGATCGTGTTGGGGTCGGTCGGGTCGGCGTAGATCGCCATATAATAGAAGGCGCGCTGCCGCATCTCCATGCTGGCGTTGACGCGCTTCCAATGCGCGCCGCCGTCGTCCGAGCGGAAGACGCCGCCCTCTTTTGCTTGCACGATCGCGTAGACGATCTTCGGGTTGCTTTGCGCGACGCTCACACCGATGCGGCCGAGCACGCCGCTCGGGAAACCGGCGTTGGTGGAGATCTTCGTCCAGTGGGCTCCGCCGTCGGTCGTCTTGTAGAGGCCGCTGCCGGGACCGCCGGAGTTCAGTCCCCACGCGGTGCGGGATGCCTGCCACATCGCCGCATAGAGCGTGTTCGGGTGCGAGTTGTCCATCACGACGTCGATTGCACCGGTCGCGTCGTTGATAAAGAGCACCTTGCTCCAGTGCGCGCCGCCGTCGGTCGATTTGAAGATGCCGCGCTCGGCGTTGTTTGCATAGACGTGGCCCATCGACGCTGCGTACACCACGTTCGCGTTGTGTGGATCGACGAGGATCTTGGCAATCGTGTGCGTGTCTTTGAGGCCCGCATAGCGCCAGGTCTTGCCCGCATCGGTCGTCTTGTAGACGCCGTCGCCCGTAATAAACGTGTTGCGGATGTCGGCCTCGCCCGTACCGGCATATATGACGTTCGCGTTCGAAGGCGCGACCGCCAGCGCGCCGATGCTGTTGGAAGCGTTGAGTTGGCCGTCCGAAATGTTCGTCCAGGTGAGGCCGTAATTCGTCGAGCGCCAGACGCCGCTATCGACACCGCCGAAATAGAACGTAAACGGCGTACCGGGTACGGCATCGATCGCAACCGAGCGTCCCCCGATTCCCGGACCGACGTTGCGCCAGTGCAACGCGCGCATTACGGTTTGCGCGGTCGGCGCAGCAGTTTGCGCGGTAGCCGGAACGGCAACAATCGCCAGCGATATAGCGATCAGGGCAAAGCGCTTATAACTCCACATGCGGCGATTTTAGACGCGCGCACGCGAGTGCCTCTACTACATAATTAGGTCGAGAAACGGACTGATGTCATCGCGTTCGACGTCGATGCCGACACCGCGCGTGTGATAGCGAATGTCGTGAAAGTCCATGCCTGCAGTCATCACGAGCCCGTAGCGTTTTGCGAGGTCACGAAAGACCCGCACGTCTTGCACATCGTGGAGCGGATAGAACACTTCGAGTCCGCGCAGGCCGTTCGGCGCGAGTTCATCGATCAATATGCGATCCTTCAATCGCCCGGGATGCGCTAATACTGGCACACCGCCCGCCGCGGTGATCGACTGGATCGCTTCCTGCGGCGTAATGTGCAGCGATGGGACGTAGCCGGGCATGCCCGTCCGCAACAGATTGCGGAAAGCCCAATCGATGTCAGGAACGAGACCCTTGGCAATCAGCGCTTTGGCGACGTGCGGACGCCCGATTGCTTGCGCATCCGGTGCTTCTTTGAGCACCTCGTCATAGGTAATGCCATAGCCGGCGCGTTGCAATTGATCGACCATGCGTTGCGCGCGCACGCGTCGCGCATCGCGGTTGCGCTCGATCGTTGCGAGCAGCCCGGGGTCATCCGCCGGCATGCCATATCCGAGCAGGTGGACTTCGTTGCCACGATACGTCGTATTGATCTCGACGCCGGTGACGACGGTAGCTCCCGGAGGTGGCGTGAACTTGCCGTATGCGCTCAGCGTGTCGTGATCGCTGATCGAAAACACCTCGACCTTGCGCTCGCCCATGAAGTCGGAGAGTTCTTGCGGGGTGAGCGTGCCGTCGCTCTGCGACGTGTGGCTGTGAAAGTCGACGATCACGGCCGGCGCCTCACGCGATCCCGCGGAGGAAGACGCGCTTGATCTCGGTCGCCCGTCCGGTCGACCGGTCGATGCGTACGACCGCCGCGCAGAACTGTTTGTTTCCCGTCTTTTGCACGTTAAAGCGCTCGGAGATTCCGCTGAGGAAGCGCTCGAGCACGGCTTCCTGTTCCATCCCGATCACGCCGTCGATCGGTCCGGTCATGCCGACATCCGTAATGTAAGCGGTGCCGCCCGGAAGAATCTGCTCGTCGGCGGTTTGGACGTGCGTGTGCGTGCCGTAGATCGCCGACGCGCGTCCATCCAAGTACCGCGCGAGCGCGACCTTTTCCGAGGTAGCTTCGGCGTGCACGTCGACGATGACGATCGGCGTCGTCGCACGCAGTTCATCGACGAGCGCATCGGCCACGCGGAACGGATCGTCGACCGGCGGCATGAACGTGCGTCCCATCACGTTGAGCACGCCAACCGTCGTACCGTCGGCAACAAAGGTGCCGAAGCCACGGCCCGGCGTGCCCGGCGGGTAGTTAGCCGGACGCACGACGCGGTCACTCGCGTCCAGGTATGTTTTGAAGTCGCGCTTATCAAAGATGTGGTTGCCGCTGGTGATGAAGTCCGCACCGATGTCAAAAAGCTCATCGGCGGTCTGCGCGGTCAGGCCGAAGCCCCCGGCAACATTCTCACCGTTGACGATGCAGCCGTGAATGTCGTGTTGATCGCGCACGAGCGCAAGACAGCGCTTGAGCGTGTCGCGGCCGGGCGAACCGACCACGTCGCCGATCAACAGTAGATTAAGAGAAGTCAGCGGCGAGACGACGCCTTCGCTTTCCGTTGCGATTTTAAGAAGTAGACCAGGACGCGCGCCTCTTCGCGAAAGCCGACCAGACTCTTGGACTGCGTCGGATCGCGGAGCGCCTCGATCGCGTAGAGCGCGGCTTCATCTTGTGCTGCCGGGTCCGCGTCGAGGTGATCCTCGGGCTGCGGATTGCGGACCAGCGCATCGGGATAGCGATCCCGCAAAAGCGCGACCAGCACCTCGAGCTCTTCCTTAGAGAAGGTCTCGCTATCGCGGGTCACGTGCATGAATGTGGTGGTACGATCGCCGTCGCACTCGGTGCGAAGCACGTGCGCCTCATCCTTGGCAAGCGCGAGATACCCGTTGACATGATCGTCGATCGTCTCGGCGATCGCCGCTTGCTCGCGCTTGTTGAGGCGCGTGCGCAGCGCAAACGTCAACCGCACGCTGCCCTCGGCCGGCATCGAGCGAATCGAAGCCAGTTCGGGGAAGCGCACCAGCAGCGCGCACACGAGGCTGACCGTGTCAGCGTTCTCCAAGGGTTGACGGTTATTCATGATCGGGCCCACCTGATACGACGCGGCCTCCAGGCACACCCTGCGGCTCGTGTAGAATGGTAACAATCGTGAGACTCCAGCAGTTGCTGTCCCCTGCCTCGCTTGGGTTGCTTGCCGCCCTTCTGGCCCACACGGCCAGCTACGGCGGCTCCCACGTGGCGGGTGGCGCGCACCACCTGACGCTCGAACTCCTCGCCCTTGGCGGCATAGGAGCCTTCGTCGCGGTCGTGGGCGCCCTGGCTTGGCTTGGAGCCGGGCGCCAGACTGACGGATCGATCCTGGCCGCCGCCCTGCGGCCGCTCGTCCCTGGCGTCGAAAGCCTGTTTGTCAGCGCGACCATGTGGTTCGCTGCTATCGAGAGCATCGAGCCGGAGCACGCGATGCGTGCGCCGCTCCTCGTGATCTTGGTTTGCCTCGCCGCCGCAGCCGTACTCGTTGCACTCGCGGCGAGATGGTTCGTCCGTACGGTCGCCGCGATTGTATTTACGATCGTTCATCTCACGTTCGCCCGCCGGCCGGTTACCTACAGCCGTCGCTTCGAACACGTCTCCTCTGCGCGCCGGATCGATTTCGTCTACCGGCGCTTTGCCCGACCGCCGCCGGGCGTGATGCTTCTCCCCGTCTAGCATCACTTAACACACTTCAGAGGAGTCCCCATGTCCCGATGGATCGCGGCTGCGATTGCCGCGTGTATGCTTTTTTCCACCGCGCCTGCGCTTGCCGCAGCAACTGGAATCGTGCGCGGTGTCGTTACCCAATCTGGCACGCCCAAAGCGGGCGCAACGGTCACGCTCACCGGCCAAGGCCAACTCTACACGGCCAAGACGAACAATCGTGGAGAGTATTCGTTTCCGACTGTTACCTTCGGCCGCTACCTCTTGACCGTGCACGTTGACGGCGCGACCGACAAGACCCAAGACGTCGACGTTGTCGAGGACGCGGTCTCCGTCGTGAATCTCGACGTGCTCAAAACGATCGTCGTAACGTCCACGAACGCAATGGCCGGCGTGAGCGGCTCGCCGGTCGCGACCACGACGATGGATCAAAAGCAGCTTGCAGCCTCGCCCGTCAACAATAGTCTCAATCGCCTGATTGCGACCGTTCCCGGCGTAGTCTCATTCTCATACAACGAACCCGTCATCAACGGCTTTCACGGCGTGACCTACGAGGTCGACGGTGCGCCGCTTCCCCTCGCAACAACGTCGAACTTTGCGGAAATCATCGATCCCAAAACGATCGACTCGCTCGAGATCTTCACCGGGGCGATTCCGGCCGAGTACGGCGGCGACCGCATGGGCGGCGTCGTCAGCATCGTCACCGATCGCTTCCTGAATATTCCCGCCGGAACCTACGGGACGATCACCGGCGGCGCCGGCAGCCAGTCACAGGCCGTGGGTGAGCTCGACACCGTCTCGCGCTTCGGCAATAACGAACTGTTCTTGAGTTTGAACAGTTCGAGCACGAGCCGCGGTTTGGATGCACCGACCTACCAACCGATCCACGATGACAGTTCGTCCAGCGACCAGTTTTTGCGCTGGGTATCAAAACTCAGTGATCGCGCAACGCTTGCCGCCGACTTTTCGAATCAATTCTCACAATATCAGATCCCGATCAACGTCGATCCGAACAATCCAAACGATCCGATCTATGCGATTCCGGGAACCGACGACACACAGCTCGAGTACGACCGTTTTGCCAACCTTAACTTCACGCTGGTCTCGAAGGACGGCAACGGCGTCTTCCAGTTCATCCCGTGGGTGCGATCGACGCGCGTGAACTATAACGGCGATCTCGGCGCCGATGTGCAGGGCATGGGCCCGAACTTCGGCTGCTCGCCCGCCGGCGATCCCGACAACTATCCCGACTGCAACGCCGACGGTGTGACGCCGAACTTCATCAACAACGTCGGCCTTCAAAACTACACCTACGCAAACTACCTGGGCCTGCGCGTCTCAGAGTTGCGTACGAGCGCGCATCACACATGGAAAGTCGGCATCGACGCAAACCGCGAGAACTCGGAAGGTTCGCAGACGTATGCGTGCGCCTACGTGGACTGCAACCTACCCGGCAACACGACGCCGGCAATTCCGGCAACGCCCGCCAACGGCTATCCGCTCGGCTATTTCGCCGCGAGTTCATCGCAAGCACAACCCGGCTCGCAGATCGGCCTCTACGCGCAAGACAAATGGCAGCCGTCGCAAAATGTCGCGTTTGACTACGGCCTTCGCTACGATCACTCGACCGGCTACACTAGCGGTTACATGATCGAACCGCGCATCGGCATCAACGTCTCTGACGGTAGCAAAAACGTCTACCATATGTTCTATGGCCGCTACTATGCAGCGCCGCTCCTCGAGGACGTGCGTCAGGCCTGCGCGATCTTCGCCGCGCAGAACGGCTGCGCCAGCACGGCACCACCCTATGACCTGCAGCCCGAAATGGACAGCTACTACGAGATCGGCATGCAACACACGTTCGGCCACAATCTGGTGGGCTGGGCAAATCTCTTCGAAAAGAACGTCGTAAATATTCTCGACACCACGCAGTTACTCAATACGCCGCTCTTTGCCGTATTCAATAACGCGATCGGCCACAATCAGGGCCTGGAGATCCGGCTGCAAGATCGTCAAGCCAACGGCAACAACTGGTTCCTGACCGGAACCATCTCCGAATCCCTCGCCGGCGGCATCTCGGGCTCGACCTTCTTATTCCCGCCGGACGTCAACGCCGGATTGCCGATCTCGTCGCCCGCGCAACTGAGCCCAGAGGACCATTCGGAAACCGTAACTTCCACGGCTGGATACACCGCGTACTTCGGCAATCATCGCGCGTTGTTTGCGACGCTGCAAGGAAACTACGGCAGCGGTTTCCCGGTGCAGTTCGAGAACGCGAACGGCGCCAGCTTGAGTGGGACGTTGCCCGCGCACACCACGTTCGACTTCAGCGCCGGGCGCAGCGTCGTGCCGGGTAAGGGCCCCGATTCACACGGCCTCGGCGTGACGCTTCAGGTGCTCAATCTCCTCAACCACCAGTACGTGATAAAAATCGCGAACGGCTTCAATACGACGCAGATCGCGAATTCGCGTACGTTCCTGTTGCGCTTCACGCAACCGTTCTAGGGCGTAAAACGGACGCCCATGCTGAAAGCGCGCGGGGGAGCATAATGGTTCCCCTGCGCGTTCAGCAACGTCACATAGTACCGATCGTTTAGCACATTTTGAATGTCGAAGGTCAGCGCGGTCTTCGGCGCTATCGCTATGCCCTTCTCGAGGTTGAAAATCGTGTGCGGCGTCTGCTTACAATAGCCGGGGGTATCTGCCGGGCAGACGGCCGACGACAGCCCGCTGCCGTACTCTCCATCGATCGAAAACCAACCGTCGCGTTTGTCACGTAGCAACGCGCCGCCTGCGACACTGTAGCGCTGCTCGTGATCGGCCGGCGTATAGCCGGTCGGAGCCCCGAAACACGGCGCCAACAGCTGCGTCTCGCATCCGCTGTTGAACGAGTTGACGTGCGCGAATGAGAAGTACGCGCGTCCGCCGCGCGGCAGCGGTTGCGTATAGGTAAGGGCTTCTTGCGACAGGCGCCCGAGCGTATAATTGATATCTTGGTGAAGAGCGGTCACGCCGACTTGCGTATCGTCGATGAGATCGTTGGCGTTTTTCTGCCAGACGCGGAAGCCGAGATCGCCGTGGCCGAGTGGCAAATGGCCGCCGAGTTCGAGCTGTGTGTCGCGTTCGGGCTTGAGATCGAACTGCGCAACGGTCGGCTGCAGTGGCAGGTTGAGCAATTGCGCGGCCTCCGGGCTGACGTTTTCGAATGAGAACGGCTCGAAGAAGCGTCCGATGTACGCATAGAGGCTCGCGCGGTTCCCGTAGAAACGCGTGATCTTCAGCCGCGGGCTGAAGGCGCCGAAGCCCTCAGCGAATGAGGTTGATTTGATATTGAAGTAATCATAGCGCAGCCCGTAGTCGGCTTCCCACAGGTTGCTCATGCGCCAGCTATCCTGTGCATACGATGTATATGTGTTCGCGATGTTTGGCGCGTTATCGACAACGGTCGTCGGCGCATCCGGCGTTCCGGGCGTAAGAATCGGCGCCAGGAAGTTGTTCGGCTGGAGCGTGATCGCGTAGTATTTGAGCACGCGGCTCGCATCGTAGGTCGCGCCCGCCGCAAATGTGTGCCGCCCGTAGTTGCGCGTGAAGTCGGCCTGCATGATGTAATCGAGCGCGGTGCGGTCGTCGGCTAGCGAGTATCCACACGTCGTCGGCAGATAGGAGTCCGGATTGCTCATCGCATCGGCGCAGTCGGTGCTCGTACCGCCGTTGCCATAGGGCGGCGGTGTGACATTAAGCGCCTCGCCGTAGATGAAGTCGTTCTCGGGGTCGCCGAAATCTTGGATGCGCGACGACTTGAACGCCGGACCAAAATTAAACGAGCCGGTGTCGCCGATCGCATGGTGAAACTGCACGGCGAGAAACGTATCTTCTTGATTCTCGTTGTCGTCGGTGCTGGCCGGCTCTCCGAACTGCACGTCGCTCGGGATCTGAAACGTCCCATAGCTGTGCACGAACGTCACGTTCGTGAAGTTGTTCGTTCCGGTCGGAAGCGTGAAGCGAGCAAACTGGTTGAACGAGCTCGCGCTGTTGTGCGGCGAATCAAAGTCGGGCGGATCGAGCCCGCGATTGGTTTGCATCCCGCTGAACGCGATGTCGTACCCGCCACCGCCGCCGAGCGGCGAGTGATAGCCGATCGTCGTGTTGACCGTACCGTACGAGCCGTACGAGGCATTTCCATCGAAGCCGGCCGGTCCGGTTCCGGCACGGGTCGCCATATTGAAGACCGATCCGAATCGCAATCCGTATTGTGCCGGGTACGCGCCCTCGATCAGATCGATGAACGAGAGATCGTTGAGGTTGATCTCGCCGCCGATGTCGCGATTGAGTTCTTGTGGCAGCGCGACGCCGTCGAGCTGATAGTTGATAACGCCGTGATCGCCGTTGATGTGCACGACGCCGTTCGCTCCGCGCACTGCGCCCGGCATTTGAATCTCCATCTCGGAGAAGCTGTTGTTATACGGCATCTCGGTGAGTTGCGTGTGATTGAGCGTCACGTCGCTGCCGCTGCCGCGTAAAATACCGCTGGTTCCCGCAGTTGAGACGACCGCGGTGATTTCCCGCAGCCCGATTGGAATTGTAACGGAAGCACCGCCGTTGCCCACATCGACCCGCGCCGATCCGTGCGCGTCGGCAAGCCTCGCCTCGACGCTGTAGGTGCCCACTCCAAACGGCGGAAATGCGAAGTGACCCCGCTTATCCGTCGTGGTCGTGTAGCTACGGTTGTTGCCGCTGGCGCTGACCTGGGCGCCGGCAACCGGCTTACCCCCCTGGATCACGGTTCCGGAGAGAAACGCGCTCGTCGCGGCTTGAGCCACGAGGGGCAGGTACAAGCCGAGCAAGGCAACCAGGCAGAATTTGGGAATAATTCGCATATCCTATCGACTGTTTTGCGAATGGTTCGCAATTCCTTGCGGGCGGAGGACTCAAGGTTTTCTACGGGTGAATAGGCGGCTTCGCATATGCACGATCTGTCAGCACGCTCTATCGTCGTTACCGGCGCCGCCGGCCTCATCGGGAGCGCCCTCATCTGGGCGCTCAACCGGCGCGGCATCGACGATATAATCGCCGTCGATCGCCTCGATGAGTCAGAGAAGTGGCGCCACCTCGTTCCGCTGCGATTTGCCGATTACGTCGATGCCGACGACTTCATCTCGGCGCTCGACGAGCGCCCTGACGCATTCGGCTCATTCGGCACGGTCTTCCATCTGGGCGCGTGCTCCTCGACGACCGAGCGCGACGCCGACTATCTGATGCGCAATAATTATGAGTACACGAAGGCGCTCGCGCAGTGGGCGGTCGAGCGCGACGTGCGCTTTGTGTACGCTTCCTCCGCAGCGACCTATGGCGCACTCGAGCACAATCTCTCGGACGAGATCGATTTGCATACGCTCCGTCCGCTCAACATGTATGCGTACTCGAAGCAACTCTTCGATCTGTACGCGCAGCGCACGGGCATCAGCGATCGCATTGTGGGGCTGAAGTATTTCAACGTTTTCGGCCCCAATGAAGACCACAAGGGCGACATGCGCAGCGTTGTCTGCAAAGCCTACGAGCAGATCAGCGCGGGCGGCGGCGTCAACCTTTTTAAGAGCTACCGCCCGGAGTTCCGCGATGGCGAACAGCGTCGCGACTTCATCTACGTCAAGGATGCCGTGGAGATGACACTTGCCGTCGCGCAGAGCGATGCCGCCGGCTTGGTGAACGTCGGCTCGGGTCAGGCACAGACCTGGCTCGACTTGGTACGGCCGATTTTCAAAGCGCTCGGCTTGCCTGAGAAGATTGAGTTCATCGATATGCCGGAACTTTTGCGACCGAAATACCAGTATTCTACGCAGGCGCGAATCGATCGACTCCGCGCATGCGGATACACGGCACCGGTTACGCCGCTTGCGGATGCGGTCAGCGACTACGTGTCGAACTATCTGGTTCCCGCGCGTATCCTCGACCCCGCGCAAGAAACGCTCTCCGTCCTGTAACGAGGCCCGATGTCAAACTCCCGTTCCGAACGCCGCCGTCAAACGCGGGGCGGCTCGACGCCACCGCAACGCCGCGACCCCATGACGGTTGTATACTTCAGCGCAGCGGCGCTAGTCGTGATCGTTATTGCGATCTTCGCCACCATGAATTGGTTTAACCAGCGACGCCTCGCGGCTGCCTATGCAACACCGACGCCGGCTTCATCGTCCGTGCCGACGCCGAAGCCAATTCAGTTAGCCGATGGCGAGACGTTAGGCAAGCCGACGTTTACGCCCGCGAAGAACGGCATGGTGGACACGCTGAATGGCGGCCAAGGCCAACCCGTCGACAACATCACGTGCGGTGGGATGGAGTACGGCACGCTGCACATCCACACGCACTTGGCTATCTTCTATAATGGCACGCAAATCGCAGTCCCGCGGCTCGTCGGCGGCTCGGCAGCTCCGCCACCCGGTTGTCTCTACTGGATTCACACGCACGCGATGGACGGCATCATTCACGTGGAGTCGCCGGTCGTGCAACCGGAAGGCAGCGCCGGATTCAATCTCGGGATGTTCTTCGATATTTGGGGGCAGCCGCTCGCGCGCGATAACGTCGCCGGACTCAAAGGGCCGGTGATTGCCTATGTAAACGGCACGCGTTATGACGGCGATCTGCGGATGATTCCCTTGCTCTCACATCAGCAGATCGTGCTTGAAGTGGGCAAACCGGTCCCGCCGCCCAATTACGCCTTCCCGCCAGCTGACTAACGCAAAACCTTGTCGAGTGCGGCGGCGAGTTCCTGATACGGAATCTCGCCGCTGTTGTAATACGCGAGGTTCTTGTTGCGATCGACGATCGCAATCGTCGGGTAGCCGCCTTTGAGGTACTCCTTGGCAACGGTCAAGTTCGGATCGTAGACGGCGACCGGGTATTTCACGTTGAACTTGAGCGCGAAGTTAAGCACGTCGAGTTGCGATGCCGGCGACGCACCGTCCATCGCCGTGTCGCTGCCGGGGACAGCCAGGAACATCACACGCTTTCCGTACGCTGCAAAGAGCTGGTTCATCACCGCCGTCTCGCGTTGGCAATGCGGACACCACGTAGCAAAGATCTCGATCAGCACCGGCTTGCTCACCGTGGCGAGATCGAACGCGCCGGCGGTTGTCGGCAGCGTGAACGTGGGAGCTTTCGCGCCCGTGAGCAACGGGGCGTTTACCGGAGCGCTTGACGCGTTTTGCAATTGCGATGGGCGCAGCTTCACGTAGAGAATACCGCCGGCAACGAGCGCAACGAGCACGGCAGCAGAGATGATGGCGAGCACGCGTTGATTCATCGAGGACGGAATCTCCGATCGAGAGCGAACGCGCCGGGTGCGCGCAAGGCAATGAAAATCGCAAGAGCGGCTAAGGCCAGATCGAACGCAACGTGGGGCCAATCCGCGACCGCCGCATCGCCGGGACCAAAGCAGCCGCAGTTCGCGGGAATGCCGCGCAGTACCGCTGATGCGATTGCTCCCGCGTACACAAGAAACTGGGCAGCGGCCACCCACCCGGCGATCCGCGTGAAGAGTCCGGCGATTAGGTACAGCCCGAGCAGTATTTCGAAATAGGGCAAGATCACCGCGAGCGGTGCCACGACCGCCGAGGGGAGCAACCGAAAGCCGGCAATCGCCGAGGCGAGCGCCTCGGGATGGCCGACCTTTGCCGCACCCGTCCAGACCAGGAGCGCGCCGAGCAGCAAGCGCGCGAGTGCAACCGCCATTGAGAGTCGCGACCTTTCGTGCAGAGGGCGAAGAGTAAATTAGGCTAACCTAACAGTATTCATGGCCACCCTTGAAACCCCCGCAGCCACCGCCGGGCCCAGCGGTTCGCTCTGGAGGTTGATTCTGCGCTTTTTGGCTGTTACTGGTCCGGGGTTGATCGTCGCATTCGCCGATACCGAGGCGGGCAGCGTTACCACTGCATCGGTCTCTGGTGCACAGTATGGCTACAAACTCATCTTGCTGCAGCTACTATTGATTGTGCCACTCTTTGTCGTGCAAGAGATGACCGTACGTTTGGGCACGGTCACGGGCAAAGGCCACGCGCGACTGATTCGGGAGCACTACGGACTCGGGTGGGCGTGGGTCTCGCTCGGGACGATGCTAATCACCAACGTTGCGGCGTTGGTCACGGAGTTCGCTGGTATCGCCGGCGCCGCGCTGATCTTCGGGCTGCCACCCGCGCCTCTGGTTATCTTAGCGACGCTGCTCCTGATTGTCGTCATCTTCACGGCATCGTACAAGCGCGCCGAGTTTTTTGCCTTTGCGCTGTGTGCCGTCGAATTGCTCTTTATTCCGGCGGCGTTCGCCGCGCATCCGCCGGTGCACGATATCGTCATGCAAGGCATCTTCGGCAAACAGCCCTTGAACGACTACAGCTATTTGATGCTGATCGCATCGAACATCGGCGCCGTAATCATGCCGTGGATGATCTTCTATCAGCAAAGTGCCGTCGTTGACAAAGGGCTCACAACCAAGGATCTCGGTTTCGCACGTTTCGATACGGGGCTCGGCGCGGTGCTCACGCAGGGGATTATGGCGGCGATCATTATCACGACCGCAGCCACGCTGTTCGTGCATCACATTCAAGTTACCGACGCAGCGCACGCTGCACTGGCCTTCCAGCCGCTGGTCGGACGCTTTGCCGGCGTGACGTTCGGAGTCGGCCTGATCGGCGCTTCGATGCTCGGCGCGTTCGTAGTCTCGCTTGCGACCTCGTGGGCGTTTGGCGAAGCATTCGGCTGGCGTTGTTCGCTCAACGACGGCCTGCGCGCCCGGCGCTTCACGGCGCTCTACGTGGCCTGCGTCGTGGTGGCGGCTGCGATCGTGCTGATTCCGAATCTTCCGCTGATCGCGATCACGCTCTACGTCGAGGCCTTCAACGGCTTCGTGCTCCCGATCGTGCTCGTCTTCTTGCTCGTGCTCGTTAACGACAAGCGCGTGATCGGCGACCGTCGCAACAGCTTGCTCGGCAACGCGATTACCTTCTCGCTCTCAGCCGTCATTGTGGTGCTCGGCGTGTGGATGACGGTGCAGACGATCTTGCGCCCCGGATCCTGATGAAACGGCTTATGGCGCTCATCTTCGCGGGCACGTTGCTCGTCGGCTGCGCGCATCTTGGAGTCAGCTCTCCCGACTTTACGTTGACCAGCGATACTGGTACGCCGTGGACGCTCGCGGAGCAGCGAGGGAAGGTCGTTGCGCTATTCTTTGGCTTTACGCACTGCGACGACACCTGTCCGGATACGCTTGCAAAGCTTGCGGCCTCGCTGCGCGCCGACGGTGCGAATGCCGGCGACGCGGAGATCGCGTTCGTAACCATCGACCCGCAGCGCGATTCTCCGCCCGTCCTGCACTCGTACATCCGCCGATTCTCGGGAGCCCAGATCGTGGGACTCACCGGAACGCCGGAGCAGATTGCCGCGGTCGAGAATGCCTACCACGTGTGGTCTAAGAAACTTCCCGGCCCCGGCGGCAGCACTAACTATGACGAAGCGCACAGCGCGTTTACCTTTCTCATCGACCGCAACGGCAACCAGCGCATGATTCACAACGACGACGATCCGCAGCACGACTTTGCTGCCGATCTGGCGACGCTGCTGCGATGATCCCGGCTTTTTTGCTGGCAGGCCTCTTACCGTTTCATGGCGTGGTCGTCGCGCCGATCGGCAAGAGCGCGGCGGTGTTGCGCAACGCGCCGATTACGCGCACGCTGCCGGCGCAGACCCGACGCTATGCCCTAGCGCCTGGGCTGGTGCTGCGCGCAGGCACCGGCGTCGACGCGTTCCTCGATCGCTCGACGCAGCCATGGACGCTACGCGAGCCGGTCGCTGCACCGGCGTTTGTTGCCGGCTTGCCCAACGCGGGCCGCGTCGTCCCGGTCGACGTCGGAAAGCCGCTTCCGCGCGCGACGCTGATCGATCAAGACGGACGTCGCGTACAGCTTGCCGACGCTTTTAAGGGCAAGACGATGCTGCTGTCCTTTATCTTCACGCGGTGCCCCGACACCGACGTGTGCATCGCGATCAGCTCGAAATACACGCAATTGCAGCGCATGCTCGATCCGGCACACTTTGCGCTGGTCGAGATGACGCTCGATCCGCCGTACGATTCTCCTGCGGTGCTACGCGCGTACGGGAAGCAGTTCGACCAACATCCCGCGAGCTGGACGCTGCTCACCGGAACCGGATCCACGATCGAGCAAGTGCTCGACGAATTCGGTATCTCCTCGCTGCAAACCGACAGCGCGCGCTACATTCACAGCGACAAACTCTTTGTCGTGACGCCGCGCGGACGCGTCGCCTACGTCGTCGATACGGCCGGTTGGGATCCCAACGGCGTCGCCGCCGAAGCACGCGCGGTCGAGGGCATGGCCAGTAATCCCTTCGAACGCTTCAAACTCTCGTTGATCGCAAGCGTTGTTGCGCTCTGCGGTGGCAGTCAATTCGCCGGCATCGTGACGCTCGAGATCAGTTTGTTTTTGCTGATCACGATCGTCGTCGCGGTGTCGTTGTGGATAGTAGCTCGTGTACTTTGGCCGCGCACCTCGTAGACTCTGACCCCGGCTCGCGCCTTTTCTCAGGCGGGGCTTGAGCGCTGCTTCTCGTAACTCCGCGTGATGGCCGCGCCGCGCAAGCCGTTCGACCCGCCCTCCCCCGAGCAGTCTGCATTTCTCGAGCGCGCGATCGCCGAGTATGGCAAGGCGACCTATAACTACGCGCTGCGGCTCACCCACAACGAGGCGGACGCCCGTGATTTGAGCCAGGAGGCGTTCATTCGGGTCTATCGGGCCTGGCGCAGCTTTCAGCCAGGCACCTCCTTCCTTTCGTGGATCTACCGGATCATCACGAATCTGCACCGCGATGAACTTCGGCGCCGGAAAGGCCGTTATCAGGAAGAGATCCCCGAGGACAATGCCCCGCAACGGTACGGGGGCGCGCAGCCGCTTGCAACCGCTCCGATCGAAGATCTGGTGGAGCGACAGCTCAGCGAACGCATGTCGAAAGCGCTGGCCGCCCTCTCCCTCGAACAGCGGCAGGTCTTGGTCCTCGCGGACGTAGAGGAATATAGCTACCAGGAGATTGCCGACATCGTCGGCTGTTCGATCGGAACGGTGCGCTCGCGCCTTCACCGCGCTCGCCATCAACTCCGTCGATACATCGAATCGTCGCCAAGAACATCATGAACACGCATCCGAATCAAGAACTATTCATCGACTACCTGCACGGCGAACTCGCGCCGGGCGAGGATGCCGCGCTTTTGCAGCACCTCGAGAGCTGCGCTGCCTGCCGCGCGCACTATCAAGACGAGCTCGAACTTTCCGAATCGCTGCGCACCTACGCGCGCGTGACCGAACGCGAACTGCCCGCCGGTGTGCGCAACGCCGTGTGGGCCGCAATTGAATCCGGCGAACGCACGCCGTCGTGGCCGCAGCGCGCTCTCGCGTGGCTGCATCCCGCGGTTGCATTGCCGATCGCGGCAGCGCTCGTGCTCGCCGCCTTCATCGGCTACGGTTCGAGCGCCCATCACAGCGGTACGACGATCGATGCCGCCTACTACCTCGACGATCACGCCGCCGTCACCAGCGCCGTGCCGTTCAACGAAGGAAACGCCATCCCCGCCGCGCTCTTCACCACTGAGAACGCGGATGGCACTCAGTAACGCGCTGCTTTTCCTCGCGGCGCTCGCTAGCCCCACGCCGTCGCCTACCCCCGCCGATCTGCTGCGCGACGCAATGAGCGCGCCGCAACATATTTCCTATGTCGGCGAGATTGCCGTGTTGCGCATCGGCCAAGAGCGTTCGGATGCGGAGGTCTACCGTGTGGAACATCGCGCGCCCGATATGACGCGCCGCTGGTACATGGCACCGCAGGCGCTTTACGGAGACTCCATCATCACCCGCGGCTCGACGACCTACTCGATCGATGTGAAGCGCGAGGAAGTCGTGGTGACAAACGGTGAGGACGTCGACCAACAGGTCACCGAGCAAGGCAACTTCGGCGTACTCATGGCCAACTATAATGCGGTCTACGCACCGGGCGAAATCTTCGACGGCCGACCGGTCGACGTCGTGATCCTTAACAACCGGTACACCGGCCAGACGACGATGCGCGTGCTCATCGATACGGCGACGCACATTATGTTGGAGCGCCAAGAATTCGCGAGCAACGGTTCGCTCATCGCGCAGACGCGAGTGGAGCAAATTCGTTTCGACGGGACGATTCCGCAGGCGGTCTTCGCAATTCCGCCGGGGTTGCATCGTGTCAATGGAGCGGCGCGGGGAACGGAGTCGAGCGACGTTGCGCACGTTATCTCGAACGCCGGATTCAACGCGCTCGAACCCAAGTATCTGCCCGAAGGCTTCAGTCCGATCGCGGGCGACGTGGTTTCGATCAAGAATGTGCCGACGCTGCACCTGCTCTATTCCGACGGCATCCGCACCGTGTCGCTCTTTCAA
This sequence comes from Vulcanimicrobiota bacterium, assembly GCA_963726285.1. Taxonomy (GTDB): domain Bacteria; phylum Vulcanimicrobiota; class Vulcanimicrobiia; order Vulcanimicrobiales; family Vulcanimicrobiaceae; genus Aquilonibacter. The sequence continues at coordinate 285,916 of CAVSBV010000005.1, read as the reverse complement.
AACGAGAAAGATGCGGCAGTCGATCTTTCCCGCTACCACGCGATGCCCACCAACGTTGCCAACCATCCGGCACATTACGTCCAAGATGGTCCGACGACGTTGCTTGCGTGGGCCGATGGAAATCGCCATTTCGCGCTGGTTGGCGATTTGAGTCTGGCTGAGCTAGAAAAAATCGGCGCGAGTGTGTTACCCTAAGCGCGTGCCGGAACGCGATTTAGCCACGCTCCTCGTCACAATGAAACCGGCTCTCGACCCACGCGAGTGGGTCTTTTGTTGCGTGGACCGTTCCTTTCCGATCGCCGACGTGCGGCCGCTGCTTGCGTTTCGCGAGACCGAAGGCGTCACGATCGTCGTTGAGCGCGCGGTGGCCGAAGAGCACGACCTCGAGTTTGCGTTTCTGTCGCGACGTCTAACATTGCGCGTCGAGTCAGATCTCGAATCGGTCGGCTTGACCGCCGCCGTAACAGCTGCGTTGGCCAAACACACGATCGCCGCGAACGTCGTCAGTGCCTTCTATCACGACCACATCTTTGTACCGATCGACCGCGGCGAAGAGGCGTTACGGGTGCTCGAGGAACTCAGCGCGCAAAGCGCGCGTCGAGTGCTGTAAGCAGATCGCGCTGCGCCTGGGGCACGGCATCGAATTGCGCGCTGCTCGGCACGGTTTCCGCACGATCGGTGACCTCGATTACCTGCGCGATCGACTCGGTGAGCGCGTCGATATCGTAGCCACCCTCGAGTACATAGGCGACGCGACCATTGCAATGGCGCTTGGCCGTACTGTTGATCGCGCGCGCGAGCGCTGAAGCCGCGCTGACGTCGACGCCGAGATCCCCGACTGGATCGCCTGCAACGTAGTCGAAACCCGCGCTCGCAACGATGAGATCGGGGCGCACGTACGCTGCCACGCGATCGAGCAAGTGCTCCCAGATCGCGATGAACGCTTCGGTCGCAATGCCTGAAGCGGACAGCGGAACGTTGACCAGAACGTCGTCGCCGAGGACGGCGCTTTCGTAGCCGGTGCCCGGATACGCCGGCGACGCGTGGGTCGAGACGTAACTCAAACCTTCACCGACGACATTCTCGGAACCGTTGCCATGATGATAATCGAAGTCGATTAACAGTACGCGGCCACCGGCCTGCGCCTGGTACGCGCGCGCCGCGATCGCCGCGTTGTTAAAGACGCAAAACCCCATGCCGCGCGCCGACTCGGCATGATGTCCGGGCGGCCGTACGAGCGCAAAGACCGGCGTATTGCCCTGGACCGCCGCCTCCATCGCGTGGATTGCGCCGCCGGCGGCGCGACGTGCTACATCGAGCGTCCGCGCGTCGACCACGACATCGCCGGTCGAAAGATACCGCGGTCCGCTAAGATCACCGATTTCGCGTTTCACGAGTTCAACGTAGCGCGGTGTATGCACGCGCTCGATTTCGCGATCGCCCGCATCGCGCGGAGCGGTGAGGTCGTTTGTCAGCCCGCGCTGCGCCAAACGCGCAGCGACCACCTCCACGCGGTCGGGCGATTCAGGATGCCCAAGGTCGCGGAGATGGTCGCCGTAAAGCGCGTCGTAGACGATTTTCAACGCCTAGGTCACACTATGGTTTTTTCGCCGGTGCCGGCTTGTTCAGGTCGGCGATGTACCCTTGGATCTTCGCGTAATCTTTTGTACCCTGCTTCATCTTCGCCAGCAGTCGCTTGTACGCGTTGATCGCCTTTGCGCGCTGATTGGTCCGCCCGTAACACTGCCCGGCGACGAAGAGCAGCTGCGCATTTTGGGGTTGGTCGAGGAAGCCCTTTGCGTTGTTGTCGAGCACGTCGAAGATCTGCGATGCTTCCTTATAGTTCTTCATCTCGAAGTCGGCACCGGCGATGCATCCAAGCATCTCCGGCGTGCGCTGCAGCTTGAAGCTCGCGCTGCACGCGTCTTTGGAAGCGGAGTAGTCGTGGAGGAATGAATAGGCCTGACCCATCAGCGCAAATGCGTTCGGATCGGGTTGGACTGCGGTGACACGCTTGAGGTAGCCGATCGCATCTTGGTATTTCTGCTGCTGCATCGCCAACTCCGCCAACCTATTGAGCGCATCGGTATCGCTATTGTCGATCGCAAGCGCGGCCAGCCACTGCGCTTTGGCTTTGTCGAGGTTCTTCTGGGCTGCCAAATAATCGCCGTAGGCTACGTAGATCTGCGGAACCTTCGGATACTGCGCGATTCCTTGCAAAAAGACGCTCTCGGCTTGCGAGAACTTCTTCTCTTGCACGAAGTAGGCGGCTTTGCGAATGGTGATCTGCACCTTCTGCGCGTCATCAGTTGCCGCAACGATCGCATCGTCGTAGGCTGCTGCGGCTTGCTGGTCGAGATGCTGTCGCGCGTAAAGATCGGCCTTGAACACCAGCGCCTGCACGTTCTTGGGGTCGAGCGCGAGCGCACGCGAGACCTGCTGCAGAGCCATCGTCGTGTTGTTTTGCGCTGCGTATGTCTGCGCGATCTGGATGATCGGATCCGGCGCCTTCGGGTCTTTACTCGCCGAAAGCTCGAACTGCGTGCGCGCTTCATCAAATTTTTGCTCGGCCGCGTAGACGGCGCCAAGCATCGCGTACGATTGTGCATCGCCCTTGTTCAGCACGACGCTGCGGTTCGCAATGCGCTCCGCGTCGGTAAAGCGGTTGGCCTTGAGATAGAGCTGCTCCAGCTGCTGCAGCACGCCAAGGTTGCTTGGGTCGAGGTTCTCGGCCGCTTCGAGGTCGCTGACCGCGACGTCCTCGTGACCGAGCGCATCCATCGCGTACCCGTCGAGATAGTAGACCTGTGCGTTCTTGTCGCCCATCTGCAGAAGATGTTGCGTGAGCTGCACAGCGAGGTCCGGCCGTCCGATTTGCAAGAACTGTCCGGCGAGCAGCGTCATCGAATCCTGGTCGTTAGGATTCTTCTTGAGCTTTTCTTGCAACTTGGGAATGGCGACACCGGGCGGTTCAGGCGAGGCGGTCGGAAGCGCCGACGGCGACGGCGACGGCGAGGGGCTAGCCTTGCTACCAAAGAGCGCAGCTTGCGCGTGGGGCTGCGTAACAAGCGTCGCCGCGCCGAGCGCGACGAACATCGTGAGCAGAAGACTAAAGCGTTTCAACGTGTTCGAAATCCTATTTAAGACTTGGCGGCTTGAACGAGCTTTGTAAGTTCCGGGACGATGGCGAAGGCATCGCCGACAACCACCAGATCCGAGAATTCCGCGATCGGCGACTGTCCATCTTTATTGATGGCGACGATCGTACCGGAAGAACGCATGCCGACCTTGTGTTGTATCGCGCCCGAAATTCCGACCGCAATGTAGAGATTCGGGCTGACCGTCTTGCCGGTCTGACCGATTTGCAGGCTGTAGGGAACCCATCCCGCGTCTGCAGCCGCGCGCGATGCCCCCACCGCGCCGCCAAGTGCGTGCGCAAGCGGTTTGAGCAACGTATCGAACGGCTCGGGCCCACCCAGACCGCGGCCTCCGGCCACAACGACAGGTGCCTCCTCGAGCGCGAGTTCGCCCGAGCTCTCCTCGACGTCTTTCTCGACGACGACAGCGTAGCTCTTGCCGGTTGGCTTGTCGATTGCTTGTATCGCCGCACCCGCGCCGGCCGCCTGCGCGGAAAACGCGTTGGGCCGCACCGTCACGATGCCATAGTCACGAGCGAGCAGCTCGCACTGTGTGATTGCGGCCCCACCGAACTTCGGCATCACCGCGACGACCTTGCCGCCCTCGAGCTTGAAGTCAACGGCATCTGCGCAGACCCCGGCGCCCAGGCGCCCGACCAAACGGCCAGCGACATCTTTACCGGTTAAGGTATTGGCGATGAGAATAAGCGCTGGACCTACGGCCCTTGCCGCCGCGTCAAGATAGTCGACCACGGGATCGAGCAGGTACGTATCGACATCGGCGTCGTCGTTGACATAGATCGTGTCGAGCGGATAGGTCTTGAGCGTTTGCGCAAGCTGCGATGAACCCGCTCCGACGACGAGCGCACACGCCTTCCCGCCAAGTGCATCGGCGAGTTTGCGCGCTTGCGTCGCCATCTCGAAGGTGACCTTCGGCGTCGCGCCGCTCTTGTGCTGAACGTAGACGAGTACGTTTTTCATTTACACGAGTTTCCGCTCTTTGAGAAAATCGAAGATCGCTTGTGCGCCCGCGGCAGCGTCGGCCGCCTCGATTACTTTGCCTTTGCCGCGCGCCGGCGGCGGCGCAAAAGCGAGCAGCTGCGTCTTGGATCCGGCTTGACCGACGTTCTCGGTAAGTCCCAGGTCTGCAATCGTGAGCGCGGCGATCGTCTTTTTCTTCGCGCCCATGATGCCTTTGAGCGATGCGTAGCGCGGCTCGCCGAACGTCAGCGCGGTCGTCATAACACACGGCAGCGGCGCGATAACGTCTTGATACCCCGTATCGGTCTCGCGTTCGATCTTTAACTTGCCGTCGGTGACGTCGGCCTTGCGCGCATTGGTCACGAGCGGCGTCTGCAGATACTCGGCAAGCGCCCCCGGCGTCGCGCCGGTCGATCCGTCGTCCGAAAGGCCACCGACGAGCAGCAAATCAAATCCGACCTTCTTTAATGCGTGCGAAATCGCGTAGGACGAAGCCCACACGTCGCTGCCTTCGAGGCCGGCATCGGAAAGCAACACCGCGTCATCGGCACCCATCGCGAGGGCCTTACGCAATGTCTCCTTCAACGATTCGGGCGCCATGCTGAAGACCGTGACGGTCGTGTCACCGCCGATCTTCTCTTTCATTTGCAGCGCAGCTTCGAGCGCGTACTCGTCGTAGGGATTGAGCACCGTTTCGACCCCGGTGCGAACCAGACGTTTTGTTCCGTCGTCGATACGCTTTTCGGCGTTCGGATCCGGCACAAGCTTGACCGTAACCACGATCTTCACGTGGAGAACTTGACCTCCTCGGATGCGGGGGAGAACCCGGGGCCATTAGGGCTTTTTAGAGCTGAATCCTCTGGTCCACGATAATGGCTGTGCCGCGCACGGTCGGCGCTGGACCGCCAGGTACGGAAGGCAGACCGGTTAGGCCGTAGCGCTGGACGCGCACGAGGAGCTGCTGGCCGTTGGTAAAGTCCCACTCGCCGCCGGCAAACGCGACACCGTAGATCCCCTGGACCGGCGTGGTCGCCCAACTGCCGTTGGCGCTGTAGCGGCCGTAGCCGATCGTCGCAACCATCCGCTTGTTCCAGTGGTGCTGGATGCTGCCGACAACCTGCGGGTAGTTCATGCTGACGAAGTCGATTGGATCGATCGCCGGCCGGTACGAACGATCCCAGACGGTATCGAATGCGAGATCGTCGTTCTTCCAATGCCAGGCGGTGTAGAGCGCAACTTGCCGCTGCCACCCGAGCGTCGCGAACGGATCGAGCTGCGGCAAGAAATAGCCGTCAACCCAACCTTCTTGCGACGCGTTCGAGAGCGTGATCGGTTCGATTTGTCGCCATACGGAGGCATCGGCATGTGCCTCAAGGCGCCCGCGTGCGTAGTCGGCATGGACGCGATAGCCTTCGCGATTGATCCCGATGGTCGAATTGTCGACGGCCTGGTAGTTCGATTTCAGCCATTGTCCCGGCCACGACCATGCCACACTCCACACGTTCTCGGGCACGCCGTAGGGTAAAATTACCGTCGCGTAGCGCGGATCGAAGCGGAAGTACTCGGCGCCGGCATCGACAATTTGATCGAAGTGGCGCGTGAACGCGTAGTGCTGATACGTGCCGGGCTGTTGCGTGCCCGGCTCTGCGGCAACGCCGTCGTGATACCAAGCCTCGCCGAGCTCAACCAAGAGATCGTCGCCGTGGAACGGATGCATGAACGCGCGCAATCCTGCGATTGTCTGCACTTGGTCGGCGAGCACACTCGTGAAGAGCCGTCCTTGGGGACCTGGATACAATGTTTGATCGTCGCCAAAGAACGTCGTTGTGCCGATCGGATCGCCCGACGTCGTGATGTTGGCAACCTGCACGGAGTAGCGACCGCGATCGCCGAGGTCGAGCGCATACGAACCCATCGCGAGACGGGCGCCGGTACCTTGCAGCACGGGCAGCAACGCATCGGTGAGTTCGAGCGTGGATTGCCCACGCGAAAAGACGGCGTCGCTGCCGAGTAACGGCAACGTCGACGGCGATGCGTTCCACGCATCGACATTCTGCATCCCCGGACCAAGGGTTTCCGCGGTTTGCACGCCGATCGACGGATTCGCGTTCGTCACCGCGGGCGGCGCAAAGACAAAGCGATCGGTTTGCGTGAGGTTGATATAGCCGCCGCTGAGCTTCCAGACACCGTCGTTACTAGCGAGCGATGCTGCGTAGGGTGTGACCAATTGCGCGGCACCGCCTTCGATGCCCTGGCCGCCGCTCTGTGGAAAGTTGATCGCATAGTTGATCGGCGAATGCCCTTGGTGTGGATCGAGCGGCCCTCGCCACGGCTCGCTCCAATACATCAGATTATTCAGATCGCCGGCGTAGCCCCCAACGAGTACTTGCGCGTCGAGCGTCACCGTGCGCATGCGATCGTTCGCATCGATAAGATATTGCAGCACGCCCGCGTTACCCGGCGTCTCGACGGCGCTGCTAAAAAAATCGTAGGGTGACATCGGCGAAAGCGGGAGGCCGTTTTCAAACGACGCGGCTTCAGGTGGTGCAAGCCCGGGGCCGGTCACGCCTTGCGAAACGAACACGTTGGCGCCCTGCGCGTGTATTGAAAAGCCCGGCGTAGGCGACGGCGATGGTGTTGGAGCTGCGGCGAGGAGCCCCGCCGCGAGAGCAAACGTCAAGCCCAGCATCTATAGAGAAAGTGCGAGCTGGAGTAACCGGGTGCCTCTAGGTAAGGTTGATTTTAACGGTACGGAAGCATGGCAAGCCAGACGCTGACGCGCGGGCTCGTTTCGAACTGACCGGCGCGCAGCCGGTCGTCGTGGGGCGCCGCAGACGCGGTCCCACAAATGAACGCCAACAATGCTTTCACAGCACGTAGCCTCCTCTGCAAAAATATCTGCTAACTATATCGGCAGGCGGAGGCTCCGACAATTACCTGAATGTAAGACTTATGTCTTGGTCTTACGCCCGCGCTGGTATTCGGGTGGTACAAAAGACTCAGCGCCGAGCTGGTCGGCCGCATCCCATACCCAATTCGGATTGCGGATGAAGCCGCGCGCGAGCGCAACGGCATCGGCTTGACCGGTCGCAACGATCTCTTCGGCTTGTGCCGGCTGCGTGATCATACCGACTGCGATCGTGGGCATGCCTGTCGCCTTCTTGATCGCCTCGGAGAACGGCACTTGGTAGCCTGGTCCGATCTCGATCTTTTGGTCGGGCGAGAGTCCGCCGCTCGACACGTCGACGAAATCGCAGCCGCGCGCTTGCAGCTGCTGCACGAAAACGATCGACTGTTCGAGATCCCAGCCGCCCGCTACCCAATCGCTCGCGGAGATGCGCACACCCAGCGGCTTGTCCTTCGGCCAGACGCTGCGCGCGGCATCGAAGAGCTCGAGCGGAAAGCGCATCCGGTTTTCCAGAGGGCCGCCGTAGGCGTCGGCGCGCACGTTCGAGAGCGGTGAGAGAAACTGATGCGCCAGGTAGCCGTGCGCGAAGTGCAGTTCGATGACATCGACGTTCAGGCGCCGCGCACGTTCGGCGGCCACAATGAAATCGTTGCGCACTTTTTGCAGACCGGCCTCATCGAGCGCTTTGGGTGCGGGCCAGTCACCGTACGGCAGCGCCGACGCCGACACGGTTTGATACGCGTGCACGCCGCTCGCTGCGCCGCCGCCTTCCCATGGCGGCAGCGTTGAACCTTTGCGCCCTGCATGCGCGAGCTGAACGCCGATCTTGCTTTGCGTCCACTTTCGGACGAACGCAACGACGCGCGCCATCGCATCTTCGTTCTCATCGGAATAAAGACCGAGATCCTGATCGGTAATGCGTCCTTCCGGACTCACGTGCGTGGCCTCAAAGAAGGCCAGACCTGGTCCGCTTAGCGCGAAGTGGCCGAGATTGACGAGATGCCAATCGTTTGCGTTGCCGTCGGTCGATGAATACTGACACATCGGCGAAACGACAATCCGGTTCTCGAGTGTTAGGCCGCGTAGCGTGATGGGAGAGAATAGCTTGCTCACGAAACCCTCGTACACAGTGAAATCCCACGAGGTTGCGCCCGCATGACCTATCGCCCTCCACACGCCCGCGCCGACGACCGCGCCCCGCTGCTTGCCCTCATCGCCGGGCACCCGCTCGCGACGTTCATCACGGTCGTTGAAGGCTTGCCCGTCGTGACCTACATGCCGATGCTCGCGCGTCTCGAGGACGATACGCTCTTCCTCGAGGGGCATATCGCGCGAGCCAACAATCAGTGGCGCGGCGGCGATGGGAATGCAGCGGCGCTCTTCCGCGTGGCTGAACACTACGTTTCGCCGACGTGGTACGCGACCAAACACATCAACGGACGCGTGGTGCCGACCTTCGACTACATTGCGGTTGAGGCGCGCGGCGACGTGCACTTCATCCAAGATACCGAATGGCTGCGCGAGTTCGTCGCGCGCCTCACCCTAGCCGAAGAGACGAAGGTCGGCGCGAACTGGAAGCTTGAGGACGCGCCGGAAGACTACATGGAGTCGCAGCTCAAGGCGATCGTCGGCGTCCAGATGCGGGTCGATGCGTTGACCGGTCTCTTCAAGGTGAATCGTCATCATCCGGCGGAGAACGTTGCCGGTGTGATCGCTGGGCTCGAAAAACTCGGCAGCGCCGATGCAATGGCGGTGGCCGCGCTCATGCGCAGCGATCTCGCCGACCGCAACGACTAGCGCACGCGCGCTCTCGGAGGTAGATCATGAAGGCTTCCCTACGTCTAGGTCTCGTTCTTCTACTCGTCGTCCTGGTCGGCTCGCCCGCGTTTGCGGCCGGCAAGCGATATGTCATGGTGGTTAACAACAGCGATGCCTTGATCGACGTGGGGTTCTTGCAACCACCAACATCCGGCGTGCTTTCTTCGTACGGAACGCTACATTCGAAAGCGCAGCTGAAGTTCACGCTGGATGCCGGCGAGGCAAGGATCGCCGTGCGTTCACAGGCATGCCACGGTTCGACCTACGTACTGTTGCCGACGCGTGAGAATGTCACGGTTCACGTTGCGAACGGCTGCAAGGTGAACATTCAGTAAGTCAATTCGGCGAGAAGTCCGCGTGGAAAATGTACGTTCCCTCGACTGGCAGACAATTCGCGATTTGCGGACTATAGGTCGTTTGCCGCGCCGCGCGTAGCGCTGCCTGATCTATCGCAGCATTGTTGGAAGACTGGTAGACCTTCGCATCAACCAGTCGCCCCTGAGCGTCGATCGTTACCTGCACGAGGACCGTCACTTTACCCAAGCCGAGATCGCGAGCGGGGTCCGGATAGTCGGGCGAAATTGCATTGAGCACCGCCGCTTCTTGATTAGGATTCGAGCACAACGGGCCCGTCGTTGCAGGCCCCATTGTCGCATCTGTAGCGCCACCGTGCCCTTGCGATCCAGGCATGGCCCCGGGACCGGAATTTTTCGCCGGAACGTACGGAAGGTCTGCCGGTCCGGAAATGGCGGGGGTTACTTTCAGTGGGTTCACCACAAACGGGTTCGTTGCCACGTGTGTTCGTGGCGTCGTTTGACGCGGAGGTGGCGGCGTTGCCTTCGGCGGCGGGGTACTAATGCGTATTGGATGTCCGATAGTAAAAATATCGGGCTTCACGTACGTGTTAGGCGATGTTAGATTCGGATAGAGCGGTGTGACGAAAGCGTTGAGCATCAGCGAGAGCAGCAAACCGATGCCCAAGTAGTTGCGAATGCGTTCTCCGGTCGAAATAAATGTGCGATCCATCTTGCGAAATACAAACGCACAATTTTCGACGAGCGTGACGTTGCGTCACATTGTCACAAACGCTGCTCTCGCCTCTGATGACGACAATTCTGGGATGACCGGGGGTCGAACCCGGACGCCGATTTCGCGGCTGCAGATTTTCGCACCACTATAACTTTCGTTACCGCTTTCACGTTTGTGGTCCGGACTGTGCCTTGACCGTGCATGTTCGAAATCTCGAACGTGTTTAGGTCGCGCCCGTCCAGTCTCTACACCTTCTCGTTTTCACAAGCTTGGCTCGGCGTTATCGTGCTTGCGCGACGAGTTCACCGACTTTGAGCGCATCCCGCAGGCAGTTTCCTATCCTGCGGCTCAGGGGTTTTATCCCAAGTCTGCTGTGTCTGCCGATTCCACCATCATCCCAAGTGGTTATTGTTGGTAGTGTTCGACCGTGTCGGCCGAACGCATATGCGCGACGTCGGGATCTTGACCGAACTCTTCGCGCGCAAGGCGCTGGCGTAACAGATCGAAGTAGCGATCGAGCTGCACCTGAAGTTCCTCCAAGCGCAGGCGATCTTGCGGCGTCAGCTTCCCGGCATCGCCGTGCTCCCGCAATTTGTGCTCCTCAGCAACCAAGTCCTCAATGTGCTGGCGAATTGCCTTGTCGTCCATGGCGGAACCATCCGGGGTCACGCTCCGGGCGTCCTGCCGCATCGCGCTGCTGCAGCAAATATCCAAGCAAGAGGTCCGATGTCGTTGCGGTCGCGCGGTCGTGGCCCACGAGGTCGAGCACGGTCTCGAGCACGATAATGCCGGCCGGAAGAATATCCGCGCGCTGCGCCTTGATACCGTCGAGGCTCTTGCGCTCCTCGAGCGGCAGCCCGCATAAACGCACGAGCGCACCCTGCAGATCGTTACGCGAAAGTTCGTAGGTCTCGAACATCGTGCGTTTGCCGCGAATGAGCCCCGCGGTCGTCGTAGCCGTTCCGCCGACAAACGCAACGTGTGCGACCTTCGGAAAGTCCTCGATCGGCGCAAGCGCCTTGCGCGAGAGCTTGCGCGCTTCCTCGATCGTATCGAGGTCCACTACGCCGCCATGCCCACTCAAGAGCGGCAGTGCTTCGGTCAAGCGTACGGCACCGATCTCGCACGACACCGTCTTTGCAGGCGTGGGCGTATCGCCGACCGCGTACTCCGTACTACCACCTCCGAGATCGACAACGCCTAACTCTTTATCGTGTAATGGGCCAAACGCGGTGATTGCACCGCGGTACGACGCTTGCGCCTCTTCGTCGCCGCTGAGAATGTGCACCGGCACGCCAAGCATCTTCTCCATGCGTGCGGTGAACGCGTCGCCGTTCTCCGCGCGACGCAGTGCGCTCGTGGCAATCGCAAAGAGTCGCACGTAGTGTCCGCGCACCGCACGCATATGCGCGGTGATCGCATCGAGCGTGCGCTGCATCGGCACTTCGCCCAAGGTGCCGGGCTCGCGCATGCCCTCGCCGATGCGCGTGCCGATCGAGCGCGCAAGGTCTACCTGCGGACGCTCCGGCGCCATATCGGCAAGCAGCACGCGAGTGGAATTGGTACCGACGGAAATTATTGCGTAATGCTTACTCAAAGTGCGCGGCGCGCTTCTTTTTACGTAAGAAGTGCCGTTCGTGAGCCGGTACGCCGTCGGCGTCGTTCTCCCACTCTTGCGTGCTCTCGAGATACTGCGCGATCTGCGCATCGAGTTCGGGCTCGGCGATGCGCGGGACGATCGTCACCATCGGGCGGCGCGGACTCGGGTGCAACATAAACGCAAGCGATTCGCGCGAAGACATCCCACGTTCGTAGTCACCGCGATGTGCCTCGACATCTCCGGCCGGCGCGCTTGCGAGTTCGCCGCTCTCCAGGCGTACGATCGCACCGTACGCGTTGACGTTGATCACGAAGCCGTAGACGGTCTCGTTCACGGAGTGGCGGAAGTTTCCGGGGACGGAAGCGGGCTGACGAACACGATCGCTTCGTTCGCGCGCACGAGGCGCAGGCGGTCGTGGATCTCCGGGATCGCGCCCTGCGGATCTTGCAGCCGCCGGAGTTGCCGAAGCTGCCAATCGCGATGCGCTTGCAGTTGGGTGATGTCGTTTTGGGTCGTCGCGAGTTCACGCGTGAGCGCCACGTTCTGACGAATTACGCGCGCGAACTGAATGCCGACGAGCGCGAAGACGAGTACTGCAACGGTGGTGGCTCCGACCCGGCCCAGAAAACGAACGAGGAGCGAAGCGCGTGTGCGACGCTTCACCGTGCTGGCAGCCCGATGTCTCCCTGACGCTCCGTTTCCCATGCGCCTATCCGGCGGTACTTCCGATAGCGAGCCTCTTTTAAGTCCTGCGGCGTCATCCGCGCGAGCCGTTCCACCGCCGACGAGACTGCGCCGAGCACGGTCGCAACAATCGTCGAGGGATCGCGATGTGCCCCACCCAGCGGCTCGTCTACGATCTCATCGATGATACCAAACCGCTGCAAATCTGCCGAGGTCAGCTTCAATCGCGCCGCCGCTTCCTCGGCCTTGCTCGCATCGCCCCAGAGGATCGCGGCACAGCCTTCGGGCGATGCCACCGAATACACCGAATTCTCCAACATGATCACACGGTCGGCGATCCCAAGCGCGAGCGCACCCCCCGAACCGCCCTCGCCGATGATCGTGGCGACGATTGGGACCCGCGCCTCGGTAAATTCATAGAGGCACATGGCGATCGCTTCGGACTGCGCATGCTCTTCAGACGAGATCCCGGGGTCGGCACCCTTGGTATCGATGAAGGTCACGATCGGCAGACCCAAACGCGAGGCCGTGTGTGCTAGGCGCTGCACCTTGCGATACCCCTCGGGCGTGACCATACCGAAGTTGCGGCGCAAGTTTTCCTTGGTATCCCGGCCGCGTTGCTGCCCGATCGCCATCACCGCGCGTCCGTGCAAGAGCGCAAAGCCGGCGACCACCGCAGGATCATCGCGGAACTCGCGATCGCCGTGCAATTCGTCGAAACGGTCGAGCTGCGCGATAAAGTCGAGGGTAGTCGGCCGGCTGGGATGCCGGGCCATGTTGACCTTCTCCCAGGGCGTGAGCGATCCGAACAACTCGCGCTGCAGCGTCTCGTACTTTTGCTCGAGCGCCGCAATCTCGGCGGAGAAGTCGACCGGCTGGTTGACGTTTGCGCTGCGCAGATCGGCGATGCGCTTCTCGACCTCGAGCAGTCCGCGCTCGCGCTCGACGATGACGTTACCGCCGTTCAACTTTGGCCCCAATTCCGCCCGAAGCATATTGCAGCAAGCGCACGAGCGTGCTCTTGAGGTCGTGCCGGTCGACGACCATGTCGATATGGCCCTTCTCCAACAAGAACTCAGCGGTCTGGAATTGGTCGGGAAGCTTCTGGCGGATCGTCTGCTCGATCACGCGTCGTCCGGCAAAGCCGATCATGGCTTTTGGTTCGGCCAGAATCACATCCGATTCGAAGGCAAAAGAGGCCGAAACGCCGCCGGTCGTCGGATCGGTGAGGACGGTTACAAAGAAGTTGCCATCCTCCTTAAAGCGCGCGACTGCAGCGGTCGTTTTCGCCATCTGCATCAGCGCGAACATGCCTTCTTCCATACGCGCGCCGCCTGAGGCCGTGAAGATGATGCATGAGAGGTGCCGCTTCCGTGCTTCTTCCAACAGCAGCGTGATGCGCTCGCCGACGACGCTTCCCATGGTGCCGCCGCGAAAATGAAAGTCCATGACGCCGAGTGCAATCTCGAATCCATCGATCGACCCGATCCCGCACACGACGCCTTCGGAGATTCCACTTTTCTCGCGGTCGCCGGCGAGTTTCACCGGATAGGTTTTCTTATCGACCCACCCGAGCGGATCGCCGGGCAACACGTCGTTGCCGATCTCGGTGAAGTCGCCATCGATCAGCGTGTTGATACGATCGTGGGCGTTCATACGGAAGTGATGTCCGCACTTCGTACACACATCATAATTCGAGGCGAGATCACGGCGATACAAGACCTCGCCGCACACCGGGCACTTGGTCCACAGCGCGGCGTCACGTCCCTCATCTTTGCCACGCAGGCTACGCAACCAATCCGGAATCGCCATGCTAGGTGCGTCCCGGGAAAATGCGAGCGGTGTAGAGCTTGCGCAGTTGCTTGAGATAGTTGAAGATTTCGCTGCGGTTCAACTTCGACTCACCGACGACGCGGTCGGTGAAGACGTACGGAATCTCGATCGCCCGTCCGTAATGTGCCTTCGCGACGACTTCGAGACCGATTTTGAACCCGATCGGGTCGAGTTTGACGCCTTCGAGCGCTTCACGTTTGACCAAGAAGTAGCCGCTGGTGATGTCTTTGACATTGGTCAACGGACGCGCGAGCGCACAGGCGACTTGTGATGTGATGATGCGACGCCGCGGCCAGTTCGCAATGCCGCCACCCTTGACGTACCGGCTACCAATCGCCAGCCCGTATTCGCCGGACTCGAGTGCCGCGACCATGATCGGTAAGATGTTGATGTCGTGACTAAAATCGGCGTCCATCGCACCGAGCGCTTGCGACTGCGGCCGCGCGAAGGCCCATCCGTCGATCACACCGCTCGAGAGTCCGAGTTTTCCCGGACGATGTAAACAGCGCACCGGCAACTCGGCTGCGAGCCGATCGACGATCGCGCCGGTCCCGTCGGGCGAGTTATCGTCAACGACGATGATCTCGCCATCGAGATCGTGCTGCTTGAAAACGTCCGTCACCGCGCGCAGCAATCGCTCGATGCCGCCGGCTTCATTATAGGTGGGAACGACGATTGAAAAAGGGAGCTTGGGCATAGTCTAGCCCGAGCCTATACGACGGGGCGGTACGCGTCTCCGTTTACGAGGAGAGGGTCGCGACGCCTTTCCCGGCACGCTTCGACGCGTACATTGCCTGGTCGGCCCGCTCGAGTAACTCCTCGGCCGTGGCGGCGTCCCGCGGATACGTGGCAATGCCGACACTCGCCCCGACTGCAACCGAACGTCCGTCGAAAATTGCGCGATCCGACGCCGCCTCGATCAAACGTTCGCCCAGGCGCAACGCGCCCGCATCGTCTTGCGCGGCGACTTGTATTGCGAGAAATTCATCGCCGCCGACGCGTGCGAGAACGTCGCCTTCACGCAGGACCGCACGCAGACGTGCCGCGGTGATCGCAAGGAACTCATCGCCGATCGCATGCCCAAATGCATCGTTTACGCCTTTGAAGCCGTCGAGGTCGATGAAGTAGACGAAGATCGCCTCGCCGCTACGCTGCGCACGCGCGGTCGCGAGACGCAGCTGTTCCATAGCATAGCGCCGGTTGGGTAGACGCGTAACGGCATCAACGTAAGCAATCGCCTCGAGTTCGTCTTCACGGCGCTCGCGTGCAAGCGAAGCGCCGATCATCGCCGCGACGACGCGTACGAAGTCGAGGTCGGCTTCCTCAAACGGGCGCTTGCGCGATGCACGCGACATGAAGCTCACTGCCCCGACCGGAACGCCGTCGGCAAAGGCCGACGTCGTGATCAGTGAACCCCAGCCGAAACGCGCCTGCGCCAAATCGCCGAGCAACTCGTTGCTCTCCCGATCCCAAAACATGATCATCTTGTTGGTGCCCAAAATGTGGCGTGTATAGGACTCAGCAAATGGATATGTCGCGCCAACTTGCAGCGTCTCGCCGACCGAGTGCACGACCTTGACTTCGTCGTCGTACACACGCGTGACCACCGCGCCCTTCAACTCAAGCGCAAGCATGGCGAATTGCAACGTCTCGCTGATCTGCCGATCCACCGATCCGGCATTTACCG
The DNA here is from genome assembly GCA_963726285.1 of Vulcanimicrobiota bacterium. Classification (GTDB taxonomy): domain Bacteria; phylum Vulcanimicrobiota; class Vulcanimicrobiia; order Vulcanimicrobiales; family Vulcanimicrobiaceae; genus Aquilonibacter. The sequence goes on along the minus strand of CAVSBV010000005.1, from coordinate 270,239 downwards.
ACGAGATGCGCGCGAGTGCGCGCAAGCGTTCGCGCTGCGAACGTTCGCGGAATTCGAGTTCACGTTGCTGCGACACGTCGCGCGCAATCACGTAGACGCCTTCGAGTACTTCGCCGACGCGCATTGGCACGGTGTCGACGTGCACCATCAGTGCCGATCCCGTCCGCGTGCGCATCGCGGCCTCAAACCCGCGCGAGGTATTGGAAAACAGTTGTTGCGCAAGCCCGGCATGTTCGATTGCATCGGGCGCGGGCGCGAGCGTATCGAGCGAAAGCCCGATGAGATCTTGCGCGCGATAGAGTGAAAGCCGTTCGAGTGCCGGATTCGCCTGCACGATACGGCCATGATCATCGATAAGCGCGATGGCATCCGGATGGAACGCGAACATCGAGCGAAAGCGCTCGCGGCTCTCGTCGAGCCGTTCGACCATCGCGGCCCAGGCCGTCTCCGCCGGGCGCGCTAAGCGGAAATACACGAGCAATGCAATACCGATCGCAAGCAAACTCGTGATGATCGCACCGATGCGAAAGCGCCCTCGCGATGCGCGCCCGGCGACTTCGTAGGCAGTCGTCTTCGCATTGAACAGCGCGAAGAGCGCAAACCCGTCGGCGCGGGTCGGATGAACCACGAAACGGTCGAAGGTCGCTTCTTCACTCGGCGAGAGATCGTCGAAATTCGCTTGATCTTCGCTGAGCGCCACGATCGCGCGATGCAGATCAGCATCGTCGTGCACGGTCCCGTCATAAAGGACGCGCAGCGTCAGGCCGCGGCGCAACCCGCTCGCGTTGATCGACCGCGACGCGGGAAGCGTGGTCAGCGAGAGCGTTACGAGAATGACGACCTGAATAATCAGGACGCCAATCATGGCTCCAGCGCCGACCGCACTTAGCTTGCGCAGCCGGCGAACGGCATCGCGCTCGGTCACTACCTAGGTTATCGGATCAAGTAGTCGAGAATTGCGACCGCCGCGAGCGCGGCGGTCTCGGTACGGAGGATCCGCTCGCCGAGCGAGAGCAGGTGCGCCCCCGCAGCGCGCGCCGCCTCGCCCTCGGCGTGCGAAAACCCGCCCTCCGGCCCCACCACCACGAGCACGGACTTTGCGCCGCTCACGATCCCGGGAAGCCGCTCGCGCAGCGGCTGGCGCGCAGCGATTTCCCAAAGGAAGAGTACGGCGTCGTATTCTTCGAACCGGCCGTAGAGGCGCATCAGCGGCGTGGGGTCTTCCACGACCAATAACTCGGTGCGGCCGCTTTGCTGCGCTGAAGTGCGCGCGAGACGCTGCCAGCGCTCGAGCTTCGATGGGCCGACGGTCTGCACGATCGTGCGCTCGGTCTCGAGCGGGATCAGCGTGCGTACACCCAGCTCGCTCAACTTCTCAACGACGAAGTCCATCTTCTGGCCTTTGGGGATGCCTTGAGCAACGTCGATAGTAACGAGCGGCGCCTGTGCTTCACGTGCTTCCGCTAAGCGAGCCTGCAGCGTACCATCCTTCGATTCGAGCGTAGCGGCAAACACAAGTCCCTGTGAATCTACGACCTCGATGACGTCCCCGTCGCGAAGGCGCAAGACGTTTGTGATCTTGTGCGCGTCGCTGCCATGGATAGCAACGACCTCTCCGGTCCGGTGCGCATCTTGAACGAAAAACCGTCGCGCAGGCATCAGGGGCTGAGAAGAAGCTTGGACGACTTCGATGGTGTACGTATGAAAAGCCGTGAGGGTGAATACGAGCGGTTCACCTGGTACTGTCGTAACGACATTGCCGCTCGGTGCCCCAACAGTGTTCGCAATCGACGCCGCGCTGTCGCCGTCGAAGACTTCGAAGTTGTAGAAGCCACTCGGTTGTACGCCGGTCGGCATCACAGCCATGATAGTAGTCGATAAGCCGAGGCTCGAGGTTGTGCTGATCGTAAAGGCGAGTTGCACCGTACCTCCGCCCGGTGGCGGCACCGGAATTGACGAGAAGCAGGTCAGCGTGCTAAACGCAGCGTTGGTCGGACCCACATTATCGGTGAGCACGTCATATTGAAATACGGCGGATGCACCGATCTTGCTGCGGAAAACGCAAGACGCCGGCGGGCGCCGGCGGCTGCGTATTGATTTGATCGTTTGAGGATTGGCTACACGCGGTTGCGCCGGGGCGTTGTACCAGGCCGATCGAATTGTTCGCAGGGGTGCAAGCGCCGAAGAGCGCAACGGCAATGACCGCTAATCCCGAATCGCGAGCAACGCATGGACCGCTCAATTCACTCGGGTCGGAACGCTTCCTTCACCCGATCGAAGAAGCTCTTCTCCTCGATTGCATCGCCGCCGGCGCGCACGTACTCTTCGAGCAACTCACGCTGGCGCTTGTTCAACTTCGTCGGCACCATAACGTGCACGGTGACGTGGTGGTCGCCGCGCTGCGAACCCCGAACCGACGGCATACCGTGGCCGCGCAGTCGCAACGTCGTCCCGCTTTGCGTGCCCGGCGGAATGTTCAGCGGCAGCTGTCCTTCGAGCGAGGGCACCTCGAGCGTCGTACCGAGTGCCGCAAGCGGAAAGCTGATTGGCACATCGACGAACGTCTCGAGCCCGTCGCGTTTGAAGATGGGGTGCGCAATGACCCCGAGATACACGTAGAGATCGCCCGCGGGACCACCGCGAATGCCGGCCTCACCATTGCCGCCGATGCGAATGCGCGAACCGTCATCGACGCCCGCCGGTACTCGCACGGTGAGCTTGCGCTCGACTTCGTGACGTCCGCGCCCGCTGCAGACCGCGCACGGCTGCGTGATCACGTGACCTTCACCACCGCAGGTCGTGCACGTCGTCTGCGTGACGAATTGCCCAAGGGGTGTTTGTCGGACGGTGCGCATGACGCCGCCGCCGTGACAGCGCTCGCATCCGACGATCAGCGATCCCGGCGCTGCGCCGGAGCCCTTGCACGTTTCGCATTGCGAGAGGTGTGAGAATTGAATCTCTTTGGTCGTGCCGCTAAACGCCTCGTCGAGCGTAATCTCGAGATCGTAGCGTAAGTCGGAGCCACGTTGCGGTCCGCTGCGCCGCGGCGCGGCTTGCGCACGCGCCTCGCCGAAAAACATGTCGAAGATATCGCCGAATCCGTTGGGACCGAAGCCCGAGAATCCGAAGTCACCGCCGCCGGGCGCACCACTTATCGTACCGAAGCGATCGTACTGCGCGCGCTTCTGCGGATCGGAGAGGACCTCGTAGGCCTCGTTGATCTCTTTGAAGTGATGCTCGGCAGTCGCCTTGTCTTCAGCAACGTCGGGGTGGTGCCGGCGTGCGAGCGTGCGATAGGCGCGTTTGATTTCGTCCGGTGACGCGTCGCGCGCGACACCGAGAAGTCCGTAATAGTCCTTGGTGGGCATTCCGTTGTGTCTTGAACCTTACTTGAGTTCGACGTCCGACAGGCGTTCAGAAAGAGTATCGGCCGTTCCCGAGGCAAGCGCGACAAGGCGGCCGTAGGGCATGCGGCGTGGACCGAGGATCGAGAGCATGCCGATCGCGTTGTCGCCGAACCGGTAGGGCACGGTGACGACCGAGAGGTCGGCCAGCTCTTCTACGCGCAACTCGCCTCCGATCTTGACGACCGGCGTCTCGTTGCCGATTGCATCCGCGACCATCTCGTAGAGCGTCTTTTGCTCTTCGACGATGCGAAGAATCGAACGCAGCTTGCGCAAATCTTGAAACTCGGGCTGATCGAGGAGATTTTGCGCACCGGCCGACGCAATCGACGGCGCTTGCGTGCTGCGCGCGTTGCGCATCGCCGCTGTCACCGCACCGCGCAACTCATCGGAGAGACCGAGCTCTTCTATCGCTGCCTGCACATCGGCTTCGGCGATGTCACGCATCAAACGATTACTCAAGCGCGCGTTGAGCGCATTGGAGAGCCGCGTGAGTGCATCCGCGTCGAGATCGCTCGTGACCTCGAACACCGACTGCGCCGCCACGCCGAGCGAGGTGACGACGATCGCCACGCCGGTGCGCTGCGAGAGCCAGATCAACTGTATGTGTTTGAAGCTTTGTGTGTCGGGCTGCGGCTTGGTCACAAACGCAAGATTGTTGGAAAGCCGGCCCACCAAGCGCGTCGCGCTCTCGAGCAGGTCGTCGAGTTCGCGGCTGGCCTCGCGAAGGTCGTCGCGAATCCGGCGGCGGTCTTCAGCGGCAAGGGTCTCGGGCTGCATCAGATCGTCGACGTAGGTGCGGTAGCCGGCGTCAGAGGGCACGCGGCCGGCCGAGGTATGCGGCTGCACCAAATAGCCCTCGGCTTCGAGTTCGGCCATTTCATTGCGCACAGTAGCCGAGCTCACGCCAAGGTTGTACTTCTGGGTAAGCGTGTTCGAGCCAACCGGCTCCGCCGTCGCGATGTATTCGTAGACGACCGTAGCCAGGATGTAGGCTTTGCGCTTATCGAGTCCGCCCTCGCTTCTCATTGCCCGCTATCTTAGCACTCCGGAGGCCGGAGTGCCAACAGCCGGGATCGGTCAGGGCTTTATCTATCGCCCCCTGGAGCTCGGTCCAAGAAAGCTCGCCGATCGAAATATACGACGTGTTGCCCGCCGGGTCGACGATGATCGTCAACGGAATGGGCGGTGCGTGGTAGGCCTTGGTGATCGAGCCGTCGGGATCTTCCATCACCGGCAGCGCGATATTCCAAAGGCGCAGGTAGCTCGCTGCCACGTCGGGCGGTTCGTCCGAGATCGTTAAGAGCACGATTTTGTCGTGGTACGTCGCAAGCGCGCGGACGAAATACTTCAGCTCGTCGGTACACGGCGGACACCAGCTCGCCCAAAAATTCAAGACGACAACCTTGCCACGGAGGTCGCTCAAGTGCTGCGTCCCCTTAGCACTCGGGATGGCGAAATTCGGTGGTGGTGCGTGCTCGGGCACATGTTTGATGGCGGTCGCGGCGGCCAGCACGAACGCGGCAAGCATTTGCATGACTTTTTCGGCAGGCATTTGCGAGGACCCCCGGTGAACAGCGCGCCATGAGCACGCAAGCAATCGAGGCGCTCTTTGAAGAGAGCCGCAAATTCCCACCGCCGCCGGCCTTTACGGCGCAAGCCAACGCACAACCGGGTATCTACGAAGAAGCAGAAAAAGATTACCTCGCGTTCTGGGCGGGCTGGGCCCGGAAGCTTGAATGGATGAAGCCGTTCACCAAGATTCACGAGTGGAACGAGCCGTTTGCTAAGTGGTTCTACGACGGCGAGCTCAACGTATCGGTGAACTGTCTCGACCGCCACGTCAAAGCTGGTAAAGGCGAGAAGATCGCCTACTACTACGAAGGCGAGCCGGGCGACCGCTGGACGATTACCTACAAGCAATTGCTCGACGACGTCTGCAAGCTCGCGAACGGAATGCGCAAACTCGGTATAAAGAAAGGCGATCGCGTCGCCATCTACATGCCGATGATTCCTGAACTACCGGTCGCAATGCTGGCCTGCGCGCGCATCGGCGCCGCACATTCGGTCATCTTCGGCGGGTTCTCGCCCGATTCGATCATCGACCGCGTCAACGACTCCGAGTGCGTAGCGATCATCACCGCCGACTACGGCTGGCGACGCGGCCAGAAAGTTCCCCTCAAGCGTAACTGTGACATTGCGATGGAGAAAACGCCTAGCGTGAAGCACTGCCTCGTCGCCAAACGCGTCGGCGATGAAGTCTTCATGCACGAAGGCCGCGACTATTGGTTCGATGAGGTCACCGCGGGACAGTCGACCACATGTGAGCCTGAACGCATGAACGCCGAAGATCTCCTCTTCTTACTTTACACAAGCGGCACGACGGCAAAGCCCAAAGGCATCAAACACACGACGGGCGGATACCTGACACAGGCGACCGCGACGCACAAACTGATCTTCGATTTGAAAGAAGACAAAGACGTGTTCTGGTGCGGCGCCGACATCGGCTGGGTCACCGGCCATACCTACATCGTCTACGGCCCGCTGGCGAATTGCGCAACGAGTGTCATCTACGAAGGTACGCCCGACTTCCCCGAAAAGGACCGGCTCTGGCAGATCATCGAGCGATACAAGGTGACGATCTTCTACACGGCACCGACGGCAATTCGTACGTTTATGAAGTGGGGCACAGAATATCCGGCAAAGCGCGATCTCCGTTCGCTGCGTCTCTTGGGTTCGGTCGGTGAACCGATCAATCCGGAAGCGTGGATCTGGTATCGCGAGTGGATCGGCAACAACAACGTGCCCGTGTGCGATACGTGGTGGATGACGGAGACCGGCGGGATCATGATTACGCCGTTACCCGGCATTACGACGTTGCTACCAGGGTCGGCGACGCGACCGTTCCCCGGTATCCAAGCCGACGTCGTCGACGAGAAAGGCAACTCCGTGCCGCTCGGCGGAGGCGGATACGCCGTCATCACGCGGCCGTGGCCCGGAATGCTACGCGGCATCTGGGGCGACGACGAACGCTACAAACAAACGTACTGGTCGAAATTCCCCGGCAAGTTCTTAGCCGGCGACGGCTGTAAGCGCGACAAGGACGGCAACTTCTGGTTCATGGGTCGCATCGACGACGTGATGAACGTGAGCGGACACCGTATCTCGACGACCGAGATCGAGAGCGCGCTGGTCGATCATCCGAAAGTGGCTGAGGCAGCAGTCTGCGGCAAGACGGACGACATGACGGGACAGGCAATCTATGCCTTCGTTTCGCTCAAGCCGGGAAACACCGGCACGCCCGAATTCGCCGACGAACTGCGCGATCACGTCGCGAATAAGCTCGGCAAGTTCACGCGTCCGAAGTACATCACGTTCACACAAGAACTGCCCAAGACACGCAGTGGCAAGATTATGCGCCGGCTGCTGCGCGATATCGCCGAAGGGCGCACTCTCGGCGATACCACGACGCTGGCTGATTCGGCGATCGTCGCCGAACTGCAAGAACGCGCGAAGGTCGAAGTTCGCGAAGACTAACCCCGGAAAGAAAAGGCCCGTCAAGCGACGGGCCTTTTTTCTTTTCTAGGGTTTGCTCGAGGGCGACGGTTTCGGCGAGCCCATCATGTGGCTGCTCTTCATCGAGTGCATCGATGAGGGGCTGGGCTTGGGCGAGGCCATCATATGGCTGCTGCTTTTCATCGAATGACCGCTCATCATGGCATGTGCGGTCGGACTTGCTGAGGGTGACGCCGCTGCCATGCTTGCGGCGAGAATTAAGCTAAGCATGTCCATACTACGCCGCGTCGTTGGGGATGGATGACTAGGGCGTCAAACTCGCTTGCGTCGGGACGACCTTGCCGGAGAGAATGTCGCGCACGGGGATCTCGGGATAGCCGAAGTTCGCGTAGAGACTGTTTTCCCAGGCCAGAAAGATCAGCTGACGGAACATCGACGCGCCGCGCGCAAGCTGCATATCGGTAAAGGTAACTGCTTTGGGCGTCCCGTTTGCGAAGTCACCGGATGCCCACAGCTTGTAGAGCGGCTCGACTTGTTTTGAGGTCTCCAACAAATAGCCACCGACCAGCGCGCCGATCTCTTCTTGCGAGAGCAAGTGGTCCGGAATCGCAAGCTTCATCATCGGCATCGCCGCGCGCACGCCCGCGATCTTCGCATACTTGTTCACGAAGGCGGTCTCGAACGGCGAATGGATGTGCTCGGTCGTGTAGTTGTTCGGATTGGGATAGTTGCCCCAGCCGTTGAAGTGCACGGTGATATGCAGCGGCTGACTGCCGTCGCCGACGAAGTGCCCCCAATCGCCGACATCGCGCAGCGTCAGCACCTGACGCAACGCACGATCTTTTGCGAACTGGTCGCGCACGTCTTGCGTCAGCGCGTGCGTCGCAAGATAGTCGTCGACGCGCCAAATCGCAAAGTCCTGACGCACGCGTTCAAAGCCGTCCATGATCGTGTACGGCACGTAGCCCATGCGATAGGGGTTGGTGCCCGCCTTTGCCAGCGCGTCGGCGTAGGCTTGCATATCTTTGGGCAGCGCATCAAGCCGGACGACGCCCGCGACCGTACCATCGTCACCGATGTCGAGGTAGTGACCGGAATCGTTGTCGTCATCCCACGAGCGGCCGGCGCCTTTGATGCGATCTTCCTCCGGTCCAAGCGTCGCAATTTCCGCAATCGCGTCGGGCGTGCGGACAAAGGCCGGCAGATTCTCGGGCAAACTCTCCGCGGCGAGGCGATTGATGATCGTGTGGCCCACATAGCCCCACGCAAATGCCGCCAGCGGAAGCAACGCGATCGCGAGTGCAAACGCGAGCGCCGCGCAAATAGAACGGTTTTTCAAGCAAAGAACTCCGTGAGCTCGTCGAGATGTGTAATGCGTCGCGCAGGCGGAAGCGCGCGTAGGATGGTTTCGCCGTAGCGCGTCGACGTCGCCCGCCCGTCGAGCAACGCCAGCGCGCCGGTGTCGGTGGTACTGCGAATCAGTCGCCCGAACCCCTGCCGCAAGCGCACGATCGCCGCCGGGATCATGTACCGTTCGAAACCATCGAGACCGCGCGCTTCGAGCGCGCGCACGCGCGCCGCAACCAGCGGATCCGACGGCGAGGGAAACGGCAGGCGATCGATGATCACGCACGAGAGCGCGTCGCCGACCACGTCGATCCCTTCCCAGAATGTTCCGGTTGCAAAGAGTACGGCGTTTGGTGTCGTGCGAAACCACTGCAACAGATGCGCGCGCGGTAATTCGCCCTGCAGCTTGACCGGAAACGGCAAACGCTCGCGCACGAGTGCATAGACTTCGCGCAGCCGCGCGTACGAGGTGAAGAGCACAAAGGCGCGTCCCCGGCAGCGATCCAGACACTCTTCGACAATCGGCGCGGCTTTGCGCGCGAAATCGGCCGACTTCGGGTTGAGTTCGGGCGGAGCGATGTAGAGCCGCGCCTGCTGCGCGTAGTCGAACGGTGACGGCGCGATCAGCTCCTGGGCATCTTCAACGCCCAGCGACTGCTTGAGAAATTCGAAGCTGCCGTCAATCGAGATCGTCGCACTCGTAAGTACGACGCTGGCAGTACGCGCAAAAAGCGCGGCACGCAGAAACTCGGCGACGTCGAACGGCGCGCTGTTGACTTCGTAGCGGCCGTCGCGCTCGCCGCGTTCGACCCAGGCGATCGCTTCGTCGGCCGGCAACTGCGCGCGGTCGATCGCACTCTGATGCGCGAGAATGTTGCGCATCGCCAGATCGCGCCGGCGCTCGGCCTCAGCATCGTTCTCGACCCGCTTCTTCAGGGCGCCATGCCAGTTGGCGTAGAGCCAGTTCTCGAGCTTGTAGAGCGTTGCGCGTACGCTTTCCAGCGCCGGCCACGCATCTTCGTTTGCGCCGAGCGGATAGCGATCGCCCGGCACGCGTGCAAGTGCCGACTCGAGTGCACGCATACCGTCGTCGAAGTCGCCGTCGAACGACGCCGGCAAGGTATAGGTGCGATGGAGCTTGCGCAGCATGCGGTTGAGCGTGCCGCGGGAAATCGTCGATGTCAGCGCATCGGTCGCCCAGCGTTCGCACTGATGCGCTTCATCGAGAATCGCGACGTCGTAGGGTGGAATGAGGCCGCCGCCCATGGCGAGATCGAGAAAGAATAGCGCGTGATTGACGACCACCAGGTCGGCGTACTTGGCTTCGTCGCGTTTCTTGAAGAACCAGCAGTCGCGGAAGTGTTCGCAAAACTCGCCGGTACAGTCATCTGCATCCGCGTCGAGCGACTCCCACTCCTCGCCGGGTGGAACGAACGGGAGTTCCGCGCGGTCGCCGGTTTTGGTGCGCGCGGCCCACGCCCACGTCTCTTCCATCGTGCGCGACGATGCGATCAGCCGTTCGGCGCGCATGCGTTCGTATTTCTGCTTGCACAGGTAGTGGCCGCGCCCTTTGAGTAACGTCACGCGCATCGGAACGCCGAGTGCCTTCTCCACCAGCGGAATGTCTTTGCGCACGAGCTGCTCTTGCAGCGCGATCGTGCCGGTTGAGAGCACGATTTTCTTGCCGCTGCGCACCGCTGGAATCAGATATGCGAGCGACTTGCCGACACCGGTGCCGGCTTCGACGATCGTGTGCATTCCTTCAAGGATGCCGCGCTCGATCGACTGCGCCATCTGTACCTGTCCGGGACGCGCTTCGAAGCCGGGGAGCGCGCGCGCGAGCGGCCCGCCAGGCGCAAAAAGCTCTTCGGTCGTGAGGCTATGCACTAGTGCGGGAGTGTCGTATTAGGCGATTGGTATTCGGTTTCGTAACGGTCGCCGGTGTTCGCATCGACCACGACGGGCGCAACGCGACGCGGCGGCGCGTAGATCAAGAGGGTCAACAAGAATCCAACGATGAGCCCGCCTACGTGGGCTTCCCACGAGATGCCGCTTCCGGGCCAGAACGTGATCACGAGATTCAGGATCAGGATGCCGAGGTTGGCGCGCACGAGTTGCATCCCGGGCGGCCCAAGTTTCAACCCGATCGCGAACAGTGCACCAAAGAGGCCGAAGATCGCCCCGCTTGCACCGAGCGTTGGAACCAACGCATTCGCCGGAGGACTCAAGTACACCACGCCGAGCCCGGATGCAACGAGCGATGCAAAATAGATGACCGTCATGCGCACCGGGCCGGCAACGTTCTCGACAAACCGGCCAATGACCCAAAGTGAGAACATGTTCAGACCGATGTGCACCAGGCCGCCGTGCAGGAACGCGGAGGTAAGAATGCGCCACCACTGATGATCGACCAGCGCCGCTGCCGGCCACAACGCGCCCGCTTCAAGCACACGCTCTTCGTTGCCGCCGCCCGTCATCGAGAACATGCCGGGTCCGGCGATGACGATCTCCCACCCGAACGCGAGCACGTTCGCGAGGATGAGCAGACGGGTGATCATGCAGGCAGGACCGTCACGAGGCCGGCGAGTTCGAGCGAGATCGCATGACGTGCGCCGTTGACGGCGATGGTCAAGGGTCCGCCAAGCGGCGCTTTCTGCACGAGTGTTATTTCGACGCCGGGACGCAAGCCGATCTCGGCGAGGTAGCGCAAGATCTCCGGAAATTCTTCGGTGACGCTTTCGACGCGACCGCGCGTGCCTTCGGGAACTTGCGCGAGCGGCTCGCCGATGCGAACCGGATCGCTCAGATCGCTCGGCGGGATCGGCTGCCCGTGCGGACACGTCGTCGGATCTTTGAGCAGCTTGAGCAATCGCGCTTCAACGTTGCTCGAGATCGCGTGTTCGAGCATGCAGGCTTCGTCGTGCACTTGATCCCACGGCATCCCAAGCACGTCGGTGAGCAAGCGCTCCGCAAGCCGATGCCGCCGCAACACGCGCACGCCGACCGCGAGGCCCTTTTCCGTGAGCTTGACTTCGCCGCGGGAAACTTGATCCAGGTAGCCGTCCTTCGCGAGCTTCTTAAGCATGCCCGAAACCGACGCTGGAGCGACGCCGAGCGCAGAGGCAAGCCCTGAGGTCGTGACCCCAGGCCCCTCGCGCTCTAGACGGTAGACCGCTTCGAGATATTCCTCGACCGATTCGGCAAAATGACTGTGTCCGGACATCCCAGCCTAGAACTTCGTGGCCGGGTCGCGAGGTTCCATGCCGAGGCGCTCGTGCAGCGCGGCCTTGGCCGAAGGCGCCAAGAACGACGCGTCAGCCGCCTGCGTGATGAAGCGTTGAAGCGTCGCTATTCCCGCGCGCCGCGCTACCAGCGCGTATTCCGCCGAAATCGAGGTGCCGAAGATCGCCGGATCGTCGGCATCGATCGTGACGCGCACGCCGCTTGCGTCGAGATGCGTAAACGGATGCTCCGCGTCGAGCGGCACGACACCGGTGCGCGCGTTCGACGTCGGCGATATCTCGAGCGGAATGGCACGTTCGCGCAGGAGCGCAACGACCGCGGGGTCCTCGATCGCGCGGACGCCGTGCCCGATGCGCTCTGCCCCGATCTCAACCGCGGCGCGAACGCTCTGCGCACCAGCGCCTTCGCCCGCGTGGGCGACCGTGTGGAGTCCCTGCGCGCGCGCGTACGCGAAGACGTCGCCGAAGAGCTCGGGCGGAAATTTCATCTCATCGCCACCGAGGCCGATCCCGATCACGCCTTCGCCCGCCATCGAGGCGGCAAGCTGCGCCGTGCGCATTGCCGAGTCGGCGCCGAAGTTGCGCGTCACGTCAACGATCAGTGAGAACTCGACGCCATGCTGCGCGCGCGGCACGTAGCTCGGCGACGATTGCGCGAATCGTCGCACGCAGATCGAGGTCACGATGAAAGAACGACCACACCGACGGCGAGATGAAGAGTTCACCGTAGACGACATTTTGCGCGAGCGCCCCAGCGACGAACTCACGCGCCAAACGCGCGTAGTCGTCGGGCGAGGCAAGCGCCCGGCTTACCGCTGCGAAGATCAGCAAGAATTCGGCGAAGTCCGCAAATTCGTAGACGTGCGCCGGATCCGTGGGCCCGGGCAGCTCCGGTTGCCCCGGTCGAAACCGGGTCGAAAGCCCGTACCGCCGCGCCAAGTCGACAAAAGTCTCGGGCCGTAAGCAACCTTCGAGGTGGCAATGCAGATGAATCTTTGGTAGACTGCCGATGGCCGGATCGAGCGGTTCCATGTCTTTGCTCACCTTCGGAAGGAAAGGCATTCGACCCGCCGTATCCAAGCATGCCCATCGCGGGGTGGAGCAGTCCGGTAGCTCGTCGGGCTCATAACCCGAAGGTCGCAAGTTCAAATCTTGCCCCCGCAACCAAATCGAACAGGTCCAACAGCGGAAACGTTGTTGGACCTGTTTCATTTTCGCAGCGCATCAGGTTGCGGTACCGAGGGTCCTCAAGCGACGCTGCAGCAACGCATTTTCTTCGCGGATCGCGTCAGTTTCAATCGCGGCAACAGCGATTGCAACCGCTGCGGCGATATGTGCAACGGCTTGATCGATATCGGGTGGAATCGCCTCTCCGCCCGCGCGATTGCCAATGCAGAGAACGCCAACGAGGCGACCGGCCAGGATCATCGGATAAGCACGCACGCCAGGGAATGCCGTCGCTAGATCGTGCAGATCAAGAGGCTCTTGATGCGCGCGCATATCGGCGCACGCGGCGTCGTTCTCCTCGATCTCTGCGGGAGCCTCAAGCCATGACGATCCTGCTTTCGCGAGGGCGCCGTTCGCCGCCAAGTAGACGGCGGTCCCATCCACAAGTGCATACTGGCCGACCGTGTCCACGGTATCGCGGATGAGTGGCTTCGTCGACGTATAAAACTGCGCCGTCGTCGCATACCGCACAAGAGCCAATTCCTGCGCATGCCTCGTGCGGAACAAGATATTGTCTACTGCACGATCGACCCGAGTATGCACGACCCGTGCGCTGACGACCACCACGAGGACTATGATAAAATCTACAACCGCACTTTCTACCCGCGTCAACGCCAGGAGGTACCGTTCGGCGAAGAATTCGAGCGCCGCGAACATCAGAATTAAGATCGCCGAGGTCAGCGCGTACACAACCGTGCGATTCAGTACGAACTCGATATCGAAGACACGGTGTTTGAGTATGGCGTACGTCACCGCAATCGGAATCAGGTCGATCGATATCGTGGTGTAAATCAGAAATACGGTAAATGGTATCCTTGCGAGCGAAAAGGCGATCATGGTTATGGCATAGCCCACGCCGCCGATCATGATAGCCGCAAAGACGATGCCGACGCGGGCGCGATCTTCCGGTTTGGCAAGACGCAGCGAAAGCACCGATGCGCAAAGAAGCACGAGTGCCCACAAGCCACACATGAGGACATAGCCAATTTGCCATCGTTCGGCGATGACGTCGAGGAAGAATCCGGCAACGACGATCGCATCGACCACGCGGATTGCGCGAAGCCTCTTCGGCGAGGGCGCGGTACCGGGTAGGCGAATCGCAAACGACGCGAGCACCAAGACCGGGAAAATATTGCACAGGTCGCGCAAGATCCAGGCGATGACGGCGAGGACGGGCGCGGGCACCCAGAAGAGCTGTGCGACAAACGTGGACCAGCTCAAAACGCCGCCGCCGATGAACAGAATCAAGGCGAAAAGCATTGCGCTCGGACGACGGTATCCAAGATACCCCACAAGTAAGAACGCGAGCGCCGCTGAAAGCGCCGCAAAGATTCGCTGCGAAAGGTCGGTAACGCGCGGAACCGTTTCTCGAACGGCGATCAATTGGACTCCCGACGGCGTCTCCAATGGCACGCTCACGATCGCGTCTTTCGCACCATAGCGCAGCCGTATGCGGTCTACCCAAGGGATGGCATCGAGTCGAATGCGCGCCCCCGGCACGATACCGAGCGCTTGCATCTCCGCGCTGGCCCTCGTGACCGTCGCCGCTCGCCACAAGCCGGGGTTGTCTAGTTCAAATGCCGGATGATAGGCATCGGGTCCGATGGATACGGCTAGAACCATGGCAAGCCACACTAGCGCAAAGGCGGGCAGCAGAACACGCGCCGCCCTCTGAGAAGACTCGCTCATGCCGATACGTTCGTCACCTATCGAACGTGCACCGCCCTCCGGCCGCCCCAGCCGGAAATGCATAGGATTATCGGGCCTGTTGTTTTATCACCCCATATGAAAGCGCTCTTTTTCGGACTTGCGCTCGCGTTGCTGCCGATTCGTTCGCTGGCGGCCGACGCGGTGACGCAGCACACGCTCACGATGGACGGCCGCGTGATTCACTACACCGCGCGCGCCGGCACGATCACGCTTTACGACGAAAAGCGCCGGCCCATCGACACGATGTTCTACACCGCCTACACGCAGGACGGCGTCGATCCCGCCAAACGTCCGGTGACCTTCTTTTATAACGGCGGCCCGGGAGGTTCGAGCGTATGGCAACGCATGGCCGCGTTTGGCCCGGTCCGTGTCATTGGCGGAAAGCCGGGCGAAACACCGAGCGCTCCGTACACCGTCGTCGACAATCAATACTCGCTGCTGGATAGGACCGATGAAGTCTACGTCGATGCGCCGGCGACCGGGTTCAGCCGGATGCTTCCCGCCGGCAAAGGCTCGCAAGTCTTCGGTATCGATCAGGATGCCGCCGCATTTGCGCAGTTCATTCGCAGCTATCTCTCCAACTTCGGGCGCTGGAATTCACCGAAGTATCTGTTCGGCGAGAGCTATGGCACGGTTCGCAATGCCGCGGTCGCGCGTCAGCTCGAGAACGGCTTCGGTCAAGCGATACAACTCAACGGCATGGTCATGATGTCGAACGCGTTGAATCTCGATGTGCTGTGGGACGATGAGAACGTCGGTGGAAACGACTGGGCGTTCGTGTTATTTCTGCCGACCGAAGCGGCGACCGCGTGGTACTACCATCTGGTGCCGAATCGCCCCGACGATCTTCCCACCTTTCTCGCCGGCGTCGAGCGCTTCGCGCTTGGCGAATATCTCACCACACTTGCACAAGGCGACAACGCCACGGCCGCGACGCGCGAAGACACGATTCATAAACTCGCCGAATATACAGGCCTCTCCGAGACGGTGATCCGCGAAGCGAATCTGCGCATCAAGCCCAATGATTTCCGCAGCGATCTGCTGCGCTCGCAGGGCAAGGTCGTGGGCTACATGGATACGCGTTATTCGGGTTACGACGTCGTCGGCAATCGCCAAGCGCCGACGTGGGACAACTCCGATCTTGCGACCACGCCGGCGGTCGTTTCGGTTTTCAACGACTACGTACGCAACCAGCTTGGGTACAAGACCCAACTCGAGTATCGCCCGCTCTACGACGTGTTAGCCGGATGGGACTGGAAGCACGCAACCGATCTCGGCGGCGACGCTGCGCTCATCAAACCGCCCAACACGATCGTCGACCTCGCGGAAGCGATGGCGGAGAATCCGAGCATGCGCATCTTCGCGGCGATGGGCTACTATGACATGTCGACCCCATACTTTCAGCAGGAGTACGACTTCGCGCATCTGCACCTTCCCCCCGATCTTCGCCGAAACGTGACGATCGGGCACTACGAGGCGGGACACATGATGTATATCGACCCGGCGAGCCTCACGAAACTCAAAGCCGAACTCGACCGCTGGTACGACAACCAAGAGAGGACGCAGCGATAGACGTTATTCGAGTTCCTCGATCGCGTCGACGCGGTCGGGGTAAAACGCGACGTAATCCTTGATCTGCGCTACGGCGTCGTAGGGGGCTTCGTACGTCCAGATCGCGTTCACGCTGCGTTCGCCGCCGATCGGGATACTGAAGTACGACGCGTCACCCTTATAGGGACAGTAGCTCTCGTTGTCGGAACGCTCGAGCAACGACATGTCGACATCGTTGCGCGGTATGTAATACACCGGCGGATAGTCGCTCTCGCGCAACGCGAGTGCTGCCCGCGTATCGGCGACGACGCGGCCCGCTACGGTGACCCGCATGCGCGATTTGCTCGGTTCAATTGTAATCGGATGGTCGGCATTCGGGATTTTCATCGTTTTCATAACTGACTAAACCGCGCGGTGCGACCTGAAGGTTACAGCCGCGAGCGCATCCGCAAACGCACCATGCGTAAGATGACGAGCCCTGCACCCAGCAGAACGAGCATGAAGCACAGCGCTTCTAACGTGCCCGAGCTGCCGTCGGGATCGACGCCCGTGAGCCACTCAATATATTCCATCGCACTATACTCCAGATACAACACCTGATGGTACGAGAATCCCCCAAGCGCCACGCCCGTAGGTGACAGCTACGAGTTCTATCTGCTCCTGCAGAACGAAGGGCGGGCGACGATGGAAGATCAAATGCCCCAGCGCTGCGAAATCGCTAACCTGGGTGTTCGGAAATCCCTGCGCGAACGCGGTCCACGTGGTTCCGTTGTCGCTTGATGCATAAACACCGCGATCGGTGCCGACGATCAGCGTGGCTGGTGCAAATCTCGTCCAATCGACGTAGATACAATAGATCCCGATGTCGGTTGGGAAATTTCCGCTTCGGTTCTGCCAGGTTCCACCGACCAGTTCCCACACGTTGTTGCCGCGGCCACCGGTGACGGCGTACGCGTGGGCGGCGTTTGCGGGATCTACGCGCATATCGTTTACCGAGCCACCCGATACGCCGTAGAGCGACGCATCGGTCTTGGTCCACGACGTTGCGCCCGCGCCATTCCAGACAAAGACATGCCCATCGTCGGTCGCGGCATAAAGCACGCTCGAATCCGACGGCGCAATCGCGAGTGACTGAACCCATCGGTCCGTTCCCGAACTATCCGTCGATAGCACGCCACCGAGCGCCGACCATACCGGATGCGCAACCGTGGCATCTCTCGTGACGAACACCTGCGTCGTGCCCACTGCCAAGCGCTTCGCATTCGTCGGATCCATCTCGAACGAGCGCTGCGTCGAGGTATAGAGATTCCCGCCGCTCTGCAGCACCGCATTGCAGCGAGACCCGGCATTACTGCCATCGAGAATCGTCGTCCACGTTTGGCCCTGATCGGTGGATCGGATGACCAGATCGTAGCCCGTTGCCCCGGGCGCGCCGGAGACCGTAGTGTTGTACACATAGATCGTATTCGAGTTGGTGAAATCGACCAGCAGCTTGCCGGCCTCGCCGCCCGGTATTCCCGACCACGACGTCGAGCCCGTCGATTTCAACGCGCCGATATCTTGCGCGACACCGTAGAGGTTTGACCAATTCGATGCATCGAGCGCTACCGTATAAAACTGCGTCACCGCAAGATTACCGACCATCGACGCAGCTTGGAGCCCTTGCAGGTTGATTGAGAGCAGCCCCTGATCCGCCGTTGCATAGACATTGCCGTCCATGCCGAACGTGAGATTCACCCAGTCCCAGCCGGGACCGGCATGAGTCCATGTTTGTCCATAGTCGTAGCTCACGTAGAGCGCGTACGCATCATTGACGAAAACGACGTTGGGACTCTCCGGGGCGGCGGCAATCGTGTGATGCCATTGCCGGCTCTCAAGATTTCCCGGTGACGCGGCGAGCGCACTCCACTGCAATCCGTTGTCGTCGGTGACGAATCGTGCTGCGGCCGTCACATTGCCGCTGGTATCAACGGTCAAGAACGACACATAGACATATTCCGTATGTGCAACGTGCGTCAAGTAGTGGCGAACACCGCCGGCCAAACGCGCGCTGCAACCATTACCGAGCGCCGAGCCGGATGCTAACGTGGTCGAGGTAAGGTGCTTCCAGTGCGCTCCACCATCCACGCTCGAATACACGCCGTTCTTCGAGGAATCGGCAGCCCCGAGGAGCACGGTGTAGAGCGTCCCCGACGGCATCATGAGGACATCGGCAAAGTATCCGGCAGCCGGATTCGCCTGCGACCACGACGTACCGAGGTTCGTCGACTTGTAAAAGCCGTTCCAACCATTGGCGACGTAAAGCGTTTGTTGATTGCTCGTGTCGAACGCAACCCCGCGCGGGTCGTCGTTGTTCGTGATCGGTTGGTGCTGCCAGGTTGTTCCGCCATCTTGCGAGATCAGGATCCCGCCACGTGGGGCTGCAACTCCCCCAACAATCACATTGGTATTCGCGGGCTGTATCATCAGTACGTGCGAGCCGTTGAACACGAGACTTGGTTGACCGTCGGTGAGCGGCGCCCAGGTCGTTCCACTATCGTTCGTTTGCCAAATACCGCCGTTCTGACCGGCAGCGAAGAACCTGCCGGTAATCGAGGGATGCGGCGCGACGGCCTCTATTCGTCCACAAACTAAGAGCGATCCGGCCCCGTTATTTACCGGAGCTGGTCCGAGCGACGTCCATTGCGTGGTGCTGAGCGGGGTTCCCATAGCGATTCCCTCCGCTGCTTATCGGTACTCACCAGGCTACTCCGCTCGCGCGCATCCTGCAATGATCACTTGGCCCCAGAGATATGATGACGTAGTTCTACGGACGCGGCAGACCCCCACCGGCCGCTACAGTCGGCACATGGACATCTTCATCGCTCTCGCCGCCTACATCGGATGCGTCATTGTAAGCATCCTCACCGCAGACTTCATCACCGGGCTCATGCACTGGGCCGAAGATACCTGGCTACGACCTGGGAAATCGGCCCTGCTCGACCGCTTCATCGTGAACGACAACATCGATCACCATCGCTCTCCCGGCAAGATTCGCGCGGGCGCCTACTGGGCCACCAATCGCGTCTGTATCGTGCTCGCCGCCGTGGTTGCGGTGATCCTCGCGCTCTTTCACGTGCACTACTGGGAGCCGTACCTCGTCCTCGCGTTGCTCTCGCAATCGAATCAGGTCCATCTCTGGGCGCATAGCTCGCGTCCGCCGGCGCCGGTGAAATGGCTGCAGCGCACGGGTCTCTTGCAATCGACCGCGCATCACGCCGAACACCACAAACGTCCGTACGCGTCGCGCTTCTGCACGATGACCGCGTTTCTCAATCCCGTGCTCGACCGCATCCAGTTCTGGCACGCGCTCGAATCGATCGTCGTCTTCTTCGGCGGAACCGTGCAACGCGCAACAGCCGCCCGCGGAGGCTACTAAGATGTCGCAGCGGGTCACCTACGGTATATTCTCCGTGCTCCTCGGCGTTGCGGCAATTGCGGCGGTGATCTGCGTGCAAGCGCTCACAAGTCAATGCGGACCCGCGGATGCGATAGCCGGTTACTATCTCGGCCTCTTTTTTGCCTTCTGGGAATTCGCAATATTCGGCCTGCTTGCGGTCAGCATAACATTCGCAGTCGGTTATTCCGCCAAACGAAAAGGCGTTCTCTTCATGGCCGTCGTGCTGGCTTGCGCCCTCGGGGCGCTCGCGATCGCTGCGCTCGCGCCGCACCACTATCTGCCGGCTAGCAACTGGCAGTGCCGGATTGATCTGTAGAGGCTAACAATCGATGCATAATCAGCGCTTTTTTTTCGCGGCGGCCTCGGGCATACTCGGCGTCCTCGTAACCGTGGCCACCGCATTTGCATGGACGTTAGGGAGTCAGTGCGGAATCGGCCCGAGTATCGGATGGGCGATAGCCCTCGCCGCAATTTTCTTTCCGATAACACTCACACTCGCGGCGATTTCTGGACTTGCCGGATACTATGCGCAACGCAGGGCCGCAGCGATTCTTGGATGCCTGTTGGCAATCGCACTGGCCGTCTCTGGCGTCTTTGCCCTCTTGCCGGCGCATAGCTGGTCCCTCGGTATGCCCTGCGGCATCGCCATCTAGACACCATGAATCTGATACGATCGCCACCACGCTCGGCGACTATGCAAGGGCAACGCACTCGATCTCGATATCGAATTCGAGCGGCCACTCCCCGACCGGGACAAAGGTTCGCGCGGGCGGGTTCTCGCCAAAGAAACGGGCGTAGACCTCGTTGATCGAACGGTAGTGATCGCCGTTTGCATACACGTGGACCATGCAGATCTTCTCGAGCGACGACCCGGCGGTTTCCAAGACGTGCGCGATGTTGCGCAGGCAGCGCTCGGTCTGTTCGGCGATCGGCTCACGGGCAAAGGTCCCCGTTTCCGGGTCGATGGGTGGGGTCCCCGACACGAAGATGAAGCCGTTGGCCCGGACGGCGGCCGAGATCGGAATCCCCCGTCCACGGCTGACCTGGGAGATTCCGGGAACCTCGATGACCTCGCGCTGCATGAATCTTTCCTTTCAAGCTTGACAGCCTGGGCGGGCGTTGGTATAACCCTACAACACCATGTTGGTCCTTCAGGCACACGTTCATCATCACCATCATCACGGACTCGCGAGTCGCGTGCGATGACTGTTTGACGTAAGCCTGAGTTTCTAGATTTTCAGGAAGAGGTCGCGGTCCGCCCGCGGCCTCTTCTTTTTTCTTTTGTGCTCGCAAAGGACGTCCCCATGGAAGCCGCCACAGTCTCTGCCCCAACCGTCGTGCTACTGCCAAAGAATCGTGGCCTCGCCGCGATGGCAGCGTATGCGTTGCGCAGCAATCCCAAATCGGGAACATGCGATCCGACATTCGTGCGCGGCGAAGACGTGCCGTTGCTGGCAAACGAGCTGGCGCGCAGTGGTCGGTCGGTGCTGGCTTTCACCGGCGAGGACTTACTCGAAGAGTGGCTCGCCGGGGGTCGCACGTTCGACTCAGGCATTACGCGGCGCAGCGTCGCGTGGAACGATCCGAACGCGCGCTACGGGAAGCCGGCGCTCTGCCTGATCGGCCCGCGCGACGTTGCGCTTCCGCAACGCGGAGACCTACGCGTGGCGCTTTGTGGTAAATATGAAAACCTCGCACGGCGCTACCTGCGCACGCTCGAGCGACCCGGCTTGCGCATCGACCCGGTGGTTATCGCCGGTACCGTCGAGGCAGCAATTCTCCACAACATCGCCGCGTTCATGATCGATATCGTCGTCTCGGGGAACACGATCGACGAGCTCGACCTCGAGGTTCGCGACGTCATCATGACCAGCGACCTCGCTCTGCTGGAGACACGCGCATGAGCGTGCAGCTTCGATCGACCGTCGCAGCAGTACCCGACTACGATCCGCGCGATCTCAGCGACGACGGCATCACGATCCGCCTGCACCGCAACGAAGGCGCGCTCCCGCCACCCGATTTCGTACTCGACGCAATTCGCACCATTGATGCCGAGACGTTGCGCACCTATCCGACCGCGTTGCAGCGCGACGTAACGACGCGCCTTGCCGCGCGTTTCGGCCGCGATCGCGGGAACGTCGTGCTCGCCAATGGCGCAGACGAAATCCTGGGGACCTGCGCCCGCGTCGTACTCGACCCGGGCGATATCGCGTTGTCCGCGACCCCAACCTTTGGGATGTATGCGCGCGTGGTCGCACTCGCCGGCGGGCAACTGCGGCGCGTGCCATACGTCGCGCGCTGGCGCTTCGATGCCCAGGCACTACTCGACGCGGCTGATGCGCGCACGCGCCTCGTGATCCTCGGGCACCCGAACAATCCGACGAACGACCCGCTGCGCGCCGCCGATCTGGCAACCATCGCCCGCGCCTTACCGAGCGCGCTGATCCTGGTCGACGAAGTCTACCTGGCTTTCTCCGATCGTTCGCTCGCGCGCGTCGCGACGGCATTCGACAATGTTGTGGTTGTCGGGTCGTTCTCGAAGTCCGCTGCACTTGCGGGCGCTCGCGTCGGCTACGCGCTCGCCGCGCCACCAATCGCGTCCGCACTGCGACGAACGCTTGCGCCATACCCGGTAAGTGCCCTCAGTCTGATTGCCGCGCAAGCCTATCTGCGCGACCTCTCGCGGACGCGCTCCTACGAAACGCAACTCGAAGCCCAAGTCGCGCGCAGTCTCGAAGCCTTTGCGTCTGCCTTTGTTCCCTTCGCGCGCGAGATTTGGCGCGGACCGGCGAACTTTCTCCTGATCGACTGCGGCGAACGCGCTGAACCGCTGCGCAACGCGCTTGCAGCGCGCGGCATAGCCGTACGGACCTTTGACGACCCGATGCTGGCGGGTATGCTCCGTGTGAGCGCTACGACCGATGAAGCGACCGATGCCGTCGTCGCCGCGCTCCGTGCCATCGCAAACGAGGTGCCGGCCTATGCGTAGCGCCAACCGGTTGCGTCAGACAACCGAGACAAGCGTCCGTCTCGCGCTCGCGCTCGACGGCGAAACCCGCGTACGCGTCGAGACCGGAATCGTGATGCTCGACCACCTGCTCGCGCAGTTTGCCTTTCACGCGCGCATCGGTCTCGAAATCGAGGCGCGATCGCTCGACGCCATCCGTCACCACCTCATCGAGGACGTCGCGATTGCGCTGGGCAGCGCGCTCGACGAAGCGCTTGGCGACCGCGCGCGCATCGCGCGTTACGGCGAAGTGACGCTCCCCATGGACGACGCCCTCGTACGCGTTGCAGTCGACCTTGGCGGGCGCATCTATGCACGCACCGCACTCGACCTGCGCGTCGAACGGATCGAGGATTTCGAAACCGCAATGATCGCGCACGTCGTCGGGAGCCTCGCCGCAAATGCTCGCGCCACGATCCATGTCGACAAGCTCGCGGGCGAAGATCCCCATCACATCGCCGAAGCCGCGTTCAAGGCGCTCGGACGCGCGTGCGCCCAAGCCTGCGCGTTCGACCCGCGCTTCGAGGGCGTCGCTTCGACGAAGGGCACCCTGGTATGAGTCTAACCATCGGAATCGTCGCGCTCGGCGCCGCAAATCGGCGCAGCATCGATGCCGCGCTGCAGCGGGCCGGTGCAGCGACGTGCCTCGATCGATGAGCCGCGTGCGATTGCAACATGCGACGCACTGGTGCTACCGGGCGTTGCGAATTTCGGGTTCATCGCGGGCGAGCTCGATCGCACGGGCCTGCGTTCCGCCCTGCTCGAAGCGATCGGGTTCGGCGTTCCGCTGCTCGGCATTTGCGTCGGCTTTCAACTCCTCTTTGCGCGCAGTGAGGAAGCACCCGGCGCAAAAGGCCTTGGCATCTTCAAAGGCACGGTGCGCCGCTTGCGCACGCCGCGCGTTCCGCACATGGGCTGGAACTGCGTTGAACCGGCGACGTCGGCGTTCGAACCCGGATGGGCCTACTTCGCCAATGCTTATGCGCCCGATGCAGGCGCACCCGACGCGATTGCAACGACGCAAGACGGCGACGATCGCTTCGCCAGCGCCGCAGCCAGCCGCAACGTGCTGGGCGTGCAATTTCATCCCGAACGCAGTGGCGCCTATGGGGCGCGGATCCTCGCATCCTTCGTACGATCGGCGGCCGCCGCATATGCTCGCTAAGCGCATCATTGCGTGCCTCGACGTGCGCGATGGTCGCGTCGTAAAGGGAAAACAATTTGTTGGGCTACGCGATGCCGGCGATCCGGTCGAGCTCGCGTTGCGGTATCGCGACGACGGCGTAGATGAGCTCGTCGTCCTGGACGTCTCAGCCACGCTCGAGTCGCGGTTGGCCAACCGCCGGACGATCGAAGCAATCGCTGCAACGCTCGATATCCCGCTCACGGTTGGCGGCGGCGTTCGCGAACTCGACGACGTGGCGCGAGTGCTGGATGCCGGCGCCGACAAGGTCGCGATCAATAGCGCGGCACTTGCGCACCCAGAATTGCTCGATGCGGCAGCGGGCCGCTTCGGCTCGCAGTGCATCGTGATCTCGATCGATGCGCGCCGTGCCGGCGACGGGTATGCAATTGCAACGCACAGCGCGACGCGTGCCCAGGCGCGCTCTCCGATCGCGTGGGCGCGCGAAGCCGTGCGCCACGGAGCCGGCGAGGTTTTGCTGACCTCGATCGATCGCGACGGCAGTCGCGCGGGCTTCGACCTCGAGCTTATTCGCGCCACACGCGAAGCCGTCAACGTCCCCGTCGTGGCGTCGGGCGGCGCATCGGATGCACGAAGCTTCGCGGACGCGTTGCTCGCCGGTGCCGATGCGGCGCTCGGCGCCTCGATCTTTCACAACGGTGAGGCGACGGCGAATGACGTGAAGGCCGTCTGTCGCGACGCCGGGCTGACGGTGCGCCCGTGATCGTTGCGAGCATCGACCTGCGCGGCGGGAAAGCCGTGCAACTGCGGCAAGGTCAGTATCCGGTGCTCGAACGCGAGGACGTCCTGGATCTCGCGACGCGCTTCGGCCGCCTCGGCGACATCGCGGTCATCGATCTCGATGCCGCATTCGGCGAGGGCGAAAACACCGATCTGATTCTGGAGCTGTGCCGCATCGCGCGTTGCCGTGTCGGAGGCGGTATCCGCGATGTCGAGCGCGCGAAGCGTTATCTGCGAGGCGGTGCCGCGTCGATCATCATCGGCACCGCAGCCGGCGAAGACCTTTTGCGGCAGCTTCCGCGCGAACGCGTGCTCGTCGCCCTCGATGCGCGCGGCGGCCGCGTCGCCGTCGACGGCTGGCGCCGCACGACCGGCGAGACACCACTCGAGCGCGCCGCACGTCTAGGTGCCCACTGCGGCGGCTTTCTCTATACCGACATCGAGCGCGAGGGCATGCTCGGCGGCATCGATCTTGTCGCTGCGGCGCAGTTGCGCGAACGCATCACCGGTTCATTGACCTTTGCCGGCGGCATCACGTCAAGCGAAGAGATCGTCGCGCTGGATCGGCTCGACATCGACGCGCAAGTTGGCATGGCGCTCTACACCGGTCGGATCGATCCCGTCGATGCCGCGGTCGCGACCGTCGATTTCTCGCGCGGAAATGGCCTGGTGCCAACGATCGTGTGCGACGCGACCGATGGCGGCGTGCGAATGCTGGCGTATTCCAACGAAACGTCGCTGCGGATCGCGCTGCGCGAGGGAATCGGCGCGTACTGGAGCCGGCGGCGTGATGCGATCTGGCGCAAGGGCGAGACATCGGGCGCGACCCAACGCCTCGTACGCATGGAGATCGACTGCGATCGCGACGCATTGATCTTCTACGTCGAGCAGACCGGCGCGACGTGCCACACGGGCGCAGAGCGATGTTTTGGAAACCCGGCATTTTCATGGAGCACGCTGGTGTCACGCATCGAGGCGCGCGCGCGCTCCGGGAACGAGCGGTCCTATACGCGCAAGTTACTCGCCGATTCTAATCTACTGCGCGCGAAGCTGCTCGAGGAGGCCGCAGAAGTCGCCGATGCGCAAACACACGACGAGGTCGCCTGGGAATGCGCCGACCTGCTCTATTTTCTTTCCGTGCGGATGCAGCAAGCCGGCATCCGCATTGACGACGTGATGGCGCAACTCGCCGCACGAGCGCTATGATCGAGCGTTCAACGCACGACGTTCTCGCACGCGCGAGCACGAGCGACGCGATCGACGTCGGTCCGATTCTCGAGGCGGTACGCACGCGCGGAGATGCAGCCGTGGCTGAATTCGCGCAGCGCTTCGGGGATCCGCGCCCGCGCCGTATCGGTCGTGATGAGTTTGCGCGCGCGTACGACGACTGTCCCGAAGAGCTTCGGGACGCGCTCGCCGGAGCTGCCGAGCGCATCGAGCGCTTTGCCCGCGCACAGCGCGACGCCTTTGGCGACATCACCGTCCGCGAAGGCTCGCTCGAACTCGGGCACCGCCTGACGCCACTCGAACGCGCGGGGATCTACGTGCCCGCCGGTCGCCATCCGCTTCCGTCATCACTCTTGATGGGCGCTATTCCCGCTGCCGTCGCAGGCGTGCGCGAGCGCATCGTCTGCACGCCACGTGCCGGCCGCGACATCCTCGCGGCTGCGTACGTTGCCCGCGTCAATTGCGTCTTCGAGCTCGGCGGGGCGCAAGCGATCGCGGCGCTCGCCTACGGCACGCAAAGCATTCCCCCCGTCGACGTGATCGTCGGTCCCGGAAATGCGTTTGTTACGGCCGCCAAACGAGCCGTCTTTGGTGTGTGCGGGATCGACGCGCTTGCCGGCCCCTCGGAGATCGCGATCGTCGCTTCTGATGACGCCGACGCCGATCTTGTCGCCGCCGATCTTCTCGCACAAGCCGAGCACGATGAAGATGCGCGGGCGCTGCTCATCACCAACGAGCGTTCGTTCGCACGCGCGGTGGGCGAGCGGGTGGAGGCGCGATTGACATCGCTATCGACGCAAGAGACCGCGCGAGCATCGCTCGCGAAACACGGCGGCTACGTCGTACTTGCACTCGAAGACGTCGCCGCGTTTTGCGACCAATTGGCTCCCGAGCACCTCTCCCTGCAAGGTGCACGCGCGCAAGCGCTCGCGACGCAATGCACCGTGTATGGCACGCTTTTCATTGGTGATGGAGCGGCCGAGGTATTCGGAGACTACGGAAGTGGCCCCAATCACGTGTTGCCAACCGCCGGCACCGCGCGCTTCTCTTCGGGCCTCTCGGTGATGCACTTCCTAACGATCCGCACGTTCCAACGTGCGCTCGGAAAAGCAGATCGCCGCATCGCGAACGATGCGGCGATCTTGGCCGAAGCGGAGGGCCTCGTCGCCCACCGCGATGCAGCGTTAGCGCGTCGCTAACCTAGCGGTTCACGCGAGGCGCGCGGGTGCGGCTCGGCGTGCGCGGGCGCTTGCGGGTGTGCTTGCGGGTGTGCCTGCGGTGCAGGACGTGATTGCGACGCAGGACGTGCTTGCTGCTGCGGCTGTGGATGATAGGCGTGCTGTGCCGGAGCTGCTTGCTGTTGATGCGGTTGATAGTACTGGTGCTGCGGGGCAGCGTGTTGCTGAACCGGAGCGGCGCGGTGCTCCACCGGCGCAGCATGTTGCTGAACAGGAGCCGCGCGGTGTTCGACCGGCGCAGCATGTTGCTGAACCGGAGCCGCGCGGTGCTCGACCGGCGCAGCATGTTGCTGAACCGGAGCCGCGCGGTGCTCGACCGGCGCAGCATGTTGCTGAGCAGCAGCAGCGTGTTGCTGCGTCGCCGTGTGCGGTGCGGAGCGATAGTTCGTCGGAACGTGCTCTGCGCTATACGGACGCTGCACGGTTGCTACCGTCGGACGTCCGTGGTTTGCCGAGTAGCGATACGACGGATCCTGACGCGCGTAGTTCATGTGTTGTGTCTGTTGTGCCGTCATGCCGTAGCGACGCTCGGAGTACGCACGTTGTTGCATTGCGGTCGCGCGTGCATCGATGCCGTGCGGGCCACCATTGTAGGCGACGCGATTATTCCAGCTGCGGTAGACGCTGCGATTGTAGTACACGTTGTTGTGCACCAGCACCACGTTTACGTTCGAGACCGCCGTGTTGTAGCGGAAGTTGTTGCCGGACCAGGCGCCACCTACGTATCCGTTGCCATAGTATCCGAAGCCGTAGTTAATGCCGCCGTAGAATCCGACACTCGGTCCCCAGTAGCCGGGATCCCAAGCATATACGCCGTTGTTGAAGGCCCAGTAGCCGGGCGTCCAATACAGGCCGACCGATGGCGCTTGCACCCACGTGCCAGGAACCCAATAATAGCCGTCGACCGGATCGTATGCCCAATAACCGGGTTGCCAGATATAACCCGGACCCGGCGCGACCGGCTGTTCGTAAACGGGAATCGCCGGCGGCCCAAAGTTCACCGAAAGGCCGATGCCGACGGAGACTTGCGCATCCGCTTGGGCCGGAACCATCCCAACCAGGAGCATGCACGCGACTGCGAGCGTGCCGATGATCTTGATGAAGCGAGTCATGTGGTTTTCCTTTTCTTAATGAATGCCCTAGCGTCTATACCCGTTAACGGCTTTGGCACTCATGAAGGTCCCAAACTCACCCGACTTTCATCTCTGTCCTTCGTAAAAGCAGCGCGCGCACATCGGCCTGTACTCGACGCGCCCCTCAATTGCAACCTGATCGCCGGCAAACAGGCGCTCGTCACCGGCAAAGCGCGGATTCATCGTGGCTTTGCGCCCACACGAGCAGACGTTCTTTAGCTCTTCGATGCTGTCAGCGAGCGTAAGCAAGTAAGCTGAACCGGGAAATGGCTCGCCCAAGAAATCGCTGCGAATGCCGTAACAGATTACCGGTATATCTAACTGATGCGCACCGCGATGAAGCTGGCGCACCTGCTCCGGCGTGAGGAATTGCGCCTCATCGACCAGCACGCAAGAGATGTCATGCATCTCCGCCATGGCTGCCAAGAAATCGAAAGACGCATCGTAGGTCATGGAGTCCCGCTTCGGGCCGAGGCGCGAAGCGATGATGCCGGAACCGAAGCGCTCGTCGAGCGCCGAGGTAAACAGGACGACCTTTCGACCGTTCTCTTCGTAGTTGTGCGCAACCTGAATGAGCGCAGTCGACTTTCCGGCGTTCATCGCAGAGTATCGAAAGTAGAGTTTTGCCAACGCCGGTCCTTAAGCTCGTAGCGTCGCGAAGGCCGCAAGCGCGCGATCCATCTCGTCTCTCGTTAGCGCGGCCGACAGCTGCGTACGGATACGCGCCGCGCCTTCGGGGACGACCGGGAAGCCGAAGCCGGTCACAAAGACGCCGCGCTTGAGCAACTTGTCGCTCATTGCAATCGCGGTTGCAGTCTCGCCGACGATGATCGGTACGATCGCACTCGGACCATCGAGCGGTTTGAATCCGAGCTTGACCAAGCCTTCGCGAAAATAAGCAACGTTCTCGCGCAAGGCGTCGACGAGTTCCGGATGCGCATCGAGATAGTCGATTGCAGCGAGCGAGCTGCATGCGACGGTCGCGGGCAGCGCATTCGAAAAGAGTTGCGGACGCGAACGCTGGATCAACATGTCGATCAGCGCCGCTGAGCCGGCAACAAACCCGCCTGCCGCACCACCGAGTGCTTTGCCAAGCGTGCCGGTGATGATATCGACGTGGCCGGTTAGCCCGAAGTGTTCGATCGTGCCGCGACCGGTCTTACCCATGACGCCCGTGCCGTGCGAGTCGTCGACGACGCTGACGGCGCCGTACTTTTTGCACAGCGCCACGATCTCGGGAAGTTTCGCAAGCGAACCTTCCATCGAGAATACGCCGTCGGTCACGACAAGAATGGGCGCGCAGCCCTGCGCTTCTTTGAGTTTGGCTTCGAGGTCGGCCATATCGCCATGTTTGTAGACGGCGCGCTTGGCCTTGCTCGCGAGTCGCACGCCATCGATGATCGATGCGTGATTGAGCTCGTCGGAAATGATCGCCGAGCCTTCGCCGCAGATCGTCGCGAACAGGCCCGTGTTGGCATTCCAGCACGAGACGTACGTCAGCGACGCCTGGGTGCCGAGAAACGCGGCGATGCGCTCCTCGAGCGTGCGATGGATGTCGAACGTTCCGCAGATAAACCGCACCGATGCCGTGCCCGCGCCGTACTTGCGCA
Source organism: Vulcanimicrobiota bacterium (assembly GCA_963726285.1). Classification (GTDB taxonomy): domain Bacteria; phylum Vulcanimicrobiota; class Vulcanimicrobiia; order Vulcanimicrobiales; family Vulcanimicrobiaceae; genus Aquilonibacter. The sequence goes on along the minus strand of CAVSBV010000005.1, from coordinate 240,664 downwards.
GCCCTTCGATTCCCGCTTCGACGACTTCGGGCTGATCCGAGAGCCCGAGATAGTTGTTGCTCGAGAGCACGATGACATCGCCGGCTTCCTCCATGTGGACTTCCGGCGCCATCGGCGTCGTTAGATGCCGCAAGTGTTTGTAGGTGCCCGCAGCTTTGAGTGCGTCGAGCTCTTTTTGTAGCGCGGCGTCAAACGCCATATTCACTTAGCAATATCCCCTTTTAAATCGAGCACGATTTTGGCCGCTTCTCCGCTGCGCATCAGTTCGAAGGCGCGGTCGTATTCGCGGAACGGCAGTATGTGGGTGATGATCGGGCGCAGGTCGACGCGCCCGCCTTTCACGAGCGCTTGCGTCTGATACCACGTCTCGAACATCGTACGGCCGTTGATACCGAGTACCGTCAAGCCTTTGAAGATGATGCGTTCGGCGAGGTTGATGTTGATGGTGTCGCTCGGAATGCCGAGCAGCGCTGCGGTGCCGCCGTTGCGCACCATCTGCAAGCCCGTATCGATCGCGCTGCCGCTACCCGACATTTCGAGCAATACTTCGACGCCGTCACCGTTCGTACGGCGCTTGATTTCGTCGACCAGACCGGGCGTGCGCGCATCGAACGTTTCGTCGGCGCCGAGACGTTTGGCGAGTGCAAGCTTTGCCGGATTCACGTCGATCGCATAGACCGAGGACGCGCCGGCAGCTCGCGCCACCGGAATCGCCATCAGACCGATCGAACCGACCCCGGTGATCACGACGCTCTTGGTACTGACGCCGGCCGCCATGACCGTGTGCACCGCATTGCCGAGGGGATCGAACACGGCCGCGAACTCGTCGGGAATCGCGGGATCGAGTTTCCACACGTTGTACTCGGGCATCGCGATGAACTCGGCAAATGCGCCATCGCAATCGACACCGATGATCTTCACGTGCTCGCAGATATGCGCTTGACCCGTGCGGCACAGCACGCAGGTGAGGTCGGCGATGTGGCCTTCGGCCGAAACGCGGTCGCCAGGCTGCACGGCTCGCACGGCATCCCCACAGGCCTCGACCGTTCCCATGAACTCGTGCCCAATGACGACCGGCGGATGTACGCGCTGCTGCGCCCAGTGGTCCCAAGAATAAATATGATGGTCGGTGCCGCAGACGCCCGCCTTCTCCACTCGAATGAGGACGTCGGTCGGACCGATCGTCGGGATCGGAACTTGGGTGAGCGTGAAGCCGGGTTCCGCCTTGAGTTTCGCGAGCGCGTTCATCGTGGTGGCCATGACGGCCCCAAATATTCAAAGCAAAAGGGGCCCGCGCCTTTCAGGCGCGGACCCCTCTGATTTACACACGACTGAAGAATCAGGGATTCATGTTAGAAGTCGTATTCCAGTTGGAAGCGGGTGTACTTGAACAGACCCGCGATGGTAGCTCCCGGCGGCGGGAAGTTCGTCGCCGAGCGGCTGAACGCGCGAACGCGGAACGAGAGGCCCTTGTACGGTCCCGCCTTCGGATACTTCATGAAGAAGTATTGCGTATCGAAGTCGGTTGCGTTGGTCGACGTCGCGTAGCCCGGGCTTGAGAAGTCGTACCACGTTTGGCCGACTTGAACCCAGAACTGTTTGTTGTCTGAGGTGAACGTGGCTTGGACTTTCACGCCGTTACCACCGCTGCGACGATCGACGATACCGGTCGTGCCGCTAGCGACGTAGGTCGGATCGGTTACGTATCCGTCGGTGTACGGGCTGGCCCAGCCGCCGTAGTACACGTCGGCCACACCTGCCGTAGCAGTCGGCGAACATTGCGCCGAGCCGCCGGTCGGCAAGAAGTACGGCATGTTGATTCCGTAGGAGTGTGCTGTCGCAAGTTGGTGGGTGTTTGCGTTGCACGTGATGCCGGTCGGTAACGTGACCGTATCGGTCCGCACCGGAACCGAATCGAACGCCGCGGTGAGCAGCACATTGCTCATCGGATAGAAGCCGATTTGCATCCCGAAGAGCGACGACTGAATCTTGCCGAGGATATCATCCGACGGCGCGCTTTCCGTGCCGGTTTGCAGGGCAATGTACGGCTTGAGTTTGCTCGTGCCGAGCGTGTACTTCGCATCCAGCCACCACGCGTCGGCGATATTCTGGAAGTCGTAGAAGTACAGGTTGGCCGATATCGGCAACTCTTTCGTACCCGTGTACCCAAGGCGGCCATAGAAGGTTCCGCTGGTCTTGGGGGTCATCTCCTGGGTGCAGGTGACGCCCGGCGTGCAATTGGGCGCCAAATACAAGTTCGAGTACGCGGTTGTGCCCGAGTAGGCGTAGCCACCCGGCGCCACTGATGTCAGGTTTGTGCCTTGGTCGAAGTTCGAACACGTACGGCATTCCCATTGCCAGAAGTCCATCGCTTCGACATACCAGTTCGAGTTGATCTTATAGTTAAGATCGGCACCTTGATAGGCGACCGGCTTGAGACGCGAATCCGAGATCGGCGTCCACGGCGTACCGTACGCCATGTTGCCGCCTTGGAAGCCGAGTCCGTGACCGCTGTATTTGAGGTACGTTTCGTACAGCGTGCTCATTTCGAATTGCGGCAGCGTGGTATCCGGATTGAGGCCCGGCGGATGGCTTGCCGTGCCGCAGGGGCCCGGAGCCGCCGAACTGGCCGTTGCCGGATTCGAGCAATTGTTGAACGGATTCGCATACAGATACGAAGCGCCAACGCTGAAGCCCGAGTTCGAGAAAGCGTAGTTCCCCGAAAGGCTGATAGCGTTATTTTCCGATTGCTGGTTGGCTTTGCCGCCAACGCCGCTCGGAATGCCATAACTGCTGTATGCATTTTGACGGTAGAAGTCGTAAGCGCGGACATAACCGTGAAAGGTGAATGGATTCGGGGAAGGCTTCGGCGTAGGCGAAGCTTGTGCAACGGTCGATAGCACTGGTGTTGCCGTTGTTTCCGCCAGTGCAAACGTCGTTGCCCCCAAAACCATCGCCGCTACGGTTAGTCCGACGCGCGCGAGTTTGGTAAACACGTAAACTACTCCCTTTTCAAGAGTGAGTACTGAATGTAACGGCCCCATGCTACCTGGGCGAAATTAAGGCTCACTTAACATCGTCTTAAGCGGCTTTCGGGCCACCTCCATACATAGCGGCTCCCGGTTTGGACGTAAAACCCCTAATGTCGGGGAGGATTTGCCTGCTTCCTTCGTGGGGTTAGCCGTACCGACCTGTGATATAGTCTTCGGTCCGCTTATCGCGGGGCTTGGTAAATATTGTGGAGGTTGCGTCGGATTCGATCAGCTCGCCCATCAGGAAGAACGTCGTGAAATCGCTGATGCGCGCGGCCTGCTGCATCGAGTGGGTTACAATAACGACCGTATACGCTTTTTTGAGCTCGTCGATTAGGTCTTCGATCTTGCTGGTAGCGATCGGGTCGAGCGCCGACGCCGGCTCGTCCATCAAGATCACTTCGGGGTCGACGGCGAGACAGCGCGCGATGCACAGCCGCTGCTGCTGACCCCCGGAGAGGTCCAGCGCCGAGCGGTCGAGCCGGTCCTTGACCTCGTCCCACAATGCCGCGCCGCGCAGGCCTTTTTCACAGATTTCCATGAGGTTCTTCTTGTTGCGCTCGCCGTGAATCTTAGGACCGTAGACGACGTTTTCGTAGATGGTCTTGGGGAAGGGGTTGGGACGCTGGAAGACCATGCCGATCCTATGCCGGACGGTTACCGGATCGACGCTGCTCGCGTAGATGTCCTCGTTGTCGAGTAATACGTGGCCTTCCACGCGCGCATCGGGCGTGAGGTCGTGCATGCGATTGAGTGCGCGAAGAAACGTAGATTTACCGCAACCCGACGGTCCGATCAACGCCATCACGCAGTGCTCGGGCACGCTCAAGTTTCCGCTCTTGATCGCCTGAAAATTTCCGTAGTACACGTCGAGGTCGCGCGCCTCGAGCTTTGTCGAAGTCGGCGCGCTAGTCAATTCCGGATTTGTTGCGATCATACGCGTTGTAATTTCGTCCATACCTGTAGAGCGAGGTACACAAGAATTGAGCCGACAGTATAGCAGCTCCTACGTCGAGATCCGAAACTTCGTGAGGGAAACAGCTTAAGTGGCGATTAAGGGGCATTAAGATAAACGCCCTCGGCAACGGGCGCCGCGGGCGTTACATCGGGAAACACGTCAACGTACCACTCTCGAACGTCCTGCAGCGTGAGTGTGCGACAGTATTCATCGAGAAACGCCAAAATTTGGCGGCGCATCTTCCGCTCGTCCACGTCGGGACTGGTTGTCGAACGCGACATAGCACTACGGTAGGCCATCTAGATTAGGCCGTGCTTATCGCCGCTTTAAGGGCGCGGACCGACCCGCATGATCGGCAGGCGTACGGTAAAAAGCGTCCCTCGGCCGAGCATCGATTCGGTCGCAACGGTTCCGCCGTGTGCGTCGATGATGCCCTTGACGATTGCAAGGCCCAAGCCGGCACCCCCACTTTCGCGTGTACGCGACCGGTCTACCACGTAGAATCGCTCGAAGATGTGCGGGATGTCGCGGTACGGGATGCCGACTCCGGTGTCGCGGACGCGCATGATTGCATCGTTGCCGTTCGCATCGAGTTCGACCGTTACGCTGCCGCCCGCAGACGTGTGGCGAATCGCGTTGTCAATCAAGTTCACAAAGACTTGCGAGAGCCGGTCGGGGTCGGCTTCGACCGATACCGGACGCATCGCTCGCAGTTCCAAACGCACGCCCTTGTTTGCAGCCTGCGGTTCGAACGACGCCACGATAGGATGCGCAACGACTTCGAGGTCGATCTCACGAAGATTGAGCCGGAGTTGACCCGACTCGGCTCGCGCCTGCTCGAGCAGTTGCTGCACGAGCGATGCCAATCGATCGACCTGCGCCAAGACTTGCGGCAGAAAGAGATCTGCTGCCTCGTCGTCGGGCGATTCAATCACCGTCTCGAGCATCAATTTGATCGACGAGAGCGGCGTGCGAAGCTCGTGCGAAACGTTAGTGAGAAACTCTTTGCCTGCGCGCTCTACGCGCGTGATATCCGTTTGATCGTCGGCGAAGACGACGACACCCCCCGAGGCATCGTCGCCGATCGGATACACCGAGATCCCATAGGTGCGACGTTGCGTTGCACTGGCGATTGTGATCGGCGCAACCGACGCCTCGCCCAGAAGAGCATCGTCGATACGCCGTTCGAGCTCCACGTTGGGAATCGAGGTGATGACGTGGGACCCAATCGCCCGGTTTGGGTCGAACGCAAAGATCGTGCCGGCTGCCGAGTTGGCAAAACGAATGCGTGCACCACGGTCGACAAAAACGACGCCGAGCGGCAACGCCGCTACAAGCCGCGCGAAGTTCGCCTCGCTTTGCCCATTTTGGTTCTGCTCGGCGACAACGGGACTCTCCGTCTCGCTAGCGCGGCGCGGGCGCACGACGTACGCACCGATCAGCGCGCCGAGCACAAGCGCCGCCCCGGCAAGCAGCGCATCGATCAGCATGACCTAAGCTTTGAACATGTAGCCGCGCGAACGCACCGTAATGATGTGGCGCGGGTTGCGTGAATCTTCCTCGATCTTTTCGCGCAGCCAGCGGATATGCACGCTGACTGTTTGTTGTTCACCTTCGAAATCATAGCCCCACACCTTGTCGAGCAAGGTCTGGCGCGTAACGACGCGACCGTTGTTCTCCATCAATACGCGCAACAACGCAAACTCTTTGGGAGCCAGCGCCACATCCTTGCCGCGCACGGTAAGCTGCTGACGCGAAGGATCGAGCACGATCTGCCCAAGCGAGATCGCCTCCTCGTGACCGCCTTGAATCGGGGTCTGACGGCGCAAGCGCGCCTTGACGCGCGCAAGAAACTCGTGCAACGCAAACGGCTTCGTTACGTAATCGTCGGCGCCAAGTTCGAGCGCGAGGACTTTGTCGATCTCCTGATCCTTTGCCGTCAACATGATGATCGGCACGGAGGAGAACTTGCGAATCTCTTTGCACGCTTCGACGCCATCGAGCACCGGCAGCATGATGTCGAGCACGACGAGATCGGGCGATTCCCGTTGCGCCATGGCAACCGCACTGCGCCCGTCGCTTGCCGTTACAACGGTGTAACCGCTGCGCTCGAGATTGAAGCGCAGGGTTTGCAAGATCGCGGACTCGTCGTCAACGACCAGGATCTTCTTGTTGAAGTCCGGGCTTTTGACAAACGTCCCACGCGAGGGTTTAGTCTCCAGCGATCCGTTCATATGCTTTGGCGATCGCGCTGTAGTCGAGCGCGCCGTCCCCTTCTGCCGACTGGGCAGTATATAACTGGTACGCAAGTGCCGTCAGCGGCATTGCGTACTTCGTCGCGCGCGCCGCATCGAGTGCCGCTGCGACGTCTTTGCGCAGCAGATCCATGGCAAAGCCGCCTTGGAAGGTCCCGGCAAACCACGTCTTAGGTAGCCATTGGTCAAGCAGGTAGTTAGAACCCGTCGCCGTTGCAATAACTTTTCGAACAGCTTCCAAATCCGCCCCGGCGCGCTGCGCGAAGACCATGGCTTCCACATTCGCGATCATCACGCTCGAGATGATCACTTGGTTGACGAGTTTGACGGTTTCGCCCATCCCAATGCCACCCAGAAGGGTCGGGCTGCCCATGGCCTTGAGCACCGGTTCAACACGTTCGAAGGTAGCAGGCGCTGCGCCAACCATGATGGTGAGTGTGCCGGTCGTCGCGCGCGCCGGACCACCGCTGACCGGCGCGTCGACAAAATCCACGTTGCCGGCCGCGAGCCGCTCGGCAAACCGTTTTGAAGCGATCGGCGAAATCGTGGACATATCGATCACCACGCTGCCCCGCTTCATGCTCTTGGCCGCGCCCTGCTCGCCAAAGAGCACTTCTTCGACTTGGGGCGCGTCGGGAACCATCGTAATCACGATATCGCTTACAACGGCGACGGCAGCCGGATCGGCAGCTTCCTTCGCTCCCTCCGCAGTGAGCCGATCGACGGCATCGCGGCGGCGATGGGGCGCAATCGTGACCGCAAACCCAGCCCGCAGTAGCGAGCGGACCATCGGTTCACCCATCGCGCCGACGCCGAGAAAACCTAGCGCGGGACGTGCATCCATCGCCGCCCCTTTTTACAGGCGCCTCCCCGTTCCTGGCCGAAGCGGCCGCCATGAGCATTGCAGCACCAGCCATTGCGCGTCCGACGTTCGACCAATTGAACCTTTCTATCGGCAAGCGCACGCGTTTGCACCGTCTGATGTACGAACACGGGCCTGCAAATGGCACACTGATGATTCTGCCGATCGATCAAGGTCTCGAGCATGGACCAATCGACTTCTTCGACAACCCCGACTCGCTCGACACCGATTGGATCCACCGGCTTGCTGTTGCCGGAAACTTCTCCGGCATTGCGCTGCACGTGGGGCTCGCCGAGAAGTATCACAAAGACTACGCCGGCCGCGTGCCGCTGGTACTCAAAATAAATGGCAAAACCAATGTACCTCCCGATGACGAGGCGTTTTCATCACTGACGTCGTCGGTTGAGGACGCGGTACGCTTGGGCGCTGACGCGGTCGGCTATACGCTCTTTGTCGGCAGTCCGTCGCAAGACGTCGATATCGCGCAGTGCAACGAAGTGCGCCGCGAGTGCGAGCGTTACGGCATGCCGCTGATCATCTGGGCCTATCCGCGCGGTTCTGCGATGAAAGCCAAAGGCGGCATCGACACCTTGTACGCCGTTGATTACGCGGCGCGCGTAGCGTGCGAAATCGGCTGCGACATCGTAAAACTCAACGAACCGAAGTGGGACGCTGCAACGGCCGATAAGATGCCCAAGCCATATAACACACTCCAATACACCGACGTTGAAGGGCTACGCAAGGTCGTGACCTCCGCGGGTCGCACGCTGGTGCTCGTTTCGGGTGGCAGCAAAATGGGTGACGAGGACACGATTGCGAAGGCACGTGCGGCAATGGAAGCCGGATGTGTTGGGCTCATCTTTGGGCGTAATATGTGGCAGCGCAAGTGGGACAGCGCGCTCTCGATGACGTCCCGCATGCACGAGCTCCTGGGCAACTACGGCCAAAAAGAGTAGTAGCTGATCGGCACCGTCGGACCAACGACATTGACCGCTCGCTTAACGCCTCGCGTCTCGGACAGTTAATGTCAGGGTCCGAGCCGCTTCGGCTAACCCGCTCGGGTCAACGTCGTAGGGCCTCGGGCGCCGATCAGGTAGGATGGAATTGGAATGATCCACGCGCAGCAAGCCATCGACAGCACGTCGTCTGAGGAAACCGTCGAGGTTCGAGTTAATCGAGCTCTCGATAAGGTTCGTCCGCTCATTCAGGCTGACGGTGGTGAGGTGTGGCTGATCCGGGTCGAGGACGGCACCGCCTACGTACAGATGCTCGGCGCGTGCGGCGGCTGCCCCGCGTCGAACGTGACGCTCAAAGGAGCCATTGAGGCCGTCGTGCGTGCCGACGTCCCCGAAATCACCGCCGTCGAACAGGTCTAGTTTACTTGCTGCAGTGGGAGCAGTAGTAGCTCACCGCGCCATCATGCGTCTGCGGAACCATGTGTTCGCGGGAACCTCGGCGACCGCAGCTTGCGCACGCATATGTCGCACCAAACGTCCCCGATGCCGGCGCACCCTCGTGCCGCTTGGCTATCCAGGCCGTGATATAGACCGCAAGACCCAACACGAGCGGGGCCCACGCGAAAAACCAACCGAAGGCGTCAGAATTTAGCACCGGAGTCATAACGGAATTCCCTCATTCGCACGAGCCCCGCAAGAGCCCTCGGAACCGGGACCGAAGCTGCAACAATGAACCCTGAGGGGGCGCTGCGCGACGCACTCGTCACGCACCTCGAGCGCACCCGCGTCCTGCGCGACCCACGCATCACGGCAGCACTTCGCGTCGTCGACCGCCACCGCTTCGTGCCGCTCGCGACGCCTCAAGAGGCGTACGAAGACAAAGCGCTCGCGATCAAAGAGCGCGATGGGTGCGTGCTTTCCTCAATCTCGCAACCATCGATGATCGTCCATATGCTCGAATTGCTCGCGATTACGCCAACCGACCGCGTGCTCGAAATCGGAACGGGAAGCGGTTACAACGCGGCGCTTCTTGCAGAGCTCGCGTGCGAGGGGACCGTCGTAAGCGTTGAGATCGAGACCGACCTCATCGAAAGCGCCCGATCGAAACTCGACGACCAAGGATACCAGCGTGTCGTGCTCGTCCACGCCGAAAAACTTAGCGAGATCGGACGAACGTTCGATCGCATCGTCGTGACGGCTCGATCCAACGACATCGATACGCAATGGTGGCGCCTGCTGGCGCCCGAGGGACGCATCGTCGCACCGCTCGATATCGGGTACGGCGGTGAGCGCGCGATCGGCTTTGTGCGCAGCGGCGACTTTCTGCAAAGCGTTGGATCGTACGCATGTGCATTTGTGGAGCTGCGCGGCAATCCAATTGCGCCCAGCGGGCCAATGTTCTTCCGGACGCGCAGCGCGCGTTACGATCGAGAACCCGGCCCGACGACGCCACTCGACGTTGTTGCCGTCGAGCGATCGCGAGCAGATACTTCGTTACTCGAAAATGCGGACGCGGTTGTCGCCCGCCCGTACACGCTGTTCGCCGTTACGCGGGCTTCTTGAAATAGTCCGCGTTGATGGCGACGAAGTTTTCCCACTTCGCCGGAATGTCGGAATCGGCAAAGATTGCCTCCACCGGGCACGCCGAAACGCAAGCTCCGCAATCGATACACACTTCAGGATCGATGTAGAGCATCTCGTCGCTGTCGGAGCCATGGATGCAATCCACAGGGCACACGTCAACGCACGATTTATCCTTGGTTCCGATGCACGGCTCGGTGATGATATAGGCCATAACGGGGCGATATTAGGAACCTCCGGAGCCGACGCCTGCTACACCAGCGAGCGCCGCCCGGAGACCACGCGCACGAGCCAGAGCAGCACGACGGCACCGATCAAGGCGCACACGAAGCTGCCAAGACTCCAGCCCATCGCGATCGGGTGCCCGAAGAGGGAAAAGATCCAACCACCGATCACGGCTCCGACAATTCCGACAATGATATCGCCCAGAATGCCGCCCGGTCCCGTGCCCGGTACGATCCACCGCGCGACTGCGCCTACGATGAACCCAAAGAGAATCCAGAACAGAATAGTGCCCATTGCGCCCCTCCTTTGGAACAGGATACCCTGGGGAGCATAATGACGAAACCGTTAGCCCTGCTTGTTATGCTACTGCTGCTTGGCACGGGCGTCGCGCCTGCGGCGACAATCACGCACATCACCGTGACGGGTGACGGAAGTGTCGCGGTCACGCCCGATCAGGCGGCCGTGCGCGCTGCAATCGAAGAAACCGCAGAGCGCGCACAGGACGCAGTCGCAGCGACCAACGCAACCTATACGCGCGCCGTCGATGCCGTTGTTGCGTTAGGCGTTGCACGCAGTGACATCACCCTTGCCTACTACAACTTCAACTACAACCCCCGTCCGGCACCCGTAGCCGGGGAAAACGTCGCACCCGGACGCTACGGCTATACCGTGACGCGCACATTCGACGTGAAAGTACGCGACGTCAATAAAGCCGGTGCTGTCGTCGATGCGCTTACGAAGTCCGGTGTTACGAATATCGAAAGCCTGGCATTCACCACGTCCGATCCCTCGCACGCGCGTAGCCAAGCAACAGCGCGTGCAATGGCCGATGCACGCGCAAAGGCGCAAGACGCCGCCCGCGCAGCCGGTCTCCACCTCACCGGAATTGGACGCATCACCTACGGAGGGGCGCCGATCATCCAGCCGATGATGCGCACCATGGCCGCGCAGGCACCGGCGCCAACCGTGTTCGATCAAGGGAGCGTCAATGTGAATGTCACGCTCACGGTCGTCTTCCTCGCAGCGCCTTAGTGGTCTGCAAGCAACCGAAACGAATCCCGGATACCGGGAGTAAAGGAAGGCATGACGACCACCACCTGCGAGGCGTGCGGACGCCGTCCCTCGACGACCACCATCGGGCGCAGTCCGCTTTGCGGAGGCTGCGCGCAACGACGCGCCGCTGCCGGCGCGCTTCCTTTCCTTGGTGCGGCGCTTGCCGCGGCGGGCTTGATCGCCGGTGGCGCGATGCTCATCGAGAACCGCGATGAGCTCTCGAAGCGCTTAAATATTACCGGCGGCACGCCGACACTGCAGAATTTCTCGCGCGACCTCACGGAACTTGCGCGCGCCGGCAAACTCGACCCGGTAGTCGGTCGCGACGACGAGATCGAGCGCGTTATTTCGATCCTCGCGCGTCGTAGCAAGAATAACCCTGTGCTCGTCGGCGAACCGGGCGTCGGCAAAACGGCAATCGTCGAAGGCTTGGCCCAACGCATCCTCGCGGGCAGCGTTCCTGCGTCGCTGCGCAACAAACGCGTGCTCGCGCTCTCACTTGGACCGCTCGTTGCCGGCACAAAGTATCGCGGCGAATTTGAGAGTCGCGTGAAGCGTATTCTCGACGAAGTCAAGCGTAGCGCGCGCGATGTGGTGCTGTTTATCGACGAGCTGCACACGTTGGTTGGCGCCGGCGCTGCAGAAGGTGCGCTCGACCTCTCGTCGATGATCAAGCCCGAGCTCGCCCGTGGCGAGTTACAGTGCATCGGCGCGACGACCTTCGATGAATACCGCAAGTACGTAGAGTCGGATGCGGCACTCGAACGCCGCTTTCAGCCGGTGATGGTCGATGAGCCGAGCGTCGAGGCGACGGTTGCGATTCTGCGTGGACTGCGCGCAAAGTACGGCGAGCACCATCACGTACGCATCACCGACGAAGCCGTCGACGCCGCCGCCAACCTCTCGGCGCGCTACATCGCGGACCGCTTCTTGCCCGACAAGGCCATCGATCTAATGGACGAAGCCGCCGCAAATGTCGCGCTTGGCAACCGCGGTGCGATCGAGCGTCCGCCGGTTACGGCCGAACACGTTGCATCCGTGGTCACGAAGTGGACCGGGATTCCGCAGCAGACGCTTTCCGAATCCCAAGCCAACGCCTTGCTCGAACTCGAGACGACCCTCTCGCGACGCGTAATCGGGCAAAACCACGCGATTGCAACGGTAGCGAGCGCGATTCGCCGCGCGCGCGCCGGCTTGCAAGATCCGCGCAAGCCGCTGGGAAGTTTTCTCTTTGCTGGGCCGAGCGGTGTCGGCAAAACCGAACTTGCGAAAGCACTGGCGGCTGCACTCTTCGGAACCGAAGAGGCACTGGTGCGCATCGACCTCTCCGAGTTCACTGAAGCCCACACCGTCTCGCGATTGCTCGGCGCACCGCCGGGATACGCAGGTCACGATGAGCCCGGCCAATTGACCGAACCCGTGCGGCGCCGTCCGTACTGCGTCATTCTTTTCGACGAACTCGAGAAGGCGCACCCCGACGTTGCGAATATCCTCTTGCAGATTCTCGACGACGGCCGCGTCACCGATGCAAAAGGCCGGACGATCGACTTCCGGCACGCACTGATCGTGCTCACCACCAACATCGAGGACGATCAGATCGCCGACTACTTGCGGCCCGAGCTCCTCAATCGTATCGACGACCGCGTGCGCTTCAACCAGCTTGGGCTTGCCGATATTGAAGCAATCGTCGAGATCCACGTCGACGCGCTCGTGCAGCGCATGGGTGCGCGGAATCTGCATCTGCGTTTGTCGGACGATGCAAAGTCATATCTCGCGAGGGTCTCGATCGGTGCCGGCAGTGGTGCGCGCTACGTCCAACGCACGGTTTCGCACTACATCTCCACGCCGCTTTCGACGGCCATCCTGCGCGGGGAGCTTCGCGAAGGCGGCACGGCGAATGTCACGCTCGACGGTGACGCCCTAAAAATCGTGGCCGCATGATCCTTGCGGTCCTACTCGCTGCGATCGTAAGTCCGAACTCGTTCGTAAACGACTTCGGGGGCGTGTGGACCTGCGGCAACGCAAACTACCACGAGCGCTGGGAAATCCGTGCGTTACCTGGACGGGCTCCGGTTGCCGAAGTGGTTTACGGAGACCCGGCGAAGCCTGACGGCTTCGCATTCGTGTACTTCGTCCCGGAAGAACACGTCTTCCGCTATGACGACTTTCACGCTGACGGTGCGCAGTCGCACCTTACGGGCTTTCCGACCGACGCAGTCTGGGACTGGACCGGGAGCTACGAGCCCAAGGGTGGGCCGCTCGATCCGAATCCCGACATCACGTGGACGCGCCACAATGACACGATCGAGCGCAGCTTCCGCCAACGCGTGAAGGGCACGCCGGTCGTTCGCGGCAGCGATACGTGTACTAAAGTATCGACTTGATATCGGCGCTGAGCTGCTCGGGTGAAAGCTCGCCGATTTCGATCTTCTTCACCACGCCGGTCTTGTCGATAAACACGCCGACCGGCATGCCGTTGATGTGGTATTGGTCGCTGAGCGTGCCCGAGTCCACGACAGCCGGGTACGTAAGCTGATGCTGGTCGACGAACTGCTTGGCTTTCTGCGCGTTCTCTTGCACGTCGACACCGACCACTTGCAAGCCCTGCGGTCCGTACATCTTGAATGCGGCGTTGACCATGGGCGCTTCGGCGTTGCACGGCGGACACCACGTCGCAAAGAAATCCATGAATACCGGCCGGCCGCGCAATTGTGCCATGGTCAGGGAGCCGGTCCCGCCGACCAGCGGATCGCTCCAATCCGGTGCGGCTTTACCGACCGATGCGCTCGTGTTGGCACCGCCTGCTGTACCGCCATTGCTGCACGCGGTCGCCAGTGCGAGCAGCGTCGCGACTACCATCCATTGTTTAGCCATAACTCGGATACGCTACCGCCTCCAAATCGGTTCTCATTTGCGAAATCAGTTCGTCCACCGAGGCGAAGAGCCGCTGCTCGCGCAGGTATCGCAAATCGCGCAAAGCCAGCTCGCGCCCGTAGATCGTTTGATGAAAATCCCTCAGCCACGCCTCGATCGTTCGCACCTTACCGTCGAACTGCGGGTTCGTACCGATCGAGACCAGCGCCGCATGATCCCGGCCGTCGTGGCGCGCGACCGCCGCGTAGACGCCATCTTTCGGCAATAACTTCGCCGGCACCGTGATGTTTGCGGTGGGAAAATCTAGGTCGTGCCCGCGCCCGAATCCCACCTCGACGACGCCTCGTAGTTCGAAACTGTGACCGAGCAAGTAGTCGGCCAGCTCGAGATTGCCCTCGGCAACCAGCGCGCGGATACGCGTGCTCGAGATGCGCTGACCATCGTGCGCGACATTCTCAAGCCCGACAAACGGGAGATTGCGCTCGGCAAAATAGGCGCCCATCATCGCCGCGTCGCCCGCGCGCTTATGCCCGAAACGAAAGGTTGAGCCAACCGCGACGCCTTGCACGCCCATCGCCGTGAGCCGCTCGAGAAATTGTTGCGGCGTCAGCGTGGCGATGCTGTCGTCGAATTGGATGACGAAACATTCCTCGAATCCGGCCTGCGCGAAAAGGTCGATGCGTTCGGCGGTGGTCGTAATCAACGGCGGCTCGGTACCGGGACGCAAAAATGCCGCAGGATGATTGGCAAATGTCAGCACACCGACGCGATACCCCGGCTTACGCATTCTCCGCGCCGCCTTCGCGATCTCCATGTGCCCACGATGCATCCCATCAAAAAAACCTATAGCCAATACTAAAGGTCGGTCATTTTCCCGAAACAACTCGTGGTAAATTTTCACGGTGAACGAGTTTCTTCGTTTTGCGGAGGGGACTCTGACGCCCGCGCCATTGACAGGAGGTCATTTATTCCATTGGTGTGTGGCGCGGGCGCAGCGTAGCAGGAGCGCAACATGACGTTGCGCGACGAGCGACCCGACGCGAAATGAAGAGGCTCGTTCACACGAAAACTTTCCGCGGGGCGAGCAGGGCACCGTGCGCTTCACCGACGCCGACCAGCGTGCGCGAATGGTCGCGCACGAAGACGCGCGACGCAGGCGCACCTTCGGGCAGCGGCACCGCGCGTCCGGCGCGAAAATCCGCGGAGCCGCGCAGATCGAGCACGATCGTCGGAAACGGAATGATGTGCTCGGGCGGCGTTACCGCACCTTGTGGATCATCGGCGATTTCAGCCAGCGTACGCGATTCATAGAGCACGAAAGGGCCCGACGCTTCGCGCACGAGGGCGCCCATGTGCGCAGGAACGCCAATTGCTGCACCAAGATCTTCGCAGAGCGTTCGCACGTAGGTACCTTCGCTGCAGGCAACGCGAATGCGCGCCGTATTGCTTCCCTCGGCACCCAGAAGCGTGAGTCCGTACACCGTAATGTTGCGCGACTTGCGCTCGACCGTTTTTCCCTCTCGCGCCAAATCGTAAAGCCGGCGGCCTTCGTGATGTACGGCCGAGAACATCGGCGGTACTTGCGCGACCTTACCGATAAACTGCGGCAGCACAGCTTCGAGCTTGCGCTCCCAATGAGCGGGAACGTCGCCGGTCGCAACCGTCTCACCAAGTGCGTCTTGCGTGGTCGTCGTTCGACCGAGCACGAGCAACGCGGTGTACGCCTTACGCTGGTCTTCAAGCAGTGGAATGAGGCGGGTCGCTTTGCCGATGGCTACCGGCAACACGCCGGCCGCTTGCGGATCGAGCGTACCGAGGTGACCCGCCGCGATTTTGCGATCGCGTCCGTATACACCGTAGATGCGCTTGACTCGGGCAACGACGTGCGCCGAGGAATAGCCGGCTGGTTTAAAGACGTTGACGAACCCGATCTCGAGTGCGCCGCTCACAAACCTTCGGCCGAGAGCGCCGCGTCGACCGCGGCAAATGCCTCATTACGCGTGCCGTGCAACGTCAGTCCCGACGCACGAAAGTGTCCGCCACCGCCCAAGCGCGCTGCCGCAGCTTGCACGTTGACGCGCCCGCTCGAACGCAAGCTGACACGAATCTCGCCGTCGTAAGCCTTGAAGAGCGCCGCAACCTCGACACCTTCCTGGCTGCGTAGTACGTTGACAAAATCTTCGGTATCTTCGCCGTCCGCGCCGGTCTGCGCAAGCATCGCGTCATCGACATACGAGTAGCAGTAGCGTCCATCGTGCTCGAACTTCATCTCGTCGATGATGCGCCCGAGCAGACGCGTTGCGGCCACGCGCTTACTGCCGAAGATCTCCTCGGTGATCTGCTCCTTGTCGGCACCCGCACGCATCAACTCAGCCGAAAGCTCGAGCGAGTCGGGCGAGGTATTCGAGTGCATGAAGCCGCCCGTGTCGGTCATGATCGTTGTAAGGATGCACGTCGCGATATCCTTATCGATCGGCGTCTTCATTTCGCGTAGGAGCCGCATCACGGCGGTCCCGGTCGAACATTCCGTCGGGATGACGAAGTTCAGCGCGCCGAAGTGCGAATTGCCCAAGTGGTGATCGATGTCGAGCATATTCTCGCGCTCGACCTTCGGTAAGAATTCACCGGCTCGCGCATGGTCGCTCATATCGCCAAAAACGTAGAGCGTGTCCGGCGGAAAGTCCGCAGGAATCTTGCGCGAGACGAACTCCGCCTCGGGCAGAAAGCGCAGGTTGCGCGGCACCGGGTCCTGATTGAAATACGCAACGCGTTTGCCCATGCGCTTGAGCGCAATACCGAGGGCGAGGCCCGCGCCCAGTGTGTCGCCGTCGGGCTTTACGTGACTGACCATGACGAAGGCCGGACGTCGCCGCAGCTCAGCAACGATCTCCGCTTCCGTCGAGGAGCACAACTGATTCTCGATCATTCATCGACCTCGACTTCGACCTGCGCAGCATTGCGCCGCTCTGCATCTTCGCGCAACGTCTTCGCCAACGCAATCGCGCGCTCGGTGGAGCGGTCTTCGATGAACGTCAATTCCGGCGTGTGGCGCAGATCGATGCGATGCCCGAGTTCACCGCGCAAGAAACCCGCGGCGGATTGGAGCGCCTCGAGCGATTGGCGAGCCTGATGTCGGTCGCCGATCACCGACGCGAAGACCTTGCATGTGCGCAGATCGTCGCCGACCTCGACGCGCGTCACCGTCACGAAGCCCAAACGCGGATCCTTGAGTTCCTGGGTGATCAGGGTGCCGAGGATGCGCTGGATTTCGTGATCGATGCGCGCGAGTCTCTGACTCTTCACGCCGTGACAAGCTCCGCTGCCACGTGCTCGGTCGCGTAGGCTTCGATGATGTCGCCGACCTTGAGATCCTGGTACTTCGCGACCTGAATACCGCACTCGAAGCCTTCCGCCACTTCACGAACATCGTCCTTGAAGCGGCGCAGATTCTCGAGTTCGCCGGTAAAGACCACCGCGGAATCGCGCACGACGCGCACCTTCGCGCTGCGTGTGATCTTACCGTCTTTGACGTAACAGCCCACGATCGTACCGACCTTGCTGACTTTGAAGACTTCGCGCACTTCGGCGTGGCCGAGCGTGACTTCCCGTTCGACCGGTGCAAGCATACCGGTCATCGCCTTGCGTAGATCGTCTTCGATCTCGTAGATGACCTGATAGAAGCGCAGATCGACGCCTTCGTTATCGGCCAGACGCTTCGCCGTTTCGTCCGGACGAATGTTGAAGCCGATCAGCACCGCGTTCGATGCGCTCGCCAGATTCACGTCGTTGGGCGAGATCGCGCCGACACCGCCGTGGATGACACGCACGTCGACTTCTTCGGTCGAGAGCGACTCCATCCGCGCGCGCAGTGCTTCGAGCGAGCCCTGTCCGTCGGCCTTGATGATGAGATTGAGCGTCTTCTTGCCTTCGGCCGGCATCTGCATGAACGTCTCGAGCGAGACACGCTGCGAGCTGCTCCCAGCGATACGCACGTCGCGGCGACGCACGGCACGCTTCTCGGCAGTTTCACGCGCGACGCGTTCGTCGCTCACGACCATCAACGTGTCGCCGGCGGCGGGCACGTCTTGCAGGCCCATCACCTCAACCGGAATCGACGGCCCAGCCTTCTTGACCGGTTTGCCTTTGTCGTCGATCAGCGCGCGCACTTTACCGAACGTACCGCCGACCACGACGATGTCGCCAACACGCAGCGTACCGTTCTGAATGAGTACCGTCGCAACGGCACCGCGGCCACGCGAAAGCTGTGATTCAATCACGACACCGGTCGCACGGCGATTCTTGTTGGCCTTGAGGTCCTTGATGTCGGCTTCAAGTAGCACGGTGTCGAGCAGCGCATCGATGCCGGTGCCGGCCTTCGCCGAAACCGGGACCATTTCGATTGTGCCACCCCAGTCGACCGCCTGCAGGCCTTCTTCTGCAAGCTGCTGCTTGACGCGGTCAGGCTGCGCATCGGGCTTATCCATCTTGTTGACGGCAACCACGATCGGAACGCCCGCGGCTTTAACGTGGGCGATCGCTTCTCGCGTCTGCGGCATGACGCCGTCGTCGGCGGCAACGACCAGTATAGCAACGTCGGTAACCTTGGCGCCGCGTGCACGCATCGCGGTGAACGCTTCGTGACCCGGCGTGTCGATGAACGTAATCTTTCGATCGTTGCGCTCGACCGTGTACGCGCCGATCTTCTGCGTGATGCCGCCGGCTTCACCGCCGGCCACATTCGCGCTGCGGATCTTATCGAGCAGCGACGTCTTACCGTGGTCGACGTGACCGAGGACGGTGACGACCGGCGGACGCGCGGTCATCATCTCGGGCTTGTCTTCTTCTTGCTCGACCGTGACTTCTTCGCCGGCTTCTTTGACGACCGCACTGAAGCCGAATTTCTTCGCAACGGCAATGGCAATATCGCTCGAGATGTTTTGGTTGATCGTCGCCATCGTTCCGGTCTTGATCAACTCGGTGATGACGTCTTTAACCGGCACGATCATCGACGTTGCAAGTTCTTGCACGGTCAGAAGATCGGGAATCTCGATCGTTTCGAGTGCACGCGTTGGTGCGGCGGCTGCCGTTTCAACGCCGCCCTTCTTCTTACGCTGCCGCTCTTTCTCGAGCAGCAATTCTTTTTCGCGATCTTTCTTCGCGGCAGCTTTGTCTTCGTGGCTGCGCGGGCGATCGCCGGGACGGCCGGCACCACTCGAGGGCGCGGGTGCGTCGGTTGCGCTCGGCCCACCAGGGGGACGCGGACCAACCGGACGCGAGCCGGGCGCGAGCGGACGGAACGGACCGTTGCCTGCGGGACGTCGTTGTCCCGGCGGAGTCAGCGGACCATTGCCACGCGCTGCCGGTGCGACCGGACCCTTACCGCCCTGACCCGGCAATGCTTGACCGGGGCGCGGCGCAACGCCAGGGCGTCCGGGCACGCCGGTCGAGGGGCCGGGCGACGCGGATGCGCTCGTAGTGGGTGCCGGCGGACGAGGACGCGCGATCGACTGCTGTCCATGCGGCACCGGCTGCAATCGCGGAATCGGGACATCCGGTGCCGCTGGGCGCGGCGGACGCGCAGATACAACCGCAGGCGCTTCTTCGGCTGCCGGGGCCGCTTCGACGACCGGCGGCGCTTCTGCGACCGGGGCCACTTGGGCTACCGGGGCGGCTTCAGCGACGGGGGCCGCTTCGGCCACGACCGCAGCGGCGGGTTTGGCGGCTGGGGCCTTGGCAACGCGCGGCGCGGAGCTCGGTGCAACCGGCTTCAGACGCTGGACTGGCGGAGCTTCGACAACGGGCGCGGCGGAGGGTGCAACAGCCTTAGGTTCGGTTTTGCGCGGCGCAGCAGCGGCTGCTGCTTTGGCGGGCGCTTTGGGCGCCGGCGCCGGTTTGAGCACGCTGCGAACCATATCCGCGATGTTTTCGGGAACGACGCTTAGCTGATTCTTGGCCTCAAAAACGCCACCCAAACGCTCGTTGAAGAGCGCGATCAGCTCTTTCGATGTGAGCCCTACTTCTTTAGCGAGCTCGAAAATACGTACTTTACTACCAGTCGTTGCTGCTGCCATGTATCCCCACGTGGTACCCACGTGGGCACCACAGCGTTAAGTCACCAAGAATCCGCCCTCAGATGAGAGCATTGTCGTCGTTTGTCATTACGATTTTCCGGTGTCCATTGAACTTCTTATTAAACCATATTCTGCCGCCGCGGATGCAAGCCCCGGGTAGCGGCGGTTCTTTGCCGAGCGCTGCGCACAGTCCGCGGAACAGAGGTATGCCCCTCGTCCCGCTTGCCGCTTGCCGCCCGGCGGATCCGCGCGCCAGCCACCTGGCAAGCGCACGAACCGGACTAAAGTCGCCTGTGTGAGGGCCTTCCGGCAGCCCACACAGGTACGGATCGGGTCCTTACTCGCCAAGCCGCTCTCTACGGAATTCTTCGAGTTTGCGAATCAGCTCTTCATCGACGCCGCCGGCTGCAACCGGGGCCGCCGCCTCCTCGCCTTCCTCCGCTTCCACGACCTCTTCGGTCACTTCTTCGGCGCCGCCGCCGGCGCGTTCGCTGCGCTCTGCGAGATAGCGCTCACGCGCTTCATCGGCTTCGCTTTCGCTTGCGATATCCAGTCGCCAGCCCGTCAACCGTGCAGCGAGGCGAACATTCTGTCCGTCGCGTCCGATCGCAAGCGACAACTGGTAGTCGGGAACAATGACCAGTGAAACGCCGTCGTCTTCGAAGAGTTCGACGCTAATCACCTTCGCCGGCGCGAGCGCGTTCATAATGAACGTCTGCGCATCGGTGTCGTAGCGGATCACGTCGATCTTTTCACCGCGCAGATTGTCGGAGACGTTTGCGATGCGGCTCGATTTCGGTCCGAGGCACGCGCCAATCGGATCGACTTCGGCGCGCAGGCTGCGCACGGCAACTTTTGAACGGCTTCCGGCTTCACGCGCGATCGCCATGATCTCGACGATACCGTCGGCAATTTCGGGCACTTCGAGCTCGAGCAGACGCTGCACCAATCCCTCAGCGGCGCGTGAGAGCACGACCTGCGGACCCTTCGGCGACTTGCGTACATCGACGACGTAGGCGCGAATGAAATCGTTAATGCGGAACGTCTCGCCCGGAACTTGCTCGGAGAGCGGGAGAATCGCCTCGTCGCGTCCTTCGAGTAGCACGTACATATTGCGCTGTTCGTAGCGTTGCACGGTGCCCGTCACGAGATCGTTCAGTTTGCGCGCATACTTATTATAGACCGTGTCGCGCTCGGCTTCACGGATGCGCTGCACGATCACTTGCTTGGCCGTCTGCGCAGCAATGCGTCCGAATTCTTTCGGCGTGACCTCTTCGTCGAAGAAGTCGCCCGGCTGATACGGACCACCCGCCTGTTTGACCGAAACCTCGAGCTTGGGATCTTCGACCGTGTCGACGACGTTTCGACGATGATAAACGCGATACTCGCCCGTGGCGCGGTCGACGATCACGATTGCGTTTGCTTCGCTACCGTAGTGTCGCTTGTACGCGGTGAGCAGTGCTGCTTCGAGCGCCTCGAGGAGCATCTCGAACGGAATGTTCCGTTCTTTCGAGATGAACTGAAGGACGTCGATAAGTTTTTCGTCAGCTGCCGATTCTGCCATGTGCTTTCCGTTCGCGTTTGTCGCGTTGTAAGTCGGCGCGCGGATCGTATTCCAGGTTTGCCGACTTGATGGTTGCGATCGGGAGCGGAAGTTCGCCGCTCTCAGTCGCGAGGATGACCGTTTCGCCGCGCAGCCCGACGAGCGTGCCGCGATGCGTTTTGTTACCGGCGATCTGCAGTGAGGTCACGATGCGCGCGCGCTTGCCGGCAAAACGCTCGTAGTCGTGCGGCCGCAACAGCGGCCGGTCGAGTCCCGCCGACTCGACTTCAAGCGAGTACGGCAGTTCGATCGCTTCGAGCGCGTGGTTAATGCGCGCTGCGATGCGTTCGCACGTGGCTAGATCGACGCCACCGTCTTTATCGATGGTGACCGTCAAAGAGGTCATGCCCCGCCGCGACTGTGCAGCGTGCGTTACGATCTCGACGCCCGACGACGCTCGTTCGTGCGCGATCGCGTCGATCTCACGCTCGAATAGATCCGTCAGTTCCGACACCTTTCGCAGGCCTCCCCAAGAAGAAAGCGCGGGACCTGCCCACGCTTAATCGACCAAACCGGCTCCTATGGTACCGAAAATGACGACGGGCCGCAAGCCTTCGTGGCTTCCGGCCCCCCAGTCGAAACGTCCTATGCGAATTTTTGCGCTATAGCCAGGTACGTCCGGCTTGCGTCGGCGCGTGAAGCGCCGCTATCGGTGCGCGTATTCGCAGGCTACGTGGCCCGGTGGATCTTGCAGCTCCAAGCCGCCCTCCTCTGCCGCATCACCGCGGATGCTAGAACAATTCTAGTCCGATAAAAGTCGCACAACAAGCGGGAATCGACAACACTACGGCGACGGTGAAGCGGGCTGCGTAAACGGCACCAGCGCGCGCTGGGTGCACGTGACGTGGGCCGTCGCCTCAACGATCGGTGCGCCGAATCCGCCAGGCAAGCCGGCGGTTGAAATGACAATTCCACCGGAGACGGGGTGCGTCATCGTACCTTGCTGCACTGCTGGTTGCGACGCGGGCGGATAGCGCAGCATCCAACCATCACAGATAAGTGCCGGTCCCTCGCGATGTGTGCCGGTGACCCACATTTTGTCGAGCGCGTCGCTGCCGGCGCCTTTTTCCTGGAACATGAACTTGGTCATCGCGACGATTTCGGGCGGCGGTGTCGGCTCCATCGAGCCGCGCAATCCGGGATGAAAACTCACGTTGGCCTCATGCGGAATCACCGCGTTGTGCGGTAAGAGCCCGCGCAATTTATCGTTGATATCGTTCGCGGTTGACGGCGATGCGGTTGCCGTCGCTTTCGGTTGCGGCTTTGGCGACGGCGTAGGCGGCACCGCGACCGGAGCAGCGGGACCAGCTTTGGTGTTGCCGGTCGTGCCGGGTTTGGGGCCTGGCGAGCCTTCGGTTTTCGGGCCGGGTGACGGCTGTGCGCCGCTTTGGGTCGTTTGCTTGGGGCCCTGCGTCGGGCTCGGGCTCGGGACACCGGCGTTCGCGGCCGGCGCCGCGCTCGGCGCGCCGGCGGGCTTTGGCGAAGCACTCGGCGCCGTCGTCGCCTTCGCGACGAGCGCGGCAGTCGTTGGAGCCGCAGTGGGTTTCGCGCTGGGCTGCGGTACCGGCGATGCGGGCTTCGCGGTTGGCGCGGCGGTTGGTGCGGGCGGCCGCGGCGACGGCGGCTTCGCCGTCGGCGGGACCGAGGGCAGCGGCGAGGGCGCAGCGCTCGGCGGAATCTTGATCGCGACTTGCTGCGGACCGATCGACGGCACTGAAGTCGGCACGGCGGGAAGTTGGTTCTGCGGATTCGGCTCGTAGATCGGCGTGGTGGGCTGTGGGTTGGGTTGCTCCGACGCTTGCGGCACCGGCGTTGGATTCGGCGGCGCGGTCGGTTTGAAAACGGAGAGCTCGTGGTGTTGCGGCGGATTGGGTTGTCGCTGCGCCTGAACCAGCGGTGCATGCTGCACGACCGGCGCGATGTGCGGCACGTTCGGAACCGGCGCGGCTTGTTGCGCCGGAGCCGGCGCGACCGCGACAACCGGCGTACGCTGCTCGATCGTGACAACGGTGCCACCCGAGACCGATTCGCTCGCGCCTTGCTGTGATGAACTCGATGCGAGCGTAAAAATAAACGCGGCAATAAGCGCGTGCAGCAGCAGCGATGCGAGGTAGCTCCCCGCGAGTCGCTCGCGTCGTCGCGGGTCACGCGGATCGCGTTCGAGCATGCGCGGGGTTAATGCGCTTAACAGAGCGCAGGAGCCTGCAAGCGCGCTCGCGCATCTGCATTGCTCGCATGGAACACCTCTTGCAGAAGCGCACGAAGATCGTTGCCACCATTGGTCCCGCCTCGCGCGACCCCGGGGTCATGCGTTCGCTCTTCGTTTCGGGTTTGAATGTCGTTCGCCTGAACTTTTCACACGGCACGCTCGAGGATCACGCCGAGGTGATCGCGACGGCGCGTCGTCTCGCACAAGAGCTCGACATTCACATCGCCGTTTTGCAAGATTTGCCTGGCCCGAAAGTGCGCACTGGTAAGCTGCACGACGGCCTGGCGAGCGTGCGCCTGGAGCGCGGAAATCACTTTGTGCTCACGACCGATGACGTGCCAGGCGACGAGTCACGCATCAGCGTGCAATACCAGCAGTTGCCCAATGACGTCGCGGTCGGCAATCGCATCTATCTCCAAGATGGACAGATCACGCTGCGCATCACCGGAAAGACCGCCACCGAGATCGAGACCACCGTCGAGTTCGGCGGCGAGCTGCGCTCGACACAGGGCATCAACTATCCCGACGGCACGCTGAATATTCCGTCGATTACCGACCGCGACTTCGAGATGCTCGCCTTCGGCCTGGAGCAACGGGTCGACTACGTGGCGGCCTCGTTCGTGCGTTCGGCCGAAGATATCAGGCGCGTCAAAGCCTTCATGCACGATCGCGCGCACGACGTGCCGGTTATCGCTAAGATCGAGAAACACGAAGCGCTCGAGGACCTTGACAACATCATCGATGCGGCCGACGGGATCATGGTCGCGCGCGGCGATCTGGGCATTGAGATTCCGCTCGAGCAAGTGCCGCTCGTGCAAAAAGCGATCATCGCCAAGTGTAACCGCGCGAGCAAGCCGGTCATCACCGCAACGCAGATGCTTGAGTCGATGACCTTCAGCTCGAAACCAACGCGCGCCGAAGTCACCGACGTTGCCAACGCGATTCTCGACGGCACCGACGCGGTAATGCTCTCGGGTGAAACGGCGCGCGGACAATTTCCGACCGAGGCCGTACGCACGATGGCCGAAATCGCGCGCGAAGTCGAGAAGAATTATCCGCACGTTACGTTGCGCGAGCGGCGCTTAGCCGGTATGAGCCCGACGGTAGCAACCTCGATCGCCGAAGCCGCGACGCGCGCTGCCGACGAACTCTTCATTCCATTCATCGCAACCGGTACCACAACCGGCAACACGGCACATCACATTGCCGCGTTTCGGCCGCGCGCGCGCATCATCGCGCTCACGCCGTCCAAGGAAGTCGCGCAGCGTCTTGCCCTGCTTTGGGGCACCGAAACGCTCTTGATCGAGCGCTACAGTTCGTTCGACGTGCTGCTCTTTATGACCGAGCAAAAGATGACGCAAACCGGCCTCGTGCACTCGAAGGATTTGATCGCCTTTACTACCGGGATGCCCGTCGGCTCAGGAGGGACGAACCTGCTCAAGATCCATGAGATCCCGTAGACGCATGAACCGAATAGTGGCTGTCCTTGGGCTCGTTTTGCTGCTCTGCGTGGACGCCGCAGCGCCCGCACTTCCGTCTTTTGATACCTCGAACTGGCGATTGGTCAGCAGTAAAACCGGCGGATACAGCGGCGACCGCACGGTGGATGCAGCCGGCACCGCAACGATCGCGATCAAAGCAAACGCAAGCGCGAATCCCGAAACCTATGGCACGCTCGCGTATAAGATGGACGCGACGAAGTACCAGGGCGACCATATCGCGGTGTCAGGCGAAATCTCGACGGCAGCGGCGGCCTCAGGGCAATTCTGGATGCGCGTCGACGATGCTGACGGCAAGGCGCTGCGGTTCGACAACATGGCTAACCGCGCGCTGCGGGGTGATGTGACGTGGACGCCTTTCAAGATCGTGCTCGACGTTCCGACCGCGGCGCGTACCATCTATCTCGGATTGATACTCACAGGAACCGGCTTGGCGTCGGCGCGAGACATTCGATTTGGCCCGGTTTCCAAGGACACGCCGACAACCAACCTGCTACCGCCGCAATAAGGTTCAGAGGCGCCGTTCGAAGCGGCCGGTACGCTCGTCCAATCGTATACGATAGACCAACGCCGGGACTTGGCCGCTGCGCGGGTGCGCTGAGCCGCCGGGCGGCCCCTCAAGTCTTGGCTCGAGTTCGCGCACCAGCATCTCCATCGTGCGCGTCGCTTCTACACCACGAAGCTCTTCGAAGGTACCCCAGGCGATCACGCTCTCCCAATTGGCGACCCCGTCCATATGGTCGACCTCAAAGCACACGTGCGGATTCTCGCGCATCATGTGCATTTTCATCCCATCGTGAGAATGCGCGTACACTGCTGCGCCGTCATACACGTAGGTGATCGGCACGACGTACGTTTTGCCAAATGCGTGGACGCCGATCCGGCCAATGATATTTTCGTGCAGTATTCGCTCGACGTCGCGCGATCCGAGATCCCCAACCATCTGCTAACGATAACGCTCGCTGGAGAAGAAATGAGGAATTATCGCGCCAACAGCTCGAGGGCGGAGGCGGCTTCGGCGACGCGCAATTGCTCCATCGTGCACTGGCGCGGCTTCTTATCCGGCCGCCAGCGCAGAATCTTCGTGCCGTGACGGAAGCGATCGCCGGTCACGTGATCGTAGCGCACCTCGACGACGAGTTTCGGATCGAGCGGAAACCACGGCTCTTCGGTTTGTTTCCAGCGGCTCGGTCCACCGGGAGCAGAACCAGTGAAGCCGGGCGGCCGCTCGAAGGGCTGCACTTTCTTCAACAACGGGCCGCGTTCACTGTCGCGGAATCCGGACGTAAAGCCCACGTGATTGAGCTTGCCCTCGTCGTCGTAGAGTCCGAGCAGCAGCGACCCGACACCGTTACCTTGTTTGTTGAGCCGATACCCGCCGATCACACAGTCGGCAGTGCGCAAGTGTTTGATCTTCACGCCACCTTGGCGTGAGCCGGATGCGTACGGAAGATCGCGGCGCTTCGCAATCACTCCGTCAAGCGCGTTGCCGACGCGTTCGTACCACGCATCGACCTGTGCCCGATCGGTTGCAACCGGCGAGAGCGCGACCTCGCTCTTCGTAAGAAATCGCCCCGCAAAGGCCTCGAGGGCTATGCGCCGTTCCATAAGCGGCTTTTCCGTCAGGTCCTTGCCATTGTGGTCTACCAGCAGATCGAAGATCACGTAGCGCGCCGGCGTTTCTTTGGCAAGACGTTTGACCCGGCTTTCGGCCGGATGAATCCGTTGCAGTAATGCGTCAAAAGAAAGCTCGTCACCGAGCTGCACCATCAACTCGCCGTCGAGGACGAAACGCTTTGCGGCGAGCGCGCGCAGTTGATCGACGATCTCGGGGAAGTAACGTGCCAACGGCTGACCGGCCTTTGATTGGAGCGCGACCTCGTCGCCGTCGCGAAAAGCCATACACCTAAAGCCATCCCACTTCGGTTCGTATTGCCATTGCGCGCCGTTGGGAATCTCCGCAACCTGCACGAGTTCCATCGGCTCGAAGTCGAGCCCGATCGGGAGCGTCATGCCAACAGCGGCTCCAAGTTGAAGCGGCCCTTTTTTGCGACGAGCGGCTTCCACAGATCTCCGAGCGTTGCGATGCGCGCCGGCATGTTGTCGATACGGAAGTCGTCGATTTCAATCCGGCTTTCGACTTCGTCCCACGTGACCGGTGCCGACACGGACGCGTGCGGCGTTGGGCGCACCGAGTAGATGCTGGCAAGCGTCGCGCCCCAACGGTTTTGGTTGTAGTCGACGAGCACGCGGTCTTTGGGCCGCTTCTCCTTTTTATAAACGACGGTCGTCAGCTCTTTTGTGTGCTGCGCGAGCGCGTGCGCGAATTCTTTCGCAAAGGTCCAGACCTGCTTTTGCGTTGGACCGCGTACGATCGGAACGTACACGTGCATGCCCTTCGATCCGGTGGTTTTCACGTAGGCCGGCATGTGCAACGCGGCCAGTCCGTCACGCACCAGCAGCGCAACCTCGCGCACCATTGCAAAGGTCGAGTCACCGGGATCGAGGTCGAAGTGGACGTAGTCGGGTCGATCGATGTCATCGCAGCGAGCGTACCATTGATTGAGATCGATGCAACCAAGGTTGATCACCCACATCAGCGCGGCGAGATCGTCGATCACCGGAAAGTTGATGACATTGCCGGAATCGTGCTCGATCCGGCAGGTGCGCAGCCAGTCGGGATGCGGCTCGGGCGTGCGCTTCATGAAGAAGAACTCGCCGCTTGCCCCGTGCGGATAGCGTTTCATCACCATCGCGCGATCGGCGATATGCGGTAAGAGCACATCCGAGACGTCGGCGTAGTACTGGAGCAAGTCACCTTTCGTAACACCGATCTCCGGGAAAAAGACTTTGTTCACGTTGGTGACCGCGACGCGCTTGCGTCCGATAGCGAGCGTGACGTTGTCCTGCTCGCGCGGAATGATCATCGCGCGCGCAGGAGCATGCGTGCGTGCTCGAGCGCTACATCGTGCGACTCGCCGGAGAGCATGCGCGCCAGCTCCGCCGCCCGCGCATCTTCGCCGGTAATCTCGTGCACGGAAATCGTCGTTGATCCGGCCTTCTCGTGCTTTTCGAGGACGTAGTGCCGATCCGACCACGTTGCGAGTTGCGCGAGGTGCGTGACGCACACGACCTGCCCATGCTCCGCGAGCTTGCCGATGCGAGCACCGACCGCCGTGGCCGTCGTTCCACCAATACCCGTATCGATCTCGTCGAAGATCAGCGCCGTGCGTTCGCGCGCGCCGGCAAGCACCACGACGAGTGCGAGTAAAACGCGCGATAACTCGCCGCCGGATGCCACGCGCGCGAGCGGCCGCAACGGTTCACCCTGGTTTGCCGCAAAGACGAACTCGATCGGGTCGAACGATACATCGAATCGCGCGGATCCAAGTGCAAGGGCGCCAAATTCCTTTGCAATTGCCGCGTTCAGGCGCCTTGCCGCCTGCTCGCGAAGTGCGCGCAGCGCCGCTTCCTCGGCAGCAAGCGCTGTCTCGGCCTCGCGTAGCGCCGACGCGAGTGCCGCGGTGCGTTCGTCGCGTGAATCAAATGCTTCGACGATCGCTCGCGCCTGCGTTGCAGTTGCCATGACCGCCTCGAGCGTCCCGCCGTGCTTGCGCTTGAGACGATCGAGGAGGTCGAGTCGCGCGTTGATCGATTCGAGTTCGGCCGGATCGAATTCGGTCGCATCGAGTGCGCGTGCAATCGTCGTCGCGAGCTCGGTCGTTTCACTTTGCAGCGCCGCAGCCGAATCGGCCATCGCGCGCAGTTCGGAAGAGATGTCGGCGATGCCGTGCAGCGCAGCGCCTGCAGCGCCGAGCGCACCGGTCGCGCTATCGTCGTCGCCGCCCAGTGCCTCGTGGGCGAGACGCAGTGCTGACGCGATCCGCTCCACGTTGTCGAGATAGCGCCGGCGCTCGTTCAGACGTCCATCCTCGCCTGGCTCCGGCGCCGCGCTTTCGATCTCTTCGAGCGCAAGGCGCGCATCTTCGTAGCGCTCCTGCGCGCGCCGCTCGTCGCCGTGCAGGGTTCGAAGGTCCTGCGCACACGCGGCCGCCCGTGCGCCGGCGGCGCGCACGGCGCCAACAGCCTCAATTGCTTTCGGGCCGCCGAAATGATCGAGCAATTCGACGTGGTACGCCGGCGAGAGCAGGCGCTGCGCATCGTGCTGGCCGACGATCTCGGCAATCTGCGTACCGATCTCACGTACGTAACTCGCCGTCGCGGCGCGGCCGTTCACACGCACGCTCGATTTGCCGGCCTCGTTCATCTCGCGCGCGATTGTCGCGTCCTCACCGGGGTCGAGTTCGTATCCATCACCGATCAATCGCTCGCGCAATGCCTCGCTCGGCTCGAACGTGAGCGTCACGCTGGCGCGCTGTGCGCCACGGCGGACGACGTCGGCACTCGCGCGCTCACCGAGCGCAAAGTCCAGCGCGCCGAGGATCATCGTCTTGCCTGAACCCGTCTCACCGGTAAAGATCGTCGTGCCGGGACTGAACTCGATCGCACTGCGGGCGATCAAGCCGTAGTTCTCGATCTCCAGCCGCGTCAACATCCGTTCGTCCTTACCGCGTAGCTGCCTTGATGGAAACGCCCCAGCGCATCTTCTCTTCCAAGCGCTCGAAGAAGCGCAAGGGCGAGAGCCGTGCAAAGCGCACGGTCCTGGGGTTTCGGCGTACACTGACGACCGTATTCGGACCGATCTCCGCCAGCACGTCACCGTCGCACTCCAAGTGCGCATGGGCAACGTTCGAGTCGCAGCCAATACCGATCTCCGACGTTGCCGGAACGATCAGTGGTCGCGAGAACAACGTATGCGGCAGCAACGGGACGATACCAAAGGCGTCGACGCGCGGCGAGATGATCGAGCCGCCCGCCGATAAGAAGTACGCAGTCGAACCGGTTGGTGTCGCGACACAGATCCCGTCGGCGGGAATGTCGGCGATGTGCTCGGCATCGAGCGTCAGTCCAAACGGCACGATGCGCGATACGTCGCCCTTACGCACCACTACGTCGTTGAGCGCAAAGTACGTCCGTTCCGCGTACTCGGCTTCCAGTGCCACGCGCTCCTCGATCAAGAGCCCTTGGTCAACGAGCTGCGGCAATTGCGCAATACGCGGATCGCCGTCATCGAGTTCGGTGAGAAAGCCAAGACGACCGGTGTTGATCCCGAGCAGCGGCGCACCGATCTCGGTCGCGACGCGCGCAGCGCGTAGCAGCGTCCCGTCGCCACCAACCGTGATAAAAAGCGCGGCGTCCTCGGCGCGCGCGCCGTTGGTCGCGAGTTCTGAAACGCCGTGCTGGCCTTTCCACGTGGCGATGTCGTAGCCGTCTGCGCGAAAGCTGTCAGCAACCGCGCGCGCAAGCGCACGCGCCGCTTCGCGCTGTGCGTCGACATACAGCGTGATCAACTTGCGGCCGATGGCCAATTTTGTCATTCCTCTGAGCCTTCGCCGACAACGCGGTCGATCCGCTCGTCATCGATCGGCACGGCATCGCGACGCAGTTCGATGAGGAATTCGCGATTGCCGGCCGGCCCTCGCAACGGCGACGCGATCAGCCCGGCGATCGGGAGGCCGAGCGAAGACGCAGACTCCCGCACCTCGCGCAGCACTGCACGATGTACCGCCGGATCGCGCACTACACCACCGCGATCCAGCCGTTCGCGTCCGGCTTCGAACTGCGGCTTGACGAGTGCCACGATGCGACCGGCCGGCGCGAGATACCCCGCTGCGCGTACGAGAATCGTGCGTAGCGAGATAAACGACGCATCGATCACGATCAGATCGAACGGTTGCGCAAATGCGTCATCGGGCATGTGCCGAAAGTTTGTTCGCTCGACCACCGTAACGCGCGGATCGTTACGCAGACGCCAATCGAGTTGTCCGTAGCCCACGTCGACCGCCGTGACGTGCGCCGCGCCGCGCTGTAAAAGGCAGTCGGTAAATCCGCCGGTTGAAGCGCCGACATCGAGCGCCTGCAATGCGGTCACGTCGATCGCCCAAGCGTCGAGCGCGGCTTCCAACTTTTCGCCACCGCGACTGACGAAGCGGCGCGGCGCTTCGACCGTGATTTCGTCATCCTCGCGTACGCGCTGCCCGGCCTTCGCTGCGGGCTCGCCGCCCACGCGAACGCGCCCTTCCATAATGAGGCTACGCGCTTGGGAGCGCGTGACCCCGGTACGTTCCGCTACCGCCTCGTCGAGACGCAATTCACCCTGAGCTCGTCGAAGGGCCCATAGCTGCATCGATTTGCTCTTGCGAACTCTTCAGCAACGCCTCACACTCAGCCGCCAACGTTTTGCCTTCTTTGAACAACTTCACCGCGTCGTCCAGCGATGGATCGCCGCTTTCGAGCTGCTTGACGATCGCTTCGAGCCGCGCAAGCTTTGCGTCGAACGCTCCAGGTTCACTCATCGCTGCGGCCTTCGACACGGCTGGTAAGCGTCCCGCGCTGCAGCCGCGCCTCGATCACCGCACCGAGCGGCACCGAGCTCGCGTCGCGGACGAGCGCGCCGTCGCGGAATATCATCGCAAAACCATGCTGGAGCGGGCGTTGCGGATCGTGCGATTCCAAGAGCGCTGCTAACACCTGCGTTCGGCTTAGGCGCGGCAGCGTATAGCCGCGAGCCAGGGCACGCAACCGGCCGTGCATCTCCGCGACGCGCCGTTCGCGCGCGGCGAGGCGCGCAATCGGTGTTTGTGCCGCAAGGCGACGCTCTGCGATCAGCAGGCGCTGACGTTTGCGCCCGACGAAATCACGACCGAGTCGCGCCAACGCGACCGTGACAACGTCATAGCGCTGTCCTCGTGCACGTTGCTTTTCGCGCAACGCTCGGTCGAGTCGCGCGACGAATGCTTCTAGCCGGTGCGCATAAGCGTCGCGAATCTCGCCGAAGTACTGGGCGGCATTGGACGGTGTTGCGGCAACGCGGTCCGCTGCCGCGTCAGCTAAATGGCTGTCCGCCGTATGGGCGATTGCGGTCAGCACCGGGTGTTTGGCGCGCACGATCGCGCGTACCACCGGCTCTTCATTGAACGCAAAAAGGTCCTCGTAACTTCCGCCGCCACGCGCGATCACGATTACGTCGACGTCCATACGCGATGCTGCGTCAACCGCTTTCGCGATTTCCACCGGCGCATCGAGGCCTTGCATCAGCGTCTCGATGAACTCAACGCGGATGTGCGGTGCGCGCTTTGCAAGCGTCGTCTCGAAGTCTTCTGCACCTTTGCCACGCGCCGAGATCAGCGCGATGCGACGCGGAAAGCCCGGCATCGCTCGCTTGCGACCGGGCTCGAACAGCCCCTCAGCTTCGAGCTTCTTGCGCAAGGCGTCAAAGCGCGCGTACAGCCTCCCGATCCCGGTTGGCTCCAGCGCCTTGACGTCGAGCTGGTAGACGCTTTGCGCCGGATAGGTCGTGAAGTTCCCCGTCGCGACCACGGCGTCACCGTTGGCAAAGGGCGGAAGTTTCGGCGCGATATCCGACCAAACGACGCATTTAAGCAGATCGTTGTGCTCTTTGAGGTTAAAGTAGATGCGGCCGTTACGATCCTGACGATCGGAGATCTCGCCGCTCACATCGATCGCCGCAAGTTGCTTGTTCTCGCCGATGAGTCGTTTGATATAAGCGACGACACGGCTGACGCCGTAGACGGGCCGGGTCGCCTCGTTCTCGATCATTTTCGTTTCGGACGCGCCGACGGCGACGGCGACGCGAGCGGGACGTAATGCGTGCCGTCGCTCACGCTATTCGGCGGTGGCGTTTGGTCGGGCGCAAGCGTTGGCGCGTCGGTCGGAAGCGGCGAATCGGTCGGATCTTGCGCGGCTTCATTGATCGTGCCGCACCCACCCGATGATGGCTGCGTGCCGAGCAGATAGAAGTCTTGGCGACCCGAGCAGGCCGCGACCCTGATGACTTGATCGGCCGGCAAAGTGAAGTCGTGTTTTGCAACGCCTTCAAGTGCGGCTTTCATGTAATGCGACCAGGTCATCGCCGGGACGCCGCCGCCGTAGGCTTCGGTCATCGCCGTATTGTTGTCGTTGCCGAACCACACCGCAGTGACGAGGTCGGGCGTGAACCCGACAAACCACGCGTCGTGAAAGTCCGAGGTCGTACCCGTCTTCCCCGCGGCCGGGCGCCCAATGATAGCGTTCGGATATCCGGTTCCGTGATTGATCACGTCTTCGAGCATCGTCGTGACAATGTAGGCCGTCCCGGCACTCACGACTTCGTTTGCCTGCGGGTACTGATCGTCGAGCACCACGTTGCCGAGCGAATCCTTCACCAGACGAATCGCCGAAGGCTCGACGTGAATCCCTTGATTTGCGATCGTCGCGTAACCGGTCGCCTGATCGAGCGGCGTGACGACCGATGAACCGAGCGCGAGCGAGAGGTTCGGCTGGAGCGGCGACGTGACACCCATGCGCTGGGCGTAGTCGATGACCTTATCCAGTCCGATCCGCTCGGCTAACTTCACTGCTACGATGTTGCGTGAAAGCGCAAGGGCCGTTCGGAGCGTGATCGCCCCCATGTATCGATTGTCATCGTCCTGCGGCGACCACATCGTGCCATCGCCCATGGGATAGCTTACGGGCGTATCCTCGATGATCGTGTTCGCGGGCATCCCCGAATCGATCGCGGCCGTATAGACGTAGAGCTTGAACGACGAGCCGGGCTGACGGTGCGCCTGCCACGCGCGATTGAACTGGTTATCGAGTGAAAAGCCTTTTCCGCCAACCATCGCCACGATCTCGCCGGTCGAGGGGCGAATCGAAACGAGTGCAGCTTCGTCGGCGCGAATGCCCCACGACTTCGCGCGCTGCAAACCCCAATCGACCGAATCCTGCGCTTTTTCTTGCATCTTGGGATCAAGCGCGGTGTAGACTTGCAAACCGCCTTCTTCCACGGCTTGCTTCCCAAAGAGCTTTTCGAGCTGCGCGATGACGTACGTCGTGTAATACGGATAGAGATAGCCTTGCAGTCCGGGGGAGCGTTCTTTCGCGAGTCCGAGCGGGGCGCTTGCGGCAGCTGTTGCTTGCGCTTGCGTAAGATACCCGCTTTCGGCCATGCGATCGAGCACGTGATGCTGGCGATCCCGTGCAAGCGTGAGGTTGACGAACGGCGAGTAGTCGGAGGGTGCGGCAATTACGCCGGCGATCATCGCCGCTTGCGCGGCGTCGATCTTCTCCACGCTTTCGCCAAAGTAGGTGTGCGCCGCCGCATCAACACCGTAGGCACCCGAGCCCAAATACACGATGTTGAGGTAACGCTCGAGAATCTCGCTCTTGGTGTAGTAGCGCTCGATTTCCATCGCAAGCAACGCTTCTTGAATCTTGCGCGAGATCGAAACCTGATCGTTGAGGAAGAGCTTGCGCGCGAGCTGCTGCGTAATCGTCGAGGCACCCTGGAATTCTTGATGCGTGAGATCGGCAAAACCCGCACGTACGATGCCGCCGAAGTCGACGCCATGATGGTAGTAGAAGTTGTGGTCTTCGTTTGCAATGACGGCTTGCTGCATCACCAAAGGAATGCGCGCGAGCGGCACGTAGGTGCGGTTTTCCTTATATACGGAGGCTAGCAGCGTCCCGTCGCGTGCGAAAATGCGCGTCGAACTTTCGGGTTGATAGTCCGCGAGGCGGCTGATGTCGGGCAGGTTGCGCGAATAGGCCGCAACGATGCCGGCGACCAGGCCGGCAAAGAACAGCACGGTGAGCGCAATTGCGATCAGCGTGCCGCGCAGCCAGCCGCGCTTGGCGCCGGGAGCGTTACGCTTGCGACGTTTCTTGCGAGATAGCATTCAGCACGCCGTTGACAAAGCGATTGGAATCCTCGGTTGAAAATTTCTTCGCGAGTTCTACCGCTTCATTGATCACCACCGCCCGCGGCGTCTGCGGCCGGTGGCGTAATTCAAATGTTCCCATTTCCAAGAGCAAACGATCTATCGTCGGCAAACGTTCGATCGTCCATCCCTCCAAGAGCGGCGCCAACAAGACGTCGGCTTCGGCCGCATTATCGAGCGTGCCGAGCACGAGGTCTTTCACGAAGGCCCGATACTCGGTCTCATCGCCGTCCCCGACAAGCTCTCCCAGTGCATCGCCTGGTTCGCGATGCCCGACCGCAATTGCATAGAGCGCTTGCAGGGCCGCTTCACGTCCATGTCTGCGGGAGGGCATGACGGCTAGCGCTCGGGGGTCCCAACCGGCTTTGCCGGTTGGGGGTGCGCAGCCGAAGGCGAAGCACCTTTTAAACTCTCGGGGGTCCCGGATTGCGCCAGCAATCTGGGGAGGAAGCCGATGTCGTAGCGACCTTCGCGGAATTGCTGTGTCGCCAAAATCTCCAAACAGTAGTCGATCGTCGTGCTGACACCTTCGATAACCGTTTCGCGCAGCGCCCGCTCCATGCGTGCGATCGCCGCTTCGCGCGATGCACCGAACGCAACAACCTTCGCAATCATCGAGTCGTAGTACGGGGGCACGACCGCCCCGGAATATACGTGAGTATCGACGCGCACGCCCGGTCCACCCGGAAACACCACTTTCGTTAACGTACCGGCCTGAGGGGCGAAGTTGTTCTGTGGATCTTCGGCGTTGATGCGACACTCGATGGCGTGACCGCGCAACTGTAAATCGTGCTGCGTGTAGCCGAGCGGTTCGCCCGCGGCAATGCGAATCTGCTCTTTCACGAGATCGACGCTGTACACCATTTCGGTGACGGGATGCTCGACCTGGATACGGGTGTTCATCTCCATGAAGAACACGTCGTGTCCGCTGACGAGGAATTCGAGCGTACCTGCATTGCTATAGCGAACGTGTTTGCACGCACGGACGGCCATGTCGAGCAACGTCGCGCGAGCGCGGTCCGAGAGATGCGGCGCCGGCGACTCTTCGATCAATTTCTGATGCGAGGGCTTCTGCACCGAGCAGTCGCGCTCGCCAAAAGTCACGACGTTGCCGAACTCATCCCCGAGCACTTGCACTTCGATGTGTCGCGGATCGATGATCAGCTTTTCCATGTAGACGCGGCCGTCTTTGAAGCTAGCCTCTGCTTCCGCTGTCGCGCTCGCATAGGCGCGCTCCATCTCGCCGACTTTCTCGACGACGCGCATCCCTTTGCCGCCGCCACCCGCGGTTGCTTTGAGCAGCACCGGATAGCCGATCTTCTTCCCGGCTTTGATTGCTTCATCGACCGATTCCAAGATATCGGTGCCGGGCGTCGTGGCAACACCGGCGTCGCGCATGACGCGTTTCGCCGTCGCCTTATCGCCCATTGCCGCGATCACTTCGGGTTTGGGACCAATGAACGTCAGGCCGTGATCAGCGC
Source organism: Vulcanimicrobiota bacterium (assembly GCA_963726285.1). Lineage (GTDB taxonomy): Bacteria > Vulcanimicrobiota > Vulcanimicrobiia > Vulcanimicrobiales > Vulcanimicrobiaceae > Aquilonibacter. The sequence continues at coordinate 204,166 of CAVSBV010000005.1, read as the reverse complement.
AGATCTGCGCGAAGCGCGCGTTCTCGGCCAGGAAACCGTAGCCGGGATGGATCGCATCGCAGCCGGTGATCAGCGCGGTCGAAATGATGTTCGGAATATTGAGGTAGGAACGCGGAACGGGGCCCGGCCCAACGCAGAACGCTTCGTCGGCTTGACGCACGTGCAGCGATTCGCGATCGGCTTCGGAGAAAATTGCGACCGTGCGCACGCCCAGCTCTTGGCAGGCGCGATTGATTCGCAGGGCGATCTCGCCACGATTGGCGATGAGAACCTTGGTGAAAATTGTTAGGGAACCTCTGAAGAAGTCGCTGTGCCGATCGCAAGGAGCATTTCCGGTGCAGATCGAGGCGCAGCCGAGGAAGCATAGTAAAAAACTCTGTGACCGAGGGTGCAACGATGAGTTGCACCGGAAATGCCCTTGCCCTTTGGGTTATGGTCACGCTGGCGCATCTGCGTCGTCGTCGACTCGGTCACAGAACACCCCGGATATGCTCCCTCGCCGACTCCTCGCATCTGCAACCATCGGGACCATAACGATTGGCACATGGACTTTTTCAGAGGTTCCCTCATCCGTGATCCGGGCTAGCCGCGATCGATTTCGAAGAGTACCGCTCCGTATTCGACGGGCTCGCCGTCGCCACGTTTGATCGCTAGGATCCGACCCGGGCCGTGACTGCGCACCGGGTTACGGATGCCCAATGCTTCAATGAAGGCAAGCTCACGATCGACTTCGAGCAGGTCACCTTCCGACGGCGCGGGACGACTCAAGTGAAAAATACCCACCAAATCGGCTCGGATCTGCTCGCCACGTACCGGGTGCGCTTCGAGCATCCCGAGGTCGTGGGGGATGTCCGGGACCATGTCGTGGTGGAGCCGTCGCCTTCCGAGCTCGATCTCCTCACCGCTGCGTTCGATGCGCAAGCGGAGCAGGTCGGTCTCGACAAAGAGTTCGGCAAGGGCCCGCACGCGTTCGGCCACGGAGGGAAGGGGGTGCTGGTCGGACATTCGGCGCTTTGGATTCGCCCTAGGGGACCCTCCCTCCGGCTCTGGCGAATCTAGCAAGCGGAGCAATGATATAACGTGGCAACATTGGTCCTGTATCCGCATGACCTCGACCTCGGTGAACTGCCCCTTCTCTTGGGCAACGTCGGCGTCTCGGTCCACGCGGTCGACTTCAAACGGTTGCGTGAACGCGGGGGTCTAAAAACCCTAGGCGCTCCGCCGGCGACGGCTATTGTCGTCCTGCCGCCACAGCACTCGGCGCTCGCGTGGATCGCGGACGATCCCGAAGTCGTCGCGATCATGCACCCACCGGTTACCGGTGCGTCGTTGCTCGCTGCGCTGCGCACTGCGGCGCGGGTCGAGACCGCGCGCACGCTCACGCGTACCGCGCGCGAAGGTGAAGAGCTGCTGGAGATCGGGCGCGCACTTTCGTCGGAGCGCGATCTTCCGACGCTACAACGCTTGATCGTGCGCAAGGCGCGCGAACTGACCTTCTCCGACGCCGGCAGCTTGTTCGTCATCGAGGAGCACGACGCACAGAAGCGGCTGCGCTTCGCGGTCGCGCAAACCGGGCCGAAGGATGACGGCGTTCTGATGAATGCGCTGCTGCCGCTTTCGACGACGTCGATCGTCGGCTACGTGTCGGTGACGGGCGAGCCGCTTCGCATCGAAGACGCCTACACAATTCCCGAGTCCTCGCCGTATCAGTTCAACCGCGGCTTCGACGACAAGAACAACTATCGCACCAAGTCGATCCTGTGCGTGCCCATGCGCAACATGCAGGGCGAGGTCATCGGCGCGATTCAGCTGATCAATCACAAGCCAAGCTTTCACACCGAACTCGAATCGCCGGCGCACACCGAAGAGGTCGTGCGTCCCTACGACCAGCACGACGAACGGCTCTTGACGGCACTCGCCTCGCAAGCCGCAGTCGCAATGGAGAACGCGCGCCTGGTCGACGCGATTCAGAATCTCTTCGAGCGCTTCGTGCATGCCTCAGTGAAGGCGATCGAAGTTCGCGACAAGTCGACGCAGGGTCATTCCGAGCGCGTCGCTTCGCTCACCGTTGCGCAAGCCGAGGCGATCAACACGATCGACTCCGGTCCGCTCGCCGGCCTGCACTTTACCCCCGAACAGATCCGTGAAGTGCGCTACGCCTCGCTGCTACACGACTTCGGGAAGGTTGCCGTTCCGGAATACATCTTTGCCAAGGCCAAGAAGCTGCCCGACGGACGTCTCGATACGATCCGGTTGCGCTTTCTGCTCGCGCTCGAACAGGCGCGTAGCAAAGACGACAAGGAACTGCTGCGTGAGCTGCTGGCAAAAGTCGAATCGGCGAACGAGCCCAATGTGGTCGCCGATGCAGCCGACGATACACTTCTGCGCGCAATGGATCGCCGGTATCGCGATACCGATGGTCCTCGCCCGTTGCTCGATCAGGCGGAGTATAGTTTTCTGTCGATTCCGCGTGGCTCGCTCTCCGACGACGAGCGCAACCGCATGCAAGAGCACGTTACGCAGTCGTTCCTGTTCTTGCGCGAGATCCCGTGGCAGGAGACGCCATGGCGCGACGTCGCCGATCTCGCATACGGGCATCACGAACACCTCGACGGTACCGGCTATCCGCGCAAACTCAAAGGCGAAGCGATCAAGCCGCAAGTGCGCATGATGACGATCAGCGATGTGTTCGACGCGCTGACTGCCTCGGACCGGCCCTACAAGAAGGGCATGTCGACGGAGCGCGCGCTTGACATCCTTTCAAAGGAATTTGCGCAGCGCGGGAAAGTCGATCCGCTCCTGCTCGACGTGTTCATTCACAAGCGCCTCTACGAAGTCACCAACCGCGAAGACAATAATCCCCTGATCAAACACGTTTCGTAGGGAGCCTGGCGGAGTTGGGCCGTTGCCGGGTTCGACGCCGACTTTGTTCGGAGACGAGAAACGTGCGCAACTCTGACAAGCTCCTAATGCGGTCCGCGGTGTGGGGTGTGCTCGCACTCTTGCTCGCGGCGTGCGGCGGCGGCGGATCGTCCATACCCGCGCCGTCACCGACGATCGCGTTTGCGCCGCTCGCCGTGCCGGTGCCCCAGTTTTCGCCCGGTATCACGCTCCCGACGGGCATTGTTGCCAACCTCATCACCGCAACCAACGTCGAAACGAGCGGCGCAACCGTCGGCGCGCTCGAGAACGGAGGCGTGTGGACCGCGATCAATTACCCGATGGCGACTTCGACCGCCGCCTACGGTCCCGCGGTCACGGCGAGCGGCTATCGCGTGGTAGGCAGCTACAAGATGCCCGGCGCAGCGTACCAATACGATAACGCCTTCTACTACGATTCGGCGAGCAACACGTTTGCCACGATCGATCCGCCGCCGGCCTTCTGCGCACCGAGCCTATGCAACGAGGTCATCGCGCACAGCAGTTACGGCATGACGCTCTTTGAGGTCGTCGGAAACTGCGACGCGGTGAGTGGCGCGCCGTTGCCGCTCGCCTACTCGGTGACGGCAAACGCGTTTCTCTATACGCCGGCGACAAATACGTATGCCTTGATTAATATGCCGAACGCGATCAGCACCACGGCCTACGGCCTCTGGATCGACAGCGACACCGTCGTCACCGGCGGCTACACCGACGCGAAGGGCACGCACGGCTACGTGCGCGGCCTCGTGAGCGGCAACATCATTACCTACGATTATCCGGGCGCCGGTATCACGCACTTCGAAGGCATCACCGGCGCCGGCGGCAGCGGCGACTACAATCTCGCCGGCAACTACAGTAGCGCTGCGCCGGGCTCAACCGTGTTCGGTTTCTTTCTCCCGGTACGCAATTGGCAGTTCGGCACGCCGATCGTGCTTGGCGCCTTCAGCGCGAACTCGGTCTATCAGAATACCGTCATCGGGGTGATGCCGGCGGGAACATCCTCAACCGGCTACATCGCGACGATTCCGTAGTCTTATACATCCTGCGCTGTGAAGCGCGCAAAGTTCACCGTACCGTCGGCAGCGTCGCCGAACCCATAAAACAGTTGCGTGCCCGACGCATAGGTGAGTTTGTACTGCGCGATGTTCTCGCCAGAATATGATTCCCAGCGCAAGAACGTCCAGGTCGGTTGACCGAGCGCCGTTAGTTGCGCTCCGAAGCTCTTGACCAGATCGTCGGTCAGCTTCGCGTTGAGCTCGGGCGAAATGTGCGCACGATCGGGCGTTCCCGCGGCGACGGACGCGTAGAATTTTTGCGCTGCAGCGGTGGTCGCCGCATTCTCGGGTGAGGCTGCCGGGGAAGGCGCATTCTGCGCGAGGACGCTTGCGGTCGCTCCACCGGTAATGAGCACGGCGAAGATCATCATGAGAACGAAGGTTCGAGACACGGTATATCTCCTTACGAGTCGCGAGAAGGCTGCGAAATTGCTGAAACGCCGGCGCGATCGAGCGAAGAGAGCGCGTCTCGCAACGTCGCATACGCCGGTGCGATCTGGGCGAGCGGCACGAGCGCAAACGCGCGTTCGTGTAAACGCGGGTGCGGAATCACCAGATCCCCATCGTCGACCTTTTCGTCGCCGTAGGCCAAGATATCGAAATCGATTTTGCGCGGTCCCCACCGTTCGCTCTGCTCGTCGCGCCCGAGTTCGCGCTCGAGCCATTTGAGCGCGTGCAGCAACGGTCGCGGACGAAGCTCGGTGTCGAGAGCGACGGCAGCATTCACGAATTCTGCCTGATCGGTTTTACCCCACGGTGCGGTGCGATAGAGCGATGATGTGAGCGCCACCGTGCCGAGCGCACCCAGCGCATCGATGGCTTTGCGCACCTGACGTACCGGGTCGTCCATATTCGAACCGATGCCGATGTAGGCGCGCGTCACGGCCAGGGTTCGCGCTCGCGCACGAGGCGAACCGATGGCGTTGCACCGTCGAGAATGCCGGGCTTAGCAACCGAGATATCCGCACTGCGGATTCGCTCGTCACTTGCGACTTCATCTAGTATCGCAGCCGCTAATCGCTCGAGCAGCGCGTACGAGCGCGTTCCGACGATCTCGACGATGCGCCGGTGTATCGCAGCGTAGTTGATGGTGTCGTGCAAGTCATCGCTTGCCGCCGCGCGTGAAAGGTCGAGATGCAGCACCAAATCGATGTGAAACGGCTGCGGCGTTTCGCGTTCGCTCGGATTTACGCCATGTTTCCCATGCGCGACGATATCGTGTAATACTATCCGGTCCATCCGCTGGGCCTCCAGTCGCGAACGATCGCATCCGAGACACTGATCACGTCGCGGTTCTGCGCAACATCGTGGACGCGCACGATATCGATTCCCGCCGCGATTCCGAGCGCGGTCGTTGCGGCGGTACCGTAGATGCGTTCGTGCGGCTCACGTCCGGTCAACTTGCCGATCGTCGACTTGCGCGACGTGCCGAGCAGCGTCGGAAACCCGAGCGCGCAAAAGCGGTCCAGATTGCGTAACAACCGGATGTTGTGGTTCGGCGTCTTACCGAAGCCGATTCCGGGATCGAGCATGATGCGCTCGGGACCAATGCCGGCGAGCAGCGCGCGCTCGGCGCAATCGCGCAAGAAATCGACCACGGCATCGACGACATCTTCGTCGTAGTGCGTGCCACGCTGGTTGTGCATCACGGCTATCGGCATATCGTACTCGGCGGCAGCGGCGAGTAAATCATCGGGAGCGCCCCACACCGAGTTGACGATGTCCGCGCCGGCCTCGCGGGCTGCGCGCACGACGCCGGCTTTATATGAATCGACCGATATCACCGCACCGGGAACGCGCGTACGGACGCCGGAGATCACGGGGATCACGCGCGCGAGCTCCGTGAGTTCATCCACCGGCTCGTGCCCCGGACGGGTCGACTCGCCGCCGATGTCGAGCATGTCGGCACCGGCATTCCACTGTCGGACGGCATAGTCGATCGCCGCGTCGATTTGCGTTTGTCCGTCACCTGAGAACGAATCGGGCGTGACGTTGACAATCGCCATCAAGTACGTCCTCTCGCCCCATGCGAAGCTGCGCCCGCGAAGGCGCATCACGCCGCGACCAGCCACCATTCCCGCAATGTCGCAACGAGGAACGTCGATCCCGTCACGACGATGACGTCGTCGGCCGCCGCGTTGCGGCGCGCAATCGAGAGCGCCTCGATCGGATCGACAACACAGCGCCCCCACGTGCCGATCGTTTCGGCAATACGTAAAAGCCGCATTGGGTTCGTCGCTTCGCGGCCAGCCGTATCAAACGACGTGAACACAAAGTTCGCGGGCAGTTCGGCTAGCGTCCGCAAAATCTGGGCCGCATCCTTGCTCGCGCCGATCGCGACGACGAACGTGAAGCGACGCTCGGCGTACCGCTCGCGCAGCGAACGCACGAGTTCTTCAGTCTTCTCGGCGTTGTGCGCGATGTCGAAGACCACCGTGGGGTGCCCTGGATACACTTCCATGCGCCCCGGAATGACCAGCTCGGCAAGCGCGCTTTCGATCTGCGCCGGACTCGGGCGCAACGTTGGCGGCAACTGCTCCATCGTGACGATCGCCGTCGCCGCGTTGCGGCGTTGGAACGAGCCGAGCATGCGCGTTGCGATCGCGTAGGGTGCGCTCGCCGTATGGATTTCGAAGCTCTGCGCATCGCGTTCGATTCGCACATTCTCGATCGGGACCGCCGCCGCGCGCGCATCGATCAGCGGCGCACCTGCCTGCCGTGCCTGCTCCGCAATCACGGTAAACGCGGCATCGTCTTCGACCGCGACGACCAGTGGGACGCCCGGCTTTGCAATTCCGGACTTCTCGAGCGCAATCTCTTCAAGCGAATCGCCAAGCACGTCGGTGTGGTCGAAGCCGACTGAGGTAATCGCGGCGACCACCGGGACGATCACGTTGGTACCGTCGAGCCGTCCGCCCAGGCCGACTTCGATGACGGCAACGTCGACTTTCTCTTCCGCGAAGTACAGCAGCGTAATCGCCAGCAGCGTCTCGTAGTAGGTTGGCCGGCCGTGTGCCTGTGCCGTGCGTTCGATCGCCGGCATCATCTCGTCGAGCAGTGCGGCGAATCGCTCCTCGCTCACCGCAACGCCATCGATGCGAGCGCGCTCGGTCATCGAGCGCAGATGCGGTTTGGTGTGCAAGCCGACGCGCTTGCCGGCGCGCGCGAGTGCGGCCGCGATCATCGTCGAGGTCGAGCCCTTGCCGCTCGTACCTCCGACGTGCACCGTCGGATAGCGGTCCTGTGGATCGCCAAGTTCGTGCATGAACGCACGCATGCGTTCGAGGCGGTACGGCATGCGCCGCGAGACCGTCTCGTTGATCGTCGCGAGCAAATACGCTTGGGCTGCTTCGAAGTCCATCTACCTTAGTTACCCATCGCTGACGCGATCGGCGAGCAGTTCGAGTGCGTGGGGAAGTACCGGCGCGATAACCGCCAGTGATTCGGCTACCGCCTTCGGGCTCCCAGGAAGATTCACAATCAGCGTGCGGTGGCGCACACCGGCGATCGCGCGCGAGAGCATAGCGGTCTTCACGATCGCAATCGACGCCGCACGAATCGCTTCGGCGATGCCGGGCACTTCGTAATCGAGCACGGCCGCGGTCGCCTGCGGCGTGCGGTCGCGTGACGCAAGACCCGTGCCGCCGCTCGTGAGGATAAGTTCTGCAGCACCGCTGTCGGCGAGATCGATCAACTCCGCCTGCAACGCTCCCGGATCGTCGGGCAGAATGAGCTCGCGCACGATCTCATAGGCACCGCCAAGATTCTCGCGCATCACCGGGAGGCAACCGTCAGCGCGGCTCCCGTCGGCAGCGCGATCGGATAGCACGATCAACGCGGCTCTAAATGCCACTCGCCGCTCTTCCCGCCTGTCTTCGAGAGCAACCGCACGCTCTCGACCACGATCCCCTTGTCGACGGCCTTCGTCATATCGTAGATCGTGAGCGCCGCGACGCTTGCCGCGACCATCGCTTCCATCTCTACGCCGGTTTGCGCGCTCGTGGTTGCCGCCGTCTCGATGCGCAGCAGCGTATCTTCCTCCCACGCAAACGTCACGTCGACGCTCGCGAGCGCAAGCGGATGTGCAAGCGGAATCAACGTGCCGGTCTGCTTTGCGGCCATGATGCCCGCAAGTTGCGCTGCAACGAACGCATCGCCCTTCGGCAACGTAGCATCGCGCAGCGCCTGGGCAGCGGGCAGACTCATCCGTACCAGTGCCTGCGCACGCGCGGTGCGCGCCGTCACGGGTTTGCTGGAAACATCGACCATCGAAATGCGGCCGTCGGCCAGGATATGTGAGGGTTTCTGCACGGCAATATGTAAACGGCTTATGGAATGACGCTATTCCAGGACACCGGCGGCGATCCTCGGACGGCTCGCACGCTCGTGGCCGATGTTCTTGCGTGGTTTGGCGCCGTGGGCGATGCTGCGATGGGCAACGCGCCGGGTTTTGCTTCGCGCAAAGCCTCGCTCGCCGTTGCGCTCGCAAAGACCGCAAACCTCCCCGAAGTCGATTGGCCCGCGCTGTACTTCGCGGGCCTGCTTCATGCTGTAGGGGCAATCGGCAACCCCGCCTATCGCAAGGGTGAAGCGCTCCCCGAGCGGATCGCGCGGATGGAGAGTTGGGACGCGCCGGCGCAGAGTGCGCGGATTTGTGAATCGATCGGGGCGCTCCCGCCGGAGACGGCCGACATGGTTCGCTGGCAACACGAAGCGTGGGACGGCACGGGATACCCCGACACACTGCGTTGGACCGGCATTCCTCGCCCCGCGCAGTTCCTCGGCATGGCGGATTGGTTTTTGCGCTCACACGATCCCGAAATTGCGCTTGGACAAATTGGCCTGGCCAGCGGTCGCGCATTCAACCCCGAGACCGTGCGAACTTTTACGATGTGGTTTCATCTCTCGGGAGGCGAAGTCGAAACGATCGAACCGCCGGTTGATGCGCTGCGCGAAGGCGATCCCGATGCGCAACCGCTGCTCGAACGATTCTCCGATCGCATCGATGCGCACAACGGCGTCGACGGCCGGTGGCGGCGCGTCGCGCGTATAGCCGATGCGACGGCAACGGTGTTGACACTCAGCGACAATGAAGCCCGTGACCTTGCGCTCGCGTGCCGCATCTTCGGTGCGGGTGAAGTCGACGAAGCGACCGTCGAGGACGATGCCTTCGACCCGCTCGCGCGACTAGGTGTGGACCAACGCGCGCGTAACGCCCACGCTGCCGCCGTCTTCGCGCAGCCCTTCGGGACATTCGACGGTGCCTGCCAAGTTGTCGCGATGCGCGGTGAGTGGTTCGACGGCACCGGAAAGCCGCGCGGCCTTTCGCGCAAGAGCATTCCCACCACAGCTGCCATACTTGCCGCAGCGGTCGCCTACGACCGCCTCGACCGTGGCGAGCGCATCGATACCGCCGCCGGCACGCAATTCGATCCGGTGGTGATCCGCGCGCTGATGGAGGCCGCAAAGCTGCGCGCATGATCGAGCTTCCAGAGCGAACGCGACGCATCTCGCCCTCGCGACTCCACGAGATCCTGCAGGCTTACGATTGCAAGAGCCTCGTCGATCCGTTCATGGGCTTGCCGACACATCTCAATTACCTCAAACGCCATGGCATCGCCGTGCATGGCGGCGACTTGCTGGAATGGTTTGTGCGCGTCGGCGAAGGCTTGATCACCAACGATCTGACCTACTTACGCGATGCCGAGGTCGCCGAGATCGTCGAAATGCTCCCGGGGCGAATCTATTCACTCGATCTTTTCAAAGCGTGGGAAGGCGTCTTTTTCAGCGAAGAGCAGTGCGTCTATCTTGGCGTCTGGTACGACAACGTGCGCAACCTGCGCAGCGATCAACAGACCGGCCTTGCGATTCTCGGCTTGTGGCGCGCGTTCTGCTACTGGCTACAAAAGATGCAAAATCCCGACGACATGCAAGACACGCCGCCGAGCGAGCTTGCCTGGACGTACATTCGTCAGACCGAGCAATGGGTCACGTCGAACATGCGCCGCAACACGGTTCGCCAAGGAGACGTGCTCGCAACGATGAGCGCGCGCAGTGGAGACGCGTTGTTTCTCGCTCCGCCGCCGCGCAACTCATTCCGTAGCGCCGACGCCCGCATTTGGATGTGGGAGGCGTGGTGGCAAGGCAATCCCTATTTTACGATCGAGCACGCCTATCGCGACTCGTTGCTAGGTGCGCGTGCTGCCGACGCGCCGTCCTATGCGCGCGCGATTGCGAGCATCCTCTCGAGCGCCGAACACTATCCGGTGATCGTCCTGCAGACGACGGAGCAGCGCATCGGCGACCTCGAGCCGATCCTGCGCGATGCGCGACCCAACGTCAAGACGATCGCCCCGCACCCTTACGAGATTTATTTGGTGGCGACGAGGTAAGAGTTGGTTTTGGGGATTTGACATTCTCCCCTCACTTTGGATGCTCGCGTCTCGGACAAGTACGGTCAGGGTCCTCGCCGCTCGCATAAGCGTTCGGGTCAAACGTCAAACCCCCAAAACCAACTACTTATCGTGTTGGATTGGATTGGAAGCGGTACCAGATTAGAGACAATAGCGCCAGGATCCAACACAGGACCAAGTGCGTGATGTGGTGGGTGTGCTCGGTTCCCGACTTCGTGAAGATATTGATCGTTCCGAGGCCGTAGAGAATTCCCAACACGAAGAACACGAGGGCGAGCAGTAGGGCAAGCGGTTTCACGATAAGAGTCCTCGTTTGCTCAAGATGAAGCAGGCTACGCCGACGATCAGACAATACCAGCCAAACGGGCGTAGATCGTTCGACTTGAAGTAACGCATGAGAAACGCGACGGAGAGGTAAGCGGCGACCGCCGAAACCAGACCGCCGACGATTGCTTGTATGAGTACGACGTGCGCCCCGGGAGCGACAAGATACCGCATTTCGAGCAGCGCGGCGGCGAAAATCACCGGCGTCGCAAGCAGAAACGAGAACTCGGCCGCGTCCTCGTGATCGAGATTGCAGAGCAGGCCCGCAACCATCGATGCGCCCGAGCGAGAAATGCCCGGAAGAAGTGCGAAGCTCTGAGCGAAGCCGACGAACGCACTTTGGACGAAGCTGAGGTGTTCGATCGGGACGTCGCCACGATGGCGTCGCTTGAGCGCTTCACCGCCGAACATGATGAGCCCATTGAGTGCGAGGAACACTGCAGCGGGCGCCGGCGAGCCGAAGAGGGCGCGCACAGGCTCTTCGAAGATTACGCCGAGGATCCCGACCGGAATCGTCCCGACCACCAACAGCCAGCCGACGCGCTCATCACGGTCATCCGAGAGGCGCCCGCGAACAACGCTGCCGACCAACGCACGCACGATCGCCCACCAGCGGGCCCGATAATAGACGATCAGCGCCAGCGCCGTGCCGAGGTGCAACACCACTACGAATGCAAGAAATGTTGGATTCGCGCGATCGACGTTTGTCCAGTGCAGCAGCGCCGGCACCAGTATCGTATGGCCAAGGCTCGAGATGGGGAAAAGTTCGCTAACACCTTGGAGTAGCGCCAGAATTAGCACCTGGAAAAAGGTCACGGAGCACTCTGGTACGCCCCTCGACCGAAGCGAGCCTCCCACGTAACGAGGTCAGACGAGCTTCCGAAGAGGATTGCCAATCCAAGCAGCCTAAGGCGCTCCGTGAAGTGGACCAACACGAAGCTGCCCAAGCCGCCGATCCGCAAGAACGCAAGTTTCCGCGCGTAGGCGACTCCCTGCTCGTGTCCTACAGCATCGGCGACGAATTTGCACCGGAGTTCACCGAGACATACGACATTGCGCTCGGCGGAATGGCCATGCTGACGAACGCCGAGCTCAATCGCGAAGAGCCGATCAACGTGCAGATCGAGTTGCGTGGTGATTCGCAACCGGTGTTGCGCGTGCGTGGTGTCGTCCGCTGGTCGCGCTACGATCCGATGCTCCAGCGCTATCGTACCGGCATCGCGTTTCTCGAAATCGACGATACGACGCGCCAACATCTGCAGCGCTACATCGACACGCTGCACTTACTACGTGATATGGGGATGCTCTAGCCCTAGTACGGACTGAACTTGATCTGCATCGTGTAGTCGCTGGCGATCGCCTTGCAGGCGTGCGTCGCCGGCGCGTACTGGGCAGCACGTGCCATACCCACGGCCACGAGATCCATCGACGAGCTCCCGCTGCTCTGCAGGACGGTTGCGCTCGACACGCTGCCGTTCGGATCGACGATCACCCGCACGCGCGCGATGTTCGTAATCCGCTCGGCGCGAGCGGCCGGCGCGATATCCGATGGTGGTTCCGGCGAGGCCATCAGTTGGACGGGCGTGTCGTTCGCGGCGCAGTTGGGCGACGGCACCGCCGTCGGGGTTGACGCTGCGCTCGGTGTGCCATAGATGGCCTTCCCTTCGGAAGACGTTGATTGGCCGTTTAAGGCCGTCGCTTTTGCAACGTGCACGGGTGCGACGTGGCGAATCGCGGGCGCCGGGGCCGGCGTATGCGCCGGCCGAGGCGGCAGGTGTGCGATACGCATGGTATGCACATGCTCGATCCGCACGATCTGTACTTCGTTCTCGTCGGGCGTCCCGAACGGCCAGCGAATCACACCGGATGCTATCAGGTGGATCAGCAGCGATAAAGCAAACGCGACGATAAGAAACCGTCGCGCTCGCTTATTCTCCATACCCGTTGGATTCGTTTTCTAGAGGTCAAGCTCTTCGTCTAGGCCGAGGCGCGGAAGGACGAAGTGTGCTTTAGCACATGAGTCCTTACGCAACGAAGGCATAGGCGAAGAGATGGGCCTCTAGTTAGTCGGGGTTGAACTCTGCGCGGAAAATATACGACCCCTGCGTGGGGGTGCAGGCTACGTACCGCGGCGCGTACTGAGATTGACGCGCGGCGCGCAGCGCCGCCGCATCGATCGCGGAGTTGTGCGACGATTGCTGGATACTCGCATCAACAAGTTGGCCTTGTGCACCAATCGTCACGACCACGAGCACCGTAACCGGGCCGAGGCCCAAGTCACGCGCCGAGTCCGGATAATCCGGCGACATCGCATTGGTCACCGTCGCTTCCGCATTTGGATTTTCGCATGCGGGTTTCGCGGTCGGTGCCGGCGTCCCAGGCGGACCGGGCGAGTTAGAGTTACCGTTCGGGTTACCGTTTACGCTTCCGGTCGTATACGTGTTGGTATGCTCGCTCTCCGCGTTCGCGGCGTTGGTCGTCTTGGGCACGTTGATCTTGATCTTCTGCTGAACGACCGTTTGCTTGTGCGGCGGCGGCGTTTGCTGCGGCGGAGGCGTCGGTGTCGGCGGCGGCGTCGGTGTCGGCGGCGGCGGCGTCGGCACCTTGACCTGTACCTTCTTGGTCTCGCTCACCTTCTCGATCTGATCGTCCGAGTGATGCGACTTGAGGTTCGGATAGAACGGCGAAAAGATCCCGTTGATCAGCAGCGACAGAATGAATGCAAGGCCCAGATAATTCCGGACGCGTTCACCGGTCGTAATGTAGGTCTTCGGCGCTTTTTCCGCTTTGGGGGCGGGTTGATTCTTCTGTGTTGCCATCCGCTACGAACTCTGCCCCTCCGGCGTACCTTCGATGTGGTTGGCAAGGCCAAAGTCGATCAACCCCGACGATTTGGCGGCGTCCATCACTTGCAGGATGGTACCGTAGGTCGTCTTCGGGTTCGCTTTGATGATCACGCTGCGGAACTTATGCCCCGTTTGATCTTGGAGCGTTGCAAAGGCGGTTTTCGCGTCCGATATGAGTACCGTATTGGAACCGATCTGAATGTTGTTCTTGTCGTCGATGATCACGACGATCTGCGAGGGCTGCACCTTGTCCTTATTGCGGGCATCGGGCAGCTTCGGCTCCTTCGTGACTGAGGCAAGAATAATGAAGATAATGAGGAGCACCAACAACACGTCCGTAAAGGGCGTGATGTTGATGGTCGACATCACATCGTCTTCTCCCCCACCTGTCGAAACGGCCACGAGTCTTTAAACCTCCACCTAGGACGTGACGAAGCCGACGTCTTCAAGTCCGGCTAGCTTCGCAGCATCGAGAATGCGGATGATGGTACCGTACGGCGCCTTCGTGTCCGCGGTGATCGAGACGTGCTTGTGCGGGCGCTTGATCGCAGTGAGGGTCATCACGCGATAGATTCCCTTGTCGTTCGTTTGCTGGCCGTCAACGAAAATGACGCCCTTAGCATTGACCACGACCTCGATGTCGTTCTTCTGGTTCTGATTCTGCGACGTGTTGTTGCTGTGGTTAGGCAGCTCTTTTTCGAAGCCGGGAGGCGTCACGAGCGCAGCCAGAATCATAAAGATGATGAGCAGCACCAAGAGTACGTCGGTGAATGGCGTGATGTTGATCTCCGCCATGACGTCGGCCTCTTGCTGAGCCGAGAGCAGTGACACAGTTGTGTCCCCTTATGCGCCGGTCTTCGACGGCTGGTAGAGCTCGGTCGGAATCGGAGCGCCGGTGTTGTGGAAGTGCAGCATCTCGGCGAGTTGATTCGCTGCAACGATCATCTCTTGGTTGTACGCCTTGATGCGCGACTTGAAGTAGTTGAAGAAAATCACGGCCACGATCGCGACCACGAGGCCGGCGAAGGTGGTGATCAGCGCTTCCGAAACGCCGCCCGCCACGACGGCCGGCGTCGAGTTGCCCTTGAGCGCGATATCTTCGAATGCGCGGATGATACCAAGCACCGTACCGGAGAGACCGATGAACGGCGCGATAACCGCGATCGTACCGATGACGCCAAGGAAGCGCTCGAGCGAGTTGAGGTGCTCCATCAGCGCGATCGAGAGCGCGTCGGTGATGTCAGCGCGATTCTTCTCACCGCGGCGAAGGCCGAACTCGAGAATGCGCGGCAGCATGCCCTTGTTGCTCTGGCAAATCTTGATTGCGCCATCGAGGTCGTCGGCGGCGATCCTCTGTCCGATCTGGCGGAGAAGACCTTTGGTGTCGCTATGCTGCGACGCGAAGAAAATGAGCCGCTCAATTACGATAGCGATTACGACCACTGAGCAGATGAGCAGCATCCACATAACGGGGCCGCCCTTATCCATCACGCTTATAAATCCGTCAAACACGAGCTTACGAACCCTCCCGGGTATTCATGTAGTGTGCACTTAGACAATGGAAAACATGGGCGGTTCGCCGCCCCGTGAGGGCGGCCTATTGGCCCACCCCCCCGGAAAGTCCTGGTGCGCCCTACACCAGTTTAAACAGGCGATAAACGCTAATTTAGTGCGAAAGGTTCTTAATCTGAGCCTCGATCTGTAAAGCAAGCCCCTCGTTGCCGGCCGCCTTTGCTAACTGATCCGCCTTATTGAGGTAGGTTAGCGCCTGCGTCTTGTCGTCTGCCTTGTTGCTCGTCGCGTACGTGCCGTAATACGCGAGCCCAAGCGCGAAGTTCGCCTGCGCATCGTTCGGTGCGCCCGTCACCGCCTTTTGCGCGTACTCCTTACCCTTCCCGTAGTCAGGCTTCGTCTCACGCATCACTGCAAACGCCGCAAGTGTGTTCGCCGTGACGGCATCCTGGCCGGTTGACACGGCCGCCGCCTGATCGAAGTTCTTGGCGGCGGTAGCGAAGTCGCCGGCGTTCTGCGCGTCGCTGCCGAGCTGGAGGTAATGGTTCGAGAGCGCGCGGGAAGCGCCGCTGCCGCTCGGGTCGAGCTGTTTCATCTCTGTGGCCGTGGCATTTGCCCCAGCTGAATCGTTGTTGGCCAGATACGCCTGGAGCAGCTCTTGATCGACGTTGAGCTTCGTCTTTGCATCGGCCTTAGGATCGGCCACGACTTGATCGTGCACCCCTTTGAGCGTTGCGAGTGCCGCGTCGTTCTGTTTGTTCGCGAGCTGTGCGACGCCGAGGGCGAACTTCGACGTGGCATCACCCTTGCTGAGCGTTACGGCCTTATTTGCGTAGTCTAACGCCTGCGCGGGATTGCTTTGCGATGCGTGCACGGCGCCCGTAGCGAACGCCTGTGCGGCAATCGGCTGAAACGGCTTCTTGATGTCCTGGACACGGCTAAATGTTGCCGCAGCATCGGTGAAGTCATTGTCGTAGTATTGCGCGACGCCCAGGAGTTGCAAGACCCCCGGATCGCCGGGCGATGAAAGCAATGCTGCATTGGCCTTTGCGATCGCGTCCTTATATTTGCCGGCGCGCACGAGCGCATCGATGGCCGCCGTGTCACCGCCGCCAGAACCCATGTCGGCAG
This sequence comes from Vulcanimicrobiota bacterium, assembly GCA_963726285.1. Classification (GTDB taxonomy): domain Bacteria; phylum Vulcanimicrobiota; class Vulcanimicrobiia; order Vulcanimicrobiales; family Vulcanimicrobiaceae; genus Aquilonibacter. The sequence goes on along the minus strand of CAVSBV010000005.1, from coordinate 187,963 downwards.
CCGCCGACTTGCCGTTGAAGTGCAAGTTGAAGTCGTAGAACGTCGTGATTGGCGTCGAGCCGCGGCGCGCGGGCCGATAGGTCGAGTTCTGTGCGATCTCCATTGCCGCGGCGTTGTCGCCCGGGTTGCTGGACCGCAGGACCTTAATCGCCTTGTGGGTGCCGTCGGCGTTAACTTGCACCTGCACCTGCACGGTACCGGAGCCTGCGACGGGGTGACTGGTCGTGCCCTGCTTGATCACCTTGGCGATCGAATAGTCCTCGGATTGCGCAAGCGCGGGCAGTGCGGCGGCTGCAATTGTCAGCGCCGTGATGCCGGCGACGATACGGTTGATTCGATTCATGGGGTACCTCAACTACTCGGAACGGGTATTCCCGTCCTGGGAAGCAACGCGCTGGAGCGCGGAAAGTTCCTTCGCGGAGAGCGCGCGCGATTGTCCGACCCCTAGGTCGCCCAAAGCGATCGGCCCGAAGCGAAGACGCACGAGTGCTTGGACCGGGTGACCGAGCGCCTCAAACGTCCGGCGGACGAGACGATTGCGCCCTTCGTGTACCGTGATATCGACAACCGACGAACCGGCACGAACCGAGACGACGCGGACTTGTGCTCCGTTGGCGTGCTCGCCACCGTCGAGCGTCACGCCGTCGTGTAAGCGTTTCACGTCATCAGATGAAAGCCGGCCCGCGATCGTGGCGCGGTAGGTCTTCTCCACCCCGAAGCGCGGGTGCAACAGCCGGTTCGCCAGGTCACCGTCGTTCGTCATCAACAGCACGCCGGCAGTATCGTAGTCGAGCCGGCCCACCGGCACGACGCGCGGCATGCCCTTGGGAACCAGATCGGCGACGGTGCGACGCCCTTGCGGATCGCGCATAGTCGTCATCACGCCTTGCGGTTTGTGCACGACGAGGTACGCCGTTTGTGCAATCGGCGCGATCGGCGTACCGCTCACGTCGACTTTGTCGCCCGGCGCAACGATCGTACCAAGTTCGCGAACGACCTTGCCGTTGACGCGTACTTTGCCATACGCGATCAAGTCGTCCGCACGGCGTCGCGAAGCTATGCCTGCCTGCGCGATGTACTTGTTCAGTCGCGTGCCATCAGGCATCAGACTTTATCCTTCAAAGCTGAAGCTTTGCGATCTAAAGTCGCGCGCGTCATGCGCGCCGCGTCGTCTTCGGTGAGCTGACGTCCGCGCCACATGAGAAAGCCCGAGCCGGGAAACGGCCGGCTCGGACCCTTACGAAGACAGATTACCAACGCTAGACAGATGATGGCTAAAGCGACAAGTACGATCATGATCCCGCTAGGAGAACTGATTTAGAATTTACTGGCGGCTGCCGTTGTTGTCGTCATACCCGCGCGACATCGAGAGCGCCTCTTTGGTGACGGACTGCAAGAACTCGTCGTTCGTGCGCGTCTGCGCCATCTTGTCGAGGATGATCTCGGTGATGTCGCCGGTGTTGAGCACCGACGTTGCGCGGCGAAGCATCCAGATCTTACGCATCTCTTCGGTCGTAAGCAACAGCTCTTCGTGACGCGTACCCGAGCGCTTGATGTCGATCGCCGGGAATACGCGCGATTCTGCGAGTTTGCGCGTAAGGTTGAGCTCCATGTTACCAGTGCCTTTGAACTCTTCAAAGATCACGTCGTCCATCTTGGAGCCGGTTTCGATCAGCGCGGTTGCAATGATCGTGAGCGATCCGCCTTCTTCGATCTTACGTGCAGCGCCGAAGAAGCGCTTGGGCTTGTGCAGCGATGCCGTGTCGAGACCGCCCGAAAGCGTACGTCCCGAACTCGTGACGACCTGGTTGTATGCGCGCGCAAGGCGCGTGATCGAGTCGAGCAGGATCACCACGTCTTTGCCGAGTTCGACGAGACGCTTGGCGCGTTCCATCGTGAGTTCGGCAACCGCGGTGTGGTTCTCAGGGTGCTCGTCAAACGTCGAGGCGACGACTTCACCGTCGACCGTGCGCTGCATGTCGGTCACTTCTTCCGGTCGTTCGTCCACGAGCAACGCGATGATGTGCGCGTCGGGATGATTGATCGAGATCGAGTTCGCGATGTTCTTGAGCAGCGTCGTCTTACCGGCTTTGGGCGGCGAAACGATCAACGCGCGCTGACCTTTGCCGATCGGGCAGAACAGATCGATGACGCGTGTCGACAGTTGCGTCGCTCGCACTTCGAGCTTGAATCGCTCGTTCGGATAGATCGGCGTGCCTTTTTCAAAGGTCTTCCGGCTCTTGATCGCTTCGGGGTCGAGACCGTTGACCTTATCCACGCGAATGAGGCCGTAGTACTTCTCGCTCTCTTTAGGGCGGCGCACTTGGCCTTCGACCATGTCGCCGCGCCGCAATTCGAAGCGGCGGATCTGCGACTGACTGACATAGATGTCGTCGTTGCCGATCACGTATCCGCCACGACGTAAGAACCCGTAGCCCTCGGGAAGAATGTCGAGGATGCCGCTCGCCATCTCGAGGCCGGAGCGTTGCTGCTGCGCGGCGATGATGGTGGCGATGATCTCGTCCTTCTTCATCGTTGTAGGATTGCCGAGCGGAATCTCATTCGTCTCGGCGATCTCGATGAGTTCGGCCTTCTTCTTATCTTCGAGCTCAGCCGCAGTTAAAAGCGGCGGCCCAGTTTCGGCCTGCGGAAACTGTTCGTTGTGTTGTTGAAACTGCGGGTTGAACCCGTGACGGCGGCGCGACCGGCGGCGGCGTCCGCCACCTTGCTGCCCGTTATTGTTGGGGCGATGTTCCGTTTGCAGAGGAGTGTTCTCTCTCGTAGAGTCGTACGCATGAAGAACGCGACGCTATCACGGGCGAGGCTGCCTCGCGAGCATCGATTCACAGGTACGGGGGATTTAAACGCTGTCACTATAACATAGGCGCCCCCTCGCTACAAGCTTTCGACTCAAGGGGAGAGGCGTTTGGGGCCTGAGACGTAGGGATTTGCGCGCTCGTAGAAGCGCAGCAGGCGATGCGCGGCCTGCGTGAGCCCGATCCGGCGGCTGCGCCCGATCTTGCCGGTGGGACGGTCGGGCGGCCGCAGCGCGATCTCGGCGTCGCCAAAGAGATCGCGGCCGTCGAGACTCCGGTCGATATCCAGCGCCTGCGCGAGCCGCCCGGGACCGCTGCAAAGCAGACGCAGATCCTCAATGCCGCGTCGCTCGCGCATCAACGCGATACCCTCGTCCGGCTCGAGCGCACGCACGAGCACCCCGGCACCGGTGCCCTGCTTCTCGCTCGTAACGTTGAAGCACCAGTACATTCCATATATATGATAGACGTAGGCGTGAAGCGGCGGTCCGAACATCACCAGATTCCGCGGCCGCTTGCCGCGATATGCGTGCGATGCGGGGTCGCCGACGAGATACGCTTCAGTCTCGACGATACGTCCACCAGTCGTACCGCCGGGCGAATGACGAATCAGACGCCATCCGATCAGCGCGCGTGCCAATTCCCGCGTATCTATTGGAAGTTTACGCTGCAGTGTGCAAGAGCAATTCTGCGCGAGCGCGCGTCTCGAGATCGAGATCTTCGCCCGCCTGCAACGCGTATTCGGCAAAGCGATTGAGTGCGCAGCGCAGCCGCACATAGGGCAACACGAGCGGTGGCGGCACGGCGCGATGCGTCGTGCAATCGGCAATGAGATCGGGGTCGCCGAGGAAGAACGCGGCGCGCTCGAGTCCGCGCTCGCACAGCATCGTCGCAACCGCGCTCAGCGCCGCGTAGCCAATCTCGCGTCCGTGCAAGCCCTCGAATCGCTGGACGCGGAAGGCGACTCGCACAAGCCGCTCTCCCGCCCGCGTCGTCAAGCGCGCGTAGGCGATTCCGTTTCCGAGCCGGTCGGCGGCATACCCAAGCTGCACCTGTACCATGCCTCTATGATACCGAACGTATGTTCGTACCGTCAAGTCTCGGCTCGAGCAAACTCTGGTAGAGGTCGATCATCGCGTCAACCTGACGGCTCGCCGAGAACCGATGGGAGGCAGACTTCGCCCGCCCCGCAACGCCCGCGTCGGGGAAGGCCGGAATTTCGCGCAAGGCGCGCGCGAACGCACCCCGGTTGGGCGCGACGATGCGTGCGGCATCGCCTAGCACGTCGCGGTTGGGCTGCGCGTCCGCCGCGATCACGAACGCCCCGGCGGCTAGCGCTTCGGCCTGGACGAGTCCCTGCGTCTCGGTCGTGCTCGGAAAGACAAAGGCATCGGCACTCGCGTAAAGATCGGGGAGTTCGTTGCGCGCGACCACGCCGAGGAACACGACCCGCTCGGCGATGCGCAACTCGACGGCAAGGCGCTCGAGTTCCTCGCGTTGCGGACCTTCGCCGGCGATGACCAGGAAGAGCGACGGATCGTTTGCGTCGGACAGCGCTTGCAAAAGCACGTCGATATTTTTCTCGCGAGCGAGTCGCGAGACGAAAAGCAACAGACGGCTGCCGGAGCGCACACCCAGACGATGACGCAGCTGTTCGTCGCGCCGGCCGGCTGCGAAGCGATCCACGTCGATGCCGGTTGGGACGACGTCAATGCGCGCCTCGACGCCGAGCTCGCGCAAGTAGCGCGCAATTGCCGGCGTCGGCACCACGACCGCGTCAACCAAGTTGGTGAACGTCCGGGTCAGTTGCGCCGCGGCAAATCGGGTCGCCTTCGGTTCGAACGGCAAATAGTGTGCGTACGCTTCGAGTTGGGTGTGGTATGTGTAGACGATCGGCATGCCGTAGCGGCGCGCGTAGCGCAGACCCGCCCAGCCGGTGACAAAGAGCGAATGGACGTGAATCAGTGCGAGCCGCTTGATCACGTTGTTGACCTGACGACGACCGACCAGCGGTAGCGTAAGGCGATACGGCGTTGCCGAGGGCAACGGCAGCGACGGGAAGACGAAAGACGTCGGCGTCGCTTTGTCTGCCGCCCGGCATGCTCGGCGCAAAGCAGTACACCTGATGTCCGCGCGAGCGAAGGCCCTCGGCCAGCGTGTCGACCGACGTCACGACGCCGTTAACCACCGGCCGGTAGATCTCGGTGAAGAAGCCCACGCGCAAGCCCACACCACCCACTTCGCCGGACCGTCCCGCACCCCGCCTAAAAAGAGGTGGCACCTGCCGGATTCCGACTTAAGGCATATTCCGGGCTTACACCGGCCGTGCTATAGTGCCGGGGTCAACGGTCGCCCGCCCAACAGGCGGCCACTGCGGACCTCATTGCCGGCTCCCCCTTTGCGAGTCGGGTCCGCCACCAACGGCGCTTTATCTCTAACTTAGGGACCTTCCCGATGACCTCGGGACTATCGCCGATTTCTTACCTACTGTTGGTTCAGCTTTCGGGCATTCGTGTGCCACTGGCGGGTGCGCTGGTTTCACCGATGTAGGGGCTGGGACAGAAAGGAACCTCGGGTTGATAGGTCGCGGCCCGTTGCGGCGCAGCCACGTGTTGGCTGTCTCCGTCTTGACCGCCGGTCTCGTTTGGGCCGGTTTTGCCACCAATCCGTCGCCGGTCTATGCCGGCAACACGGCTGCTCTTGCAGCGCTCTCGCACGTCGTGATCTTCACGACCGGCGGCGCGACGACGACGCAAGCAACCACGGCAACGACCGTTGGCGAATTTCTTCGCGAACGCGGTGTCGTTGAAAACGACGGAGACTACGTTTCACCTTCGGTCGATACACCGCTTTCCGATCGCATGTCGATCGAATATCGTGCGGCTGTTTCGGTTACGATCGTCGCCGACAAACATCGGGCGACGATGATCACGGCAGCACCGAACGTTTCGGCACTGCTGCAGAGCGAAAACATTGCGCTCGGCAAATACGACGAAGTAACGCCATCACTCGATAGCGACGTTCCGTCAAACGGCGTCGTTCGGGTCACGCGCGTGATTCGCTGGGAGCGCTTGGAGAATCGGGCGATGCGGATGCCGGTCGTGCATCTACTCAACGTTGCGATGTCGCCGAGAGCAACCAAAGTCGTGTCGCAAGGCCACGCTGGAATGCGTCAGGTGCTCGTTGCGTTTGCGCAACGCGATGCCGGGAGCATAACGGCGACGGTCGTCACGTCTCACATCGTCACCAAGCCAAAGCCGCGCATTATCGAAGCGGGAGCGCTTGGCGCAATGCAGATGATCGCTACGGCATACACGCCGTGGTGCAGTGGCTGCAGCGGCATCACGGCCACCGGTCGTCCAGCCGGTCATGGTATCGTCGCAGTCGACCCGCGGGTGATCCCGCTCGGTTCACGCCTGTATATTCCCGGATATGGCTATGCGATTGCCGGTGACACCGGCGGCGCAATTGTTGGCTATCGCATCGATCTCGGCTACACTTCGAATCGTGATGCGATGCTGTTCGGGCGTCGGGCGGTAACGGTATATCGTCTGAAGTAAACCCCCGCCTGCTTCTCACGGAGTGGGGCGCGCGCCCGAAGAAAAAATTCGGGCAGAATTTCCTCATGGACGCGGGCGCTTCGCGCCGGATCGCCGACCTCGTGTGCGACGATGCTCCGGCGCAAGCCCGCGTCATTGAAATCGGTGCCGGTACGGGTGCGCTTACGCGCGCCCTATTGGACGCAGGTGCAGCGGTTACCGCGCTCGAGATCGATCCGGATCTAATCTCGATCCTCGGCAACAGCGCGGACCTCGCGCCCGCAACAATCGTGTACGCAGACGCGTTAACTTATGACTACGCGGCCTACGCGCGCGGCGGCCCTTGGCGCGTCGCCGGCAATCTCCCATACAACATCGCAACACCGCTTCTCGTCGAGCTCGTCGAGATGGAGCATGGGCCCGACGTCATCGTTGCGATGATTCAAAAAGACGTCGCCAACCGAATCGCTGCGAAACCCGGCACACCTGCATATGGCAGCCTCTCGCTCGCGATGCAATACGCGGTGCACGTTGAGCGCGCATTTACTCTCGGACCACGCGCATTCTATCCTCCGCCGAAGGTTGACTCCACCGTGGTGCGCCTGGTGCGCCGCGCGGAACCTGCGGTAGCGCCGCGCGATCTCGAACTATTTCGGAAGGTCGTGCGCGGCGCATTCGCGTACCGGCGCAAGACGCTCGCTAACAGCCTAGCCCTTGCGTTGCACCTCGACCGCGATGCGATTGCAGCGGCTATTGCACGGAGCGATCTACCTGCGGAGTCACGTGGTGAACAACTCGATCTCCAAGCGTTCTGCCGACTGGCCGATAACCTGGCCGAGCGGTAGCTTCCGCCCGATCCCAACCCTCCTGCTCATCGCGGTCGTCATCGTGCCGATCGTCGGCTTCGGTATTTATCAGGGCGTCCTTTCGGCCTCGATACATGTCGATCAACGGCTCCTGGGCGACCCGCTCGTTGTGATCACGTCGCTCGCACTGACGCTCGCAGCCGAAGGTACACTCGCGATCGTCGTGATAGCGCTGCTGCCGTGGATCTCGCGACTCTCGTTGCGCGACCTCGGATATCGGCTGCCATCGGGGCGCGACGTGCTCATCGCATTCGTCGGGTCGCTCGTCATGGCTCTTATCGCCAACGGCGGCGCATCGATCATGCAAGCACTCCTCCATAGTTCGCAAGACCAGCAGGCCGTTGCAATGCTCCGGCAATTGCACGATCGTCGTTTGCTGACCGCCTTCGCGCTCTTCGCCTGCGTGCTCGCCCCGTTCATGGAAGAAACGATCTTTCGCGTCTTTCTTTTCAATGCGACGCGTCGATATTGGGGTTTCTGGGCCGGAGCGATCGTGAGCGGCCTGTGCTTTGGCCTCGCGCACGGGGACCCGATTGCCGCGTTGCCGCTCGCGCTCGGCGGAATCGTGCTCGCGTTCGTCTATTACCGCACCAATAACGCGTTCGCTTCGATGATAACGCACGGGCTCTTTAACTCGTATACGATCCTTGCATTGATCGTTGCACCGCAACTGGCAAAGTAAGGCTTCCCTAATGCGCGTTGCTGTCGACGCATGGAATCTCGTCAACGACCGGCGTGGCATGGGGCGATACGTCCGTCGCGTGCTGACCGATTGGCAAAACGAAAACGACCTGGAGATAACGCTGCTCGTTCGCAAGACGCGGCACGTCGCATTACTCACGCAAGAATTTCCCTACCATGCCCGGAGCGATACACGCGGGACCTACGACGTGGTGTGGTACCCCTGGAATGCGCTACGATTCAAGATCCGAGGCGCACGAAGCGTCGTGCTCTTTCACGATCCCTTTGCGTTCACGTATGCGCATCGCGAGTGGATCGCACGCTATCGCGAACAGGCACCGATCCGGCGCGCCCTCGAACGCGCAAACGCGCGAGCGACCAACTCGCGTTGGACGGCGCTCGAGTTCGCACGCCTCTTCGGCTACGATCCGGCGTCGTTCACCGTCGTGCACCCCGTCCCCGACCCCTGGTGGCAGCCCGTGGCGCCGCGAGAGCACACGCCGTACTTTCTCGTCGTCGCAGGGCCCGAGGAGCGTAAGAATCTTCCGACGCTCGTTCGCGCGTTTGCACGCGCCTTTCCGGCGCGTGAGTGCGCCTTGCTCATCGCCGGAGGAACCGCGCACGCAAACATTCGTCCCGATGACACTGAGCTACGAGCGCTCTACAGCGGAGCGCTTGCTGTTGCAGTTCCCTCGTGCGCGGAGGGTTACGGTTTGATGGCCGTTGAGGCAATGGCCTGCGGTGCGCCGGTGGTCGCAAGCGACGCGTCCGCGTTGCCGGAGGCATGTGCCGGCGCGGCGATGCTTCTACCGCCCTTCGATATCAATGCCTGGGCACTAGCATTGCGCGAGCTGGCCGACAAGGCCGAGCTGCGCGCGTCGATGCGCGCGCAATCGCTGGCGCGCACTGCGAGCATCGATCGACGCGAACCGGCGCGTCTTACACTCGCGTTGCTTCGACGAGCGCTCGAAACCGGTCGATAAACCGGATAGGCGAGAAGGTCTCCGCGTGCGCGCGCAAACGTTGCGGATCGTAACGGCGCGGATCGAAGGTTCGTAAGACGTCCGCCAACGACTCCGCGCTCGGCTCATCGAAGAACGCGCCCGTTTCTCCATCGATCACCGTTTCGCATGCGCCGCCGCTGCGATAGGCAATCGTCGGTCGTCCGGCCGCGGCTGCCTCGATCGGCACGAGTCCGAGATCCTCTTCGCCCGGCACGATCGCTGCGATTGCATTGCCCATGAGCTGATTGACTGCTGCGTCGTCGACAAAACCAAGCAACGTGGTTGTGCTCGAACGCGCGCGCTCGCGCAGCTGCGGCATCGCCGGCCCATCGCCGGCAACGAGCAGCTTGACCCGGGCGCGTTCAGCGGCCTCGATTGCAAGATCGATCCGCTTGTACGGTAAGAGCCGCGATGCGATGAAAAAATAGTCACCACTGCCGCTGCCGATCGTGAAGCGATCGATATCTGCGGGCGAATGGAGCACGTCGGCGTCACGATGATAGTATTCGCGCACGCGAGCTTGGACGGTAGCGCTGTTCGCGACGTAGCGCGTCGGTCGCTTAGCCGCCTCGAGATCCCAGCGCACGAGCGCATTGACCATCGGCCGCGCCAGCGTCGCGAGGCCAAACCCGCCGAGATAGCGCTTGTAGTCGAAGAGAAAACGGCTGACCGTGTGGATGAAGCAGACGTGCACCGCATCGGTGCGGATGCGGACGCCCTTGGCCCACGCGCTGGTCGAGCTGATGACCAGATCGTAGGCACGCAAGTCGAATGCTTCAAACGCTCGCGGATAGAGCGGAGCGAGATAGCGAAAGTTGCGGTTCGCCCCGGGAATGCGTGCCAGCGCCGATGCGTGCACGCGGGAACGCGGAATGAGATCCCCCACCGCGCGTTCGTCGTAGAGCGCCGTGTAGATGGGCGCAGAGGGCCACGCGCGCGCTATGTGCGCGAAGACCCGTTCGGCGCCACCGCGCTGATTTAGGTAATCGTGAACAAGCGCGACCCTGATGGCCTAAGAATTCTCTCTCGGCAATACCAGGGCGATTGTGGGATTGCTCAGATACAGACGTGCGACGCGCTGCAGGTCGGCGGCCGTCGTTTGCGAGATCGCGTCGAGCGTGCGCGACATGTAGTCGGGTTGCGCGCCGTTCTCGTCGTACACGACGGCGAGCCACGCGCGCGCTTCCAGCGTGTTGGTACTGCTGATGAAATTGCCCGACGCCATCGTCTTGAACTCTTCGATCGAGCCCTCGAGCTTGGTCGTCGCGAGGATGCTCGCAATCGAAAGCGCGGTTGAAAACGAGCGATTGGGATTGCCGATGCCGCCGTTGACGTAGAGCACGAGATCCGGCTGTGGATTCTCATACTGGTAGACGGCCCCAACGGCGCGCGAAGCGTACGTCTCGGAGACGACGCCCGGAACGTCAGCCATGTCGGCCAGCGTGCGTTGCATGAACGCGGCGAGCACGAGCATCGGTCCAAAATCCTTGCTCGATACATTTGGAGCCCCATATTGGGCGATCAGCCATGGTGCCGCGATGTCGCGTTGCGCAACGAGCTGACGTGAGGCGCCCGCGAGCTTAGGCAGCTTAACACTGATCGGGTTGGTGCTGCCGTCGGGCAACGTCGCACCTAACTGATCGAGTGCGCCGGCCGGGAGCGCGTCAATGCGACCGGCGGTGCTTACGTAACTTCCGCCGCGTTTATAGTACGCAGTGTAAAAGGCGCGCACGTCATCGGGTCCAAGTTGGGCGAGCGACGCCGGTAATCCAAGCTGCGGCAGCCCCGCGTTGGCCGACGGCGCGAGGGTTTCGTTGAGCATGTCGAGGCCGACTTGCAGCGCAATTTGCTGGTCTTCGGCGATCCGCGTGATCAAGCGGTTGCGCGCGGAACGCACGGTTGCCGGATCGAAGGCGGGCTTTGCTAGTGCAGCCTGCGCGAGCTTCAGCACCTTGTCCGCGTCCTGTGGCAGCGCCTCGATCACAAAGCGGACGTCACTCGGATCGACGGTGAATGAGATCGAACCGCCGGCTGCGGCAATAGCATCGCGCAGCGGGACGCCATTCTCGGGCGTATTCAGGATCGTTTGCGCGGTGAGCGCCGCAAGGCCGTTCTGCGAGAGCGACTGCCGATCGAGACCGGCCCGAACGACGTACACCACGTGCAGGAGCGGTGCGCTTGCATCGAGCTGGGTAATCGTCGTTACGCCGCTGCTGCGGGTTACGACCGGCGCCGTCTCCGCGGCGGCGCGCGAGATCGTGGGCAGGGCAACGAGCAACAAGCACGCGGCGACGGAGGCAAGGCGCAATTTCACGAGGCAGAGTCCTTCGTGGTCGTCGTAATCAAACGCACGACGACCGGATGAGCGAGATACTTTTTGACGACTGACGCGACATAGTCGGGATCGAGCGAACGAGCGGTTTTCCAGTACGTGCTCGTTCCATCGCTCGGTGCATACGCGCCGTTCCCTTCGGCTGCGTACCACCCGAGATTATCGGCCTGTTCGGTCGGCGCTTGCGAATCCGCGGCGAGATGAAAGATGAATGCCTCGCGCGCCGCCGCGAAGGCGGTAGCGTCCAGCGGTGTTTGCAGTGCGGCAATCGCTGCGAGCACCTTGGTCTCTACATCCCCCGGTTTGCTGCCGCCGATTGTCACCAGCATGACGCCCGGATCGTGCAATGTGATGAACTGCCCGTTCACGTAGGCGTCGCCGGTCGGATCGAGCGTCTTGCTCACGACACCGGTCTGGTCGCGGAACAAATAATCGGCAATGAAATCGAGCGCCGTTGACGCGCGTTCGTCGGCGATCGGCGGACCAGTCCACGCAAGGCCTTCGCCCGTCACCGCCGCGTTGATCGTCTTATCGACCGGCGAGCTTGCGAGTGACGAAGGAATCGGCGAATCGGCGCTACCCGGCGCGCCGGCGGTCACTGCATCCATCAACGACGCGTCGACGTTGCCCGCGAGCGCAAACGTCGCATTCGCCGAGCGGAATGCACGCTTCGCGAACATCTTGACCTGATCGAGCGTGATGCTCTTGAAATCGCTCAAATTGGCGGGGATCGGCGGATAGTGCGCCGGTCCTGACGTAAAGATCTGCGCGAAGAGCGCATCGTGCAAGAGATCATCGGACGAAAAATGTTCTTGTGCTGAGAGTACGGCGACGTCAGTTCGCGCGATCTTAAGGGCATCGTCATCGATCGCGGGCGAAAAGTAGGCCGCGCTCATTGCAGCCACGACGCGTCGCGCCGCACTCGCAGGCACGCTGACGCTAATGTCAACGATATCGGGGTAGACGTTGATGGCCAGACGGCCGCCGACGTTGCGCACCAGACCAACGAGCGATTTGCCGCTCTCGAGCGTCGCGGCTGCAGCAGCGGTCGCTGCCACGCGCGAAAGGCCCGGAGCGTTGTTATCGTAACCCGCGCCGGGCGCGCGAAACCACAGATCGATAGCTGCCGACTCGAACGTCGTGTCGCGCGTGATGGTGTACGATCCACCATGCGGGAGACTGCCGGACGAGGCCTCGTCTGCCCCCAATGCCGCGAGCGGCGCGAGCATCAGTGCCAGCGCCGCTGTGAGTATGACCGGCCGGCGCATTACGCAGGCTCCGGGCGAATCGTTGGAGGAACGCGCGTGGGCTTCTCGCGCTGAGGTTCTTCGGCGGGCGCGAGTTCGGGCTGCGGGTCGACTGCGACGGCGCTGCCGCCCGAATTGTCGCGATCGTACGGCTTGCCGGTGAGAATCGCGCGAACTTCTTCAGCATCGACGGTTTCGTATTCGAGCAGCGACTTGACCATACGCTCGACTTTATCCCAGTTTTCTGTGAGCAGGGTGCGACCGCGCTCATACGACGTCTCGATGATCCGCCGCACCTCGCCGTCGATCTTACTCGCGACCTCTTCGGAGTAATTGCGCTCCTCGCCGAAGTCGCGTCCCAAGAATACTTGATGATTGCCGCGGCCGAACTGAATCGGCCCGAGTTCGCTCATCCCGTATTGCGTCACCATTCGGCGCGCAAGTTCGGTGGCTTTCTGAAAGTCGTTGCTTGCGCCGGTCGTCACGTCGCCGAATTGGATCTCTTCGGCAAGACGGCCGCCAAGCGCCATCGTGATCTGCGCTAAAATCTCATCCCGCGTCATTTGATGGCGATCGTCCTCGGGGAGCGACCAGGTTATCCCCAGCGCCATACCGCGCGGAATGATCGTGACCTTGTGAACCGGATCGGACTTATCGAGCATGCCGCCCAGAATCGCGTGGCCGGATTCGTGGTAGGCCGTATTCTCTTTTTCTTTCGCGCTCATCACGGTCGACTTGCGCTCGGGACCGACCATCACACGATCGATCGCTTCGTCGCAATCGTTCATCTCGATGATGTTTTTGTTTCTGCGCGCGGCCAGCAGGGCGGCTTCGTTGAGCAAGTTCTCGAGGTCTGCGCCGGAGAAGCCCGGCGTACGCTTTGCCAGAACCTCGAGCGAGACTTCCTTCGAGAGCGGCTTGTTGCGAGCGTGCACTTCGAGGATCTTCTCGCGACCGCGGAAGTCGGCGCGATCGACTACGATCTGCCGGTCGAAGCGCCCCGGACGCAGTAGCGCCGGATCGAGTACGTCGGGACGATTGGTCGCGGCGATCAAGATCACGCCCGTGTTCTGGTCGAACCCGTCCATCTCGACGAGCAATTGATTGAGCGTCTGTTCGCGCTCGTCGTGTCCGCCGCCGAGGCCGGCGCCACGTTGACGGCCGACCGCGTCGATTTCGTCGATGAAGACGATGCACGGGGCCGACTTCTTGGCTTGATCGAAAAGATCGCGCACGCGCGACGCGCCGACGCCGACGAACATCTCGACGAAGTCCGAACCGGAGATCGAGAAGAACGGCACGCCGGCTTCGCCCGCGATCGCGCGCGCGAGCAGCGTCTTACCGGAGCCCGGCGGCCCGAGCAGCAGCACGCCCTTGGGGATGCGCGCGCCCAGCGCCTGATATTTCTTGGGATACTTGAGGAAGTCGACGATCTCCCCAAGCTCTTCCTTGGCTTCGTCGACGCCGGCGACATCGGCGAAGGTCACCTTCGGCCGATTCTCGCTCATCATCTTGGCTCGCGACCGGCCGAACGAAAGCGCCTGACTTCCACCGCTCTGCGCCTGCCGCAATATAAAGAAGAAGAGCACTGCGATAAGCAGCAACGGCGCGATGCTTACCAGACTCGTAACAAGACCGGAATTCGTCTGCTGTTCGAAGCCGTACTCGCCGTTTTTGATGTGCTTGCCGAGTTCGCGTGCAAAGGCAGTGTCGGTGTTCGGCAGCGTGACGGTGTACTTCGTCCCGTCGGCGAGCTCGCCGGACGCATCCTGTCCGACGGCGTGGAACGAGCGAATGTCGTTCGCTTCGAGCTTCTGATAGAAGACGCCGTAGTCGAGGCGCGATACATTCTCGCTCGGCTGCATCAACTTCTCAACAACGAAGAAGACCAGCACGACAGCGCCGACGATGAGGAGGATAGAACGAAGGTGTTTGCTCACTTTTATGCTTTCGGGGCCCGGGGCTACCCTTGGTGTAACAACATAACCCGGGCCATCGTTTCTTTCGTCGGCCGCCCGCTACCGACTCTTAACCGTCGGTAAAGACCTCTGGTCGAAGCTGGGCCAAGTACGGCAGGTTCCGGAACAGTTCCTGGTAATCGAGCCCGTAACCTACGACAAATGCATCAGGCACCCGCAGCCCCAGATACTCGACCGGTACCTCGACCGTTCGATGATAGGGCTTGTCGAAAAGCACGCAGGCGCGGAGGCTTGCCGGGTTACGCTCTCTCAGTAACGCGCGAAGATACTGAAGCGTGAGCCCGTTGTCGATGATGTCTTCGACGATAACGATGTTGCTGCCGGCAACCGGTTCGGTGATATCTTTGAGCAAGCGCACTTCGCCCGAGGAACGTGACGCGTTTCCGTAGCTCGAAACGCAGAGGTAATCGATCGCGATCTCGCTCGGGCCGTCGGGAAGCGCCGAGATCGCTCGCGCCAAATCGGTCGTGACATACAGCGCGCCTTTGAGCACGCCGACGAGCGTCAGCGGCTTGCGCCGATAATCCCGTACGATATCAGCGGCCAGCCGCTCGATTGCGCGAGCGATCTCGTCAACACCGAAGAGCTCGCGCAGGATGCTGCCTTCGTAGCTCGCAGTCGCCTTGATCATGATTGCATCTCGTCTTGCGCCACAATGATGCCTTGCTCGATCCTCAGTTCGACGCCCTTCTTCATATGAAAGCGCCCCGATCCACCGCGCTCGATCGTACGTACCGCGGCTTCGACATGCTCGAAATCGATATCGCGAAGCCCGTCCTGTGCCGCAAGCACGGCACGAACCTCCCGCCGCACATCCGCGCGCATCGTCCCAGCCGATTCTTCGCTGAGTAGCTCTGCGGTGCGCGCGACGGCGGCATCGAGTCCAGGGAAAAGCGGACGCAACGAATCGAGAGCGGCGCGTACGGCATTGCGGCGCAGACCTCGATCTGCGTTGGTCGGATCGACCGCGTAGGGAAGTGCGTGGACGTGGCACGCGCGGCGCAGTTCCTCGGCAGCAACATGCAACAACGGGCGCGCGAGGTCGACGCCGTCCGCAAGCGTGCGACGCGCAGGCATGCCATGCAGCCCCTGCGGCCCCGCGCCGCGCAGCAACGCAAGTAACACGGTTTCGCTTTGGTCTTCGCGATGATGCGCGGTCGCTACGACGCTCGCGCCCTGCGAGCGCGCGATCGCGACCAGCGCGGCATAGCGCGCTTCGCGCAAAGTGGCTTCGTCGCGATTGCCGGATTCGAGTGCGACCGCGCGCACCGGTACGTCAAACGTGGCGGCGACGCGAAGCACGACGCATTCGTCCTGCCACGCGGACGCGCGCGTGCCGTGATTGATGTGAGCGAGGTCGAGCTGCAACTCCATCGGCTTGCGCACCGTCGCGAGCGCGTGCACGAGCGCAACCGAATCCGCGCCGCCGCTGCACGCAATGACCACGTGCTCGCCGCGGCGGATCACCCCATCGCGCTCGATGGCTTGTTCGATCGCTGCCTCGGGCTTAGCCCCGCGCATGGCGCGCGCAACTCGCGTTCGGCTTCGCGCTTGGCAACGTCCTCGCGCTTGTCCCAAAGTTTCTTGCCGCTTCGCCACGCCGAGTTGCACCTTGACCTTGCCCCGCGTGAAGTACATCCGCAACGGAACGATCGTCAAACCCTTCTCCTTCACCCGCGCTTGCAGATCGGCGATCTGTTCCTTATGCAGCAGAAGTTTGCGCGGGCGATTCGGATCGACGTTGGAGAAACTTCCCTGCTTGTACGGCGGAATGTGCATGCTCATCAACCACGCTTCACCGTCGCGAAAACGCGCGTAGGCTTCGCTGAGGCTCACGCCGCCGGCACGAATAGACTTCACCTCGGTACCGGTCAACGCCAATCCCGCTTCAAGCGAATCGAGGATGTGGTACTCGTGACGCGCACGCCGGTTGTCGACGGTGGGCTCGTTACGTGTCTTGGTGTCTTCTTTGGCTTTAACGCGCTGTTGTTTTGATTTCATCGTTAAAAGGCGCTTCGCCCAAGGCTCCGCGCCCCCCACGCAAAGCGTGGGGCCCCCAAACCAGAGCGCGCGCTCAACTCCGGCAAGCGAGAGTCTCCCCCAGGGCGCGCCCAAACGACGTTGGATGCGCTAGCCATCTTGCGTTCGGGACCCCGCCTGTTTGATACGTCCGACGCGGTAATCATCGATGGCGTCGACCGGGCCACGCGAGACGAATTTGCCTTCGGCCTCGGCGAGCACCGTTCCCGAGGCATCACAAATCGCGGCTTCT
This sequence comes from Vulcanimicrobiota bacterium, assembly GCA_963726285.1. Lineage (GTDB taxonomy): Bacteria > Vulcanimicrobiota > Vulcanimicrobiia > Vulcanimicrobiales > Vulcanimicrobiaceae > Aquilonibacter. The sequence goes on along the minus strand of CAVSBV010000005.1, from coordinate 171,227 downwards.
ATGCCGAGCACGTTGCGCCGCTGCCAGACTACTTTCCCCGCAATCGTAAGCGGCTCGCCGATCGGAACCGGCTTGCGAAAGCGCACGTTGGCGCTCGCGGTCATGCCGCGATGCCCAGCATGGCCGGCCGCGTGCGCCATCCCTTCGTCGAGCAGCGCCATGACGATCCCGCCGTGCGCAACCGACTTCCAGCCTTGAAATTCCGCGACGAGCGTGTGTCGCGCCCGCACGCCTTCACCATCGGATTCGAAGTGCATGTGCAGCCCGATCGGGTTCTCGGGGCCACACGCGAAGCAATAGCCGTCGTCGACCGGGATGCTCACCGGCCCGATTCCAATCGCATCGCGAGATAATCGGGAAGATGCGCGTGGTGAATCTTCTCCTGCACCTCCGAAATTGGATAGGGGTAGCGCACCCACTCCACCGTGCGTTTCTGCGGGTCGTAGAAAACGAACGACGCCTCAGGATTGAGATCGCGTGGTTGCCCGATGCTCCCGACGTCGATGATGTAGCGGCGGCCTTCTTCGAACGAGAGCTCACCGCCGTGCTGCATGTGGCGATGGCCCACGCTGCCGTCAGGCTCTTGGACCCAATACTCAGCGATGTGGGTATGACCGATAAACACGAGGGGTGCATCGGTTAGCGCAAAGGCTTTGGCCGCGGTGCGCTTGTCCAAGATGTACTCGAAGTAGTTCACCGGCGCGCCATGCACCATGAGAAAATCCGGGTAGCGGATCTCGTAAGAAAGTCCGTTGAGCCACGCCCGGCTCTCTTCGGAGAGCACGCCCTGCGTCCACGCGATTGCCGCACGCGCAGCGTCGTTGAAGTATTCGACGCCAAAGTTCTCGAGCGCGGCTAAGTCGTGATTTCCAAGAACCGCATGCTTGACGCGCTGGCGCAAGAGCGCAATACATTCGTTGGGATTGGGTCCGTAGCCGACGATATCACCCAGACACAACACTTCGTCGTCGGCCTGCACGAGCGAGAGCGCGCGCTCGAGCGATTCCACGTTGCCGTGAATGTCGGAGAGGATCGCGTACCTCATGCAGGCACGCTCGGAACGGTCGCAACGACCTCGCGAAACGCCGCCGCAAATGCCGCGCGCATTGGTTGTGTTCCCGCACTAACGCGCACGTAGCGATCCAACGGCGCAAGGCCGGGTTTGCGAATCCAAACGCCGTGATGCGCGAGAAGTTCGTTCATCACGCGAGTCGCGCGCGGCGCATCTCCGAGATCGATGCAGACGAAGTTCGTCGAAGATTCGATCGCGCCCAATCCCAGCTCGCGCGCGATAGCATAATAGTCGGCGCGCGCCTTTGCGACTTCATCGACTACCCACGCGCGAAAGGGCTCATCACGCAGCGATGCCAGTGCGCCAACCTGCGCGTTACGATTCACGCCGTACTGCAAGCGAATCTTCTGCAAGATTCCAAGCAGATGCTCGACTCCCGATCGCATAGCCGATGCGCGCGCCGGCGAGACCATAAGCCTTGGAAAACGTCCGCATTCGGATGAGGCGGTCCTCGATATGCATCGGCAGCAGATCGGCCTCGTCGACGAAGTCGGCATACGCTTCGTCGAGCAGAAAGACCGCGTCGCGCGGCACCGCCTCGAAAAAGCGCCGCATCTCGTCCCTGTCGATAAACGTGCCGCTCGGATTGTCGGGATTGCAGACGTAGATGACCGACGCGCGTTCGCCGGCCGCAACGCCGACGAGCGCGTCGAGGTCGAGACGGCCATCCGGACGATAGTCCGCGGTGACGAGCCGTCCGCCATATCCGTGCACGTGGTAGTTGTACGTGGGATAGGAGCCGCGCGTGGTGAGAGCGGTGCCGCCCGGCGCAACGAACGCGCGCACGACCAACCCCATGAGGTCGTCGATGCCCGCGCCGACGAGGACTTCTTCGACGGCAACGTTGTGCTTGCGTGCAAGCGCTTCGCGCAACTCGTACGATTCGGGATCGCCGTACCACCAAAGACGCTCGAGCTGCGCACTCATCGCCGCGACGGCGGCGGGTGAGGGCCCGAAGGCGCTCTCATTGGCGCCGAGGCGCACGAGCGAGGTGCGACCGGTTTCACGCATGAGCTGCTCCGGGCCGATGAACGGCGTCATCGGCGCGATGGCTTCTATTGCGGGCGCGGGTCGAATCACCGGCTTGTCCTTACCTCCATTTAAAAACGCACTCCACTTCGCGGAGTGCTTTGGCGCTCACCGACTCGGGAAACCGATCTAGATGAAGCGGTGCACGTCCACACGCGACCCCATCTCCAAGTATTCGGCTTCTTCAGGGGAGACGATGTAGCCATCGGCCATCGCCGTAAGGCTTACTGCCGAGGAGCGAACCGCGCATGGGTGGGCGATCCAGCCGCCGGGGTCTTGTTCGAGACGCACCGGCACAAACCACGTCCAGCCGCGGCGCGTACGCAAGGGCGCGGCTAGCGTCGCCGAGACCGCGTCCTGCTGGATCGGCGCGCCGGCAAGCGCCCCGATAATCGGAGCGACCACCGCTTCTAAAATCACGACAGCCGACGTGGGGTTGCCCGGCAACCCGATAACCGGCTTGGTTCCTACTGCAGCCAAGACCGTCGGCTTCCCCGGTTTGACCCGCAGTCCATGCACGATGACGCCCGGCGCGCCGAGTGCAGCGATCGCCGCCGGCGTGCGATCGAGTTCGCCGACCGACGAGCCCCCGGTCAGGACCGCGCCGTCGGCCTCGGCGAGCGCCTTGCGCAGCGCACGCTCGAGGGCGCCGGGGACGTCGGCCACGGTTGCGCCGTGGAACGCCACCGCGCCCATTCCTTGTAGAGCGCCCGCGATCGCATAACGGTTCGAGTCGCGAACCTGACCCGATTGCGGTTGCATACCAGGCGGCACGAGTTCATCACCACTCGAAAGCACCGCAATACGCGGGCGCGGAAAGACGGCCACCTGCGTGACGCCGAGCGTTGCTAAGACGCCCATTTGGGGGCCACGGATGCGCGTGCCGACCTCGAACATGACGCTCTTGGCGCGCATATCTCCCGCTTTGGGATTGACGTTTTCGCCCGGTTCGAGCGTAGCTTCAACCGCCACCGCCGTTCCGCTGAGCCGGACGTTCTCGACCGGTACGACGGCATCGGCGCCATCGGGTATCACGCCGCCGGTGGGAATTCGCACCGCTTGTCCGGGCATCAGGTGCCGGGCCCACGGACGTCCCATCGCGATCTCGCCGACCACCGCAAAAGTGCCCGGTGCACCCCCAGCGGTGATTGCAAAACCGTCCATAGCGGAGCGCGGTTCGCTCGGATAATCCGCATCCGCCGTGATCGTTTCGGCGAGAATGCGACCATACGCATCGTCAAGGCGAATGCGCTCGGGGGCGCGCGGCGATAGCGGCACACGCGCGAGGTAGGCCGCAATCGCCTGCGTCGGCGACAAAAGATTTTCTTCCAGAAAGACGAAGCCGCGCTGTTCCATGCTCGATATTGCTCTTGTTCGACGCGATCCCGATCGCGTGCGCCGATCGGCGCAACGCCGTGGAATCGACGAATCGTTTGTCGACGACATTCTGCGTCTCGATACGCAGTACCGCTCCGCGCTCGCCGAGACCGAAAGATTGAAAGCCGAGAAGAACCGCCTCTCGGCGCAAATCGGCAAAGCTGCCGATAAGGCGGCTGCCGCCCGCGAATTGCGTCCGCAACTGGATGAAATTGCGGGCGCCATCGCCGAGCACGAAGCAACCGCAAAGACGCTCGCGCCAGACGTGCCGGAGTCGCCGCTGCGCGCGCTGCTCGAGAATACACCGAACGTTCTCGATGACACGGTCCCCGACGGGAGCGACGCCGGCTCGAACGAGCTGGTACGCACCTGGGGCACGCCGCGCGCGTTCGATTTCGAACCGAAACCGCATTACGAGCTTGGTGAAGCGCTCGACATCCTCGACTTCGCGCGCGCCGCCAAATTGTCGGGCAGCCGCTTTAGCGTGCTTAAAGGAAAGGGCGCGCGCCTGCAACGCGCGATCGGGCAATTCTTCTTGGATCGGGCCGCGGCACGCGGCTACGACGAAATCGCGCCACCAATCCTGGTCACACGCGAGACGATGTGGAGCACGGGACAACTCACCAAATTCTCCGACGCGATGTTCATGGATCAGGAAGTCGACTTGTTCATGATTCCAACCGCGGAAGTGCCGCTTACCGCATTGCATGGCGGCGAGATCCTGGAGGCGGCAACGCTCCCGCGTCTGCTCACCGCGCTCACGCCCTGCTTCCGCAAGGAAGCCGGCGCCGCCGGCAAGGATACGCGCGGCTTGATTCGCCAGCATCAATTCGAAAAAGTCGAACTCGTGTGGCTGAGCGCGCCGGAGGACTCTTCTGATGCGCTCGAACGGCTAACGGCCGACGCAGAAGCGCTTCTCCAAGAGCTGGGATTACCGTATCGCACGATGCTGCTCTGTGCCGGCGATGTCTCGTTCAACAGCGCTAAGACCTACGATCTCGAAGTGTGGATTCCAAGTTCCAACAGCTACCGCGAGATCAGCTCGTGTTCGAACTGCACCGATTTCCAAGCACGCCGGGCATCGATTCGCATGCGCCGCGACGAGCGTGCCAAACCCGAATTCGTGCACACCCTCAACGGCTCCGCACTTGCCGTCGGCCGCACGCTGCTCGCGATTCTCGAAAACTATCAGCAAGCCGACGGCTCGATCGCGATCCCACCCGCGCTCGTTCCCTACACCGGCTTCGACAGTATCGACTAGAGCGTACGGACTCCGTTACTGCTCGCGAAGACGCTCCTCGCGTCACATCCTGTACCGCTCCTGCTGCGCGAGTTTTGCGCCACAACCAAATGTATTTCGCATCCCGCGAATGGCGCAAAACTTCGAGCCTTCGCTTAGCAGCAAGGGAGTCCGTACGCTAAGACGATGACAAGGCGGCAGCCAGTGCGTCGACGTTGCGCGAGGATGCGGGTCGTTCGACCCCGGCGCGGTAGTGGGCTTCGATCTCGATGCGCGTCTGCGCCGCGCCTTCGCTCGAGAGATTGATCAGCACGCGCTCGGCGTTGACCAGACCAAAGCCCGCTTCGACCGTGTGCGCAAGGCGGTCGTCTGCGTAGACGTTCGCGCCGAGCGTTTTGACCAGCGCATCGAGCACACGCCCGTGTGCGGCGTCGATCCCGAGCGCCACGGTCACTTCACGCCGAGCCCGCAAGCCAATCTTTGGAGCAGCCCGTTTTCGTAGACCTAGCGAAACGAGCAGTTCGTGAAAAAAGCTCACCGTGCCATGATAGCAGCCGTGATCACGCCAAGCACGCACAGCCCCGCGAGAACACCGGCGGGCACCAGACTCTGCCGGCGGCGCGCAAACGCGACCGTGTAAACGGCTTTGAGCATATTGTTCGATGATGCGGCGACGACGATGGCCACCGCCGACATCGCGATCCCAATGCCGGTTGAACCACCCTGTGCGAGACTCAAGACAAACGGATCGATGTCGGTTATGCCGACCACGGCTGCGAGCGCGAGCACGCCCTGTGTGCCGAGGTGCGCCTGCACCCACGTCGAGAGCAGTGAGATTACGATCAGCAGTATCGCAAATACGATCGCCGTGCCGAGTTTGAGCGGATTCGATACGGTTACCGCCGGCATTGCCTTTCCATTCGCACCGAAGCGCGCAAAGCATGCCGCGATAAGGGCGGTAACGACCGCAAGAATGAGCAGCGGAACCAGGAGCGGGCGCGCAAGCGGCGCGTTGAAAATCGCCACGACGACGAGAATGCGTACGTACATCATCGCGGTTGCGGTGATGATACCCGCGGTGATCTGCGGCGTCACGCCATGGTCGTGCGCATCGCGCGCGAGTACGACAGTGGTTGCCGTCGACGAATAGAGCCCGCCGAGCGCAGCACTCGCGAGGACGCCGCCGTTCGGCAGCACGTATCGCTGCAACAAATAGCTCGCATACGAGAGCGCCGAGACGGCAACAACCGCAAGCCACACGCTGAACGGCGTGATGTCGGTGAATGGAATCTTCGGCGAACCGTAAAGCAAAGGCAGCACGACGCCGACCAGCAGCAAGAATTGCGCAAGCGTAACTGTTTCTTCTTTCGGCACGCCCGCGACGAAAGCGTGGAGCAGCTTGCGCGAACCGACGAGAATCACCGCACCGACGATCAAGGCAACGGGAACCCATGTCGGCTGCGTGAGCGCGATTGGTCCGAGGAGATACGCGATGATGATGCAGGCCGGAACGATCAGCGGCCCGTCGGCGGGCGCACGTTTCCCAGCGAGCACGCTGCGAATGTAGAGCGATATCCACCAGCCGAGCACGAGCAAACCGGCGATGAAGGCGAGCGCGAAATGTGGTTCTACAAGGTAGAGTCCCGCGCCGGTAAATGCGATCAGCGGAAAGGTACGGATGCCGCCCGGAACCGGCGTCTCTTCTCCGCCGAAAAATTCTTCAAATGCAAACCCGAAGAACAGCGCGAGCGCGAGCAGGATGAGGTAATTCACATGCCGCGCCAGATTTCGCGCACGGATGTGCTGCGCTCGACCGCGTCGACATCACGATACGTTCCACCCGCAAAGTCCATCGACGGATTGGTGACGCCATACCAGAATTTTTCGTTCTTGAAGTGATGCCAAAGGTGATACTTCTTGACGTAGCGACCGAATGGAGTCACGGGGTTAAACGGGATGTGCGCGATGTAGTGCACCCACTCGTAGTATAGCAAGGCGCAGATGCTGCCGAAGGTTAGTGAGAACGCGAGCGCCGGGTTGCGCGTAATCGCCACGAACACGCCGTAGTAAACGAGCGCTGTCGGAATCACGAACCACAAGGGCAAGAAGAGCAGATCGAGCTTGGGCGGGTCGATGTGATGATCGTAATGAAGCCGGTGCTGCAATTTGAGCAGCCATGGCATCGTGGACGGCGGGGCGTGAAACATGAACCGGTGCGTGGTGTACTCGGAAATGAAGAACACCGCTGCGCCGATCAGCGCCGCGACAAACGCAAACGGCACGATTCCAAGAGCGACGATGGCGATGCTCGCCACGACGGCGAGCGCAAGAACAGCGTTACTTCCGTGGCGGAAGAACGTTCGGATCATCCAGCGTCCCGGATCATGTCCAGCAATCCTTGGCGATCCAGATAGCGGATGTGCCCGCGTTCACGCTTGAGCAGCGCGCGCGTTTCCAGCTCGGCGATCGCGCGTGCCGCAACCTCCTTCACCGTTCCGGCGGCGGCTGCAATCTGCGCCTGCGTCATGTTGGGAAGCGGAGAGCGCGCCGGACTCAGACCGCGCTCGGGAACGGCATACGGCACCAACACGTGTGCCACGCGCGCGATGATCGGCATCGTCGCCTGCGTTGCGAGTGCTCGCATGTGATCGCGGCGGCGATGCGCGCTCACGCGCCCGAGCGCGATCAACGTCTGCGGGTTACTCTGGGCGACGTCGAGCACGGTGCGCCGCGCGATGCGCAAGTACCGCGCAACCTTCGAAAGCCCAATGACGCGGCCGGCAGCGGGAGCTTCATCGAAGAGTTCGAGCTCGCCCAACAGTTCGTACGGAAAGATTTCATAAAAAATGCGCGGGCGTTCGGTCCCGTTGCCGGTTGTCAAGGCAAGCACGCCTTCAAAGACGATGCCGAGGTAGGGCCAGTCACTGTTTTCGGTCACGATGGTCTGCCCGCGCCGAATGGTGTGCAGGCTTGCGCTGCCGGCGAGCAGCGCGCGCGCTTCCGCATCGAGCCCGCTAAATGCCGATGCGCGCTTGATAATGCCGGATGGCGAAGGCGCGTCGCTCTCGATTGCCACGCGTGTGAGACGAACCGCCCATTCATGATCGCCCACGCGGCGATGGTCGACCATAACTTCGTGCGGCCGCGTCTGCTCGATACGAAAGGCTAATCCTCGCGGCTCGTTGTCGGTGACGATCGTGAGCGATCCGCCAACCGGTAAACGATCGAAAACTTCAGAGATTCTTGCCGGCCGTTCCCAGACGGGAAGTGCACGCACATCCACACGTGTTCCATCCATAGTAGAGCAAACGGTTTCTCCTTAATGGGTAGAACTACTGCCTGGCGTCGGCGAGGCAAGCGCAGAAAGCGGGGCGAGCGCAACCGGCATCTTCGTAGCCTTCCAGATGCGCTGCGGCCCGGGCGGTAGTGCGTCCATATGCTTGAGGAAGAGTGCGAGCGTCCAAATTTGCTCGTCGGAGAGCGATTTCGTGAATGCGGGCATGCCGGTCAGACGAATGCCATGCTTGATCTTCCAAAAGGTTTCGCCTTCAGGATCATCCTCGACGCCGTGCTTTGCGAGTTGCGGCGCCTGTTGATAGAGGCCGATCGCAACCGTTGACGGTCGCGCGCCCTCGGCGCCGTGACATGCTGCACAATTCTCGGCATAGAGCTTGATGCCGGCTTCATAGTTGGCATCGGTTGCAGCAACGGGGTTTGGCTGCGTGGGCATCTCGCGCGATATCGTCGCAGCGAGCGAACGCGACGCCATCCATCGCTCCATCCGCGACGGCTTCGCATCCGCATTGGCCGGAATCAATAGACCCTGCGTGACCCCCACATAGCCGACGGCGAAGAGGATGACGAGCGTGGCTAAGACGCCGTAGATGAATCCTTTGAGCACCAGGCCTCCTTCAATAGAAGCGTATGGATTCGCAGGTTAAAGCGCAGTTCCCCGACGAGCAGTCTGCCGACGGCAGCTTCGTCCGTCAAGACGATCAGTTTCGCGGCTGGGTGTCCGCCGACGGGCACACGGGGTTTCCCGCGGTCGCCGGGCGCTACCAGCTCTTCGTCTCGCTCGCGTGTCCTTGGGCGCATCGCACCATCATCATGCGCAAGCTCAAAGGGCTCGAGGCTGCGATCCCGATGACGATCGTTGACCCGATTCGCGACGATCGCGGCTGGCGCTACGGTACCCACTTTTTGAGCGAGCTCTATCGCGCAAGCGACCCACATTATCGCGGCCGCGTGACCGTCCCGGCGCTGTGGGACATGCAGACCAAACGCATCGTCAGCAATTCGGATGACGACATCCTGCGCATGTTCGAAACCGAGTTCGATGCAATCGGCGATCCGCAGCCCGATTTCTACCCGCGCGAACTGCGGACGCAAATCGATGCGCTCAACCAAGAGATCTTCGTGGATCTCAACGATGGCGTCTACCAGGCGGGCTTTGCAACGAGCCAAGCCGCCTACGATGAAGCGGCCTATCGCGTCTTCGCGATGCTGGACCGGCTCGAGGAGCGCTTAACGACGCGGCGGTTTTTGTTTGGGAAGAACCCGGTCGAGACGGATTGGCGCGCGTTCGTCACGCTCATTCGCTTCGATCCGGTGTACTACGGACATTTCAAGTGCAACTTGCGCCGAATCGTCGACTACCCGAATCTCTACGGCTATCTACGGGATCTGTATCAGATTCCGGGCGTCGCGTCGACGGTTGACTTCGACCATATCAAGCGCCACTACTACTGCACGCACGATGACATCAATCCGACGCGCATCGTACCGATTGGACCGCTGCAATATCTCGACATGCCGGCCAACCGCGAGCATCTTTCGGCTTAGCGCAGCGCAAGTCGCGCCAGAACGACGCCGAGTGCCGCGCCTCCGAAACCGAGCACGACCGACGCTACCGAATAGACGAGCGCAGGCATCGCGCCGGACTCGAGCAACGTGAGCGCATCGAGTGAAAACGTCGAGAACGTCGTATAGCCGCCGAGTATGCCGGTCGCGAGAAGCAGACGCACGAGCGGCGTAATGCCGAATGCTCGCGTCAACGCAAGTTGCGCGACGATCCCAATGAGGAAGCTGCCGCTCACGTTGATAAAGAGCGTTCCGTAAGGAAAGCCGGGGCCGAAACGCTGCAGAAAAAGCTGGCCGACGACATAGCGCAAAACGCCGCCGATCGCTGCACCGGCCGCGACCGCAACGACGGCGCGCCAGTCGATCACTGTGCCCCGCGCGAGATGCGCACGAGCTCGAGGCTCTCGAGGGTGATCAGGCCTTCATCGATCATCGCGCGCAGCGTGGGCAGAAGCGCTATGACCTTGGCTTCTTCTTCGATCACTTCGATCAGAATCGGCAGATTGGTCGACATATCGAAGGTGCGCCCGGTGTGCAGCGTCTTATGGATGCCATACCCTTCGATCCCTTTGAGCACGGTCGCTCCGGTAAAACCGGCGGCCTTTAACTCATCCACGAGCGCCATATATAACGGTTTGCCGTCGTAGCGATCTTCTTCATCGACGAAGATCCGCAGCAACTTTCCGCGCGCGCGTTCGGACAACGTTACGCTTTCGCTCGAGAAAGGCGCAGGTATTGCGCAGCTTCGATCGTGAGCAGACCTTCGCCGATCATCTCTTCGAGCTGCGCGATCAGCGGTTCGAGCACGGTCCAATCGTCGACGACTTCGATCAGGATCGGCAGATTCGGCAGCCACGAAAAGACTTTGGCGACGTGCACCTCACGGTGGCCGCCGAAACCCTCGATCCCGCGAAAGACGGTTGCGCCCGCGACGCCGCGCTTGCGCAAGAACTCGACGATCGCGGTGTAGGTCGGCTGCAAGCCGCTCCGATCGGCTTCGTCGACGAAGATCCGCAGCAACTTACCGTCTTGAAAGTCTTGGGCGTTTTGCACGCACACGCCTCCGGTGAAAACAAAGGAGAGGGAGAGATTCGAACCCTCGGAACGCTTTCGCGTCCTGCGGTTTTCAAGACCGCTGCATTAAACCGCTCTGCCACCTCTCCGCGGCCCGACCGTCAGTTCTCCCCCCACGGAGCCCGGGCCTTGGGTAACTTCGGGATGCCGCCCCGCCGACGCGGCGGTCTACTATTGGAGAACGCGACGCTAATAGGGAGAGTACTCACAATGCCAGCGAAAAAACCCAATATTCTGATACTCTGGGGCGACGATATCGGCATCTGGAATGTCAGCAAGTTCAGCAACGGGATGATGGGCTACCGGACGCCCAACATCGACCGGGTGGCCAACGAAGGCGGCCTCTTCACCGACTACTATTCGCAGCAGAGCTGCACCGCGGGTCGCGCTTGCTTTATCACCGGGCAAAATCCGATCCGCACCGGCCTTACCAAGGTCGGGATGCCGGGCGCCACCGTCGGCCTTCAAAAGGAAGACCCGACGATCGCCGAGGCCCTCAAGCCTCTTGGCTATGCGACCGGACAGTTCGGCAAAAATCACCTTGGCGACCGCAACGAATTTCTGCCGACGGTTCACGGCTTCGATGAATTCTTCGGCAATCTGTATCACCTCAACGCCGAGGAAGAGCCCGAACTGCCCGACTATCCCAAGGATCCTCGCTTCAAAGCGATGTTCGGGCCGCGCGGCGTGCTGCATTGCGTCGCGACCGATAAAGACGATCCGACGGTCGACCCGCGCTTCGGCAAGGTCGGTAAGCAAACGATCGTCGACACCGGTCCGCTCACGAAGAAGCGCATGGAAACGATCGACGAGGAGATCACGTCGGCGGCAATGGCGTGGATGGAGAAGCAGGCCAAAGCCGATCAGCCGTTCTTCCTGTGGTACAACTCGACCGCGATGCACTTCCGCACCCACGTGGCCGAAAAGAATCATCGGCAAGAGCGGACAGGATCCGTATAGCGATCGCATGGTCGTGCACGACGAGCAGATCGGCATGATGCTCGATAAGCTCAAAGAGCTCGGACTCGAAGACAACACGATCGTCATGTACTCGACCGACAACGGTCCAGAGAACGATACCTGGCCCGACGGTGCCAACACGCCGTTCCGCGGGCAGAAAGGATTCCAACTGGGAAGGCGGCTGGCGCGTGCCGTGCTTCATCCGCTGGCCCGGTACGATCAAGCCCGGATCGGTCTACAACGGGATCGTTTCGCACATCGACATGTTCCCGACGTTGCTCGCTGCTGCCGGCAATCCGGACATTACCGAGCAGTTACTTAAGGGCACCACGATCAACGGCCAGAAGTATAACGTCCATCTCGACGGCTACAATCAGATCCCGTACTTCAGCGGCCAAACGAAAGAGAGCCCGCGAAACGCGATCGTGTACTTCAGCGATGACGGCGATGTCATCGCGGTGCGGGTCGGCGACTGGAAGTTCAATCTATCGGTCCAGCGCGCGAATACAGATGCAACAATGGGCTGAGCCGTTCATCAAGCTTCGCTTGCCGCACATCGTGAGCTTGCGACGCGACCCGTTCGAACGAGCCGACTTCAACTCTAATACGTACTTCGACTGGATGGTCGATCACGTGCCGCAGTTGTACATGATGCAAGCGGTGATCGCGGGCCAGATCGAGGACTTCGTGAAGTTCCCGCCGCGGCAAAAACCCGCGTCGTTCAATCTCGACTCCGTGATGGAACAGGTCAAGACACCACACGGCTAGCATCATGAGTGCACTCATGACCGACGAAGTGAGTGCCTTTTACGAGATGCATCCGTACCCACCGGCGGTAGACGACGTAGTCGCCTACCGCCGGCTTTGGGACGACGCGCGGCGGCGCGCGGACGCACATCTGTTCTGGCCTCACGAGGCGTATCGCGACGATCGCAGCATCCTCGTTGCCGGCTGCGGCACGTCGCAAGGCGCACACTACGCCGTGCGCTGGCCCAACGCAAAGGTTATCGGCATCGACGTCAGCGCATCGAGCATCGCGCACACACAAGAACTCAAGCGCAAGCACAACCTCGAGAACCTCGAGGTGCATCAGCTTGCGGTCGAGCGCGCAGACGAGCTCGGACGAACCTTCGAGCAGGTCGTATGCACCGGCGTGCTCCACCACCTGGCTGATCCCGACGCGGGGTTGCGCGCGCTGCGCGACGTCCTCGCGCCGCATGGCGCGATGCATTTGATGGTGTACGCGCCGTACGGGCGCGCCGGCATTTACATGTTGCAAGACTACTGCCGCCGTCTCGAAATCGAGCCCACCGACGCGAGCATTAGCGATCTTGCCGAGAGTTTGAAGGCACTGCCGCCGGATCATCCGATCGTGGAGTTATTGCGAAACTCACCGGATTTCGCAAGCGTTGCCGGCGTGGCCGACGCACTGCTCCATCCACGCGATCGCGCGTATTCGGTCCCGCAGCTCTTTGAATTTCTGAATGGCGCGAACGTACGTTTTGGGCGTTGGGTACGTCAGGCACCCTATCTGCCGTCATGCGGCGCGGTCGCGTCGACACCGCATGCCGCGCGCATCGAAGCGCTGCCGCCGCGCGAGCAGTATGCTGCCCTCGAACTCTTCCGCGGCACGATGGCGCGCCACGCGCTCATTGCATACGGCCACGAAATACCCGCGGTCGATTTTGCCGGAGATGCGTGGCCGGACTACATCCCGATCCGTCTCCCCGACACGATCGCGGTTCGCGAGCGGCTTCCGGCAGGAGCGGCTGCGGTCCTGATAAATCGGAACCACACGTACACCGACCTGTACTTGCCCATTGACGCGCAACAAGACGCGCTATTCAGCGCAATCGACGGCACGCGTACGATCGCCCAGATTGCCACATCAGCAACCCAGGATGCCGCGCGCGCGTTCTTCGAGCAACTCTGGCACTGGGATCAGGTCGTATTTGATACGTCGCAGGGGTAATTTGCCATGACCGCTACTACGATTGCAGCCGATGTTCGCGGAGGGGTTTCGCCCGAGGAATGGGACGCGCGCGTCGCGCTCGCCGCAGCATATCGACTGGTCGCGCACTTTCATTGGGACGATCTCATCTTCACGCACCTCTCGGCGCGCGTGCCGGGGCCCGAACATCACTTCCTCATCAACCCCTACGGCTTGATGTTCGACGAGATTACCGCCTCGAGTCTGGTCAAGATCGATCTGGACGGCAACAAGGTGATGGCTTCACCCTACGAGATCAATCCCGCCGGCTTCACGATCCACAGTGCGATTCATGCGGCTCGCGACGATGCTAAGTGCATATTCCACGTGCATAGTCTCAACGGCATAGCCGTCTCCGCGCAAGAAAGCGGCGTACTGCCGATCTCACAGCAGTCGATCTTCGTGCTGTCGTCGCTCGCCTATCACGACTATGAAGGCGTGGCTTTGCGCGAAGAAGAGCAGCCGCGACTGGTTGCCGATTTAGGCGACAAGAACTTCCTGATGCTGCGCAATCATGGACTGCTTACCGTAGCCGAGAACATTCCCGACGCGTTCCTGGCCTTGTATCTCTTCGAGAGCACGTGCGCGATTCAGGTTCGCGCGCAAAGCTCCGGTCAAAAACTGATTCCGGTCGACCCACGGATCATTGCAACTGGACAGGCACAAGCGAAACAGGCAACGCGCGGCGCCGGCGGCATGCTGGCGTGGCCGGGCCTGCTGCGCAAACTCGACCGCCTCGATCCATCATACGCGCACTAGGAGGTTACGTACTTGAACTACGATCGCCGTGCATTTCTTCTCCAAGCGGGCGCGGGGCTCGCACTCTCTTCGGCCACATCTGGTCTTGCCGTCGCCGCGGGCGGGCACCCCACACACGATGCTAAGGGCGCACTCGCCGCACTGATGGCCGGTAACGCGCGCTTTATCGCTGACAAAGCGACGTGCCCACCGCTCACCGCGCGGCGCCTCGAAATCGCCCAGGGGCAGAACCCATTTGCAATTATCCTCAGCTGCGCCGACTCGCGCGTGCCGGTTGAAACGCTGTTCGATCAACAGCCGGGCAACATTTTCGGCGTTCGCGTCGCCGGCAATTTCGTCGAACCCGCGGGACTTGGCTCATTCGAGTACGCGATTGCGGAGTTGAACGTGCCGCTGATCCTCGTGCTCGGTCACAGTAAGTGCGGCGCGGTCGCTGCGACGCTCGCCAATCTCGAAAAGGGCGAGAAATTTCCCGGCAACATCCAATATCTTGTAGATACTATCGCCCCCGGGGTCAAAGGAAGCCCGGATCTCGCAAGCGCAGTCGCTGCAAATGTGCGCGCGAATGTCGCGAACACAAAGAAACAGTCGTCGATCGTCGAGAACGCCATCACCGCAGGCAAGGTCATGATCGTCGGTGGTGTTTACGATCTCGACTCAGGAAAGGTCACGCTCCTGTAAGCAGGACCGCGCTGAAACTCCCGAAACACCGTGCCCCTGTCCCATAAAAATTGCATACATTGGAGTACAAGCAATGGCAATACGTGCATCCTTCGGGTTGGCTGCCGCTGCGATTTTCGCGCTCTCCGCCTGTGGCGGCGGCAACTCCTCGGGCTCAATTCCCTCGACAACCATGTCGGTGCAAAACCCTCCGAGCGACGTGACTGCATCGCAGTCGTACGCATATCCGAACACGGCACCGGCCGGCGTGCGTGTCTACGTCCATCTGCCGCTGCGCAACAGCGGCGCGCTCGATCAATTGATTCAAGCGCAGAGCACGCAAAATTCACCGCAATATCATCAGTTCTTGACGCCGGCACAATTCCGCGCGCAATTCGGGCCGAGCGCGAGCGATCTGCAAACCGTCGCGTCCACATTGAGGGCGCAAGGCTTTACAACCGCGTTCACGTCGCAGGGCATCGTCGCGGACGCCCCGCAAAGCGTCGTGCAACGCGTTTTCAGCATCCAACTCAGCCGCCGCACCGCCACACTTTCGCGCGGAACGCCGGTAACGTTGATGCAAGCCGACAAAGCGCCCACCCTCCCCGCCGCGCTCGCCGCGGTACACGCACAAGTCGCGGCCTTTGCGCCGCTACCGGTGGCGCGCCCAGACTTCATGAAAGTCTCGACGGCGCCGATCAGCGAGAACCGTTACAGCACGGACGGCCCGTACTGGTTCGACGATCTCAAACAGGCCTACACGTACCCGGCCTATCAAACCGCGACCGGGCGGGGCCGCACGATCGGCATCGTGGCCGCGTGCGACTTCCTTGATAGCGATAATTCGCTGTACTTTGGCCACGAGGGCCTTCCGGTACCCAATGTCGTGCGTCGCCCGGTCGATGGCGGAAGCCCGCCGTTCGACATCAACAACGGCGACTGCGACGAGGTCTCGCTCGACGTCCAACAGTCGGGCGGATCCGCGCCGGGCGCGACGATCATGGTCTACGAAGCGCCGGATGCATCGATTGCGCCGTCCTTCCTCGATATGGACACGGCGATCGTCGAGGACAATAAGGCCGACGTCGTCAGCACGTCGTTCGGCTTGTGTGAACTCTACTTCACCGCTGCCTACAACGGTGGAGAAGATTTCACGTATCTCGAGACGCAGTTCCACGACATCTATCGACAAGGAAATGCGCAGGGTATCAGCTTCATGAACTCCTCAGGCGACAACGGCGCCCTTGGATGCACGGATACCACCGGCGCGATTGCGACGTTCGGCGTCGAATGGGCGGCCAACGATAGCGCCGTAACGGGCGTTGGCGGAACCAACCTCGTTACGACATCCAACGGAACGCTGAAATCTTCATACGTCAGCGAGAACGCCAACGACGATCAATTCTCACCGGCGTCGGGCGAACCGGCCGGTGCGGTTTGGGGTTCGGGCGGCGGCAAGAGCACGTTCTTCGCGAAACCGCTCTACCAATATCTCGTTAATACCGGCGCATCGATGCGCACCGTACCCGATGTCGCGATGCATATGGGCGGCTGTCCGTTCGGCTCGGTACAACCGTGCGGTCCGGATCGCAGTTCCGACGTCACCGCGCTCGGTGGTGGACTCTACCTGTTGATCGGCACGAGCGCGTCGTCGCCGGAATTCGCGGGCTTGCAAGCAGTACAAGATCAGTTGGTCGGCGGTCGCGTCGGCAATGCCAACTACCTCTTGTATGCGCTTGCAGCACTGGGAACGGTCGGTCACGGGCCGATCTTCCACAACAACATCCCTGGAAACAACGGATATCCGTCAACGCGCGGTTACAACTACGTCGTCGGGAACGGCACGCCGTACGGCTCGCAATACGTATTGGATCCGTTCGGACCAATGGCCGGGAACCCACAGACCCCCAGCAACCCATAGGGACTCCGCGTATTGGCGCCTAGAGGGTGCAAGCGACTAGGCGCCAATACGGACCCCTAATGAGGCCGTAGGCCTTTCGGCTCAAGGCGGAGGTAGCGTGGAGGGATCCACCGCGGAGTTTTCGCGCGCATACGACGCGCAAGCGTCGGCGGCGTTGCGCCGGCTCGACACCGTGGCCGGCACGATCGCCGAGCCGCTCACCGAGCAATTCTACGAATCCCTCGCGCGCTGGAGCCCGATCGCCGAGGTGCTCGCGCGCCTCACCCCCGATGAATTCGCGGCACTCAAGCGACAGCAGGTCGAGTATCTGACCATGCTCGTCAGTTCCGATCTAACGTTCTCGACGCACCAAGCACGCGCGCAACGCGCGGGACGCACGCACGCGATCGTCGGCGTCGACATGCAGTGGCTCGTCGAAGGACTCACCGTTTATCAAAGCGGCATCGAGCGCTACGTCGCGGACCTTCCGGCCGAGGAGCGCGAACCGATCCAGCGCGCGGTCTCACATCGCATTCTGGTCGATCTCCACGAACAGGTAGCGGGCTATCGTCAAGTCGGCCGCGATGTCACAACGATCATGGGCGAGATCGACCGGCAGGCGATCTCGGCGCTCAATCTCTCCGATCTCGTGCACGCGACGCTCGCCGCGCTGGAAAATCTTCCGGGCGACATCTCCGGCTACTTCGCGCGGGCCGACGATGAGGGCGTGCTGCAGATCGAAGCAACCTTCGGTTCCGCTGACCGGTTTCTCGAGGCGATGCTCGCGGGTCGCATCCCGCACATCAGCATCGATGCAAACGCACAATCCGGCCAAGGCCCAAGCGGACGCGCATGGCGCAGCGGCTTCGTCGTCGTTTCCGACGCGTGGAAGCTCGAACCTGACCGCGCGCCCTGGTGGCCCGTCGGCGTCGAGTTGGGGTTTCGCTCGAGCGCAGGCGTACCGCTGAGCGACGAGACCGGAAAAACGATTGCCATGATCGGACTCTACAGCGCGTATCCGGGCTATTTTTCAACCGACCATGTCATGAGTTTCCTCAGCCATCTACGTCATGTGCTGGCTGCCGCAGTGGCCGAGCGCGTTGCAGCGCCGATCATTTCGCAGAGCGATCGCCACGAATATCGGCGACTCCTCGAACGGCAGCACGTGATGCTGCACTATCAGCCGATTGTCGACCTGCGCAGTGGCGCGCTCGCGAAGGTCGAAGCGCTCGCACGCATGCAAGGCCCGAGCGGCGAGACGATTCTTCCGGCGCGCTTTCTGCCCGCGCTCGGCGACGCCGAATTGCTCAAGCTCTTCGAGCAGGTCGTGCGCCAAGCGTGTCGCGACGGCCACAACCTCGAGCGCGACGGGCTCGTAACCCGCATTGCCGTCAACATTCCCGCGCAAGCGCTCGGCGACGCCCGCTATCTCAACGTGCTCTTCGGTGCGATTGCCGAGAACCAACTGGCCCCCGAGCGGCTGGCGCTCGAGGTCCTCGAGACGCATCCCGGTGCAGGCGATGCTGCGCGCCATCGATTGTTCATTGCGCAACTGCGCGAAGCCGGGATCACGATCGAACAGGACGACCTGGGCGCCGGACACAGTTCGCTCGTGCGACTCGACCAATATCCATTCGACGCGGTGAAGGTCGATCAAGAGCTCGTTAGTGGGTCGTTGCGCAATCCGCGGCGCGCGCTCGAATTCATTCTCTATCTCACGCGTCTCGCGCATGCGCTCGAAACGCCGGTTACGGTGGAAGGCCTCGAGAATTTCGGCATCCTCGAAGCCGCGGCAACGCTCGGTGCAGATTGTGGTCAGGGACACGCGATCGCGCCGCCGATGCCGGCCTCATCGCTGAAGGCATGGTACCAGAACTACGACTATCCGGTGAATCCGCTCGCGCCGCGCACCGCGCTCGGTGCGATGGCCGGTTATTTGTTGTGGGATATGGACCGCGCCAATCGTTTGACGCAGCACTTCATCGACTACAACGAACTGCACGGTCACGCAATCGACCAGATACGTCGCCACGAAGCTACAACCGCGCACCAGATCATCGCGTCGTTACGCGACTACTGGTTGGAAAGTAACTAACCCAAGAACGTATCGATCGCTTTCAGCGTCGTTGGATCGACTACGACGCCGTAATGATTGGCCGCAACCTCGACCCCACGAGCCTGAGGATGCGAGCGCAGAAACCCTTCGTAGTCGGCGACGCTTACCACCAAGCCGTCGCGACCGTCCAATGGAACCGTTGCACGCACGACCAGCAGCGGTCCGGTGAGCGCCGACCAGAGCGCTCGCACATTCCGAGCGCCGGCGTACGCCGTGTCTTCGGCGACCGCGGCGGCATCGGTGCGCGGGCGAACGCGCGCGGCCTCATCGATGAGGTCATAGCGATAGTGCCGATCCCAATACAGGTTCCACGGCGCCGCCATGCCGGCGGCACGCACCGCCTCAATATACGCATCTGCCGAAGCGAAGGTCCCGCGCAAACGCCCGAGGCCCGCGATGATTGCAGCGATCGCGCTTTGTGAAGGCGCGCCCAGGCCATCGATCAAGACGATGCGCGCGATGCGCGCGCGCGAAGGCAACGTCGCGGCCGTCATACTGACGAATGCACCCATCGAATGCCCGACCAGATCGAAGCGCTCGAGCTCGAGCGCCTCCGCGACATCGAAGACGTCGTTCGCATGCGCTTCCCATCCATAGGTACCCCGAGGCGTGATCTCGCTCCAACCGCGCCCGCGCAAGTCCACCGCGACGGTAGCGTGTCCGCGCGCTTCGCGGTACTCACCCAACGCATCAAAGACGTGCGAATTCGAGGCGAGTCCGGGGATGCAGATCGCTGCCGTTGTGCCGGACGGTCCGAAACGGCGTACGCGCAAACGACCGCGGCGCGTTGCTATATCGAGTTCTTGCGCCACGCCGATGTGAGGAGACTGCCCAGGATGCCCCGCCGGAAGGACAGCACGCATGCTGCAAAGATGACGCCCATGACCAAGTCGGTCTGCGCGCCCATCGGCGTCTTTGACACAAAGTAGTCGAGGTTTTCGTAGAGCGCCGCACCGATCATCGGCCCGATCAGCGTGCTCGCGCCGCCGAGGATCGTCATCATGACCACGCTACCCGACGTGTGCCAGTCGAGCATTTCGAGTCCGGCCAAATGATTCCCGAGCGCAAAGAACGCGCCGGCGAGCCCCGAGAATGCACCGGCGATCACAAACACAACCAACTTGTACCGGTAGACGCGATAGCCGAGTGCAATCGTGCGCTGCTCGTTCTGCTCGATCGCCGCGAGCACCACGCCGAACGGCGAGCGCACCATGCGCCAGGCTAAGAGCGCGCATAGCGCGACCGCAGCCAGGACGATGTAGTAGTACACGAAGTTGTTCTCGAGCGGCAGACCGAGAAACGTTCCACGCGAATCGAGCTGGAGGCCATTTTCGCCGCCGGTGATCCCGCTCAGTTGCACGGCGGCAAAATACTCGATCTGTGCGATTGCAAGCGTGATCATTGCAAAGTAGATGCCGGAGCGACGTACGCAGATTGCGCCGACGACCAGTGCCAGGAGCGCCGCATAGACGATCGCGATACCGATCGAAGCCGCTGCATCGAAGTGCGCGCGTTGCACGAGGATCGCCGCAACGTAGCCGGCACCGCCCCAAAACATCGCCTGTCCGAACGAGAGCAATCCGACGAAGCCGAAGAGCAGGTCCAACGCCATCGCAAAGAGCGCAAAGCACACCACATCGATTGCAACGACGGGATAGATGATCTTTGGGAGCGCAAGCGCAAGCACCGCGACAATTGCGACAACGATAGTGAGCGGACGCATCAACGAAAGAGCTCGGGGCGCCCGAACAGTCCCGCGGGCCGGACGGCAATGACGATGACCATGACGATAAAGATCAGCGTCGTTGCGATCGGCGGATACGAGATCGCGCCGATCGTTTGGAGCACGCCGAGCGCAAAGCCGGCGGTGATCGAACCCAGTATCGACCCGAGGCCGCCGATCACGACGATAGCGAAGGTGTAGATGATGATGTCATCGCCCATCGACGGCTGTACGTTGGTGGTTGGTGCAGCGAGCACGCCCGCGATCGCCGCGAGCGCAATGCCCGCGCCAAAAGCCAGCGTGACGAGGCGCTGCGTGTTGACGCCAAGCGCACGCACCAGCGCCGGGTTTTCGGTCGCGGCCCGGATGCGCGCCCCGATCATGCTGCGTTCGACGAACCACCAGACGATCGCGCAAATGAGGATCGAGATCACGATGACGAAAAGTTTGTACGTAGGATATTGCGTGAATCCAAGATTCGCGACGCCCGAGAGCGCATCGGGAACTGCATATGGGGAGCCGAGCGGGCCCGCCACATCGCGCACGATGTTCACGATGATGAGCGTGAGCGCGAACGTGAAAAGCAAACCGTACACGGGATCGCTTCCGGTCAGCCGGCGCAAGAGCAACACTTCGATCAGCATCCCGAAGAGCCCGACCACGATCGGAGCGAGAACGAGCGCTGCGAAGAGCGGCAGGTGGAGATTCTGTGCAGCCCAATAGGTTGCAAAGGCGCCGAGCATGTACATTGCGCCGTGCGCGAAGTTGATGATGCGCAACATGCCGAAGATAACCGATAGCCCAAGCGCGAGCAGGGCGTAAAACGCCCCGCTCGCAAGGCCGTTGAAGATCTGCTCCGCGAGATAGTCGAGGCTCACGCCTCTACCAACTCTTGGTACACACCGAGTCCGCCGCGGGCCGGAACGCTTGCGCCGCCGGAATCGTGTCGACGATCTTCATCCACGCATGCGGCTCTTTGACGTCGGCTTTCGGGAGTACGTCCATCACGTACATGTCGTGCACGACGCGATGATCGCGACCGCGCCATTCGGCGTGGTGTGCGTAGAAGTCGTCGAACTTGCGCCCGTCGAGATAGGCCACGACTTTGTCGGCGTCGGTCGATCCCACCGCCTTGACGGCGTTGAGCCACTGCATCGTCGCGGAATAGTCGGCGGCTTGTACCGAGGTCGGCCGGATGCCGTTGCCCATCTGCGCGGTGAAGCGATCCGCCCAGGCGCGCGCCGCTTTGTCCTGGTTCCAATACCACGAATCGGTGATGCGCGATCCGGCGAAGACGTCCGGGAGTGCATCGACGTCGGAGAGGAAGAGCAATCCGACCGCGATCTTCATCTGTTTTTCGAGGCCAAATTCCTTAGCCGCCTTCATGCTATTGACCGTGTCGGCACCGGCGTTGAGCAGAGCAAGGACCTGCGGCTTGGCATTGCGCGCGGCGAGCATGTACGACGAGAAGTCGGTTGTCGCAAGCGGCATCGTATCGGAATGGACGAACGATCCGCCGTAGGGTGTGATCGCCGCGGTGAAGTCCGCCAGCATCGACTTGCCGAAGACGTAGTCGGGCACGATCCCATACCAAGTCTTGAAGCCGGCGCGGGCAATCGACGCGCCGGTGCCATGCGCAAGCGCCCAAGTATCGTAGGCATAGTGGTACGTGTACTTGTTGCAATTCGCTCCGGTGAGCACCGTACTCCCGGCGCCGGTGACGATAGCGAGTTTGTGCTCGGCTTTCGCAACATTCGATGCGGCCACGGCGGCCGCCGAATTGGTCAGATCCATCGCGAGCACCGCGCCGGAGTCGAACTCTTCGCGCGTCTTCGCTTCTGAAATGTCGGCCTTGTCCTGATGATCGACAACGTCGACCACGATTGGGCGGCCGAGCACCTTGCCGCCGAAATCAGCGACAGCCATCTTGGTCGCGACGACCGATCCTTGGCCCGAAAGACCGGAATAGACTCCGGTCATATCCGTGATGACGGCAATTTTGACAGGCGAGGTATCGGCGGCCGGTGTCGAGACCGGCACCGATGAGATCACCAGCGTGAGACATAGGAATGGTAGAAGGACACGTGCGAGGCGCATTGTTACCTCCCAAAAAGATAGAGAGCGGGGTGTTCGGGCATACGCCGCGCGCTTACTGCATCAGCCAACCGTGACTGACCACGATCGATTGCCCGGTAAGCGCATTGGTCGGAAAAGCGGCGAGAAACACCGCGACATCGGCGACGTCCTGCGTGGTGGTGAACTCGCCGTCAACGGTTTCTTTGAGCATGATGTTCTTGATCACGTCGCTTTCGGAGATCCCGTTTTCTTTGGCGAGTTGCGGGATCTGCCGCTCAACCAGCGGCGTGCGCACAAAGCCCGGGCAGATGACGTTGGAGCGTACACCGTGGGCTGCCCCTTCTTTCGCGACCGCGCGCGCAAGTCCGAGGATGCCGTGCTTGGCAGACGTATACGGCGCTTTGAGCGGCGAAGCCAACTTCGAATGCACGGAGCCAAGGTACAGAATCGACCCGCCGCCATCGCGCGTATACATATGACGTAACGCCGCGCGGGTGGTGAGAAATGCGCCGTCGAGGTGTACACCGATCAACCTGCGCCAATCGACGAAGCTGAGCTCGTGAATCGGCGCGATGAACTGCACGCCCGCGTTGCTGACGAGGATGTCGAGCCGGCCGAACGCATCCACCGCTTGTGCGACGCCCGCATCGACCTGCGCTTCGTCGGTCACGTCCATTGCAATCGCGATCGCGCGCGCGCCGTCGCCTTCGAGCGCGCTCGCGGCGGCCTTCGCCGCGTCGAACGCCACGTCGGCGATGGCAACTGCTGCGCCTTCGCGCTGCCATTGAGCGCGCGATCTCGAGGCCGATACCGCTCGCCGCACCGGTGACAAGTGCGCTTTTGCCGCTGAGTTTTGCCATGCATTGCTCTTCACCGCCAAGAGGGCTCGCCCCGTTTCAACCTAATGGTTGGCCGATGAGCTCTACCGCGCTCGAAGCCCGGGACATCGTCAAAGCATATGCCGGTTTTGCCGCGCTTGACGGTCTTACGCTCAACGTCCGCGCCGACACGATCCACGCGGTCATCGGGCCCAACGGCGCCGGTAAGACGACGCTGCTCGGCGTGCTCTCGGGATTCGTGCGCCCGACCAGCGGACGCGTCGCATTCGCCGGACGCGATATTACGAATGCGGCGCCGGCTGAGGTGGCGCGCATGGGAATCGTACGCAGCTTTCAAATCAACAGCATCTTTGCGCACATGACCACGCTCGAGAACGTGAAGGTCGCGCTCCAAGCCCGTACCGGGCTCTCGCAACGCATCCTCGCCGGCCGCGGCGCGACAGCAGTGCTCGATGACCCGGCGCGCGATGCCCTGCAGACGGCTGGTCTTGACGATTCGCGCGACACGCTCGCGGCCAATCTCCCCTACGGCCGCAAACGCGCGCTCGAACTCGCAATTGCCATCGCTCAAGATCCGAAAGTCTTGTTACTCGATGAACCGACTTCGGGGATGGGCGCCGAAGATATCGGCCCGACGATCGAGTTGATCGGCCGCGCCGCACGTGGACGCACGGTCGTACTCGTCGAGCACAACCTGCGCGTCGTCGAGCATCTGTGCACGCGCGTGAGCGTCCTCGAACGCGGAAAGCTGCTCACCGAAGGGACCTACGACGAGGTCCGCGCGGATCAGCGCGTCATCGACGCGTACCTGGGCGGAGGCACGCGCTAGTGGAGGCGGCAAACTAATGCTGCGCGTCGAGGACGTCCAAGCCTACTACGACGAGTCGCACGTGCTGCACGGCATGACCTTCGACGTGCGCGACGGCGAGGTTGCGACGCTGATCGGCCGCAACGGGGTGGGCAAGACGACGACGCTGCGCTCGATTATGGGCATCGTCCGACCGCGGCGTGGATCGATCATGCTCGGCAACGTTGAACTGACGACGCTCTCTTCAGACCACATCGCCAAATGCGGCATCGCCTACGTGCCCGAAGAGCGCGGCATCTTCTCGACGCTGAGCGTGCGCGAGAACCTGCTCTTTGCGCCGGTGCTTGCGCCGGGCGGCTGGACTCTCGAGCGCATCTTCGATGCATTTCCGAACCTCAAGGCACGCGCCTCCGCCGTCGGCACGACGCTCTCGGGCGGCGAACAGCAGATGCTCGCGATCGCCCGTGCGCTGCGTTCGGGCGCAAAAACGATCTTGCTCGACGAACCGACCGAAGGTCTCGCTCCCGTCATCGTCGAGCGTATCGGCGACATCGTGCGCGAGATGAAAGCCGCGGGCATCTCGGTTTTATTGGTCGAGCAAAACGTACGCTTCGCCGCGGCAGTAGCCGATCGGCACCATATCGTCGTCCACGGCCGCGTCGAGCAAGTTCTCGACACCGCCGATCTCGTCGCCCGCGAAAACGACCTGCTCGCCTTCCTCGGCGTCTAGCCCGCTCTTGTCATCCCGAGCGTAGCACAGTGAACGCGAAGCGTTCACTAGCGTAGTCGAGGGACCGCATCATGCTACTGTCGTCTGCACCGTGCCGCTCGCGAAGACGCTCCTCGCGGCACGTCCTGTCCGCTCCTGCTCGCGAGTTTTGCGCCACAACAAAAGAAGTTCGCATCCTGCGAATGGCGCAAAACTTCGAGCCTTCGCTTAGCAGCAACGGATGCTCACGACGCTGCGAGAGTTGATGCGTCCCTCGACTCCGCTTCGCTACGCTCGGGATGACAACATTAGCCTTTCGACATGAATTTCATGAAGGCGGCGCGGGCTTCGTCGGATTGAAGCGATTTGATGAAGGCGCCGATTTCTTCGTCCATCGCGCGATTGATTTGGTCGGTAAATTGTGCCTTGAGCAAACGTTTGGTATTTGCGATGGAGTTCGGCGGCAATTCCGCGAGCTGACCGCACATCAGCGAGACCGCTTTATCGACATGCTCGTCGTCGGTCACGCGATTCACAAGCCCGATTTCCTTTGCTTCGTCAGCGCCGAACTGCTCGCCCGAGAGCATCAGCCACGACGCGCGCATGCGTCCCGCAATCAACGGGAGCAGCACGCTTGACGCAGCCTCCGGGACGAGCCCGAGGCGCGTGAATGGTAGCGCGAAACGCGCCGACCGCCCGGCGACGACGGCATCGCAGTGCATCAACATCGTTGTCCCGATCCCGATCGCAACGCCCTTTACTCCGGCGAGTAGCGGTTTTGGAAACGCGATCAGCGCGCGCAGCAGCTTGACGACCGGAAGATCGTCGGGCGTCGCGCCCATGACCCCGGCGGCAAGAAAATCTCCAAGATCGTTTCCGGCGGTGAAGTCGTCGCCACCGAATATTCCGACCGCGTGCACGCCGCCATCGCGCGCCGCGTCGTCAAGCGCGTCGACCATCGCCTGATACATCGCGACCGTGATCGCGTTCTTCTTCTCGGGTCGGTTGAAGCGGATCGCCGCGACCGCACCGTCTTTGTGGTAGATAATATGTTCGCTCATAATCTCAATATGGCAGAGGGAGCAATTGGGTTGAAGAACGCGCGAGAACGGCTTCGGGCACGAAGAAGTCGGGCATCAACGGCGTCCCTGGAGTGATTGCGTACTGGGAGAAGTCCGTGACGCCTTCGGCGCGTAGCACCTCTTCATCGATGAAGAAGTTGCCGCTGCATTCGCGCGAAGGGCGATGGAGAATCGCGATCGCAGCATCAGCAACGATCTCCGGCGTGCGCGACACCTTCGCGAGCGAATCTCCGCCAAGGACGTTGCGCACCGCCGCCGTGTCGATCGTTGTAAGCGGCCACAGTGAGTTTACCGCAATGCCCGCATCGGCGAGCTCGGCCGACATGCCGAGCGTACACATCGACATCCCGAATTTGGCCATGGTGTAGGCGGTGTGATTCTTGAACCACCGCGCCTGCATGTCGAGCGGAGGTGCCAGGTTCAGAATGTGCGGGTTCTCGGCGCGCGCTAAGTGCGGGATCGTGGTCTTCGAGCAAACGAACGTCCCGCGCGCGTTGATCTCATTCATCAGGTCGTAACGTTTCATATCGGTCCGGGTGGTCGGCGTCAACGAGATCGCACTCGCGTTGTTGATACACACATCGATGCCCCCGAAACGCTCGATCGTCTTTGCAACGGCCTCTTGCACTTGCTCTTCGTAACGGATATCGCATTGCAGCGGCAGCGCTTTACCGCCTGCGGCTTCAATTTCCGACGCAGCAGTAAAGATCGTGCCCGGCAGTTTCGGATTGGCTTCGGCGGTCTTTGCCGCGATCGCAACGTTCGCGCCTTCGCGGGCTGCGCGCAGGGCGATTGCGAGACCGATCCCGCGGCTCGCACCGGTGATAAAGAGCGTCTTGCCTTGGAGTGTCATCCGCTAGCTCTTCGCCTTGGTTATTATAACGATCTCGGTTAAGCCGCTCTTGCCATTGATCTGCACGGACGTGTCTCCGCCGGTCCCCAGGATAATAAACTCGGCGGCGGACCCGTTCGCGTTCTGCGTCCTCATTTTCTCACTATCTGGCGGCAGTTTCGATTTGTAGAAGTTGTAGACTTTGTCGAAGTCGTCGCTCGTGCTAAACGCCGCCATCACACCGGCATCGGTACCGGTGTACGACACCGTGCCCGCCTTATTCGCGTTTGCGCCGGGGTAGACGGGCGCGCCGAGCTGTGCGGGATCGACCGAGCTTCCCACCGTCACCGCGTTGCCGCTCGACTTCACCGTCACTGACTTGTGCGAACTGCACGCCACGAGTGTGACGATTGCGACGAGCGCACCGATGCGCACAAAGGTCTTCATGCAAACTCCTCAAAGGCTCCGTGTCTATGGCCCGGGCCGAGATGACGGTTTCCACGCCCATCGGCGCAGTACTGCAGGTGACCGCCGACGAGGGTGAGATCGTCGGCTGCGACTTTCGCGTCCGCGCGCGCATGCGCTCGACACCGGTGCGCGACCCGCTCCTGCGCGAGGCGCGTACGCAAATCGATGCCTACTTCCGCAAAAAGCTGCGCCGATTCGATTTGCCGCTCGCGCTACATGGGACGGCATTTCAAGTCGCGGTATGGCGACTCGTCGCGAGCCTCGAATTCGGCGAACTTATTTCGTACGGCGATGTGGCCGGAGCCATTGGTTCGCCGCTCGCGCACCGTGGCGTAGCCGCCGCGATGCGTAAGACGCCGTACGATCTACTCGTTCCCGCGCACCGCGTGATCGGCGCCGATGGCCGCATCAAAGGCGCCGGCGCCGAACTCACTTCGCCGCCGATTGCTGACCTTCGAAGGAATCAAGCTTCGCTAAGCGACCTACCGCGTCGCAGAGGCGTCGGAGCCGCTGCGAACGGTAAGAAGCGTCCCTCGACTCCGCTGTGCTACGCTCGGGATGACAAAGCTTCAGTGAAGCAGCAAGCGATATTCGATCATCGGGCCGAAGCCAACGTTGCGATCTGCGGCTTCGCCGGTGGCCGGATACATCGCAGTAAAGTTCAGCGTGCGAAGGCCGATCAGCCATTGCGAACGGCGATAGGAGTAGCCCCACTCAAGCGACGCGTCAACCTCTGATGCGCGTTCGGGCTTGATCACATTCGGCGAGCCGTCGAGAAAGACGTACACATCCGAACCGCTCAGATAGGGCGCGGTTCCGACCAAGGCGTCGAGGAAATGCCGCGTCCCGAACGTGTGGCGATAGTGCAGGACGTAGCGAGCCCCGGCAAGCCGCGATGAGACTTCTTGCGCTTGCGCTGGAAGCGGCGTGCGCTGGTTGTAAATCGTCTCGCCCAGTCCGATCCACGCGCCGGTGTTGCCAAGCGCGTACTCGACGTCGCCGTTGAAAATGCCGAGCTTGGGCGTCGCTTGTCCGTAGGTTACCGACGGCTGTACGCCAGGGATGCTGAGCACCGGAAGCCCTTCGAGATGCAACGCAAGGTGCTTGCCGCCGAGATGCACTTGCAGCAGGGGGCCGGCGCCGATGCCGTGTTGCGTACCGGCAACGTCTTGATGCTCACCGACGAGCGCGAGTATTTGAACGCCGACGTAGGAATACGGCGTCGCCGCGGTCGCAAATAGCACCGCGCATGCCGCGAGCGCGCGAACGAGCGCGTTACTTTTTAACGGCATCGACAAGTACCACCCCGCGCTGGTTGGCGTTACGCAGCGTGCGTGCCGCGAGGATTGCCGCGCCGATCGGCTGCGATGGATCGAGCGCTTGACTGACGGTGAATCCCGTCCGCGCCTTCGCCTGCGCATCGATTGGATCGCGAAAACTCTGCGGAAGCATTGAGTACTTGTCGATCAGACTCAGGACCGGGCCGGCCTTCTCTTCGAACGTCGTTGGATCGAGCACGACCACAACGAGCTCGCGATTGTGGCCGTTCTCTTGATGTGAAAACACTTGAAAGTCTAATCCGAGCGCCTGCGCATGACGGTGCGCCGTATCGACGCTCGAGCCGCTCGCCGTAACCGCGTACCCTTGTGGCGGATTCGCGCTCACGTCGCGCAGCCAGCCCTCGAGTTGGGAAAGCGTTGCGCTTGACTCGGCGATCACCTCGCGCCCGGAAACTGCGGTCGAGCCTGCATTGCCATGCCAATCGCGCGCGGTGATCACCGTGCTACCGGTGTAAAGCGGAAAGTCGATCGCGTTGGTTGCTTCGGCGGTGGGCGAGGACGAGGATGTAGACGACGCCGATTGGCCCGACTGCGAACAGCCGCCGACCAGCAGGATGAGCGCCAACGCGCTAAGGGCTCGGTTCATGCGCGTCGCTTCGAGGAGAAGCCGCCCGGGCCCCGTAAGCGTGGAGCATGACCTTCGAAGAGTTTTGGCCGCGCTATCTGCAGGCGCACAGCGACCCGCGAACGCGCGCATACCATGTCGCCGGCACGATCGCTGGTACCGCGCTGGTGTTCGGCGCGCTCGCGCTGCGCAAACCATGGCTGATCCCCGTGGGACTCATTGCCGGCTACGGCCCTGCGTGGCTCTCACACGCCTTTATCGAGCACAACAAGCCGGAGACGTTCCGCGCGCCCTTTGCGTCGCTGCGCGGCGACTACTTGATGGCTTGGCACGTCTTGCGCGGTTCGATCAACGACGAAATCGCGCGCACCCAAGGAGCACATGCATGAAGCGTTTCCTACTTGCGTTGTTTTCGGCACTCGCATTGGCCGTTGCACCCGCAGCGGCGATGATGCCGCATTCACCCGTCTTTATCGATGCCGATGCGAAATCCGGGATCACGGTGCGCGCGGGCGAAGAGTTCTTCATCGCACTTTCGGCAAATACCGGAAGCACCGGCTATTCCTGGACGCAGACGTTTACCAATCCCGACGTCCTCGCATATGAAGGGAACGTCAGCCAGCCGCCGGCGCAGGCGATGCCCGGCGCGCCCGGCCAGCAAATCTTTATCTATCATGCCAACCGTACGGGAACCGCCACCATCGTGCTCTCCTATTCGCGCCCGTTCACACCCGACGCGCCGCCGGAAAAAACGCTGACGTATACCGTTACCGTTCAGTAGATGGACGACCGGCTCTCCTACGGCTCGTACCTGAAGGTCAACGAGCTGCTCGCCTTGCAAGCCCCGCTTTCGCGTCCCGAGCACCACGACGAGATGCTCTTTATCGTTATTCATCAAGTCTACGAGCTGTGGTTCAAGCAACTGCTGCACGAGCTCGATGCGGTGACCACTGCGCTCGAGCGCGATGAACTCTTACGCGTCGGAAAATACTTCCGCCGCATCCACACGATCCAACGCTTGCTCGAATCGCAAGTCGACGTGCTCGAGACGATGACGCCGCAGGAGTTCAACGCGTTTCGGGATCACCTCAATCCCGCAAGCGGCTTTCAGTCGATCCAATTTCGCGAGATGGAGTTTCTCTGCGGCATCCGCCGCGTCGAGACGCTCCAGCATATCCTTATGGATGACGAGCAGCGGGCGCGTCTTCAGCAGCGGCTCGCCCAACCTTCGCTCTACGATCACGTGAAAGGCTTGCTCGCGCGGCGCGGCTTCGCGACCGAGTCCGGCGCGCCGCTGATCGAAACGTTTCGTCAAATCTATACCGATGCCGATGCGAACTACGATCTCTATCTCTTGCTCGAAGAGCTGATCGAATTCGACGAACGCCTGTTGCTCTGGCGCGGCCGTCACGTGCGCATGGTCGAGCGCATGATCGGACAACGTACCGGTACCGGCGGCTCCTCCGGGGCGCAATATCTGCAAGGAACGCTCGTCCACCGCTTCTTCCCCGAGCTTTGGGACGTGCGCTCGCATCTGGGCAAAGGATCCTACGCGTGAGTACCACGACGACCGCAAGCACTGCACCGCGATCAATTTCCGATTCTTACGAGCGCGACATATCTAGTCAGTCATTCGATGGGTGCGGCGCCGCTCGGCGCAAAGGCCGCGCTCGAGTCGTATTGGGCCGACTGGGCGGCGGAGGGACCCGAGGCGTGGGAAGCGTGGCTGCCGCGCATCGGTGAGATCGCCGACGGCATCGGCGCGTTGATCGGCGCCGCGCCCGGCAGCGTGTTTCTCGGGCCGAATGTGTCGGTGTTACAGGCGGCGCTGGCGACGTGTTTTGATTTTACCCAGGCACGCAACGAAGTCGTTTACGAGGCATTGCAGTTTCCGTCGCTGACGTACGTGTGGCGCGAGTGGGAGCGCTACGGCGCGCGTGCGCGCGTTGTCGGCTCCGATGACGGACGCACGATTCCGACCGAGCGTATCATCGCGGCAATCACGGAAAAAACCGCGCTCGCCGTGCTCTCGCACGCCTACTACGTTTCGGGAGCCATCGCCGATGTGCGCGCGATTCAGGCGCACTGCCGCAAGGTCGGTGCAATCCTGTGCGTCGACGCGTACCAAACGACCGGGGTGTATCCGTACGACGTGCGGGAATGGGATCTCGATATCGTGACGGGCGGCTCGCACAAGTGGTTGTGCGGCGGCCCGGGCTGCGGCTGGATCTACGTGCGGCCGGCGCTGCGCGAGCAACTCCGTCCAGCCGTGACGGGTTGGATGGCGCATGCGCAGCCGTTCAACTTTGAGGACGCTCCGATCCGGTATGCCGACTCGATGTATCGCTTCGGACACGGGACGCCGACAATTCCCGGGTACGTCGTCGCGCAGGCCGGCCACCAAATGATCGCGCAGATCGGCATTCCGCGAATCCGCGAGCACAACGTACGCCTCACGACGATGATTGCGGAAATGGCGCTCGAACGCGGGCTACGCGTCAACACCCCGCTCGAACCGGCGCAGCGCACCGGTTGGATTGGGATCGACTTCGACGATGCGGCGCGCGTCGGTCGCGAGTTGATCGCGCGGCGCGTTTTTCTCGACTACCGGCCGGGATGCGGGCTGCGTGTAAGCCCGCACTTCTACACGACCGACGACGAGATCGCAACCTTCTTCCGTGAGTTGGATGCCCTTCGACGATGACCGCGGCGCAATCCATGATCGTCGACCACACCAAGATAGGCGCCGCGCTGCGGCGCCTATCGCTGCCTCTTGCCCTGCAGATGCTCGGCGATCAGCTCTTGGGTGTGGTCGACACGATTGCGATCGGCTACATCAGCACCGCGGCGCTCGCCGGGGTCACCGCGGCGACGACCGTCTTCTTCACGCTGATCCTGATGCTCAACGGCCTTTGGAGTGGGTCGGGCATCATTTGTGCGCAACGTATCGGCGCGCATGACGTCGACGGCTTTGCGCGCACGGTGCGCGCCGGCTTCGTGATCCCGGGACTTGCGGCGATCGCGATCACGCTCGGCAGCCTCGCCGGCGCAGAGCCGTTGCTGCATCTCATGCTCGGCACGCTGCCATCGGTGCATCCAAGCGCACTCTATTTGATCCTGCGCTGCGCCTCGCTGATTCCGATCAACGTCTCGGCGACGCTCATCGTCGGCCTCGGCGCGGCGGGCAATCGCAAACTCGGAGTGTATATCCTCGGCATCATCAATCTCGTCCATATCCCGCTGCTCGCCATTCTCGCCCTTGGGTGGCTGACGCATCATCCGTATGGAATCACCGGCGCCGGCATCTCGACCCTCGCCTCCGAAACGATCGCCGCGATCTTTGCCCTGATCTATGTCGCGCGCAAACCGATCTATCGCATCTTTGCACAGCGAACCATCGACCTTGCACTGGCATGGCGCTGTGCGTGGCTCGGCCTTCCCGAGAGTGTCTTCGGCTTTGCGCTGGTCGCGCCGGATGTCGCGATCGTGGCCATGCTCGCGCCGCTCGGCGCTACGCTCGTTGCAGCCTTTCGCGCGCTCAACGTCGTCTCGGATCTCACCTTCGTCGTGCCGGTCCCACTGCAGAACGCGACACAGACGGTCATCGGCCAACGTATCGGCGCGGGCGATCCGCAAGGCGCGCTCGCTTTTCTCCATAGGGCGCTGCGCACGGCGCTTGTGATCACGACGATCACCGGCGCGCTCGTCGCGCTCCTTGCCTGGCCGCTCGCCTTTATCTTTACGATGAACGCCGCCGTTGCGTCGGTCGCTGCGCTCCCGATCGCGTTGCACATGATAACGCTGCCGATCAAAGGCTGGGCCATGGTCGGACTCGCGCCGATTCGCGCAGCCGGCGACACACGCTTCTCGATGTTCGTCGGCCTGGTGTGCGCAGCGCTCGTGTTGCCGATTACGTGGTTCGCGATCGAACGATTGCACATCGGGCTCTTCGCCGTGCCGGTTGCCTGGATTATCGCCTGGAGCGCGCGCGCCGCACTTACGGCGCTCAAGCTACGCTATTCGGCCGGCGCTTGGGCCTCGGGTTTGATCGAGCCGCGCCCATAGCCGCCGTACGCGGCGATCAGCACGATCACGCAATGCAGCGCGATGTCCCAGCCGTAGATCGGCACGACGCCGAAGAGCGTATTCATGATCGGGATCGCGCCGAGGATCACGAGCACGAGGTAGATCCAAGCAACGGAACGGAGATACAGGACCGCCCCGCTGAAGCGCAGGCTTGCGACTAGACCCCACACGCCGAAGAGCAGATGCACGAGATCGTGCGCGATATTGAGCGGAAAGATCCCGAAGAGCATGCGATACTGCATATCGAGCGTGACGACTTGCGCATCGAACGGCGCAAGCGGTGCGATCCACGGTAGCAGTCCTGCGACCGCAACCGCGATAAAGAGCACACCCAGGATACGAGCGATCAGCGGCGCGTTCATGGGCCGTCCTTATCTTCAGGCGCGAGGACGCCCTGCAATTCGGTGTGGATCCGCCCGTTGCTCGCCAAGATGCTGCGCGCATCGATAAGCTCCCTGTCACCCTGAGCCTGTCGAAGGGCGTCCACACGTGTGACGTGACCACCGGCCTCGCGCACGAGCAATGTACCCGCTGCCACATCCCACGCGTGCAGATCGAACTCCCAAAATCCGTCAAAGCGTCCGCACGCGACAAACGCGAGATCGAGCGCCGCCGAGCCGTCGCGCCGCACCGCCTGCGCGTGACCCGAGGCTCGCGCGAAATATGCGGCATTGCGCGCGAAGTCGGCGGGATGAAACCCCGTGCACACCATCGCATCGGCAACACGGTCGATGGCCGAAACGCGTATCGCCGCATCGCCGAGGCGCGCACCGCTGCCGCGCTCGGCCGCAAAACATTCATTGAGCGCGGGCGCGTACACCACACCTGCGAGCACGTCGCCCGCACGCTCGTACGCAATTGACACACAATAGAGCGGATAGCCGTGTGCGTAGTTCGTCGTTCCGTCGAGTGGATCGATGATCCAACGCTCGTCGCTCGTACCGGTGGTACTGCCGCTCTCTTCGGCGAGAATCGCGGCGCTCGGAAAGTCGGTGCGCAGACGCGCGATCACGGCGCGTTCGCTCGCGCGATCGGCTACCGTGACGATGTCGGCGCGACGGCCCTTCTCCTCGATCTCGAGCGGCCGATGCGCGTGCTCCAACAAAACAGCAGCGCCCTCGCGCGCAGCAGAGAGCGCTGTGGTTAGGGGATCAGGTGCGCGCACGCGCTCGGGCTAATTGAAGAGCGTGTAGACAGCGTTGGTGAAATACACGCCATCGGTCGTCGCCGCAGGCACGGTCACGGTGAGATCGACGCAGTACGTCGTGATCGCGGTTCCGCTCGCCAATCCGGACCATACTTTGCCATCATCGGCATACACGATGTATGGCGTAGAAGTCGGGAGCGGCGTCGCGGCATTCTTGTACGTATCGTTTGCGAGATCTTTTCCCAAGAAGGTAGAGGAGAAATCGCTTGTGATGCCCTCCTCCAGCGACCATGCGCTTGACATATTCACGGTAACCGTGAAGGCACACGTAGCATGCACGATCGAACCGGGCGCAACGCCCGGATTAAACGTGTAGCTCGGGGTGTTACTGATCAGAATCGTCGCTTTGGGATTCGGCGTTACTTCGGCCTGCACGAGCAGCGGATTCTGGACTTGCGCTTGCGCGACGATATTGGAACCAAACTGCAGCGCTTCAGCACGAAACGGGCGCCGCAACGCGGACGCTGCGCGTCGAAGGCCAATCGACGAAACAACCGGCTGTCCATGGGCAGGTACCTGGTGCGGCACGTAGGCAATCGGCGTTCCCGCAACCGGCACGACAATCGTGATCGCGATCTGCGCCTGTTGCGTTTGAATCGTTGCCTTCACCGGCTGCGCTAAAACAAGCGCGAGCACCAGCGCGCCAACAGCGATGATAAGGAGCTGCAAGCGCTTCATTGACCCACCACCGTGTAGACGATCCAGAGATAGAAATTTCCGCCCACCGTTATCGAGGACGGCACCTTGAACTGATAGTCGTAGTAAAAGTCACCGTTCGGCGAAGGGTTCTGCGCTATCGGAGCGGGGTAGGTGCTGTACGTTATGTTGGGCCCGGGGGAGGCCGCGACGTCTGCGGTACTGCCGCCGACAGTACCCATCGTTTGGTTAAACGGCAAGCCCGGCGTAAAGCCGGTGTTGTTGTCCGCGCCCGTGCTACTTGTCAGGTAATACAGCGCTTGGCCCGGATACTGCGTGCCGGTGCTGTTGTTCGTGAGCACAGTGGCCGCTTCACCGTAGACAAGGAAACCTGCGGGATCGTTGGTCGTAACTTGCAAGTGCGCAGCATATTTGTAGAGATACGTGTCACCGGCCAACGTCGTGCCGAAATCGACAGTTCCGTTATTTATGCCGGTCGCACCGGGGCCATGTGTGGGCGCCGGCTGCGTGCCGAACGTCGCGATCACCGAGCCGTAACCCGACGCGTAGTTCGGGAAGAGGTTGAAGTGGATGATCGGCAGGGCATGCCATTGCACGTTTACGGTTCCGGTCGCAGTCGCTGCGCCGGCCGGGGACAAGATTGCTATCGACGCCATGCCGGCGAAGATCGCACCTAATATTCCCTGAAGATACCGTCTCATTGCAGTGTCCAACACGCTCCCTGTGTTCACCTTACCGGTTAGTGGACGTCGAAGTTGATCTCGCCGCCCGTTTCCGTTTTGCCGCCGTAGTCGATAGTCGCGATCGCCTGGTACGTGCCTGCACCGAGTGTTTTACCTGAAAGCTCGATCAAGCGTTCACCGCCGCGCTCGACCAACATGTTGTCGGGCATCGGCACTTGATAGACGACCGTTCCATCTTTTTTCTGCACGGTCACTTGACCGCGCAGATACTCGTGGGCGTTGCCAACGTTCTTGAAGAGCACCCGGTAGATTTGCCGGTTCGTGGCCTTCGCACTTGACATCTTGGTAATCGCGCCGTTGACCTGTACGGTGTTTGGCACCGTAATGTAGAACTTCGACGCGACCCGGGCCGAGAACGCGACGCCACCGCCGTGTCGCTCGGGCCTGGTTTGGAAGAATACGACGCCCGCGTATTCTCCGGCGAGTTTGTCGTCTGACGGCATTGCGATCGTGAGCTGCACTTGTTGCGACGTCCCTGCTGGGATATCGAATTCACGCGGCCGGATCGATGCCCACTTGAGTACCGAGTACTCACTGCTGCCGATCTTTTCGAACTCGTAGTTGCCGCCGAGCGACAGTGCAAAGTCCGAAAGAGAGGTCAGGATGTGGACCGAGCCATCAGTGGTGTTCGTAACCGTGACCGGAACGTTATACGTGGTTCCGAGTGGGATCGCGGCTTCGAACTTACCGGGAGTTACCGTGATACCGAGTCCGACGGATTCTCCCGGGGCTGTCATTGCCCCGAAGAGGAGAAGCAGAGCAACGAGCAACGAGGCTAGTCTGTTCAACTGTTGCATATCTCGTTTCCCTTCGCCGCGAGACGCTATCCGGTCCCGCGACGAAGGGCGCTCTTCCTCTACTATCTGCTAGCCTAGTTGGTTGTGAACGTGTAGGTCAGCGTCACGTTCTGCGGACCGCTCTGCATCTGGGGGCCCATGTTGAGCTGTGCATCCTGGAGGATGTCCGAGCCCGTCGTGGCCTTGGTCAGGGCGAGCAGGGGAGCCGAGGTCGACGTTACAGCTGTGCCGCTCGAGCACGCCGTCGTGCTGAGCATCGACACCGCTGCGACGCGAGCTGAGCTAGCCCACGCGGTGTTACCCGTCGTGTTCCAGACGTTGGACGGAAGGACACAGATGAGCGAGCCGTTCGCGGCCGTGTCGTAGGCCGAAGGCGCGCCTGCTGTGACCTGAACCGCGAGGGTGCCACCAAGGCTATCGTTCGTGACGATGTAGGCGTCGATAGCGTTGGTTTCGAGGCAGTTCGTGTACTTGACGCTGTCGGCGACGACAAGGCCGAAGTTCACGACGCCGGTTGCCCATGGGCCATTGGTGGAGCCGTCTTTGCTGGGGCTGGCTGTGTTGTTGCACTGGCCGCCGCCGCCGTTGGCATTCACGTAGATGTCGTTCGCAGCCGGTGTCACCGACGAGCTTGCGCCAAATGAGCCAGACTCAAACGTTTGCGTGTAGATGTTTAGGGTTGCCGTGATGGCGTAGTTCCATTCGACATTGACCGTACCGGTCGGGGCCACGGCGAGAGCCGGGGCTGCGGTTGAGAGAAGAGCGCCCAGGGTTAGGAGCGCTGCAAGGCGTTTAGTGTTCATGATCCTTTCACCATTGCGCGAGAGTGCCATCCGTGGCAAGCAGTTAGTAGGTACATAGAACTTATCGGCAGCCTCAAGGTGCGACTAAGCAGCGCACGGTGCAGGCGGCGTAAAGAAACGCATAGTGCGACCGTAAAGAAGCGCTGGATAGATGATTTTTCGGCATAAGAAGAGGCGCCGCGCGAAGGCGACGCCTCTTCTTTACATTTCCTCAACAATTGTCTAGTTGCCGATTAATGTGTAGGTGATCGTCACCTGATGGCCTGAGACGTCCGCACCGTTTTGCACGCGGAAGTTCTGCAGGACGTCGTAATCGGTATTCAGGGTGTAGTTACCGCACGCGAGGGTCGTGATCGCGGGAACTGGTTCGAAGTAGGTCCCGACGCCGGTCCCGTAGGTAATGCCCGTCGAAGAGTTTGTGGTATCGACCGACGTGTTGAGCTCGGTCGTAGCGTTGGCAGTCGCAGCGACCTGAAGCTGCCACGTGTTCGCCACGGTGCCCGCTCCGACCGGGCATGTTGCGGCGACGGTCGAGCCTTCGTAGATCACGGTCGCGCGAACCACGTCGGTGCCGGTAATCGTCGTACCGGCTGCGAACTCGCCGAAGTTAACCGTTTCGCCCGAGAACGTACACTGGGCAGGGTTACAGACCACGCTGGGATGCGAATTGCCCGGTCCAGGATTCGAGGGATCGACGCTGATCGAGAGGCCGAGCGAGAACGCCACCGAGACTTCGTCCGACCCGGTCCAAGCAAGGCCCGAGGTGGCACCGTCGATCGTCGCAGGGAGCAAATAACTATCGCTCTCCGTGTTCGGCGTGTTCGCGACGAACTCGACCGCAATATTTGTTCCCGTCGCGAAGCCGGTACAACCGCTCACTTCAATCCGGCCGGCCGCACTGCCGGGCGTCGGATCCGTCGTGTTTACCAGATTGATAGCGCAGCCGGCCGGGAGGCCCGTAGTGATAAACGTGCCGGCGTTGATCCGTCCGAGCACGACGTACTGCGTGATCGGGGCGCCGACCAGCGTCCAATCGCCGGTACTTGTCGCAAGACCGTTGATATCAAATGCCGGCAGCGCAATATCGGTCGTGGCGATGTTCTGACCGCTCGAACTCGTATTGGTCACTTCGTAAATAAAGCAGTTTGGTGACTTCGAAACGGTAGCCACGGTATTGGTGGCAACGTTTGAGGTCGTCGAACAGCTCGCGTCGGTTGCGCCTTGTTTCACCGAGAACAGTTTCGCACTTGCGGTTTTCGACGACGACGTCACGGTGACGACCTTCGGCGCGGACCAGCCGCCGCCGTTTGCGCCATGCGCATACACGTAGAACGTTTGGGTGCCCGTCGCAGTGCTATTGAGCGTGAAGTTGATCGTAGCCATCCCACCCTGAGCAAGGGCGTTTACTTCCTGCGCTGCGGTACACGGCCCGAGCACGTTCTGAATAGTTGACGGATAGGTTGGGCCGGTTGGAGGCTGCGCAGGTTGCGCGAGCGCGCTCGCATTGAAGGTCGTTTGCTGGGCCGTACACGCCGTGAGTCCGAACATGTACTCTAGCGTGTTCGCGGCCGGGCTCTGCGTTGTCCAATATTTCCAACTGTTGACCGTCGGCACGCCGGTGACGGTCGGCACGCCGTTAATCGTCCAGCCGGAATTTGTTGCTTGCTCGATCACGACCGCATCGATCGGGTCGGGATTGGCGTCGGCAGCCGTCGTTGTGTTGCCGAACGTCAGCGAGTAGCTCGTGGTGCTTGCACCCGGTGAAACGGTTGACGGATTGAACTGCGCCGCCATCAGGTTGCTGTTGAGCGAGAACCCTTGCAGCGAAAGGCTGTCCACCGGCGAACCGGCAGCGCCGCCACCGACAACCGGCGTTTCCGTATAGCCGGTCAGTGACGTTGCCGCCCACCCAAAGTTGACGTTATCCCAGACTTGGATTTCCAGTTCTTGCGAAATGTAGGACGACGACGATGCCGGCACATCGAGCCAGACTTGCGTGATATTTCCCTGGGTGATGCCGGTGGCGGTGTTGCTTCCGACGCCGGCGGGAGTGTTCGCGCCGGGATTGAGACAAACCGAATTGGGCGGCAGCGGATACAAGCACGCATTGCCGCCGGTCGTAGCCAGCGCATAATACTTGCCCGCCGGCGTTACCGGTTCGCTCGGATCGACGGTGATTTGCGATGCATTGATGGAACTCGGGAACGTGATACCGACCTCACCTGCGGCATAGCTCAATCCCGCGGTACATCCCGAGACGGGAGCGCCGCTCCCGGTGCAACCCACGAGGTTCACGGCCATGACGTTCTCACGCCCGGCGGCCGCGGCAAACGGCGTACTATTCTGATATTCGCCTTGCGCAAAGGTGGACTGATAGAAGTGCGTGTTGGTCCACGGCGTCGTGGGCGGATTCGTGGCGACCGCTACGACGTTGCGCGACGTATTCGCGGGGAACGTGGCCGAGCCGATGTACACGGCCTGTGCAGCGACGTCCAAGGCCGCGTTGGTATCGTCAAAATAGACTGGTGTCCATGCATTCGATGTCCCGCTCGTGCTCGACCAGCTCAACCCGTCGGCAGGCAGGATCGTAGTTGCGGTCGTGCAGGGCGCCGCGAAGCATGCCCAGCCTCCGGCGTTGCCCTGCATGTAAAACGTGAGTCCACTGACCGTGATCGAATTGGTCGCGGTCAAAGTAGCCTGACCGAGCGGGAACAGCGTGATCACGCACTGATCTTTTAAGCCTGGAGCGGTGACGGTGTTAATACTGCAATACACGGTAACCGTCCAACTGTTGCCCGAGGTATCTACCACGACTTTAGAACAGCCAACGGTGTTGTAGGCGCCCGCGCAGCCGGCGAGCGCAGCCGTGATCCCGTAGCCCGTCGTTCCGCTCGGCGGTTTGAAGCCGCCGGCGTTGGTCAGCGTCGCTGCCGGACCCGTCGTGTACTCGATGCCTTGGATCGGATCGGCGGCGTTGGGATAGTTGATGTTTGCGGTGTTCTTGAACACCATGCTCGCGGGCAAGTTCGTGCTGGTGCCGTCGATCCACGTGAGCGATTGCTGCGTCACGCCGCCCACGAGGAACTCGGTTTGCAGGCTGTAGCCCATGATCTGGAAGGCTTGTGACGCTTCGACCACCTTCGTGGCCGGGTTGTACAGCTGCATCGTCCATATGTTGTTCGGGTAGGTGCCCGGACTGTTCAGCGTCGGACTCGCAGCCGAGAACTGGAACGTCGCGGTGGCTGTACAGGTTGGCGACGTGTTATTGACCAGCGTACAGGTGCCCGGTATCGTGTTGGTCGTGCCGACGTAGACGACTTGGCCGTCGGGGTCGCTTGCCGTCATGCGATAGGTGCCGGCTACCTGATTGGGGACCGTCGCGACGATTCCACCGGTCGATTGATCGTTGACGCTATCCCACGCAAAGAGCGTGCTCGACGGCGTCGCCGGCGCTGCC
Organism: Vulcanimicrobiota bacterium; assembly: GCA_963726285.1. Classification (GTDB taxonomy): domain Bacteria; phylum Vulcanimicrobiota; class Vulcanimicrobiia; order Vulcanimicrobiales; family Vulcanimicrobiaceae; genus Aquilonibacter. Next base: position 129,998 of record CAVSBV010000005.1, on the reverse strand, counting down.
GGCGTCGGGGCCGCGGCGGGCGTCGGGAAGAGGACGAAGCCGTATTGCTGGAAGCCGGTGATCGAAACCTGGACCTGCCCCAGCGTGATGCCTTGGGTCTTGTCGTAGACGACGATCGAATACGTACCGGCCGGGTAGGAATTGGCGAGCGACCACGTCAGCGAGAGCTGGCCGCTTGGCGCCGCGATACCCGCCGAGTTGGCTGGATTGCAGATCAGGGCGTTGGGCGCACCGGTTGGTGGCGGGCTCGGCGAATACGGAGCCGGAGTCGAATTCGGCGTGACGTAGACACAGAACGTATTGACCGACGTCGATTCGATGTACACGACGTAGGTATCGTTGGTCGACACGTTCGGAAGATAGATGTATGCCGCGCTGCTCGTGTTGACGTTGTACTGATACGACGGTTGTGTGTGATACGGATCTTGGTAGACACCGATCGAGAACGCCTGGCCTGCGTTCACGTAGACGATCGAAACGATCACCTGCGCTGTCGTATCGTAGACGAAAAATGCATACGTGCCCTGCACGCTGAGCACGGTCGTGTGCGTAGTGGGGGCGCCCGCCGCGTAGCCGTTGGTGCCGACGAGCGTTGCCGTCGTCGAGTTCGGCAAGAGCTGGTAGTCAGCGTAACTGTCGCCCGCGCTCCAATCGGCGTCGTTCGTCGCTATCCACGAGAGCGAACAGCCGATCGAGTACAGCGCACCCTGGGTGCCGCAATTTGCGCCGGCAGTTAGGTCGATGGTTGCACCGGTCGCTGCTAAGGGGCGATAGTGCCCGCCCTTCACCGTGGCCTTGCGCGTGGCCGTATTATTTGCGGTTTTTGCCGGCAGCGCTGGAAAACATGACATGGGAACTTGCGCGCCGGAATGCAGCGACTTCCAATTGATATTGGCGCAGCGTAGCTGCGGCAGCCCTCGACGCGTCGGCGCAGTGGATCCGTTCGGCCGCGACGTGGCTGCGGGAAGCGTCACCGGACGCACCGTGACCGGCTGGACCGGTTCCGGATTTACGCGTGTCGGAGCGACGCCACCGCCGGCGAGTGCCGCCGTTGCGATAGCCACCGAAGCAATTGCAGCAAATGCTATTGCGGCTACTCCGCGCATACGCGGACCGTTTCTGCTCATTGGCCGCACGTTGTATTCCTAGTTGCCATGCGCGAAGGGTGCCATCCATTGCCCAGCGAGTAAGCGAGTTACAACAAGACTATCGGTATGCTGCCGTGGGGAGTTAATAAGGCACCGTGTAGCGGAAGTAAAGTTAGGAGCTTTCGGAATGTAAAGACACGGCCTGTAACGGGTTTGTCAAGCACGGTCGTCGTGCCGTCGGACCAGGTAATGGTCTCACCCGCATGGACGTCGACGAGGAATCTCGCCCGGATCGTTACGGTGGCTCCGATCGGCGCATTCTTCGGCTGATATTGCACGATTGCGAGCGGCATCTTCGGATCGACCGTCAGCGTTGCATTCGTCGTAACGGGCGTCCCATGGACGATTCCCTCCACCGGATATTGACCCGCGGCAGTTTTCTCCGGGACCTCGATCTCGCCGGTCCACTTCTCGCTGCCCTTGTCGTACACCAACGTGACGCGTTTTCCAAACGCCGTGGCCACGACATCAGCGGCATTTTCCGGCGCATTGATTGCGACATATGTCGTGCCGCGCAGCGGCAAGCGTGTCTCGCTGAGTCGCACTTCCGGCAGCGTCGGAGCCGGCGTTGCATTGCCCGAGAGGATCGAGAACACAACCTTCTTCTCGAAGCGACCGACGAGAAACTGGATGCCGCTGTAGTGCTCGCCGGCGGCGAGGTGTACCGTTATGCTTTCAGGGGAGGCGCCCAGACCCGCCCCGATCGTTTCGGGATCGGCCGAGAGCGTGTAGTCACCTGCCGCGAGATTGTCGATGATAAAACTCCCGTCGTCTTGATCGATTGCAGCATGTTCGCCAGGTTCAGCAACAACATAGGCATTGAGCACACCCAACCCCGCCTGCTTTTCCATATCCTTGCCGTAGACGATCGTACCGGCAATCGAACCAAGCAATTGGGCGTGGAAATCGAGTGTCGTGTAGCCGCCGTCTCTGACGCTCACTTTTTGTATCAGATCCGCCGGCGCAAAATCGGCAGTCGCAGGAACACTCTGCGGAATCACGGTGACTTCGTGCTGTCCAGGCTGAAGACCGCCGAAGCCGTACGCGCCGCTCGTGTCCGTTTGCGCGTAGGCGCCCCCGTCGACGCGCAGTTGCACGTTCGAAAGCGGGAGCGGATTTCCCGATGAGTCACTGCCGTAGACGTGCCCGAGTATACCGCCAAACGTGCCTATCGAGAAGGAGACGGTCGCCGCCTGTCCGCCTTGCACGACGATCGTTTGCACGGGGAGAGCCGCGGTAAATCCCCGCGGAATCGACGCGTTGTCGATCGTGATTTGATGTTGGCCTGGCGACACGAATGAAAACTGAAAGCCGCCACTCACATCGGTACGCTGCACGACCTTTCCGTCGAGAGTGACGAGCACATTCGCGACACCGCCGCTGCCGGAAAATGTTGCGAAATTCGACGAGGCGCCTTGTCCCGTTGCATTCGAACTTGCAAGCAGGACGCGGCCGGTAATTGTTGCCGGCAACCGTGGATCGACGCGTCCGGTTACGTTGGCATTGCCGTAGCTAAACGGCGCGTTCAGTGAGATAGAAAAGACCCGGGAGTGTCCGTTTGAAGCGGGGTTTATCGAATCGCGTAGGGTTTGATAGCCGAACGACGTCGTGATCGAGATAACCGGCGAGATCTGACGCGTGAGGTTGATCAACGGTGTGTGCTGAATCGCGTTACTGGTAGCGGAGATTGTACGTGTGATCGTCTCGCCGAATTGTACGGTCGTCTTGCGCAATTGCTCCGAAAAATCGAACGCTATGCCCTTTTGCAATGTCAGCGCCGGACCCAAAGTAACGGTCGGGGTTGCCATGGCATCGGGACTAGGCGGCGCCACGACGAGTGATTGGCGTTGGATTTGCCCCGTGATACCGAAGCTGAAATGACGGCCGATCGCGCGACGCAAACCCGCTGAGATCGACTCGGTTATATCGGTCGATCCGGCGTCGTCAGTATTTTGATAATTCCCACCGATGAGCGCGCTGGTTTGAAAAAGTTGCGTAGAAATCGCAACGGAAGCACCGTTCGACGTGAGCGATTCTCCTTGGCTCGTGGCAGCTTGATGAATCAAGTTGAACGCCAGTCCGCCGATTTTAATTGTCGGAGAATACCCAAGCGTCGCGACGGTCTGCACGTTGACGCCGTCGAGCCCATCGCCTGTCTTTTCCCAGTTCACATCGAAATACGCCGGAACGCGCGAACCGTGACACGTGAAGTCGGCGTAGCGATCGCTGAAGATCTCACCGGCGCTGAATGACACGAACTGATCGGGGACTCCGCGCAATGTGGCCGAACATCCGCCGCCTTGCGCGAAGTCGTCGAGGCGCATTTGAAAGGCGATCCCATGCGGCGAGCCGTCGCCGCCGGTTCGATTCTGCCAAGCCCCCTCGAAGATGAGATCGAGGTTGCGTCCCCCTCGCGCCGTGCCGAACGTGAGAGTCTTGGCCGATCCCGTGATGGGCCCGTCGGCGTAGACGAAGCCGCCCTCGTAAAGTGCACCGGCTCGTGCCTGCTGGATCAGAATACCATCGAGGCGGACGATCTCTTCCTCGGCCCCATAAGCTGGCCCCTCGAAGAACGTCGCCTGGCCGTAGCGCTGCGGCACTATAAATGAAAAGCCCCGCAGCGTGAAACCCAACTGCAGTTGGCCGAGCGCGAGGAGCTCCTGCGACCCATAGCCCAGCGAGTACTTCGGTGTCGAGTACAGGAACTGCGCATAGCCGATGTTCGACTGACCGTTGAGCGAGAACCCAAACGGGACGCGGAGGCTGGTCTGCGTCGTCGCGGTACGGCGCGAGAAGTCTGCGGTAAGGCCGGCGCCCAGCTCCGCCTGATTTTCGCTCGTTTGCGAGCCCTGCTGAAACGGGAACGGCCCCGGTGTGCTCGAGGCGTTCGGGCTTGGCGACGGCGTGAATATAACGTTCTGTCCAAAGGCGCTCGCCTCTGAGTTGGCCCCCAGCGACAGACTGCCGGAAATGTTGAACTCGATCGGGCCGCCGCGCTGCGCGGCCGCGTGCCGCGGCGCCGGTGTCGGCGTCGGGCTGGGCGCGGGTGTGGCGTTCGCAGCGTGCGTAAGGGCAGCCTGAATGGCTCGGGCGATGGGTGCCAATATTTCGGCATCCGCCCGATCAGCGCCGCCCACAGCAGCGCAGACTGCCGCGAGCATCAGCACGCAGCCGAGTATCTGAAGAAGGCGGCCCATGGTTCTTCTTGAGTTTCGGAAAACCGAGGCCGGCCTCTTAACCTTCCTTATGGCCTTTGGCCCAAACTTTTCCAGCCGGACTGCCGATAGAAGTGGTACAGGGACGTTTCAGGGAGGAAACCTACCTCATTCATGGATGTGCTGGGGAGCCGCGATTTCGTTCTTCGGAACGGCTCGCAGGTTCAAAGAAAACACGGACGGTTAATGCGCGCGAAAGACGGAGTCTCTCGTGCGATTTCTGCTTGTGTCCCCGGCACGCACAGTCAGCCCGCTTCCATCACGGCCATCGGTACGTTGCTCCACATCGAGCGTCAGCACATCCGCTCGATTGTTTCCGCACGTCCGCGTGGCCGCTGCCGATCCGCGCTCCATTGCAGGCTCCATAGGATGGGAGCACGCGAATGAACGTCCAGATCGGAGCGGATGACGTCCTCCTCAACCTCGACCGCAATCAACGTGCGTTCGAGAAGACCGTAAGCCAGCTTTCAAGCGGGCTACGGATCAACAACGCCTCGGATGATCCCAGCGGTAACGCGATCGCGACCAATCTCACGAGTAAAGTTGGCGGCCTCCAGCAAGCCGCTAGCAACGTGCAGAACGGTGTCAACGCGCTCAATGTTGCCAACGGGGCGCTCGAAGCGACACAGAACATCCTCGTACGGATCAACAACCTGCTCGTCGAAGCGAATAGCGACATCAACTCGAGCACGGATCTGCAAAACATCCAAGCGGAAATACATTCGCTGCTGACCGAGATAAACACGATCGGCCAGAAGACGAACTTCAACGGTCTAACCCTGCTCAACGGGGCATTCGATACCTCGGTGGGATCAAACCCATCGCTCACGCAAGTGGCGTCGCCAAACGGTGGTTCGCCGCAGGTCGTCAACTCCAACGGAGTCACCAACAGTCCCGGAAACCCGGGGCCGCTCATCACGAGTGCGGCGATCCCGACAGTTGGCGGCTTCAATCTACCGGCCTATGTTGTCTTCACCGTCATTGCTCAGGGCAACAACGTTGTCGATCCGGATACCGGTACGGTACCGTTTCCGGGCGCCGGCGTGTTGATTCAAACTGACATATACAGCACCGATCCAAGCTTCGGGTCGGCACCGTATTATCAAGACATCTCGGCATATCCGGCCGGCGCCGGCAACGCGCCGTTTGGAACACTTGCGCTCTTTGATCCGGCCGGCACAACCAACATCTTGAATTACACGTTTGGGAACATCACCCAGCAGGATGTGGGCGCGTCGCAAGCCTTCCTCATAACTGGAGCGACCGGAGCATCGAATGGTCGTGCACTCACGATCAACGACGGCGGCGACGAAGGAACAACGCTTGGCATAACCCTCCCGACGGTGAACACGAATGCGCTCGGTCTCTCGAACGTTTCATGTCTCTTGCCGCAACAAATAAGTATCGTCCCCGGATCAGGTGGCACTCAGGTCGTCGCGACCGCGCAGAGTAACAACGTCGTTGCTTCCTATTCGCAAATCCTCGTGAAGACCGCACTGACAACGATCACAACAAATGAAGCGCAGATCGGTGCGCAGATCGTCGCGATGGGCGCCGATGAGAGCGGCGATAACACGACAGCGGTAAACCTCAGCGCGTCGGCGAGCAACATCGCCGATCTCAACGTGGGTCAAGCGACCACCGATTACACACGCGAGCAGATTTTGACCAGCGTCGGTAGCGAGGTGCTCTCGCAGATCCAGAGCAACGGCAAGATCATGACCGCCCTGCTGATCCAAGCCCTCATCGCATAGACGGTTCGGCCGACCTTCGGTCGGTCGCACGTCCTGTGCTCCGAACCTTCACCCGCATCGTGCGGGTACGCTTCGCCGTGTTGCTATACTTAGGAAGTATGGCGTTCACCGAGGGCTTCATTTCGGAGCTCGTCGGCCGTAGGGTGACGGTCAACGAGATCCCGATCGGCAAGGTCAGCGACTTTCTCGTCAATAAGCCCGACGACGTCTTTCCGCGCATCGATGGGCTGGTCATCAAGACCTCGCAAGGCCCGCGTTTTGCGCCGATTGAGACCATCGCCACCATCGACCCGAACGGTACGGTCCAACTCACGATGACGCCGGCCGAGCCCGCGCCTCCCGCCGAAAGCGCACTACTGCTCATCGCCGATTTACTCGACAAGCAAATCGTCGACGTCGACGGGCGCAAAGTCGTCCGCATCAATGACCTCGAGATCGCGCGAGCGGGCGACGGGCTTCGCGTGGTTGCCGCGGATGTGGGGGTCGCGGGACTGCTGCGCCGGCTGGGTCTCAAATCCTTCGGTAAGCGGTTTACGCCGGCGATCTATCGCCGGATCCCCCGTTCGATGATCGCCTGGGATTCGGTTGCGCCGATCCGCGACGCCAACCCCACGCAAGTGAATCTCTCGGTCACCGAGAACAAACTCGCGCGCCTGCACCCCTCCGAGCTCGCCGAAATTATCAGCGATCTCTCCGCGCGTGAAGCGGCCGCGGTCGTCAGTCAGCTCGACGACGAAACCGCAGCGGACGCCTTCGAACATCTCGATGCCGACAAGCAGCGTTCGCTGATCGAAGACATCGGCACCGAACGCGCGGCCGACATCATCGAGGAGATGGACGCCGACGACGCCGCGGATCTGCTCTCCGAACTCGACGAAGAACAACAGCACGAGCTGCTCTCGGAGATGAACGAATATACGGCGAGCGAGCTGCGTGCGCTGGTGAAGTACGCCGAAGATACCGCCGGCGGCTTGATGACGACGGACTACACCTGGATCTATCCGCACCGCAGCGCCGAAGCCACGATCCGAAAGATCCGCGAGATCGCACCAACCTCGGAATTCATCTACTATCTTTACGTCGTCGACAAGACCGACACGCTCCTCGGTGCGCTTTCACTGCGCACGCTTCTGCTCGCCGATCCACATGAGTCGATCGATTCCGTAATGGAGACCGACCTCGTGACAATCCACCCCGACATGTCCTCGGAGGACGTGGCGGCAATTATCGCGCGTTACGATCTGCTCGCGGTTCCCGTGGTCGATCAGCACGGCAAGATGTTGGGTATCGTCACGGTCGATGACGCGATCGACGCAATCATGCCCGAAGAGATCGCGCGCAAACTTCCAAAGTTTACCGCACATCGCCGTACACAGCATCCTGGTGCAAGCGTCGCAGGCTGAGGCCGCCGCAGCCGGCTGAGGCGCCGCGCCGGCGTTCGCGGTGGCGATCGTTACTGTTGCTCTTTGCCGTTCTGGGTCCGGGATTCGTCACAGCCTCAGCCGGCAACGACGTCGGCGGCATCGCGACGTACTCCTCGGCCGGCGCGCAGTTCGGCTACGACATTCTATGGCTGATGATTCCACTGGCCGTAGCGTTGATCGTGGTGCAAGAGATGTCGGCACGCATGGGCTGCGTCACGGGGAAGGGTCTTGCGGCACTGATTCGCGAGGGCTTCGGCGTACGGATTTCGGTTTTCGCTATGTTGGTGCTTTTTCTCATCAACACGCTCATTACGTCAACCGAATTTGCCGGCATCGCTGCGGCATCTGAACACTTCCACATCTCACGCTATATCGGCGTGCCGCTCGCGCTCGTGGCCGTCTTTCTCTTCGTCTTGCGCTTCAATAGCAAAATTGTCGAACGCGCCTTCGTCATCTTCTCGCTGATCTATCTGACCTACATCGTGTCGGCGGTGCTCGCCCACCCCGATTGGCATCAAGTCGTAACCGGCACGCTCATCCCTCACTTTGAATTCCGCGAGGCCGGGTGGCTTGCAATGGTAGTGACTGTCATCGGTACGACGATCTCGCCGTACATGCAGTTCTTCTTACAATCGCAGGTTGTCGAGAAAGGATCGCGGACCGAGGATCTGAACTTCACGCGCATCGACGTGACAAACGGGTCGATCCTCGCGATCGCGCTCGCGGGGTTCATGATCATCGCCAACGCAGCTACCATTTTCATTGCCAACCAGCACGGGGCCAAACTCAATCCGCAAACAGCGATGGATTTCGCCGTTGCACTGAAGCCGCTCGCGGGAGACGCCGCCGCTTTGATTTTCGCGCTCGGCATCCTCAACGCCGGGCTGTTTACGGCAACCGTATTGCCGCTTTCCACGAGTTACATCGTCTGCGAGGCGCTGGGATTCGAAGCCGCGATCGATCGCCGCTTCTCCGAAGCTCCCGTCTTCTTCATCCTCTTCGCGACCGGCTTGCTGCTGGGTGCGGGGTTCGTGCTCATTCCCGGCCTACCGCTACTGCAGTTCATCCTATTCGCTCAGCTCTTACAGGGTGTGCTGCTCCCATTCGAACTCGTGCTCATGCTGATCATCATCAACCGCAAGTCCGTCATGGGTGCGCACACCAACGGACCCCTCGCCAACACGATCGCCTGGACGACGGTGGTCGTGATCGGCGCGCTTTCGCTATACTACGTCGCGGGACAGTTTATTCCGCAGCTTCTTGGCGGATAATGCGGGGCTTGGTCAGCGTGCGCCGCGCGTTTTCCGCGTCGGCGAAGCACCAGCGGTTGCGGCCTTCCTTCTTCGCCCGGTAGAGCGCGCGATCCGAGGCTTCCATCAATTCTTCAATCGTCTGGCCGTCGCTCGGATAGAGCGCGATCCCAATGCTCAAGCGCACTTTATGCGGCACGCCGTCGATCACGACCGGCTCCTGCATGGCAACGTTGAGCTTGCGCGCGAGGTCGGCAGCATCGCTTGGCCCATCGACGATCGGTTGCAAGATCACGAATTCATCGCCGCCGAAACGCGAGATCGTATCGCTCTCGCGCGTGGCGAGACGCAGGCGATGCGCGACTTCTTGCAGCGTCGTGTCGCCGACGTTGTGCCCGTATTTGTCGTTGATCAGCTTGAAGTGATCGACGTCGAGGTACATCACCGCAAAGCCGCGATCGTACCGGCGCGCCGTTGCAATCGTCTGCTCGATGCGATCGTTGAAGAGCACGCGGTTGGGAAGCCCGGTGAGCGCATCGTTGAACGCAAGCTGCTCGATCCGCTCGCTTTGCACTTCGCGTTCGAGCGCGGCCGACACGAAGAGGCCGATCAACTGCACCAAGTCGCGCTCGCTCGGATCGATGCTCTCTTCGCGCGGCGCACGCCCCGCGAAGACGAGGGCCCCGTAGACCTTGTTGAAAACCGTCAAAGGGACGCCGAAGTACGAACGCCACGGCGCGCTCGCGCGCACGGGATCGTCGCGGTACTCCGCTGCGTCCATGTCGGGAACAAAGCACGGGCCGCGCCGTTCGTGGACGTGATGCGAGAACGATGCGCGCGCGGGAAAGATCGTGCCCTTGGTGAGCACGGCTTCGCCCGAGGCATTGCGCAGCAGCACGCGGTCGCGCTGATACTGCGCGATGTAGCCGATGTCCCAGCCGAAGAGTTCCACGCCAAGACCGAGCGCCGCATCGATCTGTTCATCCAGCGATTCATCACCGGATGCGGCAACCATGACCAGCCGCCGCAAGCGTTCGCTCTGCGCAGCGACGTCGCGTTCGGCGGCACGTTGTGCTCCAACGTTCTTGAAGATCGCGTATGCGCCGTTGATGTTCCCCGAAACGTGCAGGGGAACGATCTTGAGTTGCACGTCGAGCCGATTGCCGAGCCGGTCGAGCAGCAGCGAGTCAACCTCACCGGCTTCGCCGCGCATCGCACTGCGTAGCAGATCGTCGGCCGCATCGCGCCGCTCGGGCGCGATCAGCTCCGTCCACGGCTTGCCGACGATGCGCTCGCCGAGAAATCCGGTCTCGCCTTCGAGCGCAACGTTGACGCGTGAGATCGCGCCGGTGCTCTTGAGTTCCATGATGCCGTCGGGGTGGTACTCGAAGAGCGAGCGGAACTTCTCTTGGTTGATGGTCAGCGACGCTTCCGCCGAGCGCAACGCGACGATGTCGCGTGCCTGCGCAAAGATGCCGACGATCTCGCCGTTGAAGCGCGCGGGAAAGACGTAGCATTCGACCGGGATCACCGTGCCGTCGCGATGCTTGGCGCTCGTGTCGAAGTGATCGGTACCGCCCGCAAGCGCGGTTTGCAGGGCGACTTCCACCCGCGATTTGTCTCCCGAGGCTACATGCGTGCGGTAGGACGAGCCGATAAACTCCTGCGGACCGTATCCCGTGAGTGCTTGCGCCGCCTCGTTCGCGGCAATAGTCGTCCCGTCCGTATCGTAAAGCACGACGGCGTCGGGCGTATCCTGGTACATCGAGGCAACGGCCTCGCGCAGCACTTTCGGGTCCATCTGTATGAACTATCGTCAAATTCGCCGAAGGGTCCGCCGATGACCCCCGACCGGATCGTCGAGTTTGCCGAAGACTTTGCACGCGTTGCCTCGGCGGGTGGCGGCGCGAAAGCGCTTGCCGCGCATCTTTCTGAGGCCGTGGGCGCCGGCGTGCTGGTTGAGGATGCGGAGTGGCGCCATCTGGCGACCGCAGGAAGGGGCAGCCTCCCCGCGACAGCTCGCGGGCTGCGCAACGGCTCGGCCCACACCGTGCCGATCGCTGCGGGTTCGAACCAGCTCGGTTATCTCTCAGTCTTCCCGGGCCCCGCGGGCGTCGATGAGGACCTGATACACATCGTCCGCCTCGCCGCTTCGGCGATCGCGCTTGAGCTTGCGCGCGAAACCGACGGCGGCAGAAGCCGCCGTCGCACATTTTGGGAGCGCCTGCTCGGCGGCGCGTATCACGAGTTCGGGCCGGCACGCGAGGACGCGCATGCGCGCGGCATTGCGCTCGCCGCGCACTATGTGTGCATTGCGCTTGAAGCGGAAGCCGGCGCCGACGAAGATCACGCGAGCGCGCTCGCCGAACTGCGCGCACTTTGCGCCGACTCGTTTCGCTCGAGTGAAGCCGACGTCGGGATCATCGAACGCGGCGTGACGGTTGTCGTACTCATGCCGGCTGCACGCGAGGTCGATGCAGAGAATGCTAAGACCGCCGCCTTCCTGTTACCGAAGGCGGCCGCGAAGCGCAAACCGGGGCTGCGCCTTGCGGGCGGGGTGAGCGCGAGCACCAACGCGCTCGACGTGCAACGTGGCCTGCGGACCGCGGAGGCCGCGCTCGCGATCGCGCGACGTATCTACGGGAGTGGTCGCGTCGCGGCGTTTGACGATCTCGGTGCGTATCCGCTCCTTTATGGCGGCGCAAACGTCGACGAGCTTTTGAACCTCGCGCGCGGCGTGCTCGCGCCGTTGCGCGCCTACGACGAAAAACACCAGACCGAACTCGAACGTACGCTCGGCCTCTACTTTTCGACCGGTCAGAACGTGAAGACGACGGCGTCTGACCTCAGCGTCCACCGCCACACCGTCTTCTATCGTCTGCGGCAGATCAATGAAATTTTGGGACGCTCGCTCGACAGCACCCACGACCAACTCACTCTTCGCTTAGCGATTGCGATTGATGCACTCCACAACCAACACTAAACGCGACGTCATCAAGATGGCCAAGGAGCGCAACGTGCGCTTCGTGCGGCTGGTTTTCGCCGACATTTTCGGCGTGAGCAAGAACGTGTCGATTCCCGCGACCGAACTCGAAGCAGCGCTCGAGGGACGCGTCACCTTCGACGGGGGATCGATCGACGGATTCGTGCGCGGCGAGGAGCTCGACATGGTGCTCCGTCCCGACCCCGCGTCATTCGCCATCTATCCATGGTCGAGTGCCGACGGCGCCGAGGCGCGCCTGTTGTGCGATATCGCGATGCCCGACGGCTCGCCATTTGAGGGATGTCCACGCTCGACGCTCGCACGTGCGGTCGAACGCGCTCATGCGGTACTCCCAAAGCTCACGATCGGCCTCGAGGTCGAATTCTATCTTTTTGAAGGCGGCACCAAGACTTCGGACGTCGGAAGTTATTTCGACTTCTCGGCTAACGACCGCGGCGAAGATACCCGAAGCGCGATTGTCGCCGCCATGCAGAGTATGGGCATTGCCGTTGCGTCGGCGCATCACGAAATTGGTGCGGGTCAGCACGAGATCGATCTCGCCGTTGTCGATCCGCTCGCCGCGGCCGACAACGTGCTCACGCTGCGCACGATCGCTAAGCACGTTGCTGCGAGCTTTGGACTCGATGCCACCTTCATGCCCAAGCCACTCGAAGAACGCGCCGGCAGCGGACTCCACGTCGAGTTCGTGCTGGGCGATGATGCCGACGAGGAGACGATGCTCTACGTCGTCGGAGGGTTGCTCGAACATGCGCCGGCGACGACCGCGATCTGCAATCCCACGGTCAATTCGTACAAACGGCTCGTGGCAGCATGGGACGCACCGATCTACACCGTGTGGTCGGAACGCAGCGTCAACGCGCTCGTCCGCGTTCCACCGGCAAGTCGACCGCGCCACATCGAGATGCGTAGCCCCGATCCGGCGTGCAATCCGTATCTCGCGCTCGCGGTGTTGCTCGGCGCGGCAGCCGACGGCATCGAACGCAGCGTGCTTCCAGGTGCCGCGCTCGCCGGCTCCACGTATGACCTAGGCGATCGTGAACGGCACGAACGCGGCATCGGCACATTGCCGAAATCACTGCGTCAAGCGATCGCCGAACTCGATAAAGACGCAGTCGTACGCGCAGCACTCGGCGATCACATCTACCACGCGTTCCGCGATGCAAAACTCGCCGAGTACGAAAGCTACCGCCGCGCCGTGCACCCCTGGGAACACAAGGCGTACTTGAAGTTGTACTAACCTTGTCATCCGAGCGTAGGCGCTCCGCTTGTCATCCCGAGCGTAGGCGCGAAGCGCCGTAGTCGAGGGACCGGCACTAGCAATTTGCAGCGTCGCCAAGCACCGTTGTCGCTCGCGAAGACGCTCCTCGCGGCACATCGTGTGCCGCTCCTGCTGCGCGAGTTTTGCGCCACACCTAGAGGAAGTTCGCATCCTGCGAATGGCGCAAAACTTCGAGCCTTCGCTTAGCACCAACGGAGCATGGCGACGGATCGAACGTGAGCGATCCCTCGACTACGCTTCGCTACGCTCGGGATGACAAGGCAGCGCGTTTACTTCCGCGCGATGCAGTCTATCTCGACGCGGGCGTTGCGGGGAAGACCGGCGACGGCGACGGTTGAGCGGGCGGGTTTGATTGCGTCGAAGGTGCGACCGTAGACGGCGTTGACCGCGGCGAAGTCGTTCATGTCGATCAGGAAGATCGTCGTTTTTACGACGTCGCCAAAATCGAAACCGGCTTCGCGAAGCACGGCGCCGAGATTTTTTACGACTTGCTCGGTTTGCGCCGATACATCGCCGTCGACCAGGTTGCCGCTCTGCGGATCGAGCGCGATTTGTCCGGAGCAATAGAGCGTCTTGCCGACGCGTACCGCTTGGCTATACGGGCCGATCGGCGCCGGCGCTTGATCGGTCGTCACGAGCTCGTGCGCCATTACGCCGATACTTCTTGGCGTGTCATCGTGCCTTTGAACTTCATTGGCTCTTCCTCAATTCCGAAATTGCTCGCGTAGAGCGCGTCGATCTTCGAGAGCTCGTCGCTCGTAAGTGGTGCGGAAAGCGGCGCGGTTGCGAACTCGCGTAACTGCGTGCTGTCGTAGATGTTCGGGAGCACGGTCATTACCCGTGGTTCGTGTAACAGCCATTGAATCGCGGCTTGGCCGAGCGTGCGGTCCGGCCGCTCCAAGAAACGCAGTTGCTCGACTTTCTTGATGCCGTTGATCAGCCACGAACGCGGCCGATGCCGGCGATGGTCGTTCTCGGCGAAGACCGTGTCCTCGGTGTAGTGTCCTTCGAGCATTCCGCTCGCGTGCGGCACGCGGATCATAAAACCGGTGTCGGAACCAGCTTCATACGCCGTTTTGATCTGCGCATCGCCGGGGAACTGCTCGAGCAAACTCCAAATGACCTGGAGCGAGGCGACGTTGTGCGCTTTTATCGCATCGACGCCTTCGTAAAGAAAGCCGATCGCCGGTCCGAGCGCAATTCCGTACATGCGGATCTTGCCGGCCGCTTTGAGCTCTTCGAGGGTCGTCCACATCGCTTCGTCGTGCACGTGCTCCATTTTGGCGTTATGGAGCTGATAGATGTCGATGTAGTCGGTTTGGAGGCGGCGCAGCGATTCGTCGAGCGCCTTGCGAATGAATGCGGGCGAAACATCCTGGGGCAGCTCCATCTGGCCGCGCCGATCGCTCGCGTGTGTGTAGAAATCGTACCCGAACTTCGTCGCGATCACGACGTCGCCGCGGCGCTGCGCAAACGCCTTGGCAAGTTGCTCTTCGCTGCGCCCGTTGCCGTATGTATCGGCAGCGTCGTAGAACGTGATGCCTAGGTCGAGCGCTTCATGCAGCATGTGCACTGCCTCGTCGTCGGTCTTTTCACCCCACCACCCGGTCGACGTGGTCCACATGCCAAAACCCACCTCACTGACGGTGACGTCGGAATGCGGGTACGTGCGGTAGTTCATGCTGTGGGACTCCTGTCAAATTCTGATTAGCCTGGCGGGCTTCTCCCACGCCCGGCGCTAACCCTCACCATTGTGGTACAGGCGCGTACGTTCGAAGAAGACTTTGCACGCGTCGGGCGCTGGATTGAGGAGTATCTGAGCGAGCCCGGGCGCTATCCCGTGTTGCCGGCGCTGGCTCCCGGCGAGGTCGCAGCTGCCCTGCCCGAAGCGGCCCCCGAAAAGGGCGAGCCGTTCGAGCGCATTATGGCGGATTTCGAAGAGATTATCGTTCCCGGCATCACCCACTGGAACCACCCGCGCTTCTTCGCCTACTTCGCGACGAGCGCAGCACCCGCCGCAATCGCCGCCGAAGCATTGGTCGCCGCGCTCGACGTGAAAGTGATGCTCTGGCGCACGTCGCCCGCCGCCGCCGAATTGGAATCGGTCGTGATGCGTTGGCTCGGCCGCCTGATCGGCATGCCTGATACGTGGACCGGCATCATCTACGACACCGCCTCGGTCGCCGGATTCACCGCGCTTGCCGCCGCGCGCGAGTCGCTCGGTCTGGGCATCCGCGAAGACGGGATGACCGGACGCGATCTCCCCACCTTGCGCGTGTACGCGACGGCGCAAACGCACTCACACATCGAGAAGGCGGCGATTGCTCTGGGCATCGGACGCGCAAACGTCGTCGCCGTCGCCTGCGATGACGCATTCCGCATGGATCCCGCCGCGCTCGAGCGCGCAATCGCGCAGGATCGTGCGCATGGCATGCTGCCGCTCGCGATCGTCGCGACCGTCGGCACCACGTCGACCAGCTCGATCGATCCCGTGCCGGCGATTGCCGACATCGCAGCTCGCGAGAAGATTTGGCTCCACGTCGATGCCGCCTACGCCGGTGTCGCGGCAATGCTTCCCGAGCACGCGCACCTGCTCGACGGTGTCACGCGCGCCGACTCATTGGTCGTGAATCCGCACAAGTGGCTGTTCATTCCAATGGATCTCTCGGTGTTGTTCCTGCGCGACGAAGCGACGGTACGACGCGCGTTTAGTTTGGTGCCCGAATACCTCACCACCACCGATGGCAACGTGCGCAACTATATGGACTACGGGATACAACTCGGGCGCCGCTTTCGTGCGCTCAAGCTGTGGTTCGTATTACGCCATCTCGGCGCACACGAAATTCGCGAACGATTGCGCGGTCACATCGCGCTCGCACAACGTTTCGCGCAATGGATCGACGATGATGACTCGATGGGAGACTATGGCGCCGCATCCGCTTTCGCTCGTCTGCTTTCGCTATCACCCCGCCGGAATCGACGACGAATCTATGCTCGAACGCCTGAACGCCGGTCTGCTCGATCGTGTCAACGCAACCGGAGAGATGTTCATCTCTCACACCAAACTCGATGGCCGCTACGTGCTGCGCTTGGCCATCGGCAATCTCCGGACGACGCGTAGCGACGTTGAAGCCGCGTGGGCAATACTACAGCGAGAGGCAGCGCAAATAACAACGTGACACCACTGCATGTGCTGGTAATCGGCAATGACACGCTCGCCGAGGGATTGCGCACGCTTCCCGAGGGCGATTCGCTGCAGCTCGAAACGGCGCCGTCGGTTGAAGACGTGCTCGCCCATCCGCGCCTGGCCGACGTCGTGGTCGTTGTCGAGCGAGAGGGCTCGCACGACAAAAAAAGCGTCGAAGCCCTCGCCAAAGCGATGCGGCCGGTACCGCTGGTCGTCGTGGGCGACGACGAGTCGCTCGCGCGCGCAATTTTCGCTGCCGCCGACCGGGCGTGGCTGCGCGGCTCGCTCGCAGCCGCGCTCGACGAACTCGAGGCACAGCGCGCCGCGGTCGTACAGATCAGCCAGCTCAAAGCGGATCTCGTCGCAACGCTTGCGCACGATATCAAAGGCCCGTTGACCTCGATCGTCGGATTCGCCGAGTTGCTTGAAGAGGGATTCCTCGAAGGCGATGAAGCGGCCGATGCCGCCAAAACGATTCGCACGAATGCGCAACGGCTCGCGACGCTTGCCAACGACATGCTCGCGCTTTCGCGCGTCGAGTACGGTGAGCTCGAGCTTGCCGACGACCGCATCGACGTCATCGACGTCTTACGATCGGCGATCGAAGCAGTCGCGGCGGAACGCACGATCGAGAGCTCGCTCGCCGTCGATCACGCCTACGTGCGCGGCGACGCCGATCGCTTGCGTCAGGTCTTCGACAATCTGCTGCGCAACGCAATCAAGTACTCGCCCGGCGGCGAGGCGGTGCACGTGGAACTGCGCGCGGCGGGCAATGGCTTTACGATCGCCGTTAACGATCAGGGCATCGGCATTCCGCCCGACGATCTAGGCAAACTTTTCAACCGCTTTGCCCGCGCCTCGAATGCACGCAAAAGCAAAATCCACGGTACGGGCGTGGGCCTCTTTATCGTAAAAACGATCGTCGAACGGCATGGCGGCACGGCAGCCGTGCAGAGCACGCTCGGCACGGGGAGTACGTTTACGGTCACCCTGCCGGCCATCGAAAACATGCAGAGCGATGGCCCCGGCCGCGTCGCGATCCTTACCAACGATCGGCGGCTCGCGCGCTTTACCGCATTCGAACTGCGTGCCCGCGGTTTTCGCGTGCGCGAAGTGAGCGCAGCAGCCGACGCTGCAACCGGCGCACGCGCCGGCGACGTCATCGTCGTCGATGCGCAAACAGCGGGCGCAAGCGAAACGCGCGCGGCGCTCGGTCAGATTCCGGTACGTCTCATCGGGGTCGGTACGAGCACACCGGACGGCTGGGACGGCACGCTTCCCAAACCGTTCTTGGTGAACGACCTGCTCGCCGCGATAAATCCGCTAGCGCGGGGGTGATCCCGTTGCCGACGAGGTCGTCAGCAGACTGACGTGCTCGGTTGCGATGCCTATCGCGGTTGGATCGCTGCCTTTTTTGCCGAGTTCGAACTGCGCCAGTGCATCCGTCTTATCACCTTGCGCTTCGTAGGCGTCACCAAGAAGTACATGTAGCCGACCGTCGTCGTGCACGGAGGCAATGCCCTTGAGCAGCACGGCTTGCGCGAGCACGTAGAGCTGATGGCGTTCGTAGTCGAGCGCCAGATCGATATACGCTTCGCGCAAGTACGGATAGAGTTCTATTGCCTTTGCGTATTGCGCCACGGCCCGCTGCCAATCGTCCTGCATATCGGCCATATAGCCGTAATTGACGAATGTCTCGGCACGCTCGGGCGCATCTTTGAACGCCTTGTCGAGCGCGATCTTGGCTTCAGCAATGCGCTTGGCTTCAAGGTACGTCGCGCCCATGTTGTTTTGACACTGGAACGAATAGGGATCGACACCGAGGCACTGCTTGAATGTGGCGATCGCGTCGTCGTAGCGATGCATGTCCATCAACGAAAGCCCCAGGCCGTTGAGCGCGGTGAGGTCCTTTGGATCCTGATCGAGCGCGCGGCTGTAATACACTTCCGATTGCGCGGGCTGATGAATCGCGTAGTAGACCTGTCCGAGTTCAGCTTGAACGCCGGGGTCGTTGGGAAAATCGCGGGCCATCTTCTGCACTTCGATTTCGTACTTGTCGAGGTCGCCCTTGCGCAGATGCAAGTCAACCAGATCGTTGACCGAGTCGGTGCCGGGGAGCGCGGCGTTGAACTGCACGATTGCGTCATCGACGCGATTCTCTTCCGCGTAGACGGTCCCCAGGCGATTGTGCGTCTCTTTGTCGTTGGGAGCGAACTTCAGAATCTCTTCGTAGGCAAACTGCGCACGCGCGATCTGCCCGGTGCGGAAATACAGGTCGCCAAGGAAGCGGCGCGTCGCGATCTCGCCCGGATGGATGGCCACGTACATCGAGAGCTTGCGAATCGCTCCCGGCATGTCGCCGGAGGCAATGAGCTCGCGCGTGGCGCGGATTGCACCTGCCGGATCCGACGGAAATCCGTTGAGCGTATTCTCATCGTAGGTCGGATCGACGTACACCGGCGGCTGGTCAGCCGCCGCGCGGGCGGCACAGACCGGCACGGCTGCAAGCATCATTACCGCGGCCAGAGCGATCCCGAAAGCGACAGCGCGATGGTTCATCTCGGGCCCTCCCTCGCTTTAGACCCCATTTTACACCTTTCACGCACGAGCGGCGCAGCTTGTGACCCGAACGCGTCACTCCTCCGTGCGAGCGTTTTCGGCGATGCGCTCGAGCATGGCGACGAACGCGGCCCGCTCTTGCGGTGAAAATCCGCGCAGCGCGTGCTCGGTCTGGTCGGCGACGATTTCAGCGAGTTGCGGGTGGAGGTCGAGACCACGCTTAGTCAGGTAAATACGTACCGAGCGCGCATCGTCCGGGTGCGCTTGCCGCTCGACGAGGCCATCGCGCACCATGCGCTGCACCGTCCGTGTCACCGTCGGCATCTCCACCGCGAGCCTATCGGCAATCTCACGCGGGGTCAGGCCATCTTCTTCCCACAGATGCCGCAACACTTGATATTGTCCCAGGCGCAACCCCGAGCGCTGCAGCGCGCGATCCAGGCGTGCACGGATCGTCCGGACGACGTCACCGAGGGCGCGAAAGACGTCGCTCTGCGCGTTCATCGCACGAGCGGGAGTACGTTGCTCGGCGTAAGCGGATAGAACGTCATCACCAGCAGCAGCACGAAACATGCCACGACGCTGATCCATGCAAGCGGTGCAAACGGACGCACCTCGTGTGTGTGCTGCGAATCGTGCGAATACATGGCGCCGATGACTTTAGCATAGGCGTAGAGGGAGATGGCGGTGCCGGCGATGAGCACGCCACCAAGCCACGAGAAGCCGGCGTTCACGCTGGTAGAAAGAATCAAGATCTTCCCCAAAAACCCTGCGGTCGGCGGCAAACCGGCCATCGCGAGAAGGAAGAACGTCATAAAAGCGGCGGTGACGGGGCGCCGGTGCCCGAGTCCGCGGTAGTTCGCTAGCGTCGAACCTTGCTCGCCGTCGTTGGAGAGTAGCGCAGCGACCGCGAACGCGCCAAGATTCATGAACGTGTACGCTGCGATGTAGTAGATCGCGTAGCGCAAACCGAGCGGCGTCGTGCCCGCGAGCGCGACAAGGATATAGCCGGCCTGCGCGATGCCCGAATATGCGATCAGCCGTTTGAGGTCGTGCTGCGCGAGCATTCCGACGTTGCCGGCGATCATCGAGATCGCGGCAACGATCCAAATCGGCAACAGCAAACGCGGTTCCACTCCAGCCGGTAAAGCAGCATAGATAAAGCGCGCGAAGACCGCAAGTGTCGCGGCCTTGGTGGCAACGCTCATGAACGCCGTCACCGGCAACGGTGCGCCTTCGTACACATCCGGCGACCAGGTATGGAACGGGACGAGGCTCAGCTTGAAGACGATGCCGATCAGGAACAAGCCGGCGCCCATCCATAAGAGCGGATTGCTTGCAAGCGCGGGCGCCACGAGATCCGCAAGCGCGACGCTTCCGCTCGCGCCGAAGAGCAACGCCATACCATAGAGCATAAACGCCGAAGCAGTCGAGCTAAGGATCAGGTACTTGAGCGCCGCCTCGCGCGACGTTGGACGGTCGGCGAGTCCACACAGACAGTAGAGCGCAAGCGAGAGCAGCTCGAGTCCGAGGAAGATCGTCATCAAATTGCCCGCGCCGGCCATCAGCATTGCGCCGCAGGTCGACCACAGCATCAGCGCGATCGCGCCGGGGACTCGCTGTGGTGCGCCTATCGTTGCGTACAGTGCGATCGAGCCAATCGCACAGACTAGGATGATCTCCTGGAAGACGACGCTGAAGCCGCCGACGATGAACGCGCCGCCAAATGCCGCGTAGTCGTGCCCGTAGCCGAGCGTGCAATCATACGCCGCAACGATCAATCCGACGATCGCAATCCCAATCGCGAGCGAACGATCGACGTTCTTCGGTGCGAGCAGATCGCCGAGCAAGACGAGCAGTGCCGTGATCGCCACAATGGTGAGCGGCGCAACGGCCAGCCAATCGGCGCCCGTGACCGTAATATTCATCGGATGAATCCTTGCGCAAAGGTCGTGAGCGCGTGCGGGTTGATGCCGACGAGCAACAGCGCCAGAACGAGTGGTGCAACGGCAATGCCTTCGATCCACGAGAGGTCGGGGCGCACCGGAAGATCGGCAACCTGCGGGCCGTTCATAATCCCTTGGTAGAGTCGCAGCATGTACGCTGCCGCGAGCACAATTGCAACCAACGCAACGAGCACGCCCAAGATCCACCCGGCTTGGTAGACGCCGGTGAGAATGACGATCTCCCCGGCGAAACCGGCGAGCCCGGGTAAGCCGAGCGCCGCGAGCGCGGCGATGCACAATGCGCCGGCCAGACGCGGATTCTGCGCTCCGAGTCCGCCCAGGCGCGTCAGCGACCGCGTCTCCTCGCGCGATTCTACATAGCCCAAGATCAGGAAGAGCGCAGCCGAGAAGAGCCCGTGCCCGATCATGTAGATCAGCGCGCCCTGCAGTGCGATCACGTTGAACGATGCAATCGCGATGACGATCAATCCGAGGTGCGAGAGCGATGAGTACGCCACCACGCGTTTTGCATCGGTCTGCACGAGCGCGGTAAATGCGCCGTAAAGCAGCGAGATCGCACCGAGCACGATCAGCAGCAGCGCAGCGTCGCGCAAGTAGTCGGGCATCAGCGCGAGACCGATCGCGATAAAACCGTAGAGGCCGGCTTTGGATTGCACCGCGCTCACCACCGCAACCATCGGCGGCGGCGTGTCGGCATAGGTGAGCGGCATCCAGGTATGCAGCGGCCACACCGGCGTCTTCACCAAAAACGCAAAGGCGAAGCCGGCGAAGATCCATGGAACCCACGACCCAATGACGTGTACGTCCGCGCGCCCGATCACATCGGTTGAGCCGTAGAGCACGCCGAACGCTGCCGTCGCGAGCAGCAATGTGAGGCCGCCCGCAAAATTGTAGATGAAGTAACGCCACGCCGTTGCGTGGTGCCGTCCCCAGCCGATCAGCGTAAAGAAGACCGGCAACAGCATCAGATCCCAGAACAGCGCGAAGACCAAGAGATCTTTTGCGAGGAACAGGCCCATCATCGTGCCTTCGAGGATCAGCAAGTGTCCGATGAAGGCGCCGGCACGCGGCACGTTGACCGCAAGGATCGCACTGAACGTACAGAGCGCGAGCAGAAGCACGAGCCAGATCGAGATGCCGGTCGCGCCGAAATGCAGCGCCGAGGTGAACGGACGCGAGAGCCAGCGCATGCTGAATTCTGCGCCGCCGCTTTGCGCGAGCAAAGCACCGGCGAACGTTGCCGCGGCAATTACCGCACCCACAATCTTGTAGACGGTCGTGTTGTCAGCACGCAGCGCGAGCAGCACGAGGCCGGCAACGATCGGGACCAGGATCAACGCGAGCGCCAACATTAGCGGAAGCCTCCCGCGACGATCGCGTAGTAGACAACGAAGCACGCGGCGCCAAAGACCAAGATGAACGCATACGAGCGCATTAGGCCGGTTTGGAACGAACGCGTCAGCGCGCCGAGCCATTGCGCCGAAAAGACCGTTTCACGCACCGCACCGTCGATCAGGTGCGGATCGAGCCAGCGCGCGAAGAACCGGCCCAAGAACTCCGACGGCTTTACGAAGAGCCAGTCCAGCGCCGCGTCAAAGTAGAACGCGTTGCTCAAGATCGCCGGCATGTGGATCGACTCGTTGCGCAGTCGCGGGACCGCATTGATCTGTGCCCCCGCCGTCGCGTAGCGGATGTATGCGATGCCAATGCCGACTGCCACGACCGCCAAGACGATCCACGTCGTGAGCGTCTCGCTCACCGCCGGCACAGCGAGTGCCGGATGTGGGAATTGCTGTTCGAAGAAATGCATCCACGGCGAATTCTCGCCACCGAACATGAGCCAGCCGGCGAACACGGTAAATGGAATCAGCGCGGCAACCGGCACGATCATGAACCACTGCGCATTCTGTGCATGTTCGACGTGGTCCGCATCGTGGCTCGCTGCGGATGTTCCCGCCAGCTCCGGATGGCGCATACCGAGGGCAGATGGATCGACGTCGCCGCGATACGTGCCCAAGAACGTGACAAAGAACAGCCGGCACATATAGTAGGAGGTGATGCCGGCCGTGACGATGCCGAGCGCATAGAGCCACGCGTATCCGTGCACGAGCGTGCCATAGATCACTTGATCTTTACTGAAGAATCCCGAGAAGCCCGGGATGCCGCAGATCGCGAGCACGCCCGTGCCGATCGCAACCGCACGCAAACGGCAGCTTCCGCAGCAGCCCGCCCATCTTACGCACGTCTTGTTCGTCGTGGAGCGCGTGAATGATGATGCCCGAACCCAGGAAGAGCTGCGCCTTAAAGAATGCGTGCGTGAAGAAGTGCGCGACGCCGCCTTCATATGCGCCGACGCCGACGCCCATGATCATGTAGCCGATCTGCGACATCGTCGAGTATGCGAGAATGCGTTTGATGTCCCACTGCGCGCAACCGAGGATCGCGCCGACGAGCGCGGTGAGGCCGCCGATCGTCCCGACCAGCACCTGCGCATCGCTATTCTGGCTCCAGAGCGGCGCACAACGCGCGACCAGATAGACGCCCGCGGTAACCATGGTCGCAGCGTGAATCAGCGCTGAGACCGGTGTCGGGCCTTCCATCGCGTCGGGCAGCCAGGTGTGCAGCGGAATCTGCGCCGACTTCGCGGCCGCGCCAATGAAGAGGCAGATGCAAATGACAAAGAGCAGCGGCGTCCCATAGGAGCCCGCAAACGCAAAGGCGTCGCCGAACGTAATCGAGTGCACCGCCGTAAAGATCGCAAAGATCGCGAACATGATGCCGACGTCGCCGACGACATTGATGACGAAGGCCTTACGCGCAGCGGCGACAGCCGACGGCTTGAAAAACCAAAAGCCGATCAGGAAGTACGAGGCCAAGCCGACCAGGCCCCAACCGACGAGCAAGCCGACGAAGTTGTCGGAGAGCACGAGCGTGAGCATGGCGAACACGAAGAAGTTCATGTAGCCAAAGAAGCGCGCGAATGCGTTGTCGCCATCCATGTAGCCGATCGAATACACGTGGATCAAGAAACCGACACCGGTGATGATCAGCGTCCACAGGAGCGCGAGCGGGTCGATCAGCAGGCCGAAGTCCCAACCCGGAATCCAACTGAACAGCGCCTGATGCGCGCCGACGGCGCCGTCGCCCGAGTGTAGCGTTGCCGCGTGCCACATGAGCACCGTGCCGACAAACGACGCAAAAATTACCGCCGAGCCAAGCGGACCAGCCGAGCGCTTGAGTTGCGGGCCGAACGCCCAATTGATAATCGCACCCGCCAGCGGCAAGAGCCAGAGCGTAAGCAGCGTCGGATAGTATCCGTCGACACCCATCACATGATGCAACATCGACGCGGTTACCCTTTCATCAGCGCGACGTCGTCAACGTCGACGTGCTTGGCGCTACGGAAAACGGTGACCACGATTGCGAGACCAATCGCCGCCTCAGCCGCGGCAACCGTAATCACGAGAAAGACAAAGATGTGCCCGGCGTTGTGCCACCACGCGCGCGCAAAGGCCGCGAAGAGCAAGTTTGCCGCGTTGAACATCAATTCGATCGACATCAGCATGATGAGCGGATTGCGTCGCACGATCACGCCGGCGACGCCGATGAAAAAGATCACTGCCGAGAGCGTGATGTAGTACGAAACCGGGACGGTCATGGCGTTCACTGACCACCCTCCCGCACGATCGCCTCGCGCATCTCGCGGCGCACTTCTTCGGCTCGCTTCTTCGTGGCAACGTACGGCGTTTGATCGCCGGCAAGCAGCACCACGCCGATCACCGCCACCATGAGAATGAGCGCCGTCATTTCAAACGGCAGCAGATACGTCGTGAAGAGTGCCGTGCCGAAGTCGCCAACCGATCCGAATACATCGGCGTTACCCGCCGGGCCAATCGGCGAACCACCGGGCGAGACCGGCGGTGTCAGCACCGCTGTGCGCCCGAGCACCCAGGTCAAGAAACCGAGCGCGATCAGGACGAGCACAACCGCCGGGACGGCGATCTTCGGCAACCGATTGGGTCCCGCAGCAAACGCCGAGACGCCGCTCGAAAGCAGCGCGATGACAAACAGGAACAAGATCAAGATCGCGCCGGAGTACACGATGATTTGAATCACCGCGAGAAACTCGGCGTTGAGCGTGAGGTAGGTCGCAGCCAGCGCGGCAAAATGCAGCAGCAGCGCGACGACGCTATACACGGGTTTGCTCGCCGTCACGCACCAAACCGCCGACGCGAGCAAAATCACCGCGAGCACCCAGAACGCGATCATCCCGCGAGTCCTCGCCGCTGCGTCTTGAGAATGATGCCGCGATGCGTCGCTTCGTACCCTGCGGTGATATCGACGGTCGATTTTACGTCGGCAACGCGCCCGAGATCCGCAGGGATGCCGTTCGGTCGCTCGTCGGGAGCGACCCCGACGCCGGCGTCGGCCGGCACGAGCAATCGATCTTTGCTGTAGATGAACGAGCCGCGACGGTAATCCGACATCTCGAAACGCGGGGTGAGCACGATCGCGTCGGTCGGGCACGCCTCTTCACACATCCCGCAGAAGATGCAGCGCAACTCATCGATCTCGTAGCGCGCGGCATAACGTTCGGCGGGCGAAGTGCGGTCCTCCGGCGTGTTCTCCGCGCCGATGACGGTGATCGCGTTGGCCGGGCATGCGCTCGAGCACAGCTCGCAGCCGATGCAACGTTCCTTGCCATCTTCATAGCGGCGCAATTCGTGCAGACCGTGAAAACGCGGCGCGTGTTGTTTCTTCACCGTCGGATATTCGATCGTCGGGCGCTTGGCGAACATGAACTTGAACGTAATGCCAAGCCCCCTGAGAATCGCGCCGACGTTGTAGAGTTGTTTGCGCATAGTTGATCAGCCCTTAAACGCCACGACGATCGCGGTGATGATGAGATTGAGCGTCGCGATCGGAAGCAGCACTTTCCAGCCGAACGCCATCAAGCGGTCGTACCGGAAGCGCGGCAACGTCGCGCGCAACCACATATAGAAGAACATAAACGCTGCGACCTTGATAATAAACCACACGATGCCCGGGATCGGCGCGCCGCCGAGGCCGAACGGTGCGTTCCAGCCGCCGAGAAACAGCAGGGAGGCAATGCACGAGACCGTCAGCATGTTCACGTACTCGGCGATAAAGAACAGTCCGAAGCGCAGCCCGGAGTACTCGGTGTGGAAGCCGGCCACGAGTTCGGTCTCCGCCTCGACCAAGTCGAACGGGACGCGATTGGTCTCCGCCACTGCCGTGATGACATAGATGATGAAGCCGACGAGTTGCGGCCCGATGAACCACCAGGTGTACTGCGCGTTGACGATGCCGCTCAGCGAGGTCGTACCAGCGAGGATCAGCACGCCGATCAACGAGAGCGACATGCCGAGTTCGTAGCTGATCATCTGCGCGGTCGAGCGCACGCTCCCGAGCAGCGGATACTTCGATCCCGAGGCCCAGCCGCCGAGCGAGATACCGTACACACCGAGTGAGGTAATCGCAAGCAAGAACAAGATGCCCGCATTCACGTCGCCGATGGCCCACGGCGACCCGGCCCCACTCGCGCCGAACGGGATGATCGCATACACCGAAAAGGCGGTGAGCAACGAGATGAAAGGTGCCAGACGGTAGATCAGCGGATCGGCGGTTTTCGGCGTGAGATCTTCTTTGAGAATCAGTTTCGCCGCGTCGGCCGCCGGCTGCAACAACCCCCACGGGCCGACGCGATTGGGACCCGGGCGAAGCTGCATCCAACCAAGCACTTTTCGTTCCGCAAGCATCGCGTACGCGAAGGTCGTGACGACGACGAGCAAGAGAATCGCCGATTTGATCAGGATCACGATCCAATCGGGAATTGTCGCAAGCGCGCTCATACCGTCACCGTGTCATCCTGAGCTTGTCGAAGGGCGCTGCGCAACGCGGCAACGCCGGCGTCATGTGCGGCCGTGCCGCCGCCGTCCCAAAGCGTGCGCGGCGCTCTTGCCTGCGCGTTGGTCGCGCCGCTGTGATACAACGCATCGCCGAACGCGCCCGCAAATGGGCTTTGCGCACGGGCCATAACAGCCGCGTCGACTTCTTCGATCGTCGGCAGCGTCAGATCAAACTGCTGCGCGAGTCCGACAAGCATCTCCAGATCCGAGAGTGGACCAGGCTGTGCTTCGAGTGATGCGTGCACCGGCTAGCACGTCACCGGTGAGATTGATTGTGGTGCCGCTCTTCTCGAAGGCGCCCTTCGCGGGGAGCACGAGATCCGCAAGCTGCGCGGTCTCCGTCATAAACAGCTCGCTGACCATTACGAACGGGGTTGCATGCAGCGCTGCGCGCACGAGATCGCCGTCCGGGGCGTTGCGCACCGGATTGACGCCGAAGAGTGAGAGCGCCGCGAGCTTGCCGTTGCGACCCGCATCGAACATCAGCGCCGCGTCCATCCCGCCGTGGATCGGCAGCATGCCCATCGCTTCAGCGCCGCGCGCATTGGGCTGTTCGCTCGCGATATACGTCGTCGCATCGAGTCCGTTCGATGCATCCGCAAGCGCCTTTCCAAGCTCGAGGTCGACACCGTCCCACACGATTGCAACCTTTGCGCCGCTTTGAATCTGCGCCAATGCCGCAGCGACATCCGCCTGCGTTACGTGCACGATCCGCGCGCCCGCGCGTTTGGCTTTGAGCGCGCGCAGCCACATGACCGGCGCCAGTTCGGCCGGCGAAGATTGCCCCGCAACGACCACGACGTTCGCGCGTTCGAGCGCCGCGTAGTCGCCGCCACGCGCACCGGGTGAAGCCTGTTGCTGTCTGCCGCCGCGCCAATCGAGATTACGCACGCCGATCGCGCGGAAGACCTGTTGCAACAGATAGGCCTCTTCATTCAACAGGCGGCCGCCGCCGATCGCGCCGGCGTTGCCGCCTGCACCTTTGATCGCCCGCGCCCACAACGTAAACGCATCGTCCCAGCCGATCTGCACGAAGCCGCCTTCGCGGCGGTAGAGCGGCTGCATGATGCGCTCGGGCGATTCATAGAAGCCGATGTTGTAGCGGCCGCGGTCGCACAGCCAACTGTCGGAATAGCGATCGTCGTTTTCGACCGACATCGTGCGCAGCACGGTTCCGTGGCGCACGTCGGCGAACTGCTGGCAGCCGACGGCACATTGCGTGCACGTCGTCTGGGTGCGCCGCAGATCCCACGGCCGCGATTTGAACCGATACGTCTTCGACGTCAGCGCACCGACGGGACAGATCTCCGTGACGTTGCCGGTGAAGTGATGGTTATACGGCGAGTCGGTTGCGGTCGCGATGATATCGTTGTGCCCGCGATCCTTGACGATCAGCTGGCGCTCGTCGGCGATGATGTCGTCAAAGCGCACGCAGCGCTGGCAGACGACGCAACGCTCTTCGTCCAGCACGATCGTCGGTCCGAGATCGACGCCCTTGGGTTTGCTCAACTTCGGATCGGCGACGTCGGAACTGCCCCGGCCGTAGGCCATTGCGTAATCTTGCAGATCGCACTCGCCGCCCTTGTCGCAGATCGGACAGTCGAGCGGGTGATTGACGAGCAAAAGCTCGAGGATCATGCCGCGACCGGCATCGACCTTCTCGTTGCGCGTGTGCACGACCATGCCCTCAGCGACCGGCGTGTTGCACGCGATCTGCAATTTCGGCATGCCCTCGATCTCGACCAAACAGACGCGGCACAGTCCCGCCGGTCCAAGTTTGGTGTGATAGCAGTAGACGGGAATCTCTTGCTTGACGGTTTTGGCAGCTTCAACCAGGAGCGTTCCTTTGGGAACTTCCACCGGCACGCCGTCGATCGTGAGCTTGACGAGATCGCTCATGCTTCGATGGCTTCTTTCAAGAGGCGTGCTTCGAATTGTTCGGGGAAGCGATTGAAGACCGAAAGCAAGAACGGTTCGATCGAATCACCGAGCGCGCAGAGGTTCAAACCGGTGATCGTGTGACCGACGCGCTTGATCATCTCCAAGTCGCTGCGCATCCCGCGCCCTTCGACAAAGCGATGCAACACGCGCTCGAGCCAATGGCCGCCTTCACGGCACGGCGTGCACTGTCCGCACGACTCGTGCGCGTAGAAGCGCAGCAGGTTGAAGGCGGCTTTTACAAAGTCGGTGGTGTCGTCGAAGACGGTGAACGCCCCCGAACCCATCATCGATCCGGCCTTCGCCATCGACTCGTAGTCGTACGGATAGTCGAGGTGCTCTTCGAAGATCGCAGCCGACGAACCACCACCCGGCTGCACCGCCATGAATTTGCGTCCCGGCAGCAAGCCGCCGGCGATCTCGATGAGTTCGCGCACCGTCGTGCCGACCGCAACTTCGTAGTTGCCCGGTTTTTGCACGTGACCGGAGATCGAGACGATCTTGTAGCCTTTGCTGCGCTCGGTGCCGACCGCAGCAAACCACTCAGGTCCGCGTTCGAGAATCGGCACGAGATACGCAAGCGTTTCGACGTTGTTGACGACGGTTGGTGCACCGTAGAGCCCGGCGACCGCGGGGAACGGCGGCTTCAAGCGCGGCTCGCCGCGCTTCCCTTCGAGCGAGTTGAGCAGCCCGGTCTCTTCGCCGCAGATGTATGCGCCCGCGCCGCGATGCACCGTAACCTCGAGGTCGTAGCCCTTGCCGAAGATGTTCTTGCCAACCAGGCCGGCGCTGCGCGCCTCTTCGAGCGCTCGCACGAAGATCTCGTACCCGCGCTTGAATTCGCCGCGTATATAGATGAAGGCGTGATGGCAATTGATCCCGTACGCGCCGAGCAGGATGCCCTCGAGCACCAAGTGCGGCGTCTCCTCGAGCAGCATGTGATCTTTGAA
The DNA here is from genome assembly GCA_963726285.1 of Vulcanimicrobiota bacterium. Lineage (GTDB taxonomy): Bacteria > Vulcanimicrobiota > Vulcanimicrobiia > Vulcanimicrobiales > Vulcanimicrobiaceae > Aquilonibacter. Next base: position 100,393 of record CAVSBV010000005.1, on the reverse strand, counting down.
CGTGCCGGGCTCGGCCTCGTCGCAGTTGCATACGAGATAGCGCGGAAAGACGTCCTTCGGTAAAAAGCTCCACTTGCGGCCGGTCGGAAATCCCGCGCCGCCGCGCCCGCGTAGACCCGGATTTATCGCAGGCTTCAAAGACCGCTTGCGGCGTCAGCTCGACGACCGCGCGCTCCCACTGCTTGTAGCCGCCGCGCTCGCGGTAGACGTCGATGTCGCGCAAGTTGGCCTCGCCGATGCCGGCCGTCAACACCTTAGTGACCGGCATTTAGCACGCCACCTTCTTCATCAATGATCTCCGAGACGCCGCGCGCGTCGCGCACGAACCGCTCGCGTGAGCGCCCCGTGAACGAGATCCCCTTGTCGACAAAGCTATCGAGCATGATCACGCCGCTCGCATCGCCGACACCACCTGCGTTATTCGGATCGCTCGAGGTGCGCGTACCCGGTGACTTGCCGCCGGTACCAACCTCGCCATCTTGCTTGACCTTCCACGTGCGGCCGGGCTGCGCCGTTTGCACCAGCGGCTTGACCGCAAAGGTGCCGGCGCGCATGGCCTGCGAGCATGTCGTCGATCATCGCCGGCGTCAGATCGTACACGAACTCCAGATTCACTTGCATGCACGTCGCGCGATCGCACGCCGCCAGACACTCCACTTCTTCATAGGAGAAGAGCCCGTCTTGTGTCGTTTCGAGATGGCCGATGCCGAGCTTCTCGCGGAAATAGGCCATGATATCCTCGGCACCGCGCAGCTCGCACATCAAGCCGCGACACACCTGCAGCATATATTTGCCGACCGGCCTGCGGAAAAACAACGAGTAGAACGAGACCGTCGACTCGACTTCGGCCGGGGTGATCTCGAGCAGCTGCGCCGCGAACTCCATCGCATCGAGCGACACGTAGCCTTGGTGGTCTTGAAAAAGATGCATGATCGGCAGCAGCGCCGAGCGAGCGTGCTCGTATTGCGCCATCAGCGCCTCGCACCGCGGCTTGAGCTCACTCGCAAGCCCGTCGAAATCAAACGCTTCCATGGTACCACTCATTGTCTGCTCCCATGACATTCGCTCGCGAAGGCGCTCCTCGCGGCTGCAAGACCGGATGCGGACGAGCGAACGCGCGAGATGACATCATCGGTCGACCTCGCCGAAGACGGGGTCGAGCGAACCGATCATGACGACGAGGTCGGCGATGAGATTGCCGGGCGCGATGCCCTTGAGCGCCTGCAGATTGTAGAGACTCGGCGGGCGCGTGCGCACGCGATACGGACGGTTCTCGCCATTGCTCACGAGATAGTAGCCGAGCTCGCCGCGCGGGCCTTCAACCGACTGATAAACGTCGCCCGGCGGGACACGAAAGCCCTCGCTTACGATTTTGAAGTGATGGATCAGCGCTTCCATGGAAAGCGCGATCGTCTCCTTGGGCGGCGGGAAGATCTTGGGATCGTCGATCGCAAACGGGCCCGGCGTGCGAAGTTTTTCGAGCGCCTGCTCGATGATGCGCATAGACTCTTCCATCTCGTCGAGGCGTACGAGAAAGCGCGCGTACGCGTCGCCTTCGGTGCGCGTCGGAATATCAAACGTGTACTGGTCGTAGCCCGAATACGGGAACGCTTTGCGCACGTCGTAGGCGATGCCGCTAGCGCGCAGCGCAGGACCGGTTACGCCCCACTGCACTGCTTCTTCCGCGCTCAGAATCCCGACGTCGATCGTGCGATCCTGGAAGATCGGATTGGCTTGCAGCAGACCGCGTAGGTCTTTCATTCGACCGGGGAACTTTGCAATCAACGCTTCGATTTTCTCGAGGTAGCCGTCGGGCAGATCGCCGTTGACGCCGCCGACGCGCAAATAGTTCGGATGCATGCGCGCACCGCCGGTCGCCTCGGAGAGGTCGAGGATGTTCTCGCGCAAATCGAAGCAATAAAAGAACACCGAGATCGCGCCAAGATCGATTGCGTGCGTGCCAAGCCAGACGCAGTGCGACGCGATGCGCGTCAACTCGGCGGCCATGACGCGAATGTGCTTGCGCGCGCTCCGGCATGCGGTCGGTAATTCCAAGCAACTTCTCGACGCCGAGCACGTAGCACAACGCATTCGAAGACGGCGCCAGGTAATCCATACGCTCGGCATTGGTCTGTCCGTGCGACCAGAACAGGTTTTCCATGTTCTTTTCGATGCCGGTGTGCAGGTAGCCGATCTCGGCCTCGATTTTGAGGACCGTTTCGCCTTCGATCTCGAGCATGAGCTGCAAGACGCCGTGCGTCGACGGGTGTTGCGGGCCCATCGAAAGCACCATCGCATTGCCTTCGTGCGAAACGATCTCCGGCGTGAGCGGCGTCGCAGATAAACTACTCATCCTTGCTCAGGCCCCTTTTGACTTGCTCTTGCAGTGCTGCGAGGGTCGCGCCCGACGGCGGCGTGCCGGCCTGCACGTTGCTCTTGAGGCCAAACGACGGACGCGGCGAGCGCTCGCGCGCCGGCCCACGCAACGGATAATCTTTGCGCAGCGGATAGCCTTCCCAATCCTGCGGCATCTGAATGCGCCGCAGATCCGGATGGCCGTCAAAGACGATACCGAAGAGATCGTAGACCTCACGCTCGGCCCAATCGGCGGCCTTCCACAGGTCGCTCACGGTCATGAGATGTTCGCCCTCGCCGATCCCGCAGCGCACGCGCAGACGCGCCGGCGTCCCGACCTGCGCAACGCTCGCTGCGGCGATCGGCATCTTTAAAAGATGATAGACAACCTCAAAGCGCGGCGTGCGTTCGAGATAGTCGACCGCACCGAGATCGAGCAGCATCGTGTAGCCATCGGCGCGCAGCGCTTCCAAGCGCGCGCGCAACGCCCGCGGGGCGACGACTTCAATCGTGGCATCGTCGATTGCCGGGCGCACGCCGGGCGGATCGATCGCGGTTCCCGCAATCGGCGGAGTTTGTGTACTAGGCAAGAGAAAAGCTCCTTACGACCGGGCCAAGATGCCGCCTCGGCCGCCCTCGCGAATTTGCTGCTGGATCAAATTGACGGCGTATAACAACCCGTCGGGGGTTGGCGGGCAACCCGGAACGTAGACGTCGACCGGAATAATGGTGTCGACGCCTTGCACGACGGCATAGTTGTCGAACACGCCGCCCGAGCTTGCGCACGCGCCCATCGAGATAACCCACTTCGGGTCGGCCATCTGATCGAAGAGACGCTTGACGACCGGCGCCATCTTTTGTGCAACGCGCCCCGACACGATCATCAGATCGGCTTGACGCGGCGAGCTGCGAAAGACTTCGGAGCCCAAGCGTGCGATATCGTACTCGGCCGACGTGACCGTCATCATCTCGATTGCGCAACACGCCAAGCCCATCGTGAGCGGCCAGACCGACGAACTCTGCGCCCACCGCGCAACATCGTCAAGGCGCGCGAGCATAAATTGACCCGGTCCTATCTCCACGAAAAACCTCCCTTTTTCCACACGTAGGCGTATCCGATCGCGAGCACGATCACGAAGACGACCATCTCGAGCAGACCGAATTCGAGCAATGCGTGCATCTTCACCGCCCACGGATAGAACGAAGCCGCTTCGACGTCAAAGATCACAAAGAGCATCGCGATGAGATAGAACCGCACCGGGAAGCGCCCGGAAACGGCGGAGGTCGGCTCGACGCCGCACTCGTAGGCTTCTTGCTTCTGTGGGTTAGGTTTTGCACGCCCGAGCAGCCCAGGAAGGAAGGTAAAGAGCAACGCGGCAGCAAGTGCGACGCACAGATAGATCGCAACCGGTCCATACGGATTCATGGCTTGTGATTTTTTTCACAAGCCTTGCCAATCGCCTCCCGGGCGGAGGCCTAAGGGGCTATCCAATAGTATGGAGCGGGCGAACCGTGGAGGGAAAGCATGCGCAGACTGGTTCTTGGCCTTGTCCTTTTGCTCACGCTGGGGGACAGCTGCAACAATGGCGTCGTCGGCAATCAAGATTATGGCGGTGTTACCGGTCGCGTGCTCGACGCCACTAGCAACCGGCCGATAGCAAATGCCATTGTCTCGGTTGGTTCGCTCTTTGTGGTCACTGCGGACGCGGGAGGAGCCTTCACGCTTCCGCACGTGCCGGTCGGCCTGCAAGTTGTCACAGCCCGCATGCCCGGCTTTACGACCGATAGCGCAACGTTACGCGTGCACAAGGACGTCACCGCGCAGGCCGGCTACTTGCGCCTGGTTCCGGTAACCAAACCGGATGCGGTGCCGACGCTCCCGCCGCCGCCCACCCCGACGCCGGTCGTCACGATTGAACCGACCTACGTTCCGCCGGGCGCGCAGTCGGCAACGCCGCAGCCGACGCCGGTCTCGAGCCCGGCACCGACCGCAACCCATTCAGTGGAGCCGTAGGCCCGCCAGGTCCAGATCGTATTCGATCGTCTGATAGACCTCGTCGGGAATCTTCCCTTCCCGGCGCAGGCGTGCGATCTCGCGGCGCTCGGCATCGAGCGCGGCCAGTTCGAGACGACGGTCCGATTCGCGCTCGTCCTCGGCATCGCGATCGCTTTCTTGCTCGTCGATGTGCCCCTGGAGATGCCCGATGCGACGCTCGTACTCCCCGAGAAGGCGTCCGGCGGCCTCCATCTCTCCGGGCGTCTGCAGCGTATCTTCGATCGAGCGCAGGTAGCGCACGCCCTCTTGCAGCGCTTGCACCCGGATCGCAATCTCTTGTCCTCGTCGCGCATCGGTCTCACTGATGCCAAGCCACGCGATCAGCGGTGCGAGCGTCGTGCCGTGCAACAGCAGCGTCACGACGATCACGCACAGCGTGATGAAGATGATCGCCGAGCGTCCCGCAAGCGGGGCGCCGGACTGGTCGGTATACGGCAGCGCCAGCGCCGCGGCGAGTGAGACGATCCCGCGCATGCCGCTCCAGCTGAGCAGAAGCAATTCTTGCCACGACGGTAGCGGATCGTTCTTTGCCACACCGGGAATCTTGCGCCGCAACGGCGCGACGATGAAGATCCAGGCGATCCGTACGACGATCACGGTCAGGCTGACGATGATGCCAAACCAGATGTAGTGACCTATCGTCGATGCGAGCGAGCGCACGAGGCTCGGCAAGATCAAGCCGATCAGTAAAAAGACGAGCCCGTTGAGCAGGAGGAGCATCACGTTCCACACGCCGCTTGCGGTGACGCGACTCTCGGGTGTAAAAATGGTCAACGAACGCCGGCTCGCATAAATACCCGCGGTTACCGCCGAGAGCACGCCCGAAACACCCACAGCATCAGCGGAGAGATACGCGGCATACGGCGCGAGCAATGCAACGACGTTGGCGACGGAGGCATCTTGGACGTCGAAGCGCGCGAGCAGACGAAGTACGAGCTCGAGAACGAAGCCGACAAGCAGACCGAACGCGATACCCCCGACCACATTCAGAACGAACGCGACCGACGCGTGCGCCAACGAGAACGTCCCGGTCACAGCGGCAACGAGCGCAAAACGGTAGAGTACGAGCGCCGTGCCGTCATTTACGAGCGCTTCGCCGGTTATGACTGCGGCAATGCGTCGCGGCACCGCCATACTTTCGAGAATCGCTTCAGCGGCCACAGCGTCGGGCGGCGAGACGATTGCCCCGAGCACAAAGGCCATTGGCCAATCGAAACCGGCGAGCTGGTGGGCGAGTATCGCGACCACGACCGTCGTGCAGATTACGAGCCCAACCGCGAGCGTTGAGATCGCGCCGATATTGCGTTTGAACTCGTTCCAATCGGTCGTCCATCCGCCGGAAAAGAGCAACGGTGGAAGCACGATGGTGAAGAGCAGCTGTGGGTTGACATGCGGCGTCGGGACGTCGGGAATCAGCGCCACCGCAAAACCGATAAACACGAAAGCAATCGGATTGGGAATACGTAGTTTTTGCGCAACGATGGCCGACACGATGATGCCGCAGAAGAGCGCAACCAGCAAGAGCGCGGAGTTATTCACTTAGAACGTCGAGCCGAGCGCGCGCAAGTCGAGCGCGAATCCGCACACCACGAGGAACACCGCGTCGGCGCCGGCGGCGAGGCGCTGCTTGAGGCGCCCGAGCACATCGCGAAAAAGTCGCGCCGAGGCAGCAATCGGCACGATGTCCCAGCCTACCTCCTCGGCCACGACCACCACCTGCGCACGCGATTCGAGCATCGCTTGCGCAAGTTCGGCTGCCTCGTCATCCATCTGCGATTCGAACCCGGCAAAATCGCGTTCGAGTGCATCGATGTGCGTCGCGATGCGCGCCGCAAGCCAGGTGCCCAGCGCATCGACCACGATGCACTGTTCGGGGTCGCCGTCGCGGAAGAGGGCGATCAGCGCGTCGTGTCCGAGCGATGCGCTTTCGATCGACTCCCAACTCGCGGGCCGATCGTGCACGTGGCGCGTCAGACGCGAGTCCCACTCGCCGTCGCTCCCATCGCGTATCGCGGTCGCAACGTAGCTCACGCGCCGGCCTGACGCCTGCGCTATCTCGACCACATACCGGCTCTTGCCCGATCGGACCGGGCCGGTAACAAGCGTCACGCCCATGGAGCAAGCGTTCTCCGCACCGGAGTTGAATCATGCGCGGATGCTGGCGCGCACGGTCCTTGTGATTCTCGGGATATTGCTCGTTGCAATCGCGCTCAACGACCTCTTCCAGTCGGTGATCGTGCCGCGCGCCGTCGGACGGCGTTTTCGGCCGAGTTTCTACCAAGCCCGTATGCTGTGGTCGTTGTGGCCGCGCTTCGCCCCGGCAGTGCGTAACGGGAACAGCTATCCGCGCGAGAACTTTCTTGCGCTCTTTGCCCCCCTCAATCTGGTCCAGAACCTCATCACCTGGTCGCTGCTGGTCTTGCTCGGCTACGGCGCAATTTTCTATGCGTTGCGCGACCAGATGCATCCGGATATCCACACCCTAGGGGAAGCGCTGTACTTCGCCGGCACATCGTTTTTCACGCTCGGGTTCGGCGATTACGTGGGCTCGAGCGGCTTGACGCGCATGTTCTCGCTTGCCGCCGGCGCCTGCGGCTTCGGCATCATCTCGATCACGACGGCCTACTTATTTGCGATCTTCGGCGCCTTTCAGAGCCGCGAACAGTTCGTCGTCTCGATCTCCGCGCGTGCCGGGACGCCGCCGAGCGGCGTTGGGCTCTTGATGATCGCGGCCGATGCAAGCATCGTCAAAGACCTGCCCGCACTCATGCGAAGCGCGGAGACGTGGTGCGCATCGGTGATGGAAACGCATCTCGCCTATCCGGTGCTGGCCTATTTTCGGTCCAGCCACGACGAGCAATCGTGGGTTGGAACGCTCGGGACATTGCTCGACACCGCAACGCTGCTCATAACAACCGTACACGCCGACGTCGGCGAAGCGCGCATTCTCTACACGATCGCGCGGCACGCCGCGCGCGATCTCGGCGTGTATTTCGGCATGCTGGATGACGAAGCGCCAAGCGATCCCGGCATCACGCGCGCGCAGTTCGATGCGGCGTGCCGTCAGCTCGAAGCGGCCGGCTTCGAATTGCACAACTATGACGCAGCTTGGGACGATTTTGCGAGACTGCGCGGCGCGTACGCGTACTACCTCAATGGCCTTGCAACGTACTTTCATATTCCGCCGCTCCGCTGGATCGGCGAGAAGATCGTGCTTGCGACTTAGAAACCGTGCGCGCGATCGATCTTGTGCAGAAAGTGCAGCACGTCGCCGAGCGGGACTGCGAATCCGATCGAACGTTCGTCGTCGAAGCGAGAATCGGCAAGCCCGATAATCGCGCCCGTGTCGATGAGGAAAATCGGGCCCCCACTCTCGCCCGGCACGATCGGCAGCGTCACCTCGAGCGCATCGTTGCGAATCGAGGAGAGACGTCCGGTGGTGAGTGAGGTTGCAAGCCCGAGCTGTTCGTCTTCGAATTCATCCGGAATGGGATAGCCGAGCAGTCCGACGTCACGCCCGATCTGATCGCCGAGAGGGGTCACGGCACCGAGACGTTGCACGGGCAGATTCGCACGTGTCGTGCGCAGCAGTGCGACGTCCGTATCGTTGTTCACGGCGACGACGTGCACCGGTACTTTGGTGTGATTGTCGATCGTGGCATGCACGTCCCATGCGTCTTCGACAACGTGCGCGACCGTGAGGATGTCGCTGCCCCAGCCACCGGATGCAACCACCAGGCCCGTCCCGTAGCCGACGTCGTAGCCGTCCTTCTTCTTCTCCGGTGGAATGCGCATCGTGATCAGCACGACCGACGGCTTCATCGCGCGTACAAGCGCGACGAAGCGATCGTCGGGATAGTCGGCCGCGCACGCGGACAAGAACGCGAACAGCGCGATGGAGACGGCGGCTACGCGCACTCAGCAATCCTTGCACGCAACGCCTCCAGACCAAAACCCGTGCGAGCACTGATTGGAATCGCTTCCCTCGACTCCGCTTCGCTACGCTCGGGATGACAATCCCATTTATTGAAGACTAAGCAGCGTCGGCTTGGAATCGAGTTCCAAGTCGTGGAGCTGCGCTTCGACCGCGGCTTGCTGACGCGGCCAATCGGGATTTGAAGCGTCCAGCACGTGCACGAGCAGATCGGCTTCGCGCAGCTCTTCGAGCGTCGCGCGAAACGCATTGACGAGATCCTTCGGCAAATCGGTGATGAAGCCGACCGTGTCGGCGACGCGCACGTACTCGCCCGGCTGCAGGTACACGCGCCGGATCGTTGGATCGAGCGTCGCAAACGGCTGATCGGCGACGAACACGTCGCTGCGCGCGAGGGCGTTGAGCAACGACGACTTGCCCGCATTGGTGTAGCCAACCAGCGCCACCAGCGGCTCATCGCGCGCAGCGGTGCGCCGCGTTTCGCGTTGACGACGCACGTCTTCGAGCTGGCGGCGCAACACGCTGATGCGGCTTTGGATGCGCCGGCGATCGACCTCGAGTTTGGTTTCACCGGGGCCGCGCGTGCCGATGCCGCCGCCCAGGCGTGAAAGATCTGCGCCGACGCCGATCAGATTCGACTGTCGATAGCGTAGCTGCGCAAGCTCCACCTGCAGCTTGCCTTCGCGGCTGCGCGCGTGGCGCGCGAACACATCGAGAATCAGCATCGTGCGATCGACGATCGGCACGGGGATTACTTTCTCGAGATTCTTGCGTTGGCGCGGGCGCAGGTCGTTGAGCACGAGCACGAGTTCGGCCTTGTGCTCTTTGACCAGTTCGGCGATTTCGCGCGCCTTGCCGCTACCCACCAGCGTCGCTGGATCGAGATGCTCGCGTTTCTGAACGATGCGCGCGACGATCTGCGCGCCGGCAGCTTGCGCTAGCGCTTCGAGTTCGACGAGTTCGGGTTCGAGTGGTCGCTGCGGGTCGTTGGTGTCGACAGCGACGACAATCGTTCGATGAGCCAGTGGAGTCCCTCGTTGTAGTTCGGCCCCGGACGCATGAGCGCGTTCTCGAGGCGCGGATCGGTTATCGCGAAGACGTGACCTTCGCGCACGGCGTGCAAGCTCCGCCACGGCTCGCGTGATGCGGCGCCGCGCAGATCGGTGTCGTGACCGGCTACAATCGCATCGGGTTGCGCGCGCACGAGCGCCTCTTCGCTGTACTGCGCCCACGGTGCGTGCAGGCCGCTTGCCGCATCGACGCCGCCCGCAAGCTCGATCAGGTGTCCGATGAACGACATCGGCCCGACGGTCCAGATCGGTCCGCTGCCGAGCGCTACAAATACCGACGGACGGTACGCACGGTGTGGCACAGACGACGTCAAACGCGCGGTCTCGCGCTGCAGACGCGCGATCTCGGCGTGTGCCTGTGCGCTGTGACCGGTGAGATCGCCCAGCGTGCGCATGTCGCGAAAGATGTCGTCGAAACGGTCGTCGGGGATCAGCACCACGTGAATACCCGCGCGCTGCAGCGGAACCACCAATCGTGCCTGCGACGGAATGCCCGCGACCACATCGGGGTGCAACGCAATGATGCGCTCGGTATCGACGCTTGCGAAGTCTGCAACGATCGGCAACGACGCGCTGTTCGGCACATCGTCCGAGAACTTCGAGACGCCGACGAGCTGCGCGCGCGCACCAATCGCGACGACATCTTCGGCGAACGACGGAACGAGCGTGACGAGACGCAGCGCGAGCATCAGGTGCAACAGCATAGCTTTCTCCTTCGGGGCAGGTAATAGCGCGTGCCTCTCCAAAAGCCGCCTCAGGTTTGCGCGCGGGGAAGCCGGTGAGATGCCGGCACGGTCGCGCCACTGTATGCGGGAAACCGCGAGTCAGGATACCGTCGCAAGCCATAGCAGCTCAACCTACCTCGCATGAAGGAAGGACTGCCGTCATGGCACTACTCGCCGCGCTGCGCGTACTCGCCGCAGCCGTTATCCCGCTCTCTCCCTCACCCTCGCCCACGCCGTCGGCTGCGCCGCCGGAGATTGCGCACGTCGTCACCTCGGATCGTTCCGATGAAACGCTGCGTAACAGCGTGCGCACCACCTACGTCGTCACCGCAGCAGACATTGCACGTTACGGCTATCGCACGGTCGCGGACGCGCTCGCGAACGTGCCCGGCGTGCAAATCGCAAGCTACGGTGCGATCGGAAACCAAGTCGACTATGGTATTCGCGGATCGAGTTCAGCCCAAACGCTCGTGCTCATCGATGGCGAACCGGCCCCGGGCGGCCTGACGAATTCAGTCGAGCTCGGCACCCTTTCAACAGCGGGCGTTGCGCGTGTTGAAGTCGTCGAAGGCGGAGGATCGACACTCTATGGCACGGGTGCGGTCGGCGGCATCATCAATATCATCACCGACGGACGCACACCCTCGACCGCGACGCTCCGCTACGGCAGCTTCGACGATGCGGAGTTTCACGCACAAGGTGTGGGGTTCACGTTCGACCGCGTCGTCGCGACCAACGCGTACGCGCTGCCTCCAAGTGAAACCGCCGGCGTCCCCAATCCGTTGACGCGCAATAGCCCCTATCAGAGCACGACTGCGCGCTACGGCTTCGATCACGCGCTCGGCGCTTTCACCGTGTCGTTGCGTACGTCGCTCGAAAGCGACGGCATCGGCGTGGACGGCTTTTTCCCGGACTACTCGTCCACGAGCTACGAGAACGACGTCAACGAGGACGGCGTGCTCACCTTGGGACTGCGGCGCGCACACTCGAACGCGAGCCTCAGTTTGGACGGCACGCGCCAGCAAATCGCGTTCAACTGCGACATGGCAACCGACCCCAACTGTTTTCAAACCACACCGTCGCTCGATACCGAAGCACGTACCGGCGTAAGCCTTGCGCGACGTCGTCACCGGCGCAAACGAACGCACGATCTACGGCGCCGACTTTTCGCGCGGCACCGTGCGCAGCGATGACGGCGATGGCGACATCGCAACCAATCCGTTTTCGCAAAGCGCCGGCTACGTGCAACAGACCTGGATCGGCGCGCGCAACGAGTTTTATGCCGGTCTGCGGGGCGAACGCGACGGTTCGCTCGGCGGCGAGTTCTCGCCGTCGCTCGGCGCGCGCTTTGCGCTTTCCGACGCGCTCATGCTCAAAGTGAACGCCGCCACCGCATTTCGCGCACCCAACGCATCCGAACTTTACTTCCCCAATTACGGCAACCCGAACTTGCAGCCCGAGCGCGCCAAGGTCGGCGACGTGACGCTTACCGATAATCGCATCCTAGGCGGAACGTCATTTGGTTGGTTCAACAACGCCACGAACGAGTTGATCGTCTCCGACCCGAACAACAACTTTACTCCCGAGAACGTCGATCATGCACACATCGCGGGCTTGACCTTCGAGACGAAGACGTTGCCGCTCCACGGCATCCGGGCAACGGTCAACGCGACCGATTTGTACCTCGCGCAGAATCTCGACGCGCAAACGCGCTTGCCCAACGACCCCGTCTTTACCGTCTATCTCGGCCTCGAGTATCACGCCGGCCCGCGCGCTCTACTGAGTGAAGCCGGCATCAGCGAACGCGCGGTCGGCGCGCGCGGTTCGGTCGATCCCACCCAACCGCTCTTCTATCAACCGGTACCGTACAGCGACCTGAACGCATACGCGAACCTGCGCATCGCGCCAAAGTTGCTGCTGACGCTGCGCGGCTACAACCTGGGCAACGAACGCTACGCCGAGGTGAGCGGCTACCCGATGCCGGGCCGTACGTTTGCCGTGGAGTTACACACACGCTAGCAACGAAGGGATGGCGCCTGCCGGCGCTTCTTGCACTCACGCTGCTCGCGTGCGGCCTGAGCCTTCTCGCCGGTGGGAGCGCTATCGCTCCGCGCGCAATTCTCGGCGCGCTCGTCCATCCACATGCAAGCGGCGACCTCACCACCATCGTGTGGCAGCTACGCATGCCGCGGGTCGCGATCGCGGCATGCGTCGGCGGCGCGCTTGCGATCGGCGGCGCGTTGCTGCAGGGCATGCTGCGCAATCCGCTGGTCGACCCGTACCTTACCGGCGTCAGCGCGGGCGCAGCGGCAGCGATCGCGCTCGCGGTCTTAGCCGGCGTCGCGGCTCCCGCGCTTCCGGCGCTCGGTTTCATCGCCGGATTACTGACGGCCGTACTGGTTGCAGCGCTTGCGCGGCGCGGCAGTGGCGTCGATCCGAACCGATTGATCCTTGCCGGCATCTCGATCTCGGCCCTCTTCTCGGCGATCGTCGCCTTTGCGATCGCGCGCTCCAATTCACTCGATGCAGCGCAATCGATCTTGGCGTGGCTGGCCGGCTCAATGGCCGGCCGCGGTTGGAACGATCTGCTCTTCGCCACACCGTATCTCGCTGCCGGTGTCGTACTCGCGGTCTTTGCCGCACCCGCGCTCGATGCGCTGCGCGTTGGTGACGTGCGCGCACGTGCGGTCGGCGTCGATGTCGATCGCGCGCAGTGGCTGATCCTAGCATCGACCTCGCTGCTTGCGGCCGCGAGCGTTGCGCTTGCCGGGATGATCGGCTTTGTCGGCCTGATCGTGCCGCACGTCGCACGGCGACTGGTCGGGTCGAGTGCGCGCTTTTTGTTACCGGCGTGCGCACTCTGCGGCGCCGCGCTCTGCACGCTGGCCGATGCAATCGCCCGCAGCGTCGTCGCACCTTCGGAGTTGCCGATTGGCGTACTCCTGGCGTTCATCGGCGTGCCTGCCTTTCTCTATCTCTACCTGCAACAGGAGCGCCCGGCATGATCGCGCTCGAATCGGTCGCGATCGGCATTGGCGCGCGCACGCTCGTCGCCGGTATCGATGCGCGCATCGAAGACGGCGAGTTTCTCGCCATCCTCGGTCCCAACGGCGTCGGCAAGACGACGCTGCTGCGCGCGCTCTGCGGCATTCGTCCCACGCTTGCCGGACGCATCACGCTTGGCGATGCGCCACTACGATCGCTCTCGCCAACCGAGCGCGCGCGCGCGATTGCCTTCGTCACTAGTGACGAAGCGATGCTCGAGACCCTGCGCGTGCGCGACGTGGTTGCAATCGGGCGTTATCCGCACCATCCATGGTGGGAATGGAGCGAAACGACCGCTGATGACGCCGCGATCGAGGGCGCACTTCGGGCCGTCCATCTCGAAGGCGAGGAACAGCGCCTGCTCGCGACGCTCTCGAGCGGCGAACGTCAACGCGTGTGGATCGCGATGGGTCTCGCCCAAGATACGCCGGTGCTGCTGCTCGACGAACCCACGAGCCATCTCGACGTACGCGTCGCACATGAGATACTTGCGCTGTTACGACGCCTTGCAAACGAGGGACGCACCGTCGTCTGCGTGCTGCACGATCTCAACGATGCCGCGGCTTACGCCGACCGGCTGATGCTGCTCGGCTGCGAGCGCATGCTAGCGTACGATATTCCGGATCGCGTGTTAACACCGGAACTGATCGAGCGCGCCTACGGCATCGCCATGACGCGCATCGACACACCCGACGGTCCTAGGGTCTTCGCGGCAGTGAGCTCAGCGTAAGGAGTTCTCAAGCGGCTGTTCGAGGAAATCCGAGTATCCTTAGAATTCCCAAGCGACGGAAGTAAGATGGGCGCACAAGCAGTGGCTGCACCTGCTGCGCGCGCGCCAAAAGCCCAAAGCGAGAGCCTTTCTCAGTGGACAGTCTTACTCGGCATTACGCGAGTATCGATTTATATCGATATCCAGAGCGCAATGGAAGGTCGAAAGCCAGCTCAGCTGTTCGGCGTCAGCAAATACCGGCTGGAAAGTCATCATCGCATGCGAGATAGCAGGACAGATAGATTTTGTGGTCTTCCCCGATTTTTGCAAGGGATGCGCCCGCGCCCGCGTCATTGATCTGTTTTCGCAAAGAGTCGATGTGCTTGCTAAATTCTTCGTCCCGTGACGCGAGACCGACTCCGTATCCGAAGACTGGTGACAGGAAGCCGGGCGCCGTCTTCCGTCACGAGTTGTCATATGGTCATAAACTTCGGAATTGGGTATTGCTAGCGCCTCCGCTGCCCGTCTGAACTCAGCATCTTCGCGATCGCCAGTCACAAAAAGATTGACCCTTAGTCCAGGGCCCGTCTCCTTTGAACTCTGTGCCGATCGAACGTTCACTGGGGCGATCCCGATTGGTTCGGCTTTAGGTAAAACCCGTCTTACCCGTCTTGGCGCCTTTTTTAAACACCACAAGCTCTCCAGTCTTCTTTACTACCCTAATGTCAGCCTTACTCTATTTCTGCTTTCTTCCCGAGCGCATCTTGCTTAACTTCGTGCGCGTCCACGCCATGCCCCTCGAGCTCGCTTTCGTCAGTGCTCCGGGTTTCCTTTTCGTCAGCATGTTCGCTGTCATTTGCAAGCGCCACCGGCGTAAGCGCAATCGTGATTGCGTTCGCAACCGGACTCACTTTCGCCGCAGCGTCGGCGACCAAGCCCAGTCCAGAGCTGAACTTGCTTAGAGCACCGAGAATCCCTGATGCACAATCCTCCGGCGCGGCAATTGAGCAGACAGCGTACCCGCTTGGGTCCAGATACTGCACTGGATTGTTGTCGTTCCACATGTAGGGGTGCTGGGACATGGGGTCGTGCACGTCGCCGCTGTACGCATCTGGCGCCGTCCATTGATTCATGTTGGGGTCGTATGCGCGTACGCCTTGGATGGCAATCGTCCCGTCGAAGTATCCGTCCTCGCGCTTTGCATCCAGCGGCGGGGCGCTGATCGATGCAATGTTTTGGTCGGACGGCCCGCCAACACTCGGGTTCGGGGGCAATTGCGATTGGGAACAAGTACCCTCCGACCCCATCCCGCCGCCTTTGCATTGGCCTAAAAATGTGTGGACGTTGTCCGCTGTTAGGAAGGTAAAGCCAGCCGTTGTGCCCGTCTCCGCAAGGTGTAGATTCACGGTGGTTCCCGTTTGGTCTCGGTCGTAGACTGCCGGGTACCAGGCGCCATTAGTCTGCTTCGTTGTGTAACCTAGCTTCTCGATATAGATATACACGATTCCGTTGAAGGCAACATATAATACATCGTTGCCGTCCCAGTGCGCCGAGTACGTCGTCGGGTACGCAACGCCGCTTACGTATTGTGTGTTCGTGAAGTTTGCGAGATGACCATCGGCACCCCATGTGTAGGAAAGAGCCGTTTGATTCGACGTCGACCCGCAGCTGAACCCGGGGTCGAACATCTGAGGAATAGCTTGTCCTGTGATGTGATTGTCAGTGTCGTACGAGCGCGTGGCGGTACCTTCGGCCGTACTTCCGCAGATCTCGGTGTCGCTGGTCTCACGCCCAGCGGCATCGTAACCGTAAGTATGGGTCGCGATGTAGCCGGAGCCATACGGCTGCTGCTGTGCAAGCATTTCTCCACTGCGCGCGTCGAACGTACATTGGCCGCCCGATGTGCCGGCGATAGTCGTGCAGACGGCGCCGTTGGCATACTGTCCATCGATCGCATTACTACCGGGAATTTCATTACGTGTCGATGGCGAGTACCAGCAGCAGTTGACGCCGCTGATCGAATACGCCAAGTCGCCGTCGTCGAGATCGTAGGTGTAGCCCGAGAAGGGGTTCGCGCCGCGTGGCAACGTCAACCCCGATACGCGACCGTAGCCGTCGTACGTAAAGGTCTTCGTTACAAGTGGATATTTGCTGGTGGGGTTGCTTCCTGTAAGCGGGTCTGTCTGCGAAAGTTCGCGCCCTGCGTTAGTATAGCTCCACGCGAAGGTTCCGGCGCCGGTGCCGCTCGCAGATCCCAGAGCGCTCACTAGTGACGAGCGCTCACCGTCGGGACGATAGCTATATGTGAACAGATTTGATTGGCTGAAGCTGAGCACCGGCACGGAAAGACTCAGTGATGCGCGCAACCCGTCGCCGTAATAACCGTACGTGGTTATGCCGGGATCGAGCTCACGGCTCGAGTCAGAAGCCGTCGCAAGGCGACCGTTCGCGTCGTATGTACGGCTTGCTGTACCAAGCGTTGACGAGATCAGCGACGTTGGGTGCCCGTCGGGATCATACCCGAATGAACGGGCTGGTGTAGTGTCTGTGAACGTCTCGCTGGCGAGGTTTCCATCGGCATCATACGTCAGCGTGTCTTGCTGATTAAGCGGGTTGGTTTTCGTGCACGTCAGCCCGTATTCGCCGTTTACAATCGTACGCGATGGTTTGTTCGGGCGCGGTACCCGCGGCAACTTCATCTTTCACCAGCGAGCGGTCGAGTGTGTCGAACGTGTTTCCGCGCAGGTCTTGGAATGAGCATCCGCCTGTGTAGGTCGCCACCGTCGGCGTGTTCGAAACGGGAGGGGGTGAGGATTCGACATAGTCCCGTGAATCTGCGCGCTCATACCTTGGATGCATTCTTGCGTTTTGTAAAGATTTCCATAGGCATAGAATGCCGCGAGCACCGCCGGTGATGCTCTGTGTTCCGCCCGCCGCTGATGTCGTAGATGTAACGCGTCAGCCAGGGGAAGGCGTAGGCATCGTTACCGTCTTGCGGTTGACGAACCTCAACGAGCCGATCTTCACCGTCATACCATTTTGAGTTGTCACGCCGGACTGGCAAGCCGCAAAGCCGCACAGCCGTGATGATGCTGTTCCGTCAGCGTATTCCCGTCGGGATCGAATACATAGGAAATGCCGGCGCTGCTTGCGGGCGTCGACACCGCCACACGCTGCATTCGAGTCCGCGGCATATTCCGATGCCGATCGCTGCAGTGCGACGGTTCCGTCGGGATTGTAGCACGTGTAGCTCGTGACGCCATCGGGATCCTGACGTGTGATGTTGCGGTTCAGTGAGTCGTAGGTCAGCGTCCAGGCGCCGTTTCCTTTATTGTAACTTGTGAGGTTTCCGTACTGGTCGTATGCAAATGTCTGGGTCGGCGTGCGAACCGTGCCGTCATTTTGGGTGTAGCTCGCACCCGCTACCGACGTGGGAAGACCATAGTTGTCGGACTGCAGGCTTGAATAATAACCAAAGGTCGTCTCGTACCCCATCGGCGAGTAGGCGTTGACGACCATCCCGTAGGGCTCGTTCGCGTCGGAGTAGTTGTAGACGTAGTACGTCGCGCCCGGGACCGCGCCGCAGCCCGTAACGTGGGTCGTCCAGACGTAGTTCGGATCGCAGTAGGAGATCGAGATTGTTGTACTGATCGTAGCTGTAGTAAATGGACGTCGGGTTGCCGGTACCCAGGCTCGTACTTATCGAAGGCTTCTGCACCGACAGCGTGTTGCCGTTCGCGTCGTAGGTATAATTCGTTTGGTTGCCGCGAGCATCGACGGTTGCTGTTACGTCGTTACTTGCGTCCCAGCTTGCATAGGTCACGAGCCACTCGCTGCCCTGCCACGCCCAAGTTGTCTTGACGCGATCACCCGCATCCGCTCCCCACTGGGTTGTATGCCCATCTGTATCGACCATGCGGGTCACCATGGCCCATGCTCCATCGTTTCGGGGTGTAGTAGAAACTCCATCTGGCGCCAGATGCGAATTTCCGTCATCGACGGACCGGATTGCAGTTGCGCCCCAGTCCCGTCGTTCGGGGTGAAGTTCACGAGGCCGTAGTCATTGATCCACGTGAGATGGCCGCTCGTGGTGTTGGCATCATAGGTGAAACCGTAGTTGCTGCCGTCGCTCCATGAACTCGGCCACGAAACGCGGGCCTCCAACGCACTGCATTTGGTGCGTCCCGGCGTAGTACCAGTACTCCTCGGTAAGACTCGTGATTGTCTGCGTCCGCGTCGCATCGTCGGTGGCGTTCCCCGGGCGACGTGACGAATTAGCAGATTGCCGGTCGTGTCGTAGCTATAGGTGATCTGCTTTCCATCGGGGCGCGTGATCGACGCAAGCTCCGTGTATGATCCGAACTGGGCAAACGTCAGCGCCAGTGCATGCCCATCGCTGTGTGTCGCGTTAATGGTTGCAATGTTTTGCGCTGAGCTCGCGTTGCCATTCGCCCAGGTGTACGTGAACGTAATAGTCGTTGGTGTGTTGCGGCCGATGATTTGGTATAGCCGCCCCATGTACCCGGCGTAGCCGCGCTAAGCGCCACCCGAGCAAATTGTAGCGGGCTCCAGAAATAGTAAACCGTGCCCGTTTTCTTGGTCCAGCAGTAGCCGCACCCGCCATCGGACACGAGCGTTGTGCCCTGCATGCCCGGCGGCGGAGCCCCAGCCGCCGACCGCTCAGTGTGTAATCATATCGAGCGCCGTCGATGTCATAAACACTCATTTTGTCGCTGCGTTGTAGGCCATGTGCGCGTCAAACGTATTGGTCCAACCGTTACCGAACACGACTTGGTGTCGAACCATCCGTATTAGCAGCGTCATGCTGGCTCTGCGAGTTATAGGTGCGTCGGAATGCCAGATCGATGCCGCGTTCGTGAATGTCGACGTCATCGGCCTGCACGAGCAGATTGCCATTGGCGACATTGACCATCGCCTTGCCTACGCCAGCTAGCGCTTTTTCTTGGTAGGTCCACCAGCGATTTATACCGGTGTTCGGCGTCGGCAAAGGCGCAGGCGTAGGCGTCGCCGTCGGCACCGGCGTCGGCGTAACCGGAATCGGCGTGGGTGTCGGAACCGGTGTCGGAGTCGGCGTTGGGCGCGGCGTCGGTGTCGGTGTTGGAACGGGCGTCGGCGTGGGTGTTGGAACTGGCGTCGGTGTCGGTGTTGGCACCGGCGTTGGCGTGGGTGTTGGTGCGGTTACCGTGACGCTTGCCGTCCCGTGCACCTCTTGCGACGAGGGGCCCGTCCAATACAACGTCGCCGAGCAGCTTCCAACGGCTTGAGCCGTAACCGAGTAGCCCGAAAACGCGGCAATGCCGCTGCAGCCCGATTGAATGCTCACACCGCCATCGAGGCCATCGTTCGTGAGCGTGTACGACCCCGACTGCCCAACAAGCAGCGTGAAGCTATTCGGCGTCACGCTGCCCGTGAAACTCACCTGCTGAGCGGCGACCCGCGTCTTCGACGCGAGCCGATAGCTGCCATTGGTCTTGGAGCTCGCACGCTCCGGGGGCGGCGCCGCAGCCTGTTGCGCCGGCCTCGGCACGGCCAGCGGGTCGCGCGGCGCGTCCTTGGCCGGAATAATTCGCGTCGACATCGCCGGCGTGCGTACCGGCTGCCCGTAGCGAAAAATTCCCTGCGTGGGGCGTGCGCGGCCCAGGTCCGGATGCGCATAGCCGCGGTTGATCATCAGCCGCTGCGGCGCTGGCGCGTGCATATCTTCATAGCGCGACGCCTGTCCGGTGATCAACGCGAACACAAACGTATTCTCGATCGCCGACAACAGCGGTTGCACATTGGGGCCATGCATTTGACCCGGCGCCGCCGCTGAGGCAGTCGTCTGCAACGAAAGCAATACGGTCAGGACTAACGCGATGATGCGACGCATATGAAGCTTCCTCTGCGAGCAGAATGGCATACTGCCAATCATTCTCGCATGAAGCTATCGCGCGATTACAGATTCAAATTTGACTATCTTTACCGTAGTTAGAATTAACTACAGCAAGGCAGCTTCACGGTCTTTGCGGCGGTGGGCTCGGTAGCGGACGGATCGCCGTCCCGCTGACCCAGCCGCGCTGACCGCGCAACGGTCCGGCAGTGATCACGATGCCGATTGCATCGTCGGGCTGCGGCACGTACTTCGATTGCACGAAGTCCGAGACGCAACTCTCGACTACCGCACGCGTGCCGGGACGCACGAGCGTTGCGTGCGGCAGCAGCGCCTTCATCTGATCGAACGTGCCGCCTTCGTAATCGCGCAGACGGAAGCGCGAATCCCACACGAATACATCCGGGTCGTCGGTCGTGCCATAGAGCACGACGCGATCGTTCTGATGTACGCGGCAGTCTGCCAGCGCCAGATTCGGCACCAGCAGAAGCACCAGCATTGCGAAGAGGCTAACCGCTCGCATCGAAGCCTCCCGGTTCGTGCACGCGAATCGCCAGCACCGCCAAATCGTCGCGCGTGCGATTGCCTTCGATCGCCTTCACTTTTGCAACCAACTCATCAGAGAGCAACTGCGGCTGCGGATTGCTCGCTGCGATCAAATCCATCGCGCCCTGCTCGCCGAGCTGTTCGCCGGCGCGATTGCGCGCTTCGGTCAAGCCGTCGGTCACGAGCACAATCGTGTCGCCGTCTTCGAGGTAGAGCGTCTTGGTCTCGAACGGTTCCTCCATCACGCCGAGCACGGGGCCGGTGACGGCGAGCTGCTGCACGGCATTGTGGCGACGCACGAATGCCGAGTCATGACCCGCGCTCGCGTAGCGAAACTGGAGCGTCTGCGTGTCGAGCACGCCGACGAACATCGAGACGAAAAGGTATGGGTTCTCGACCGTCTGCGCAAACGCCGTATTGAATTCCGCCAGCATCGCGCCGGGGTCGCGCCGGCGCAGCGCAATACCGCGAATCGTGAATTTGATGAACGCCGTTAAGACCGCGGCGTCGACACCTTTGCCGCTGACGTCGGCGATAAACGCCATCGCGAGGGTATCCGAAAGACGATAGACGTCAAAAACATCGCCGCCTACTGCAAGGTGACTGCTTGCGGAAAGGTATGCACTGCCAACCTCGCAATTCGGCAAGGGCACGTGCTCGCTGCGAAATGCGCGCTGCAGGATCTCGGTCGTCGTACGCTCTTCTTCGAGCTCGCTTACCAAGCGCGAACGGAACCCGTTGAAAAGGATTGCGAGCAACCCGAAGAGGGCGAGCCAAAAGGTACGACTCCAGGTGTCACGGTTGATTTGCTCCTGGGTCGAATGCGCAAGCTCGTCGTTGCGTTGCGCAAGCGACTCACGAATGAAGCCGCCCGTGCGATTCTCATAATCGGAGAACGCTTTGTTTTCCTTATCTATTTCGGTAACGTCGAGCCCGGGTTTGGCGAGCAATGGCCGCGCGATCTTCCGGCGCCAATTGCTCTGCAGAGAGACGTAATCTTCGAGCGTGCGTGAGGCAGCCGCCATCTTCTGCTCGGTGAGGACCGCCGCAACCGCCGCTACCTTCTGGTCGAACTCCTGTGCGGTGCTGCTATATTGCGAGACATAGAACGGATCGCGCGTGAGGACGTACCCGCGAACCGAGTTTTCCTCATCGATCTGTAATCGCAACAACTCTTCGAGATTGAGCTGGGCCTGCACGATGCGCGATTGCGCATCGAAGGTTTTTGCGATATTGGCCCGCGTCGCGAACGCGCCTTGGACGGCAATAATCAGGACCAAGGCCAAAAAGGCCGTCCAAATCAAAGCGCCCGGGACGCGCAGGAATGACGGCCGAGACTTCACCGTGCGGCGAATTCTCTGGGGGGTAGGGGACTAATGCGTTCCGAAATCGTGTTCATCATGCAGATGCAGATCAAGCCAGGGCTCTTCAAGTCGTACGACGTTCGCGGGATTTATCCGTCAGAGCTCAACGATGACGTGGCCTACGCCATCGGACGCTGCTTTGTGCCGCTTGTGGGCGGCAAACGCATCGTCGTAGGTCGCGATATGCGCCCGAGCGGGGAAAGCCTTTTTGCAGCATTTGCGCGTGGTGCGACCGAGGCCGGCGCCGATGTGACCTCAATCGGGTTGGTTTCGACCGATGCGCTCTATTTTGCCGTCGGCAAATATGGGTTCGACGGCGGCGTGATGATCACAGCTTCGCACAATCCTGCACAATACAACGGAATGAAGTTCACGCGTGCGCGGGCCGAAGCGATCTCGCTCGACACCGGATTGGCGCAGATTCGCGATCAGATCGTCTCAGGCAACCTCCCGCCCGCTGCGCCGCGTATCGGTGTCATCTCTGAACGCGATATCTTGGACGAGTTCGCCGAACACTGCCTCTCCTTCATCGACCGCACGAAGATCGCACCGTTCAAAATCGCAATCGACGCCGGTAATGGCATGGCGGGCGAAACCGTTCCGCATGTCTTTAAGGCGTTGCCGTGCGAAGTGACGCCGCTGTTCTTCGAACTTGACGGCACGTTTCCAAATCATCCCGCAAGTCCGATCGAGCCGGAGAACATGCGCGACCTACAGGCCGCCGTGCTCAAACATCGATGCGACCTCGGCGTTGCGTTCGACGGCGACGCGGACCGCATGTTCATCGTCGACGAGAAGGGCGAGCTCATCGACGGCAGCACGGTAACAGCGCTCGTCGCGCTCAATACGCTGCGCAAACATCCGGGCGCAAAGATTCTCTACAACTTGATCGTTTCGCGCAGCGTACCCGAATTGGTGACAAAAGCCGGCGGCGTTCCGATTCGCTCGCAAGTCGGACACTCCATCATCAAGAAGGAGATGCGCGAACAGGACGTACTTTTCGGGGGCGAACACTCGGGACACTTCTACTTCAAAGAAAACTGGTATGCGGATTCAGGGATGATCGCCCTGATGGAGTGCCTCGAAGTCTTCAGCGATGCGCGCAAGCCGGTGAGCCAGGTGATCGCGCCGATCGACACGCGCTATCGTTCCGGCGAGATCAACAGTGTCGTGAACGACGTGCCGGCCAAGCTCAAAGCGCTGGAAGCGCGCTATCCCGACGCGCAGCTCGACCACCTCGACGGCACGACGATTAGCTACCCCGATTGGTGGTTGAACGTGCGTCCTTCCAACACCGAGCCGTTGCTGCGCCTCAACGTCGAGGGCGACACCAAAGCGCTGATGGAAAAACATCGCGACGAAGCGCTCGCAATCATCCAGGACTAACGCCGTTGTCTAGAGTCGACACCGATGCCATGCGGCGGTACGAACAGACGCGTGACGATCTCGTCGCGCGTCTGCTCGTGATCGAGTCATCCCTTGGCGAGGGACGGCGCAAGTCGATCGGTCGCGCGCGTGCACGGCTCGAGCGGGGGAAGTTCGTGCTCGCCGTCGTGGGCGAATTCTCCAGCGGCAAATCGTTTCTGCTCAACGCGTTGCTCGGCAAGTTCCGCTACGAAGAGACCAATGGAGCAAAGCGGCTTTTGGGATTGCTCGCCGTCGATATCAACCCGTCGACTGCGACGATCACCGAACTCGAAGCCGGCGATAGCGATGAAGCGACGGCGATCTTCGAGGACGGGCGCACCGAACGCATTCCGCTCGATCGACTCAACCGCTTCATCGCGGTCGGCTCCGATGGCCCCGGCGCCCTGCACGATGCGACCAAAGATGAACGCGACGCGCCCGTGCGCGTCAACGTCAAGACCAACTCGCCTTTTCTCGAACGCGGCTTCGTCGTCGCCGATACGCCCGGACTCGCTTCGATCAATCCCGCGCACCGGCGCGCGACACTGCAGTTCCTACCGACCGCCGATGCGGTGCTTTATCTGATCGATACGCAGCAGCCGTTTACCGAGGGCGACGCATCGTTCTTAGGTATCATCCGTCAACACATCGATTCGATCTTCATCGTGCAGACGAAGATCGATCTATGGCAGCAGCCGCAGAGCGACGGGCGCCCTGCGTGGGAGCACGCTTACGAGCGAATCGCGGCACTTGCTGCGATCCACGCACCCGGCACGTATGTGTACGCGCTCTCCGCTCGCGAATACGTCGATGGCGAACTGAGCGACGACCCCGCCAAGATCGATGCCAGCCGCTTCCCCAAGTTTCTCGCCGCGCTCGACGCGTCGTTGATCCGGCGCACCGGCCGCGCACGACTCACGCGGGTGCGCGACCGCGTCGCCTCAGCGGTCGCGGATGAGACGGTGCAAATCGACGCCGATCTGGCGATGCTCGTGCTGGACCGCGACGCACTCGATCGGCGACGCAGCGAGGTGCTCCCCGCGCTGCAAGCGCTCGACGAACGCGCACGCGCGCAGCGCGAAGCCTTACTCCAGGAGGGACTTGCAACGCGCACCGCGATGCACGCGCGTGGCGCCGACCTCAGCACCGACCTCGAACGCGCACTCGGGCAAGCGATTGACACGGCTGACGTGAGCCGCCTGCGCGACCGCGAACGGCTGCACATCATCATCGATCGCGTTGTTGCGCACGTCACGCACGAATTCGCCGAGGAGGCCGCCCGCGAGGTGAGTCGCGAACTCGACGACGCCGTAACCAGCGCGGAAACGATCGCGCCGCTGCGTTTTGCGAAGAACGACGCGGCCGCGCGCGCCTTCGGGGCCGAACCCGGCACGAGCTTGTGGAGCGGCGATATTCGCATTGCAATCGCGGCAACGATCGTACTCGAAGCGATCGGCGGCCCCGCGATCGGCCTCGTGCACGACATCGCCACGCGCTTTGCCGCCGCGCAGAGCGGCACGTACATGAAGCGCGAACTGATCGCCGATCTGCGTGCCGAGATCTTCCCTCGCTTTGTCACCGACGTACTCGCCTTCACCGATCGTGTCGGCGCACGATTGCAACACATCTACGACGAGCTGGCGCAAGCGATTGCGAGCGCGATGTTGGAGCGCCGCGATGCCGAGCTTGGCAGCATTGACCGTTCGCTTGCCGCGCATCGCGAAGGTCACGTGCAGGACGCGCAGACGGGACTCGAGCAGCGCCGCACGTCGCTTGCGCAGGAACTTCTCGCGGTGCGCGAACTGGTCGACGGTTTCATGGAGCGCGAGGAAGAGATCGCTCCGGCCGATCCCGGCTCGGAGGCGGTGCGGCTATCGCACGCCGATGCCTCGTTCGATACCTCGAGCTACGATCGCGGCTTGCGCCCGTCGCGCTGGCGCGTCGCGATTCTCGGCGCACTGCGTCGCGGAAAGACCAGCCTGATCAACGCCTTCGCCGGCAGAACCGTTCTGACCGACGACGTCGCTGGTAGCGCGCGCTTTCCAATTCACGTGCGCTACGCTGAGCACGACCAAGCGTATGTGCTCGCAGAAGACGGCGAATGGCACGAGATTGCCTTCGCCGAAGCGACCGCTGCCGCCGCCAACGCGCCGGTCCTCGTGCTCGTGCCATGGTCGCTTCCGCGCGAACTCGTGCTGGTACATGCGCCCGCATTTGATTCGGGCGAGCCCGATGCCGAAGACGTCAACGTCGTCGTCGCCTCGCACGCAAGCGAAGTGCTCTGCCTGTTTTCGCGCCAGCTCTCGGATCGCGAACTGAGCCTCTACGAACGCGTCGCCGAGTTCAACCGGCCGATGCTCTTTGCGCACACGATCGCCGACAACGAAGTTGCAAGCGAACGTCGCCACGTGGTCGAGTTGGCGCAGGCGTATCTGCGCGAGCGCAACATCCCGGCCGAACGAATCTTCACGGTCTCCGCGCACGAATATGACGAAGCGCGGCGCGAGCATCGCGCGCCCGCCGGTTGGAACGAAACCGAAGCGCTGCGCGCAACACTGGAAGCGCACGCCGAGAGCCATATGGCCCGTCTCGAGCGCTTGGCGCGCGCAAACGCGCAAGCGCGCCCGGGAACGGCGCCGACGCCCGCCGAGGCAGAACGAGCGGCGGGTTTCTTCGCACGTATGTTCGGCAAGGGGCGCTGAGAGAAGTCATGTCGAACCGGGGAAATCCGGTTATGACCACGACGCTCGGCCCGGCTCTGCTTGGCCATCGGCGACGGAACGTCGACGATTGGCCGGATCGCCATCGAGAACGGACGCATTACCGCGATTCTCCCCGCGGATGGGCCGTCGGATTACCCGCTCCCCGCGGGTAGCAGTCTCGCACCCGGACTCATCGACGTCCACACCAACGGCGCCGCCGATATGCTCTTCAATCGCGACCAAGGCAATGCCGTGCCGGTCGCCTCGTCAGAATATGCGCGCATGGGGGCAACCGGATTCGTCGCGAGCGTCATGACCGCGCCTTTTGAGTCGATGCTGCACATCGCGTCGGAGATCGTCGACGCCGCGCACGATTTAGAAGAGGACGAGCCGCACGGTGCGCGCTGCCTAGGCATCCACTTCGAAGGACCCTTCCTCAACCCGAAGTTCCGCGGTGTACACCGTGGAGAGTGGCTGCTGCCGGCATCGGCTGCGCGCGCCAAAGAAATGGTGGATGCCTGCAAAGGAGCGTGCCTGCTGGTGACGATGGCGCCCGAGATCGCGGGCGCGGCCGATGCGATGCGCGTGTTCTTGCAGAACGGCGTGGTCTGCTCGGCCGGGCACACCAGTTCACGCTACGGTGACGGTATGCTCGCAATCGGCCTGGGATTTCGCTCGTTGACGCACGCATTTAACGGCATGCCGCCGCTGATCCATCGCGATCCCTCGATTCTGGCAGCGTTTATACAAGACCGCCGCACGATGGTGCAGGTCATCAGCGACGGCTATCACGTTGCCCCGGTCATGGTCGACATTCTCTATCGCACGGTTGGCGATCGCGTCGTGCTCGCGACCGATAACATGCCGCCCGCGGACGCAAGCTACCACATCGTCGGCGGCGTCATGCGCGCGGCCGACGGAACGATCGCAGGCAGCGCGCTTCGCATCGATCAGGCCGTGCGCAACTATATGTCCTATGCGGACATCTCGTTCGAGCAAGCCGTGATGTCCGCGACGCACGCGCCCGCAAGGCTGGTTGGACTCGAGGGCGAGATGGGT
This sequence comes from Vulcanimicrobiota bacterium, assembly GCA_963726285.1. Taxonomy (GTDB): domain Bacteria; phylum Vulcanimicrobiota; class Vulcanimicrobiia; order Vulcanimicrobiales; family Vulcanimicrobiaceae; genus Aquilonibacter. The sequence goes on along the minus strand of CAVSBV010000005.1, from coordinate 73,531 downwards.
AGGATTGCTCCAGGAATGCGTGCTGATCTCTCATTCTGGGACGCCGGCTACAACATCATCGGAACGATGGTAGGGGGTGTTATCGTGCACGGCCTGCACCTGGGGAAAAAGACGCTGGCATCATGATTGGCCGAGCGACCGCACTTCTCGAGGCCATCTTCGGGGATGCGTTCCGCCGTGATTTCGCCGTGCGCTTGTGGGACGGCAGCACGCTGCCGAGCACCACCAATCGCACCACCTTCACGCTGCTGGTCAACGCCCCGGGCGCGCTGCGCAGTGCGTTTACCCCGCCGCTCGAGCGCAACGCCGGCGCGACCTTCAGCGCGGGCGGACTCGACGTGGACGGCGATATCACGGCGGCAATTGCGCGCCTGAACGCGGCCAACGATGCGCGCTCTCCGCTGCAGAAAATGCGCATCGCGCTGCTGCTCTTCCGGCTTCCACGCGATCCGCGGCCCGCGCCTTCCGGCGCGGTGCTACGCGGGAAACGACACTCGCGCGAGCGCGATCGCGCGGCCATTTCGTATCACTACGATCATCCGGTCGATTTCTACCGGACGTTTCTCGACCGCGATCTTGTCTATTCGTGCGCCTACTACGACGACGGCGTCACGACGCTCGAGGGCGCGCAACAGGCAAAACTGGCGTACGTGCTCGACAAGCTGCGCGTCGAACCCGGTATGTCGTTTCTCGACATCGGCTGCGGCTGGGGCTCGCTCGTGATCGCGGCCGCGCGACGCGGCGCGCAAGCGCTCGGGATCACGCTCAGTCGCGTGCAGTGCGAAGAAGCGAATCGCCGCATCACCGCGCTCGGCCTCGGCGATCGAGCGCGCGTGGAGTTTCGCGATTACCGTGATTTACGTGGCCTTACGTTCGATCGCATCGCGAGCATCGGCATGGTCGAGCACGTCGGTCGCAAATGTTTGCCAGTTTATTATGGTACGGCAATCGCAGCGCTACGCCCAGGCGGCCTGTTCCTCAATCACGGGATAGCCGAGCAAAGTCCGGGACGCAAAGCACCGCCGAATCCGTTCATCGAACGTTATGTCTTTCCCGACGGCGATCTCGTCGCGGCGGCGGATAGCCTTGCGATCGCCGAGCGCACCGGCTTCGAGCTGCGCGACGTAGAAAATCTGCGCGAACACTACGCACGAACGCTGCGCGCCTGGGTCGCGAACATCGAGCGCAACCGCGACGCGGCCGTCGCGGCCGCTGGTGAGGTCGCGTATCGCGTGTGGCGTCTGTACATGGCCGCGAGCGCGGTGTCATTCGATCACGCCTATATCGGCGTCTATCAGTCGCTGCTGGCTCGGCCCGACGCCGACGGACGCGTTGCGATTCCGTCGACGCGCCGCGACCTGTATTCAGAGCAGCGTCAGGCGATCGTGTGAAAGCTCGTCGCGTGCCTCATGCGTTCGGCATTGGCTGAATATGTTTCTCGTACCATTCGTAACCGGCCGCATCGGCGAGCAAACTATCAATCGCCAGAGCGAGAAGCGACTCGCGCCAACTCCCGTTTAAGACGACGCGATCGCCGATTTCGTTCTCTAGAACAAATGCCGGGCGCACGGTCAAGCCGTGCTGCGCAAACTCTCCGGCTGAAGCATCGAGCGCGTCGCAAATGGCTTGACTCTGCATAACCTCTTCGATCCGCGAGCGCTCCAAACCAAACTCCGCCGCCAACAGCGAAGCGGCTTCGCCGCGATCACCTAGAGGCAGGCCACGCTCCAGAGCCGCGCTCGAGATGCAAGACCGCACCCGCTCAACGTCGATGCCCATGCTCGCCACCGCGAGTATCGACGCATTCGCGTCCCAAGAACTGCGGGGCTCGTCCCGGAGCCAAGGCGTCGTGTGGAGTGCCGGTGATGAATTCGCTGCGATCGTAGGCCAACCGCTGCCCCTGTCCATTCACGTAGATCGGGTCGCGTCCGCTTATGGGAACGAAGTGATAGTTGATGACCAGCCGGTTGCCATATCGCATGCGGATCCGCAGGATCGCGCGGTCGCTGATATAGCACCATTGGGACAAGGCGTCGAGGAAGTAATCGATCTTTAGCGGCAACATTTCAAGGGATTTCTGTGGCGTTCGCCGTCGCTGCGTTCTTGCGTTCGAGGTAGGCGGAGCGGAGCATCGTGAACGCGGCGTAGGCCACGATTGCAATGACGAGCCACTTTACCGCTTCCAGCGGCATCGACTTAACGATATACGCGGCGATCACGACGCCGGGAATACCACCGATCGTCAGGCCGATGGCTGCTTTGAACGCGTAGGCATCGAGCCTGACGAAGCGCACGCTCGCGATCGGCATGAGGAACGCGCACGAGCCCATCATGATCGGAAACGCGGCGCGTGGATTCATGCCGAGCAAGCTGATCATGATGATTGCGGGTGCGTACAGGCCGATACCGATCGTCATGAGTGCACCCAAGCAGAAGTTGATAACGACACCGGTGACCAACAGGCCGCCAGTGAGCCCGAGCGCGTTGCCGCCGGCCGGAAGTACCTTGAGATTCTGCATCAGAAAAATGATTGCCGCGACGGTGAGCGCGCCGCCCATGCCGATCTGCACGTAGCGCCGCGGCCAACGCGCGACCATCCCGGCGCCAAGCCACGCACCGAGCACCGAAGCGATGATGAGTAGCGCGAGCGTCACCGGATCGACGCCGATGACCGTAATGTAGATCAACGCCTCGACGATCGTCGGTAATGCATGTCCGACGTTGAGCGTCCCCGGAATCTTTTCGTCGGGAGCTATGCGAAAAAACTTGAACAGCGAAGTCGTCGGCGCGAACGACCCGATGCCGAGCGTATCGAAGAAGTTCGTCAGAAAGCCGACCACCGCGCCGAGGAACGTCGGCCACGTGAACTCGCGCCGCTGCCACACCTCGTAGCCCCAGAAGATCGCAAAGCCGATACCGATGATCCACAGCAGGGCGAGAAGGATGGGGATAATACTCATTGCGGCCGCCCTTCGCTAAGTATTCCGTCGCTCCCTCGACGTTTAGCGAACGGCTGCGGCGTTGAAATAGGTTGCGCGCGGATGATGTATCACAATGGCCGCGGTCGACTGCTCGGGTATGATTTGAAATGCCTCGGTCAGTTCGACGCCGATCCGCGCTTGCGCATCGAGCACCGCAAAAGCTGTCGTATGCTGCGAGAGATCGGGGCACGCGCCATAACCCCACGAGTAGCGCTTGCCGCGCTCGTGATCGAGACGCAACTCGGTACGAATGCGCCGATGCGTCCATTCGGCGAGTGCTTCCGCCGACTGCACGGTGAAACCATGCAAGAAGTACGATTCGCTATAGTCGCCACGCGCTTGCAGTGCTTCGGTCAACTCCGACGCGAGCGTGCCGACCGTGACGACCTGCAGCGCAACGACGTCGATGCCCTTCCCGCCCTGCGGCTCGCGCAGGTAGTCGGCGAGACAAAGATGGTCGCCACCGATTTGACGCGCAAAGGCAAAGCGCGCGATCTCGCGCGACGCATCCTTTGGATCGTAAAGGATTACATCGTTGCCGGCGCCCGCGGCCGCGAAGTACCCGTACACGACCTTCGGCAAAAGCAACCCGCCCTGCTCGGCTTCGTGTTGGTATCGGCGCAAACGCGGATCGAAATCATCACGCAACAGCGCGTCAAATGCTTCGCCCTTCGTATTGCTCGCGCCCCATGAGAGCCGATACAAACTCTTGAGATCGAAGCAAGGCCACAACTCGCGCAGATCGATGCTTTCAATCGTCGTCGGCCCAAGAAACGGCGGGAGCGGAATGTCGACGTGCTCGCTCTTGATCGCCGAGATCGTCGTTGCCGGCGCATGCGTTGTCGCGCCCTCGCGCGCGCGATCGCGCTGCGCAAAGGCCTCGCTACGCATCCGTTCGACAAACGCCTCGCGCGTCGAACGCTCGTTGGTAAGACGATCCATGATCTCGAGGCCTTCAAATGCATCTTTCGCATAGAAGAGGCCGGGCTCGAAGAAACGCTGGCCCTCGTCGAGCAGCGAGATACGCCGTCCAAAATCGCGGTTGATCGCCGCGCCGCCCACGATCACAGGAAAATGCAGACCTCGCGCGTCTTGCTCTTGCACGCAGATCGGCATCTGTTTGCTGGTCGAAACGAGCAACGCGGAGAGGCCGATCGCATCGGCCTTGACTTCGACCGCCTTCTCGAGAATCGTATTCATCGGCACTTGCTTGCCGAGGTCATGAACGGTGTAGCCGTTGTTCGTCAGAATCGTATTGACGAGGTTCTTGCCGATGTCATGCACGTCGCCGAAGACGGTCGCGAGCACGACCGTACCTTTGGTCGAGCCCTCCTTCTTCTCGAGAAACTGCTCGAGGTGCGCGACCGCTTTCTTCATCACTTCCGCCGATTGCAGCACGAACGGCAGAATCAATTCCCCCGAACCGAATTTATCGCCGACCTCTTTCATTGCAGGCAATAAGATCTCGTTGAGCACCGCGACCGGATCGCGCTCCTTGAGCGCAGCGTCGATCTTCGCTTCGATCCCATCCTTGCGCCGGCGCAGAATCGCATTGTGGATCTGCTGCGCCATGGGGAGCTCCGCATCGGCATCGATCGCATCGTTCGCAGATGTCGTGGAAACGGCCGACTCATAGTGTTCGATCAGCAGCTGCAGTGCGTCGGGCCGGCGGTTGAAGACCAGGTCGTCGCACATCTGGCGCACCGCGGGATCGAGCTCCGCGTATGGCGTGATCTCTTTGGCGTGCACGAGCGCGCAATCGAGTCCGGCTTCAACGCAATGGTGCAAGAACACCGAATTTAGCGCCGCGCGGGCTGCCGGCTTGAGGCCGAACGACACGTTCGAGACACCAAGTGACGTGAGCACGCCTGGCATGTCGCGCTTGATCAAGCGAATGCCCTCGATCGTCTCGACCGCCGAGGTCGCGAATTCGGGATCGCCGGTCGCAAGCGTGAACGTCAGATCGTCAAAGATCAGCGCACCGGGTGGAAAGCCATACTCGTCGACGACAATGCCGTAGATACGCTGCGCGACCTCGAGCTTGCGCTGCGCGGTCTTGGCCATGCCGATCTCGTCGATCGTCAGCGCGACGACAGCAGCCCCGTGCTCCTTGGCGAGCGGCAACACGACGTCCATTTTCGCGCGCCCGGCCTCGAGGTGAACCGAATTAACGATCCCGCGTCCTGGGTTGTTTTCGAGCGCGACCTGCACGACTTTTGGTTCGGTCGAGTCGATCATCAGCGGTGCCTCGACCGATTGCGCGAGCCGCCGGACGAGTTCGCGCATCTGCACGTCTTCGTCGGTCCGTTCGGTCAAGGCGCAACAGATGTCGAGTACGTGTGCGCCGCCCTCGACCTGTTCGCGCGCGACGAGCATGATCTCGTCGTAGTTATCCTCGAGCAACAAGCGCTTGATCTTGCGCGAACCCTGCGAATTTATGCGCTCGCCCACCAGCAATGGCCTGGGTTCTTGCTCCAGCGCCGTCGCGGTCATCGCAGATGCAACGAACTGCGGCGTGGTCTCGCTCCGCTCACTTTTTATGTTTACGTTCGCTGCGCGAGACCGTGCCTTGTTCGTTGCCCCCGCGTCGACCGCTTCGCGAATAGCCGTAATATGCTCAGGCGTTGATCCGCAACATCCGCCGATCACATTCACGCCAAATTCGCGGACAAAATCCGCTAGCTCCTTGGCCAACTCCGCCGGTGTTTCGGGATAGATGGTTTCGCCTTTGGGCCCCATTAATGGCAGGCCCGCGTTTGGAATCACACTCACAAAGCAGCGTGAGTTTTCTGCGAGAAAGCGTACGGCGTCGCGCATTTGCGATGGGCCGGTCGAGCAGTTGAGCCCAATGACGTCGATCGGGAGCGCGTCGAGCGTTGCGGTGACCGCGCGAATGTCGGTACCGAGCAGCATGCGGCCTTCGGTGATCAAGGTCGGTTGCGCTTGAATCGGTACGCGGCGCAATCCGCGGTCGAACTCGCGCACGATCCCCGCGATTGCGGCCTTGAGTTCGAGCAGGTCCTGCATCGTCTCGAGCAGCAGCACGTCGGCGCCGCCTTCGACCAATGCGCGCGCTTGTTCGCCATAGATGTCGGCGAGTTGTTCGAAGGTGATCTTCGAGAGCGACGGATCCGACGACGAGATCAGCATCCCGGTCGGCCCCATCGATCCGGCGACAAAGCGCGGACGATCGGGCGTTGCGACCGCGTCGCAAGCTTCGCGCGCGAGTTGCGCAGCGCCGTGGTTGATTTCGTAGGTCTTCTCCGCGAGGCCGTACTCGTCGAGTTTGAGCCGCGAACCCATGAACGAGTCGGTCTCAACGACGTCAGCACCCGCGCGCAGATAGGCGAGGTGGATGTCGCGGATCACGTCGGGACGCGAGAGCACCAGCGCTTCGTTGCAGCCCACGTAGCGTTCGCCGCCAAAATCTTTGGCGGACAGATCGAGCGCCATGAGCTGTGTGCCCATGGCGCCGTCGTAAATCAGAACCCGCTCTTGCAGCAGGCGTAGGTAGTCACGCAATTTCGGTCTACGTACTCGCTTGTTCGACGGCGAAGTCGGCCACGGCGCGGATTTCTCCGACGGCGTGCCCTGCCCGATTATACACGATTGGCGCGATATACCCCGCCAGATCGGTCGCATCGGCCACCGGAGCGCCCAAAGTCTGCAGCGCGGCCATCGTCAACGGAGCACGCGCGCGCGCCGTGCCGTCGAGCACCTTGCTCGCCAGGCCAATCCCCTGCGGAATCAATGTCAGGGCATGGACGCCTTCAGCTCCGGATTTGCAGGCGACTGCGCCCGACCCCGCCGCCATCATCCGCGTGTCGAATTGACCCGTCCCCGAAACGTATTGCGGATGAGACACCATCGCATCGCGCACAATCAGCAGCGCTTGCGCATCACGTGCCGGGATCTCGGTCAGCGTTCCAAAACGCGCGAACGCCATAGCCGCCTTGCGCAACGAGGTCGCGTAGACGGGGATGCCGCAACCGTCGATGCCGAGCGGCCACGTCGAGGGGTCGTCGTCGGAGAGTCGCGCACAGAACGCGAGGATGTATTGTTGCGCCGGATTGTTCACGTCCATGTACGTTGCAACGTCCGCGCCGATCGCGCGGCAGAGCGCGAGAATCCCCGCGTGCTTGCCCGAACAGTTGTTGTCGAGCGCGGTTGGTTTGCGCCCCTCGCGCAACATCTCGTGCGCCACCGCCTCGTCGTATGGCAGATGGGCGCCGCATTGCAGCGCCGATTCGTCCAGACCGATCTTGCGGAGAATCGAGCGCACCGCCGCGATGTGAAACGGCTCGCCGACGTGCGATGCGCACATCACTGCGATCTCGCGCATATCGAGCTCGAAGGCTTCGCGCACACCCGCCGCGATTGCCGCTGCGGCGATGAACGGCTTTGCGCTCGAACGAAGAAAGACCGGCGATTCAATATCGCCGGTCCGCAGAATCACGTCGCCTGTTGCGTTGGTTGCGGCAGCGGCGACGTGATGCACCGATTCTATCAGATCGCCGCGCGTGACTTCGACGATCATCACTAGACAGAAGTGCGGGTTCCACGACGACCGCTTCTTGTTCGGCAAAGACGGGATTGCTCAAATAGCGCTCGCCGGTATCGCAGCCGATGGTAACGATCGTCTTGCCTTTGGATTCTCGGGCGCGCAGCAACTTGCATCGCCGCCCAGACGTTCGCGCCGGCCGAGATGCCGACCAGCATGCCTTCTTCGCGCGCCAGACGTCGCGCGGTTGCGATTGCATCCGCGTCGGTCACGCGAATCACTTCGTCGTAGACTTTCGTATCGAGCACCTTCGGAATAAAACCCGTGCCGGTGCCTTGGATCTTGTGCGGACCGGGTGCACCGCCGGTGAGTACCGGCGAAGCGTCGGGTTCACCGGCGATAACTTTGCACGTCCAGGCTTGCGCGCTTTGAGCACTTCGCCGACGCCGGTAATCGTGCCGCCCGTGCCAACCATCGCAATGAAGATGTCGACCGCGCCGTCGGTGTCGCGCCAAATCTCTTCGGCGGTCGTGCGACGATGAATCTCCGGATTCGCCGGATTTTCGAACTGCTGCGGCATGAAGTACTCGTTGGGAGCGATCGTTGTAGATCTCGCATCGCCTTGCGCGATCGCGCCTTTCATGCCCTCGGCGCCGGGCGTGAGCACCACTTGCGCGCCATACGCCTTGAGCAGATTGCGCCGCTCGATCGTCATCGTGTCGGGCATGACGAGGATACATTGATAGCCCTTGCTCGCGGCCACGAACGCGAGCGCGATGCCGGTGTTCCCGCTGGTCGGCTCGAGAATCGTCATTCCCGGAAGCAAGCGACCGTCGCGTTCAGCTGCTTCGATCATCGAAACGCCGATGCGATCCTTCACCGAGCCGCCGGGATTGGCTGACTCCATCTTCACGAGGATGGTCCCGCCCAGACCCTTGTTGAGCCGCGGGATTTTGACCAGCGGCGTGTTGCCGAACGTGTCGGCCAGGTTCTCATATATGCGTGCCATAGTGTCTGCTTGAACCCCGTGCCGCGACCGATGCGTTGCGCAAGCGAGGTCTTCCCCGCCCCTACGAACGAATGTTCGAGATGTGTTCTCCCTTTCCGGAAAATCCCTCTACGTTGAAACGCTCGACCTTTGGATCGACAGCATGCGCTCCCATCAGCGATGCTACGTGTCGCACGGGCACAGCGATCACGCGCGCGAACACGACGTCGTCGTTACCACGCCGAACACCGCGCGCATCTGCCGCACGCGCTTTGCAAAGCGCGAAGAACGCGCCCAGCTCTCGTTGCTCGCCCCGAAAAAACCGCCGCGTCCGCCGGTGACATTCGAAGAACATGCATTCAACGAACCGTGGGACGAGTGTGGACACCGTCTTACGCTCTTTTCTGCCGGGCACGTTCTCGGTAGCGCCCAACTCTTGATCGAGAGCGAGGCCGGGCGCTTCGTGTATACGGGCGATTTCAAATTGCGCGATTCGCTGACCGTGGAGCCGCCCGAGGTCAAGCCGTGTGACGTGCTGCTCATGGAATGCACCTATGGGCGGCCGCAGTATGTTTTTCCGTCGCACGAAGAGGTTGCCGGGCAGATGATTGCTTTTGCGCGCAACGCACTCGAAGGCGACGCGGTACCGGTTTTTTTCGCGTACTCGCTTGGCAAAGCGCAAGAAGCAATGGCGATCTTGGGTGGCGCCGGTCTGCCCCTCACCGTGCACGGTGCGGTCGACAATTTGGCACAGGTGTATGCAGCCTGCGGTGTGGCATTGCCCCCCTACGCCCGCTACAACGCGGAAACATTCGATGCAAACAGCGTGCTGATTTGGCCGCCCGGCGGAAAAGCGCTTCCCAAGGCCCTGCGCAACAAGCCGGTTCGTACGGCCGTCCTGACGGGGTGGTCACTCGACCGCGGCGCCCTCTTCCGGTATGGAACGGAGCGCGGCTTTGCGCTCTCCGACCACGCCGACTACCCGGCACTGCTGCAATACGTCGAACGCGCGCAGCCACGCAAAGTGCTCCTAAATCACGGCTGGCGCGACTTCGTCTACCGCCTGCGCGCGCTCGGCGTGAACGCCGAGTACCTCGAGGACAACGCGCAACTCTCGCTTTTTTAGGCGCAGAAGGGCCCCCACGCCAAAATCTTGGCGGCCAGCGGAGAATTTTGGCGCGCGGCGTACTGCCCCGGAATGAAACTATCACGCCTTCTAGGTCTGATCTTAACCGCCGTTTTGGCGTTCGACGGCCCGGTGTCCGCACAAACGACGTCGCCGGGTGCACCGACGATGGATGACGCCATCGCCGCGATCAAAGCCTACGCGCCGACCGCGCTCGCGCAACAGGGTGCGCCCGGTATGTCGGTTGCAATCACCGACAAGACGCACACGATCGCGATCGTTACCGCCGGCATGGCCGACATCGCGAGCAAGACGCCGGTCAGCGCGGATACGCGCTTCCCGATCGGGTCGATCTCGAAGTCGATGAGTGCGCTTGCGCTCTTGCAACTGCACGACCAGGGGTTGGTCGATCTGAACGCACGCGTGCAGACCTATCTGCCGTCCTGGCGAATCAATAGCAAGGGCGCGCCAATTCTCGTGCATCAGCTGCTCTCGCATACCGGCGGCGTTCCCGACGACTTTTCGATACAGCAATACGGCTACGCGCTGGCCGCACTGCGCGATGCACACACGCTCTTCACGCCGGGAACGGAATGGTCGTATTCAAACGACGGCTTTGCAACCGTCGGCGCGATCGCCGCAGCAGTTTCCCACAAGAGCTGGCAGAGCAACATCGACGACCACGTCTTTGCTCCGCTCGGCATGGGCAACAGCTTCGCGGTCTTCAACAACCGCACGCTCGGCGCGACCGCGACCGGCTACGAGTTCCGCGACGACGACTACGTTGCGACGGGGCCGAATCCGGCACTGCGCGCTTCGAACTATGTCGACTTCGTCGACCCCGCGGGCTCGGTGATCTCGACGCCGGGAGACATGGCGTCGTACATTCGCTTTTATCTCAACGGCGGAAAGACAGCGAACGGCACGCAGCTCCTGCGGCCGGCGACTTTCGCGGCAATGACCAGCGCGGATCATTTCAACAACGGGAAGCCGGATGTGGCCAAGCATGTGGAGCTCGCGGAGTGGCCCGCGTTCTACCACGAATACGGCTACGGGCTCGCGGTCTTTCACACCGACGGCGACCACCTCATCGGTCACACCGGCGGCGTGTCGGGCTATACCGCCTGCTTCCAAGCCAATCTCACGCGCGGCTTCGGCGTCATCGCGCTTTCCAATCTGGTCGAAGCACCGTTGCATCCGTGCGCAATCGTGAAGTATGCGATGGAGGTGTTGCGCGCGCAGAGTCTCGGACAAGCATTGCCCCCGGCACCCGCCGGTCCGCCGATCGCGCCGCCGAAAGTTGCAGCCAATGATTACCCGGGGACATATCGCAGCCCCGACGGCACCGGCGTGGTCGTTGCCAACGAGAACGGTACGCTTGCGCTGCACGATGGCGCGAAGAGCTACCAGCTCGTCGCACGGGCTCCGGATATGTTCTGGACCGACGATCCGCGCTTCACGGTCTTCTATGTCGCCTTCGAACGCAACGCGGCGAAGGCGGTCGACGGCTTCACCAACGGCGGCGCCTACTACGTGAACGGAAAACACACTGGGCCGACGACGTTTTTGCATCCGGCAGCGTGGGATCGCCTCGCTGGCCGCTACGAGTCCTCGATCTTCGGTTCGCCCGTCGTGACGCGCGTCGTCATCGTAAAAGGCAAATTGACGATGGACGGCCTCAACCCGCTCAAAGCCAACGGTAACGGCACGTATGCGCTCGGCGACTCGACGATACGGTTCGATACGCTCTTCGAGGGCAAGATGCAACGGTTGTGGCTCGACGGCGCCGATCTGTATCGGATCGAATTGCCGTAACGCAAGGCGGCTAGCGGGTATTGAACTGACGGAATGAGATCGTTGCCGACATACCCCGGATCGGGCCCGGCACGCCAAGATGCATCGCGATGGACTCTGCGGTAACGACGTAGAGTCCATCGGCGCGATCGAACTGCAACTCGATGGTGCCGCGAGCATGTCCGTTCGGTTCACTCTTCATCGCTTCGTCGAACTGCATCGCACACAAGAGGCCAGTGCGGTCGTCGACGAGGACGCCGGTTAACGGATGGTTTTCGGGATCGCTGACCGGCACCACGGTGAGCTCCCAACCCGGATCGCTATTTGCACACGTCGCGCGCGCAGTGCGTACAACGTGGTAGCTTAGTTCCGGCGCGCGCGAAACAACCGCGATCGTTTTAAGCTCCGTGGCCGTCGGCTCGGCACTCGGCATCGTCGCTGCTGTACTCACGTAGAAAAAGCGGCGGCTCTGCATCCAGCGAAACGCCGAGTTCCAGGTAGGATCGAAAATTGGTCCCGGAAGCGGGCCCAGAATGTTCGCCCCGCCGACGAGATACGTTATGCGATTGCGGTCATCGAACGAAAAGGTCAACGTAGAGTCGCCCGTGCCTTCGGTACCTGCCTGCCCTCCGGCGATAAAGATCGCGCGAACGTCACTGGCGCCGGCGCGGCGCATGTCGAGAGTTCCACCATCGGTTTGTGTCTGTGCAGCATACGTGAATGACGGCGGCGGAGGCAACGCGTTCATGTTGGCAAGCGCGCGGCGGAAATAAGCGTCGTTCGCATCGTGGGCGTCTCTTGACACAACGCGGTCGTGCCCGCGAGGACGACAAAGAACGCCGCAGCGGCTAGTCCACGCCGATATCCCACAGCAGCCCGAGATCTTTCTTGGCAAACGTTTTGAACGCGATCAGCGTCTCGGTATTTTCGACGCCTTCGAGCGCGGCCACGTGTTCGGTTACGAGATCGTTGAGATCTTCGTGCGCTCGTACGCGCGCGACCGCGACGATATCGAACGGTCCGGCGACCGAGTAGACCTCGGCGATGCCGTCGATTGCAAGAAGGTCGTCGGCAATCGACTTGAGGCGCGAACGCGAGACGTTCATCAGGATGAAGGCCGTAACCATGAGAAAAGGGGTTCCATGATCGCCTTTGCCCGCACCTGCGCGGCGGTTGCCGCCACGAGCGGCAAGCTCGAGAAAGTCGCCATCCTCGCGGCCTATTTGCGCGGCCTCGACGATGCGAACCTGATCGCAGCGGCGCGCTTCTTCACCGGGAACCCGTTTGCGGCGCGCGAGCAGAAGCAACTCTCGATCGGCGGCCGCACGATCGTCGAGGCCGCGCAGCATGTCTGGGGCGTGACCGATGCGCAGCTCCGTGCCGGCTATCGCGAACACGGCGATCTGGGGGATGCCCTCGGCCCGCACCTACGCGAACCCGTCGACCTCGGGCTCTTTCGGGACACGCTTGCGCCGGCGACACTTGCCACGATCTTCGACGAGATTGCCGCCGCCGCAGGAAAATCGGCCGGCAAACGACGGCTGCGCCTTTGCGAGCGCATCCTTGGCGCTTGCACCGATCCGCTCGAGGCAACCTACGTCATCAAGATCATGACCGGCGATCTGCGTATCGGCTTGCGCGAAGGGCTCGTGCACGATGCAATCGCCGCTGCATTCGAAGCACCGCTCGCGCGAATCCAGCGGGCGGTAATGATCGCGGGCGACGTCGGTGAGGTTGCTGTTGCCGCCAAACACGGAACGCTAGATACGCTGCACATCCGTTTCGGCTCGCCGATCGGCTTCATGCTTGCCGCACCGATACCGTATGGCGAGCAGTATCCCGATCTCGACGGCCACACGTGGTTCGCCGAGGACAAGTACGACGGCATACGCGCGCAAGCACACGTCGAGAGCGGCGCGGCGCAGCTCTTCTCGCGCACGCTCAATGACGTCAGCCACAGCTACCCCGAGATCGCACAGGCGCTGGGCGCACAATCGCGACGGATGATGCTCGACGGAGAGATCGTCGCCGTTCGTGACGATCGCGTTTTGCCGTTTCGCACCTTGCAAGCGCGGCTGCAGCGCAAGGAGATCGATGCGGCACTTCTGGCCGAGGTTCCGCTGCGTTACGTAGTCTTCGACGCGATGGCGATCGACGACGATTTCTTGCTCGACCTTCCACTGCGCGAACGGCGCGAGCGCCTTGCCGCGGCGCTGATCGAGAGCGACCACGTGCGTCTGGCCCCATTCGCTCCGCTTCTTGCCACGAACGCTCCCGACGTCAACGCAATTTTCGAGGCTGCGCGCGCACGCGGTAACGAAGGCGCGATGTTTAAGCGCACGGACGCGCCGTATGCTCCAGGCCGGCGCGGCAAGTGGTGGCTCAAGCTCAAGCGCGAACTGACCACGCTCGACGTCGTCGTCGTCGCGGTCGAATGGGGCCACGGCAAGCGCGCCAAGGTCCTTTCCGACTACACCTTTGCGGTACGCGGCCCGGACGACGAACTGCTCACGATCGGCAAAGCCTACTCCGGACTGACCGATGCCGAGATTGCGACGCTCACGCCGTGGTTTCTCGAACATCGTATCGACGGAGAGTACATCGGACGTGCCTTTCCGGTCGAGCCGAAGATCGTGCTCGAAGTCGCATTCGACATCATTCAGAAAAGCACGCTGCACCAAAGCGGATATTCGATGCGCTTCCCACGGATCGTCCGCATCCGTGACGACAAGCCCGCAAACGAGATCGACACGCTTACGCGGGTCGATCAGATTTACGGTGAGATGTTGAAACGGGAAGGCGTCTAAAGCAGGGTTTACCGCCGGTTGCGCTGCTCGCGAATGCGTCGCGCACGTTCTTCGGGTGACGTTCCGCTTTTCGGTTGGCGCGTACCGGTGAGCGATCGGTGCAGTTGCGCCCCGCCGACCACGGCCAGCAGCACGATCGCGATCCCTGCGCACCACAAGCGGCCCGGAATCGCAAACGCGGACGCACTCGCAATAATGACGGCGACCAATGCCGTGTACGTCTCCCAGCGCTGCACGAAGGACCCTCTTCGGCCCCCTGGTAGCCTTAATCTTTCCTGAGCGAAGGCGGCAAGGCGGGGGCCCCGGGAGCGTCGAAGCTCCGCGGCCATGCCCAAACGGATCCTCTCAATTGCGTTCGCCGTTGCGGCGCTCGCGCTCGCCGCGTGCAACGCCGGCTACAATCCGAACGACCTCTACGGGACGCCCGTCCCGACGAGCACGATTGCGACTGCGACGCCGAACCCAACCATTACCGGCGCGATCGTGTCGGTCTTCGCGTCGAGTCAGCCTCTGCCGAATTGGCCGGTCGGCTTGTACAATTCAGCAAACGGCAACGCCACCACTTTGATTACCACGCAAAACACGGATTCGACGGGTACGACCACGTTTACGGGACTCACTCCCGGCACAACCTACTGTTTCAATGCGCAGTATCAAGCGCCCGGTGGGCTCGTCACAAACTCAACGTTCTGTAACTACACGTGGTTCAACGGAATCGTTTTCAACTTCCCCTAGGATCTCGAATATTTAGTTCAGATCGAGGAAGCGAGGTCCGAAGTTTGCTTCGGTAAATGAGGGCCGAGCTGACGAAGATATGGACTAAATATCGTCGTCTTCATGTAAGTGAAGGTGGCAGCCGTCTTCTGCGTCTGAAAGCACGTCGCGTGCTTCACTGAGGACGTTTCCCGAGAGCGGTTCGTGCGCCGGCGTGACTGAGCCCTCGGCCGCCAAAAAGTCGGCCTCGCTCCAGTCTTCCCACGTTTCGAGCGGCATGTCATCAACCTCAGCCGGGAATCGGACGCAAAACCCTTGTTCGATATGCACGCCGACAACCATGACGCGCGTCCCGCGGGCGAAGTACGTTCCGTCTTTCCATAGCGTGCCGTACGTCGTGTCATAGTAGTGGCCGACTCTCAGTTGCTCGATCGCGGTCTCCTCATCCGCCCAACAAATTCATGGGGTCGCCTCCCGGCTCCTCGATAGGGCTCGAAGCTTCGTCCGGTTCGATATCGAGCACGCGTAGCGAGCGATGCGGTCCGAACTCCTTGCCCTCTTCGAACGCAAGCCGCTGCAGGATGCGCGTAATGCGCGCACCGCCGATCGCTCGTCCCCACGCAATCGGCCCATGCGGATAGTTCACGCCCAACTCCATCGCGCGATCGACGTCGTCGGGTAGCGCAACATCTTCTGCAACAGCAATCATCGCTTCGTTGACGATCCCACCAACGACGCGGCCCAGAAAGAGGCCGGCGCGATCCTCGACGAGCACGACCGCCTTTCCAATCGCCTCGAAGCACTCTTGCGCGAGCGCCAACGCCTCGTCATCGGTCGCCTCGGCATCGACGATCTCGACAGCACTCTGCCCCGCAAGCGCGTCGAGCACACCGTAGCCGACTATACGCTCAGGATGACGCAACCGCGGCGCGAGTGCAGCGAGATCGGTGACGTATGCGTCAGCAAAGATCACCACGGCCGGATCGAGCGTGCGATCGAGTTCGACCAGGATGTCGGAGCGATCGCTGAAACCGTCGCCCACGTCAATGACCAGCGTTGCATCCGGATCGAGATCGTCGAGCATGTCGTCGTTCATCACACGCTGCACGCGGGTACACTTCGGCTCGAGTGCTAGCGCGAGCTCGCCGGCGACGCCACTGAAGCCGAGTATGCTGACGTTCTCATCGAGTGTTGCGGCGGCGCCGTCGATACCGAGTTCCAGCCGCGCGTAGTTCCCGTTCTCATACGAATAAAAGCCCACGCCGGTCTTGCGTCCCAATCGTCCGGCGGCAACGAGTTCACGCTGCATCGCTCGCGGCTCGAGGCGATCGCTTTCGAGTCGCTCGTATACGGACTCGCTCACCGCTAGGTTCACGTCGATTCCGATCAGATCCATCAACTCGAAGGGACCCATCCGAAATCCGACGCTGCGCGCGAGTGCATCGAGCTCTTCGATCGAAGCCACCTTGCGTTCGAGCGCGCGCATCGATTGCAAATAGAACGGACGCGCAACGCGATTGACGATGAAGCCCGGCGTGTCTGCACAGACGACGCCGGTCTTGCCGATTCGCTCGACAAAGGCTCGCGCGCGATCGATGGCCTCGTCGGAGCTTGCGTCGGTCTCCACGATCTCGACCAGCTTCATCGCAGCCGGTGGATTGAAGAAATGCAAACCGATCGTGCGCTGTGGCTGGGATGTCGCTCGTGCTAGCTCCGCCACGCTCAGCGACGACGTGTTGGTCGCGAGCAGTGCCTGCGGGTCGAGAGCTTTGCCCAGCGCGGCAAAGATCGCGCGTTTGAGATCGAGCCGCTCGGGTGCCGCCTCGATGGCAATTGCGGCCGCACTCTGCGACGGAATCGCCTCGCGTGCGACGATCCGAGCAACGACGCTCTCGTCTCCGGCGCGCGCAGCGTCTTTTGCGATGCGGCCCATCGCGCGTTCGCGCGCGGCGGGATCCGGATCGATCAATTCGACCGCGTAGCCACCACGCGCGGCGACGTACGCAATACCCGCGCCCATCGTTCCGGCGCCGACGACTAAAATGAGATCTTGCACGGGTGGTGTACTTCGCGCAGAGATGGAAAAACCGCTCTGGCGCCGGCTCTCCTCGACCTACCTCATCGAGTCGACGCACATGCGCATTCGCAGCGACGAGGTAGAGCTGCCCAGCGGCTTTGTGATCCCGAGCTACTACGTGCGCGAGTCCTTCGGTTTCGTCATGATCTTCGCATTGACGCCTGCCCGCGAAGTCGTGCTCGTGCGTCAGTACCGCTACGGCATCGACCAGGTGATCGTCGAGTTGCCGGCGGGTAGCATCGATCGCGGCGAGGATCCGCTCGACTGCGCCCGGCGCGAACTTACCGAAGAGACCGGCTATACCGCCGCGCGCTGGGAACGGCTCTCGGTCGTACCGGCCGAGCCGGTACGTTCAAACAGCTACGTGCACGCCTACCTGGCCTTCGACGCGGTGCAGACCCATTCGCAGCAACTCGATGTGACCGAAGTGATCGAGCCGTTCACTGCATCACTCGAAGAGCTTTACGCGATGCTGCGCTCCGACGCGATCGGCGCCGTATCGTGTGTCGCAGTCGCCTACACGGCCTTGGACAGATTGCGCAATTGCTCGAGCGAACCGAACGGATAGACCCGTTCGGGCGTACTGACGACGATGTTGCACGCATCGGTCGATTTGATGAAGCGCTCGAGCGCCTGCGTGCATTCGCTCGAGAGCACGTTCAAGCCGCTCGAATAGGGTGTAAGCGCAGGCACGACGATCAGCCGCGGCGAGGCGACAAATGCCGGTGCGTGCGCACCGCCTCCGAGTGCGACGCTCGGGTGCAAGTGGCCGACGATGACGCGCGCAGCCGTCACCGGACGGTCGCCGTGCACCAAAGTCCAGCCGTCGCGCTCGATCGCTTCATGCGTGAGACCCAGCACGCGCGCACCACGCGAACGCCCTTCATGATTGCCGGCGATCAGCGTCAGCTCGCACTGCTCGCGCAAGCGTGCGAGCGCCGCACCGACGGCGCTCGAAGCACCTTCGCTCATCCGGCTCCCATGAATCACATCGCCCAATAGCACGATCTCGCGCGCGTCCGCGTGGCGCGCAAGCGCGAGCAGGGCACGCATACTCTCCTCGGTGCTCCAGAGCGGCAGAACGCCACCAATGACCTCCTCATAGGCCAGGTGCGCATCGGCAGCGACGAGCGTGCGCGATGCTTCGAGCCACAGCACGCCGTGTGTGAGCGCGACGGCGCCCGGTGCGAGTTCGACTTGCGGTCCGCGCGCGTACTCGAGCACGCGCTCGTGGAGTGCCTCGACCATCGTAGCGCGGTCGTCCAACACGACCGTGTCGCCGAACGACGACGTCAGGATCCCAAATGTAAACGGCGATGCGGCGGGTGGATGCATGACGCGCGGCGGCCCATCGATCGCCTCGAGGTAGGCAAGTGCGCCCGGCGCATCGAGCAGATCGCGTGTAACGGTGCGCACCGTCTCGCGTAGCAGCGGAAAGTTGCGGTCGTGGTACCAGAGCCGTTCGAAGATCTTCGCGCTGTTCCAGCGCTGCGTGCTGCGTCGCAGCGAGCGCCCGCCGGAGCGCCGCAAGACGAGCAGCCCCGTGTTTGCGACGTAGCGAAAATAATTGCGCAGGAGGTGCGAGCTGCGCAGGCCTTCGAGCAGATCGCGCTCGAACTCGGCCGGCCCGAGCAATCGCTCCCACATGGCATCCGGCACCGAGCGCCCGCGCGGCAAGATGATGATGAACCCGTTGTCGTCGGTCGTGATCTCGGAATTTGCGCCACACGCGGCAAACACACGCGCGCCGACGACGCGTCCGAGCGTTTCGTTCACGCGGCGTCCCGCGCAGGTGTGGAACACCGCCGACTGACGTCCGTCAACGCGATAGATCTCCACGACCGGGCGCGTCGGAGCCGGCACGGCCGAAATTGCTTGCTGCTGCGCGATGTAGCGGACGACGTGCGCGGCTTGATTGCCGTCGAGCCCGTAGCGCGAACGTAAGAACGCATGCGCACCAGCGGCGTCGTGGCGTACCAGTAAGTCGGCGACCGACGTGCGCAGATGCGAGATCTCGCGGGCCAGCGCAGGCGGCACGCCCTTCATGTGCGAGCTCCACTGCGGAACCGTGGGACGTCCGGTGCTCGGTTCGGCAACGACCCCGGTGTGACCGATTTCTTTGACGCGCAGCGCGCGGCCGTTGAGCACGAAGACGTCGCCGACCTTCAGGTCGCTCGCAAAGCTCTGCTCGACGCGGCCCACGGCGTTGTCCGGATCGCCGACGACGCGGACAAAGGTTTGCGCTTCGTCGGGAATCGTGCCGACGTTTTCGAAAAACGCCGAGCAAACTTCACGTCCTAAACCATAGACCGCTTCGCCATCGAAGCCAAGGCGTTGAACGTGTACCGAGTCGCTGCCGAATCCGGCCCCACTCAAATACCGCGCGATCGCCAGTAAATCGTCGCGCGCAACGTCGCGATAGGGATAGGCGCGACGCGCCGTCTGCAGAAGCTCATCGATCGTCACGCGCTTGTCGTAGCAGACGCTGCCGACCACCCACTGCGCGAGCACGTCGAGCGGTGCTTGCGGGATCGCCACCTCGTCGATCGCGCCATCGGCGATGCAGCGCCGCGTCGCGGCGGCCTCGACGATGTCGTCGCGATCTTGCGCGATAACCGTTCCCCGCGCGATCGCTCCCGGACGGTGCCCGGCGCGGCCGACGCGTTGCAGGCTCGACGTCGTACCACGCGCGCCGCCGACGATCAAGACGCGATCGATGCAGCCGATGTCGACCCCCAGCTCGAGGCTCGAACTGCACACGACGGTACGTAAATCACCGGCGCGCAGCGCCGCCTCGACGCGATGGCGGACGCTACGCTCGAGCGCGCTGTGGTGCACGCCGAGCGCCGAGAGATTTTTCTGCGGCGCGTTCTCCTCGCCAAGCTCCTCGAGCGGCGCATCCATGATTTCACGCATGAAGTGCGCGACACGCTCGGCCTGGCTGCGCACATTGGTAAAAACCAGCGTCGCACGTTCGTTCTGCGCAAGTTCGGCTGCGCGATGCGCGACTTTGGCAAGCGGCGCGACGGCGCCGATAAACGGCACGTCGATATCGAGTTCGATCGCGCGCAAACCGCGATGATCGACGATTTCACACGGACGGCAACCGCTGACAAACGCAGCAACGCGTTCGAGCGGCGCGACCGTCGCCGAGAGGCCCACGCGGTTGAACTGCTGGTCGACAAGCTCTTCGAGCGACTCCAGGAGCAGCGAGAGTTGCGCGCCGCGCTTGTTCCCGGCGATGGCATGGACTTCGTCGATCACTACCGTCTCGATCGTACGCAAGGTCCGCCGGTAGCTGTCCATCGCGAGCATCACCGCGAGTGACTCGGGAGTCGTCACCAGGATGTGCGGCGGCCGCGCCAACATCAGGCGGCGTTCTACCTGGGGCGTATCGCCCGTGCGCACGCCGGTGCGCACGAAGCGCTCGCGCAAGCGACCACGGCGTTTCTGGGCGCGTTCGCTATTCGGGCGTTCGAGCAGACCCGTCTCGCGCAAAGGACGACGCAGGTTGTGCTCGACGTCGTAACCGAGTGCGCGTAGCGGAGAGATATAGAGTGCGTAGGTGCGCGGAAAGAGTTCGTCGGCATCGCGCTTATCTGCAAGACGTGAAAAGATCGGCAGAAACGCTGCGAGGGTCTTGCCCGTCCCGGTCGGCGATGCGACGAGCAGGTTCTTACGCGCTAAGCCCGGCTGCAGTGCGTCCTGCTGCGGGGGTGTCGGGGTGTGCAGTTGCTCGGCACACCAGCGCGCGATCTCGGGGTGAAGCGCGTCGAAGCTGCTAATTCTTTGTTGTTGTTCCGCTATCCGTAACGAGCGTGGCGGTGATGTTATAGACAGCATTAGTATATTGGCCGGGTCCGCCCTGCGCCGAACGGTCGGTGTCGTACGCTCTGAGGGCGATCGTCACGCGCCGGACGGTGTCATATGTGAACGTCGCACTACCGTTTACCGTGCCGCCGAAACCACCGGCAACCTTTTGGTTCTTTGCCTCACCAATCGTGACGATGCTTCCGTTTGGCGCGCCCGCCGTAAATTCGAGTGAGAGCCCCGGCACGCCGCCGTCTTCATGCCACTGATTCTTTGCATCCAAAGTGGCCGGATTGAAAAAGCTCGGGGAAAGCGTGCTCACCACGTCGGCCTCTTCGGGGTATGGGCGCCGCGTACACGCGATCTTCGTCGTGGGGTAAACAACGCAGTCCGTTGGTGCTGACGTGCGGTAATTGCGTCCAACTTCACCCACGCGCACGTGCAAGCCGCCATCGGGTTGCACGCCTAGAACGTCCACGGTAATCGTTCCGGTATCCGTCGCCGTCGTATCGTAGTGCGTGTCGCCCGTGCCGTAGGCGTTCACGAAATCGCCGTTCCTCGAGGGGTTGTTGACTTGGCGAACCGAGGCATTCGTGTCGTGCTCTTGGCTCTGCACGCCGAAGGTAAAATCATACACGAGGTGGCGCTGCGCTTGCTCCTGCGCAAATGCGACGCCGCCCGCGGCCGCGAACAACGTCACCAACAGAACCGCGGGCCGCATATGGATTCAGCTCTTTGCCGCGGTCTGACTATCGGTGGCGAGTTGTGCCGTGATGTCGATGATGATGTTCGCGTACTGACCGGCGCCCATCTGCTTGCGGATCGTGTCGTACTCTTTGAGCTGCGTTGAAACGTTCTTTGACATGTCGTAGCTGTAGGTAGCGGTGCCGTGCATCGTGCCGGCTTGGCCCCCCGCAACCTTCTCGTCATCGTTCTCGCTGATCGGCACGACCGCGCCCGCAGGCGTTCCGACGGTAAAGTCGAGTGCGATGCCGGCCGCAGCACTGCCCTGGTGCCAGTGGCGGTTCGCATCGAGCGCCGACGGATCGAAGAACTTCGGCGAGAGCGTGCGAATCACGGCGAGTTCCTCGGGGTACACCTCACCCGATGCGCAGATCGAATTGGTCGTCGGATAGACCACGCATTCTACGGCCGCGGCCTTGCGCGTGTTCTGCCCATTCTCGCTGACTTTGACGATCAGACCGCCGTCGGGCTCGACGCCCAAAACGTCGACCGAGATCGTGCCCTTATCCGAAGCCACACCCATGTACGAGGTGTCACCCGTGCCGTTGATGTTCGCGCCACCACCCACGTTGGACATCTTCGCCGATGCGTCGGTGTCGTGGGTGTCGTTTTGCACGCCGACGGTGAAATTGTAGACGAGGTGCCGCTGGACCGTTTGGTCCGCCGCCGCGGGTAGGGCCGAAGCCGCCAAGGCAATAACTGCCAAAGCGGGTACGATTCGAGCGTTCATCCTGAAACCTCCGGGAATTGCAAGGAGTACTTCACGATGAGTACCACTCGCTTCCCCTCACGAGGCCAACCATGCAACCGATGCTCTCCACCTTTATCCGCCTGACCCTGATGATCGCGATCGGGATCGTGGCGGTCGTGCTGGCCTTCGTAGTCTTTAAGGTAGTGCTCTTCGCTGCCCTCATCGCAGCGCTGGTCGTTGGCGGCCTCTTCCTCTATAACATGATTCGCGGGCGCGCCAAGACCCCGGCCATTAGGCATTAAGCCAGCTTACCAAGCAAGCGCTTAGTTCCTCGGGCCGTTCCAGCATCGGGACGTGCCCCGAACGCTCGATCGTCACCAGCTTTCCGGCCGGGAAGGCAGCCGCTGTTTGCTTGGCTTCCTCTGCCGGTATTCCGGGATCTTCAGCTCCCGCGACGACTAAGACGGGCATCGTAAGATCGCCGGCGATATCGCCTGCGCCATCGCGCAGCGCCATGCCGCGCAACATCGCGGCAAGTCCGCGCGGATCGTGTTTTTCCGCAATTTTTGTGAATATTTCCGCAATTTCCGGGTGATTTTGCTTTGTTGTCGCACCGAGCGTAGCGTTGCGCATTTCATCGATGATGCGCGCGATCGAACCCGTGCGTTCCGCTTCGTCGGCAAGTTCGAAACGATGCGCAGCGCGCTCCGGCGTGTCGGCAGCGATGCGCGAGCAGACGAGTGCGAGACGCGCGAGTCGCTCGACGTACATCCGCGCGAACGCGAGCGCGACGTAACCGCCGAGGGAGTGTCCAACCAACGTCGCGCGCTCGATGGCGAGTGCATCGAGCACCGCCGCGACATCGCCCGCCAGCGATTCCATCAAGTATGGACCGTCGCTCACACTCGATGCGCCCATGCCGCGCAGGTCCATCGCGACGACGCGATACCCCGCGAGCGCGCGCACTTGCGCATCCCAAATCTTGCGCGAAAGCGGGAAGCCGTGAAGAAGCACAACTGCGTCACCGCTTCCCGAAACCGCGACGTCGAGATGCGCGTCACTATTCAAAACTTGCATTGCAGCCGAGAATACTGTATAAGGTAGGCAACTACCCTTGGCTACACAAGCTGTAGCCAGAGAAAGGATGACTCCACGCACATGGCAGTCAAACGTAAAAAGAAAGCGGCTGCGAAACGCGCCGTTCGCAAGACGGTTCGCCGCAAGAAGGCCGTCCGCAAGGCGGTAGTCCGCAAAGTGCGCCGTAAGGTGCGCCGCAAAAAAGCCAAGAAAACTGCTGCGAAGAAGGCAGTAGGCCGTAAAGTCCGTCGCAAGGTGCGCCGGAAGAAAGCCACAGCGAAGCGCACCGTCCGCAAGACGGTTCGTAAGGTCCGCCGCAAGGTACGCCGGAAGAAAGCTGCAGCCGCAGCGTAACTTCCCGGCTATTTTTTTGGCCCAAGCGAGTCGTCAAACACGACTCGCTCTTTTTTTTTCTTTACACGGTCCTGACGATCGGACTGAGCGCGTAGGCCGCGATCACGCAGACCAGTGGGATCGCGCCGGCAAGTATGAAGGCCGCATGCAAGCCGATGACCGAGGCAATGCTGCCGATCAAGAGCGTCCCGAGCGGTACCACACCGATCGCGACCATCGTGTAGACGGCGATTGCGCGTCCGCGCACGTCGTCCGGCGCAAGTGTTTGGATCAGCGTATTGGTCGCGCCGAGGAAAGCCAGCGTTCCGACGCCGATGGTAAATAGCGCCGGCAGCGCCCACGCGACCGAGTGGGCGAGCGCGAGTGCGATCAAGCCGAGCGACGTCAACACGCCCGCGAGCAGCCACTGGATCGAGCGCGGCTCGCGCCCTGCAAACGCTGCCGTAAGCAACGCACCGCCGAAACCACCGATTCCCGCTGCAGCCACCGCCCAACCGAGCGCCTGCGCATCACCGTGGAGCACGTTCACGATATAGGCGGGGATCAATTGCGCGTAGGGCCGCGCAAAAACCGCCGTGATCACGAAGACCGCGACAATCGGGCGCAGGATCGGATGCGTGAAGAGAAAGGTGACGCCGCCGCGCATCGCCGAGAGCATCGGCTCGCGTCGCGCGGTCGATGGCGGCGAGGGGTGCATCATCGCGACCGCCACGACAACGGCGAGCGTCGCAACGGCATTGACGTAGAACGAGCCGGCGACACCGACCCACACGATCAAAAGGCCGGCGATCGCCGGTCCAATGACCGAAGGCGCGTTGAACGCTACCGAGTTGAGCCCGATCGCGTTGCCGATGTAGGCGCGATCGACCAGCAGCGGCATCCAGCTCTGGCGCACCGGCGAATCGAAGGCGTTAGCCGCAGCGTTGATCGCGGTGATCGCGAGCAGCCAGACCAAGTCGAGCCGATGCATCGTCGCGAGGATTGCAAGCCCGAGTGCCGCGAGTGACATCGTCGTGTTGGTGAGCAGCAGCACGCGTCGCCGGGGCAGCGTGTCGGCTACGACGCCCGCGACCGGCGAGCAAAGCAGCACCGGAATCGCGCGCGCCGCTCCGAGGAATCCGAGATCGAGCGCGGCTTGGTGCGCAGAGCCGGCGATCTGCGCCACCAAGTAGCCCTGCGCGGTGAATTGCATCCAGCTGCCGAGATTCGAAATCAGCAGACCGATCCAGAGGAGGCGATAGTCACGAAACTTCAGCGCAGCGAAAACGCCGGCGTCAGCCATGCACCGCCGCGATCACGAGCGCCGCTGCGCGCTCTTCACCAAAGGTTGCGGTGTCTATCGCGAGATCGACGACCGCGGGCGAACCCATCTCGACGTTGTACCAATCGCGCAGATGCGCGCGACGCGCCTTGTCGATGCGATCGACCTCTGCGGCCGCGGCCTTATAGTCGAGTCCGTATTCGCTCGCCACGCGTTCCACGCGCCAGTCGCGCGGTGCATACATAAAGACGCGCAGCACATCGGGGCGCCGCCCGAGAATCGCACCCGCGCCGCGTCCGAGAATCACGACGTTGCCGTGCGCCGCAAATTCCCGTACCGCCTCCTGGACTTCGCGTACGTACTCCTCGTCGAAGGTCTCGCCGAAGCCGCTCACGGCGACTTCGGGCGTCGCGAGCTCGAGGCTCGAGAGCAGTCGCGCCCCGAGCGACCGTCCCGTCTCGTCGACCGCTTGCGCCTGCACGGGTGTGATCTGCATGCGTTTGGCAACGACAACCGGAAGCTGGCTGTCGATCAGCTCGTAACGCAGCGCCTGCGCGACGCGCTGCCCTACGGCAACTGCGCCGCATCCATAGAGGTTGGAGATCGTAACGATCACAACGAAGAACTACGCGATGCCGATCATTGAAACCCGCGACCTTCGGAAGGTCTTTCGCAGCGTTAAGCGCGTGCCCGGCCCGATTGGAGCCCTGCGCACGTTGTTTTCGCGCACCTATGAGGATCGCGTCGCGGTCGACGCCGTCACGATGTCGCTCGAACCGGGCGAGCTGGTCGGTTACATCGGCCCCAATGGGGCGGGCAAATCCACGACGATCAAAATGCTCACCGGCATTCTGGTCCCAACCTCGGGTGAGGTGCGCGTCGCCGGTATCGTGCCCTACGAAGCGCCGGAACATCAACGCGCGCAACATCGGCGTCGTCTTCGGTCAGCGCAGCCAGCTGTACTGGGATCTCCCGCTCATCGAGTCGTTCGAGCTGTTGCGCGCGATCTACGGCATCCCACAGGCGACCTATCGGCGCAATCTGGATGAGTTCATTACGCTGCTTGCGATGGACGACTTCCTGCGCACGCCGGTGCGGCAGCTTTCGCTTGGTCAGCGCATGCGCGGCGACTTTGCGGCAGCGATGCTCCACGATCCGCGCATCGTCTATCTCGACGAGCCCACGATTGGTCTCGACGTCGTTGCCAAGGAAGCGATTCGCGAGTTCATCGCGCGGATCAACGCCGAGCGTGGGACCACGATTATTCTTACCACCCACGACTTGGCCGACGTCGAGCGCCTGTGCCGGCGCATCGTGCTCATCGATCGCGGCTTGTTGATCTACGATGGCGACATCGAGCGCATCAAGAATGAGTATGGCACCCATCGCACCCTCGTGTTGCGCTTTGCTGCGCTGACGCGCGAACCGCAATTGCACGGGGCCGAACTGGAGAGCACCGACGGATGGATCGCGCGCTTCCGCTTCGATCGCAACCGCGAGCGAGCCGACCAGCTAATCCGTCAAGCGAGTGAGCGCTACAGCATCGAGGACGTCTCGATCGAGGAACCCGAGCTAGAGTCGATCATCCGCCGTATCTATGTCGAAGGATACGGCACGCGCCCGCAGGAGAGTCTGACATGATCCTATCGAGCGGAACGAAGAAACCGAAGATCCACCCCAGCACCTACGTCGCGCCGACAGCGACCATCAGCGGCGACGTGACGATCGGCGCCGACTGTGCGATCCTGCACGGCGCCGTCATTGCCGCCGAGGGCGCACCGGTGACGATCGGGACGAACTGCGTCGTGATGGAGAACGCGGTGGTGAAAGCCAGCGGCGGCAGCGCAACCCAATTCGTGGCGAAGATCGGTGACCGCTGCATCATCGGTCCGCACGCCTATGTCGTTGGCGCTACGATCGAGGGAGGCTGCATGCTTGGCGCGGGCGCGGCGGTGTACAATGGCGTCACGCTCAAAGCGCACACGCACCTTGCCGACGGCGAGTCGCGCCGTCCTGTTGGAAACTTTATCGAGAACGTCTTCAACATCGAACAAAGTCCCGACGCGGGCGCCAAGGCGGCGCAAACCTACGCGCAATTCTTGCGCAAGGCGCACGCGCAAGATACGGTCCTCGATGCGCACGCCAACCGGGCTCCCGTACGACGCAGCGGCGAAGAACCGCCCAAGCAACAGACGACGGAGGTCGACACCGTCGTCGACGCGATGATGCTCGAACTGCAAGAGATGGAACAGCGCCGCCAAGAATCGATAAAAAAGAAACCCAAACCTTGATCCCTCGACTACGCTCCGCTACGCTCGGGATGACAACGCCGTACGTCGAGTTCGCGAAGAAAGCGTTCGCGCGCGAGGCCACGTATCGTATGGAGGTGCTCACCGAGGTGGGCTCGCTCGTGTTGCGGGTCTATCTGCTGCGCTCACTCTGGACGGCGCTCTACGCGCAGAATGCGATACCGCTCAATCTCCCGCTGCACAGCATGATTACCTACGCCACGGTCTCGCTGTTGATGTCGCTGATCCTGGAAGTGGACGGGACACGGCTCATTCGCGAGAAGCTGCGCGAGGGCACGATTGCAACCGATCTGATGAAACCGATCAGCTTGCCGTTCTACTTCTTCTCCGATGGCGTGGGGCAGACGCTGCTGCACGCGCTGCTCGTGATTCCCTCGCTGCTCTTCGCGCTGTTACTCGTGCACATCGACGTGCCGCCGCCCGCCACGCTTGCCGCATTTGGCGCTGCCTTTATCCTTGGCTACGGCGTGAACTTCTTCATCAATTTCTTGATGAACTCGGTCGCGTTCTGGACGCTCGAGACCTTTGCGATCCAACTGATCGTGCGCTGGATCTCGGATCTGCTCTCAGGACAGATCATCCCGCTGACATTCTTCCCCGGCGTTTTTGGACAGGCGCTTTTCGCACTGCCGTTCGCGGCGGTCTACTCGACGCCGCTATTGATCTACGTCGGCGTCATTCCACCGTCACAGTGGGCGCTCGCACTTGGCGTGCAAGCGCTCTGGCTCGTGCTCTTCAGCCTGCTCTCCGCGTTCGTGTGGCAAGCAGCGGAGCGCAGAGTCGTGATTCAGGGCGGCTAGTCTGTTCCCGGTGCGTCCCACAGGACGAGTTCTCCGTGGCCTTTGACCGCAAGCTTCGGTACGTCGTAGAGCCGCGCGGCGTCGCCCTTTTGCAGCGTTTCACCGTTGGCTTCGATTTTGCCGTCGGCGACGAAGAGAAATCCGTAGCGGTGCGGCGCAAACTCATACACGACCGACGCGTCCTTGCCGTCGACGCGCGACACTGCGAGCGTTGCGTTCTGCGTAATGCGGATCGGCGCATCGACGTTGGGCTGACCACTCACCATACGTAACCACGTATTCGTGCGTTGCTCCGCAGTGAAATCCATCTGACCGTACGATGGCGTTTGGCCGGTTTTTCCGGGCACAATCCACATCTGCACGAAGTGCAACGGTGCAGACGGATCGGCGTTGAACTCGCTGTGGCGCACGCCCGTACCGGCGCTCATAAATTGCACGCCGCCCGGACCCACAACGCCTTCGTTGCCGATCGAGTCCTTATGGGCGAGGCGCCCGTCGAGCACGTAGGTGACGATTTCCATGTCGCGGTGCGGATGCGTCGGAAATCCCGAGCCGCCCGAAACGGTATCATCGTTGAAGACGCGCAGCGCACCCCAGTTCTCGTTTTCGGGATCGTAATAGTCGGCAAAGCTGAACGAGTGATACGTCTGCAACCAGCCATGGTCGAAGAACGCGCGTTCTTTGCCGCGTTGGACGGAGAACGTGGGGGCGGTAAGGGTCTTCATGGTAACGCCTTCAATCCGCGGCAGCGGGGGTAAGGTTGCGCAGCCGCCCAAGCAGTAGGTGGTAATACAGCATGCCGCGCGTCGGACCGAGCGCCTCGAGCACGGCGTCGAGATCGACGTTTGGATCGCCCGAGAGCAGGGCCGCGGTTCGTGCCACGCCCGAATCGCGCAACGGAAAGGTATCCAGGCGACCAAAACCGCGCAGCAGGACGACCGCCGCGCTCCACGGACCGATCCCGCGAAGCTGCACGAGTCGCTCGGCGGCCTGCACGGTCGGCAGGCGTTCGATCTCCTCCTCGGTGACGTCCCCGCGCTCGAGCGCTTCGGCGACCGCGCGCAGGTGCCCGACTTTGTTCGCGGAGAGGCCGGCAGCGCGCAAGTCGCGTTCGTGCGCCGCCAAGCAATGCCGCCGGTGTGGGAAACGGGCGCAGTGTAAGTTCACCCAGAGCGACGGGCGCGCTGAGCGCGCTCACCACGCGGTGCATGATCGCGGCTGCGGCGACGATGCTGATCTGCTGAAAGACGATCGCGTGCGCGCACGCCTCCCACAGCGTTGGATAGCGCGGCGGCTTCAACCCACGCAGCGCCTTTGCTAGTCGCGCGACCCACGCTACGGTTGCCGCGCGGCGATTCCACTGCGCAAGATTCATCTGCGTGCCCAGCATTCGCTCGCATAACGCGCGAGCGCGTGCGGCGTCCATGCCGGCCGCTTGCACGCGCAACGCCGCTGGTTCGGGCTGCGTGACACGCATCAGTGCAGCGTTGCCGTCCGCCGAGAAGGCGCGCAGGTATGCGGCGTCGCCCGTGACGACGTCGACTGCGTTGGAAGCAAGGCGACGGAGCGCATCGGCGGTGAGATCGAGCCGAAATGGGGTACGAACGGGGAGCACTTCGTCAACGGTGAAATGAACCACGATGGTCGGAGCCTATCTCCAATATTGGCGCGTGAACTTCCTGACGATGCTCGAGTATCGGGCCAACTTCATCATGTGGCTCCTCTTCACGATCGTCTATCACGGCGTGGCACTCGCGGCGCTGTACGTGACGATGCAACAGTTCCCCTCGATGAACGGCTGGGATTTCCGCCAGATGTTCTTTCTCTACGCGCTGTGGATGACGGGGCACGAGTTGCACAACGTGCTCTTTTTCAACGTCGTCGCCGTCCCCGACTACGTGCGAGAAGGCCGCTTCGACCGCTTCTTGGTTCGTCCCCTCGACACGCTCTTTCAAGTGCTCACCGTACCTTCGCAGCTCTCGCCCGACGGCATTGTGATTGCGATCGTCACGCTCGGCGTCGCAACGGCAGCGGCACACGTGCACGTCGATGTCATCTTTGTGCTCTTCGTGCCGCTCATCGTGTTCGGTGGTGCGCTTATCGATCTCGGCATATCGCTGCTGGTCGCGACGATTTCGTTCTGGTTCATTCGTGTCGACACGTTGCGCTGGGTCGTGATGTCGCTCGAGCAAGACTTCACGCGCTATCCGATCAGCATCTACACGCGCGGCGTGCGCATCGTGCTCGCGTTCATTTTTCCCTTTGCGTTCATGAACTACTTTCCAGCGACGTACTTCTTGCAGAAAGCCGAGACCGGGTTGCACCTCAATCCGGCGGTCGGCTTGCTCACCCCGGCAATCGGCGTCGTGTGGCTGGGCGTTGCCTATGCATTCTGGCAGGTCGGCCTGCGTCACTATCAGGGAACCGGCTCGTGAACCGGCGCGCGTTCGTCGCGGCGACCGGCGCATTTGCGGCGCTGCCGCGCTTCGCGTATGCATCGTCGTACGAGCACGTCGAGACGATCGCACATAGCGTGCCCGGCGTCGTGGGTGTCTATTGCCGCACGTTGGCCGATGGACCGCCGGTCTTTACCTTCAACAGCGATGTCGTGTTTCCAACCGCCTCCACGATCAAGGCCTTGATCATGACGACGGCCTACGCAACGGAAGAGCGTCGGCCCGGCACGCTCGCGCACCGCATTACCACGCACCGCAGCGAGCTGATCGGCGGCTCGGACTTCATGTCGCAACAGCCTGACGGCGCGCGCTTGAGCGTGCACGAGTTGATCGTGCCGATGATTACGCTCAGCGATAACACCGCGAGCAACTACTTGATCAGCTACTTCGGGATGCCCGCGATCAACGCGGTCGCGCAGAACCTCGGGATGACGCAGACGCGCCTTGCGCGCCATTTCCTCGACTTCGCGGCGATCGTTAACCACAACGATAACGTGACGACCCCGGCCGACATGGCGAAGCTCCTCTTCGCAATCGCGAGCGGCGCCCGCGAGGACACGAAGACGATCTGCACCCCCGCGCACTGCAAAACGATGATCGGGATCATGTTGCGACAGACCGATCGCGACAAAATTCCTGCCGGCTTGCCCTCCGGAATTCCGGTTGCGAATAAGACCGGCGAGCTCGACGGGAGCCGCAGCGACATCGCGATCGTGCAACCCTTTGGTGATTCACCCTACATCTTAGTGATCTACAGCAAGTGGCTTGAGGAATATCCGCCGGTGTACGACGCATTTCACCGAATTGCAAAGCTTTCGTACGGATTGGTAGGAAAAACGGACCAATAAGCGTTGCTATGCTCGCGCAGGACACCACCTAGCTGCAGTTAACTTGTCTTTTATGAGACGTGCGCTATGCATTGCCCCAGCGTTGCTTTTAGCGGCGTGTGGTGGAAGCGGTGGTGGTCCAGCGACGTTGCCGCAGCCGCACGGCGCTCCTGCCGCAAAAGACATAACCGTCACGGCGAAGATCACCATTCCCGGCGCCGCGTCCACAAGCAATCGCGCGCTCAAGCGCATCTACGACACCGCATCCACGACACAGGGCATTTTGCTCACGGTCTATCCGGTCAGCGGAACGCCCGCACAAGCCGTTGCGGTAACCGGCGGTGATATTTCTGCTGCTTCCACAAATTGCACGGCGAGCGGCACCGGACGCGTCTGCACGATACCGTTTGCGGCTCCGCCCGGCAGCAATAATCAACTGCTCGCGCAGACGTATTCGCAGATCATTCCGGCTGGCGGCACGATTCCCGGCGGCGCGCAACTGCTCGGAGCAGGGACCACGTCGCTCACGATCGTGCCGGCCAGCGGCGTCAACAACGTCAATCTGACGCTGAACCCGGTTCTCGCAAGCGTCAACATTGCGCCCGTGCCCGCGACGCTGCGCTCGCTCTTGCCGGCAACGTTCGGCGTGATCGTCACCGGTTTAGACGCCGCAGGCAACATCATCGTCGCCGGGCAGTACGTCGATCAAAATGGAAGTCCAACCTCCGCGACGCTGTCGCTCGGCTCGAACCCGAATAGTTCGCTTGCGCTTTCGCCAACGACGATCAGCGCGCCGGGAACGATTGTGACCGGCACGTACAACGGCACCGACAGCGTCGCCGGAAACACGAGCGCGTCGATCAATATTACGAGCGCTGCGCCGTATGCTGCGACCGCGGCGTTAACGATGCAGGGCCCGGTCGTGACGACGATGACCTCGCCGCAGCCGTACCTCGCCGGGACGCCGCCACCGTATGCAAATGCGCTCTACGTCAACGTCAATGGGAACGATCCGCAGCTTTGGTACACGGCCGCGAGCGGCGGTTCGACGTGCCTTGCAAGCTACGACGTTGGCAACGCGAACGGCTCGTGCGCGACCGCATCGCCCGGTCCCGCCGGCCTCAGCACCGACGGCACAAGCACCGTCTACGCGGCAGGCAGCACCGCACCGTTTTACTACCAGTACAATCCGCTGGGGTCCCTTTCGCAAAACGGATCGTGTAGCAACTATTGCGGATCCAACAGCGGCTCGGCCTACTCGCCGACGACGAATGCGCTCTATTACATGGATACCAGTGGCGACATCGTCGAGATGTTCAATCCGGCTAGTGGTGGCGACGGCGCACAGCCCGCAGCGGTAACGATGGCCGGAACGCCCGAGGCCGTGCAAGTCGTGAATGTGGGGGGCATCGATAGCGTTTGGTACCTGTCGTCGATACGATTGTTCGTGGAGAGCGGCGGCGCGGAATCCTTGCACCGAGTTCGCCCAGCGGGATGCTCGACATGTATCTTGCCATCGGTGGTAACAGCGCATACGTTACCGTACCGGGCACCGACACAATTCCTGTCTTTTCATACAACGGCATGACGCTCTCCGTCGCAGACAACGTACACCGCGACCCAAGGTGCGCCGCAGTACATCGTTGGAAATGCTGACGGAAGCTCGGTATGGTTTAGTGAGACGACCGCAAGCGGCATCGGCATAGGCCGCATCGACGTGGCCAATCAACGCCTCGTCGAATCGCAGATCGCAAGCGGTGGCGGTATCGCCGGCGGCATCGTGCTCAAACCCAACAGCGGCGATACCTTCTACATCTTACAATGGTCGGGCACGGCCTCGCCCGGCCGCATCTACGAGGTGACGCCGTGAAACGCCGCATCGCCGCACTCCTCGCGGCTACGTTGCTCACTGCGTGTGGTGGCGGGGGCGGAGCCGGTTCGATTGTGCCGTCTGCACCGTCGCACGGATCCAACACCGGCAGCAAGAGCGTCAAGATGACGCTGGTCGTCCCGGCGCCATCATCATCGTCGTCCTCATCAGCAAAGCGTCCCGCCTACATCTCGCCCTCAGCACTCGGTGCGCAGGTAACCGTCACTGGAGCCGGCGGCGGCAGCGCGCAAACGGTGCTCGATCTCTCATCGACTTCAACGATTTGCACCACGACGAGCGGCCAGCGTAGTTGCAGCGCGACGGTCACGGCGCCGCTCGACGACGATACCTTCGTCGTCGCGATTTACGATGCGGCGCCGGTAGGGGGCGTTATCCCGACGAGCGCACATGCGCTCGGCCTTGCGGCCGTAACGCAAACGATCGGCCCGACGTTTACCGGAACGCTGGTGATTGCGGTCGGCGGCGTAATTTCGAACATCGGACTGCAATCGACGTTCTTGTCGGTTGCCGCCAACGGGCAACCCCAATCGGTCGGTATCGCGGCGAATCCGACGGACTTCGGCAACAACGCGATCGTCACCGGAACCACGAGCCCCTATGCCAATCCGATCACCGCGACCGTGACGGAAACCGGCGGCAGCGGGCACATGTCGCTCGTGCTCAACGGCACGAACGTCGGCGCGAGCGCAACGCTCAAACAAACGACGGACACGCTCGCCGTGGCATACGACGGCGGTGGAAGCGCGGGCTACGGGGGCACAATCGCGCTCGCAGCAGCCAATGCAACGACCGAGAATTTCGTGCTCGCACCGATGTACCTCACCAGCACGTCGCCGTACTATGCGAGCGGCTCACTCGGACTGGTTGGCTCGGCGGCAGGCGCGCCATTCACGGTTACCGAGGCCAATGCGCCACTCGGCACACCGTACACGGCAACCGCGAGCGGCTGTACGAACATCGCAACGCTCTCGAGTGTCAACATGAGTCTCTCCAATCCCAACGGCAGTAGCAAAATCGGAACGTTTACGGCTACCGGTGGTTCGAGCGGCGGTACCGGATGCAGCATCACGGTGAGCGACGGCATCACGAGCATCGTGATTCCCACGACGAATACGCCGAGCCAAGCCGGCGTCGGTCTTCCCGGTCAATCGATAACGGAATACGTGCTGCCCTGGACGTCGCCGCCTCCGTCGACCGCACCGTCACCATCGCCCAATCCGTACGCAATCGTCGCCGGGCCGGACGGCCGCATCTGGTATTCCGACGTCAACCTCGGCGGCGTGGGCGCGATAACCTCAAGCGGTGCAATTACGCAGTACATCTTGCCCGGCGATCTCGAAGGCGCGCTCACCATCGGGAGCGACGGCAACATCTGGGGCGCGGACGCAAACACGGTGACGATCGACAAGATCCAGACATCCGGCGCGTTGCTTGCGCAGTATCACACGACGTACGGTCCCGTCGGCATTACCAACGGTCCCGACGGCAACATCTGGTTTACCGAAGCGAGCGGATGTTGCAGCGGCATGGTAAGCTCCGTCACAGCCAGCGGCGCCGTCACGGAGTTTCCGATCATGGATGCGAGCCCTAATCCCGGCGGCATTGCGACGGTCGGAAACAACCTGTGGTTCTGCGACAACGCGGCGAGCGGCAACGTGATCGATCAGGTTACGACAAGTGGCACCGAAACCCAAATCGCCTCGATGCCCTCAAACACGCCGTGCAATTCGCTCGCCGTTGAACCCGACGGACAAAACGTGTGGGTCACGACCGGTTTCCAGGGCGCGAACGCGCCGGGCATCGTGCAGATCAACGTGTCTACGCACGCCGTCACGCCGTACACGCTCACCGGAACGTCGCAATATGTGACCGCGGGCCCAGACGGCGTGATGTACGTTACCGAAGTAACCGGCTCGGGCCCGATGATCGCGGAGATTCCCCAAAGCAATCCCTCGGCCCTGAAAGAGATCTCCGTGCCGACGAGCGCAGCGACGCCGTACGGTATCGCCGCGGGTGCGGACGGGCGCCTCTGGTTTGCGGAAAATAACGCGAGCAGGATCGGCGCGCTCAGTCCTTAGGGAAAATCGGACGAAGGAAGCCCGCTCCAAGCTTATAAAGGATTGGGTGACGCCAGTCGCTTTGCGACCGGTGTGGAGGCCGTCTGATGCGCCGATGGATCGGACTCGTGCTCGTGGCCGCACTCACCGCATGTGGTGGGGGCGGTTCAAGCGTGGTTCCGAAGACCGGAGCACCGGCAACACCAGCCAAAACCAAAGTCCTAGTCTCGTTCACGATGCACGTGCCGGGCGCAGCAAGTGCTCGCACAGCAAAGCTCAAACGCATCTATACGATCGCGCAGAACACCGCCGGCGCCCAAGTCAACGTCTATAACGCCGGCAACGACACGGGCACGCCGCTCGCGACCACGGCCGGGAACATCGAGCCGTCGACCTCACCCGGATCGACGTGCACGGCATCGGATCAATACGGCAATCGTTCGTGCGAATTTTCGATCTCGGCGCCGGTCGGCAATGACGACTTCGTCATCACGACCTTCGACGCGGCGCCCGTAAGTGGTGCGATTCCCGCCAATGCGAACGAACTCGGCTGGGGTATCGACCCCACCGTCGCTATTACCGCAGGATCGGCAGCGAACGTAAGCGCCACGCTGTCGAGCGTGCTCGCCTCGGTCTCGCTCGATCTGACGCCGAACACGATCCATCAGATCATTCCGACGACCGGGACGGTCGGCGTTTACGCGCTCGATGCCGACAACGACGTGATTGTCAGCAACGGCTTTGTCGATATGAACGGCAATCCGATCACGCTCAGCTTTAACATGGACAACAACTTAAACGGCACGCTGTACTTCCCGATCGGCAGCATCAGCGCGCCGAGCCCGACCGGCGTGCAATACATCTATGCGCCGCAGAACGGTGTGCTCGGTACAGCCGGAAACCAAACCGTGAACTTCTCGGTGAGCTGCTCATCGAGCTGCACGACGACCGGCGCAACACTGAACGCGATCTACCCGAGTTTTACGTCGATTAGCGATCCGAACCTCAACGTCAACAACCCCCACCACGGCGGCATTGTCTTTGACACCAGCGGCGGCGTGGATTACACCACGCCGAACAACTACGGTGGGATTTCGTACTACAACGGCAACGGCTCGAGCGTAACGAGCGCGTATCCCGCAATAGCGACGGCGCCGATTCTCGGCAGCATCGTGACTGTCAACGGGGGGCCATTCGTCGCGATCACGGGCAATCAGGCACAGACATTCGGGAACCCGCCGGTCAGCACCATCGCTCCCGTGCCGAATACCTCGCCCGCACCAGTTCCTAACGGCAGCGCGGTCGCCTTCGACAACAGCGGAAATATCTGGTACACGAGCGGCTCGGCGGTGGCCTCCTATCCGCTCTTCAGCGGCTCGCCGAATACGGTCTCCATCCACGTGAACACCGCAGCCGGTCTTGCGCTCGACAGTTCGAACAACGTGTGGATTGTCGATACGGTCGACGACCAGCTCATCGAGTATCCCAGCCTCAACACGTACTTCTTGCAACCTGGCGGAGCACCGTGGGACGTTCTTATCAATGCCATCGGCATCTTTGTCACCGATCATGGACCGAATCCGGCGATCATTCAGTTAAATAGTAGCGGCAACATCGTTAACACGATCTCCGTGCCGGACGGTGCGGTGCCGTGGTATATGATGGCCGATAACGCGCAGCCAGGTATCGTGTGGTTTGACTATTTACAGAACGGCCAGATTGGCATCGGGCGGATGGATACGAACACTTCGCCGGCGACGTTCGTGATGGCGAACGATGTAAGCGGTCCGACCGGTTCGCAGGCCGGCGCGATCGGCGCCGCATCGAATGGTTTGGTGTACATGGTGTTTGACGACACGTCGACGCTCGTGCAGGTGTCGCGTTGAGCGCGCGGAGATTCGCTCCACTGCTCGCACTCGCGCTTAACCGCGTGCGGCGGTGGCGGAGGTGGTGG
Organism: Vulcanimicrobiota bacterium; assembly: GCA_963726285.1. Lineage (GTDB taxonomy): Bacteria > Vulcanimicrobiota > Vulcanimicrobiia > Vulcanimicrobiales > Vulcanimicrobiaceae > Aquilonibacter. The sequence goes on along the minus strand of CAVSBV010000005.1, from coordinate 36,312 downwards.
CCCCGCACCGATCCCGTCGGCGCCGAATCCCGCGCCGACGCAGACGCTGACGCCGATCGGCGGCATGCAGAAAGTCGCGATCACGCTGGTGGTCCCGGTCAACAGCGGTACGACCGGCTTGAAACATCGCGCCTATATCTCGGCCTCCGCCATGGGCGCGGGTATTGTCGTCACGCAGGGCTCCACCACCGTCAACGCCACGCTGGATCTTTCACCGTCGTCGAGCGCGTGCACGGGCAGCGGCAGTTCGCGAACGTGTACGACAACGGTTGCGGTGCCGTTCGGTTCGGACACGTTCGCCGTCACGGTCTACAACCAAGCACCGGTGAACAACGCGATTCCCGGCAGTGCCGCGATCCTGGGCGTCGGAACGAGCAGCGTCAACGTCGTCGCCGGCTCGACCACCAGCGTGCAGGTCTTTATCGGCGGTCAGGTTGCGCACTTCGGTGCCGCGCTTCCGGCTGGCGCGATGCCTGCCAACGGCCACGCGCAGAGCGCGGTGCTCGTGATCGCGCCGACCGATTTCGGCAACAACGCAATTACCGCCGGTGCAAACGATCCGTACAACAATCCGATCACCGTGTCGCTCACCGAAACCGGCGGCAGCGGCAACGCGAGCCTTTCGCTCAACGGCGGCGCCGCGAGCAACAGCGTGCAAGTCACAAAATCGACCGACTCGGTAACGGTAAACTACGATGGCGCGGGTGCGCCTGGCTATACGTTTACCATCGCGCTGAGCGCAAGCGGCGTCAGTACGCAGTCGTCGACGGTTTCGCCGTTGATCGCGGATCTGAACGGCACGACGGTAACAGCACTTTCACTCAACGGCAGCGCGGTTGGCGCAGTGCAGCTGGGTTTCGGCGAAGCCGGCAGCTCGAGCACCTACACGGCGACGCTCTCCGGTTGCACGAGCATCGCAACAAAGGGAACGATTAGCGGCAGCGGCGCCTCGGCCACGCTTCCAGTTACCGGCGGCGGCAACCCGAGTGCAAGCGGCTGCACGTTGACGATTTCCGACGGCAGCGATCTCGCTTGTACTGCCGGTCACAAATACGCCGGTGCTGCATAGCGTGACGATCAACGGCACCACGATCACGGAATATACAGGCTACTCGCATCCGCTCGGCATAGCGAAGGGGCCCGACGGCAATATCTGGTTCACCGATCAGGGGAGCCAAACCGTTAACGCGCTCAGCCCATCGAATCCGGCAACGCTCGTGTATAACTACGGCGTGTCCGGCAGCGATCTTTTCGAACTCGTTGCCGGCCCTGACGGTGCGATGTGGATGAGCGATGACAACCTCGAGGGCGTCGATCGCATGACGACGGCAGGTGTGCTCACGCAGTATTCACTTCCGTCGGGCGGCTCACCGCGCGGCATTACATATGACACGGCGGGCCAACTCTGGGTCGCCGACGACTCTTCCGACGTTGTATGGATGTTGAGCGCCGGCGGCGCATTCAGCAACCCCGGGTTCTCGCCAAGCGGTCAGCCCATCTCGGTTGTGGTCGGCCCTGACGGCGCAATCTGGTTCACCGAAGGCGCGAATATCGGACGGTACAATCCCGCCGACTCCAGTTTCACCGAAACAGCTGTCCCCAGTTCCGGTACCGCGGCGTATATCGCAACCGGTCCCGACAACGCGATCTGGTTCACCGGGAATGCTTCGGGCAACGGTTTCGTTGCGCGAATCCCGATGACCGGCGGCGACGGACCGTTCACGGCAACGCCTTTTACGACCGGCACAAATCCACTCGGTATTGCTGCCGGTGCAGACAACGCGATGTGGTTCGTCGACAAAACCGCGAACACGGTTGGCGAGATTTCACTGACGTCGCACACGATTACGACTCTTCCCAATTCCGACGTCAAACGCGCAGCCACTCGAAATCGTGCGCGGCCCCGACGGCAGCTTATGGTTTACGGAGAACAACGCCGGCCAAATCGGCCATGTCGTTCCCTAGCCCATCGACAAGCTCAGGGTGATAGATTACTTCTTCTCTTCCACCGTTACGAGATTCATTTTGTCACCGCGCCTGATCGCATCGAGCGCCTCGAAGCCTTCGGTCATCTGGCCGAACACGGTGTAGTTCTTGTCGAGAAAGCGTGCGTCGGCTAAGCAAATGTAGAATTGCGAGCCGGCCGAATCCGGACTTGACGAGCGCGCCATCGCGACCGTACCGCGTACGTGCGGGCGCTCGTTGAATTCTGCTTTCAGGCGATAGCCCGGACCACCCGTGCCGTCCCCGTCGGGGTCGCCGCCTTGAATCACGAAGCCGGGCTCGACACGGTGGAAGGCCAGCCCGTCGTAAAAGCCCTCCTCGGCAAGTTTCATGAATGCAGCCGTGTGAACGGGCGCATCCTCGGGAAAAAAGGTGAAGACAATGTCACCTTTGTCGGTGGCGAGGCGCACCTGCGAGTTGCGGGCGCGCTCGGAGAGCGCGGTGACTTCTTCCGGAGTTGGAGCAGCATTCGGCATGAAGGCTCTCTTGCACCGTGCGCGTTTGGTGCCCTTTGCATCGCGGGTAGAATCACAGGTGAAATGCCACGCGCGACCGACCGACCCACGCTTGCAATACGCATCCCGCCCGACGGACGGCATGCGCGGACGGTCCGTGACGCGCTCATAGCTTTCGCCTCCCTGCATGGGGTAAGCGAGATCGACCAGGAAGCGATGCTCTTTGCCGTCGGGGAAGCGCTCGCCAATGCGATCGAGCATGGCGCTCCCGCCGGCGATATCACGGTCACGATCGAGATCGACAAGCACCTGATCTCGGCACGCGTCGTCGACGAAGGCCGGGGCTTCGGGAACGCGCCGAGCGGCGTAACACCGCTGCCGGCGACCTACGCCGAACGGGGGCGCGGGATCCCGATCATGCAGCGCAGCGTCGATCTCTGCGAGGTGCACAGTGCGCCCGGTAGTGGCACGGTTGTGACACTCGGGCGTTTTCGCGATCGCGCGCCGGCCAATCAGGAACAGGCGATCCGGCCGTAAAACGAGACAGGCATGAGTTTTGCTGCCTGTCTTGCCCTCGTGTTCGCGACCGTCCTCAACTACGTCGCGCCCAGCCCCGCTCCGGTTGACCCGCAGATCGCGGCGATGGTCGCCAAGGTCAGCGCCGACCGTTTGCGCGCGAACGATACGAAGCTGGTCGACGGCTTCTTCACCCGAAACGATTTTTCGGAAACGAGCTCGAGCGCAACGCACGGGGTCTTCGGTGCGCGCGATTGGATTCGCGCGCAGTTCGAAGCGATCGCGAAAACGAGCGGCGGACGTATGACCGTCGCGTTCGATGACTACGTGCAACCAAAAACAGCGCGCACGCCGCGCGACGTCAAGGAGTCGAGCATCATCGCGACGCTGCGCGGTGACGAGCCCGGACTCATCTACGTGATGTCCAGTCATTACGACGATTGCAACGGCGATTGCACCAACGGCACGCGCCAAGCGCCCGGCGCTGATGACAACGGCTCGGGCACATCAGCCGTGCTCGAAGCCGCGCGTGTCATGGCAGCCCACCACTTCCGCGGCACGATCGTCTTTGCGGTATTCGACGGTGAAGAACTCGGTCTGTGGGGCTCGAAGCACTATGCCGACGAGCTTAAGGCTAAAGGTGTCGTGGTCGCGGCCAACTTGAACAACGACATCATCGGCAATTCTACCGGTGGCAACGGCGTGCACGAGCCGAGCGTCATCCGCGTCTTTAGCCAGGCACTCCCTGCCGATGCAAAACTCACCGCAGTGAATTTAGTCGGCTCCGAGAACGACTCACCATCGCGCGAACTTGCGCGTTATATCGGCGGCGTCGTGCCGCAGTATGTCGACGGCTTCGAAGTGCGCCAGGTCTGGCGCGCCGATCGTTTCCTACGCGGCGGCGATCAAGAATCGTTCCAGGCCGACAACTATCCGGCGATTCGCTTCGTCGAAGCCAACGAGAACTTCACGCACCAGCATCAAGACGTGCGCATGGAGAACGGCGTGCAGTTTGGCGACTTGCTGCAATACATGGATTGGGACTATCTCGCGAAGGCGACCCAAGCCAACGTCGCCGCGCTCGCCGCGCTTGCGCTCGGGCCACAAGCACCACCCGATGCGCAACTCGTGCTGCGCCGGCTCGGGTACGACTCGACGCTGCGCTGGAAACCGGCGATCGGCGCCGCATCATACGAAGTCGTGTGGCGCTCGACGAGTGCCGCAAATTGGGAGTATGCGCTCAACGTCGGCAACGTTAATGAGACGACGGTGCCGGTGAGCAAAGACGACTTTATCCTCGGCGTGCGTGCGATCGATGCCCACGGGCATCGCAGCGTTGCAAGCTATCCGGCGCCCGTACGCGAGACGCCACCACCGGCGCCGTCGCCGACGCCATAAACCTCGAGAGGAGCACACCATGGCGAGCATCACACCGTTCCTCTGGTTCGACAACGCGGCCGAGGAGGCCGCAAATTTCTACGTCTCCATCTTCAAAAACTCGCGCATCAATGACGTGAGCTACTATGGCGAAGCCGGTCCCGGCCCGAGCGGATCGGTGATGACCGTGGACTTCCAGCTCGAGGGCCAAGACTTTATGGCGATCAACGCGCCGACCAGTTCCCAGTCATCCAATAATGCATTTGCACAGGGCAAGATCGCGCTCTTTGTCGACTGCGAAACGCAAGCCGAAGTCGATGCGCTGTGGGACAAGCTCTCGGCCGGCGGCGAGAAGTTACCGTGCGGTTGGGTTCAAGACAAGTTTGGTTTTGCATGGAACATCGTGCCCAGGGGTCTGCGTGATGTCTTGGGCGGCCCCGACACGGAACGCGCCCAGCGCGCTTTGCAAGCCATGTTGCAAATGAGCAAACTCGACATCGATGAACTTCGGAGGGTCTACAGCGCATGACAACGACAAGCAAGATCGGGCTCAAGCACCCGGTCATTCATTTTGAGATCATGGGACGCGACCCGGTCGGGCTCGGCGCGTTCTATCACGACGTCTTCGGCTGGGCGACACGCGAGCCGATGGCGGGCGATCCGATGCAGTACGTCACGATCGATACCGTTCCGGGTGAAGACGGCTATATCAGCGGCGGGATCGGTAAAGCCCCCGAAGGGTACGACGGACACGTGACGTGGTATATCCGCGTCGACGACGTCGAGAACGCACTCGCGCAGATCGAAGCTAAGGGTGGTTCGCGTATGATGGGCCCGGATAAAGTGCCGATGCCCGGCGGCGAAGAGATCACGATCGGCCTGTTTCGCGATCCACAAGGCAACACGATCGGGTTGGTCGATCCCGGCGCAATGTAACGCGCCGGGATCGATGATGGGCTAGCGGCGAGGCGGACGACCGTTGCGGCGGTATTGCCCGTGCGGGTAGTAACCGCCACGCGACGCGGGTGCGACGTACGTGCGGCCGCGCCAGGTACCGTTGCGGTAGACGTTGTTCACGCGCACATTGTCGTACACGCGCACGTTACCGGCGTAGTGGTAGCGCCCCGGAGCGAAGTACGCGCCGTGCCACCAGCCCGTGTTGCCGAAGAAAAATCCTAGGCTAACCGACGGGCCGTAGTAGTTCCACGGATGCCCCGCATAATACGGAATGCCGCCGCCGGCGTAGGTGTACGGCGTGTCGACCTCGTTGGCGGCAAAAAAATCACCGGCGTTATAACCGAGAATGCTCACGACCATGCCGGGTGCAAGCGTGAGGCCGGTCGGATTGATGATCGTGCCGTCGTGCAGCTGCACGTTGTCGACGTAGCCGCGCTCGTCCGCAATAGTCAGATTGTAGCCGCCGTCGAAGCTCGAGATACGACCCTGGATCTGCTGGTCGTCAGCAACTTGCTGGACCTGCGGTTGGGCATATGTCGGACCTTCTTGGGCCGCCGCAGCCAGCGGCGTTAAGAACCCGAGTGCCGCGAATGCGGCGAGAAGTTGTATACGCATAACACCCAAGAAACGTTTGCGTACGACAGACGATGCCACATTTGCGCATCTCTAGCCGAATTCTAATGCCCGATGGCAGCCTCGATCGCGGCGATCGTTCCATCGATGTCTTCAACCGAGTGGGCGGTCGATACGAACATCACTTCGTTTTGGCTCGGTGGGAGCAAGACGCCGCGATCGAACATTGCGTGCCAGTAGTCAGCATACTGCTGCTTGTCTGCAACAAGCGCGTCGTCGTAATTGCGATTCGGTGGCCCCGCGCGGAATTTGAAATCGACGATCGATTCGTGTTGCACCACCGCGTAGGGCAAGCGCCGTTCTTCGAAGATCGCGCGGATGCCGTCGGCAAGATGCTCGGCGAGTCCGCGCATCTGGTCGTAGTATTCCGGATGCGCTTCGAGTAGATCGAGCACGCGGTGCGCCATCCCAACGCAGAACGGATTGCCACCGTGCGTTCCGCCGGTAAACGTACCGCCAAGAGGTGCAAGCACCGCCATGACCTCTTCGCGTCCACCGAACGCGGCGATCGGTGCGCCGCCACCCATGATCTTGCCGATCGTCGTCAAGTCGGGTGCGATTCCGACGCGCGCTTGCGCTCCGCCCAAACCAAAACGTAGCCAGGTGATCACTTCGTCGAAGATCAGCAGTGCTCCGTAGCGTGAGGCGCGCTCGCGCAAGCCTTCGAGAAACCCCGTAACCGGTGTGACGTAGCCCATGTTCGCAACGATCGGCTCGACCACGATCGCGGCGAGCTCGTGTTCTTTGCCGCGCAGCAACGCATCGACACTCGCCAGATCGTTGTAGCGCGCGACGAGGACGTCGCGCATGACGCCCTCGGGGATCCCGCTTGCCTGCGCGTCCGTCGTATGCGCCGACGCGCCTGCGTCGAGCAACGCCAAATCGAAGTGCCCATGATAGTTGCCGGCAAACTTAAGGATCAGCGAACGGCGCGTAAAGGCGCGCGCAACCCGGATCGCGCTCATCACCGCTTCGGTTCCGGTTGTCACAAAGCGCATGCGTTCCATCGACGGCAGGTAGGTGCGGATGCGTTCGGCCAGGCGCAGCTCCAGCGGATGCGTCGTGCCCCACACAAAACCGGCGCGCGCGAGCTCGTCGAGCCCGCTCACCAGCGCCGGGTGCGTGTGTCCAAAGAGCAGCGGGCCGTACGCCATGATGTAGTCGATGTAGCGGCGTCCGTCTTCATCATACGCGTAGGCGCCGTCCGCGCTCGCCTGGACGAACATCGGTCCGCCGACGCTCCATCCCGAGCGCACCGGGGAATCGCAGCCGCCGGCCAGCACGCCGAGCGCGCGGTCGCCCTTCGACAAGCTCAGGGTGACAGGGTTGCGTGCGTGGTTCACGGGGCCAAGCTTCGGTAGGCTGGGCTGCAACCATTTCGGAGCAGCGGTGGTCTTAGGGGGTGTTACAGGTTTAGAGATTCCGTAGTCCAGCTTATCCCGCGTGCACGAACGAGTCGAACCCCAAGGACAAATAGAGAGATAGGAGACTCGTTTAATGTACAGAGATGAAACACTCAGCTGTGTCGATTGCGGACGCTCGTTCGCGTTTACGACCGGCGAGCAAGAATTCTTCGCGACGAAGGGCTTTACCAATAAGCCCAACCGTTGCCCCGACTGCCGCGCCGCCCGCAAGGCGCGCGCCCCGCAGACCGGCGGCACCAGCTATAGCCGTCGCGAGATGTTCCGCGCCACGTGCAGCCAATGCGGCAACGTCGCGGAAGTACCGTTCCAGCCGCGTACTGATCGCCCGGTTTACTGCCGGGACTGCTTCAGTTCGCGCCAGACGTATCGGTAAAGAAGAGAGGCGTCCTCAAGGTTCCGCGCAGCGGAATCCACGGGGGCGCCTTTTTTGTTTGGCGAAGAAGGCTATCGTGCCACATATCGAGATCGAGATCACCCCGCAGACCAATATCAAAGAGCTGGTCGCCGCGCTCCCGATTGCCGCGGACGTCCTCACCCAATTTGGCCTGGGCTGTTCGGGCTGCAGCGTAAGTAAGAACGAGACGATCGAGCAAGGGGCAAAAGCTCACGGCCTGCGTATCGAGCCGATCGTTGCGGCGCTTGGACAAGCGCGCCTTTCCGGTTTCGTGCCGCTGATTTCCAACGAAGATCGCACGCCGGCGCGCCGCGCGCCCGGCTCGTTCAGCGGCCGTGCAAAGATCGCCCATGTCGTCCCGGTCATGTCGGGCAAGGGCGGCGTCGGAAAATCGCTCGTTACCGCAATGCTCGCGATCGGCTTACGCCGCAAACATCTGCGCGTCGGGATTCTCGACGGCGACATCACCGGACCGTCGATTCCAAAGCTTTTCGGCTTACATACACCCCTTGCGATCGAAGCCGACCCGAACGCGCCGAAAACGGCGCAAGGCAATCCGCAGCCGCTGATGGTGCCGGCTGTGTCGCGCAGCGCAATCGAAATCGTCAGCTCGAATCTGCTGACCGACAAAGAAGACACGGCGATGATCTGGCGCGGACCGATCCTCTCCGGCGTGATCCGCCAATTCTACGAGCAAGTCTTGTGGAGCGATCTCGACGTACTCTTGATCGATCTTCCACCAGGAACGTCGGATGCGCCGCTCACCGTGCTGCAGTCGCTCTCGGTCGATGGCGTCGTGCTCGTCACGATGCCGCAGGCGCTCGCAACAATGATCGTGCGCAAAGCCGCGAACCTCGTGCACCAACTGAAGAAAAACATCCTCGGCGTGGTTGAGAACATGTCGTACTTCGTTGCGCCCGATACCGGCACGAAGTACGAGGTCTTCGGTCCGTCGTACGCGGATCGCGTCGCGGAACTCGCGCAGGCACCGCTCTTTGCGCGCATTCCGATCGATCCGCGCAAAGCGTTGCTGGCCGACGAGGGCCGCGTCGAAGAGATCGACGATCCGATCATCGATCAGCTCGCCGATGCACTGCTCGCGTCACTTGCCGCACACCCCAAACCCAAAGAGATGATCTCGCTGGTGTGATTCTCTATTTTTTGCGTCACGGTCCGGCGGGTGATGCGATGACGTGGGAAGGCTCGGATTTCGACCGGCCGCTCACGCAAGACGGTATCAAGCGGATCGCGCGCGAGGCGAAGACGATTGCGGCACTGGACCTCGAGCTAGACACGATCGCCACAAGCCCACTGGTACGCGCGCGCCAAACCGCGGAAATCGTCGCGGACGAACTCAAGCTGCGCGGCAAACTGCACCAGGACGATCGCGTCGGTTTAGGTTTTTCGGCCGCGGCTCTCGCTGGGATCCTGGCCGATCATCCGAACGCAGCGAACCTCATGCTCGTCGGGCACGAGCCTTCGATGAGTTCGACCGTCGGCGAGTTGATCGGCGGTGGTGAGGTCGATTTCAAGAAGGGCGCGCTTGCGTGCGTAGAGATTACGCGCCAATCGCCGCTTGCCGGTCGGCTCTTGTGGCTCGCCGCGCCGAAACTCTTAACGCGCTAAGCCGGCAAACGAACCCGCTGAAAGCATTTCTTTAGCAACGCTTTCCGCTGCGCTATACGCGACGCGCGCGAGACCGCTGCCCACGCTGATCCGGCGCACACCAATGCGCGAGAGATCGTCGAGCGTGAGCGACATGCCGGAAAGACCAACCAACACGTTGAGCGGCCGATCCACCGCGCGCACGACCGCGCCGATCTCTTCCTCTGTGCGAAGGCCCGGCGCGTAGACCACATCGGCGCCCGCGGCCGCATACGCTTGCAAGCGCGCAATGGTGTCGGCGAGGTCGGGACGATCGGCAATGAAATTTTCGGCACGCGCGGTCAGTACGAACGGAAACGGCAGCGCATGCGCGGCTCCCGCAGCAGCGCGCACGCGTTTGGCCGCAAAGTCGATGTCGTACGGCTCGCCCTCGCGCCCAAGCGGCAAATCCTCGATCGAACAACCTGCAAGCCCCGTAGCCGCGGCGAGCCGAATCGTTTCGGCAACACCGGCCGGATCGTCGGCGTAACCATTCTCGAGATCGGCGCTCACGGGAAGATCGGTTGACGTCACAAGTTGGGCGGCGTGCTCCAGCATCGCATCGCGATCGACCGCACCGTCGGTTTTGCCGATTGAATACGCAAAACCCCAACTCGTCGTCGCCAGCGCCTCGTATCCAAGTCCCTCGAGCATTTTCGCAGAACCAACGTCCCAGGGATTGGGAATGATGAAGGCGCGACTGCGGTGGTGAAGCGCGCGAAAGATCGCCGCTTTTTCAGCCTGACTTTTCACTTCAACCGAACGCTAATGACCGCCCACAACCACACAATTGCGTGCCTGGATGAGACCGCGCGAGAAAATCGTGTGGAACGTGCCGGTAACGGTGACGGACTGTCCAACCGACACGTCCGGTTTGGTGAACTCGACGACGTTGATGCAGCGACTGTCGCATAGGGCATACTGCGTGACCCAGCCCCCCGAGATCTGTTGCGCGGCAACGTCTTGTACCATCCCGAGCACGGTAACGCTCTGGCGTTCGAATTGCTTGGGCGCACCAAGGATTCCCGAAGGAGCGAGCACGTTTGCAGCAAGCAGGATCGCAAAGAGTAACGGCATGCTCGCGCAGTTCTCCGTAGCGTCTCTCAGGTCCCGGTCGCGCCGCCCACGTGGAAGACGTACTTCACGATGAAGCGATGCAACGTTGCGGGCGCGGCTGGGGTACCATACTCGAGATACAGCATGTCGGCGTTGTTAAAACGTTGCTCGTAGAGCAACGCGAGGTTTGCCCCTGGTTCGGAATAGCCGCCGGTGCCGTTGATCGACCGGTAGTTGATGGCGAGTGTAGCATTGCGACCAAACGAGCGCGAGAGTGAAACGCGCCGAAGCCACTGTGAATTGAAGATCGGTGCGCCGGCGGCCGTGCGTTCGATATTGCCGTCCCATTCGAGCGTGATACCGTAGAGGCCGTAGACGCGCGAGATCGACGACGCCGTTTGTTGCACGTAGTATCCGCCAAACGGCCCCCATGTGTACGAGACGTCGATCGGCGAAGATGTATTGTTCTTGTAGCCGAGCACGATCTGCCGGCGGTTATACCAGTCGGTGACACCGCCACTGTAGATGGGATAGCCTTGCGCGTACGAGCGCAACTCGCTCGGCCCGAAAAACCCGCTTACCGAAATGAGATTCTTGAACGTTAGCGAGTAAAAGGCATTGACGTCGGCCTGGCGGACGTTGCCGCTGCGATCGAAATAGTGATCGCCGAAAACGCTGATCGAATACGACTGAATCGCGCTCTGTGCCGATCCGACGTTGGAATACCCGGCGATCGCACCTGGGCCGCGAATATCGTTGACTTGCGTATAGCCATCGAGCGGCTCGTACTCGGGCCCAATGTTGTTATAGATGCCTTGCAGGTTCCAATGCTGGTTGCGCAGCCCCTCATTGAGCGTAAACGCTTGCGCCGTCCCGGGTTGAGTGACCAGCGTACCGCTCTCGGTCGCAACGAGAATATCGGTGTACTGCCCGGAATGGGGGTTGGTTTGCGTGCTCCCGAAGGCGAACGTATCGTCGCTGATGCCGTCTTGGTTGAGCAGCACGCCCTCGGTACTGACCGAGAATGTATTATCCGGTCGTACGTAGGCGTAGCCGTAGGCGTTGTCGTTGAACCCCGGCCCGATAACGTTGAGCACCCCGATTGCATTTTGTCCTGCGGTGCCCTCGATCTTCAAACCGCGATCGAAGATCCCGATCGACGGCGTATAAAAGAGCTGATTGCTGCTGCCGAGAAGCCCGACTTGCGGGACCGCGTTGATGTACTGCGCGCCCTGCGAAAAGAACGGGCGATACTCGGTGTACACCTTCGCAAATTCTTGGGGGGCGATCGTTGCCTGATCTTCCTCAACGTTGGAGAAATCGGGATTGAGCGTGCCGACGAATGCGAGCGTGTTGGTAAACGGATAGGTCGCGTCGACACCGACTGCGCGAGCGTTCTCCGGCTCGAAAAGTGGCGCGCCGTTCTCGTAGCCGTCTTGAAAGATGTTGCGCTGCGAGCCCAAGCTTCCGAGCGCATAGATATCGGCATGCGGTTTCGGACGCGTCGCCGACTTCCCGAGCACGATCCCGGCGAGTTGCGGCCAATATTGCGGGTTGGACACGCTCGTTTGCGCCGGCTCGAAAGCCCACGTGTCGTCTTCGTTCGTATTCGCGACGTAGCGCTCGAAATTTATCCGCCACGTCTGCGAGGCGCTGCTCTGTGCGCGCAAGACCGCGAGCGGGATCTCCATCATAACGGTGTAGTCACCGCCTGAAGTCGCAGCCGCGGTCCTCCATGCCGGCGCATAGCGCGTATTCTCGCTGGACGTCTCGCTGCTGACACCCCGCGGATTCGCGCTGAACGAATACGTGCGCGAGCCGTTACCCGACGTATCGATCCACACCGTGACGTGGTCGTCGCTGCCAACGCCGGAGTGGTCGATGGTTTGCGTGGCAACGATCGGTACCCCGGTCTGCACGCAGCGAAAACCGATATAAAGGTTACGATCGTCGTAGAGGAAGTAGGCGATCGTCTCGTGCGTCGCCGGGCGCAAAAGCGTGAAGTTGATAAAATTTGAGGCCGTGAGCGCCGTCTGCCACGCGGGGTCGCGCAATGACGCATCCAGCGGCACGGCGTGATCCGCCTTGACCGCGCGCACGACCGCAGTGTGCGGAACAGATGCGTGCGCAACGGAAGGAAACGCAAGCAGGAAAAGTGCCGCGATAAACAACCTTTTCATACGCACGTTCGATCTTCGTCACAATTTCTCTCAACTCCGCGTCGGTAGTTATGTGGGCAATGAGGTTACGTTCGGTCCATTCGTGCTAAGCGTCGCGCAGCGGCGACTATGGCATGCTGGTGCTCGCGTCGCGCTCAAACCAAAGGAAGCGGAATTGCTCGCGCTTCTCGCCGAACGGCGTCCGCGCACGATAAGCAAGGACGAGATCATCGAGCGCCTCTGGCGCGGCGCAGCGGCCAGTGATGCAGCGCTGACCCAGACGGTGTACCGGCTGCGTCGCGCGCTCGGGCGGTACGCGAGCGAACGCGACTTTATCCGCACGATCCCCGGCGTCGGTTTTCAATTCGCCGGCGGCTCGCCGATCGAGACGCGCAGCGACGAGCTCGACGCCCTACGTCCGGCCTTCTCTCTCTATCAGCGCGCCGTGTCACAGTATCAAAAACGGACCGAAGCATCGATTTTGGTTGCGATCCGCTTGCTGGATGCCGTACGCAGCGAAGATCCCGACTACGTGCCCGCACTAGTGATGCAAGCTAAAGCCTTTACGACTGCCGGCATTGGGCTCTTTCTTCCGCCACAGGAGGCCTATTGGCTAGCACGCCGCACCTTGCAACGCGCGCTCGAGCGCGATCCGGCCAATGCTGACGTCTTCGCGACCTTAAGCACGCTGTTGCTCTTCTTCAACGGCGATCGCGAGGCAGCGCAGCGCGCAGCGGAGCGCGCCTTGTTACTTGCACCCCATGCGCCGGCGGCGCACGAGGCCGCAATTTGGGATCGTCTGTCACGCGGCGACTTCGCCGCTGCGCTCACGCAAGCCGATCTCGCGGTGCGCTCGGGACCTGCTTCGCAGCAATCGACGGTGCTGCTCGGAACCGCGCTGTACATGGCGGGGCGCTACGCCGACGCACACGCCTGTTTCGAGACGGCGCGCAGCCTCGATGCGCTGCCTACCAGCTCGCAATTCTACGACGCGTGCGCGTACATGATGACCGAAGACTACGATCGCGCCGAAGAAATGCTCACCACGATGACGGGAACGGATCTCTTTGCACGTGTCGTGGCCGCGCGCGGCTATCTTGCCGCTAAGCGTAACGATCAGGCTGGATCGGAACAGGCACTTACAGAACTCCTACGTGCGCGCGTTCCCTCCGATATCTCACTCAGCGCAATATATCTCGCGCGCGACGAGCATGAGAACGCGGCCGCTGCGCTCGAGCGCGCAACGCGCACGCGCGAACCTGGACTGTTTCTCATCCCAGTCGATCCGATGTATGCCGCCTTGCGAGCGACTTATCCCGAACTCATAACCACAATACAACGAGGACGAACGCTCCAGTGCGACAGCTGTGGCACCGCACTGCGAGCGCGAGACGTCGATGACACTTTTGATTTTTCGCTCTGCGCGCGATGCAGCGTAACGCTGTGAATCGTGTCGCAGGACATGTCCAGCGGTTCTGCGCTCACGGTTTCCATGAGCGCAGAACCAACCCGACCGCCGACGCCAGCATTAATACGGCGAAGAGTCCACGCAAGACGCGTTCGGGAAGACGCTTCGCCAAATTGACGCCGTGCGGCACGGAGATCGCACCCCCAAGTGCAAGCGCGATTCCGGGAATCCATGCGACATCGCGCGCTGCCGCATACGTGAGGATGCTTACGATCGTGCCGGGAGCGACCAGCGCAAGACCCATGCCTTGTGCAGCAACTTGACTGAGCCCGAAGAGTGACGACATCGCCGGCACGGCGAACACGGCGCCGCCAACGCTAAAAAATCCCGAGAGCGTACCGCCGATCGCCCCGACCAAGCCGGCAAGCGGCCACGGGTATCGATGCGGCACATGCACGCGCGTGGGAGCGAAGGTCCGCCATGCCATCTGCGCCGCAATCGCTGCGATAAAGATCGCAAAGGCAATGCGCAGCGGTGCGCTCGGAAGGACCGTCGCAAAGTGCGCTCCTGCAAACGTAAACGGCACCGCGGTGACTGCAAGTGTCACGGCAAGGCGCGTATCAAGACCGACCTTGCGAACATAGTGCCATAAGCCCAGGAGCACGTTGGGCACAATCATCACAAGTGCCGTCCCTTGCGCGACCTGCTCCGAGTATCCGAAGAATACGCCAAGCACTGGTATCGCGACGAGCCCGCCACCGATCCCAAAAAGGCCACCCAAATATCCGAAAAGCACGCCTAAGAAAAAATAAACGAGTGCACTTATCAGCATCTATACACTTGCTGTCACTTTTGAAGACTCATGATAATGATTTGAATGTTCTTTGGTCGCCGGCTGCCGGAAATGTCGCACGCACACCCGTCGCGTGCGCGCACGCTAGTACGATCATGCTACACCACAAACTTCTGCGCCCTCTCGTATCGGTGGCCCTTTGCAGCACGCTCAGCATCGGATTGCTCGCTGCCGCCAATGATGCCGCAAATACGGCAGACACGCAGTTTACTCAACAGGCGATGCAGCTGCTTCTGCAGAGTGTTTCCAATGCCAATCCCGCCCAGACCAGCGGGACTGACGGCGTCAAAGCGCTGGCGACCACCGTCCAAGGCGACGAAGTCACCATCGGCAGCCAACTCGCGTCGATCTCGAGCTTCTACGGAATCAAGGTCGCGACCAACTCGCCGCAACCCTCGTGTACCGCCTCGGATTACGCCGCCAACCAAGCCAAGGCGCTAACGGCGCTCATCGCGCTCTTCGAAGCCGAGCAGCACGGTGGCGGGGGTGCGCAGCTGCGCACATTCGCCGCAGAAGCACTGCCCGTGCTCGAAAAGGACCTGAGCGCGGCACAAAAGGCGCAGAGCTAGCGGTCACAGTACCGGCACGTCACGCGTCGAAGCCTCTCGGGGAGGGGTCTGTCGCCGATGAAACGCTGGTTGATTTTGGGGCTGCTGGTGCTGCTGTGCGGGTTCTCCGTGGGCACGCCTATGGAGAATTTTGAGGGCGCTGCACAGTGGATCAACAGCTCCAAACTCGATCCCGCAAGCCTGCGCGGGAAAGTCGTGCTGGTCGATTTTTGGGAGTACACGTGCCTGAACTGCTTGCGCACGCTCCCCTATCTACGCGAGTGGTACAAGCGTTATCACAACGACGGTTTCGTGATCGTCGGCGTCCAGACGCCGGAGTTCACGTTTTCTGGACAAGCGAGTCAAGTCGATAGCGCGACAAAACGCCTGAATATCACCTGGCCGGTTGCAATTGACGACAACTACACGATCTGGAAGCGCTTCGGTATCAACGAATGGCCGACCGAGCTGCTCTACGATCAGAGCGGCAAATTAGTCGAGGCCCAACTCGGCGAAGGCAACTATCCCTACACCGAATCCAAGATTCAAGGGCTGCTCAAGAACGCAAACCCTTCGCTGTCGCTGCCACCGGTGATGGCGCTCTTGCCGCAAGACAGCTACGACAAACCAGGTGCTGTGTGCTATCCTCACTCGCAGGAAGTGCTGGTCGGGCATCAGCCGGTCGCTAATGCGCCGAGGTTTGGCGATCCCTCGAGCGATCTCGCTTACCACGATACGAGCAGCGACCACCGCGACGGCGCCGTGTATCTCGACGGCTTCTGGCACGCAACGCACGAGGCAATCGCCTTCGGCGGTGGCGGCGGCTACTTTGATATGGCGTATCATGCAATCGAAGTCGAGGTCGTCATGACGCCCGAGCGAGGCGCAACGCGCGTGGACGTGACCCAGAACGGCAAGCCGCTCGCCAAAGACGACGCCGGCTCCGACGTGCAATTTGACTCGAGCGGCATGTCGTACGTCAACGTCGATGCATCGCGTGCGTATCACGTTGTCGAAAACAAGAAGTACGGCAACTACGATCTGCGGCTGAGTCCCAAAGGCTATGGGCTGGCCATCTACGACGTCGATTTTGAATCGTGCGAGGTGCCTGGGGCGCACTAGCGCGAAAGCGTCAGAGTGACCAAATTCCTCGTGGGTCTCGTCGCCGGCGCAAGTGCCGGATACGTCGCGGTGCGAGCTTTCCAGGCCGTGACGCTTGCACGCAGCGCACCGGTCACCGCATCGGATGACTCCGCAGCCTACGGGCGGACGCGTCGCGCGCTCGCCGTGGCGGGAATGCTGCGCTCCACGTTCGCGACGCTTGGTTTTGCTTACGGCCCGCTCGCGTCGCGCATCGACCGCGCGATCGAGCCGCTGCCACAGTGGCTGCGCCCCGGCGCGTTCTTCGCAAGCGTCACGCTCGCATCGAGCGTGCTCGAACTGCCGGTTTCGTATGTCGAGGACTACGCCGTCGAGCGCCAGTACGGCCTGAGCGACCAATCCACTTCGGCATTTCTCGCCGATTGGGGCAAGGGCACCGCGATCTCGGTGCTGCTCACGGGCGGCCTGGGAATCCTTGGCGCGCTCACCGTGCGGCGCTTCCGCCGCGCGTGGCCGCTCGTTGCCGCACTTGGCATGCTTCCGCTGTTTATTCTCGCGAACCTGATCGTGCCGATCTACATTCTCCCGCTGTTCAATCGCTTTGAGCCGTTGCGCGGCCCGCTCGAGACGCGGCTGCGTGCACTTGCGTCGCGCTTCGGCGTGGGCGATGCGGAAATTCTGCGTATGGACATGAGCCGCCAAACGAGAAAGGCCAACGCGTTTGTCGCGGGTATCGGCTCGACGCATCGCATCGTGCTCGGCGACACGTTGATCGACGCCTTCGAGCCGGATGAAATCACCTTTGTCGTTGCCCATGAACTGGGCCACTACGTTTCGCGCGATACGTGGCGCATGATCGCGCTCGCTGAAGGCGTGACGGCGTCCCTCTTGTGGATCGTCGCGCGTGGTCTGCGCGACGATGCATCGTCGCAGAATCTGTTCCTACTCCGTATCGCTGCGTGGCTTGGCGCGGGGATGCTCGTGGTCCGCCCAGCGGTCAACGCGTTCTCGCGATCGCGTGAATGGGCGGCCGACGGGTTCGCGCTTGCAACGACGCACGATCCGCGCAGCGGCGTTGCCGCATTTCGCCGCCTGCGCGATCAGAATCTCGCCGAGGAAGAACCGCCGAGCTGGTACGAGCTGCTTTTTGCTTCACATCCGAGTCTGGGCAAACGGATCGCCGCTCTCGAAATTACAGCGTCAACTCCATAAACGTCGGGCACGCGTACTCCACGCCTTCTTCTGCGCCGACGTACTCGCTGAAGCCCATCGAGAGATAGAGGTGATAGGCTGCAGCAAGCTCCTCGCGATTCGTATCGAGGATCACGCGCGTATAGCCACGTTCGCGCGCCGCGGCGAGTAAGTCGTCCATCAGCGCGCGCGCGATGCCATGCCCGCGAAATGCGGGCTTCACGTAGAGCCGCTTGACGATGCCGGTCTGCGCGTCGCGTTCGTCGAGTGCAAGACACCCGCACGGCGCTCCGTCGAGCGACGCCATGAACGTCACAACAAACGGCTCGAGCTTCGCGTGCCGTAGTTCCGGCGAGAGGCTCGCCTCGTACTCAGCGATGAGTGCATAAAATGCGGGAGGAGTGTTACGTGTAATCTCGAGTTTCATGGCCCATCGCTGAGAAGGAACGCGGTATAGATTAGTTTGCGTGGACGGGTGCCTTCACCGACGTGGTAATGAATTCCAGCAGATCGGTGTTGAGCCGATCCTTCATCGTTGACGGCAGTCCGTGCGGTGCGCCTTCGTAGACTTTGAGAACCGATCCCTTGACGAGCTTTGCGCTCATTACACTGGCGTCCTTGTACGGGACAATTTGGTCATCGTCGCCGCACACTATGAGTGTCGGAATGCCGAGATCGCTCATCTTCTTGAGGTCGGGTGTGAAATCGGTCTCGGAAAACGCTTTGACGCAATCGTAGCAAGCGGGGAATCCGGCCATCATGCTCGCGATGAAAAATGAATCGCGCAGCCCTTGCGAGACCTTTGAGTTTGGACGATTCGCGCCGTAGAACGGTGCGGAAAGATCCTTGAAGAACTGCGCACGGTCAGCCTGGATCGCGGCGCGAAGCCCGTCGAATGCCTCCATCGGCGTCCCTTCGGGATTGGTCGCCGATTTCAACATGACCGGTGGCACCGCCGACACCAGGACCGCGCCTGCGACGCGCGTGTTGCCGTGTCGTGCGATGTAACGTGTGACCTCGCCGCCACCGGTGGAATGTCCGACGTGCACGACGTTCTTGAGCTCGAGTTTGTCGTAGAGTTCGGCGATGTCGTCGGCATACGTGTCCATGTCGTTGCCGTCAAAGCTCTGACCCGAGCGGCCGTGCCCGCGCCGGTCCGGCGCAATGCAACGATAGCCCTTGCCGGCCAGAAAAAACATTTGGTCTTCCCACGCATCCGCGTTGAGCGGCCAGCCGTGACTGAACATAACAGGCTGCCCGGTGCCCCAGTCTTTGTAGTAGTATTCGGTCCCGTCACGCAGGGTGATCGTCGGCATGATCTCTCCTTTAATACTTACGTTGGGGCTTTAAAGAGTACTGCGCGAATGACGTACACGCAAGCACCTAGCAGAATGCCGATTGCTCCGAATGCTATTGCCGTGACGCCGGCCGAACAAAAAATATAGATCCACCCCGCCAGGGCAAGCAAGGCGGGCAGTGGATACAAAGCCATGCGATAGGGCGCGCGCTCGCCGCGCGCCCGCATGACGAAGAGCGCTGCAATCTGTGCGACCGATTGTGTGAGGACGATCCCGGCCAGAAGCGCGTTGATCACCTGATCGAGCGTGAAGAAACATGCGGCGAGCGCGATGATTCCAATCACCACCAGTGACACGTCCGGAAAGCGGTGCCGTCCGTGGACGTGCGCAAACTGGCGCAGGAAGTTCCCGTCGAGTGCCGCGGCGTACGGAATGCGCGAACTGTTGAGCAAGACGCCGTAGACCGAGGCAAAGGCGGTAATCAAGATGAGTACCGTGATGCCGGTTGCCGCGGGCGCGCCGGCGACGCGCTCGACGATCGCCGAGGCAAGATGCTGACCGAGCGGCGGCAGCGATCCGTCGGCCAGCGGTACGAACGTTTGCCACGGGATTGCACCAAGGACACCGGTCTGCATGAGGATGTACAACAGTGCAACCAGTGCGATCGCGATACCAATCGAGCGCGGGAGCGTGCGTTGCGGTGCGATTACTTCGTCGGCGATCGTGTTGGCCGCGTTATACCCGATATAGTCATACATCGCAATGATCAGCGCCGACCCGAGGCCTGCGCGCAATCCGCCCCAGAATGAATCTCCCGGCGCAATCGAAAACGCGAGATGCGGCGACCAATGCACGAACGCCGCGCCCGCAACGCAGAGTAATGTGAACACCGCAATCGCGCCGAGCGCGATGCCGATTCGCTCGATCGTTTTGATCCCACGGTACAGGGCAATGAGCGTCACCACGCCGACCCCGACCGCGAGCAGTTTGAGTGCGAGCGGCGAAGCGGCGAGTTGCGGCGCGAGGTATCCCGCGTAGTTGGCAAATCCTATATAGCCGCTTGCGAGCGTCAACGGCGCCGTGAAGATCGTCATCCATACGAACAAAAACGCCGGCAGCGCGCCGATTCTCGTCTGACCGAATATCGCCATCAAATATCCGTACGTGCCACCGGAGCGCGGATACGCCGAACCAAGCTCGGCCCACACGAGCCCATCGCACAGCGCGAGCAATGCGCCGAGCAACCAGCCGACCAGCGAGAGCGGACCGTGCAACGCACCGAGCACGAGTGGAATCGTGATCAGCGGACCGATCCCGATCATCGAGATAAGGTTCACCGCAACGGCGCCGAGTAGGCCGACGCCGCGAACGAGCGTGGGGCGCGCGTCGTTCATTCGCTGACGATCGCTTTGGTTAGGCCGCGCGGGCGATCGCTGTCAATGCCGCGCGCACGCGCAACGTGGAGAGCCAAGAGTTGTACGGTCACGAGCCACGCGAGCGTATTGTACGGGTCGTCGACGATCGGACCTAAACGCGTGACCTCGTCGACGGTCGTCGTGCCGATTGCATAGCGCTGCGCGCCGGCTTTACGTGCTTCGTGCAGCGGCCTTCCGACGATCTCGGTCGCATCCTGATCCATGATGCCAAGCACGATGCTCGAAGCATCGAGCATCGCCGCACTGCCGTGGCGAAATTCGCCGGCCTCAAAGCCTTCGGCGTGCAGATAGGTCGCTTCTTTGAACTTCAGCGCAGCTTCTCGAGCGATCGGCGCGCCGTAGTCGGTGCCGAGCACCACGACGTCATGCCGCGCCGAGATCGCTACGGCAGCGCGCATGACGGCTTCGACACCGGAATCGCCCAGCCACGAGCCGATGGTTTGCGCCGTGTGAATCAAGATCTGCGGATCGCGCGTATGGTCGCCGCCGAGCAACGACGCAGCGGAGAGCAGAATCGCAATCGTCGACGACACGCTCTTGCTTGCGGGAATGGCGAATTCGGGCCCCGCGAGGACGTCGATCGTCACGTCCGCTCGCTCGGTCAACGGCGACGCGATGCTGTTGGTCAACGCAATCGTGCGCTTTGGCTTCAGCACGTCGACCGCGGTAAGCACGTCGGCTGAACGCCCGCTCTGCGATATTGCGATGATGACCCGATCGTGATAGGCGCGATTGTCGCCGCGAGCTTCACTTGCCGCGAGCGCGTGCGCACTGATGCCGCGGCGGCGCAGCGCGATCGCGCCGAGTTGCGCGGCGAAGAGCGAACTCCCGCTGCCAACCAGGATGATCTCGCCCTCGAGCGCGCCAGCCAACTTTGCAGCCGCATCGGAACGCGCGATGCGCTCCCAAACCTCCGGCTGTTCGCGTATTTCGCGCTCGAAATGGACGCCTAAACTCACATCTGCAGTATCGTAGGCGAGGTGCACCAAGGCCTGCCGCTCGAGCGCACATGGCCGGATTTTTCCGCTCAGCGGCTGCATATGGTCTAGCTTAGCGCCATTTTAACGTAGTACAATGGCCGCAAATGTCCACTACCAATGCACTCCTGGTCATCGACATCCAAGACTCGTTCAAGGCGCTGCCGCGCTGGGAGCGCCGCAACAATCCAGCATTCGAAACGAACGTTGCGCGCCTCATCGAGCGCTTCCGCGCGGCCGGCGAGCCGGTGATCTACTTTCTGCACAGCGACAGCGACGAGCACTTCTCCGTCACGAGTCCGCACTACCGGCTCATGGATTGGGTCGCACCGCGCGCCGATGAGCCCGTCGTGCATAAGACCTCGCGCAACGCATTCACCAGCACAAACCTCTTGCAGCTGCTTCTGCAGCGCCACGTTGGACGGGTAACGATCTGCGGAATCCAGACCGAACAATGCTGCGAGACGACGGCGCGTGTCGCCGCGGACTTGGGTTTCGAAGTGGATTTTGTCACCGAGGCCACGCTGACGTTCCCGATACCGAAGACGCTCGAGCCCGACAGCGAGTTTCTGCCGGTTGATGCAGTCGTCGAGCGCACCGAATACGCGCTGCGTCGCCGGTTTGCGCGCATCTGCACCGTCGACGACATTTTGGTGGCGTGAAGCGGGTCGTCTTCGTCGTGCCGCCGACGGTCGAGATCTTCGATCTTGCCGGCCCGGCACAGGTTTTTTTCGAAGCGGCTGCCGCCGGAGCACCGTACCGCATCGTCTATGCGGGGCTCGCGGAGCACGCAGATAGCGAACAAGGGCTCGGATTATGCGGGCTCGTGCCGCTGCCGCGCGATATCGGAGCAAACGATCTCATCGTCGTTCCGGGCAGCACGCAGTTGCGTCGCGGCGTGTTGCGACGCGAACGCGCGCTTCGCACGCTCCTCGATTGGTTGCGCGCGTCGTATCAGTCGGGAGCATCGGTTGCGTCGGTGTGCGTTGGTGCATTCGCACTCGCCGCTGCGGGTTTGTTAAACGGAGCGCGCGCTACGACGCACTGGAAGCATGTCGAGGAGCTGCAGAACGCGTTCCCGGAGGTCCTGGTGGAGGCGAACCGCCTCTTTGTGATCGAAGGACGCATTGCGACGAGCGCGGGCGTTGCCTCAGGTGTCGACCTTGCGCTTGCGCTGGTGGAACGCGACTACGGCTCGCGGATCGCCGCGATTGCCGCACGCGAGCTTGTCGTCACGGTCAGGCGTCCGGGAACACACGAGCAATTGAGCCCCTATTTCGCGCAACGCGATCACACGCTTGCCGAGATTCACGTCGTGCAGGATTGGCTGGTCGAACACGCCGGCGAGCCCTTTAAGCTCACCTCGCTTGCCGCGATTGCCGGCGTGAGCGAACGCACCCTCACGCGGCAGTTTCGGGCCGCGACCGGCACCACCGTAAAATCCTACGCAACGGCGCTACGGCTCGAACAAGCGCGCACGCTCTTGCGCGATCCTGCGCTTTCGATAGAGGCCGTCGCCGAGCGCTGCGGTTTCTCCGATGCGCGCCAGCTCCGTCGGTTATGGCAATCACGCTTTATGAGTTCACCCTCGCAAGCGCGCGATCAACATTTTTAACTCTATGGAGATATGATTAGCATGCTCGTTCGTCACTTCACCGCGACCGTGATGCGCGCCGACGCACCGAAGTACTACACATTCTTCCGCAACACGCTCACGCCGGAACTCGAGCGCATCCCGGGACACCGCGGCGCCTTAGTCCTTAGCCGAGACAACGGCAGCGATCCAGTCGAACTTACCGTCCTGACATTTTGGGAATCCGAGGAGTCGATTCGGCGCTTCGCTGGTGATACGCCAAACCGCGCGGTCGTCGAGCCCGAAGCGCGTGCTATTCTCGACTCATTTGACGAGAACATCGGCCAGTTTGTTGTCGAGGTCGACACGCTGCAGCAGGCGCTATAAGTCCTTGCGATAGTTGATGCAGCGGTCGACGACGTCGTAGCCGAGCGCCGCATGTGCGTGCTGCGATTGCACGTTGTCGATCAACGCATCCGAGCCCATTTCGGTGCAGCCGTGTGCGCGTGCCCACGCCTCCGCTGCAGCAACGAGCGCGCGCCCAACGCCGGTTCCACGCGAGGATTCCACGACGTACCAGCCTTCGATGTACCCGACCGGATGGGTCTCGCAGCCATCGACGTGCGAGCGCAGCGAGATTTCAATAAACCCGGCAAGCCCGGCGTCTTGCTCTGCAACGACGATCGCATAGGGAAGCGGTGAAAACGTGCCGGTGAGTATCTGCTCGACCTCGCCCGCGAATTCTTCGACTGACCCGTCGGGCCAGAGCGCATAGCGCATGTGCGCTAGTGCGTCGCGATCGCCGCTATCGGCGAGGCGAAGGGTCATGCGGGACGGCAAAGGTGATCGCGCGCGAGCGCTTGGTGCACAGGCTATCTTCCGCAAAGCAGACGACGTGCGCGACCGGCTTACCGCAACTACTCGAGCCGGCAAAGCAAACGGAGGGCGGCCGCGCGTGACCCGGCAGGGCGAGGACATGCAGCGCCAGGAGCGCGTTCGCTACGAGAAGTGCACGAATCATCGGATGACCCTCCTCAAGCCCGTAACGTTGCGAAGCCAGCTAGGGTGACAGCACCGGTGAGGGCCGCGTGCCGAGCCACGACGCGAGGTCGGTCTTGGCAGTCACGTAGTTGCCGGTAGTGAGTTCCTCGCGGAATTCGCTGAACAACCCGAAGCCCTCGGCGAATGCGTCATGTTTGTGAATGGACTCATAGTTGATCTGGCTCGCGAAGACAAACGTGTCGCCGGGCAGGTCGGCATACATGTCGAGCGAGCGGGCGAGAATGCCGCGTACGACGTCCTCAACGAATTTCGGGTTGTGATGCGCTTTGTTGACGATGAAGAACTCGTCGGGGCGCTTGAGCAGATCGTAGGTCTCGCTCGACATCGAACTCTCCACGATCTCGACCAAATCTTCAGCGCGTATCGCATCGGCAAATTGTCTGTCGACGCCGAGGAGAATCGCGCCGCGCCCACGCTGATTGTGGGTCGCAACCGGCAGAACGTCGAGCGCGCGCTGCGCATCGGTCTCGGAAAAGCCGGATTCCATCAACTGGTGCAACGAATGCTCGCGCACCATCTGCTGTGCGCACGGACACGCGGTCATGCCTTCGGCCTCGACCCCGACGACGCGGCGCGTGCCGTGCTCGTCGGCGTGCGCGATGCCGACCAATGTGTAGATCTCTTCGCCGCGCTTGCCCGATGACCGGCGTCCAACGCTCGAGACCGAAGTCGGCGCGCAGGCGCACATCGGCGCGAATCGCGCGCTGGCTGCGCACGATCTGCCGCGCAATTGCTTCGACGAGGCCCTCGATACGCGCCGGCCCGGTCGACGCATCGAGCACTTCGAGCGTCGCTTCTTCGAGAATTTCGGAAAAGCGCGACATGTGTACGCCGGCTTTGTCGGGTGCGAGATCGGCAACCATCGTGAACTCACCGTTGAAGACGCGCGGCGTGCCGTCGATCTCGAGCTGTACGATACGACGCACGTGGGAGACGCCGACGCGATTGAGCGAGAGCCGAACGTCGGGCGCTTCTTCTTGACGATTCGAAAGAAAGTGTAAGCTGCGCGCGCGGCGTCGCGGCACGACGCTGCCGTTGCCCTTCGCGACATGCGCGAACTGCGGCGCAATCTCCGCGAGCGGCACCGCGTTGTAGGGCCGTTGCGCAAGCTTGGGATGGATCCATTCGCCAAAGACGAGCAGGTCGATATCGATCGGACGCGCCTGCAAGCGTGTATCGGAGATGCGTCCGACCGCACGCTCGACTTCACGTGCGATGCGCTCGAAGGCCTCGCGATCGAGGTCGGTTTCGATCTCCGCCGCGACGTTGAGAAACGCCGGACCGTCTACACCGTCGGCCGCTTCGCTCTCGTAGAACGACGAGACGCGTCCGATCCGCCCGTGTGCGCGCAGACGCTGCAGCGCTGCGAGAATGTTCGCTTGCCGGTCGCCGAGATTTGAACCTATACCGATGTAGACGTGCACACTTACCGTTCTTGAAGAAGCGCCTGGGTCTCCGCGCGAACCGCATCGTCCTGCGAGTCGCCGACGATGACCTTTCGTAAGGTACCGTGGCGATCGAAAAAGAGTTGCGTCGGCCACGCGTTTATCCGATAGTCGTCCCAGATCGAGAACGCGTTATCGACCGCGACCGGCCAGACGATGCCCTGTTGCCGGAGGCTTTCTATAACGTAGGGCCGTGCCTTCTCCGCCGGCGTCTCGGGCGTGTGGATGCCCACGACCGCGAGGCCTTTGTTGCGGTCGCTCGCGTAGAGCGCGCGCAGCGTGGGTATGACGTTGCGGCAGTTGTAGCAATCGACGGTGAAAAAGTCGACGATCACGACCTTGCCCGCCAGCTGTGCCGCGTGAATGCGCTCGCCGATCCAATCGTTGGCCGCATAAACCGGTTGGAGCGAGGTGGTCGCAAGGAGCGCGAGTGCGATGAGTTTGAACATATGTGAGGTACGCCGGATCACCGGTGCACGGATGAACGTGGAGACGGCGTGAGCGATTCGGTCTATCCCTATTCAATCGAGCCGAAGGAGACCCCCGCTATTTGGGGCGGCGACGCCCTGGTCACGCGTTTCGGGAAGACCGGCGATCCGAAGGCCAAAATCGGCGAATCGTGGGAGTGTTGGGACGAGAACCATATCCTCAACGGTCCGCTCACCGGCAAGTCGATCGCCGATCTGCGCGCGCAGCTTGGGCCGAAGCTGCTGGGTGATCTCGATCCAAAACAGCTCTTTCCGATTCTCACCAAAATCATCGACGCACAAGCCGCGCTCTCGGTGCAAGTGCATCCCGACGATGCCTACGCGCAGCGCGTCGAGCATCAGCACAACGGCAAGACCGAGTGTTGGTACATCCTCTCGGCCAACGACGGCGCCGAACTCGTGCTATGGCTGGACGCGCGACACCACGCGCGAAGAGTACGAACGGCGCGTGGCCGACGGCACGCTCGGCGACATTCTGCGGCGCGTGCCGGTCAAAGCGGGCGAGACGTACTACTTGCCGGCCGGCACGCTGCACGCGATCGGCGCAGGCATCATCTTGTTCGAGACGCAACAAGCCAGTGACTTGACCTACCGCATCTTCGATTGGAATCGCGTCGGCGCCGACGGCAAGCCGCGCGAACTGCACGTGCAGAAAGCCGCCGACGTGCTCGACTATCACCAAGGCACGCGCGGCGCAGCCGAGACGATCGCGTATCACTACGAAGGTCTCAATCGCACGGCGCTCGTTGCAAGCAAGAACTTCATCGTCGAGCGCGTCGTCGCGACCGACGAGATCGCGTCGCTCGAAACCCAAGGACGTCCGGCGATCGTGATGACGCTCGAGCAGCCGATGAGCGTGCAGGCCGGCGACGTGACGCTCGCGCTCGAGAAATATCAAACCGCGCTCGTCCCGGCAGCGGCGAAGTGGTACATGGTCGCGGCGACCAGCGGACCGTGCCGCGCCGTTCATGCTTGGTCGCTCCGCCGGAAACCACCGAGACGATGGTCGTGCGACTGCTCGCGGCCGGCGTCGAGCAAACACGGATCGATAGCTTCATGGCGCAATTCACGTGATGATGCTCGGCGGCGAGCGCGCCGATGCGCTCGCCGAACGCTACGGCACGCCGGTCCTCGTGATCGATCTGCGCACCTTAGACGGTGCGCTCGATGCGATGCTCGCTGCGGCGGCGCCGCACAACATCGCGATCTCGTATGCCGGCAAGGCGCTGTTGCTGCCCGGGCTCGTGCAGTATCTGCATCCGCGCCCGATCGGCATCGACGTCTCGTCGATCGGCGAGATCGCGGTGGCGGAACGCGGCGGCTTCGAAGCGTCGCGCTTGACGTTCCACGGAGCAGGCAAGACGGCCGAAGAACACGATGCCGCGCTTGGACGGACGCGTCGGCCGCATCGTCGATCGATGGGATGGACGAACTGCACGCGCTCGCGGCGCGGACTGCTGGTCGCGGTGTAGATGTGCTGCTGCGCTTCAACACCGGCATCGAAGCGCACACCCACGATTTCATTCGCACGGCGGGCAGTCGCAGCAAGTTCGGCTTTGCGCCGAGCGAAGCCGATGCCGCGTTTGCGCTGCTGCGCAACTATCCGTCGCTGCGCGTGCGCGGCGTGCACGCGCACATCGGTTCGCAGACCTACGACACGATGCCGTACGTCGAGAATGCGCAGCGGCTCGTCGCGCTGCTGCAGAAAGATGCGCGCCGCCGGATTTGACGCAGCCGATACGCATGATCGTCGGCGGCGGCTTCGGCGTGCAGATGGAGCCGGACGCAAAGGATCAGACGATCGACATCGCGGGCACGCTCGATGCGGTTGCACGCGTCGTGCCGTCGGGCATTCACGTCGAGATCGAACCGGGTCGCGCGCTTATCGCAGCAGCCGGGACATCGCTCTATCGCGTCGTTGCCGTGAAGCGCTTCGAGGGCCGGCGCTTCGTGATCGTCGACGGCAGCTTAGCCGACAATCCGCGGCCGGTGATGTACGGCGCCTATCATCATTTCGAAGCCGTTGATCCACGCACGCCGCTTGCGCCCGCGCTGGTCTGCGGCCGCTCGTGCGAAGCCGACGAACTCGGCGAAGCGATGCTGCCGGAAGATCTGCGCGCCGGCGATCTCGTCGTGATGCACACCACCGGCGCGTACACCTACAGCATGGCGAGCAACTATAATTGGTTCGCGAAACCGCCGGTCATCGCGGTCGGCGCCGGCGAACAAGTCTGGGCCGCGCGGGAGAAAATCGATTAGACGATCACGGTACAGGGGCGCACGGTTGACCCGATATGGCAAAGTAATGGTTTCTCGCTACGAGCGCAACGAGGCCGACGGACGCCAGCGTCAGGACGACTGCGATCCATCTAGGCGCGATTCTCTTGCCATAAATTATGTACACAACAGACGCGCACGCGGCGGCGATGGCCGGAAACCAAAGCAGCAGGTGGTATCGCGCAATCGTCACGTCTATCTTAGCAATCGCCCAGACAAGACCGTAAAGGAAAAACGAGCAGCTCGCGGCCTCGATCCCAAGAATAAAAAGCAATTGAAGCCAGGCTGCTACAAACAAAGGAACGGCGGCAAGAAAGCGGGGCGAACCCGCCGCCGTTGTTCCGACTGCGACACCTCCTAACCCGATAACGATTGCAATCTCGACGAGCACGACGCCGAATCGGAATTCGCCAAGAACCTGGGAGCCGAGGAAAAGCGCCAGTATGACCGCGAAGCCCAGAACAATCGCCCTGGGCGTACTATCCGCGCTAGTAAAACGTCGCATCGAACAAATTGTCTTCCACAAGATGTGAGATTAGCTCGTCTAACCGGCTAATATCGCCGACGGCCGATCCCAACGGAAGTTTGAGAATGTCCTCGAGCAGGAGGGCAGCGCGCTTATTCTTCAAGCGAATCGTTTCGAGCAGCTCTCGCGGTCTATCCGCAGCGACGTTATTGTCGAGTTCGTAAAGGGATAGTACAGACGCGAGTAGTCGCAATAGCGCAAGGCTGGCTTCGACTGAATCCCCTCCTTGAAACCTAATTTCCCTAAGAGACTCTAAACGCTCGATACAGTCGGCACGTGCTTGCGACCGACTGCGCGATCGGAAGGCTGCGGGAGACGACTTCTCCCCTCGCGCCCTATCCGTTGTAGCTCCTCTCCCAGTGCCTTATCGCCATACACAATCTTGCCCGTGCAAAGCGCCTGAAGCGCTCTCCGCGAAACGCCCGGGGAACCACTCTTGCGGAGGCAGCTCTCGCGGATGACATGCAATGTAACTGCATAGCCACGCATCTTCCACCGCATCTGTGCACTTGGGCGATCGAGCACCACGATCGCGAATGCAACAGTTGAACCGATTCCTTCGCGCGTATCCAAAGGGCGCGCGATGACACACGCCGGGAAAAAGCGCCGCACGATGTTTGCGAGACACTCGTCAGCACCGTCAATAGGCTTGGCGTTTGCGGAGTAAGCGCGGGTCGCGCGTCGCTGCGTTAACGTTGACATGGCTGTCCCCTAAATTGCGAGTCCGACTTGGGCGGGGAATTGATATGTAGCAACATTGCCAACAACATTCCCAAGGTCGCCAGGCTGAACTTCGCCCGGATATGTATCTTGATAAAGAGTTCCGTCCGGCCCGAAGTAATAATATTCACCTACGCCATCCTCGGCCCAGTAGCCCACACCGCCCGTCGGAAGCGTGAACGCATTCCACTCCAGGCCGCCATAATCTTGAGCGGGTGGTGGAAGTGGCGCGGGTGCCGGAAAATTATACATCGCAACATTTCCTAGAGCGTCGGCGGTCATATCGCCAGGCTGCACCTCGTACGGGTACGGGTCATGATACAGCGTCCCGTCCGGTCCGTAGTAATAGTACTCACCGTTTCCGTCGGCGGCCCAATAGCCAGTTTGACCGTTTGTCTGCATAAATGCGGTCCACTGGAAACCGCCGTAGGTCGGTGTGGAGGCGGGCTGTACCGCAGCTTCAAGCGTCTCGATTTCTCCGACGGCCTCGCTAGCCGTATCGTAAATCGATACGTATGTCCCTGACAGGGAGCCCCCAATCACCGACTCGTTTGCGATGTCATGCTGGAACGCCAGGTTGCCCGTGGCTCCCGTACTTGCATCGCCGTACAGCGGCAAAAGCTGCTGCGCAAGCTTCTGCATCCCTGTATTTGACGATCCCAGATTGGCCTGCACCCACGTTTGGATGTACTGAAGCATCGAAAGACCCCCCAGCGTGGACTGGATCGGATCCGTCGTCGGATCGTATGGGGCGGCATATGCAGTCGCGGAGTGGCCTTGGAGTTCGCCTGTATACTCCGTGAAGCGCCCAGTGTCGTATTTATCAGGCATAGCCGCTGGGTTGTCGTGATTACCGCCGAATATGAGAACAATAAGGCCGACGGCGACTGCGATCGGGACGAAATACGGCTCTGCGATCGAAAGGTCGGCCATTACCCAGCCGTAGGCGTCACCAAGGGCCTCATCGACTGCCGGATTTGTGAGGACGTCGGCGGCGGACCACAGCAGGGCGTAGGTCGCATCTCCCGCCTCCATTGCGCCATTGATTCCACCTTGACGATAGTCGTTGACGATTTGGTTGAAGTCTCCGATGCCACCGAGGACGCCAAGATACGCCTGGTACGCCTGATCGAACTGCTGAATGTATTGCTCAATCGGCGTGCCATTTATTTCGCTCGGAAGAATTCCCAAATCGACGGCAACCTGTGCAAGATCAAGTCCCCCCGATAGCAGATTGAGCACGCCCCCCTTCTTATTGCCTCGATGCCGCTCACCAGCTGGTTGAGCTTTGTAAGATCGCCGCTGAATGCGGCACCTAGACCGCTGTACGAGAGAATCAATCCACGAAGGTATGGACTATTGAGAAGCGCCGCCACCGGATTCGTAGTAATCTGCTCGTAAGCTGTTGTCAGGCCGCCGAAGCTGTGGAAATCCTTCTGCTTGGGAAGTATATTGCCCCATCCGGGAGCATAAGCGTACGGCAACGGTGCCAAGACGCCATATGGGTCCTCAGCACCCAAATAAATTGAGGTTTCAGCTAACGATACTGGGAATGTTCCCACTTGGGTCTGCACAGTCCAACTATTAAGAGGATTCGAATTGAACGTGACCTGCGCGTTTGTGATATCTACGCCGGCGAATGTCAGGATGCTCGAGATACCCGAGTTGCTATTATAGATGGGCTTCGCGCCTATCTGCGGGACCGAATAAATTTCTGAACCATTGTATCTGATACAAAAATTCGTAAGGAGCGTTGCAAACTGCTGCTCCGTGAGCGGTTGCCCTGACGCTCCCTTCGGAGGTGGAATCGTCCAAGGTTCTAGGACATTCTGGTCGCTCGGAGGCGGCCCCGGATTGCCATCCTGATAGTCCGCGTCGAACTCGACGATCAATTTAGAATATATCGGGTTACTCAAGTTGCTGGGCTCGAAACTCAGCGTGTACGAGTGATAGTGCCCATTGGCATCATAGCTTGAGACGTTCAACCAGGTATGTAGATACCTTGTATTCGTGCTTCCTTGGATCACCCAGTGCGCCTCAAGCTGGACCTGAAGGTCGGTCCCATTCAGGACATTGACGATCTCCTGCCAATTGTGTCCGGGGGCAAATGTGGCGCTGGTTACGAGAGTCGATATTTTCTTAATTGTCGTGCTATTAGCATAAGCCCAAACCGTCGCGATGACCGGTAGGCTGTTGCTGTTACTGCCGGGCGTACCGCTGCCACCGCCGGCGACAAGCGCGATTGAGTTCTGCACCTCCGTTGGATCTAGGCTGTTAACCTGAACGCTGCGGAGTGAGAAGATCTGCGTGTTTGTCAGCGCATTGATCTGCGAGCTATTGAACGCGGAGAGCTGTTCCGGCGAAAGCGTCTGGAGCTGCTGCGTGGACAGCCCGTTTACGAATGCCTCAGGAAGGGCGGCGACCTGCTCCTGCGTCAGTGCGGCGAGTTGCGTCGCGCTGAGCGCCGCTATTTGATCGCTTTGAAGAGCCGCAAGAAACGTCGTGGATAGGGAGGCCACCTGGGCAGCGCCGAGCCCGCCAATTGGTCAGAGCTCAGCGCCGCGACTTGCTGCGGGAGGAAGGCCGCTAGCTGAACCGATGAGAGCAGCGCGATCTGCTGTGGCGTTAACCCGCCAATCTGGGATGCCGCGAGCGTCGCAAGTTGACCAGCGGTAAGTGCTTCGATTTGTTGATTTGTGAGGTTTGATATCTGTTCCGCACCGTCGATACCGAGTTGAACATTGTTCTCATATGCGGTAACCGCTGCATCGGTAGCACCCGTGAGATCGGATGATCCGCCTGCGAAGGACGCGATGGCGCCGGCCGCCGCCGCGTAACCTGGCGCCTGCTGAAGAGGAGAGCGCCTTGGCGCGAGAGAAGCAAATTCGCCCGCGGAACCGTTCTCATCTGCATTATTTGCAAGCGACGCCGCAAGGGTTTCGAGGTTGCCGGTTCCGAGCTGTTGGAAGATCTGGAGGGCCGCGCCGATAGAGAGGAACCCTAGCGCGACCGGATCCGGGGATTCGCCGCCCGCAATGATCAGGCCGCCGACGAGAGCGGCGACGCCGCTGAGCGCGTCTGTTCCACCGCTATCGTCGCCGCGGAAGCTTTGACCGTCGACGCTTCCCAAAGAGAGCGCATTCGTGATGCCGTTGAAGAGGCCGATCTGCAAAGTCGATGCCGTTCCCGCGGCGATACTTGCGAGCACAGCCTGCATCGCTTGGCCCGCGGGCTGAACGTTTGCCGAACCTGCTGCAAAAGCGTTCGCTATTGTTGTGAGCTCGTCATACGCTTCGGTCGCAGCGGCGCTTTGGACGGTGTTGCTCGAGCCGTAATACGAGTACAAGCCGACTGGGGCGCTTGTTGCCGACGCCCATGTACCGTCCGGTTGTTGTTGTACGACATTGCCGCTGCTGTCGATCGTAGACCGGGCCACTCGCATCGACCTCGACTTGGTTCAGCGTCTCGGCTTGTGCTGTCCATTCGCCGTTACCGTTCCACTGATAGAGATTACCGCCCGCGACGTTTGTTCCGCCCAGAACAAAAACGTCGCCGTCGCCCCCCGCTGCTATTGCGGTTGCGCCCGATAGACCTTGATTCGCCCACCTTCCTGCTGTGTATCGTTGAAGCACTATTGGTTGAAATTGGTAAACGTTCGTATCCGTGCCGATTGCCCAGAGCGATCCATCCGCACCAACGGCAACTTTGGAGAGGCTCCCACCAAGGTTATTCCACGAGCCGCTATCCCACTGGAGCAAGTTACCGCTCGTGCCAACCGCAAACAGCGACCCATCACTGCCGGCAGCAATATCGCTGGCTCTTTCGCCCTCGTCGACCCATTGGTTGATGACGTAGCGCTCTACCTCACCGCTGTCGTTGATTCCCCAAATCGAACCATCCGGCGATGTAACAACTTTTTGCCAATTGCCGGGAAGCGCGTTCCACGAGGAACCGTTCCATAGATACGCGCCGCCGTTGTCGCCAAGGCTAGCCGTCACGGCAGAAATTGCAACGGCGAGTGTCCCGCTAGTCGAAATGGCTGTCACGTGCCCGCTAAGTGACGCGAGCGGTGGCGGCGAGGAAGCCGTCCGCGAAGAAGTCAGCCAGGATTGCAGACTGCCGCCGATTGCGAGTCCCTGCGCTGCGGAATTTGAGATTGCGCTGATCGAAAGCTGCGGCAATGCTGCGAGCTGTTCGATTGAGAGACCATTCACTTGCGCAGCATCGAAAAGTCCCCATACACCCGCGTTGAGCGCGGTAAGCTGCTGGCCAGAGAGCGAAGCCAATTGCGCTCGCGTCAGGCTAGCGGCTTGTTGCGCGGTGAATTCCGAAAGTGTACCCGTCGAAAGTTGCGCGAGAACGCTAGTCGCGATCGTCGAGAGCGTCGGCAATGCCTGCAACTGTTGCTGGCTGAACGAGTTGAGAACCGCAGCGCCGAGCCATTCGATCTGATCGGAGCCCAAGCCCGATATCTGCGTCGTCGTCAGCCAACCCAGTTGCGTCGGTGTAAACCGATTAATCGAAGATCCCCAGAAGAACGAACAACTGCTGCGGCGTGATCGCTTGAAATTGTTGCTGATTGAGATTCTGGAGGTCGTCATCGTTCGCGGCGATGAATTGCTGAATACCCGAAAGCGCCGATATTTGGGCGGGCGTTAGCGAGGAGATGCCCCCCTGCGGCCCGGAGACGCTCCCAACCGGCGTGACTCAGTAATGGAGTTGTCGAGTGTTATCGAGGAAGTGGCACCATTCGGTTCCGAGCCCGGTGAACGTGACATGTGTGATTGCCCGGAGAGCCGAGAAATGCAGCCGTCGCGAACTCTTGCCAGTCCGACGTTGCGCTTAGTGGATTAGCATCGGGGATCCGACCCGGCGGAAAAAACTCCGAGGTTCTCACCATCGAGCGTGACCTCGATCGACTGCGGCGCCGCAACCTGATCACCGAGATCCTGCGACGGTTGATCGCTACCCTGCGCAATCTCATCGAAGACGGATGTCATTGCTTGGAACGAAATCGCGTACCATTGCCCGGATTAGTAAGGCCTGCGACAGTTTGCGAAATCCGACCCATCGGCACCAATGACGCCTGCTGTCGCGCTTCCCGGCGGCGCAAACACCGACGCGTCGCCCGGGTCGGAAAGAACTCCGGTATTTCCTAATAGCGAACTCAGCGTCGCCACCGCTGTTTAGAAATGCTTGCGTGCCATTTGTCGGTGCAACGGCGAAGCCGGCGTCGGTATACGTTTGGGATGGAGGCGAACTCCGGCGGTGCATCTCCGTAAGCCGCTTGATACGCCTGGTAAGTTCCTGGTCATAAGGTTGCCGCCGTGCCAAGGCCGCTGGCGATGACACCGCTGCCGGTTGTGAGATTTTGAAAATCCCATTGCCCAGTCTCAACATCGTAGCCGATCTGAAAATTCGAGTCGTTCGGAATTAGACGTAATACCAACCGGGATTAAGTGTGGTCGCTTCGTGCCACGAGATTCGCGAACGGAGCGTTCGGAATGAGCAGCAACGGAGCTAATGCTCTGAGAGAACCGTCGCCGCATACCGTGGGGTCGAGGCCTGCATCGCGGAACTCCGTATTGCCGCCGTTGGCATCTTCGATTGGGCTCCAGTTGAGCGCGTTCTGAAGCCCTGCTCTGCGCGGCGGCAAGCTGGTCCGACGTGAAGTCGCCCGTGTCGGTCAGCAAACCCGTAATGAAGTTGATGGCTGTCGTATTGCTCTCGCCGCCCTGCCCGTAACCGGGAACTGTTCCGATCCAGTTATAGAACGCGTTGACAATGTCGTTGTAAAGCTGGATAGAGGCGCGCTGAAGCCGAGGGCACCGGCGGCGTATACGTTGACCAGCCCGTCGGCGGCGTCGACGCTGAAGTTGTCGAACCGCCGGATATCGGATCGGCAAAATTCCCGTTGGGCAAAGAGCCCATCCGTTGGCCAACACAATCGTCTCGCTTCCGTCTCGGATCCGGCAACGACGACGAAGTTTTCGCCCTGAACCTGCGAATTGTCGCCGGCGACGATCGAGCCATTATCGGCTACGCCGTCGCTGCCGGTGTAAGGCGCGCCGCCTGGTTGGACGACCTGGTACCCAAGTGTTTGAAGCGGAACAATGAGGGACTCAATTTGAGCGGGCAGCAGCTCGTTTAGTTGTGAGGTGGTCAGAGCGACTGCAATTGGATTGGCAACAGTTCACCCAGTTGTTGCGTTGACAAGGCCTGCAATTGTGGTGCACTAAGATAATTAATTTCTGCCGGCGTGTAGCGCTTGCAGCTGCCGCTGCAGTAAGATTTGCCATTTGCTGAGGCGTGAGGTCCGCGACCGCCGCATCGTTCGGATCATTTGCGAGGTCGGCGTTTTTCGTCTTCAAGCTCGGCGATCTGGCTCGCCGTCACATTGCCCGAGCTGCTGCACCTATGTCAAGGACTGAATCTGTCGAGGTAGTCCAGCGCTCGTATCGCACGTGGTTGAAGGTTCGCGAGTGTAGTCGGAGCTATCGCGGCGACCTGCGCGTCGGTCAGCGCCTCGATTTGCGACCTACCGAGCGCGTTGAGCTGGTTCGCCGAAAGTGCCTGGAGCTGCGCAGTTGAAGAGTGCTGCTCAGTGCTGTTGGCTGCAGATTTGCAACGTTTTGCGCCGTAAGTGCCGCAATCTGATCCTGTAGACAAAGAAGCAACCTGATTCGTACTCAATGCAGCGACCTGCGCAGGTGCGAGGGAGTTGGAATCAATGATCCCCCCAGTTGCGCAAGCTGCGTCTGCGTTAACGCTCCAGTTTGCGGGTCATCGA
>CAVSBV010000004.1:0-108119 GCA_963726285.1 Vulcanimicrobiota bacterium | reverse complement strand
GTTGTACAACGTGATTGACGGACGAGCATTCCTGCTGTGGCTTCATGTCGGCGCAATGATGTTCGCGTTCGCGGGATTGCCGATTGCCGGAGTCATCTTTCGGATCATCGTGCAGCACGTTGACGAACAACCAGTATTGCAGATGCTGGCTACCGCCTTCAGCCGCATCTTCGCGGGCGGCGGTGCATCGGTCGGGATAGGAGTGGTGTCCGGCCTGTTGCTTGCGCACAGATACGGATACACGTCTGGCTGGCTCGTGGTATCTTATGTGCTTGCAACAATGGCGGCGCTCATCGGTATTCTGATTGACGAACCGTGGTCGCGACGCCTCGCCTCTGCGGAGCGCCAAAATTTAGCGCTCGTCCGTAGTGCGTTATTGCCACGTCTCGCCGCTCCACTCGGGATCGCCCTTTGGCTCTCCATTCTCTGGCTTATGATTACGAAGCCATCCTTGTGAATACCGATGCCGCGGGATACACGCATCCACATAGTTTTGCGGCCCTTTCGAACGGCAACGTCCTTGCAACGTATCAAATCAAAGGAAACGCCGATGAACCCGGTGCGCTCGTTGAACTCGACGATCGCGGAAACGTGGTAAAAGCGACGAGCGCTGCGGCGCCGGATATCGACGAAAACATTCGCCCCTACAGCGTGCTCGCAATTGAATCGCTCGATCGCGTCGTTACCACGAGCGCGCCCATGCCGCCGCTCAATACGAAGGCGCCAACAAGCGTCGTACAGATCTGGCGTCTCTCCGATCTCACGTTACTCAAGACGATTCCGCTTTCGAAGGCGCCGTTCACGACCAGCGGCGCCACCTATTCCGACGATGCCTTGCTGCTCGACGACGGAAAGACCGTGCTGGTCAAGACGGCGACGTGCGGTCTTTTCGCCCTGACCGGAATCGACGGCGACGAACCCCAATGCGAACTACGTCTATGATTTCGGCGGGCGCTCATGCTCGGGCGTTCCCGTTCTCGCGGGGCATTACTGGGTCGAGGCGCAACAGTCGGCGCACGCGCTCATCGCGCTCGATGTGATCGACCCCATGCACCCCGTCGAAGTATCGCGTCTCTACCTTGGCCCGACAGCGAAGCCGCATTGGCTCGCAATCGAGCCTGGTACGGGCAACATCGTCATCAACGGTTATGGCTCGCTTCTGCATCGCATCTCATTTGCGTCGATCGACTTTCGCACCGGAGCGATGACGCTCGATTCACGTTCGATCGATCTGAATCGCTCGTGGCCCGATGGTTGGAACGGCCCGCTGATCGCCCACGGCACCGTGTTCTATCGCTAGTTCGTTAAGATGCCGATGGCTGGATCGCCGATCCAACGAGCGCAAGTAGGCGCGAGTTCTCGACGCGAAGGTATGCCTGCCCAGCTGATTCCGCGAGCGCTTCGAGCACGGCGATCTCATCCGGATCGAGCCTCGTACCGTCGCGGTGAACTCCGTACAACGTAAAGCCGGCGAGATCGTCCCCATCGAAGATCGGGATGGCGATGGTAGGAACGCCAACTTCGGCCATCGCGGCCGCTACCCGATCGCCCAAATCATCGATATGGACACACGAACGCTCCACGCGAAGAAAGCGCACGATATCGTCATCGCGGTCGAACCCGACCGTGGGCGCCGTTGCAAAGCCGGCCGACGTCGCCGGCAAAAACGCATTCCCAGCTCTTCGAAACAGAGCCGCCATCGTAAGGTCGAGCTCACTGTACGGATCCTCGACGAGTGCGCGATCGATCGTCTCACTGCGCTCTGCGCGCGGCAACGTACGCGCGAGACGTCTAAGGTAGATTTCTGCTGCATGTTTTCCGCGATAAATGACCGAGTCTACCCAGCCCTCTAGGACAGGGATAAGTCGATGCATCAAAACGCCGAGACAAATTGCGATGACCGCGTCGAGTGCTAGCGCTATGCGAAGTTCGGCAAGGAAACGCGTAGCCGCCCAGTCGACGGCCGCGATTAATCCAAAGATCACCGTCATCAACGCACCGTACACGACAGCCTTGCTGATTACGAAACGAATGTCGATGACGTGGCGACGAACGATCGCGTACATCAGTGTCAGTGGCATGATTATCGTGAGCGTCCCAAAGACGCCGGGCCAAAAGTTTTCGCTGCCTTGTCGAAGATCGTTTGTGACGACGCCGATTACGATCGCGGCAGCAACCCACCAAAAGCGGGCGCGCGCCGAGGACTCCATCGTCAGCAAACGGACCACAATCACAATAACAACTGCGATCGTCATCAGTTTAGAAAGAGCAACTTGGGACGGATCCAAAGGAGAAAAATAGCCGAGAACGATTACGCGGTAGAGGGAATGCGCCACGACGAAGGCGATCGTGCCGATTGCTGCTATCCAAAACACCCATCCGCGCCAATCGCGCGGAACGCTTTCGTCCGGCACGAGGAGTGCGAAGAGAAAGAGAAACACCGCGCCTAACGCGGCTGATGGACTGGCCACCGCTAGTAGAGCGGCATATGCAACCGGCGGCCAAACGGTGAGAGCTTGATATGCTGCACCCACCGGAGCTTCCGCAAGGCAGTAACCGAACAGCAGCCACGTCATGACGCTCGGGCGCAAGATCACTAAAGCGCAACCAACGAACAAGAACACCACATACGAGAACAACCGGAGAGCCTGCATCGCGGTACTTCCATAAAACGACGCGGACTCTGGTCCAGGCGCGGCCGCAAACGAAAGCTTATGCTGAGGAACGGTGTTCGTCACGCAGAAGTGAATAAGGTCGGGTTCGTAGGCTGCCTCTCGTAAAAACGGCAAACGCAGGATCGCGTAATCCCGCGTATCGATGCACCCTATGAGATCGCCGGTTCGCAGGCCTCCGCGCTCGGCAGGTGAGCCTGCGTCAACCGCAACAACCCGTGTGCCATCTACGTGCGCACCGGTGTACGCCGTCGTAAATCGCGCAAACATCGATGGCGTGACAATAGCCAGGAATAGGACAGATAACGCGATCACAATGACAGCGCGCCAGTTCATCGATCGGTATATTTTACTTTCACGAGAGCTTGCCTGCACTTCACGCGACGCAGAAGAAAAGCCCGACGATTTCTCGCCGGGCTCTTTTGTTACGTCGGTCCCTCGTCCTTCGAGGCTCGCTTACGCTCGCACCTCAGGATGACACGCTTCGCTACGCTCGGGATGACAAGTGGAGCGCTACGCTCGGGATGACAATCCTAGAACGGTTCCGCGGTGTAATTTTGTCAACTTTACAAGTTGGTTCTAATAGGGTCGCACTGGACCAATTCGCGGTGACTTCACCGGAGCGGCGGCGCCGTAGATCACCGTAATACCTGAACCGCCTCCCCACGTAGATGTCGGATAGGCCGGCGGATTCCCAGCCACGGCGTCCGGAGCGTTCCAGTTGTTTGCGACCCAGACATTGCCCGCGGGATCGATCGATACATCCGTAATCATCTGAATGCTTCCGCCGCTGAACACGTGGATGACATCGCCCGTCTTGGTTCCGGGCGCGTGCCCCTTCGGACTTGCACCTGCCATCAGCACGACGCTGCGGCCTTTAAAGTTACCGATCCACACGTCACCGTTGCCATCCACGTTTAAGCCCCACGGGACGTTAATAACTCCGCCCCCGGTAAAACCTTCGGGGCTGGGCTGAGTGCCGTCTGGATGGATCATGCTAACGATGCCGGTCGGCTTCGGGTAGCGCAGCGCTGCTGCACCCAAGATTCGGAATTGTTCCATGATCGACGCGCCATCGGGTACCTTTGGAACGGGGAAGTCCAACGATGCGTTGCTCGCAACCCACACATTCCCTTGCGTATCCAGCGCAAGCGCTCTTACGCTGATTCCCACACGAAAGGTTTCCACCTTAGAAGGGTCGTTGGCTGGAAAACGGAGGACCGTATCAGACTGAGAGTTGCTGACCCATACACGATTCTGATTGTCGATCACGATATCGAAGGGCGATTTTAGGCCTGCGACCTTGACGATTCGGCCGTCTTTGAGTTGGCCCTTAGGAAAGTAGAGCAGCTGGTTATCGGAACCGTCGGCGATCCAAACATCGCCGTTCGTCGCTATACCAACGCCCATCAGACCTAACAGTTTTTGCTTGAACGGCAAGTCGCTCTCTTTAGCCACCGGCCGCCCGTTGAAATCCATAATCAAGATCTTGCCGTCGAAGCTCGTCGCCCAGACGTTGCTGCGCGTAACGCCGGTTCCCCATCCAACACCATCGATACCCATGCCGGTGAACCCGGTGATCGGTGGAGACAGTGCAGTCCCGTTCGGCGCCATCTTCAGAACGCCACCGCCAATACTTTGAATGACGCCGGATTGCGACCCGGCCATCCAGTTTTGACCGCTCCAGAGATTTCCGTTTGCGTCGAACATCAGCCGGCCGGCTGAATAGGTTCCACCACCCGCAAAGCAAAGGCTCAGCGCGAAGTCGGGCGGAGACCAGGCGAGGTATGGAACGAACGGCGCCGCGCGACGCGAGCCGTCTTTCGGCTGCGGATACGCACGGTCGAATAGCGAGAACAGATTTTTCGGGTCGCTCCACGACGCACGCGCGATACTGACCATGGCTTGGAGCGTATCTGGAGAAGCCTTCAGGAAGCTGCTGCGCCACGTGTCGTCCGCTGTTGTCGCATACGCGGTTATCAGTGAACCCAGCGTATCCAACGTAGCGACTGTTGCCGTTTGCGTGCTGTTCAGCGGATCCAAGAGCACGTTGCCCCAAGTGCCGGTGGATGGGTTAACGAGATTTGGCAGATTTCCGGCCGCTATCTGAAGACCAAGTTCATTGCCGGAGATCGAATCACCGTGAATAAACTGCGCGTTCGTAAAAGCAGAGGCAACGGTCGTGAGCTCGTTGATTACGACTCTGGAGGGCGGCTTATTACCAAGGACGGTCGCCAGCACGAGCCCGGGGTGAGGACCCTTAGCAATCAGATAGAGGTCGAAGTTCTTCTGATCGCCGTGAAAAAAGCTACGGATCGTAAATCGACCGTTCGCGTCAGACCGCGTCTCGTCGAGTTTCTTGGGCGCTCCCGTACCCGCCGACCAAAGCGTGACAATCGAACCTTGGATCGGAGCGTGGCCGACTTGGACTTGTCCAGAAAACAAATCTGCAGCCAAAGAGGGCGCCGGAGCGATAGTAGCTAGGGCAGCTAGCAGCCCGACTATAGTGGACGTCGCGATGCCTCTCACGTTAGTCACCTCACACGCAGAGCGCTGCTTCACGCTTTCAGATTCTGTAAGTCCGCTCCCCCCAAATTGCAACATTGGGTAAACCCACACTGGGACGAGTACGAAAATGAAAGAGCCCGGCGAGTTTTGCCAGGCTCTTTCATTTCGACTAGAACGCCAAAACAGTCAGAACGGTCAGAACGGGATTTCGTCGTCCAACTCGTCGCCGAACGCATCGCCCGCGGATGCACCGTTGGCGGTACCACCGCTGCTGCGTGCGCCGGCGTATTCACCGCCGCCGCCGTCAGCGCCAGGCGGACGTGCGCCGAGCATCTGCATGTTGTCGATCACCACTTCGGTTGCTTTGCGTTTGTTGCCGTCCTTGTCGTCGTACGAACGGATCACCAAACGGCCCTCGACGAGTGTGTTCGAGCCCTTCTTTAAATACGTGTTGCAGGTTTCACCGAGACGATCCCACGCGACGATGTCAACGAATGTCGTCTCTTCCTTATTACGCGGGTTATTCACCGCGAGCGTGAACTTGGTCACCGCTTTGCCCGACTGGGTGTAACGGATCTCGGGGTCACGCGTGAGGTTCCCGACCAAAATTACTCGATTGTACGAACCGGCCATCTTCTTCTTACTCTCTTTCGCAATGTCGCTGTGCTATCGGTCCGTCAATCCCACCCAACTCGGACCAGGTCTCGAAAATACAAGCGGCCCGTGCCAGGTGCCTGGCACGAGCCGCCTGTCGAATGCAGAAGAGTTTTAGGTGCGGTCGGAGGCGACCTGGGGCCGTTCCGCGCGCTCCCCGCGTTCCGACGGGTACATCGGCGGCGTCAGGGGGACCGGGGCCGGCGGCGGATTCGCCAAGGCGTGTGCCATGGCCGCGAGCTGCTTCTTGTCGAGGTGAAGTACCAGCGCGCGAAGGACCTCTTCGTTCAGCTTAAGCTGGCGCTCGAGCTCTTTCGAGGCCTCGCCGGTGCTGCGAAAATGCATCGCGACGTAGTTGCCTTCGCGCAGATCGGCAATTTCGTAGGCCAGCCGCTTACGCCCGAGTTTCTCGATGTTGACGACCTCGCCGCCCTGGCCCTTGATGATCTCGCCGATGGCGGCAGCACGCGCATCAACGTCGGCCTCTTCAATATTGGGCCGCAGAATATAGGTCACTTCGTAGTCGTTCATAGCTCGTTCCATCTGTGGACACTGCCGGTCATATTTGACAGTGGCCCCGTTCGGGGCAGGTGGTGACGGGAAATCAAAAGTCTCCCAAAACTCACGAATTTTACTATAGGCTGCCGCTAAACGCAATGTGGCTAGTCGGGGCCGATGCTAAGATGGGGGGCGAATGTCCATCGCCCGCTTCGCCGTCAACCGCCGGGTGGCCGTCTCCATGATCGCCCTCGCGATCGTGGTGCTCGGCGTCTTCGCCCTCCCCCGGCTGCCGGTTGCCTTGCTCCCGAATTTCACCCCGCCGGTGGTGACCGTCACGGTGGACTATCCCAACGTGGGGCCGGAGCAGATGGAAGCGCTGGTCACGCGGCCGATCGAGAACGCGGTCAGCCGGGTCAACGGCATCGAGCTAATCAACTCCAGCTCGCAACTCGGGCAAAGCTCGGTCAGCGCGCAGTTCTATTACGGGACCAATCTCGACACCGCCGCGGTCGATGTGCAGCAGCAAGTCGATCGCATCCGCAGCCAGCTTCCCAATGATCCGAATTTGCAGCAGCCGCAAATCGCGAAGTGGGACTCCAACTCGCTGCCGGTCGTGCGCTTCTACGTGACCGATCCGAACATTCCGCTTCGCGATCTTGGCGATCTCTTCACCAATCAACTCTCCGACGAATTCGCGTCGGTTGACGGCGTCGCCAACGTCGTTGTCGGGCAGGACCAGCAGCGCGCGTTCATGATCGAACCCGATGCAAACAAACTCGCGGCCTACGGCATGACGCTCAACCAAATCATCGGGCGCGTGCAGCAAGAGAACCTCAATCTACCCGCGGGCATTGTGCAAGTCGGTCCCAACGAATATCAAGTTCGCGCCAATGCGCTTCTGTCCAACGCCCAACAGATTTCCGATCTCGTGCTCGCGGTCAAGAACGGCAGCGTTGTTCGCATCGGCACCGTCGCGAGGGTTAGCGACTCTATTCAGGAGCAGCGCACCTACGAACGGCTCAACGGAAAGCCGGCGCTAGGCGTGGTGATCGACGCGCAGCCCAACGCCAACATCGTGGCGACGGCGATCGGCACGTACCACAAGATCGATCAGATTCAGGCGCGTTACGCCGGCATGAAGATCGGCGTCGTCTTCGATCAAAAGAGTTTTATTCTCGAAGCGATCAACGCGCTCGAACACACCGCGATCTACGGTGCGATTCTCGCCGTGATAATCATTCTGCTCTTCTTGCATTCGTGGCGAACCACGCTGATCGTGGCGATCTCGCTGCCGATCTCGGTGCTCGGCACGCTTTTCGTTGCTTACGTCTGCGGCTATTCGCTCAACATCATGACGCTCGGTGGTCTGGCGCTCGCCGTCGGGCTGATCGTCGACGACGCGATCGTTGTCATCGAAAACATCTATCGCCACATGGCGCTTGGGCAATCGCCACGCAACGCCGCCGAGAGCGCGACCACTGAGATCTTCAGCGCCG
This sequence comes from Vulcanimicrobiota bacterium, assembly GCA_963726285.1. Taxonomy (GTDB): domain Bacteria; phylum Vulcanimicrobiota; class Vulcanimicrobiia; order Vulcanimicrobiales; family Vulcanimicrobiaceae; genus Aquilonibacter. The sequence goes on along the minus strand of CAVSBV010000004.1, from coordinate 100,288 downwards.
TACTAGCCTCGTCGACCACCGTGGTCACGGTGTTCGTCCCGCTCGTGCTCATTCCGGGTTTGCAAGGCTTAATTTTCACGCCGTTTGCGGTGATGGTCATGGCTGCCGTCGCAATATCGTTTGTCGTCGCCGTAACAACAGTGCCGATGCTCTCCTCGATTTTGCTCCGCAACAAATACACGGCCGCCAGCAACGGAAACAGTAACGGCGGCACGCATGCAGGCGCTTACGCGCGCTTTGCACGCGGCTTCGATCGTGAGTACGATCGCTTCGAACGGTGGTACCGCAGCGTGCTCGAGCGCGCGGTCGCGCGTCCTGGCCTCGTCGTCGCAATCGCCGTGGGCTTGCTGATCCTCACGATCGCCGCCGCTAAAATGGGAGCTGTTGCAACCGAGATCTTCCCGGCGTCCAATTCGGTCTTCGTGCGCTTCAATCTGCAGATGCCGACCGGCACGGCGGTCAATGTCACGAACGCGACGTTCAACGAGATCGAGCAAGCGATGCTCCGGGACCCGCGCGTGCTCTATGTTGGCTCGTCAGTTGGCCAACAGGGCTACGTTGGTAATGGCACGCAGGTTACTAATCAGGGCAATCTTTCCGTCGAGCTCAAGCCGCAGTATAGCGGCAACGATGCCGCGTTGTACGTCCGCTACTGGACGAACAAGCTCAACGCGATTGCGGGCTTACGTAGCTACGGGCGCACGGTCGATATCGTGCAGAACGTGATCTCTCGTGGCCAAGACGCACTCGACGTGCAAATCTTCGGGCCCAATGTCCAGACGCTCTACAACCTCGCGCAATACACCGTCGTCCCTGACCTCGCGCGCATTCCCGGCATCCAGGCGCCACAGAGCAGCATCTCGGCATCGCAGCCGGAACTCGACATCAATGTCGATCGCACGAAAGCGGCCGTGCTCGGTATCTCGACGCAGGCGATCTCGAATACGATCGACACCGCAACCTCGGGGACGATTGCCTCATACATGCAGGTCAACGGCACGCAATACCCGATTATCGTGCAGCTGCCTCCGAATCAACGCCGCTCTCTACAAAGTATTCTGTCATTACAGGTTCCGATCGCGAATCTGCCTGGTGCAGCGACCGGCAGCGTCGCGAACGGCGCAGCCAGCGGCGCGCTCGGCGGGTCGATCGTGCAGAGCTCGAGCAACCAAGGCGCCAACGCTACGCTCCCGGTGATGGCCCTGAGTGAACTGGCAAACATCAGCTTCGGCGCCGGTCCGTCGGAGATCACGCGGCAAAACAAATTGCGCGAGATCGACGTGACCGCTGGCCTCGATACCGCACCGCTCGGCCAGGCGGTGAAAGCTGCGACAAAGATTATGAACGCCATGGCGCTGCCGCCGGGCTACTACTGGCAATTCGGACAGACCGTCACGCAGCAAAACGATACGTTTGGAAGCCTTGGGCTAATCGTGCTGCTCGCAATCATCCTGATCTATATGCTGCTCGCCGCACAGTTCGAATCGGTCTTGCATCCGCTGGTCATCATGGTCTCCGTTCCGCTTGCCTCGACCGGTATCGTGCTCTCGCTCGTGCTCACGCACCGCGCGTTCGGCTTGACCGCATTTATCGGAGTTTTGATGCTGGTTGGCATCGTCGTGAAGAACGCGATCCTTGTCGTGGAGTTCACCAATCAACTGCGCGAACGCGGCTACTCGGTCAAGGAAGCCGTGCTCCACGCGGCACCGCTGCGCTTGCGCCCGATTCTGATGACCACGCTTGCTTCGGTCGGCGGTATGTTGCCGATCGCGCTCGGCATCGAGGCCGGAAGCCAAACGCAGGCGCCGCTTGGGACGGTCGTGATCGGCGGCCTGCTCTTCTCGACGACGCTCTCGTTGTTGGTCGTGCCGACGCTCTATCTGTGGGTCGCGCAACACATCGAGCCACGCCTGGGCGGCTTCCATCGCGCCCAAAAGCAGGCCACAATGCCTACGCCGGAGCTCGTACCGAGCGAGGTCTAGCCTCGCAGCAGTAGTCATTTCGCCCTAATTTCCCGGGAAAAAAGCCATACTCAGAGAACGCTTGCCTGTATGAAACGCGCGCCACTCTTTGTTGTGCTGTTCGGCTTTGCCGTTTTTGCCAGCGCCTGCGGCGGTGGCGGAGGCAGCGGTTCCAGCCCGCTCCCACGCGCCGGTGGCGGAGCAGCGTCCAAGAATGCGGGCGCGATGGTTCACGTCCTAATTCCAAAGAGCAGCGCAGCGTCGTCGAGCGCGCGTAAGCCGGCGTTCATCGCGTCGAATACGGCTACGATTGCGATCGGCGTCTATACGGTGAACGGTGCGACGCCGAGTCCGCTTCCGACACCGCTGTCGATTACAATTGCAACGAGTCCCGACTGCACGAGCACTCCAAGCGGTACGAGTTGTACGATCACCGTGACCGTTCCGGTCGCAACGAATGTCGTATTGCAACTTTCAACCTTCGACGCAACCGGAGCTTTGCTCGGACAGGGCTTGATTGGGCCGATCAACACGACGCTTGCGACGATTCCGCCGCAATCCGTTTCCGTTGGCGGCGTGCCCGCCAGTCTTACGATCGCGCCGAGCGGCTTATCCGCCGGCGATGACGGACTGCCGCATCCGATTCCCTTCAGCGTGGTCGCACTCGACGCGTCGGGCAACACGATCATTCCGCCTGGCGCATATCCCAATCCAATCGCGCTTTCAATTTCCGGCGATACCAACAGCGCGCTCTCACTCTCGGCCACAAGCATCGCCTCGCCGGGCCCGAGCGGCGGTGCGAGCACGGTCACGCTCTTGTACGATTCATCCAAACAGATCACCACGGCTACGGTCACCGCAACCTATGGATCGGTCACGGCATCGGTCCCGTTCGCGCCCATCGTCTTCACACCGACTACTGCGGCGTTATTTCCCAGCGGCGCAATGCAGACGGTAACGGTGAGCGAAGCGGGATACGCTGGTGTGTTTACCGTGCAAGGCACAAGTTCGGTCGCAACCGTTACCTGCGTACCCTCAAACTGCACGCCGTCAAGCGCAGGCAAAAGCGTGACGCTCGATATCACACCCGGCAGTGGTGCGGGTAGCGAAAGCGTCAGCGTCGTCGATGCAAACGGTGGTTTTGCAAACATCCCGGTAACGGTTACGAGCGGCAGCGGCGGCGGTGCACTCGTTGCACCGTCGTACACGATCGACAAGTATCCGGTCCCGGCTCCATCAGGCGGCCCGCCGCAGCTCTATGGCATCACGACCGGCCCCGACGGGCAGTCATTGTGGGTCGTAGACCGCGGCGATCAAACACTTGACGTTATTGCATCCCCGAGCGGATGCAACTCGTCGAGCTGCAGTGTAGCTGCGGTCGTAACTGCGATCACGAGCCCTCCCCCGCTTTTCGGCTACAACTATTACGATCTGGAATCGATCGTAAGCGCGTCCGACGGCAACCTCTACGTTGGCGATGTTGGGAATCCGCCCACGGACCTCGGTGGCGTGTACCAGCTCACCGGTTGCAGCGCGGCGACTTCTATCTGTAACGTGGCCAATGCACAGGCGATGCCAGTTGCCACGCCACAGGCCGGCGCGATGACCGACGGACCCGACGGCAATCTCTACGTGGGTTCACAATTCCCAAGTTCAGGATGTTGCGGTGGCACCATCATGGACAGCGTGATTGCCGGCTGCTGCTCGTTCAGTCCGCTTTCCTTGCCTGCCCCGGTGTCGTCGTCGCCACCGTATAATACATCCTACGTCAACGGTTTAATCGCCGACGCATCGGGCGCGACGCTATGGTTTACCGATGGCGGCACGGGCAACGTCGGGTTCATGCCAATACCTTGCGGAGGCGGCTGCGGCATCACGGAGCTCCCCGCGAATGTTTCGCAGTGCAACCAGTGTGGGGCACGTCATCGACCGATCGGCTTCCACCCGGGCAAGAAGATCGTGCATCCATATCCTCAGCAGAAGAAACGATACATCATCGTTACCGGCGGCCCTCCGCAATTGAGCACGGCGCTCAATGGCATCGTTTCCGGTCCCGACGGTTATCTCTACGTTGCCGATGCCGGCAGTCACACGATCGATCAAATCGACCCGACGGTCTGGGATGGCGCCTCGTCCGGAAGCTACACACCGTGCACCTCGACGTGCACGTACTCGCCGATACCATTACCGCAGACGGGCGGCATACCGATGAACCTTACGGTCGGCGCAGATGGCAACATCTGGTTCACCGACACGACCGGTTACGTCGGGTTCGTCTCGCTGGCCGCCTGTGCGACGTCGTCGGGCTGCAAGGCGTTCGAATACGCAACGGCTGGGATGCCGTGGGGCATTGCTGCCGGAGCCGACGGCGATATTTGGTTTACATTCAGTTCTCCTGACTCGAACGGTAACAGCATCGGAAAGGTGGTGCTCTAGTGAACCGCCGCGCAGCCGCGTTGGTCGTTCCTCTCGCCCTGCTAAGTGCGTGCGGTGGCGGTGGTGGCAAAGGCAGCTCGCTGCCGCCCGTCAACAATACGCCGCAGAAGAAAACGGGCACCGCAACGTTTTCGTTCAAGATTCCCGGCAAGAGCACGATGGCGCGCGTACGGCGCCCCTACTACCAATCTCAGGCGACCGAAGGCGTTGCGATCGATTGGCTCTCTACGACCCCGAACGCACCCGACTATTCGGCGGCGATTGCAGCCACCTGTCCCGCCACGCTACCGGCCGGCGTCGTTGCATGCACGGTCGTCAATGGCAACACCGACTACATGTTCCAGTTACAAATTCCGGCCGGGACGTACCCGAATCTTACGGTGACAACGTACGATACGCCGCCGAGCGGCGGAACGTTCACGGGCAATATGCTGGCGCAGGGGCAACTTGCCGCACCGGTGGTGATCGTGGCCGGTCAAGCCAACACGATTCCAGGTCTCACATTCTACGGCGTTCCGGCTTCGGTGAGTTTTCAGCCGGGGCCGGCTCAATCGCACGTCGTGATGTTCAACGGCAACCTCTCGGTGATTGGCAACAACGCGCAAACGTTCTTCGCACAAGCTCTCGACGCTGACGGGTTCGTGATCGACAGCACCGACGGCACCGGTCCGACGGTGACCGTGACCGAGGCCGTTGGCGATACGCCGCAAGAATTCACCATTGCGACCACGGCGGTGCCATACCAATACACACTCGCCGCCAAGAACGCCGTCGCCAACGCGACGATCGACGTGACCGCGACGCCCGGAGGCACCGGCCTTCCACCGATTGTAGACGCCGTCGTCGTGACGCCGATCCAAGAATTATGGACGACGGTCGAAGCCGGCTCAGCGCCGACCGGCATCTACGGGTATCCGCTGTACGGTACGAGCCAGGCAGTGCAACCGATCGACGGTTACAACGATCCCGTCGGTAACGCCCTCTGCGGCGGCGGATCGTCCTGTAACTTTCAATTTGCCGCGAGCGATCCGTCGAGCAACTCGATCTACGCCATCGGCACCAACAATAGCGGCTTCCTGCAAGTCTTCGCCTTCACGCCGACGGCGGCGCCACCTGGACTGACACCGCCTGGAAGCGCAGTGTGGACCGAAGATGGAGGCGCGAACATCAAAGCGATGGGAATCGATGCGCACCAGCACGGGTTTCTGCTGAATGACGATTCCAGTTTGGGCTACGTCCAGCTCGAACAGTATTCGACAACGAATTGGGGGAGCGGCGGCTTGGATTCGCTCGATCTGACTCTTACCACGTATGGCGCGCAAGCTATAGCCGTTGCACCGTCGGCAACCAACGTGCCAAGCGCACTCGTTGGCTCGCTCTGGGTCGGTACCAACGCAGGTGAATTTCTCGTGTACCCTCCGTCGACGCTACTGCAGAACGCTCCCGCGACCGCCTCCGGGACGCTCAGCGGCGTGGCGGCTATGGGCTTCGACGCGAGCGGACTGCTCTGGCTGACCGACGGCAGCAATGTCTACATTGCTCGAATTTCGGGTACGCCGGCAGCGGCAAGCATAACGATACTCGCGCAAACCAGTGTCGCGTCCCAGGGGGCTGTCGGCACGAGCTTCGCCGCAGGCGCCGGCAACACGGTCTATCTCGGCGAGGGAACTGGTGAATACACCGGATTCGATCAGTACGTCGCGAGCGGTTGTCCAAGTTCGTGCTCGATCACTGTCAACGCGCAGGTACTCCCAACCAACGCCGCGTCGTTTGCGGCAATTACGGTTGAGCCATAGCCGCTAGCGCACGAAAAACACGATCGTCATGATCGGCGCCGATGGCGATGACGAACCATCGGCCATACGATTCGGGCACGCGGCGGAAGAAATGCGCGCCGATGTACCCGCCGATGAGCGCGATGATTGCCATCGGAATCGCATAGCGCCAGTCGATGATGCGCACGATCAAAAACGGGACGAGTGAGAAGCCGTTGATCGCGACCGCGAGCACATTCTTCATGCCATTGGTTGCGTTGAAGCTCGGCAGGCCCGAGAACGCGAGCAACGCGAGCATCAGGATGCCGATGCCGGCGGTAAAGTAGCCGCCGTATACCGCCACAAAAAACTGCGCGATGTACTGCCACCACTGATGCGTCGGGTCGCCATTATGCACTTTGGTGAGCCATGGGCTAATTGCGAACATTACCGTCGCAAACAGCAAGAGCCATGGAATAAGCCGATTGAACGCGGCCGGCGGCGTGAACAGCAGCAGCGTCGCACCGAGAATCGCGCCAACGATGCTAATCGCCAGCATCGGATACAGCATCTTGCGATGCGGCAGCACGTCTCCCCAGTACGCGCGCGCGCCGCCCCACGTCCCAACCCACATCGCAGCGCTGTTCGTAGCGTTAGCGGGAATCGACGGAACGCCGGCAAGGATCAGCGCCGGGAAACTCAGGAAGCTGCCGCCGCCCGCGATGCTGTTCATCGCACCCGCAAAAAAGGCTGCCACGATTGGCAGCCACTCCTTCGACAGGCTCAGGATGACACTACGAGCCTGCTGCGCTTTTCTCGCGTTTCGTGACGCGGTACACGCGGCGCACTTTGCGTAGGCCTTCGAGCTTCGTGAGAATCTTGTGCAAGTGATCGAGGTCGCGAATCTGCACGGTCAGGCTCGTGACCGCCAGGCCGTCCTTGCGCACGCGTGCGGTGACCGAACTCACCGTCGTCTTGAGCTCGGCGAAGACCGCCATAATATCTTGCAGCAGTTGCGAGCGATCCTCGGCTTCAACTTCGATGTCGACCGCATGCGTCATGTCGCTGCTCGCGGTCCACTGCGCTTGCAGAATGCGCTCCGGCGTCGCACTCATATACGCGACGTTCGGACAATCGGCACGATGCACGCTCACGCCGCGACCAATCGTCACGTAGCCGATGATCGGGTCGCCCGGCACCGGCGAACAGCACTTCGAGAGTCGCACCAGCACGTCGTCGACGCCAGCGATACGCACGCCGCTCGCACGTCGCGCGGTCTTGCGCGCAGCCGGCTTACGAATCTGCGTGAGGTCGACGACGTTGTCGACTTTGATTTCTTCGCGAATGCGGTTGACAACGGCTTGCGCCGACGCGTCGCCAAAACCAATCGCGGCGAAGAGGTCCGTCGGCGCGGGATAATTCATGCGATGCGCGATCCGCTCGATCAACTCGCCGCGCGCGAGGTCAGGCCGCAGGCGCTCGCGCGCGAGCTCCGCTTCGACCGCCTCTTGCCCGGCAAGCACGTTTTCCTCGCGCTGTTCCTTGCGGAACCACTGCTTGATCTTGTGCTTTGCGCCGCTTGTCTTGACGATCGAAAGCCAATCGAGCGACGGACGGCCGCTGGACTTATTGACGAAGATCTCGCAGATGTCGCCATTTTGCAGCGTTGAATCGAGCGGCACGATTCGGCCGTTGACCTTCGCGCCGACGCAATGGTTGCCGACGTCGGTGTGCACCAGATACGCAAAGTCGAGCGGCGTCCCGCCGGCGGGCATCGAGAATACGTCGCCACGCGGCGAGAATACAAACGCCTGCGAGTCGAAGAGATCGAGCTTGAGATTTTCCATGAACATGCGCGAGTCGCGCATGTCCTTTTGCCACTCGAGCAACGCGCGCAGCCAGGAGAGTTTGTTCTCGAACTGGTCGGCCTTGCCGCCTTCTTTGTAGCGCCAGTGCGCGGCGATGCCGTACTCGCTCGTACGATGCATCTCCCACGTGCGAATCTGAATCTCGAGCGGCTCGCCTTGCGACCCGACGACCGTCGTGTGCAACGACTGGTACATGTTGGGTTTGGGCATCGCGATGTAATCTTTGAAGCGGCCCGGCAACGGCGTCCACATCGCATGCACCGCACCGAGCGCAGCATAACAGTCCTTCACCGAATCGACGATGATGCGAATCGCGGTCAGATCGTAGATCGTTGAGAAGTCGCGGCCCTTCTTGATCTTGGAGTAGATCGAGTAGAAGTGTTTGGGCCGCCCCTGAATCTCGGCGTTGACGCCCATGTTCGCGAACTCGGCGCGCAGGCGCGCGATCGCTTCTTGCACGTCGGCTTCGCGTTCGCGCCGCGTCTTGGAGACACGCTCGACGATTTCGCGGAAACCTTCGGGATCGAGATAGCGCAGACACTCGTCCTCGATCTCCCACTTGATCTTCCAGATGCCCAAGCGATGCGCGATCGGCGCGTAGATGTCGATCGTTTCGCGCGCGATCGATTGGCGCTTGGCGGGCGGCAAGCTCGCGAGCGTGCGCATGTTGTGCAGCCGGTCGGCGAGCTTGATGATGATCACGCGGATGTCGCGGGCCATCGCCATGAACATCTTGCGCAGGTTCTCGACCTGCGCGTCTTCTTTAGACTGGTAGGGAATGCGGGTCAGCTTGGTGACGCCGTCGACCAGCGTGGCGATCTCATCCCCGAATTGCGCCGCGACTTGCTCGCTCGTGATCGAGGTGTCCTCGACGACGTCGTGGAGCAGTGCGGCTGCGATCGTCTGGCGATCCATCTCGAGCTCGGCCAAGATGCCGGCGACCGCGAGCGGATGCTCGATGTACGACTCGCCCGAGGCGCGCCGCTGCCCGTCGTGGGCGCGGTCGGCAACCTCATAGACGCGCTCGAGCCACTCCCCCTCGAGCGAGGGGTCGTACGCTTGGACGGTAGCGGTCAGCTCAGCAATCGTCATGGGAGTATCTGCCTATACTCTCATAATCGACCAAGCGTAGCAACGCGCGCACCCGCAGGGGTCCGGAGGGCCCGCTAAGGGAGTTTTTTGAGGAAGTTGATCGAGTCTATCTTGCCGTCGGAGCCGATCATCAGCTGCTCGAAGATCGCGTCATTCGTGCAGACCATCCGATAGGTATAGCCCACGACGCCCGGGGGCGCCCCGATGATCGGAAAGTTCCCGTACCACTCGGTGTGTTCGAGCGCGCCATAGCTGACCAGCACCTTCGACATCTTGGCAGTGCCATCCGACGTGAGTTGGGTCTGGGCAGCGTCAACATAGTGATTCTTGTCGACGGCGCCGGCCTGCCACGCCACGAACTCGCGGCGCGCGACGGCCGTGATTGTGGGAATCTCCGGTGCGAGCGTCGGTGTCGCGGTGGGCGTCGGCGACGGATGCGTGCGTGCGATCAATAACGCGGCGCTAATAATGAATGAAAGAAACAACCTCGGCTCCCGGCAACGCGGCGCGACCTTTGAGCATGTCGAGCTCGATCAGAAATGCAAATGCCTCGATGTGCGCACCGAGACGTTCCAGCAGACGGCGCGTCGCAGCGGCCGTTCCGCCCGTCGCAAGCAAATCGTCGACAACGACGACCTTCTCGCCGCGCCCGAGCGCATCTTCGTGAATCTCGAGCGAATTCGTACCGTATTCCAAGGCATAGGATTCGGAAAGCTTGCTGTACGGCAGCTTGCCCGGCTTGCGCACCGGGACGAACCCGGCGCCGATCGCGTAGGCAAGCGGAGCACCGAGCATATAGCCGCGCGCTTCGACGCCGACGACAAAGTCAATGCCGCGATTCTTGAACCGATCGACGAAAAGATCGACCGCCTCCTTGAAACCCTTGGGATCCTTCAGCAGCGGCGTTATGTCACGGAAAAGGATTCCGGGCAGCGGAAAATCGGGAATCGCTCGAATCAAATCTTGTGTTTTCACGACGGGACGTCCATTCGCGAGCGGCCTTGGTGAGCCTCTTGCGGCGGCTCGCCATCGCGGTGGTTTGCGCGCTCGCGCTCCACGCGCTTGTACTTGCGCTCATTCCCAGGCAGCGCGTCGTTGCAGGGCCGCAAGAGGCGATCGTTGCGCGCGTGACGCTCGCCCGTATCGCGCGCACGCCAACGCCGCAACCGAGTCCGAGTCCAACGCCGCCGGCCGTGAAAGTAATTGCAAAAGCCGTCGTCCCTTCCGGCGTGCATGCGCGTGTCGAGCGGATCAAGCGCGCGGGTGCGAAGCGACCGACACCGCCCAGAGTGGTCTACGCGACGCCCGATGCCTCGATACCGACCGGCGGTCAGGGAGCCGGCGCACAAAATGCTTCGGGCGCGGGCAGCCTGTCAGCAACGAACGGGAGCGGCAACGGAACGGGCGATGCCGGGACCGGCAGCGGCGCCGGTACCGCGTTGTGCGGCGCCGTCGATTTTGAAGCGATCGGTGATGTGACGTACGACCCCGACACCGGGTACTACCAGCGCAAAATCACGGCGATCGTCTACTACGCGGACGGTTCCTCGCAAAAAATTCCACTCGACTGGCCCTGGCAGTACAAGAGCGAAGCCGATGATCCGTTCAACTCGGACGCAGCCTACGTACCGTTTCAGTTTCCGCCGGTCGGTCTGCGCGCCGGCGAGCCGGCGGCAATCCAATACATCATTGCGCATACGCGCGCAGACGGCACAACGAATCTCACGGACAAGTGTCCGAATATTCCGCCGCCGCCGTCACCCGGCCCGCAGCGCCACGCCAAGTAACGCGCCCGCTTCGACCGGGCGGCTGAAGTGATAGCCTTGTGCGCGCTGGCAGTTAAGCTCGGTGATGAACTGCCACTGCTCGAGCGTCTCGACGCCCTCGGCGATGATCTCCAGATCGAGCGAACGCGCGAGTGCGACGATGGCGCGCACGATCGCGCGGTCTTGCGGATCGTCTCCCGCGTCGCGAATGAAGGTGCGATCGATCTTGACCGCGGCGATCGGCAAACGCTTGAGGTAGCCGAGCGCACTGTAGGCGACGCCGAAGTCATCGACCACGATACGAATGCCCAAGCCGCTGAGCGTGCGCATCGTCATCAACGCCACGTCGTCAATCTTCATGTTCTCGGTGATCTCGAGCTCGAGGGCGGTCGGCGGCAAGCCCGTCTCAGCCAGGATATCGCGGATCGTGTCGGCCAAATCGACCTCGCCGAAGTCGCGTGCAGACAGGTTGACGGCGATACTAAAATCGGAATACCCGCTCGCACGAACGCGCATCGCCTCCGCGCAGGCCTCATGCAACACCCAGCGCGAGATCGGCACGATCAATCCGGTCTCCTCGGCAATCGCGATGAACTCCTCGGGCATAATCTCGCCGTGTTTGCTGTGATTCCAGCGCAACAGCGCTTCGGCGCCGACGAGACGCGCTGTTACCGCATCGACGATCGGCTGATAGACCAAGCGGAATTCGCCGCGCTGGATCGCGTAATGCATGTCCTGTTCTAATCGCAGACGATACGGCGCGAGTTCGTCGCTGCCGACGTCGAAGAATCCAACGCGGCTACGCCCGCTGTACTTGGCGCGGTACATCGCGGAGTCGGCCCGCGAAAGCAATTCTTCCGCACTCATCCCGTCGTCGGGATAGCACGCCGCCCCGACGCTGGCGCTCACGAAGAGCTGTCGCTCGGCGATAAAGAACGGTTCGGCGAGCGCAAGCTGAATGTCGGCGCTGATCATCGGGACGCTCGTCGTTGGACCGAGTTCGAGCATCACGATGAACTCGTCGCCGCCGCTCCGAAAAACGCTCGCTTCGGCGTCGACGGCACGGCGCAAGCGTACGGCGAATTGGCGCAAGAGCTCGTCGCCTGCCCGGTGTCCGAGCGTGTCGTTGATCGTCTTGAATCGATCGAGATCGACGAAGAGCACGCCTAGCCGCCGCTCTTCATTTTCGGCGCGCTCGACCATCTCGATCATCTGCTCTTCGAGCGCGAAGCGATTGGGCAATTGGGTGAGCGCATCGAGGCGCGCCAGACGTGCCAGATGATCGGCCGTCTCTTTCATTTCGGTAATGTCGAGCGCAACGCCGATCGCGCCGATGATTTGTCCGTTCGCGCCACGTAGCGGCTCGACCGTGTGCTGCATCCAGCGCCCGCTGTGATAGGACTCGAAGCGCTGCGAATCGCCGGAAAAAACGCGCCGGATCTGCTCGACCTTGGCTTCGCCGAGTTCTTCTTGCGTGAAGCCCTTTGCCGACGTCGCCGTACCGACAAACGATGTAAAGCGCATGTCGAGATCGACGGTCCACAGCAATGCGGGAACTTGCTCGAGCAACAAGCGCAGGCGGCGTTCGGAATCGCGCAATAAAATCTCGGCACGCTTGCGATCGCTAACGTCACGAAGATAGACGACGACTTCGTGCTCTGCCGGCTGAATGCGAAGCTCGACCCAGGTGTTGGTGGCCGGAAAAAATTGCGTGCGCTCGACCGGCATCGCGCTCTCGCGAACGCTGCGCATCTCGGGGAAAAGATCGGACGCGAGCGGATCGAGAACTTTGTCGACGCGGCGGCCAACGAGTTCGGCTGCAGTGGTGTGCAGCAGCTCCTCCGCCTTTTCGTTTATGTGCGTAAAGCGCCAGCGATCGTCGACGATGAAGATGCCGTCTTGGATGCTCTCGAGAATGCTATAACGACGCTCGTCAGCTTTCCGGGGCGAGACCGACCGAAGGTAGAAGACGACTACACTAGCCGCCGTAATGCAGACAACCAGAACCGCCACCCCGATGGCGATGGTCGCGATCACAGCACGCCGCGCTCCTCAAGCAAACCCCGTAGTGCATTGCGTGACCGGACGTTGAACAGGTCGTAGAGTGCTTGCACTTCACGCTTGATCGTGAATTCGCTGCGGCTGAAGCGCTTAGAGAGCTGTTGGTTGTCGAGTCCTTCGCAGAGCGAGAGCGCGAGCTGGCGCTGCATCGGCGAGAGACCCTCGATCCACGGCGTAGCCTTCTTCGAAATGCGATCGGTGAGATATTTGTAGAATGCACTCTTCGGGAAGGCGCCGGCGTGTTGACGTGCGCGCTCAATCCACACGGTCGCACCGGTCACTTCGGCAAGGCCCTGCGCGGCCAGTGCCGCGCGGAAATGGTGCTCGGCCTCGTCAAAGATCTTGTATGCCGCCTCGAAAGAGGCGATTGCGCTTTCTTTATTACCCAATACCTGGTTCACGCATCCCGTGGCATATTGCGCAAATCCGAGGGCGCGGCGATCGTTAGAGATCGCCAGCGTCGGATCGATACTGTCGTTACCTAGCCGCATGTATGTCGACACGTAACGCTGCGCCTGGCCCATATCGACGGGGGCAAACAGGACCGCCATCAGTACGAGAGCGGCGCGCTCTTCGTCGGTGGTTGCCGCCCACACCACGGTACGCGCCTGCGCTTGTGCCTGCATCAATTCGTCGCGGGCCCACGGCTCGTTGTGGTTCATCCGGGCGACATACGCGCGGTCGACATGTGACACGACGCCCCAAGCGTCAGTGGGAGCAATCTCTTTCGAGTCGCGTAACAACCACTGCGCGCGCGCGGAGTCTCCGCGCAAGAAAGCATCCCAGGCCAGCGCACGTAGACAAACAAATTGCGCGTCGGCCAACTCCGGCGGCCAATCGATCGATTCGTACAGTTCGCGCGCATCATCGACATGCTGTGAAGTCGCCAGTCTCACGTGCAACGTACAAAAGCGAGTGGATCATACGTGCGACCGTATGATAATCCATACGCGATGGATTTTCTCTGGCAAGCGCAATGGCAGCGCGTAAATCGGTGATCTGAGCGCGATAGTTGCCCTGACCGGCGTGCATCCACGCTCTCACCTGGAGAGCAGAGAGCCTGCAAGCCGGGATCAGGGTGCGTGAGCGCTAGGGCAAAGTCCGTGTCGCTAGGTTCAAAGTCGCCACGCATGAAGCGCAGGCGGGCGCGGTGGTATGCCACGCTTGCGAGACGGGAGGAATCATTGTCAGCGGCGCGATAGGCGAGCGCGAACATCTCGGCCGCGCCATCAAAATTGCGCGAGCCTGCGTATGCGACGCCGGAAAGGAGATAGTAGTCAAATAGGGTTTCTTCGCCGCGGAGCATGTCGCTCGAACGGGCGAGGATTTCAAGTGCATCAACTGGGTCGCGCTTAAGAAGCATTTCCGCTCGCAGGAGAATTGCACGTTCGTGCTGCGGCGACGGCCAACCCTCGTACCCGTTAAGGCGCGCGAGAGCTGCTTCGTACCGTCCGGTACGAAGCAGTTCACGCGCCTCTTCGAGATGCTGCTGTTGAGCCATTTGCGGAACTCTAGTCGTTCAGGGTTCCGGCTTGTGTGATCTGTCCCGCCGGCACCGTGAGGGCCGGCCCTTGGAAGGACGCGCCCATCGACGCGTCAGCCCCGCTTGCGGTGATCGTTTGTCCGCTGGCGGTTGTGTAGTTGTTATAGATAACCAGCTGATACGAGCCGGCATTGATCGCATGGAGATCAAAGTTACCGTTCGCATCGGTGTTCGTCGTATTGCCGACGTGTGCTGTTCCGTCGGCGCCAGCGATCAAGGCCACGACAACCGCGTTTTGCACCGGTTGACCATTGGCATTGAGCACTTGCCCTTGCACTTCGCCTGCGTTGGAGGCTGCGACTGAGTAGAGCGCCGGTTGTGCGACGATCTGACCGGCGCTGTTCTGATTCAGCGATTCCATGGCATTGAAGTCGGCCAGGATCGAGTCAGCAGGCGTACCGCCGACCATGAACTGTCCGCCAACCGTCATCGTTACGCTGCCAGAGCCTGCGACCGTGACTAGTCCCTCTGCCGGCACCGGCGGTGCTTTGCGACGTTTGCCCCGATTGGAATTGAATCGGGTAAACGTTGCCGCTTGCATCGGTGACGTTGCTCGAAGCGGTATCGACCACAAATTGGATGTGGTCGTAGTTGCTGTGTAGAGCTGCCCGATGCCGATCGACGACGGGTTGCCGCCGTTCGCCATCACGTTCACGACGTACGGCGACGAGTACGTCGCGATCGTCGTCACTTGACCCTTGTACACGACGTTTACGGCGTCGATACCGATATTGATCGACGCTACGTTCATGTTGCCGAGCACCGGCTGCGCGTCACCGAGCAGAACAGGCCAGCAGCATCCCGACGCCGCCAATAAGGTCGTTGGTGTGCTTGGTGCCGGACTTAACGATCCAGCCCTGAACACCAGCGCCCTGCGTAGCGGGCGCGTTTTTATTTGAAGATTGAGTTGCCGAAGCGGGAACCGTCGAACCCGACGATCCGCTGCATCCGGCAAGCATTGCGATCAGTACCACGAGGGCCCCGATCGAACTTAGGCGTTTCACTATGGCCTCCTAAAACAGCAGCAGAGGACGCCGCTCATACTAGAGCTGCGCCACACCCACACCACGATTATGGATCAAACAGGTGCCTTAAGAATCGATCAAGGGGGCGTGAAGCGCATAGTTTATGTATGGCGGACGTAAAGCGGACGTAAAGACCGCACCCCAGACGCGACCGGTAGGCTGAGTGGCCCATAAGCAAGCGCCGCGGAGCCTCGGAACGGGGGGGCGGAGGGCCGCCTGTCGCGCCACCGCGCCATTAAATTTGCATGGCAGAGCAGCCGCTAGCTCGCTACTAGCGGTAGTGTGCCGAGTATTCCGACCCACCAGGGGAAAGCTCGGCCATGGTACGATGGGCCGAGCACACGTTCGCCCCGGAGTGCATCAGCAGGAGGCCATTTGGTGCGTCTGCCCATCGTCGCGTTGCTACTTGGAACGATCCTCGTTTCGGCTTGCTCGGGTTCCTCGAGCTTCACGCCCTCATCGTCATCAGCGGCCTCGCAGCCTTCCTTTACACTCACGCCTTCCAACATCGACCTGACCCCTGACACCCTAACGGATACATTCAACGCGCAGGGCGACACGGTGGGGGTCAGCTACACGCCGAGTGCCGCAGCCGCGTGTTCGAGCTCGACCGGGAGCATCGTCGTCAGCGGCGACAGCGTCGCCCAGGTCGACGTTGCCGGCGCGCCGCTGCTCTTCACGGTGTCCGCGGTTGGCACGACGCCACCGGCAGCGTGCACCATCACCGTGCTGGGCTCCGATGGGACCTTCGCTTCGGTCACCGCCAACTACAGCAATACGCCGGTCACCGATCTTCCCACCGCACGCAATCGCGTTTACGCGACGCCGATCGCGACGCCAAGCGCTTTGAGTTTCACGTCGCTCGGTTCCGTCCAGGAAGTCGCGGTCTCCGGATTTACCGGTACGACGAAGGCGAGCGTCCAGTGCCATCTGGCTTCGAGCGGCGTGCAAGTCTCGCCGACGCAGCTCACAGGCCCGGGAACATTCACCGTGATTCCTTACGGTCAAGGCGGCGTCGCCAACAACTGCTCCGTCGGCCTCTCCGACACGGCGGGTGACCACGGCACGATCGCCGTCGCGCTTTCAATCGGTGCGCTCGCGAAACTCACCGCCGCGCCGCGTCAGTTGGAGTTCGCGTGCGCGGGTTCAACCGCGCCGTATAACTGTCAAAGTATGCAGGCCGTCGCGGTCGCCGAAAACGGCACGCACACCTACGGCATCGTGACCCGTCCCACGCTGAAGGGATCGTGTGCAAACGTCTTTTACGGCCCGCTCACGATGACGGCCGATGGCTCGACGTACGCGCAAAGCGTCAAAGGGTCGGCGGTGACGCTCACCTTCGCAGGTTTGCTCGAGGGGCCGCCTCCGCCGAATTGCACGCAAATCGTCATCACCGACGACGGGTCACCGGCACAACGCGTAAAAATCGGCATCGTCTCGGCGGCCGCGTCTCCGCCGCCCGACCTCAGTTCGGCAACGCCGCCGCCATGTACCGGGACCGATCATCGCGTCGCCGATCCGACTGCCCCGCACGGCATGTACGTCTGGAATCCTTATAAGGTAGATGGCGGCGTCTACGAGCAATACCTAGAGCAATATGTGATTGGCAAGGATGCCAGCGGCAAGCCGAAAGATCCGAACATCTGTGGCGTCAGCCTTCTCGTAGGTTGGGCCGACGTTGAGAAAACCAAAGGCAAGTTCGATTGGAGTCAGGTGATCACGTGGGCGCAACCCTACGTAAATGCAGGCCTCACCGTCAACTTGCTTTTCGCGGATGCATCCGAAGTCGGCTCGAACACAGCAACGCCAAGTTGGGTTACCGATCCGAACGGTGACAACGTTGCGACGATAACATGCGACGGTCAACCAGGCTATCCAAACTACATCGATCCCGTGTTTGAAGCCGACTACAAAGCGTTCATCGCCGCGGCAGTGGCCGAGTTTTCTCAAGGCGCTCCCACCGGCTCGTCGATTACCTCGTCGATCGGCTACATGCGATTTGGTCTAGGCGCAGGCGTGGAAGCCTATCCGGGGCATTTGGACGACTATCCAAACGACGCGTGCAGCAAGGCCTTTATGGCTGACGGCTATTCGTTTGATGCGTGGGTCACGCACACACGCCACATCGTCAACTACATGGGCTCGCTGAACACAAACGGAAAGCAGTTGATGATCGCGCTCAATGAGATCGCCGGCTATCCCAACAGCTTCTACGATTACCCGAACGACGCTGCCGAGGTCGCCGCGAACAACTCCGTTGGATTCGGCACTGAAAACCTAGGCATCGGCCATGTCGCCGATGCGGGCACAAAACCCGCGCCCTGCAATCCACAGGGAACCGACGGCAGCGTCTATTGGTGCGAAGCCTTCACCCGTCATGTCGGGGTCGTTCCCTTTGAGTTTCAGCCGATCGAATCGGTCGCCAATCCGCAGCCGAACTATAACATCAGTTTCCCCAATCTGCTGCAATTCGCGCTCGACAACAACACACAACTGTTCGAGATCTATCCGCAGGATTGGCTGGAAGCGGATTCGCCGACCCAAATGTTCCCCGGCGGCGGCGGCGACAGCGCCACCTGGAAATCCGCTTTTAATGCCACCGCGCTAATGGTAGGAGCACAGCACTAATGCGCTACGGATTTCTCGTACTCGCCTGCCTGATGTTCGTGGCGTGCGGCGGCGGTGCACCGAGCACCACCTACCCCTATCCGCCGATTCCGTCGCCATCGGGGCCGGGCTCGGTGACGATCTCCCCACCGAAGATCCCGCTTCGCGGCCTGATCGACATGCAAGATATCTCCTGGCACGATACGGACAACGCGACGCCCGCTCCGTTCACGACGCAATACATCACGAAATATCCGGGGAGTTTCGGCGGGATCGTCATCAACGAAACCTGGGCCGACTTACAGCCGACGCAGGGCGGCACGATCGTCACCACTGCGGTCGACAACGATCTCCAAGCAGTTCAAATGTACAACAGTTTATCGAACGTGACGCAGTCGTCGCCGGTCGGCGTGAAGTTGCGCATCTATGCGGGAAGCAACGCGCCGCAATGGGCCAAACATTTAACCGGCGGTCCGGTCACGGTCTATCGCAATCCCGCGGGGTGCAACGGGCAAACCGACGTGTGTCCGCTCACGCTCGGGCCGTATTGGACCGCGCCCTACATCACCGCGTGGCGCGCCTTTCAAGCGCAAGTCGCCGCGAAGTACGACACCAACCCGCTCATCATCGCGGTCGCGGTGACCTCGTGCGCCGAGCAGACCGACGAGCCGTTCGTTCCATCGAGCGGTCCGATCAGCAAATCGAACCTGACGGCAGCCGGGTTGACCGACACGTTGCAGGAGTCGTGTTTGATGGGAGCGGTAAGCGACTACGCGGCCTGGGCGAACACCGACATCGACTACACGTTCAACGAATACAGCAAGCTCAGCGGCGGCCTGGACCCAACATTCACCGCCTCGGTGATGCAGCAATGTCGTTCGGTGGCGGGCTCGCGTTGCGTGCTCGACAATCACGCATTGTCGACGCCGATCACCGGTGATCAAACGACGTATACCTCGATCCAAAGCATGGGCGGCTTGATCAACTTCCAAACGCAGGCGCCCATGGGCATGGGATGCATCTGGCCCGAGACGATCACACAAGGCTTGATCCTCGGGGCACGCGCCATAGAACTGTGGCCGGAGGCAAAGTACCAGGGCTTCACCACGCTCACCGGGCCGGAAGTGCAGTCGTTGCAAGCGCAATTCTTCGCGCCCGTCCCGACGACGACGCCGGTTCCCAGTCCGCTGCCGACGCCGTGCAGCGGCTTCAATTAGCCGATGAGTTCTTCCAACTGCATATGCATACGTTCCCACGCAGCGAGGTGTTCCGCGCTCTGCGCGGCCACACGCGTGCGTTCCGATTCCAATTCGGCAACGCGCTTGCGGTCGTCGTAGGTCTCGGTCAGCGTAAAGAGCCGATCGATCTCGAGCTTGCGCGCGTCGAGCTTGACAATCTCGCGTTCGAGGCTGGCTATCCGCGTTTCGAGTTGCGAGCGGACCTTCATCGGTGTCTGGCGCGTGGTTTTCGCACGACCGGCTGATGCGGTTTGCGCCTCGAGCGCCAATCGCTCGCGCTCGGTCTGGCTCGCTTCGTAGGCATCATAGCCGCCCTCGACCGTACCCCACGCACCGTCGTCGATCCAGAGCACCCGATCGCACAGACGCGAGAGCAGATAACGATCGTGCGACACGATAAGAATCGCGCCTTCGTACTCGGCGAGCACGGATTCGAGCGCTTCGCGGCTATCGATATCGAGGTCGTTGGTGGGTTCGTCCAGGAGCAGTACGTCCGCAGCCTTCGCCATCAGCGACGCGAGCATGATCCGCCGTCGCTCGCCGCCGGAAAATGTCCGCACCGCCTTGTCGGCAGCTTCGCCGCTGATGCGCATACGTCCCAACAGGTTACGGGCGTTCTCATCGGAGATATCGGCCGCTGCGCGCACTGCTTCCACCGCGCTTGCTGCGGGATCGAGTTGCTCGTGTGAATTCTGCGCGAAATACGCGATCTGCGATGCGGGATTGATGCGAATGGTTCCGCGATCTGCGGCAAGTTCGCCACTTACGATTTTCAAGAGCGTCGATTTCCCGGAGCCGTTCGGCCCGACGATTGCCAAGCGTTCCCCGCGTAGCACATCGACTTCGAGATCTTTAAAAAGGGGATGCGCATACGCTTTTGAAAGTCCGCTCAGCTCCAGCGCGAATGCGTTGGCGGCTCGTCGCGTTGACTGAAGATTCACGGCAATGGCAGCCGCCGGCGCGACCGGTGCGTTAACTGTAAGGGACGCTTCGGCGCGCGCGAGCTGTTTCTCGCGGCTGCGTACCTGACTGTAATCGGATGACGTATGTGTGGCGCGCAGGCCGGCGATCGTCGCACGGCGCTTATCTCGCTCGCTAACAAACGTTTCGTACGCTCGACGTTCCTCGGCGTGCCGCGAAGCACGCTGCTCGACGAACGCGTCGTACGCATTGATGGCCGGCGGATACACATGAAGTCGCCCCGCTTCGATCTCCCAGATGCGTGTTGCCACCCGGTTCAGAAAGTAGCGATCGTGGGAAACGATGAGGTAGGCGCGCTTATCGGAGGCAATGTACGACTCGAGCCAACGGACCGTCTCGATATCCAGATGGTTGGTCGGTTCGTCGAAAATGCAGTAGTCCGGTTCGTCGATCAAGATGTGGGCAAGCGCGGCTTTTGCGCGTTGGCCGCCCGAAAATTCGCGTAGCGGACGGGCGAATGCCTCCTCGCGGAATCCAAACGAGGCGAGCATGATGCGTAGCGTCTTGTTACGTAGACCGTACATGTCGGGGGTAACGCGAGCCAACGCAGCATCGACGAGCTCTTGCAGGGTCGATTCCGTTTCGTCGGCGACGCTTTGCGCGAGATAGGCGAACGTTGCGTCGCGCGCGCGCACGACGGTGCCTCCGAACGGCGCATCAACGCCGGCGAGCAATCGCAAGAGCGAAGATTTTCCCGCGCCATTCGGCCCGACGAGCCCTACACGCTCCCCGTCTTGTAAAACACCACTAAGGCCCGCGAAGATTTCGCGGGCGCCATAATGGCAATCGAGGTCGGAAAAGCGCAGCAGGTCCACGGCCGGGTGACGTTCACTCTTTCCGCTTGGTGCTTCCTGCGAAAACCCGTAATTCCACCTATCGTCGCGAGGCGCTAACGGCGCAGTAGAGCAGCACTTCTCAACTATACGGAGGATCGAAGTGCAGCTTTCCGTTTCCGCAACCCCAACTCGTCGCGCGCTCGAGTTTGGCATCTATCGCGACGGCGATAACAATTTGGACGCATCCCAGTCACTTACCGTCGCGCAAGCGTTCCAGAGCAGCCGAACGGACGACGCGGTCGAGTACACCGTCGAGGACACGACCGGGCTCAAGGCCGATGACGGCGATATCGTTGAAGGCCGCAGGCGCACCGATACGTTCACCATCGCCGACGGCAAGGTCGTCGATCCGCAGGTCGGCAAGGCGCAAAATATGGCGAGCGAGACGAACCTCGCGGCGTTCGTCGCGCGCACGTTGGATAACGCCGAGCGATCCGACGTGAAGCAAACCTGGATCGATCTGGTCGACCACGGCGGTGGCGACGGCGGCGGCTTGGAAACGCACACCGGCGCAGTGATGTCGATGCCGGACATGGCGCGAGCGATCGCGGACGGCGTCGCGCTGCACGCAAAAGAGCATCCCGAGGATGCAGGCCGCAAAATCGACGGCGTCGTGGCCAATCAGTGCCTGATGTCGACGCTCGGTTTCGCCGACGCACTTTCGCGTACCGGTGTGAAATATCTGGCCGCATCCCCGGAGACGATGCTCTCGCCGGGCGTCCCGACGGGAGCCGCCGACGCAATTGCACGTAACATCGACGACCCAAACGCAATGGCAAGCGGCGTTGTCAACGCGGTAATGCAGGCCCGCTCCGCAACGCCGTTCGGCGGGTCGTTCGGCACAGCGGCCGCCTTCGACGTCCTCGATTGCTCGCCGGAGAAACTTGCCAATGTTGAACGCGCGATCAAGACGTTCAACGACATAGTGGCGAGCGACACCGCCGATCGCGCTGCGCTCCGCCGTGACATTGCCTCAGTGAAAGGCATGGTGCGCTTTCCTGAAGCCACGCCCGACATGCCGTGGCACGCCGATCGCCCAGCGATCGCGATGTACGATAGGATCGCTGCCGACACCAATGTGTCGTCGCAACTACGCGATGTTGCGCGTACCGCGGCCGATGCGACGCGCGCGCTCGTCCTCGCCCACAAAGAATCGCGCGAGTTCGAACCGTTCGGCGGCGCAAGCTATGCCGACGCCGCGGGCCCAACCATCCACGCCCCACTCTCGCCCAAAGCGCTCGATCCGTGGGCGCCGAAGATCAGTGAAACGCACAACGCTTTTTACGACGCCGTCGATCAAGCGAAGTTTGTCCGCGCTGTCGCATAGCTACAACCCCGGCCCGATACGTGCGAGATTCGCGACAAAGGACGGCTGCCACGTCTTGCCGCCATCGCGTGAGAATTGTATTTCGAAATGATGCGTATTGCTGCGAATCTCCGACCACACCTCACGGACGAACGTGAGTGAGCCGCCGTTTGCATCGGGGAAGGCAACGAGCTCACCTCGGCCACGGTCAAACGAACCGACCATCGAACGCTCGAACGATCCATCTCCTTTACCGGCGAAGGTTTGACTCCACTGGCGTGCTTGCGGGTTATAGAGGAAGAGCGTAAGACCCGCAAAGCCGCCGGATGGATTCGAGGCTTTGATCTCTTCCATGAACGCGCGTCCGCCCCAAATCTTGCGCACCGCGACGGTACCTGTATAGGCTGTCGATGCGCTCGATCCGTTAGCCGCGATGGCGTAGGACGTAATATGTGTCGACCACGTACCGTAATTGAAATCGAAGTCGTGCGACGGATTCGTAGCCGTCTGCGACCCTTCCGAAGGCGCAGTCGCGCTCGTACGCGTGAGATGCGCAACAAAATTCGGCTCCCACGTCTTACCGCCGTCATCGGAGAAGGCTTGCTCGAATGCATACGACGAGGCAGTAATATCGAAAAACGTCTGGCGCTCGAGGATCATGCGCCCGTCAAACGGCTCCTGATCGTAGAACACGCCGCGCCCATCTGTGAACCCGCCGTACATCGGCGTGCCGAGGGTTCCGACCGCACTGCTCGCGCCGTTGAGGCTCCACTGACGCGATTTTTCGTTATATAGGCGCACGTTGAGGAATTCGAGGTGATTTGGGCCGCTCGCTTCGACCTCCTCGACGTTCGCTGCGCCGCCTAGCGCTTTGCGCACACTTACCGTGCCGTCGTACTGCACCCAGTCGTTCGAATGACTGAGCGGGCGAAGCAAACGCTTGATATGCGTATGCCACGTGCCAACGTTGAAATCGAAATCGCGCGCGGGATCAGGCGACGCAGGCGCAGCGGCGACCGCCGGCTTTTCGTAGGTCGCGATCCACAGCGGTGTCCATGTCTTGCCATGGTCGTCGGAGCGCGCAATGACGTCGCGATATGACGCCGGCGAGTTCACCGTCGAGAGCGTGCGCACGATGACCGCTTTTCCGCCGACAATTTCCGTATCGCGAAAATCGCCGACGCCGTCGTGAAACGAACCCACCGATGGAGGCTGCAATTCACCATCGCTGCTGCTGGCAAACAGAAGCTTCCAGCGATCGGTCGCGGGATTGAAGAGGCGTAACTGCAGGCCTTCGATCCTTCCCGCCGGTCCATGGATCTCGAGGACCCCAACGTTGGCACGACCGTGCCAAAGTGGCGTGACCGTATGCGTGCCATCGTAGGCAACCCACTTCGTCGCGCCCGACGTATCGTGCACGAGGCGCGAGACATGGACGTTCCAGGTACCAAACTGATAGTCGAAGCCGCGGGCCTGTGTGAAGAGCAAGGCCAAGAGCAAAGCAAAAATCCGCATGGCTCGATTCTATTGCAGGAGTGGCTCCGTGTAACGTGCCACTTGCGACGAATATGAGGGAGCCGCTTCTTCTCGAACCCCTCTTTCCCGACCGCGCGACCGGCGAGCCGCTTGCGGTCCAGCTGGTACGCCGCCTTCGCGACGCGATCGAGACCGGCACGCTCCCGCCGGGAACGAAGATGCTCGGGTCGCGAGAACTCGCGAAACGTCTCGGGCTCGGTCGCAACACGGTCGCGCTTGCGTTCGAGCAGCTCACCGCCGAGGGGTATCTCGAAGCGCGAAGCGGATCGGGAACGTTTGTTGCGTCGTCGGGCTTCGAACGGCGACAACCGCAAGCGGCCGCAGGACATCCCGCTCCCGCGGGAGCGCAGCGCATCGCGGCGGTGCGCGCGCACTTCAAGACGGCGGCGGGCCACGGCGCGCTGCGCCCCGGGATGCCGGCACTTGCGCTGTTTCCAGTCAACGCGTGGCGCCGCGCCGAGCGACGGGCCTCGGAGGAAGCACTCGATCTCGGCTACGGCCCCGCGAGCGGGTTGCGCGCGTTGCGCGATGCGATTGCGATGCACGTGCGACAGTTCCGCGGCATCAACACGCGACCGGAGCAAGTCATCGTTGTGGAAGGCGCACAAGCCGCCATGCATCTCGCAAACCTCGTGCTCACGCGCGCGGGCGACACAATCGCTATTGAAGATCCATGCTATGCGCTCGCGCGTGCGTCGTTCGAAGCGCACAACCTGCGCCTTGCCGCCGTACCGGTCGATAGCGACGGCTTACAAACGCATGCCTTGCCGAGCGACGCACGCTGTGCATTTGTCACGCCGACGCATCAATTTCCGCTCGGCGGCACGCTCTCGCTCGCTCGCCGCCTCGAGCTGCTCGCATGGGCGAAGCGTCACGACGCCTACATCCTCGAAGACGACTACGACAGCGAGTTCACCGCGCGCGCACGCCCGCTGCCTGCGCTGCAGAGCCTCGATCGTGACGAACGCGTCCTATACATCGGCAGCTTCAGCAAAACGCTGGCGCCCGGAATTCGCACCGGCTATCTCATCGTTCCGCCCCATCTGGCTGCGATCTTCCGGACCGCGCGCGCGAGCACGAGTCTCGGGCTTTCCCTGCACGCGCAAGCGACGCTCGCGAGCTTTATTAGCGGCGGGCACTTTGCGCGGCACCTCCGCCGCATGAATGCGATCTACGAGCGACGCCGCACGACGCTCGCGCGTGCGCTTGCACTCCTCGAAGCGTTCGAACTCGGCCCAATGCAAGTCGGCCTCCACATCGCGCTCATCGCGAGAAAGGCCTTCGACGATCGCGCGTTGTCGCGAGCGCTCGATGGGCAAAGGCTCGTTGCACTCTCGAGCCTCTGCCTCAAACGAACCGATTGTTACGGGTTTGCGCTCGGTTTTACCAACGGTACCGACGCCGAGATCGCGGCCGCGGCTAGCTCCCTGACGGCTGCGCTGCAGCGGTAGCGGCTTTAAACGCCGCAGTTAGCGTCGTGAGCACCGCATCACCATTCGTACCGAGCGTATCGTCGAGCGACGGCAGCACCGTGCCCTCGTAGCCGCTCACGCTGTAGAGCAGCGTGCGAGTCCACTTGGTTGAATCGGGCTGGAAGAACGCATCTTCCGAGGCGCGCAGCTGCGCGTACGCGGCGTTCGCCGCGGCCGCATTGCCTTGCGCAATCGCCGTATCGGCTCTGCCATCAAGTGCCTTGGCGGCGGCGACGTATGCATCGGCTTCCGGCTGCAACGCTGCGACGACGGTCGCGCGACGCGCATCGTTCGTGCCGGTCGCCTTTGCAAACGAGGTAACGCGCGTTTGTAATGCTTGTGCAAGCAGCGAGAGGCGCAGATCGGGATACGTTGCGTCAGCCAGACGCAGCACGACGATCGAGGTATAGCGCGCCGCAGCGGCCGCTTCGTGCATGCCCGGATCGAAGATGCGCAACGACGCCGGATCGTCGTAGGCGGAGTGATAGGTGCCGAACGGTCCGCCGTAGCCCGCGCCCGCCGCCGGAAGATTTTCGTGAAAGACGAACGGCTCGTGGTCGCTGCCGCCGCCGATCGGATTCACCGCCATGTTTTTGTCTTGCGCTTTCCAATAGGCCGTGAGCGGTTGCCCATTGGGCGCGGTGACGGCGCTTGCAGCATCGAGCAGCGCACCGCCCAGCTCGGGCGTCGCATAAACGCCGAAGCTCGGGCCGAACGCGACCTCATCGGTGTTAATATACGCAACGCAACCGGCGCGTAACTCGGCGGCATGTTGCTCGACCCACTCGTCGCTGCCGAAGAGGTTGAGTTCTTCGCCGTCCCACGAACCGATCACGATCGTGCGTTGCGGCTTCCAGCCTTCCGCCTTGAGCTTCCCAAGCGCGCGCCCGAGTTGCAGCAAGTCGACCGTGCCGCTGATCGGATCGACGGCACCGTAGGTCCATGCGTCACGATGGCCGCCGGTCACGACGAGATGTTTGGTATCGACACCCGGCATTGTCGCGATCACATCCCAAATCGGTCCGTAGAACCGTTTGCTCTTGATCACAAAGTGCGCTTGCACGTTCCCGCCCAGGCGCAGCGGAAATGCAAAGCCCGGATGCCAATCCGACGGTCCGACGGGGCCGCCGATCGTTTCGAGCAGTTGCTTTGCAACGAGCCCGGTGATCGGCATCTCCGGAATCGACGGAAGTTTGATCGCCGAGAATGGTTTGTGCGGCGCACCCGGCAGCGGAATGCCTTCTGCCGTTGGATCGCCCGGGTCGTTGGTGAACGTCATCGTATTGCGCATCGCGCCGCCGAGTGGACGCCATGGACCGTTCGGATACGTTTCGCCCTTGAAGTAGCCGCCGCTGAGCGGATCGGGAAACACGAGTACCGCTTTTGCACCGTGCTTTGCCGCTTCATAGGCCTTCATCGTGAGCGCACCGCCGCCAGGCCGCGCAATGATGATCGCATTGCGCACCGAGACGCCCATCGAGGCGAGCGCCGCAAAGTCTTCCGCCGTTGCGTGGTTGGCGTACACGATTGGGCCGGTCACGTCGCCATCGACACTGTAGCCCGAATACGGAATGCCGATCGCCTTGTGGTCGTTCGAGTACGGATCGCCGGGTACGGCCGGTTCGTAGAGATCGACGTTGCGCGGATGCTTGCCGAGCACGGTCAAGCGCTGTTCGTACGGCCACGCGATCGCGACGTTGTAGGTTACCAGCCGCGCGTCCCAACCGGCTTTCGCAAGTTGATCGCGCACGTACCGGGCGCTACGCAGATCGCCGGGCGTGCCCATGCGATGCACGTAGGCGGCCAGCGCGAGCTCATCGATCCTGGCTTGCGCCTCGCTCGGCGAGGCGGCCACGATGGCTTCGTATTTTGCCTGCGCGTCAAGTTGCGACGGCGTGAATCCGCGCGCGGTAATGCCGGTCGTGAGCAACAGCGCCGCGACGGCAGCACCGAGTCTACGCGGAAGGCTCACGGCTGCAGCTCCTTCACGAGAAACGCCGCCGCGGCAGCATACTGCGCGGAAAGCTGCGCCCAAACCTGATTCTCGTGCGTCTCATTCGCAAAGACCATCGTCTCGACGTGCACGCCGTGACTGCGCAAGCGCGTCGCAAGATCGACGCCCTGCGAGAACGCGACGTTACGATCGTCGTCGCCTTGTGAGAGAAAGACCGGCGAGCGCCACGTAGCGATCGAACCGACGGGTGACGAGGCTTCGGCGAGTGCGCGTTGCGCGGGCGTCCCGAGCACTTTGCCGTGCGCATACCAATCGTAGAGTGTTGCCCAGTTGTGCACGCCGGCAAAGTCTGCGCCGGCTTTGAAGATGTCGGAGTTGCGCGCCAGGCCCATCGCGGTCAGGTAGCCGCCATAGGAGAGTCCGTAGATGCCCAAACGCTTCGGATCGACCTGCGGTTGCTTCTGCAGCCAGCGCGCACCCGCCACGACGTCCTGATACTCGGCCGCCCCACGCGCGCCAACGTGCGGCGCCTGGCGGAAATTGTGACCGTACATGATGCCGCTACGATAGTTGATCGAGAGCACGACGAATCCACGATTGACGAGGTATTGATTCATCTCGTAGAGCTCGCTGTAGGCCTCCATATAATGGAAGCCGGGCAACATCTGGCGCCGCGAACCGCCGTGATCGAAGATGATCGCCGGGAGTTTGCGCGTGCCCGCAACCCGCGGCACGAAGAGCTGCGCGTGAATCAGCAAACCGTCGGGGGCCCGAAACGTCACGAGCTGCGGCCGCACGAGTTGTGTCGCGGGGAAATTCTCCGGCGTCGCAACACCGATCAGCGTGCGCGCGGGTTGGCCCGCGATCGTCAGCACAGGCGGCGTGTTATAACCGGCGTCGACATAGGCATACTCGCCATTCGCGAGCGGCGTCGGCGCCCACTGGTCGCTCGTGCCGCTAGTGAGCGCACGCGGATGCGCATCGACGCCGACCGTCCAGATATGCCGCCGGTCGATGTCGCCTTCGTTGGTTGCGTAGAGCAGATGCGTACGGTCGAGCGAAACGGCGACCGTCTCGGTCTCGAACGATCCGGTGGTGAGTCGCGTCGCAGCCCCGCCGTTCGCGGATACTGCATAGAGATGGCGCCAGCCATCACCTTCCCACGGAAATGCGATGGAGTCGCCGCGCATCCACCACAACTGCGCGCTGCTGTCCGTTGGATAAAACGTGGCTCCCATGCCGCGCCGCGCTTCCCAAACCATGCGCGCGTTGCCGCTTGCGGCATTGGCAACCCAGATCGACCACGGCGCAGCCGGCGGATCGAGATACGGCGATTCATTCTCACGTGCGCCCGGTACGCGAACGAAGGCCACGCGGTTACCGTCGGGTGACCATGAAAGATCGCGGTCGCGCGAAAAATCCGGCGTCGCGTAGACATAGCTATGCTTCGACGGCGTGTAGATGACGATGAACGCGTGATCGCCCCGCGCATTGCTAAACGCGATGCGCGATCCATCCGGCGACCAAACCACGCCGGTCGCCGTGCCACGAATCGGCAGCGGTTCAGGCTTGCCGACGGCATACGTATCGCCGCTCTTTGTCAGCGACACGACATTGAGCACACCCTGTACGGTCGTGAACGCTGCAGCGTCACCGCGCGGCGAGAGCGCCACGCTGTTCCCGATTCCGATCTGTACCGGATCGCCGCCCGCGAGCGGAACGATAAAGATCGTGCGCTCCGGTGGCGGAATGATCGAGAGCGGATTGAGGTTTCCGTCGTCGGCATTGTCCTCAACACCGCCCCGCATGTATACGACCGCATCGTTGGCCGGTAAGATCTGCACGTCGGCGAGATCCTGACCGTCATCCACGTCATAGTGTGTAACTTGATGGATCGTTCCGCCGGCATTGGTGAAGAGATTGCGTTGTCCGCGCGCGTGCACTTTCCAGACCAGGACCGTGCCGTCGAGTGACGCGGTCACGTTGTCGACGAAGGGCGCACTCATCACATCGGTGACCGCATAGGCGCGAGCGACCAGCGGTGAGAGCGCCATCGCCACCGCGGCGAGAAACGCGACGATCCTCATGGGATGCTCAATGCGCGCGCGGTCAGCGCACGATCCGCAACCGTCTGCAACAACTCGAGATGACCGCGCGTCAGTTCGTCGACGCCGCCGCGCTGCAGCGCCACCGTCGTATCGTGACGCAGATCCTCAAGGCTCACCCGCGCGAGCGCTTGCGCGTCGCTCGGCATCCCGGTCGGCGGCAACGTTACCATCAACGCCAAGAGGCGCGCATACGACATCTGCAGATTGCGCCGTACGAGTCCTTCCTTGGAAACGCTTCCGCTTTCGATACTGCCGAAAATGCTTGCGCGTGTCCAATCGAAGAGATCGGTCATCGACATCGTCTTCCCGACGCCGTACTTACTGGAGAGGTCATCGATGCGCTGCAGACGCAGCGGCGAGAACAGCTCGCGCAGTGCGGCTTGCTGAACTGAGCCGACCGACGCGGCAACCGAGACGTCGTGTCGCGGCGTCGGATTGTACGACCACGATGCTCCGTTGGTAAGTGAGCTGACCTCAGAATACGTGAGCGTATCGAGCACCTGCGGATTGAAACGCCACGGTGCGTCAGCAAAGAGGCCGCTCGAAAGCTGCGCCCACGCGGCGCGCTCATCTGCAAGCGCAACCGGCTGAAGCGGAGGCCCGGCGCCGGGATCGCCTTTGCGCGCGCGCGAGAGATACTCGCCACCGATCCAGTGGACCGGCATCGCCGCGCAACGAAGGTCCAAGCGCAGCGGGGTCAGGAACGCAGAACGCGCTTCGTCGTACGGCATGCCGCGCTCGGGGAATCGCGCGTTGACGTTGTCGAGCAAGTTGTGCATCATCGTCATCTGTCCCGCGCACCATTGCAGCGGTTTGTTGGTCAGCACGTACTGCACGACGCGCGGATCGATCCCGTGTCCGCTGGCGAACGTGTCAGCGTCCTCATCGCTTGCGAATCTATACATTGGATCCGCCCAACGCGAGGCCCAGGCTTGCAGCGTCGGCAGCTCTTGCTCGGGCGTCGTCGCATTGGCAATGTAGCCGTAGCCATACCTGATCGCGTAGTAGTCGTACGGCCCGAGCACGGTTTGGTTGTAGTCGCCCTGCGGTGTACCCTTCGGCCAGATGTTCGTCGGGCTGTACTCCATCACCGAAGTTGCGATGCCGTACTTCTGTGTGAACGCCCTACTCTGGATGTTCTTCGCGGTGTACGCAAGCTCGCCGATGAAGTTGTGTTGCAATCCAAGGTCGTGGCCTGATTCGTGCAGGATCACCGAACGAATGAAGTCGTCGTCGTAGGCTCGCTCGAGCGTCGCCGAATCCTGCAGGCCACGTGCCGGCGCAATGACGTATTTGTAGGTCAGACGGCCCCCGATGCCCTCGATCGCGTCGAAGTTCACGCCGACGTTGATCTCTTCGCCCGTGCGTGGATCGGTGACAAGCAAGGCTTCTGCACCATATTGTGGCTGGCTCGTGTCGATCCAGCGAATCATGTTGTGCTGGATGTCTTCAGGATCCCACGACGGATCGCTCGGCTGTTGTTCGACTTTGACGGCGCCGAGAATCCCCACTTTTGCGAACGCGTCGTTCCAGGTGAGCAGAGCGGTACGCACCGTGTCGCGGTATTCTACCGGAATGTCGTTGCTCAAGTAGAAGACAATAGGATTGGTGGCATTCACGGGCGCAGCCGACGTCCGCGAACCGAAGTTCCAACGTGCGATGTAATGGATGTCGCGGCGTATCTCGCCGCTGTCTGTCGAGAAGTTGAGCAGCGGTTGCGAGAAATATCCAATACGAGGATCGTCAATGCGCGGCGTGTAGCCGTCGTTTGGCGCCGCGATCAAATTGTAGGTCATCTTCACTTCGACGTTGCGCGCGTCCGGCGCATTGTCGAGCCGGTCCGGTGTAGCGCTGGTCCAGGTTTGATCGACACGCAACACGTCGTTCTTCGCAAATGCCTTGGCGCTCATGAAAAACGACTTCGCGCTATCCATGTGGTACGCGTGCAGCGGACTCGACGACGCGTCTGCTAAGCTCGACGCGAGATCGGCGATGTCGCCAAGGAACGGGGAGAGCGCGATCACGACGCGTGCGTCGTCCTGCGCGACGACCGGCGTAACTGCAATCACCGAGTCCGGAAGGTTCTCGTGGACGCCGGCTGATTCGGGTGAGTTGGGATTCACGCGCGCGTACGTATTGGGCCAGCGCAACACGAGTGCGTTACCATACCGCTCGAAACGCATGATGCGCGCCGGCGCGACGTACGGCTCGCCAGGCGCGGGCCCGAACCCGCCAAAACCGCTCGAGGGGATCGACGTCTCGATAAAGTCCTGGCCGAATTGCGCCTTGGCCACCTCGAGATAGTAGGTCCCATTCTTCTCGATGATCGGGAACAACCCGGGCGAAACGGTCGCGCCCTTCGTGAACGCGTCGTAGCCTGCCGGATTACCAGCGGCCGCAGCCGGCGCACCGGCGGGGGCGCCCGGCACGGGAGATGCCGCGCGTGGTGGGGTCGACTGCGCATGCGCAGCAGGCGGAGCAATAAGCAGTAAACTCGCGGCGAACAACCACGCGGCAAAACGACGTTGCATTGAACCCTCCAATAGGTTACGTCGTCGATTAGGGCACGCAAGGCGCTTTTCCCGCCCGGCTGGAAGTGCTGCGACAATGGCACAGGCATTGCACGAGCGATTGCACGCGTTTATGCACGAGTTCGTTTACCCGAACGAGTCGCGTTATGCGCAAGAGCTGCAAAGTGGCACTACGCGCTGGACACAGCCGGGCATCATGGAGGAGCTCAAGTCCAATGCCCGCGCGCAAGGGCTTTGGAATCTCTTCCTCCCCGACTCGCAGTATGGCGCCGGACTCGACAATCGCGAATATGCGCCGCTTTGTGAGTTAATGGGGACCTCACCGATCGCGCCCGAGATCTTCAACTGCAACGCGCCCGACACGGGCAATATGGAAGTGTTGGCGCGCTATGGCTCGCCACAACAGCGCGAGCGCTGGCTCGAACCCCTTCTTCGCGGCGAGATTCGCAGCGGCTTTGCAATGACCGAACCGGGTGTCGGCTCATCGGACGCGACAAATATCCAGGCGGCGATCGTGCGCGACGGCGAGCAGTACATCCTCAACGGACGCAAGTGGTGGACGACCGGCGCGTTGCATCCGCACACGCAGGTGTTGATCTTCATGGGCAAGACCAATCCGCGCGCTGCGACACATCTGCAACAGTCAATGATTCTCGTGCCGATACACGATCCCGGCGTGCGTGTCGTGCGGCACCTTCCGGTCTTCGGATACGATGACGCGCCGTTCGGACATGCCGAGTTGGCGTTTGAAAATGTCCGCGTGCCGATCGAGAACATCATCTTGGGCGAAGGCCGCGGCTTTGAGATCGCGCAGGGGCGTCTGGGCCCCGGGCGCTTGCATCATTGTTTGCGTTTGCTCGGACTGTGCGAACGGGTAATGCGCATGCTGTGTCTGCGCGTGCGCGATCGCGTAACATTTGGCCGGCCGCTCGCAGAGCAAGGCATCGTGCGCGAGTGGATCGCACGCTCGCGCATCGAGATCGACGGCGCTCGCCACCTGGTGTATGATGCAGCGCGCCAACTCGACCAGCATGGCAACAAGCGGGCCGCAACGGCGATCGCAATGGCGAAGGTCACCACGCCGCGCGTCGCGCAAGACGTGGTCGATCGCGCAATCCAAGCTTTCGGCGCGGAAGGTCTCCTCGACGACACGGGACTTTCGCACGCGTGGATCAACGCGCGCTCGCTGCGCATCGCCGATGGTCCCGATGAAGTGCACCTGCGCAGTATCGCCAAGGCGGAGCTTGCAAAATACGATGCGTGATTTTCGCGTCGCTCACGGCGCCACCGAACTGCTCCTGATCCGCCATGCAGAGGCCGAGGGGATCACGCTGAGCGAAGCGGTCGAACCCAAGGATGTCGATCTCCCCCTGACGCAGCGTGGACGCGCCCAAGCTGCGGCGCTCGCAACGCGGCTCGCGCGGCGCGACATCGCGGCGCTCTATGCAAGCCCACTGCAGCGCACGCGCGAAACCGCGGAGGCAATCGCGCTCGCGACGGGCCGAGCGGTAACGCAAGACGCTCGATTGCGCGAGGTTGAGATCGCCGGCGTCGGTCCCGTGGCCTTGCATGACCTCGCAGAGATCGCGATGGCTAGTGGAGGATGGTCGCATCTGCCTGGGACGGAGTCGTCACCGGCGATTCGCGCGCGCATGCAAGAAGCAGTCGAAGCAATCGTGGCAGCGCATCCGGGCGCGCGCGTTGCGCTCGTCAGTCACGCCGGCGCCATCAATGCCTACCTCGCCTCGCTCCTGGGACTCACGAGCGACTTCTTCTTCCCCGCCGGCAATACGTCGATCTCGACCGTGCGCGCGAGAGACGGACGCCGCTTGCTCGTGAGCATCAACGATATCGCGCATTTGGAAGCGCTCAAGTGACGCGCAACGATCCCGAGGTTATCGACGTACGTCCCGAAGAGCGCCTCGACACCGCGAACCTCGAGCCGTATTTGCGCGAGCATCTTCCGAGCGTGCGCGGTACCTTCACGCTGCGGCAGTTCGCCGGCGGCCATGCGAATCTCACCTATCTCGTCGCGTTCGACGAAGACGAGTACGTCCTTCGCCGTCCGCCGCTCGGGCCCGTTCCCGAACGCGCACACGACATGCGCCGCGAACACGCGGTGCTCTCGAAACTCTATGCCAGCTTTCCGCTCGCGCCGCAAAGTTATGTGCTGTGCACCGACCATGCGATCATCGGCGCGGACTTCGTAATCGAAGAGCGCAAGTGGGGCATCGCGATGCGCCGCGATCTTCCCGCTAAACTACAGGGCGACGTCGCGTTCGCGCAACGCCTCGGCCGCGCACTCATCGACACGCTTGCGATGCTGCATCGCGTCGACGTCGCAGCCGCGGGCCTCGCCGAACTCGGGCACCCCGAGGGCTACGTCGCACGACAACTCGATGGCTGGATCGACCGGTGGGAGGCCGCGCGCACCGCGCACACCGCCAACGCAGCGGTACTCGTCGAGTGGCTGCGCGAGCATCGGCCGCACTCGCCGGCTGCGACGCTCGTGCACAACGACTTCAAGCTCGACAACATGCTGCTCGATCCCGCCGATCCGGCGCGCATCACGGCATTGCTGGATTGGGATATGTGCACGTATGGCGATCCGCTGATGGATTTGGGCTACGTGCTCGCGCTGTGGCCCGAAGCGCACGACCCGCCCGCATTTCGGCTGTGGGGGATGCCGACCTGGCGCGAAGGCTTCATGACGCGCGCCGAGGTCGTGGCGTATTACGGTGCGGCAACCGGCTTCGACACCTCAGCCGCCGGTTGGTATCACGTGTTCAACATCTTTCGTTTCGCTGCGATCCTGCAGCAGATCTACAAACGCTATGACGCGGGACAAACGCATGACGAGCGCTTTCGCGAGTTCGGCGAACAGGCGAATGCGCTCGTCCACGTTGCGACGAGTCTCGCGCGTTAGGGTCGCAAGTACTGCGCCATAAACGCTTCGGCGGCCGTATACTGCTCGACCAAGTGCGCCCATACCAAGTTCTCGTGCGCTTCGTCCGGAAAGACTTGCGTCTCCACGGTTACGCCGCGCGAGCGCAGCTTGGTTGCAAGATCGACGCTCTGTGAGAACGCGACATTGCGATCGTCGTCGCCTTGCTCGATGAAGACCGGCGACTTCCACGTGTCGAGATAGCCCTCGGCGGTCGACATGTGCGCGATCTTTCGCTGTGCCGGTGTCCCGACCGGATGACCGTAGTCTTTATCAAACGATGATACCCAATCGTGCACGCCGGCGAAGTCGGCACCGACTTTGAAGACGTCGGAGTTGCGGGCGAGCGCAAGCGCGGTCAAGAGGCCGCCATACGAAAGCCCGTAGATGCCCACGCGATTGGGATCGACATAGGACTGCTTCTGCAACCACTTTGCGCCGGCGAGTACATCCTGATACTCCGAACCGCCGTGCCAGCCGCCGTTGGGCGGATTGCGGAACTTGTACCCGTACATGATGCCGAGCCGATAATTGATCGAGAGCACGACGAAGCCTTTGTTGACCAGGTACTGGTTCATCTCGTAGAGATGCGTGTACGGCTCCATATAATGGTAGCCACCGAGCATCTGACGCGGCGGCCCGCCGTGATCGAATACGA
This sequence comes from Vulcanimicrobiota bacterium, assembly GCA_963726285.1. Taxonomy (GTDB): domain Bacteria; phylum Vulcanimicrobiota; class Vulcanimicrobiia; order Vulcanimicrobiales; family Vulcanimicrobiaceae; genus Aquilonibacter. The sequence goes on along the minus strand of CAVSBV010000004.1, from coordinate 64,611 downwards.
TCGCCGGCATCTTGCCCTTCGCGCCGCGCGGTACCATGAGTTGCGCGTGAATCGTCCACCCGTCGGGCGCTTTGTACGTAATGAGTTGCGGGCGCACCATCTGCGATTGCGGATAGTTCGCCGGCGTTTGCACCGCAACGAGCGTCTTGGGCGGACTACCGGCGATCGTTACGACCGGTGGCGCCGCATACCACGCGTCGACGTAGGCCGCACCGCCGTTTGCCAGCGCCGTGGGGAACCACTGATTGCCAGGGCCATGGGTCATCGCCTTCGGCCGGCCGTCGAGTCCCACGCTGAAGATGTGGCGTTCGTCGATCGCGCCTTCGTTGGTCGCGTAGAGGAGGTGCGAGCGATCGAGCGACGCGACCACCGTTTCGACTTCAAAATTGCCGGTGGTCAACCGCGTCGCCGAACCGCCGTTGGCTGAAACGACATAGATATGGGGCCAGCCGTCGGCCTCCCACGTGAACGCAATGTGATTGCCGGTCATCCACCACAGTTGCGCGGCGCTCGACGACGGATAGAACGCGTGCCCCATGCCTGGGCGCGCCGTCCACACGCGATGCGCGCTACCGCTGTTCGCATTGGCGACCCAAATCGCCCAAGGCGTTTTCGATGAATCGTTCGTTTCGAACGTGCTATAGTCGTAAACCGTTTCGCCGATCTTCTGTCCCGGCATACGCACAAAGGCTACGCGCGAACTGTCCGGCGACCATGCTGCTGCGTCGTCCTGCGTAAAGTCGGGCGTCGCATAAACGTACGTATGTGTTGACGGCGTGTAGATCACGATGAACGAGTGATCGCCGCGCGCGTTGGTAAAGGCGATTTTTTTACCATCCGGCGACCACACCAGACTCGATGCGGAGCCGCGAATCGGGAGCATATCCGGCTTGCCGGCGGTGAAGGTCGCATCGCTCTTGGTCAGCGATACGACGCCGAGCTGCCCTTGCGCGGTCGTAAAAGCGACCGCATCACCCTTCGGTGAAAGAGCGACGCCGTTGCCTTCGGCGACCTGCACCGGATCGCCGCCGGCGATCGGCACGATGAAGATCGCGCGCTGCGGCGGCGGAATTTTTTGCAGCGGATTCGGATTCGCGCCGGCGGCTTCGTCTTCGACGCCGCCCCACAGATAGACCACGGCGTCGTTGCTCGGAAGTATCTGCGGCGTATCGATGTTCTGCCCATCGTCGGCCGTGTAGTGCGTGATAGCGTGTATGCTGCCGCCCGCATTGGTGTAGAGATTTTTCACACCGCTCGCATCGACTTTCCACACCAGCACGGTGCCGTCGGGCGAGGCTACGAGATTATCCGGGTAAGGGGCGCTCAGCACATCTGCGACGCCGTAGGCACGTGCCATCGTCGTCGTGGAAGCGCCAATTAGGGCGACAAGAAGCGTCGCCGCGAGAATTCTCCGCATCGTGGTCCTCCGTTAATATTTTGGCGCGTTCGCCATTATTTCGAGGAGAGCCTTGTCTCGACGCGCAGCCGTAATTCGTGCTCCGGGTCGTTCCATGCCGCAACAAAGGCACGCAGAATGTGCCCGGTGAGGCCCCAAATGCGCTTGTTAGCATGATCCAGCACGGGCGTCTCGATCGTGAAGGCGCCAACCTCGACCTTGTCCTCGTGCAGGTCGCGTACGACGTTGACGAGCGGCACGGTAAAAACCCCGACGGTCTCGGTCGCGTCGACCCGCAGGTCGCCGGGCGCGATCGTCGCCACGAACGGCGTGACCGCATAGCGGTTCACGCGCGCGTTGATCACCGGCAATTCCCCGACGATCGTCACGCGCTCGGGCGCAACCGCGACCTCTTCCCACATCTCGCGCAGCGCGGTCGTGCGAAGGTCACCCTCGTCACCCGCATCCATCCCGCCGCCGGGCAGCCCGATTTGGCCCGCGTGATTGCGCAGATGCGCCGCGCGCTCAATGAAGATCACACCGTGCGGCGGATCTTCGAAGATGCCGAGCACGACCGCTGCCGGACGCCGCTCTTCACTCATCGCACGAGCTCGGTACGCTGCGGATAGATCGGACGATTGATAATGCGCTCGAGATCCTCGGCGCGTGCGCTCAACACGAGCTCGCAGAATCGTTTGAAGCTCTCGCGTTCCGCTTCGCCTTCGGCGAAGCGCTCGTTGCGCTCGAGGTCGACCTTGCCGTCGACGTTCAAAAATCGGACGTATCGCCCCTCGTCATCCTCGCCGATCTCTACCAGGCCTTCGTCATCGAAGATGTGCAGCGCGCGGCTCACCGTGCGGTCGCTGACTTTGTCGAGTTCGAGCGTACGCGCGATGTCGGTGTAATTCATGCGCACGATGCCGTCGCGCGCGATACCGCGCACGCCCTTGTATACCGCCCGCAACACCGCGAGCGTCGGCGCATCGCGATCGATGATGAATTCGTTGATCGTGCGATCGTGCGCTCCGAAGAGCAGATGTATTTGAGCCGGCGCGCCGTCGCGTCCGGCCCGACCCGACTGCTGGTTGAACTCGGTGAAATCGAAGTTGAGGTGGTAGAGCACGACATGGCGGACGTCGGGAAGGTCGATGCCCTCGCCAAAGGCCGAGGTCGCAACGATCACGCGCAGCTCCCCCTCGCGAAAGAAGCGTTCGACTTCAGCGCGTTCGGGTGAGGGCATACCCGCGTGGTAGAACATCACCGCATCGCCGAGCTTCTTGCGCAAGCTTTGTGCGAGCTTGGTCGCCTCCTTGCGCGAATTGCAATAGACGATCGCCTTCTCTTCTTCAGCAAGCAAATCGAGGAGATAGTCGAGCCGATCCTTGGTCTCGCGCGCATCGACGACGCGCAGGTTCTCGCGAACGGTCGGATCGATCACCCAAGCCTCGATATGCAACTCGCGCACGATGTGGGCGAACGCTTCATCGTTTGCCGTCGCGGTGAGCGCAAGGATTTGCGGCGCGCCGAGTGCAGCGATCGTCGTGCCGAGGCGGCCGTACGCCGCGCGATGACGCGATTCGTACAAGTGATGCGCCTCGTCGACCACGACGAACGACGGAAGGCTCGCGCCTGCGAACGTTTCGCGATGGAATTCGAGAAACTCCGGCGTCGCAAGCACGATATCCCACGCACCTTCACGAAGCGCGGCGAACAGCTCTTCGCGTTCGTCGTGCGAGATCGAGCCGTTCGCACGATAGATGCGCAAGCCCAGCGGGTCGAACTTGCGGATCAACGCTTCATATTGATCGTTCGCGAGGGCGCGCAGCGGATAGAGCACGAGCGTCTTGGCACCGCCTGCAAGCGCGCGTACCGCCGCCGGATATTGAAAACAGAACGACTTACCACGCCCCGTACCGAGCACGACCAGCGTGTTGCGCCCGGCTTCGATGCGCTCGAGCGCCTGCCGCTGCGCCTCGTGCGGTTGCGCATCGCCGATCAGCGCCCGGCGCACGATGTCTTCTTTGTCATCCCGAGCGTAGCGAAGCGTAGTCGAGGGAGTGGCAGCGAGCGACGCCTCCGCGTCGCGCCACATGTAAATGTTGACACCGCGATTTTTCTCACCCCCACCGGTGAGCGACTCGATGCGTGCGCGGTAGCGCGCGCCGGCATCGATCAACGGCGCAAGGTGCTTGGCGATCTCTTTGCGCACGAAGCCGAGCTGCAGCGCGCCGTAGTACACGGCCAGCGCGTTGGGATCGAATTGGTTCTCGGGTTGGCGCTGCAGCGTGAGATCGGCGCCGACGCGAAGGCCGGCAATCGTGTCTTGCCGTCCCTCGAACGAGACGCCGACGAGCTTGCTATGAAATTGCGATGCACCGCCGATCGTCGCGTAGCGATCCTTCGCGTACTCATCGGCCTTGGCAAAGACTCGATCGACAAACGAGGTGACCTCACTCGGAGCGACGCCCTCGGTGACGTCACCGACAAACGAGGCGAACGCGCGCTCAAAGGCAGCTTCCGACGCGGTCGGCGGCGGAAGCGCCGATTTACTCTTGGTGCGTGGCGTCCGGCTCATGCTCCGGAGCGGGAGCCTCGAACCCTTCGAGATTCAAATTGATCGTTTCGTGCCCGGCGTCGAAGGCCGCATCGTGCAGGCCAGTCGTCTGCGCGTCGAGCGGATCGACCGGATCCATCGTGTCGACGGATGCCGGCGCGTTCTCATCGCGCTTGCGGCGGTAACGTGCGGGTGAAGTTTGCGGAGCGCGACCCGAGGTCTTCTGCTGCTCGCGACGCGCGCGGCGCGCCGCGACGATATCTTCACGCGAAACGCGACCGCCCGAATCGGCACGTGCCGGCGCCTGCCCTATAGCGTTCGCAGCCGCAAGGCGCTTGCGCGCCGCCACTTCGAGCTGCCGTTTGCGGAAGTTGAGCACGAGCGGCGCCGAAAAGAAGATCGAGTGATAGCCGCCCGAGAGGATACCGACGAGCAGCGCGAAGGCGAAGTTCTTCAGGCTTGCGCCACCGAGCGCGAGCAGCGCAACAAGCGTGATGACGACGGTCGCGAGCGTGTTGAACGAACGCGTCATCGTCTGTTTGATCGACTCGTTGACAATCGTGTCGTAAGCTACGCCGACCATCAGCTTCGTATTCTCTCGGATTCGGTCTAAGATGACGATCGTGTCCATGACCGAGTAACCGATGACGGTCAACACGGCGGCCAGGAACGCGTCATCGGCCGGCCGGTCGGCAATCGCGTAGATGCCGATCATCACGAGCGCGTCGCGCACCAGTGCGATGACCGTGACCAGCCCGAAGATGTAGTTCCAGCCGAAGCGGAACGCGATATAGATGAACTGGATGCTGAGCGCAATGATCAGCGCCAAGAGCGCGTCGCGCAGATACTCGGCGCCGAGCGTTGGTCCGATTGCGGTGATGCTGAGCTGGCTCGCATCAATCGGCGCTGCCTTGCTCAAGGCGTCTTTGAGCGGCACGGAGTTGTTGGCAAACGAGGTTTGCGTCTCAATCGTGAACTGCGTGCCGTTGGTGCCCGCTGTGTTGATTCGCTCGTCGGCGAGGTTGAGCGGCGCGAGGGCTTCCTTGAGCTGATCGCTCGTCACCGGCTTCGTGTAGGTGACGTCGACTTCCGTACCACCGGTGAAGGTGAGCCCCAAGCGCAGCATGTGTGAGGGCTGGAAGCCCTGGCCGCCTTGGAAGCCGTGGTAGATCATCGCACCAAGACCAAGTGCAATGATGAGATACGAGATCGCCGAGACGGTACGGAACCAGCCGACGATATTCCAGTTGAGTCTGCGGAAGAACATCGCTTAGGCCGTCGCCCCCTGCTTGGCAAAGATCCCGACGTCGTCGGACTTGACGCCATAGAGTTCGGGAGCGGTGAGAATATTGTTGTCGACCAACACGTCGACGAAGAAGCGCGTGATGAAGACTGCCGTGACCAACGAGACCACGGTGCCCCAGAAGAGCGTGAATGCGAAGCCCTTCACCGTGCCGGTACCGAGCATGAAGAGCACGCCAGCGCCGACGATCGTGGTGAAGTGACTGTCGAAGACCGCCGAGAAGGCCCGCGCAAAGCCGACGCGCACCGAGGCACGCAGCGTCTTGCCGTTCCACAGTTCTTCTTTGATGCGCTCGAAGATCAGCACGTTCGCATCGACCGCCATACCGATCGAGAGCACGAAACCGGCGATGCCGGGCAGCGTGAGCGTCGCGTGCGAGAGTGCGAGAATGCCGAGCATGACGATCACGTAGATGACCAGCGCGAAATCGGCGAGGAGGCCGGGCAGGCGATAGACGACGATCATAAAGAGCAGGACGAGCCCAAGGCCGAGCATCGATGCTTTTAACGACTGAATCAAATCGATCTTACCGAGCGTCGGTCCGATCGACTCTTTCTCGATAATCGAGATTGAGGCGGGAAGGGCGCCGGCATTGAGTTCGTTAGCGAGCGTTACCGTTTGCTCTTGCGTGAACGAACCGGTGATCTGGCCGTTGCTCGAGATTGCCCCTTGGAGCGTAGCCGCCGAGACGTAGCGATGATCGAGGAAGATCGCGAGCAACTTGCCCAAGTTCTCGCTGCTCATCTTGTAGAACTTACTCGGGTTCTTGGTTACGAATTGAATGTCGGGATTGTTCGACTGGTCGTAGCCGGCGGTCGCGGACTGCAATTCCTTGCCGGTATACACGACATCGCCGCTCGCGGCGTAGGCGCCTTGCTGCACGTAGGCTTGTGCCTCGGCGCGCGCTTTCGCGCTGACGCCCGGCAGCTTGGGGTTGTTGACGATCTGCAGCGCCTGCTCGGCCTTCGCTTCAACCTCTTGCGGCATGATCTTGTACTCGAGCACCGCGACCTGTTTGATCAACTGCTCCGCTTGATCGGGATTCTTGAGATTCGGAATCTCGACCAGGAGGCGATCGCTGCCGACGTTGCTGATCTGCGGCTCGGTAACGCCAAGCGAGTCGATGCGTTGCTCGATGACCTGGTGCGTTTGCGCTTGTATTTCGGGCGTGATGCTCTTCACGTCCGACGTAGGCGAAAGCTGAAGCAACAAGCGCGATCCGCCCTGCAGATCGAGACCCAAATGGATCTTCTGATCGATCGGGAGACACGCCCACAACGAGTATGCGACAACGCCGGCAATTACCAGCGCTTTGGCTAAGGGTCGAAGAAAATTCCAGCTCATGCGGCCTTCGGGTAGTGGTACCAAAGAAAGGGCCCAGGTGACTTTATCCGTCAAAGCTCAACCTTTGCCGGGCTAAAGTCGACGCGGGGCCGCCAGGTCTTTAACCTAGAGACTCTATCAGCCTCCCGCGCCTTCGTCAAACGCTGGGAATACTTGCGACCCTCGTAACTTTGTGGTACAAAGTTACCGTCATGTGGCCACTGCTCAAACGCACAAGTGCCTTCCTCCCACTGGTGATCTCGGGTCTGCTTCTCGTGCTCCTTGCGGTCTACGTCGTCCGCATGGGGGCTGCCCGCGAGCACGACGAGGGCACTGGGGCCCACCTCTTTCAACTGCTGCTGCCGCTGGAAGTGTTGATAATGGCGTTCTTCGCTTTTAAGTGGTTGCCGCGCGAACCGCAACCGGCGCGCCAGGTACTCGCGCTCCAAGTCGGCGCGGTGCTCACCCTGCTCCTACTGGTACGCGCGCTCCATCTGTAGCGCCGAGCATGCCAACCGGAGCCAGTGTCAACTCCGGCGGCAGCTCGGCGTAGCTGAGCACGTCGACGTGAACCTCCGAGCGTAGCAACAGATCGGCGAGCACCGGTCGCAGCGCAGCGCTGCACAACACAGCAGCGCGATCGCGCGGAACTTTCGCGACGTACGCCGCGACCTCGTCGCGCAGCGCGATTGCACGCTGCGGATCGGGAGCCAGGTCGGCGCCAAAGCCACCCCATTGACGCACGAGCTCGCGGTCGTATTCCGCGTCGATGACGAGCGGCTCCAACTGCTCGATAGTGCGGCGGCGCACCAAATCGGGAAGAATCACGCGTCGCGCAATTTCGGCCAACTCACGCGAGTCGCGCGACGGTGACTCCAGCATCGCCTGCAGCACCGCTACGGGATCGCGCGGCCACGCTTGCTCGCGCAGTAAATGCCCGAAGGCTTTGTGCAACACACCCAGCGGAAATGCATCCGTTCCGACGTCCCGGACAAGTGCCGGCATGGTTGCCCGCAGATGTTCGAGCAGCGTTTGGAGCTCTTGGCGACCGAGCAGTTCGCTCGCGTAGCGACGTACCGTTTCCGCTACGTGCGAACCGACGATCGAGATCGGGTCGAAGACGAGCGCACCGGCCGAAGCCGCGCGCTCACTCTCGCTCGCATCGATCCACGCCGCCGGCAATGCGTAGACCGGCTCTGTTTCAACGCGCAACCCGAGTCGCACGAGCTGTTCTGCATTCGCGACGGCCATCACGCGGCCGAGCTCCAAGCGCCCCTGCGCAACGACGCGGTCGCGCACGCGAATCGCATAGGTTTGCGGATCGCGCGCAAGGTCGTCGCGCAGACGCACGCCGGGTAGCACGAGCCCAATCTCGCCGGCGAGCGCGCGCCGTACTTCGCCGATGCGATCGAGTAACGCGTCGGCCAGCGGCGGCACGAGCAGGTGTGCGAGATCCGCGCCGATATCGATCGACATCGCGTCGACTCCGACGAGATTGAGCGCAAGTTCGGGCCGGCGCAACGCCTGACGCTTTGCACGCTCGCTCGATGCCCGCGCCTCGTCGTCGCTGCGCTTCCTGCGTGCTGCCGCCACGTGTGCGAGCACGAACGCGCTCGCGCCGAGTACGAGGAAGACCGGTCGCGGAAGCGCCGGCACGAACGAGAGCACGAGCAGCATCGCCCCAGCGCTGCGCAGGACGTCGGGCCGAGCAAAGAGTTGCGCCGCGAGGTCCGCGCCGAGTGCTCCGTCGGAGGCGACGCGCGTAACCATCATCCCCATCGCCGTAGAGATAAGGAAAGCGGGCAACGTCGTCACGAGCGCATTGCCGATCGAGAGCAAGGCGAACGTATCGATCGCATCCAGCGGCGAGAGACCGTGATAGGCGATTCCGACAACGATGCCGCCGACGATATTTAATGCAACGATCACAAGGGCTGCGATTGCATCGCCCTTGACGAACTTTCCGGCGCCATCCATCGCACCGTAGAAATCGGCCTCGCGCTGGACCAGCGCGCGCTTGCGACGCGCGCCTTCCGCGTCGAGCGCCCCGGCGTGCACGTCGGCATCAATTGCCATCTGCTTGCCCGGCATCGCGTCGAGCGTGAAGCGGGCCGCAACTTCTGCAACGCGTTGCGAACCGCTGGCGATGACCACGAACTGAATCGTAATCAGGATCGCGAAAACGATCAGTCCCACGACGAGATTACCCTGTACGACAAATGCCCCGAACGCGGGAATGATCGCGCCAACCTCGCCCGGAGTCGCGCCCTGCGTCAGGATCAAGCGCGTTGCCGACACGTCGAGCGAGAGGCGAAAGAGCGTGGCAACCAGCAGCGCAGGCGCAAAGGCCGAGAACTCCAGCGGGTCGTCGATCGTCACCGCGAGCAACAGGACGAGCGCCGAGCCGAAGATGTTGATTCCGAGTAAGATGTCGAGCAGCGCCGGCGGGAGCGGCACGATGAGGATGCCGACTATCGCCAGCAGCACGCCGGCAAAGGCGTACACCGGCACGCGCGTCATAGGAGCGCCCCGCTCTTGATCAACGCGGCAACGATCTCGGCGACGGCGATGTACTGTTCGTAGGCGATCGGTTCACCGACGGCACCGTCGCGATAGAGCGCTCGGGCCAGCGTCACGTTTTCGATCACGGGGATGCCTTCTTCCGTCGCAAACTCGCGCACGCGCAAGGCCATCTCGCCCGCAGCGCGCACGAGCACGGTCGGCACCGCAACCGCCGGCGGCCGATAGTCGAGCGCGATTGCAATGTGCGTCGGATTGACGACGACGAACGCCGCCTCTTTTACTTTGGCGAGCGCACCGCGCATAAGGTTACGATGTAACGCCTTACGCCGGCCTCGCGCGATCGGATCGCCGTCATGCTCCTTCAGCTCGCGCTTGAGCTCGGCAAGGCTCATGCGCAACTTGCGCAGCCATGTTCGCCGAGCGACACCGTACTCTGCAATTGCAAAGAGCAACCCTATTGCGGCTGCGGCCCAGACCACGCGCTGCGCCCCGTTCCAGGCGATCAGCGCCACACTTTGCGGCGCTAACGCGACAGCTCCCGCACGTGCAAGGTCGCGCAGCGCCGGAAGCATCGCCACGGACGCCAGCGTAAAGGCGCAAAGCGCGCGCGCGCCATGGGTGAGTGCCTCGCGCGAAAGCATGCGCTTGATGCCCTCGACCGGCTGCAGCCGCTCGAACTTTAACGCCGGGGCGACGGGCACGAGGCCGCCGCTTTGCACGAGTGTGGCCGCGACGCCCGCAACCGCTGCCAGGCACGCTGGAACCAGCGCGAGCGCGACGATTGCGAGAAGACTTCCCACATCGAGCGTGCCGCGTACGGCGTGCCGCAAGGCTTCTCTTCCAATAGCGCCCAGCGGTGCGGCAATCGCGCAGACGCCCGCAGCGGCGGCAACGAACGCGAGGTTTCCGCTAAACTCTTGTGCGCGCGGGAGATTGCCCTCGCGACGCGCCTTCGCTATGCGTGACGGTGGTGCATCGAACGTCTTCTCGCCGCTGTCGTTACTCACGGTATATTTCCCGGGAACGGCAACAGCGGATGGCCGGCACGAGCAGAGAGGAGCGGAATCGAGACCGCGGTCACGAGCAACACCGCACCAAAAACGAGTGGAAACGAGAGCGAGAAACCGGCGAAACGAGGAATCGTACGCGTCAGTGCGGCGACCGCAACCTGCACGACGAATGCGAGTGCAATTGCCGGTGCGGCCACGGCAACGCCGACCAGCACGATCGTGCTCGCGAGCGTGCACGCGAACGCGAGCCACGCATGCGGGTCGAACGGTGCACCCGGCGTGACACGGTCGAAGCTGCGCGCAAAGGCCACGAGCGTCACGCGGTAAGCACCGAGCAAAAAGTATCCGCCGGTAAATGCTATTGACCAGACGCGTCCGAAGCCGCTCGGCGCAACCAGTTGCACGTTCGGTGCCATCGCCTTGACGCCAACGTAGTCGTCGAGCATGCGCCCACCCGCATACGCCCCGTCGTATAGGAGCGACGCGCCCATGCCTATCGCACTTCCGAGCAAGAACTCAACCAGAAATGCGATAGCGAGAATAACGCCGGCCGCGTGCGCTGTGCGCACGCCCGGAACGATCGCGATGGTCAAGAAGAGTGCGATTCCCACGCGAACTGCGTGCGGTACGCTTGGGTGCGAGAACCCGGGTGCGCGCGATGCAAAGCCGGCGCAGCGTGCAAAGACCAGCAACGCCGTCGCCGTCACGATCCGTAGACCAGTGCCGGAATCGCTGCGAGCGCATCGTTGAAGAGTTGCGCGCATGCGTGCATTCCAAACGCCCCGAAGAGGGCCAACGTCAACCCCACCGCGATCACTTTGGGCAGGAGCGTGAGCGTCTGCTCTTGCACTTGCGTTGCCGCCTGCACGATCGCAACCGACGTGCCGACGAGCGCGGCTATCGCTAAGACCGGAATGCAGAGGATCGCGGCCAGCACCATCGTTTCGCGCAGCAACGCGTCGAATGCGCCCATCCGCCGACAGTAGGCAGCCGACGTTACCTCAATGTTGCCGGAATCGAAACGCCGTTACCGCACGATCGCCACGGCGAAGCCGTCGTGGCCCTTATCTCCAACGGTTTGCAGCGCCGTGGCTTCAAATCGCGGGTTCGTGGCGAGGATTTCGAGGGCACGCCGGGCGCCGACAACCATCGGATCCACGTTCGAAAGATCGGCGACGGCGCCATCGCGGACAACGTTGTCGACCACGACCACCGTGCCGGGCTGCGAGAGCTTGAGCGCGCGCTCGAGATAGTTGGGATTGTTTTCTTTGTCTGCATCGATAAAGATCAAATCGAACGGCGCCGCACCTTCGGCGATCAGCCGATCGAGACTCTCGAGCGCGGGCGCGACTTCCACCGTCGTCACCGCATCGAGGCCGGCGGCGGCGAGATTCGCGCGCGCTACATCTGCGTGCTCGGGATCGATCTCGAGGCTGAGGAGCAACCCATCGGCCGGGAGCGCCCGCGCGAGCCAGATCGCGCTGTAGCCGCCGAGCGTGCCGATCTCGAGGATGCGCCGCGCACCGCGCAGATCCGCAAGCAGATACAAGAATTTTCCTTGCACGGCAGACACGGCGATCGGCGGCAAGCCGGCGGCTTCGCTGCGCTCGAGCGCTTGTTCCAAATCCGGATCATCACCAACGAATTGCGCGGCGAGATAGGCGTCGACGTCCTCGGCACGTTCGATCATCAGTGTACTGCTCCAAAACTAGGGCGCCATGCGCTCCCGGCGATGAGTGCAGAGACAATCGCCCGCGTCGCCGGCGAACGATTGAGCGTATAGAAATGAATCCCCGGCGAACCGCGGCCGAGCAGCTCTGTTGCTTGCAACGCAGCGTACGCCACACCCAAATCCTCGACCGCCTTCGAATCCTCGCGACGTAACTCGAGTTCGCGCAGAAGTTTCGGAGGAATCGATGCGCCGATGCTCGAGGTAAAGCGTGAAATCTGCGAGGCGTTGGTAATCGGCATGAGCCCCGGGATCATCGGCACATCGATGCCGGCCCGCTGTGCGCGAGCGAGAAACTCCGCATAGCGATCGTTATCGAAGAAGAGCTGGCTGACCAAGAAATCCGCGCCGGCGTCGACCTTCTCTTTGAGGTGCGCAAGATCGGCCTCGGGACTTTCCGCTTCGGCATGCGTCTCGGGATAGAACGCAGCGCCGATGCAGAAATCGTAATTGCGGCGCAACATCGCGACGAGGTCACTCGCGTACGCGAAGCCGCCGGGTGCCACTTCAAATGCGCTCGCCCCCTTGGGCGGGTCTCCGCGAAGCGCCAGCACGTTTTGAATGCCGCCACGAGCAAGATCGTCAAAGAGCGCGCGCAGGTCCGCGCGCGACGAGCCCACGCACGTCACGTGCGCCATCACCGTAAGCCCGAGGTCGCGCTCGATCTGCTTGGCAAGCGCGACCGTGCGCTCACGCGACGAGCCACCGGCACCGTAGGTGATCGAAACGAACGCCGGACGGAGCGGTGCAAGCAGTTCGATCGTGGCTAAAAGCGCGCGCGCGCCATCGTCATCCTTTGGTGGAAAGAACTCGAAGGAAAAGAATGGACGCTGCGTTGCGAGGGCCTCGGAGATGCGCACGATGACCTTGCCTTATCTAAAGCTGGCGGCAACGCCTCCGCAGATCAGCGCCCAGCCGTCGACCATCACGAAGAGCAAGAGCTTGACCGGTAGCGAGACGACCGGCGGGCTGAGCATCATCATCCCAAGGCCTATGAGATGAAAATGTTACGTACCTAAGGCGCCGCTGCACTCATCGTTAGGCTTTTATTCTCAGAGCGGTCGGGACGCCGATGTATCCAAGGCCGCAAGAACGATGTTGCGTGCGTGAAGCAGGACGGACTTGAGCTCGTCTGCTGAAACCTCTGCAAACCCGAGTCCTCGGAGCAGAAATATGCCTTCAACAGCCAGTAGTGCGTGACGTATTTCAGCAACCTCACCATGCCCTGATCGAAGCGGATCGAGTAGTCCGCGGTAAAGGTGTCGCACCGGCCCCAGCATGTCAGGGGCGTGCACCAGGGCGGTAATGAGAAAAGACGCCAGTTGAGTCGAGGCGTCGTCCTCGTCCAGTGCTTCCTCGATATGCGCGAGGACCAACTCGACCGGCCCAGTTGGCCTGCTGCCGAGTCGCCGACGCACTGCCTCCTGAAAGCGGGCCACTTCTCGCTCTAGCGCCGCGTGTACTAATCCATCCTTAGTCGCAAAGGTATAGACGAGCCCGCCCTTGCTAATCCCCGCGCGCTCCGCCACAGCATCAAGCGTGAAATTTCGGCCGCCAGATTCAAGGATGACGGCCTCGGCGGCATCCAGGACCCTGTCCCTATCAATTTCCTTTTTCCGCGTCACCAACAACCCTCTTGCTTTTCCGACTGGACAGTCGCATAATAATTTCCGACTGGTTAGTCAGATTAGCACGGCGACGCTAGTGCGGCAAGACTGCTCTCCTCAGGTAACCACTAACGAATTCCATGAAAGGACTCGAAATGGAAGACCTTTTACCCGCCGCGGCCCTTGCTCACTTTGTCATGCACGTGCAAAGCATCGAGGCGAGTTATCAATTTTATATTGGCTTGGGTCTCCGCGCATTCGCGACATTCCCCGGAATGGCGATCGTTGAACTGCGCGGCGGCACACATTTGCTGCTCTTTCAAAAGGGCGACGACCAGAGCAGCGCGCTGCAGAATAGTCATGTCGGCCAAAGACCAGATTTTGGAAGCGAAAGACTAGATCTGATGATCGCCGGGCCCACAAAAACGGATCTGGAAATTTACAGGGCCAGGCTGATTGATAATGGATATTCACCATCATCTATCGCAGATGGCATACTATACGGTCATCATTATTTCTCGATGCAAGATCCCGACGGCAATGGCATTAGTTTCTACACCAACCACTGCAGCGACAAGCCCGTTTGATCCCAATCTTCCTAAGGTGCCAGAAAGCAGCCGATCCACTATGCGGCTCGGCGAGCCTTCGTCGTTGCAATACGAAGGCTACCTAGGCCATCCGTGTATCGTACCCGTACGCGAATATCGACGTCAGCGCCGAGCTTCGATAGTAGTTGTGACAACCGGGGGAGCGAGAATCCCCACACCTTGAAGTTGACGATCTTCGAGATATCGGCTTGAGCGACGCCGAGCCGCTTTGCGGCCTCTCGCTGGGAGATACCTAGGGCCTCGATGCGACGAAGAATTTCAAGAGCGAGAAACGACTTCGCCTCCAACTCTTCTTGGTCGGGCTCCCCATCCCAAGCGCTTGCTGTCACGATATAGGTCATCGGCTCATCCGCCTGTTTTTTCGTGATGGCGCGCCCACGCGAGCCGACGGCGGATGAGATCGAGCTCCCTTTGCGGCGTTTTGATACCTTGCTTGCTTTTCTTTTGGAAGAAGTGGAGGGCATAGATAAACTCTTTTCCGACGTAGTACATTCCTCGAAACGTGCCGTCTCGATCGTGAGCAACGACCTCCATGACATATCTGAGGTCGCCGCGCATCGGCTTCGAGTATCCAACCTTGCCGCCACTCTGCGCGGCGAATATCGCTGCGCGAATCTCGAGTCGCGGAACATCTGGCATACCTTCGAGATCCTTCTCGGAGCTGCCGGCCCAAAGGACGGGCTTCATCCAAGCCTCACGATGATAGTGGTTCTACTATCATCCGTCAACGCTGTCTCCACTAGACTCATCTAAAGCTCGTGGCTACGCCTCCGCAGACCAGCGCCCAACCGTCGACCATCACGAAGAGCAGGAGCTTGACGGGCAGCGAGACGACCGGTGGGCTGAGCATCATCATGCCCAGGGCTATGAGGTGAAATTGCTTGTTACCTAAAGCGTCGCTCCGCGCACGGGTAAGTAGCGGATTCACTCGTTCGGGAACCCCATGAGATGAATTCGCTAGCTACCACGGAGCGCGCGAGAAGACTGAATCAGGCGGCCCGCTTCGTCTTCTTGCTCGGATATTGCGTCCAGCGCCGGCCGTCGAGCGTGGCCTGTTCGCCGCCGCCCTTCTTTGTTTCGCCACCCCACTGCTTGAAGAAGAATTTCACTCCGGCGATCTTGCACTGGTCGCGCAACTCACGGACCCACTGAGCGTCCATCGGGCGCGCTCCTGGCCCGGACTCGCCGCCGGCTACGAGCCAGTCAATGCCGTCGAGTTCCAGACCCGATACCGAGCCGATGAGCGGCTCCGCGGAAACCCAGCGGACGGTTGCAGCGGTCGCTCTGAGCATCTCTGCGCGCCATGCGTAATCCATATTTTCGACCGATACGCCGAGCCAGATGTGTGGCGGGCACGACGATCCCTTGTAGCGCTTATTGACGTAGCGTTTCATCCGCTCGGCACGTTTGGTGAGCACCTGAAATACGTGCTGCCCGCATCGCTCCATTTCGCCGAAGACGCGGTCGATGAAAACATCGGGCACGTCTTTATGAAAGACATCGCTCATGCTGTTTACGAAGATGCGCCTCGGCGACTTCCAGCGGGACGGTTGATCGAGACGATCCGCGTGTAGCATCACCTCATCGAAGGGATGTCCGTAACGCGGGCTCCGTGGATTGTTGACCTGCCGTACGTTCACGAGCCGCATGGCGTAGCACCGGTCGCACCCCGGCGACACCTGCGTGCATCCCGTAACTGGGTTCCAGGTGTTTTCCGTCCACTCGATCTGGCTCTTGCCGGCCACTGTTGCTCCTCCGGCCCCCATTCCGGGCCGTTTTGTAGTGTGACATGTCGAGCCGCCCTCTGCAAAGGGAGGCCGGGGCCGCGCCTGTGTTCCTTGAACATGTCGGCGAACAGGCCATCGGGAGACCCTATTTGCGCAGGAGAAAGGCGGATCCCAACAGCCCGGCACTCTTCTCCGATTTCGAGACGCCGGCGGCACTCGAGCCTCACTCCGAGCCCCAAGCTCGGGGTTTCTTCAACGCGCAGCGCACAGCTTCGGCCGTCAAGAGTAAAATCGTCGTCGACTACTTCACCGCGTGGGCGAGAGTGATGAAGACGAAAACGCGCAGCGGTAAGATCGGTTACTTCGATTTCTTCGCGGGCCCCGGCATCTACGCCGACGGCACAGAATCGACGCCTCTTCAGATCGCACGCACCGTGCTAGCCGACGAGCAACTGCGCAAGATCACGCTCATGCTGTTCGAGGACAAGGACCCCGATGCGGCTCAGTCGTTGTCGAAGGCCCTCGCTGGTCTCGACGGCGTCGACTCACTTGCGTATGCCCCGAAGATCTCCCATGGCGAGTCTGCGCGCAAACAAATCGAAGACTTATTCAAAACTCGCTCTCTCATTCCAACGTTCATGTTTCTTGATCCCTTTGGGTACGCCGGTCTCACGCGCGACTTAATGCAAGCGATCCTCAAGGACTGGGGATGCGAAATCGCCTTCTATTTCAATTTCAACAGAATCAACGCGGCGGTACGCAACTCTAAGGTTCGCTCACACATGAACGCACTCTTCGGTGCCGAGCGCGTCGAGGCGGCACGGACTGAGCTTACTCGAAGCGCCGACGAAGAAGCGAGAGAGCGGATATTGCTCGGTGGGATGCGGGACGCGCTATACGACATCGGAGCGAAACACGTGCTTCAGTACCGGTTTCGCAAGCCGACGGGCGCAGTCGATCATCACATCATGTTTGCGACCAAGAATCTAGATCCGGCGCAAAAGATCATGAAAGGCATTATGGCCCGAGCCTCGTCTGACGTCGACCAAGACGGCGTTGCGAGTTTTGAGTTCAACCCCGGCGAGGGCGGTCTTAAACTACCTTTAAGTGGCGAGACGCCAATGCAGCGTCTAACGAAGGAGCTACCATCGGCGTTTCGGGGCCAGCGTCTAACCGTCGCGTCGATATACGCGGCGCACAACGAGTCAACGCCTTTTACGATTAAGAATTACCAGGACGCCTTACGAATACTCGCATACGATATGCGTGTCGTCAGCGTTGAGCGCGGCGAGTTCATGCCGCTGGCCGACAACAACATTTCGCGCCGGCACATGTCCGAAAGCTACGTGATAACGTTCGCGGACGAAGACCTAGGCTCTTAAATGCTTGCCACGGTCACGACTCTGGCAAGGATCGCGCCTTCCATCTTTGAAGCAAGAGCAGCAGCGCGGTCGCATTGATGCAACACACGCAGTATTCCGTCTCGGACCACGGCAAAGCGCTTCACGATCCTTCGCTGCGTTCCAATCGGAGGGATTGGGAGGGACACGCGCTTTAGATCGCCTCCCGAGATACCATGCTGACCAGCGGCAGTGCGAACGAATACTGACACATCCTGACGCATTTTCTCGCCAGCGAATATCAACTCGATGTATTCCGGCAAGACCCTCGATTCATCAACACGTACGCGAATCAGTTTATCTGGGTATACGATATCCCCCGTAATTTCTCTCACCATCCCGCATCCAGCAACCAGTTCCGCATTTCCGTTGAAGCGCACGAACAGCAAATCTCTATTGCGCAGCAAATACTTTGCGTCGCCGTTTAGTAGCGTGTGGTAACGCACGTCGGCGAGGTTGACGGTAAAGGAACGTACAGATGAAATCCTCAGAATTGGAATTCCAGGCGGCTCATTTGCCGGCTTCGTCGCTAGCCCATTTCGCATCTCAGCAATCAATTGTCCGAAAGGAATCTCTGGCCAATGCTCCTCGCTAGCCGTCTCGAAAATGTTCGCTGTAAACCGTGCAAGAAGTAGCCTTGATAGATCCACTGACTTCTTGACCTCGCAAGAAGCAGATTTAACCCGCTCCATCATTTGAGCAGTTGTGTCGACTATCGCCCTTTGATCTGAAGGCGACGGCAACTCGAAGCGAAATCTATTGATCTGCTCCCACTTAACCCGTGGTCTGTCGCCACGATCCAATTGCGACGTGAACGCAAGAAACATCGGCGATCGGAGAACGAGCCTAAGGTATTCCGTGGACACGTTTTCGGACATGGGTCTCAGCACAATAAACTCAGCCGACGCCGCGCCATCAAACGGAGCCACAACCACCTTATTAAGATATGGCCGTAAGCGACCATAAAGAAGGTCTCCTTCGGAGTATCTTGCTACGCTACTTGAAACGTCAGCCGTCGTCCCAGTGCCGATAAGCTGACCGGAATAAGAGGTGATGTGCTCTAATCCGATAAAGGGGATGTCCGGTGCTTCACGCGGCGATGCTCGCTCATTGATGGGCGTGGCGACATCACTCAACGCGACCTCTAACGGGACCGCATCAGTGTTCATC
Source organism: Vulcanimicrobiota bacterium (assembly GCA_963726285.1). GTDB lineage: Bacteria > Vulcanimicrobiota > Vulcanimicrobiia > Vulcanimicrobiales > Vulcanimicrobiaceae > Aquilonibacter. The sequence continues at coordinate 46,261 of CAVSBV010000004.1, read as the reverse complement.
AAGCAACTCCAGCGGCATTTCGCGGATCGAAGCTGCCAGTTTCTCGATTTCTGTGGTTGCCTGATTCAAGTGTTCTAACATCGCTTCGGCGATATCCTCAGGCTCTTCTAGCGAGTATTCAGCCTCTTCATCGTTGCTACGGAGCCACGTCAAGTGAAGCTCGTCTCCAAGGCGAGCGATTTCGTCGCGCGAAAATGCTTTGAAACGACCGTCTATCCCCAAGTCACTTCTCGCAGCTTTTCCGAGAGGATCGTCGCCGTAGCATTTCACAAACTCAGCCAGGTCCGCTGCGCTGAATGGGCGCTTCTTGCCATATGCCGGTTGGCCAGCCCGAAGGTCGTACACCCACACTGTCGACGTGTTTCGTTTTTCGGATTGCCCACGAGAGAAGAAAACGACGTTGGTTCTCACTGCTTGGGCATAGAACAACCCTAGCGGTAATCGTAGAATGGTGTGGACGTCGCATAATTCCATTAGCCATGAACGTAATTCATGCCCGACTTCGCCCGAGAGAACGTTGTCAGGGACAACAACCCCCGCGCGACCCCCAGGCCTCAATGCGCGCACTACGTGCTCAATAAACGCGAGCTGCTTATTGCTGGAATCAGCCGTGATACTGAAGTCGGTCCGAGTTGGGCGACCTCCGCCCTTTTTTGTCCCAAAAGGTGGATTTGTAAGTATTAAATCAGCTTTTCCGAGAGCCTCACCAGCGGGACTCAGTGCATCGCCGCCGAGCACGTGACTTCCGCCGATGTCGTGAAGCATTAAATTCATCAGAAGCATCCGATGCGTGTCGGGCACGAGTTCCAAACCGCGAAACGCATCTTCACGTTGAAAGCGCTGTTCTGAAGCCTTTAAAGCGAAGAGATCATCCGTGCGTTCCTTAATGAAGCGATCCGCGGCAATTAGAAATCCGCCTGTTCCGGCAGCGGGGTCTTGGACGATCTCACCAGGCTCGGGCCTTAGTACCCGCACCATGCAATCAATCAAGGGGCGGGGCGTGAAGTATTGCCCGGCACCCGACTTCTTTTCGTTTGCGTTCCTCTCCAGCAACCCCTCATAGAGATCGCCGAGGCCGTCTTGTTTCGCCGAGAACCAATCCAGGCGATTGATTTGCGTGACGAGTTCCTTAAGATCTGTGGGCCGCTTCAAACCGGTCTGAGCATCAGCAAATATTTCTCGGACTATGCCTTTTGTTTCAGTACCCAGTTTGAGGAGCAAAGTGCGGTAGAACGTCAAAAGGTCTTCGCCTTCGCGCGATATCAGGTCGTTCCACCGAAAGCCTTTTGGTAGCGCCGCCTCGCGTTCCGTCTCTTGCATCATTTTCAGAAAAAGCAGATAAGTGAGTTCGGTGACGTACGCCTGATACGTAATTCCACCGTCACGCAAAATATGACAGAGATTCCAGAGCTTCGTGACGATTTCGCGCGTACCGTTGCTGTTCAGGTTCAACCTGCTTCCTTCCATGCTTCGTCGTTGATGTCGGCAAGAATCATCTCAAGCTTACCATCGAAGATCTTGTTGAGTCGCGCGAAGCCGCCGGCCACTTTGAATTGCTCTTCATCCAGAGCCGTCCGGTCAGCGACGCCCATCTCCGCCACTCGTCGGGCTATCCGCTCAAGCCATTGGCGCTGCGGTTGAGTCCAGGCCTGTCGCTTTAGGATGCGCGCAACCGCGCGATGGACGCGGTCCGCCCACGGCTCGAGCGCGTCGCCGAGCGCGGCCCGTCGCACGAATCCCACCAGAGATGCGGCGATGTCCTCGTTGCGCGCGTCGCGAAACGCTGCACGTATCATGGCTTCCGGAAAACCGTTGGCGTCGAGCGCCATCGCCAGTTCCTTCAGCGACTCGCGTGAGAGATCGCGCGGCCGCTGCATTACGATGCGCAGCGCCGCGATCTTGTTTTCGTTGTCCCGAACGAACGCTGCGAAGGCTACGAGGTAGTCTTCGGGACGTTCCGCACCACCGTAACCGACAGTCGTCGAGCGGTGCTCGTCGCGATGCGTGGAGACGACCAAAGAAACGCTCGCAGCGCCGGCGCCCTCCGGTTCCCAATCCAGAATCTTACCCAGTCCAGTCTTCGCCTGTGCCCACTTTGCAAGGTCCTCTGGAGTCGCGCCCGCGATTCGCTTCAACGTGTCTTGCGGCGTTTCGCCGGCCAGGGCCTCATACTGTTCCAGGGCCTTTTCATGAAGCCGACTGATTCGGCGGCGGAGCTTCACGAGAATTTGGTCGCGAACGAGCACACGGTGCTTCTCGTCGGAGACTTCCGTCAATTCGTGGAAAAGCGTCTCGAATGAGATCGACGGATTTACGACCACAGGCCTCATCGTCGTGAAGTCTCTTAACGCGTCGTAGATCCCCACAGCATCGAAGATGCGGAACGTCTCCTTCCCGATTTCGTCACACCTGCGCGTGGCTCGCCCGAGCATCTGCTCGAAGAGAATGCGGCTATTCACTCGGCGGACGAAGACGAGGTTCATGATGGACGGGACGTCAACGCCCGTCGTCAGCAGGTCCACGGTGACTGCGACCTTGGGATTAGCGTCATTGCGGAAGCGCTTGATCGCCTTTCCGGGCGCGTCGATGCTGCCGGTAATCTTCTTCACTGCCGCGTCATCGATGGAGCCGTACTGAACTTCGAACGCTTTCTTCAATTCGTCGACGAGGATGTCGGCGTGACCATCCGTTGCCGCGAACACGAGCGTCTTTCCCGGCAGACTAGGGTCGATGTGCTTTGCCAACTCCTCAGCCACTACGCGGTTGAACTCGCGAGTCAAGACGCGCTTGTTGAACTCGGCGATGTCAAAGTCCAGATCGTCGGGCGCATGCGCCAGATCGAGATCCCCCGTCTTGGGATCGAAGAGCCGAAGTTCCTCACCGCGCTTGAAGTGGATCCCGTCGGCGGAGAGCGCGGTCTGTATGCGAATCGGTGGCTCGCTGTCGATGAGCCAACCGTCGACGACGGCTTCACGATATGAATACGTGAAGATCGGGTCGCCGAATATCTCCGTGGTGTGCAGCGCCGGCGTCGCCGTGAGGCCGATCTTCACCGCGTCGAAGTGTTCCAATACGCGGCGATACTTGCTGACGTAGTCCGCCTCGTCGCGGAAGACGAGTTCAGTCTCGGACATCTCGCGATCCAGAAGGTATCCGCGGTGACATTCGTCGACGACCATGAGGTCGTATTGGTCGACCGACGGCACGTCCTTCGGATCGGCCGCGAACAACACGCGTTTTACGAGTCCTTGAATGGTACAGATATGCACCTTGGTCGAGGGGTCGATACCGATATCGTCAAGCCCCTTCAAACCAAAGATGTCTGCGAACGTGCGAACTCCGACGACGCGCGTCGTCGTGAATTCGCCTTCCGCTTGCTCTCCGAGAGCGCGACGATCCACGATGAAGCAGATGCGGCGGAATCGCTTCGAGGCTAGCAGTCGGTAAAGCATCGCGATCGCGAGTTTCGTCTTGCCAGTGCCGGTCGCCATCGCAAGAAGCGCCGCCCGTGCGGCATCGTCCGAAACGGCGTCCTCGACTGCTCGAATGGCGCGTTCCTGATAATCGCGCAGTTGAAAGCCGAAGTCGAATGGCATCGCTTCGAGGTCGGCATGCGCCTTCGCCTTATCCGTGCCAATGAGTTCTTCCAGACCCTGCGGCGTGAACCAATCGACGAGCGGTCGACGTAGGTTCGTCGGTTGACGGACATCGCGAAACCAGATGCCGGATTCTGTTTCGATCTGCTTCAGATACGGTCGCGCATTCGTCGCGAAGAGGAACGGAATCCGGTACGGAAGCTGTGATTCCGCACTAGATTCCGCCGGCCACGGTGAGCCCCGAGCGAAATCGATCCCAGCTTCTGCGCGGAAGCATTGAGCGTACCTCGCGACTTGATCAATTGCAGCAGAAACGTTCTTACGCTTTCGCTTCGCTTCGATTACCCCGACGCACGTCGTGCCTATGAACAGCGCGTAATCCGCAGGACCGCTTTCGGTAGGCCACTCCGCAATGGCGAGATTCCGCCCCTTCGCCGGACGTACGCCCGCGGAGTATCGGATCCGTTGCGTATCGGCTTCCCAGCCACGTAAACGCAACTGTTCATCGATAAGCACGCGGGTTTCCGCTTCGTCCAGAACGATGCCACTCGCGGCTTGGAGTACAGCGGAGCGCCGCTCGGATCGTTGCGCAAGAGGCAACGCCATAGTCTCTGCTTGCAGCATGGCGAACTTCGGCGCCGCCTTCGCTTCAGCTTCCGCCGCATATTGCTCCCAAAACGCGCGCTCCTCAGCTTCTTTTCGCGCGCGCTCCTCGGCACCGAGACGCGCAGCCTCCGCTTCGGCTGCACGCGCTTCGGCCAACTCGGCGGCGGACATACTTGCATCGCGCTCCTTGCGAAGTGCCTCCAACTGTTCCCGAAGAGTAACGGTCGGATCCGGCGGCGGTTTGGGCGGAGCGAATGCACCCGATTTGAAACTGCGGTCGCCGAACGTGCGATGAAACCAAACCGCAAGCTGCCAAGCCATCTTCAACGCTGCAAGAGATACAGTATGGTCACCCCGATGCTCGTGGATCGCGACGTTGCCCATCCGGCGTATATAGTGAAAGAGATCCGTCACCTCAGGGGGCACGCCGCTCTCGCGACTGAGGCGCGCGAGGAGATCGACCTGCGATTCCTCGCCCGAGAGAAAGACTCCGAGCCGCGCCGCGGTCTCGCGCGCGAGCAGTTCCCCGAATTGGCGAACCTTCATGACAGAGGTCACGGGATCGTCCGGAAAATAGCGCTCGGCCAGGGCTGCAACCCTGACTAATGCCTCATCATAGCGCGTGAGAAAAGCGAAATTCGCCGACCCGGGTAGCGACATCACGGCCCAAGTTCTCCTCGGTCGACGCGGAACGCTTCCGGGACATTCGGATCACGTCGTCCCGTATTGTAGCAACGCTCCGAAGTGGGTCGAAGTCTTAGCGTTGCCGGTCAGGCATACGCACGAGCCAAAACTCCTCGCCATCGAGGACGATGGTCCGCCGCGCCTTCCCCGCCTGCGGTGACCGCATCGTCCCCGAATCCTCGAAATATTTAAGGAGCCACATCATTAGATAGGCTCGCTCCCGATCACCCAGCGCCTTGAGCGTCGTCTTCGCCCCAGCGATGTCGCGCGCGCGTCGCTCTTCGATCTCCTGGTACCGCCTGCTCATAGGCGAACAGGTGTTCGGAGAATCCCTGGCGCATCTCCTGGCTACCGATGCTGGCACTGCACGAGATCATACGGGACGCCGGCCGAAACCTTAGCACTCTTACCGGCGACGATTTCATCGAGGGACTTACTAAGACTCTCGCCGACCGGCTGACGTCGTTTCACGTCGGTCGAGCGACGATTCGCGATGCAAAGGGAACGCGCGTCGGTCCCGTCACGGTCATCGCGACTTCGCCGATTCAAGACGGCGAAATCGATGCTGACGCCGTCGCGGTTGCTGCGTTCGCATGCGTGCAGTTGGACGAGGCGAATCTCCGCGCCGGCTACGAATGCATCGCGCAAGTCAAAGCGTTGGAAAAGACGCTGAGCAAGGACCCGAGTGGTTCGACCGTCACGCTCGGAGCGGTCATAGCCGCGAGTTCCGCGCAATCGTTGGACTCAATAGCTCAGATGATGCGGCGCTTCAATAGCGAGAGGTCAGCCGATCTGTGGCCGGACATGGTAGCCGTGCTGAACCGAGGCACGATCAACTATCTCGTGACGTTCGGGCCGGATCTGACGATGCCAGGCGACTGGCTACCTCCCGCGCGAGGAAAGCGTGATTTCGTTTCGCCCGCGCTGTTGCACATGGTGACGACGTCGACGAGCGCGTTTTCATTGAACCGGCTGATTGGCTTCATCATCGGCCAGTTGGCGTTCTACGCGCCTTCATTCGAACGTCCCGACATGAACGCCGCTGTCGTGGGCGTTCCCCCGAACAAGGATGTGGTCATTCTTTATCAGTTCGACCTCGCGGGTCGTCTCGTCGAACTTCAAAAGACCGAGCCGGTAGCGACGCCGCCCTTCCTCATCGAATCGTCGGAAAAAGAGCTTCTCGGCAAGCTGTTCTATCAACGATGGCAAGACGGCGGCATCGTGATCCTCGAAGGTCCCTTGCCGCTCGAAGGCCTGCTGACCTTCGCACCGATCCGCGTTTCGACGATGACGACCCAACTCAAGAACGACCAGCAGATTTCCTCGGTGTTACCCATGTCGTTCGATGACTTCGAGACGTTCGCCGAGCAGATCGCCAAGCGTAGCAATCTGACGGTTCGACAGCCGCACCAGGAATTTACGATAGCTCATCTTGCGGACGAAGGCACGTCGACGCCGTTCGTCTCCCGACTGTGGATGACGCCGCTCCACCTGCGCGATCTAGTTCTCAGTAAGCCAGCCGACGTCGAAGCGTTTAACACCGCGTATCACTCCGCCTTGAACGACCTGGCGACGCTTCGACGCATCGGTCGGGAAACGCTAGACCTCTGGAACGATCACGTCGGCCGCATTTCTCGTGGAGAGATCATCCGCTATCAGAACGCAATTCACGTCGATGAGACCATCGACGACGCGCTCTCGCACAATATCGAGATCATTATTCGAGACGGCGCCAACACGGCAAAGCAGTTTCAGGGCCTCACCAAACTCCTTGGAATCGACATCGGGTTCATGTTCCAGGAGGATAAGAACTTCGAAGCGGGCGCGACGGCGCTTGAAACGACGGATCCGATGCTCTCCGACTATCTGCGCGAGACGCGGAAGTGGTTGCAGCCCCTCACGGTGGCTCGCAACAACTTAGAGCACAAGCCGTTCGTCGCGCCACGTATTCAGTACGTGCGCAAACCCGGGGATCAGTTCGATGTCAGGGAGCCCGAGGTGTTCGGGCTGCCGTTGACCTTCTTCATTCCGGCTATTCTGAATCGCTTGAATCGCTTCATCGAAGAGGTTCTCATTCGTTCGATACAAGCAGCAATGACTGCGCCGCTGACGATCACGGAGATTCCAGTCAGAATGCGTGACGCGATGAAGCCCGAGCGATTCAGAGAAGGACTGGTCGATCAGGTCCAGCCCTGGCAAATCATCTATTCAGACGACGCATTCGACGACGTGTGAATCAAAGACGTCGAATGCAAACGCTGCCCGAATTCGTCCCACCACTCTCTACTCTTTCCAGATCGCGCGGGGTGCGGCACGAGAGCGCAAATCGTATTGCCGCTACGCGCGAACCCGTCCTCACCAAATGGCCCGCCGACGATCTGCTCGTAGGACGGCCGGTAGCCGTTGCCGTAGAAAACGGCAAACGTCGGTCGAAACTGCGCCATGCGTTCACGGATCGTACGAATGCGCTGCGGGCGATGCGTTTCACGATCAACTCTCGCCGCGCTGCTCGGCGCGTGGAGTGCGTTCAATTCGATGACCGCCGTCTCGTCGGCAAGCATCCCCCAGCGATCGCGCTGATAGACTCGCACCGATTCGAGATCGGAAGGCTCGCCTTTGAAGGCGAGCAGGGCTTGTATCAGCGACCTCCACGTCGACTGCGTGACGTTCGGCCTCTCGCGTCGGTGCCATTTCGTCCAATCGGGGTTATCGATTCCTTTGGTTTCAAGTTCCCATTGGTGATGCGAGCGGCAATCGATGAGTTCACCGGCGCCTAGCGCGAGCCAGGCGTCGTATGACGCATGCGTGTCGTCGCCGCCAGGTTCCATTCCAACGAACCAATAAGGCGCATCCCATCGGCCGTACCCGAACCAACGCTCGGCGGCAAGTGCCTTCGCGTCGATCAACAGGACTGCAGGTGGGTCAAGCGTTGTTGCGCTTCCGCGCTGTAGGCCGATTTCGTCGCAGCGACAGTTTGATATTCGTACTGTACGCGACTCATGAATCGGTTCGCTATATCCGCCGCTCCGGCCTGACACGCCGCGCTGCTGGCCTGGGAGTTGTTCTCCGCCTCCTGCATGACACCCCAAGCCATCTGGTCATTCGACAAGCTACCATGATGGTCGACGGCGAATTTCGCGATGAGATTCGCGGCCGTCGCGCACGCCTTGATTACTTCGTCGTGCTGCGAAGGATCGGTGAGGATGCATTTCCGGTCGGCGGCTACAACGCTGGACGGATACGCCTTTTCGTCGGCGGTAAACTTCTCCATCGGAACAGTCTGCGCGAGAAGTCTCGAAGGGAAAGTGACGCACGCTATCGCCACAAGCAATAAGAGCCCTTTAGTACGTCTAGTCATTTTGTGAAAATGCTTTCCGCGGCGCCTGTCGACCTGCTCACGAAGATGAGCCGTACGGCCCGCCTTTCATCGGATCCCGCGCAGGACCTTACCTCTTGCGGGCCACGTTCCCGTGCGCGTCGCGGATGAGTCGCCGCACGACCTCGGAGCGGCTGAGAGCCGCACGTCTTTCTCTTGGCATATAGAGCACACCAACGAGTTCGTCCAGCATCGCGTCGGTCTCGGAATCGAGGATGATGCTCTTCGCCCGGCCCCCTTCGCCGATTTACTTTTCGCAGTCATAATCGGATCGAAATATAGCACGACCGCTGCGCAACGATGCGTGGCAATGCGTTAAAGTATCGATCCGCAGGTTGCGATCCATCGCAATGATCCCGTAAACTAGACTCACGAAGCGCGGCGACCCGTTCGCCGCAATTACTAAACGAATATGCGCGCCCAAGTTCGCGGGCCGCACCGCTCCGCGTAGAGAGCAGCAAGCGGAGGTCGCTACGACGCGACGGCCGGCTCTTTTCACAATCGCGGGGTAGCGTCTCGAGCATGGCTCCATTCACATCCGATATCAGCGGGGACTTCGTCGGCGTCTGTAACATCGGCGTCGGCGGGGGCGACGAATAATGTTCGCTTCCTTTGCACTCGCAGCGATCGTAATAGTATCGCCTTCTCCCTCACCGACGCCGGTACAGCTACCTCCGCAAACCGTAACCTCCACGCTCGGGAACGTCTCGATGCCGAGCGGCTCGTTACCGCAAGCCGGCACGCAGCTTCCCGCGGGCCTCGCGTTTGACGCAGCGACGATCCGCGCCCTCGTCACCCCGTCGCCGAAGCCGTTCTCGCCATGGAAATTCTCGTGGGCAGTCGGCGGCGATCCGAATGCCGCATTTGACGGTCGCAACGGATCGACGTCGTGGACGTACGATGCTGCGCAAAACGTCGAGCAGATTGGCTCGAAGTCGCATGCGTGTCCCGATAAGGCCGCGCTCGGTTTCGACGGCCTCTCTGACGTTGCAAACGGGCTGTCGGTAGGTAACGCCGTTCGACACGGCAGCATCGGCATCCGCGTCTTCGGTTCCCAATCATCCGCCGCGTACGTCGGTGAGAACCTCGTGATTTCGTATGCGTGGTATGAACTCACACGCCGTTGGCCGTGCGGATACCGCGCCGGCGGCAACGCTGCGCACGGCGTAATCGAACTCGAAAACGCCGCCAACACAGAGTTTCCGAAATAGTGCTGGGCGCAATCATAGCGGCCGCGGCAATTACCGCTACGCCGTCACCCGCCCCTTCATCGACCGTTTCGTACATCTCGGCGAAGGGGCCGGAAGACCCGTGCAAGCATCGCGTATTTTGCGGTCGAATCGCTTTCGTGCCGCGCGATCCCGTCGAACGCCGCGCATTCTACATGAAGCTCGGCACGCAGTTTCTAGATGGCGTGATTACGGCGGTGGGGCTTCGTGGCTCGCGCGCGCAGTACGCCGATCTCTGGACGCATGCAGTCCACCCGCTCGAAACAGGATGCACAACGTGGCAGGGCATGCAAGAGTGTTGGTCGGCTCCGCCGACATACGTTCCGGCGAACGTCGTCACGTTTTCCTTCGGCGCTCCCCACTCATTTGAGATTGACCCTCTGGCGGCGGTTAGTGCGCACGGCGGTTTGCCGACACTCGTAGCCGGTGGTCTTGCGTGGGACGCGATCATCGCGAGCACACTGCATCGCGCGCCCGTCGCGACTCGGGTGAGCTACGACTACCTCGAAGCCGGCACACATCTCGTGGGCGCGGCGACGTGGTTCGGTCGGCTCGCGGGCCAGCGCGTCGTCGCGCGCGAGTACGCACATTGCTCGTTGCTCGTCTCGCAATACGGAATGCTCAACGCCAGCACGTCGTCGCTCAACAACATCTGGTTCGCTCCCGACGTTTCCGCATCATCGATAAAGGCGTGCCAAGACTTCTCTTCGATTCCATTGACTGGTGGCAAACCATGAAACAAATGCTGGCGCTTAGGCAGATCGCCGCTGCGCTGTTCGCGCTGATGTCTTCGACGGCGTGCGAGTCTCACGTGCCGCAAAATCCGCGGGCGACGCCGACTAGTACGTCGCCGGGCGGCGCAGTGACTTACAATCCGAACGGCACGATCACCCTCTACGATATTGAGAAGGGCGAAGCGACGTTTCGCGTCGGTTGCGCCAACGACGGATTAGAGGCGCTCATCGAGATCGCCCCGTTCAATCCACACTTTCCCCGAACACTAAAGGTCCACGGGCTACACAAGCGCTGCATCCGCGTAGATCGCGAGGTTGAAGATGCGTAAACATTTCGTGCTTTTCGCTATCCTTTCGCTCACGGCGTGCAGCGGCGGCGGCATGTCGCCATTCGCTCCCGGCGCGACCGCGATCACGCCAAACGTCGATCCGACCAGCGCACCGACATCGTCGCCTTCACCGCAGCCTACAAACTCACCGACACCCGGCCCTTTGCCAACGAGCGTCCCGACGCCCGGACCGATCTCGATTTCTCGGTCAGTGGTGTACTTGAACCAGACGGCCGCAGGTGCGCCTGCGCCGGCAACCTTCACGGCGACGATTTCGGACCCCGGATACAGCGGCGCATTCACCGCATCGGGATGCTCGGGCGTCGCGACTTACGCGATTTTGAACTCGACAATTTTAGGATCGAGCGTGAACGGTGGAACCTGCTATGCCACGGTCTCGGACAGCTTCGGTAATTCGGCGCAATTGGAAATTATCAACACAACGACAGTCGTCGTTCCGAACGAGAAAGGACGGAAGCCATGAAGCACTATCTCGCAATCGTGTCGTTCGCGGCTCTCATCGCGGGGTGCTCTGGAGGCAGCGGGGCTCCCTCGGTTCCTCCGACATCGAGCGCGAAAACTTCGGGCTCGACGAAGACGCTGACCATCAAAATACCATCGAAAGCATCGTCGTCTTCGGGCGCCCTCAAGCGTCCCGCATACATTTCGCCGGCGACTGAATCGGCGACGTTGCAGATTCTGACCGCGCCGATGAGTAACGGCCAGCTTCCAGCACCCGGCACGACGTACACGCCGTACGGCAGCCTCATCGCATGGAACCTCACGCCGACCGCCCCGGGCTGTTCGCAAAGCAACGGCGCGACATACTGCGTCGAGAGCATCTTCTTTCCATACCTCACGAACACGGCGTTCGAAGCGCTCATGACGACGTACGCCGGTGCGAATGGTACGGGGCCGGCTCTCAGCAGCAATTTGCTTGACTATGCGAGCGGTTACGGCTTTTCGACGAGCGGGAATATCGGCAACGCGAATACGCTTCAACTTTCGCTCGGCGGCATTCCGTACGGTTTCCAACTGACTGAATCCGGGGTGTTCACGCCGGGCACTGGCGGAAGCGGCACGCTTTCGCTCGCGGCATACGATGCGGAGGGCTATCAGATCGTCGGAGCGGCGAGCGATTATTCGGGCTGCGGCAACCCGTCGCAACCAAATGGTTCCGACATCGGCAACTGCTCCGAAGCATACCAAGACGGAAACGGCGATCAGTACGGCGTCGTCATCGCCACGGCATCAAACACGACGGCGACGCTTTCGATGCAGGATGGCCCGGGTTCTGGAACGACGTGCGCGTCGACGAATCCGTCGTCGTCGTATTGGATGATCTATTCGTGGCCAGCGTGCAATCAGACCGTAAGCTATACGGGCACGGGCACGGATACGCTCAACGCCCAGGTGGTCAGCACGAACGCGGCTACGGGGTCCGTGTACGCTCGCGGACCGGGCTACACCATCAATCCGTTCGTTCCCAGTCCGACCCTTTCGGTCACGCTGCCGACGCCCGCTCCGGGTTCCATCGCGCCCTCCATCAACTGGTGAGCGCGATGCCCGGCGACAGACTCGAAGAAATGGCAAAAGCCCTTTGGCCGTTTCGAGCGTTGACGTACGTCGGGCTCCCGGCGGCGCTCATCTGCGTCTACGCGAACCCGAGCATCTCATGGCCCGAGACCATCGGGATTATCGTCACAGCTCTCATGGTCTGTATCTACGATTGGAGATTCGCGTTCCGAACGAACATGGCCCATGAAAGCCTCGGTGATCGGGAGCGGAATCGTGATTGACGCGCGCTTTACGGCATACACGCTCGCCGTCCCCGACGCGATGCAGGCCAGCAACACGGTCTTTTACTTGACTTTTGACCTGAAAAATGTGATCGATCCATCGACGGATGCGAACGCATCGCATCGCGTAGCAAAGACACAAAGGACAAACACAAAGATGTATTACTTGAAACTCGCGGCGCTCGCCGTACTCGTCCTCGGAGGGCCGACGGTTTATCTGTCCTGTCGCAATACCGAGGCGAAGGCACAAAGCTCGTTCACGAGCGGTGTCAATCAAACGCTTCCAGTTGCGGTGCGCTTCGTCGAGGGCGCGAGCAAGTTCGTAGATTGGGTGTTCGGTTCGGCCGCGGGCCACGCGCTCGGCAACGCCACAGACACCGCTCTTCTCGCCGGTGCAAATCCGGTCGCAAACGGCTGGGACGGAGGAAATCACTAACATGAGCAGCGCCTACATGAACGCGATCGAGCGTATCCGCGAACGCAGCACCGGGGACGTAACGCCCTTCTCCGCGGAGTGGTTCGAGCGCGAGCGTTCGTTCGAGAAAGCCGAGGACGCGGACGCATGGACCTACGTCAAGAAGCGTCTCCCAGCATTTCTCCTCGTCAGCATCTGCGCAATCGCGCTCTACGTCTTCGTTTCGACGGCGCTGACATTCGCTGCGTTTCTGTTCCAATCGTCACGAGGCGCCCCTTCATCGACATCCACGGTTGCATCAACCGCTTTCAACGTCACAGCGGATCGGACCGCGGACGAACAAGCGCAGCGCATGATGAACTGTCTGGCGACGGGCCGCGCCGGAGGCCAGTAACATGCTAACCTCCGCAGTCCTCGCCGCAGTCGTTGCTGCGCATTCGAAGTCCACGCGTACGCCGAATCCGGTGCAGGTGGTGAAATAATGTCGCCTTCGGAAATACTCATACTCATCGTCGAGATCGCAGTATTCGTCCTCTGGATTCGTGGCGTCATCGGCATCGTTCGCGACAAGCAACGCGGTGGCACATGGTGGCGTATCCCGGCGTGGTCTTTTTCCATGCTCGTTTTGCTCGTGTTCGCCGGCGGGGTCGCCGAATTGGTCGGCATGCACGTATCAACGAAGCCCGACGCGAAGCCGCAGGCGTTCAGCACGAACACGGCGGCCGATGTCATCTACCAGGCTACGAAATGTTCAGACGCGTTCGCGCGGCAGCTTTGCGACGACTTCGACCACCTTTCGGTGGACAAATACGGAGCTAAGCTCTTCGTCTCGACCACGCAGGCCTCGCAAAGTACCGACAGCAACGGCGTGATGCAGACACACACGTCGCAGCGCAGCGCCCTGGCCCTTGACTACGCGCAATATGCGGTGATCTGTCCATCGAAGTTCGGAACTGCTCGTTACGATGCGCAGGCCCTCGGTACGGTAAATTACGCAGTGATGTCATGCAAGCCGGGAAGCGCGACCGTGTTCTCATCTGTCCGCCTGCTCGACCTCTTGCCGGTGATCGACTCTGCAGCGCTGACGCCCGCAGATAAGGACGTCGCGGTCGTGAAGTGGCACGGCACCATCGAACCGCTGCCTACGTACGACGTCTTCGCGCAGGGCGCCGCAAAGTACGGTGACTACGCGGCGCTCGTCGGCAAGACGGTGTCGTTTACGTCGATGCTCGACCTCGATAAACAGACGGGCGAGTGGCAATTCGCCGGTCCCTATACGGGCGTCTACCGCCGGTCGGTCGGGGAGAACGTGTTTCGTGGCATCTTCATGGTGCTCCTGATCATCGTCGCAATCTTCATGTTCTTCGGGGTGGTCATCATGCGCCACATCTTCCCGAATCGCGGCGGTGGCGGTTATGGCGGCGGTCCGTCCATCGGCGGCAACATGTTCGGAGAGATGTAGCGTATGGGAGAGTACGAAGATCGACTATCGCGCGCACTCGCGGAGCGCACGCCCGGCGAGAATCGTCGGCAGTTACGGCGGTACGATGGTATGAACGTTTTTCTTATCGTAGCTGACTTTCTCTTCGGCGGCCGATGGACGGACCTGTTCGCGTCGCGAGACGCACTGCGGTGGTGGTTCAACCGTGACCGCTACAAATAGATTTCCGTCGCAAGCCTGCGTCGGAAAACGAAAGAGCCCGGGCGATCCTTTGCCGGGCTCTTCTCTTTGTCTCGTAGCTGGTGTCAGCGGTGCATCGTCGGCCGCCGTTCCGGGTTCTCCGCGCGTTCGGAAGCGCACGATTTCATCTCGGCCACGCAGTTTCGTAGACGGTCGGCAACGGTCGGTTCTTTCGGGTCGGCTGCTGGCGCCTTTGGGTCGATGCTCATCGAAGCGCCGTCCTTACCCTCGATTGCAACGCGCAAGCTAGCCATGCTTTCGACGGTTTCGTACACGAAGGTATGATGTGAATAGCTCGGTCCAGGAGCGGGTTCAGGCGGCGGAGATTCCGATTCGCCAAACATTTCCACAGTAATTGCGCCTTCACCATCAAGCGCCGGTCCAGTCCTGCCGTCGGGAATCCGAATCCACGACTTACCGTCTTCGGAACGCTCCCACGTACCCTTCCCCATCACAGATGCATCGCGCGCGTAATGCCCTGCGCGATCCCTTGTTCGAGTTTTTCCGCGTGCTCTGCTGAGCGCGACTGCATTTCGGCCACGCAATTGCGTAGCCGATCGGCAACGCTCGGTTCCTTGACGTCCGACACTTCGGCTTTGCCTACGACGCGAGGTCCGTGGAAGCTCGCGCGCTCGATCTCTGCGTGTTCGCCGCGAACCGCAGGCACGTTGCTCGTGCCTAGGGATTCGGGACGCACGAACTGGAGCGCGGCGAGACTTTCGCCTTGATACGGCTGCGGCGAAGGGGCCGGCCGCGCCGGTCCGTCCTTTGCGATCTGCTCATTGACTTCGGACGCATCGCGCCCATGTTCGGGTTCGAGGGTGGGGCTCGCAGATTGCGTCTGCGCCTTCTGTTGCGAGTTCTTGCGTTCACCGACGATCTGTTCGTAGCGTTCTGCAAGCTCGGGATTTATCACCCTCACCCCTTGCACAACAGCCGCATTGAGAATCGCATCGCGTTTTTCAGGCGCGAGGTGAGACCCTAGAGAGATTCCGTCTTGCGCGAAGTTCTTTGCGGCGAGTTCGACAGCCGCGGCGGCGCTGCGCTCGTCATGGAGCGTGATAAAATCGCCGCGGTCGGTCATCTGCACCCCACGTTGCTTGTGCGCGTACGAAATTGTCTGCTCGTCGGCGTCGATGGCGACCGTCAATCCGTACTTTTCGGCGAGTGCATCGTCGGGCTGGGGCGTTCGATGCGGATCGCGATCGTTGACGATTCGGGCCGGCTCTTGATAGCCGACGTCCTTCTTCCAGCGCTCGACGTACGCGTCAAAGCGCCCTGGGGTCGCGTTCGAGACGCCTTGCTCGTGCAGCACCTCGTCGATCTCGACCGCCTCCCATGCCTTCGCTCCGCCAGCACGTGCGTGCTCGACGTGCATCTTACGCAGATCTGCGACCTGCTTGTAACTCGGTGCTCCGGTCTCGCGCTCGGTCTTCTCGAACGTCCCGCCTAGCTGCGCTGCATAGTCCGTGCGAAGAGCGTCCGCCACGGCGTTCGGGTGCGGGTGTTGGCCTTGCGCGCGAAGCTGCATCGTTGTCCGGTAGACTTCGCGGAACGTCGGTGTCGCGTCGATCCACTTCGTGTGTCTCTCTGCTTCGGCTACGGTGCGCGCATTGCTGCCATAGGCATGAAGTGCGAAGTCTTCCTGCGGCCCGCGCGCGCGCACGCCCAGCCCGCTCGCGTGGATTGCGGACTCCATGCCGATTTGGTTTTCGACGGCGTCGTGGTGGTCGCGGAGCCCGGCCGCCTGCGCTTCGCGCTGGCCGTCGGCATACCACGAGGGCTCGTGTTCGCCTCCAGGACGCTCCACAGACGATTTTTCGTGGTGGCCGTGGCTCTCGCGCTTCTTGTGGTCGTCTTTTCCTTCTACGGGCTTCTGAGGGGCGGTTTCAATTCGCTCGCGTTCCGCGATGATACGCTCGAGGTTGGCGTCGGCGGTGAGGCGCGCTTCGTCGGCGAGCAGCGCTGCGCGCTTCGCCGGGTCCCTCTCCTGACGTGCGTCGTTCCGCACTTGTTCGAGGTCTTGGTGCATGGTCTCCTTACTCCTTAACGAGCGTTCGTCGGATGGCGCGCGCGCGATTTCATTCTGTCCATACTCGTCACTGGCTCATGCCTCTCTTCTGAGAGTAGCCGAGATCGGCGAGCGTTTTGTTGAGGACTGCGATCTTTTTCGGATCAGACTCTGAACGCAGAGCCTCTTGCGTCCTGCGGATTTCTCCCGCGCGCCGTAGCTCGCGTTCGGCCTTTTCTTTTATGTCGCCGGCCGCGTTGCGCAACTTCTCGGCGATGGTCATCTCCCGAGTCTCGACGGGCGAAGAGGTCGCTTCGCGCGGACGGTCGGTCGTCCGTTGCGCTTCGCGCTGCGCGATCTTCTCGCGTCCGAGGTCGCGCTTCATCTGCACCTCGCGAGCGACGTCGTGCGCATACTCCCGCTCGTGAAGCCAATCGAGATAGGACTGCGGCTGCCATGCCTTCTCGCGCAAACCCGCGACGCCCGCGCTCATCGTCTTGAACGCGTCCTTGCGCGCGTCGATGCGTTGCTCGACGGAAAGCGTCGCGTCCGCGTCGAGCGCAGCGAGCCGGTCCTTATAGGTTGCACGCGCCTCGTCCACTCGTTTCGCCCGCAGCAGGTCGGCCGGCACTTTCTGCTCCTCTTCCCACAAGCGACGGAGCGGCGAGTTCGCCGCTTCGGCCTGCTCGCTCATGTTGAGCACTCGCATCGTCTCTTTGCCGCCGGTTCGCTGCACGACATGCTCGAAGTGGTGCGAGGTCGTCTTCGCGCGCTCGTAACTCTTGGACAAGTGCTCCGCCATCGCGTGAGTGTCTTGGAACTCCATGCCGTTGACGACGTGACGGCTCTCGTGCATCGCGCGGGAAATCATTACAAACATCTGCTGCATGCCCGTGGCCCGTGTCGGCGTATCGACGCTGGCATTGACTGACGCGCCCTGCGTCTTCGTCGTCGTCATGGCGTTGGCGTGGTCGTACGTGTCGTACTTCTTAGGATCGAAACAAACCGTGCGCTTCGCACCGTTCTTCGGGTCCGTTATCTCGACAGTGATACCGTGCTTCGTCACGTCAAGCACCGTGCCGACCTCTCCGTTCAGCACACCGAGCCTACCCTTCTTGCCCGCGTTGTTCTCGCGGAACATGATGGCATCACCGACGGCGACCTCACGTTCGCCGTACACCGTCTCGAAGACGAAGCCGCGCTTCTCGAGCCCGTTTTGCCGACGGCTCTCCTCGGCGAGATGGCGGACTAGATCGTTGTCGGGCGCGTTAAGCAGCACGCCTTTCTTCCATCCATTCTTTTCGGCTGTGGCTTCGAACGCGCGCGTATCGGCGACGGCGCGGTCAATCACGTCGTCGCGCTTCGCCTCGAAGACGAGTTCGCCGTGAGCCTCGAACGCCTGCAGAGATTTTTCGATGAGCGCCGTTCGCTTGGTCTCGTCCTTTTCGTTGAACGCTTTGGCGTACATGTAGATGGCTTCGCGATGCCACTCGCGCTTCTGTCGCTGAATCTCGCGCATCTCGCCGTACGTGCCGGCGCCCTTCGTCGCGTCCTTGAGGAATTTGCTGGACTGGCCGTAGTCGATGCTGCTCATCTGCCGGTCATCGAGGATGACGTAGACCAGCGTGTCGCGCTCCTTCGCGGTTTGAATGAGGCCCTGCATCATGCGGCTGTCAATCATCGACGCCTCTTCGATGACTAGGACCCCGTTGTACGGAACGACGGCGGTCCCGTTCTCTTCGAGGATCCGCGCCCGCGCGCAGTTCACCGTCTCGAAGCCCGCTTCGACAGCCAATCGTTCGGCGGCGATCTGCGCGAGCGATACACCGAACACGTCGCCACGAATCTCCCGGCGGTTTTTCGCTTCCTCGGCCACGCATCGCAGCGCCGCCATGATGCAAGTTTTTCCCGTGCCGGGAAGACCCTCGAGTTCGCACAGCGATCCGCGCGTCACCATCCGCAATGCGTCCTTTTGCTCGCCAGACAGTTTGAAGGATTGCGTCGCAGCGAACTCGCCGCTCGCGCGCTTCTCTGCGGTCATCTCTCGCTCGTAGCGCACGATACCGGCTTCGACCGATTCGGCGGAGATGCCGGAAGCCCGCCGCGCAAGCGTCGTAGCATCGTCGAGCAGTCGATCTTCGACGGCCAACACCTCGGTCGTCGTCATCACCGGCCAGCGCGCGTCGACATTGACGATGCGAATGCTTTCGTGTTGCATCACGAGGTCGCCGAGGCGCTGAATCGTATCGGGATCGGAGATCCGACGAGCGATGAACATATCGATTTCGCTGCGGTCGAATGTCGAACTGCTCGACGTCACCTCGCGCAGCACGAGCGCCGGGTCCTTTTCGATCTGTACTATGAGTTGCTGCTCGGCCGCGTCGACTTCGAGGAACGGACCAAGGTCACGTCGATCCACGCGCAGCACCGCATCGAGTTTCACTGTAGCTCCGGTCGTCATCTTGAGCGCGCGTTCGTCGGCCTCGACCTTCGTGCGCTCGGCCTTCATTTCGGCGACTTTCTCGTCGATGACATCGCGCTCGGCACCCTCATTCTCAAGTTTTGCGCGGAGATCGTTGCGCTCGCGCGCGTGCTTCACTTTCATTTCAAGGGCGCCGACGTCGCGCAGCACTATCTCGCCGTTGTCGTTCTGTTGGAGGATGCATCCGTAGCGGGCCGCTTCGGCATGGGCATCGGCCCAGGTCGCCGTGCGACCGCGCACCTGCGCCATGCCGATCCGTTGCGCGAGACGCGGCGCGACCGTCGAGTCGGCGAACCGAGTGAAGTCCTTGTCCCGCCTCACGAAACCTTCGGCGCTTTTGACCTCAAGACGCGCCAAGCGTTCGTCCTTACGCTCCGTGCGCCACGCCGCGAGTTCTTCGGGCGAGGCCTCCTGGGCGACTTTTTTGCCGTCCTTGAAGCGTACGACGTACAGACCGTTGTCGTGGTTTAGCTCGTGGTCGATCTCGACTTCGCGGGCGCACCGCGCCATTTTCTTGTGGAGGCCCGTCCGGTCGTACGCGAGCAACGTCTTTGGGTCTACGGTCGAGACGTTGATGTGCGCGTGTAGGTTGCCGTCTTTGACGATGGGATTTCCGGCGATGTCGAGCTTGATATTCCCGTCAGCATCGCGGTCGTAAACGATTGTGTCGCGATGAATGACGACCTGCGAGAGATGCTCGTCTAGGCCCATAAGCTTGAGCCAATCCTGCGCCGCGTCATGCGCCCGCTCATCGGTCATCCCGCCCGTCTCGGAAGTCTGGAACGAGAGGACCATGTGCATCGAGGAATGACGCACGCCGGGGTTCAGGCTCGCGAGATAATCTACTTCGAGATCGAAAGTCGTGTACGAGCTTGCGTTCGTGACGAGGACGCTGCTCGGTCTCGTTCCATGTCCGACGGCGGGTCTCCAAATCGCACCGGCACCGCGATCCGTTCGCGCCTCCGCCTCCGCGTAGAGCGCGGCGATCGCCGCCTCTCGCTCTTCGGGCGTGGCATCCTTGCCCGCGATTGCGTAAACGGTCAGATAGACCGAGAGCGAAGCGCTCCCCGCGCCTCCCTTCGGACCCTCGCAGAACTTCGCAATCATCGCCGAAGCCCGCCGCGTTCCCAATCTTCAGGGTCTACGCCGCGCTCCGCGACCTCGCGCTTATGCGTCTTACCCGTGTCGCAGACAAAGTCCGTGAGCGCACGATGGGCCTTCGCGAGCGCCTCGTCTTTCGCCGTCGCATCGGTCGCGTTTACTGCACGTGTGAACAGGTAGAGAATCGGCGCAAGGGGCGCATAATCGGCGGCTCCCGACGTATTCACGACGGCCTTCGGCGCCACGCAGACCGCACGCACGTATTCGGCGAGAGACTCATAGCCGGCGTTCTTCTGGTGCCGCTCGACGATGGCGAACTCTTCCTTCGTTACGCGGGCCTGGATCGATTCCGTAGCATGGCGTGCGCCACGCACGGTCTTCGTTCCGTCCCGTACGGAGCCGTCGAGCAGCGTACGCGCCGCATCGCTCGCCGGCTGGTCCTCGGCCTTCATCACTTCCATCGTCGTCGTCTCTCCTCTCGCGTCTGCGAGGCCCGCCGCAGGCGCAGGTTTTTGCTTGCAAACCAACCTGTACTAGGGTTTTCAAACGTTTCCAGGCTCTTGCCGAGAATACGATGATTAGTGCCGACACTCAACTTGCGAAACGACGAATATCACCGAGCCCGGCATCGAACATAAGAGCAAAAGCGAACGAACCACCTCTGCCCTTCGCCGATAACGAAGACGAGAAAAATATAACGGAGAGGAACGCTATCGTCGTCGAGCGGTTCATCGGACGATAGAACGAGACTGCGAACCGGATTCGGCCTTTGTTTATTGGGCATTTTCATCGAGTATTTCGAAGGACGGGAAAACAAACGGACGACGAGCTTTTGATCGAATAGTGATCGATCGCGGGATTTCGCTTGCCAACGGGTCGTCGGATTCGTATGATCCGCGTCGATGAGCGAGACAAATACTGCGAAGAGCAACGAGCGGCGTACGCGTGGAGACGCGGCGCTGCTGACGAGCCTTGCGTCAAGAGCTTTCGAGATTCTTCCGACACTTACGCAACGGAAGAAGCACAACGCGACGCTTCGAGCGCTGGAACCGGTACGCGAGCGAATCATCGCCGAGTATAACGCCGGAATCCAGGCCGGCACGATTGCGAAAGCGTTCACGGTCGCCGACGAGGAAGGCCGCACGGTTTCTACCGAGACCATCCGTGCTGCGATTCTCGAAATCGTCGGCAAGCCGAAGGCGCGCAAGGCGCCGCGCAAGGCGTCGAGAGCGCACCGGGCGGGCGACCGGGCGGATCGACACGACCACGACGAGCGTAAGGGCGGCGCAACGCCCGAGCGCGTGTGCGAGCAATCGAGGACTAATACACCGCCGCGGCCGACGCAAGCGCAGAGAGTAATTCCGCCCCCAATGCCGCCGAGCACGGCGCCAGCTACCGCACAGAAGCACGCAGGCTTCGAGGAGGATCCACGATGAGTGCCCGAGCGATTATCATAAGCTCGTCCAAAGGCGGCGTAACGAAGACGAAGTTCGCACGCCTGATCGGCGAACTCCACCGCGAAGCGGAGACGGGCGCGATCCTCGTGGACGCGGACCTTTCGGTCGGGCAGTTCATCAAGCATCTCGGCCTCCGCGACGCCGAAGGCCGCATGGTTGAACCGCAGCCGCTCGACGGGGTACAGGCTCTCGATTGGCACAACGATGTGCGGGCCCGAGACGCGATTGCGAACTACCTCTCACACGGGCGCGATCTCATCGTGGACATGCCCGGTGGCTCGCTCGGCGGGCTAAAGGCGCTCGACGACGAGGCCGGACTGTTCGCCATCGTCGCTGCAGCCGGCTTCTCGACGACGTTCGTCAGCATGATTACGCCGTGGGTCGAAACGTGGTCCGACGCGACGAAGGTCCGCAAAAACTTCCCCGCCGCGCAACATGTGCTCGTCGTCAATCATGACTTCGGCGACGACGAGGACTTCGAAAAGTGGAACGCATCGAAGACGCGGGCAGACCTTCTCGCCGGCGGAAGCCGCGAGATCGAGTTGCCGCTACTCAAGAGCGGCGTGGCGGCGGAGATCGCCTATCATCGTCTGCGCTTTCACGACGCTGGCAATTCGCCGCACCTGAAGGTGCTCGACCGCGGACGTGCGACCAAATGGCTGACGGCGGCGAAGGGCGCGGTCGCGCAGGTCGCGGACGTCCTCGCGTTACCCGTCGGCGCGACAACGAAGTCTGCGGTGACGCAGCCACGATGAGCGCAGCGTACGAAACCTTGCGGAAGGCGCTCGAAGGCACGCAGCTTGAGGGCAAGCTCGCGGACTTAAACGCGGCGCTTGGCCTAACGCCCGAAGCGCCCGAATGGGTCATCTCCGTGCTGTCATCCGTCGGAACGATTCCGATGGAGCAGCGCCTCGCGGAAACGGAACGACGCATCGATGAAGCGCTCGCCGAGATTCGCAAGGCGACGGATACGGTCGCCGGCAAGAGCGACGAGATCGCCCAGCCGATTGCTGCGGCCGTCATCACCGGCGTGGAGCGGAACGCGAAGACCGCGCATACGCGCATCGAGTTTTCATCGATCCTTCACACATACATCCTCATTCCGCTCTTTATCGTGACGGTAATCGCACTTTCGCCGTCGACGCGCATCGCGGAGATCCGTACTGCGTCGACGCTCGCGTACGCGCAGGGCAAGACACAGGGCGAGATCGAGCAGCGCCAGTCCGACACGAAATATTATCGGTTTTCCATCCATCACGGAGGCCCACGATGACCGCGCCTACTCCCCCGCCGTTCGTGCTCCAACCCGACGCGTTCACAACGGACCCGAGCATCAACTATTCCGTTTGCTTTGGCGTCATGTTGGTGCTGCTCGTCATCGTCACGGTCTCGTGGTACGTCGACCACGTTCGCCACGTTCGCATCTTCTCGCGGTATCTCGCAGTCGCGAGCGCCGCGGAACTGCGTGCGATGCTCAAGGACGAGTACGACCGACCGCTGCCGCATCTCAATCCGCGGCCCAGGGCGGCGAAGGGGCGGGACGTGGCGGATACGTCGCGCACAGGGGACAACTGATCATGCTCGGTATCATCGTCATGCTCGTCGGTCTAGCACTTGCATTTGGGCCGACAGGTCCGCGTGCGTCAGTGCTCGTGTACGGCCGCTGCTACTACGAACGGCTCAGGCTGCGTTCGTGGAACGCGTGGCACATTACGACTCCCGCGAAGTTCGGCGACATGGTGCAGGCGTGGATCGGCCTTGCGATCACGCTGTGGGGCGTTTCGCTCCTCGGGGCGTTCGGCTCCATTGACGGATGGGGCATCGTGTTTCTCGTCGTCGGGTGCGTCGTTATCGTTCTCTACTGCCTGCCGATGCTCGCGAGGCGCAACGCGAAAGCGGCGCAGGGTCGCCATACGCTGACGCCTGCCGAGCATCGAGCGTATATCGCCGATGCGAAGAAAGAGTTCCATGTCGGTCTCGGCGCGACGACCGCGTATCTCCATAGCGCGCGCTGGGACAAGAAGCACGGCTTTCCCGCTGCGAATACGCCGATCTATATCGGCGCTCATCAGGCGTGTCAAGGGATTCTTGTCGAAGGTGCTCCTGGCTCAGCGAAGACACGCGGCGCGTGGCTCAAGGCGTTGGAAGATGCGCTCCGCGATTTGACGACGGGTGCCGTCGTTTTCGTCGTGAAAAAGACGATGACGAAGCAGGTGCGCGCCGTCGCGCGCCGCGCGGGTCGTTCGCCCGACGATGTTATCGTCGTCGGCCCTGGCAAGCGGTCCATGAACCTCTTCGGCACGATGACGCCGAACGCCATCGGCGCTGGTTTCCGCGACGCGATCGGCAACGACAGCAGCGAATTTTGGCGCACGGCTCCGTCTAATCTCGTGAAAAACTATTGCTCGTTGTTAAAAGGCATCGGCCCGGTCATCCTCGCGCTCCCGCCGCTGAAAATCAAGGATCCGGTTACGGGCGTAGAACAGGAGCGCCCGCGTTCGTTGAAGTGCTCGTACGCGCCCGATGGGCTGTACGAAGCGCTTTTCGCAGGGTCGGACGGTCTGCAGTCGATGCTCATGCACGCCGCGTCGGTGTACGACCAACTCTCCGCGATTCCGAACCCCGACAGAGCGGCGAGACAGCGTCTCGACAGTATCAAGTCTTCGTTGCGGTATTTCGACGGCCCTTATAAGCTGACGTTCGAGGCGACTTCGGGCAGCAGCGGCAATGAGACCACCGCGGGCATCTACCACACTATCGAGCCGTATCTCAACGCCCTCATCGGGACGGCTGAGATTTGCGAGGCCTTCGGCTCGAAGGACGACGTAACGCTCGACGTTCTCAACGACGGCAAGATTTTGATCGTGGAAATCAACGAAAAAGATTACCCCGACGCGGCCCGTCTAGTGCACAATATCACCTTCCAGCAAATCGGGATGTTCGCGTCTGAACGTCTCGACAAACACAACAACCTCGTCGTGGTTGGATGCGACGAGTACGTTAGTATGGCCAGCGCGCAGCACGGCAAAGCCTGGAGAGAAATCCGGGAATCGAAATGCGCGGGGCTTATCGCGATTCAGAGCCGGTCGAGCCTCGAACAAGCCGTCGGAGCCGCCGCTATGCGCGATATAATGAACTCGTTTTCTAATTTCGTTTGCTTCAGTCTCTCAGACCCGACGTCGCGCGAGTTCTACACGAAGCACCTCGGCACCGCGAAGGTGCCGTACATGACGAGGAACGCGATGAGCATTTTCTCGGGCGGGTTTCATCCGCATAGCATCGCAACGCAGTTCGTCGTGCAGCGGTTCGGCAGCGCCGGAACGCAATACGGAGAGCACGACGAGACTATCATGGATGGCGACGCGTGGGCCTCGCTCGGCGTCTACTCGACGAGCGAGGACGGCGCGGCGCAGGTCGAGACGTACGCCGACGACGACGATATCCACGGTTCGGGCATCGAAGCGACGGCGCTCGTCGTCACCAAAGTCAACGGCATCGAAATGCGCGACATCTGCACATTCCCGGTGCTGACGGACGAAGTCCTCGGCATCGTCGATGGCGATGCGGTTGAGGCGGCGTAAGCTCGTGTCCGCGAACGGGAACGTCTGCCCGATATGCCAGCGCGATCTCGTCGGGCATCGCGTGATGTTGCGAATAACCTCCGACGCCCTCGTTTATCGCGCACGACGAAGAGAGCGACAAGTTCGCCTTGCTCGCCGACGACGACGCTCGCGTCTATTCGATATCCAGGCTGCACCTGGAGCGGTTGGTCCGCGAGAGCGAGTGCCCCAAGTCGGCCCGGGAAGCGCTCGACGGGATGCAACAGGCAGAGAAGCTGCGTTATCTCGCCATCGCGGAATGCCGTCGACGGCGTCGCAGTGGGAGCGGCATAGGTGCAACGCGGCCGAATGCGACGAATCTAAGGACTATCGGGACGCGGCGAGGCTCGACGTGAGCACCATTGGCCGTCTACGACACTGACATTGCGCCCGTCGGCACCGGCATCATAGTCGCACATACGCGCCCTCCGAGGCGGCCCGGTCGAGTTGACTCGCGCATAGAAGGTCGTGTAAGATCGCCATCGACAACCCGAGTCGAGAGCAATGCACCACCGTCAGGGCCTGGAAACTTCGAACGGTGGTGTTTGCTTTTCTAAGGGGCCCTTCGCGTAGAGATTCTGTATCGACTTCGTGTCGGTCGTGGGACGCAGCGTGCTGTTGCGTCGAAAATAAAAGGCGTGGTCGCTAGCTCGTTTTGCGACCACGGGCTCGCCTCCACTTCACAGGCGGGCCTTTCTGTTGCGTCCACCGGTATAGTTTCCCGGTCTCAAACGACGACGACGGATTCGTCGACGCGCACGTCGCGAATCATGTCACCCGGCCGTGGTGGAGGTGGTGGGGGCCGTGTTTTACGCGGGATACAGTGCGGCGAGTGCGAGGCGGTCTCGTGCGGACAATTCCAACGGCTTGCTTGGCCGAAACACGCCGCCGTAGCGGACTTCGCCGCCGATTACCGTCCCCAATTTGGCGAGCGCTTCGCGTGACTGTGCGCGGTAAGCCTCAAAATCTCCAGTATCGCGCCGCATCGGAATAATTCCAACGATCGCAACGCCTTGGATCGCGACCCACGCCCTTTGGTCCATCGTGGGCACGGCCGAGAACTTAGCGTGGAGATCACGCTTGCGAATCTTGAGATAATATCCTTTGCGTAGCGACTCATTCAAGCTCGACCTCTGCCGCCGCGCGTTTTCACGGCGTTGAGCCTGCGTTTCATACCGCAATGTAACACCAACGCGCTTGCGCACGGAAGTACCGCCTGGAAGGATTACCATTGCCGTCTTTTGCTGTCCCTTACGAATCACGGTCACGTCGCGGAAATACTTCGTTTCCGCTCCGATTTTAATCTCAACCCAACAGTTGTGATAGGTCATGCTAGGCGGCATTTACGGAGTCGGGGTGACGCAATGGGTCGGGTACGCATTTTTCAGAATCTCCTGCGAGCCGGTCGCTGGGGCTGTATTTATATACTATATGAAATCGTGAGCGGTTGCGTCGTCTGCGCCGGCGCCGCGGTTACGATCGGCGAAGGGGCGGCTGTCGAAGCTGTGGCCGGGAGAGGAGAAGATCCGCTGCCGCCGGCGCACCCGACGCCGATTGCAGCGAGCAGCGCAAGGGTTGCGAGTTTTGCGAAATTCCGCATCTTACGCAGCCACCGGCACGAAGCCCGTAGAGTTCCCGCTGTGCGTCTGCGCATTCGCAAAAGCGCTGGGTTACGACCGAGAGTTCGGCCAGGCGCTCGCGCGCGGAACGCGGCCGGCCTATCCGGGTGACCATTACGAACACGTGCGCTGCAGCAGATACGCGGAAGCCGTGTTCAAGCGCAAGCGCCATGCCGCCGACCGGAGGATGAAGCTCGCGGCCGCGCACGTCGTAAATCTGTTCTACGAAATCGAGGACGAGGGCGCCGAAGTTGCAGTGTTCCATATCGCGGGCTCCTAACGTGCGCGGCCGTGCGGCGCTGCGGTGTTATTAGGAGGCGGCCCTGCGGCCGGCGTCAAGCACCGGCGTACCTCTACGGGGGGATTTTAACGCTATTCCTGCGTACCACTAGTATATCACGGCGTGATAATTCGGGCAACAAAATCCGCCTTGGTATTTGTAAAGAATTGCTTTTGTAGAAGCGACGCTCGACGTCGCCGTACTCGCGTGCGGCGGCGCCCGTGCGGAACGATGAAGACCTCCGCGGACGTAGCAACGCAAGGCGCAAGCCCGAAACTCATTCCGCGGTGCCGCGGGGATCGCGTAAGCGCCCCGCGGTTTGATTTTTCAGCGCGAGGTTTCTACAATGTGCATCGACGCGAACGTAAGGATGCGAGCGACTCCGTACACGTGGACACATCCGCAATCGCGCAAACCTTGCGCGTCCCGATTCCCGTTTTCTCGCCGCCAGCGAAGGGGCGCGCAGTAAGCAAGCGAACGGTGCGCGCATGGGTAGGGTCTATGAGACGTGCATATGCGGGGCGTTATCGCATCCCCGGTGAGCGACGAGAAGACGCTCGCGGAGATGCTTGCGGAGAATCTTTATTTCGAGCGTATACCAACGGTCGTCCGGTGGCTGCTGTTTGCGATTTACGCGTATTGGGGCTTGCCGATTGTCGCGGGTCTTG
This sequence comes from Vulcanimicrobiota bacterium, assembly GCA_963726285.1. Taxonomy (GTDB): domain Bacteria; phylum Vulcanimicrobiota; class Vulcanimicrobiia; order Vulcanimicrobiales; family Vulcanimicrobiaceae; genus Aquilonibacter. The sequence continues at coordinate 18,595 of CAVSBV010000004.1, read as the reverse complement.
CCGGTTACGGGTTCGGGCCGTTTCGCGCACTCGGAATGATCGCGGTGCTCCCGATCTACGTCGTGATAGGTGCAGCGCTCGCGCCTCGATGGCAACGGTACGTAGCGTTCGCGCTGGCGTTCTTCGCTTCGGCAGTGTGCCTCTTTCAACTGATCGCGCTGGGCCGGGGCGGGCTTTCCGTCCGCGTCGCTATCAACACGGGGCTCGTCGTAGTGGCGATCGCGCTCGGCTTTGCGTTCGCATCGGGCGCGACGAAGATTCATCCGACGCAGATTCCCGAATCGTCGACCGACGATATGGATGATTTGGATGATGAGCCGTAACCTGAACAAATGGGCGCGTGCGTAGTGGCCTCTCGTAACGGTAAGAGCGCCCACGAGCAGGGTCGATGGCCGGGCAGCCCCGCGGGGACGCAAAGAAAAGCGTGAAGCCGCCAGGCAAACCCGACGGCTTCGGTTAGGAGTTTAGCTATCGTCTCATCGATCACGCACCGTACGTACCCCGCAAGACGCGTCCGAATCGTAGGCTCGCGGGACGAGAATTCCTCGGCAAAGGCGACCGCATCAGAAGATATCCGACAAGTCGACGTCGTCGCCAAGCGGCGGGAAGTACGTTGCTGCCGCAAGACGTGCGATCTCGATCGCCTCTCGCAGCGCTGGTGTTGCGTCGAGCATCGCCTCGCGTGCAATGGTGTCCGCTTCAGCCATCGCATGCTTGCGCATATAAGCGACTCGCTGGCGCCGGCGGTGCACGTACTCCCCGACGACCAACGCAGCAATGTCGGGTGCCCGCACCGCGCGCTGCGCATCTAGGAGCACGGTGTCGGCGATCGCGCAAAACTCTGCGTACCGCTCGGCATACGCCCAAGCGGCGTCGAACGCTTGGCGCATCTCGTTTCCGCTCCGACTTCCGCCTTCGTCGTCCATGTCGTCGTCGAACGCGCAACTTCGGACCGCAGCGCGCGCTGGCGCGAGGATCCAGGCGAAGCCTTCAGATCCGAGTCTCGAAATGGCGTGGGAGACTCTGCGGCGGTATTTCCTACGCACGTCCGCGCTCGGGTGTTGCTGATAGGCTCGAATGTACGCCACCTCGTGCATCAGCCGCTTCATTTCCGAGCGCAGCGGTATCCGCAACGCGCCAAGCATATGGAGGTAGTCGTAGACGATTTCCGTCGCGCGGTCGACGGCATTCACGGCATCACCGGTCCCATAACGATGGAGTTCACCCACGGATCCTGCGACCGCCGCGGCGCTGGCGACGCGCCGGTCGGCGTGATCGCGGCGAGCAGTTCGCGTGCGCTTGTGGGCACAGCTATCTCGAGCTTTTCGAGCGCGAGGCCGACCTCGCTCGGATCGATCTCGGTGAACTGCTGCCACAATAGGGTCGGGTCGATGTCGGCCGGCGGTCCTGCGAATAAACACTTTCCGTATTCGAGAAACGACGCAAGCCGGTTCCACGCGCGCGAGCCATACGCGCAGTAGCGCGGGTCATCCGCGACCGAGCACGAGTCGTGGTCGCACGATGCTGCGTTTCGGTACGCAGCGTGGCGCTGGCGGTCTAATTCCTGCAACCACTCTTCGACGCTCATCACACGGTAGCCGGCCGCACAGAGTATCGCAATCTCGTTCTCGTGCGTAAGCGTGTAGTTCACAGCGCGGCGTCCTATTGCGTCACGCTGACGGTGATCGTGCGCGATTGCGTAGCCGTCGCGAACGTCATCGAGCAAGAATAGGGCGCGGGCGTTTGCTGCATCGTCCAGAACAGTTGCGCCTGGATTTCGGTGATGCTGACATTCGAAAAGGCTGCGACGCCGATGGGCACGTTAGGGCACGTCCCCGAGTTGAAAGTGACCTGGGTTCCGGCGTTCGCTTGGACGTAGACCGAATCGTTGTCAGTCAGGTTTGTGGAGGCCGCGAGCGTCGTGGTAATCGTATCCGTCGTCAGCACCGTGAGCGGGCAGTTCGTCGTCGTGCAGGCTGAATAGGAGATCGTCAGCGGCGATGGCGATTCGCTCGAGCTTGGAGTCGGGGAAGGGGCCGCGGTTATTACGGGCGTCGCAGGCAGTGGCGACCCGCCGCCTCCACCACTGCACGCAGCGAGCAGCGAGACGAAAACGAGAGGGAGTGCGTGCTTCATGCCGCCATCTCCTCGGCGAGCAGCGTCGCGACGAATGCGAGCGCGTCTTCGATAACGGTCGCGTAGTCGTCGCCATGATAGCGCGCGACCATGCTTCGTTCGGTCGAGATAGCGACGACGAGCGAACCGCCGATGAGACGAAGACTCACCGTGTAGCCGTGGTTCCGGAGTTCGCGCTTGGCGCTCAGCGAGCTTGCCCTCTAGCTGCGTGCCTTCGAGCACGACCGAACGCGCTTCTTGGTCGGGCACGATAGCTGCGCGGCAGCGTTCGCAGATCGTCGCCATGTTACGCGACCTACTCGCGCAGCGCGAGGCGCTCACGTACCGTTGCCACGGCATCGCGCAGCACCTCGGCGTCGTAGACGGAACCTTCGCGTACCTCGGCGATCGCGGCCGCGAGCGCCTCTTCGGGCGTTAGCCCGAGTGCCCGCGTTGAACGGTCATAGTTCGCCGACAGGTAGCCCTGGTGAGAACCAACCTCCTGATATACCCACGCGCGATAACGCTTGCCGAACGTCTCGATTATAATGTCCACCTTGACGTATCTCTCACCGGGCTGGCAGTGATTCCAGACGTTTGCGCGCGCGATTGTGGTAGCCATCGTGGATCCTCCTAACGCTCTCGCGCTTCGTGCGCGAGTCCGATCAGATATGCTGTCTGATATGCCAACCCGGGATTCGAACCCGATCTTCCGCTCATCTGAGCGGTGCTCTACCATTGAGCTAAGTTTGCGGTTAGGAAGCGGCCCTTCAGGTCGGCATCGTGGCTGACCGTGCTTCGGCGGGGGATTCTAACGCTATTCACTGCGTACTGCTAGTATATCACGGCGTGATAACCTCAGCAACGATTACGCCCTCGGTATTTGTAAAGAATTGCTGTGGTAGAAGCGACGCAAATCCTCAGTACTGGGGATTTTCAGCAGTGGCGCTCGACGTCGCCGGAGGACGTGTGCTATTATCACGGCGTGAAAGCGAAATGCCAACGCTGCGCTGGCGCGATTCCGCCCGAGCGCATCGTGAACGCGAAGAAGAATGGAACTGGGGTGCCCGCGTACTGCTCGCCGGAGTGCAGCGCGAACGCGCGCGCGGCGCGTTATTATCACCTCAAGCCGCCGAGCAAGACAAGCGCGAAACACCGCCCGCCGCGGGACCGGTAGGCGCCGCCCCCTTCGCCGAATGAATAGCATTGAATCTCGCACCGTCGGATTCGCGTACGCGGCGAGCGGCACGAACAGGGCTGCGAGCGAACAATTCTCCGAATCTCGAACAGAGAGGGATGGCTTCCCGGTCTGAGCGATCCGGTATATCATCCCGGTCGACGATTCTGGCCAGTCACGCGAGCATCCGGTAATACTTCGCCGGCGTCCAACAAATGCGTAAAGTCCGCGAGCGCGGCCAGGAGTTCACGGGTCGACCACGCATCGACGTCGGACTTGTGCTGCTGACACCGAACCGTGAGAAAATCGCCGAGTGCGTCATCGAACTCGTAACCGATGACCGCGAAGGCATGAATTTTCGCGCGAAAGGCGCGGACCGCCAAGCGTTTATAGATCCAGCCATAGACGACGTCCACGTCGCTCAACTTAGTGGCGTATCTTTTTGAATGGGTCGTTCGGGCGAATGTCCCGAATCATGTCGCCAGGCTTCGGCGGAGGCGGCGGCGCTGGGGTTTCGGTCTTGCGGGCGTTGTCCGGGATAATATCGCTGCGGCGAAGCCGGTCGCTGGCCTCGCGCAACGCGTCCCGCATTTCGTCAGGAATCTCCGTTCCGAAAAACATCGAGGGTCGCTCCGCCGCCACGCGGAGCAACATGCCAAGGGCTTCATCGCTCATTTCGCCCGCCGGCGGCTGGACATTATAACTCAACAACCCGCTCCTCTCGCGAAATACATTTAGGGCAAATCTACGGCCGAAATTTCGTCATGCGCGCGACACAAAATCTCCGCGCCGTCCCCGACCAAACCGGCAAATTCCCAGCCAAAAGTCTGGTTTGCTCCCGAGGAGCCTTCCTAGCCGCAACGCGGTATCGGCAGTAACGGCGCGCTCGGTCGCGAGAATTTGCGAAATGCGATTGGCCGGAACGCCGAGTGCCAAGGCGAATTGTCGTGCGCTCATTCCGAGGGGCGCGAGGACATCGTCACGCAGAATCTCGCCGGGGTGAACTGGTCTCATCTTGTCGGTGCTATGGAGTGTCATTTCCAGGCAGTGTAACGCGCGGTTGTATCCGTCTTCACTCATCGTCTCCCCCCTTCGCCAATGTATGCCACGTGAAGCTTTTGGCGTTCCGGACCGGATACGATGCCACGTCGCGCCAGGTGAACGAGCAACATTTCTACGTCGTCGAGCGTTACGTCGTCACCAGCAAGACGGCTGAGGTTGGTCGCGAGCCGATCGTAGTCATCCGGCTCGGCGGTGATGTCGTGACAGGCGGCGAGGTCGCGGATGGAAGCTTCGCCTGTCATCGCGTACAAAAGAACGCGCGCATACACCACGCGCATGCGACGCGCTCCGCCTCGCCGTCGGGCGTCGCGATAACGACGCGGTCGGCCGCTTGGCTACGCCATTCTTTCCCACAATTCGGGCAGGCGGTCGTGTCGAGTGAAGCCACGAATGCCTCGTCCCGTTTCGAGCAACCGCCGACAAACGACGTTAGGAGCACGTGCCGGGCCTCGGTCAATCCAGGGCAATCGGCGTCGACGTCGCCGGCGTTCAATGTTTCAAGCACGGCCGCGAGATCCGCTCCTGAATCGAACGCATCGCCATGCGTCGTCACCCCGCCTTCGTCGTAACGCAACACGTAGGCAGCGCCGCCGCGTACAATTTCGAGCACAACAGGTCGGCCGTTGCGCGTGAACGACGCCTGCGCGATCGCGTCGCGACGGCCGAGAAGCGCGAGCGCGGCTTGCTCGAGGAACGAGTTACGGAAAACGACGGCTTCGTCCGGAATATATGTATCGGCGAGCGTCGTCAGTTCGCGGACCCCGACGAATCGCTGGCACACGGTTTCGGTGCCATCCTTCACGATGCGAAAGGTGCCGTCGTGCAGCGCCTCCACGTCCCCGACTTTCCCTAGCGAAACCATCGCGATGACGGCGTCGTCGCGGGTGCGCCCTGTTCGGCTAAAATTCATACGGTGATTTCTCCCAGGTACTGATAAAGAGTGCTGCGGCCGCATCCAAGGTTGCGAGCAACGACCGTTGCGCTCGCGCCGGTCGAGTGTCTTGCGTTCTTCAAGCGTCAGCTTGAGATCGTGGACCCGCGCATCGTCGTCGCGCTGGGCGGAGATTCGTTCGACCGCATCAAGCGGCTCGTCCCCGGCGTACGCAAAGTCTACCACCCGTCGTGGCGCGAGTTTCGCTGGCAGCGAACGCGGGCGCAACGGATCGCGGAAACGGGCGAGGCATTGCGGGCAATCGTCAACAGGTAAACGGGTTGTCCCTTCTGCGCGGCCAGCGGGTACTTAACCGCCTATGACGGACTTCGCTACCTTCGATTTCTTCGCGCTACTCGTTCGTGACGATGAGGGCGTCCAATCGGCCGCGGTATCTATCAACGCGTGGCCGACGCGACTACAAATGTTCGCGAACGTATTGGTACGCTTAAACTAGTGTAACCCTTACTGAGCCGGCTGAGGCACGTTGAGCAAGAGCGCCGCATCGGCTTCCTCGTTGTGTCGCTCGAAGGTGAAATTCTTTGTGAAGGTGCGGATACGCGTGCGGCACGTCATGGTTCCGTAGAGCGCGACGGTCCTGCCCGGTCCGCTGCCTTTCGCGAAGTTCATTGCGAACGCGATTTGATTCTCCGAGAGCGTCTGCGATAAGAAAAGCTGATTGCTCGTACGCGGAGAGATCTTCGCAGGGTGTCCGAGTGAAATCTGCTTTATCAACGGCTGACCGAGCCACACGTCGACGGTACATTGCTCAATCGTCACGTCGAACGGAGAAAAGTTCGTTGCGCGCAGATAGATCGAGAGTTCTGGCATCGCCGTCCGATTCGTGATCGTCACGGGCCCCGTGCTCCGTACGTCAACCTCCACCAGATCAGCTAACCGTTGGTCCGTGAAGTGATGGCGCAGGAGCGCGGCGGGCACGATCCCCACGAGCCATTCGATGACGGTCTTGAGCAGCACGCCGATGGCTTCCATCTGTCCGGCACCTCCACAATCCTAGATCGGCCAATTCTGACCGAGGGGGGTGCCACCCGTCGTTCACTCTGCCAGCAAGAGAGCGAACTCGCCGATTTCGGCAGGGTCTGTCCACTTGGGACCGCGAAATTCTTGTGCGAACCGTAGCGTGCGGAATCCGCAGAATCCCGGCGATTTCGTCGGTTGGAAGATCATCGAAGTAGAAGAGTACCGTAACCTCACGCAGCTTAGGCGACAGAGCTGCCAACGCACGCCACACGTCCATCGCCTCAGTCGTATCGGAACAAAACCCGCGCTCCTCGGATGAAGGGCCTGCGGATAAGTAACGTCGGAGAACGCGAGACGACTCGCGCGTCACGATGCGATACATCCATGTGTCAAACGCGCCTGGACTTCTCAGCGTTTGAATCTTACGATGCACGATGATGCAGGCTTCCTGAGCCGCGTCCTGAGCTAACGTGCGATCGTCGACGAGTGAGGCCGCGAGGCGAAAGCATGCTGGCCAAATTGTCGCGATAAGTTGCTCTTTGGCCAATTCTCGTCCCGCGATCGCCGCGGAAATTAGCTCCTCCGGCGCCCATCGCGTCACTTTGCCTTCCCCCTGTCCCTGCATCATTTGCTTACTTATCAGAGAGGGGGCTAACGCCCCAAAATGTTCCTTCTCCCGCCGAGATGGTGTCTTCCCCGCAGTGAATCGGGCCGGCGCCGCCTGCTGGACCGGACTTGATGGCAGCAGACGTCGCAAACGCGGGGTTCCAGTCGGATCTCCTGGCTGCGTAAGGGGAGCTGGTACGCGTCGATTTACGGTAGAATGCCTTCGCTAGGCGCTCAAGGATTTTGGCATTCTAACGAATTCACTTCAGAGAACTATGCGGAGAGATTTGAAGATTCGCGAAACCGAGGTGCCGCTCTAGGGCCAGTGAAACCCGTTCCATCGCGTCTTTAAGCGTATTCGGCAAAACGTGCGCGTTGTTAGCGCCGGAGTAAAATTGACCCACCCCGCCGGTTGAAAATTGACCCACCTGAATGATCGCGAACGTTTGTTCGCGATGTTGACTAAGGAGCTTCAGGTGGAAATTGACGTCCTGCACCGACAGGGCAGGGGCATCCGAGAGATTGCCCGCGAGATGGGCGTTGCCCGGAACACGGTGCGCGCGGCGCTGCGCGGCGAACGCGACGAGGGCTACGGCCCGCGGGCGCCACGGCCGACGAAACTCGATCAGCACAAGGAATATCTGCGTGATCGACTCGAGCGTGCCGCTCCGGTAGTGCTCGCCGCGACGGTCTTGCTTCGCGAGATCCGCGCTCAAGGCTACGCCGGCGGTATCACGCAGCTCAAGGAGTTTCTGACCTTGATTCGGCCGCGACCGCCGGTTGAGCCGGTGATTCGATTTGAAACCGAGCCAGGTAAGCAGCTTCAAATTGATTTCGTGGATTTTCGGCGAGGTCCATCGCCGCTGCGAGCGTTTACCGCCGAACTTGGCTACTCTCGCTACGCCTACGTCGAGTTTACCGACAACGAGCGCACCGAGACGCTCGTGGCTTGCCTGGAACGAGCGCTCGAATTCTTCGGCGGCGTTCCATTGCAGATTCTTTGCGACAATCCCAAAACGATCGTAATCGAGCGCAATGCTTACGCCGATGGACAGCACCGCTACAATCGGCATCTGCTTGAACTTTCGAAGCATTATGGCCTAGCCATCAAGCTGTGCGCACCGTATCGCGCGCAGACAAGGGGCAAGGTAGAACGGTTCCATCGGTACTTGCGCGAATCGTTTTTCGCACCGCTGCAGACCGCGCAAACCGAACTCGTCGACGTTGCAACGGCAAACCGCGAAGTTCGCGTATGGCTAAGCGAGACGGCCAACCCTCGCATTCACGCGACTCTAAAAGAGCGGCCGGTCGATCGATTCGCCGTGGAACGAGAGGCCCTTCGATCCCTACCGCCGCCATATGCGGGGCAACGCTTTGCGATTAAGGGCACTACGGGTCTAGCGATACCGGTGCCGATCGAATCTTTGCAGCACCCGCTTGCGATCTACGAGCGTTTCGCCCATGAGATCTCGGTATGATGGAATTCGAACGGATCAACGACCTCTGCCAACGCCTCGCTCTTGGAACCATGGCGACGCATCTTCCACATGTCGCCGAAGAGGCAGCGCGAAACGAGTCGAGCTTCCAAACGTTCTTCGAGCGGCTTCTGCAAGCCGAACATCGCGAACGCCAAGAACGCAGCCGCACGATCCTTACGCGAACCGCCGGCTTTCCCGCAATCAAAACGCTTGACCAATACGATTTCGAGTTCGCAACCGGCGCGCCAAAACAATTGCTTACCGAACTTTCGACCTTGACGTTCGTCGAACGGGCCGAGAACGTTGTGCTGCTTGGGCCATCGGGCGTTGGCAAGACGCACCTTGCCGTTGCGCTTGGGTACAAGGCGACGCAGGCCGGAATCAAAACGCGGTTTGTTTCCGCTGCTGATTTGATGCTGCAGCTAACGACGGCCCAGCGGAACGGCCGCCTCAAGAGCTACCTTCGTCGCGGCATTCAATCGCCGAAACTGCTCATCATCGACGAAGTCGGGTACCTTCCGTTCTCAAGAGACGAAGCGAGCCATTTCTTTCAAACGATCGCGCAACGCTACGAACGCGGCTCCGTCTTGATCACGAGCAACTTGCCATTCGCGCAATGGGATACGGCGTTCGCCGGCGACGCTACGATGACGGCAGCGATGCTCGATCGCCTTCTGCACCACGCGCACGTCGCGATGATCAGCGGCGATAGCTATCGGCTTCGCGAAAGGCGCAAGGCGGGGATCAGCCTCCCGGCATCAAAATCAAAGGCCAAGGTGGGTCAAAATTAAACCGGCGATACGCTAGCAAAGTGGGTCAGTTTTCGCCCGGCGTTAACACAAGCTCCTCCATCGGCGCTCCCGCGTCATGCTCCGCGAGAATCTGGACGATCTGGGACTCGGTAAAACGACTCTTTCGCATCGTGGATCTCCCTGTCTGCCCTCATGGGCGGAAGTCCACAGTATTTCCTGGCTCCCGATTCAGGTCCGAGCCCAAAGGACGAATGGCGCCGCAACGAAGCTTTCAACGCCAACCGCATTGCTTCGGCAGATTGCTAACTTTCTTCGTTCGGAGCCCAATCGGACATCAACGTACTCGCGCATTTTCGCCAATCTTCGCGAAACTACCCCACTAGATTATCCAAATGCTAAGGAATACGTTCGAAATGCGATTAAGGCACTTGGTAGGCGTGTGGGCATCATATACGAGAGTAGCACCCGAATATCACTGAGAGACACACCGAATCCACATTAATCAATAGCTTAATGCGCAAGTCAATGGCGGGGATGGAGAGTACGCCCCGAATACACTCGCCGAGCGATTCAATGTTCGGCAGGGCTCGCTGACCTGTTGGGCTAGATAGAGTGAGCCCAAACATTGCGTACTAGCACGACAAATTCGTCAACTTCTCAGCCAACACGGGATTGCCAAGAGCTACTCGCACGGACCGGTGTCCCTCGTAGGGCGCCCTCGAGTGTGCAAAGCGCAGATTATTGAGAATCAGAACATCGCCCTGGCGAGTATCGATTGTTAGCGATTTCGCCTCAAGAGTCTCGCGGATCAGGTCAACGATATCATCCTCGATAACCTCGCCATCTCCAAAAAAGACCTGACGTGGGAAGCCATCGCGACCAAACAGTCCTTCAAGGCCCTCATAGATATGCTCGGGTAGCGCCCGAGGATGGTGGAGCAGAATCTGGTTGAACCAAACTGTGCCGTTCTTAATAATCGCCGGAGCACGTCGGAATGTGGTAAAAATTTTCTCTTTATCGTCCCAGTCCGCATCGTAACCTAGCTCTTGCGCCCTTAATTTGGCCGCATCGACATTTTCGACTCGGAAGAATTGCTGCCAGCTTACGTCGAGCCCTGGAATAAAACGGCGCCGGTATAGCAGGTTTCTCTGACAAAACTCCTTAACAACGGCGGCCGGCAGCTGTTGAACGACTCTCTGGCCATCCACGATGCGCCAAGCGCCACCTTTATCAGCGGGATGTTCGCAATAAAAGAACTGCCGACCCGGAATCGTTGCAGTGTGAGAAGCCTCATTGTGAAACTCGATTTGAAGGCTTGAATCGTATGGCGTGGCAAAGTACGTTCCACGGCTGCCTGACGGTGGCAGATCCCCGTAGTCGTTGAGGAGCACGTCCGATAACAGAAGAGCTGTTACTCCAAAATCGTCCACGCCTTCCATGGAGAATCCACGCAACAGAACAGCTCCGTGACGAGCGATCGCTTCATCGATTACACTCAAGTTAAGCTGCACAAAGGACGCCAATAGCGTGTTCTTCTGCGGCTGAATCATTATGGGCGCGTCGCTATCGCTTCCGAGCTCCGATGTGTGAGCAGCTGAGCCAAACGAAATCATCGCGGTCACTCCCTTGTCTCGCTGCGCGAACATCTAGTCATGCGAATAGAGTTCGCGAGCGCCGATTATGATCGAGCTAATAACCATATGCGCTACAGGATCTCCGCCAAAGTCAACGAGATTTCCCCCTGGGCAAATGCGCCTTCGAGATTTTCTCGCAATGTTTTTTACTCTAACATCTGATGGCAATCACTGCACAACCGCTACGGACACTCTTCGTAACTCATCCAACAGGTGATCAGCGAGCGCTTGAACGTGCGGCGTCCTCAACACCGTGATGTGATTCCCTGGTCCCTCCCAAACGGTGACATTAGGCGCAAAACGAGCCCAATTGCGATGCATAGCTTCCTTCATTGCCTTGTTGGCGGAGCAGTCAAGGCGAGTGTCGTTCACCAGAACAAGATTCAAGTCACCCAGAAAGGGATGTTCCGGGAGGTAATGGGCTCGGAGCGCCGTTGCAAAAGTGCGTAACGCCCCGCGCAGGTCTTCTGCTCGAGATCGTTTAGGTAACAATCCCGCCACGACGAGGCTCTCGTGCAAAGACTCGATCTGGCGCCTTTCGTCGAAGGCGCAAATAGCATCGCAGTCAATTTCAAGCGATTTCCCTGCAGAAAGTTCCATTATCTCGACCCAGTTAAGAAGGACATCTCGTGGGGCATAGTCTCGGGTGGATACCGTGGGCGCTTCACTATCAATAATGGTCAGTGAAAGGACGCCGCACCCCGCTTCGGCAAGCCGCCGCGCAGTTTCAAATGCGATCCATCCCCCAAACGAATGGCCAACAAGATGTACTGAATCCCCGCTCCGCAAACTGCCTATGGCCTTGAGATATGCATCCGCGGTCGCTTCCACAGTACAATGCGGAACAGTAAAATAGTCGAGTCCACGTGGTTGAAAACCAAAGACCGGATGTTCGCTATCAAGGGCGCACGCTAGATCCAGGAACGCAAACGCACTATCTCCGGCGCCGGGGAAGCAAATGATCGGAGCATGGTCGCGTCGCCCGTCTCTTATCGTAACGATTGGGTTGTATTGAACCTCGCTCACCTGCAAACCGTCGCCGCGAGCCGCCCTAAGGGCCTTCGACAACGCCTCACCAAGGAGCGGCGCCTCCTCCGCAACGATGGATTGATGTGTCCCAGGAACGCGCAATAGTTTGATCTTTTCTTCTGATAAAGTGTCGCGCCAACCCAGGAATTGGTCCTTTGCCCGTAGCTCCATATCCCCGCTCGATACAAAGAGATGAATTGGGATCGAGAGAGGCTGCACCTGGTAAGCATTATAAGCCTGGATGTGAGCAGCCATGCGACTACAGAACTGCCAAAGCTCCAAACTCGAATAGTTCTCAAGAAAAGCGGGCAGTAGATTGCGGGACTTGCACAACGCAGCAAGGTCTTCAAAGCTGAGGTCAGCCGAATCCGGAGCAGAAGGCATGCCCGCGTTTGCATCGAGCTGCGCAGGTTCTTGCAGTAGAGAAACTAAGACTGCTTTCTCTGACGGGATGATCTCCTGCGCCCTTGAACGTCGATGTCCAGGGTGGACTGTGTCCAACAACCCGAGAAATTCGACGGCCTGATCTTGGCCAATGAGTTGTGTGGCCACTTCATAGGCTACTACGCCCCCAAACGACCAGCCCACCAGCCGATATGGCCCCGGAGAAGCACCCCGTATTGCGCGAACTAAACGAGCGGCGATACCCTCGACCGTTTTGGAGTGAGGTTCTTGCAATGGTCTTCCTGGCAGTCCGTAAAGAGGGACCTCGACATCGATGTGGGCACCAAGCGACGAAAAGTAAAGATCGAGGCCACTTATTTCGTGAATAAGGAACAACGGTGGCTCCTTCCCCGTTGTCCGAATCCAGGAGATTTCGTGATTGGACTCACCAGAGATCCTTTGGGAATGCGTTAACATCGCAATTGCCGGGTTTCTGAAGAATTCCGTTAGACTTATATCAAGGTTTGCTTGCCGCATCCGCTCGATCACGCGCATTGCCAGCAGCGAATGACCGCCTAATGCAAAGAAGTTATCGTGACGGCCAACGCGCTCAATTCCCAGCACCTCGCACCAAATCTGCGCAAGCGCAGTCTCAACGGCACCAATCGGCGCCTCATACTCACGGACAACATACGCCTCGCCATCCGGAGCCGGTAACGCCTTACGATCTAGCTTCCCATTGGGCGTAAGCGGCAACGACGCGAGCCGCACGTACGCGGCGGGCACCATGTACTCAGGGAGCGCCTCGAGCACATGGGTCCGCAGCGCATCCACGCTGACTTCAGCCCCATCGACAAGTGTGTAGTACGCTACCAATCGCTTTTCGCCAGGAACATCTTCACGCGCCAGCACTACCGCTTCGCGGATACCTGAATGCTGCCCAAGCCGCGCTTCAATCTCCCCAAGCTCGATCCGGAACCCACGGATCTTCACCTGGAAGTCATTGCGCCCCAAGAACTCAATGGTGCCATCGGGCAAATAGCGCCCAAGATCACCGGTCTTGTACAGACGATCGCCCGCTACAAACGGACTGGGAATAAAACGCTCGGCCGTCAGTTCTGGACGATTCAAATACCCGCGTGCAACACCCGCGCCCCCAATGTAGAGCTCCCCAGCTACACCAACCGGAACTGGTGAACCCCGCCCATCTAAAATATAGATCTCGAGATCGGGGATCCGACGACCGATCGGAATGCCTCCGTCTCTTCTTGCGGCCGCTGGATCTACTGGATGATAGGTCACATGGACTGTGGTCTCGGTAATGCCGTACATGTTGATCAGCTGAACGCACTGATTATTTTGATCAGCTAGCCATGGGGTAAGGTTAGCCGTGTCGAGTGCCTCGCCACCAAAGATTATATACCGCAACTCATGTGCTCGCTTAGTTGCCAATTGTGCGGCACCAAACTGACTAAATGCACTCGGAGTCTGATTAAGGACGGTTACGCTTTGGGTACAAACGAGATCGTAAAATTCGTCGGGTGAGCGCGCAGTGAAGTGCGGCACGATTATCAGGCGACTGCCATGCGTGAGCGCTCCCCATATTTCCCAAACCGAAAAGTCAAAGGCAATGGAATGGAAGAGCGTCCAAACATCCTTCTCGTCAAAGTGGAACCACTCTTCAGTTGCCGAGAATAGCCGTCTGACATTGCGATGCTCGATCATCACGCCTTTAGGTTGGCCGGTTGAACCCGAGGTATAGATCACATAGGCCAGATGCGCCGGCGTAAGGTCGCCACGATCCGGATTCTCTTCCGACGCATCTTCCCAGCGGGCTGCATTGGCTTGGAGATCTACAACCGGAACGGCTGGCGCTTGCAGCAAGTCACGCACCGAGGCTTGAACCGCACCGTGCGTCAACACGACAACCGGCGCACTATCGGCAAGCATGAACGAGAGCCGTTCGGCCGGATAGGCCGGGTCCAGCGGTACGTAGGCGCCGCCGGCCTTGAGCACCGCAAGCACCCCCACGACCATCTCCAGGCTACGCTCGAAACACAACGCCACGAGGGTATCGGGGCCAACCCCAAGCTCGCGCAGGTAGTGCGCCAGACGATTGGCCTGCGCATTGAGTTGCCCGTATGTCAGGTGCGCAACTTCGTGCACCAGGGCGATGGCATCGGGATTCTTGCGAACCTGCGCTTCGAAGAGTTCATGGATGCACTGCTCGGCTGGATAGGGCGCCTCAGTCGCATTCCACTCAACCAGCATGCGCTCGCGCTCAGCCGATGAAAGCACTGGCAACCGGCACACGGGCGTCTCCGGAGCCTGCGCCAGTGCTTCAACCAACTGCTCGAGCGCCGTCTGCATCAAGTCGCACACGCGGGCTGGATCCGTACCGCTTTGCGCTTGCGCGACGAGACCTAAGGCATCGCCGAAATCATCGACCGAGAGCGTAAGCGGGTAGTTCGTCCGGTCGCGACCGCCTAGGGGTTGAATGCCTTCCCATCTCCGGCGCTCCTCGGCCGCTACGGGTGTATTATGACGGTAATTGAGCAATGCACTAAAAAGCGGAGCGGGGGCTGCAACACCACTACAGCGCTGCGCTAAAGCCAGTGAAGCATGCTCGTGTCGCAACAACTCCGCCAACAACGCATGCGTTTGCCGCACGCTGCTCCTCACTCCGGTCTCGTTGACCTGCACGCGCACTGGAAGTGTATTAATGAAGAGCCCTAAGGTCCGATCGGCGCCGCTACCGCTGTGCATGCGACCAAAGAGAACTGTACCGAAGACCACATCGTCGCGACCCGAGACCGCCGCTAGTACGCGCGCCCATGCCACATGACACAAGCTGGCAACGCTCACACCCAGCGTCCGCGCCCGAGCTCGCAACCCCGTGGAGATCTCCGGCGCAAGCATGCGATGCGACTCCGCAACATCAGAGCCGTCGCCGTGGACATCGCTCAGCCCAAAGGGTACCGTCGGTTCATCAACATCCCCCAGCATCTGGCGGAAGAACATCTCGTGCTCCTCCTGGCTAATACCCAAGCGCGCCTGCGCTACAAAATTCCGGAATGGCAGCGGCGGCGGGAGTTGCGCCTGCTGCCCCAGCATATGCGCACACACTTCTTCCAACAGAAGTTCGAGCGTCGCGTGATCGCTTACCAGGTGATGGAGCAGCAAAACCAGTGCCCAGCGATCGTTATGCGCATCGTAGGCAAGAGCAATCCGCAAGAGCGGCGCTTGGCGCACATCGAGGCGATAGTGTCGCGGATTGAACCGCTCGGACAACTGCGCAGCAACATCCCCAGCCGCTGCATCAAGCGCAACCTCTTCGACCACCAGCGATGTCTGACGCAACACCACCTGCACCGGCTGCGGAAGACCTTCCCACAATATCGCCGTCCGCAAAATGTCGTGCCGGTTGACCACCGCTTGCAATGCCTCGATGAAGCTATCTACACGAGCACGTGTATCAAAACCCAGCACCGAGTTCAAAAGATACGGATCACCTTCACCGCCCAGCAGATGGTGAAACAGAATCCCTTCCTGCAGCGGCGCTAGCGGATAGATGTCTTGGATATTGCGCGCACCACCAGGAACCGCATCGACAAGGCGCGCGATATCCGCGTCCCCTAACTCTACCAACGGCAGCATCGCTGACGTGATTACATCCGAACCAAACGGAATAACATTGGGAGGAACCTCGAGCAGCCCATGCTCGTCTCCAACCGCGCGAGCTAAGTCAGCTAACGTTGGCGCTGTGAAGAGCGTGCGAACATCGGCGTGCAACTCTGCCCGATGCATCCGCTCGATCACGCGCATTGCCAGCAGCGAATGGCCGCCTAATGCAAAGAAGTTATCGTCGCGGCCAACGCGCTCTAGCCCTAAGAGCTCACACCAAATCTGCGCAAGCGCAGTCTCAACGGCACCAATCGGCGCCTCATACTCACGGACAACATATGCCTCGCCATCCGGAGCCGGTAACGCCTTACGATCCAGCTTCCCATTGGGCGTGAGCGGCAACGACGCGAGCCGCACGTACGCGGCGGGCACCATGTACTCAGGGAGCGCCTCGAGCACATGGGTCCGCAGCGCATCCACGCTGACTTCAGCCCCATCGACAAGTGTGTAGTACGCTACCAATCGCTTTTCGCCAGGAACATCTTCACGCGCCAGCACTACCGCCTCGCGGATACCTGAATGCTGCCCAAGCCGCGCTTCAATCTCCCCAAGCTCGATCCGGAACCCACGGATCTTCACCTGGAAGTCATTGCGCCCCAAGAACTCAATGTTGCCATCGGACAGATAACGCCCAAGATCACCGGTCTTGTACAGACGATCGCCCGCTACAAACGGACTGGGAATAAAACGCTCGGCCGTCAGTTCTGGACGATTCAAATACCCGCGTGCAACACCCGCGCCGCCAATGTAGAGCTCCCCAGCTACACCAACTGGAACCGGATCGAGCTGCGCGTCGAGAATGTAGATCCGCGTATTGGCGATCGGACGACCAATCGGCGGCGCTCCGGCCGACTCCGACTGACACTCATACAATGCGGCGTAAACCGTCGACTCCGTCGGTCCATATGCATTGATTAAGCGCCGCCCGCGCGACCAACGCTGAACCAATGCGCCGCTTGCAGCAGCACCTCCAACAATCAATGTGCAGACTGACTCGAGATGGGCATCTAGTGGCATTGCATCGAGGACACTCGGCGGCAGCAGCACATGGGTAATGCCGTGCTCTTGAATTTCCTGCGCGAGCGTCCGACCCGCCAGTACTTTCGCTCGCTCCGGAACACATAGCCGTGCACCATGGCACAGGGCCATCATCGCTTCAAAGACGCTGGCATCGAAACTAAGCGACGCGAACTGCAAAGCACGACTGTCTGCCTCAAGTGCTAGGCTCCGACTATTCGCCGTCACTAAGTTACTTAAGCCATGATGTTCGAGCATCACGCCTTTAGGTTGTCCGGTTGAACCCGAGGTATAGATCACATAGGCCAGATGCGCCGGCGTAAGGTCGCCACGATCCGGATTCTCTTCCGACGCATCTTCCCAGCGGGCTGCATTGGCTTGGAGATCGACAACCGGAACGGCTGGCGCTTGCAGCAAGTCACGCACCGAGGCTTGAACCGCACCGTGCGTCAACACGACAACCGGCGCACTATCGGCAAGCATGAACGAGAGCCGTTCGGCCGGATAGGCCGGGTCCAGCGGTACGTAGGCGCCGCCGGCCTTGAGCACCGCAAGCACCCCCACAACCATCTCCAGGCTACGCTCGAAACACAACGCCACGAGGGTATCGGGGCCAACCCCAAGCTCGCGCAGGTAGTGCGCCAGACGATTGGCCTGCGCATTGAGTTGCCCGTATGTCAGGTGCGCAACTTCGTGCACCAGGGCGATGGCATCGGGATTCTTGCGAACCTGCGCTTCGAAGAGTTCATGGATGCACTGCTCGGCTGGATAGGGCGCCTCAGTCGCATTCCACTCAACCAGCATGCGCTCGCGCTCAGCCGATGAAAGCACTGGCAACCGGCACACGGGCGTCTCCGGAGCCTGCGCCAGTGCTTCAACCAACTGCTCGAGCGCCGTCTGCATCAAGTCGCACACGCGGGCTGGATCCGTACCGCTTTGCGCTTGCGCGACGAGACCTAAGGCATCGCCGAAATCATCGACCGAGAGCGTAAGCGGGTAGTTTGTCCGCTCACCGCCGCCTAGGTGTCGAATGCCTTCCCATCCCCGGCGCTCCTCCGCCGCTACAGGTGTGTTATGACGGTAATTGAGCAATGCACTAAAAAGCGGAGCGGGGGCTGCAACACCACTACAGCGCTGCGCTAAAGCCAGTGAAGCATGCTCGTGTCGCAACAACTCCGCCAACAACGCATGCGTTTGCCGCACGCTGCTCCTCACTCCGG
The DNA here is from genome assembly GCA_963726285.1 of Vulcanimicrobiota bacterium. Classification (GTDB taxonomy): domain Bacteria; phylum Vulcanimicrobiota; class Vulcanimicrobiia; order Vulcanimicrobiales; family Vulcanimicrobiaceae; genus Aquilonibacter. The sequence continues at coordinate 525 of CAVSBV010000004.1, read as the reverse complement.
TCTCGTTGACCTGCACGCGCACTGGAAGTGTATTCATAAAAAGACCCAAGGTCCGATCGGCGCCGCTACCGCTGTGCATGCGACCAAAGAGAACTGTACCGAAGACCACATCGTCGCGACCCGAAACCGCCGCTAGTACGCGCGCCCATGCCACATGACACAAGCTCGCAACGCTCACACCCAGCGTCCGCGCCCGAGCTCGCAACCCCGTGGAGATCTCCGGCGCAAGCATGCGATGCGACTCCGCAACATCGGAGCCGTCGCCGTGGACATCGCTCAGCCCAAAGGGTACCGTCGGTTCATCAACATCCCCCAGCATCTGGCGGAAGAACATCTCGTGCTCCTCCTGGCTAATACCCAAGCGCGCCTGCGCTACAAAATTCCGGAATGGCAGCGGCGGCGGGAGTTGCGCCTGCTGCCCCAGCATATGTGCACGCACTTCTTCTAAGAGAATCTCGAGTGTCGTGTGATCATTTACCAGGTGATGGAGCAGCAAAACCAGTGCCCAGCGATCGTTATGCGCAT
>CAVSBV010000003.1:0-1714994 GCA_963726285.1 Vulcanimicrobiota bacterium | reverse complement strand
TAATCAGCGGCCCGTGACCGCCCAAACCACACTCCCCACGCTCAAGTCGCACGACGCGCTGCTTCGCACGCTGGCCTCTTCGCCGCGCGCGCTCGCGCCGCTGATCGATGAACTGCGCACCGGCGCGGGTGTCTATGCCGCGCACGAAACCAACGCAGCCGCGCGCCCGGCACTGCTTGCGTCGCTCTATCGCGCCCTCGAGCGGCCGCTGCTCGTCGTCTTCCCAACGCCCGACGTAGCCGAGCGCGCGTTCGCCGATCTTCTCTACTACCTGGGTGAGGATGAGCCCGAGCAGGTCGCGCTGCTGCGCTCGCGCGATGAAGCGCTCGGCGCGATCGAAAGCCCTTCGGAACGCAGCGCGCGCATGACGCTGCTCGCCGATCTGGCCGCCGGCGCGCATCGCGCATCGTGCTCGCGCCGATCGTTGCGCTGCGCCAATACCTGATGCCGCGCGCGCCTCTTCGAAGAACTGCGCTTCGACGCTACGCGTCGGCGACGAACCGGGGTTCGAGCGTTTGCAAGAACGGCTCTTTGCCCTCGGCTACGTGCGCACCGACGTCGTTAGTGCGGTCGGCGAGTACGCGGTGCGCGGCGGCATCCTCGACGTCTTCGCCGCGAGCGAAGCGCTGCCGACGCGCATCGAGTTCTTCGGCGATACCGTCGAGAGCATGCGTCCGTTCGATCTCGCGACGCAACGCAGCGACGGCGCGCGCGAGGAGATCGAGATCGTGCCGTGGAGCGAGATTCCGCGCGAAAGCGCGTATCGCACGCGCATTCTCGAACGCTTCGACGGGCCCGGCATCGCGTGCGCGCGGCGCTCGCCGCCTACATTGAAAGCGGCGGCGACGTGCCCGCATCGTGGCTGCCGCTTGCCTACGACGACCGCGCGACGCTGCTCGACTACCTGCGCGACGATGCGATCGTCGTGCTCGACGAGCCGAGCATGCTCGCAACGATCGAGCGTGCGCTCGAAGAAGAACGCTCGCGCGAACAGAGCGTGCTGCTCGCCGGCGTCGAGTCGGGCGAGTTTTCGGTCAGCGATTCGGAAGTCGACGAAGCGTTGCTCGCCGACGTCGCCGCACCGCATCCGCGGCTTGCCGATCTTGGCGCCGCAGATGCGAGCGCATCCGATGCTCGTCTTGCCCGGCGCAATCGAAGCGCCACGACGTGGACTGGGTCCCGCGTCCGAGCGCGTCGCACGTGCTCGAATGCCGCCCGGTCGAGCACTTCAACCGGCAGATCGAGCTTTTCTCGCAGAGCGTGCGCGAGTGGATTGCTGCGGGCGAATCGCTGTACATCGTCAGCAGCGCGGTCTCGCGCACCGCCGATTTGCTGCGCGCAGCCGGCGTTGCCGCAGCGATCGCGTCACGAGTCGATCACGGTTCGATCGAAGCCGGGTTCGCGATCCCGGACCTGCGCTTGCGCGTGCTGGGCGATCGCGAGATCTTCGGCGCGCCGCCCAAGCGCGTCAAACTGCGCGCAGTCAAAGAAGGCGTGCCGGTCACGCTGGCCGATCTGCGCGTCGGCGACTACGTCGTGCACGCGGTGCACGGCATCGGACAATATCTCGGCTTGCGCACCGAAACGATCTTCGGCGCGACGCAAGACTATCTCGATCTCGCCTATGCCGGTACGGACCGCATGCTCGTGCCGGTCACGCAGATGCACCAAGTCACGCAAGTACTCCGCCGCCGAAGGGCAGTCGCCGCGACTTTCCAAGATGGGCGGCGCCGATTGGGCGCGCACGAAGTCGCGCGTCTCCGAATCGCTGGCGAAAATTGCCGATGGACTCGTGCATCTCTACGCCGAGCGCGAGACTGAGCCGCGGGTTTCAGTTTGGCCCCGACACGCCGTGGCAAGGCGAGATGGAAGAGGCCTTCCCCTACGAGCCGACGCCCGATCAAGCCAAAGCGATCGACGCGGTCAAGGCCGATATGGAGCGCGCGCAGCCGATGGATCGCCTGGTCTGCGGCGACGTCGGATACGGCAAGACCGAAGTTGCGATGCGCGCCGCGTTCAAAGCCGTCGCCGAAAAGAAACAAGTCGCCGTGCTCGTGCCGACGACGCTGCTCGCCGATCAGCACTACCGCAACTTCAGCGCGCGCTTCGCCGGCTTCCCGATGCGCATCGAAGAGCTTTCGCGCTTCAAGACCAAAGGCGAAGCGCGCAAGATCCTTGCCGATCTCGCCGAGGGCAAGGTCGACGTCGTCATCGGCACGCACCGTTTGCTGCAGAAAGACGTCGCCTTCGCCGATCTCGGGCTGATCGTCATCGACGAAGAGCAGCGTTTCGGCGTGATGCACAAAGAGCGCCTCAAAGAGTACAAGACCTCGGTCGACGTGCTGACGCTCTCGGCGACGCCGATTCCGCGCACGCTGCACATGTCGCTGATGGGCGTGCGCGATCTCTCGCTCATTCAAACCGCGCCGAAGAACCGCATGTCGGTCAAGACGGTCGTCGTTCCGGCAAACGATGCAATCGTCCAACGCGCGATCACCGCCGAACTCGACCGCGGCGGACAAGTCTACTACTTACACAACCGCGTCGAGTCGATCTACGCGGTCAAGAATGCGCTCGAGAAACTCGTGCCGCGCGCGCGCATCGCCGTCGGGCACGGACAGATGCACGAAAACGAACTCGAGCCGGTGATGCAGAAGTTCATCGACGGCGACACCGACGTACTCGTCGCGACGACGATCATCGAGAACGGCATCGACATTCCCAACGTCAACACGATGATCGTGAACGACGCGGACAAATTCGGGCTCGCGCAACTCTACCAGCTGCGCGGACGTGTCGGCCGCTCGAATCATCAAGCCTACTGCTATTTGCTCTATCAGGGCCACAAAGCGCTGACCGAAGAGGCGAAGGCGCGCCTCGAAGCGATCCGTGAGTTCACGCATCTCGGATCGGGTTTGCAGATCGCGATGCGCGATCTCGAGATTCGCGGCGCCGGCAACCTGCTCGGCGCGGCGCAATCCGGCTTCATCGGATCGGTCGGCTTCGATACGTACTGCCAACTCCTGGCCGAAGCGATCGCCGAACGCCGCGGCATGGCGCTCGATCGAGGACCGGCGCGAAGCGGTGATCGACGTGAAGATCAGCGCCTTCATTCCGAACGACTACATCCCGCAGGTCTCGCAAAAAATCGCGGTCTACCAGCAGCTTGGCGAAGGCGCGGACGCAAGACGAGGTCGAGGAGATCGGCGCCGGCGTGCGCGACCGGTTCGGCCCGCTTCCCGGTGCCGCTCGAGCGACTGGTCGAGCTGACGAAGTTGCGCGCGATCGCGCTCTCGCGCACGGGTGACCCGCGTGGTCGTCGACGAGCGCCGACTCACCCTCGGCGTCGGGGCCGGGTTCGAACTCGATCCCGCCACGATTCCCAAGCTTCAGTCGCTCACCAAGAACCGCTTCCGCTTCGGGGAAGGCAAAATCGTCGTGGATCTGCCGGCGATTCCGCCCGGGAAAGACTCGGAAGCCGTGTGGATGCCGCTTTTGAGAAAGCTTTTAGAAGCGCTCTAAAGGGCAGCGCTTCCCTCCGACGAACCCAGGCCATCCGCGGAGCCCCAAAGCGCTCCGCTTTACTACGCACCGACCTTCCTAATCTGGAGTGACCATGTCGAAATCCGACCGCATCGCCGCGGGCCTTGCCTCCCTGCTTTTGGCCGGCTCCCTGTCCGCATGCGCGGCCGGCGGAAGCGTTGCAACCGTCAACGGGCAATCGATCAGCAAGGCGGATTTCGATGCCAAGCTCGAGAGCAGCCCGGCTGCGGTCTCGACCTTGCAGCAGATGGTCCGCGAAATTCTTCTCCAACAGTACGCGCAGAAGAACGGCATCACGGTCAGCGATGCGGAGATCGCGCAACACGAAGATCAGATCAAAGCGAACTTCCCGCCCGGTTCGTGGGACGACATGCTCAAGTCGCGCGGTCTGACCGAAGACGACGTCCACAAGCTGATCGCCGATCAGATCATCATCGATAAGGCCGTTGGCAAGAACGTCAAGGTCTCGGATGCGCAGATCAAAGCCGTACTTCGATAAGAACCACGCCGCGTTCGATAAACCGGCGCAGGTCACGGCGCGCCACATCTTGGTTGCCGATCTCAAGACCGCGCAGAAAGTCGAAGCCGACCTCAAATCCGGCAAAGACTTTGCAGCTGAAGCCAAACAGTATTCGATCGATCCGGGCAGCAAGGACAAGGGCGGTGAGCTCGGTCCGATCCGTCACGGACAGATGGTGCCGGCGTTTGACGCCGCGGTGTTCAGCCTCCCGGCCGGCGTGATCAGCGCACCGGTGAAGTCGCCGTTCGGCTATCACATCATTCAGGTCGAGTCGCGCGACCCCGGTCAGAAGGCGACGCTTGCAAACAGCCGCACGAAGATTGCCGACATGCTGCGTCAGCAGCAAGAGGCGCCGCTGATCCAGCCGTTCTTGACGGATCTGCAGAGCAAGGCGAACATCCAGATCGGCGACCCGCGCTTCCAAGCCGCGTTCCCGACGCCCGAACCAACGCCGCCGGCTGCGGCGCAACCCGCAGGAGCGCCGACAAACGGCGCGGTGCCCGCACCGTCGTCCTCCACGTAAGAGACCAAGAGCCTCACGAAAGTGAGGCTCTTCGCTTTCTCTAGCGAAGCCTTGAGCGTGCTCGTTCGGATCGTTGGCCTCGGACCCGGAGATCCCGGATACCTGACGGTCGGAAGCCTGGAGGCTTTGCGCGAGAGCGCGCGCGTCGTCGCGCTGCTTGCGCCACCGGATCTCGTGCGCGCGCTCGAATCGCAGGGCATCGCCGTGGATCGCAGCCTGGTTCCCGACGCACGTGCGCTCGCGCGCGGCAGCGACGAGGCGGTCGCGCACTTCATTGCTGCGATCGCAACGCTCGACGCCGCGTCCATTGGCTTGGGTGTGCTCGGCAACCCGCTCTCGGATTTCCCCGGGCTTCCGGTACTCTTGCGCGCGCTCGAATCAGCCGGACACACAACGCGCATCGTCCCCGGCATGCCGCACGCAACACTTTCGGCATCGATCGCGATGCCGCTCGTCCCGCTGCCGCCGCAATCGCAACACTACAGCTGGGACGATTTGATCGAGATCATGGCGCGTCTGCGCGACGGCTGCCCGTGGGATCGCGAGCAAACGCACCGCACGCTCGTGCCGTACTTGATCGAGGAGACGTACGAAGTCGTCGAAGCGATCGAGGCCGACGATCTGAACGCGCTGTGCGAAGAGCTGGGCGACCTGCTGCTGCAGATCGTCTTTCACGCGCAGCTCGGTGCCGAGGTCGGGAAGTTCACCGTCGCCGATGTGGTCGACGCGCTTTCCAATAAGATGGTGCGCCGCCATCCGCACGTCTTCGACGACGCGGTGATCGAAGACGTCGATTCGCAGTGGCGCAGCTGGGAAAAGCTCAAAGCGCAAGAAGCAACGGGCCAGAAGCGCAAGAGCCGTTTGGAAGGCATCCCCAAAGCGCTCGGCGCGCTGCAGCGCGGGCAACGAATGCAAGAAAAGGCGTCGCGCGTGGGCTTCGATTGGCCGAACATCGGCGGCGTGCTCGAGAAAGTCCGCGAGGAGTTGACCGAGCTCGCCGAAGCGCAGCGGCTCAAGCAAGACGATCCGCGCATACGCGAGGAACTCGGTGACGTGCTTTTCACGGTCGTCAACCTGTCGCGCGCGCTCGGCATCGACGCCGAAACCGCGATGCGCGAAGCCAACGAAAAATTCTACCGGCGCTTTACGTTCATGGAAGAACGCGCCGCGCAAAGCGGCAAGAGTCTTTCCGACCTCTCGCTCGACGAACTCGAGGAACTGTGGCAACTGGCGAAGACCCAAGCAGCCTGAGCGCGCTCATTCGCGTGCGGATGAGCGCGCACGACGCCCACTATGGCGGCAATCTCGTTGACGGTGCGCGGATGCTCGCGCTCTTCGGCGACGTCGCAACCGAATTGCTGATCCAACTCGACGGTGACGAAGGGCTCTTCGTCGCCTACGACAGCGTCGAATTTCTCGCGCCCGTGCACGCCGGCGACTATATCGAGGCGCGCGGAACGATCACGAAGGTCGGCAACACGTCGCGCACAATGGCAATTCGAAGCCCGCAAAGTGATCGCGGTGCGCCCCGACGTCAACGCAAGCGCCGCTGATTATCTCACCGATCCCGTCGTCGTCTGCCGCGCCATCGGCACGTGCGTCACGCCCAAAGACAAAAAACGCAAATAAATTCGTTGTCGAGGGAGCGCACACTTTGTCATCCCGAGCGTAGCGAAGCGTAGTCGAGGGACGAGGGACCGCGAGACACGTGCTGCGAGGCGAAGGCTCGAAGTTTTGCGCCATTCGTAGGACGCGAACTTCCTTTGGTCGTGGCGCAAAACTCGCGCAGCAGGAGCGGGACAGGATGTGCCGCGAGGAGCGTCTTCGCCGGCAGCACGTGCGAAGCGGTCCCTCGACTACGCTCACTCCGTTCGCTACGCTCGGGATGACAAGGCGCTAGACCAAGCGTTCGTGTGTCTTTTTCTTCCAGAAGAGCGTGTAGTACGTGTACTGCGCGCATAGCACGAAGCAGTAGAACGCGGGATAGCCGACCCAGACGCCGGGCAACCCGAAGTAACGCATGCAAAAGTACGCTACGGGAACTTCGACCAGCCAGATACCGACAAGGCCGTTGAGTGTTGGTACGAGCACCGTGCCACTGCTGCGCATCACGCCGTTAAGTACCGCGCTATTGCCTAAGATCACGTACGACCAGAGCGTGATCATCAACAGCTGGTGAGCTGTCTGCACGGTATCAGGATCGGTAATAAAGAGCTGAAGCAGCGGTGTAGCAATCGCGTAGCAGATCACGATGAGCATTCCGACGACGACGTAGTTCAGCGCAACGGCTGAACGAATGACGCCACCAAGCTTGTCCTCGCGCTTCGCGCCGATACACTGCGCACCAAAGATCGATGCGGCGATGCTAATCGAGATCGCCGGAAATTGCACGTAGTTGACAATCTGATTGACCGCGCCATAGGCGGCCGTCGCGTGTGGACCGTAGCGATTGACGAAGCCGATGATCGCGATTTCCGCTAGCGATACCATAATCACCTGGATACCCGCGGCCACGCCGATGCGGATCACGTTCCACAAGATCATCGGGTCAGGCACCATGTCGCGCGCCATCTCGAGATCGAACTTCAACGGGCTATTTCGGCGAGCCAGGAGCACCAGTAGCCCGACGAGACCGACGAGATTTGCGATCAGCCCCGACACCGCAGCGCTGACGACACCGAGATGCGGTAAGCCGAACCAGCCTTGGATGAACGCGGGCGTGAAGAATACCGCGAGTACCGAACTGACGATCAAAAAGTAGAGCGGCGTCTGCGAGTCGCCGACGCCGCGCAAGAACGTCGTATATACGAGATAGGGAAAGATGATCGGCGCGGTCAGAAAGATCACGCGCGTGTAGGCGTCGGAGTCTTGCAGGATCACGGCGGGCGTGCCAAGCGCTTGCAGCATCCAGGGCGAGATCAGCGGGCCAACTACGGCGATCACCACAGCAAAGATCATCGTCGCTCCGAGCACGGTGCCCGCAACCTTCTTCACGCGATGTTCGTCCCGGGCGCCATAGGCTTGCCCGATCAGCACGGTACTTCCGCTCGCTATACCAATCAAAAAAGAGAACATCAGAAAGACGACCGGAAACACGGCGGAGACTGCAGCCAGCGCGTTGACGCCGATCATCCGGCCAAGAAAGATCGAGGCAAACGTCTGCGACGCCGATTGCAGAATGTTGCTGATCATGAGCGGAACAAGGAAGACCAACATGATCTGCCACATCGGCTTGGTCTCGTCGAAGATATTTACGCCCATGCGCCGGGCCGGCGTCGCTTGTGACATACGTCCTACTCCTCTCGGCGCGCTAGGTGGAAACTCCCGCCTTGACGTAGCGATTTTCTTAATCGAGTCGTGTTATATTGAGGGATCGATGCGGTTGGATAAGTTCATGAAAGTTGCGCGTCTCTCGAAGCGCCGCAGCGAAGCGCACGAAGCGCTCGAACACGGACGGATCACGAAAGACGGCAAGCCGCTCAAGCCGGCATACAACGTCAAGCCTGGTGATGTCCTCGAGATTCATTACGCGACACGCTATGTAACCGTGCGCGTGCGCGAGGTTCCACTGCGCATGACACCCGGCGTGAAGTCGGCCGACCTCTACGAGATCATCGATACAAAGAAAGACGATCCGGCCGAATGGGTGTAGGGCACTAGCGTGGCCGCATCGTCGATCTCAGCCGACACGAAAGATGCGCTTACGCGTGAGCTGCCGCAGGCCAAACACTGTCGCGCTGCGCTCGCGACCGGGCTCGCCCTCTACGGGGCCAATAGCACGGCGACGACCTTTATTACGCATCGCAACTCGATAGCGCGGCTGTTTTGGTCGCTCCTCGACGATCGTAAATCGCATCCGATCGAGTCGCGCGCCGCGACGCGCCTTGCCCGTCTGCCGACATTTGCAATCGCGCTGCCGTCCGCATTGCGCGAGATGCCGCCCAAGCCCACACGCAAGTGCGATCGCTTGATGGAGATTCGCGGTGCGTTTCTCGCCTGCGGCTCGCTCGCGGCCGGCGCGCACGGCTACCACCTCGAATTCGTGTTGCCGCATCGTGCTCTCAGCGATCGGCTCGTATGGATGTTACGCAGTACCGGCCGCGCACCCAAGCACACGACGCGCAAGCGCCGCGATGTGTTGTATTACAAAGACTTCGAGGCGATCGTCGACGTGCTCACGATCATCGGCGCATTCGGCGCGGTGCTGCACCTCGAAGACGTTCGGGCGCTACGGGAAACCAAGAACCGCATCCATCGCCTGGTCAATACCGAGGCGGCGAATCTCGATCGCGTTGCCGAAGCAGCCGCTGCGCAGCGACGCACGATCGAATACGTCGAAAACGCCTTCGGGCTTGCCGGACTTTCCGCTCCACTACGCGAGATCGCAGAGCTGCGCTTGGCATATCCCGACGAGTCGCTCGCGGAGCTTGGCGCCCGCTGCAACCCGCCTATCGCCAAGCCGACCGTCTCGAGCCGCTTGAGCGCGCTCGGGCGGCTCGCCGCACGCTTGCGTACCGGCAGGGCCTAACGAACCCAGCCCGGTAGATGCGAGGGCTATGCGAATTGGGATCAACGGCTTCGGCCGCATCGGACGGAACTTTGCCAAGGCGCTCATCGAGCGCCATCCGAGCGTACAGATCGTCGCCGTCAACGATCTCACCAGTGCTACCGAGTGCGCGCACCTCTTCAAATACGACAGCAACTACGGCACCTATCCCGGCGACGTGACCGTCGACGGCGACACGATCGTGGTGGACAAGCAGCGTATCAAGGTGCTGGCCGAACGCGACCCCGGCAAATTGCCGTGGAAAGATCTCGGCGTCGACGTCGTGATCGAATCGACCGGGCTCTTTACCGATGCCGACAAAGCCCGCGCGCACATTACCGGCGGCGGCGCAAAGAAAGTGATCATCTCGGCGCCCGCCAAAGGCGAAGACGTCACGATCGTACTTGGCGTCAACGAAAACGTCTACGATCCCGAGAAGCACACCATCATCTCCAATGCGTCGTGCACCACGAACTGCCTCGCGACCGCCGTGAAGCCGTTGGTCGATCATCTCGGATGGGTCAAGGGTTTTATGACCACGATTCACTCCTACACGAACGACCAAGTGATCCTCGACGCGCCGCACAAAGACATCCGCCGCGGTCGTAACGCCGCAACGAACATCGTGCCGACTAGTTCCGGCGCTGCCAAAGCGCTCTACCTCACGATTCCCGAAGTCAAAGGGACGTTCGAGGGCTTCGCGCTGCGCGTCCCGACGCCGACGGTCTCGATGTGCTATCTCGTCGCGCACGTCAAGCGATCGACAACGCGCGATGAGGTCAACGCAATCCTGCGCGCCGATGCCGAAGGTCCGCTCAAGAAGTACGTTCAGTACACCGACGAGGAGCTGGTCTCGAGCGATTTCAAGCGCTCGCCGTACAGCTCGATCATCGATTCGAAGCTGACGCAAGTCGTCGACGATATGGTGCAGATCTGCGCCTGGTATGACAATGAGTGGGGCTATTCGTGCCGGCTCGGCGACCTGACCGCGATGGTGCTCGACAAGCTTCCAAGTAAGGTCTAGCTCCTGAACTTTCACACGATCGACGATCTGGACGTACGTGGCAAACGCGTGCTCGTACGCGAGGATCTCAACGTGCCCATGTCCGCGGGCGAGGTCGCAGACTACACGCGTATCGATGCGGCGATTCCCACGCTGCGTGCGCTGCACGAGCGTGGCGCGCGCGTGATCGTCCTGTCGCACCTCGGACGTCCCTCGGCCCTTCGAAGCCCCTCCGGGGCACCTCAGGATGACCGAAGGAAATACTCGCTTCGCCCAGTTGCGCCGGCGCTCGCGCAGCGGCTGGGCGTCCCCGTCGCGTTCGCCGACGACTCTATCGGACCAGCTGCGCGCGATGCGGTCGCGAAACTCAAGGACGGTGACGTGCTGCTGCTCGAGAACGTGCGCTTTCACGCGGGCGAGGAGCGCAACGATCCCGCCTTCGCGCGCGAGCTGGCATCGCTCGGCGACCTTTATGTGAATGACGCTTTCGGTACCGCGCACCGCGCGCACGCCTCAACCGAAGGGCTCGCGCATCTGCTTCCCAACGCCGCCGGCTTGTTGATGCAGGCAGAACTGGCGGCGCTCGCGCGCGTTATCAGCAATCCCGCGCACCCGTACGTCTGCGTGATCGGCGGCGCGAAGGTCAAAGATAAAGTTGACGTCTTCACCAATTTGATGAACAAGGTCGATGCGTTCTGCGTCGGCGGCGGCATGGCCAACACGTTCCTCGCGGCGCGCGGCACGAACGTCGGAGCCTCGCTGCGCGACGACGATCTCGCGCCGGCAAAGAAAATCCTCGACCTCGCTGCACACCACGACACGACCCTGCATCTCCCAATCGATGCGGTTGTCTCGAGCGCCTTCGACGCCGATGACCAAGCGCACACGGTCGACATCGAAGATGTAGGCAACGAGATGATTCTCGACATCGGCCCGCGCACGGCCGCTGCCTATGCCGAGGCAATCGCGCCGGCAAAAGAGATCGTGTTCAACGGGCCGATGGGCGTGTACGAAAAGCCGGCCTATCGCTCGGGAACGAAGGTGGTCGGCGAAGCGATCGCGCGCGCAACCAAGGCGGGTGCAACCAGCGTAGTCGGCGGTGGTGATGCCGCGGCCGCCGCGCACATGCTCGGCTTCGCCGATGCGATGACCCACGTTTCGACCGGTGGCGGCGCGACGCTCGAATTTCTGGAGGGACGCACGCTTCCCGGCGTCGCGGCACTGGAAACCGACTGATGCCGCGAACGATCGTTGCCGGCAACTGGAAGATGCACAAGACCGCTGCGCAGACGCGCGCGTACTTCGAGACCTTTTTGCCGCTGGCAGCGCAGATCCCCGACCGCATCGAGATCGTCATCGCGCCGCCATTCACCGCGATTCCATTTGCACATGAAATCTTGCGTAATCATCCGCGCGTCTTGCTCGGCGCGCAGAACGTGCATTGGGAATTGCACGGACCATTCACCGGCGAGATCGCGGCGCCGATGTTACGCGAGTTCGACGTGCGCTACACGATCGTCGGCCACTCCGAGCGGCGGATGTATTTCAACGAGACCGATCGCACGGTCAACCTCAAGGTCAAGACGCTGCTCAAGCACGGCATCACGCCGATTGTGGCGGTTGGCGAAAGCGCGGAAGAACGAAAGGCGGGAGAGACCGATCGCCGTGTCGTTTCCCAGACCGTTGCCGCACTCGATGGCCTCGATGCAACTGACGTTACGCGCGTCGTTCTCGCGTACGAACCGATCTGGGCAATCGGCACCGGCGCGAATTGCGACCCCGCCGAAGCCAATCGCGTGATGGGCGTAATTCGCAGCAGTGTGCCCGGACTCGACGAGGTACCGATTATCTACGGCGGCAGCGCAAAACCCGACAACATTGCGAACTACGCGGCACAGCCGAATATCAACGGAGGCTTAGTCGGCGGCGCCTCGCTCGACGCCGAAGGATTCGTGGAACTCATCGAATCGGCCGCGCGCCATGCATAAACCGCTCGTGCTTGCCGTTCTCGACGGCTGGGGCTGCAGCGACTCGGACTATGGCAACGCGATTGCAGCAGCAAAACTGCCGCATTGGCGCGCGTTCTTCGAAAAATATCCGTGGACGACGCTGCAAGCCTCGGGGGAAGCGGTCGGTCTACCCAAAGGCATCATGGGCAATAGTGAAGTCGGCCACATGAACATCGGCGCCGGTCGCGTCGTACCGCAAGGCGTCGTGCTCATCGACGCCGACATTACCTCGGGCGCATTTACGCGCAATCCCACGCTGGTTGCGACGCTCGAACATGTCAAGCGCGCGGGATCAACGCTGCACTTGATGGGGTTGCTCTCCGACGGCCAAGTGCACAGTTCGATCACGCACCTCTTCGCGTTGATCGACGCAGCGATCGAAGCCGGCGTGCCCATCGCGATCCACGCGTTTCTCGACGGGCGCGACGTGCCGCCGCGTTCAGCCGCGACATACATCGACGCGCTCGAAGCAAAGCTCGACGCATCCGGCACGCCCGGCGCGATCGCCTCGATTTCCGGACGCTTCTATGCGATGGACCGCGACAAGCGCTGGGAGCGTACCGACGCCGCATTCGACATGCTGACCAAAGGCAAAGCGACGTATCACGAGCCGACCGCGCTCGCTGCGCTCGATGCAGCCTACGCGCGCGACGAAAGCGATGAGTTCGTCGTGCCGACGCTCGTCGGTGCGACACGCACCGTCACGGACGGCGATGCGTGCATCTTCTTCAACTTTCGTCCCGATCGGGCGCGCCAGCTCACCCAGCGTTTCAACGAGTACGGCTGGAAGAACGGCCGCTTCGCCACGATGACCAAATACGAAGAATCGTTCCCCAACCCGGTCCTGTTCGGCCCGCGGCCGCAGTTCGATACCTTCGGCGAAGTGATTGCCCACGCGGGCCTCTCGCAGCTACGCCTGGCCGAGACCGAAAAGTACGCCCACGTGACGTACTTTTTCAACGGCGGTCGCGAGGACGTGTTCCCCGGTGAAGACCGCGAACTCGTGCCATCCGATCGCAGCGTGCAGACCTACGACCTTGCGCCCGCGATGCGCGCGCAAGAGATCACGGATATCGCGGTGCATGACATCGAGCAGCACACGCATGACGTGATCATTATGAATTACGCCAACGCCGACATGGTCGGACACACGGGGAAGTGGAAGCCGACCGTCGAGGCGATTGAACTCCTCGATACGTGCCTGCAGCGGCTTGCCGATGCAGTGCTCGAGGCCGACGGCCTCCTCGCAATTACGGCCGACCACGGGAACGCTGAGGAGAAACTCGATCCCGAGGGCAATCCACTTACCGCGCACACCACGAACCCGGTGCCATTTCTTCTCATCTCGCGCGACGTGCGTGGCACGCTCGCGCCGGGCGGGAAACTCGGCGACATCGCGCCGACGCTGCTGCGGCTCGAAGGCCTTGCGGTCCCAGCCGCCATGACTGGAGCGAACCTGTATGATCGATCGCCGATCGCCCAACGATAAACTCCTCGCCGTCGATGCATCGCGCATACAAGAAGCGTGTGGCGGAGCGCTCGACGTCGCCGTCGTGCTCGGCAGCGGCCTCTCATCCGCATTCCGCGATGCCTTCACCCACGTCTCGATCCCGTACGACACGCTGCTCGGCATGCCGGTCGCTACGCTACGCGGCCATGCCGGCGAAGTGCTGGTTGGCAATCTGCGTGGAAAACGCGTCGCGGCTTTCGCCGGCCGCGTGCATCTTTATCAAGGATTCTCGCCGTCGCAAGTCACGACCAGCATACGGCTTGCCTATGCGGCCGGCGCGCACATGATGATCCTGACCAATGCGGCCGGGTCACTGCGCGAAGATCTCCAGCCCGGCGACATCATGATGATCAAAGATCACCTCAATCTCACGGGTCGCAATCCGCTGGTGGGCTGGCCGTTTGAGAATCCCTTCGTCGACATGGCCGACGCATATTCGGCGCGCTTACGAGCGATCGTACACTCAGCCGCAGCGCCCGCACACCGTCTGCGTGAGGGCGTCTATGCGGGTCTGCAGGGACCGAACTACGAGACCGGTGCCGAAGCGCATTATCTGCGCACGATCGGCGCCGACGCGGTCGGCATGTCAACCGTGCTCGAAGCGATCTTTGCGCGCTTCCTGAGCATGGGCGTATTGGGCTTTAGCATGATCACCAATGCGGTTGCGGCTCCGGGCACGAGCCACCTCGATGTCACCGAGCAAGGAACCCGCACGGGCCCGGTCCTTGCCGACTTGATCTCCCGATTTTTAGACAAAATTTAGGAGCCTTTCATGCTAGGTCAAGGCCGCTGTCAGGAAACGCAGGCATACTCGTGCTCGAGAGGGAGCACGATGTTCAAAAACCTGAGAACGGCGTCAGATGAAATGGTCTTAGCCGAGGCCCTGATCTATTTCGTGTTCATTGGGTCAGCGGCGCTCGTTGCGACCCTGGCCTCCCAGCTTATCCGCTAGGGAGCAGCACCGACTCCTCGTATCAGCATCACGCGGATACCGGTCGGGCCGTACGGCACATCGGAGCGCAGGCCAATCTGCCCGTTAACCAGCGGAGCCGGAATCGCGGCTGAGTTTGCTCCAAAGAGCACGTATGGCAGCGCGTTCGCCCCGAACAGGTTATCGGCCGAGATCTGAATCGCGGTATCACGCGCGATCGGCTGGCGCAACGTTGCATGCCCAACGAAGTACGCGGGAACGTTGAACGTGTTGTTCGAGCCATAGTAGGTAATGCCGAGCTCAGCGTATTGGCCCCATGAACCGCGCCGGTGGATCCCGGCATAGCCCATCGAATAGGCTTCGCTCTTATTCGAGATGCCATTGTAGCCGCTGCCGTTGCCATAGTAGTTGACGCCGGGAATCACCGCGAGGTTCGTCGTGTACGGCCCTGCAGCGGTGAGGTAGAAGTTCCCCGAAACGTTGAAGGCATAGGCACGTGCCAAGTCGCCGGCGATCGTGTAGCCGTAGCCTACCGGCGGATCGTAATGCAGCGCGGCTTCAACGCCCTGATAGCGACTTTGGGCAAGGTTTTCGTTCGTGCTTATGTAGACCGGATAGGCAACGCCTTGATACGTATACGTCGTTCCCGAATCGCTGACCGCGGTCGCGAATTGATTCCAGATGTTCGTGAGATAGGTGTCGACCGAGAGGATCATGCCGTTGTGGAACCGCGCGTCGCCACCGAGGTCGTAGGCGAAGGCCGTCTCGGGTCGCAGCGTTCCCGAGTTCTGCGAGATCGTATACGTGCCGTTGGTCGGAGCACCGAGCTGAGCCGGCGTCGTCGTGTTGCTGTCGATCAGCGAACCGTACGGCGGCGCGACCGACGAACCGGCCGAGAAACGAATGGCGACGTCGGCGTCGGGACGATAGACGAACCCGAGACGCGGATCATCGTGCGTGGTCGTCGTGGTCGTGAAGTTAAAAACATTCGGCAGCGTGCCGGTCGGCGTGTACGTCGATCGATAAATATTGTAGTAGTTGGCAAGCGTCAACTGGCCTTTTTCGCCGACCTGTATCACGCCGCGAACGAGGTAGTTGCTGAAATTCTGGCGCGTGCCTGGCGCAATCGTATATTGGGTCTGGGGCACGCCGGCGACAAGACCAACTTTATACGACTCGGTAAGCATCGTGTCGCTGTCGTAAGCAAGGCTCAGGAGATCCTGGCCCGCGAAGGGATGATCGTACTCGAGCGAGCCACCGCGCAGATAGTCGTGGTCGCCCATGCTGTTGGTGTATGCGTTGGCGGCTGGAATTGTAACATCGGCTGTCTGGCCGTTAAAGGGCGTGGTGGTCGCTCCCAACTTTGCCGTTCCGTAAAGTTGCAGCGGAACGCTATAGGTAGCGAGCGGATTGCTCGAATCTGAGTAGGTAGGACGTTCGAGCACCGCGCTATAGTAGCGCGCGAGCACCGTGTCGTTGCCGATTCCGGTGCGCAGCTCGCTCTCGAACATCGGCTCGTTGTCGTAGACCGTCGTGTTCGGCAGCGTCGTCGTGTTGTTCAAGAGGAACAGCGCGCCGTTGTTAAACGGCGTACCCGCCGTGTTAAACGACAGTCCGGGAGTAAACGTCGAATAGAGCTGCGTGAAGCTCGACGCCGGGCCGTTGTACTGCCCTTGAATGCCGATGTATCCCGCCGTCAACGTCGTCGTGTTCGAAAAGTGGTAGGCGAGCTTCGCGAGTTCTCCATCGCTTTGATAGCCCGACGTAACTTCTTGGCAGCAGGCGACGAGCGTCGTGTATGCGTTGGTCGGATTGCTCTTCGAATACGATCCCGGTACCGGATACGGTCCACTGTAGCCGGCCGGTGGAGCCGAGCTCGTTGTCGAGCCGGTAATCGTCGTACCGTTGATTCTGGTTCCCGACGGGAGTGTCACGTACGTCGAATAGCTGTTGAGCGGACCGTCGGTGCCGCTACGCACGATCGAGACGAGATAGCCAAGCTTGCCGTTGAACAACGTGTCCGAAAGGCGCAACTGAAAGAACGAACCGGATTGGTTGTCGAACCCGGCGATCATCGCGGCGTGCGGGGTCTGCGTCGGCTGGCCCGTAACGAAGTTGAGCGTTCCACCGATGCCGTAGTTGATCTCGTTAGCGTACGCTGTCGGACCCTTGACGATTTCTATATCGGAATAGAGCAACGAGTTGACGAGCATCGTCGGATAGTCGCCCTTGCCGCCATTGATCAACGGAAAGCCGTCGACGTACGTCGCTTTCTCATAATCGAGCGCGCCGCGAAGATTCGGCGAGGTAATCGAGCCGGGCGCGGCGGCGTTGGCAGAGTTCGGGCGCGCTGAAACGACGCCCGGAATCTGATCGAGTACGTGACCGATCGTCAATGCTCCCTGATTCACGAAGGTTTGCTGCGGAAGCGTCTGGATCGCAGTGGCGCTCGTATTGAACCCGCCACCCGACGCGCTCGTACTCACCGAGGCGATCTGCCGCATCGTGTCGAGCGAGCGGGGAACGAGCGTTACCGCAAGCGGCGCAGCACCGGGAACCGTGACCCCGCCGTAGGTCCACGTCGCGAAGCCACCCTTGCTCACGCTGACGTTATACGTACCGGCCGGAACGTTCGCGATCGAAAACGCACCTTGTGCGTCGGTCGTGACTTTCGCCGCGCGATCCGGATAGATGTAGACGTTCGCGCCGGCAACCGGTGAACCGGCGGCGTTGCGCACGGTTCCGGTAATCGCGCCGCCCGCTTGCGCTTGCGCATGCGCGAACGTGCTCGCGACGAGGGTAACGATCAGCAAAAGCCGCACTAAATGCTTCGTGGCCATGAAAAGTATGCTCGCCTTCCTCTTGTTGCTCGGCGCGCCGCTCTACGCAAATGCCGCAGCGACATTGGTCGTTACGGTGAAAGACGCAAACGGCCAGCCAATCTCTGGCGCGCAAGTCGTGCTCGCTACGAACCCCATTGAACGCAGCACCACGGATTCCCGCGGTACCGTTCGGCTGACATTTCCACCAGCCGGAACGTACACGTTGCGCGTCAGCGCGACGGGTTTCCGCTCCTACACGCAATCCCTCCGCCTCACCGATCAAAAAGTCTTCAATGTTTCGCTCGAGCCCTCAGCCGGTGCGCTGCACGTAATCGGCTCGGTGACGGGTCACGCGCGCACACCCTTCAATGCCACTCCGGTTGCACAGCGGGTCTATCCGCGCGAGGCGTATCGCGACCAGGGCCAGCCCGACGTGACGAGCGTCATGAATCAAACCTCGGGAGCGCTCGCGTTGACCAGCACGAGCACCAACACCGCAACCCCGCTTTCGCCGGCCTTTGCGTCGGTGCGTAACGGGTTGCCGTTCGAGACGCCGGTGACGATCGACGGCGAGCCGATCCTCACGCCGAGCGGCACGCTCGACTTGAGCCTGCTACCAACGTACGTGCTCCAGGAAGTCGAGATCGTCAAAGGCGCGGGCGACGTCGCAAGCTCCGGGGGCGGTGTGGGTGGCGCGGTGAATTTCCGTACGGCCGAGCCGACGCTCGGGCAGCGCGGCACGTTCGAGACGGAAGGTGACTCGCAGGGCGGCTCGTTTACCGATCTCGCCTTTGACGGCACGCAGCCCGGCGGAACGCTCGCCTACGCGACCATGCTCTCGGTTGACGGGTCGCCGTGCTGCGATAGCGATCCGAGCGATTACACGCGCAAAGCCGTGCTGATCAAACTGCGCGAAACGCCGTCGAGTGGGGTGTCGATTACCGAAACCGCGCTCAACGTCGTGCTGAACCGCTCGCTCGATTCGATCTATGGATTGCCCGGTTTTGGCTACGAGCATCTTTCCTTCGGCGACATCGCCGCATCGATGGATCGCGGCGCCGACGCGTTTTCGCTCCACACGTTTGTAGCACAGGTGCAAACGGGCATCGTTTCACCGAACGTTCTTCCGCAACCGATCGACGACGAATTCGGCGCGACGCTCGGCTGGCAACATACGAGTGGCAAATTCGCCTTTGACACGAGTGGCCGCGTCGTGAGCGAGAACCTTCCGGCTCTGAGCGGTGCCTACGAAACGCAATCGAGCGCAGACGAAAACATCATTTACAAAGCGAATGCACACAACGAACTCGACCTCTCCGGCGCCCTGAACGCATATAATACGCCAGGAGGCACCGTCGCTGGGCCGAGCGGGCGAATCGCATATGCGTATACGCTGCAGCCCGGCCTTACGCTGCGCGCATCGTATGGGACGAGCGCCGTCGCACCACCGCTCGAAGCAATCGCACCCGCCATTTCGCTGCCGTTTCCCACGACAAGCTCGGTGACAAGGATCGAACGAGCCACCGGCGGGGATTTCGGTGTGGAGTGGCGCCTGCACGGCGGCACGACGACGTTCTCCGCCGATCTCTACCGCAACGACACGCAGGGCGCGTATGCGTTCGGTCTCAACAATTGGTATAACGGACCGCCAATCGTGGAGAGCGGCGTTGAGTTCACGCTGCAGCAATTCAAGCGCGTTGGGCTCGGGTTTCTCGCATCGCTGCAGTTGCCGCGCACGTACGTGTGGGGCGCCACGAGCAGCCTGCTGGTCAGCGATGCGAATATTGGTTACGGCGCGATCGCACCGTTCCGCATCCCCTATGCCCAGGGCTATGCGGAGGTCAGCTACAAGTGGCCGCGCGGATCACGCGCATCGATCGGCGCGCTCTACGTCGGATCGAATAATGCCTACGGCGCACCCGCATTTGCGACGCTGAACAGCAATCTCGAGCTCTCACTCGGTGCACGCGCAAAGCTCCAGTTCTCGGCAGAGAATCTCACCAACCAGCTCGCCAACCGCGCACCAGTCTTCGCGCCGCTACCGCAATACGGGCTCGTGCCGTTCACGCTGCGCTTCATGTTTCGCCAGTCGTTCGGCACCGGTTCGCTCTACGAGCACTAGCCGGCCCAGGTGGGTAACCAGAGTTTTTGGAGCCATTGGCTTTGGAGAATTGGAACCGACGAAAGTATCGGGAAGAAATAGATGAACGCGAGCGCTACCAACGCCAGGTAGCCTGCGACGGTCCAGCGTGCGGCTTTGGAATACCAGCCGCCCATGCGTTCGAGCAGCCACTGCAATGCCACCGTGTTGCAAATCGCGATCAGTGGAATGTCGACATAGAAGTGGTAGAGGAAGGCGATGCGCGGCGAGAACGCCCACGGCACCCACTGCAAGAGGTACGCGAGCACGACGAGCGCGTAGCCGCGATTGCGCCGCGCGAACGCCAACACACCGACGAACGGCACCGAGATAAGTCCCGGCCACAATATGAGCGGATTCGGCAGCGAGTAGATCATCGCGGCGGTGCTCGTTTTGCCCTGACCACCGTACTCCGCGGAGTAAAGCGGCGGACGCAGTTCGAGCGGCCAGGTCCACCATGCCGACGCATAGGGATGCGTTGCGCGCAAGTTCACGTGATAAAGAAAGGCGTTACGCTGCATCTCGACGACGTCGCTGACCGTATAGGCGCGCGGCGGCAACGTTTGCAGATCGCGCAAGCCGACGAAGTGCGGGATATAGGCGAGCGCGTAGACGATGCCGATACTCCCGATGACCGATGCGAGCACGAGGTCGACCGGAAACGGGGACGCGCGCCGCGCGCGCCACGCGCGAATCGAAGCATACGCGATCACGACCGCGGCCACGCCGTACGCCATCACGCCATACCACTTGCTCGCCACGAGCAGCGCACCGGCAAACGCAAAGGCCACGAGCCACCTTGCGCCGGGCGGCCGCTCGCGCCAAAGACGATACGCAGCATAGATGCAGGCAGCAATCACCGCGAGGAGGACGACGCGCGCGGCGAGCGTTTCCCCATGAAAGCGCACGAAGACGACGATCGCAGCGATTGCCAGACTCGCAAAAGCCTCTACCGCGCGCTCGCTCCACGCGCGATGGCCGAGCGGTTGTGCCGGTGCCTCGACGACCGCGTCCCAATAGCGGCAAAACGCATAGAGCGTCAGCATCGAGAAGCAGACGACGAACGCTTCGGGCGTGGCAATGCGCGCTTGGACGTAGTGCATGCCGTCGAGCCCGAACAGGACCGCCGCATACGCGCCAAAGAGCGTTGAACGCGTGATGCGTTTGGCTAACAAGAAACAGATGGGGACGGCGATCGCACCGGCGAGCACGTCAAAAAAGCGCCAGCCGTACGACGTATCGCCGTGCTGCAACCCGCCGAAGAGAATCACCGAGAGCGTGATCAGCAGCTTCGTCACCGGGGGATGCGTGTTCTCATAGATATAGCGCCGTTGCAGATACTCCTCAGCTGCGCGGGCAAAATACACTTCGTCGAAGATCTTGTTGGGTGGAACCCAGTAGCGCACGAAGAGCAGCACGAACGACGCGACGCCGAGCGACGCAGCGATGATCGTGTCTCCGGCGCGTTGCGAGAGCGTTCTCACGTGGCTTGCGGTGCGGGAGCGGGAGCCGGCAGCGCGGCAACCGCTGCCCCGTGGGCCGCGCTCGGCGCGTGGCCGCCGGCAAAGAGCGCGACGACGGCAACGAAGGCCGCGAGCGAGAACATCGATCGCGCACGGCGCGTTTCGCGACCGCGAAGACGCGCCGATACGCGTGCCCGCACGCGCTGCATCTCGAAGGGCGGAGCAACAACGTCCAGCGCGCCGCGCAGCGCGCCGCGAAGATCAACCGGCATCGAAGAGTACCTCAGCAACGGAACGCGGACGATGCGACGCGAGCAGCATCTCGAGCTGCCGCCGCGCGCAGGCGAGATGGTAACGAACTGTGCCCGGTGGGGTCCGCAGGATCGCGCCGATCTCCTGGCTGTTGAGATCCGCATAGTAGTGCAACGCGACGACCGCCCGCTCGTGCGGGGGCAATTCTCCGAGCGCGCGCAGCACGTCGACGCGCACCAGCGCATCGGTCAATGGCGAGGCCGATGCCACCGTTCGCGGGTCGAGCGGTTCTCCCGCGCGCGTGCGACGTTCGATCGCGAGTGCTTCCCGCACCACGATCCGGTAGAGCCACACGCTAAACGCCGCATGCGATCGCAGATGTGGGAGCGCGAGCACAACACGCGCGCAGGCCTCCTGGGCGGCATCCTCGGCCGCCGGCGGGTTGCGCAATATCGAGAGCGCGATGCGATACGCGTGCGGCCATATGGTCACCAGCAGCCGCTCGAGCGCTTCGGCGTCGCCGCCCCGCGCTGCGACGATCGTCGCCGCATGCGCGTCCCATCCATGCACCGTTGCCATCTTCATACTAGAGGCGGCAACTCCCCTCAAGTGTTGGCGCGCGAATCCTACTCGATGCGGTAGCTTCCGCTCGGGTCGATACAGACTCGACTCCCGCCGATCCACGCGCTGCGCACTCGGTGATCCCAGAAGGTCAGAATCTTCACGACCACCGGGCGCAGACGTGCGATCAACTCGCGCGCGCGCTGCGAGAGCGTTACCGCATCGCGAGCCCATTTGGGATGATCGCGGGGCAACAGCGAGGTTTCCGCCTCGCTCTCGCCGACCGCCGCGACCATTTGTTCCGTGGCGATAGAAGTGGCGTGAGGCTGCGCGGCGTGCGCGCGGCCCTCCTCACCATCAAGACGCCGCAGCATCGAGATCCCGTAAATTCTTGCGCAGCTTGCGCATCGCAACGATGTGCAGTTGTGAAGCGCGCTGCGGTGAGATCCGCATCCGCCGGCCGACTTCGCGCAGCGACCGTTCGCCAAAGTAATGCTCGTGAATCACCTGGCGCTGACGAAGCGGCAAGGCATCGATGGCCGCGCCGATGACGTCACGTTCGTGGCGCGCCTCGATGACGAGCGCCGGGTCGTTGCTCCAATCTCGCTGCAACCGTTCCCCTTCGGGAAGCGGACGGTCGAGGGAGAGTGGAACGCCTTGCGTTACAGCAGCGCTCGCCCGAATGAATCCGGGACGCCGACTTTCCATCTCGGCTAACGTCGGTACGTTTCCGCGTGCGCAGGCAAGCTGATAGCGCTCGACCTCGCCATCGCGCATCGCGCGGCGCGTGCGTTCCGAAACCGGATCCATCCGGCGAATACCGTTGAGCATCGCACCGGATATAAGGTGCCGAGCGTAAAGCTCGAGCGACGTACCGCGCGAGGGATCGTAGTTATCGACCGCGCGGATCAACCCGATGCTCCCATCGCCGACCAAGTCATCGTAGTCACATGGCACGAGCCGGCCGATGCGACGCGCAATCTTGCGCACCAGCGGCAGTAGCGCGCGAATCTGCGCTTCGCGTTCGGCATCAGTCACGCGACTCGAGCCTCGTCGCGAGCAACTGTGCAAAATACGTGATGCCGTATCCGCCGAGCGGGTCTGCTCCGCGCATCAGCGGCTTGAGGACCTCGGAAAAGATCAGCGCCTCGAGGGTCGCGCTCACGCGCAGCGTCTCGGAGCTATCCACGCTGCAAATTGTTGGCGATGCGCAGCATCTCGTCGGCCGCCTGGATGCCTTTGGCATTGGCTTCGTAGGCGCGCTGGGCGGTGAGGATCTGCATCATCGACTCGACGATTGAAACGTTGGATTGTTCGAGCATCCCGTAACGCACGTGGGGCCCGCCCTCGCCTCCGGGCGTAACCATGCGCGGCGCGCCCGAGCCGGGCGTCGGCGCAAATAGCGCGCCATCGAGGCTCTGCAACTTCTCCGGCGCGGCAAATTGCGCGAGTTGCAGGTGCCCGATCGTCCGCGTGTTCGTGCCGGCGGTTACGCTGATCGCGCCGTTGTCGGCTACGGTCGCGCTCTGGGCATCGGCCGGGACGCGTACGCCCACCAGGCGCCATCCCGCCGCATTTTGTAGCGAACCGTCGGCGGTCCGTGAGAATTCGCCGGCGCGCGTGTACGCGCGGCGGTGACCATCCGTAACCGCAAAGAACCCCTCACCGTCGATCGCCATATCGAACGGCCCGTTGCTGCGTTCGAGCTTTCCTTGCTTGAAGAGTGCGTGCTCGCCGCTGCGCACGGTTCCCGCGCCCGGTTCACCCGGCGCCGCGAGCGCCGTGAATTCATTTTCGGAACCTTTGAACCCGATGACGTCGCCGTTGGCGAGGTTGTTGGCGATCGTATCGAGGTTTTGTTGCTGTGCCGCCATCCCGGTCGCTGCGGCGAAGAGCGCGCGATCCACTATTTGATCCTCGCGACTTCGTTGCTGTTCTTCTGACGCACGCCGTCGATGGCCGAGACGACTTTCTCTGCGCTCTCGAACGAGCGCTGCGAAGTCAGCACGTTGACCATCTCGTCGATCGCGTTCACATTCGACGTTTCAAGGTAGCCGGTTTGCACGGTTGCGCCCGGTCCAAGCGTCGTGCCGATGAGTACCCGGCCTTGCACGTCGCGCAATACACCATCGCGATCGCGATCGAACGCACCGTTGCGCGTCGTGCTGATCGAGCCGTCGCCGGCGCGCAGGCGAAACGCACCGTCTCCAACGATGGCAAAGTCGTACGACCGGCCGGTATGGCGGAGGGCGCCGTGATCCGAGGTCGTAACCCGCGCGATCTCGACGCCGTGCGCGGTCAGGATGCCACGCGCAAGCGCCGCATGAAATCCGTCGCTTGATACGTTGGCGAGGTTTTCGGTTGCAACGTCGAGCCGCGTTCTCGCCGCTACCATCGCGCTCGATGCCCACGCTATTCCGTCCATGCGCGCATGGTAGCCGCTGCCTATGGCCGAATCGTGAACAGCGTATGGCAAGGCTATGGTCAGCGGCCGGGATCGCGCTTCTTCTACTCCTCGGTGCCGCATGCGCGCCGCATCCTTCGGCGCAGGAGCAGATCGACGCCCAGGAAACGGCGGCGCTCGCGCCGCTCAAGAAGGCCTATCCGGATGTCATCACGGCCTTCAATATGAAGGGTACGAATCAGCTCGACATCGCTATCGACGCAAACGGCTACATCTCAACCGGCGATGACGATATCGCAAAGCTCAAAGCTCGCGTGTCGCACGACTGGCGCGCGGCGTGGTCGCAGGCGCATCCACATCAGCACGCATTGCTCACCGTGCGCCTCGTCGACTTCATGGGGCGCACCTGGGTGACCGAACACGTGCAGGCTTAGATCAGCGCGACGCAGCCCGACGTGACGAGCCCGCCGCCAAAACCCATCAGCAAGACGCGCTGACCCGGTTGCACGCGTCCGTCGCGTATCGCCGGCACAAGTGCAAGCGGAATGGTCACTGCCGACGTGTTTCCGTATTCGACCATCGAGATCAACGTGCGCTCGATCGGAAATCCGATGCGCTTGTCGAGCGCCTCGATCATGCGCAGATTGGCGCTATGCGGCACAAACCAATCGATCTGCTCGAGCGTCAGTCCGGCACGCGCTAAGATCCGGTCGACCTCGCCGGGGATCGTTTCGAGCACCCAGCGATAAACTTCGCGACCGTTCTGCCGCAACAGCCGAGACTCGTCGATCTGTCCGTTGATCTCGCTGCGCATGTTTGTGCGATAGAGAAAACGGCCGCCGCTCCCGTCCGAGCCATGACTCATACCAAGAATTTGAGGCGAATCACTGCGTTCGATCAACGCAACGCCCGCACCGTCACCGAAGAGCACCGCCGTTGACCGGTCGGTGTAGTCGACGCTACGCGTGAGCGCGTCCGCCGCGAGGACGAGAACCCGGTCGCACTCGCCGCTCGCGATCAGTCCGCACGCCAGGTTGATGCCGTAGGCGAAGCCGGCGCACGCGGTGGCGATGTCGAGCGCGCCGACCGTTTTCGGTAGATTGTAGTGCGTTTGCAGCAATGCCGCGATGCTCGGATAGGCGTAGTCGGGCGTGCTCGAATTGACGATCAAGTAGTCGATGTCGCGGAGTTGGACGGCGGGATTGTGTGCGAGCAAGTCGTCGACCGCACCGATCGCAAGGTGGCTGGAATACTCACCTTCGCTCACCACACGACGGTTGCGGATGCCGGTGCGTTGGACGATCCACTCGTCGCTGGTATCGAACATCTTCTCGAAGTCAGCATTAGAAAGCACCCGCTGCGGCACATACATACCCACCGCAGCGATGCGTGCCGGCGCACGAACGAGTCGCGGGCTCAGCGTAGTTCCGCCAGCACGGCATCGGTGAAGGCCGTCGTGGAGAGCGACGCACCGCCGGCGGCCACATCTGCCGTGCGTTTGCCCGACGCGTACGCGGCTTCGACCGCGCGTTCGATGCGCGTCGCGTTCGCGTCGTCGTCGAGGCTATAGCGCAGCAACAGCGCCCCCGAGAGAATCGCAGCGGTCGGATTGGCGATGCCTTTGCCGACGATATCGGGCGCCGTGCCACCGATCGGCTCGTACATCCCGAACTTCGCGGTTCCCAAGCTCGCGCTCGGAAGCGTACCGATCGAGCCGGTGATGATCCCGGCTTCGTCGGAAAGGATATCGCCGAAGGTATTTTCGGTCACGATCACGTCGAAGGCAGCCGGACGGCGCACGAGTTGCATCGCCGCGTTGTCGACCAACAAATGCCGCACTTCAACGTCGGGATACTCGGCCGCCATGCGCAACGCAATCCGCCGCCACAACCGCGAGGTGTCGAGGACGTTCTCTTTGTCAACCGAGGTGAGATGTTTACGTCGCGCGCGTGCGAGCGTAAAGCCGACGCGCAGGATGCGTTCGATCTCCGGCGCGCGATATACCATCGTGTCCATCGCTACTTCCACGCCATCCTCGACGCGCGTCTCGCGCGCACCAAAGTAGAGACCGCCGGTAAGCTCGCGCACCACCACGAGATCGAGGCCACGCACGAGTTCCGGACGCAACGACGAGGCGTCCTCGAGGCCCGTAAAGACGCGCACGGGACGAAGATTGGCGTACAGCTCGAACATGCTGCGCAGGGCAAAAAGCGCGGCCTCGGGTCGCTGCGCCATCGGTGCAGCGTCGTATTTTGGCAACCCCACGGCGCCGAAGAGAATCGCGTCGCTGCGCGCGCAGAGTTCACGCGTCGCGTCGGGCAATGGCGGCAGCCCGCGCTCGAGCGCAGCGCCACCGACCGGCGCTTCGTTACATTCGATATCGGGACGAACGCGGGCCAGCACGCGCGTGGCCTCGCGAATGATCTCCGGGCCGATCCCGTCGCCGCCCAGAACCGCTATGTTCGGCACAATGCTTCGCTAAAAAACTTCGATACGGGTGGTGTCGTGCGCGAGTTGCTGCTGTTGCAACTGGTTGTGCGTGCCCTCGAGCAGCGAGAGGTGCGTGTGCAGCAGGCTGCGCAGCTCACTCTTGGCTTTTTCGGCAGCTTCGATCGCACGCTGATGTTCGCGGCGCACCTCGCCGATGGCGTCGTTGTACGACGCGATCTCACGCTCGGCGGCAAGGCGCGCCTGCTCGCGAATCAAATCCGCCTCTTTGTGCGCCGACGCTTTTACTTCATCAGCGGTGCGTTGCGCAAGCACGAGCGTGTTGTGCAACGATTCTTCCATCGCTTTGAAATGGCTGATGCGCTCTTTGAGGTCGGCAACTTCTGCGTCGAGCGCGGCACGATGTTGCGCATCGTCCTCGAGCGTCTCGATCACTTCGTCGAGAAACCGATCGACCTCGGTGCGATCGTAGCCTTGCAGCGCTTTCTTGAAGGTCTTGTGCTGGATGTCGACCGGCGTAACTTTTTCCATCAGGGAGCCTCCCTAACCGCGCCCGGAAGACATGAAGTCGAAGGTAGAATCAGCCATCATGGTGTCGCGCAATCCTGCGGCGTTGATCACGACACCGGCCGGGACGATCAGATAGATCGCTTCGGCGAGTTTCTGCACTTTGCCATCGAGCGTGTAGGCAACGCCGGACGTAAAGTCGACCACCCGCTGGAGCAGCGTGCGGTCGGCATTTTGCAGATTGACGATCACCACTTGGCGATTGCGCAGGGCGTCGCCGATCTCGACGACATCCTGAAAACCACGCGGCGAGAAGACGCTGACCTCGGTGCCCCCGCGGCGCCCCGCGTGCGACAGCGGCACGACGCGCGGCGAGGCCGGAGGCTCGTCTTCATAGAGTTCGTCTTCCTCGTCGCGGATCGAGAAGAACGACCCGATTTTGCTGAACATTCCCATTTAGTGACGCTCCCCAAAGAGGGCGGTACCTATTCGCACCATCGTCGAGCCTGCGCGCACGGCCTCGCGCCAATCGCCCGACATGCCGATTGAGAGTGTACTTCCACCAATGGCCCGCAACGTCTTGGCGGCGAGCGCAAACGCCTGCGCGGTCGCGTCCGGGCTCGCGTCGAGCGGCCCAATCGCCATCACACCCTCGAGGCGCAGGCCCGGCTCGGCTGCGATCGTCGCCGCGAGGGCTTGGGCACCGTCGGGAGGACAGCCGAAGCGCTCGGTGGGCGAGACGTTGAGCTGCAGCAACACCGGAAGCACGCGTCCGGCACGTACGGCGGCCCGGCCGAGGGCCTGCGCAGCATCACCGCGATCGACGCTCTGTACCACGTCGAAAGCTGCAACGATCGCCTTAGCCTTGTTGGTTTGCACGTGCCCGATGTAGTGCTTCTCGATCGCAATCCCGGCAAGGGCGAGTTCGGCGAACTTTGCCACGGCTTCTTGCACGTAGTTTTCGCCGATCGCGCCGAGTCCGGCGTGCGCCGCTTCGAGGATCGCGCCGGCCGGTTGTTTCTTGCTTACGCCGAGAATCGATACGCTGCCGGGCGAACGGCCACACGCGCGAAGTTCATCGTCAATCGCCGCGCGCAGCGCGTCAAGACGCTGACGTATATCGTCCACGCTTGTTGCAATACCACAATCCGACCAGCGCAATCGGTATCATCGGCAGCGCGTAGATTTGTCCACCGGTAATCGGCCCGAGATGAAAATCGGCATGACGCCAAATCTCGGCGACGCTGCGCGTGATGCCATACATCAGAAACCAACTCCATCCGACGACACCATCGGGCGGACGGCGCTTGTAGATGTAGAGCAGGATCGGCAACGTCACGAAATCGAGCAGCGCTTCGTAGAGCTGTGCTGGATGGCGATAGGACGTGCCCCAAATCTCGGCATCGCCGGGCCGATTTGGCAACACACACCAGGGACGATCGGGTTGGCAGACGTCGCCCCAGAGTTCGTCGTTGATGTAGTTCACAATGCGCGTCAGGGTAATGCCAACCGGCAACATCACAACAACTTCGTCGCCGAGTACCGTGTACTTGAGCTGTGGATGCTTGCGGACGAAAAGCCAGATCGCAATGAGCACGCCGACAAGGCCGCCATGGAAGGCCATGCCGCCCTGCCACACCGCGATAATGTTGAGTGGGTTGCTCGTATAGTACGAGAGGTCGTGCTTCGAGATGATGTCGTTGATGACAAAAAACGTCCGGCCGCCAACCAAAACGCCGATCAACGCGTAGAATAAGAAGTCCTGAATCTGCTCCCGGGTCAGTCCAAGACGCTTGCGCCCTTCCGGGCGACTCATCCATAGGTACACGGCCACAAAGCCGGCAAGGTAGGCGATTCCGTACCAATGGATGTTCAGAAATCCAAGGTGGATCGCTATGGGGTCGACATTTGTCGGATAGTTAAACCAATGCACTATCACGAATACTCTCTGTTATGACGTCAACGGCGCACGTATCGGTTGGAATCGCGTTTCTAGCCGGGCTCGTTTCCTTCGTCTCTCCGTGCGTCCTCCCGCTTATTCCAGCCTATCTCTCGCTGCTCACCGGCGAGAGCCTCGAGGACTTACAGGGCGACGAAGGCGGGGCCGCGATGCGTACCCTTGCAATCGGGCACGCAATCGCGTTCGTCATCGGCTTCACCTTAGTCTTCGTGGCGCTCGGCTTGACGGCGAGTGCAATTGGTAGCGTCCTGAGCGCAAACCGCCTCCTGATCGCACAAATCGGCGGGGTCATCGTCGTAATTCTCGGCCTGCACATGATGGGCATGCTGCGGATTCCACTGGTGATGCGCGACACCCGCGTGCACGTGCAGCACACGCGGCGCACGTTTTGGACGTCCGGCTTGGTCGGTATCGCGTTTGCCGCGGGCTGGTCGCCCTGTATCGGCCCGATTCTAGCGGGAATTCTCGCCATCGCGTCGCAGCAGCACAACGCCGAGGCGGCGTTTCTGCTGTTCGTCTACTCCATGGGTTTGGCCGTGCCGTTTTTGCTGACCGCGGTGGCAATCGGAGCGGTGTTGCCGCTGTTAAACCGGGTAAAACGCTTCCTACCGGCAATTGAATTCACCGCCGGGCTCTTCTTGGTCGCAGTTGGACTGGTACTCGTCAATAATGCTTTCTATTCCGTTGCAGGGTGGTTCTATCAATTTGTCCCAACGCCGAACCTTTAACGCAAGCCTGCTGATCGCGCTGACCGCGATCGTCGCGTTTGGTCTGGATCAGTGGTCGAAGCACTGGATTACCGCCAGAATCTTTTTTGACGCGCACTGCAGCCCGTGGTGCGGGCACAAGATTCTGATTCCGGGCTGGCTCGAACTTGCACCGATTCCGAACACGCACGGTGCCTTCGGCATGTTTGGGAACAGCAAGCCGCTGCTGGTCGTCATGGCATTGATCGTGCTCGTAATCTTTTGGTGGAGCTTCCGTGAGTCGGCCCTTCGCTCGCGGCTCGTCTGCGTCGCCTTCGGATTGATCCTGGGCGGTGCACTCGGCAACATCGTCGACCGCCTGCACTACGGCTACGTCATCGATTTTATCGACTTCTACCGCTTTCCGCAGTTTTGGCGCTTTACGTTCAACGTCGGCGACTCGTGCATTACGGCCGGCGTCATTCTGCTGCTGATATCGAGTGTCTTCCGAACACGCCGTCACGCCTGAGGAGGCGGGAACGCGCGCCGACGTTTTGGTCGCGCGACTTTCCGGTGCGGCGCGTTCGCTCGTCGCCGATGCGGTCAAACGCGGCGCAGTGCGCGTCAACGGTAACGCAGTCAAGGCGAGCTATCTGCTTGAAGACGGTGACGTGCTTGCCTACGAGATCGTGCCGCGCAAGCCGCTCGAGGCGCTCCCCGAATCCATTGAAATCCCGATCGTATATGAAGACGACGACCTGCTCGTGGTCGATAAGCCGGCCGGCATGGTCACGCATCCCGCCCACAGCGCGACGAGCGGCACGCTTGTGAACGCGCTGCTCGCGCACATCGGGACGCTTCCCGGCGATCCGCTGCGTCCGGGCCTCGTACATCGTCTGGATCGCGACACGTCGGGGTTGTTGCTCGTCGCGAAAACGCCACAAGCGCTCTCTGCACTCGGGATCGCGATGAAAGCACGCCGCATCAAGCGCGAGTACCTCGGCCTCGTGCACGGGATCCCCGAGCATGCGCGCGGCACGGTCGAGGGCCCGATCGGCCGCGATCCGCACAATCGTCTGAAGTTTGCGATCGTTTCCGACGGAAAGCCCGCGATCACCCACTACGAGGTGCGCGAAGCGTTTCCGAAAGCGGCGGAATTGCTCTTCCGCTTAGAGACCGGTCGCACGCATCAGATTCGCGTGCACATGGCCGCGATGGGCCATCCGATCGTCAACGATCCGGTCTACGGCCACGAAGAAGCGCGCTTCGGCCTGCCCGGCCAAGCGTTACACGCGTGGAAGCTCTCGTTCGCGCATCCGCGCACCGAACGCGAGCTATTCTTCGAAGTGGATCCGCCGCAAGAATACGTCGATGCACGACATCTTCTCGCTACGCAAAACTGACGGCGACGCGCGGCGCGGTTCACTGCGCCTGACGCACGGCGTCGTAGAAACGCCGACCTTCATGCCGGTCGGAACCGCGGCAACGGTGAAAGCGCTCACGCCCGACGAAGTACGCAGCGCGCACAGTCAGATCTTGCTCGCAAACACGTACCATCTCTGGCTGCGACCGGGCAAAGACATCATCGTCGAGGCCGGCGGCTTGCATCGCTTCATGGCCTGGGACGGGCCGATCCTCACCGACTCCGGCGGCTTCCAAGTCTTTAGCCTGCAAGAACGGCGCAAACTCGACGACGACGGCGTGACGTTCCAGTCGCACATCGACGGCAGTACGCATCGCTTCACGCCGGAAACCGTGATCGCGTTCGAAGAGGCGCTCGGCGTCGATATCGCGATGGTGCTCGACGTCTGCGTCAAGCTGCCGGCGACGCGCAAAGCGCTCGAGGAATCGGTGCGCATGACGACGTCGTGGGCGCAACGCTCGCGTGCCGCGTGGCAGAGCGCGAAGACGGCGGTGTTTGCGATCGTGCAAGGCGGCTTAGATATGGAGTTGCGCGAACGTAGCGCGCGCGAGATCGTCGCGCTGGACTTTCCCGGCTATGCGATCGGCGGGCTCTCGGTCGGCGAGACGCGCGAAGAGATGTACGTCACGGCACGCGCGTCAGCCGCGCTCTTACCGGCACGAGAAGCCCCGCTATCTGATGGGGGTCGGCACGGTGCGCGACATCATCATGGCCGTGGATTGCGGCATCGACATGTTCGACTGCGTCTATCCGACGCGCTGCGGACGCAATGCGCGCGCGATGACGCGCAGCGGCGAGTACAACATCCGCAACGCTGCCTACGCGCGCGACTTCACGCCGGTCGACGCCGAGTGCGATTGCTACGTGTGCACGACGTACACACGCGCGTATCTCCATCACCTTTTCCGCGCCAACGAAATGCTCGGCCCGCGCTTGCTCTCGTACCACAACGTCTACGTGCTCAACGACTTGATGCGCGGCGCCCGCGAGGCGATCGAACGCGGCGAGTGGGCGAGTTACCGCGATCGCGTGCTTGCAGCGAGCGCATGAGGCGGATTTGGCTCGGGGCACTAACATCAATATTCGTCGCCGCCCGGAAACACTCGCGATAAATCGCCGGCGCCACAGCCTTGTCGAGCCGGGAAAGCGCGTGATAGTCTATGCGTGACATGGCACGCGGAATCGACACCAAACCCTATCTCGAATGGCTCGACGGCGTGGAGAGCGTCGCAGTGAGTCCGAACACGCCGCACGGGATCGTCGCGACCACAATTGCGGAGGTGTTTAACAGCGCCGGTAAGGGCGTCGGCCTGGCGATCTCGGAACTGCATCTACGCCTCAACGATGATCCAGGGAAACGTACGGTACTACTTCCCGACGTATCGTTTTACCGGACGGAAAGCTTTCTTGCGATCGATCCTGCAGATCGTTTACTGCCCAATGTGCCGCCCGAGGTGATCGTCGAAGTTCGCTCGCCGAATGATCGCCCCGGATTTCGCGAAGAAAAGATTCGCCGCTATCTCGCCTGGGGATGTCCACTGGTGTTCGACGTCGATCCGATTCCGCGTTCGATCGTTGTCCACACGAGAAGTGGATCTCGCACGCTCGCGATTGGCGACCGCTTTAGCGATCCGCTCGTACCATGGCTGTCATTTGACGTGAGCGAGGTCTTCGAGCGCCTCGAGTTGTTCGGGTTTTAGTCGTCCCTCGACTACGCTTCGCTACGCTCGGGATGACAAATGCGGAGCTTCGCGCCTACGCTCGGGATGACAGCTCATTCACCACAGCGGCGCAGTCGGCGCAGATCGACGGATGTGCGGCGTCGGTACCGAGCGTACGGAACTTTTTGCAACGCCGGCACTTTTCTCCGTGGGCCGGCAACACCGCAAGTGCAATCTGGTCGCCTTCACCCTTGCGAAGCTCGAGCTGCGATACGACCAGTGCGTCACGCAGGTTGTCGCCGAGCGCCGCTAACGCATCGTAGAGCGCCGCCGGAACCGCGAGTTCCACGCGCGCTTCGAAGTCGCGAATCGGCGACGCGCCAACCTGCGAACGCAAGCCGCGCAGCACTTCCCATAACTCGATCTCTTCCGCACTGGCCTTGGGCGCTGAGCCGAACGACGTATCGAAGATGCTCGCCGCGCCATCGCGTAGCGATTCCGGCAGCTCCTGCCACGCTTCCTCGGTCGTAAACGAGAGGATCGGCGCGACGGTTGTGAGCAGGCGCGTGAGCGCATAGAACAATCCCGACTGCGCGCTGCGCCGCCGTTGACTATTAGCCGCGAGCGAATACAACGAATCTTTGCAGGCGTCAAAGTACAGGTTCGACATCGCGCTCTCGAATGCGACGATGTGCAAGTACGCATCGTGGATCGCGTCGCTCGCGTAGAGCGCTTTGACCTCGGCGACGAATGTATCGGTGATCGCGCACGCCAAACGATCGAGCGGTTCGAGTTGTTCGCGCGGTAGCACTTCGGCTGCGTCCAAATCGTACAGATTGCCGAGCATGAATCGAATGCGGTTGCGAATATTTCGATAGACGTTACCGACCTGCTCGACAACGTTGGGACCGAAGCGCACGTCATCGACGAATTCGACCGACGTCGCCCACAAACGCAGCACGTCCGCGCCCCACTTGTTCATCGCTTCGGCAGCATCGATACCGGTGCCACGCGATTTTGACATGGGGCGGCCCTGCTCGTCGTTGACCCAGCCGTTCTTGACCACGCGCTTGTACGGTGCGCCGCCTTTAATCGCCACGCCGGTCAAGAGCGAGCTGCGGAACCAGCCGCGGAACTGATCGCCGCCCTCAAGGTACATATCGCACGGCCACGGCACGCCGTCATGTCCGAGGACGGCAAGGTGGGTCACACCCGATTCGAACCAGATGTCAACGATGTTCTTCTCTTTTTCGAACGCCGTACCGCGGCACTTCGGACAATGGAATCCCGCCGGCAGATACGTTTGCACCGGATCGGTCCACCACGAGCCCGCACCAACCTCTGCGAAACGCTTCGCAGCATTGCGCGCGACGGTTGGGTCGAGGATCGATTCATTGCACGACGTGCAAATGAGCGCCGGAATCGGCGTGCCCCAGATACGCTGGCGCGACACGCACCATTCGGGATGCGTCTCGATCATCTGGCGCTGACGCGTGCGTCCCCACTCGGGCACGTACTCCACACCGTCGACCGCTTCGATGGCGCGTGCGCGCAAGCGGTTCTGATCCATCGCGATGAACCACTGCGCCGTCGCGCGGAAGATCACCGGATTGTGGCAGCGCCAGCAATGCGGATATGAATGCTCGTAGTCCTCGGCGCGGAAGAGCGCGCCGCTCGCACGCATATCTTCGGTAATGTGTTTGTTCGCTTTGAAGATAAACTCGCCCGCGTAGGGTCCGGCCTCTTTCGTGAAGTGGCCGGCGGCGTCGACCGGATTGAGGACCGGCAAGCCGTATTTCAGGCCGGTGTCAAAGTCGTCGGCACCATGGCCGGGTGCGGTGTGCACCGCGCCGGTACCGGTTTCGAGATCAACGTAGTCGGCCAGGACGACCAGTGAATCGCGATCCATAAACGGATGACGCACGTTTGTGCCGTCGAGCCGTTCGCCGGGAACGCTCGCGAGCAGCTCGGCATCGGCGAAACGCTCAGCCAGCGCCTTCGGTGCAAGCGCGGTGGCGAGAATCAACAATTCGTCATCGAGACGATACAGACCGTACGTTGCGTCGGCACGCAATGCGATCGCCACGTTGGCGGGCAGCGTCCACGGTGTCGTCGTCCAAATTAGAATTGAGGTTTTCTCGGTCCCTCGACTACGCGAAGCGGAGCCTGCCCCGAGCGAAGTCGAGGCGCTCGGGATGACAAAGGCATGAAGAGATCGCTTCGCGTTGGGCGTCGTCCGCGGGAAAGCGCACGTAGACCGAGGGCGAAACCTTCGGCTCGTACTCGATTTCGGCTTCGGCCAGCGCGGTTTCGTCGTGCCAGCACCACAACGTCGAGCGTAGCCCCTTGTAGAGCTGCTTCTTCTCGGCGAGTTCGGCTAGCGCGTTGACAATGGTCGCTTCAAACGACGGGTCGATCGTGCGATAGGGACGATCGTAGTGTCCGAACGTGCCCATACGCTGCCGTGTCTCACCTTGGCGCCCGACCCAAAACAGCGCGCGCTCTTTGCACTGCTCGCGTAGTTCCAACGGATCGACCGCGTGAAAGTCGGTAATGCCCAAAAACTTGAGCGTCTCGAGTTCGATCGGTAATCCGTGCATATCCCAACCTGGGACAAAGTCCGCCCACTTCCCATCGAGCAATGCGATCTTCACAAACATGTCCTTGAGCACCATGTTCAGGAAGTGCCCCATGTGCAGCTCGCCGTTCGCATACGGCGGCCCGTCGTGCAGAATCCACGGACCGTTCTTGCGATTGGCTTCGAGGCGGCGCTCGTAGACGCGCTCGCGCCGCCACCACGCGATCCGGTCCGGCTCGCGCTTCGGCAACTCCGCCTTCATCGGGAAAGCGGTCTTGGGTAAATTTAAGCTATCGCGGTAATCGCGTTCGTCGGAGTCGCTCATGGATCGCGCAAGAGTTCGCCAAGCACGTCGAAATTTCGTGCCGCTGCGGCGCGAATCTCCGCGACCTTCTTGCTCAACTCGGCAGCGAGCACGTCGCGCTGCGACATCAGTCGGTCCACAAGCGCATCGACCGCCGGATCCGACGGCGCGGGCTTCCCGGGTGTCCAGAGCGGATCGAGCGGATAGTCCAGATCGTCGCACAGCGCGGCGACCTTGGGATCGTAGGGGATCGCCAAGAACGGCACACCAAACCGCGCGGCAAGAATCAACGCATGCAGCCGCATGCCGATGACGACGCGCGCACCGCGCAGCATCGCCGCCGCCCGCGGGAGCGAACACTCGGGCAAGAGCATCGGCGCACTCTTGCACAAACGGATGATTGCCGTCGAGACTTCGGCATCGCTGACGCCTCCGAGCGGCAAGAATGCTACGCGCACGCCATGCGTCTGGGCGAGCCGATCCACTGCACGCGCGATCGCGTGTTGGCCATCGCGCAGGTTTGTGACCTTGCGAACGCTGACGATCGCGTACGGCTGACCGGCCAACCCCTCGGAGGAGAGATCGATCTCTTCGACCGGCAGATCGTAGAGAAAAACCGGATCGGCCGTCTGCTCCACCGGCGTCTGCGGCAAGAGCGATTGCAGCAGTCGCAGCGAGCGCACGTCGCGCACCGTTGCGCGCGTAGTGCCGCGACAAAAGCTGCGTACGATGACGCGGCCGAGCAGGTCGAGCGGGCCGACCGACTGCGCGAAGATCATCGCTTTGCGGCGCTGACGGATCGCTTCGCGCAGAATGCCTGCATAGTAGACGATACTGCGCGCGCTGGTTGCGGTTTGTAACAGTCCGCCGCCACCGGAGAGTACGACGTCGGCTCGCCCGATCGCGTCGCGCAC
This sequence comes from Vulcanimicrobiota bacterium, assembly GCA_963726285.1. Taxonomy (GTDB): domain Bacteria; phylum Vulcanimicrobiota; class Vulcanimicrobiia; order Vulcanimicrobiales; family Vulcanimicrobiaceae; genus Aquilonibacter. Next base: position 1,678,286 of record CAVSBV010000003.1, on the reverse strand, counting down.
GGCGCGCATGCTCCAGCGCGGCGTCGCCTCGACGCCGAATGCGCGCGCCGTCGCGTCGGGCGTTGCTGAAAGCACGTCGATGACAATCGCCGGAAATCGGGCGCGCATCTGCTCCACGATCACCTCGAGCAGTGCCTCGTCGCCGAGGTTACCGAACCCGTAATAGCCCGAAAGCAATACACGCACGGCGATAGATCCAGATCGCGAGGGCGGCGATGATCGCACCGATGATCAAGCCGTTGAGAGTACGCTGAAGTGAGATCAAGATCGGGGTGTGCAGGTGCGAGAACGTGTCGAGCACGTCGCCGATGCCGACGCCGATACACAGTGCGAGCAGCCATCCAACCACACGACGATGTGCGAGTGTCAGCGCCGGCATGAGCATCAACGCGGGGACACCGATGAGAAACTCTTTGAAACGCGGCCGCACGCTGAGCACACCGGTCAAGAAGTGCCGTAGCGCGATCTCGAACTGCGACGGCGTGATGTCGCTGTCGTTGCCGCTGCGCATCAGCAGCAACACGCCGGCCGCAACGATGATGATGCCGACGAAGAGTTGGTACACGCGCACCGGCGCGCCGAATATGTCCGCCGGGCGGTCGACGCCGGCGTTGAAACGCTTGTCGAAAAGGTACAGTCCGAGCGCAATCAGTGGAGGAAGCGCAAGTATCAGCCGTACGCCGCGGAAGCGTTCGATTTCTTCCATCGTGAGCGGCGAGCTCATCACGCCGACGATCACCAGAGCACCAGCGAGCGTCACGCCGAGCGCGAGGAGCGTCCAGCCCAGGCTGCGCACGAGTTGATCCGCATAGCGCGGCGCAGGCTCTTCATTGCACGCTTTGGCGATCGAAAGAATGGCGGCGACGGCAAAAAGCAGCGCACCCAAAAGCGCTATCGCCGAACGCGCGAAGATATCGTGGTGCGTAAGGAGGCCGGCGAGATAGAGCAACACGGTAAGCGCATATGCGCCGTAGGCGAGCCACGGCCGGTACCAGCCGAAAAAGCCTAGCAGGAGGGCGAAGATCGAGGGCACGGCGAGCGCAGCCACGCCGATCAGGATGCGGTTGTCGCCGCGGTACTGCGGAATCGGCGTTGCGCGACCGAGTTTGAAACCGTGCGCCTTGAGCTGATCGGCGATCTGTTTGACCATCTCGACGTTGGTCGCCTCGATCGAGAGAGCGCCGTCCTGATGGCCCCACGGGCGCAGGTACAGCACACGCACGTTGCGCTCGCGCGCGCCGAGTACGTAGCGGCCGATGACGTCGTCCAGCGTGATCTTGTCGAGCTCGGTCTTGGCGATTGCTTGCACGCGAACGGTCTGGCCTTCGATATCTTTGGCCAGCGTTACGCTACCTTTTTGAATCTGGCTATCGTCATATGTCTCAATGTTGCCGAAGTTGAACTCGTCGGCACCAGTTTGCTTCACGGCTTGCGCGTTGTGCGCTTTGAACGCTGCGGCCGCATCGTCGAGGTGATCGGGAAAGCCAAAGACCTGGTTGCGCAGGCCAAAGAACATCACCGTCGAGACCTTACGATCTTGACGCAAGACCTCGTTGAACGCGGCTTCCATTTGCGGCTGCTGATAGCGCTCGTCGTTCTGGAAGCGCGGGATCACGAGCAAGCCGAGGCGCTTGGCAAGCGCAATTTGATCGGCTGGAATGCCCAGTGCGTTCGCGTTGAAATAGTCGATCTGCGTGCGCACTTCGATGATCCACGGTTGCGATGCGCGCAAGACCCGCACGGTCTTGCGTTCGTAGTGCAGCGCGAGCTGTGTACGGAAGCGCGCGTACGTTGCGGGGTCGCTGACAATAAGGTAGACCGCGTCGCGCGCGATGCGCTTCGAGCGCACCAGCGATTCGAGCAGCGGATCCGAGAGCGGCGAGAGTTGCGCCGCGTTGAGCAACGCAGCGCCGGTCGTCGCGTAGGCGCGTCCGTCGTCACCGACGCTCGAGCCGAGTTCTTCGGTCAGGGCCAGCGAGGTGAGGCCGGCGCGGCGCAGGGCAATCAAGAACGCGGCCGGGTTGTAGTTGTACGAGCGCGCGAGCGCGACAAAATCAGTATAGTCCATCGCAATCTCGACCCGGCGCGTCTGCGACTCGGTGTGGACGCGAAACACGGCCACGGCGAGCGCCGCCAAGAGCGCAACAAGGAGGATCACGGCGGCATACCGCGGTCGGATATCAGGACGGATCACGGGGGAGGGGTGTTCGCGCTGTGCGGCACTCTACCCTCACAATACATAAAGGCTCGCATAGCGAGCCTTTATGCCGTCGCGTATGCGGTTGCCCGCATACCGGGTGTGGGCGACGACTTTGTACGGTGCCACGGCGAAGCGCCCACGTTTCTAAACGCCGAGGCAATGAATTTCTGTTTCCCTACTGTAGCAGACCCGTAACGTCTACGAAAGCCACCCGGCGCATATTTTTACACCCGTTTAGACCGGCCGGTCCCCCGGCCACTGGGGCTCCCGCTTGTCGATAAACGCGGAAATGCCCTCCTGCGCATCGGCGAGCTGGGCATTCCTGACCATCACGTCCTTCGTGAAAGCGTATGCCTGCGGCTGGCAAAGGTCCAACTGGCGATAGAAGGCGGCTTTCCCCAGGCCAACCACAGCGCGGCTCGACGCGGCGATCCTGGCCGCGAGGGCGAGCGTCGCGCTCCGCAGTTGATCCGGCGCGACCACGGCGTTGACCAGACCCCATTGCAACGCCGTGGTCGCATCGATCGGATCACCGGTAAGCAACATCTCGAGCGCGCGTTTTCTACCGATGTCGCGACTGAGCGCCACCATCGGTGTACTGCAGAAAAGCCCGATGCGCACACCCGGCGTTGCAAAGCGCGCGTTTGTCGATGCAACCGCGAGATCGCACGCAGCCACGAGTTGGCATCCGGCGGCCGTTGCGAGTGCCGCGACTTCGGCGATAACCGGCTGCGCGACGTTCTCGATCGTGTCCATGAGCGTGACACATTGTGTAAAGATTTCTTCATACACGACGGCGTTTGCACCGCGCAATTCGCGCAAATCGTGGCCGGCGGAGAAGGCCGGCCCTTCTCCCGCAAGGACGATTGCATGCACCGACTGATCGAGGCCTAGCTCGCCCACAGCTTCGGCAAGCTCGCGCATCATCGCAAGCGACAGCGCATTGCGCTTTTGCGGCCGGCGCATCGTAACGATCGCCGTCGCACCTTCGCGTTCTACGCTGATTTCATTGAGAGAATCGATCATTTCTGCAGCGGCCTCCCGAGTGTTCCGGTTCGGGTTTTACCAAGCAGTCTTAGGAAGTCGTTGGCGACGTGTGCTTCGCACACGAGCCGGCGACTGACGACAGAATGCGAAGGTAAAAATGGGCGATGCAGGGTTCGAACCTGCGACCTTTGCCTTGTAAGGGCACTGCTCTCCCAGCTGAGCTAATCGCCCGCAACCTGCGGCACGCTTGGCGGCCCGGACGGATTCTTCTTCTCCGCGAAGGGGCACAATCAGCTTAGCTGATTATGACGCCAAACTTCCGCGCCGCCTTTAGCGGCGAACGCCGAAATGTCCCGCTAGCCCGCAATGCAATCGCCGGGTTCGCACGCATATGCGGGTTTTCGAATGACGAAGTCGCGGACATCCGCGTTGCATCGGGTGAAGCGCTCAGCAATGCCGTCGAACACGGGCGTACGCGCCGCTCGAGCGGCTTCTCGGTACGCTGTTCGTTTGACGACGACGAGCGGCTTACGATTGAGATCCGCGACAACGGGGATGGCTTTCTCCCGGTGGGTACGGCGCTTCCAATCGACGTCGAGGGACGCGATCGTGGCTTCGGCATTCTGCTGATGCGCCGCCTCATGGATGGCGTGCAGTTCGAACGGAATGGCACGCTCGTCCGCCTGACACGCCGTAAGGTCAGCTAAATCCCCGCTACTCCGGTTTGATCGACGAGTTTGTTGCGATCTTCTTGTTGAGAAAATCGAGGGCGGCTCGCAACTGCGGGTCTTTGCTAGGATCGCCGAAGCGCGATTCTTTGGGCTCGACGACGGCAACATCCGGTTCGATGCCTTTCAAGTTGATGTCGCGACGACTCGGCGTCAAATAATGTGCCGTCGTGATCTTAATCGCTGCGCCGTCCGCGAGCTGCGTAAGCGTCTGCATCACGCCTTTGCCAAACGTGCGCGCGCCGATAAGTGACGCGACACCGTCGTCTTGCAATGCGCCGGCGGTGATCTCCGAGGCCGACGCGGTGTATTCGTTGACCAGCACCGTGGTCGGCACTTGGATCTGCACCGCATCGTCATCCGCGGTCACCGTCGTGTCGGGACCGCCGCGTTCCTGTACTGTCAGCAGCGGCTTGCTCGCGATGAATCGTTCGCTGATCTGCAGCGCCGATTCGACGTAGCCGCCACCGTCGTTGCGAAGGTCGAAAACGAGCGCCTTTGCGCCCGCGGCTTTGACGCGTGCGAGTGCAGCGTCGAACTCCGTCGGCGTGCTCTGTCCAAACGCAAGTACGTAGATGTAGCCAATCGATCCCGGCAGCATCTTGTAGACGACCGTCGGCGGTTCAAGCTCGCTGCGCGTGATCGCGACATCATTCGGCGCTGCGCTGCCGCGTATGATGCCGAGGTGCACCGGCGTACCCGCCTTGCCACGCAACAACTTGCTCGCGGCCTCGGTCGTGAAGCCTTTGGTCGAGGCTCCATCGATCGTCGCGATCGTATCACCGGGCTGCAGGCCAGCTTTTTCCGCCGGCGTACTCGGCACAACATACGAAACGTCGATCAGTCCGGTTGCTTCGTCGGTCGCGATCAAGACGCCGATACCGGAAATTTTTTCAGGATCGAGCGCGTCTTTGAATTGCTTGTATTCATCGGGCGTCATGAACTGCGTGTAACGATCGTCGGCGGCCTTGGCCATCGACGCGATCGCCGCGTAGGCATAATCCGTCGTCGAACCGTGAGCGCTTGCCGCAGCTCCGGCGATTGCGTCGTCGAGCGCTTGCGTCGTCGACATCGAATCGGCACCGGGATGAAGCTGCGCAACGTCGATCTTCGCGCCGTGCTTGTGCGCGTACTCAATCAACCCTTCGCGTGCGTGGTCGAGGATCGCTTGCGGCTCGACCGGCCGATAGTACGTCGTTGTGAGCAGACGATAGCTCTCGTTGACGTCTTCGGCCGTTGCCATGGGTAGCGACGCCGAGGCAGCCGCGGGCAATGCGCCCGCAAGGACGAGAACCAGTGCGCCCACAAGGGGGCGAAGGCGTGAGGCGGTTGACACAGTCATCTCCAGGGATCAGGTTCGGGGGCTTAGTGTAAGCGTAATGGGTTCGATCTTATCTGAGAACACGGAACCACGCGACCCATGGTTCCATCTTTTGAAACTCTTTTAACTTTGCCTGACAAATCTATGAGCGCCTTCCAGGAGGCGCTGGGCGGCTTTGCAACCCGTGGGTGTTGAAGAACGTGCTATGAGCCTGACCGAACTCGAGATTAGCGGGATGACCTGCGCGTCGTGCGCCAGTCACATCGCGCGCGCCCTGCGGGGCGTCCCCGGCGTCGATGACGCTGCCGTGAATCTCGCGACCGAGCGCGCCACAGTGCTCCACGCCGCGGCGCTCGACCCTCGCACGCTCCTTGACGCCGTGGAATCGGCCGGCTATAAGGCCAGCACCGACCTCGCCGAAGATCGCCTCGCCGCGCAGCGTCGGGCCGATCTCGCCCGCCGCAGCCGGCTCTTGGCGCTCGCTGTGGCGCTTACCACGCCCGCGCTTGCGATTGCGATGTTCGCCCCCGACTTCCCCGGCAAAGCCTGGGTCCTGGCCGCGCTGGCTACCCCGGTCTGGCTGATCGTCGGATGGGAATTTCACGCGTCGGCGCTTGCCGCGCTGCGCTCGGGCACCGCAACCATGGATACGCTGATCTCGCTTGGATCGACCGCGGCGATCGCGCTCAGTTACTACGAAGCGCCACGCGGAGGCGAAACGTATTTCGATACCGCAGCCGCGATCGTCACGCTCATCTACGCCGGGAAGTATCTCGAAGCACGCGCACGCGCGAAGAGTTCGGCGGCGATGCAAACGCTCTTAGAGCTGCGTCCCGCGCTTGCGCACCGGCGCGACGCCGACGGACGCGTCGAAGAAGTGCCGGCCGAGCTGCTGCGCGTCGACGACACGCTCACCATCGCGCCGGGCGAGCGCATTCCGGTCGACGGCATCGTGCTCGAAGGACACAGCACCATCGATCGCTCGATGCTAACCGGCGAATCGATGCCGATCGACGTTGCAACGGGATCTTCGCTCGAAGCGGGCACGATCAACGGCGACGGCGCGCTCGTCGTGCGCGCAACTGCGGTCGGCGCCGGCACACAACTCGCGCACATCATCGAGATCGTACGTCGCGCTGCAGGTTCTACGCCGCACGTGCAACGGCTCGCGGATCGCGTCGCGGGCGTCTTCGTGCCTGCGATCGTTGCGATCGCGCTCGCAACGTTCGCGGGTTGGATATTTATCGGCCACCGCAGCGTCGCGGACGCCCTCGTCGTCGCCGTCGCGGTTCTGGTTGTCGCGTGTCCGTGTGCGCTCGGCCTCGCGACACCAACCGCAATCGTCGCGGGAGTCGGCAGCGCTGCGCGGCGCGGTATCCTCTTCAAGGACTCCGATGCGCTCGAACGCACCGCCGCCGTAACAACGGTGCTCTTCGATAAAACGGGCACGCTCACGCGCGGCACACCCATCGTCGTTGCGTCGAGTTCCGACGACACGCTTGCGCTTGCCGCAGCACTGGAACGCGCATCGACGCATCCGCTTGCGCGCGCAATTGTCACCGCTGCAGACGAACGCGGTTTGCGCGTAGCTTTCGCAACCGACGTGACGGCGGAACGCGGCGTCGGGATCGCCGGCAACATCGGTGGCCGCGCAATCGCGATCCGCGGCGCAGACGGCGGGGACGCCACGCGTGTCGAGGTCCACACAAACGGAGACACGCTCGGCTTCATCGAGTTGCAAGATATCGTGCGCGCGGAGTCGGTACAAGCCGTGCAGCGTCTGCGCGAACTTGGCATCGGCGTCGCGCTGGTCAGCGGCGATGGAGCAGGGCCGGTTCGCGCGGCCGCCGGCGCGGCCGGCATCGAGCGCTTTTACGCACGTATCTCACCCGAAGGAAAGGCCGGGATCGTGCGCGATCTGCAGGCGCGTGGCGAGCGCGTCGCTTTCGCAGGCGATGGCATCAACGACGCGCCTGCGCTCGCGCAGGCCGACGTCGGCATGGCGATGGGTGCAGGTACCGCCGTCGCGCTCGAGACCGCAGGAGCGGCATTGCTCACCAACGATCCACGCGCGGTGCCCGGTGCAATCATCATCGCGCGCGGCACGATGCGCACGGTCGCACAGAATCTTTTCTGGGCGTTTGCCTACAACGTCGTGCTGGTTCCGCTCGCGGCATTCGGCGTCGTGCGCCCGGTCTTTGCGGCTGCGGCAATGGGTCTCTCGAGCCTCTTCGTCGTTGGAAATTCCCTGCGATTATCGCGTCGCACGCCGATCGGCGAGCGAGAGCATGACGAGTCCGGCAACAACTAATACCATACCCAGCGCGGTAAGACGCGTTGGTATTTCCCCCAACTGCAACCACGCCCCCAACGTTCCGATGACCGGCGTGCCAAGCGATCCCATTCCGGCGTCACGCGCCGGCAACGCATCGATCACAAAGACCCACACCAAGTAGGCAAGCGCCGTCGCCAACACAACGTTATATGTAAGCGCAAACACGTAACGTGCGCTCCACGTCGTGGCATGCCCGGGCACCGCGAGGGCGACAATCGTCAAGATCGCTCCTCCGAAGAGCATCTGCCACATAGATAGCCCGAACACATCGGGCTTCGCGCGCTGCTGAAGGCGTTTGGTAAGCACGATACCGATCGCCCATGCGAAGCCGGCAGCTACCGCGAGCCATTCGGCAAGTCCGACATCGCGCAACGGGCCGAACATACACGCAATGCCGGCAAGAGCAACGCCGATCGAAGCTGCTTGCCATCCACCAATCCGCTCGCCGAGAAACGGCCACGCGAGCAGACTCACCCAGAGCGGCATCGTATAGACGAGGATCGCGACCTGCCCGGCTCCCGCCGTAACGACTGCCCATGTACTCAACCCGATGAAACCGGCAGTCTGAAAGAGCCCAATCCAAAAATACGCCACCGGATATTGCGGGCGCAGCGTCTTGCGAAGCGCAAGCGCGGCGACAAGAAGAACCATGCCGCCGCCGAGCGTGCGCGATGCCGCAAACGTAAACGGCGATGCGTCGAGTACGGCAAGCTTGATGACGACCCAATTGTAGCCCCATACGAAGACGAGAAACACTAGCGCAGCAAGCGCGCGCGTGCGGCGATCAGGTGCGTGCGGCACGTTCGAGTCGATCCATGATCGCAATGCCGACGCCGGTGCGGGGCACGCGCTGCGCGTCGATGCGCGTGACGCCGCTACGATCGAGCTCGTGCAGATGCGCAAAGAGTTGCGCGGCCGCTTCGCGCAGGTCGCCGCTCGCGCTGAGCACGCGGGTCGCACGATAGCCCGGCGCTGCTTCCCGAAACGCGAGCAGCGCCGCGTCGCTCCGCTCGGCGAGGGGTACGTTCGCGGGATCATCGACGATGCGAATCGGCGTGTGCGGCGCGTAATGCTGCGGCAATCGCCCGGGCGCAAGCGGCGCCGCCGTGTCGGCGAGTTCGCGAGCAAGCGGTCCGATCGACGCTTCGATCGCTTCGATGGGGATGGCGCCCGCGCGCAAGAGCGTCGGGTGCGGATCGAGCAAAACGATCGTCGACTCGATACCATGGGTACTCGGCCCACCATCGACGATCAAGTCGACGCGCGCGCCGAGCATACGCGCGACGTGTTCGGCGCGGGTCGGACTCAAATAGCCGAACGGGTTGGCACTCGGCGCGGCAAGCGGTGTTCCCGCACGCTCGATCAACGCGTGCGCCACCGGATGCGCGGGCATGCGCACGGCAACCGTCGGAAGACCCGCGGTCACGAGATCCGGCACCTGCTCGCGCTTGTTCAACACGAGCGTGAGTGGTCCGGGCCAAAAGTTTTCGATCAGCACGCGCGCCTGCGGCGGAATATCCGCCGCGACACGCTCGAGCATCGCTTCATCGGCGACGTGCACGATCAACGGATCGAACGCGGGGCGCGCCTTGATCTCGAAGATTCGTGCCACGGCGCGCGCGTCAAACGCGTTCGCACCCAGCCCGTATACCGTTTCGGTTGGAAATGCAACGACCGCGCCGTCGCGCAGAAGCGCAGCGGCGCGGTCGAGGTTTTCCGGCGTTATGGGAACGACGGGCATGTACGCTATTGCGACTGTCGTCGCGTTACCGAGGTAACCTCAACTTGAATGTATGAACCGGCCGAAACGTTGATGTCTTCGCGATTGTTCTTGGCCAGCAAAAACCCGCCGGCTGCGCCGATCGCGCCGCCCGCACTTCCGCCGAACAGCGTCTTGCCGATCGCGTTTCCTACGAGCATGCCTGCAAGCGCGCCGCCGGCTTCCTTCGCGGTGTTGTTCTTCGTTATGGCCTTCATCTGCGTCACGTGACTATCGATCGCATAGACCGTGCCATTGCCGGTCACGAGCTTCGTAAAACGAAAACGAATTTTTCCGGCCCGTCCTTGGCTGGCTTTTTGTACCTCTGACACGTAGCCGTACAGCCGACCGTTGCGCACGTGACCGCCGCTGTCGCTGGTAACGTTGGAAACCGTTACCTCTTGACCGGCGTAGGCATGATTGCTTGAATAGTTGCCGTCGATCGTACCGTCGAGCAGCGTGCCTTGCGAAACTTGCGCGTTAGCAACCAGTGCGGTGGCCAACAACAATCCGGTTAGCGCCGCGGCGGCGATGCGAAATCGCATGCGTGGTCCTCCTCCGAGCGAAAAAGGGCTCGTGATTATACGAACCCTTTTACCCAGAAAACCCGAGGATGCCTATCCGACGGTAAAGACCGGGACTTTGCCCTTGACGATCGAGATTTTGATCGTCTCGTTTGCCGTGCATTTGCTGAAATCCACGCCCTGCGCGACGAGTACGGTTTCGACACCGTTCTGCATCATCACGAGCATGTGTTGGCCGTCCTGCACTTTTTCAACCTTGACGGTGTAGTTGCCGTCCGGAATGAGCGATGCATCGACCACAGCGGCAGACGCCAGCGACGGGACGAGGCTGACAAGCGCAACGAGCGCGGTAGCTATAATAGTACGCACGATTTCCTCCGAGATATATGCTACGCCCGCACGCATGCAATGACCCCTACTGGGCCATGAAAAGTATCGGCAGCTACGCGGAGGAAGGTGACCGGCCGGCAGCCGGCCGGCCAATCTTTTACAGTGCGAAACCGTTTTCCCGGGACAAAACCCGGCTCTTCCTACTCGATGGCGAGGACCGGAACTTTGCCCTTGATGACCGAGATTTTGATCGTGTCGTTCGGCTTGCACTTGCTGAAATCGGCGCTTCCCTCAGCGACGAGCACGGTTTCGACGCCGTTTTGCATCAGCACGAGCGCATGCTGCGGATCTTGAACCTTTTCAACCTTGGCAGTATACGTGCCGTCGGGCACGAGCGACGCATCGACAACCGCGGCCGATGCCATCGACGGCACCAGCGAAAGCAGCACAAAGGCGGGAACCAGAACTGATCGCACGAGGAAGACCTCCAAAAAATTGCTTCGACCGCTAATATATCGTCGGAAAAACGAAATCCTTTAAAGGGTGGAGATCGACACGCTGCCCTGTTCGGTGAGCATGAAGACCAGCGGCGCTCCGGACACGCTGCGTAGCGGGTTGACCACGTGGCCCGAGCCGCTCGTCACATCGTAGCGGCCTCTGAATCCGGCCGGGACGGTCAAGCGAAGGTTGCCGTTCGCGGCCTCGAGGCGCACCTCGCTTCCGCGCCAGCCCGCGGCGAGCGTCGCGTTGACGTTGCCCGTGCTGGCCGTGAGCGAGAGGGTCGTGCGCGCGCCGGTGACCGTAATATCGCCCGCATCCGCTTCGGCGGTCAGTGCCGCATTCGCACCGTCGACGACGATATTGCCGTCGGCATCGTAGAGCTGCATCGAGGCCGGCACGCTGTCGGCATGAATGCGGCCGGAAAACTCGCGCAAATCGAGATGCATTTTTGCCGGGTATGACAGCACCAGCTCGTACCCGCTCGCACCGACGAACGGCAGAACGCTCGAACTGGGTCCGGTGATCGAGATGTTCATGCGGGTCCCCGCGCGCGAGGTTTTGAGCGACATCGGCGGTGTCGACGGTCCGCTGTCGACGACGTGAAATTTCACGCTCGTTTGGCCGGCAACCGGAATGACGTGAATCGATCCGCTGACATTGAGCCGCAGTGTCGTTGCATTTCCGACCGCGACCTCACGATCGGTCACTTGGGCCGAGGCGTAGATCGTCGCGGCGAGTAGCCCCAATGCGATGAAAGTGCCCGCGCCAACGGCCGCTCGTGCGTTCACTGCGCCACCGCAACATTCGGCAACAGATCGAAACGCGACGCGACCAGGCTCGCAAGCTCTTGCGCTTGCGCGCGAATCTCCGGAACGGCTGTCGTTTCGATGAGCGTGCCGAAACGGACCGGACCAATCGCAAATATGCGCGCCGCTTCGGTGCCGGCGGCATCGTGCAACGCTCCGTTCAGCGCGACGTCGATCCCGATACCGAGCTCCGTAGGCCGCATGATGCCCTGTTCCAGGAGATTGCCGATTAACGGGTTGTCGAGCAAACGGAAATCGTGCGTTGGACCGCTGCAATTGATCGCGCGGCCGACCTCGAGTTCAATCGTGCGGTCCTCTCCGCGCAATGCAACCGGCACGCGCAGCCCGCTTGGACTCGCGAAAAACTCGCCCGTGCGCCCCGCGAGCATGCGCAGACTGCCCGAAGCGATCTGCTCGGACATGAATTCGGCGATTTCCGGCGCCATGCGATGGCGGTGGACGTTCCAAAACGGCATTGCGTGCCGCACGAAGCGTCGCCGCTCGCTTACCGAAAGCGCCTGCCACAGCGCATTCGTGCGCGGTCGCAGACTATCCATCGCGAAACGCCAGGCTTGCGGGCGACGGTCCAGTACGCGGACCGCACCGAGCAAATCGCGCATCGTGGTCGCCTCGGGATTGAGATCCGGCGGAGCATCGAAGAGCCGGTGTTCGCTCGGCAAGAGGCCGCGTCGCGACACCATCCAGATCGTGCCGCGATGCCCGTTGCTGCGCAAGCCGATGACCGCATCGACCGCCGTGAGCCCGGTACCGAGCAACAGAACTTCCGCGTCGGGATCGGAACACGCGAGCGCATCTTCATCCCACACCGACGAAAAGAAACGCGGGCCGGCAACAATATCCGCGTTCGCGCGAATCCACGGCGCAGGCTGCGGGTTTCCGGTGGCGACGATCAACGCGTCACCACCATACGAACGGCCATCTTCGCAAATTGCGCGGACGCTAAAACCGTCGGTGCTTACAGCCAGCGCGTTTGCGCGCACGTGTTGGAAGCGGGGGCCGGCAAGAGCTCGTGCCTCATTCGCGATCGCGGCGAGATAGTCGCCGTAGACGGGACGCGGCGCAAACGACGACGCGGTGTAGCGATCGCCGAATCGCTCGCGCAGATAACGTACGAAGTGCTCGGGGTCGTCGGCAAAGGCCGACATACGTCCAGCGGGCACATTGAGCAAATGCCGCTCGTACCGTGTCGAATATGCGAGGCCACGCCCAAGCGTTTCGCGCGGCTCGATGATGATTGCGCGCGCGCGCGGCGATTTGCGGACGAGGTGCGACGCAAACAAGACGCCGCTCGCGCCACCGCCGATGACGATCGCGGAAAACTCAGGCATCGTAACGTAGACCGACCTGCCGTGCCGTCCACCAGCCGTCTGCGTCTTTGCTGAACGTTTGGGCGCTCATCAAGTCGCCTGCGTAGACGTGCAACGAATGGGCCACACCGCTCCCGGCGTTGCCGAAATTGTGATATTCCTTGGGCGGCACAATCAGTCCAAGCGCGCCTCTTCCCGAGACACGATGCGCTCCGGGAACAAACTGATAGCGGCCGTCGTGCCCGCGTACGTTCAGCTCGAAAACCGTTTCATTCATCACCCCGTCGACGACGATTTCCGCACCCCAGAGTCCGGCATGGTCGTGCAGCGGGCTACCTTGTCCGGGCGCCCAGGTCATGCCGACGATGATAAACGCGCCCTCATGCCCGCGCCAAATGAGATTGCGGGCATAGCGATCGCTGCGCGGCGGCAAGAAGAAATCCGGCGTGATCGCGCCCGACGCGCACAGTAACGCCAATGCACCGCCGAGCGCGTCGATCTGCTTCTCCGCAATGGCGCGGGAAATCGGTGCGATCAGGGTTTCGAGCGCGTCAGAACCAAGCGTTCTCATGCACCTAATGATATCGGCATCGGCCCGCCTGAGGCCTAGGAAGCAAGCTCTGCGGCGGTTAGCCCCATCAGGTCGGCGATAAGCTTGCGGTCCTGGAGTAGCGTCGCGGCTTCGCCGCGGTAGACGATGCGCCCGGCATCCATGACATAGGCGCGGTCGGCGATCTTTAGCGCCAGCAATGCGTTCTGCTCGACCAGCACGATCGCTACGCCGCGCGCCTTGAGCTCGGCGAGGATCCGATAGACGTCCTCGACGATCATCGGTGCAAGGCCTTGCGAGGGTTCGTCGACCAGCAAAAGGTCCGGATTCGAAACCAACGCCCGTCCGATTGCGAGCATCTCCTGTTCGCCGCCGGAAAGCCGCCCGGCCCGGCGACGCGCTGAGCTCCTTGAGCTTGGGCAAATGCTCGAGCACGCGCGCAATCGACCATTCACCTTTGCGCCCGTTCTCGGCGAGCTGCAGATTTTCGAGGACCGTGAGCTGCGCGAACATGCGACGGCCTTCGGGCACGTAGCCGACACCTAAGCGCGCGACACGGTAGGGCGACCAGCCGGCAATCGCTTGACCATCGAACGTGATCTCGCCGCCGCGCGGCCGCGTCAATCCAAGGATGCTGCGCAGCGTCGTCGACTTTCCCGCGCCGTTGAGTCCAAGCAGCGCGACGAGCTCACCTTTGCCGACCGCCAGATCCACGTCGTGCAAAATGTGGCTCTTGCCATAATACGTGTTGAGCTTCTCAACCTTTAGAAACGCATCAGACATGCTCGATGACCTCTTTGCCGATGTATGCATCGCGCACTGCCTCGTTCGCGCTGATTTCCGCAGGTGTGCCCTCAGCAAGAACTTTGCCGCGATCGAGCACCAAGATGTGCTGCGCCAGCGACAGCACAACGCGCATGTTGTGCTCGACGAAGAGTACGGTCAGCCCAAGCTCGCTGTGCAACTTGCGAATCACGTCGACGACGCGCGTCGTCTCGGCATGCGCGAGACCCGCCATCGGCTCGTCGAGCATTACCAGCACCGGATCGGTCGAAAGGCTCATCGCGATCTCGCACAGACGTTGACTGCCGTGCGCAAGTTCGGCGACGGGCCGGCGCGCGGACGAGCGCAAATTCACGAAATCCAACAACCGTTCGGCTTTCTCTTCGATCGTTTTGTGCTGCGCCGGGTTGATCGGGCGAAAACGAAACGCCAATTTTGCCGCGCTCTGCAGACCGATCAACAGGTTGTCGTAGACCGAAAGGTTGGGGAAGACGCTCGACGTCTGAAAGGTGCGCCCCATGCCCATTCGCGATGCGATCGTGGATCGGCGCCGCAGTGATGTCGACGCCTTTGAACGTGACCTTGCCGCTGTCGCACTTATAGAACCCGGAAAGCGCGTTGAAGAACGTCGATTTCCCGGCACCATTGGGTCCGATGACTGCCTGAATTGATCCGGCGTTGACGCTCAAAGAAACGTTCTCGACCGCGCGCACGCCGCCGAAGTGCTTGAAGACGTTCTCGGCCTGGAAAATGACGTCGCTCACGGCTGAATCTCCCGTTCCGACATCACGGTGCCGTGCAGTGTATCGCGCGCCTCGTAGCCAAAGCCGCCCCGCCGCTTCTCAATCGCGTCGAGGATCGTCCCGAGGATGCCCTTGGGAAATCCGAGCACGCACACGACGAAGAGCGCGCCGAGCGGAATCTGCCACCACGGTATCGCGCTCGAGAGAATGTCGCTGCCGATAACGAAGATCAGTGCGCCCAGGAGCGGTCCAAAGATCGTGCCGCTGCCGCCGAGGATCGTCATCAGCACGAAGTTGCCCGACTGGTGCCAATCGAGCTGCAGCGGATCGGCGAACATGATCGAGAGCCCGTAGCATGCGCCGGCCAAACCTTCGATTGCCGCCGAGATCAATATCGCGACGAAGATAAAGCGATCGGTATTGAGGCCGAGATAGCGCGCACGCGTTTCGTTCTCTTTGATCGCGACCAGCGAGCGGCCGAACGGCGAGCGAACCAGGAGCAGAAACAAGACGGCCACGATGATGAAGAACGCGAGCATCGCGTAGTAAAAGGACTGGTCCTTGAGTTGCCAGCCTAAGCCATTCTACCGCCGGGCGCGGGAAGTTCATGCCGTCCTCACCGCCGGTAATGTCGGTGAAGCGATAGGCGAGAAAATAAAAGACCTGCCCAAAGGCGATCATCAAAAGCGAGAAGTAGATGCCGCGCCGGCGCAAAAGGAATGGCCCGATCAAGAGCGCGCCGACGATCGCTGCGAGCACGCCGATACCCGATCGAACCCAGGAACTTTGCGTGCCAGAACTGGATCGTGAGGCCGGCGCCGTAGGCGCCGAGCCCAAAGAACGCCGCGTTGCCGAACGGCAGCACACCGGTATAACCGATGAGCAAGTTAACGGCCATCGCCGCCATCGCGAAGAGCAGCACTTCGGTACAGATCGAAATGGCCAAGTGCAGAAGCGGCGCGATCTGCGGCGTAAAGATCAGCAGCACCAACACGACGAGCCGCCGTGATCAACCCAGCTCGATTGCTCATTCTCACCCGAAGATGCCCTCTTCGCCGAAGAGGCCGCGCGGACGGATGAGCAAGATGACCGCCATCAAGACGTACATCACGATTTCGCTAAAGGCCGGCAGGATAGAGCGTCGTGACGCTGATCGCAATACCGATGAGCAAGCCGCCTGCCACCGCACCTAAGAGACTGCCCATCCCGCCGACGATCACGGTCACGAACGCCGGCATCAGGAGCGCGTTGCCGCTCTGCGGATTGAGGCCTAGTAGGCACGCCGCTAGCACGCCGGCAACGCCCGCAATGAGAATGCCCAAGCCAAAGTTGAACATGTAGAGCACTTGGGTGTTCGTACCGAGCGCGGCGATCATCTCGTGGTCTTGCACGGCCGCGCGCAAGCGCAACCCCATGCGCGTGCGCTGCAAGAACAGCACCAAGCGCAACGATGATGACGAGGAGCGCGCCCGCGATGAAGAGCCGGAAAGACGGAAAGTACGTGAAACCGAGTGAAACGGCGCCCTGCAGCGCAGGCGGCGGTGAAAATGGAACGCCGTTGGTGCCCCAGATGAGCCGGTACGCCTCTTCGGCGATCAACGAGAGGCCAAACGTCAATAACAAACTGTACACGGGGTCGCGCTGATAGAGCGGGCGTATGAGCGTCCGCTCAACCGCGATACCTACAATCACCGTAAGTATCGGTGCTATTGCCAGCGCGAACCACCAGTTGGTGCCGGCGCTTACCAGCGCGAAGGCGAGATAGCCGGCCAGCGTCATGAACGATCCGTGTGCTAGATTGATCGTCCCGGTCAGATTCATGATCAGCGAGAGCCCGATGGCAACGACCGCATAGAACGCGCCGAGGATCAAGCCATTAAAAATCTCGGGGGCAATGTGCGCCATGTACTACTCCAGGTGAGGAACCTCTGCTCTCGCAGAGGTTCCTTAGGGTTCCTTAGGTGGGCCAGTTCATCTTGCAGACCGCCTTCTTCGCGTCGACACTCTGCTCGATGTCGGCGGCCTCTTGCCGGTCGACGATATCGAAGATGTCGTATTGATCTTGCGGCGGTGCCCTTGGCCCGAATCGAGCCGAGCCACATCGGCCACATCAACTGATGGTCGACGTCGCGGTAGTAACCGCCACCCTCCCAGATCGAGTTGAAGTGGTTGCCTTCGAGCGCCTTGGCCATCTTCGCAGCGTTCGTCGACCTCGCCTGATTGACGGTCCAGAGCATGCGATCCATCGTGATGTAGCCGAATGCGCTGCGCGCAGTCGGCGGCGTGCCGTACTTCTTGCGATAGTTGGCAACGAATTCATTGGCCAACTTATTGTTGGTACCGATGACGCTCGCGCCCTTATAGTACCACTCGACGCCCCAGTAACCGACGCGCGCCTGTTCGGGCAACGCCCAAACCGCTTCGAGTTCGACCTGCGGGCCGCCGATCGGGATCTTCTTGCGCGATACCGTACTGGTTCGTCTGCTTGAGGCAGTTGACGAAGTCGTCGCCTTGCACGAGGACAAGCAAGAGGTCCGGCTTGGCTGCGAGCACCTTGGTGAGATACGGGCTGAAGTCGGTCGTGCCGAGCGGCGTGAGGTCTTCACCGACGAACGTGATGCCCATCTTCTTGGCGACATCGTGATAACCGGCTTGCAACGCGTGTCCGAACGCATAGTCGGGAATGATCATGTACCATTTCTTCCCGAACTTCTTCTCAAGCGAATAGCCGGTCGCATGCGTTTCCATCCACGTGCTATGGCACGTGCGGAAGGTGCTGTATTCGCACTTCTCGCCGGTCACGGCATCGGCGTGGCCGCCCGAATCGATATAGAACGTGTTGAGTGCGTTCGCCGCACCGCTGATCGCCAGTGACACCGAGCTGTTGATCGAACCCATCAGCACCGGGCACTTCTCGACCAGAATGAGCTTGCGCGCTTTCTCAACTGCGTTACCGGGATTGTTGTTGTTGTCTTCCTTCACGACCGCGACTTTCGTCCCGCCCATGACGCCGCCGCGCGCGTTCCACTCGTCCATCGCCATCTCCGCACCCTGCGTTTCGCTTTGCGCGTATGATGCGTAGACACCGGTGTATTCGTAATTGAGCCCAACGTTGAGCACGTCGGCCGCGAACGCGCGGCTGGGAAGAATTGCGGGGAAGCCAGTAACGAGGCCAGCTGACGTTATCGCTGCCGTCGTCGTCAAAAATGACTTCCGATCCACTTTGCCATCAGACATAAATCAATGCTCCTATTGGCGCCACATACCGCGGCGCGGCGCATAGTAGTCCAGGAACTAGGTCAATTGAATCGCGCTTGACCTACGGTGTTCCTTGTGTCGGCAACGGCGCCGGCGGAAGGATCGTTCCCATATGATTGTGCGCCTAGCGCGCGGTTTGTGTATTTAGCAGAAACGCTTCGACAACGCCGGGTCTCCTTATAAAGCGTCCTGGAGCCCCGTCGGCTGCTGCCGCCCTCTACTTCCGGAGCCGGCTTTACACTTTCGCAAACGACAGTATCAGCTGCGTCCGATCGACAGTCGAGGTGATCTCGACGTGTTGCGCACAGGCACGCATGATGTGGATACCGCGCCCGCGTTCGCTCTGTGACGGCGTGCTGCGCCAATGTCCGTGGCTCTCGACGCGCACGAGCACTTCGCTGTCGACGCTTGCGAGCTCGAGACCGAATGTTGCGTCGGGCGCACGGCTTCCGTGTTCGATCGCGTTAGCAACGGCCTCACCCGCGGCAACGACCACATCGAACACCTTGTCGGGAGCAAGACCGGCTCGTTCCACGTATGAACGCGTCGCATCGCGGGCCAGCCGCGCAAAGTGCGGAAGGGCACTAAACGTGTAGTGCTCGGCTTCCGCCGCCTCTGCGATGTCGCGGCGCAACATCAATGACGCGCAATCGTCGATACTCGCTCCATCGCCGATGATCTGCGCATGCAATTCGTGTGCGCCCAGTTCGTGCTTGGCCGCCATCGACTCGAGGACGCCGAGCAAACGCTCTTCTCCCGCGACGAGGTCGTGCGTGTGTTCGGTCAGTCCGTCCGTGTAGAAGAAAATCGTGGATCCCGGTGCCAGCGTGATCGAACGTTCGGGCGATGCCGCAGCCAAACCGAGGCCAAGCAAAACTCCGCCGCCTGCAAGGAGATAGGCGACGCCGGCCGAGGTCACGAGCACAGGCGGCGGATGCCCGGCGCACGCATAGCGCAGCACGTGCGTTCGTGGATCGTAAATTCCGACGATCGCCGATGCAATTCCGGTCGCCTGCGTGCTCACCATCGCTTCGACGGCATTGAGCAGTCCGGATGGCGATCGGTGGGTCGCCGCCGCAGCGCGGATCGCTCCGCGAATCTCGCTCATCGTAACTGCGGCCTCGAGCCCATGACCGGTAACGTCGCCGATCGAGATGCCGATCGTTCCGTTTCCGATCTCGAAGGCGTCATACCAGTCTCCGCCGACCTCGGCATCGAGACTGGCCGGGCGATACGCCGCATCGAAGAAAATGCCGTCGGCCTCGACCAAGCGCGATGGAAGCATCGCGCGCTGCAGACGCTCCGAGACACGATGATGGTGGGCGAGTTGTGACGCCTGCGCGAGCGCGCTCGAAAGTATGAGCGCGACGGCACCGCAGATCGCCGGATTGACCTCGGTTATCGCGGTCGACCCGCTTGTTCCAAGCACGACAAAGCCGACCGGATTGCCGTCGACTATCAGCGCTTGGTGGAGCACGCGGCCGAGACCCGCCTCGCGCGCACGCTCGGTGAAGAGGTCATCGAACGGCGCGTCGCGCAGCGACGCGTATTGACCGGGAACGCGGGTGAAAAATGCGGCGGGGGCAGTGGCGCCTCTCAGGTACACGGCGCAAAATTCGGCAAAGGCACCAGCGCAGAGCTGTGCAACGTGGTCGACAATCGGGGGCTGCGTGCTCGCAGCCGGACGAAAGCTGCTTTCTATTGGATAAAGGCCCTCGATCATTCTCCCCTCGACGTTGGTGCCCGTACTATCCTGCCCGCTTTATGGGTCCAATAAACCGGCTAGCGCCAGCCCGTTTGGTACGGTACCTTCCGGGTAATAGGAATCCTATACAGTAGCCATGGGGGCGTTTGTATGTCGTCGACTGTTACTCACGATCGAGCGGGAGCAGATCAGCCTGAGCCTGGCCGGTTACATCAACCGGCGCTGCTCGCGGCCCTGCGCGCTTTTCGCGACGGAAATTTCCGCGCGCGCTTGCCAAATGATCTCGTCGGTATCGACGGCGAGATCGCCGATGCGCTCAATGAATGCATCGAGCACAACGCGCGTATCAATCACGAACTTGCGCGCATAAGCGAAGTCGTCGGGCGTGAAGGCTCGATCACCAAGCGCGCGGCCGTCGACGGCATGAAGGGCGATTGGCGCGAGGGAATCGAGTCGGTCAACCAACTGATCGATGATTTGGTCTTCCCGATGTCGGAAGCCGGGCGTGTGCTCGGTGCGGTCTCCAACGGCGACCTTTCGCAACAGATGCCGCTCGAGACCGACAGCCATCCGCTCAAAGGCGAGTTCTTGCGCTCCAGCCGCACGATCAACAAGATGGTCGATCGCCTCAACGCGTTCGCGTCGGAAGTCACGCGCGTTGCGCGCGAGGTCGGCTCCGAAGGCAAGCTCGGTGGTCAAGCGACCGTCAAAGGCGTTGCCGGCACGTGGAAAGATTTGACCGACTCGGTCAACACCATGGCGGGTAATCTTACGGCCCAAGTTCGCAATATCGCCGACGTAACCACCGCCGTCGCCAACGGCGACCTTTCGAAAAAGATCACGGTCGAAGCGCGGGGCGAGATTCGCGAACTCTCCGGCACGATCAATACGATGGTCGATCAGCTCAACGCGTTCGCCTCGGAAGTGACGCGCGTTGCGCGTGAAGTCGGTTCCGAAGGTATCCTCGGTGGTCAAGCGCAGGTAACCGGTGTCGCCGGTACGTGGAAAGACTTGACCGACTCGGTCAACACGATGGCCGGTAACCTCACCGCGCAAGTGCGTAACATTGCAAACGTCACCACCGCCGTTGCGCGCGGTGACCTCTCCAAGAAAATCACCGTCGACGTCAAAGGCGAGATCGCCGAGCTCAAAGACACGATCAACGTCATGGTCGATCAGCTCAACGCCTTTGCGTCCGAAGTCACGCGCGTTGCGCGTGAAGTCGGTTCCGAAGGCAAACTCGGCGGCCAAGCGGCGGTTGAAGGCGTCGCCGGAACGTGGAAAGATCTCACCGACTCGGTCAACACGATGGCCGGTAACCTCACCGCGCAAGTGCGTAACATCGCCGACGTCACGACCGCCGTTGCCAACGGCGACCTTTCGAAGAAGATCACCGTCGACGTCAAGGGCGAGATTCTCGACCTCAAGCGCACGGTCAACACGATGGTCGATCAGCTCAACGCCTTCGCTTCGGAAGTGACGCGCGTTGCGCGCGAAGTCGGTTCCGAAGGCAAACTCGGCGGCCAAGCCGAGGTGCAAGGCGTTGCCGGTACGTGGAAAGATTTGACCGACTCGGTCAATACGATGGCGTCGAACCTCACCGCTCAGGTGCGTAACATCGCCGATGTTACCACCGCCGTCGCAAGCGGCGATCTTTCAAAGAAGATCACCGTCGACGTCCGCGGCGAAATTCTCGACCTCAAACGCACGATGAACACGATGGTCGATCAGCTCAACGGTTTCGCGTCGGAAGTTACGCGCGTCGCGCGCGAGGTCGGCTCCGAAGGCATCCTCGGCGGCCAGGCCGACGTGCGCGGCGTGTCAGGCACCTGGAAAGATCTCACCGACTCGGTGAACGTCATGGCCTCGAACCTGACCTCGCAAGTCCGTAACATCGCCAACGTCACGACCGCCGTCGCCAACGGCGACCTTTCCAAGAAGATCACGGTCGAAGTCCGCGGCGAAATCCTCGAGCTCAAAGACACGATCAACACGATGGTCGATCAGCTCAACGGTTTCGCATCGGAGGTGACGCGCGTCGCTCGCGAAGTCGGTTCCGAAGGTATTTTGGGCGGTCAGGCCCAGGTCGCCGGGGTGTCGGGCACGTGGAAAGATCTCACCGACTCGGTGAACTTCATGGCCTCGAACCTCACGTCGCAAGTGCGTAACATCGCCGACGTGACGACCGCCGTCGCCAACGGCGACCTCTCGCGCAAGATTACGGTACAAGTGCGTGGCGAGATCCTCGAACTCAAAGACACGATCAACATCATGGTCGATCAGCTCAACGCCTTCGCATCCGAAGTCACGCGCGTTGCGCGCGAAGTCGGTTCCGAAGGCAAACTCGGCGGACAGGCTGACGTCAAGGGTGTCAGTGGAACCTGGAAAGATCTCACCGATTCGGTGAACTTTATGGCGTCCAACCTGACCTCGCAAGTGCGTAACATCGCCGAGGTCACGACCGCTGTGGCCAACGGCGATCTTTCAAAGAAGATCACCGTCGACGTACGCGGCGAAATCGCCGAGCTCAAGAACACGATCAACGTCATGGTCGATCAGCTCAACGGCTTCGCATCGGAGGTCACGCGCGTTGCACGCGAAGTCGGTTCCGAAGGTATTCTCGGCGGTCAGGCGCAGGTAGCCGGCGTCAGCGGCACATGGAAAGATCTCACCGATTCGGTGAACTTCATGGCCTCGAACCTGACGTCGCAAGTCCGTAACATCGCCGACGTGACGACCGCCGTCGCCAACGGCGACCTTTCGCGCAAGATCACCGTCGACGTGCGCGGCGAGATCGCCGAACTCAAGAACACGATCAACACGATGGTCGACCAGCTCAACGCCTTCGCATCGGAGGTCACGCGCGTTGCGCGCGAAGTCGGCTCGGACGGCATCTTGGGAGGCCAAGCCCGCGTGCAAGGTGTCTCGGGAACATGGAAAGATCTCACCGATTCGGTGAACTTCATGGCCTCCAACCTCACCTCGCAAGTCCGTAACATCGCCAAAGTCACGACCGCCGTCGCCAACGGAGATCTTTCAAAGAAGATCACGGTCGACGTGCGCGGCGAGATTCTCGAACTCAAAGACACGATCAACGTCATGGTCGATCAGCTCAACGCGTTCGCCGGCGAAGTCACGCGCGTCGCGCGCGAAGTCGGTTCGGAAGGCGTGCTCGGCGGCCAGGCCCACGTGCAAGGCGTCTCGGGCGTCTGGAAAGACCTCACCGACAACGTCAACTCGATGGCGGCGAACTTGACGAACCAAGTTCGCGGTATTGCACAGGTCGTCACCGGCGTTGCAAACGGCGATCTCCAGCGCAAGTTGACGCTGCAAGCGCGTGGCGAAATCGCACAGCTCGCCGAGACGATCAACGGGATGATCGACACCCTCGCGACGTTCGCCGACCAAGTCACGACCGTTGCGCGCGAAGTCGGCTTCGACGGACGCCTCGGCGGTCAAGCCAACGTGCCCGGCGCGGCCGGCCTATGGCGCGACTTGACCGACAACGTCAATCAGCTCGCGGCCCAGCTCACCAATCAAATCCGCGCGATCTCCGAGGTCGCGACCACCGTGACCAAGGGCGACCTCTCGCGTACGATCGAAATCGAAGCGCGCGGCGAAGTCGGCGAGTTGACCCGCAACGTCAACGAAATGATTCAGAACCTGCGCGATACGACGCGTAAGGGCAACGAGCAGGACTGGTACAAGACCAACCTCGCACGCTTCACCTCGATGCTGCAAGGTCAGCGCGACATCACCGCGGTCACGCAGCTGATCATGTCGGAACTGGTACCGCTGGTCAACGCACACAGCGGCGCATTCTACGTCAGCGACATCATCCGCGGTACGCCCGCGCTCAACCTGATCGCGAGCTACGCGCTCCCACGCGAGCGCGCCGGCGAAACGATCGCGTTCGGCGAAGGTTTGGTCGGACAATGCGCGGTCGAGAAGCAGCGCATCCTGTTGACCGAAGTCCCGAAGAGCTACATGAAGATCGGTTCCGGTCTAGGCGATGTCGAAGCACTGTCGCTCGTCGTCTTGCCGGTCACGTTCGAAGGCGAAATCAAAGCCGTCATCGAGCTCGCCTCGCTCGGACGTTTCAGCGAGATCCACTTGCTCTTCCTCGATCAGCTCATGCAATCGATCGGCGTCATGCTCAACACGATCACCGCGTCGATGCGCACCGAGCAACTGCTCACCCAGTCGCAGTCGCTTACCGCCGAACTGCAAAGCCAGCAACTGGAACTCACCCAGACCAACGACGAACTGGAAGAGAAAGCGCGCCTACTGCAAGAGCGTAACGCCGAAGTCGAGCGCCGCACGCGTGAAATCGAAGAAGCACGCGGCGAGCTCGAGCGCAAAGCCGAGCAGCTCGCGCTCACCTCGAAATATAAGTCGCAGTTCCTTGCCAACATGTCACACGAACTGCGCACGCCGCTCAATAGCTTGTTGATTCTCTCGAAGCAACTTGCGGAGAACGCCGGCGGCAACATGACGCCGAAGCAAGTCGAGTTCGCGCAAACGATCGGCGGCGCCGGGCGCGACCTGCTGACCCTGATCAACGACGTGCTCGATCTCTCGAAGATCGAATCCGGAACGACTGCGATCGATCTGCAAGAGGTCACGATCGACTCGATCGAGGCCGAAGTGAAACGCACGTTCAATCAGGTCGCGGCCGACAAGAACCTCGACTTCGTGATCATTCGCGATCCCGACGTACCCAAGGCGATTACGACCGATCCGACGCGCTTGCAGCAAGTGCTCAAGAACTTGCTTTCGAACGCGTTCAAATTCACGGCGGAGGGCTCGGTCACACTTCACATGGGTGCGGCACGCGGCCGCATGCTCCCGGTTCCCGGACCCGCGGTAGCGTTTGCCGTGACTGATACCGGCATCGGCATCCCGCAAGAGAAGTACAACGTGATCTTCGAGGCCTTCCAGCAAGCCGACATGGGCACGTCGCGCAAGTTCGGAGGCACCGGCCTCGGCCTCTCGATCTGTCGCGAAATCGCCGGCCTGCTCGGCGGCGAGATCGTGGTGGAGAGCGAAGTCGGCGCAGGCAGCACGTTCACGTTCTATCATCCGGCGCAACGCATGCGTTCGGCACCAGCGACCGTCACGACGGCCGTGACCGACGATCGGACCGTCATCGAACAGGGCGATCGCACGTTGCTGGTGGTCGAAGACGATCCGACCTTTGCCAAGCTGATCATGGGCTTCGCGCAAGCGCGTGGCTTCAAGACGGTCATCGCACACACCGGTGATGCCGCGCTCGAGCTTGCAACCCGCTACCGACCGGATGCAATCACGCTCGACATCTCACTGCCGGACATGGACGGGTGGAAGGTGCTCGCGGCACTTCGCGAAGCACCCGCCACGCAACATATTCCGGTGCACGTGATCTCGGGCGGCGAAGCGCAGCAACGCGCGCTCGAGGCGGGCGCTGTGGCGCACCTGCAAAAACCGATTTCGGAAGAAGATCTGGTTAACGCCTTCGACCGGTTACTCGGTTTTGCCGACACCAGTTGCAAGAACGTGCTCGTCGTCGAAGACGATATCGTGCAGCTTAACGCCATGGTGGGATTGCTCGGCACGGGTGAGATTCAAGTCACGGCTGTTTCATCGGCCGACGAGGCGCTCACCGCAACGAGCCGCCACCAATTCGATTGCGTAATCGTCGATCTGGGACTGCCGGATATGAGCGGTGAGGAGTTGATCAATCGGCTTCGCGCCGCACCGTCGACTGCGACCGTCCCGATCATTGTCTACACCGGACGCGAGTTAACGCGCGAGGAAGACGCGAGCTTGCGCCGGCTTTCTTCGACGATCATCGTCAAAGACGGCTATGCGCCGGAACGCTTGATGGACGAGCTCAACTTCTTCTTGCATCGCGTCGAGGCGGATCTTTCACCGGCCAAGCGCGTGCATGTGGAGGATCTCAACGGCAAGTCGCTGGAGCACAAACGCGTACTGATCGTCGATGACGACGCGCGAAACATCTTCGCGCTCGAAGCCGCCTTGCAAGGCTACGGAATGGACGTCGTCACCGCAGAGAGCGGACTCGGCGGTATCGAAATTTTGCAGGTACGCACCGATATCGATATCGTCTTGATGGACATCATGATGCCGGAGATGGACGGATACGAGACGATCCGTCGCATCCGCGCCGACGACCGCATCGGCGACATTCCGATCATCGCCCTTACGGCAAAAGCGATGCGCGGAGATCTCGAGGCGTGCATCACGGCGGGCGCCTCGGAATACGTAAGCAAGCCGGTTGACATGGATCACCTCACGTCACTTCTGAAGATATGGTTGAACAAGTAGAGGTCGTGACGACGCGGGAGAGCGTTCCGGCGCTCGCCCTGCGACGCGACGAGCTCAACGACATCGAACTGCAATTGTTGCTCGATGCGCTTCTGCGCTACGCGATGTGCGATTTTCGCAACATAAATCCGTCGGTGCTGCGCCGGCGCGTTGCCGATGCGATGCGCGCCGAAGGCGTTGCAACCATCTCCGGCCTGCAAGAGCGCCTGCTCCATGACGAGCGCGCGCTCGCGACGTTCGTAGTCTCGATCAAGACGACGACGGCAGGACCGTTTGCAGACCCCGGGTTCTTTCGCGCGTTCATCGCAAACGTCGTACCGCTGCTGCGAACGTATTCGTTCGTGCGCATTTGGCTGCCGAGCACGGGCCCCGGCGCCGACCCCTTCGCACTTGCGGCGGTCTTGGACGAAGCGGGCATTCTCGACCGCACGGTCCTCTATGCCACGTTCGTCAACGACATTTCGGTTGCGGCTGCCAAGACCGGAGCGTTCCGGCACGGCGGGCGCGCGAGCCTCGAAGCCGGCGCGCGCATGGCCGGGATACAAGCACCACTGGCGACGTACTTCGATCTAAATGACGAGTTCGCAACGCCGAAAGAGCGTCTGCGCGAGAGCGTGATGCTTGCGCGCCACAATCCAGCGAGCGATGCGTCGATCAACGAATTTCACGCGATCGTCGCGCGCGGGCTCTTGTCACTTCTCAACGGCGAGGCGCAGCACGAGTTGCAGGCGTTGTTCTACGAGAGCTTGATGCACCTCGGATTTCTTGCGCTGGGCGCGGGTGAGAGCACCGCCCATAGCGCGCACGAACAGTCGTTTCGCCAAGTGGTGCAGGACCAACCGATTTACCGCCGTATGCGCTGAAGCTTGAACGAGCGTCGGCACGCAATGCTCGCCGCGTCCCTCGGTTGGGGACTCGACGGCTTTGATTTCTATCTTTACGTCTATGCACTGCCGGGTATTCTCGCAGCGTTCTCGCTGAGCAAAGCCTATGGCGGTTTGCTCGCGACGTATACGCTGGCTGCAAGCGCGATCGGCGGCATTGCGATGGGCACGATCGCCGATCGCATCGGGCGCAAGAACGCGCTGATGATCTCGATTGCGTGCTACGCGATTTTCACGTTTCTTTGCGGTATCGCGCAAAACTACCCGATGCTGGCGGTCTTTCGCGCGCTCGAGGGCTTCGGCTTCGGCGGCGAGTGGGCCGTCGGCGCGGTACTCATGTCGGAGTGGGCGGATGCGCGCTTTCGAGGCCGCGCACTTGGATTCGTGCAGGGCTCATGGGCACTGGGATGGCTCGCCGCAAATATTGCGTTCCAGATCGTGGCCGCAACCGTAGGCATCGAGAGCGGCTGGCGCTATCTCTTCTTCCTCGGCATCGTCCCCGCACTCTTCGTACTCTACATTCAACGCAACGTCAAAGACGCGCCGGTCTACAGCGAAACCCGCAAGACACACAGTTGGTCGCTCGGAGGTATCTTTGCGCCGGGCGTCGCGCGCACAACCATCTTCGCGTCTCTGCTCGCCGTCGGCGTGCAGAGCGGTTACTATGCTTTGGTCACCTGGATGCCGACGTATCTCACAGCGCAGCGCCACCTCTCAGCCGTTACAAGTGGCTCCCATCTTTATTTCTTGATCGGTGGCGCGTATATCGGCTATATTACCGCCGGCTACATAAACGATGCGATCGGTCGCAAACGCACCTTTATTATTTTTTCGGTGTGTTCCGCCGTGATGGTGCCGCTGTATCTCTACGCAGTCGTTGCTGATTGGCAACTGCTCGTCGCAGGTCCGCTGCTCGGATATTTTTCATCTGGAATTTTCAGCGGCTTTGGGCCGTATCTCAGCGAGCTCTTCCCAACCGACGTGCGCGGCGCGGGGCAAGGATTCTGTTACAACGTCGGGCGCGGCGTCGCCGGCCTCGGGCCATTTGCGATCGGGTGGCTCGCATCGGCCGCGCCAATCGGCACGGCGATGACCGTCGTTGCGATCATCGCCTATTTGCTCGCAATCATCGCCGTGCTCTTTTTGCCTGAAACGCGCGGTCAGACGCTAGCCTAGCCCATCCGCGACGGATCGTATTCGCCGGCGTAGTCGACGTCGCGATCGATTTCGCCGGTCGTGACGCGCTCGCTATCCATTGCACGGCGAATCGTTTCACGATCGACTTTGCCCTTCGGCCGAACCGCGACGAGAATGCCGCCTTCACGTAAGCCCTTTTCATACTGCTTCGCGCGGCTTTCGCCGATGCCCAAGCCGATCAGGCCGCCGATAACGCCACCGCCCGCGGCGCCAACGCCGAGACCGGCCAGCGCGGCAACAAGTGGCCCGGCAACGATTGGTGCTGCGAGGCCGCCCGTTCCGGCAATCGCCACAACACTACCCGTCGCAGTAACACCGGCGACGATCGCTCCGAGGATGCCACCAATGACACCGCCGGTAGCAAGCCCTTCGCTCCCTTTGGCATTAACGACCGCGGCAAATGCCTTCTCGCGTGTTTTGTCGTCCATCATGACGCCGATTTCGTCTTGCTGATATCCAAGCGCGTGCAAACGTTCGACAGCCGCCTCGGCAGGCGCGCGATCGAAGTATATCTGCGTTTCAAATTCGTCGTAGTTATCCATCAGTAGTAGTCTCCTCCGGACTCGGTGTACCCAGGAATCAGACGCAAGGCGGAGTCAGCACACTACAGAATTTTGGACCCACTACAAATATCGTCGTACGCGTCTGGCATACGCGTCAAACGCCGCGCGGATAAACCGCCAGCACAATTGGTGACACTATTCCCCAGAAATGTGGCATTAAAAACCCTACGAATCTCTGCAAAAGATAGGAGCCGCGTGGGCGTTTAGAGCTTGCTCGTTCGGGTAATTTCCAGGCCGTGCCTACGCTGCTTGCTCGTCCACAATGGTTCTAAGCGGTCCGTCGCGAGTCCGGAGCGCTCGCATCCGCGTTGTTCGTCCGCATCGCTGCTATCGCCGTCTTGCGACGCCGCTTTCGCATGTGGTGCCGTGCATCCTGATCACGCTGCTGGTCGAATGCGCCCTCCTCTACTTCGCGCAACCGCTGACGCATGCGGTCAGTTCGATCGATGGCTCGATCGTGAAAGCCTCAAACGTCCCGGTGAGCCTTGGCAGCGAGCCCTTTCTGTGGCTGAATCTCGCGCCGCTCCAGTTCTCGATGCCCTCACACGACTACCTGGAGCTCGCGTGCTGGATTCTCGCGTGCGTGGCCGGGATCGCTGTCACGAGCCTGTTTGGACTCTTTCCCACGCCCTTGCGCTACTTCATCAATTTCAACTTCTTGATCGTCGCGAGTGAAGCATCGTATCTGCTCCTTGTGGGGCACCTCGGCTATGCCAGCAATTCATTTTCGACACTGATGCTCCAAACGATGACCGCGATCTGGCTCGTGCTGCCGCTCTTTGTGGGAACCATCACGGTGCTATTTCCATTTTCGATCGCCGCGTCGGCGGCGATCATCGCCGGCAGCCTCATCTTTGATATTCTCTTGGGCTCAGCACGCTATCTCGCCTTTGTGATCATCCTTAGTCATTCGGGCCCGATCCTCATGGCCGACCTCTATCTCTGTTTCGGTCCACTGCTGGACGTGATTCCGCTGACCGGTATCTTTGCGATTTTTCTTACGCTGCTCGCGCGCCGTTTAAGGCGCGACCCGGAGGCGTGGTCGTGGTTGTAGTCATCCTGCAGTCCTATGCGGCATTCGTGGTCTTCGTCATGGTGCTCTATGCGCTGCGCCATTGGTATTTCACGATGAATCGGCTTTGGGCACCGCAGCGGCCATACTATCGCGACCTCTTCGACTCGGATCTGCCATCGATCACCGTCGTCGTTCCCATGCACAACGAGGCGAGCGTCGCAACGGCCGTCATCGACGCGCTCTTGCACGCAAATTATCCGATGCACAAACTCGAGATATTGCCGTTCGACGATCAGTCCTTAGACGACACCAGCACGATTCTGCATGACTACTTCGAGCGCTTTCCCGACGTCGTCAAGCCGGTTTACATGCTCGGCGGCGTGCGTGGAAAACCTAACGCGCTCAACGTCGCGCTCCATCTCGCAACGCACGACATCATTATCGTGTTCGATGCCGACTACACGCCTGGGAAAGACATCCTGCGCGAGCTTGCGATGGCGTTCAGCGATCCGGAAGTCGGTGCCGTCATGGGCCGCGTGATTCCCCTCAACAGCAGCAAGAATCTCTTGACGCGCCTGCTTTCGCTCGAGCGGTCGGGCGGCTATCAAGTCGGTCAACAAGCGCGCTACAATCTCGACCTCTTTCCCCAATACGGCGGGACGGTCGGCGGATTCCGGCGTTCGATGGTGACCAAGCTCGGCGGCTTCGACCTTGCAACGCTAGCCGAGGATACCGATCTTACTGCGCGACTCTTCATTGAAGGTCGCAAAGTCGTCTACTCCAACGGATCCGAATGTTACGAAGAAGTCCCCGAATCGTGGCCGGCACGCTTTCGTCAGTTGCGGCGCTGGTCGCGGGGCCACAATCGCGCCTTTTTTCGCAACGGCCTGGGCGTCCTGACCTCAACGCATCTCACCCCGGTGCAAAAGCTCGACGGCTTCTTGCTCCTCGCGGTCTACATGATTCCGCCGCTGATTTTGACCGGCTTTGCCGTCAACGCAATCCTGTTTTTCATGGGTGCGCTGCCGCTCTGGTCGACGATCGGCCTCGTCTTCTTCGTTGTGGCGTTCAATTCGTTTGGAAACTTTGCACCCGTCTATGAAATCGGCGCCGCCGAATTACTCGACGGCGCAGGGCGCCGTCTGCTGCTCCTTCCGTATCTCTACTACCTCTTCTTGTTCAATTCATGGGCGGTAACACACGGCATGATCGATACGCTCGGCGATCTCATCAAGAACCGCTCGCCCCATTGGGATAAGACGGCGCGTTTCCGTGTTAAGCATACTTAGCGTTGCGGCGTTCGTCGCGATCTTCGCGCTCCCGCTCGCCCCGGGGCTCTTCGAGCTCGCACGTCCGCGCGACGACAAGAAACTTCCGATCTCGCTCTCCTACGCACGTGATCCGCGGTTCTTCGGTCGATCGTTCCGCGTGAAGATCGCCAAGCTTCTCGATTCGTGCATCAGTGGCAAACGCGCATTCCTCGAACGCCGCCACGAACGCGCGGAAATCGGCGAGACGTTGACCATCCAGGCACAGGGGTCTCCGGTTGAAGCGCAAATTGCGCGCGACCGCCTCATCTGCGGCCCCGGCGCTACCGTTACCGACGGCTTTGGTGGACGTTATCTGCGCTGCGAGGAGCGCGTGCTCGCGCGAACGCTTTGCAGCGACGGCGACGTGGTGCTTGGAGACGGCTGTGCCGTGGAACGGTGGATCGACGCGGAGCGTTCGCTCCTGGTCGGCAACGGGTGCAACCTCGGCATGTCGGCGAGCAGCGGCGGTACGGTTACCCTGGCGGCGAGCGTGACGTTTGAGCGCGTCTTCGGCGAAGTCGTCATGGTGCAAACCTCCGGCACCGTGCAAGCGCCGCGTGCCGCTGAAGATTCGATCATGTTGCACCCACATGAAGGAACGATCGGCCGCGATATCATCGTGCGCGGCAACGCGGTCGTTCCGGAGGGAACCATACTTCAAGGCAGTGTGAAGGCGCACGGCTCGCTTTTTATCGGGCGCAACGCACGCATCATGGGCAACGCAATCGCGCGCGACGAGCTCGTCTTATTGGAGGGCAGCTCCGTCGACGGTCACGCATTCGGCGAACGTGGTCTCTACGTCGGCGAGGGTGCACGCATCGGCGTACCTGGGCAAAGCAAGACGGCCTATACCGCAGGCACCTGTGTACTGTGCGACGATGCCGCCATACACGGGTGGATCGTGAGCGAGCACGGAGGCCGCTCCGCATGAATCGCCGTCTCTTCACGGCCCTCGTGATCGTCGCGATCGCGGCGATCCTCGGCGTGCGAATCTGGCATCTGCAGACTCTGAGCGGCGGTCACGCGAGGATGGTCGCGCTGATTTACACCACGACGGATTCCGGCACGATGAACGCGTGGACGGAAGAGCTGCGCGAAGCGGGTATCCCGTTCGAGTGGATTGGACAAGGCGATCTCTCGCTGCTCGATCCCGCATACTTGCGCGATCGTTTCAGTGCGATAATCTTTCCTGACCGGCTCGACCCGGTGGTACCCAGCGAACTCGTCGGAACAATGACGCGCTACGTACGGGACGGCGGCACACTGCTCGTGGTCGACGATGCGGGCACACGCCGCGCCGACGGCACGTATCTGCGCAGCGGCCTCTTTTCGCAGCTTCTCGGGCTCGAATACGTCCGCTACACCAGCCTGCGCGGTCGCGCTTTCGGTCACGCTACCGTTCGCTTCGCGAACGCGCAGGTGGCCCGCGACTGGCACGTTCCGCTCGGAAAGCTGCAAGGGGACGCTCTTTCGAGCTACTACTACGGAGCATTGACGTATCCGGTCCGCGCAACGCAACCGGTTGCTCCCGATCTGCACGTCGATGCGTCGAGCCGGTACGGCCCGGTCATCACACAGCGCGCGATCGGTGCCGGAAATGTGTTTTATCTCGGTTTGCCGCTGGGGTACTTGCGCGCAAACAGCGACGGCTTTCCACTACAAATGACCGTCGATCGCGTTCTCTTCGATGCCGCCTCGACGCCGCACTTAGTCGCCGCTCCGCGGGGCATCGGTGAGATCATCGTTAATTGGCACATCGACTCCAACAGCGAGTGGGCCGGCATTCCGCATCTGCTGCAAGCCGGGTTGCTTCGTCACGATATCCGTTACGACTTCGACGTCACCGCGGGCCCGGATCGCGATACCACCGGCGATCGCGAAGGCTTCGACGCGTGTGGCGCGGGTGCGCCATATCTCGCCACGATTCGGCGATACGGCAGCATCGGCTCGCACGGCGGCTGGCTGCACAACGGATTTGCATGGGCCATCGAGGCCCATCGCATGTCCGAAGATCGTATGCGCTCGCTGATCGACCGAAACGATCGGTGCTTAGCAAGCATGACCGGTACAGCTGTTCGCGATTATGCGGCACCGGACGGCGCGCATCCGCAACCTACCACAACGGACGTGCTCGAAGCGCTCGGGATCCGCGCCTACTACTATACCGGCGACACTGGCTCGGCAGCTGAGCGCGCGCTTTATGATAACCACTTGGTCTCGCAAAGCGTGTGGGCCTTCCCCATTCAGCCATTCGGCCCGTATGCTTCGATTGCAGAAATGCGTCGAGGCGGCATGTCGCCTGCCCGCGTTGAGACGTGGCTCGACAGCGTCATGAACGAAGCGGCACGCGACCACACGATCCTGCTCTTCTACAGCCACTCGTATGACATGCAGGCGCAAGCGTACGACGCTCCGTTCAACGGCTTTCTCGATCGTCTCGCACACGAGCAACGTCAGGGCATCGTGCGTGCAACGGTGATGCCCGACGCGAGCGCATTTCTTTCACGCTTGGTCGCGACGCAAATGACCTTCGCGATCGATCGTGGCCGTGTCGACGTTCGGCTGCACAATGCACAGGGATTGCACGATGTCGCGTTTGCGCTTCCAAAATCTTGGGTGACGCCTGGCCTGCAGTTGCCGCCGCAGATCCGGCGCGGCCGTGACGATGCACGCTATGACTATTTTTGGATCGCCTCCGGCGACGACAATCTGCGCTGGACATACGCACTCGGAAAGGCTAACTGACATGCGTGCACGAGCATTGATCCTCGTCCTCGTCATATGGAGCGCGCTTTGCGCGCCGCTACGCGCCGACGCGCCGCCCTCGACGCTTTCGCTCGACGGCACGACCACCGGGGTCGCGCCCGGCGCTACTTACGGCCCGTGGGATTGGCTGATGGCGTCGTACCGCACCACGATCGGCAACGACAAGCCTGGAGTGCAAATCGTCACCCGCAGCGATCGCGACGCAGCCGCGCCGACAGCCGGCACGTCGTACATCCTCGACGACTACCATCAGTTCTCGGACCGTTCGTACGGCTACGCGTCGGTGCAGCTCTCGAGCGGGAATCTCTTCCCTACCCGCGGTGCCTACATCGAAGGCGACGCGGCGCTCATGAACGGCGTGGCGTTCGGCACAGGCTTCGGGCTACTCGACAATCCGGACGGATCGATCCAAGAGTACCTGAGTATCGGACCGACGTTCTATTTCCCGCACGGGAACGCGACCGTGCGCTTTCTTCCGCTCTGGACGCGCGGCGACATGGGGGCCTCATCGATTCTCGCGTCGGCGACATTCGGCGACGAGGGGCGAGCATCCACGACGCTCACCCTCCAAGACGGCGTCGAGCCAAACTACACAGCCAACGAGATCGTCCTCACGCAAGGCCTCTCCGAGCGCGCGTTTGCGGCGGAAGTAACGACCCGGCACTTCATCACGCCGCGCTTCGGCTACGATCTCGGCGTCAATTACGCGATCGTCAACGATCGGCAGACGAACGCATTTATCTACCGCGGCCTCGGCGTTACATTTGGGTTCGTATGGGGAAGCCCACATCGTAGCATCGTCGACACGCCGAAATAACTAGGCATACGCAAACGTCCCCGCGAAGCGGGTCTTCCGCATGGCTGAGCAAAGACCGCGCGCGATTCGCCTGGTTGAGGATCCGTGGGCCACACTGCGGCACGTCGTCGAGGTGCTTGCGCTTGTCGCGGCCGGCGCATGGGCGTTTTACACCTTCGTCTATCAGGAGAAAATCAAGCCGGCGAACGAACCGGCGGCCTTGGACGACACCGTAACGGTTCAACGCGTTGGCCACGATCGCACGCGTGACATTCTCGAAGTATCAATTCATCTGCACAATGGCGGCAAGACCGAGATCGATATCGCCGCCGACGGTTACAACGTCTATGGCGACCGCTACGCGCAATCTCCGTCGCAAAGCGTTCGCAATGGTACAAAAGAATACGATTTCAACAACAACGTGCCGCGGATTTCGCGGAAACTCATCAGTTCTTTTGCCGAACTGCGGGACGCCGCGGCCGGAGGCAAGCGCGGCGTACACACCACCATCGAACCCGACGGCACGGTGACGATTCCGCGCACGATCGTCATCCCGCGCGGAACGTATGACGTGATTCATGCGCAGGTTATCGCGATTCCGGCGAAAACGCCGGTCCGCCCGCGCGTGAGCGTCCAGGTCGTTCGGCTCAGTGACGACAGCATCATGTTGACGACGTCGACCCCCGGCATCTTCGAATTCGACAATAGCGTCGATTTCGGTCTGCTGCCGGATTAACTAACGCGTCGCACGGCTGCAGCGCTAGAAATTCACTTGAATCGTCACGACGTCTGAATACGTGCCGGCGACGACGTTTTGCGTTCGTGGAATGACACCGTAGACCGAAAACTGCGACCGTAAGATCACCGTGGACGTGAGCGCTTGGCCGCAAATCGGGTTTAGGCTGCCCCACACGATGCTGTAACCCGGGTCCTGGTAGAGATTGTAGGCGAGACGATTTGCGCCAAATCGCATATAGCGCCGGGAGCAGGCGTCATTGGTTATCAGCGAGATCAGGAGCAGCTGGGGCGTGTTGCACGTAATGGTAATCGTTCCCACCGCGCTCGTATCGTAGGGTACCGAAGGATCGTACGCCGGAAAGTGCATTGGGTTCGCCGTGATATCGCACGCGGCGCCCGCCGGCTCGTGCTCCGGCTCTTGCGCGCGTGAGGTCGCCGGAGGCATCACGGCGGCGCTTATTGCAACGCTTATGGCAACAACGGCTGACAGAAGACCGTGCCGAGATCCACTTGGAACGCGTTGCTTTCGGGCAACGTGAGAGAAAACGTACATGGTAGACCTCGGAGATTGGCAGTGCCTTTGTACGAACCCGCCGGCACAGTGTCGAATGAGAAGCCGCCGTCGCCGTCGGCTTGCGTGGTATGCTCTGCATCGGCGCTCGTCAAGGTTATCGGGGCGAAGGCGACCGGCCCCGCATCGCTGGAGCCATCAACGCGCAGCGTTCCGAAAAACACGTGCTCGGTTTTGTGCGCAGTGAATCGCAAGATGCCACCGCCGAAACTGCGCGTGGAAAAATCGCGAATCGGCCGATCGAGACTTTGATTGATGGCTTCTCCACTTTCATCGACGATCACGCGATTGTCGGCGTTGCTCTGGACCGTTGGGATCAGCAGCGCGCCGCCCGCGGACGACGTTCCGGCCTCCTGTCCGTTCAACTGGACGTCAGCTCCCGACCCGGCGCCCTCGAGAATCGTGTAGCCGTCGGCGATCGGTCGTCCGAAGTAGACGTGCCCGTCACCGGTTACGAGTGAACCGGCAATCGTGGCGTTGCGGTCGGGAGGCGATCCTGCGCTCGGGCGCAGCGAGGTTAGTTCCAAGATGCCCGACTGCCCAACGACGCGTACGTCCGCCATACCGCTACCGTCGGTGTTGAGCGCACCGGAGTAATTCGTTCCAAAAGTGCCCGGCGGCGAAGCGGAAAATTGCGCGCCCTCGATGCCATTTCCGGCGTTCAGCGTCAGTGTCGAACGCGGCCCCGTCCGAATGATCACCTGTGCGATCAGCGAGCGCGAAACCATTTCTCGCGCAATGCTGCGCAACGCGGTAACCGAAATCGACACTGCGCTCCCGATGGATTGGTAGAGCGATGCCGATGAAAACGACGACGGACCCATATCACGATCGATGCCCCGTCCGACTTCGCCCGAGACGCCGCCGCTGCGACCGAAAGCGATCGACGCAGAAACATCTTGCGCGAGAACCTCACGATCGTCGTTCGCGAGCAGGCTCGTGTTCGCGTAGTTGGCACCGGTCTGTGTGCTCGACGCCGAGAATCCGAAACGCTCAGTTTGATACTCGAACGAAACTTCTAGCGCAGAATCGCTTACGCTGCCGCTATGGCTACCGCTGTAGGCTATGCCTAGCGCGCCGAGCGTTCCAGCAATGACCGCATTGAGGCCGCCGCTCTGCACACTCGGGCCGGCTTCAGCGCGCGCTCCCGCGGTGAAGTTGTTCGTAAAACCATGAGCGTAACGGCTTACAAACGCGTCGCCACCGTAGCGATCGTCAACGGTAAAGGCGTCGTGGCGCAGCACTCCGGCCGAGACCGCAAAGTCGGTCAGCCCCGCACGCAGAAGGTCGAGCGAGCTATAGTTCTGCGACGTTAGGTTCGTGATATTTCCAAAGGCGTCGCGCAGCACGACGACCGTCGAATTCAACCCCGCGACGGTCGGCAGATTTCCGAAGACAAATGTCCCGGGCGATACGTTGACTACGCTGGTTAGAACCCCGTTGACGTAGACCTCAGCGCGCGAGGGCGTGAGTACGGTACCGCTCAGCACCGGCGCCGGAAACTGCAAAATATACGGATTGAGTGCAAACGAGCGCTGCACGGTGATGCCCGCGATCTCTACGTTGCCGCCGAACGTTCCCGTATCCACCGACGCGTCACCCAGGGTGGCAGTGACGAGATCGTTGCGATAGTCTCGTACCAGATAACTGCGCCCGCGCCGGAAGAGTCCTCCGCTCGAAAACACGGTACTGGTGAGCAGCACTTGCGGGAAATTATAGCCCGCCTGACCGGCGTAGCCAAGCGGCCCGGAGTTGCTCGCGGTGAGCGAATAATTTATGAAGGCTCCGGAGGTTTGAAGAAATTGCAGCGGTGCTTCGGGATGCGGGCCGAGATTATACGTTGACGTCGGCAGCAGCGAGGCTTGCGCCTCGACGTGCAGCACCAAGGTTGAGGCGTCGAACACGTATGTGAGCGCGGGCTTCAGTGCTTGCAGCGAGACGAAATCAAAGCCGCCGATGCGTCGCACCTTCGCCGCTCCCACCCCAATGTGCGCGGCGAGCAAATCGCTCTTTTGGACGAGGAAGTCTTGCTCCGTTATTGCCGCGAGTACTTCGACGTGCGCTTGCGAATTCACGATCATCTCGACGTAGGCGAGGTCCCCACCGGGGTCGCGCGGCGCCGCATTCTCGGCCGCGCCGAGCAGTGCGAATATCAACAGCAGCGCCGCGAAGCGCATGCGCCTACGAGCAAGAACGCGTGATCTGCGTCGTGCTTCCCTTGAAGAGGTTGTGTCCCGTTCCTGCGCTGGCCGTAATGGTCGTCGTCGAAGCGCACGCTGCTGCCGGGATCGTAAAAGTGAAACCGCGGGTCGCCCCGCGTAGAATATACCATCCCGGCGTAGTCACGGAGAACGTCTGCTTCCCCGACGCATCGGTCCCTACTGCGGTCACGGTCGTCGGCTCGATGTGCACGTCGCCGTCGTTCTCCAACTTCAGATCGAGACTCGTATGCTTGATCGCAGCGCCCGAGATCTTTTGTGCGGCGGTAGCCGACGCAGGTTCAAGGAAGAGCGGCACGCCGATGTTCGTGCGGACGAGGACGCCCGCGCCTTTGACGCCGGTGAGTGCACTCGGGTTAGGGAGCTCCTCGAAGAGCACGCGATAGGCGATCTCTTGGGATCCCGACGTCGCCGGCAAACCGATGCGCACGGTCTGCTGCGTGCTCGGCGCAACCGTCAACGAGCGCGGATACACGACGAGCGCCGTATTCGGCGTGAGAACCAGCGCCGAATCCGCCGTTTGTTTCCAGTCGAAAACACGCACCGCCAAGTGGAGTGGCTGCGAACCGCGGTTTCGTACCGTCATTGCCGCAGTCTTTGTGCCGATCGGCACGGCGACCGGAATAGGTGAAACACTATAGTCGCTTGCGCGAGCAGCGCCGCCCAACGCCAGCAGCACAGCAACAGCAGCCAGTGAAATGGCGCTCGATCGTTTCATGAGTCTCCGCCTTCTAGTAGTTAATCGTGACAGCGACCGAGTCGGTGTACGATCCGACCGGTACATTCTGCGCGCCCGGCACGGAGCCGTACGCTGTGAGAGCTACGGGCGTTGTGCCGCCCGCGCCCGTGACCGACACCGTCGTGCCCGAAGTCTTCGAGCCCCACGGCTTGCTGTGCGCCGAATCCTGGAAAATGGCGTACCCGAGATAATTCGTGCCGCTGCCCTTCATACGCCGGCTCATGGCATTTCCCGTGCCGCTTGCGTTCAGACCCTGATCGATGTCGACCGTCGCCGCAGCGCCCTGCGTGCACGTCGCGGTGATCGCGGCAGTCGCGTTCAGCGGCGCGGTGGCATTCGTGCCTATCGCGTCGTAATTCCCGAAGCTCAAATTTCCAGAGCTAATCGTGCACGTCGCAATAACCGTCGCGGTGACGGTCATTGTAGCCGAGCCGCTCGCGCCCACGGCCGGCTTCGCTAGAGCGAGCGTGGCGATGAAAAGTGCGATTAGCGTGCGTTTAAGTATCATGCGATCCTCCGCGCACCCATTGTAGCCCGACCGTTTCCACGCGGGCACAGGGCCGTCCAGGACGGCCCTGCGTCCGAGCTCAGCCTTTCGGTGGTTGCCGCAACCCGACGGTTGCCCCGTTGGGATCTTTCACGCTCGCAACGAGCAATCCGTATC
Source organism: Vulcanimicrobiota bacterium (assembly GCA_963726285.1). GTDB lineage: Bacteria > Vulcanimicrobiota > Vulcanimicrobiia > Vulcanimicrobiales > Vulcanimicrobiaceae > Aquilonibacter. The sequence goes on along the minus strand of CAVSBV010000003.1, from coordinate 1,638,639 downwards.
CGACGTCCGTGACTGCTTGCACCACGGTGCCACCCGCGGCCTCGAGCGCTTTTATGCTCGCGGCGATGTCGCTCACCGTCCAGTAGGGAAGCGCACGAACGTCCGATTCTTTGCCTCGGGTCAGTCCGATTTCCATATCGCCATCGGCGGTTTTATAACCCACGTACGGCGGAGAATCGACGTAGGGGTCGCTGCCCATAAGCTCGCGAAAGAATTGCTTGGCTTTATCCATATCCGCAACCGGATAGATAATGAGGGAAACGTCCTTCAAGATTTTTACTCCTTCTATCTCAATGACGGATCGAGCGCAACAAAACGTGACGGATACTGAGCGGCTCGCGAAGCGCTTTGAGGCGGCTCGCCCCCGCTTGCTGCGCATTGCGCAACGGATACTCGGATCGGCTGCGGAATCCGACGACGCACTGCAAGAAACCTGGCTGCGTATCGCTCGCACGGACGTTGCACAAGTCACGAATTTCGACGGCTGGCTTACGACCGTTGCGGGACGCGTCTGCCTCGACGCGCTGAAGCGACGCAAAACTCGGCGCGAGGAGCTAACGCCCGATGACCCGCGCCGCGACAGTGCAGCCATTGCCGCTAGCGAACAGCCTGAGGTCGAAGCGCTGCTCGCCGACTCGATCGGCGCGGCCCTGTTGATCCTACTCGATACGCTTTCGCCCGCGGAGCGCGTCGCATTTGTGCTGCACGATACCTTCGATCTGCCCTTCGAAGAGATCGCCGCGATCGTCGGAAAGTCGCCTGAGGCAACGCGGCAACTTGCAAGCCGCGCGCGCCGCCGCGTGCGCGGTGCGTCGCCCAGTGACAACGCTGCGTCGCAGCGACATGACGAACTCGTACGTGCGTTTCTCCAAGCCTCGCGCGCGGGAAACTTTTCCGCGCTGCTCGCGCTGCTCGATCCGGCAGCAACGCTACGCGCAGACGCGGCCGTGATCGCGATGGGCGGGGCGGACTATTGGCAAACCGATCGTCTAGAAGTAGGTATCGGGGACGCGCAGACCGTTGCACGGATGTTCTCGGGGCGTGCAGTTGGTGCGCAATTTGCATACCTGGATGGCGAGCCCGGCGCGGTGTGGACCGAGGAGCGCGAGTTGCGCGTTGCGTTCCGCTTTACGTTTGCGAACGAGCGGATCACCGAGATCGACCTCATCGGCGAACGCGAAACATTGTCCCGGATAACCCTTTCGAAATAGCGGTGAAGCTCACGTTCGGCGCGCAATCGACATCACCGAGGGCGAGAAAATCAACGAGAAGGGATTGAAGGCGCTGGTTGGCGAGGCCGTGACGCTCATTGAATCCACGGCGAAAGCAAAGAAAAAAAGGCCTTCCGCGCAACGCGGCTAAGGCTCGACCTGTGCTCAGAGCCGGGCCCGGACTTCGCCGTCGCGCGCGCCTGTATGCGTACGCGGCCGTTACTACGGGGATCGTGTTGCTTCTCGCGCTCGCCGAGTGGGCCACTGAAAAGCTCGTCTCGGATCGATCGAGAGCCGCAAGTACCGCGATCGAAATCTGCATCGTGCTCGCCGGCTCGCTGGTCTTTCGTCCCGTTCATCAGCGCATCGAAGCGGCAGTCGAGGCCGCGTTCCACCGGCGAAAACACCATGCGCTCGCGGCCTTAGCAAAATTCCGTCGCGAGCTGTCGTCGTTTAGCGACGAAAAGCAACTGCTGCGACGTGTAATCGAGGCCGTCGATCACCATTTGGAGTCTCGCGCAAGCGCGGTCTATTTGCGGCGCGATACCTTTGCGGCCGCAGTCTCTTCGTACGACCACCCCACGACAGATCTCGCGCAGAACGATCCGCTCCTCGTACGCCTGCGATCGAGCGGAGCACCGGCCAAGCCCGGACAACTGAAGTCGCTCGCACTGGGAACGCACGCGTTTCCGATGACGATCGCCGGCGAGCTGGTTGGATTTCTTTCGGTCGACGCCGACAACAGCGACTACGACAAAGAGGAAGCGCAAATGCTCTCCGGGCTCGCCGAAGACCTGGCCGGCGCGCTGGTCAAGCTCGATCCGCGGTTGCGCCCGCGATCGATGCGCGCGCCCAATAATCTCCCCGCCAATCTCGCGCCGCTGATCGGCCGGGAACGCGAGCAAACCGAGATTTCCGCCGCGCTCGCGCATTCGCACCTCGTAACCGTCACGGGTTCGGGCGGCGTCGGGAAAACGCGCATCGCGCTCACCTGCGCTGCGAACACGATCGAGCGATACGAGCACGGCGTCTGGTTCATCGACCTCGCCCCGATTCCCAACCCGTCCTTACTCGCTGCGACAGTCCTCGCCGCGCTTGATGCCGGGCCGGCGCCGAGCGATGCCGAGACGGCGCATCTCCTCGAGTATCTTCGGCCGCGCGAGCTACTGCTCATCATCGATAATTGCGAACACCTGGTCGCCGACGTGGCATCGCTCGTCGCACGCATCGGCTCCGCATGTTCGCGCGTCTCGGTCTTAGCGACGAGCCGCGAGTTACTGCATCTCGAAGGCGAACAGGTGTATCGGCTTGGGCCGCTGCCGGAGAAAGAGGCGGCGCAGCTTTTTGCAACGCGCGCTGTCGCGGTTTCGCCGGAATTCGATCCCGCAGCGCAGGATGCAATCATTCGAGACATTTGCAATCGGCTCGACGGCGTTCCGCTCGCAATCGAACTCGCGGCTGCGCGCGCACGCGCGCTGAGCCTTGAGGAAATTCTGGCTCGCTTGGACGAGCGGTTCCGCCTCCTGACCAGCGGTTCGCACACCGCCGTCGAGCGGCAACAAACACTTGCTGCGACGATCGAGTGGAGCTATGAACTACTCACTCCAAAGGAACAATCGCTCTTCGAGCGGCTCGCGGTGTTTCGCGGCAGCTTCTCACTCGCGGCTGCGTCGGCGGTTTTCGCAAACGGCGACAAATCCGACGAGTTCCACGCCTTGGACTTGCTCACGTCACTCGTTGACAAATCACTGTTGACAGTGACGCTTGCAGCAACAACGCGCTACCGGTTTCTGGAAACGCTTCGCGCCTTTGCTGCAGCGAAGGCGGTCGAGCATCAAGCGACCGCGATTGCGTCGCAACAGCACGCCGGCTATTTTGCGTCGCTTGCAGCACAGGCATATTTCGAGTTCGATTCCCGTCCCCAGCCCGGCTGGCTCGAGCGCCTAGCGCCCGAAATCGACAACTTTCGCGCAGCGCTCGCGTGGACGCTCGAAGGCGCCGGCGACCGAAACGCCGGAGCGCAGCTTGCCGCTGACGCCGGACCGATTTTTCTGCGCATGGAATTGCTCGGAGAGGGGCTGCACTGGTGCGACGTCGCGCGCAAGGTACATTCCGTCTCGCCCGCTACGGGCGGCCGCCTCGAGTACGTCGCATCGATGATGCAGAACAACTTGGGGCAGAACGACGCAGGTCTTGCGTCCGCGCGGCGCGCGGTATCGTTGTATCGCGAGTCTTCCGACGTGCGAGGCCTTGTGCGCGCACTCTCGCAAGAAGCCCAACTCTTTGCTAAGACGCATCGCCTTGAAGAGGCGCAAGCGCCGGCGGAGGAGGCGATCCGCGAGGCACGGCGATTGGGCGAGCCGCGCGTGCTCGCCGTTGTGCTCAGACGTTGCGCCTCTTCGTTACCGGCATCACAGATAGAGCGGGCGCGCCTGCTTTTCGATGAAGCCTTGCAGGCTGCGCGGTCGGCGCAAGATCGAGACGAAACGTGTCGCGTCCTCGAGTGGTGGGCTGCTCGCGAATCGGGCGAGCGCGCAATCGCATTGGCAACCGAAGCGCTCGAGTGGGCCGATGGCGACGTGCGCACTGCGCTCGAGATTTCGATTTGCACCAACATGCTCGTGGCTCTCCGCTTCGATGACGCGGAGCCACATGCTCGCCAAGCTGTAGCTTTGACACTGGAAACGAAGCAGCCGTTCTTACGCGCGCTCGCCGTTGCTTATTGGGCGCCGTCTCTCGCGGCGCGTGCGCCCGAAGACGCGGCGATGCTCTTCGGCTACGCGAAGGGACAATTGCACGAGCTCGATTGGAGCGGCGAAGACGACGATCGCCGCGCGCTGGAAACGGCTTCGAATCGCATAGAAGAAATGCTCGGAGCGAGTACCTTCGAGACGTTGCAAAAACGCGGTGCCGGGATGCGCATCGAAGAAGCGCTGGCAGTCCTTATGCCGGCGTTAACAGAGAGTTACGGCGCTGGTGTCGCGGTGCCTGACGCCGGTAATCGTGTCGGTACACTGCTGGGTTAACGAATAGGTTCCCGTGTCGCCGGCGCAGTTTGTTACCGCCGTGTACGAACCGCTGAGCACTGCCGTCGCGGTATTGTAGGTTCCGCTGGTGCTGTACGTGCAGGTCGTGCCGTTGGCAAAATCGATCACCATCGATCCGCTCACTGCGTTCGATGAGGTCAGCGCAAGCGAGATCTGCGCAGAAACCGTCTGGGCGGTTTCTTTGACCGTAACCGTCCCTCCGGCATTAAAACCCGTCTGGGCGAGGGTCGCGCTTGCAGTCCCACTCCCACCTTGCGCATCTTGCATCGTTCCGGAGTAATCGCCGGAAATGTTCGTAGGCGGCGACGCGGCGGGCGCGACCGATCCCGAGTTGCACCCCGCCAGCGCGACCAACGCGGTCAACGCAAAGAAGCCCGCAGATAAAAGCGCTCTACGCATCATATACACCTCAATGCAGCGCTCTTTGCGGGCCGGCAGCAGTCACCTGCACGTTACCTCAAGCCGATTCGACCGCCTCATAGAGCCCTTTGAGGGCGAGCAACACGGCGTGATTGAAGGCTAGTTGCTCGGGGAGCGTTCCATGGTCGTGCTCTTGGAGACGCATAAAGCTCTGTGCAGCGACTTGGCATTGCTGCTTTGCGGCAGCAAGCGCTTCAATATTCATGGCCGCTAGGTTGCGTTATGTTTGCAATATTCCCGCCCTGCGATGGGTATTACGGGTCTATGAAACAACACGTTGCTATCATCCGCTCTCTTGCTGCCGCGCTCGCAGCCTGCGCGGCATGCTCGTTCGGCATTGCGCGCGCCGAGTGCACCGCTCCGACGGTGAGCGCCGCCCACGTCACGGGCGTCTCGCACGACGGCGGCCTCAACCACTACCGGATCGCGATGACGATCACGAACACGTCGGACACCGCGCAGCCGAACAATACGCTGCAATTCGTCGATATTCGCAAAACCGGGAACAAGATCGACGCGATCGGCGTTCCTCCGCTCAAATCCGGAGCGTCGTACACCGCAAACTACACGTTCGCTCGTTCGAGCGACGCCGGTGACAACACGACGACGCTGCACTTCCAAATCGAGATGCGCCAGCCGCAGTGCAGTACGACGCCCGCCCTCAGCGTCACGTTCTAGCATAAAGCGCAAGCGGGAATCGCAAGCGGGAGCGCTGCGATTCCCGCGCGAAGGCGCTCCCATGAAGCTCGTCGCAACGCTCGCACTTCTTGTCGCGGCGCTTATGGTGCTCTCGCCGTCGCCCGTTCAGGCGCGACCCATGACAGCCGAGGACCTCTTCCACTTTAACGTGCTCGATCAAGCCCAGATCTCGCCCGACGGTTCGCACATTATCGTCGTGCAAAAGCGCATGAACGGGCCGAAAGACCGGTACGATTCGACGATCTTACTCGTCGACGTCGTTCGCGGCACAACCGTCAACGCGACGAAGGGCACGCGGGATGGTGACGCTGCGTGGTCGCCGGATTCGAGGTCGTTCTACTTCGTGCGTCCCGCAAAAAAGACGCCACAGATCTTCCGGTACGATCTTTCGAGCGGCAACATCGTGCAGATCACGCGTGTCAAGAATGGCGCAAGTGGTCCGGTACCAAGTAATACCGGCAAGCGTTTAGCGTTTACGGTGGTTGACGTGGACCCCGCGCCGGCCGCGCAAATCGACTTTGCAAAGGCCGGCTTTACGCCTTCCAAGGCACAGCAGAAAAGCGATGTCCGCACGATCAACCAGCTGTCTTGGACCGTTAACGGCGCCGGGTTTGTCTACGACAAGCATCCCCATATTTGGGTGTCAAATGCCGACGGAAGCAGCGCGAAGCAAATCACATCCGGGCGATTCGGTGAGGACAACGAGAGTTGGTCCTTTGACGATCGCACGATCGTGTTCAACTCGCTCCGCTACGATTCGGTCGATGGCGGCAACGATATCTACAGCGTCTCGGCTGCCGGCGGCGAGCTTCACAAAATGGTCTCGGACCTGCCGACGAACAACATCTATTTCGTGTCGCGCCGCGAACGGCGCTTGATCTATGGCGCGAGCGGCACGACCGACCCGGCAGCGTATCCGGCGATACGTTGGGCCGATTTCGACGGCTCTAACGTCAACGAGTTCGTAAAAAAGAACACGCTCTCATTCGGCGACGCGCTTCTGGCGGATATGAAGGAAGGCGGCGGCCCGTGTGGCGACCTGCTTCCCGATGAGCGCCGTGCGGTCATCAACGCCGACGGCCCGGGCTATGCAAATCTTCGCCTCCTCGACCTTTCCGACGGTGCGGTGAGCGATCTCTCACCGCCGCAGGGCGAAGCCTGGTCGTGTTCGGTTTCGCGCGACGGAAAGCGCGTCGCGTATCTCTACAGCGACTTCACGCACCCCGGCGATGTGTACGTGCTCGATATCGCAAACCCAAAGCCACGGGCCCTCACACATGCCAACGAGGCGTTTCTGCGCACGATCGATCTTGCGATGCCCCAGCCGTTCACGGTGACGGATGCGGCCGGATTCACCGTTCACGCGTGGTTCATGCCGGCGCTCGGCAAACACAATGGGCCGCGCCCAACCATCCTCGATATTCATGGCGGACCCGAAACGCAGTTCGGTGACACGTTCTTCCAAGAGCTCCAGTTCTGGGCGGGACAGGGATACAACGTCGTGTTCTCCGATCCGCGCGGCAGCGTTGGGTTCGGCTACGACTTCGAGGCGGCGCTCACCAAAAGTTACGGCGACGCGATGTTCGAAGACGTTCAAGCCGTCATGGATGCGGCGGCGAAGCGGCCCGACGTCGACGCAGCACGGCTCGGCGTTACCGGGGGTTCGTACGGCGGTTATGCAACGCTGTGGGTCGTCTCGCACACCGATCGCTACAAGACCGCAATTGCCGAACGCGTCGTGAACAATCTCGTCACCGAAAATCTCGGCGCCGATTTCGCCTCAAAGACGGGTCTTGGCGGCTTCGCGAATTGGGGCAACCCTTGGGATCCGCAAAGCCTGTGGTTTACCCAGTCGCCGATCAACTTCGTGCAGAACGTGCACACACCGCTGATGATCCTGCACTCCGAGGAGGATACACGAACGCCGCCCGATCAAACGATTACGGAGTTCTCGGTCCTCAAGATCCTCGGGCAAAAGGTCACATTCATCGACGTACCCGGCGAAAACCACGATCTCTCGCGCACCGGCGCGCCGATCCATCGCGTCGAGCGGTTGAACATCCTCGCAAATTGGATGAACTTGTACCTCAAGAAAGGGAGCCAATGAAATACTCACTCGCGGCTTTTTTTGCATTTGTGTTGGTGGCTGGGTTAACGAGCGCTCCAAGCGTCGGCGGTACGATGCAGCCGCAAACCGTCGCGATTTCCGCCACGACTCCGCCAATGCCGCCAGGAAACTATCGCGCGACCTGCCGGAACATCCGCGTCGAGGCACACTTCACCACTACCAGCGTGACGCATTACATGACCGGCGAATGCTTGGACGATAACGGCTATCGGCGAGAGAGCAAAGTGAAGTTTCCGTGTCCGAACAACGGACCGGTTTCGAACAAGAACGGTCTTCTGGTTTGCACGTAGCCGTTGATAGCATCGATCATCTCGTTCTCAACGTGGCCGACGTTGAGGTTTCGGCAGCCTGGTATCAGCGCGTGCTCGGTATGCAGCGCGAGGACTTTTCACCGCCAGGAAAGTCGAGCACGCGTACGTCGGTCAAGTTCGGAAGCCAGAAGATGAATCTTCGCCCCGCGTCGGCCAGCATCGAGGCGTGGTTCACCGGGCGCAACGTCGCGCCCGGAAGCGCCGACCTGTGCTTTCTTACAACAAGCGAACCGAGCGACGTCGTCGCGCATCTGCATGCGCTCGATATTCCGATCGAGGCGGGCCCAGACGAGAGAACCGGTGCGCGCGGTACACTGCTCTCCGTCTACTGTCGTGACCCCGACGGAAACCTCATTGAAATCGCGTCATACAAAACGTAGATGCGCTTCGTCGGCAACGCGGGAATCTAGCCCGCCTTTGGGCAAGGGCCGCCTCTAGTGCACTAGCGGAGGGTGAGCTCAATGCCCAAGCGTACCGGACGACACTTTCTTCAGGTTCCGGGGCCAACCAACGTCCCGGATCGTATCTTGCGCGCGATCGATATGCCCACGATCGACCATCGGGGCCCCGAGTTCGCCGCACTCGCGCTCGACGTGTTGAGCGGCATCAAGACCATCTTCAAAACGTCGAGCCCGGTCATTATCTACGCCTCCTCCGGGACCGGCGCGTGGGAAGCGGCGGTCGTTAATACGCTCTCACCCGGGGACCGTGTCCTGATGTTCGAGACCGGTCAGTTCGCGTCGCTCTGGCGCACGATGGCCGAACGCCTCGGCTTGAATGTGGAGTTTGTGCCGAGTGATTGGCGCCATGGTGTCGATCCTGACGAGGTCGCGCGGCGTCTCGAACGCGACAGCAAGCATGAGTTCAAGGCAGTGATGATCGTGAGTACCGAGACCTCGACCGGCATCACCAGCCGCGTGCCCGACGTGCGCGCCGCAATCGATCGCGTAGGACACCCCGCGCTCCTGATGGTCGACGCGATCTCCTCGCTCGGGTCGATCGACTATCGCCACGACGAATGGGGCATCGACGTGACGATCGGCGGATCGCAAAAGGGCTTGATGCTGCCGCCTGGACTTGGATTCAACGCCATCTCTCCCAAAGCGCTTGCAGCGTCGCAGCGTTCGCGCTTCACGAAATCCTATTGGAGTTGGCCCGAGATCATCGACGCCAATCGAAATGGCTTCTGGCCGTACACGCCGAGCACCAACTTGTTGTATGGGTTGCGCGAATCGATCGCCATGCTGCACGAAGAGGGTCTGCCCAACGTTTTCGAGCGTCACGCGCGTCAAGGTGAGGCGACACGCCGCGCGGTGCGCGGCTGGAATCTCGAACTGCAGGCGGCCGACCCGCGCGAGTATTCGAACTCGGTGACGGCAGTCGTCGTTCCGGACAACGCGAACGCCGATGATTTGCGCGCGGCCATTCTCGAGCGCTATGACATGTCGCTCGGGACGGGTCTGGGACGACTGCAGGGCCGTGTATTCCGCATTGGGCATCTCGGCAATTTCAATGACTTGATGCTCGCGGGAGCACTCTGCGGCGTCCAGATGGGTCTCGACCTTATGGGAATCCCACATGGCGACGGTGTGTCGCCGGCGCTCACATTCCTTACCGGCGCAGCGGAAAGGGTCGCAATAGCATGAGCGTTCCAAAGCCTTTGACAAGCACGATCGGCGCGCTTCGCGCGTCGCACGTACGATACACGATCCTTGCACTCATTTGTTTCCTGTATTTCCTCTCGTATCTCGATCGCACGGCTATCTCGGTCACTGCTCCGGCGATGATCAAAGAGTTTCACTTCAACAAAGCCACGATGGGCTTGGTGTTTTCGGCGTTTGCGTTCACGTATGCGTTGCTGCAAATCGTCGGCGGGACGCTCGGCGACCGCTTCGGACCGCGTGCAGTGCTGTCGTTCCTGATGGGGTGGTGGTCGGTGTTCACCGTCGCCACCGGCGCTGCGTTCAACTTCCTGAGTTTGTTCACTGCGCGCTTGCTGTTCGGCCTGGGCGAAGCGGGCGGTTTTCCGGTGTCGACGCGCGCGCTCGCGTCGTGGTTCCCCAAGGAAATGCGCGGTTCGCTGCAAGGGATCTTGCACGCATGCTCGCGCACTGGCGGCACGGTGTCACCGATCATTGTCGTCGCGATAGTCGCCGCGACCGGCAGCTGGCGCTATGCCTTCTACATTCTCGGCGTGCTGGGACTCGCGTGGGCGATCGCCTTTTACATCATGTATCGTAACTCACCATCGGACGTACCCGGCGTCAATCAGCAAGAACTCGACTATATTCGCGGCGGGGCATCCGCACCGCAGCAGCTGGCCATTCCGTGGCGACAGATCCTCACGAGCCCCGATGTCTGGCTCTTGACGTTCGCATACTTCGCCTACGGCTACACCTTTTGGATCTACATTACGTGGCTGCCGACGTATCTAACCGACGCGCGCCACGTCGCGTTCGGCGCGCTCGCGCTCGCGGTAACGATTCCGCTCGCGGGCGGCGTCCCCGGCGATCTGGTCGGCGGCTGGCTCTCGGACTACATCTACAAACGGACGGGTAACCTCAATCTGGCGCGGCGCACGCTGATCGCCGGCGCCTTCATCGGCACGTTCGTGTTCATCACTCCGGCGATTTATGTCAGCAGCACGGCCGTCACGATCGTCCTGCTCGCGCTTGCGATGTTCATGTTGGAATGTGCGGTATCCAACTGCTGGGCCGTGGCAATGGACTTGGGCGGGAAGAACTTCTGTGGAACGATCTCGGGGTTCATGAACACGGGATTCGGTGTTGCCGGCGTTCTCTCGCCGTTGATTTTCGGCATCCTCGTCGACCGCACGGGCTCGTGGCGCCCCGGCTTCATCATCGGTTCCGCGCTCTTGCTCTTAGGCGCGTTTGTGGTTTCGTTCGTGAACTCCAACAATCAAGTGGGCAACACCGAAATCGCATAGAAGCGCGACGGTGTGTCGCGCTTCTATAATATCGATTAGGCTACGGGCAGGTGACGACGATTGCGTTTGTCGTGTGGCCTTGGTATCCGGTTGGCTGAATGTGCGTCTTTGGGGTTGCGCCATCGAGAAGGTTGTTGCCGGCTTTGTCGAGGCAAACGACGGTCCCGGTCATTCCCGATTTCACGGCTGCCGTGCCGTTGATCATCGCCCAAGAACCGGCAACGGCGGCGCCCGTCGCGACGGAAACAGCAAGACAGAGTCCAGCGAATAGTGCAACGATGCTTCGTGACTTCATGATAAGCCTCCAATAGTAGTTATGCGAAAAAGACCGAAGATATTACGGGCAACTTACGACGACGGCATTGCCGACTTTGCCGCCCGAGCCGGTCGGCTGGATGTGTGTCTTCGGTGTAACACCGTTTGCGATGTCCTTGTTCTTATCCAGGCACAGCATCGTCGCAGCGATTCCCGGTTCGACGCCGAAGACGCCGCCGGCAATTCGCAAGTTCGCATTGGCAAGAGCGCCAACAGTAGCCGCTGCAGTCGCAACGGCAGCAAGAAGCGCCACATGCGCAAATTTAGCAGTGATTTTCATATAATGTGCTACTTGCTCATCTCCCTCGAGACCTGCGGCCGCCCGACTACGGCTTCGCATGCGGTGCGAGCGTGCCGTCGACACGATAGCATCGAATGAATTCCTCGAGATACGGCAGTCCAAGGCTCACGCTTAATGATGTGAAGATGGTGGCGAGTTGCCACAATTTGAGAGGCCGCTGCTTGCGTCGCAGCCCAAAGGCTCCTTTGCGGTTGCGCCCCTGAAATAGGCCCTGCAACGCATCCGGATGCAGGCACATCAAGATTGCCGTGGACGCCCATGGAATCACCTCCAAAAAGCTGTGGATGTGCTGCTCCGTCAGGGTAACCTTTCGCCGGTCTGCGGCATACGCGGTGTCCCAAAACACGATGAGTTCGTGCACGACGGTTCCAGCGATCGACGCGGCAATGACGACTTCGTTGATTTCCCAAAGCAACGCTATCGTCGCCGGTACGCCGACCGACACAAGCATTAAGCTATGCGTCAGGGATTCATGCGTGCCCGCCGTCTCCTGAATTTTCGTCCGGCGATGACACAGCCAGTCCGCGAATCCAGCAACCGCCCACACCGGCAGAATGCCGCACAGAAGTGCCATTTCGGCGGTTAAGCTGACAGCACGGTCGTCGGGTTCGTCCATCTCTTTCTACGTACCCACAATCAGGGTCGGGGAGTCGCGCAGGATTGGCGCGTAGCGCTTTTCGGATAGTAGCGACATCGCAGCGCGCGCGTATAATCGGGTCATGTCGAAATCAGTTGTCCTCTTTCTCGGCCTCCTCATCGGCACGATGCCGGCAACAATCCTGGCGCAACCTTCGGGGCCAAGCGGCGTTGCGCAAATCGATGCGGAGTGCGATGCGGTGCTGTCCGCGGTTTCGCAGACGTCGCCCGTGAGCGTCATACTCCACGGGAAGCGGTGGATCGTTCTCAGCGACGCGCAACTTCAAAATTTGACGGGGTCGCTCATTCCGCACTATGCGGGGGTTTATAAGCAAGGCTCGCGTTACCGGTACGTACGCGAAGTATCGATTGATAAGTATAGCCAGCAGCACGCCGTGGGACTCTGCTACCGCAGCGACGGTACCCTCGAACGCGCACGTCAAGCAAAAACCGTTCCGGAGCTCTCGCGTGAAACAGCGCAACGAGCGTACTATGGAGCCGACGGAACCTTGATTCAAAAAACGCCGGGCTTCAACGAAAAAGACCCAACGATCGCGAAGAACTTCAAGGACCTGCGTTATTTCTCCGTACTGCCGCCACCATAAGATCCCTTTTTCTCCGGAGGTTCCTGCAATGTTCATCGCGCGCGCGCTCTTTCACGTCGCCGCCTTCAGCCTCATTGCTGCGTCGACGCTCGCCGCCGCCGTAGCCAATCCAACACTCACCGCTTCGCCTTCGACGTTGAACCTTCGGGTTGGGCAACGCGAGACGGTAACCGTCACGCGCAAACCCGGCGCCTCGAAAGGCGAATGGGTGGAGATCAAGATCGTAAAGGAAGCCTCAACGTGCTTCGAATATCCGCGCGTTCATCCGATCAGCACGTCGATGGGCGGCAACGGCTCTATTCAGGTCATCAACAAATACGTCTACGAAGGCAGCTATCCCGGCTCGTGTACGTATACGTACCAGGACAATCGCGGCACACGCACGACCGTCACGATTAACGTCGCGCCAAAATACTAGTTACTGAGCCAGCGTGCGATATTGCGCACGTAGTCTTTGAAGATTATCAGGCGCTGCGGATCGCGTTTCATCTCCGTTCCGGGCTTGTCGGTTACAAACGACGGCGCGCCACGGTCGGTGTCCCAATTCAAATCACAGAAGTGATGGAATGTTGACTCCGCTACGGCGCGGCCCGGTTCGCCTTCGATGACCACAGCGATATTGAACGCGCGTCCGCTTTGCGAGCTGCGTCCGCGCGCGATCACGCGCGCATGTGTATCGCCGGCCGGCGCGCCGACCGCGCCCTCATGCGGATGCGCAGGAAAGAACTCGATCACGCCGTTCGGCGCGCGATCCGAGCGAAAGATCTCGTGGACCGGCTCGATCACCTCGATGTGCTGGTAATCGCCGTTTGCGCCGGAGTGATAGTTTGGCCAGGGAATGTCGGGATCGTCTTGATCGTCTTGCTGGCGGCGTTCCGGTTCCTCTTCCGGATTGTAATTATGAAAATGATTGATGGCGCCGAGGGTTCCCAGATTGCGAATGCACGCTCCGAGATCGGCATGATCGCGCGCCGTTAAGACCCCGCCGCCGCGCGCGCGGAACGCATTGATGCCCTCGATATCCGCACCGCACAATCCGTCGCCGGTGTCGACGCCCATCAGCCAAAGCTGATCGAATGCGCTCGTGCCGAGACTGGAGAGAACGGGATCGTTTCCGGCGGCGTCGGGTTCGCGATTGCGGGCCGTGACCGTGTGACCTGCCGCGACGAGCTCGTCGCGAAGTAGGGCGAAGCGTCCGACGTGCCAGTCATCCTCGGCGTAGGGAATCGTGGTCTGCAACAGTATCCGTGCCATTCCCGAATCGTACGGAGGTCGCGGTCAGATGCCTGTTTGCAAAAGAAAAGCCCCGCGAAAGCGGGGCGTAAGTGGTAGCGCCAACGGGAATCGAACTTTCTGCGCGCCGCACGACTTCCGCAGTTCTCTCGTAATTTCGGACCTCGTGATACCGGGTCGTCCCTCCTCATCCCGCCTCGTTGGCTGACATTGGGCTGACGGACGGGGGCTAGGATGATCTGCTCATTGACAAGCGCCTGTCAAAGCCACTCCATCGCTTAGGCAGTTATCCTTGTAGTTCGCCTCCATTAAATCAAGGATAAACGAGGTATCCTTGATTTTCTCGGCCAATTGGCGAAGCATGGACCCGGGAGCCTTTACCACCCGCCGGACGGGTGAGCTTGTTCAGATTAGTGAGGGAGGCGTCGCATTCGTGCCCGCGCCTCTGCCCCCGGCCCCGGATTTTCTGACGCCAGCGATGGTAACCGCCCTAGCTGAGGCGACAATCGAGCTCGGCCGCCTAGACGGGCAGGCGAGCGATTTTCCTCATCCCGAGGTCCTAATAGCCCCCTTCATGCGCCGAGAAGCGGTGCTCTCGAGCAAGATCGAAGGAACGCAAACGACGTACTCAGACCTCGTCCTTTTTGAGGCTGCCGCCGAGGAGCTCGACGCCGATCGCACTGAGACGCGCGAGGTTTCGAATTACGTTGCAGCACTGCGATACGGCTTATCGCGTGCCCAAAGTATCCCGATTAGCAAACAGCTCGTCTGCGAAACACATCAGATTCTGATGACCGGAACGCGCGAAGAAGCGCGAAGTGGACGTTTTCGTAACGAACAGGTGCACATTGGGCAGCGCGGCCTTCCTATATCCGAATCACGGTTTGTGCCGCCCCCCGCGGTGCACATTGAAAGCACGTTCGAAAACCTGATTCAGTACATCAACAACGATGATGGATTGCCGCTGCTTGTACGCCTTGCCATCATCCACTATCAATTCGAAACGATTCACCCGTTCTTTGACGGCAATGGCAGAATCGGCCGTCTGATCATGCCGCTTCTACTCTGTCACGCGGGCACGATTAGCAAGCCCATGCTCTATCTCAGTGCCTATTTCGAGCGACGACGTGTTGAATATAACGATCATATGTTTAGCGTGAGCGCGGACGGTCGTTGGACCCAATGGATCACTTTCTTCTTGAACGGCGTCACGATTCAGTCTCGCGACTCGCGACTCCGGATGCGTCAACTTCAAACACTACGCGCGCAATACTGGGGACGTATCAGCCGGGCAAGAAATGCGCCGGCGTTACTGAAACTCATCGACGCGCTGATTGAGCTACCTGCGATGTCAAACGGCCGCGCGCAATCGATCCTCGGTCAGACGCTCCAATCATCTTCGTCAGCAGTGGACCGATTGGTGAAAGAAGGCATCCTTGTCCCGTTCGAGCGCCCGGGTCGCACCGAATATTTCGTCGCACCTGGAATTTTCGAGATCATCGATCGCGCAGGAGAGACGTCATCTGACAGCGCGACGATCGATAAGTCGCCAATGCCGCAAAGCCCCCAATTCAACGAGAATGGATCGTAGAGGCCCGTGCAATGCACGTCTTGATTTATTGCGTTGGCAGCGCTGGCGATGTGTACCCGTTCATCGCGATTGGCCAATCACTAAAGCGGCGCGGGCATGATGTGCAGTTGTTGACGGCCGCACCATTTCGTGACAACGTCGAGCGCGCTGGTCTCGACTTCATCGAAGCCGGTAGCAAAGAAAAATACGACGAAGTCATTCAAAACCCGGACCTCTGGAATCCGAAAAAGGGAGCCGGCGTTATCTTACGCCGGTTCGGCGATGGCTGGCCCTTGGCTTACGATTTTCTGGTTAAACATGTTCGACCGCACGACACAGTCCTGGTTACGAATACTTTGGGCATGGCGGCGCGGTTGGTACAAGAAAAACTGGGAACTGGGCTCGCTACGGTACATTTGCAGCCATCCTCTTTGCTTTCGGCGAGCGATCCAGGAGCGCTGGCAGCACTGCCCTGGGCAAAGCGCATGCCATCGTGGGTGGTGCGTGGACTCTTAGCGTCGATCGATAAGGGAATGAGCGTTTTGCTTTGCCCCAAACTAAATGAATTTCGCGCTACCGTTGCGCTACCGCCCGTCCGGAGCATACGCCAATGGATGAACTCGCCAGAGAGAGTCATCTGCGGTTTCCCAGGTTGGTTCGCAGCGCCGCAACGAGATTGGCCCGTGAACGCCGTTTGCACGACGTTTCCACGCTTGGTGGCTGAGGCTGATGAGACGCTAAGTGAAAAGTTGCTCTCGTTTTTGAATGCGGGGCCACATCCAATCGCGTTTACGCCCGGTTCCGCCCACGCTCATGGGCGATTATTCTTTGAACGCGCCATTGCAGCAACCGAAAAGCTGGCGATGCGCGCTGTGCTCGTGACGCGCTATCGCAATCAATTGCCGGATGAGTTACCTTCGTGGGTGCACTACGAGCCGTATGCTCCCTACGATCTACTCGCTCGTCAAGTTGCAGTGTTCGTGCATCACGGTGGAATTGGGACTAGCGCAACGGTGCTTGCAGCCGGCACGCCACAATTGATTACACCGTTCACCTTTGATCAACCCGACAATGCCGCACGGCTCAAGAAACTCGGCGTCGCCGAAAGCATTGCACCGAAAGCACCGGCAACCCATTGGGCACGCGCACTATCGCAACTGTTGAATGATCCGACGATCTCAAAGACATGCAGGGAGATTGCTGCAACGATTGCATCAGAAGAGCCCGGGGGTGAACAAATCGCCAACTGGATAGAAGAACTCTCTAAGAACTAGCGATTTCCGAAGGATCGATCTCTTCCTCGGCTCTCAGTTCCGAAGGAACCCCGGGTCTAATAACGACATCGCCGTCATCAATGCTGATGTCGACCACGTCACCGTTCTCAATGCTTATGCTTTCCTGTTTGGCGTACTGCTTTTTCCGTATAGCCTCAACGATATCAAAATGCATGATCAGTGATACATGGGACGGCGCTCAAGAGTTACATTCGCAGTTTGGCTGACATTCCAAAATTAAGGAGCCCGAAATCTCAATGATTTCGGGCTCTGATGTGGTAGCGCCAACGGGAATCGAACCCGTCTTTGCCACGTGAAAGGCGGCTGTCCTAGCCGATAGACGATGGCGCCACGTGCCCTTCGAGGCGATGCTTCGCATCGCACCTCAGGGTGACAAAAGGGTACATTACCGGAGCACGTGAGGCCTGTCAACGGGAAGGGCGTCCTTCAGCCCGCTCGCGAAGGCGCTTCACATGAGATACGCATGCGCAGTACTCTTGCTCTTCTGCGTGGCCGCGCCGGCCTATGCGGCAACTCCAGCCCCACAAGGCGGCGGGACCACCTCCAGTGTCACCGTCACGGGATGGCGCTTGGAGTGCGACCCCGGGAAGACGGCCCTTGCATGCCACGGGCTGAACTCGCTTCAGGCCCAGAACGGCGCACCGATCATCGCTTTTCGGGTCGCGTCAACAGCGGACGGCAAGACCGCGCTCACGATCAACACACCGCTGGGAATTTCGGTTCGCACGCCGGTCACCTTAAGCGTCGCGGGCGCCACGCAGAGCTTCCCGTTCCTTACCTGCTCGCAGCAAGGCTGCTTCGCGACCGGCATCATCAACGCCGACTTGCTCGCCGCAATGCGAGCCGGAAACGGCGCCCTCGGTGTTTCGTATGCGCTGCTCGATGCGGGGCTCAACGAGCGCGGCATTACGGCATCGCTCCCGCTGACGGGCTTCTCCCAGGTCTACGACAAGCTAAAATAGTCCAAAAGCGCGATGCCTACACGACGAGATTGGTGAGCGCATCGAGCGCGTGACTCATGTTGGCAATGAGCGCATCCATCCCGGTCACGTTGTAGCGCGCCACAATTTCTTCGGGCGGCGCGTACGCAACGCTCACCGTACCGTGCTCTTCCCACACCAGGAGTTTGAGCGGAAGATCGAGCGCAGCCAGCGGAAACGCCGCCATCAATCCCGTTCCAGCTTTGGGATTGCCGAACACGATCAGCGTCGTCGGGCGCAAGGTAAGTCCAGCGCTCTGTGCCGCGGCAGCTTGATCGATCGTCACGAAGATCGTATTTCCGGCGCCGCTAATCGCGGCCGACAGCTTCGCGATCGTCTCGGCATACGAGTGACGACTGGTCTTAACGACGCTGTTCGACATGTCTGAAGCTCCACATGGGCCTGGTAGGATTCGAACCTACGCGCAACCAGTTATGAGCCGGCCGCTCTACCGCTGAGCTACAGGCCCCTAGTGCGGCTCCGGACGGTTTCTGGAGTCCTGATAGAACTCCTCACCGCTGCGGGTAACGCGCCGCCGAGCCTAGCTGTTCCTCGATCGCCATCAGACGATTGTACTTTGCGGTACGGTCGCTGCGCGAGAGTGACCCGGTTTTGATCTGCCCCGCACTGGTTGCAACCGCGATGTCGGCGATCGTCGTATCCTCGGTTTCGCCCGAACGGTGCGAGATGACGCACGCGTAGCCGGCCTTGTGCGCCATGTCGATTGCATCGAACGTTTCGGAGAGCGTGCCGATCTGATTGACCTTGATCAGAATCGCGTTGGCGACGCCTTCCTTAATTCCGCGCGCGAGAAATTCGGTGTTGGTCACGAAGATGTCGTCGCCGACGAGTTGGATCTTCTTCCCCAGCGCCTCGGTCAGCGTGCGCCACCCGGCCCAATCATCTTCGGCCAGGCCATCTTCGATCGACACAATCGGAAAGCGTGCGCACAAGTCGGCGTAGAGTTTGACCATTTCGTCAGCGCTAATGCCGTGCTGCTTGTCGCGCGCGAAATACTTGCCCTCTTCGTAGAATTCGCTCGAGGCCGGATCGAGCGCGATTGCAATGTCGGCGCCCGGCTTGTAGCCCGCACGCTCGATCGCCGCAACAAGCAGTTGCATCGCATCGTCGATCGAATCGAGCGGCGGCGCATAACCGCCCTCATCGCCGACCTGCGTCGGCAGCCCGCGGTCGTGCAGCAGCTTGCCGAGCGCGTGAAAGACCTCGGCGCCATAGCGCACGGCTTCGGCAAAGTTCGGCGCACCCACCGGCACGATCATGCACTCCTGAAACTGCAGTGCGCCCGACGCGTGTTTGCCGCCGTTGATGACGTTCATCATCGGCACCGGTAAGAGCGATGCCGTCGGGCCGCCTAAATAGCGAAACAGCGGAAGCGCGAGGCTCGACGCTGCCGCGCGCGCGACCGCCAGCGAACATCCGAGTATTGCGTTCGCGCCGAGGTTCGATTTGTTCGTCGTGCCGTCGAGCTCGATCATCCGCTCGTCGATTTCACGTTGCGCGGTTGCGTCCAAACCTTCGAGCGCGGGGCCGAGCGTTTCGTTGACCGACGCGACCGCACGCAGCACACCCTTGCCGCCGTAGCGTTTGGCATCGCCGTCGCGCAGTTCGACCGCTTCGTGCGCGCCGGTCGACGCGCCGGAGGGTACGAGCGCTTCTTCGACCGCGCCAAAATTCGTCGCGACGCTCACCGCCACGGTCGGGTTTCCACGCGAGTCAAGTACTTCGCGCGCGTGCACGCCCTCGATCAACGGCCGCCCGCCGCCACGCAACGATTCGATCGACATCTTAGCGACTCACTTCTGCTCGGTGATCCAGCGGTCCATGTCGTGCTTGCGCGACACGAACTCTTTTGCATCGAAAAAGATCTTCAGCTCGCGTTCGGCCGCGCCTTTGCTGTCGCTACCGTGCACGAGATTACGCCCGATCGACTGCGCTAAATCGGCGCGAATCGATCCGGGTGCTGCGGTCAGCGGGTTGGTCGCACCGATCAGTTGGCGGCACGCTTCGATCACGCCCTCGCCTTCAACTGCGAGCGCAACAAGCGGCCCGCTGGTAATAAAGTTCACCAAGTCGGCGAAGAACGGTTTGTCTTTGTGCTCCGCGTAATGTTCGCGGGCCTTATCGCCGGGAAGCTGCATCAGCCTCATTGCGGTAACGATGTAGCCGCGGCGCTCGATGCGCGCGATGATTTCACCAACGAGCCCACGCGACACGGCATCGGGCTTGCACAGAATAAGCGTTGTTTCTATTGCCATAGCAGGCCCCGAATACGTCGCGGGCGCACGCTCCACCTATGGACGGCGCCGAACACCCGTACCAGAGCGTCGAGCGTGAACTGCGCGGCACCGCATTCTCGCGCATCCGCTTCGAGCGCTCGACCGGAAGCACCAACGACGATGCTGCGACATTGCTCGGCGATCCGGCCTGGGCCGGGCTCACGATCGTTGCCGAGATGCAGACGCACGGCGCCGGGCGCAAGGGCCGCTCGTGGATCGCCGCGCCCGGCAGTGCGCTACTGATGACCACGCTGCCGGCGCGGCCGATTCCGACCGCACACGCGTGGATCGTGCCGTTCGGTGTCGCGATCTGCGTGCGCCGCGCACTGCGCATCAATGGCGTTCCAAGCGAGGTACATTGGCCGAACGATCTCCTGACCGAAGGCAAGAAGATCGCAGGCATCCTCTGCGTCTCACGTATTGTCGGCGATCGCGCGTGGGTGGCCGCCGGTGTCGGCATCAACGTTTATCGCACGCCGGGCGCCGACGAGGCGATCGATCCGCCGCCGGCATTCTGCGACGACGTCGAACCGCGGATCACGCGCGCCGTGCTGCTGCGCGACATTCTGCTGAACTACGACGTGTGGGATCAAACCCTCGAGATGCCGCAGCGCGTGGCGCGCATATGGGAACGCATGGCCGGGCTGCCTAAGCGCTACACAATTCTCAACGACGGCGCGACGCAACCGATCGAAGTCACCGCCCTCGCGCTCGCCAACGGGGGCGGCCTCATCGTCCAACACGACAACGGCAAGCGCGAGACGATCGCGCTCGCCGATGCCAGAGCCTTACGTTAGTTACTGCGCGAGCGCGCTATCGTAGAATTTGTCCAGATCGGCGTGAAAACGGTCTAGCGATTGCTGATGCATGTACACCATGTGTCCCGACTCGTAATAGCCGAACGTCACGTGCTGGCGCAACTCCGGTTGCAAGCCCATGTGTGAGAACGTCCACTCCGCCGCGCCGAAGGGTGTCGCCATGTCGAAGTAGCCGCAACCGACAAATACCCGTAGGCGTGGATTCGTCGTCATCGCTTCTTGCAGATCGGGGCTCGTGGTCGGCGCGAGCCACTTGAAGACCGACTTGCGGTTGTAGTCCCAAGCCTGATTCGCGTCACCGTAAATCTGCTTGTACTCTTCGTCGCTCTTGTAGTTGAGCTCGTTGCGCATGTAGGTCAAGAAGCCGGATTGGAAGCCCGGACTGCTCGCGCTATCCGAGGGATCGTAATCCGCCGAGTCACCGAGCGTGTCGAGATCGTACCCAACGTAGCGCGCATCGAGACGGCCGGTCGTCTGATCCGATTCGCGCATTAGCTCCTTTTGGTAACGCTGCGGGTAGACGCGGAGCTGGGCTTGCTCGATGTAGTGCGGCGAAAGCCCAATAAAGTGTGAAAGCTGCGTCGCGACTTGCACGAATTGGTCGTGCGGGAGACGGTCGCCCTGCATCAGTGCCTCGGTGTACGGACCGTTGGCAAACGTGCGCGCCGCATTGACGACCGATTGCAGCGAGCCCTTGTCCGGCGCCTTGCTGTGATACCAATTCACCGCGGCTTCGGTCGGGACGAAGACCGCGAAGGCGAGGTCATTGCCCGGGCCCGGGAAGATCGTGTCGAAATCGAGCACCGACGAAAGCAACGTCACGCCGTTGAACGCCATGTTCCGATTTTGTAGATAGTCAACGAGCGCCGCCGATCGCGGCGTGCCGTAGCTTTCGCCGAGCAAAAACTTCGGTGAATTCCAGCGGTCGTTCAAGGTGATGTAGCGCTCGATGAACTGTCCGAACGCCGCCGCATCTTGATCTACACCGAAGAGCGTTTTGACGTCGATGCCGGGCATCACGCGACTGTAGCCCGTTCCGGGTGCGTCGATGAAAATCAGATCGGACTTGTCGAGCAGCGTGTTCTGATTGTCGACAAGCGTATAGGGCGGTCCGCTGTTGGGCGACGCATTCGACGGAAACGCGATGCGGCGCGGGCCGAACGCACCCATATGCAAGTAGATCGTGGCTGCGCCGGGGCCGCCGTTGTAGAGAAACGTCACCGGCCGCCGCGAGCGATCCGCGCCGTCCTGCGTGTAGGCAACGTAGAAGACGCTCGCCTCGGGCTGGCCCTTCTCGTTCTTGAGGATCAAATTGCCGGCCGTCGCGGTGTAACTGATCGCGCGACCGCCAAGGGTAATTTGGTGGTGCGTGACCACCGTATGCTCTTGCTGCATCGGCTTGGCAGCCGGACGCGGGGAAGGCAGCTTTCTTTGGCGTTGCGGCCTGCGCGACGAGCGAAGCGCTCAAGAACGCGCAGAGCAGACCCGACATAAACACACGTGCTTGCATGAAGAAGGGCATTGCGCCAACCGGCGCAACGCCCTTCTTCAAAACAATCAAAAGTTTATTTGACCACGCCTCCAAGCGCGACACCCGCTCCCGACAGAGCCGTTTTCGCTTGCGACTCCACACCGCCGTCGATCGAGAGACAAAGGTTTGAGGCTGTGTTGACGCTGGCGGGCTTCGGAATCATCTTGGCCGCAATGCCCGCATCCTTGAGTGCCTTCGTTGCGATCATCGTGTCAGCGTTGCTGCCGAAGAACAGAATCGTGTCCGCCATGACTGTGACCCTTTAACCCGCCTCTCCGGTTACGAGTTGCGTTAGTGCGGCCGCGACCTCGTTGAGCTCCGCGACACGATTAGCTGCGTGCTGCATGCGGTTGCTCATCTCTTGCGAGAGCGTATCGATGACGATGATGTCGCTTTCTAATTCCGCGTTGACGGCTTTGAGTTCTGAAACCTTCGGCCCGGGCGACTGCGCACTCAGCTCGTCGATCAGCGCACTGCTGCGCTCGACGGCGGCTCTGGTCATCGCGACATGATCGCCCGAGACCTCGCTGCCGACGATTGCCACGCCGAGTTCTTTCGCCGCATCGCGCACTTGCTTGCTGCGCCGGGCGAGCGTGTTCGAGAGTACCTGCACGACGCCGATGCCGAACGCGAGTGCACCGATCGCGGCGATCACACCCCAAATCACGACGGTCGTTGTCGTGTGATTGATGATCGCGTTGAGATTTGCGAGCGGCGTGCCGTACCAGCGCGCGCCTACGACGTGTTGCTGATCGTCGAGAATCGGGTCGATCCGCACCAAATATGGCGTACCGCCTTCGGTGTCCACACCGGTGTAGGGAGTTCCGCTCTTGGCAACGCCTGCGGCCGGTGCAACTTGCTGATCGACGGTGCGCGTGCCGTCGGGCTGTTGTATGGTGCTCGAAACGATCGCATCGCCCTCGAGAATCCCCGCGCCACCGCCGAGCGCGGCGGTCGTTTGATCGACGAGATCGTAGTAGTGATTGAGCAAGACGCCGCCGTAGACCGCGCCGATCGTGCGCTCGTTTTGATCGCTGATCGGCGCCGCCGCTACGAGCGCCAAACCGCGATCGATATGCTCGGCCGCCGCCTTGCCGTCGCTGCCGCGAATATCGGCCTGAGCTTGCGGAGCAAGTCCCTCGCCGGCGAGCTCTTTCTGACCGAGGAGCGTCGCCGTGCTTACCGTTTCGCCGGTAAGCGCGCGCTGCACCAGCGGATCGGTCTTGAGCGACCCGCCCCGGCTGCCGTTGGCGCGCGCAATCACGTTCCCGTTCGCGTCGACCACGGTGAGGAACGAGAGCCCGGATGTCCGTGCAACGTTGCCGAGCTGATCGGTCAAGGCCGCAACGTTCTTGCCTTGCAGCGCCTTGCGCAGCGTATCGCTAACCGCGTCTTGCGCGACGAGCAAACGGATCTGGTCTTTGCGCGAATCCCAATAGCCCGCTGAACGCGTTTCCGCCATTGGTGACCTGCGTTTCGCCGAGCTTAGTGAGATCGTGCTGGAGCACCATGCGCGTCGCAATAACTGTTACTAAGAAGAAAAAGACGATGGCGCCGACGAGCGTCCCGAGGAGGCGCAAGCGCAGACTCATGCGGTGACTCCTTCCGTTCCGGATTCACTGACTTTAAATTGCGACAGTCGTGAATCGATCTTTCCGGCAAGATCGTTCATCTGATCGACGGACTGAAGCATGCGCTGCGCGGCGTCGGTAACTTCCTTGTTGACATAGGTCAAGACTTCGACCGACGAGGCGTTCTGCTGCGAGATCGATGAAATGTCGGAGAACGCTTTGCTCACATCATCCGACTGCCGCGTCATCGACTGCGTAGCCTTGAGATTGAGGGCAACCGACTTGGTGATCTCTTCGATCTGCCGGATAACTTGATACGAATTCTGACTCATTGCGCGCGTCACCGAGCTGATCTCGCCGATCTGCTGATTGGCGGCGAGCACCGCCGAGACGATCTCTTGCAGTGCGCCCGATGCCGACGACGTGCTTCCGGTGCTCTCTTCGACCCGCTCGGTCAGACGATCCATCGCACCGACGACTTCGGAGATGACGGCTTGCGTCGACCCGATGTGTCCGGCGATTTCTTTCGTGGCCTGCACGCTGCCGTCGGCAAGCTTGCGAATTTCGCTGGCGACAACTGCAAAGCCGCGACCGTGCTCGCCGGCACGCGCAGCTTCGATTGCGGCGTTGAGCGCGAGCAGGTTCGTCTGTTCGGCGATGCGGTCGATCACTTTGACGATATCGCCGATCTGCTCGGAGTTGCTGCCGAGTTGCCGGATGTCTTCGGCCAGATCATTGATCGTCGTGCGAATCGTGTGCATGCCATCGACGATCGTACCGATCGCGGACCCACCGCGCTCTGCCGTGCGCGACGTTTCGGCCGTACTGGTCGAGAGCGAATCGACTTGCGCAGCAACTTCTTCGATTGAAGCGGCCATGTTGGAAACCGAAAGCGCCGTTTCATCCAGGCTCCGCGTCTGCTCCTCAGCCGACGCGGCGATCGTCGAGATCGCTTCGGTAAGCACGACGACCCTCGACGTCGCTTCGTCGACGATGCGGGACTGCTCTTGAATGCCTTCGTCGAGTTGGCCCTGCGCCACCGCTGCGCCCTCGATTACCGCAAGCGCGGTCGATGCGGTCGTACGCAGATCGGCGCCGGCGTTCCCGAGGTTGCCGGCGTTTCCGTGCAGCGTGCGCAAGAACTCGCGCATTCCGAAGATCAACTTGTTGATCGCAATCGCTAAGTCTTGAAGCTGTCCATCGCTCACCGCGATGTTCTTGGTAAAGTCGCCTTGCGAGACTTCGCGAATCCCCGACGCGAGCGCCGAGAGACTCGTGCTCATCGCCGAACCATTTACTGCATCGCCGCGTGGCAACGCTCGCTGCGTTGCCGGACGGAAGGCGAGTTGACCGGGCGCGATCTCGCTCAGCTCCTCAATCGGCGACATCTCGCCGTAGAACAGTGCGCTCACCGCGACACCCGGAACCAAGACGCAAAGCGCGCCGGCCAAGGGGTCACCGGCGGCATGCTGGGTGCGCGACACGTAGTCGGCAATGGCCGCCAGCAGCGCGCACGTTGCACCAAGCGGGAAGCCTGTCGCCGCAGCGACCAGCGCAACAAGGCCAACGAGCACTGCTTCCATCGGGAAGGCGAATCCGAACCACGCGACCGCCCCGCACAACACGATGCCGAGCACAGCGAGGCCCAAACGGGTCATTAAACCCAGCCGTGCCCGAAGACCGGCGAAGTAGGCAGAGATCACGGCGCTCCCTTCAGAACGATGGGCGTTTTAGTTGATTGACGGTTGAAAACGCCGTGACCTTTAGCTCAAAAAGGGCCTAATTACGGCCCGGGCGCGCGCCGGCGACGAACGGGTCTCCTCAGGGGTCCCCTTGTCTTGACGGCGTGGGCTCCCGAGACCTCACCGCCGGCCGACCACCAGCCGACGCAGCTTTCAGCGTTCGTTGCGCGCGCGCGTAATGCGCTTGTCACACGTCTCGCAGAAGTGTGACATCTTGTTATCGGTTTCGAAGATCGAGTTGGAGTAGTACATTGCGCAGCGTGCATTGTAACAATGCCGCAGCCCGAAAGCGTGCCCGAGCTCGTGCACGCATTCCTTGAGCGTTCGCTGAAACAACGTATTGGAATCGGGTTCCTCGCCGTAGTATTCCGATCGCAAACGATGGAGAGATACCGCTGCGACGCCTTGGGCCTCATCGGCATCGCCGTAGATGAAGCGATGCGAGGTTTTGTAGAGGTCGTACTCGGTCAGCGTGAGGTAGAGACCGGCGCTTTCGGGATGCGCGCGCCGTACGCGCGCGACCAAGGTTGAGAGGAAGAGCTGCGCGCGCGTCGCGTTGAGTGTGCTGCGCGGAATCGCCAGCGTTCGCTCGATTTGCACCGTCGCCAGAAACCGTTCTTCCAAACACGGTGCGAGCCGGTCGAGAAAGGCGCCGTCCATGGCGTTGATCGGAACGATGCGGATACTCGAGTCCATCTTTAGGCGACGCGCTTCGACACGTGCAGCCGGAACACCGCTCGATACCGGCGAAGGGCGTCTCATGATCGTCGGCATCGGTATCGATTTGGCCGAGGTAGAACGTTATCGCTTCGACGAGCGCGCGCTCGCGTGGTTTTCGCGCAAAGTGTATACCGAAGAAGAGATGGCGTATGCGCTGCGCAAGCGCCACTGGCCCGAGCGTCTCGCAGGATTCTTCGCCGCGAAGGAGGCGACGCGTAAGGCCTTCGGACATGCGATTCCGTGGCGCTGGGTGGGTGTGTCGCACGAGCGCAGCGGCAAACCGATCATCCGATTTTACGGCAAGGCCGAGGCACTCCCCGCCTCGCGTAACATCGGCACAATTCACTTGACGATCACGCACTCGGCGACGACTGCCGCGGCCGTTGTGATACTCGAGTCCTCGCAAAGATGATCGCGGTTCTCACGCCGCAGGAGATGCGCGACGCCGATGCGGAGGCGGTCGCGTCCGTCGGCGTCGATGCGCTCATGGACAACGCCGGGAACGCGATTGCAGCGTACGTGCGCGAACACGTGCCGCCGGGAAGCCGCATCGTCGCCTTTGCCGGTCCGGGCAACAACGGCGGTGATGCGCGCGTCGCCTGTGCGCAGCTCAGGGAGTATGACTGCGTGCTCTACGGCCCCGATGAGCTGCCGCCCGATGACGTTTCCGCGCGCGCGGCGCTCGACGGCGCCGCACTCGCGATCGATGCACTCTTTGGCACCGGCGCGCGCCTGCCGTTGCCGCAGCGCTATGCTCCGGCGATTCGCGCGCTCGATGCCCGCGAACGCCGTGTACTCGCAATCGACATTCCAAGCGGGGTCGATGCGCTCACCGGCGCGGTGCCCGGCGAGGCCGTGCGCGCCAGCGCAACGCTGACACTTGCGGCAATGAAACCCGGGTTGCTCTTTCCACCGGCGCGCGAGCGTTGCGGCGAACTCTGGATCGCCGACATCGGCATCGCTCGCGCGACGCTCGAGGCGCACGCGCACACGTTTGCCGCGCTCGATGACGCGGCATTTCTCGCGATGTTACCGCGCCGCGCGTCCGATGCCGATAAGCGCAGCGCCGGTGCACCGCTGATTATTGCGGGATCGGCGCAGTTCCCAGGCGCCGCCGTCTTATGTGCGCGGGCCGCAGCGCGCACGGGCGCAGGCTACGTCACCGTCGCGACGGCGCCAAAAGCCGTGGCGACGCTGCACGCGCACCTTGTCGAACAGGTCGTGGTGGAAATCGGCGACGATCTGCTCGACGTCGCCGAACGCAATAGCGCGGTCGGCATCGGTCCGGGACTCGGGCTCGATAAGCGCACGGGTGAAGCGATTCGCGACTTCATCACGCTATGCGAGCTGCCGATGGTGATCGATGCGAGCGGACTCTTTCACCTCGCCAAGCACCTCGACATCTTGCGCGCGAAGCGTTGCGTCCTCACGCCGCACGAAGGCGAATTTGCGCGGCTCTCCGGCCTCGGTACGGTTGCGCCGGGGACGCGCGTCGAGCGCTTACGTGAATTTACGCAACGCACCGGCATCACCACGTTGCTCAAAGGCCCAGCGACGCTGATCGACGACGGTACGCGCATGCACGTCAATCCGACCGGAACGCCGGCGCTCGCGACAGCGGGCACGGGCGACGTGCTCACCGGAATGATCGCAACGCTGCTGGCACAAGGCTTATCCCCGGTGGATGCGGCCTGTGCGGGCGCCTACTGGCACGGCATGACCGCGCGGCAATGCGCAACCGCGCGACCAGTCGGTGTGGTCGCCGGCGATTTGCCTGAGGCGCTTGCTGCTACGCTACGCTCGATATCGCCGTCAGCAGCCGCTCTTCGACGCGTATACGCTTGAGCAAGTTGCTGACCAGCGTTTCCAATTCATCGCGAAACGCTTGCGTGAGTAACATCTGCGTGTTTGCGCGTTCCCAACGCGCCGCAAGGACCTCGAACTGCTGCGGAAATCCGATTTGATCTTCGAGTACGCGCTCGGCGAGACGGCGCACGAACTCGCTCGGATGTCGCAACAATAAGCGATACCCGATTGCTAGATCGATATCGAGATGTTCCTTGAGATTCGAAACGAAACGACGGAACGCTGACGCAACGCGCTGTTCATCGCGCTCATCGAGAGCGCGGAAAAGGGTTGCCGCATCATCGTGTAGCTGCGCGTGACGCAGCATTATTTGCGTTTGGCTGCCGACCATGGTACCCACCCCCGTACTGACTGGTCGAGGGGAGGCTACTCCTCCAGCAACCGCCTTAACCCCTCTTCGTCGAGGATAGCGAGCCCCAGCTCGCGGGCCTTGCCCAGCTTCGTCCCGGCTGCCTCACCAGCGACCACGTAGTCCGTTTTTCGGCTGACCGAACCGGCCACTTTACCGCCGCGAGCTTCGATCAGGGCCGCTGCCTCGTCGCGCGTGAGCCTGGGGAGGGTGCCGGTAAGCACGAAGGTTTTCCCCGCCAGCGGACCCGTCCCACGGGTTTTGCGGGTCCCCTCGAGCACGACCCCGGCGCGGCGCAAGCGCTCGACCATCGCGCGGTTGGCCTTTTGCTCGAAGAAGAGCCGTACACTCGCCGCGACTTCGGGCCCGATCCCCTCGCTCTCACGCAAGGCCTCTTCGCTTGCGCCCTCAATCGCGTCGATCGAACCGAAATCTCCGGCGAGGATCGCGGCCGTCTGCTCACCCACGAAACGGATGCCCAGGCCCGCGAGCACGCGCGCGAGGCCGCGTGATTTTGAACCGCTGATTGCAGCCAAGAGATTGGT
Organism: Vulcanimicrobiota bacterium; assembly: GCA_963726285.1. Lineage (GTDB taxonomy): Bacteria > Vulcanimicrobiota > Vulcanimicrobiia > Vulcanimicrobiales > Vulcanimicrobiaceae > Aquilonibacter. The sequence goes on along the minus strand of CAVSBV010000003.1, from coordinate 1,609,502 downwards.
GATGCTCTTGGGACCCATGCGCGGCACGCTCGCGAGCTTCTTTTGGTCGAGCGCGTAGATGTCGGCGATGTCGTGAACCATTCCCGAACTCGTCAACTGCTCGGCGAGTACATCCCCCAGACCTTCGATGTCCATCGCACCACGCGACGCGAAATGCCGGACGCGTTCAAAGACTTGCGCCGGGCAGGACGCATTCGTGCAGCGCGACATCGCTTCACCCGGCGGATGGTCGACCGCGCTGCCGCAGACCGGACAGGCGTCGGGCATGACAAAAACGCGCTCTTTTCCGGTCCGTTCCTGCGCAATCGGCCCGACGACGCGCGGAATCACGTCGCCCGCGCGCGTGACCAGGACGTGATCGCCGATGCGAATGTCGTTGCTCGCGATGTATTCGGCGTTGTGCAGCGTCGCGCTCTTGACCGTCACGCCGCCGATCGGCACGGGCTCGAGCACGGCGTTGGGATTGAGCGTGCCGGTGCGTCCAACCGTAATTGTGATGTCGAGCAGTTTCGTACGTGCTTCGCGCGGCTTGAACTTGTACGCGATCGCCCAGCGCGGCTCGCGCGAAACCGCGCCGAGTTGCTCTTGCAGTGCGAGATCGTCGACCTTCACAACAACGCCGTCGATCTCGTAATCGAGGCTATCGCGCGCCGCCTCCCACCGCCGGCAAAACGCAATGACTCCATCGATGTCCTTCGCCGGCTCGATGTGATCGTTGACTGCGAAACCGGCCGTGCGCAGATACTCGAGTGCTTGGCTCTGCGTTTTGAGCGACGGTCCTTGCGCAACCGCGTAGGCGAAGAACGAGAGCCGGCGCGCTGCGGTCAACTTCGGATCGAGTTGGCGCACGCCCCCGGACGCAGCATTGCGTGGGTTGGCAAAAACCGGTAGTCCCTCGCGCTCCCGCCGAGCATTGAGCTTTTCGAAGTCGCTCTTGCGGAGGTAGACCTCGCCACGCACTTCCAACATGTCACCCTGAGCCTGTCGAAGGGCCGCTTTGCGCAGTGATAGTGGGATCGTGTTGATCGTGCGCAGGTTCGGCGTGACCTCTTCGCCGACGCGGCCGTCGCCACGCGTGCCGCCGCGCGCGAAGAGGCCGTCGCGGTAGTCGAGCGCGATCGCGAGACCGTCGATCTTGAGCTCGCATACGAATGAGTACGGCTCATCTGCCAGCTTGCGCACGCGCTCGTCCCAAGCGCGCAGCTCTTCTTCATCGAAGGCATTGGCGAGGCTCAACATCGGTTGCGAATGTTCGAACGGGGAAAATCGTTCCGACGGCGCCGCGCCGACGCGTTGCGTCGGCGAATCCGGTGTTTGTAGCTCAGGGTGCGCGGTCTCGAGATCGATCAGCTCGCGTAGCAGCTTGTCGAATTGCGCATCGGTAATCGACGGATCGTCTAAGACGTAATAGCGATGATTCGCATCATCGAGCTGCGCGCGGAGTTCCTTCGCGCGCTTAGCGTTTCGATCCAATTTGAATCGGATACCCGTCGGGATCGCTGATCACCGCGATGCGCAGCTTTCCCTCATCGTAGGGATATTGCAAGACCGGAACGCTGAGCGTGCTGCAATCGGCAATGAACCTATCGACGCTGTCCACCGAGAAGCCGAGTTGCAGCGAGCCCGGACGCACCGCCAGCAGATCGCTCCCCTGATGCAATCCGAGCGTGACGTCGCCGCCGAGATCGAACTCGACCCAGTGCGGAGCGTGATCGGACTTTGTCTTCAGTCCCATCACCGTACGATAAAAATCGCGCGAGCGCGCGAGGTCGTTGCAAACGAGCATCACTACGGAGAACAGCCGCAGCTAGGCTTCGACAGCGACGCGGTCGCCCTTCGCAAGATCGTCGAGCGCAGATAAGTTTTCGCGCTCCAAACGCTCCATCGCACCCTGATCCGGCCGGAGGTGGCCAACCGCCCGCTGGTCTTCGAGCACGGGCACCAGGTAGGCACCGGTATAGGATGCGGCGTTGACGGCTAATTCCTCGGGCGTCCCGGTGCCGACGACCGTACCGCCCTTATCGCCGCCCTCGGGACCGAGGTCGATGAGATAGTCGGCGGTCTTGATGACGTCGAGATTGTGCTCGATCACGAGCACGGTGTTGCCCGTCTCCACGAGTCTCTGCAGCACTTCGAGCAATTTGTGAATGTCGGCAAAGTGCAAGCCCGTCGTCGGTTCGTCGAGCACGTAGAACGTTCGTCCGGTCGATCGGCGCGAGAGTTCCGTCGCAAGTTTGACGCGCTGCGCTTCACCGCCCGAGAGCGTCGTCGCGGGCTGCCCCATCTTGATGTAGCCGAGGCCCACTTCGCAGATCGTCTTGAGCTTGTTGTGGATGCGCGGAATCGTTGCGAAGAGTTCGTTTGCTTCATCGACGCGCATCTCGAGTACGTCGGCGATCGTTTTGCCTTTGTACTTCACTTCCAGCGTCTGCGCGTTGTAGCGTTTGCCCTTACAGACCTCGCACGGCACGTAGACGTCGGGCAAGAAGTGCATCTCGATCTTGATGATGCCGTCGCCTTCGCACGCTTCGCAGCGGCCGCCCTTGACGTTGAACGAGAAGCGGCCCGGCGTGTAGCCGCGCATCTTCGCTTCGGGAACCATCGAGAATAGCTCGCGAATGATATCGAAGGTGCCGGTGTAGGTGGCCGGATTCGAGCGCGGCGTGCGGCCGATCGGCGATTGATCGATCACGACCAGCTTGTCGAGTTGCTCCGCGCCCTTGACCGTACCGTACGTGCCGCCCGCGGGCTGATCGTGCAAGTGCTGGTTGAGCGCTCGCACGAGCACCGCGTTGACCAACGTAGACTTCCCGCTGCCGCTCACGCCGGTCACGGCGGCAAAGACGCCGATCGGAAAGCGCACGTCGACACCGTTCATGTTGTTTGCCGTCGCTTTGCGCACATCCAGCCAGCCCCGCGGTTTGCGGCGCGTTTTGGGAATCGGGATGTACTTGCGTCCGGAGAGATATGCGCCGGTTTCGGAGATCGGGTTGGCGAGTACGTCGTCGAGCTTGCCGACGGTAAGGATCTCACCGCCCTCGGCGCCGGCGCCCGGCCCGATATCGACGATCACATCGGCGGTACGCATCGTATCTTCGTCGTGCTCGATCACGATCAACGTGTTTCCGAGATCGCGTAACGTTCTTAGCGTCGCGAGCAACCGGTCGTTGTCGCGTTGATGCAATCCGATTGACGGCTCGTCCAAGATATAGAGCACGCCGACGAGCGCGCTGCCGATCTGGGTCGCCAGACGAATGCGCTGCGATTCGCCGCCCGAGAGCGTCGTTGCCGAGCGCGCGAGCGTCAAGTAGTTCAAGCCGACGTTGGTCAAGAATCCGAGACGCGCACGAACCTCTTTGATGATCTGGTGCGCGATCTGCTCTTGGCGCGGCGTCAGCGTCAGCGTGCGAAAGAACGCCTCTGCGTTCTCGATCGACATGCGCGTGACGCTATCGATGTTGTGATCGGCAATCGTGACCGCCAGCGCCTCGGGCTTGAGCCGCGCGCCCTTGCAGGTTGGGCACGTCGACGCCGACATGTATTTCTCGATGTCTTCTTTGACATAGTCGCTCGACGTTTCGCTGTAACGCCGCTGCAGGTTGTTGATCACGCCCTCGAAAGACGAACGATACTCCCACGTCTTGCCCGAGCGCGAGGTGAAGGCAAAATCTTCTTCCTTCTCGGTCCCGTAGAGAATGACGTCGAGCACGTTGTCGGAAAGCTGATCGATCGGCGTCGTCATCTTCACGCGGTGCTTGCGCATCACGCGCTCGAGCTGCTGGAGATAATACGGATTCATCGATGGGAAGCGGCCGCCGCCTAAACTCTTGCTCCACGGCACGATCGCGCCGTCGGCGATCGATTTGCTGCGATCGGGAATCACTTTCCAGGGATCGATCTCGATCTTTTCGCCCAGGCCTGTGCACGCCGGGCACGCGCCGTACGGCGAGTTGAAGGAGAACAGGCGCGGAGCAAGCTCCTCGAACGAAATACCGCAATACACGCACGCGAATGCTTCGCTGAACGTGAGCTCGCGACGATCGGCGAGCACGGTGACGATGCCGGTCGAGAGGCGCAACGTCGTCTCAACCGAGTCGGTCAAGCGCTTGCGGATCTCCGGCTTCATCACCAACCGGTCGACCACGACCTCGATCGTATGCTTGCGCTTCTTGTCGAGCGTAATCTTCTCGCGCAGTTCTTTGACTTCGCCGTCGACGCGCACGCGCGCGAAACCCTCTTTAGCAACTTCTTCGAAGAGCTTGGCATACTCGCCCTTGCGGCCGCGAACGAGCGGCGCGAGCACTTGAATCTTCGTGCCTTCCGGAAGTTCCATGATCGAATCGACGATCTGCTCGCTCGACTGCGAGCTAATCTCGCGTCCGCAATTGTAGCAGTGCGGCGTGCCCACGCGCGCGTAGAGCAAGCGCAGATAGTCGTAGACTTCGGTGACGGTTCCAACCGTCGAGCGCGGGTTGCGCGATGTCGACTTTTGGTCGATTGAGATCGCCGGCGAAAGCCCCTCGATGTAGTCGACGTCGGGCTTCTCCATTTGGCCGAGGAACTGCCGGGCGTAGGACGAGAGCGACTCGACGTAGCGGCGTTGGCCTTCGGCATAAATCGTATCGAAGGCAAGCGACGACTTGCCGGATCCCGAGAGACCGGTTACGACGATCAGCTGATTGCGCGGGAGCGTAAGATCGATGTTCTTGAGGTTGTGCTCGCGCGCGCCTTTAATGACGATATGGTCGAGACCGGTTGCCATGCTTGCCTATAACACCGTTGCTTGGGATAAAAGTTTCGGTACCTCGCCGATCGTCGCACAGACGGCATCGGGCGGCGGAACGCCGGGCGGCAGCGTTTCGCCACGGATGTTCAGCCACACTGCATACAAGCCGGCCTCGAGCGCGCCGCGTACGTCGCGCTCGTAGCGATCGCCCACCATCGCGCTGCGCGACGGCGCCGACCCAAGCGTCGTGCAGGCGTGCGCAAAGAGCAACGGATCGGGTTTGATCATACCGACTTCGTCGGCGATAAAGATCGCATCGAAGAACTCGCCGATCTGTAAGAGTGCGATCTTCTCGCGATGCGTCTCCGAGAATCCGTTGGTCAAAATGCCCAGTCTCAGCCCTCGTTCGCGCAGCGTGCGCAGCGTGTCGATCGCTCCGGGGAATACGGCGAAGTACTTCTTGCGGTATTCGTTGTAGCGCGCTGCGCTCGTGAGCGCAACGTCACGGTCGTCGATACCAACGCGTCCCAGTGCAGCACTCCACATCGAAGCGCGAATCCCCGACAACCGCGTTTTGAGCTGTTCGGGCGAGAGACGATGCCAAAAACCTTCGGCCTCGGCGATGTAGGCGCGCTTGAGCGCAAGCGCATCGACACCGTGTTCGAGAGCGATTTCACGCGCGACCTCTTCGGCCGCGCTCTGGAACGCGAATGTGTCGTCGTGCAGGGTGTCGTCCAAGTCGAAGAGGACGACTTCCAATTTCCGGCTCACCGTTAGAACCTTACCCGGAATGTGCGCTCACCGAAAGCGTCCAAGGTGGCTACGATCGCTTCGCCCTCGATCTTTGCATCGCCGTCGGCTTCGCGCAAGCGCGCGCCGCAGCGCAGGCGGAGTGGGCGCTCGGCGCCATCGCATTCACGCACTCGCACGAGGACACCGTCGCCATCGGGAGCAGGCTTCGTCTCGAGCACGAGTACCGCCGGGTCCTCGCTCGTGAAGAGCCGAACGCGCGGTTCGTAGGCAAAGAACTCCCAGGCCTGCTCGAGCGCACCCGTCGAGATACCAGGCTCGAACGGCGCAAACGCCCACGCGAGCTGCGCGGGACCTCGCTCGCGCAACAACTCCGCCGTGAGATGCACTCCGCCCTTGCGCAGCGCGCGTGCGTCCCAACCCAGAGGATCGACGGCAAAGATCGCGACCCCGGCGCGTTCGTCTTCGAGCGCGGCAAATTGTTTGTTATGGCCGTAGCGTGGGGCGCTCGTCGCGATCGCAAACCAGTTCTCGAGCTTTAGCGATCGCCAGCGCTCGCGCCAATCAACGGCAAGCGCGACGCGCAGAAACGGTTCTCCTCGGCGCAGTTCGATCTCCATCGTCGCCGGTGATTTTCCGATTAGAAATTTCACGCGAGCACCGCCGTCGTGCACGTCGATCCCCTGCGGTCGCGCGCGGCCGAGCAGGTTTGCTTGCGACACGGGCGCGCGCATGCGCGGCGTCGTGAGTTCGAGCACCGTGCCGTGCGGATTTACGAGCGCGTGCAGCAAGCCGTTGTCGAAGTGCACGCCGCTCTCATCGCGCACTGGGCGGCACGGATCGGGCGGGCGCAGGTTCGCGCGCGGCAACATCGAGTCGGCCGACTTGCTAACCAAGTCCAACTCGCCCGCGGCTAACGCCCCTCGCAGACGGTCGAGCAGTTCACGCGGTGCGTGCACGGCAATGCACCACGCAAGCTTCTCCTCGACGACGGCTCGATCTACGATATAACGACGCTCTCGCCCGGCTTCATTACCGTGACAGTGGTCTGCGGCGACACTTTTGCGACCGCAGCTTTGAACATGTCGCCGGCCTGCACGCCAAGGACCTGTGGATTGTGCGCGTAGTGCACCGGAATTGCGTGTGCGACGCGCGTCAATCGCACCGCCTCGGCGGCATCGTGCGGGTTCATCGTAAACGGCCCATTCCCGGCCGAGAGCACGGCAAGATGGGGATGATAGCGTTCGCCGATCATCGCCATATCGCCGAAGAGATCGGTGTCGCCCGAAGCATAGACGCGCGTACCCCCGAGGTCGAGAATGAATCCGGCTGACGGAAATCCCGAGGTTGTCGAATGTATCGCTGGCACAAGCCAGCTTGAAATCGTCTCCCACGTCGCCGAGCCGCCGAAGTTCATGCCGGCGCCGTTGTTGAGCACGATCTTCGCGGGGTCCAATCCCGCCGCTTTGAACTTCGGCACGAGCGCCACGCGCATGAGATCGCTCTGCCCAACCGTCATCACCGGCAAGCCGGCTGCAACGAGTGCGGGCAGCAATTCGAAATAGTCGCCGATATGATCGCCGTGATCGTGCGTGAGCGCGACGAGCAGCGCGTGCGGATTGCGCGATTTCAGGTGGGCCGCATACGCGGCGGCGCTTTGCAATTCGGGCGGCTTCGTCAGGCCAAACGCCGTCCACCCGGCGTTGTTCCAGATCCATGCGTCGACCAGCACGATCGCGCGATCGTCAGGCGTCGCAAGCTCGTAGACGCCACCGCCAAACCAGCGCATCTTTACCTTGCCGCCAGCGGCGGAGGTTTGCGCGACCTGTCCCGCAGCCGCGGTACCGACCGCAGCAACCGAACTCGTTTGCAAGAAATCGCCTCGCGTCAGCAACTACACCAACTCCTTGAGCGCCTCTTGGAAGATCTTTGGTGCTTTACCCGCAAACAGCAGCTTTTCATTGCCGCCGATCTGCCGGCGCAAGTCGATCAGCTCGTCGCGCAGCGCGGCCGCCTTCTCGAATTCAAGGTTGGCTGCGTACTCGCGCATCTTCTTCTCGACATCCGCCGCCATACGCATCGCAACCTCGCGCGGAATCTTCTCGAGCTGCACTTGCGCACCCGTTTCCTCGTTTGCGCCAACCATGCTCAAGATATTGCGCACTTCCTTGCGGATCGAGCGCGGCTCAATGCCATGCTCTTCATTGAATAAAACCTGCCGTTCGCGCCGGCGTTTGGTTTCGCCGAGCGCGCGCGCCATCGATTCGGTGACGTTGTCGGCGTACATGATCACCTTGCCCTCGACGTGGCGTGCCGCACGCCCGATCGTTTGAATCAACGAGGTCGCGCTGCGCAGATAGCCCTCTTTGTCGGCATCGAGGATGCCGACCAGCGAGACCTCGGGCAGATCGAGCCCTTCGCGCAAGAGATTGATGCCGACCAACACGTCGAAGACGCCCAAGCGCAAATCGCGCAGAATCGCCACGCGCTCGAGCGTGTCGACCTCGCTGTGCAGATAGCGCACCTTGAGCCCATTCTCGAGCAAGAAGTCGGTGAGATCCTCGGCCATCTTCTTGGTGAGCGTCGTGACCAGTACGCGCTCGCTGCGCTCCGTGCGAATCCGAATCTCTTCCATCAAGTCGTCGACCTGGTTGCGCGTCGGACGCACGTCGACTTCGGGATCGACGAGGCCCGTCGGGCGAATGATCATCTCGACGGTTTGCGCGCTGCGACCGACCTCGTACGTGCCCGGCGTCGCCGAGACGTAGACGATCTGCCTGACGTGATCTTCGAACTCATCATAGGTCAGCGGACGGTTGTCCATGGCGCTCGGCAGCCGGAACCCGTGGTCGACCAGCACTTGCTTGCGCGAACGGTCGCCCGCGTACATGCCGTGCACCTGAGGAAGCGAGACGTGCGATTCGTCGACGAAATACAGATGATCTTTCGGGAAGAAGTCGAGCAGGCACAGAGGCGTAGAGCCCGGTTCGCGTCCGGTCAAGTGGCGCGAGTAGTTCTCGATCCCATTGCAATAGCCGACCTCGCGCAACATGTCGAGGTCGTAGCGCGTGCGCATCTCCAAGCGTTGGGCTTCGAGCAGCTTACCGTGCTCTTTGAAATACTTCAAGCGCTCGTCGAGTTCGATCTCGATCGATGCAATCGCGCGGCGCAGCTTCTCATCCGGCGTAATGAAGTGCTTGGCTGGGAAAATCAGCAGCTCGTCTTTACTCTCGACGTACTCGCCGGTGAGCAGATTGACAACATTGATCGCTTCGATCGTATCGCCGAAAAACTCGATGCGATGCACCAGCTCCTCGTCGACGCCGACGAATTCGAGCACGTCGCCGCGCACGCGGAAGGTACCGCGTACCAGATTGAGATCGTTGCGCCGGTACTGCATGTCCACGAGTTTACGCAGCAGCAAGTCGCGGTCGATCTCGTCGCCCAGTGTGATGCGCGCCGACATCTCCATATAGTCGGAAGGTGAGCCCAAGCCGTAGATGCACGAGACCGATGCGACGATCAGCGTGTCGGGCCGCGTGAGAAGCGACTGCGTCGCGGAGTGGCGCAACCGTTCGATCTCGTCGTTGATCGACGAATCTTTCTCGATGTACGTGTCGGTCGACGGCACGTACGCTTCGGGCTGATAGTAATCGAAGTACGAGACGAAATACTCGACCGCGTTGTTTGGGAAAAATTCGCGGAACTCAGCGCAGAGCTGCGCCGCCAGCGTTTTGTTATGGCAGAGGACGAGAGTGGGCTTCTGGACGAGCTCGATCACGCGCGCCATCGCCATCGTCTTACCGCTGCCGGTAACGCCGAGCAGCGTCTGTGCGCGGTCGCCCCGGAGGATGCCCTCGGCCAATGCGTCGGTCGCCCGCGGTTGGTCGCCGGCAAGCGCGTAGGGAGCCTCGAGTTTAAAGCGTTGGGGCATCAGCCTTGCTTCAACCCCACGGCCGGACCTCCGGTTGCGAACCTCCGACGAAGGGAAGTTAAAGGGGCCTCTCCGGCGAAGCTCGCCCCCACCTTCCCTCGCCGTGCGGAGAAAGCACTACCCTTGAGCCACAATCCTTTGATCTTTAGCGGGAACTCGAATCCCGTGTTGGCCGAAGAGATCGCCAAGCGGCTCAAATTGCACGTGGGCAAGTCGCTGGTCGACAAGTTCAAGAACGAAGAAACACGGATCGAAATCGGAGAAAACGTCCGCGGATCCGAAGTCTTCGTCATTCAGTCGATCTGCAAAGCAGCCGACGGCCGCATTGGCGTCAACGATGCCTTGATGGAATTGCTGTTGATGATCGACGCGTTGCGTCGTGCTTCGGCAGCGCGGATTACTGCGGTGATCCCGTACTACGGGTACGCGAAGCAGGACAAGAAGACCAAAGGCCGCGAGCCGATCTCGGCCAAGGTCGTCGCAAACCTGCTCAAGGTTACGGGCGTCAAGCGCCTGGTCACGATGGACCTGCACGCCGCACAGATTCAGGGCTTCTTCGACCTTCCGGTCGACAATCTGATGGCGATGCCCGTTCTGTGCAACTATTTAAAGGAAAAGGGCCTCTGCAAGGACCGCATCGTCGTGGTCTCGCCCGACGCCGGGGGCGTGCACCGCGCCGAGCTCTTTGCCAAGCGGCTAGAAAGCTCGCTCGCGATCGTGTTCAAGCGCCGGCCCGAGCCCGACGTCTCAGAAGTCACCGATATCGTCGGCGACGTCAAGGGCAAAATCGCGGTCGTCGTCGACGACATGATTTCGACCGGCGGCACGCTCGCCAAAGCCGCCGAGGCGATCAAGGCGCGCGGGGCGACGCAAGTCTACACCGTCGCGACGCACGGCATCTTCGCCGGTGACGCAATGCGCGTGCTCGAGGAATCGGAAATCGAGAAGGTCATCGTCACGAATACGATTCCGTTCGCGGTGGGAGAGTCGCACACCAAATTCGTGCAGCTCTCAATCGCACAAACCTTTGCGGATACGATTAGCCGCATTACGACCAACCGATCCGTCTCGGCCCTCTTCGATGGCGAGGAGGGGGCGGCGCCGCCGGACCCGGGCCCTAGTCAGCCCGTCGCAGCGCTGATCGAAGCCGCGACGGCTTAGCAAACACCACTGGAGACTCAATTGGCAAAAGGTAACAGCAAACAACTCACCCTCCCGGTCGAGAAACGCGCGAAAGTCGGCACGACGAGTGCCGCGGCGCTGCGTCGCGACGGCAGAATTCCCGGCGTCGTCTACGGACACGGCAGCGAACCGCTTCACGTCTCGTTCGAAGCAAAGACCTTCGACGACCTGATGCACCACGGCGGCCGTACCGGCATGCTCACGCTTACGGTCGACGGAAAGAAAAGCGAAACGGCGCTTGTACGCGAGGTCGCACGCAATCCGGTCACGCGCAAGATCGTGCATGTCGATCTGCAACTGGTCACCGAGCACGAAGCCGTGCGTGCGACGATTCCGCTCGTCACCGTCGGTACGGCACGCGGCGTGCGCGAATTCGGCGGCGTCATGGATGTGATCGTGCACGAGATCGAAGTCGAAGGTCCGGTCGACGAACTTCCCGACCATCTCGAAATCGACGTGAGCGATCTGGGCATCCATCAACACGCGGTTGCATCGGATATCAAACTTCCGGCCGGCTTCAAGTTGCTTGAAGAGCCCGACATGACCATCGTATCGGTTGAATCCTCGAAGACGGCGCAGAATCTCGAAGAGGTTGCCGCCGGCACGACGACCGAACAGGCGACGCCCGAAGTCATCGGCGGAACCCCGCCTGATACCAACGCATAATTTTTGGCCGGGTTTAGGAAACGAAATCCGAAGTTTACTATGGTAAATGAGGATTGAGTTGACGACAACCTGGCCTAAAATTGTTGTCGGGCTTGGGAACCCAGGAAAAGAATACGAACAGAACCCGGCACAATGCCGGGTTCATGGTTGTCGACGAGGTTGTCGCGCGCTACGGCTTGCATTCGTGGAAGACCAAAGACAGCGCTCGGCAGATCTACGATTCGCAGCGGCGCGTCGTGTTCGTCGAGCCGACGTCATTCATGAATCTTTCCGGCACACCGGTGCGGCTCATCTCATCGTGGTACCGCACGCCGCCAAGCGATGTCCTCGCTGTCGTCGACGATATGGACTTGCCCTTCGGCAGCCTTCGCATGCGACCGTTCGGTGGGCACGGCGGCCACAACGGGCTGCGCTCGATGATCGCCACAATCGGCGATCGCTTCCCGCGAATTCGCGTCGGCGTCGGACGGCCGGAACACGAGTCGGTCGATCACGTCTTGAGCCCGTTTGGCAGCGACGAACGTGCGGCACTCCCGAAGATCATCGGCGCGGCAGCCGACGGTGTCGTGCGCTGGCTCGACGAGGGACTCGAATCCGCGATGCAATTCGTGAACAACTGGGTGCTAGACGCGTAGCTGCCTACGGCGGGCAGGTCGAAGGCACACCATTGATCGCCACGACGCGCAACGATGCGTCTTCTATGCGCAGCATGAAGAGCCGCGCCAGAATGTCCGGGCAGACCTCGGTCAGCGATTCGTCGGTTGCGCGGACGACATTGCGCACCGCCGCGGCGTGATCGACGTGCAGCGAAAGCGCATAGTTGTCCGCATCCCGCGAAATCGCGCGCAATACCGCATAGTCAAGCGGCACGGCCACGAGATAGAGCAATCCGAAAAACGCACCGACCAGCGCGAAGCGCGACACCGGGTCGTCGTCGCCGCGAAAGCCGATGCGATCGGAGATGCCAACCGCGATCGCCGCGCCGAAAATCAGCAACAACGCGTCCGTCAGCGCGATCTTCCATTGTGAGCCGGTCGCAACGTTGCCAAGTTGGCGCGCCACGACGTATTCCAGCTCGGCGGGACTCGCGACGGCGACGATTGCATCGCCGATCATGATGCGTTGCGTTGGCCCGAGGCCGATCACATAAGCCGTACCAACGTGCGAACGCTTGCGGATTTGTTCGAGGACCGGCGTCGTCACGTGCGCCATCGCCTCGATCTCGCGCACGCTTGGCGCCGCGCGTGCCGGCATCGGCGCGACGACGTCAAACAGCGGGGTGGCGACGAACGGCGCGATGTAACTCGCGACAAAGCTTGCGGCCAAAATCGTCACGATCGCGTAGATATACCACGCATGCGTCCGGTCGACGAGCCACAACACGGCAGCCGTCACAAAGCCGACCGCAAGCATCCAGAGCAGCGTCACCACCAGCCAATCGATACTCCACGCTCGCAGGAGCTGATCGCTTTGACTCATCGCGCGTTCGACGCGAAAGAGATAGAGGCTGGGCAAGAGCGCAGCGACGCGCACGATCAATCCCAAAATCGCACCGAACGCAAAACGGACCGCGACCTCGTTGCCGAAACGCCGCCGCAGCGCGTCGCGCGTCGCGGCTGCGCGCCCCGATTGCCAAAAATACGCGAGCGCGACCGCCGGGAGTACGACGCCCAAAAACCACCCCGGGAGGTACCAGTGCACCAACCGCAACGCCGCAAGTTGGCGCTCGGGATCGACCAGCTGCGCCGCCGAGTGGGTGAGAAGGGTGTGGCTTGAGAGGGCGTCGGCGCGAAAATCTATCGCGTTGGGTCGCAAGGTCACACCGGCCTGTTCGCCTCAGATGACTGAATCGCTTGCTACGCTGCTGCCCTCTCGGAAGACCGCAAAGGTTGCGCCGTTGACTGCAAATGAGACGCGGTCGCGCCCGGTTCGCTTGCTGTGATACATCGCCGCATCGGCAACTTCTAAGAGCTCGCTCGCATCGCGGGCGTCGTGCGGAAAGCTCGCGACACCGACGCTGGTTGTAACCGGCATGGCCACGCCGAAATCAAAGTGCCGGACGGCGTCGCAAAACGCTTGCGCGCGCTCGATCGCAACCGTCTTCTGTGCATCGTGGATCAAAGCGCAGAATTCATCGCCGCCGTTTCGACCGGAAACGTCCACGTCGGGGACGCCATGTGCGCGCAGCAACTCAGCCATTCCTTGCAGCACCGCGTCTCCGGCGGCATGACCGAAGGTGTCGTTGACCGTTTTAAAGCGATCCGTGTCGATGAACCACAACGTCAAGACTGCGCTTGCGCCGAATCGGGAGTGGGCGATCTCGTCACGGAGGCGATTGCGAAATGCGCGCGGCGTCAACAGCCCGGTCAAGCCGTCGTACGTTGCATCCGCGCGAGCCAGCTCGCGCTCGAGCGCGATTGCATAGGGCGAGGCCGCGTGCTCGATCGTGCGCACGATCGTCTCTTCGCCGTCGATATCTTCCACAGCGTACGACGATGCGTAGATCACCGCGCGCAATCCGTTCCCATCGGCCATCGGTACCGCAAGCGCACAACGATCGGTCGGTATCAGTGTGCCATCGCAGCCGCTTGCGCGATGACCGGCAAGCGCCGCGCGCGAGGGTAAATAGTCTCCAGCATCGCGCCGCAATCGCACGCCGCTGTAATGCTCGGCGCGCGCACCGTCGACGAAGATGCACTCGAGCTCATCGCCGGCCGGTGTGAATGCAAGCACCGCATCGATTGCCGGGTCGCGCCGGCGAATCGTTTGCGCCAACGCTTCGATGACCGCGGCGCTCGAGCGGCGCGAGGCATCGAGCAATACGCGCACGGCATCGAGCACAAATTCCTCACGCTCACGCACGACACACACGTTTGCACGTTGCTCGCGCAACTGTGCGTGGCTTCGCGCCGCGACCACTCCGAGGATCGCACACGTGATGGCGGCGACGGCGATCGCAATGCTCATACGGCTCTATTGGGTGAGTGCCCGTCGCATGCGGGAAGAGGACGTGCTCATGCGTCGAACCTTCGAGTTGTGCTCGACCCCAAAGATTGGCCTGCCTTTCGTGACTTGAGCCACGCAGCACTCGATGATGCGCTCGACTATCTCGAGCGGATTCGCGAAGGGCCGGTTTGGCGCGAGATGCCCGAAGTGGTGCAAGCGCGCCTGCAGGAGCCGCTTCCTACGGAGCCCACCGCGCTCGACGATGTCTACCGCAGCTTCGTTGAAATGATTTTGCCGTATGGCAGCGGCAACACGCATCCACGTTTCTTTGGTTGGGTCCAGGGCGCAGGCACGCCGACTGGTGTGCTCGCCGATCTGCTCGCTGCCACGATGAATCCTAACGTCGGCGGCCGCAACCACGGCGCGGTGTACGTCGAGCGTGCCGTACTGCGCTGGTTTTGCGAACTCTTTTCCCTGCCCGAGCGTGCGAGCGGCGTGCTGACAGTCGGTGCATCAGCGGCAAATCTCATTGCCGTGCTCGTCGCGCGCACGCGCGCTCTCGGAACCGGCGTGCGCGAACACGGTGTCACGCGCGAGGGCGGACGGTTGATCGGCTACGCGTCATCGGCGACGCACAGCTGCGTGCGCCGCGCGTTCGAGGTGAGCGGCTTGGGCAGTGGATCGCTGCGCGTGCTCCCGACCGACTCGTTGCATCGCGTCGATCCGAGCGCGCTTGCGCGCGCCGTGGCCGAGGATCGCGCTGCGGGCAATCGCCCGTTTATGCTAATTGGGAACGCCGGGACGGTCGACGTGGGTGCGATCGATCCGCTCGATGAACTCGCCGAGCTTGCGCAGCGCGAAGGCCTGTGGTACCACGTCGACGGCGCGCTCGGTGCGCCCGCGCTGCTTTCACCCACTCTTGCGCCGCGCTTCCGCGGGATCGAGCGCGCGGATTCGATTGCCTTCGACTTTCACAAGTGGGTGCAGGTGCCGTACGATGCCGGCTGCTTGTTAGTGCGCGACGGCGAGCTGCATCGTGAAACGTTCGCGTCAACGCCGAACTATCTCACGCGCATGCCGCGCGGGCTCGCGAGCGCCCAGCCCTGGTTTACGGATTTCACCGTCGATCTTTCGCGCGGTTTCCGCGCGCTCAAGATCTGGTTTACCATGAAAGAGTTCGGAGCGCAGGGCATCGGCGCGGCGATCGATACCAACGTGCGGCAAGCGCGGCTGCTCGGTGACTTGATCGATGCCGATCGCGACTTCGAATTGCTCGCGCCGATTCAGCTCAATATCGTGTGCTTTCGCTATCGGCGTCCGGATCTCGACGAAGACCAGCTCGATCGCTTCAACGATGAACTGGTGATCGCGCTCCAGGAGAGCGGCGAAGCGGTCGCGTCGTCGACAACGGTCGGCACGCATCGCGCGATTCGCATCTGCATTCTGAATCACCGTACAACCGACGCAGACTTGGTACAAACGCTCGACGCGATCAAACGGTTGGCCGACCACACAGGAACCCTAAAAAACTAGCGGTATAGCGCCTGGATGAAGCGTATTGTTGCTACTCTCCTAGCCGCGGCTTTTGCCATGGCTCCAAGTGCTGTTCCCGCTGCCTCCGGCTCCGCATCGGAAAAACTGCTGAGCAAGATGGAGTGGCGTCTCGTCGGGCCGTATATCGGCGGCCGTGTGGTCGCGGTGGCTGGGGTACCCGATGACCCAAATCTCTTTTATATGGGCGGCGCGCAAGGCGGTGTCTGGAAAAGCGACAATGCCGGCAACTCCTGGGACAACATCAGCGACGGCAAAATGGGCAAGATCTCGAATAGCATCGGTGCCATTGCCGTGGCGCAGTCGAATGCAAAAGTTATTTACGTCGGCACCGGCGAGAGCGATATTCGTGGCGACTGGGCCAACGGCGACGGGATCTATAAGTCGACCGACGCCGGAGAAACCTGGCGATACGCAGGTCTGCGCGAGACGCGACAGACGAGTTCGATCGTCATCGATCCCCACAACCCCAACATCGTGTATGCGACGTCGATGGGCCACGTCTTCAAGCCCAATGCCGATCGCGGGGTGTACAAGACCGTCGACGGCGGCAAGACCTGGCAGAAAGTCCTCTTCGTCGATGACAAGACCGGCGCGAACAACATCGTCATGGATGCGAAGAATTCGAATGTATTGTACGCGACGATGTGGCAAGCGCAGCGCACCGAATGGGCTCTGACGAGCGGCGGACCGGGCAGCGCGATCTACAAAACGGCCGACGCAGGCAAAACCTGGAAGAAGATTTCTACGAACCCAGGCTTTGCCAAAGGCCTGCTCGGCAAGATGGGCGTCGCCGTGGCCCCGAACAATTCAAATGTCGTCTATGCCGTCGTGCAAGCGAAGGACGGCGGCGTCTTTCGGTCCGACAATGCCGGCGCGACATGGTCGCGCGTCAACGACGAGTGGAAACTTCGTCAACGCGCATTCTACTATATGGCGATCTATGTCGACCCGACCAACTGGAAAGTCGCCTACGCCCCCAATGTCGATAGCGTGTTCAAGACGACCGACGGCGGGCACACATGGAAACCGCTCGGTCCGGGTCTGGGTGATAATCACATCATCTGGATCAATCCGCGTAATCCGAAGCTTTTGATCATCGGCGACGACGGCGGCGCGAATGTGTCGCTTGACGGCGGCAAGACGTTCAGCACCACGACGAATCAGCCGCTTTCACAGTTCTACCACATCGTGCTCGACGGGCAATTTCCGTACCACATGTACGGCGCGATGCAGGACGCCGGCGCATTCGAAATCCCCAGTGCATCGAACGAAGGGCTAGGATTAAACGTCGTCCATGGTGTTGCCCTCGGCGAGAGCACGTACGTTGCCGTCGATCCAAACAATCCGACGGTCACGTATGGGGGCGCATATTACAGCGTGCTTGCGCGTCTGGATTATGCCACCGGCGACGAAAAGAACGTCACGCCGTGGGCCGGCTATCTTCCGGGGCATCAGGCGAGCGAACAAAAATATCGCTTCGGCTGGACGCACCCGGTCATGTTCTCGCCCGCGGAACCGCATACGCTCTTCGAAGCGGCGCAGGTCCTCTTCCGCAGCGACGACTACGGGCGCACGTGGAAAGTGATCAGTCCGGACTTGACGCGAAACGACAAGTCGACCGAAGGTCCGAGTGGCGGTGACGTCTACTGGGATCAGACCGGTGCCGAGACGTTCCCTGACATTGCATCGCTCGGCTTTTCGCCCGTGAACAAAGACACGATCTGGGCCGGTTCGGCGGACGGACTCGTTCACGTCACGCAAGACGGTGGTGCGAACTGGAAAGATGTAACGCCGAAGCAAATGGGTTCGCTCTGGTCTCGGATCACGAGCTTCGAGCCGTCGCAGACCGACGCATGCACCGCGTTTGTTACGGCATCGCGCTACATGTGGGACGACATGCGTCCCTTTATCTTCAAAACGACAGATTGCGGCGCGAACTGGACGCAGATGACGAACGGCATTGCGTCGGATCAGACCGTCTATGCCGTGCGCGTCGACCCGCGCGAGCCACGCGTGCTGTTCGCCGGAACGCGCAGTCGCGTGTACGTCAGCCTCAATGGCGGCCAGTCGTGGCAATCACTTGCGCTGAATCTGCCGCCGTCTGAGGTTCGCGACATTGCGATCAACGCCCGCGAAGGTGAAGTCGCGATTGCAACGCACGGGCGCTCGTTCTGGGTGCTCGATCACTTGCAGCAGGTCGAAGATATCGCGCGCGAATCGTCACCCTCGACATCCGCGGCGCAGGTCTTCGCGCCCGAAACGGCGTGGCTCACGCACGCGTACGGCGGCGGTGGCTATGGTGGTCCGTCAGGCGACAATCCCGACTATGGCGCGACCGTCTTCTTCAATCTCCCGTCCAACTACAACGGACGCACGCCGGTGACGCTTGCCTTTCAAGATGCAAGCGGCAAGACGATTCGTACGTTCACGCTACATCTCAAGAATAAGAAGGCGAAGAAGTATTCGCGCGACGAGCTGACCGCGATGGACGCGATCAGCGTCGCAAATTATCAGCTCGCGCGAGAGACGGCAGTCGCGCCGGGGACGAACAAGTTCCTATGGGACCTGCGCTACGCCGGAGCCCCGGAAATCGTTGGTCAGCACCTCGTCCCGACCGATGACTTCCGCGATGACCTTCCCGGTCCGACGACGCTCCCCGGCGATTACACCGTGGTGTTGAACTACGGCGGAACTGTCAGCAAGGCGACGTTCAAGCTTCAGCTCGATCCGCGCTTCGATCCGGCCGCGGATGCGTTGCCGTCGCGTTTGGCGCTTGCCACCGAACTCTCGAACAAGATCGACGAACTCGATACGACTGTCAACGCCGCGCAGAACAAGATGGCGTCGTTGCCGCCTGCTCAGCGCTCGGCGGTCGAGAGCGCGGTAACGGCGGTCTATGAACCGAACTATCGCTCGAGTGAGGCGGACATCATGCTGCCGTCGAAGCTTCGGGATCATCTCGCGATGCTGATGAACTCCCTCGATCTCTCCTATTCGGCGCCAACGGCTGCGGAAGCGGATGCAGCCAAGGTGCTCGAAGGTCAAGCTGACGCGGCAATCGCCCGCATCAAGACAGCCGCCGGAATGTAGCGTCGCTATGAAACACGTAGTAGCTATCGCCGCGATCGTGGCGCTCGTTTCGGTTGCCTCGGTGCAGGCCGTCGCGCAGAGTACAGCCCACCGCCTGACGATCTCGCAGCAGGCGGCGAGCGGAATTCCCGCCGCCTATATCACCACGACGCCGTCGGGCATCGACGCGCTCTGTGCGGTGAGCGCTTGCACGCACGAATTTCCCGCCGGGACGGAAGTGTCGATTCACGTCGACACGTCGTCTGCATTTACGTGGGGTGGCGCCTGCGCAGGGACGAGCGGCAATACGTGCCGCGTTCGAATGGACGGGAACAAGTCGGTCTCCGTCGAGCGGCGTTCGTACAAAATTACCTACACATACAACAGCAAGTATGCCGGAATCCTGATCGCCAATCCCGGCAATCTCACCCTCTCTGCAAACGGGCACACGCAATCTTTTGCGCAGGGGACGAACGTCACGATCACGCAATGGCCGCACTCCGGCGGTGGAGGACCGGACACCTCGAAGTTGGTGCGCTGGGAAGGCGCGTGCAGCGGTCAGCCTGTTGGCCCCTGTCGTCTCGTAATGGATGGCGACAAGGCGATCAGCGCCGAGTGGGCCGACGCCAAAGCAACGAGCGGCGATATGACCCTGAAAATTCTCATGGTGGGCAAACAGGCGGGACATGCAAACGAGACGCCCGGTGTCTTCGAAGTGCGTCCTCCCGGGAAAATCGTGAGTGACTGCCGGCCGTTCACCGGCGGCTGCGTGGAGCGCTTTGCGAGCGGAACGTCGGTGACGATTCAGGCGCTCGGTACCGCCACTACGCAAATCGATCACTGGGGTTCGGGGTGCGATTCGCAAACGCGCAATTCGTGTACGGTGAAGATGGATCGGAACCGAACTGTGGAGGTCTACTTCATCTACACCGGTCGCTGAAGCAGCCTACTTCTTCGGAATTGGTTTGGCGGGGTTGCCGGCGACGCGTTCGCCGGCCGCAACGTCCTTGGTCACGACCGAGCCCGCGCCGGTCAGTGCGCCGTCGCCGATTGTGCGCGGCGCAACGATCGACGTGTTCGAACCGATCGAGACGTTCTTACCGATCTTCGTGTGGTGCTTCTGCACGCCATCGAAGTTACAGGTGATCGTACCGGCTCCGATGTTGGTCTCCTCGCCGACGGTGGCATCACCGACGTAGGAGAGGTGCGCGGACTTCACGCCAAGCGCGTACTTTGCGTTCTTTACTTCGACGAAATTGCCGACACGATTACGCCCTTCGAGTTGCGCGTGCCCGCGAATGTGCGCGAACGGCCCGACCTTGGAATCGCTCCCGATCTCACTCTGGACCACCACGCTCTCGCGAATCTCGACGCCGTCGCCGATGCTCGATGCGGAGATGCGCGAGTGCGGACCGATCGTACAGTTCTCGCCGATCGTCGTGAGCAACGAAATGCTCGTTCCTGGATAGAGCACGGTGTCGCGCCCGATGCGCAGCTCGGGCTCGAGATAGGTCGTCGCGGGATCGATAATCGTCACACCGTCGCGCATGTGCGCGGCGCAGATGCGCGCGTTCATCTCACGTCGCGCAATCGCAAGCTCCGTGCGATCGTTGATCCCGAGCGTGTGTAGATAATCGCTAACCTCAACCGGCCGTACGGTTTTGCCCTGTTGCACGAAGTGCGCAACGGCATCGGTAAGATAGTATTCCTTCTGAGCGTTGTCGCTCTTGAGCGCACCGACCGCATCGCGCAGCGCATTTTCATCGAAGGCATAGATCCCGGCGTTCATCTCGTCGATAGCAAGCTCGTTCGGATCGGCATCGCGCGCTTCGACGATGCGTTCGACGTTCTCGCCGCGGCGCACGATACGCCCGAAGTTCGATGGGAGTGGCATCCTCACGGTTACGAGCGCCATCGTCGCAGGGACGCCGCCATCGAGCGCGCCCACCACTCGCGCAAAAACTTCGCGTGGGACGAGCGGCATATCGCCGTAGGCAACGACAACTTGCGCACCCGGGCGCGGTGCGCTCGCGTCGAGCGCGATCTTGACCGCATGACCCGTGCCGAGTTGCTCGTTCTGGATGACCCCGGGGACACCGAACTCCGCAATGCGTGTTTGCAGTTCGGGATTCGTCACCACGAGCATGTCGTCGATGCCGGCCGCTCGTAGTTCGCGAAGCGTATACCACAGCATGGGGCGGCCGCAGACTTCGTGCAGCACCTTGGGAGTGCGGCTCTTCATGCGGGTGCCCTTGCCGGCGGCTAGGATGATTGCGCGGACGGCCACTAGTGCAATGCCTCCCTGGCGTTTTCCAAGCGCCGCAATGACTCTTGCTTTCCGAGGATCTCCATATCATCGAAGAGCGGCAAGCCCGTCGGACCTCCGGTTATCGCGATGTAGAACAGCCGCGCAACATCTTTGAACTTCATGTCTTGGTTTGCGGCGGCCAACTTGAGCTTCTCCCCGATGGCCGATTCAGACCAGGATGCGCCCTCGAGCGTGAGGAGATCGGTGATCGCGCCGTCGAGCACGGCTCTGGCTTGATCCGGGGTGACCTTCGGCAATTCGAAATCGCGCCGCGAAAGCTCCGGCCGGTTCACGAAGAAGTCGATCGCCGAACCGAAGTCGGCTAGCGTCTCGATCCGCGACATGGCGATGCGCGCGATGTGCTCGCGCTGCGCCGGCGCGATCGCGCCGGGCCAGACAAATCCCCACGCCTCGAGCAACTCCATGAACTGGGCAATGCTTAGCCGGCGAATCCATTGGCCGTTGAGCCACGTCAACTTCGGGATGTCGAAAACCGGACCGCCAAGCGCAATGTTCGTCAGTTCGAAGTGTTCGACAATCTCTTCTAAGAGTGGGGCGCCGATGAGCTCGGGATTGTCGTTGCGCGCGTCAATGAGGATGCCCAAGAAGTTCATCAAGGCTTGCGCGAGATAGCCGCGCCCGCGGTAGTAGAGAATGCTCGTTGGATTCTTGCGTTTGCTGAGCTTGCTCTTATCGGGATTGCGCAACAGCGGCAAGTGGCACAGCATCGGCGCGTTCCAGCCGAAATAGCGATAGAGTAAAAGATGTTTGGGCGCCGAGCTGATCCACTCTTCGCCGCGGATCACGTGGGTGATCTCCATCAGGTGGTCGTCGACGACGTTGGCGAGATGGTAGGTCGGAAAGCCGTCGGCCTTGAGCAAGACCTGCATGTCGACGGTCTTCCACTCGACTGTGATCGTGCCGCGCAGCAAGTCCTCGAAGACGCACGCGCCTTCGGTCGGCACTTTCAAGCGGACGACGTACGGTTCACGGGCCGCCTCGCGTCGCGCGACTTCTTCGTGCGTATAGCGCAGACAGGTGCCGTCGTAGTGCGGCGGCTGCTTCGCCGCGCGCTGCTCCTCGCGCATCTGCTCCAAGCGCTCGGGGGTGCAAAAGCACTTGAACGCGTGGCCGGCTTCGAGCAGTTCACGCGCGTAGCGCTGATAGATTGCGGTGCGTTCGCTCTGCCGATACGGCCCATGTGGACCGCCGGCATCGGGACCTTCGCTCCAAGTTACGCCAAACCAATGCAGCGAATCGAGGATCGCTTTTTCGCTCTCGGGTGTGCTGCGCACTTGATCGGTGTCTTCGATGCGCAGGATGAACTCGCCGCCGCTATGTTTAGCGAAAGCATAGTTGACCAGCGCGACATATGCCGTGCCGACATGCGGATCGCCCGTCGGCGACGGCGCGACCCGAGTACGAACCTTCAAGGGATTATCCTACGCGTTCGCGGCGTTTGCCGCACTCGAGTTCTACGAAGTCAACGATGTCTTGGAGGGGCGCACCGGGCGTAAAAACCGCCTTTACGCCGCGCTTGCGCAGTTCGTCGGCATCCTCCGGCGGGATCGTGCCGCCGCCGAAAAAGACGACATCCTCGGCGTCTTGCGCCTTGAGCTGATCGATCACCAGCGGAAAGAGCGTCATGTGCGCGCCCGAGAGAATCGAAAGGCCGATGCCGTCGGCATCCTCCTGAATCGCGGTTTGCACGATCTGTTCCGGCGTTTGAAACAGCCCGGTATAGATCACTTCCATCCCCGCGTCACGCAGGGCGCGCGCGATGACTTTGGCTCCGCGATCGTGGCCGTCGAGACCCGCTTTAGCGACGACGATCCGTAGTGGTCGATTGGACATGCTTTCCTTTGTTGTGGTTCTGCTCGCTCAAACGTAGAGCTTCTTCGAGCTTGTTCTTGACTTCGGAGAGCGTACGCCGCACCCGGCGACGCTCCATATCGTTGGCTATCTGCATATCAAAACACCGATCGTTCCGTATAGCGCCCGTAAACGGCGGCCATCGCTTCGACGATTTCGCCCTCGGTACAGTAAGCATTGACGCAGTCGATGAGGTGCGGCATGACGTTGTCCCCTTCGCTGCGGCAGGCCCGTTGCAAACGCTCCAGCGTCTGCTGCACGCGGTTGTTGTCGCGCGAGGCGCGAAGCGCTTTCAAATCGCGCGCCTGGCCCTGCGCAACCTCTTCCGTAATCTTGAGAAGGTCGATCTCCATACGCTCGGCATCGCGCTCGAAGTAGTTGACCCCGACGATGATGCGATCTTTCGATTCGATCGAACGCTGATACTGATAGCTCGCTTCGGCGATCTCCTTTTGGAAGAAGCCGGCTTCGATCGCTTCGATCACGCCGCCGTAACCCTCGATCTGCTCGAAGTAGGATTCGGCTTGGCGCTCCATTTCATCGGTGAGCGCTTCGACGAAGTACGATCCGCCCAGCGGATCGGTGACGTTGGTCACGTTGGTTTCGTACGCCAAGACCTGCTGCGTACGCAGCGCGATCTCGACGGACTTTTCGGATGGTAGCGCGAGCACTTCGTCCATCGAATTCGTGTGCAACGACTGCGTACCGCCGAGCACCGCTGCCATCGCCTCGTAGGCGACACGCACGATATTGTTCTCGGGTTGCTGCGCGGTCGCGCTGCAACCAGCAGTCTGCGTATGAAAGCGCAACTGCCAAGATTTCGGATTCTTCGCACCGTAGCGTTCGCGCATGCGTCGCGCGTAGATGCGTCGCGCCGCGCGGAACTTCGCGATTTCTTCGAAGAAATCTATGTGCGAGTTGAAAAAGAACGAGAGGCGCGGCGCGAAGTCGTCGACGTCGAGTCCACGTGCGATCGCGGCTTCGACGTAGGCAAAACCGTCGGCGAGCGTAAACGCAAGTTCTTGCGCAGCCGTCGAGCCGGCTTCGCGGATGTGATAACCGGAGATCGAGATCGTGTTCCACTTCGGCATCTCGGCCGTACAGAACTCGATCATGTCGACGATCACCCGCATGTGCGGACGCGGGGGAAAGATCCACTCTTTCTGCGCGATATATTCTTTGAGGATGTCGGCTTGAATCGTCCCGCCGAGCAACTTGCGCGAGATCCCCTTCTTCTCAGCCGCCGCGATATATTGCGCAACGGCGATCGCTGCCGGGCCGTTGATCGTCATCGACGTGGTGATGTCGGCCATGTCGATGCCGTCGAAGAGCACTTCCATATCGTGCAGCGAGTCGATCGCCACGCCACACTTGCCAACTTCACCGCGCGACTGCGGCGCGTCGGAGTCGTAGCCCATCAGCGTCGGCATGTCGAAGGCGACCGAAAGCCCGTGCTGTCCCTGGGCAAGCAGAAAGTGATAGCGCTCGTTGGTTTGCTTGGCATTACCGAAGCCGGCGAATTGGCGCATCGTCCAAAGGCGGTCGCGATAGCCGTTGGGATGGATGCCGCGGGTGTAGGGATACTCGCCCGGCAGCGGTTCAACGCGCTCGACGTCCCCGGGCTGATACACGGCCTTGAGGGGGACGTCTGAGATCGTGCGGTCTGTGGCGCCTGAGCCGGGGCCGGTACGGCCCGCAGCCGCGGGGCGCTCGATCATCTTTGCCAAGCGGGCTTCCTCTTTAGGTGGGTCACGGAGGCTATTCTCCCAAACCCCCGCCCGCCCCGCAAGGCCTCTCGTCAGGGGGCCTGGCCGTCAAAAAGCTTGGCGAGCGGATCGGCGTCGCCGGCCATATAGTGGAGCTGGTAGCCCCGCGCATTGAAGAGCCAGTCGGGAAGCGCGTCGGGGAAGCGCATCTTCTCGATGCGCAGCTCTCGATAGAACGGCGGCTGGTTGCCCAAGAAATGGTAGATCGCGATCCAGTGGGCTGCGATCCAATACGGGCCTACCGGTTCAAACTCCACCGTCAAGTAGACGGTGGCGTCGGGCACGTTTTGATCGCGCGTCACGTAGTCGGCGCGTCGTACGTCGTGCGTCGTCGTATCGATCCAAAGATCGCGCAACGTGTAACGGGACGGATCGGTTGATGGGCTGAGCGCAACACGATCGGTTTGGTGCCCGTCAACGGTTTCCACGCCTTGCAAGGTTGCGGTGTACACGGGATGCGCGCGGGTGCTCACCACCGCGATCGTGCGCAGGTCCGAGAGCAAACTATTTGCTTCTTCAGGCGGCAGCGCCGACGGTGTGGGTGTGGCGACCGCGGCGCTCACGCTCGGTGCCGGCGTCGTCGGCGGCGGCGTGCCTCTCACCACCGCTTCGTGCACGGTGATCGAGAGCGGGCCGACAAAAGCGCGATACACGATCGCCGGCGAAAGGCTGCTTCGGCTGGGATTATATTCGCTGTCGTTCATCATCTCGTCCGCAGCACGAAATGCAATGCGATGGTGGTCACCGTTCTCGTTCGTGATATAGACGGCGTACGGCGGTGCGCCGTAGGCGCGCATGCGGTCGTACGCTTGCGCGACGATGGCCGTAGCTGGAGGCAGTCCCTCGACTACGCTCACTGCGTTCGCTACGCTAGGGATGACAAGCATCAGCTCCAGCTCTGCAACAACGCCTCGGCGGCGGCGTACGGATCGAGATCGGTCGAGAGGTGCGTGTGAAGCTCGCCTTCGAGACGTTCTTGCAGCTTGCCGAGCACGAGTTGCCGCACTTGATGCGTAAACGCTTCGCGCCGTTTGCTTTCGATCTCGCCGGTTTCGTCAAGGTATGCCCGGTGCGCTTCGATCGCGCGCCACAGATCGTCGACGCCTTCGCCCGAGAGCGCCTGCGTCATGACCAGCTCCGGAACCCAACCCTTGAATTCGAGCATCTTCATCATGGAACGAATCTCGCGCTTCATTTGATTCGCCATCGGGTGGTCGGCTTTGTTCACGACAAATATGTCGGCGATCTCCATGATCCCGGCCTTGAGCACCTGGATCGAGTCACCGCTGCCGGGTTGCAATGCAACCAGCGTCGTCTGCGCAAGTTCGGCAATCTCAATCTCGCTTTGTCCAACGCCGACGGTCTCGATCACAATCACCTCGAGACCAAATGCGTCCATCAACGACACCGCGTCCGCGGTTGCGCCGGCGACGCCGCCCAAATGTCCGCGGCTTGCCATCGACCGGATAAACACATTGGGATCGACAAAATGTTCGATCAGCCGAATGCGGTCGCCGAGCAACGCACCGTGCGAAAACGGAGAACTTGGGTCAACCGAAACAACACCCACGGTCTTCCCCAGCGTTCGCGCCTTGCGGACAATCGCCGAGGAAAGCGTCGATTTTCCGACGCCCGGCGGACCGGTAAGGCCGATCGTCAATGCGCGTCCCGTCTTGGGATACAGCTGCCGGATGAGCTCCGCGCCGCGTCCGGTCTCCGCCCACGAGATTGCGCGTGCGAGACCGCGCGGACGCCCGGCGTTAAAATCGCGCAGCAACGTGTCGATGTCGAGTATGCCTGCCAAGGTACGATGGATTGCGGTAACTACACGGAATCACCCTGCCCGCTGTGGAACAACTCCGGTAATGTTGCCCGTGGCGCTCCTGGCTGCGTCGCTGGCGTTGACGCCGGCGCAATCGTCAAAGATCGATGCGGTGGTCGCGCAAGTCATGCACGCAAGCCACATTCCAGGGCTCTCAGTGGGCGTCGCCCGAAAAGGACACGCCGTCTTTGTGCGCGGCTACGGCACGCGCACATGCACAGCAAGCGTACCTGCGAACAACTACACCGTGTATCGCATTGGATCGATTACCAAACAATTCACCGCTGCGCTCGTGATGCAGGAAGCCGATCGCAGCGCGTTGCCGCTCAACGCTGACGTCGGCGGCATAACCGTCGCGCAACTGCTCTCGCAAACCAGCGGTCTTGTCTCGTACACCGATCCGGGACAGACGCTCGATTCCGCGTTGAATGCGCCGCCGCAGTTTACGCCGGGAACCCAGTGGCAATACAGCAACAGCAACTACTATCTGCTTGGCAATGCACTCCAATCCGTAACAAGGACCAGTTTCGCAAACTTGCTCACCACGCGTATTACCGCGCCGCTTGGGCTCACGTCGACCACCTTTGCACCGCCGCTTGCGCAAAACGTGGCCCAAGGCTGTACGTGGGGCGGCTCGCAATGGCAACCGGCGCAAGACGGTCCAAATGACACGCCGGCGATCGCGTTTAGCGCCGGCTCGATGAGCAGCAACGTCCCCGACCTCCTTTCGTGGTTGTGGAATCTGTACGACGGCACCATCATTTCGTCGGACAGCTTCGATCAAATGACGACGTCATGGACGCTTGCGGACGGGTCGCCGACGCACTACGGATTCGGCTTTTTCACCAACTCCTGGTACGGGTTACGCATCGCGCAGCATACCGGGTACATCGATGGTTTTAGTGCCGACGATGGACTGGTGCTCGACGACGGCACGGCGTTCGTCATTCTCACCAATGCCGATCGCGTCGACCTCGTGCCGCTTGCAAAGAGTCTGGTCGAGATCGTCGAGCCGGTGAAGAACCCCGCGCTTGTCGCCGATCTCTCGCATCCGGGCGTCTTCGAAGACCCCGCCGTCACCGCACTGGCAAAGCAAGTCGTCACACAACTCGGTGAAGGCCGCATCGACCGCTCGTTGCTCACACCAAGCCTCGACGTACGACTCGACGAAAACGCGGTGCGCACGTACGCGTCTGCGCTGCATCCGCTCGGAAACCTCGAGCAGGCGCTCTTCAACGAATCCACAACGGTTGGAGGACTGACGAGCGAGATTTACACGCTCGTCTTCGAGCACGGGAAGCTGGTGATGACGTTTAGCCTCGGCCGCGGCAAGATCGACGCGCTCGCGCTCGAGCCCGTTCGCTAGGATTCGATGCTGCACGCGATCGCTGCGATGTTGATCGCGCAAACTCTGATCGTCCCGATGACCGGCGCGCGCGCGCGCAGCGTACAGACCGAAACGCTCTTTCACACGCTCTTCCACGATTTCTATCCCGAGGATGACGGCACGACCTACGTGCAGACCGGCGACATTCCCGCGATGTGGCTACGCGACTCCTCGGCACAGACGATTCCGTACGTCCGGTTTCAACGCGCGTATCCGCTGCTGCGCAATCGCTTCGCCGGTGTAATCGAGCGCAATGCACGAGCGATCAACCTGGACGTCTATGCAAACGCATTCCAGGAAGACTACCACACATGGGAACGCAAGTGGGAGGTCGATTCGATCGCGTGGCCCGTAGCGTTATTGCAGGTCTATTATGGCGCAACCCACGACCGTAGCATCTTTACGCCCGAACTTCACGTTGCGCTGCGACAGATCGTAGTGACCTACAATTGCGAAGAGCACCACCGTGAGTGTAGCAAGTACAACTACCCGTACCGTGTCCCAACCAAAGAGGAGTTCGACGAAGGCACCGGGCTGATCTGGTGTGCCTTCCGCCCGTCGGACGATCCCGTGGAATACCGCTTCAACATCCCGCAGAATGCACTGGCTGCCGTCGCTCTGCGCGATATCGCATCGCTTGCGCGCATCGGTTACGGCGACACCGCGCTGAGCAAAGAGGCGTACGCGCTCGAGTCCCGCGTGATGACCGGCATTTTACGCTATGGCGTTTTCTTCAATCCACAGCGCAACATGTGGATGTACGCGTACGAGACCGACGGATACGGCAACTACAACCTGATGGACGATGCGAACATTCCCAATCTTACCGAACTCCCGGGCATCGATTGGTCATCGTCGTACGATCCGATCTATCTCAACACGCGCGCGTTTGTCCTGAGCATGGACAACCCATGGTATTTCAGCGGTCGCTATGCGCAGGGGCTGGGCAGTCCGCACACGCCCTACGGCTTCGTGTGGCCGCTCGGCATCATCGGACGTGCGCTCACCTCAACGGACCCGACCGAGATCGAGAACAGCATCACGACACTGGCAGAGACCGATACCGAAGACGGCCTCATTCACGAGAGCTTTTATCCCGACGGCTATTGGCGATTTACCCGCCAGGAGTTCGGTTGGGCTAATGCCCTGTATGCCGAACTGCTGTTTCGCACGCTCGGGGGCTTTCACGCCGAATTGCTCGCGGCCGGCGACGGTACGATGGTGCCTTTCGAAGTTCGCTCGCAGACGCCGGTGCTGGTGTCACACATCGATCAGCTCGACAACAGCGCCGATCTCATGGGAACGCTCGGGCGGCTCCTCTACGAAGGACGCGCCGCCGCGATGAATCAAGGGAAGCTCTGAAACTAGGCGCCGTAACGGCGCTGGCGCTCACCGAAGACGGTGAGCGCTTGCGCAAACGTCGTTTCGTCGAAGTCGGGCCACATCACCGGCAGTGTGAGTAGCTCGGTATACGCCAACTGATAGAGCAAGAAGTTGGAAACGCGATGTTCGGCGCCGGTGCGAATCAAAAGGTCGGGATCGGGTGCGTGCGGCGCATACATTTGACCGCGCAGCAACGCCTCGTCGATCTGGTCGGGACGTAGGCGCCCCGCCGCGACCTCGGTTGCAACGGCCTGCACCGCGCGCACGATCTCGTTGCGCCCGCTGTAGTTGAGCGCAAGCGCCAGCGTGATGCGCGTGTTGTGTTGCGTAGCTTCGACGAGTTCACGCAGCGCGGCGCGCGCCGGCAATGCAAAGGCGTCAAGCTCGCCGATGATTTCAACCCGCACGCCTTGTCGCACGAGATCCGGCTTCTCGCTGCGCGCGCAAGCTGCGTAGAGCCCCATCAAGAGGCTCACTTCGCGCGATTCACGTTGCCAATTTTCGCTCGAAAATCCGTAAGCGGTGACCCGTGCAACGCCGGCATGTGCGGCGGCGCGAACCGCCGCGCGCAGCGAGCGAACGCCTCGGCGATAGCCCTCGGCGATCGGGAGCCCATGCTCTCGGGCCCATCGACGGTTGCCGTCCATGATGACGGCGACATGCTCGGGAGCGCTGTCGGGAAGGCGAGCTTGCAGCATACTTCACTTTGTACCACAAAGTAATAGCCGGCCGCAAGAGCGTGCCTCCGGATTCGCCAACTCACCGCGAACCATGAGTCAAGGCTACTACCGATACCCGACGATTGCGGGCGATCGCATCGTATTCGTGTGCGAGGACGATCTGTGGAGCGTTGCCACCTCCGGCGGCACCGCGACGCGTCTCACCGTGAGCTTCGGCACCTGTATGATGCCGCGGCTTTCTCCCGATGGCGCGACCGTTGCGTTCATTTCGAACGACGATGGGAATCCCGAGGTCTACGTCATGCCGTCGGGCGGCGGCAAACCTCAGCGCCTCACGTTTTTGGGTTCGTCCCTCGCGCAAGTTGTCGGCTGGAGCGCAGACGGCGCGGAGATTCACTTCGTCGCCAACGCGCGCACCTGGTTCGAAGGTGAGACGCGGCCGTATGCAATTGCGCGCAACGGGGGCGAGCCGCGCGAACTGCAGCTTGGACATGCGCGCGCGTTTTCGATGGGGCCCGACGGTGCGCTCGTACTCGGTCGCAACGCGTTCGATCCCGCGCGCTGGAAGCGCTATCGCGGTGGAACCTCGGGCGAGATTTGGACCGACGCGGCGCATCGCGGCGATTTCGAAAAGCTCAAGCTTCCCGACGGCAATCCCGCATGGCCGATGTGGATCGGCGATCGCATTTACTTCCTCGCCGATCACGAAGGCATCGGCAATATCTACTCGTGTATGCTCGACGGTAGCGAAATCACGCGCCATTCGAATGAAGCTGAATACTACGCGCGGTTTCCATCGACCGACGGCTCGCGCATCGTCTATTCGAGCGGCGGTGCAATAAGCGTCGTCGATCTAGCGAGCGGCGATAACAGCCAGATCGCGATCGAAACCCCGTCAGCCGAGCCCCAAACGGTGCGCCGCTTCGAAGCCGCCTCGGAATCGCTCGAACATTTCGCTCCAAATCCCGACGGCACGCGCATCGCCTTCATCGCCCGAGGTCAAGCCTTCACGATGCCGCTGTTCGAGGGCGCCGTGCTCAATCACGGCGGTTCGAGCAGCGTACGCACGCGCTTGACGGAATGGCTCAAGGACGGCAAGCGCTTTGCCTGCGTGACCGATGCAACCGGTGCCGAACAAATCGCCTTGCAACGCGCCGACGGTTCCGACGAACCGAAGATTGTGACCAGCGGCGATATCGGACGGGTCACGGAACTGGCCGTTTCGCCTTCGAGCGACGTGATCGCCTTCGCCAATCATCGCCACGAATTGTGCGCGATCGACCTCGACGAAGGCAAAGTGCGCGTGCTCGACACGAGCCCCGCGAACCGCATACAAGATCTAGCCTTCTCGCCCGACGGCCGTTATATCGCCTACGTTTGGTCGCCGACGCGCGGCGCGTCGATCATCCGCGTGGTCAAAGTGCGCTCGGGCAAAGTGCACGACGTCACCTCGCCGCTGCGCGTCGATCATTCACCGGCGTGGGATCCGCAGGGAAAATACCTCTACTTCATCTCGACCCGCGATTTTCACCCGGTCTACGACGCCCTGCAATTCGACTTGAGTTTTCCCCAAGCGCAGCGGCCCTTCGTCGTCACATTGCGTAGCGATGTGCCGTCGCCGTTTGTCCCGCAACCGCGTCCCGTGCACCGCGAGCACGACCACGATCACGACCACGATGCCGAAAAGAAAAACGGCAAGCCCGAAGAGTTGCGAATCGACATCGATTTCGACGGCATCGCCGGCCGCGTGCTCGGTTTCCCGGTCGAGGAAGGTGAATACGAACAGCTCGTGGCGGTAAAGGGACGCGTGCTCTACACGCGCTTTCCGGTGCGCGGCATCAAGAACGCCTACGATGACGACGATGCCGAAGAAGCCTCGGGCGGAACGCTCCTGGCCTACGACTTTGAAAACTTACGCCAAGCCACGGTCGCAAGTGACGTCGGCGAAATACGCCTGGGCAACGACGGCCACACGCTCGTCTATCGCGCGAACGATCGCCTGCGCGCCATCGACGCCACCGCCGATCTCAGCGACGATGAGCCGGAAAAGCCGTCGACCGAATCGGGCCGCAAGAGCGGGTGGATCGATCTCGATCGCGCCAACGTCGAAATCGAGCCGCGCGACGAATGGGCCCAAATGTATCGCGAAGCGTGGCGCTTGCAGACCGAACAGTTCTGGGTCGAGGACATGAGCGACATCGACTGGGATCGCGTCTACGATCGATACAAGAGCATATTACCGCGCGTGCGCACGCGTACCGAACTCTCCGATGTCATCTGGGAGATGCAGGGCGAGCTTGGCACCTCGCACGCGTACGAATACGGTGGTGACTACCGCATTCCGCCGCAATATCAACGGGGCTTCCTCGGGGCAGACGTCACGTGGGACGACGAGCGTGGCGGCTACCGCATCGCGCGCATTTATCGTGGTGATTCGTGGAATCGCAGCGAGGATTCGCCACTTGCCGAACCGGGCCTCGACATTCGTGAAGGCGACGTGCTCGTCGCACTTGGCGGAAAACGCCTCACGCGCAGTCTTGCACCGGATCGCTTACTCGTCAACGGCGCCGGGAAAGATATCTCGGTCACCGTACGCACGGGCAAAGACGAAGAGCGGACGGTGCTGGTCAAAGCCCTTGCGAATGAGTCACTCTTGCGCTATCGCGCATTCGTCGAAGCCAATCGCCGCTACGTGCACGACAAGACCAACGGCCGCGTCGGCTACATCCACATTCCCGACATGGGCCCATGGGGTTTCGCCGAGTTTCATCGCGGCTATCTCAGCGAGTTCGACCGCAACGGCCTGATCGTCGACGTGCGTTATAACCGCGGCGGTCATGTCTCGCCGCTGCTGCTCGAGAAACTCGGACGCAAGCGCGTCGGCTACGACGTGCCGCGTTACGGAACGCCGATTCCCTATCCGCCGGAATCGGTTGCGGGCCCCATGATGGCGATCACCAATCAATTTGCCGGATCCGATGGGGACATCTTCAGCCACTGCTTCAAGCTCTACAAGCTCGGACCGCTGGTTGGTAAACGCACGTGGGGCGGCGTCATCGGGATCAATCCGTATCACCATCTGGTGGACGGCACGCTAACGACGCAGCCGGAGTATTCCTTCTGGTTCTCCGATGTCGGTTGGAAGGTCGAGAACTACGGCACGGATCCCGACTACGACGTGGACTTTGCACCGCAAGACTATCGCGACGGACGCGATCCGCAGATGGATTTTGCGCTGCGCATGATGGATCGGGCGCTGGAGTACACGACCGAACTGCGTCCGGATCTTTCGACCCGCCCGTCGTTGCCCTTACCTACGTTGGTATAGATGCGCGCGGCGATTGGGCTTTTGCTTGTCGCCGCGCTCGTCGGCGCGACAACATCGCCTCCCGCGACGATAATCCGTGTTGGCGCGGGGATCCAATGTCAACCGGACTACCGCTACTTTCGTGCGCCGCACGCGCCGCCGGTAACGTATGCCGCTGCCGACGTAGGGAAGCCCGGCGTGCCAGAACTCACTGCGCGAGAGCGCGACGCGTTGCGACGGATTGAACGCTATATCAAGTCGGACACGCTCCGGATCGCATGGGTCGACTACGCGAGCCCGCCGCGGCATTTCATTATCTACGATGCGAATGCCGGGCCATGTTATGAACAAACTCACGCCTACCGGGTGCTGAACGGAAGTTGCAACGAGGACTATGGCCCCGCTGACGAACCCTATCAGACGCTGCCCGCACCGGATTGCTTCGGCACGCCGTATCCCTGGGCGACCGCGACGCCGCGTTAGAACTTGATCCCGGCGTCCTGCACTTCGCGATACGGCAGCAACCAGACCATTGATTCGTCGTGGAGATCAACGACCTGCACGCGGTTACCGAACGGATCGTAGAAGTCGCAGCGGAACGGCGGGTTCAGCTTGAGTCCGTATTTGGTCTGAACTTTCTCACGCACTTCGCGCAGTTGTGCCTCGTCGCGCACGATCAAACCAAAATGGCGAATGCGATCTTGCTGCACCCGATCGACTTCGAACATCGCCAAGAATTGGTGCTCGCCCAGTCGGAAGAACGCGTCGCCTTCGCCTTCGCTCATTCGCTCCAGATTGAAGACGTCTTGATAAAAAGCAACCGCGCGCTCGATGTTATCGACCTCGATCGCGATGTGGTTGCACCCGTATACCTGTACGCTCATGCTCATAGCATACAACTCCACGGCCTCTAGACAATCTTGTTGCTCGGTGGGATACGAGGGCTGCTGGGGCGTTTCGATGGCGTCGACTGACAACGTGACACCTTGTTTGGCTCCGGGTTCGATTCCCGGGCGCTCCAGCCGCGACGCCCACCCGCGTTGCGAAGTCGATGACGATGTGGTATTGTCGAATCGTTCAAGGTGTCACGTTCGACCGACCCATCGAAGCGCACGAGGCGTCGCAGTAATGCGGCGCCTCGTTCTTTATAAAAGCCCTGCCACTTATTTGCCGCGATCGTCGAGCTTGCGCAACTGTTTCGCGGGAGACCCAGTGATAAGCCGGAAAATGGCTCTACGTCGAGGCCCGTGTAGCCGCAAACGGGCACATATGTTCTTCCGACATGTCGCGACGGTCCCTCGACTACGCTGCTTCGCAGCTACGCTCGGGATGACAAAGTCACGCACCTACGCTCGGGATGACAAGTACACTTAGTGCAAGTATTTGTCGAACCAGCCGACGGTGCGCACCAGAATATCGATTTGATTCTTGGGTTGACGTGGACCGTGACCTTCATCGGCATAGACGACAAGTTCCGACGGAACGCCAAGCGCTTGCATCGCGTGATAGAACTCGAAGGCTTGCGGCGCAGGCACTTCTTCGTCGCGCTCGCCCTGGAGAATCAGGATCGGCGTGTGCGAGTTCTTGATGTACGTGATCGGCGAACTCTTTGCATAGACCTCCGGATCGTCATAGACCGACGCGCCGAAGAACGGAATCATCCACTGGTCGATCTTGTTCTGGCCGTAGTATGACTGCCAGCTCACGATGCCGGCACCGCCGACGATCGCTTTGAGGCGCGTCGTTTGCGTTTCGGCCCACATCGCCATGTAGCCGCCGTAACTCCACCCGAAGAGTCCGAGGCGATTCGGATCGATCGGTGCAGCGGCGATTGCTGCATCAAGGCCGGCGAGATCGTCGCGCCAGTCGCCGTAGCCGAAGTCCTTGATGTTGCCCTTGGTAAACGCCTCGCCTTGTCCGTAGCTACCCCGCGGATTGGGCTCAAGCACGAAGTAGCCGCGCGCGGTGAGCGCCGCGGCGAAGCGACCATTGTAGCCCGGGACAGATTCCGATGACGGACCGCCGTGCACGATCATCACCATCGGGTACTTTTTCGACGCATCGTAGTGCAGCGGATATACGAGCCAGCCTTGCACGGTAAACGGATCGCTCTTCCACGTCAGTGACGTTGCCTTCCCACTGAGGTTCGGCACGGTCGCATTGGTATTCGTAATGGCGCGCAGCCTGTTTGCGCTACCGGCCCAAACTTCCGGGGGAGCCGAGAACGAACTGCGCACGAGGGCAATTGTGTCGTTGCGCGCGATGGAGACGCTCCGCAGCGCCTCTTCGTTACCGATCAACGTCGTCGTCGCACCAGTTTGCGGATTGAGATCGAGCAAATGCAGCGAACCCATCACGTGCGCAACGACGAGCATGTGTCCGGCCGTCGCCCAGCGCAGGTCCGCTGCATTGAATTTTGCATCAGGCGTAGCGTCGCGCGAGTCGCCGCTCTGGGCATCGACGACATATACGTCTCCGCCCACCGGGCCGAAGTCGCTCATCAACCCGCCGATAACCGCAACGTGCGTGCCGTCCGGTGACCACGTTGGATCGTTGATCTGAAATTTCGGCGCGAGGATATCGTGTAGAGCGCCACCGGCGGCCGGCACGGTCGCGAGCTTCGCGACCCACCAGTTGTTGTCGCCGTTGCCGCGCGCATACGTGCAGGCAAAGCTCCTTGAATTGGGCGCCCACGCATATTCGTAGACGTAGTCGCTACCCGGCGTGACGAGATTCACCGCGCCGCTGCTCGCATCCACCGTCGCGAGCTGTTGTTCATCGGTGACGCTGCCGATCACGCCGACGTCGCGCGCGCCCGGCGCGAGCGCGCCGGCCATGCGGTGCGGCTTCGCGATGTAGAGCATCGCGAGATGCTTCCCGTCGGGCGACCACGTCAAGCGCTGCGGCAAACCGCCGAGCACCGCGAGCATATGGACACCACTTCCGTTCGCCCCAGCGACATACAGCGAAGCGCGGCCTTTGGTGTGCGCATCGGAGAGAAAAGCGACCCGCTTTCCATCCGGCGACCACGCCGGATTCGTCGCATCGGCTTTGGCGCCGGCCGACAATTGCACGGTTCGATGGGTCGAAAGATTCGTAAGCCACAGCGTGCTTGCGTGCTTGAAATTCTTCTGAAACGCGACGCGCGAGCCGTCCGGCGAGATCGCGACGCTGCTGAAGTCGGCCATCGCATCGGTGATGCGCAAGACGTCTTGCATACTCGGCGCCATCGGTGGCGCCGCAAACGCGAGTTGCGCGCACAAAAGTGTCAGCGCCGCGATAAGTGCGGCAATTCGAACGGTTTGCATTTTCGGGACTTATGGACTACGCGTGCGTTTTCATTTGTTGAGGTGACGCAAATGCCGTGTTGAGATTGTGCCAACCTCATAGTAACCAAGCGAGCTTGGCCCGATACCAATGCTGTGGGTTTGAATCTGCTATTGCCGCGGGTTGACATCTGCTTGGTAGACCTAGTATAAAAGTATATCGGTCCAACGATTGCAAATGCACCATCCAATTGAACCGATCCAATGGACCAATTGAGCGATCCAATAATGAAGGAGCTACCGTGAGCACGAATCGCTGGGCTGGTGTCGAGCGCCCCTACTCCATCGAAGACGTCCGCAAACTCCAAGGCAGCGTGGTAATCGAACAGACCCTTGCGCGCCTGGGCGCCGAGCGGTTGTGGTCGCTGCTCCAAGAGCCCAATGCCACCCCGGCCCTCGGCACGATGACCGGCGGCCAGGCGGTGCAAGCCGCGAAAGCCGGCCTCAACGCGATCTACTGCAGCGGTTGGCAGGCAGCCGCCGACGCGAATTCGGCGGGCAACGTCTATCCCGACCAAAGCCTCTACCCCGTCAATTCGGTACCGCAACTGGTCAAGCGGATCAATAACGCGCTGCAACGCTACGATCAGGTTGAGACCGTTGAAGGCCGCGGCACGCCGCGGAACTTTCTCCCGATCGTCGCCGACATGGAAGCCGGATTCGGCGGACCGCTCAACGTCTTCGAGCTCGCCAAAGCCATGATCGAAGCCGGCGCGGCCGGCGTGCACTTGGAAGATCAGCTCAGCTCGGAAAAAAAGTGCGGCCACCTTGGCGGCAAAGTGCTGATTCCGACGCAGCAAGCCGTGCGCCATCTCATCGCAGCCCGGCTCGCGGCCGATGTGCTCGACGTTCCGACGATCATCATTGCCCGCACCGACGCGCAAGCCGCGACGCTCATAACCAGCGACATCGACCCAATCGACCAGCAGTTCATTACGGGCGAGCGTACGCCCGAAGGCTTCTACCGTACGCGTGAAGGCGTCGATGCGTGCATCGCGCGCGGCCTCGCCTACGCGCCGTATTGCGATCTGCTCTGGATGGAAACTTCGGAACCTAATATCGAGGTCACTCGCAAGTTCGCCACGGCGATCCACGCCAAGTTCCCGGGCAAGCTCTTGGCCTACAACTGCTCGCCCTCGTTCAACTGGAAGAAGAAGCTCGACGATGCGTCGATCGCGACGTTCCGCGAACAACTCAACGACCTGGGTTACAAATTCCAGTTCATCACGCTCGCGGGTTTCCACGCCCTCAACTACAGCTTCTTCGAACTGGCGCGCGACTTCAAAGAGCGCGGCATGTCGGCCTACGCCGAGTTCCAGCAACTCGAGTTCGCTGCGGAAGCCGACGGATATACCGCTACCCGCCACCAGCGCGAGGTTGGAACGGGCTACTTCGACGAAGTTGCGCAGACGATCAGCGAGGGTCAATCCTCGACGACCGCGCTGCACGGTTCGACCGAAGCCGAGCAGTTCTACAGCAATGGTCACGGAGAGGTTGTTAACTTCTAGATGAACGTCGCCCCAGCGGATTTCGCGCTCGAGCGCGATCTGCCGGCGGGATTCGCGGAGTTCTTGCTCCCGCTGCACGAGCGGTTCACGCCGCGGCAGCAGGCCTTGGCGCGCGCACGAGCCGTGCGGCTCGAGCGCGCCCATCAAGGAGAGCTCCCCACGTATCTTCCGCCGTCGGAAGCCACCACCACCAACTGGCGCATCGACTTGCCGGCCTGGTGCCAAGATCAGCGCAATCAGATGACCGGTCCCGCCGACGACGCGGAGTTGGTGGTCAAAATGCTCAACTCGGGCGCGCCCGGCGTCATGCTCGATCTCGAAGATTCGATGGCCAACACGTGGGAGCACTTGATGCTCGGCCATAGCAATCTCGTCGCCGCGCTCTATGGCGAGCTCACATACGACGATGCGAAGCGCGGCAGAACCATCGGCATCGAGCCAAGTTCGACCGTCGTGTGGAATCGCGTACGTGGCCTGCACATGTCTCAAGCCGCGATTCGGCAAGGCGAGGGGCATCGCGGGGAGTGGGAGGTCGCGAGCGCATCATTGTTCGATCTCGCGCTGCTCACGTATCGACTCGACTACGCGCGGCTCAAACATCCGCTGTGCATTTACATTCCGAAATCGGAATCTGCCGAGGAAGCGCTGTGGTGGCGTGACGTTTTCGACGCGATCATCGCGGCGAAGAACTGGAAACCCGGCTCCATCAAAGCGATGGCGCTGATCGAAGCGTTTCCGATCGCCTACGAGATGGAAGAGTTCCTCTTCAATCTGCGCGACTACATCCTCGGACTCAATCTCGGGCGGTGGGATTATATGGCAAGTCTCGCCCACTTCAACTTGCACGACCCGAAGTGGATCCTGCCCGATCGCAACACGATTCCATTCGATGTGCCGTTCTTCCAAAACTTACGCACGCTGATGCCGGCGATCACGCACAAACACGGCGCGCTCGCCATCGGCGGGATGACCGCTCTCTTTCCCGATCGTAGCAATCCGGAACTCAATGCGCGTGCACTCGAGGTGCTCGAACGCGACAAGCAAAACGAGGCGAGCTGTCTGATGGACGGCGCTTGGACCGGTCACCCCGATCAGAACGGGATCGCCGTTGCGCAGTTCCCGTTTCCAAATCAACTCGATCGATTTCCGGAACTTGCGACCGAGCAGCCCGACCTGCGGCCCGCGCCAATCGGCGTGGGCGCAACCACACTCGAAGGCACGCGCGAGGCAGTGCGCACCGTGATTCGCTATCGCCACGGCGTGCTCAATGGTCTTGGCGCGAGTCTACTCGACGGCTACATGGAAGATCTCGCGACCGATCGCATTTACCGTGTGATGATCGCGCAACGCTTACGCTTCCCGGGACCGTATACGCCGAAATCGCTCGGGCAAATCTTCGATGAAGAGACCGCGAAACTCGGGCCGGACTACGCGACCGCGCGCGATATCTCAGAGCGGATGATTCTTACCGGCGAGTTCGACCCGAAGTAGTCTTCTTCCGCACTGTCGTCTTCTTGCGCGCGTTCTTCTTGCGTGTGGCGACGGCTTTCTTCGCCGAACGCTTGCGGTCGGCGGCGGTGCGCCCCGTTTTCGGGCGCGTCGGAAAATCGCTCGCACTCGCCTCGGTCATGTCGACGCCGTAGTGCTTGGCAGCCTTCTTGATGTTTGCAAAGGCAAGTTCGCGCTCGTCCGCGGTGACGCCGGTCATCTGATCGAAGCGCGCGATAGCGTTGCGCACGTGCTTCGCATCGGTCAACGGCTCCTTGCGCTTCTTGGGAATCGCGAAGACGCTATTCGGCAGGTCACTGCGTTTGGTCAGTTCGCCGTGCTTTTCGTGCGCTTTCCAGGTTGCTCGCATGGCTACGCCCTCGTCAGATCGTGCCAAGATTTTTCCGAAACGTGCACGCCGTAGTACTCTGCCGCTTTGAGAATATTCGCCCAGGCGAGGTCGCGATCGCTGTCCGAAACACCCTCAACCTGATCGAAGCGCGCGATGGCGTTGCGTACGTGGCTAGCGTCGGTTAGTGGCTCTTTACGCTGGTTGGGAAAGGCATAGACGTTCTCATCGGGTTCCCACGTGGTTTGCATGCGTGACATCCTCCTGGCGTAAGGTGAGGTACGCGCGGACCGCAGGGTCGATGGTGAGACCTATTGCACGTTCAAATGCGGCACGCGCGGCTTCAGTTTCGCCGCAACGCGCAAGCATATCCGCGCGCGCGGCCCAATACGGTTGATAATGTACCATGCGCGCATCGCCGGCAAACACATCGAGCGCCTCGATTCCGGCGGCGGGACCGCGGTACGCCGCAAGTGCCACGGCGCGATTGAGCCCGACGACCGGCGAGCCGGTCGATGCCAGCAGGGCATCGTAGAGCAAGACGATCGCGGCATAGTCCGGCGCGCGCCCGAAACGGCGAACCGCGTGCGCCGATTGCACTGCGGCCTCGAGCTGGAAACGACCGAGAATCCTCGCGCCGGCGGCGTGCGCGAGCAGCGATTCGGCTTCGTCGATCAGCGCGCGATCCCACTGCAACGGATCTTGCTCATTGAGGGGAACGAACGTTCCCTGTGCGCTGCGCCGCGCATTGCGACGCGCATGCGCGTGCAACATCAGCGCGAGCAGGCCGCTTGCTTCGGGCTCGCCCGGACACGCGTCGCAGACCAGGCGGCCGAGCCAAATCGCCTCGCGCGAAAGCCCGCGCGTATCCGGGTCGGTTTCCGCCGGATCGTCCCAGCCTTGTCCAAAGGTCACGTAAATCGCGCCCAGCACTGCGTCGAGCCGCGCGGGGAAATCTTCCGGCGGCGGTACGCAGAGCGGAACCCCGGCTCCGGCGATCTTGCGTTTTGCGCGGACCAGACGCTGGCTCATCGTCGAGGGCGCAACCAGAAATGCGGACGCAATACGTACGGCATCGATTCCCAGCACGATCTGGAGCATCAGCGGTGCGCGAATCTGCTCGGCGATGGCCGGATGCGCACACGCAAAGAGCATGCCGACGCGCTCGTCCTCGGGCTCCGGATTCGATGCGTAAACCGTTTGCGCGATGCGCGCCACGTGCGCGACGTGCTCGAGCGCGATCGTTTCGCTACGCTGCCGACGGATGCCGTCGAGTGCGCGATTGCGCGCAACCACGCAGAGCCATGCCTCGGGCCGTTGTGGCACGCCATCGATCGGCCAACGCTCCAGCGCCACGGCGAACGCATCAGCTAATGCGTCCTCCGCGGCGTTGAGACCGCAACGTGCTGCCAGATATGCAAGCAGCTTGCCGTAGCTTTCGCGCGCGGCGCGTTCTACACTCGAACCGGCAGTTCCCAAATCGCACGCACCTCCACGGTCCCGTGGCTCGCACCCGGACAACGCGCTGCCCACTTGAGCGCCTCGTCCAGATCGGACACGTCAACCATGTAGTAGCCCCCGAGTTGCTCTTTCGTGTCGGCATACGGGCCATCGAGCACTGCCGTCTTGCCGTTCGTATCGACACGCACTTGCGTCGACTCGCCGACCGGCCGGAGACGTTCGCCGCCGACGTAGACCCCCGCATCCTTGAGCGCTTGCGTGTAGGCCATGTAGGCGTTAAAGCCCGCCTGGGCCTGGTCGGGCGGCAGCGCCGCATACGCAACTTCGTCGGAAAAAAGATGAAAAATGTATCGCATGGTGATTTCTTCCTCCTATGGCACCATGACGTACCGGACCGCCCGATTTCGACAATCGGACCCGGTCGCCCGCAAATTCGTCCCGCTCGTCACTGCCCGGTTGACCGACGGAACCCTCGCACGATATGAGGAGAGCATGACTTTCAAGCGTCCCGTTGCGTGGTTTTGGCTCTTCCTGGTCTTCACCGCGATCGGAATCTTCTTCACGCTGCATCAGTACCTGGACGACGTGACGTGGCACCACTACGGCACGCTGCGCCAGCGTGCGCTCGAGGAGATGACCGGGGCCTACGGCGCGATGATCCTGGTTCCGTTCCTGGCGTGGATTGCCGCCCGCTTTCCGTTCAAACGTGGTCTCATCGTGCGGGCAATCGCCGGCAACATCGGCGGATACATCGTCTATACCATCGCGCATACAACCCTCAACGCCGTCGCACGCACGGTTATCTCCCCGCTTATCGGAAACGGCCCGTATAGCTACGGCGATTTGCTCGTGCGCTATCCGATGGAAGCAGCCGGGGACGCGGTCTACTATGCACTGCTGGTCGCGACCGTCTACCTGCTGCAGCACTTCATCGCAACGCGCAATCTCGAGACCAAGCTTGCGCGTACACAGCTGGAAAATTTGCGCCTGCAATTGCAACCGCATTTTCTCTTCAACACGCTCAATGCAATCTCGTCGGTAATGTACGAAGACGTCGCCAAAGCCGACCGGATGCTCGCACAGGTCAGCGACTACATGCGCCTGGTCCTGGCCTCAGGGGGAGCACAAGAGATTCCCCTCGAGGAAGAATTGCGCATGGAGCGGATGTATGTCGACATCATGAAGACGCGTCTCGAGCGAAACCTCGCGCTAAACGTGCAAGTTGCGGATGACGCACACGGCTGCAATGTCCCGTTCATGCTATTGCAGCCGTTGCTGGAAAACAGCATCCGGCACGGGATGGGTTCTGCGCGCACGTCGATCGAATTGCAGATCGATGTCTCGCGCTCGAACGGCTCAACCGTGATACGCGTCAGCGACAACGGTCTCGGATTCGACCCCTCAAAGCCGCGCGGTATCGGCCTAAACAACATCGCTTCGCGCCTCGTGTACCTCTACGGAGCGCGCGCCAACTTTGACATTCGGGCGCGCGACGGCGGCGGCACGCTCGCGGTTGTGAGCCTACCATGCTGACCGTCATGATCGCCGACGACGAAACGCCGGCGCGGCGAAAACTCGCGCGGTTCCTCGGCGAGCACTCCGACGTTTCGATCGTCGCGGAAGCTGCTAACGGTATCGACGCCGTCGATCTGATCGCAATGACCAAGCCGCAACTCGTTTTCCTCGACATCCACATGCCGGATCTCGACGGGCTCGGTGTCGCCGAAACACTCGTTCGCTGCGAAGCTCCACCGTCGATCGTCTTCGTAACCGCCCACGATCAATACGCCGTGAAAGCGTTCGAGGTTCGCGCGCTCGACTACTTGCTCAAGCCGTACGACCGCGATCGCTTCGAGCAGGCGCTGAGCAAGGCGCGCAGTTCGCTCGATGCAAAGCCGGACACCGGCCAGCTCGCAGCGACGCTTGCGCAGATTCGCAACGAGGAGCAGTTCGTGCGGCGACTCCTCATTCCTAACGAGGGGCGCTCGTTCTTCGTCGCCACGCGCGAGATCACACGGCTCGAAGCCAACGGCAACAGCGTGCAGGTGCACACACAGCGAGGCGCGCATGCGCTGCGTGCCACCCTCGAATCCCTCGAGGGACGGCTCGATCCGGCGCAATTCGCGCGGGTGCACCGTTCGCACGTCGTGAACATCGACGAAATCGCCGAGATCCACCCGTGGTTCCACGGCGACTACAAGATCCTCATGCGTGACGGCACCGAGATCGGTTGGAGCCGGCGCTACGCAACCCAGCGTCCCGATCTGCTGAAGTAAAGGAGCCGCTCGCCGTGACCAAACGCGTGGCATGGATTGCCGCAGGTATCGTCTTTATTATCCACGCGCTCGCAAACCCGCACTACGGATTTTTCCGCGACGAACTCTACTTCATCATCTGCGGGCAGCATCCGCAGTTCGGTTATGTGGATCAGCCCCCCGTGGTGCCGCTGCTCTCCGCCTTGACGCAACTCGGCGGACACTCGCTCTTCTTGTTGCGTTTGGTTCCGGCGCTGTGTTCGGCGGCGGGCGCGTTCGTCACCGTTTTGCTAGCTGCCGAATTCGGCGGCGGCCTCTTCGCGCAGATCTTTGCCGTCTTTGTCTATGCATGCACCGGCGTGCTCACGAACTTCGGCATGAAGGTCTCGCCCGACGAGATCGGGCTGTGGAGCTGGCCGCTCATCGCCTACTTCGTCGTGCGTCTCACCAAAGGCGCCGATCCTCGGCTGTGGCTCGCTGGCCGGCCTTGTCGCCGGTATTTCGCTGCAAAGCAAATACGCGGTGATCTTCTTCCTCGTTGCATTGTTGATCGGCTTGCTGCTCACGCCGCAACGTTCGGTCTTATTCAATCGCTGGTTCGCGATGGGCGCCGGGCTCGCCATGCTGATTGCGTTGCCAAACTTCCTCTGGCAAGCCCACTACGATTTTCCGATGTGGGAACTACTGCGCAACGGACAAAACGGCAAGAACGAAACCGTCGGTCCGCTCGATTTATATCGTGCAAGAGTTCCTGATCACGAATATATTCCTGTTCCCGGTATGGGTGATCGGATTCGTCTGGCTGCTGCTGCGCCCGGCATTCCGGTTTCTGGGCTATACCTATGCGATCTTGATCCTCGAGATGATCGTACTCCACGGCAAACACTACTATCCGGCCGACATCTATCCGATCGTGATCGCCGCCGGGGCAACCGCGATCGGATTGTGGACGGCGCGCGCGACGCTGTGGCGCATTCCGATCGTTGCGTACGCGGTGCTTCTCGGCATCTGGTTTATTCCGTTCGATCTTCCGATTCTTCCGGA
The DNA here is from genome assembly GCA_963726285.1 of Vulcanimicrobiota bacterium. Classification (GTDB taxonomy): domain Bacteria; phylum Vulcanimicrobiota; class Vulcanimicrobiia; order Vulcanimicrobiales; family Vulcanimicrobiaceae; genus Aquilonibacter. The sequence goes on along the minus strand of CAVSBV010000003.1, from coordinate 1,564,719 downwards.
AAACGTCTTTGTCGCGTATCGCATGGAAATCGGAAAAATTTTTCATCTCGGCGTTTCAACCGAGACCGAACACGGCCGAGAAGCGAATCTGCTGACCGGCGACTACGCCGACATGCACGGCTGGCCCGAGATGGCAGCGGCCGTGCAGCACGTCTACGATGCGTTGCCGCCGGCGGATCGCTCGCGTGCCGTGGTCTTCGGCGACAATTACGGAGAAGCGTCGGCAGTCAAATTCTTCACCCCGGATCTGCCGGTCATCAGCGGCCACAATCAATACTGGCTGTGGGGGCCCGACGGGTATGACGGCGACGTGCTGATTCAAATCGGCGGCACCTGCTGGCACAAAGAAGGCATCTTCACCTCACGCACGATCGCGATGACACTCGCCTCGTACTACGCGATCAACTATGAGACCAACATTCCAATCAACGTCTGCCGTGGTCTGAAGAAACCCGTCGCCCAGCTGTGGGCCGGTGCGAAGAGCTACGAGTGAAGGGCGAGGATCTCGATCAGGCGTTTGTACACGAGCCCGGTGCGCGCTTGCGGGTTGTCGGGATCGATGATGTCGTGATTCTCCGGCAGGTTCGTTAGCTCGATGTAGTCGATGCCCGCGGAGCGCCGGCGCTTCCAACGCTCGACGGTTTGTTTCGTCGCAGCGTTGTTGACCGCCGGATCGCGCACGTTCACCACGGTGCTGATGCGCCCAGCAGCCGGCGCTGCGGTCTTTGCAGCACGGTACACGGCATTGCCGATACGCAAGGTCTGCATCAACGCGTGCGTTGAGAAGCGTGGGTACGCCGTTGCCGGTCGCTGGGCTTCCTTCACGCGCGGATCCCACCACAGAAAGAAGTTCGGCACGTGCAGCACGATTGTGCTGAGCATATCGGTGAGACCGCGCCCCAAACGCAACAGCCCGAAATCGGGTGCAACCGGCACGCTGGTTGCGATGTCACTGCGGTACTGTCCGAGGTGCGCACTGAGCAAGCCACCCATCGAGATACCGAGCACGGCGACGCGTTCGCCGAGGCCCATCGCGGCGTCGACCGATTCATAAGCCGCAGCAAGCAGCATCTCCGCCGTCAGACCAGCCAGTGCGTTGGTCATGCGGTCGGCGTAGCCGTGGAACGGCATCCGCGGCACCACCACGTTGATACCGACGACGTAGAGCAACGGTGCGAAATCAAGAAACTGCCCGGGATGATTGGTCAGACCGTGCAAGAGCACCACGCTCCAGGGCGCGCGTGCACCGTGTACATAGAGCGCCGTGCGTGCGTTGCGAGCGATGCGGTCGTCGTCGCGATCCATGATCGTCCGCAGGCGGTCGATGCCTTCGCGATAGTCGCTCGCGGGCGAGCTAACCGGAACGGCGAGCATGCTCGGGGCATCCGGCGATGTGATCGTTCACGAGTCCCGTCGCTTGCATGAATGCGTACATGATCGTCGGACCGACAAAGCGGAAGCCGCGCTTGATTAAGTCCTTGCTCAGCGCACGCGACAGATCCGATTCGGCCGGCAGATCCTCGCGACGCTTCACTTTGTTATCGATCGTCTTGCCGCCGACAAAGCTCCAGACATATTTATCGAAGGAGCCAAACTCTTTTTGCACCTTGAGGTACGCCTTCGCGTTGCTCACCGTCGATTCGACTTTGGCGCGATTGCGCACGATTCCCGGATCGCTCAAGACCTTCTCGATCCGCGCCGGCGTCATGCGTGCGACCTTCGCCGGGTCGAAATCGTGGAAGAGCTTGCGATAGTGCTCGCGCTTGCGCAGAATCGTCTCCCAGCTTAACCCAGCTTGCGCACCCTCGAGTGTGATGAATTCGAAGAACGTCCGGTCATCGTGAACCGGACGTCCCCATTCCTTATCGTGATACTCGATCGAGAGCTCGCTTGTCGCCCACGAACAGCGCGTGCTCAAAGCGTCTGTATCGAGGATTCGAACGCCTTGAGAAACTCCGTGACGTCGTCGCTGCTGAAGATCAGCGGCGGCTGGATGCGCAGCACGTTGCCCCAGCGGCCGCCCTTGCCGAGCAGCACGCCGCGTTCGCGCATCGCCTCTAACATCCGATTCGCAGCTGGTGCGTCGTACGCTTTGGTCTTTGGATCCTTGACGAGTTCGATGCCGATCATCAGGCCATGGCCGCGCACGTCACCCATGATGGGGAAGCGCTTTTGCAATTCGCGCAGGCCCGCGAGCAATGCGTCGCCTTGCTTTTTCGCATTTGCAATCAAGTGCTTCTTTTCAATGACCTCGAGCGTCACGGTCGCGGCGCGCGTCGAGAGGGGATTGCCACCGAACGTGTTGATGTGCGGACCCTTGAACGCGTCGGCGAGTTCCGGACGCGTGATCGTAATACCAATCGGAAGTCCGCTGGCAAGGCCCTTTGCCGAGGTGATGATGTCGGGAACGACACCGTAGGTCGAGACCATGCCGAACCAGCCATCGCCCAATCGTCCCCACGCCGCTTGCACTTCGTCGGCAATCAACAACGTGCCGAACGGTTCGAGCGTCTCTTTGAGCACCTTGTAATACTCGAGTGGAGGCGTGATAATGCCGGCCACGCCTTCGATCGTTTCGGCAATCATCGCAGCGGGAGCACCGTTGGTCTGCGTTTCAATCACGCGTTTGGCCGATTTGGCGCACGCGATCTCGCAGGACGGATAGCTAAGGTTGAGCGGGCAGCGATAGCAGTACGGATTCGGCACAAATGCGACGTGCGGCATCTGCGGGCCGTAGTTGCGCCAGTTCGAGAGGCCGGCGAGTGCAACAGTGTAGACCGTACGGCCATGGTATGCGTGCTCGAGCGCAAGAAAATCGGCCGAGTTCTTCGCCGTTCGCGCAACCAGCGCGGCCGTTTCATTCGCCTCCGAGCCGGAGTTGCTGACGAAGGATTTCGTCATGCCCGGCGGCGCGATCTCCGCGATCTTCTCGGCGAAATCGAGCTGTTGCTCGGTGAGATACAGCGTCGAGACATGCGTCAGTTCTTTGGCCTGTTCGGCGACCGCCTGCGCAACTTCGTGGTTGCCATAGCCGAGTGTCGTCGTCGCGATGCCTGCAAACGCGTCGAGGTACTCGCGTCCCTGATCGTCGCGAAGCCGCGTACCCTCGCCATCGACCAGTGTTAACGGCTCTTCGTAGTACGTCTGCTGCGCGACGAACAGGTGATCTTTCGCACGCTGCTTATTGGACTTCTTCGTCACCATAGCCATGATCAAGCACCCCCAATTTGCCCGTATCGTCGTCAACTCGGTCCTCATTTACCATAGTAAACTTCGGACTTCGTTTCCTCGATTCGGACAAATTCACGTCATTGTCTCGTGTTATCCCCTTGTATTCCGATTCGGAGAGCACCGAAGCCTCTCCGCGCATCAAGAGCCAATAGGCGATAAGCCCGCCGAGCAGGCTGAAAATCCACCCTCCGCTCCAAAGAAAGTGCAGCGGCGGCACAGCGAGACCGAGCAGCGCAAGGCTCCATCCGATCACCACCGCGATCAGCGCCCGCGGGTTGAACCCGCGTCCGTACGAGTACAGCCCTCCGGGCGTGTAGAGCTGCGCGAGATCGAGACGCGTCTGCCGCACGAGCCAGTAGTCGGCAATCGCGATACCGTCAAACGATCCGAGCATCGCGCCGTACGTGCCAAGCCAGGTGAAAATATAGGTCGCAAAGGTCGAGAGCACGTACCACGGCTGCATCGCGAGGCTCAGGAGCCCAGTGAGCACCGCGCCGGTCGCGAAGCCGATGCGTCGCGGCCAGAGATTCTGAAAGGCGCGTGCCGGCGCCATCACGTTGGCACCAACGTTGATTGTCACCGAGGAGAGAATGACCAGAACGCCGGCGATAACCACGACTGGTGTGGGAAACGTGACGATCAGTTCAACCGGATTCCACAATGCCTTGCCGTACAGAAGCACCGTCGTCGATGTCACTGCAATGCCAACAAATGAAAATGCCGCCATCGTGAGCGGCATCGAAAGAATCTGGCCGAGCATCTGCCCGCGCTGCGTCTTCGCGTAGCGTGTGTAATCTGGAATGTTCAGCGCAAGCGTTGCCCAGAACGCGATCACCCCGACAACCGACGGATAGAAGATCGCCCAAAACGCCGGGCCGTGAATTGTCGCTGGTGCCGCGAGTATCGGCCCGAAGCCATGTTCGCTGCGCACCGCCCAGAGCAACAGCGCAATCGCGCCGAGTGCAAGCGTCGGCGCCGAGAATTGCGCAAGGCGCCCGATCGCCTGCGGGCCGCGCATCGCAACGAGCACGTTGATCGCCCAAAAGATCGCGAATGCAATGCCGAGATGGATGGCGACGCCGCTCCAAAACGGCAACACGCGCGTCAGGATTGCGTCGAGCGCTTGACCCCCGAACCACGAGTTGATTCCGAACCATCCCGCGCCGATAACGGCGCGTGCAAGCGCCGGCAGATGGGCACCGCGCGTCCCGAACCAGAGTCGCGCAAAGACCGGATACGGAATACCGTACTTCGTCCCAGCGTGCGAAACGAGCAAGATCGCGCCCATCACGACCACGCATCCGGTAAGAATCGTCAGCACCGATTCCCACCAGTTCATCCCGAGGGCGATCATGCCACTGGCGAGCGAATAGGTCGGCAAACACAAACACATCCCGACCCACAGCGAAGCAAACTTGGAGCCGGGCCACGAATGCTCGGCGAGCGTGCACGGTCGCAGATCTTCGTTCCACATCGCAAGATTGCGGGAAAGCAGCGCTACCTCCGGCGGCGTAAGCACCACAACGTCCCCGGCACGCTCTTGCGTGAACGACACTATTGCTCGACCAACGAAGCGTAACTATCCGGCCGGCGATCGCGGAAGAACTGCCAGGTATTTCGTACCTCACGAATCACGTCGCGATCCATCACGCCGATCACCACCTCGTCCTTGTCGCGGCTGCCCATTGCAACGAATGCGCCACGCGGATCGACGAGATACGACTGCCCGTAGAATTCGCCCATGTTCCAGGGTGGCTCGGTGCCGACGCGATTGATCGCGCCCACGTAGTATCCGTTGGCGACAGCGTGGGCCGGCTGTTCGAGCTTCCAAAGATATTCCGAAAGGCCCGCGACCGTTGCCGACGGATTGAACACGATCTCGGCACCGGCGAGTCCGAGCGCACGCGCACCTTCAGGAAAGTGCCGGTCGTAACAGATGTAGACGCCGACCTTAGCAAACGCCGTGTCGAAGACCGGATAGCCGAGATTGCCCGGCCGAAAGTAGTACTTCTCCCAAAAGCCACAGCCCGGCGGACCCGCCTGCACCTGCGGGATATGATGCTTGCGGTATTTGCCGAGATATTTTCCATCGGCGTTTATGACCGCTGCCGTGTTGTAATACACGCCCGAGAATTCTTCTTCGTATATTGGCACGATGAGCACGATGCCCAGCTCTTTTGCAAGTCCGCACATGAGCTGCGTCGTCGGCCCCTCGGGAATGCGCTCGACAGCGCCGTACCACTTCGTTGTCTGCTCGGTGCAAAAGTACGGTCCATAAAAGACTTCTTGCAAGCACACGATCTGGGCACCGCGCTGCTTAGCGTCGCGAATCAAGCGCACGTGCTTCTCGATGGCCTTTGCTTTGTGTTTTTCGACCGGCTCGTTGCCGTCGACGTCGTTACGCGCCTGAATCAGGCCGATCGTTACCTTTGATTCCACGTACGCTCCTCAAACCAACACGGGATAGAACTTGTCGCTGCGCACGAACTTGCCGTGACCCTTGCGCCCGGTAAACATGTCACCGTCGGCAACCTTCAGCCCACGCGAGAACACGTACCGCGGCCGGCCTTTGACTTTCATGCCCTCGAACACGCTGTTGTCGACGTTCATATGATGGGTCTTGGCCGAGATCGTGCGCTCTGCTTGCGGATCCCACACGACAATGTCGGCATCGCTGCCGACCGCGATCGTACCCTTGCGCGGAAATAATCCGAAGAGCCGCGCGGGATTGGTCGCACCGAGTGCGACGAACTGATTGGCGCTGATCACGCCGCCGTTGACACCGACGTGATACAAGATCGCGAGACGATCCTCGATCGTCGGCGCGCCGTTGGGAATCTTCGAGAAGTCGTGCTTGCCGAGTTCCTTTTGCCCGCACAGATTGAAGCTGCAATGATCCGACCCGAACGTGTGCAGCTCCATATTCTTCAACTTGCGCAACAGGACGCCCTGATTCCACTTATCGCGAATCGGCGGCGAGAGCACGTACTTTGCGCCTTCGAAATCCGGGCGCAAATAATCCTCGGTATCGCAGACGAGATACTGCGGACAGGTTTCGCCATAGATCGGGAGGCCGCGTTTGCGCCCGTCGCTGATCATGTCGGCAGCCATCGCACTCGAGACATGCACGACATAGAGCGGGGCGCCCGCGATTTCAGCGAGGCGAATCGCCCGGTGCGTCGCCTCACCTTCACACTCCACCGGACGCGTGCGCGCGTGCCAGATCGGCGCGGTGTGGCCTTCGGCAAGCGCCTCCTTTGTGATCACTTCGATCACGTCGCCGTTCTCGGCGTGCACCTGCACGAGGCCGCCCGCATCTCGACACGCCTGCAGCGTCTTAAAGATCGTCTCGTCGTCGACGTAGAGCACGTGCTTGTAGGCCATGAACACCTTGAACGAGTTCACACCTTGCTCGTTGATGATCTTCGGAATCTCGTTCATCGTCTCGTCGCGACCATCGGCGATCGTGAGGTGGAAGGCATAGTCACCGCACGCATTGCCGTCGGCCTTGCCGTGCCACGTCTTCAGTGCGTTGTGCAATGAGTCGCCTTTCGTGTGCAGCGCGAAGTCGACAACGGTGGTCGTGCCGCCGAGGAGCGCCGCGCGCGTACCCGTTTCGAAGTTGTCGGCCGTCACGGTGCCGCCGAAAGGCATGTCGAGATGCGTGTGTGGATCGACACCACCCGGAAAGACAAAGGCGCCCGTCGCATCGATGGTCGTGTGCCCGTTGCTCGAAATCGACTCGGCGAGCATGGTGATTCGCTCGCCCTCGATAAGGACGTCGGCGCGTTGGGTATCGGTGGCTGTAACGACGGTGCCACCTCGGATGACAGTCCCCATGGTCCTCCTAGACGTTAATGCGGCTGCTGCGTTCCTTCCAGCTCTCGGATGGAAGACCGTTGTCGACCTGCAGCATCGTGATGCACGCATCGACCGGACAGACCATCATGCAGAGATTGCAGCCCACGCAGTGCTCCTGGTCGACGGTCAAAATCGCCGTGCCGTCAACGATGCTGCGATCGATGCACTGATGCGCGGCGTCCTCGCACGCGATGTAACACTTACTGCAGTGAATGCACGTGTCTTGGTCGATCTCGGCGACGATCTGATAGTTGAGGTTGAGGTTCTCCCAGGTCGTCACGCGATTCTTTGCCGCGCCGACCAACTGCTCGACCGATGCGAGCTTGCGCTCATCGAGATAGGTGTTGAGGCCGTCGCAGAGCTGGTCGATGATGCGAAAACCGTGGTGCATGACTGCGGTACAGACTTGCACGTTGCTCGCGCCCAGCAACAAGAATTCTACGGCGTCTTGCCAGAACTCGACGCCGCCGATCCCCGAGATCGGAACGTTGACTTTTGCATCGCGCGCGCAGTCGTTGACCATGTTGAGCGCGATCGGCTTGACCGCCGGCCCACAATAGCCACCGTGCGAACTCTTGCCGTCGACGTTCGGTATCGGGTCCCACGAGTCGATGTCGACGCCCATCAAACTGTTGATCGTGTTGATCATGCTGACCGCATCGGCGCCGCCGGCCGCAGCCGCGCGCGCCGGGACACGAACATCGGTGATGTTAGGCGTCAGCTTGACGATCACCGGAACGCGCGCAACTTCTTTCACGTACGACGTCACCGCTTCGATCAGGTCCGGATGTTGTCCGACGGCGGCGCCCATGCCGCGCTCGCTCATGCCGTGCGGGCAACCGAAATTGAGTTCGAAGCCGTCGATGTCTTCTTCTTGGACGCGTTTGACCAGCTCGTGCCATGCCTCGCGCTCGCAGACTTCCATCAGCGACGCGATGATCGCGCGATCCGGAAACGACTTTTTACATGCGCGAATCTCACGCAGATTCTCGTCAAGCGGACGATCGGTAATGAGCTCGATGTTATTCATCGCGATCATCTTGTTCTGCTTGTAGTCAAGCCCGGCAAAGCGCGAGCTGACGTTGGTAATTGGCGTGCCGAGCGTCTTCCATACCGCGCCGCCCCATCCGGCTTCAAATGCGCGCATGACCTGATAGCCGCTATTGGTGGGCGGCGCCGAGGCAAGCCAGAACGGATTGGGGCTTGTGATGCCGGCGAGTGTGCTGCGTAGATCGGCCATAGCTATACAGCCGCCACGCGCAAGAACGCATCGATGCTGCGCGCGGCGAGCTTCCCTTGTTCGGCCGCCTCGACGACCATTGCTTCGCGCGCGCCCTTCGCGTAGATGCAGTCGCCTGCCGCGAAGACGCCCGCCCGTGTCGTCTGCAGCTTGTCATCGACAACCACCACGCCAACCTCGGTCTTGACGCCGAAGGCATTGAGCGATGCTTCGAGCCGCGACTGGCCGATCGCGCTGATCACCGCGGTCGCCGTCTCCGTAAATTCGCTGCCGGCGATCGCCGCGAGTTTGCCGTCGCGCAACTCGGTTCGCACAAAGGTAATATCGCCATCGCCGATGCGCACCGGTGCGCAGTAGAACCGAAACTCGATGCCTTCATCTTTAGCAAAGGCGTACTCGAAATCGTAGGCGGTCATGTGCTCTTCGCCGCGACGATAGTACATGGTCACGCGCTGCGCACCAAGCCGCTTCGCGCACGTCAGTGCATCGATCGCGGTGTTGCCCGCGCCGATTACCGCGACGCGATTGCCAAGGTCGCCGATGCGTCGCCCGGTCTTAACGTGCTCGATGAAATCAAGCGCGTCCCACGCATAGTCTTCGCCATCGACCTGCAGCGACGGCACGTTGCCCATGCCACACGCGATGATCACCGCATCGTGGTTTCGCATAAGTGCGTCGACAGCAATATCAACACCCACTTCGACGCCGGTTTCGACGTCAACGCCGAGTTGGGCGACGTAGTCCGCTTCCCACAGCGCAACCTCGTTTTCCAGCCGGAACGGCACGATGCCATAGGTGTTGAGGCCGCCGAGGCGGTCGTGCATCTCGTAGATCGTCACCGCGTGGCCGAGGATGCGTAGATCGCGCGCCGCGGACAAACCCGCCGGGCCGCCGCCGATGATCGCAACCTTCTTCCCCGTCGGTGCGCCGGGCGTAAAGAGCTGCTCGCCGCTTTGCTTGAGCCAATCGATCGCATAACGCTGCAAATCACCGATGCGAATAGGCGAGTCGTCCTTTGCGTAGACGCATGCGCCCTCGCACAGTTCACTGGTCGGGCAGACGCGCGCACAGCTTGCGCCCATCGGATTCGCGGTCAAAATATCCCGCGCGCTACCTTTGAGATTTCCCTGTGCGATCTTGGCAATGAACGACGCAACGTCGATGTGCGTCGGACACGCGTGCATGCACGGTGCATCGTAACAGTACAGGCAGCGGTTGGCTTCGAGTTTGACTTCCAGCTCGGTCAGCGGTTTGTGAATCGACGGCCCGGTATCGTGCATCTTCGGCTTACTTGTGCGTCGGGAAGCCGAGATTCACGCCCACCTGGCTCTCGTCCCAGCGCGAGGTTACGACCTTGCCGCGCGTATAGAAGCGGAAGCCGTCCTCACCGTAGATGTGCAAATCGCCGAAGAGCGAGGCTTTCCATCCTCCGAAACTATAGTAGCCGACGGGAACCGGAATCGGCACGTTGACGCCGACCATGCCGACCTGCACGTCACGTTGAAACTTATGCGCCGCACCGCCGTCGCGCGTAAAGATCGATGTGCCGTTTCCGTACGGATTGCGATTGACGAGATCGAGCGCATCGTCGAGAGTGCCGGCGCGCACGTTCACCAGGACCGGCCCGAAGATCTCGTCGGTGTAGATCGTCATCTCCGTCGTTACGTCGTCAAAGAGCGTCGGTCCGACCCAGAAACCATCATCGCAATCTTTGACACGCAGCGGGCGTCCGTCTTCCACGAGCGCCGCGCCGGCGCGCTCGCCTTGTGCAATGTAGTCGACGATGCGGTCGCGTGCGGCGCCGTTAACGACCGGGCCCATATCGTTGGTTGCATCCGCCCCTGGTCCGACTTTCAGCTTTGCGATACGCTCGCGAATCTTCGGAATCAACGCCTCGTGCGCGTTGCCGACGGTAACGCTCGCGGAGATCGCCATGCAACGTTGCCCGGCTGAACCATACGCCGACGAAACCAGCGCGTCGGCAGCAGCATCCATGTCGGCATCCGGCATGACCACCAAATGATTCTTTGCCCCGCCGAGTGCTTGCACGCGTTTCCCGTTTGCGGCAGCAGTCGCATACACGTACTTGGCGATCGGCGTGCTGCCGACGAAACTTACGGCAGCAATACCCGGATGCGTCAGGATCGCATCGACCGCGACTTTATCGCCGTGCACAACGTTGAAGACGCCTTTGGGGAGCCCAGCCTGATTCCATAATTCAGCAACGAGATTCGATGCCGACGGGTCGCGTTCGGATGGCTTTATGACAAACGTGTTACCGCACGCGATCGCAATCGCGAACATCCACGCCGGCACCATCATCGGGAAGTTGAACGGGGTGATGCCCGCGCACACGCCGAGTGGCTGGCGAATCGAATACGTGTCGACATTGCGCGAGACGCTCTCGCTGAATTCACCCTTGGTCATCTGGGTCAACGCGCAGGCGTAGTCCACAACCTCGAGTGCACGCGCAACCTCGCCGGCGGCATCGGTGACGACCTTGCCATGCTCCGATGAGACGATCTCGGCGACGCGCTGCACGTTCTCACGCAAACGCTCGCGAAACGCAAAAAGGATCTCCGAACGCTTGCCCAGCGGCGTCGCGCGCCAACCCGGAAAGGCGGCTGTGGCGGCGCGAACCGCGCGGTCGACGAGGCCGGCGTCGGCAAACGCGACCCGTGCTTGAATAATCCCCCGTGCGGGGTCATAGATATCGCCATAGCGCGCGGCGGGTTGGTCGACGAGGACGCCGTCGATGTAGTGGTTGACCACGCGGGTCGCTGTAGAAACGGCCATCTAGAGATTATGAATTATAAAGGACGATCAATCAAATCCAGGAGTTCCGGAAAAACCCGGTCGGCGACCTCCGGGCGGCGCAGCGGCTCGATGATGTCGTGCGAGAGGGGCGTGCTGGTCAAGACGACTTGCTCGATATGGCCGCCGGGCGCAGCCCGCAGCAGGCCGGCCAGTTTGCGCACCGCGCGGTTATTGACCGCGGTTTCCCGCGCATTTACGACCAAAATCAGCTCGTGCGCGGCGACGGCATGGTCCACGCGCGCAAAAACCTCGCGCCCGAGAAGCAACGCCTGGCCAACCGCGTGCGAAGCGTACCGCGGATACCCATGCGCGGGCATTTGACGTTCGCGTGCGATCGGATCCCACCAGCCGAAAATATTGGGCAATTTCAGTATCAGATCGGTAAGCGGCACGGTGAGCCGGCCCGGCATCCACGACACGCCGAAAAATGGCGCGATCGCAACGGCGCGCGCCACCGGATACCGCTGCGCGACCCACGTGGTAAGCAGGCCGCCGAGGGAAAATCCCGCGACCACGACTTTTTCGCCCAAGCCCTGCGCGAGCTCAATGCTGTCGTCCGCAAGCGCGCGCAAGTCATCCGCTTGTAAGTGCGAAAGTGCTTCGGTCAGACGATTACTATGCCCATGTCGCGGCAAGCGCGGGACGATCACGTTGTGTCCGCGTGCGTGCAATTCGTGGGCAAAACGCACGAACTGTTCGGGACTCGCCGCAATACCGTGATAGAGCACCGTCGCGACCGGCCGAACCTCTCCGTGCAAAAGGAGCTTCGTGCGACCTTTTTCGGAGATGCCCTTATGGTCGCGCCTTCGAAAGCGCTCGAGAAGCGTGCTCGTTTGTTCGGAAAGTTGCCGCATCAGTGTATGATGCTATTATGCTTGGCAACTCTGGGATAACGCAAGGATTCATCGACCTCGACGAAACGTACGGGGCCCACAACTATGCGCCACTCGATCTCGTCATCGAACGCGCCGAGGGTGTATGGCTCTACGACGTCGAGGGGCAGCGTTATCTCGACTGCATCAGCGCATACTCGGCGGTCAATCAAGGGCATTGCCATCCGCGCATCCTTGCCGCACTCGTCGAACAGGCAGCCAAAGTACCACTCACGTCGCGCGCGGTGCGCAACGATCGCATGGGCCGCTTCCTAAAAAAGCTCACCGAGCTCAGCGGATTCGATCGCGCGTTGCCGATGAATACCGGCGTCGAAGCGGTCGAAACCGCGATCAAACTTGCGCGCCGCTGGGGCTATCGCTGCAAAGGCATCGCTGCGGATGCTGCCGAGATCATCGTGTTCGCGAATAATTTTCACGGCCGCACGATCGGCGCGGTGAGCGCGAGCGACAATCCTTCCTATCGCGCGGAATTCGGTCCGTTCACCCCCGGCTTTGTCGTCGTAAAGTACGGCGACGCCGACGCACTCGAGCGCGCGATTACGCCGAACACGTGCGCGATCTTGATCGAACCGATTCAAGGCGAGGGCGGCGTCGTCGTTCCGCCCGAGGGATTTCTCAAACGCGCGTGGGCGATGTGCAAAGAACACAACGTCCTCTTCGTCGCCGATGAAATTCAGACTGGCTTCGGACGCACCGGCGACCTGTTCGCGTGCGACTTCGATAACATCGAGCCCGACATGCTCATCGTCGGCAAGGCGCTCGGCGGCGGCTACTATCCGGTTTCGGCCGTGCTTGCGAACGATGCTCTGATGGCGCTCTTCGGGCCGGGCGATCACGGCAGCACGTTCGGCGGGAATCCGCTCGCGAGCGCCGTTGCCGAAGCCGCGCTCGACGTCATCGTCGATGAGAAGCTTCCCTCGCGTGCGCGCTACGCGGGCGCCAAGATCATGCAGGGCCTGCGGGCAGCGCATTCGCCGTATGTAAAGGAAGTTCGCGGCCGCGGACTACTCATCGGCATCGAGTTGACCATCCCGGCGAAGCAACTCTCCGAAGCGCTGCTCGCGCGCGGCATCGCAGCGAAGGACACGCACGGCTCGGTGTTACGCATCGCGCCGCCACTCGTTATCGACGACGAAGCGATAGATTTTCTTCTCGCGCGTTACGGCGAGGCGCTCGGCGAGGGTCTCGGCGCACCACACTGAGCGATCAGCGGCTGCAGCTCGGGCGTACACCGAGAGCTCCGCCTGTTGCGTTTGCGCTTGCCGTTCGAAGATATTGAGCTTCGAGGTCGCCGGAATGGCTCAGGCAATTATCCGGCTTCCATCTCTCTTAGAAAGCTCTTTACCTAAGAGCTGGCGGTCGAGATTATATGCGGTCGCCTTCCGACATAGAGTGCTTCGAACTCATACGTGTACGCCGCGCCAGATAGAATGTTTAACGCGTTGTTTTCGTCGTCCGCAACCTTCTGCAGTTCTCTGCGCATGATTCCATGTGTTATTCTCTGCTGGGTTGTCTGAATGGAAAAACGTATCGGGATTGAGCAGTTCGTCGAGCTTGACCCAATTGAGCGCGAGCGGCGTAGATTGGCGCCGTGCTGGGGATCCTTCCCAAGGGCCGCTGACGCGCCATAACCGTGTCTTCGTAGACGAGGCGCGCAATGGCCGGCGCGATCTTCTCGCGCAGCGCCTGACAGATTGGGCTGCTCTTCGTGGTAATGATGATCGGAAGCGGCGACGGCCTGGCCGATGTTAGCATCGCGACCAGGAGCGTTCCAAACATTACGGCGACGCGCTCGGCACAGGAGATGAACCGCTACACTGAGTGATGAGCGGTTGCAGCTCCGGATAGACACTTAGCTCTTCTTGCTGCGTCATGGACTCGCGATGAAGAAATTCGTCCTCGAGATCTCCCGAATGGCTTACGATATCCGGTGTGCCATCCTTTTTAGAGAGCTCTTTGCCAAGCGCGCCGTGTAGGCCGTCGCCTTCAGCCTGCAGTACTTCGAATTCGTACGTGTACGCCGCGCCCGACAGTATGTTCAAGGCGTTGTTCTCGTCGTCGGCGACTTTTTGCAAGCGCTGGCGCAGCGATTCCATGCGCGCATTTTCCGCCGGGTTGTCGGAATGAAAGAACGTGTCGGGGTTGAGCAGTTCGTCGAGCTTGATCCAATTGAGCGCGAGGGGATAGATCGGCGCGTTCCTTTCCATCGGTCGCTGACGTGCCATCACCCGATCTTCGTAGACGGCGCGGGCGATCGCGGGCGCGATCTTCTCGCGCAGCGCCTGGCAGATCGGGCTGCTCTTCGTGGTAATGATGATCGGAAGCGGCGACGGGCTGGCCAACGTCACCGCGGCGACCAGGAGCGCTCCAAACATATTCTCAACATAGCACCGCCTTTTTGAGAGGCGGTTGACAGCGGCATAGTTATTTTTAACTACGAGCAAACAGTTCGAGGCGGCTCGATGCACTATAGAGGTATGAGGAGCGTACCGTCGCTTGAACTGCTCGAGGCCGCCCGAGACGGTGGCCCCGCAGAGATCGAGCAGTTGATCGAACGGATATGGCCCGACGCCTATCGCCTCGCCTTCGCGATCGTCGGCGAGCGCGCCGGCGCGGAGGACGTGGCACAAGAGGCGTGCGTCGTTGTCTACCGCACGATCTCGTCACTGCGCACTGCGTCGGCGTTTCGCGTTTGGTTCTATCGCATCGTCGTGCGCCGGGCCTCGGCCTTGAAGCGCGTATCTGCTCGACCCCAACCAATCCTCACTGACGCGGGGATCGACGCCGATCGCAGCGACGCAATCGATATCTGGCGCGCGCTTGCCACATTGCCGGCCGCGTTACGCGACGTTGTCGTCCTGCACTATTTTGAGGACCTCTCGAGCCGCGAGATCGCGTCGATTCTGCGCATCCCTGACGGAACCGTCCGCTTTCGCCTGATGACCGCTAAGCGCCGTCTGCGCCCACTGCTCGGCGATGCACAGGATGCATCACCCACCGACCGCGAGGTACAACCACATGCAATCTGATTTCAGCGCGATCTGCCGCAACGCGCGAGCACGCATCGACGTCCCGGCTGTTCCTCTTACCGCAATACGACATGGCGCGACGATGCGTAAGCCGCGCAAAGCCGGGTGGGTCACGGCCCTAATTGCAAGCATCGCAATCGTGGCAGTAGCAGCTGCAGCGGAGGTGCTCGGGACGCATATCACCTTTGAGCGGGACGGCAAACTGCTTATCATGGCCAACAATCTGCAAGCCAGATTTGCGAATCCGACGAAGGCGGATGTGGACGCAGCCGCGCGTAGCGCAAACTTCCCGGTCACATTGCCCGCTGGTTTGCCAAGCGGCACGAAGCTCAAGGGGCTGTGGAGCAGTGCCGGAGCAATCATGTTGTTGTACGATCTTCCCGGCGCATGGCGCGTGTCTCATCACATCGCGTGGATCGTGCTTGCAAACCCATCGACAGTCATCGCTTCGGGAGCCCCCGAGAGAATGCGCCTCGCCCTCGCTTCGCAGCGAGAACCGATCCATTGGCGCGTTGGCGGCGAAGAGGTCATTATTGCAATGCATAACGCGATGACACCGGCGGAGCTTGCACGGATAAAGCAAGCGATGCTGCGATTTAGCCGATGAGCGTGTCGCCGACGTCGATCACCGCGTGCGCAAAGATGGGGATCACCAAACTTCGGGTACGCATGCGAATCCACGCAAAGATAAAGCCAATCGTACCGGTTACAAAGATTGTGAACCATGACACAACGACCTGACCCGCGGCGATGCCGCTGCCGTGAATCACGCCGAACCAGATGCTCGTGATAATCGCACCGAAGCCGAACGGCGTACCGAAGACCTTCCAATAACGATTGCCAAATGCGCGGTCGAGCAGCACGAGCGCAAGGCCGCGGTACAGCGGCTCCTCACTCGGCCCCGGAATGAGCGCTTGATACCACAGTGCTTCTGCGGTCGGCGCAACGTGCGGATGCGGAAGCAGAAAATCGACGCCCCACGAGAAAGCCCACGCGACCGCGCACGCGGCGAGCGCCGGCACGATTGCACCGTTCTGATTCCAGCGAAAACCCGCGGCGCTCCATGAAAGCGACGGGATCACTGCGATCAGGCCCAGGGTCACGACGATCGAGAGAATCTTGCCGGCCCAATTCCAGTGGGTGTGCAGCACCCCGGCCGGTACGAGCGAGGTGAAGACTGCAAGGTGGGCAAGCCCGAGCGAACCGACTACGAGGGTTGCGAGGCGCAGCTCCGGGGCGCGCCGGGCGGCGAGAGCGGCGAGGGCAATCAGCCCGATAAGCATGAGGAGCTGGAAGGCGACGTTTTCGACCGCCCCGAGGCTCGGCAAGACGTGCATACGCGGCAAATGCTTCAAGCGAACCAGGCGTGACCTTTTTAGGCGTTGACACCCCCAGGCGGCCGTGATATTCTTCGCAAGCCGAAGAAGCGCTTGGGGTACGCCCCAGGAGCTCACCGGATGCCCACGGGCGATCCGGTTACTACTCGAGGGGCCGTCGGTAGGTTCCGCGCGTGGGGTTGCTTCGGCAACGCCATTTTTTGTCTCTCTTGAAAGGGAAAACGCCATAGCTCGACCGCTACGAATCAACGAGCAAATCCGTATTCGCCAGGTCCGCGTGATCGACGAAAACGGCGAACAGCTCGGCATCCTGCCGACTGAGGACGCGCTTGCGCGCGCCCGAGGCGCGGGGCTGGATCTGATCGAGATCTCGCCGAACGCGCAGCCGCCCGTCGTAAAGATCGGCGACTTCGGACGTATGAAATACGAGCAGTCGAAAAAAGATAAGGACGCACGCAAGAAACAACGCAACTTCGAACTTCGTGAAGTAAAGTTGCGGCCCAAGATCGAGACCCACGACTACGAGACGAAGGCACGTATGACCGAACGCCTTCTGCTCGATGGAAGCAAGATCAAAGTCACGATCATGTTTCGCGGACGCGAAATTACGTACACGGCGTTTGGCCGGCGGTTACTCGACCGCATGGCCGAAGATATGGCGCCCCTTGCCACGGTTGAACGCGAACCGCGGCTCGAAGGTAAGAACATGTTCATGATCCTGGCGCCACGCGTAACGCCGACTGGTCCGCCCAAGTTCGCGCTCCACAAAGAGCACAAAGAGGACAAGGTGCACAAGGACGGCGCGCAGGCTGAGGATCATAAGGACGGCGCACACGCCGAGAACAATAAGGTCGGCGCGAACGCCGAGGATCACGAGCAAGCAACGAAGGAGCCTACCAGTGCCTAAGATTCGTACCCATCGCGGTACCGCAAAACGTGTGAAGGTGTCCGGAACCGGCAAAGTGATGCATCGCCATCAGTTCAGCGGTTGCGGCCACATTCTCAGCAAGAAGACGCGCAAACGTAAGCGCAACTTCCGCAAGGATCAACCGACGTTCAAGGGCGATTTGAAGCGCTTGGCGCCGACGATCCCGTACTTGGTATAAGGAGGGCTCGAACAAATGGCACGTATCAAACGTGGTGTTGCCGGGCTCAAGCACCGCCGCAAGGTGATGAAGCTCGTCAAGGGCTTCCGCGCCGCTCGCCGTCGCAACTATCGCGTCGCGAACGAAGCGCTGCTCAAGTCGCTGGCGTACGCATTTCGCGATCGCCGCGTCCGCAAGCGCGACTTCCGCTCGCTGTGGATCAGCCGCATCAACGCGGCCGTTCGCCGCGAAGGCATGACCTATTCGGTGTTCATGAACGGCTTGAAGAAGTCGGGCGTTACGCTCAACCGCAAAGCGCTCAGTGAACTCGCGATCAACGACAGCGCGGCCTTCGGTTCGCTGCTCAAGATCGCAAAGCAAGCCGTAACCAAGTAACGTTCCGCTCTAGGCGGGATCGTGGAGGGGGAAGTCGCAAGACTTCTCCCTCTTCGTTTCCGGACGGGTAAAGGAGCCTATCGATGGTCAAAGAGTTAGCATTCGTCGCATATTCTGTTGCGGACGTTCCGCGAGCGATCGAATTTTATCGCGATGTTCTCGGCTTGGAACCGGGCCAACTCTTCAGCGAGCATTGGGCCGAGTTCAACGTCGGCAACACTACCTTTGGCATCGGCAACGGCGAGGGTCTGGGGATGGCACCCGGCGCGTCGTCCGGCGCCGCGTTTGAAGTCGACGACATCAATGCGATGCGCGCGCGGCTGATGCAGCATGGGATCACGGTAAGCGACGTGCATGAATTCCCGCCCTGCTTCTCGGCCTTTGCCACGGACCCCGAGGGCAACAAGTTCGCGATCCATCAGCGCAAGAGCTAACCTTCAGGGTGACACGTTGAGTACGATCTTCTCCCCATCCAGCAGCGGAATGTTTTGCGGCGCGCCCTTATACGGCGCGCCGTTTACGTATGCGTGCACGTGCCCGGGGTAGGAGCCGAGCTGCGTACTCGAAAGCGGCTGCCCCCACACGGCAAAGAAGTCAGCCAGCGTGAAATTGCCGCCGGGCGCTTCAATGTGAATTGTTCCCGAGTCGTCGTGGGTGTGCAGCCAATAGATGCAGAGCACTCCGTAACCGGCGTTGACGAGTCCGATGTTCGCCGGCACGGGCACTTTGACGCCGCCATGTTCGATCGTAAGCTGCGCATGGATGTGCTCGGTGAAGATCTCGCTCACGTTGCACGCGACGTGGTGCGGCCCGACCGGTTGCCCGGTCGCCAACGCCGCGGCCAGAACGGCCGCTCCTATAATCCCCATTACTCATCCATCGGCCGCAGCGGCGCGTTCCCTAGGTGATGAGCGCGCTCGCCGTCGAACGCCCCCGCTCTATGCGTGCCGTCCCCGATGACGAGGCGCTTGCGGCGGCCTTTGCCGCCAAAGAGCGTTGGGCATTCGACGAAGCCTACGCGCGCTTCGGGCGGCTTCTCTATTCCACCGCGTATCATGTTCTCGGGAATGCCGAGGACGCGCAGGATTGCGTGCACGATGCGCTCGCCCGCGTCTGGCGTTCCCCGGATTCCTACATGCGGTCACGTGGCGCGGTGCGCAGTTTTCTCACGGTCTGCGTGCGCAACGAAGCGATCACGCGTCTGCGTTCGAAGATGCGCCGCCGCAAACTCGAGGAGCGCGTTGCAGCCGAGCCGGAAGAACACGATGAACTTGGTGCCGTCGACGTCATCGAGCACGATCGCTTGCGCGCGGCGTTGCGCTCGCTGCCGCCCGATCAGCGCAAACCACTCGAGCTTGCATATTTTGAGTACAAAACGCACGTTGAGATCGCGCACGAACTGCATGAGCCGCTGGGCACGATAAAGAGCCGGATTGCTCTGGGCCTTCGCAAACTCGGCGCAGCACTGGGAGCCGGCGAATGACCGACCATCTCGGCGAGCTCGCCGCGCTCTATGCGCTTGGACTTCTGGAACCAGACGAGGCTCGCGCGACCGAGCAGCATCTGCTCGGATGCGATGCGTGCCGTCGTTTGTTGGCGCAAGCGCAGGCCGACGTGACGGCAATGGCCGCCGTGCAGCAACAGTTCGAGCCACCGATGCGGGCGCGGACGCCGCTTGCTCTCCCTCCGGCACGCCGTTCGCTCAGCCGCGCGTGGCTCGCCGTCGCGGCTGCGTTCGCGGTCGCGCTCCTACCGGCCGGTTACCTGTTTGAGCAAAACCTCGCGATGCATCAAACGATGGTCGCCGACGCACAAGCGATGATTCGCATCGCCGCGAGCCCGCACCGCACGGTTGCTTTCAGCGGTACCGATGCGCACGTGATGTATGGACCCGACGGATCGTGGTATTGCATCGTGATTCACGGAGCGTCGGCGCCGGTACACGTCGTATGGCCGCACGACGGCACGCGAACGATGCTCGGGACCGCGATCCCGCACGGCGACGTAGCGCTTCTTTACTTGCCTAAGAGCCATCGCATGCAGCAGCTTTCGTTGATGCAAGACGGTGTGGTGGTAGGCCAGGCCCAGCTCGTTTTCTAGCCGAAAAGGCGCGGCAATGCTTTCCGGTATTGCCCTGGGTGCGCTCCTCGTTGCAGCGGCCGCCACGCCGGCCCCCGCGGCACGCAGCTTCACGGCGACAATGGAGCGAGCGGTCGACGATCTCGGCAATCACCTCGTGCAAGAGAAGCGCTCGCCCGGCCTTGCCATAGGCATCATAGAGGACGGTCGCATCGTCTATGCGCACGGCTTCGGGTATTCCGACGTGGCAAAACACACGCGCTGGTCCCCGGGCACACAGACGTACGTCGGGTCGATCAGCAAGCAATTCACGGCGGCGGCGATTTTGCTCTTACAGCAAGCCGGAAAACTCAAACTCGATGATCCGGTGACGCGGTACGTTCCCGAATTGACGATCGCGAACGGCGTAACGATTCGCGAACTCTTGAATCAGACCGCCGGCATGCCCGATGAACTCGACGCAAAAAGCATCGACCAAGATCGCACCAAGAGCATAAAACTCGCCGATCTCATCGCCGCGATGAACAAGCTGCAACCGGCTTCTCCGCCGGGCACGCAATATCGCTACAACAATTTCAACTATACGATTGCGGCGTTGATCATCGAGCGCGTTAGTGGAATCCCTCTCTCCGACTACCTCCAGCAAAACGTCTTCATACCTCTGCTGATGAATCAAACGCTTCTCGCCGGAGACAATGGTATTTCACCGCAACATGCCGTGGGCTACACCGGCAAGCCGGGCGCCTTCACTCCGGTGAAACCGTGGGATCCGGCCTGGCTCACCGGGGCCGGGGGCGTCGTTTCGAACGTGTACGATATGGCGAAGTGGGATATCGGCATGCCGTTGCTGGTGCGCGTCGATGCCGAACGCGATATGTTCACGCCGAGCGGCGCGCCCGGAGCGACACGATACGGCCTTGGCTGGGTGATCGATCAGCGCGCCGGCAAGCGCTACATCTGGCATAACGGCGAACTCGCCGGATATCATGCCATGAACGCATTACTCCCCGACGATCACGTCGCGGTGATCGTGCTCACAAACGTTGACAACTTTCATTCAAACGCGGTCGTGCAACCCGAAGACGTGGCGGCTAACATTCTCGACATTGTACTTCCGCCGGCGCGCGCGAACGTCGACAATGCAATTGTCGCGCGAGCCACGGAATGGCTGGGACGCATTGCCTCCAAGAATATCGATCGCACGCAGTTGACGCCCGCGTTCTCCGCCTACCTCACCGACGATCTGGTCGCAAAAGCGAACTTCGCGGCATTAGGGAAGCCCCTCGACATCATACCGATTTCGAGCTCGAGCCAGGACGGAGGGGGAACGTTGTATGAGTTCATCGTCCGCTTTCAAAACGGACGCTACCATTATCGCTTCGGATTGACGCCCGACGGCAAGATCAACGAAATACTGCTGACTTCTTAGAAAGCTCAGATCTTGTCAGATCGAGGTGACGAAGAGATGGCGAGATATGTGCTTTCTAGTCGTCGCCGTCAGCGAGGCGGCGGCCAGTAGCTTCAACGACTTTCCCGAGCATCGTGACGGCTTCAGCCCGCGTTGCATTGCTGAACATGTACCGCAGGCGCTCGTCTGCATCTTCGACGATTAGCACCGCGCGGCGACCGCCCCGAACCGAAGCAATGAGCGACGACAGATACGACTCGTCCTCCGGAGCGAGTACTGACTCACCGGATCCATCGTACGAGCCTTCTAAAAGGCGCCGTAACACGGCGTCTATGTCGCGAGGTATTTCCACGGCGTCCTCCATGGTCAACGACCGCAATGTTTATCCGAACACTGCAGCCGTGTAAACCCGTACCTCAATTATCGGCACCGATTGCGCCAAGTTCACCCCGAAAACCGCGTAACCACATCCAAGAAATTAGTGTCTTTGCATCAACGATCTCGCCCGTACGCACGAGTTGCTGCATTTGGTCAATTGTAAAGTTTTGAACAACTATCCGTTCGTCCTCATCAAAACTCGGCTCACCTAGCGTGAGCTTGTCTGCATGGACGAGGTGCATGATCTCGTCGCAGAAACCCGGGGTCATGTAGAAACTTCCGAGCATGCGCGTGGCGGCTGCGCGGTATCCCGTCTCCTCGGCGAGCTCGCGCAAGGCCCCCTCGAGTAGGCCCTCGCCTGGCTCGGCGGTCCCCGCCGGAATCTCCCAAAGCTCGCGGCCCACAGCGTGCCGGTACTGGCGCACCAGCACCGACCGAGTCGGGCGTGGGCGTGGCAATGATTGCATAGGACCCGCGGTGTTCGACGATATCGAGCCGCGCATCGCCCCCGTCCGGAAACACAATTTCGTCGGTGCGCACGCGAAAGACACGCCCAACGAAGCGCTCGTACGAGGAGATGACTTCGGGCTTGGAATCCATAAAATGCCTTTCGTGCAACAACGTTCGTCACTACTCGCGGAGATCGGCTGGCTTGCGTACTTTCTCGCGGTTTTTGCCGTGCTGGTCTACGCTTTCAACATCTTTGTCGTCCCGCACCATTTCAATTACATCGTGGCGAACGTGCTTGCCGGGGGTGTCGCGGCGATCATTCTGATCGTCACACGCGCGCGGTGGCGACGCTAACCGGCGCGCACGCCGAGCGCGTGCAGCGCGTCCGCGATTTGCAAACGGTCAAGGGACGCAAAGAACACGGGCGTTTCGTCCTCGAGGGCCCGACCCTGCTCGACGAGGCTCTGCAAAGCGGCGTCACGATCGAGGAAATCTACGTGAGCGAGCGCGTGCTGGCGGCCAATGCGGCCGTGCGCAGCCTCGACGGGCGCGGCACCCCGGTCTATCTCGTCGATGACCGGACGATGCGTAAGATCTCCGACCTCGACACGCCGACCGGCCTGGTCGCCGTCGCCCCCATAGCCCGCTCCGAACTCACCTCCATTCTCCGCTCGCGCCTGAGCCTCGCCCTTGCCGACCTTAACGACCCCGGGAACGTCGGCACACTGCTGCGTTCCGCGGAGGCCTTCGGGGCCGGGGGCGTGATCCTCGGTCAGCTGGGCGTCGACCCGTATCACCCCAAGGTCGTGCGGGCAGCCATGGGCGCGATCTTCCGCCTGCCCCTCGCGGTCGCCTCAGCCGAGGAGTTTGCGGCCGCCACACAAGCGGCTGGCTGCCGGGTCGTGGGTCTGAGCGCGCAAGGCGCCGATCTGCGCCAGGTCGAGATCGCTGGACCTACCGTCCTTGTCGTCGGCCACGAGCGCCGCGGCCTGGGCTCCTGGGCGAACCCAGGACACCATTTTGGCGGGTATTCCGATGCGCGGAGCGGTCGATTCTCTCAATGCCTCCGTAGCTGGTTCCATTGGCCTTTACGTTCTGGCGGAGAGCCTGTCAAGAGAGTCTTGACACGCCTAAAAGTCAAGACTTCCCGCGCCAAATGGCGCATGGTACAATCTCGGCATTCCTATGGTTTTAAGCCGTTTCCGCGGCTGGAAGGAGACGTCAGCAAGCAATGGCAACCAGCGATCTCTTTTGGAAGCTCTTCTGCCAAACGGGCTCGATCAGCGCCTACCTTGTATACCGTCAGATCCATCCGGTTCCCAGTCCCGGCTGACCAAGAAGTCCGCATAGTATTCCCGAAGCGCCCGGTGTATGGACACGGGCGCTTTGACTTTATCCAGCCTTCTTGACGATCTCCACCGCCGCTTCCAAGCGGCGGTTGCGCAAGCCGGTGACGAACGCGAATTGGAAAACGTGCGCGTTACCTTTCTCGGGCGCAACGGCGAAGTAACCGCGGTACAGCGCACGATTGGAAAACTTCCACCGCCCGAGCGGCCTACCGCCGGCAAAGTGATCAACGAAGCGGTCAAAGGGATGGAGGCCGAACTCGGCGTCGCGCAAGCACGCCTCGAGAATCGTGCGTTCGACCAAGAACTCGCGCAAACCATCGACGTGACGTTCCCGTCGATTGCACCGACTACCGGTTCGATCCATCCAATTCGACGCGTGTTGCGCGATGCAGCGTTGTACTTTCAACGCCGCGGTTTTGCCGTCGTGCTCGGTAACGAGGTAGAAGACGACTACAAGAACTTTGACGCGCTCAATATTCCGCCGACGCACCCGGCGCGCGAGGGTTTCGACTCGTTCTTTCTCACCGAGACCCTGCTGCTGCGCCCGCACACGTCGCCGATGCAGATTCGCACGATGCAAGATTACCGGCCGCCGGTCGCGATCGTTGCGCCCGGACGTTGCTATCGCCGCGATGCGGTCGACGCGCGCCATCTCTTTCAATTCAATCAGATCGAGGGGCTGCTCGTCGCCGAAGGCATACACTTCGGGCACCTCAAGGGTATGTTGACCGGCATGTGCCGCGAACTCTTCGGTGAAGATCAACTCGTACGCTTTCGCCCGTCATTCTTTCCATTCACCGAGCCAAGCGCCGAATTCGATACAACGTGTCCGAAATGCAAGGGGCTGTCCGACACGTGCAGTATGTGCGGAGGCTCGGGCTGGATTGAACTCGGTGGTTCGGGCATGGTACATCCCAACGTGCTGCGCGAGGTCGGCTACGATCCCGACGTCTATACGGGTTGGGCTTTCGGCTTCGGTATCGAACGGCTCGGCCTTGCGCGATACGAGATCGACGACATTCGCCGCTTCGTGGAGAGCGATCCCGATTTTCTGACGCAACTCGCTTAGAAGGATATAAATTGCGCGTTCCTATTTCGTGGTTGCGTGAGTATGTGGATCTTCCCGAAGATGCGCAAACAATCGCCGACCGGCTGGCCACGCTCGGGTTCCCGGTTGCGGAAATCGCGCGTCGTCCACAGGTCACCGGCGTCGTCGTCGGAAGAATCTTGACGCTCGAAAAGCATCCCAACGCCGACAAATTACAGGTCGGCTCGATCGACGTCGGAGCCGACCGCCACCTGACGATTGCAACCGCGGCAACCAACGTTGCCGCAGGGCAAACCATCGCCGTCGCGATGATCGGCGCAAAATTGCCGGAGCTCACGATCGGCCCACGCAAGATGCGCGGTATCGATTCGGAAGGGATGATGATCTCCGCCGAAGAGCTCGCGCTGCCGGCCGAGTGGTTCGAAGACGGCATCATGCAGCTCGATTCGCAGACGCCGCTCGGCACGGACGTCGTCAGCCTCTTTGGACTCAACGACGACGTCCTCGACGTTGAAGTAACCAGCAATCGCGTGGACGCAATGTCGGTAATGGGCCTCGCTCGCGAACTCGCCGCGTCGTACGGCGTGCCGCTGCGTCTGCCCGCACTCGAAAATCCGGCTTCGCAAGTCGATCCGACGCCGCCAAAGGTCAGCATCGATACCCCGGACTGCTCGCGCTTCGTCGCGCAGCGCTTCGAGGATGTCAGGGTCGCGCCCGCACCAACGTGGATGCGCGTTCGCCTGGCACTCAGCGGCCAGCGCCCGATCAACAATCTCGTCGATATCTCGAACTACGTGATGTTTGAAACCGCGCAACCGTTACATTTTTATGACGAGGCGCAGATCGCCGATCGGCACTTTATCGTGCGCGATGCGCGCGAAGGCGAGAAGCTCACGACGCTCGACGACGTTGAGCGCACGCTTGGACCGCGTGACCTGGTGATCGCCGATGCAAACCGCGCACTTGGCCTTGCCGGCCTGATGGGCGGCGCCGATAGCGAGGTCCGCGACTCCACGCACGCGATCATCCTCGAATCGGCGAATTTCAACGGCGCTCGCATACGGCGGATGTCGGCCGCGCTTGCGCTGCGTACCGAAGCGTCGTCGCGGCACGAAAAGTCGCTCGCGCCGATGCTCACCGACGTAGGCGCCGCTCGTGCCGCGCAATTGCTCGTTGCGCTCGGCGCGAATGCCTACGCTCCGCAATCCTTTGGGGCGGCGCTTTCGACGCCGCCGGCAATCGAATTGACGCGCCGCGAGGTTACGCGCCTGCTTGGACTCGAGCTCTCCGCGGAGCAAATCGCACGACACCTGCGGTTGCTCGGCTGCGATGTTGCGGCCGTTGACGACGTACTGCACGTCACGCCGCCTCCGTGGCGACGCGATCTGACGATCAGCGCCGATCTCGTCGAGGAGGTCGCGCGGATGGAAGGCTACGACGCAATTGAGGCCGTCGAACCATCGATTCCCGCGCACGCAATTCCGAGCGCACAGTATGACTGCGAAGAGCAAATCGCGACCGCGCTCGAAGGCCTCGGCTATCACGAAATCGTGACCTATGCGCTGCAGGGGACGACCACGCTGAACAAGGTGGCGCGTTCGGGTCTGCAGGTGAGCCGCAAGATTGTCGACGTGCTCAATCCGCTCACCGAAGAGCAGCGCGTCTTGCGTTGGTCACTGGGTCCCGGCATCTTCGAATATCTCGCCAAACTCGATCGGCCGTACCGCGTCTTTGAACTTGGGCACGTGTTCTCGCTCGACGACGGCGTTATTCACGAGGAACCGACGCTCGCGTTCGGGTTTGCGGCCGAACCCGTCGACGAGCCCGCTTGGCACGATGTGAATTTCCTGCGGCTCAAAGGCGACTGCGAAGCGCTCCTGCGCAAAGTCGCCGGCATCGCGGTCGAAACGACGCCGGACATTCGTAGCGGCTACCATCCGGGCAAGAGCGCGGTTGCGATGTGGCAAGGCCGTGAGGTTGCCTCGCTCGGCAAGATCGATCCGCGATTGACCAAAGCGTTCGACGCACGTTTGCCGCTGTATATGTGCAACATCTACCTCGACAACATTCCGGAGTATCAACGCCCGAGCTATCATCCGCCCTCGCGCTTTCCCTCGACCTACCGCGATTTAGCGGTGGTCGTCGCGCTCGACGTTGAGGCCGAACGTTTGGCCGGCGTCGTTCGCAAGGCGGTCGGGCCGTTGTGCACCGGCGTGCACGTCTTCGACGAGTACCGCGGTCCGCAGGTCGGCGAATTTCACAAGAGCCTGGCCGTGCGGGTGACGATGCAGCGCTACGATGGAACGATCACCGATGAGGAAGCCGACGCAGCGCAAACGCGTGCAATCGCCGCGCTGAACGAAGAGCTTGGAGGCACGATCCGCCAGTGATCCTCGGCATTCCATGGCCCGATCTTCTCATCGCGATTATCCTGGTTATCTCGATCTTCAAGGGCTTCTCGCGCGGATTCGTGTCCGAGTTGGGCGGAGCTGTCGCGGTGGTTGCCGCGCTCATTACGCCCTGGTACTACAACGGCTCGTTTGATCCGTGGCTCGAGAGCATCACGAAACTAGGTGCGGGATCGGCACACGTGGTCGGCATGTTCTTATGCGGGTTCATCACCTACGCAATCGTCCTTGCGATCGCGTGGGTGCTCAACCGCTTTGCGAAGCTCCCGATTCTCAACATCGGCAACTCGGTTGGTGGCGGCGCGATTGGCCTCGCCAAAGGCGCCGTGCTGATCTGGCTCGTCCTCTTCGTTGCGCTCTACTTCCCGCTGTCGCGTGACATTCGCGGCGATTTGCACGAATCGCACCTTGCGCCGTACTTCGTACAGCCCGACAAACAAATCGACGGCGTGATCGAATCGGTGATCCCGTGGTTTGCACGACCCGCACTCTGGCCGTACTTTAGCCGGCACCACTTGTAGCTGCTGTGACTTGGGAGGAGCTGCTCGACGAATTCCGCGCACTCGGTGGTGTGGCCGAAAACGTGCGACTCGGCGAGGGACCGTTTGGGCGCGGCATCTTTGTCATCGATCCGCGGCTGCCCGCGCGGCTCTGGGCACCTGACGCATTGCACGTGCGCGATACCGATATCGAGACGCGTGACGGCCGCATGACCGTGCGCGGCGGCACCTACGACCCGCAAGTGCGCACCTTCTTCGAAAACTGCCAAGCATATTTCGGCTGGAGCTCCGGTGGAGAAAAGGGTGCTGCGGCGATGCAGGCGGCATGGCATGCGTTACCCGCCGAGGTGATCGCCGCCATCCGAACAACCGGTGCGCTCGATCGTCCGCAGCAACGGTTTGCGGCCCCGACCGCTGAGTTGACCATGCGCGAGTATCTCTGCACGCGGACCTTCTCACGAAGTGGTGATCAGTACATCGTTCCGGTCGTCGATCTCGTCAATGATTCGGGCCGCGCACGCGGATACACGATCGACGGCGGTTACGGCGTCGAAGGCACGTTTGCCGACGAGATGCTGGTGTGCTACGGTTCGACCGACGCGTGGGCCAAGGTGCTGAACTACGGGTTCGCGGCAACGGCGACCATTGCGCACAGCCTTGGTGCGACGATCACGCTCCCCGACGGCCGCGCGCTCTCGATCGGCCGCAATATCCTCAACGTCACGAACGAGAACAACCTGCGCTTTCCCGACCTGCGCATCGATGGGAACCAGATCTTACTTTCCCACCTCGTCCTCGGATTTGAGAGCGGTAGCGATCTTCCGCGCGCGATCTTTCGTAAGCTCATGGATCGCGCCGGAGTGGCGCAGGCCGATGCCGTCTTCGACGGCGTCGCGCACTACAACCGGAAGCAGTTTACCGCGTTACTGCGCCTTCTGCGCGCGTGCGACGGTTCGCTCGCACGCGCACTTGAAGATGCCATCCTCAACCAACTCGACGCATTGAGCGCCTGCGTCGGCGCTAGAAGTTTGTGACGAAGTTCACCATACCGAACGCGAGGATGAACCAGATTGCATAGAGCGCACCGAGCGCCACGATGACCTCGCCGATGCGCACGAGCCATCCGCCCGGTCCGCGCATCACCCGGATGACGGTCTCGGCGATAACGCCGAGCATACCGACGAGCGTAAGGACACCGAGCGTGTAGAGCGCTTGCATCTTCGGCACGATCGATGCTGAGAGAATCGAGTCTTCATCGGAAAGGATCACGACCCATCCGAGCAGCGTGACGATGAACAAGATCACACCGAGGCGCGCCGCAAGATGGACCCACTGATCTCGGCGCGACAAACCAAGCTTGAGGCCTAGCTTGCGTCGCGCAATCCATGCACCCAGACGAATCAGCAGCGAGAGAACGAAAACTGCGATGGTGCCGACCAGCAGCACTTTCACCGAGCCCAACGATTCCAAGCCGTTGACGCGCAGCGGTATCTCCACGGGAATGAAATCGTCGCTCGTCCATGAGGTGACGTTACCGTTGGCGTCGGCGTTGAACTTGAGGTGCGCCTGTCCGTTGTCTTGTTGATAGTAGAGCGGTCCGACTTCATGCCATTTTAGCGGATTGCCGGCCGGATCTTTCAGCATGCTGACTTCGACCGTACCGTCGGGCAGCGCGCTCACTTGCGTTTGTCCAAGCACATACACGAAGCGCAGCGCGCGCCTGATCTGGCGGCTCGACGTGTAGTAGCCGGAGACACGCGCGGCGTCGGCTTTGGCCGTCGCGACCGTCGGCTCAACCTTTGCTTTGTACGGATAGTAGCGATCCAGGAACTGCCGGAAGAGCTGCGTGCGCACGGTTTCAACTCCACCGGCTTTGCCGATGCTATTGAACGACATGAAGATGCCGATATGATCTTTCGGCATTAAGTGCAGGTCGCTGTGGAAGCCGACAAGATCGCCTGCATGCGATACGACCTCTTGGCCGTTGCGCGACTCCTGATAGAAACCGAGATCGAAGCCGTTGAGATCTGTTCCAGCGCCGGGTTCGATCTGACGCGTCCACATCTGCGCGATCGTCGCCGGTTTGAGCATCGAGAAGCCGTTACGTGTACCGCCATTCAAATACGTGAGCATGAACTGCGCCATGTCGACGCCGGTACTCGATGCGGCGCCCGCGGGCATGGGGACGACGAGTTCGAAGGGGATCGGCTTGTCGCTCGATGCCTGCCGATAGCCCTGCGCCATGTCAGGCGCTAGGTTCGCCGGGAGCGGCTGCACGAAGGTTGAGTGCATCATATGCAGCGGCTTGAAGATGTGCGTTGCAATGTAGTCGTCGAAGGGCACGCCCGAGACGCGTTGCACGATATAGCCCGCGAGCGCTGCACCGTAGTTGGAATACGCGATCGTCGTGCCGGGCTTGTAGATTTGCGGGGGCTGACGCTTGACGAGGTAATCGTGGAGTGGATAGAGATCGCTTACCTTCGCGACGAGGGTGTCGCGAGCGACCTCTTCCCAGCCCGGCGTATGCGTCATCAAGTTGCGCATCGTGATCTTGCCGAGCGGCTCGTTGATTTTGAAGTCGAGATAGGTGTTGACGTCGGCGTCCAAGTCGATCTTGCCGGCTTGGACCTGTTGCATTACCGCCGTCCACGTAAAGAGCTTGGACGTCGATCCCGGCCGGAACATTGTTAGATCCGGAATGACGGGCGTGCGCTTCTTCAGGTCGGCGTAGCCGTAGCCGTGTTGGAAGATGATCTTTCCATCTTTCACCACGACCAGTACCGCGCCGGCGATGTCGTCGCGACGAATCGCGTAGTTCATCATCCCGCCGAAGAACGCGTCCAAGTCTTGCGTGGTCATCGCATGCGAGGTTTGCGCGTTTTGCGCCGGTGCAGTTTGTGGGGGCGCTTTTTGCGCCCCCACGGTTGCCGCATGCACTTGGCCGCCTAGGAGGCTCAACGCGACCAGCAGTGCCGACATTAACTTCGTCATTAAAAGTCCTGTGTGAGGATAAGGCGGAACGTGGTTGGTCCGTAGTTACCGCCTGCTGTCGCAGCAAACGGGACCGGCGACGTCACACCGGTAAGCGGATTGGTCTGCGTTGCGCCATTGACCAGTGGCAACGGAATACCGTTGAAGAAGCCGGCGTACGGGTTATTGTACGCACCGGTGAGGTTGTCGGCCGAGAGTTGTATGTGCGTGCCGTACTCGTTGAGTTTCAAGCGCACATTGGCCGAGAGTACGAAGAACGGCGGCTCGTTGTACGTGTTGTTGTTTCCGAAGTACGTCAGCCCAGCGTTATAGTACTGACCGTAGTGCCCATGCCAATTGAGTTCGCCGTAGCCGGATGCATATGGCACGCGACCGCCGGCGATGCCGTTCGGCGCGCCGGATATTGCCGTAGGCTGACCGCCGAAGTTCGCGTTGGGAACGACCGCGAGGTTCGTATTGTAGGCGCAGCCCGCTCCCGGCGTGCTGCAATAGAAGCTCGATGGGAGATTATACGTATAGGCGCGCTGCAGCGAGCCTTGCAGTCTCCATCCGAAACCAAAGACCGGCACGTGGTTGAGCGCGAATTCCACGCCTTGGTAACGCGCCTGGCCGAGGTTCCCTGTCTCCGATACGATGCACGGCGCGCCGGGTGCGCTCGGACATCCGGCCGCAGCCGGCGTTCCGAGTGCTACCTGCGCCGTCGAGGTAAGAAACAGGTTGTGCAACTGCGTGTAATAGAAGTCGACCGAGACCGACGTCGCGCGCGCGATGCGGTGGTCCACGCCGAGGTCATATCCCCACGCTGTCTCTGCGTTGACATTGCCGTTATTTGCATTCTGGATGTAGCCGGCCGCCGGCACGCCGCCGATGATTTGGCTCCACGACGGACCGCCGGAGGAGACGAGACTAATGTAGGGCGGCGCGATCGATCCGCCTGTCGAGAGACGATAGCTCGTATTGTTATTCGGTTGCCAGGTGAGCGCCGCGCGCGGCTCGTTGTAGGCGTGCGTTGCGTCGTTGAACGTTACGCCGCCATCGATCGAATAGTGGCTCAGAAGGCTGAGTTGATAGTCGCTGATGTTCAGCAGGAGCTTCGGCTGGAGCGGGATGTCGCCGCGCAGCGAAAGCGTTTGGAATATCTGCTTCGATCCTGCGACGGGGCTGTTCACAACAATGCCGACCGACGGCTCAGCCGCGGTTTCGGACGATGCCTGCTCCGAGCGGTCGTAGGCGAGCGTAAACGTGTTTTGCCCGAGCTGCTCCTGAAGTTGCAGCGTCTCGCCGCTCATCCTGTCGTTCGTGAGAAACGTATTCGCTTCGGACGCGGTGGTGAACGTGACGGCCTGACCGTTGAACGTCGTGTTCGTCGGCGCGACGCCGGCGCACGAGGCTGTGGCTGGGTCGTACGCTACGCCGAGCGGGCAAAGCGGAACCGTACCGTAGGTGTTGAGGAGCGTTGCGTTGAGCGACCCGGTTCCCTCCGTGGCGTACTCGTTCAAAGAACCCGTGTAGTATCGCGCGAGCACCGTTCCGCTCGAGCCGAGCGTCGTGCGGAACTCGCCTTGAAAGAGGTTCTGCTGTTCGTATGTGTAGCCGAGGCCGTTAAACGAACTGAGATCGAATGGTATCGCGCTCCCGCATGCGGGGCCGGTTGGGGTCGCGCAGTTGTACGGCGTGCCCGTCACCGTCGGAAGCGGATTGCACGTCAGCGCTTGACCCGGCGTGCCGCACGGTTCGAAGGTGAATGCCGGCACCCCGGTCGTGCCGACTTGTGAGGTGTCATACGCATTCACGTCGCCGTTGCCGACGGTCGACTGTCCGCCGAGATACGAGATTTTCAGCGACGTGCTGGTCGAGAAGTTGAAGAGGATTTTCGCGAGTTCTGAGGTCGAGTGGTAGCCCGTGTCCATCGTGTAACAACAGCCGGAGAGCGGCTCTTGAAAGACGATTCCCATGCCCGCATACGGGTTGAAAGCGGACGGTCCGAGGCCTTCACCGACCGGAGCGAGCATTGCGAGCTGCTGACCGTTCACATAATACGGGCCGCCGGGCGGTCCGTTATCGAGCAGAATCTGCGAGCCTTGCATTTTGAAGTTCTGCAGCGCGCCGGGCGCGCCGTCGGTCACGTATCCGGCTGCGTATTCGATCTTGTGGTTCTTCGTCGAACCCGTTGCCTTGAATCCGGTCGAGACGCCGCCCCACTTATCGACGCCGAACTCTCCGGAGAATTTATTCTGCGCAGTCGGCTCCAGCGTACGGTAGTTCACCGTGCCGTTGATCGCATAGTTGATCTCGGCCGGCATCGAGCCCGGGCCTTTGACGATCTCGACGTTGTCGAGCAAAAACGGGTTGATGAGGTTGGGCGAAAACGATCCCGCGGCACCAACCGAGACCGGGTGACCGTCGATCAGCGATTCGGTTTCGTACGGAAGCGCGCCGCGAATCTGCGGTGTCTGCGCCGAGCCGGGCGACGCGCCGTTGCTCGGATTGCCGTTACCCGGCGAATATGGCGTAGTGAAAATGCCGGGCGTTTGATTGAGCACGTCCGTGACCTGCTGCGCGCCCTGATCGGCAAACACGCTGCTCGAGATCGTGCTAATCGACGCGCTGGACGTGTTGATCCGTGCGACGCCGGGCGCATTGGTGCTTACCGTCGCAATCGTCTGCAGTGACGAAAACGAAGCTTGCTGTACCGTGACGGACAACGATTCCGACTCGCCGATGAACACGGCAACGCCATCGTTTCGGACTGCCGTAAACCCGGCTTTCGTTACCACCACCGTGTACAGGCCCGGTGGAATGTCATTGAACGCGAACGCGCCCTTGGCGTCGGTGCTCTTGGTCGCGCGGGTAGGCCCGGCGATAGAGACGTCTGCACCGGCAACCGCAACGCCGTTCACATCGTGAACGCTGCCGGTGATCGCACCGGTCGTAGCTGCCATCGCCGGCGCACTCATTACCGTGACATAAACCACGGCAACGAGAACGACGATAGCCCGTCTAAGAAATCCCATCGCAACAAGCTCCTATATTATAGACATCCCAACGAAATTTCGGTCTCTTAAGCCATATTATGATCGCACTCCTCCAAAAAACCGTCGTTCCAAGCAAAATTTTGGTGCTTGGTAGACGACGCTACCAACTAATGGTTAGCGCCGCCCCACACGGTTTCCGGACTGAAGACGCAACCTTCATTATCATAGATGACCGACGGCGTGCGGTCTTTGGCGAGGAAAATCGGGCCGTCGAGATCGACGATCTCGCACAATTGCCCGAGTAAAAATCCGGGCGCCATCGCAAGTGACGTTCCGCCCATGCATCCGACCATCGTCTTCATGCCGAGCCGTCGCGCTTCCGAATGCATCGCGAGGCCGCGCGTGAGCCCACCGCACTTATCGAGCTTAATGTTGACGACGTCGTAGCGCCCGGCGAGATTCGGCAAATCGCCGATGTCTTGTGCGCTCTCATCGGCCGCCAGCGCGATCGGCGACTCGAAGCCATCGAGGTCGGCATCACGGCCCCGCGCGAATGGCTGCTCGACCAATCGCACGTCGGCAGCAACGAGTGCCGGCATCAACGCCTCGAGCGAGGCGCGATTGAATCCTTGGTTTCCGTCGACGGCGATCCATACGTCGGGACGCGCCGCGCGCACCGCTCGCACCCGATCGGCGTCCTCGCCGGTGCCGGTGAGCTTGAGCTTAATCGCGCGCGCTTTCGTGTAGCCGCCCGCGCGTTCGGCCATAGCTTGCGGCTCTTCGGCACCGAGCGTGTAGGTTGTGCGCAGTGGCCGCGGCGGCTGCAAGCCGGCGATCTGCCACGCCGGACGGCCGAGTTGTTTGGCTTCGAGATCCCACAACGCGCAATCGACGGCGTTGCGCGCACCTCCCGCCGGCAATACTTCCAGCAGCTCTTCGCGCGTGATGCCGCGGCGTAACCGCTCCGTGACGGCCTCGATTTGCGCCTTCGCATGCGCAAGGTCGTCGTTGAGATAGTAGACGCCGAAACACTCGCCGCGACCGACAAAGTCGCCCGCGCGAAGTTCGACAACACCGTATTCGCAGTCATTAAAGGTATAGCCGGTTATTTGCAGTGGATGCGTGAAGGGCCAGCGCTCGATCGTCATCGTCACATCGAGCTCGTCAGTCTTGAGATTCTGGGTCATTACATTTTTCCTGTGGTTACGGATATCGCCGTAACCGGTGCTTTGGAATCGTTGCGCAACCGGTGCGAGAAGCCGGCTGCAAAAAGAGTGCAATCGCCGGCGGTCATTGGGTAGTCGACCTCGTTGAGTACGAGCACGACGTCGCCTTCGAGCACGTAGAGCACGTCGATGCCCTCGTGGGTCAGCGCATCTTTGAACGCCGCGCCCGCGTCCAGCGTCACGATGACCAAATCGAGATCGAGAGCCGGAAGGTGCACGGCTTCGTAATCGACGCCTTTACCGCGATTGATCCGCTTGCGATTCTCGCCCGTGATGAAGCTCGGACGCGAGATCGTCGCGGTGAACCCGAGAAACGAGCCGAGATCGTAGTGAAAGACGTGAGCCAGGCGCGCGAGGCGGCCAAGTGAGATATCGGAGTCACCGCGCTCGACCGCGCGGATAAATGAAGCCGACAAACCGCTCTGCTCGGCGAGGTCGCGCACGGTCATGCCACGTTGCGTCCGCAGACGTTCGAGGATTGCCCCGACGTCGGGAATCGAAACCGTCCCGTTTCCCGGGTCTTCCGCGCCGCGCTTCTTCTTAGTAGACTTCATGACAGGCGACGGGTTCCATACCGCGCGCGGCGGTATCCTCTTAATTTCGTCGTCTAGGCCAAAATTTTGTTGGCATTTGCGGCGGCTGCGACGCCGCTTCCGAGCGCGGCAGATGCCCCGCAATCCACGAGTGCGAGTTCCAGCGACGCGATGGCGCCAAGCAGATCGTTTTCAGCGATGTCACCCATCGTGCCGAACCGCACGATTTTGCCCGTCAGCTCGCCCTGGCCGCCCGAAAGCACCACGCCGTACCGTTCGCGCAGCGTTTTGAGCAGGGTCGCCGCATCGACGCCTTCGGGCGGATAGGCCGCGACAACCGTGACCGAATGCGCATCCGGGCGCGAGAAAATCGTACATCCAAGTGCTTCGAATGCAGCGCGCACGGCCCGCGCGTAGCTCGCGTGGCGCTCGAAGTTGGCCTCGAGTCCATCGACGTGGTACCGCTCGAGGGCGACCGCGAGGGCGTAGAAGATCGAGATCGGCGGCGTCCATGCCGTCTGTCCTTTGCTCGCGAACTCACGCGCCGTCTGCAGATTAAAGTAGAAGCGCGTGGCGCGCGTGTTGTTCTCGATCGCCGACCATGCGCGATCGCTCGCTGCAACGACGGCAACACCGGGGGGCGCAGCGAACGCCTTCTGCGACGCCGTGACGACCACATCGTAGCCCCAGGCATCCATCGCGAACGGTGACGCACCAAGGCCGCTTACCGAATCCACCAACGTCAGCGCGGGATGCTCGCGCGTTACCGCAGCAATTGCAGCCATGTCGTTTTGTACGCCGGTCGACGTCTCGTTGTGCGTGAGCAAGATACCGCGGAAATTTTTCGCGTCGTCGCGTTGCAAGCGCGCGCGCAACGCCGCCGGATCGAGTGCCGCGCCTAGCGGCGTGTCGAGCACCTCGACGTCACACCCCTGCGCCCGCGCGATCTGTGCAAAGCGCTTTCCAAAGACACCGACCGGGCACGAAAGGAGCCGGTCGCCGGGCGCGAAGCAACTTGCAACCGCCGCCTCCATGGCGCCGGTCCCAGAAGAGCCGAGGAAGACCACGTCACTCGTCGTGCCGAAGACCGGCTGCATCCCGCGCTCGAGCCGCGCAAGCAACTCCGCAAACTCGGGCCCGCGATGATTGATCATCGGCCACGCCATCGCCTCGAGAACGGGCTGCGCGACGAGAACGGGGCCGGGAAGCAAAAGCAGCGTCTTTTTCATCGTCAAGAGGTTCGTTATGGATGTAGAAGTTCCGGTCCGGCTCACCGCACTTTCGTCGTGCGGCGGATGCGCGAGCAAGCTCGGTTCGGCTGAACTCGCGTCCGTACTGCGCGGCTTACCCTCGACGGCGAACGATCGCGTGTTGGTTGGTTTCGGAACCGCCGACGACGCGGGCGTGTATGCGCTGCGTGACGATCTGGCGCTCGTGCAAACGGTCGACTTCTTCACGCCGATCGTGGACGATCCGTACGACTTCGGCCGCATCGCCGCAACCAATGCGATCTCCGATGTCTATGCGATGGGCGGCACGCCGATAAGCGCACTGAACATCGTCGCGTTTCCCGAAAGTCTCGACCTCTCGGTGCTCTCGCGTATCCTCGAAGGCGGCGCAACTATCGCGCGCGAAGCCGGCGTGGCAATTTTAGGCGGTCACACGATCAAAGACGACGAGCCGAAATACGGCATGGCCGTCTCCGGCACGATCGATCCGCGTCGCATCGTGACCAATGCAAACGCCCAACCCGGCGATGTACTCGTGCTTACCAAACCGATCGGCACCGGCATTCTCACGACAGCGGCCAAACGCGACGTCATTTCGTACGACGCGTTGCGTCCGGCGATCGGCTGGATGACGACGCTCAACGACGGCGCCGCCACGTCGATGCTGGAGGCCGGCGCGCACGCTGCAACCGACATCACCGGCTTCGGCGTGCTCGGCCACGGTGGTGAGCTCGCGCGCGCGTCAGGCGTACGGCTTGCAATCGACGCAAGCTCCGTACCGATTATGGACCACGTGCTCGATTTGATTCGCGACGACGTCGTGCCGAGCGGTACGCGCAATAACGTACGCACGCATGCGACCTTCACGGCGTTCGCGGATTCGGTTGATGATGCATTGCGCGTCGCTCTTTCCGACGCGCAAACGTCGGGCGGACTTTTAATTAGCGTCGCACGCGAGCGAGTCGAGCTTCTGCGCGCACGGCTGCGCGCAGCAGGCGTGCTCGATGCGGTGATCGGCGAGGTCACGCAAGGCGAAGGCATAACCGTCGCGTGAGAGCGGCAATCCGCTCGCACGGGCAGTACCGGTGGTACGCGCTCGCCGTCATCATGCTCGGCAGCACGATGGGGACGCTCGATGCCTCGATCGCCAACGTTGCATTGCCGACGATTTCGGGTGCGTACCATCGCTCGGTCGACGACACCGAGTGGGTCATTCTTTCGTTCATGTTGGTGACCGCATCAACGCTCGTACTCTTTGGGCGACTCGGTGACGTCCTCGGCCAAAAGCGGATCTATCTCACCGGCTTTGCGATCTTCGGCTTAAGTTCGCTCGCCTGTGCATTCGCGCCGTCACTTGGATGGTTGATCGCGGCGCGCGCGGTGCAGGCACTCGGCGCAGCGATGCTGCTCTCGTCAAATCAGGCGCTGATCGTCGACACCTTTCCGTCAACCGAACGCGGACGTGCGATCGGCTTCAACGGCGCAGCGGTCGCCGTCGGCCTCTCGCTCGGCCCGATCATCGGCGGCGCAATCGTTACCTACGGTGATTGGCGCTGGATCTTCTTGATCAACGTGCCGATTTCGATCGTCGCGCTGATCGGCGCATCACTCGTGCTCAAGCCCGTGCTGCAGCGCAGCGGAGGCCTCGATCCGATCGGTGCAGCGCTCTCGGTGACGACGCTCTTTTCCGCGTCGCTTGCTCTTTCGCGCTCGCACATCTGGGGCTGGACGTCGCCGTGGACGCTCGGATTGTTGTTGCTCTCGCTGCTGACGTTGATCGCCTTCATCTATGTCGAGCGTCGCGTGCCCGCACCAACGCTCGACCTCTCGCTCTTTAAGATCCGCATATTCGCGGTCTCGGTCTTTGCGGGGCTGGTGTATTTCACGGCGATCTCGGGCTTGATCTTTATCGTCCCGCTCGCCGCCCAGACGGCGCTCGGCGACACCGCGTTTGCAGCGGGCCTTTTGCTTACGCCGATCACCGCGCTCAACATCGTGCTCGCGCCAACTGCCGGCGCGCTCTCGGATCGCGTGCCGGTGCGCTATGTCTCGACCGCCGGGGCTCTGATGGTCGCGATCGGACTCTTCGTTCTTTCGCGTCTGCCGCCACTGCCTACCACGTTCGAACTTATCGGTGCGCTGATCGTTACGGGATTGGGCACTGCGGTTTTTACACAACCGAACAACAGCGCGATCATGGGATCGGCACCGGCCGATCGCCGCGGGATTGCCGCGGGCACGCTCGCGACGGCGCGCACGACGGGCCAACTCCTCGGCGTCGCGATCGCAAGCGCCGTCTATTTTTCACATCTGAAGAACGCGCCGCAATTCGCGAAGACTTTCGAACCGGCGACGTTCTACTTTCAGTTCACCGCGTTTGTTATGCTCGGCGTCGCCGCGCTTTCGTGGCTGCGCGAATAGTTGTGCGTTAGGACTTCGCGAGTGCCGTCGCCTTTTTCCCTGCTTCGACGCCGGCATCAAATGCTCGATTAATGCCTTTCTGGTCGCTGAACCCGAGAACCGACACAGGAAGTTGTGCGCCCGGAGCCACGTATTTGACACTCACGTTGGGGTCTTCATTTACGCTCAACATATTCTGTAACAGAAGCGTCTGCTGCATCACCGTGAACGACGCCATTCCAATTTCGGCCAAATTAGTCGTAGGGTAATTAGGAAGTTTGCTTTGAGGCGGCTGAAGCATTATAACGGTAATCTCGTTTGCTTTGGCCCTAGCCGCTAGGCTGGAGGCGTTGATTGCGCCAATTGACGTGCCGCAAACGGGATCAAACTCTTCGCCCCCGTCAGTCAGAGCTTGAATAGCGCCGCTTCGAATGCGCCAAGCGCGCCACCGCCACTGAGAACAAGTGCTTTCATTTGCCAACCCTCCCAGCTCGCCAAGTAAGAATACTTTGACTTATGCGGCTGCTGGAAACAATAGTGCCTTTGACCCATCAGCGGTCAAAGGCACTTCAATTTCGCGACCCTTCGACTTCGGCGCTTCGCGCCTACGCTCAGGGTGACAAAGGGCTAGCGTTTGCGCGCGGTGCGGCGGCGCCGTTCGGCTGTCGTTGCAACGCGCGCCGGGCGCTTCGCGACGCCGTTACGGCGGCGCATCGGCACGACGTTGCTTGCGCGCACGTCTTCGCCCAGCGGCACCGGTGAGATCACGCGCTTACCGAGCGCGTGATGCAGCACTTCGCTGATCTCTTCGACCGGCACGAACTTCATCGTGTCGCGGACTTCCTTCGGAATGTCGTCGAGATCCATCTCGTTGCGTTTCGGGAAGAGAATCTTACTGATCCCGGCGCGCTTTGCACCGAGCACCTTCTCTTTGAGTCCGCCGATCGGCAGCACTTGCCCGGTCAGCGTGATCTCGCCGGTCATCGCAAGATTCGGATCGACTTTCAAGCCCGTGAGCATCGACGCAATCGCCGTTGCCATCGTGATGCCCGCCGACGGACCGTCCTTGGGCGTTGCGCCGGCCGGCACGTGAATGTGGATGTCGTGCTTGGTGAAGTAGTCTTCCGCCATACCGAGTTCAGCCGAACGCGAGCGCAAGAACGAGACCGCGGCTTGCGCGCTCTCCTTCATCACGTCGCCGAGTTGCCCGGTGAGCACCAGCTTGCCCGTGCCCGGCATCGACGGATGACTCGATGAAGACGATGTCGCCGCCGACCGGCGTCCATACCATCCCTGTCGCCACGCCTACCGATGCGACGCGTTTCTTGACTTCGTTGAAGAATCGCGGCCGGCTCAAGTAATCGGCAAGATTCTCGGGTTTGACGCGCGCTTTGAATCGCGGGAGTTCCGCGATCTTGCGCGCTACTTTCCGGAAGACCGTGCCGATCTCGCGCTCGAGATTACGCACGCCGGCTTCACGCGTGTAGTCGTTGATGATCGCGCGTAGCGCGCCATCGTTGATCTGCACCTGCGTTTCCTTGAGGCCGTTGGCGTTACGCTGTTTCTTGACAAGATAGCGCTTGGCGATCTGCAGCTTCTCGAGCTCGGTGTAGCCCGCAAGCTGAATGATCTCCATGCGATCGCGCAGCGGCGGCGAGATCGTATCGAGCGAGTTGGCGGTGCAGATGAACAGCACTTGGCTCAAGTCGAACGGCAGATCGAGGTAGTGATCGCGGAACGAGTTGTTCTGCTCCGGATCGAGCAC
The DNA here is from genome assembly GCA_963726285.1 of Vulcanimicrobiota bacterium. GTDB lineage: Bacteria > Vulcanimicrobiota > Vulcanimicrobiia > Vulcanimicrobiales > Vulcanimicrobiaceae > Aquilonibacter. The sequence goes on along the minus strand of CAVSBV010000003.1, from coordinate 1,524,091 downwards.
TTCGAGCAGCGCCGACTGCGGATCGCCGCGGAAATCCGCGCCGACCTTATCGATCTCGTCGATCATCATCACTGGGTTTTTCGTCCCGGCGTCGCGCATCGCGCGGATGATCGTTCCGGGCATCGCGCCGATGTACGTGCGACGATGGCCGCGAATTTCGGCTTCGTCGCGCACGCCGCCGACCGACAGCCGCACGAATTTGCGTCCCATCGAGCGTGCGATCGACTGCCCGAGCGAGGTCTTGCCGACGCCGGGCGGACCGACGAAGCACAGGATCGGACCGGTCAGCTTCTTCTTGAGCTTGCCGACCGCCAAGTACTCGATGATGCGATCCTTGATCTTCTCGAGATCGTAGTGATCCTCGTCGAGAATCTCGCGCGCTTTCTTGATATCGATGTGATCCGGCGTCTCCGCGCTCCACGGCAGCTGGACGAGCCAATCGAGGTACGTGCGAATGACGCTGTACTCCGGGCTTGCCTGCGGAACTTTCGAGAGCCGATCGAGCTCGCGGTCGGCCGCCTTCTTCACGTCCTCCGGCATCTTGGCTTCATCGATTTTCGTGCGCAGCTCGTTGTTTTCGGCTTGCTGCGGATCGACTTCGCCCAGCTCTTCTTGAATCGCGCGCAACTGCTGACGCAGATAGAACTCGCGCTGATTCTTCTCCATCTCGCGCTGAATGTCGCTCTGAATCTTGTGGCCGAGTTCGACGACCTCGAGCTCCTTGGTGAGCAACAGCGTGAGCTTGCGCATACGCTTGCGCAGTGTTGCGCTCCTCGAGCAACGCTTGCCGATCGGCCGTCTCCAAACGCATCGTCGACGCGACGAAATACGTCAAGACGTTGGGATCGGTGATGTTCTGAACTTCCATCTCCATCTCGCGCGGCGCTTGCGGCAAGTAGGAGAGCAACTTCTGGAAGAGTCCCGCCGAGGTTGCGCTGCATCGCAACGAGTTCTTCGTTGTCGACGGTGACGTCGGGAAGCTCGGTATATGCGGCAACCATGTAGGGTTGCTCTTGGGTAAAATCTTCGATCTTGAAGACGCTCTGGCCCGCGACGATGCAGCGAATCGTGCCGTCGGGAACCTTCAGCATCTTTTGAATCACGCCGATCGTCCCGATGCGTTGCACGTCGTTCGGACCGGGATTCTCGATCTCGCGATCTTTGAGCACGGTCAAGCCGATCGGCTTGCCTTCGCGCAGCGCCTCTTCAACCAGTAAAATGCCCGGCTTCTTCACCACCGCGAGCGGAATCACGGTGTTCGGAAACAGCACGGCTTCTTGCAGCGGCAGAATGCCGATCAGGTTTGCGGCTACGAGGTCTTTGGCTTTGCGTTCAGCCATTTTCAGGATAACGTCCTCTTCACGATCATTCGAATCTCGGTCCGTACGGCCGGCACGTAGGCCGTCGACGAGATGGGTAGCGTTATGACCAGCACGCCGTCGGCGTAATTGGCCTGCGCGTCGCCAAGGAGGTCGACCGCCACCGGCAGCCGGACGCGCTTGGCAAAGGCCCCATACGAGATTTCTTTTTGGATGTACGAGCCGCGGCGGATTCGGATTGACTCCGAACGCACCCCGGAGATCGTAAGCGACCGGTCGTCAGCTTCGACGCGCAAGCTTTGGGGATCGGCGCCGGCCACTTCGACCGCCACCACCACCACCGCATGCTCCTCGTCGACGACGACATCGGCATTGGGTTCGAATGCCCCAAGCCGGGGCCGCACGATAAATTCCATGGCTCTACGTCCCTAGATTCGCAATCTTAGCACTCAGTTGCACCCTCTGCTAGCCCCCTATGGCCGCCGTGCCCAATTTTGCCGATTACTTCTAACTAGAGGGTGCTTTCGAGCCACCCTGGTTTTCTCCGTGGTCCGCCCGAGGGCGGGGAGGGCAAGTGCACGTCGCCGTCGTCGACGACCAGGAGTCGTCGCTCGCGGGCTTCTCGCAGATTCTTCGTCGCATCGCCGACGTGGAACCGATTTGCTTTCGCAAGGCGTCCGACGCGCTCCACTGGATCGGGGGCGTCGACCCCGCCTTCATCGTCATCAACGCGACCCTCGCGGATATCGCCGGCATCGACTTCTTGCGGCGCATGCGTCTGGTCGAGGGCCGCCAGGCCACGCCGGTGATCTTTCTGACCGCACAAGCCGACCGCGATCTGCGCCGCGCCGTTTTTGAGCTCGACATACACGCCTTCCTCGAGAAGCCGATCAATCCGTCGGAGTTCTTGGTCCACGCGATGCACATCGTCGACGCGCAACGCGAGCGCGCCGACATGGCCGCGCGCTTAAAGGAAGCCGGTTCGCGCACGAACGCGCCGCAAGCGGCTGCATCGGCCCTCAACGCCGAAACGCTGATCGACGTGATGCTCGACGTCGCTGCGATGCACGATCCCTCGATCGTCCTACATCACAACCTCTCCTCGCAGCTCGCAATGGCGCTCGCGCGCGAAGTCAAACTCACCGACAACGAGCTTGAAACGTTGCGGCTTGCATCGCGCATCTACGACATCGGCAAGGCTTCGATTCCGCAACGCATTTTGGAGAGTCGCAATACGGCCACGCAAGCCGATCGTGTCGAAATCGAGCGCCACGCCGAGGCGGGCTCGCGCATTCTCGCACGACATAAAGACGAGGTGATGCGCGCAGCCGCGGTGATCGCGCAAACGCATCACGAGCGCTACGACGGTTCGGGCTATCCGAAAAAACTGCGCGGCTCATCGATTCCCATCATGGGCCGCATCGTCGCGGTCTCCGATACCTTGAGCGCGCTCTTGCGTGCCCGCGGCGATCGTCCCGCCCTCACCCTCGCGCAGGCAATCGAGGTGCTCGACAAGGGCGCGGGCACACTCTACGATCCGGCCGTGGTCAACGCGGTGCGCGGGAATTTGAACGAGATCTCCCGCGTGGTACACGAAGCTACACAGCGGAGCGCGCAGGCAAGTTAGCCCCGGCGTGGTAGTGGGCATGAATGTCTCTGCTGCGACGCCGGTTGAACGTTTTCGACCTGACGCTGATTACCATCGGCAGCATCATTGGGTCGGGCATCTTCAAGAACCCCGCCCTTGTAGCGGGTAAAGCCCACCTTCCGTCTCTCGCCATCGGCTGCTGGATCGCCGGCGGCCTGATCGCGCTGATCGGCGCCTTCGTCTTTGCCGAACTCGCCGAACGCCGCCCATCTAACGGCGGCATCTACGCCTACCTGCGCGACGCCTATCATCCGGTGGTCGCCTTCGTCTTCGGCTGGACGCTGCTCTTGATCGCCGACACCGGCGGCACCGCAGCCGCCTCGGTGCTCTTTGCCACCTACCTTACGCCGCTCACCGGCTTACAATTCGACCCGCACATCGTTGCAGTGGTCACGCTTGCCATTCTCGTCGCAATCAACTGCCTCGGCGTGCGGCAGGGCGGGACGTGGCAGAACGTGCTCGTGATTTTGAAGGTCGCGGCGATCGTCGGATTGATCGGCGCCGGACTCTTCGCGCATCCCGCCGCCGGCGCCGCGATGACATTACCGGGATTCGATTCGGGCGCTGCGCTCGTCGGTGCATTCGGTATTGCGATGCTCCCGGTACTCTTCGCCTACAACGGTTTTCAAGGCGCTACGTACATCACGGGCGAGACGGTCGATCCCGAGCGCACGATCCCGCGCGGCTTGATCATGGGCGTGCTCGCTGTGATCGTCGTCTACGTGCTCGTCAATATCGGTTGTTTGCGCGTACTTGGCCCGGCGGGGCTTGCCGCAACCAGCGTGCCCGCGGCCGACGTGATGTCCGCCGCAGTTGGCCCAATCGGCGCGCGTCTCATTGCGATCGCGATCGCGCTCTCAACCCTCGGCTTCATGAGCACGCGCATGCTCGTCGCGCCACGGATCTATTTTCAAATGGCCGCCGACGGCACGTTCTTCAAGCAGATTGCCTGGATCAATCCGAAGACGCACGTGCCGACGATTGCGATCATCGCCGAGGGTGTTGTTGCCGCAATCATCGCCTGGAGCGGGACGTTCGCACAGATCGTGAACTGGATCGTTGCTCCCGAATGGATCTTCGTCGTGCTCGCCGCGGGTGCGATCTTTATCTTTCGCAAACGCGACGGTGACGCCGTGAAGCCGGCCTTCCGCGTCCCGTTCCATCCGTTCTCAACGATCTTGCTGATGGTCGTGCTGCTCGGGATCTTCGTAACCGAAGTGATCCTCGTGCCGCGCGATACGCTCTATGGCACACTCGTAATTGTCGCAGGCATCGTGTTCTTCTATGCCTGGAAGCGTTTTGCCCGAACAGCCTAAACCGCAACTCCTGCGCACGCTCGGCGTGCGCGACGCCGCACTCATCGTCATGGGCGGCATCGTCGGCTCGGGCATCTTCGTCAATCCCTCGGTGGTCGCGCGGCTCGTCCACACACCGTTCCTCATCATGCTGGCGTGGATCATCGGCGGTGTCATTGCGATCGTCGGCGCCGGCGTCTTCGCCGAACTCGCGGCGCGCCGACCGCACGACGGCGGCGTGTATGCGTACTTGCGCGACGCGTATCATCCGGTCGTCGCGTTTTGCTACGGCTGGACGCTACTGCTCGTCTCGCAAAGCGGCGGCTCGGCAGCGGCAGCGGTAACGTTCGCTCTCTATCTTCCCGCAATAACCGGTCTAGCGCTCACCACCGTGCAGGGCACGATCGTCGGTGTCATCGTGCTCGCGATCTTCACAATCATCAACTGCCTGGGCGTGCGCGAGAGCACGTCCACGCAAAACGCCTTCATGATTGCGAAGATCGTCGCGATCGGCGGGGTAATTGTCGCCGGACTCTTCGCTGTGCACGCGACGGCATCAATCGGCGCCCCGATCGTACCCGCAGATTTCAATCCCGTCGTCGCGATCGGGTTATCGCTGGTTCCAGTGATGTTTGCGTACAGCGGTTGGCAAACATCGAGTTTCATGGCCGGCGAGATGCGCGAGTCGAATCGCTCGCTCCCGATCGGCATCATCGTCGGTGTGATCGCCGTTATCGTGCTGTACCTCGCGATGAATGCAGTCTGCATCTATGTGCTCGGCGCGGCGCGGCTTGCAAGTACCATGACCCCGGCGTCGGATATCATCCAAGCGGTCGTGGGACCGATCGGCGCAAAGATCATGGCCAGCATCGTCGCGCTCTCGACGCTTGGCTTTATTGCGAATCAAATCTTGACGTCGCCGCGTGTGTACTTTCAAATGGCGGCCGACGGTACATTCTTCAAGCAGCTCGCATGGATCAGCCCCTGGACGCACGTGCCGGTCATCGCGATTGCCGTGCAGGGTGCAGCCGCCGTTGCGATCGCGCTGGCCGGACCCGAACGCTACAACTTGATTCTCAACTGGGTCACGAGCATCGACTACATTTTCTTTGGGTTCGCAGCCCTCGCGATCTTCATTTTCCGCCGGCGCGACCGTATCGCGGGCGCCCCCGAACCCTGGTTCCGCATCCCGCTCCATCCCTGGAGCACGCTGCTCTTTATGGTCGCCGCGTGGGCGATCGTGGTTGACGTGGTCCTAAAGTCCCCGATGGACGCCTCCTTTGGGATCGGTGTCTTACTGACCGGGATCCCCATTTACTACGTCTTTCGTCGGATGCGGGGGGGCGCTCGGCTGCCCATTTGACGGCTGCTTTACCCGGCCCGGGCCAAAGGTTTTCGCCACGATAATCCGGGACGCGCCCAAAATGGGCACACTAGATGCATGTACCGCGTCGTAATCATCGACGACGATGAGGCGACCCTCAAGCTCTACAGCGCTGTTATCAAGCGTGTGTTAGGCGAGAGCCCCATTGCGTTCTCCGACCCCCACACCGCCCTGGCGGAACTCGAGCACTTGCGCCCAGCGCTTGTGATCGTCGACTATTTCATGCCCGACATGGATGGTGTCGCCTTCACCCAAGCGATACGCACGCTTCCGGCTCATGCATTCACGCCCGTCCTGATGCTCACTGCCAACAGCGACCGGAGCTTGGGCTCGCGTGCGCTCGGTGCCGGAGCAACCGCGTTCGTTGAAAAGCCGATCTCGCTCAAAGATTTCACCGCGCAGCTCCGCCGTTTTGCCGTCGTGCAACCGGCGAGCCGCGCGACCTATGGCGAAATCGTCATGCCGACCGACGAACGCGATACGCTCGAACGCTTGCATCGCGCGCTGCGCGTCAGCAGCCGCGAACTTGCCGATCACGCCGAAGCCGTGCGTGATCTCGCCGTTGCTATTGCCGAACAGATGCATTTGGACCACGCGGACATCGAGACGTTGCGCTCCGCAGCTCTGGTGTATGACATCGGCATGCTCGCTGTTCCCGAGCGCGTGCGCGCGACGCCGTCGGCATTGCCGACACGCTGGCGCAGCATCGTGAACAACCATGTCGACGCAGGGTCAGCGATTCTCGGCGGCGCGACGCGCCCAATGCTACGCGAAGCGGAAGCGATTGCGCGCACGCATCACGAGCGCTTCGACGGCACCGGCTATCCCGCTGGACTCACCGGCGCGGAGATTCCGCTCTCGGCGCGCATCGTCTCGCTCGCGGATACCTATGTCGCGCTCACGTCGGAACGTCCGCATCGCATCGAGTTTACGCAGCCGCATGCGCTCGCGCAGATCCGCGGCGAGAGCGGTAAGGCGTTCGACCCGATCGTCGTCGAGGCGTTCATGCAGCTCGAGGGTCGTCTAAACGAGTTTCGCCGCAGCGCGTAGCAGCGCAGCGAGCCGCTCCATCCCCTCGTCGTAGCCCGCCTTCGCGCCGCCCTCCATCATTCCATCGCGCTCGCCTTGCGTGTCGAATAGCTGACTCGAGGTCAGCGTCGTTCGGCCGTCGCGCTCTTGCAGCGTCTGCGTCGCCCGACTGATGTGCCCGGGATAGCCCTCGTATTCAAATGTCATCACAACGCGCTCGGGTTTGACGATTTCGAGATACTGGCCGTTGAACGCATGCAACGTTCCGTCAGGCTCGTACTGTAAAAACCGCCATTTCCCGCCCGGCCGGAAGTCCATCGCATCGATCACGGTGCGCAGGCGCGCCGGACCCCACCAATTCGGGATGTGCTCGGGGTCGTACATGACGTCCCACACGAGCGCGCGTGGCGCATCGAACGTACACTGGAAGACCAACTCCCGTTCGGACGGCAGCGTCACCGTGGTCATGCGCTTACGTTTCTCGCAAAGATGCAGGCGAACTGTGCGCGGATCGGCCAGGCGGTGAGGAACCAGAGGATGAGTGCGACGATTGCCACCGGAAAGCCCTGCGGGTTCATCGTTGCGTGGAAGGTGAGGATATTCAACAACGTCGCTGCAAGCGCCACGATAGCGAGCGGCACGTACTGGTTGATCAGCAGCAAGATCCCGCAGATCAACTGCACGCCGAAGACCATGATGTAGAAACCCGAGCCCACGAGTGCGTTGAAGAAATCGTGGAGGTAACCGGGCGGAAGCGCGGGCGCAGGGATGAAGTGCAAAAATCCGTTCAATCCGAAAACCGTGAACATGAGGCCGAGGAGATAGCGGGCGACGGTAGATACGATCTTCATACGGTTGCCTTTGCACTCTGGAGATACGCGCCGAGGTTATCTAAGAGCATCTCGCTGCCCGCTTCACGATCCTCGGGGGTTGACCAACCATCGAGATAGACAACGTGCTCGGTGAATTTCAGGCGCGTGTTTACACCGTCGGGCTCTAGCTCGACCGTAGCAAGCGAGGCGGAGATGCGGCGATCGTTCACATGCATGTCGTAGTAATACACGATCCGCTCGTTCTCGCGAATGTCGTGGTACGTCGCTTGAAAATCGCTCGTATCGCCGTCGCTCCACAGGCCCTTGGCGCGCTCGCGTCCGCCGCGACGGAAATCCATCTGACGAATCTGCGGCGTCCAGTGTCCCGGCCGCCCAACGAACCATTGTGCCTTTTCATCGGCGTTTGCAAAAGCGCCAAAGACGCGTTCGCGTGGCGCGTCGTACACGCGCTCGATCGTGAAGGTGTAGTGTTGCGTCAACGGTGTATCGCTCATGATTTTTCCTCATTACGCTGAAGTCGGTTTAAATAGTCGCCGAGGCGATCGAAGCTCTCTTCCCAGAAGCGCCGATGTTCTTGCATCCATTCCGCAAGCGGCTGCAAACCACGCGGATCAGGCCGGTAAAACGTGTTGCGCCCCTCCCTCCGGCCGACGATCAGTCCCGCCTCTTGGAGCACCTTGATGTGCTGCGAGACGGCGGGCTGCGAGACACCGGCGCGGTCGGTCAACTCCCGTACGGTCGACTCGTTCCTGGCGACGATCCGCTCGTAGATCGCTCGCCGCGTGGGATCGGAGAGCGTCCGCATCACGGAATCGACGGGGGCAGCTGCGGTCACACTCGAATCATAAGCCCGCACTTATTGATTGTCAAGCGGGGGCACTGTTCCGGCGGCGAAAGGCTCCGACATCGCCCATCGCAAGGAGGCCCCTATCCCATGATCGAGTCCTCTCCCAGCCAAAGCGACAAAGTTGCCGCAATGCTCACGCATATCGCCGGCATCTTCTTCTGGTTCATCCCGTCGCTGATCGTCTATCTGGCCGTGAGCAACAACCCCTGGCTCAAAGAGCAGGCGCGCAACGCGCTCAACTTTCAGCTCACGATGCTAATCGCCGGGATCGTCGGAGCCTGTCTCGCATTCATCGGCATCGGCTTCCTGATCATCTGGGCCGTCCAAATCGTCATCGTGGTCTTCTCGATCATCGCGGCGCTCAAAGCGAACGCGGGCGAGTCGTACACCTACCCGCTTTCGATCAACCTCGTTAAGAGCTAAACAGGGCGTCCCAATCCGCCCGACTTATCCGTAGCTCGTCCTCTTTGAGGTCTTTGAGCGGTTTCTGCACGAGCTTTTCGCGCTCGTTCAGATCCGGCACGCCGGTATCGACGAAGAGCAAACCGGTAACGAACTCACCCTGCTTGCGCGTTTCGTGGATGAGCTTGAGCGCATCGATGCGACTGGTCGCGTCGTAGTCGCGATCGACTTTGCGCAGCATCACGCGCGAACCGTCTTCGAGTACAATCTCTTGCACCGTACCCGGCTCGTAGTCGACGGTGATCTCTTCGCGCGGCCGTATATAATCGGGCGCGTTGAGCGCGATCTCGTGATCTTTCACGTAGGCGTAGCTCTTGGTCGAACCTTCGTGATCGTTGAACGTGACGCACGGGCTCACGATGTCGAGGATCGACGTCCCGCGATGCGCGAGCGCCGCTTGCAGCAGCGGTACGAGCTGTTTGCCGTCGCCCGAGAACGACCGCGCGACGAAGGTTGCGCCGAGTTCGATCGCAAGGCCGCAGATGTCGATCGTGGAGTATTCGTTCGGCGTTCCGTTTTTCAGCGTCGAGCCAACGTCAGCGGTCGCGGAGAATTGCCCCTTCGTTAAACCGTACACACCATTGTTCTCGACGATGTAGACGCAATCGACGTTGCGCCGGATCATGTGCGCGTACTGTCCGATCCCGATGCTCGCGGTGTCGCCGTCGCCACTGATGCCGAGCACGAGCAACTCACGATTGGCGAGTTTGGCACCGGTTGCCGCCGATGGCATGCGTCCGTGCACGCCGTTGAAGCCGTGCGCCTGCTCGACGAAATACGCCGGCGTCTTAGACGAGCAGCCGATACCGCTCATCTTCGCCAGGAGATGCGGTGCGACGCCGTACTCATAGAGCGCTTTGATTAGATGATTGGTGATCGAGTTGTGCCCGCACCCCGCGCACAGCGTGGTCGGCAAACCTTTGTAGACGTCGCGCGAAAGGCCTAGGAGATTGACGGTCATTCAGCTACCACCGCAGGTTCACGTTCCGCCTGCAAAAGCGGATCGACGATAGCGTGCGCGTCGATCGGCACGCCGTTGTAGTGACGGATCGATTGGATCCGTGATACGAGATGATTCGGCAGCTCGGCGCGCAGCAAGCCGAAGACTTGTCCATCGCGATTCTGTTCCACGACGTACACGCGCTCGTGCCGCGCGATAAAGGCCGCAATATCTGAGGAAAACGGCAGCGCGCGCACGCGAATGTAGTCGGTCTCGACGCCGCGGCTCGCAAGGATGTCGCGGGCCTCGACGACGGCATGGTGCGTCGTGCCGTAGGCAAGGATCGCAATCGGATGGCCGTGTCCTTCGACCAGCGGTTGCGGAACGGCGGTGCGGGCCGTTTCATGTTTGAGGACGAGACGATCGAGCCCGCGCTGCCACACGTCGGGCAATTCGGAGTAACGCGCTTCTTCGTCGTGTCCGGTGCCGCGCGTGAAGTACCCGGCGCGATCGTGCTTGGTTCCCGGCAGCGTGCGATACGGCACGCCGTCTTTATCGACGTCGCGGTACCGCCCCCACTTTTCGAGTTTGTCGAGATCTTTTTCGCGCAAGACTTTGCCGCGATCGAAGGGACGGCGCGGATACGGCAGCGCCGGCGTCATCCACGCGTTCATGCCCAGATCGAGATCCGAGAGCACGAAGATCGGCGTCTGGAAGCGATCCGCGAGGTCGAACGCATCCATCGCCATCGTGTAGGCTTCTTGCACGGTCGCCGGCAGCAGTAGGATGTGTTTAGTGTCTCCGTGCGAGAGCGTATACGTAAAGGCAATGTCGCCTTGCATCGTGCGCGTCGGCAATCCGGTCGACGGCCCTGCGCGTTGCACGTCGAAAATCACAGCCGGCACTTCGGCATAGTAGCCATAGCCGACCCATTCCGCCATCAACGAAATCCCGGGTCCCGACGTTGAGGTCATCGCGCGCGCACCGGCCCAGCCCGCGCCGAGGACCATCCCGATTGCAGCAAGCTCGTCTTCGGCTTGCACGATTGCAACGCGCCGTTCGCCGGTTTCCGGATCGACCCGATACTTCTCGGCGAGCGCAATGAAACTTTCGCAGAGCGACGATGACGGCGTGATCGGATACCATGCAGCAACCGTGCAACCGCCCATGATGCATCCCAGCGCCGCAGCGCGATTGCCGTCCATGAACGAGAGCCCGTCGGTTTTGCCGGTCATGGGCTCGAGTGCAAAGCGATCGGTCTTCTTCAAATGCTCGCGCGCAAACGTGTAGCCGATACGGACGGCTTCGACGTTGGTCGCGGCAGCTTTAGCTTTGCGCTTGAATTGCGCGTTGATTGCCGCTTCAACATCGGCTTCGCCGATGCCGAGCAATTCGCCGACGACGCCGACGTAGATCATGTTCAGCAAGTACTTGCGCAGTGCGCCGTCGCTGAAGTGCTGCTTGGCTAGTTCGTTGAACGGCACCGCGTAATACACGATGTCATCGCGCAGGCTTTCGCCCGAGACCGGATAGCTCGCTTCGTGAATCACGGCGCCGCCGGCCTTGACCGCGGCAATGTCGGTGCGCCACGTAGCGGCGTTGAGCGCGACGAGCACATCAACGTCACGCGTACGACACTGATAGCCCTTCGAAGAAATACGAACGTCAAACCAGGTTGGTAACCCCTCGATATTCGAGGGGAATACGTTCTTCGGCGCAACCGGGATCCCGAGGCGGAAGATGGCGTTGGTCAAAACCAGATTGGATGACTGACTGCCTGAGCCGTTGACCGTAGCAACCCGGATAGTGAAATCGTTGATGGTCCGTTGGTGCATGCTATTGCTACCTTTGTTGCACCCGCCGCGAGCCCTTCCAGAGGAAGGAGTCCTTTAGTTGCGACCCAACACGGCAGGCATGAAGAAGATTGCAGTCATTATCGGCTTTGCCGTTCTTGCGACGCTCTGCGCGTGCGGCAAAAGCTCGAACGTTTCGACGCAAAGTGCGGCCAGTGGCGCGCCCGCCGCTTCCGGCGGTTCGGTATTGGTGACGTCGGGCACGCAGTTTCGCGGCAAACTTCAGCAAGAGATTTCGACCAAAAAGAGCCACGATGGCGACACGTTCACGATCGTGCGCAGCGACGGGGCGACCATCGACGGCCATCTCGAAGGCGTCTCGGCCGCCGGTATGGGCAAAAAGCCGGCGCTTACCGTCGTGTTCGACGACGTGCGCCTCCCCGACGGCGAGAAGGCACCGATCAACGTGCAGCTTGTCAACGTCGGTGCGTTCAACGCGCAGTCACATCACTGGCGCACGATCGGCATGGTGCTGGGCGGCGGAACGGCCGGACACATTGCAGCGGGCAAACATCACGGCGGCATGCTTGGCGCAGCCGGCGGCTACATGCTCTCGCAGCAGATGAAGACCGACGTTGATGTAAAACCGGGAACGGTTATTGCGGTGAAGTTCCTCAACGACGCTGTCGCGCAGACGTCTCCGGTACCGAGCGCGAACTAGCGATCTGATAGTTCGAGAACGTCGCCCACGCCATTGCACGGTATTGCGGCATAACGATCTCGGCTTCTTCGGTTGACGGAAAGTAAAAGCCGGAAACCGACTGCGGCACGATCGTGAGCTTCACGTGGCCGCCGTAGTCGTAGGTCCAAAGCACTTGCAAAAGCCCTTGCGTCGCGTCGACTTTCGCGCGCGCCTCGGTGAGGTGGCTATCTTTTGAGTCGCGCATCGAGAGCGTCGTGACGTTGCCTTGTGTCTGCGCAACCGACATCGAATAGAGCGCCGGCCAATTGTTCAAATCCAGCGCGCCCATCGGCATCGTCTCGAAACCGCGCCCAAACCACGGCACGTTATCGAAGTGCACGCTGTACTCGCCGCCGCGCGTATACGTACCGTGGCCGTGCAGCGTGAAGCGAATCCATGGAAACGTCAAGAGCGCAATCCGCGCGTCGACATCGAACGTGTAATGCTGCACCGGTGCGTTGTGGCCGGCGGCCGACATAATCACCTCAGGCGCATTGGACGCAGCCGCCGGGGCCGCAGTCAAAAGCGCAACGGCAAACAGGGCCGCGGCAAACCTCTTCATCACGATCTTGATTATTTCGCTAGCTAACTAGGTCGTTCCCGGTACCACCACGCGCGGGGCGGGCGTATCTACTAACGAAACGATGCGCTTCATGCAGCCCTCTCGATTGGCAACGAGGTTACGAACTCCTATATGACGACCACGGTTGCGCCCGTCACCACGCGCGAAGAGTTGCTCTACCTGTTGACGCGGGCGTCGGAACTGGAACACAACCTCGCCTGCGTCTACCTTTATGCCGGGTACTCGCTCAAGACCGATCTCGCGGAAGGCGGCATGACCGCCGACGAGCTGACGGCTGTCCGCGGGTGGAAGCGCAAACTGGCGCACGTCGCGGTCGAGGAGATGCTGCATCTCGGGCAGGTGTCGAACATCATGACCGCAGTCGGCGGCGCTCCGCACTTCGCGCGTGCGAATTTCCCGATCCCCGCAACCGCGTTTCCATTCGGCATCGAGATGTCGCTCGAAGCGTTTTCGCAAGAACTGCTCGATCGCTTGGTGTGCTACGAGCTACCGGCGGACGGCGTGCTTCCGCCCGAACGCGCCGCCGAATTTGCGGCGATAAGCGCTCGCATCGCCTATTGCGATCACGGCGAGCGGCTGCGCCTCCAGAACGAGATCGAGCCGTTCGATATCGACTTCCGCACGGTTGGCGAGTTCTATCGCAAGATCGAATCGGCGTTCTCGTGCATCGATCCGGCGCGATTGTTCGTCGGCCATCCGAGCGAACAGGCGACCCCGAATTATCTCGACTTCCCGCGCGAGCTGGTGCGCGTCGTCGATGCCGCATCGGCGATGGATGCAATCGAGATGATCATCTCGCAAGGCGAATCGCCGACGGAAGAACATCCCGAAGCGCACTTCTGCGTTTTCAACTCGATACGTTCGGAGTACATGAAGCTCGTTGCGCAAGCGCAAGCCGAGGGACGCGTCTTCGAACCCGCGCGCCCGCTCTTGAGCAACCCGAGCACGCGCGGCATCGCCGAGATGCCCGGCACGAACCGCATCACCGATCCCGTTGCACAAGAACTTGCGGCGCTCTTCAACAGTATGTACGCGCTGATGCTGATGATGCTCGAGCGCTTCTTCGCACACGCAAATGAAACCGAAGAAGAGATGCGGATGCTGGCGCGCGGGACGCTGCGCATCATGGCGTCGGGTCTACGCCCGCTCGGTGAAGCGCTCGCGAAGACCGCGGCCGGTCCAGAATATCCCGGGAAAAACGCCGGGCCTGGTTTTGGATTCACGCGCAACATTCACTTGATCGCCCACAAACACGCGGCGTGGATCTTCTTCTTAGAGCGCCTTTACGATCTGTCGACCCGGCTGACGCGCCTGGCTCAGGAGGCTGGGTTGCCGCAAGAAGTCGAGGAAGCCGCCGCGGTGATGGAATCGGTCGCGGAACACATCACGCCGTTCGTTGCGCCGCAGTTCGCACTGTCGATTCGGAACGACGCCGACGAGCGCAACGCCCGCACGACCATTCGGCCCGAGATCAACGGGCCGTACATCGTGCGCAATCTACCCAAGCTAACGAATTCCAAAGGCGAGACACTTGCCGTACGGCCAATCGTCGCGCTCTGCCGTTGCGGCGGTTCGAAGATCAAGCCGTATTGCGACGGTACGCATGCACAGAACGGCTTTGACAGCGCGAAGAGCACGACGCCGCGTGCACCCGATCGGCTCGATCGCTATGACGGCAAAGCGATCACGGTGCTGGATAATCGCGGCACGTGCTGCCATTTCGGCAACTGTACCGATCATCTGCCATTGGTCTTCCGCGAAGACGGCGATTCATTCGTTAATCCCGACGGTGACACGCCCGAGAAGATCATCAGTATCGTCAGCCAGTGTCCATCCGGCGCACTCGGCTATATCTCGAACGGCACGGTCTATGCCGGCGAAACGCGTGACCCCGAAATCTACGTGGCGGAAAACGCAAGTTACTATGTGCGCGGCGGCATCGAGCTCGAAGGCGAACCGATGAACGAAGGCGCCAACCGCGAGCACTACGCACTGTGCCGCTGCGGTCAATCGAAGAACAAGCCGTTCTGTGACGGCACCCATTGGTGGATCAAATTCAGCGACCCGGAGAACTAGCGCGCGGGCGCGGCGATCCAGACGAACCCAAAGCCAATTGCTTGCTGCGGGCCAAGACCGGGAGTGGGTTTGAGATTGCGTTCAAAATCGAGATCGATTGCCAGACGCGAACCAACCATTTGCTGCAACGCAAGGAAGCTGCGATTGCCGGAAGGTTCTACCGGTCCCTGACGCGACTCGAGCGCGACTTGCAAAAGTAACGACGTCGCGTTGGTAATTGCATAGGCGAACGTGTATGACGGCGTGTAGTCGAAATATGTCACGTTCAGCCCCGCCGCGTTCGCGCCAACATTAGTACCAAAGGCCTGACTCGTCGCGAAACTCCACCGGCTATTTATCGTGATGCCAAGATTCGCGGAAATCGAATAGGTCGGTGCGCCATTGGTGAACTCGCCGGTGCCGGTCGGCGGCACGTACGCGAAATCGACCGACGCCTGTGTGACCTGCTGATCCAAGAGCATGTACTTCAGGTCAGCAGCAGCATCGTTTGAACCGCGCGCGTTGTCGAATCCAAGCCCGGATTCGGCGAAGCGCGATTGGTTTGCAGTCGGCGCGAACGCCACTTCGAAACGCCGAGCGACGCCGTAGCGCAATAACGTAAGCGGACCGCTTGAAAGCACGGAATATCCGGGCTCCCATGTCTGCTGCCGGCGCATCCCGCTTTCGACAACGAGTTCGCCCGGCGGAACAACGCAAGGCGCGCCACCGGTCGAGGTGCCGCGACCCGTACCGGGACGATCAGCAAGCGTGACGGCGATCGGCGCGACGCACGGCGGCTGCGGCGTTGGTGAGGGAGCGGGCGTCGCGGGAAGCACGGTTCCTTATCATCGTCCACCGGCAAGGTTGAGGTCAAGCCTTCGATCCACCATTACCTCCGCTCGCTCCCTCGCCACCACACGCAGCCGGGTGTATGAGGCTGCGCAGATTACAAACGCGTTAAGCAAATCGCGCAAATGCACGATTCTTCATTAGCGCTACGTTCTCAAGTAAAACCCAAACGAACCGATCACCCAAGTGTGAGGGCTATCAAACTGTTACGCGCAATGGCGTTTCTTGCGACGGGATTTTTTCTCGTATGCGCCCCTCTCGCTCTCGATGCGCACCGCGCGCCGGCGCTCAACGTCGGCACGACGGAGATCGATGGCCATCTTGTCCATTTCGTGATCGCACGACTCGATCGCGTGCAGGTCCACGCCGCGCTCGGGGGGCGCGACGTCGGCGACACCGCCTGGCTCGCCGACATCGCAAAGCAGCAAAACGGAATAGCCGCCATCAATGGCGGCTATTTTGAAGCCTACGCCAAGCACGTGGCGCGCAAGAACCTCGACCAGACGACCATCATCGACGGCGCGATGGTGTTCAAAGGCGATGTCGGCAGCGTGCTGTACTTCGATCGCGGCAACCACGCGACGATCGAGCGCATCCCGCTGCGGATCATCGGGTTCCTCGACGGCAGCGACACCTACCCCAACAACTGGTACGCGTACTGGTTCAATCGTTTGCCCGGTCCGCAAGGCCAAACGATCACGATCTTCACCCCCGCATGGGGCGGCACGACCGGTTTGACCGGCGGCCCGCAGATTCAAGTGACCGACGGGATCGTCTCGCAGATCAACTACGGCCCGACGATCATTCCGCGCAACGGCTTCGTGATTTACTTCCGCGGCGAGAGTCAGGTCGCGTCGCGCTTTTGGGTCGGCCGTCGTGCCGGCTACGCGCTAAAGCCCGCACTTGGTGCCGATCTCGGAAGCTTCGCCAACGCCTGGCAAGCAATCGGCGGCGGTCCGCAATTGCTGGTTGAAGGCGAAGAGTTTGCCGATCCGCGCGCCGAGGGATTCCACGATCCCAAAGTCTTCGGTCCGGGCAAGCGCAGCATGGTCGGCGTAAGCGAGGATCAGTCGGAATTGATCTTCGCAGTTGCGAGCGCCTCGCTCGACGAGTGCGCGCACATCATGAAGACGCTCGGCGCCTACGACGCGATGAACCTCGACGGCGGCGCGTCGACCGGCCTGTGGGCAAACGGCAAATATCTCGTTGCCCCCGGCCGCCAAATCAACAACGCACTCGTGCTAACGAACTAGCCCTTGTCATCCCGAGCGTAGCGAAGCGCCCACTTTGTCATCCCGAGCGTAGCGAAGCGCAGTCGAGGGACCGGCACGCACGCATAGAAGGGTCGCTCGCATGCAGACACCGCAACGTGTAGCCCTCGTCACCGGGGCATCATCGGGTATTGGCGCGGCAACCGCGCGTGCGCTCGCTGCGGCGGGAATCGCCGTTGCCATCGCAGCACGACGCAAGGATCGCCTCGACGAGCTTGCAGCCGAGATCGCCAAATCCGGCGGCACAGCGCTCGTCTTGACGGCCGACCTCACAAAAGAATCCGAAGCGCAGCGCATCGTCAAAGAAACCGAAGCGCGCTTCGGCCGTCTCGATGTGCTGGTGAACAACGCCGGCGTGATGTATCTCGAGCCGCTTGAGACCGCGAGTCTCGAGCGCTGGCGTTCGATGTTCGACCTCAACGTGATGAGCCTGATCGCCTCGACGCAAGCGGCGCTTCCCGGGATGCGCGCGCGTCGCGACGGACATATCGTCAACGTCTCGTCAACCGCGGGTCGCATGGCGCATCCGAACTCAGGCGGCTACGCCGCGTCAAAATTCGCGGTCGGTGCGGTCTCCGAATCGTTGCGCAAAGAAGTCTATATGGACAACATTCGTGTGACCATCATCGAGCCCGGCGTGGTCGAAACGGAACTACGCGAGCATATCGCCGACGCCGGGATTCAGAAGTCGCTCAATACGTGGGCTGACTCAATGCGGCAACTGCAATCCGATGACATCGCGCGCATCATCACGTTCTGCGTCACGCAGCCGCCGCACGTCAACATCAACGAAGTGCTCGTCCGCCCGACCGATCAGGAACGTTAGCAAGAGACTTTCTCGGTCCCTCGACTACGCTTCGCTACGCTCGGGATGACAAAAGAAAAGGGCGCTGCGATTAGCAGCGCCCTCAATGTTATTCCCGCAAGGGAATTACATCATGTCGTAGCCGCCCATGCCGCCGCCGGGCATTCCGCCGCCGGCGCCGCCGTCTTTCTTGGGCTCCGGCTTGTCGGCGATCAGCGTTTCCGTCGTCAGGATCAGCGCACCGATCGAGGCTGCGTTTTGCAGCGCCGAGCGCGTGACCTTGAACGGCTCCACGATGCCGGCCTTGAACATGTCGACGATATCGCCCGACATCGCATCGAACCCGAACGGCGAGTTCTTCTGCTTGACGTTGTTGACTTCGACTGAGCCTTCGTAGCCCGCGTTGTACGCGATCTGACGAAGCGGCTCTTCGAGCGCCTTCTTGACGATCTCGATACCGATCTTCTCATCGGCCCACGTGTTCGCGTGGCCGTTGGTCTTCGGCGCCGATTGGATGTACTTGTCGATCGCCTTGACCGCATGCACGAGCGAGGCACCGCCTCCGGGGATCATGCCTTCCTGAACGGCGGCACGGGTTGCCGAAAGCGCATCTTCGATACGATGCTTCTTCTCTTTGAGTTCGGTTTCGGTCGCGGCACCGACTTGGATCACCGCAACGCCACCCGAGAGCTTGGCAAGACGTTCTTGCAGCTTCTCGCGATCGAAGTCCGAATCGGTGTCCTCGATCTGCTTTTTGATCATTTCGATACGGCCCTTGATGTCGGCCGGTTTGCCCGCGCCGTCAACGATGGTCGTCTCTTCCTTGGTCACGGTCACGCGCTTGGCTTGACCGAGCTGCTCCGGCGTCACTTTGTCGAGCTTGAGGCCGAGCTCTTCTGAGATCACCGTCGCGCCCGTAAGCGTGGCGATGTCCTTGAGCATCTCTTTGCGGCGGTCGCCGAAGCCCGGCGCCTTCACCGCAACCGACGTGAACGTTCCGCGCAGCTTGTTCACCACGAGCGTCGCGAGGGCTTCGCCTTCGACGTCTTCGGAGATGATCAGCAGCGGACGCTGCACTTGGACGACCTTCTCGAGTAGCGGAAGAATGTCGGCGATCGCCGAGATCTTGCGCTCCGTCACGAGAATGTACGGATTGTCGAGCACGGCTTCCATGCGCTCGCTGTCGGTAACCATGTACGGCGAGATGTAGCCCTTGTCGAACTGCATGCCGTCTTTGGTCTCGACTTCGGTCTTGAGCGTGCGCGATTCCTCAACGGTGATCACGCCGTCTTTACCGACCTTCTCCATCGCCTCAGCGATGAAGTCGCCGATTTCTTTGTCGTTGGCCGAGATCGACGCGACTTGCGCGATCTTCTCTTTGGTGTCGACCTTTTGCAGGTTCGTCCCCGAGCCCATCTCGTTGACCGCAACTTCTACGGCCTTCTCGATGCCGCGCTTGATCAGCAGCGGATTGCTACCCGCGGTAACGTTGCGCAGACCTTCGCGGATGATCGCTTGCGCGAGCACCGTCGCGGTGGTCGTGCCGTCGCCGGCGATGTCATTGGTCTTCGACGCGACTTCTTTCACGAGCTGTGCGCCCATGTTTTCGAACGTGTCGGAGAGTTCGATTTCTTTTGCAATGGTCACGCCGTCGTTGGTGATCGTCGGCGAGCCGAATTTCTTGTCGAGTACGACGTTGCGGCCCTTGGGTCCAAGGGTCACCTTCACCGCATCGGCAAGCAGATTCGCACCGCGCTCGAGCGCGCGACGTGCGTTTTCGTCAAATACGATTTGCTTTGCAGCCATGATTTAGTTAGTTGCTCCCTTTGACGCCAGCCGGCACTTTGTCGACAATGGCGAGGACGTCTTTTTCAGATACGATGAGGAATTCTTTGCCGTCGATTTTCACTTCAGAGCCGGAATACTTCGAGTAGATCACTCGATCGCCGACCTTGACGGACATCGGAAGCGTCTTGCCATCGTCGGTCACGCGGCCGGTTCCGACCGCACGGACGAGGCCCTCTTGCGGCTTTTCCTTAGCAGTGTCAGGCAGAAAGATGCCACCCGAGCTCTTGTCATTCTGCTCGACGTGCTCAATGACCACGCGATCGGCCAAAGGCTTGAGATTCACGTAAACCTCCAGAAAAATATGGATTTTTAGACATTGGCACTCGCAGCAAAGGAGTGCCAGCCCCGAAATCTTAGCAGAGGGAGATTAAGAGTGCAAGCACCCAAGACGACCCTTCATCAGGGCCAGGGCGATAAAAGTAGCTAGGAAGCGGCTAGGAAGAAAGGGCCGCGAAGGCGCCGGATCCGGCGAAGAAGGCCACGGCCATCGAGGCGGCCATCACGACAAAGAAGAGGCGCGCGGTCCGGCTGGGGAGTGCCAGGCTGATCAGCCCAAGGCCCAGGGTCAGCGCCGCGACCGAGCCGGTCACGGCCATCGTCGCGGGGCTCGCATGGAGCACGCTCCAGAGCGCAAAAGCGACCCCGACCCCTACGAGCAAAGCAAGCGCCACGATGGTCCCACGAATAACAATTTCAGCGGAGAGCTGCGCTTGACGTTCCTGTCCCAACATCATAGTAATCGCATGCTACCCAGCAAAGCTGAAAACGATCTAGGGTTTGTCCAAGAACAAAGAAATTTAATCTGTGTCACCGCACGCGATCGCATCGCAGACATGCATATTCTCGAGCACGTTTGCAAATTCGGGAGTGTCCATGATAAACAGCGCTGCGCCAAAAGTAGCATAGGCTAGCTTCTTTCCACGCCATGCGGCAACGCGCCCGGAATATGGCACACGCTGGGCACTTTTGAAATCGGCCGCGTACGCATCACCGTAGACCTTGCGTATCGCGTCGGTCACAAACGGAATATGCTGCTGGAGATTCCACGCGTCCGGAACATCTTGAAACGAAATGTATTCCAGATGCACGCGTCCGCGTTGCGGTTCCGCGTTGTACTCTGCGTGATACCCGTCGACCACAACCGTCGCCATATAATTCGTCCCGCCGGTTTCGTCGTCGATCGTCGCTCGGAATCCGTGCAGCGCGGTATTGGCCTTGCCCCACACGGAGAGCTGCCCCGCCGTTTGTCCGGGAATCGCCCACGCCGGAGCGGCGAGCGTTACCGACAAAAGTAGGAAAACAAGAACTCCACGCATCGGCTACGAACTTCCGCGCATGGCAACTGCGCTCCGCCCGAATTGGGCGCGTATCGTTCAACAGGCTGTTCTCGCCGGCTTTATCGGTGCGGTCGTCTTCGATCTCTATCTATGCTTCACGACCGTCCTGCCCGAGCATGGCAGCGTGGTTGCGATGCTGCAGCGCAGCGCATCGATCGCGATTGGTCCGCTTGCGCTTACGAGCCCGAGCTACGCGTGGGTCGGCGCGCTCGTCGATCTCGTGCTGAGCATGGGCTGGGCGGGTGGCTACGCGTACTTCGCGCAGCGGCAACCGTTCGTGAACGCGCGCTGGTATATTTCCGGCTTCTTCTACGGCTTTATCGTGTACGTGCTGATGCTGTTGCTACTGCTCGGCGCGCACGCGTTCATCTATCCCGCGAACATCGGCACCCTGCTCAACGACGTGCTCGCGCGCACGGTCTTCTTCGGCATGCCGGTT
Organism: Vulcanimicrobiota bacterium; assembly: GCA_963726285.1. Taxonomy (GTDB): domain Bacteria; phylum Vulcanimicrobiota; class Vulcanimicrobiia; order Vulcanimicrobiales; family Vulcanimicrobiaceae; genus Aquilonibacter. Next base: position 1,502,612 of record CAVSBV010000003.1, on the reverse strand, counting down.
GCCTTTGTGGTCGCGCAGTTGGACCGCGCGTGATCGGCACGCTGCGCATTTCGACGTCGGCGCTGCGCCACAACGCGCGTCTCCTACGCGAGCTCGTCGGACCGCAGCACGCCGCATTCGTCGTCAAAGGTAATGCATACGGCCACGGCATCGCCGACACCGCGCTTGCCGTCGAAGGCATGGCCGTGAAGCTCTGCGTGTACAACGTAGATGAAGCGCTCGAACTGCGCGACGGCGGCATCACCGCGCCGATCCTCATCATGGGGCCGATTCCACCCGAGCGCCTCGACGATGCAATGGGATGCAACGCCGAGGTCGCGCTGTGGGATACCGGAGGCTTTGCTCGCGATCTCGCGGCCGCCGGATTGCGCGCCCAGACGCGCGCACGCGTGCACGTCAAAGTAAATACCGGCTTGAATCGACTTGGCTTGCAGCCCGGCGATTTGCCCGACGCAATCGAAGCGTACGGCCGCGCAAACGGCCTCGAAATTGCGGGCGTCTTCTCGCACCTCGCGGCCGCCGAAGAGATCGATTCACCGTACACGATGCTGCAACTCGAACGCTTCAACGAAGCCTATCAACACGCCGAGCCGATTCTCGCCGCACGCGGTTTTACACCGATCCGGCACATCGCTGCCTCGGCTGCGGCGATGCTCTGGCCGCAGACGCGCCTCGATCTTTCGCGTTTCGGCATCGCGCTTTACGGTCTGTGGCCTTCGGCGGCAACGAAGGAAGCGATGAATGGTGACAAGCTGCCGCTGCAGCCTGCGCTTTCATATGAATCGGAACTCGTGGTCACGCGCACGATCGATGCAGGCGAGGCCGTCGGCTACGGCATCACCTATCATGCGCCACGCCACATGCAGATCGGCGTCGTGCCGCTCGGCTACGCCGACGGCATCCCGCGCGCGCTATCGAACAAAGGTTCTGTGCTCATCGACGGCGCGCGCTGTGCGATCATCGGGCGCGTCGCGATGAACATGTTCTTTGTCGACCTCACGCACGCGCCGAGTGCGCACGTTGGTTCAAAAGTCACGCTTATTGGTTCTCAGGATTCTCAGGAACTCAGCATTGATGATTGGGCAACCTGGGCGGATTCGATCAACTACGAAATCGTGTCACGCTTGCCATCGACCCTCGCTCGTACGTATATTGAGGAGGGGTAACGAGACATGAAGCAACTGCTCATTTCGGCAATCTGTATCGCGGCGCTCTCTGCATGCGGTGGCGGAAGTTCGGGCATGACATCGACGCCGGGTACGGCAACGGATCTCTGCAACGGAACCGCGGTTCCCGAATTCACGCTCGTATCGCCGGCGTCCGGCTCGATGAGCGTGGCGGATTCCACATCTGCGCTCCTCTTCAGCGGAACGCTCTACAATCAGACCGGTGCGACGGAATCGATCCAAGTCGGGTCGTCAAGCGGCGCCGTGTACTCACTCACGACGTTCAATGCGACAGACGGTGGATACAGTGTACCGCTGCCCGCTTGCTCATGTCAGGAACGACCTATAACGTGAATTACGTGATCACGAACAACGACGGAGCACAGGCGTGCAAAACGACGATCAGATTAGCGAAGGTTCGTTTACGACGCAGTAATCAGCTAACAGTGTGCATAGGCACTGCCGCCCGCATTGGGTGTGAAATACACGGTAGCGTTATCGAAATCTAACGCGACTGCAAAGTGCCGCAGAATCTGGTACCCGAGATTGCCTTGAAAGTCGCCTTCTGCGGAAAGTCCAAGCGTACTGGTCTCGACGTACATCGGCACGCTTGCGAACACTGCCGCGCCGAGTGCGAACCGTGTGACGCAGATTGTGCGCAACGAATAGGAGCCGCCCGCGCCTTGCGCCACTTCTGACTTACCAGCCGGGTATCGTTTATCTAGTGCGGCCTTGGCGAAGGTCAGCGGTTGCAATCGGCCAACCTCCACTTCCGGTGTCGAGCACGAACACGGCGCTCTGCGCATCGACGGACACGGGGACCGCTGGCACGACGCCGCCGAAAACGAGCGTCATCGGCAACGCAAATGCGTGCTCCGGTGCCACATACGTTGCCCTATCGAAAAATGCCAGTTCGCTCGTTTCATAGTCGATCACGGTGACGTAGCGATGGAAGAACGTTTCGCCAAGCAGTCCGACGATGTGTTTTTTGTGCCCGGGCGGACTAAACAGTGCCGGCGGCAGCGGAACCACGTACGCCGGCATTTGCGTTACGGCGAGTCGCCCGATACGAAGCGCATCGAGCATTACGCTCGGCGCGCGCATCGAATTGGGACCGCCGCCACTCACGTTGCTAAAACCCGTTGGACGCAGGTTGAGTTGATTTGCAAGTTGCGGCGAAAGCACCATCCACGCGGCACCCGAGTCAACCGCGAAAGCAAAAGGGCCTTTGCCATCGATCCACACATCGACGATTGGAATGTTGTCAGCAAGTTCGAAGCGACTGCTCGAGAGCGGCTCGGCGGCGGCTGTCGGTGCACTGCACAAAATAAGCAGTGCGCAGAGTAGAGCCCCTCTAGCCGACGGCGGCGATGGCGTCAACGAGTTTGATCGTGCCTTTGTAGATCGCGGTCGCAACGATACACGAATCGACCGCCGGGGGCGCCTTCGCTTTTAGCTCTTGCAAATCGTGGAGCGTGCGCGCGCCGCCGTTTGCCGTTACGAGAATATCTGCGTCGCTCGCGACTTCTCGCAGCGCCGCGATGTCGTAGCCCTCGCCCATGCCGTCGCGACGGATCTCGGTAAAGATGACCCGCTTAATGCCCCACATCGCGACGCGCTTGATCAATGCATCCCGATCGATCGGCGAGCTTTCTTGCCAGCCGTGCGTTGCGACATGCTTGCCGCGCACATCGATGCCGGCGATCACGCGATCCGGAAACTTATTGATGATCGCACGCGAGCTACGCTCTTCGGCCACAAGCATCGTGCCGAGAATGATCTCGGTTGCGCCGGCGTCAATACGCCGCTGCGCCTTGTCGAGGTCGCGTATACCGCCGCCAACCTGCACCGGCACGTCGACCGCATGGCAGATCGCGCTTACGACCGTCATGTTGTCGCCGTGGCCAAATGCGGCGTCGAGATCGATCACATGCAGTCGCCGCGCACCCTGCGCGACAAACGCTTTGGCTTGCTCCACGGGGTCGTCTGCGTACACGGTCGAGGTCGAGATGTCGCCCCGCTCCATGCGGACGCACTTCCCGCCGCGGATATCGAGCGCCGGGATAACGATCATTAGCGCGAACCGATCGGCACGAACGGCCCCGGAGGCGGTCCGCTGTACGTCGCTTGCGGCCGAATCAACCGGTTGTCGTGCAGCTGCTCGAGAATATGCGCGGTCCAGCCGGCGACGCGACCGCAAGCAAAGAGGCAGGTGAATTCGTCGCCCGGCATGCCGAGATCGGCGAGCACCGGCGCGGTGTAGAAATCGACATTGGCGTAAATCTTGCGGTCGGGCTTTTCTTCGGCGAGAATGCGTTGGCTCTGATTCTCGAGCTCGCGCGCAATCGGATACCACTTGGTGCCGCTGTGCTTTGAGAGTCCCTGCGCGATCACCTCGAGATGCTTTGCGCGCGGATCACGCACGCGGTATTCGCGATGACCCATGCCCATGATGCGCTTGCCTTTGGTCAGCTCGTCGTGCACGAACTTCTCAGCCTTTTCGGGAGCACCGATGGCAACCAGGTTTGTGTACGTCGCGCTTGCCGCGCCGCCGTGCAGATCGCCGGTGAGCGTCGCGAGTGCCGACGTCACGCTTGCGTAGATGTCGGCGCGCGTCGAGGCGGTCACCCGCGCTGAGAAGGTCGACGCGTTGAACGAGTGATCGGCGAGCAACACGAGATACGTATCGACAGCACGTTCCTCGACCTCGGCCGGCACTTTACCGGTACGCATATAAAGGAAGTTTGCCGCGTGCGAAAGATCGGTGCGCGGTTCGATCGGCTTAAGACCGTTACGAATGCGATCCCATGACGCGAGGATCGTCGTCATCTTCGCGATCAGCTCGATTGCGCTGTGCACGTCGGAGACGTGCTCGCCGTGGTTGTTAACCGGGACGAAGAGCGCAAGGCCGCTAACGACCGTCCGCATCACATCCATCGGCCACGCCGTCTTGGGCACGGTTTGCATTGCCGCGATCAATTGACCGGGAAGTGCGCGACGCGATGCGAGTTCAGCTTTAAATGCTTTGAGTTCCGTGGCGTTGGGGAGGTGACCGAAAAGCAACAAGTGCGCGACTTCTTCAAACGTCGCGTTCGGCGCAAGGTCGTCGATGTCGTAACCTCGGTAGGTCAAGCGGCCAATTTGGCCTTCGACATTGCTTAAATCCGTGTGCCCGACGACGACGCCCTCGAGCCCGCGGTCGACAACCAAACCAGTAGACACGTACCCCTCCAGGAACCGCCCTCGACAGTTCCCGAGGGCTAGGGGGATTTATGCGGCGTTGACCCGCTTGCCTCCCAATAAAATCAGGGCCGGCGGCTTCTCAATCAGAGAAATGTCGCGTGTCGGATCGCCGTTGAAGGCGACGACATCTGCCCGTTTCCCCGGTGCAAGCGTGCCGCGGTCGCTCACGCCGATGAGTTCGGCGGCGGTCACCGTGGCGGAACGCAGCACGTCGGTTGGGCGCATACCCATACGTACAAGAAGTGCAAAGTCTTTGTTATTCTCAGCGTGCGGGAAGACGCCGGCGTCCGTACCGTAGGCGATCACGACGGTTGTCGCAAGCGCGCGCTGCATGCCCTGATTGCGAATCGTTGCCGCATATTCAGCCTTTTGCACCGAGCCCGGCGGGATGTGATTCGGATTGCCCGGTTGCAGAATTGAATCGAGCGCCCAAATCGTCGGCACCAAATTGGTGCCACGTTGTTGCATGTTCTTCAGCGTTGCATCGCCGACACCGGTGCAGTGCTCGATCGAGTGCACGCCGCCTTCAACCGCAACCGAGATGCCCTTGTCACCGTGACAGTGCGCCGCGACTTTGCGATTGAACTTGGTCGACTCATCGACGACGGCCTGAATCTCGTCGAGATTCATTTGCGGAATATCCCACACGTCGCCGTAACTCAACACGCCGCCGGTCGCCAGAATCTTGATCACGTCGACATGACGCTTCACGTGCTCGCGCACGACTTCGCGGAAACCGTACGGTCCGTACGAGACACCGCTTTCGATGACCAGGTCTTCGTGCACGAAGTCGGGCAGATCGTTCGAGTCGCCATGACCGCCGGTAATCGAGAGCGCGGGGCCGGCGGCGAAAATTTGCGGACCGACGTACACACCTTCGGCGATCGCATCGCGCACCGCGAGATCGACGCCCCAGCCACCGCCGACGTCGCGCACGGTGGTAAAGCCGTTGTGCAACATCGCTTGTGCATTTTTCATGCCGTAGAGCGCGGCTTCACCAACGTTGTCGGCGGTCTTGCCCGGCTGTACGAGGTAATGTGATGCCACGATGAATGGCGCCACGTGCGTGTGGCAGTCGATCAGTCCCGGCATCAGCGTCGCGTCACCAAGATCGATGACATGCGCGTCGCTGCCCGCGTCACCGAGGTTGAACGAGACGATTTGCGAGCCTTTGATCACGAGCACGCCCGGCGTCACGACCTTGGTCCCGGTGAACATGCGCGCCGATTTGATGACGGTCACGTCGTTTGCCGCGGCACGTGCACGCCACGGAATCAATGCGGCGGCCGTTGCCGCGGCGGCACCGGCGATAAAGGACCGGCGGCCCAGCATCATCTTCGCCTCGTCAAAGGCGCTCTGCGAGAATCCGCTGTGCGGACAACGGCAATCAAATGGATCGTAGGGTGGTTGCATCGGTTACCTCCAAAGGTTGATCAGTCGTGCATAGTCGCGCTGTGCTGTTCGCATGCGCCGCTCATGCTCCAGTCACCACGCTCATCTTCTACGGCGAAGCAATAACGTCCAATTGCCTCTCGAGTCCCGGGCGGAATGCTGTTGTCCAGCGGCAGCATACAATACCACTGCGCATAGTGTCTGGCGCTGTAAACGGGCTCGGCGAGATTCACGTGAATTCTGCCATCAATCTTTGGGCCTACCGCAAGCGCTAACCGCCCAAACTGCGTGGGCTTCCCGAGAATCGCTTCGATCTCGCCGAGCGTCATGGCGTTAGGCTACATCCCTTACATCGCGGCGCGCGAGTGCATAACTCACGAGCCGATCGACCAGCGCTTCATAGGAGATACCGACGGAGGCACATGCATCGGGCACGAGACTCGTCGACGTCAAACCTGGTAGAGTATTGATCTCCAAAATCTGCGGCCGGCCCTCTTTGGTCACGATAAAATCCGTGCGCGAATAATCGCGCAGCCCAAGCAACCGGTGCACCGACAACGCAATCATCTGCAAGCGTGCAGCAAGATCTTCGTCGATCTTCGCGGGCACGATGTGCGTGCTGCCGCCGGGTGCGTACTTGGCTTCGAACGTGTAAAACTCGTCGGCGTTCGGCAGAATTTCGATGATCGGAAGCGCTTCTTCACCGAGAATCGCGCACGTAAACTCGCGACCTTCGAGAAACTCTTCGGCCATAATTTGACCGTAGTTCTTAGCTGCCGCAATCATGGCATTGGTCCACTGCTCGTGCGTCTGGACGATGTTGACACCAAACGAGCTTCCCTCGAAGCGCGGCTTGATCACGAGCGGGAGATCGAGCGAACCGGGCAAGAGCGGCAGCGTGCCGCCGGAGAGATCGAAGAGATCCCATGCCGCCGTCGGCAAGCCTTCGGCCGCGAGCAGTTTCTTCGTTAAATGCTTGTCCATCGCGAGCGCCGAGGCTTCGACATTGCTGCCGGTATATGGAATGCCCAGATACTCGAGCAAGGCTTGCACCTGCCCGTCTTCGCCACCGGGGCCGTGCAATGCGACGAACACAACATCCGGCGCAACTTCACGAATCGCGTCGATAAAACGCGTGTCGTAATCGAGCGATTGTGCGTCATACCCGAGCGATTGCAACGCGCGCATCACGCCCGATCCCGTCTTGACGGAGATCTCACGTTCGGCGCTCGAGCCGCCCATGACCACGGCCACTTTAGCTTTCTTCTGCATGCTCTCGCTCATCGATAAAGACGCCGATTAAGTGAACTTCCAACTGCAACTCGACACCGAACTTCTCGAACACCGTACGTCGCACGCGTGCTAGGAGCGTCGCGACATCCTTCGCACGGGCGCCTCCGACGTTGTTAATGAAGTTGGCGTGAAGGGTCGAGACTTCCGCGCCGCCTTCCCGCCATCCCTTACACCCGGCAGCTTCGATCAATCGCGCCGCCTTGTCGCCCTCGGGGTTACGAAAACACGACCCGGCGTTGGGCAGCGCGACCGGTTGCGTGCTCTTGCGGCGCACCAAGCGCGCCTGCATCTCCTCGCGGACTTCGCGCGGGTCACCCTGTTCGAAATCCATATGCACGCGCGCCACGACGGAATCGCGCGCTAAATTCGTGTGGCGATAGAAATACTGCACGGCGATTGCGTGCGGCTGCGGCTTCGCGGGGCTTTGCACGAAAATCTCGGAGACGAACTCACCCATCTCACGATCGGTCCCGGCGTTCATGCGCAGCGAGCCGCCGACGCTGCCGGGAATACCGGCGAGCGAACCGATGCCGAGCGCACCGAGCGACGCCCCGCGCGCCGTTACCGCTTCCATCTTGGCCGACGCGCCGGCGTCGATGAGCACGCGGCCGCTCTCGACGCGCGCGTCGATCGACGTAAACGCGCCGTCGAGTCGCAGCACGATGCCGCGCAGGCCGCCGTCGCCGATCAGCACGTTGCTGCCGCGCCCGAGCACAAACCACGGTAATTTGCGCTTGAAACACAGGGCCATAACCGCTGCGACGTCATCTTCGTTTTCGGCAACGGCGAAGGCGTCGGCGGGTCCGCCGACCTTCCACGACGTGTACTCAGCGAGCGGTTCGTCGAAGTGCACGCGCTCGCCGAAGGTTTCGAGCAGCGCAGCACGATCTTCGGCCGTAAGCAGCGACGCTGTCGCGAGCGCGTTGGTCAGGCTCACGAAACTTTGACGTCGGCGGAATGTGCGCGGTGCGCAAGACGCGCAGCGACATCGGTAATGTTCCCGGCGCCGAGCATGAGCACGAGCGATCCGCGCGGCGTTTCCTCGAAAATGCGCTCCTCCAGCTCGTCGACGCGGCTGACATACGTAATGCGCGCGCCGAGCGCCGCCAGCGGCTCGCCGATCGACCGCTCGGAAACGCCTGGAATCGGCGATTCGGATGCAGCATAGACCGGCGCGAGATAGATGCGATCGGCGCCATTGAGCGCATCGGCGAAATCGCGCGCAAGATATGCGGTCCGCGAATACCGGTGCGGTTGGAAGGCGACGATGAGCGGCCCACGATGATACTGACGCGCGGCCGCGATCGTTGCGCGCACCGCCGTTGGATGGTGCGCGTAGTCGTCGACCAGCACGAAACGGTCGCTGCGCACTAAGATGTCGAAGCGACGACGCACGCCGCGAAAGGCGCTCAGGCCTTCGGCGATGCGCACGAAGGGAACCTCGAGCTCGCGCGCGACCGCGATCGCGGCGAGCGCATTTTGCACGTTCATCGTCCCGGGCACGTTCAGTTCGACCGTGCCGAGGCACACCTCGCCGGCGATCGCATCGAACGAGGTGCCAAGACCTTGTGCGCGGACGTTGCTCGCGCGTATGTCGGCGCGCGGACCAAGGCCGAACGTAACCGTGCGCGCGCGTCGCTCGTGGGCGACGAGCGATGATGCGAGCGGATCGTCAACACCGACGATCGCGCAGCCGTCACTCGGCAGCTTGGCGAGAAACTCTTCGAAGGCGCGCACGAGCTGGGGCAACTCGTCGTCGCTCTGCAGATGATCGTTTTCAATGTTGGTAAGCACGGCGATTTTTGGATCGAGAATCGCAAAGGAACCGTCGGACTCATCGGCTTCGGTGACAAACCACGGTGAGTGGCCATCGTGCGCATTGGTGCCGAGCGAACCGTCGATACCGCCGAGGATCAAACTCGCATCGACCTTCCCCGCGCGTAAGACGGCCGCAACCATCGCGGTCGTCGTCGTCTTGCCGTGCGTACCGCAAATCGCAATGCCGCTGCGATTGCGCAGCAGTTCCGCCAACATTTCCCCGCGATGTAACAGCGGCAGATTGCGCCGCTGTGCCGCGACGTATTCCGGGTTGCGCCGGTCGATCGCCGAGCTCACGATCACGGTGTGCGCATTCTCGACGGTTGCCGCGTCGTGACCGATACGCACGTCGGCGCCCTCTTCACGCAGGCGCGCGATCAGCGCGGTTTCTTTCACGTCGGAACCGGAAACGCGCTGGCCGCGCGCGAGCAAAATGCGCGCGATCGCACTCATGCCGATCCCGCCGATGCCCACGAAATGCCAGGTTTTTTCGGTCACGTGCCAATCTTCCGCATCGTCAGTGCATCGACCCGGGCCAGAATCGTCGCCAGAGGATCGGCCGCACGCTCGCGCTCGGCAGCCGCGCGCAATTCGGCCAGACGCGCGGGACGCGTGACGTCGGCGAGCACGCCGCGCAGCTTCCCGGCGAGCAGTTCGCGGTCGTCGACCACGACCGCCGCGCCCGTTTGCGCGACCATTGCCGCGTTCGCGCGCTGATGGTCTTCGGACGCGTACGGGTAGGGGACCAAAATCGCCGGGCGCCCGGTCGCTGCCAGCTCGCCCACCGTGGATGCTCCCGCCCGTGCGAGCACCAAATCGGCCGCCGCGTACGCATCGGCGACATCGTGTAAGTAGGCGCGGACCGCGCCGCCGCTGTCACGCTGAGCCGCTCGAAGGGCGCTGCGCACCCGATCGTATTCGGCTTCACCGGTCACGTGGATCAATTGCCAGCCTTCGGGGAGACCATCGGTTTTGAGCAGTGAGGTAAGCGCGTCGTTGATCGATCGGGCGCCCTGGCTTCCACCCATCGCGAGCAAGGTCGAACGTTTGGTCGAAAGCCCCAAGCGTTCGAGCGCCGCGTCGCGCGCCGGCAAGTTTCGCAGCGATGCGCGCACCGGAATGCCGGTGTGCACATACTTGTTCGCAAACCGCTTGTCGGGTTGCGCGAAGGCACCCCACACTTCATCCACAAGCGGCGCGAGCATGCGATTGGTCAGACCCGGATGTGCGTTGGGTTCGAGCAATGCGATTCTCTTACCCAATATGCGCGCAGCGAGGACGACCGGAAGACCCACGTAGCCGCCGGTTGCAATCACGATGTCCGGCCGGAGTTTTCGCAACGCGCCGAGTGCTTGAAAAACACCGGCGACGTTGGCGAACGGGCGCGTCCGCGGCCCGCTGCGCACCGTAATCAACGGATAACCCGCTTGTGGAACGATCTTGGCTTCGAGCCGATCGGCGCTGCCGATGAACGCCACGTTGGCACGATCACCGAGCGCTTGCGCAATCGCAATCGCCGGATACAAGTGCCCGCCCGTACCACCACCGGTGAAGACGACGTTCAGTTTGCCCATTCGATGTCCCGCGCGTGGCCGGTGCTCGAGGCGATCAGTTCATCGGAACCGCCGGGCCAGATTTGCAGCCGCGTTTGGTAGCGCCGCGTCACATGATCGAATTCCATGCGCAGCCATGCAAAGGGGCTGTGCGCAGCCGCCTTGTCACCGATTGTCTCGATCGTCTGCGCGAGTCGCGCGCGCTCGTCCTTCGAGAGATGATCTGCCACCACGGACTGCATAACGACGGTCGCATAGCCGGTTTTCGGTCCGACGCGGCGCAGCAGCCATTCGAACATGTCGGCCTGCTCGACGACAAGTGGATGCGTGCGTGCCACCTCGATTGCGTCGCGCAGCCGATCGAGGCGTTCAAGGTCGTCGGCCCACACGAACGAGAGCAACCGCACGCGATCCCATTCTTCGTCGATATCGAGCGGATGAAGATCGCACGCAGCACGCTCGGCGATCTCGAAACCATCATCATCCACGCGCGTATTGAGCCCCGCGCTCGCGCCGATTTCGAAGAGGCGCAACGGAAGCCCCGTGGTTCGTGCAAATGTGGAAAGCCCCGCCGAGAGCACGGTTGCGCGCAGCACTTCGTTCGTCTGCGGCGTGTCTTCGAAGAGCCTCCCGATGTCGCCATCGGTTTCAAGCTTTCTCGCCATGGCGTTCCAGAGCGCTTGCGCGTCGGCATCGCCTCCGCATGATGGAAGGTGCCGCGCGATCTCGGGTGCTTCGCCGCGCAGCGCAAGGAAATGAAAAGCGCCCATCAGACGCACGCCCGGCGTCGACATCGCTTTGCGCGCGGGGTTCCGCTCGAAGAAGCGCCGCATCACACCACCGGCGCGGTAGTCAGCCAGCGCGAGTTTCACCGTCTGCGCGTAGAGTGGGGATCGCATGATCTCAAACGCTTCGATCTGCTGTTCGAGGTGACGCTCGACGGGATCGTCGCTCACGTTTCGGATGTAACGCGGTGGCCGCGACCGACGTTCGCGATCAACGCAACCGCCACCAGGTTGACGATTAGCGAGCTGCCGCCGAACGATATGAACGGCAACGGCACGCCCGTCACCGGCCACGACGACGTCACGACACCAATGTTTACGAAGGCTTGAATCACCACGACCGACATGCACCCGATCGCTAAGAAGAATCCGAAGCGATCCGGCGCGGCAATCGCGATTTTGATCGCGCGATAGCCAAAGACGATGAAAAGAATCACGACCGCGAGCGCGCCGATCAGCCCAAGCTCTTCGCCGAGGATCGAGAAGATGAAATCGGTGTACTGCTCGGGGAGATAGAAGAATTTCGCGCGCGAGCCGCCCAGGCCAAGGCCGAAGATGCCGCCACTGCCCAGTGCCAATAACGACTGCACGATGTGGAAGCCGGCGTTCTGCGGATCTTTCCACGGATTCAAGAAGGCAAAGACGCGTTCGCGTTTGTACGGGCTCGCGAGCACTTCGACGATCACTGCCGGTGTCGTGGCGACCAGAATCGCGAAGAGGTGCATCAAGCGCGCGCCGGCAGCAAAGAACATCGCAAAGGCGATCATCACGAGCAGGCTCGCCGTGCCCATGTCGGGCTCTTTGAGCACGAGCACCGCCATCAGCACGACCGGAATGCACAGCGGGAAGAGGCCTTTGACGAGCGAGACGATCCGCTCGCCGCGCGTCGCGAGCATCGCGGCGAGATAGATCACGAGGCCAAGCTTGGCAAATTCCGAGGGCTGGAAACTGACTGAGCCTGCACCGATCCAACGCCGCGCGCCGTTGACCGAAAAACCGACGTGCGGCAGCAGCACCGCGGCGAGCGACAACATCGAGAAGACCAGCAGATACGGCGCCCAGCGTTTGAGCTGGTGATAATCGAGGCGATACGCACCGTAGGCAATCACAAGCCCGACGAGGAGCCACGCGATTTGACGCTTGGCGTAGTAGGCAACGTCGTGATGTTCGATCAGCGCAACCGCACTCGAGGCCGAAAAAATCATCACGAGCCCGATCGCGACCAATGACGCGACGGAGAAAAAGAGCAGCGTATCCGGCGGTGCGGCGATGAACGAGCGGCGCGTCGTCGGACGCGGCTTCGCCTTCGCGCTAAGCATCCGCGCCTGTCCTGAGCTTGTCGAAGGGCCTCAAGGCGTGCACTGCCGCAGTGAACTGTTCGCCGCGATCCTCGGCCGAGCGAAACATGTCGAATGACGCGCAGCCGGGTGAGAGCAACACCACGTCGCCGCTCGCCGCGAGTCCGCGCGCTTTATGCACGGCATCGATCATCGAGCCGGCGCGTACCGTTTCGACGCCCTTCGTGGTTTCCGCGATTGCATCGGCGGCTTCGCCGATAAGCACGAGCGCTTTCGCGCGCTGGCGTGCGGCAACGCCCATCTCGATGAAATCGGTGCCCTTCGCGCGGCCGCCCGCAATCAGCACGATCGGCCGGTCGTACGCATGCAGTGCCGCGACGACCGAGCCGGGGTTGGTCGACTTTGAATCGTCGACGTAGCGCACGCCGTCGATCTCATCAACGGGTTGCAACCGGTGCGGCATCGCGACAAAACTTTTCACCGCGTCGCGCAGCGCCGCCGTCTCGCAGCCGACCGCGTAGGCGGCAAGCAGCGCGGCCATCACGTTTTGCACGTTGTGCGCGCCCGCGAGGGGAATTTCGTCTTTGCGCATCACTTGGATCGGGCGCGGGTCGCCGCTGATCGGCGCGTACACGATGGCGTCGCCGTGCACGTAGATCGTCGCGTTCTCGCGCCGGTCGCCGAGCGTAAACCACAGTTGACGCGCATGCAGGCCGCGCTCGCTCTTCTTTACGTCGAGCGAAGCGACCCGTTCGTCGTCGAGATTGCCGATGAAGACGTCGTCGAACGCCTGATTGGCCGCGATACGAAACTTCGCTTCGGCGTACTCGTCCATCGAGTGATAGCGGTCGAGATGATCGGGTGCGACGTTGAGCAGCACGGCGATGCGCGGCTTAAACGCGCGAATCGTCTCGAGCTGGAACGACGACACTTCGGCAACGACCCAGTCGCTCGGGCGTGCGTCGAGCACTTCCTCGATCAGCGGATTGCCGATGTTGCCGCCCACGCGCACGCTCTTACCGCACGCGCGCAGGAGATGCCCGATCAGCGCGGTCGTCGTCGACTTGCCCTTGGTTCCCGTCACCGCGACGACCGGCGCCTTACATAAACGGAAGGCAACTTCGATCTCACCAACGACCGGCACGTCTGCATTCTGGACCGCGAGGACCATCGGCGAGTTCAACGGCACGCCCGGCGAGAGCACGGCGGAGGTGAGCTTGCCGGCGATTGTTCCCAGTTCGCTTGGCGCGACGAAGTGCGCGCCGAGCCCCTCGATCGTCGCCATCGTGTCGTGCAAGTCGTGCGCGGCCTTTTCGTCGGTCGCGTAGACGCTCGCGCCGCGCGCGCGCAACACACGCACGCACGCGAGCCCGCTCTTGCCCAGGCCGATGACGAGAATCGTTTCGCGTGCATCGAAGGTCATCATCGTACGACCAACCATCCGACGGCGGAGAGTACGAGCGAAGCGGCCCAAAAGCGCGCCGTGACCTTGGTCTCGGGCCAACCGCCCAACTCGAAGTGATGATGCAGCGGACTCATGCGGAAGATCCGCTTTCCACTCGTCATCTTAAAATACGATACTTGCATGATGACGGATAGTGCTTCGGCAACAAAGACGCCGCCGATGACAATGAGCAGCAGCATCTCGCCTTCGAGAATCGCGATGCCCGACAGCAACGCACCCAATGCAAGCGAGCCGGTGTCGCCCATGAACATCTTGGCCGGATGGCGGTTGAAGTACAGAAACGCGAGGCAGGCGCCGAGGCCGATCGCTGCGGCGTCTTCGGGCACGTGCGAAAATGCCGGCGTCGCGAGCGATGCGAACACGAGGAGCGGCGGGATCATCGTCCCGGTTGCCAAGCCGTCGAGCCCATCGGTCAGATTGACCGCATGAATCGTCCCGGCGATCGCGCAGATGCCGAGCAAGAGCCACAGCCAATGCGGTGCGACGAGCATGTAGCTGCCGGTGCGAAAGAGCACATCGCGCGGGAAGATCACGGTCGTCGCATCGATCCAGCGCAAAAAGATGATCGCGATGAGCGCGGTCGCGAGCAGCTTCGTCATCGCGCGCAGGCCTTTGTTGCGCCCACGAGTGATGCCGAGCAGATCGTCGAGCATGCCGACCGCGCCGCACGCCACGACGAGAAAGCAGAGCGGTAGCGTGAGCGCATCGCGCATCGCGCCGAAGACCGGGAGCAGAAACGGCACGATGAACACGACGCCGCCCATCGTCGGCGTGCCGGTTTTAGCCTGATGCGACTGCGGTGCATCCTCGTAGGCATGCTGGCGCAACTGGAATTTGCGCAGCAACGGCAGCGCGATGAAACCGGCGATCAACGCGACGACGAAACCACCCAGCGCGTGGAAAAAGAGCACTAACGCCATTTCAGCACCACGATCGGCGTTTGCTCGTCGCTGTTCCCATGCGGGTTATGCAGTAGCGCTTGCTCGACGAGCGCGCGATCGACGCCGGCCGATGCACCGAGCACTTTGGCTTTCTCGAGGTCATTCGCGTCGACGATCGCGGCAGCGACGCCGGTTACCGCGGTGATCGTCGCGCACACGCCGTCGGGATCGCGCGGTGCGAGTACGATCGCACGCTCGTACGGCGGCATCGTGCCGGTGTACCCGTCGATTGCGGCGATCGCGTCGCCGAGGAGTTCGTAGAAGCGGCCGCGCTTGCCGAAGACGCGAGCGATTGCGTGTTGGGCCGCCGCCGAAAAGACGCGCCACGCGCCGACCTGATCGATCACGAGTTGCACGGATTCGGGCTGGCTCACCGTCGCCATCGCACCGGCCTGGCGCGCAAGCGCGTAGGCCAGACGTGACGGGCGGATGTGTTCGGCGACGACGAACTCGCCTTGCGCAATCGCAACGGCGGTTTCGGAGATCGCGATCACGTCGCCCGGACGCGCGATGCCGTGCACCGCAGCCGCCACGAGCGCAGCCAGATCGTCGCCCTCGCGCACGATGCGCGTGCGCACGGGGATCGCAACGACTCCGGGGACGCGCGTGATCAACGACGTAACTCCTCGACGATTTCTTCCAACTTATATTTGCGCGAACCCTTGAGCAACACGGCGTCGCCCGCGCGTGCGTTGTCGCGCACCCAGCCCGCTGCTTGCTCGTTCGTCATGAACGGCACGATGCGCTCCGAGGGCAGACCTGCCGTGCGCGCGCCCAGCGCGAGTTCGCCCGCGAATTCGCCGCCGACCAGCATCACGTCGACCTTGGTGGCGGCCGCGTGCCCGCCGATGCGGCGATGCAGATCGGCCGCGCCCTCGCCAATCTCAGCCATGCTCGAGAGCAACGCGATATGGCGCGGCGCAGCTTCGGCGGCAAAGGCGTCGAGCGCCGCCATCATGCCCGCGACGTTCGCGTTGTAGGCATCGTAGATCAGCATCACGCCGCTGCGCAGCGCAATCCGCTCGTACCGTCCGCGCGGCAATTCGATCTCGGGGATCGCGCGCACGATGTCGGCCGGCTCGATGCCGCTTTCCATCGCGCCGGCGATCGCCGCGGCCATGTTCGCGCGATTGTGCGCGCCCGGAACGCGGAGGTCGATCTCATAGGCCGTGTCGCGTTCGCCGTCGATCTCAAACCACTGCCGCGCGCCGGCAAGCGCGGTAACGCGGCCGTGCATCGGAAAATCGCCGCCCGGCTCACCGGCATAAAACCAGTGCGCCGGCGCCGAGAGCGACGGCGCGCGCCGAATCGATGCTACGTCGCCGGCATTGAGAATTGCGCGAGCGCCGGTTGCAAAGATCGCCCACTTCGTCTCTTCGAGCCGTTCGCGCGAGCCCATGATCTCGAGGTGCGCATCGCCGACATTGGTGAGTATCGCAAGATCCGGTCGCGTCGGGCGGACCAGCGTCTCGATATCGCCGTAGTGCCGCGCGCCCATCTCGACGACGACGACATCGTGCGCGTCGTTGTCGGCACGCAACAACAGCCGGCTGACGCCGACCTCGTTGTTTTCGTTTGCCGGTGCGGCGAGCACGCGCGTGCCATAGCGCACCGAGAGCAGCTGCGCCAGAAACGCCTTGGTCGTGGTCTTGCCCGAGCTGCCGGTGATCGCGATCACGCGCCCACGAAATTTTGCACGCGCCGCGCTTGCTAGGGACAGATATGCTTTGAGCGTGTCGCGCACGAGCAGCGCCGCCGTGCCGGGCACGATCGCATCGGCGTTGTCGACGATCAAAAGCTTCGCACCGCGATCGACCGCCTCGCGGGTATACGCGTTGCCGTCGAAGTGCTCGCCGTGCAGCGCCAGGAACGTCTGTCCGGGCGCAAGCGTCCGCGTGTCGGTCGCAATATCGATCTCGGCCGGCGCCAAGTTGCTCTCGAAGACTTGTGCGTCGGTCGCCTTGACGGCTTCGGCAAAACGCAATCTCATGCGCGTGCACCGCGTGCCGCGAGTGCATCGTGCGCGACCTCGGCGTCATCGAACGGCAGCGTTTGCTCGCCGATGATCTGATAGGTCTCGTGGCCTTTGCCCGCGATCAAGACCACGTCACCCGGCTGCGCTTCTTCGATTGCGCGATGGATCGCCTTGCGCCGGTCGACTTCGGTGACGTGCGGATGCGTGCCGATCCCGGTCTCGATCTCGGCCAAAATCGCTTCGGGCTTTTCGCTGCGCGGGTTGTCGCTCGTCACATAGATGCGATCGGCGTAGGCTGCTGCGATGCGTCCCATGTCAGGGCGTTTGCCGCGATCGCGATCGCCACCGCAGCCGAAGACGACGACGAGCTTGTGCGGGGTCGTTTCGCGCAGCGCGATCAAAGCGTTTTCGAGGGAATCGGGCGTGTGCGAGTAGTCGACCACGACATCGACGTCGCCACCGCTCACATGCTCCATGCGCCCGCGCACGCGTTCGAGCGTATCGAGACCCTTTGCACAGGTCGCCAGATCGATGCCGAGCGTCATGGCGACGCCGATTGCCGCGAGCGCGTTCTGCACGTTGAAGAGGCCCGGCAGATGGACGCGCATCTGCGTGCCGTCGACGTTGAACTCGCTGCCGGAAGCGTAGCTCTCGATGTGGCTCGCGACGATATCGGCATTGCCGCGCAGGGAATAGGTGAGCGTCGGAATGCGCCGGCGCGTCTCGGTGAGCCAGCGTGCGCCGTGTTCGTCGTCGACGTTGAGCACGGCAGCTTGCGCCATTTGGAAAAGCCGGTGTTTGGCCGCCGCATACGCCTCGAGCGTTTGGTGAAAGTCGAGGTGATCGCGCGTGATGTTGGTGAGTGCGGCGACACGAAAGCGCACGTCTTCGACGCGATCGAGCACGAGCGCGTGCGAGCTGACTTCCATCGCAACGGCCCACGCGCCAAGCTCGTGCATCTGCGCGAAGAGCGCGTGCAACTCGGGCGGCAGCGGCGTGGTGTTTGCGAGATCCCACGTTTTGTCGCGAAATTGCGCGCCGACCGTGCCGATTACGCCGCACGGACGTCCCGAGGTTTCGAGGATCGTCGCGATCATCCGCGTGGTCGTCGTCTTGCCGTTCGTGCCGGTGACGCCGAGCACGTCGAGCCCCTGCGACGGATCGCCGTAGAATGTTGCAGCAGCAATTGACAGCGCGCGTCGCGACTCGGGCACGAGGATCGCCGTGATGCCGTTCGGCACGTTTTGCGCGCGCGACTCCTCGATCATGACCGCGGTTGCGCCGCGGCGCACCGCCGCGTCGACAAACGCGTGGCCGTCGACACGTTCGCCGCGCACCGCGACAAAGAGTGCGCCGGGCGTCGCCTTGCGCGAGTCGACGACAAGCGACGTAATCTCGAGATTCGGATCGCCGACGACTTGCGTGCGCGCGGGCAAGCGCGCGACGAGTTGCGCGATCGTCACGGGAGCACGCCCGCATGCAGCATCGTTTCGCGCGCGATCTTGGTGAAGACCGGGCCGGCGACACTGCCGCCGTAGTACACGCCCTGCGGATCTTCGATCTTCACGTAGATCACGTAACGCGGATGCTCGGCCGGAATCATGCCGATAAACGATGCCACATATTGTCCCGGCGCGTAGACGCCGTTGACGACCATTTGCGCGGTGCCGGTCTTGCCCGCCGTCGTATAGCCTTTCACTTCCGCGACGCCTTTGCCGGTGCCGCCGGTGACGACCGCGCGTAAGAACGTGCGCAATTCCGCTGCAATCTTTTCGGAGAAGACGCGGTGTTCGACTTCGGGCGCATATTGGTAGACGAGTTTGCCGTGCTGGTCTTCGATCGCGTGCACGATGCGCGGGCGCAGCAACATGCCGCCGTTTGCGATCGCGCAATAGTAGCGCGCCATCGCAATCGGCGTCACCGAGACGCCTTGGCCGAACGACATCGTCGGCAGCGAGAGATCGCTCCACTCTTGCGGCTGGGGAACGATGCCCGGACTCTCACCCGGCAACTCGACGTTGCTCGGCGCGCCGAAACCCGCCTTGCGTTCCATGTCGTAAAAATTCCGCGAGCCGGTGGCCATGCCGACTTCGGCCGCGCCGACGTTGTGTGAGTACTCGACGATCTCTTGCAGCGATTCGGTTGAGCCTTTGATCGGCATGTCGTCATCGGCGTTATGAATCGTTTTGCCGGCGAGCGTGAGCGTGTCGCGCGCGGGGAAGCGCGTCTGCAGCGTGACGCGCCCTGATGCAAGCGCGGCGGCGGCGGTGACGAGTTTGAACGTGGAGCCGGGCTCGTAGGCATCCGCAACTGCGCGATCGCGGTAATCGTTCGACGGATATTTCCAGAAGTGGTTCGGATCGAAGTGCGGGATGTTTGCCATAGCCAAAATTTCACCGGTCCACGGGTCCATGACGATGGCCGTGCCGTCTTTGGCATGAGCTTTCGCGACCGCTTGATCGAGCGCTTCTTCGGTGATGAACTGCACGTATGAGTCGATAGTCAATGCAAGCGAGAGTCCAGGCTGCGCGGCCGTGACGACGGTTTCGTGCCCGAACGGAATCGGGCGCCCCAGATCGTCGGTTTCGAGCGAGACCTGCCCGGATTTGCCGCGCAGCAGATCGTCGAACTGATACTCGAGGCCGTCGAGCCCGTTCTCATCGGTGCCGACGAAGCCGAGCAGCGTCGAGGCCATGTTGCCGACGGTGTCGATGCGTTTTCCGGTTGGTTCTTCTTTGAGCTGCACGCCGCCCAGATCGGCTTTGCGCACGCGGTCGGCGATCTCGACCGGCACTTTGCGCGCGATCCACACGAACCACAGTGACTTGTCGTGGAGCTGCGCAATCGTGGCAGGCCCGAGCTTGCCGAAGATCGCTTGCAGTTTGGCGACGGTTGCATCGGGATCGGTAAGGTCGTGCGGCACGGCGTAGACGCTCTCGGAGGGAAGAGAGCGCACGAGCACCGTGCCGTTACGATCGGCAATGAATCCGCGGCGTGCAAAGACTTCGACGGTATCGGAGCGCTGCGCGAGCGCCTTGGCCGCGAGGGAGGGACCTTGCACGACTTGGACGAGATAGAGGCGCACGCCGAGATAGAGCGCCATCGCGGCGCACAGGTAGAAAAACAGTTTCGCGCGCATCGGTGCGACGCGCGCGAAGGCTCGGTGGTGGAGCGTGCGCGCCACGGGTTAGAACCAGGCGAGGATCGTGTCGAACATCGGGAACCTCGACTTCGCGACGGTGACCGGGGGTGCGATGCGAACGACCGCAAACGTTTGCGAATCGTGCATCTGCAGTTTGGCAGCGATTGCGGCAAGGCGCTCTTCCGAGGAGGCTTGCGCGATGCGATCGTCGAGCCGCGCGGTCTGCTCTTGCAGCGTGTCGCGCGAGCGGTGCGCCTTGTCGAGCTGGTAGGTGAGGCTGGTCGCGTTCGAGAGGAGCATGACGTACGACATAAACCCGACCAGTGCAATGCACAAGCCGATGCTGACGCGCACGATCGCGCTGTAACGTGCGCGCGTGTTCTTGACGATGCGCGTTTGCGTAGCGGTGCGCGCACTGCGCGGGTTTTTTATCCGTTGTGGGGCTACCATTAGCTAGCTTTCCGTTGGGCTGCACGCATTTTGGCGCTGCGTGCACGGGGATTTTCGGCCATCTCGCGTTCCGATGGCACGAGCGGCTTTTTGGTGAGCACGTCGAGACGCTCGTCATCGCGGAAGGTTTGCTTCACGATGCGATCCTCGAGCGAGTGGAAACTAATCGCAACGATGCGGCCTGCGCCGCGCAACGTATCGACGGCGGCGACGATGCCTTCGCGCAGCACGCCGAGTTCGTCGTTGACGGCGATACGCAAAGCCTGAAAGACGCGCGTGGCGGGATGGATGCGCTCCCTCTTCCCGGGCCGGTGCACGACCCCCGACACGAACGCTGCAAATTCATACGTCGTCTTCGGCAACGTGCCGGCGTTGCGCCGCGTCACGATCGCGTGCGCGATACGCCGCGCCGCGCGTTCCTCACCGTAGTTAAAGAAGATGTCGGCCAGTTCGTGTTCGCTCGCGGAGGAAAGGATGTCGTAAGCGCTGCGGCCCTGGTACGGGTTCATCCGCATATCCAGCGGTGCGCTATCGCGAAACGAGAAGCCGCGTTCTGCATTATCTAGCTGCATCGACGAAACTCCCAAATCGAAGAGCACTCCGTCGACCTGCGCCACCCCGCAGTCGTTCAGGACCCGACGAAGTTCCGAGAAATTCGCATGGACGAAGGTGAAGTTCGGACTCGTGAATGGTTGCGCGCGTGCAATCGCGTCGGGGTCGGCATCGATTGCAATCAGCCGGCCCATCGGTGAGAGATGCGACAGTATCGCGCGCGAATGTCCGCCCGCCCCAAAGGTCGCATCGACGTACATCCCATCCGGCCGGATCGCCAAGAAGTCGATCGCCGTATCGAGCAAGACGGAAACGTGCATCATGGAGACATCCCATTAGAAGAGCCCAAGGTCGGCCATGAATTCAGCCACCTCGCCCTCCGGCGCAGCGTGCGCGGAATATTGTTCTTTCGCCCAGATCTCGACGCGCGTGAGCGCACCGATGGAGACCACGTCGTGGTCGATGGAAGCGTAGCCGCGTTGCGCGGCCGGGATCAGCAGCCGTCCTTGTGCATCGCACGCCACTTCCTCTGTATGTGCGAAGATGTTGCGCACAAGGCGACGGAAACGCTCATCTTTGCGCGGAGCTTCCTCCAGGCGCGTGCAGAACTCGGCCCACGTGACACTTGGGTAGAGGGCAAGGCATGGCTCCGGCTGGGCAATCGTAATGACGAAGCCCGCCCCAAGCCGTTCCCGAAAACGCGCAGGGACGATGAGGCGTCCCTTCTCATCGAGGGCATGCTCCACCGAACCCGTAAAGCGCGGCAGCTCCGCGTGCAAGGTCCCTCCCCCAGCCACCACTTAGCACCACTTCACACCACTATACCCGCTGAGGGAGGCAAGGGCAAAGGCGAACGGGTGTTCGTATGATGGGTCCTCGCTTGCGCCGACGGTGCGCAAGCACTCACGAATCTCAACCCGGTGGGATGCCTTCCGCGAAACGAAAGACGTTTGTGGGATCGAATTTCGATTTGATCCTACGGAGCTGTTGAAAGTTGCCGTCGTGATAGGCGAGTTGCCAATCGCGCAGTGACGGATCGATGAAGTTCTGATACGCGCCGCCCTTTGCCAGCGGCACGATTGCGTCGTAGAACCCGTCAAGCCAGGCCAGATTGTGCGCGAGCACGTCGGGCGGCGTTGTCTCGGTCCAATACAGTTCGATCGAACTCAGCCACTGGCTGAAGCGATGGGCAAAGGCCATGTCGTGCGGTCCGCGATCGTTCACACGCGCGCCGGTTTGAAACACTTTGAACGCAGCGGTCTTTGCCGTGCGCGGATAACGGCGTAGCCATTCGAACACGATCGCATTTGCTTGGTGATCGAACGGGGCATTGAAGAATCGCGAGCGTTCCTGATAGTACGCCGGATGACCCGGCTCCGATAAGACGTTTTGCGCGGCCCAATACTGATCGCGCTTGACGATGCCTTCCGGTTCGGCGATCGCGTAGACCGGCGCAAGCATCTCGCGCAGCTCGTCAACCGTGCCTTTATACTGTCCGAGCAGTTGCACCGCAATATCGGGCGTGGTCGCGTCCGGTGCAATCGCCGAAACCTTCGAGCCGAGCGTCGCCGGTGCACGAGCTAGGACATCGATCAATGTCTGGAATACGCGCTCCGGTTCACGCTTCCAAATCAAGTCAAACACGGTCAGCGGTCCGACCTCGTAAGTTTGAAATGCGAACGAGGTGTTGATGCCAAAATTTCCGCCGCCCGCACCACGACAGGCCCAAAACAACTCATCGTCGCCGCGCACCGTACGAATCATCGCCGTCCGCGGTGACGATTTCCGTTGCAGTCAGCTGATCGCAGGTAAGGCCGTGCGCGCGCATATTGAAGCCGATGCCGCCGCCGAGCACGAGGCCGGCAACGCCGACCGACGGACAACGTCCGTGCGTGATCGCGACATTGCGATCGCGGAATGCCGCGTACAAGTTTGCGTTTCGCGCGCCGCCGCCGACCGTGGCGATGCCGGCCCGCTCGTCGAACGCTACGCGATGCATGGTCCGCAGATCGATCATCAACCCGGGCGTCGTCGAATAGCCCGCGTACGAGTGGCCGCCCGATCGTGCGACGAGTGGTACCCCGTATTCCCGCGCGAAGAGAATTGCCATGCTAACGTCGCGAGCGTCACTGCACACCGCAATTGCTTGCGGAAGTATGGCGTCGTAGCGCAGGTTGTTCGGTTGCGCGTAGGCACTGTACCACGGGTCTCCTGGACGTACGACCTTCCCTTTCAAACGACGCGCAAGGTCCGCCCATGGCACCGCGCGCCTTGCGCCGAGAAGTCCCAGTGCCGAAGCGCCGAGCGCGGCGGTAGCCGCGCTCTGGACAAATGCGCGCCGATTCAACATTGGTTAGGTTTTCGTCGGGTCAGCATGGGACGTAGTTTCTCGTGAAGGCGCAGCGCTCCCGGGAGCGCCAACGTCGAAGTACACGGCCGGATTTCGGGCTAGTTGCAGAGAAACAATGCGCGCGGAGGGTTTCCATCGTGCGTGCAACCGGCGTTCTCATCGTTTTGGCACTGCTATTACAAAGTTGTTCGCCTAGCTACGCCGTGCCGACGTCCGCGCCGACGCTGCCGTCGTTCCAAGTCACCGGCTCGCCGAGTACGATTGATGCGTTCACGCTCGACGCTGTCGCGAGCAACGGTAGCACCGCCATTTATCCGCTCCTCGAGCTTCCGTCCATTCCGACCAATCAGGGCACGCTCGGCCTCACCGTGTGGGGAGCCAAGGACACAAACGGCAACATCACCGCGGTCACGCAGGCCGAGATCGCGGGCCTGCAGAGCGTAGGTGGTAGCTCGGTGCACGTGTTCTTCAACGCAGCGAATCTGCCGGTACTCTTCGTTGACGACTCCTCTGGTTATTCGATTGCCGTGACCAACGAGAGCACATCGTCGCCGGTGATAACCCTCTGCGATCCGAACGGCACGGCGGACGCAACAACCACGCTGAGCGGTAGTGTCACCTCCGGTGGCTCATGCGCAACCTCAGCCATCGTGACGACGGCACGTTCGACACGGCACGCCGATACCGCGGTTGAAACGAACGTGTCGAGCATGGGGAACATTGCGTCGTTGATCAGCGCGGCATCCTACGTCGGCGGCTTCGGATTTGCGCTCGGCGCGATTCTCAAATTCAAAGCGCATAAAGACAACCCGACACAGGTCCCAGTCGGCACGCCCATCGCGCTCGTTTTCATCGCAGCCGCGCTCATCTTCTTACCGACGATCTTTTCCGTGTCGGGCCAGACGCTATTCGGAAGCACCGCACTTGCACCCGTCGACGGGTTGCTGCCGCTCTATGAACCCACGCCGTAGCAGCGCGGTTTTTTCCTTGGTCGCGATACTCGGCGGCTGTGGCGGGTCGAACGCGAACCTGACCTCGACACTGACTTCTGCGACGCCGCCGCCGCAAACAGCCACGCTTGCGCCGGTGGGCGCGACACTTCTGCAGTTCAACATCGACCCTGCAAAGATTTACGTCGTCGGCATATCGTCGGGTGCGTCCGCCGCGGTGCAGATGGATGTTGCACATTCGGCAACCTTTCACGGTGCGGCGATCTATGCCGGCAGCGTCTATTGGTGTGCGGGAGCCGGCGGCGCCACGATGGCGCTCGATGATTGCGGCGGCAGAACGCTCTCGACCGGCTCCGCATCGTATAAGAGCACGCTCGCGCAGTCCGAAGCGTATCTGGATCAACAATCGAGTCTTGGCACGATCGATCCGTCGTCGCACGTAGCCGGCGAACCCGTGTACCTTTGGTCTGGAACGCAGGATACGGTCGTGAATCCGCTCGAGATGGCCGATGTCGCAGCCGAATACACGCATTACGGCGCGCACGTGCATTTCGACAATACGTTTCCGGCAGAGCACGGCTGGGAGTCGCCCGACGGCGAAGTCGCGTGCGGCACCAAGCACAGTCCGTACATGATCGTGTGCAATCAAGGCAGCAACGTCGTACGACTCGGTGCACACGTGGCTGATGATGTTCCTTGGAACGCTTGCGCCGCGCAATAACGGAACGCTCTCGGGCACGCTCACAACCTTCGACCAAACCGCATTTGGCGCGTCGCCGGCGGTTTCGATGTCGGAAAAAGGCTATATTTTCGTGCCGGCGGACTGTGCGAACGGTGCGCAATGCGGCTTGATTCTCGCCCTGCACGGCTGTCTGCAAGAAGCCCAGCTGATCGGTCGCACATGGGTAAACGAGGCAGGCATCAACGAGTGGGCCGACACCAATCACCTCGTCGTGCTGTATCCCGATACGATCCCGTCTGTCCAACCCGGACCAACGAATCCAGAGGGCTGTTTCGACTGGTGGGGCTATGCTAACGGTGGCGACCTGAATTACGCACTCAAAAGCGGCGCGCAGATGCAGGTGCTCTACGGCATCGTCCGCGGCATCGCCGGCCTAAATTAATCCCTGCTTGAAGCCATGCGCAACGGAGCCTTCTTGAGGTCGCGCAGATCGTAGCGATACGTCACGGGACCGACGACGACGTAAAAGTCGTTTCCGACGATGTAGTTGTGCGCGCCTTGCCCTAATGGCTGAATGTCCGTGTGCAGCGCAGGATCGGGCGCAAGGTTGACGTGGGAACTTTGCGTCCCATCTCGCAACGAGACGGAATAGATCGTCGCGGGACTGTACACATCTGGACGGCCGTTGCAGCACCAATCGTCGATGTACGCACGATCTCCGCGCACGCCAAGAAACGTGCTGTCGGTAGCGTCTTGCAGAATCGGTCGCAGCGTGCTCGCGCGAAGAATCGTCAACTCTGCCCGAAGCGCCGCTCCGTCGGCCCAGCCGGAAATCGCGATCGCGTTGTCTCCGGCAGGGAGAATTCCGTTAATCCCGTCCATGAGCACGCGCGTCCCGCCCAGCACGCGTTTACCAGGACCGATCTTCGTGACGTAGCCGCCCCCGCAACCGATGTAGAGAACGCCGTCTATCCGATTCACTGCATGTACAAATCGACAAGGGCCACCGCGTAACGCGAGAGCTCTAAACGGTTTCGTTTCCGGCGCGCCGAGAAGCGACGTTGGCATAGGCGCCGGCTCCGGTGCAACGCCCTGCGTTGCAATCGTCAGCGTGGGTGAAGGTGATGTCGAAGGCGCGGGAGCGCGCGCGCAAGCCGCGAGCACAAGCATCGCGGTGATCGAGCATGCCAGGCGCATGCGACGAAGTTCGTTGGCGTTGGCGCAATGTCCCCGAGCAAGGCGAACGGCCGTCCGGGACGAACGAGCCACGCGTGAGTTACATCGACGACAGTCTGCTCCCCGGCGAACACGTCGTGTACCGCGCTGCGCTGCACCCCATCATCTTTGCGCCCGCGACGGTCGTGATAATCTTGGGAATCATCATCGCGCTTGCGTATTCCCAGATCATTGGACTGGTCGTCGGCGTAATCGGCGTTGTCATGGGTGCGGTTGCGTTGATTCGCTATAACTCATCCGAATTCGCGGTTACGAACCGTCGCGTTATTATCAAGGTTGGTGCACTTGGTCGCCGATCGCTCGAAGTGGAACTGAACCGAGTCGAGGGTATCGACGTCGACCAGAGTGCGTTCGGACGGCTCTTTGATTACGGCACGATTGGTGTTCGCGGAATCGGCGGCACCGAAGAGAGCTTTCCCGCGATTGCAGCGCCGCTCGAATTTCGCAAGCACGTGCAAGAAATGTTACCAGAATAGCCGCCTGACCGGAACTTTACGCGCGCGCTGCGGCAGCATTAAGGGAACGCGCTTCTCCGACCGAACTCTGCGTGTGGAGGTCGGCTTGGAGAGGTCGGAGCGCGAGGCCTATCGAGCGTGGCTCGAAGAGGTCGGAGCGACAAGCATCTGGTTTTATGCCGGATTCATCGTCGTGCTCATGCCGGCGTTCCACTACATCCTAAATGTTGTCCCAGGTCATCCTCCGGATTCGCTGCTGATACGCATCGTTGCAGCGGCCATCTCCGCCGCTATTGGGCTGACGGTCTGGCTCTACCGCCCCGCACGCCGCTTCACCGTGCAACTGCAGATACTCAACGTGCTTCCAACGATGCTCGCCATCGATGTGCTCGTCGTCGACAGCGGCAATCATTATCTCTATATCGCATCGGCCTTGCTTATGATCGTCGGCGCGCAGCAGGCCTTTTATCGCGAATGGGCACTTGCGCTCTGCATGAGCGTCGCGCTCGCGTTTCAGGCGCTCTATTCTGCGTTCGCCGGTATCTTTTACACCCCGGCGAATATAACCACGCTCGCAATCTTCGCCGCCGGATATGTTCTCGCGTTCATTCCTGCGGCGCTACGCATGCGAGTCGAGCGGCGCGAGATCCTTGGTCGCCTCGAGGCGCGAAAACTCGCGCGCAGCGATGCACTGACGGGATTGCCCAATCGCGTATCGCTGAGCGCGCATCTCGCAGAAATATTGAACGGCGCATTGGGCGAGGCGGGCTGTGCCGTCTTCTTCCTCGATCTCGACGGGTTCAAAGATGTCAACGATAGCCTGGGCCACGACGTGGGTGACGTGCTCCTGCGCTACGTAGCGCAGCGCTTGGAGTCCGCGCTCGACGACGGGACGATTCTTGCGCGCTGGGGCGGCGACGAATTCGTCATCGTACTGCCGGCGGTCAGCGATCCCGGCGCGGTCTCGGCCTTCGCCCTCAAAGTTTCGGACCTTTTCACGCAACCGTTTTTCGTCGAGGGCTACGAACTTGCCATCGCGGCGAGTATCGGCATTTCGCTCTTCCCCGGCGACGGCACCGATGCAAACGTCCTCATTCGCAACGCCGATACCGCGATGTACAAAGCCAAAGAGCGTTATGCACCGCGCATCGCGTTCTGGGCGCCTGAGATGCACGACGCAGCCGAGGTGCGGTACAAAGCAGCGAGTGCGCTACGCGAAGCGGTCGTCGGCGAGCGTTTCATTCTCTACTATCAACCGATCGTCGACACGCCCAGTGCGCGACTCGTCGGCGCCGAAGCGCTGCTGCGCTTGCCCGATCCCAACGGGATGCGCTATCCGGCTACGTTCATCAGCGTCGCAGAAGAATCGGGACTAATCGTTCCGCTCGGAGCTTGGGTGCTGCGCAGTGCTTGCGCCCAGCTGGCTCTCTGGAGTCGCCGCGGTTTAAACCTCTGCCTTTCGGTGAACATCTCGGCGCGGCAATTCATGCATCCAGACTTTTGTGCCACGCTCGCGGACGCACTCGAGCGCAGCGGCGCCGATCCGCATTTGCTCGATATCGAAATCACGGAGTCGACGCTCCTCACCAACGTGCACGTGGTCCGTCATATCCTCGAGGAAGTGAAAGCGATGGGCCCGACCGTGACGATCGATGACTTTGGAACCGGCTACAGCGCACTCGTCTACCTCAAGCAATTCGCACTGCATGCGCTCAAGCTCGACCGCACGTTCGTTTCCGACATCGAGCAGCGCTCTGAACGCGCGATCGCACGTTCCATCGTACGCATCGCGCATACGCTCGGAATGAAAGTCACCGCCGAAGGCGTCGAAACTCCCCAGCAATTCGACACGCTCTATCAGTTGCGTTGCGACCGCGCGCAGGGTTACCACTTCGGCAGGCCCGTGCCGGTCGAACAATTCGACCAGCTCTACGCGAATGGGGTCGATTTGCCGCTCGTCGCGCCCCATGCCGCGCGCCGCCTCGTCGCCTTGGAATAGCCCACGGCCGGGCACGCGGAAAAGAGTTCTGGTACTTCATGCTCATCAGTACAATCGTAGTGCGTGATTCTGGAAATGATCGGCACGATGCTCGCCGGCGGACGCTCGGATTCATACCTCGCAAACAGTTTGACCAGCATCTATTCGCTTGCGGTGCTGCTGCCGGCGATCGGCGTTACGGTGCGCCGTCTCCACGACGCCGACAAAAGCGGCTGGCTCGTGCTCCTCGGGCTGATTCCATTTATTGGCACGATTATTTTGTTCATCATCTGCATCACGCCGGGAACCCCAGGCCCCAACAAGTACGGACCCGATCCGACCGCCGGCAATATCTCGATCGCTTCAGCGATCTAACATCGCGAGCCTCGCGCGTACCGAACCCCGTTTGGTCTAGACGGAGTTGGTTGAAAACACCAGCAACGACGTTCCCGGGGCGAAATTCTTGAGATCATCAACCGCCGCCTTACCAGCTGACGATCCGATCGCCGCGACGAGGTCATCCATTGAGGCAAACCCGACCAACGATATCAATGCGAACGGCGACGGCTCCGTCAGCTCTTGCGTGATAGGCCCGGTGCTTACCTCATAACGCAGGATTTTTGGGAATTGCTTAACGAGCGCCGCGTGCCTCGAAAGATAGTACGCCTTGAACGCCTCGGGATCTTTGGGTTTTGCATAGAGCGTAAGCATGATCGCCTGCTCGCCGACGGCCGCCGTCGCAGCTTCTGGAAGTAAGCTAACCGTCGTGACGGCCATTCCGGCGAGAAACACTTTGCGCGGTGTAGACATGATCTTTTCTCCTCATTGATTCTCTTTGATGAGTTCGCCGATATCGATGCCGCGTTTGACGGGCCAGAGCAGGCTCCACACCAGCCTTAATTGCGTTTGCGGTGCGGTGACGGGCCGAGCCACGGAGCTATAGTACAGGGCCGTGATCTGCATCAGCTGATCGCCGGCCTTAAAAGTCTTCGCGACGCCACCGCCCAGCGGGACCGTCCATCGATTCGACGGCGCGACCCAATTTGCGGTGATGATCGGCCCAGTGGTGAGCGCCCATCCATCCTTGAGATTGAGATTGACGAACGGTTGCACGAGGAATGCGCTCACATTTGGGCGATTCGCTTGTCCCGCAAACGACCACATCTGTGAGACGAGCGCGCCGATCACCCACTTCCCCGGCGTGACGAGCGCGACGGCATCAAGTCCAGCGCTCCATTTCCCCGAGCCAAGCGTATTTGGCGACGCCGTCGGAAAGTTGAAGATCGGTCCTAAGCCCCAAATCAACGCATCGGGTTTCGTTTTTGGCGCGAAGTAGAGCTGCTCTTGCACGTCGCTGATGCCGAAGGTCGATCCGCAACCCGCAGCGGTCGCGCATTCCGCCGGCGGTGCGAACGACGGCTGCACGAGTACTGGAATAATCGTGCGCGAGATCAGGTTCATGTTCTTGGAAAGCATGATCGGTAAGACGGGCTGCACGTTGAGGTTGTATTGGAAGCGCGTGTACGGACCAACGCCATAGTTGAAATTGCTTTGAAACGGTAGACACGGTGATGTTCCCAACCGGATTTTGGGAAAGCTTGATCACCGCGAGGCGCACCGCCGCCTGCTGCTCCGGGGTCAGCGTGGTAATGCCGAGAGGCGCTGCGCCAGGCGCAGCGGCCGGCGATGCGCCGGGCGATGCGGACGGTTGTGGTGAAGCCGCGACTTGCTGCGCCTGGGCAACCTGCGCGAAAGAAGCAGGCGTGGGCGTCACTCCCAAAAACGCAATAGCCGCGATGCTAAGAACAGCCGCACGCATGATCCTCATCGCCATACGCACAGGCTATCAAGTTCCTGCGCATCTTCGCATCCGATAAGCGCAATCGAAAAAAGCCCCGTAAGACATCCTACAGATCGGCTAGATCAGCGACAAAGCTCCGTGATCGTCGCAGTGTGACTCGTGCGCGTGGTGGAGGTGGCCCTTTACGAGATAGTCGATGTGGTCACCGTGCGGCACGGCATCATGGCCGCAGCCGCTTACATGCTCGTGCCCGGTGTTGTGGCCGCCGCACGCATGCGACGGCGTACAACTTGCGGGATTCGCGTTGGATATCTCGAGCGTGTGCTCGTCGGCGTGGCCTTCGTGCATGTGATGCAAATGACCGTCATGCAGGTAGTCGACGTGTCCATCGTGTTGGACTTTCGTATGCGCACAGTCCGCACCGTGTCTGTGCGCATGCTCGCCGTGAACGGTGTGTTCCATTAGTCACGCGGCTTTGGTGTTTGGCGCGGCTTCGCGTTGGCGTGCTGCTGTGAAGCTGCGTGCTGCTGCACTGGTGCGTATCCGGCCGGACGCGTGTCTGGCGTGAGCGGCTTAGGCACGGCGACTTGGCCCGGGCTGCCGTGATTCACGCTTGAATAGTAGTTACGATTCTGTTGCGACACCGCGACGTGCGCGGTTTGCGCGGAGGTCATCGGATACTTGCGCTCGTTTCCGATCGCAACTTGCGCTTGCGTGGGGCGCGCCACAACGCCGTGCGCGCCACCGTTGTACGATGTGCGCGAGATGTTACTCTGATTCACGTACGAACCGGGGTTGCTGTAATAGGCATTCCGCGAGATCGAACGGTTCACGTTGGTCACCGAGGTGTTGTATTGGAACGAATTGCCGCTCCATCGTCCACCGCTGTAGCCTTGTCCGTAATACCCGTAGCCGTAGTTGATGCCACCGTAGTACCCGACGCTGCGGCCCCAGTATCCGTTATTCCAACGGTATTGACCGTTATTCCAGCCCCAATAGCCCGGTGTCCACAGCAATCCGACTTGCGGCGCTTGCACCCACGTGCCCGGCACCCAAAAGAATCCGCCGTTGCTGAAGCCCCAGTATCCCGGTTGCCAGATCATATTCGGCTGCGTTGCAGCTGGTTGATAGTATTGCGGCAGGGCAGGCGGCGCGAAACCGACAGAAAAGCCGATCGAGACTTGCGCGTCCACGCGCAACGGAGCAGCAAAAAGAAAGAGCGCGGCCCCGGCCACGATCACTGAAAGTAAGACAGCTGAACGCACATAGACGCCCTCCTTCGGGCGCATTTCTCATCCTACCGTGAACAGCGGCGGCCAGACATAATGGAATGCCCGATTAAGACGATCGTATATTTGGAATACACTAGCTACATGGGTATCTTAATAGCGATGCCGGCGGCCTGGGTCGCGTTTGCGCTCGCTTGGGGCGGCATTACGGGATACAGTGCGCACGTTACGGTGTTCGAACAGCAAGGAACGCAGACGCAGAACGCCGTCTTCGATTACTCGTTTCTCAAGCCGTCGAGTGCGACGATGCATGTGCTTGCCGGCCCGAATGCCGGTGTTACGCTCGTGTGGAATGGCGGAACCACGGTGGCTGCCCACCGCGGCTCCGGTCTCATCGCGTTATTCAAGAAGACGTTTCCACTGCACGATCCTCAAGTCACCACAATTCGCGGCTCGTCGCTGGATCAGCTGAGCTTTAGCGCCATTCTCAATCACGGCATCGATACCGCGGGCGCTGTTGCCGAGATCAACGGCCCCACGATCGAGGGTGTCCCGACCGACGAAGTGACACTGGTTCCTGCGAATGCGGCGATCGACTCCGGATTTACGTTGGAAGTAGTCGACCTTTCGAAGGTCACGCACTTGCCGGTGCGCTTACACGCCTATCAGGGTTCCACGCTCGTGCGAACGATCGATTTTTCGAACGTGGTCCTCCAACCCTAAACTACGGTTGGCCGACGCGCTGGTTGGCGTTGTTGAGGAGATAGACTTTGTCGGCGTGGCGCATGCCCAGGAATTTTTGATCGTACACGATGCCGACATAACGTCCGGCTTTGATATCTTTCATTTGATACGTGGTCTTCCCATCGGCTGAGAAGAGCTGGTCGAAGTGCGGAACGATCTCAAACGCGAGGGTTTGCTTCGTGCGCGTATCCTCGACCTTGATGCTATTGTCCGAGACGTGAATCACCGTGCCATAGAACGTCGACGCGGCAACCGCGGGAGCCGAGAGCAGCAACGTCGTTGCCGTAGCCGACGCGAGGAAAAGTGCGAGGGGTCGTTTCATAGTTGTCTTTCTTCAGTTTCCTAGTTGCCACCAGGGTTGGTAATGATGAGTCCGCTTACCGGCGCAGAGATGGAAACCGCAGCGGTGCCCGAGAGCGCTCGACCGCCAAACGCCGTGATAGCGGTGCCGATCGAGATACCGCCGGCCGGCGCGAGGAGGTTTCCGTAGAACGATGCACCGGTCGCCACGCCGCCAATGGTTGCGCCGGCGAGGTCGGCCCAATAGATGTTGCACGCGCTCGCGCCGTTAACCAGAATCATATTGCCGCCAGGCGCGGCCACCGTGAGTGCGGATCCGATTTGGAAGATGAACACACTCTGCGGGTTACCGCCGCCGTCGAGCGTGAGCGTTCCCGCAGTGATCGACATCGTTGATGCCGATGTGTACACGCCCGCACCGAGTGTGCCGACGCCACATGCTGCGTTTCCGGCCGGACCGCAATTCGACACGCCCGAGCTAGCCTGTGAGAGATCTTGCCCGTTGGGGAAGGTGATTGAGCCGACGTGCGGTGCGGCGGCGGCGTTATAGGCAGTCGTGAGCGCCGTTTGCGCGCCGATCAGGAACGGCGGGTTCGAATTGAAACCGGTCGCGTAGATTGCGGTGGCTCCGCCGGCGGTGTTTGCTCCGGTAATGCCGGTAACCGTCGTCGTCGGATACGCGCCGATGAGATCGTCGTTAAACGTCCCATAAATGTTGGTACTGGTCGCGCCGGTCGCAAACGTCGTGAACATGTTGCCGGTGTTGGTGATGCCGGCGCCGCCGAGCAGTGCGAATGGCGCGGCAAGGCCGAGCGCAATCGTAGTTGGTCCGCCTTGCGAACATGCCGCCAAAGGCAGTGGCGTCGGCGGCGCTGTCGGCACCGGTGTCGGCGTCGGCGTTACAACCGGCGTCGGGACGAGACCCGGCGGTGTCGGTGTCGCGCCGGGCGCGAGTGTCGCCGCGTGAAGCGGCGGAACGTTGCAGTTGCCGCAGCTGCACGCTGCAAGAAACGTGACCGCCGCGAGCACGGAGAGCAATCGAACGGGGCGTAAGGTGTTGAACATCTTCATCGTCATCGTCCTTAGAACTTTATGCCGAGGCCGAGATACGGACCATCGTGCGTCTGACCGATCGGGGCGTTCTCTTTCGCTCCGTACTGGTCGCCTCCATAACCGCCGTAGAGATACAGCGGGAAATGGCGCAACACGAGTGTGAGACCGATATCGAGCTTCCAGATCGAATATTGCATCTGATATGTCTTGCCGACGTTTGAACTGAGCGGGCTGGCGACGGTGTAGTTGCCGCTCGCGGTTGGATAGTAGAACGCTGAGCCGTAGACGCCGATGCCCGGCCGAAGATCGGGCAGCTTTTCAGCGCCGAAACCGATGCCATCCCAATGCGGATATCCGTAGTTGTTGGATGTATAGATATATCCCAGCCCAAGGTAGATCCGCGGTTTCATGATCTGGTACTCGAGGCGCCCATCCAAGCTGACTTGGTGTGCCCAGAACACGGGCGTGAATGATGTGCCGCCGTCGATGGTGGCAAAATGTGTGAATTGATTGCCGATCGCGTCGGTGAGACTGTCGCTCGTGATGTACGAATCGTTGCGGTAGTCAACTTTCACGGCGAACTTCGAATCGAGCGGCGCCCATGCAGCATTTAATTGCCACGATTCGCAGAACGGGCCGGCAACAAACTCGTTGTAGTTACTCGAGTTCCACGTGGTTGCGCCTTGCACGAAGAACGCGTACGACGCGATCGCCACAGGTGCAAGTGTTGGTGCGGCGGTCGGCACCGGGGTTGGGGCGGCGGTCGGCGGCGCGGTTGGCGGCGGCGTCGGCGGAATATATCGCACGACGACGAGCTGACGCGCCGGTACCCACTCGACATAGGCGCCTAATGCTTCGGAAAGCACGCGCACCGGAACGAGCACGACACCTTGGTAGAGCATTGGCGGCACGTCGAGCGGGCGGCTCTCGCCGTTCACGACGATTTCATCCTTGCCCAGCGTGACCGATGCGCTCGTACCACCACGCGTCACGGTGTACGTGTCGCCCGAGACGGAGACCGTCGCCCCCATCGCTTCGAACATACTTTGCAGCGGCACGTAGATCTGACCGTCTTTGACCAACGCCGCAAGCACGCGTCCCGCTTTGAGCGTGTCGGGCTTAGCGTAGACGGTGTGATCGTTGTAGAGGATCGGCACTTGACCCGAGGGCGGGCTGCCGAAATTGGGTGTCGCGTCTGC
This sequence comes from Vulcanimicrobiota bacterium, assembly GCA_963726285.1. GTDB lineage: Bacteria > Vulcanimicrobiota > Vulcanimicrobiia > Vulcanimicrobiales > Vulcanimicrobiaceae > Aquilonibacter. Next base: position 1,467,562 of record CAVSBV010000003.1, on the reverse strand, counting down.
AGCAACAGCGACCGCCGTCGCGCAGATAAGGAAGGCGAAGCATAACGAAAGCGCGCGCGTAACCATATTAAAACCGCACCATCGTCATACCGTTGCTCGTGTTACAGGCGTGCGATCCGGAAGTGCCCGGCTCGCGTACATCCATCCGAAATCCGAGCGTCGTGGTTTGTGCGCCGGCTTGTGCGGATCGATCGCTAACGTAGTTAAAGCTGTACGTTTCGCCCGCTCGCAGCGGCGGAACGCCGCGCGAATCGAGTTTCGTGCTGCCTTTATAAATGTTGACGAATTGCAGCGTGTTTGAGGCCTGCGACGTGTTACCCATATTGGCAACTTTGGCGTGCAAGGTGTAGCGATTGAGGCCGCCGGACGATTCCATGCCCTTGACCGCGACCGAGACGACCGCGGGGTCGGCTCCCATGCACGAGGCTGCAGACGCCGGTACCGGCTGCAAAAATAAGAGCACCGCGACACCAATCAACGTGCCGATAAACCGAGGTGCCGCAAAAAGACTCATGCCACAAGGTTAGCTGAGGCACGGCTGAGCCGGTATAGTGGAAAACCCGGTTTAGGGCGTTTCCGGACTCTCCCACCCGAGGACGCGCGCGATGAGCTCGGTCCGATTCCGGCTCTCCGTCTTATCGACCATGCTCTTGATGTGGTCCTGAACCGTCGAGGTCGTGATGTTCAAGGATTCGCCGATCTCTTCGAGTTTGGCGCCGTCGAGCAAAAGCGCGAGCACCTCGAGCTCGCGCGGCGAGATATGGTAGCGCTCCGCCGGCTCCACGAGCGAATGCGGCGGCTGAAAACGGTCGATCCGGACGCCGATAAAGAGCCCGGCCGGGCCCGACACCGGTTGCGTATGCACGACGAGAAACGGCACCGGGCGCGCCACGCCGGGAAGCTGCGTGGCCGGATCGCTCTGCCAGCCGGCTATGAGCGCGCGAACCGTGTCTTCGAGCACGGCGGGGAGTCGATCGGCCAGCCGGGTGCGTAATCCGGTGATCGCGGCGCGACGTTGCTCTTGCGATGTCCACGTCATCACGATCTGCAAATCCTGATCGAGCACGTAGTGTTCGCCCTCGGGATTTTCGATCGGATTCGGTGCACTATCGCGATGATCGGCGGTCGATCGCGCCTGAGCAGTCGCATTTAGACGAAGCGAAGAAAGGCGTTCCGATCCTGAATCGAGCGCTAAGGTGAGCATTCCGATTTCGCTCGACGTGAAGGGACCAAGTTCGGCCGTTCGCAACAGCGTGAGGATCCCGAAGCTGGCCTTGCCGTCGGCAAAGAGCAGCGTGACGCCGCTCGCGTAGTCGCCGAGCGGCCCGAGCGTTGCAGCGATACGCGGGCCGGTCTTTGATCTCTCGCGCTGCCGCGAGGCTTCGGTTTTGAGCGCAGCGAGTTCGCCGCCATCTCCACCCGTGCCGAGCAGATTGCCCAGTTCGCCGTCGGGCTGCGGGCGTGCAAAAGCCCAGCGCGAAGCCGGGACGACCCGAAGGATCGCCATCACAATTGGATACGCTGGATCCGACTTCGGTATGGTGTCTGCGATCACCATATCGCGCTTTTTCACGATAGCTGCCTTATACGGCTGGTGGTACGTTAAGGTCGACGATTCTTCGCGAGGAGCGTAAAAATATCATGGCCCGCACCTGCTGCTTGGCCGCCATTGCCCCAGAGGACCTTCCCCTAGTAACCGCCGCGGTAAACGCGGCCTTTGCGCACGCCGATGCGAGCATTGCTGAAGTCGACGTCGCGGTGCTGCGTGCGCTCGCGCCCGACGTGCTCGTGATCGATATCGACCGGCTCGAGGCAGATCCGATCGAGGCGATTCGCCAGCTGCGCTTCGTGCTGCCGGATTGCGTCATCGTCGTATACACCAGCGGTACCAACTCCGACGTGGTCCGCGCCTGTCATAACGCCGGCGCCAACTGCCTGCTCTCGAAATCCTCGGACGAAGCACAACTTGCCACCGGATTGCGCCGTGCGATGTGGAGTGGGTGCTTTACCGATCCTCGTTTCGTTTCATCATTTTAGTTACCTAACCGTCGCATGAGGCTGTGGGTCGGCTTCATGGGCGATCTACTCATGCATATGGATGCATGGTGAGGAAACACATGTCTTTGCCGACCCACGAGGTTGGAAGCGCAGCCGCCCCGAGTACTGAAGAGCCCCTTGCTCCCCTCGAGAAACTTTTCAAACGAATCAAGGAACGCACCGTCACCGCCGGCGTGATCGGACTCGGCTATGTCGGCTTACCGCTCGCGCTCGCGTGCGCCGACGTATTCGAGCGAGCGATCGGATTCGATCTCAACCTCGAGCGAATCGCAGAGGTCAATAAGGACTTCGAAGCACAGAACAATTTTAGCGGGACCGCCGACTTCTCGTTACTGCGCGATTGCGACGTCATCGTTATCTGCGTACCGACGCCGCTCGAGAAGAGCAAGAATCCCGATCTTTCGTACATTCGCGACGCCGCAGACCGCATCGCCGCAAACCTGCGCCCGGGTCAGCTCGTCATCCTCGAATCCACAACTTATCCGGGAACGACCGACGAATTGTTGCTGCCGCACTTCCAGGCCGGCGGTATGAAGGTCGACCACGATTTCTACCTCGCCTTTTCACCGGAACGCGTCGATCCCGGCAGTACCTTTCCCATGCGGAAAATCCCGCGCGTCATCGGCGGCTGCACACCTGATTCGGCGCGTGCCGCGCACGATTTCTATGCGGCGCTCGTCGATGTCGTCCACATGGTCTCAAACGCGCGCGCCGCCGAGACGGTGAAGTTGCTCGAGAATACATTTCGTCTCGTCAACATCGGGTTGATCAACGAATTTGCCGTTCTCTGCAATCATCTCGGCATCGACTCGAACGAAGTGATCAACGCAGCCGCGACTAAGCCCTTCGGCTTTCTCCCCTTTTTCCCGGGGCCGGGCGCCGGCGGGCATTGCATTCCGCTCGATCCACTCTATCTCAACTGGAAAGCCAAACAACAAGGCGTCGTCTCTCGTTTCATCGAGCTTGCCGACGACATCAATACCAAGATGCCGGCCTACGTCGTGAACCTGGTCGTGAAGGCGCTCAACGACGATGCAAAATCCTTGCGCGACGCGCGCGTGCTCGTCGTCGGCGTCGCGTATAAGGACAACGTTGCTGACACGCGCCAAAGCCCGGCAATCGCGATCATCGACCGGCTGCGGTACAGCGGCGCCATCGTCAGCTATCACGATGCGCTCGTTCCAGTTCTCGATTTCGACCTGGACGGTTGGCCCGAGTGGCGACCGCGGCTGAACCTCGCGACCGAGCGTCGCACGCTCCATGTTGTATCAGGACCATACCACCTACGGCGTCGCCGTTACGACTTGCTGCACAGCGCCATGCTCGACATTGCGACAATCGAAAGCGCGGATTGCGTCCTCATTCTTTCCAAACACGACGACGTGGATTACAGCGCAATCGCGCAGCACGCCCGCGTCGTCGTCGATACGCGCGATGCACTCTCCGCAAACATACGCGCGAACGCGCGAGCAAGGATCGTTCACCTGTGAAAGTCCTCGTTACCGGAGCGGCGGGCTTTATCGGCTCGCACCTCACCGACCACTTGCTCGAGCACGGTCACGCCGTCGTCGGATTCGACGATCTCTCAGCCGGTTCGTTGGACAATCTCGTCCTCGCGCAAGAGCGGCGCGAATTCTCCTTTATACACGGTGACGTTCGAAACCGCATCGCCGTCGACGAGGCGCTACGCGGTTGCGATGCGGTCGTGCACCTTGCAGCACATGCCGGCGTACGTATGATCGTGGACAGCCCGCTGGCGGCGCTCGAGGTCAATGCGCGCGGTGCGGAGGTCGTGCTGCACGCCGCGGCGCAAGCGCGAACGCCCACGCTCCTCGCCTCAACCTCGGAGGTCTACGGACATTCACTGCGCTTCCCGTCGCGAGAGGACGATCCGATCAGCATCGGCTCGCCCACGATCGGTCGCTGGAGCTATGCGTGCGCGAAGATCTACGACGAATTCTATGCACTCGCGCTGCATCGCGAGCGCGAACTTCCCGTGGTTATTTCCCGGCTTTTCAATACGGTCGGCACGCGCCAGAGCGGACGCTACGGCATGGTCGTGCCGCGCCTTATTCAACAAGCACTTGCGGGTGAGCCGTTGACCGTGTACGGCGACGGCACGCAAACCCGTTCCTTCTGCGCCGTGGAAGATGTGGTTGCGGTGTTGCTGAGGCAACTCGAGCGGCTTGACAGTAGTAACGGTGAGGTCTTCAACATCGGTAATCCCGCCGAAACGACGATCGCCGACCTTGCGAAGCGAATCATCGAGCGCACGAGCTCACACTCGACGCTCGCATTTATTCCCTTTGGTGAGGCCTATCCGGCCGGGTTCGAAGAGATCATGCGCCGCGTGCCGGACATCTCGAAGGCACAGCGCCTTCTGCAATTTCAGCCGCGCGTAGCCCTCGATGAGACACTCGATGCAATTATTGCGAGCTTGCGCGCGGGTGCGGTGCTCGCGTGATTCCCGCGTTCCTCTTGGTTGCCATGTGTCAGTTCGCCGATCCGCCGGCAAAAAGATTGGACGTCCAGGCCGGGTCGACAAGCGACACGCTCACGGAGAATCGCGGCACGTGGAACGAGCAATCGCTAAGCGTTGCCACGCGCGACGGGCCGGGGCGCGGTGCGTACGCTGCCGTCACAAGCGACCAGCGCTTCGGCTTAAGCGACATCACCTACGAAGGCGGCTGGTACACGCCGCTTGCAACCAAGGTTCTCTTCGACGTCATCGCCGCATTTAGCCCAACGCATCAAGTGCTGCCGAACTCGGCGCTGCAAGGCGGCCTCGATCTGCGAAGCGGCGGTGGATACGGCTATCAGGCATCGTATGCGCAGCGCAATTACTCCAGTGCGGTGGCCGACATTGCGACGGTCGGCGCGGATCGCTATCGGGGCAATCACCACTTCAGCATTTCGCTCACCGCGGTTCATCTCTCCGACGTACCGGGCACGGCGATGTCGGCGGGGATCGTTTATACGGGATATCTGCACTGCGACAACCTTTCATTTGCGCTCTCGGGCGGGAGAGATGTTGAGAACACGGGCGTCGGCGCAAATGTTGCCATCTATCAGCAGATTTCGTATACGGCAGACGACCTGCACTGGTTTACTCCGCACACTGCGCTGGGCTTCGGCGGTGGTTGGTATCTCCTAACCGGCGCGTACGACCGTTTTGAGTTGCACATTGCTCTTCACGAACGGCTTTAGTCTCCTCGAGCTCATCATAAAGTTCAGCGTTGGGCTTTCATTGATGATGACGGTCGCTTTGCTTGCGGCCTTGATCTTGGTTCGTTCGCGCAACGCAATCTACCGCCGCCGCCAAATCACGCTGACGACGCGCTGGCACAATATTTTCAAGGCAGCAGCTACGGACACGTTTCCGGACGCATTGCCGAAAATCCGCAAGCAAGACTGGTTCACGGTGCTGGTCATCTATGCGGCCTTCCCGAACATCCCCGAGATCGCGACGCGTCTAGGCCTGGCTGATTACGCGCTGTCACTGTTGGAACGCGGCGACGACGCCGACAAGATCATCGCCCTCAACGTACTTGGCCAGATCCGTGACGTGCGCGCTCTCGAAAACGCCCTGGTCCTCACACGCGAGGAGGGTCCCGAACTCTCTCGAACGGCCGCGCACTGCGCGCTTCGACTCGACCCCGGCTTTATTGGCGGCGTGTTGCAATTGCTGCTTGGGCGCGACGATTGGGTTCGCTCGCGCGTCGAGATAATGCTGCGCGAGGTTGATCCCGATGCACTCGGCGCCGCGATGGGCGACGCGATCGCCGATGCGAGCGAGGAGGCAAAGCCGCGCCTCCTGGACTTCGTCCGTTTTTGTCCGGCGAACAGCGCGCATAGCATCTGTGACGGCGTACTCAACACCTCGCGCAATTCGGAAGCGCTCGCCGCGGCGCTGCGTTCGCTCGCCCCGCTGGCCCGCGAGCGCGATCACGAGATGGCGGTACGGTTCAGCAATCACAAAGAAAGCATCGTCGCATTATCCGCCTTGCGCGTCTTGCGCAAGTGCGTGCGGAGCGAGGATCGCGAGCTCCTCGTCAAGATGACCTCGCATCACGACTACTGGGTGCGGCTCCGCGCAGCCGAAGCTGCCGTACAGCTCTTTGTGACGACGGAGCTGGCGCAAGCGTTTGCCGCGAGCCTCGTCGACCGGTATGCACGCGACGCCATGGAACAGGTTCTCGCGGAAAAAGCTATGATAGCGCGGCGCAGATGATTCACGCCATTTCATCGGATGATGTCATTGCGATAGAGTTTTTTCTCTTCATCTATTTCATCGCGATCAACTCGTACTATTTCTTCACCGGAACGATCGCATTGTTGCGGCTTCCGTGGTACGTAAAACTTCACTTAGCCGACCCGGTACGGCGTTCTTCCTCAACGCTCGACCAACCCGTGACGTTCGTGGTCCCCGCGTTTAATGAGGAGTCCATCATCGTCAGCTCGCTGCGTTCGATGCTTGCGCTCGAGTATGTCAACTTCGAGATCATCGTCGTGAACGACGGATCGACGGACGGCACACTGTTTGCGCTCGATGGGGCTTTCGAACTCGAGCCGTACGAAGGCATCTATCGGCCCGGATTGCACACGCAAGACGTTAAGGAGATCTACCGATCCTCGCTGTACCCGGCATTGCGGGTCATCGACAAGGTCAACGGTGGAAAGGGCGATGCCCTAAATGCGGCGCTTAATCTCGCGAATTTTCCGTTGATCTTCACCGCCGACGCCGACTCGTATTACCACCCCGCGACCCTTCAATGGATGACCGAGCCGTTTCAACAGGATCCTCGGACCGTCGCGGTCGGTGGAACGATAGCGGTTGCAAGCGCCGAGAAGCATCTTCCAAAATCGTTGATCAAGCGATTTCAGGTACTCGAGTATCTTCGCGCGTTTCTGGCCACACGCATGGGATTTGCACCCATGAACGCACTCGGCATTGTGTCCGGCGCGTGCGGCCTCTGGAGAAAAGACATCCTGATAGAATGCGGCGGATTTCGTACGGATACGATTTGGGAAGACATGGAAATCACGATGCGCGTGCACAACTACTGCATTAGCACCGGCCGCGCGTATCGTATCGCGTTTACGCCGTATCCCGTGTGCTGGACCGACGTGGCGCCGACACTGCGCGCACTTTACAACCAGCGCAAAGGCTGGCACCGTCACCTGTGCGAGTGTGTTACCATCCACCGTCGCATGCTTTTCGGTGGAGGCGGCTTCTTCAGTTGGGTCGCGATGCCATACTATGTCTTCTTCGAGTGGCTCGCGCCGGTCATTGTCACGGGTGGCGTCGTGTTTTCAATCGTGGGCGCCGTCTTGGGAATCCTCGACGTCCGCGCTCAAGTATGGCTGCTCGCGCTCGTGCTTATGCTCGCGCTGTTTGGCAGCATCGTGAGCATTTTGCTGGATGAGATATCGTTCGCCGCCTATGGGCTGGGCGAGGTCTGGCAGTTACTTATCGCGGCGCTGCTCGAGAATTTTGGGTATCGCCAGTTTGTGATGATCTCGAGCCTCGCGGGATTTGCGGCGTGGCTCTTTCGCCGTCCAATCGGCAGCAGAGCGACGCCTCCCGGGCCGTTCGTCAAAGCTTGGCGCCCGGACGTTTAGACGACGCGCGGCATGACGCGGAAAGGGCCGGCCGCGCAAATCTCTGCGACTTGAGGATCGCTCAACCTATTAAACGGCTTGTTGCAATAGTGGAACGATTCACCAGACTTGGCGGCGTCGTAGCGCATCTGTGCTTCGGAATTGAGCCCCGGGTGCTGGCGAACGCTCTTGTTCTTGAGGTTCACACGATAGGCGAGGCGCTCTCCAAAAAGAGAAATCTCTCCTCGGGCATTCGAGTAGCCGCCATATATAGGCTCGGAAGACCCCGGAACGACGCTGTCCTTCGGTTTCGTGACGAGGGTCCCAACCGGTACCGTTTCATTTAATTGCATAATACAAAGCTTATAACTCTGAAAGTGCAAAAAAGGTTTCCTTCCGACACAAGTCGGGTCACCTGGAGAGCCGCAGTCGCTGCTGCATTGAGGCCGTCGGCACCCGAATATCGCGAGCAAGCTTCGCGAATGCCAAGATCCGAATCGTAATCCAGGTGACGTCGAACTCGTACCAGCGCAAACCGTGGCGGGCCGAGAACGGAAAGGCGTGGTGGTTATTGTGCCATCCCTCGCCCCAAGCGAGCAAGGCGAGCCACCAGCAGTTTGTCGAGCGGTCCGCGGTACGAAACGTACGATAGCCGGTCGCGTGGCTGGCACTATTTACAAGCCATGTGATGTGGTAGACCAGCACCGATCGCACGAAGATTCCCCAGATGATCCACGACCAGCCGCCGAAGGCGAACAGCAGAAGTGCCAGAGCCAGCTGCAACTGCAGCTGATTGCGTTCGAGGAAGACGTAGTAGGGATCTGCGGTCAAGTCGGTTGATGCGCGATCGTATTCGGCGGCGTGTTCTCTGCCGTGGGCTTTGGAAAAAAGCAGCCACTCGAAATGGGACCAGGCGAAGCCAAGCGTCGCATTATGCGGATCGTCTTCCTGATCGGAATGGGCATGATGAACCCGATGCGTGGAGACCCAACTGATCGGGCCGCCTTGCAACGCGAGCGTCCCGAGCAGAGCCGTGATGTATTCCAGTGGCTTGGGGACGCGGAGGCTTCGATGCGTCAACAGGCGATGAAAGCCGAGCGAAATGCCGATTCCGCTCGTCGCATACACGAGGACGAACATAACGATCAGGGCTGAGACGTGAAAGAACAGTGGAAAGAGCGCCGCAAGGGCTCCCGCGTGAAGCGCGACCAGCGCCGCGCCGACTCGCCAGTCGATCCTCGTAAGCATGATCGTAAGCGTAACATGCGAGTCCGCACGCACCCATCGCGCTTTCCGCTATAGCGCGTGGCTCGAAATGCAGCTACGCTGAAAGCGTTTGGAGTGTTCATGAGAATAGGAATCCATGGGCTGGACGCGCGTGCTGCGGCGCTCGGGCAGCTGCTGTTTCACGGCGGATACGACGTATTGTGCAGCGACGTCGGCACCGATTCGACGGTTTGCGATATGTTGATCTTCGCGGGTCCGCGCGGCGGGACGGCCGAGATTCTCGAGCGGCTTGGAAGAATCGATACGGGAACGGTTATTGTCGATGCAATGGAAGGTATGCCGTCGTTGCTTTCGCGCCGCGTCGTTCGAGCCGCAATTACGGTGCCAAAAAGCGGGGCCAGCGTTTTATTGAGCGGGAGCAACACCGAGGCCGTAGAGCTTGTCGGCAAAGTGTTCCGCACCGCCGGGTGCTCCGTAATCGAGTAGGCGCCGGTCGGGCGGGACGAACGCCTAAAATTATGCTTAAATCGGGTTATGACCGTAAAGAGCCAGGAGCCCGCGGCCGGCGAGAAGCTGCCTACCTCTCTATTGATCAATGGAAACTTCTATAACGTCGAAGTCGACAGCCGAACCTCGCTGCTTGACTTCTTGCGCGAAACGCTTGGACTAACCGGAACGAAAAAAGGCTGCGACCACGGTCAGTGCGGCGCGTGCACGATTCACATCAACGGCAAGCGCACGCTTTCGTGTCTGACGTTCGCAGCAATGCACGACGGCGACGAAATCACCACGGTCGAAGGGTTAGCTAAAGGCGACGAACTGCATCCGATACAGGCCGCATTTCTCGAGCACGACGCCTACCAATGCGGCTACTGCACGCCGGGACAACTGATGTCGGCCACAGCGATGCTCGACGAACCATGGGGGTCGGACGATGCCGAGGTTGCCGAGGCGATGAGCGGCAACATCTGCCGCTGCGGCGCATATCAGCGCATCGTCGCCGCGATCCAATCGGTTCGCAAACCGGAAGCATCGTCATGAGGCGCTTCACGATGACTCGCGTTGACGAAATCGAGGGCGCGCTGCGCGAGCGCCAAAGCGGCACCGCGCATTACTGCGCGGGCGGTACAACGCTGATCGATTTGATGCGCCAAGACGTGGAGCGGCCCGAGCGCGTGATTGCGATCAACCGTCTTCCACTAACATCGATCGATCCGGGCGCCGATGGCGGCCTCGTCATCGGCGCGCTCGCGACCAACAGCGACGTTGCGCACCACGAACGCGTGCGCGCCGAGTACCGCCTGCTCTCCGAAGCGATACTCTCAGGCGCGACGACGCAGATTCGCAACATGGCGACCACCGGCGGCAATCTGCTCCAGCGCACCCGCTGCATCTACTACCGCGATCCGCATTCTGCGTGCAACAAGCGCGAGCCCGGCACCGGCTGTCCCGCAATCTCCGGGTTCAATCGCAATTTGGCTGTGCTCGGTACGAGCGAGCACTGCATCGCGACCAATCCATCCGACCAGAACGTCGCGCTCATGGCGATCGGCGCAACGATTACGGTACGCAATATCGCGGTGACGCGTACGATTCCGATCGCTCAGTTCTATGTGCTCCCGGGTGCGACGCCCGAACGCGAGACCACGCTTGAACCCGGCGAGCTGATCGTCGGCGTGACGCTGCCGCCGATGCCCGGCTGGCGCTCGCATTACCTCAAGCTGCGCGACCGGCAGTCGTATGAATTCGCGCTCGCATCTGCAGCGGTTGCGGTGAAGCTCGACGGCGCAACCATTGCCGACGTGCGTATCGCACTCGGCGGCGTCGGTACGGTTCCGTGGCGCGCACCACAAGCCGAAGACGCATTGCGCGGCAAAGCGGTATCGCGCGACGCGTTTCGCGCGGCCGCGAAAATTGCGTTACGCGACGCGCACCCGCAAAGCGAGAATGGGTACAAAATCGAGCTTGCCAAACGCTGCCTGACGCAGGCATTGGTCGAGGTGACGGCATGAGCGTTGGTACACCGATCGATCGCGTCGAAGGCCGCCTCAAGCTCACCGGCGCCGCCGACTACGCGTCGGATCGCGTGCTCGACGGCATGCTCTACGGCGTGCCCGTCGGCAGTACGATCGCTGCGGGACGCGTGCGCAAGATCGACGCCGCAGCGGCGCTCGCCGTCCCCGGTGTCCTCGCCGTCTTCGATCGGCACAATATCGGCACGCTGCACTCGCGCCCGTCGTCGTGGGAACACCACAGCATCACCGACGAGCATCGCGCCCCGCTTTCCGGCGACGACGTCGAATACTACGGGCAGTACGTGGCGCTCGTCGTTGCGCAAACGCTTGAAGCGGCAGCAGAAGGCGCGGCACTCGTCGAGGTGACCTATGCGCCCGAAACACCGCACATCTCCCCCGTCCGTTATGACGAAGGTGAGCGCAACCTCGGCAGCCATCGTGGCGACCCCGATGCCGCATTCGCCGCATCGCCGATCAAGGTCGACCAGATCTACCGCACGCCGGTTGAAACGCACAATCCCATGGAACTACATGCAAGCGTTGCGTCCTGGGACGGCGACACGGTCACGCTCTACGAAACATCGCAGGCGGTGGTAAATCATCGCAACGTCTTAGCGCATGCGCTCGGCATTTCGGTTGACAACGTTCGCGTCATCACGCGCTATCTTGGTTCGGGCTTCGGCGGGAAGTTGTGGCCGTGGCCGCAGTCCGCGCTTGCAGCAGCAGCCGCGCGCAAACTGCAGCAGCCGGTCAAGGTCGTGCTGACGCGCGAGCAGATGTTCATGAACGTGGGCCATCGCCCGGTGACCGTGCAGCGCGTGCGTCTGAGCGCCGACCGCGACGGGCGGCTCACCTCGCTGCAACACGATGTCGCGAATCACACCGGCACGCGCGACGACTACGACGAGAATTGCCCCGAAGCGACCGCATATTTCTACAGCGTCCCGAACTTGCGCATCACGAGCGGCATTGCGAAACGCAACGTCGCTCCACCGACCTCGATGCGCGGCCCCGGTGCGGTTCCCGGCCTCTATGCAACCGAATCCGCGCTCGACGAACTCGCGGTCCTGCTGAACATGGATCCGCTTGCGCTGCGCCTGCGCAACGTACCGACGCGTGATGAGGGCCGCGGCGTGCCGTTCACGTCGTGTCATCTCGCCGAATGTTATGAAGTCGGCGCACATCGCTTCGGTTGGGAGCGACGCACGCACGGCGTCGGCTCGATGCAGGGCGACGGCATGATCCTCGGGTGGGGCGTCGCCGGTTGCTCGTGGATCGCTGAACGCTTCGCGTGCGAAGTCCGCGTAGAGTTGAAAGATAATAACGCAAAGGTGTTTTGCGGAACGCAAGACATCGGCACGGGCACGTACACGATGCTCGCACAGATCGCGAGCGACACGCTCGGCATTCCCGTGCGGCACGTTACCGTCTCGCTCGGTGACTCCTCGCTGCCGCCCGGGCCGATCTCCGGCGGCTCAATGGTGACCGCATCGGTGGTTCCGGCGACGATCACCGCGTGTAAGGAAGCACTGAAAAAAGGCGTGGGGTACGGCAGATCGGATGCGACGTTCGGCAAGGATCGCCCGAAGTCGAGCCACTCGTTCGGCGCACACTTCGTGGAGGTTACGTGGCAGCCCGAGATCGCGCGTTTGCGGGTACGACGCGTGGTCAGCGTGATCGACGGTGGGAAGATCATCAATCCGAAGACGGCCCGCAATCAAATCGAAGGTGCGATCGTGATGGGCGTCGGTATGGCGCTGTTCGAAGTGACACACTACGACCCGCGAACTGCTGCGCCGCTCAATCGCAACTTCGCCGACTACGTCGTGGCATCGAATGCCGATCATCCCGCGATGGATGTGACCTTCCTCGACTATCCCGACTACGATCTCAACGAACTTGGTGCGCGCGGTGTCGGCGAGATCGGACTTGCCGGCGTAGCAGCCGCGATTACGTCAGCGGTCTATCATGCGACCGGGGTGCGCGTACGCGACCTGCCGGTCGGAATCAAGGATCTCCTAGAACCATAGCTTCGAGTCGCGGATAGACCAGTCGCTCACCTTGTGGAAACGTCGTCGGATCGATGATGTCGTGTCGCGGCGGTCCGAGGCCGGTCAGCACGACCTCCGCGTAGTTTGCATGATTGGCGTTCCACTGGGCGAGCAGCTCGCGCGAAACCGCATTGTTGACGGCACTCTCGTTGGCGTTGGTAACCAGGATGCAATTTTTTCCGAGCGGCTTGGTGTGCGGCGAATAGTCGAACAGCTTGTCGCCGTAGAACGTTATCTCGGCCAACCCGTGCGTCGGAAAGCCGGGATAGGCGTAGTTCGGAAGACATTTTTCCTTGACGCGCGGATCCCACCACCAGTACATGCTTGGGATTGTGTACAGCGCGTGCATTGCGGCGCCGCCTACGTTGCGCGACATGTGAATCGGCATCAAAAACGGCGCGACTGCCACGGCGACGTCGATCGGCATCGCTTGCGCCAGCCACAACGACATCGAGCCGCCAAGCGAGAGCCCCACCGAACTGACACGCCGGCCGAGGCCGGCGGTGTACGTATACGCATCGATCTCGCACTGCGCCAATTCAGCGCTGGTGAGATCGGCAAGCGTTGTGGTCAGACGATCTTTGAGTCCGTGACGCGGAATTCGTGGCACGTACACGTTGCAGCCGCGCGCGTAGAACCGCCGAGCGAGCAGGTCGAACTGCTGCGGGCAGTTTGTAAAGCCGTGAAACAGGATGACAGCGTGCTCGACCGGCGCACCGTGGACGTAGAGCCGCGGCCATGCCGCTCGCTCAATCGAAGCATCGGCGGCGTCTCGTTCGATAACGGAGCGAATCGCGCGTACCGAGGCGTCGTACGAAAGCGGCGACGGCGGAACGGGGAGCGCCAGCGGATCTCTCGGCTTTGAACAGTCCGCTACAGCGCCGGCGGCGACGCATGCTCCAGCAACCTCCACGAAGCTCCGCCGATTCATACTCAAATACTAGTCCTCCCGGGGACGATAACGCAACGCTCCCGAAAACGTTGTGGTGCTCGATCATACCGGCGTCGTCCTCATCGTAACGGTCGCAGCCGTTGGCGTCCTTCACACCGTCGTCCCAGATCACTGGGCTCCGATCGTCGTGCTAGCTCGGCAGCAAGGATGGTCGTTGCAAAAAACGGCTCGGTCTGCGGCGCTGGCCGGCGTTGGGCATGTGACGACCACGCTGCTTTTGGGTGCGCTGCTGTGGGTTGTGGGTGCGACCTTGGCCGCGCGGTACGCGCACCTCGTGTCACTCGTTTCTGCCGTTGCGCTGCTGGGCTTTGGATTATGGATCGCGTACGGTGGTTGGCGAGAGTTGCAGGGTCACGACGACAGCGCTCACGGGCACGCGCACTTCGCCCACGCGCATCTGCATCGACACGCCGGCGGCACGGAACACGTGCACTGGCACGAGCACGATGAAAGCGATTGGCACGCCGCCGACGGGAGCGAGGCCGTCATGCACGCGCACGATCATGCCACAAGCGGTCGCACGGCGTTCCTCCTCATTCTCGGCTCGTCGCCAATGGTCGAGGGAATTCCCGCGTTCCTGAGCGCGTCAACGCATGGGCCGGCGCTGCTCGGTGCAATGGCCGTTGTTTTCGCCGCAGCAACAATACTCACGTACGTCGTCATGTGCGTCGCCGGCGTGCGCGGCCTCCAGCGCACGTCACTCGGTCCGCTCGAGCGTTACGGCGAAGTCCTCAGCGGTCTGTTTGTTGCCGCCGTGGGCGTCTACGCGCTGTTCACCGCCTGACGATGTCCTTATCGCGTCAACGTGATGACGATCGGCATGATGACGACCATCGCGAGCGTCGTCAACAGGAACGTTGACGCTGCTTCGGCTTCATAGATCTTGTAGCGCACTGCCAGCATCGGGCACATCACCGCGGTCGAGACGCTGCAAATGAGGATCGCTTCGCTCCCTGTGGGCTTGGCAATGGCGAGTGCCAGTACGAGCAGGGCCATGAGCCCCGGCTGGACGATCATCTTGATCGCAACGTTTCCGAATATCTCCGGCGTCAATTTGATTTTATATGCAGCAAGTATCGTCCCAGCCACGAAAAGCGCGACGCCCGCCGTCGACGAGCCGATGAGATCGAGCATGTTCTGAATCTCTAGCGGAACGCGCACGTCGAGCAGCACGAGAATTACCGCCAGAAGCGGCGCCCATACAAATGGCTGCTTGAAACTGGCGACGACGCTTCGCCCGACCAGAGCCGGAAGACTCGGCATCGCACCGCCGCCCGCGCGTTGCCGATCGTATTCGAGCATGGTAACCGTAACCGGAACAATCGTGATATTCAAAATGAGTGCAGCGACGGCGATCGTGAGGAGACTCGCCGGGCCGAAGAGCGGCGTAAGAATCGGAATACCCGCGAACGAAGCATTGGAATACGTGACGCAGATCGCTTGGATAGCCGCGACGCCAACAGCACGTCGCAGTACAAGAACGCTAAGCAGCGCAACCACGATAAACAAGCCGAGCGAAGCGATGATCATGGCCAGCACGAAATGCAGGTCTGCAAACAGCGCCGCGCGCGACGCACGGACGATGGCGACAAACAAGAGGGCGGGAAAGGCGTAGTTGAGGACCAACTCGTTGAGCCCCGCGACTTGGTCGCTATCGAATCGCTTTGCGCGCCCTGCCCAGAACCCTAACGCCAGCACGAAGAGGACGGGCAAGAGCACTTCGAGCGCGTTCACAAGGGTGCTCAAGGCCATGCTATTCTCTGCACTCCATGTGCTAAAATACTAACATGGCATCGCAAACCGAGACTGCAATTCTGGCTGGCGGCTGCTTCTGGGGCATGCAGGAGCTGCTGCGGAACTATCCCGGCGTCATCTCGACACGCGTCGGCTACACTGGCGGCGAAGTGCCGAACGCGACGTATCGCAATCACGGCAATCACGCCGAAGCGCTCGAAGTCGTGTTCGACCCGGCGCAATTAAGCTACCGGCAAATACTCGAGTTCTTCTTCCAGATTCACGACCCGACGACACTCAATCGCCAAGGCAACGACCGTGGCGCAAGCTATCGCTCTGCGATCTTCTACACGACCGACGAACAACGTCGCGTCGCCGAAGAAACGATTGCCGACGTTGAAGCCTCAGGTCTGTGGCCCGGCAAAGTGGTGACCGAAGTTGCACCGGCGGGTCCGTTCTGGGAAGCCGAGCCCGAGCATCAGGATTACCTCCAGAAATATCCGGACGGCTACACCTGCCACTTCATCCGCAAGGACTGGAAGCTTCCGCAAACCACGCGCGCAAACTGAAGATCCTCACACGTTTTCTCGGCGTTGCGGCCCTGCTTAGCGCAGGGCTTGCGGCGCTCTGCGCGCCGACTCCGAAGCCGCAGCTGCTCGACCTCCAGACGACCATGAAGGTCGAAACGATCGTCTTGACGGCGATGCGCGACGCGCAGATTCCGGGTGTTTCTGTTGCGATCGTACGAAACAACACGGTGGTATTTCAGCGCGGCTTTGGTTACCGTGATTTGGCAACGCGTGCGAGCGTCGATAACAACACGATCTTTCGCTTTGGCTCCGTCACGAAAGAATTCACTGCAACTATCGCGATGGCATTGGTAGACCGGCACAAGCTCGCGACCGACGCGAAGATCTCAACGTGGCTTCCTAGTCTTCCGCATGGCGACGAAATTCGCCTCAGCGATCTGCTCGGACAAACCTCGGGCTATCGCGACTACTATCCGCTCGACTACACCGACGACGAGATGGCGAAGCCGCGCAGCGTCGATGCAATCGTCAACGAGTATGCGAACTTTCCGCTTACAACTGCGCCGAACACGCGCTGGGAGTATAGCAACACCAACTACACGATCGCCGGCACGATCCTCGAGAAGGTCAGCGGCGAATCGGCGCCTGCGTTGTTAGCACAGTACGTCACCGGTCCCGCCATGCTCCAGAGCCTGTTTTTCGACGAACCCTATCGCAAGTTGCCGGACCGCGCGACCGGCTACAACTCGTATTGGAGCGAGCCGCCACACGAAGACACACCCGAAGCCCCGCACTGGCTCAATACGGCCGCGGGGCTCGCCGGCACAGCGATCGACCTCGCGCAATTTGACATCGCGCTCATGCAGCATCGGCTTCTCAGTGCGGCGTCATTCGCGGAAATGACGACGGCACGCACGCTGCAAAACGGGAAGAGTACCAACTACGGCTACGGTCTGAGCATCGGCACCTTCAACGGCCATCGCATCGTGGCACATAGCGGTGCCGTCATTGGCTTCGCGTCGAATAACCGGCTTGCACCCGACGATGACACGGCGGTCGTCGTGCTCACCAACTGTTACGAAGCGCCGGCTAGCGCGATTTCGCGCAAGATCATGGCCGTGCTGCTTGCACCCAACGCAACCCCCGCGCCGGTTCCGGCGCCGAGCGGCGCGACAACCGGGCCCGACGTCGCACTGGTCGAGACTTGGCTCGACCGCCTTCGGAGCGGCACGCTCCCCGATCGCGGCATGACCGCCGATTTCCGTCATCTCATGACCGCGCAGAATCGCGCGCGCGCGAAGACCGCACTCGAAAAGCTCGGGGCGACGACCGGCGTCTACCTTGCCGATACGTTCCAGCGCGGCGGATTCGACGTTCTCTTCGGCACCGTCACGTTTGCGAACGGGACGCGTTCGGTCGTAGTCTTTCGTGCGCCAAACGGCGACGTGGCCGAGGTTTTTTTCTTCCCGTAGCTCCGGATTTCCGGAGCGAGTGTAACACCGGCGCTGCGGTGAAGTAGGTCAGTACTATGCAGCGCCTAGCAGTTCTGTTTGTACTTCTATTCCTCGCCGGTTGCGGGGGAAGTTTGCGGTCTCTTCCGCCCACGCACGATATCACGCCGCCCGGCTCGAGCGCGAGCTTCACGATCTACGCCTTTCAAAATACGACGGGCATGTACGGCCTACCGACATCGCCCGCGAATGACGGTGCGCAGCCGAAGGGCACGCTGACGTTGGTCGCAACGGGCACGCCGATGCTCTTTGGACGGACGGCGGCCGGCGGCAATAGCACGACCTGCGGCGCGTTCTTCGATATGAACCCGGCAACGCCGTCGAGCTATTCGGTCATCTATCGCTTCAGCGGCAGCGACGGCTGCTCGCCGCGTCACGATGCGATGGTGCCGAACAACAGCGGGCTGCTCTTCTCCACCACGCAAGGCGTTAACAACGACGGCACCACGACGTACAACAACGGCGACATCGTGACGGTCGCACCGGCAAGCGCGGCAATCATCATTTTCCACCAATTTGCGGGCCAGCCGTCGGACGGCTCGCAGCAGCACAGCAGCTTTTCATTCGATGCGAGCGGCAACACCTTCGGCATGTCGGCCGATGGCGGCTCGGATGACAAGGGCTTTCTGTATTATATTCCGGCGGGAAGCAGCACGCCGATCGGCTTGCACGATTTCAAGAAGAGCGACGGCGAAGATCCGCATGGACGCATCGTGCTTGTCGGCAACACGTTGTGGGGCATCACGCGCAAAGGCGGCAGTGGCGGCTTCGGTGTCGTATTCTCACTTGCCGCACCGTCGCCGCTACCGGCAACTAGCCAAGATCTCGCGATCAATATCGTGCATCAGTTCGCTGGAGGCAGTGGTGACGGTGCATTTTCCGATCACGGCTATCTAACACCGGTTACATCAGGTGGCTCGACCGTGCTCTACGGCATGACCGAATGCGGCGGCAATGGCGGGGGCAGCGATGCGAGCAACTGCAACGGACAAGGCGGCGGCGACGGTGTGATTTTTCAAATCGATCCATCAACCGGAAAGTACAGCACGTTCTATCAGTTTGCCGGATCGTCGAAGGATGACGGTGCCGATCCGTACGGTTCGTTGTACTACGATCCGACCTCAAACATGCTCTACGGCATGACACGCAACGGTGGAAGATCCGACGACGGTACCGTGTTCGCGATCGCGCCAGGCACGTTCGGCGCTACCGGAACGATCGCGTGGAAGTATAATTTTACCGGCGCAAACGGTGACGGTGCAAATCCCATCGACAACGTCATACTTTTCAACGGAATGTTGTACGGCATGACCGAGCAAGGGGGAACTGGCGAAGGAACGATCTTCGCGATCCCCCTGCCCTAATCAGATCGCGTGATTACTTCGGCGGGATGATTTCGAAGGTGTTGCTTCCCACCTTTTTGACGCTGCAGGTCCACGTCGCCCATCCAACCGGCGGACGCGCGGTGACGTCCCACCGGTCGCCTTTGAAGAGCGAACCGCCGTTTGCCACGGTAACCGAGCATCCGTTTTTTCTCGCCTCGTCGCGGAACGACACGACGGTTGATTTTCCGTAACTCGGGTTGCAATGGAAGCCGGCGCTTCCGTAGTAACTGCATTGATTTTTGTCCCACGGCTTGAGGCCGCTCGTACCGTTGACGTAGCAATCGGCACTTGCGATGCCCGTGGCGCCGAGGAGCGCAACAAACAGCGCTCCGACGAAGCGACGATGTTTCATGATTGAGTTCTCCCTCCTTGTAACTGGAAGATCCGTGCGAAGACACACCCGAAAAGGAAGCCGCCGACGTGCGCGAGATAGGCGACGCCACCGCTTTGCGTACCCGGCACGATCGTGCCCGCGCTCAGGAGTTGCAATAAGAACCAGCCGCCGACGAGTAATACAGCCGGAACGTAGGTAACGTTGACAAAAATACCGATCACGAGCAACGAGCGTATTTTGTCTTGCGGGTACGTTACCAAGAATGCGCCCATCACCGCCGCGATGGCGCCGCTTGCTCCGAGATTCGGGATCGTTGAATGCGGATCGAACGCAATTTGGAAAATCGCTGCCGCGATGCCGCCAAGTAGATAGAAAATTGCGTAGCGTAACGGCCCCATTTCGTCTTCGATCTCGGGACCGAATGCCCAAAAGAACACCATGTTTCCGATGATGTGCGACCAGCTTGCGTGCATGAACATCGCCGTGATGATCGTCTCGACGTGCGCTCCCGCGGTGACCTGTGCCGGCACCATCGCCCAACGCGTCACAAACGCGTCGCCGCCAATCAACTCAACGATGAACACGACGACGTTTATCGCGATGATGGTCAACGTAACGATCGGGAACGTGGTGGGGCGGCGCGAGACGTCGGTCAACGGGATCATACGTGCCCTCCATTGAATCGTTAGGCGTGCCTAAATCGAGTGTTTGGCTTGCCCGTGCCTTCGCGAGCCTGTTCTTCGTCGCCCTCGCCCTAGGGAACGGCGCGAGCGTCTACGCTGATACCGACGATACCACGCCCGGGGTCAATCCGAACACGGTCGGCATGCAGCCGCTGCGTGGCGCGATCCCGCTCGCGACGCCGGCGCCGGGCGAGTCGCAGTTGCGCAAACGTCCCGACGGCACGTTTGCGGCAATTCCAACCGTGCACGGCAACACCGCAACGTTCACGCTGGTCGAACGCGACGCGCCATGGACGCTGCAACCCGGCCTGACCGTTATGGCGAAGACCTACAACGGCGTCGTGCCCGGACCCACGCTCGAGGTCAAGCAAGGCCAACGCGTCGTCATCAAGTATCGCAACCTGCAAGCCGTTCCCGACACGGTGCATCTCCACGGCATCCACGACATTCCGGTCGATATGGATGGTGTCGCCGGCATCTCGCAGCCGCTCGTCCCAAACGGCGGCAGCTACACCTACACGTTCGTCGCCGATGCGCCGGGCACGTTTATCTACCACACGCATGACAACGAAGAGATGCTCAACAGCGGACTCTACGGTGCCATCGTCGTGTTGCCCACGCATCCGTCGCCTCAAGAGCGAGCAGCTCGCGACTACGTCGAGATCCTTTCGTCGTGGACGATCCAGAGCTTGAGCGAAAATCACTTCACGATCAACGGCAAAGAATATCCCGCAACGGTGCCGCTCGAGGTGCGCAAAGGCGAGCGCATGCGCATTCGCTGGATCAACATTAGCGGCGAAAACTTCCACACGATGCACACGCACGGGCACTACCAGCACATCATTGCGCGCGACGCGATGCCGCTGGGGCACGATGACGTGGAAGATACGGTGAACCTTGGGCCGGGGCAGCGCGCCGACGTCATCGTCGTCGCCGATGCCCAGCCGGGCACGTGGCTCGTGCACTGCCATGTGATCGATCACACCGAGGATGCGAACGGCATGCCCGACGGCTTGGTCACCGCAATCCACTACATCGGGACGCCCAATCGTCTCACCGCGATGAACACGGCGATGCGTGCGACAATGCCGAGCTTCGGGATGAACGGCCCGGCGCCGCTCTCGTTCGGGTGGACGGTCCTACTCGGAGCGATTGCCGGCTTCACGATCTTTCTCGGCCTGCCGATCGCGCGCATCCGCAACATCAATCCTAAGGTGATCGGCGTACTGAACGCGCTTGCGATCGGCATCCTCGTCTATCTCGTCGTCGAGATCGCGAGCAACGCCACGCAGCCGGTGGTGCACGCCGTCTTACAATGGCACGCGAGTCCTTCGACGGTCACGATGGCGAATGCGCTGTGGCTTATCCTCGCGTTTATCGGCGGCCTCTTCATCGGGCTCGTCGGGCTTGGCTCGCTTGCGACACGCATGGCCAAACGCGCTGCCGCAAAAGCGCAGGATCCCTACGTGCTCGCCGCGATCATCGCGATCGGCATCGGTGCGCACAACTTCGCGGAAGGTCTTGCAATTGGTGCATCGGCCGCATCGGGTGCGACGGCGATTGCTATCGGGTTGATCGTCGGCTTTGGGTTACACAACGCAACCGAAGGCTTTGGCATCGCAGCGCCGCTCGCCGGCCGCGTCGTGCCGCAACGCCGCCTGCTCTTGCTCGCCGGTCTCGTCGCCGGCGGCCCGACGTTCCTCGGCACGATCATCGGGTATGCGTTCAACTCACCGATCCTCTCGGTGCTCTTCCTCGCGACCGCAATCGGTGCGCTGGTCTTTGTGATCGGCGAACTGTGGACGGTGCTGCGGCGCGACGGCATCAGCCCACTCGTGACGTCGGCGCTCGCTTGCGGTTTTCTTATCGCGTTCGCGACCGAGGTCTGGCTCGATATGAACGGCGGCTAACGATCGATCATCGCCGCCTGTCGCTCGTTGTACCGCGGCCCCGAGATTTTATCCGGGGTAAGCGCGGCATCGAGCGTCGCCATGTCTTCCGCGCTCAAATGCACTTTTGACGCACCGACGTTTTCTTCTACATAGCGCACGTGTTTGGTGCCCGGGATCGGCACGATCTCCGGCCCCTTGTGCAAGAGCCATGAGATCGCAATTTGCCCGGGTGTTGCATCGTGACGCGACGCAACCTCGCGTACGATCGCCGCGGCGCGCATGTTCGCATCGAAATTCGCACCTTGGAATCGCGGATCGCCGCGGCGATAGTCGCCTTCGGGATATTCTTCCGCGCGCTTCACGCTGCCGGTGAGGAAACCGCGCCCGAGCGGTGCAAACGGCACGAGACCGATCTCGAGTTCCTGCAGCAACGGAATGATCGCCGGTTCCAGATTGCGCTCCCACAGCGAATATTCACTCTGCAGCGCAGAAATCGGATACGTCGCGTATGCGCGGCGAATCGTGTCTTCGCCGACTTCGGAAAGCCCGAGATACAGTACTTTCCCTTCGCGCACGAGTTCGGCCATCGCGCCGACCGTCTCCTCAATCGGCACGTTCGGGTCTAACCGATGCTGATACAGCAAATCGATGCGATCGGTGTGCAATCGGCGCAGCGAGCCTTCCACGGCTTCGCGCACGTGCGCGGGCCGGCTGTTGGTGCCGTTCACGACTCCATCTGGGCCAAACGTGAAGCCGAACTTCGTCGCGATCACCACATCGTCGCGCTTGCCTTCGAGCGCGCGTGCGAGCAATTCCTCATTTGTATAGGGTCCATACGCTTCGGCCGTATCGAAGAAGGTCACACCAAGTTCGATCGCGCGGTGGATCGTGCGAATCGACTCCTTGTCGTCACGTTGGCCCGGCCCGTAGGCAAAGCTCATGCCCATACAGCCCAAGCCGATATCGGAGGCGACCAAACCCTCGGTTCCGAGATTACGCAGTTCCAGCATGCGACGCATAACCGCCACCGGCGGCCTCAGGTGGCGCTGTGTGAGACTTTTTCCAGAGCTTCCATTGCATAGCGGCGGCGTCGCGGGCCGCCCTCGGACGCTTTGAGAAATTCCACCTCAACTTGTGCGTCGGGGTGCACGGCGGTCACGACCGCCACTGCATCTTCATCTATTACGCGAACGTGATCGCCAACGTGCAACATCGACAACCTCCTTACGGCTGCATGACCAGGAGCTCGAACGTCCCCGGCACCATCTTGAACCGGTCGCGCGGCCCGGTTGGATTCGGATTCGCAATCATTTTTGCAGTCACGAGATACACAAAACCATTCGAGGGGTCTATCTCGAGCGTGCGTGCACCGGCGACCGTTGCGGCATTTTGCACGACCGTGTAGTGATTGGGATCGTCCTCGTGCACGACCGTCAACGTCGCGTCGCGACCGTTCGATGCAAACGCGAGCTGTTTGTTCGGATCGAAGCGCGTCGCGTCAGTTCCGGCGCCGGTGGGCAGCGTCGCGATCACTTTGCCGGTGTCGGCATCGACGACCCCGAGTTGCCCTTGGCACGCCGGGAAAAGCCGGCGGTGTTGCTGATCCATCGAGAGGCCCGACGGACTTTGGCAGAGTCCAAGCGGAAAGCGCTTCACGACGGTCGCGCTCTTTGCGTCGATCGCGACGATCTCGTTCGTGCTCTCGATGTTGTCGTAAACCATGCCGCGTCCATCGACCGCCGGAAACTCGGGCCGTCCGCCCAGCGGAATCGTCGCGACCACCGTGTTGGTTTGCGCATCGATTACCGTCGCGTCGTTGCTCCCGCCGTTAAAGGTAAAGACGCGTTTGGTCACCGGATCGTATGCGATGCCGTCGGGATTTTTTGCACCGGTCGGAATCGTCGCCAGCGTTTTCAGCGAGGCGAGATCGAAGACGGTCACCGTTGCGTCCATGCCGTTGGACGTAAAGCCCTTTCCGAGATCGTCGGCGATGGCGATGCCGTGCACGCCGGGCGTGTTCGGGATGTCACCGACGACCGTGCCGCTCTGCGGGTCAACGACCATCACGTGAGATGAACGCGAGATGAATAGGTGCTTGGTGGCCGGATCAAAGCTGAGGTAATCCCAGCCGCCCTCACCACCCAACACATGCGTTGCGGCGAGGTGGTAGTTGACCATGACGGCAGCGGCGATAAGAACGGCAAGTACTCTCATGGGATACCATTACGCCGCGAACGCGTGCTAAACTTGCCCAATGGCAGAAGCAGGGACCGATCAACGCGAGATTACCAAAGAGCTTGATACCTCCACCAGGCTCGCGTACGAACGTACGCGTCTTGCCTACGAACGTACGATGCAAGCGTGGATCCGTACCGCCACCTCGCTGATTACGTTCGGCTTTTCGGTCTACAAGTTTTTCCAGCTCGAGGCGCCCGCCCTCAAGAAACCCTCGATCATCGGCTCGCGTGAATTCGGCGAGATACTCGTACTGCTTGGCATCGGATCGCTTGTGCTCGCAACGATTGAATATCGCGGTCGCGAGCGCGAGCTTGAGAAGGAATGGCCCCACAAACAGCGCCGTTCGCTCGCGGTCTGGCTCGCCGGTGCAATGTCCATACTCGGCCTGGCCGCGTTGATCTCAATGTTTCTGCGCGCATAACGTTGCGCTTGCTTGCGAGGCCGGCGAAGCCGTCATTTGCGCCAAGAGAAATACAGTCATTGACAGCGGTAGACGCATGGCGCATTCTACACCTATGACGCGTCCTCACGAAGATATCCAGCACCACACGGCGGTTGATCATAAACCCGGGGGGCCGGCCATCCGGTTTGCGCCCAACGGCTGGTGCGCGATCGACGTCGTGCACGTAAAGAGCGACCGCCTCGATGCCGGCCTCTCCTCGTATGAAACGCTCATCGAAAAGGTGCGAAATTCCGCGGTAAAAGCCCATCAAGCTACGCTGTTGCGCTCGCTGGACAAGCGCCGCGTGATCGTGCTCGTTGCGCTCAGCGGCCACGACGCCTACAACCATCTCAAGTCGGCGTGGGACGATCATCATCTACGTGCCGAAAAGCACACCGTTACCGAATCGAGCGCGCTCGCGCTCTATCAACTGAAGTATGCGATCGGTGAGGTCGCCTTCGATGCCGGCGCCAAGAACGTCTACGCGGTTGAGCACATTGCGGTCGGTCCCGAAAAAACGCAGGCGATCGCGCAAACGACCGCCCAAGCTCCTGGATTCCAGGGTGCACTCGTCTTTGGTTCGGACGATGGAACCGCATCGGTTCTCGTCTACCAGTTTGAACATCCCTCGGAATTTGCCGTCGTCAAGACGTTCGGCTAGTATCAGCCGTTTTGGATTGGAATCACGGCGATCGGTTTCGTGGTCGGCTGCTTCGAACCGCCGGCCGGCTCGACGCTTATTGCCGTCTCGGTTGTCGTTGCCGGGTCGGCCGGCACGGTCACGAGCGCATTCCCCGTAGTATCGGGCACGAAGGTCACCGATGGCGCGACCGCAGTCGCCCCTTTGGCGAGCGTCCACATCTGATAGACCTTGCCGGGTGGTAGCGCGGGAAGCCCGTGCGCGACCACGTAGATGCGGTGCGCGCTCGAACTCGCGAGCGTGCTGATCGTTTGGCGCTGCTGCAGTACGATCGCGCCAAGACCAATTGCCAACAGTAAGCACGCTGCCGCGAATGCATATGCAAGCCATGCAAAACGCCGCGCCGGACGGGTCTGCGCGAAACGAACCTCGCGCATGATGCGCGCTTTGAGCAGCGGGCTCGGCACCATCTCATTGCCGACGGCGTTCCCAACCGCACTGACGACCGGACGCAGCGCGTCGTATTCGGCTTGGCACTCGTCGCAGCTGCGCAAATGCATCCCGACAGCACGCGCCTCGTCGCCGTCGAGTGCGCCGAGCGCGTAGGCGGCGACGTTCTCGAGCATTTCGTCGTGCGCGCTCATACCGCGGTGACCCCGTCGAGGATCGTGCGCAGCCTGCGCAGCCCCGAGCGAATGCGTGTTTTTACCGTGCCGAGCGGCGCGCCCGTGCGCCGCGCTATTTCCTGATGCGTCAAACCGCCAAAGAACCCCAGCTCTATTAACGTGCGTTCCGCCTGCGGCAGTTGCGCCATCGCATCGCGGACGATCTGGCCGTTCATGTTCGCAAATGCGGTGTCTTCGAGCGCGTCGTCTTCGGGCATGTCGGTCGAGATCTCGACCTGCGGGTGTGCTGCGCGCGAGCGCAGGATGTCCAGCGCGCGATTGCGCGTCACGCGGACCAGCCACGCCGGGAGATTTCCCCCGCGAAAGGCATCCGGCGAGCTCCAGACTTTGAGAAACACGGCCTGCGTCACGTCTTCGGCCGTGGCGGGGTCGGATACGACACGCAGCGCCGCGCCGTAGACGAGACGGGAATAGCGGTCGTACAGCAGCTCGAATTCACCGGCATCCACATCTATATACTAACGCAGGCGGGTCTAAATCGGATTCGGGGGGGAATACCTCAGCCATGATTGACCGCAGGACGAAGTTCATCGCCGTTTCGATCTACACGGTTGCAAGCGAGAAGCGCGACGCTTTTGAAGCATCAGCGCGATCTACGATCGAGCGCGATGCCTCCGTCTTGAACGGTTTTTGTGAAGGCATCGTGATGACGAACGAGGAGCAGACGCAAGTGCTGATCGTGACGCTGTGGGACGCCAAGAGCGCGTGGGCCAACGCCCAGTGGGAACCCCGCATCCAGAATGCCGTCGCGGAATTCACGCTTGGCGCGAAGGTCTACGACCTACACACCTTCGTGCCGGTTACGATCGTGCACACTTAAGCGTTTGGCGGCCACTGTAGCATCCGGTACACGCGCGCGAGCGAACGCAGGCTACGTATCTCCGAATGCTCGAATTCTTCGACCCTCGCTTCGAGGTCGGCGCTCTGCGCTCGAGCGCGCGCATCGCGGGCAATGGTTGCGGCTAGGGAGAGCGTGTCTTGGCTGTCCATGGGTCACCTCGGCTACCGCCGGCTTCCTTGGGTATTACTTTCGCTTATACCCGATTTGGAAGATAATCGGCTTGGTCGCTTCCGCAGATGAGGACAGTTTGCTTTACGGCTTCCCATTCTGTGTTAAAAGATAGTCAACGATTTTGTCGACGTTATCCGGATCGATCGGCGCGCCGTATGCGTTCTTCATCTTCACGACCTCCGCCGTCCATTGCGCACGGTTGAGCGGCGGCTGCGTATACACGTAGGCTGCCGAATGGCACGTGCGGCAATTCGCGGTGGCAAGGTCGGCGTTCGGTCCCGGTTTGAACTGTATGTTGGGACGCGGCAGATCGATGGTCACCGTTGACGAGGGCGTCGTTGCGCTTGCACCTAAAATCGCAACCGCCCCCGCGAGCGCGATGACTCGTGCGAGGTTCGTATTCATGCCACACCAACTTTATATGTCTCGATGACATTACGCAGGTAGCCGCCCGGATTCCATACCGGCACAGTCGTCTGCGTTTCGCCGTCCACCGCCGTGGCGCGACATGCGAGCACATAGCTGTGGCCGCTTTCCGCGTGCAGCGGCGCCTCCCACTGGCGGAACGAAAAGTTGCCGTAATTCGGGCCGAGCGTAGCTGCGCGCCACGTTGTGCCGCCATTTGAAGAGAACTCGACCGTTTTCAGGCGCTTACCATTCGTAAAAGCAATGCCACGAATCATTTGCGTGCCGGAGCGGAGCGTTTGTCCGTTGCTCGCGCTCGTGATGAACGATCGGATCGTCATCTTGTTGATTGGAACCGTCGGATAGCCTTTATCGGTCGGGGCTACGGTGCCACCCGGCGTGTCGGGAATCCGGTATGCGGTCTTCATCCAAAAGTTATCATCAACCGTATCGATCGCCTCGATCTCGGCGAGCATCTTCATCCAATATGTCGCATACCAACCCGGCACAACTAAGCGCACGGGGTAGCCGTTGAGCAGCGGCAGTGGCTCGCCGTTCATTTCGTAGGCGATCAACATGTTCGCATCGAGATCGTCGATCGAGAGCGCCTTGACGAACGCAGGCGTCGTCGGGAGAACCGGCTTCTCGAGCCCGTGGAAGCGAATCTGAATCGCGCTTTCTTGCAGTCCCGCGCTCTTGAGCACGTCGAGTAGCCGCGCGCCGGTCCAACGCGCGTTACCCATCGCGCCATTGTCCCACTGGCCACCAGGAACGCGCGGCGCGAATAGCCCGCGGCTATTGCCCGAGCACTGATTGACCGCGACGATCTCCACGCGCTCGTATTTTGTGCGCAAGTCCTCGATACTCAGATTCAGCGGGCGTTTGACCTTCCCGTGGATTTTGATCCGATGGGTTGCGCCGTCGACCGTCGTCGGGATACCGGCCAGATGCCAACGCACAAAAAACGCGTCGTTCGGCGTCAGCAGGCTGTCGTTGAAAATGGAGAAAGGCGTCTCGAGCTGGGGTGGGCGCGGCGTGAGCACGATAAGATCGCGCTTTTGCGGGAATGCTACGAGGGGACGGGTACCGTTCGCGAAAGGCAGCTGCACCGTCGTAACGGCAGCGGCGGACATCGTCCCAAGCAGAAAGTCGAGGCGAGCTATGGACATCGCGCAACCTCCGGTCACCAGGGCGGTACTCCGAACGATCCTGGCACTCCTTGCAATTTTTATCGTCAGCGTCGCCCAAGCGGGTGCAACGGGCACCGTGCGCGTGCAGCAAAACGACGGTACGGTAAAGACCTATGACGACGTCTCCATCCGCGTAAAGCACAACACCTTGCGCATTGGATCGAAGGATCAGAAGGGTGTGCTGGTTATCGATCGCGCTGCCTGTTCGTATGTCGGCGAGCTGTTGCGCTGTTTGCCAACAAGTTTTCGACTCGTGCAGAGCGATCAGACGAAGACGATTCCGCTGATCAACGGGTTAGTCTACCTCAATCTCACCGATCAGCCGCAGCAGATGACCCTCTCCACGACGCACATGCAACCACGACATCTTATGCTGACGCTGCACACGTTGCGCGGAACGTACATCACCGTGCGCGGCCGGATCGACGAGATACAGCCATGAAGAGTATTCGCAGCTGCACCGCGATGGTGCTGATGCTAACGCTGCCTGCGCCCGTGCTTGCGCAACAGCACCAAGGCGCGCGACCCGCAGCGCCGCAACAGCGACCCGCAGCGCCGCAACAGCGACCCGCACCGCCGCCGCAAACGCGTCCTGCACCGCCGCCGCAAACGCGTCCGGCGCAGCCGCCACAAACGCGTCCTCAGCCGGGCTACGATTTGCCTCACGACACGCGGCCGCCCAGCAATGCGCCGAATCGTCCACCCGTCAATAATCCCGGCTACCGCCCACCACCACCGAACAACACGCGGCCGGTCACGCGTCCACCCAATCCCGGGTATCAACCGCCGGCGAACCGTCCGCCAAGTCCCGCTTATCGTCCGCCGAATTACCGTCCAACGCGCCCGGTCGTCGTTGTGAATCCGCGCTATCACGGACATCCCGCGTGGTATTGGAATCGCGGCTATCCGTGGTATCCCGCGCCGACGTATTGGGGCGGCGGCTTTTGGGGCACGCTCGCAATTGCTGCGACCTCGGCCGCGGTCTTCGGTTACATCTTTGGTTCGTCGGGCGATCAATACGTCTCGTATCAAGTGCAGCCGGACAGCCCGGGCGCGCAACTGTTGCAAGCCTACAACCTGACGCAAACGCCGTGCGGTCCGCCCGATCTCGTCGTGATCTACGGACCGGACAACAGCGTGATCTGCGCATATCCGAATGCGCTCGTTAGCGCCGGGACCTACAGCGTCGATCCGTCGACGCTGACGATCTCGTCGTACTAAAGCGGCGCGAGCAGTTGGGCGAGCAGCGGCGTCGCCGGCGCCGCGCGCAGCGTCTCCCACGTCCCATCCTGCACGACGCGACCCGCCTCGATCGCGATCGCGCGTGCAGCGATGCGCTCGAGGACGTCGGACTCGTGATCGACCACGAGCAGCGTAAAGCCCAGTTCGCGTTGCCATTCAACGATTGCGGCGAGCAATTCGCGCACGAGATGCCGGTCGAGCCCGGCGAAGGGTTCGTCGAGCAAGACGAGCTGCGGTTTGCGCGCGAGCATGCGCGCGATAGCAACGCGGCGCGCTTGACCGCCCGATATCGCATGTGCCGGGGCGTTCCAAATCGTCTCGAGTTGTAAGCGGTCGCGTAAATGTGCAACCCACGACTCCGCGCCGTCGCGCGATCCATTGGTCAATCCGAAGCGCACGTTCTCCGCGACGCGCAGATGCGGGAAGAGATTTGCATCTTGTGTCAGGTAGCCGACCGGACGACGATGCAACGGAACCGACGGCGGAAACAGCGCAAGATCGTCGAGCACCACGAAACCACCGTCGGGCGTCGTTGCGCCGGCAATGCACGCAAGGATCGTGCTCTTGCCCGCGCCCGACGCACCGAAGAGCCCGCAGGCGGCTCCGCGTTCGACGCGGATTGCGACGTCCACCGTGAACTGGGCGCGCACCTTACGAATCTGCGCTTCAAGCATGATGCGCCTCGTCCGCGCGACGCTGTGCGAGCACGTGTGCGAGCCACGGCAATGGTAACGCCGTGAGCAGAAAGACGACCAGCAACGGCATCACGGCGGGCAGGCCGAAGCTCTCGAGATTCGTCCAGATCGCGACCGGCATGCCGGCCGGATAGTATGCCGTAATCAAAATCGCGCCGAACTCGGTCAGCGCACGAACCCACGCAAGACTGAGTGCGACCGCGAACCCCAGGCGTGCGATCGGATAGGTCACACGCCAGAACACGCTCCATGGATCGTGCCCGAGTAAGCCGGCTTGCAACTCGAGCGCGGCCGGCACGCCCTCGAGCGCGGCGATTGCGCCGAGCACGTAGTACCCGATGCTCGCGTAAACCTGCGTGACAACGAATGCAAGCGGTGTGTTGGCAAACCTCGCGCCGAAGGCGAGTGAGAGCAGAATGCCGAGTGCGAGCGGCGGCAACAGCACCGAGATCAACACAACAGCTTGCCACCACACGCGTTCGCGCGCCGAGGCGCGCGCGATGTACATCGCCATCGGCGTGCCGAGCGCAACGACGATCACCATCGCAATTGCCGTAAGCACGAACGACGTGCGCACCGCGTCGAGCGTTCCCGCCTGATTCCAACGCCAGGCACCGACGGGTGCGAACAGCCCGGCGAGCGGATAGAGCAGAACGAGGCTGAAGAGCAGCGCGCCGGTGCGCTTCACAGATTCCTTATAACGCGCTCGCGCCCGCCGGCGGATCGTACGCATACTTGCGCAGAATCGCCTGCCCCGCCGCGGCCGAGAACCATTGCACGAACGTTGCTGCTTTATCGGCGTGCGGCGATCCGGTGATCGTCGCAGCGTAGTAGACCAGCGGTTGCGGATGATACGTTTTGCCGCCCAGATCGAAGGAGGTGGTTTCGTACGTGGCGTGCATCGACGCGTTGCCCAAATTGATCTCCTCGGGCAGCCTGACAAACGGCAGATTGAACGGTCCCGGCTGCGTTTTGTAAGCTGACGCCGCGTCGAGCTCGCCGCTCTGCAAGCGCGCTTGCACCGTCGGCTCGCTAAAGATCTGCGATGCATTGACGGTGTCGCCGAGAATCTTCTTGGCGAGGCCGGGTTGTTTATAATACATCTCGGCCAACCGCATCGTGAAGATGCTGTTGCGGCCCTGTGGATCGGTCGCGGGATCGGTGCGCCCGAAGCGCACGCCGGGTTGTTGCAGCACTTCGTACCAGGGTTGCGATGCGAATGCTTTTGCGAAGCTGCTCTTCGGGCTGTAGGCAATCACCATCTCGGTGCGCGCGAGCGGAATGGCGTGCTGCGCTTTACCGGCTTTGAGTACCGTCATCATCGGCCCTGGTGTGACCGGTATGAACACATCGACCGGAATGGTTCCGCCGACGATCAGTTGCGCAAGCGCATCCGAACCTTGCGCCCGACCGCGCATGTCGATACCGAGCGACGCAGCAGCGGCCTTGACCGGCCCTTCCATCATCGAGCCCATCGAACCAGCGTAGGCAACGTTGAGGAGTGCTAGCTCTTGCGCGAGTGCCTTGCCTGCCCATGCAGCGCCGGCGAATCCCACGGTTGCTCCGAGTAATTCACGACGCTTCATGCGATGCGTTCCCCCGTTCTGCGCACGTCGTAGGCGTCGAGCGCCTCAATGTCGCGGCGATACGACTCCGAACGCAACGCGTCAAGCAATGCGCGAACTTCCGAACGCTGGACTGACGAGCGCGGTACGACGAGCACCGAGCGTTCGGCGCGAAGTGGAATAAAATCGAGCCCGTAGATGCGCGCGATACTTGCCATGCCGACCGCAACGTCGGCAAAGCCTTGCGCGATTGCGCGACCCGCGTCGCGCTGATCGGGAACCTCGCAGTCGTAGCCGCGGATGCGACGTGGATCGAGTTGCGCGCGGCGCACTTGCTGATCGAGTAAGGCTCGGGCCCCCGCGCCCGCTGGTCGATTGATGAGCCGCACACCTTTGCGCGCGACATCGCCGGCGCCGCGCACGCGAAGCGGGTTATCACGCGCGAGCAACCAGCCTTCTTCCGTCATCGCAAGTTCAAAGCACTCGTAGGTCTCGGTCTTGGTCGCGTCGCCATGGACGACGGCTGCATGCACGCGTCCACGCCGCAGTTCTCCAAGCGCCATGCGGTTGGTCATCGGCAACCACATCGCGTGCAAGGCGCTCGCGCGCAACGCGACGTGTCGCGCCAACAGGCCGGCCGCAACGTCGCAGCCGGCAATCCACAGCGCCGGCGCGCCGCTGCGCTGTGGTTCAAGCGCGACGTGCTCGCGCGCCACGTGCTCGAAAACCGGCATCGGCGGAGCGGGCGCTCCCCCAAAGAGCTCCTCGACGCTCGCACCGAGTACGCGCGAGAGCGCAAGTGCAATCCCGACGCTGGGCTGCACGCGCCCGTTTTCGATAGCGCTAATCGCCTGCCGCGTGATGCCGGCCGCTTCGGCCAGCGTCCGCTGCGACAAGCCGCGCGCAGTACGAATCCGCTCGAGTTCGGAGGCAACCATACCTGACATAGAGGAAGGAATCATTGCCTCGGCGGTTCGGCCCTTCCTCCTGTGGAAAGGCAGCGCAATGAAGTACAGCAAGCAGTTTATCGTCAAGCCGGGCGCGACCGTCGACCTCGAGTGCGTCGACCCCGGCTTCACCGGTAGGCACGAGCAAAAAGCCGACGCCGCCGGCGAGATGGAGCGCGACATCGAGAAGCTCGGCGCGCTGCAATATCTGCTATATGCCGGCCATGGGCACGCGCTGCTGATCGTCATTCAAGGGCTCGACGCTTCCGGCAA
This sequence comes from Vulcanimicrobiota bacterium, assembly GCA_963726285.1. Lineage (GTDB taxonomy): Bacteria > Vulcanimicrobiota > Vulcanimicrobiia > Vulcanimicrobiales > Vulcanimicrobiaceae > Aquilonibacter. The sequence goes on along the minus strand of CAVSBV010000003.1, from coordinate 1,434,254 downwards.
GGACGGCACGATCAAGCACGTCTTCAGCGGCGTCGATCCACAAGGCGCACGCGTGCACTCGTTCAAGGAGCCCACACCCGAGGAACTCGCGCACGATTTCTTGTGGCGGATACACGCGCAGACGCCGGCACACGGCGAGATCGTCGTCTTCAATCGTTCGCATTATGAAGACGTGCTAATCGTGCGTGTGCACGACCTCGTGCCGAAGGACGTGTGGGAGAAGCGCTATGACCTTATCAACGACTTCGAGCACAATCTCGTGGACGCGAACACGACCATCCTCAAGTTCTATCTCCACATGAGCCCAAAGGAACAACTCAAGCGCTTCAAAGATCGCCTCGACGATCCGCGGCGCCAGTGGAAGATCAGCGAAGCCGACTACACCGAGCGTGCGTATTTCAAGGAATACATCGCGGCGTACAAAGAGGTACTCGAACGCACGAGCACGCCGCACGCGCCGTGGTTCATCATTCCTTCAGATCACAAGTGGTTTCGCAATCTCGCGGTCTCGAAGATCGTGGTTGAAACGCTCGAACAGCTCAAGCTTGGGCTACCACCGACGACCGTCGATCTCGACGACATTCGCCGCAAGTATCACGCCGCGAAAGACGAGTAGCGGAGCCTTGCGCACAGGTCGCGAAGCCTCGCCGTCCGGAGGTAACCGCGTAATGGATGTTTCTCGTAAGGGCTTCCTCGCCGGCACCGCAGCTGCCGCCGCACTCGCAGCCGGCACCGCGCCTTCGCTCGTCGAGGCGTCGCCCAATTCCACCACCGGCCTCACGCTGACCACGTTGCGCGACGGGCCGGTCGATCATCTCGGCATTCGCACCAATGCCGGCATCATCGACGTTGGGCGCGCCGGGCGTGCGCTCGGCATCAACACGCTGCCAAAGACCGTCGACGATGTCGTGTGCGGCCGCGGCACGATCAGCGCGCTGCATCGCATCGCGGCGCATCCGCCGCAAGGTGCGTTGCGCAGCGAGACGTCGGTACAGTACGGCCCACTCGTCTCCCACCCCGAGAAGATCTTGTGCGTCGGGTTGAACTACCGCGCGCACTTGGCCGAGACCAACATGAAAGCGCCGCCGTATCCCGACCTCTTCAATAAATACAACACGTCGCTCAATCGTCACAATGGGACGATTACGGTGTCGACACTTCCGCTCACACAATTCGACTACGAGTCGGAACTGGTCGCGATCATCGGCAGAGAGGCACGCAACGTCTCCGAGGCCGACGCGCTCAACTACGTCTTTGGCTACGCGTGCGGGCACGACTTCAGCGCGCGTGACGCGCAACTACGTGTCTCGCAGTGGATGACCGGCAAGACTCCGGATCAATTCGCACCGCTTGGGCCGTGGCTCGTTACCGCTGATCAAATTCCCGATCCGCAGACGCTGCAGATCCAGACCTTCGTCAACGACGAGACCACGCCGCGTCAAGACATGAACACGTCGGAGATGATTTTCTCTACCGCGAAAATCATCAGCTATATGTCGGAGTTCATCACGTTGCGGCCGGGTGACGTGATCTTCACGGGCACGCCGAGCGGCGTCATTCTCGGGTACCCGAAGGACAAGCAAGTCTGGCTCAAAGCCGGGGACCGCATCACCACCAAAATCGCGAAGCTTGGGACGTTGCAGTTTACGCTAACGTAATGAAGTAACGGTTAACCTGGTACGCCTATGAGAGGCCGGAGCATGCTCCCGGGGAATACAGGAGAGCGATGAAAACGCTGCTCGGGATGCTTGGCCTCTTGAGCCTGCTCTACGGATGTGGTGGCGGGGGTTACCTTCCCTACGCGCCGCACGCGCTCGACTCGCTGCAAATCGGTACACTCGTCAACGAGGCCTCCCTCGTGACCGGCACGCCGCCGGGCTTGGTGCGGGCGGTCCTGATGGCCGAATCCTCGGGCGACCCGACGGCAGTCAGCCTCGCCGGTGCGCAAGGGCTCATGCAGCTCATGCCGGGGACCGCTGAGGGCTGCGGCATCGTCGACACGTTTAGCCCAAGTGAAAATGTGCAATGCGGCGCTGCCTATCTTAAGCAGATGCTGGATCGCTATCATGGCAATATCACTCTGGCCGTCGCGGCGTACAACGCCGGACCCGGCGCGGTCGATCGCTATCACGGCGTTCCGCCCTATCCGGAAACGCAGGCGTACGTCGCCCGCGTGATTTCGGCGTACCAGAGCTACTAGCTCGGCATCGCTCATGGCCACGTTTACCGAACGCCAGCCGCACCCGGTCGTAAATCTTGCCGCGTGGCGCTTGCCGATTCTGGATCGGTATCTCTTGAACGAGATGATCGGCCCGTTTCTCTTCTCGTTCTTCGCGTATCTGATCTTCTGGGCGCTCAATATCTTCGTCATCGCCGCGGACTACATCATCAACCAGCACGCTCCGTTCTTCTTGGTGCTGCGCTTCGTGCTGTTCCGCGTGCCGCAAGCAATCCCGATGGCCTTCCCGTTCGCGGCGCTTTTTGCCGCATTGCTCGCAATGGGGCGGGTGATGGGCGACAACGAGGTCACCGCGATGCGCACCTCGGGGATTCCGGTGTGGCGCATCGCGGTCACGCCGCTGGTCTTCGGCTTCGCGATGTTCGTCGTGTGCTACGAAATGAACGAGCACGTCGCACCGGCCGCCGTCGAAATCTCCACCCGCACGTTCTATCAGATCATCTATCATACCGATGCGCTGCCGGTCGAGCCGCAGTTCTTCCGAAAAGACTCCGACGACGGCAACGTTTTCTACGTCAACCAGGTGCTGCCCGATAACAAGACCATGCAAGGCGTGCAGGTCTTCAAGCTCGGGCGTTACGGCGTCTTCGTTGAAACGCTGCAGGCAAAAACAGCCGTCGTGCAAGACACCAAGCTTGCGCTCCACGACGTGATCGACACGCGCTATAACATCGACGGCTTCATGACCAGTCAACAGCACGTCAAAGAGATCCTGATCGGGCTTCCGATGGCGGAAACGGCGCAGGCATTCATGAGCACACAAAATTCCGACCCGTGGACGATGTCGAGCAAGGATCTCTCGGGGCAAGTCAAGGCGTTACAAAAGCAAGGTATCGGCGGCTCGGCGCTCGGCAGCCTGCAGATCAACCTCGCGAACAAACTCGCGTGGCCGTTTGCTTCCTTCATCGGCGTGATCCTGGCGATTCCGCTTGCAATGCGTTTCGGCAAACGCGGCAGAACGCTGGGTATCGCAATGGCCATCCTCGCATTCTTCGTGTACTTTTTGATGACATCGGCAGCCGCAGCGGTGGGACGCAACAGCGAGATCGATCCGGTTCTCGCCGCGTGGATCCCAAATATCATCATGGGCGGCACCGGTCTCATCTTGCTTTGGTTGGAAGAACACTAAGGAGTGATTCTCAGATCGTCCGGCGGTCGAGGTATTGCAGTAATCGCATGCCTCGTCGCCGTTTTCGCCACGTACGTCCCTGCGCGTAGCCAAGCGATCGACGACAGCGATCGGATGATTGGCTTGCTCAATCATCAGTCATGCGCGGTGCACGAAGCCAAGACGTTCGCAGCGGACGTCGCGCGCGCGGGATTTACGCCCGAAGGCAGCCGCTACGTCGCGCAGTTTCAGAATTTCACACCCACGCCGTCGCCCAGTCCGAGCGGATCGCCCAATCCCTTCGCAACGCCGACGCCGTATGCGACCTTTGGTCCCCACGGTAACGCGACCACGACGCTCGTTGCGACGCCTTTTCCGAGCGGTTCGCCCGGCGGCACGCCGCCACCGATTCCAACCGCGACGCCTAATCCGTTCGATCAAAACCAACCGATCTTTGTCACGCGCGGCGGCGCGACCCCGCCTGCGATTACGCCGGCCGGTAAGGCCGGCCCGACACCTGCTCCCGTGCCGTCGGGTGCCCCAACGCTTGGACCCAACTATATCGCCGTGCTCGCCGACAACGTTGCCGGCAACACCAATCCTGGTAAACCCGGCGACGCTTCCGGCAACGTTCACATTCTCTACGGCGCCGAAGAGATCGTCGGCGACAACGCGCACTACGACGGCTTGCGCTCGATCACCATCACCGGGCATCCGTTCATCATCAATCATGCCAAAGATTCGGTACTCGAAGCCGACAAGATCACATTTGACACGATCGACCAAACCGCAATTCTCACCAATGGACGCGGCACGAGCTCCGAAGGCGTGAACGTCGGTCTGGTGCACTTCACTGCCAAAGATCTGCACACCGACGCCGAGGGCGTCGGGCACGGTCTCGCGCCAACGGTAACCACATGCGAACATCAGCGCGGCGGGTATCACATGTCCGGCAGAAACATGGACATCTACCCGGGCGATAAGATCGTCATTTACAACGTGATCTTGTGGCTCGGCGCGGCCGCGGTCTTTTGGCTGCCCAAAGTCGTGATTCCGTTGCGCACCGTCGACAACCCGAATCAGCGCCCGAAGTACTTCCCCGACGTCGGCTACGATCAATACGAAGGCTTCTGGATCAAGACGCGTATCACGTTCGGAAAAGACCAATACTTCTACGGGTATTACGTCGTCAACTATTTCACCAAGGTCGGCCTCGGCCTCGGTTATGTTGCATTTTATAATAAGAAAAGCGGGCATCGCAGCGCGAATATCAATTTCTACGAGATCCAAGACAAACGCGTCGATCAGCGCACCGACAACCTGACGTTCGGCGAGACCGAAAACTTCTCGCAGACGCTGCGGTCCAATTTCCAGCTGGGCTATCAGTCAAACTACGGTCCGTACACCAACCTGCCGGCGACGACGCAAGTCACCGAAACCGTCGCACACACCACGGCGCACACGTCGCAACAATATGGTTATACGCGCAGTTCGACCGGGTCGCAGTCGAGCAGCGACAGTTTCTCCTTTACCGACAACCGTCAGTTCAACCCGAAGTTGAGCAACGCGATCAACCTGAACGTCTCGGACAGTTCGTCCTCATTCGGCGGCGTCTCGTCGACCAACTCGACGACGACGTTCAACGATCTCTTGCACTGGACGACGCCGGGCACGGACTATCAGCTCACCTACAACAAGACGCTCGCGGCCCAGCCCTACGGCGACGAGCAGGTCCCGCAATTGCAGATTCGTCCGTACAAGTTCTTTCCGCACTTTTCGATACCGACGTCGGCGAACTTCACGGTCGGCGAGTACAGTGAGCCCGGCAACGACTACTCGGCTGCGCGCGCGCTTGCAGCCTTCGTGGTCGGACCCTACATCACGCAAATTGCGGGCAGCGATTTTCAGGCGACGGTCAACGTGAACCAGTTTGCTTATAGCACCGGCGACTTGAAGGCCTCGATTCAACAAGCCGCATCACTCGTGACCCCAATCACGCAGCACTTCGTCAACACGATCACCTACAGCGAAGAAAACTATAACGGCCCGCAATCGGTGCCGTTTTATACACTCGATCAGTTCCCGGGCGTCAATACCAAGAACGCGCAAGATCTCGTGCGCGTGCTCAACGGGAACAACTACAATCTCGCCGTCGGCTACTCAACCAACTTTAGCGGCGTCGCGCAACCGATAAGCTATCAGTTGACGGCGCTCCCAAGCGCGCGCTCGGTGCTGCTAATCGGCGGCTCGTTTGCACCCGGCCCGCCGGGCGGCCTGAGTCAGGGCTTCGCTTTGACGAACGTGCAACTCTCGACGCCGTTCGGACGCGATACGTCGGTGCAGTTCGTGACAACGGTCGACTGGAAAGACCACGCGCGCCTCGAGCAGAAAGTCCTTTACCTCACCCACACGATCGGCAACTGCTATCAGCTCCAAGCGCTCTACAATGAGTCGCAGAAGTTGGTGACGCTACAGATCAACATCCTCGCGTTCCCGACGCAGGGCGCGACGTTTGCACTCGGTCAGGGCGGCCCGTTGATTCCGACGAGCTTCAACAACCTCTCGAGTTTTTAGGCGGTGCTCGGGTTGTTCGCGATATCGCCGCTGGCAAGTGCATCCCCGTTCTGGGTATGCGGGCCGGCCTGCGCATAGAACGCACCGGTGTCAAACGCGGTTGAGATATCGAGCTGCGGCGAAACGTAGGTCTGATCGTTCGCGCCGCCGGCGCCGAGCGAATCGGTGATGGTCAGACTTCCCTGGCTCTCGCCCGGCGTCGCCTGGCCTCCGAGCACGAAGAAGTTGAAGTTCCAGAGATTTGAGACGGTAATACCCGATGACGTCGGCGACGGCGAAGGGCTCGCACTCGAAGTGGGCGTTGGCGTCGGACTCGCGGTCGCCGACGAGGTCGGGCTCGGTGTCGGCGAGGTCGTGACGTTGAACTGGGCGATGATCGTGTCGAAGATCACCGTAAATTGATTTCCCTGGCCGTTGCTGTTCGGCGTGAATTGCAGCTGTTGCGGGGTCGGGTTGATCGGATACAGCACGGGGATCTGCGACGTGTTGTTGGGGCGATAGTAATAATAGGCTGTCGCCTGGACCGAGCCGTTGATGCCCCCGACGACGATGGCGATCGAGTAGCCCGCGTAGTTGTTGGCAAGCGTCACCGGTAACGGCGTCACGCCGCTGCCCGAAGTGTTAAAGACGATGGCGTAGGAGTCGGACGAGAAGTTGAATGCGGTCACGACATTGAACTTCACGCTCATGAAGCCCGGCTGCAGGCCACCCGGTCCTGTGCCCGCACGCGTGGGCGTCACCTGTCTGCCACATGCCGAAGCTATGAGTGCCGCTGCTGAACCCGTTACAAAACCTGCTCTACGAATCATGCTTTCCTCGGAACGCCTGCGCGCTGCACTAATCGCGGCGCTCTCGGGTGTGTTGCTTGCACTGGCGTTTCCGCGCTTCGGACTTGCATGGGCGGCACCGCTCGGCGCAGGGGCGCTTTTCTGGACCTGGCAACGTGCATCCTGGAAACGCGCGTTCTTGCTGGGATGGCTCTGTGGGACAGTATTTCTCACGATAACGTTTTGGTGGTGGAGCACGACGATCGTGACGGCCGTCGGCGGGCTCGCATATGTCGCGGTCATTCTTGCTGCCGCGTATCAAGGGCTTGCAATTGCACTTGCCGGCGCGATGACGTCGGTTGCTTCCAAACGCGTCGCGCCCGCGCTGCTTCCGCTCGCTGCAGCAGCCGCGTTTGCAATCACCGAGTGGCTGCGCTCGATCGGCGTCTTCGGTGCGCCGTTTGCGCAACTCGGCGTCACGCAAGTTGAAACGCCGCTGCGCGCGCTCGGTGCCTATATTGGCACGGGCGGCATCACGTTTGCGGTCTTTGCACTCGGCGCATATGCCGCATATGCACTACGTACGCGCACCTGGCGCGCATTGGCGGCGTGCGTCGTTTTCGTTGTCGTTGCAGCAGGCGCGGCATGGTATGCATGGCCGGCGCGTCACGCGGCTGCCGCAACGATACCGGTGGTCGCGGTGCAAGGCAACATTACGCAATCGCTCAAGTGGCAGCCCGGCGCGCTCGAACACGCGGTCAACGTATACACCGCAATGACGCGCACGGCGATCGCGACGCATCCGCGTTTGATCGTGTGGCCCGAGACGGTCATTGCGCTCTATGGTGATGGGCTCGCCAACGACACGGCGCTCGTGACGAAATTCACCGCGCTTGCCACACAAGCCGATGCTACGATTCTCGTCGGCAGCATCCGTTTCAACAACGGGCGGTACTACAACACGCTCTACGAATTCACGAGCTTCGGCATCACCGGCGTCTACGATAAACGGCAGCTGGTACCGTTTGCCGAGCATTTTCCCGGTCAGCAATTTTTATGGTGGCTGCCGTATGTCGGCAAGCTTAACGGCAATTTCGCCGAGGGCGGCAGCAACGGCGTTCTTCCGACGACTGCCGGTTTACCGGTTGGTGCGCTCATCTGTTGGGAGTCTGCATTTGGTGACATCGCGTACGAAGAACTGCGCAACGGTGCGCAGCTCTTCGTCATCGCAACCGACGACGCATGGTTCGGCACGTCATCGGGTCCGTATCAACACGCTCAGATCGCACAGATGCGCGCGATTGAATCCGGCGCGTACGTTGTGCGTGCTGCGGCAACCGGCATCAGTGGCATCATAGCTCCCGACGGCTCGTGGCGCGCGCGTCTGCCACTCGAGGTGCAGGGCAACGTGAGCGGCGACGTTGGTCCTCGGGTGGGATCGTTCTTTGCTCGCGTGGGTCCGACGCGCATTTGGTTTTTGCTTATCGCGCTGTATGCGGCGCTCGTGCTCTTTCCGTTGAGGCGTGATGCAACGCAAACGTAAGTGGTGGCGTTGGGCCGCATATATCGGCGGTGGAGCACTCGTAATCTGGCTGATTGTCGGCATCATCCTTGCCGGCATCGGCACGCCGCCGCTGCCGCCCGATCAAACCGGCATTACGCTGCGGGGTGGGCGCGTGCAGGGCAATCGTATCGCTACGAAATCCTGGAGCTTCGACTACAAGGATGCGCAGCTCTCACCCGACGGCACGACCGGGACGGTCGAAGGTGTCCGCGACGGCGTCGTGTTCAAGCACGGCAAACCGTATCTAAAGATCACGGCGCAGCGTATCAGTGTCGATACCATGTCACTCAACTTCACGGCGATCGGCAAGGTCACCGTGGCGATGATCGGCGATCCGCTCAAGCGCTCGTTCGATACCGATCTCGTAATATGGACTAACGCCACTAAATTGTTGCATGATGCAGCACCCGAGCTACTTGCACTCCGAGGGGCATACGCTGGCCTTTAGTTCGGTGACGATCGATTTTAACAAGGATCAGATCCATTTTGGCTCGATCCGGGGCAGCATGGTCTCCGGAAAGTAAAGGGACCGGCCGATAGATAGGTTATGCGCCGTTTACGGCTCGTTCTCGCCTGTGCGTTCGCCCTGGCCGCGACTGCATGTGCGCATAAGAGCGGTGATGCTGCTCCTACGTCCACGCTACCGCCGATGCTTATCGACGATCGCGGCATCGTCATGCCGCTCGAGGATGCACTCACCAAACACCTGATCAGCTACAAACCGTGGATCCCGCCGCGCCAGATCCTCAAGTTTGCGGTGATTCCACCACTCGGCGATCTCGACACACCCGATCATCGCGGCATCGCGATGGAATATCAATTCAAGAACGCATCGTTCTTGCTCTCGGAGTGGCCCAAGCAAAACTTCACGCTATTGTTCTTACATGGCGAAGATATCACGCTCACACCGTGCAAGATCGCGCATTACAAAGCCGACGGCGCCGCATGGACAACTAAGTCAAAGCTTGCAATGACCTTGCAGCCCGATGGGAACGTCAGTCCAAAAGATGTCGACGCGGAAGCGCAACGCCTCATCGCTTCCGGCGCGTGTAATTAACACATAAGCGAAACGACGACGCTTATTCGGTCGATTCGTCGGCGCGTTTCTTCTTGGCTTCGGCGATCAGCTTCTTGACTTTTTGTCCACCCTTGTGGCCGATTTCTTCGTAGAAATCGGGGCCGTACTTTTCCTTGACGACCTTACCGCCTTTTTGTCCGATCGATTCATAGAATTCGACGCCATGGCGATCGCGGGTCGCTTTACCGCCTTTACGACCGATCTCCTCATAAAAGCTCGATCCATAGCGGTCGCGAACCGTGTCGCCGCCTTTTTTACCAGCTTCGCGTACCGACATTTCCTTGGCAGCGTCGTCCTCGCTGCCTTTTTTTGTCGCCACTGTGTATTACGACTTGCGCTTTGGTTTCTGACCGCCTTTTTGTCCGATCACTTCATAAAACGACGGGCCATACTTGGTCTTCGTTGCCTCGCCGCCTTTGCGGCCAATTTCTTCGTAGAACTCCGTGCCATATTTTGCTTTGACACGTTCACCGCCGCGGCGACCGGCTTCGCGAACACTCATGCCGCCTTGCGGTTCATCTTGAATCGACATCTGGACTCCATCCCTCCATGCGGAAAGGGTACGGGCCTCTTATGCCCATCCGAGCGCCTGCTAAACCCAGGAATTTACCCTGGCGCGAGCGACGCTTGCCCCCACTCCGTAGAGCAGGCCGCTCGCTAACTTTACCGCTCATGCTGGTATCGATGCGAGCTAGGTTGAAGTCGTACCCATGTTTGCGGCTCTTACACTCTCGCTGCAATTGCAGCAGACCAGTTTCGATTTGCTCGACGGCGTGTCGATCGCGCTCGCGGCGCACAACAGTGCCAGCACGCCGGCAATTGTAAAGTTTTCGAAACCCGCCGAATATGAGATCCAGGTGCTACGCGGCAACGAGGTGATCTGGACCAACCAGACCGTCGCGCCTGAGAGCACGAGCTTTCCGGTGCACACCCACAAGTTCGTCTGCGGACCGAGCGTGCTCGTCGTGTACATCTGGAATGCCGTCGAGGCCAACGGCGCCTCGCCCGGTCCTGGACTGTACACGGTCCGTGCGCGTTTACTCGGCGAGGGCGTGACGCCCGAGGCGACAGCGAAGGTCCGTTTTACCGATCCCTTCCCAGCATCGGGTCTCACGACGTTGAAAACCGGCGACGTCGTTACGGTCGCGGGCACGCTCGACGTAACCAAGCAAATCCTGACCGATTCGAGCGGCACGGTGACACTAGCAAAACGTTTGCCGACTGCTCCGGATGGCACGATTGCCGTGCGCGGCTATTTGCTGCGCCGCCCCGGCCGGCCCGACGTCTTTTACGTGCAACGCTGGGCACCGATGCAATGACGCGCGAGTGGCTCTGCGCAAACGGCTTGGGCAGTTATGCGTCGGGCACGCTCACCGATACGCTAACACGGCGTTATCACGGACTGTTCGTTGCAGCGCTCGAGCCCCCGCTCGGGCGTCGCGTGCTGCTCAACAAGTTCGATGCGTCGGCGCTTTACAACGGCATACACGTTGATTTGTCTTCGAACCGGTGGCATGACGGAACCGTTGCGCCCCACGGCGATCGCACGATCGTCGACGTTCATCTCGATGGTCGCGTGCCGGTGTGGACCTATGCGTTCGCCGACGCGCTGCTCGAACGGCGCATCTGGATGGAGCCCGGCGCGCAGATCACCTACGTCGAATGGCGCGTGCGCGATGCGAGCGGTCCCATCGATTTGACGCTCAAAGCGTATGTCAACGATCGCGACTATCATGCGCTCACACGCGCATACGACGTTGCAAACGTCGCGCAGGTTGAAGGGGATCTCGCCACGCTTCGCATGGGAGCGGGCGCAACCTGGTATCTGCGCGCCCCCGGCGCGCAACTCGAACCGGCCGCGCAATGGTACTACGGCTTTCGCTACGATGCCGAAACCGAGCGCGGCCTCGACGACACCGAAGACCTCTACCATGCGCTGACGATTCGCGCGCGATTGCCGGAGCCGGGCGCGACGTTGCGCGTGCGTATTGCGCTCGATCGAGACGACGCGGCGCCGAGCGATCCCCACGAGCACGAGCGCGCGCTCCTCGAGCTCTGGCATGCGGCGCATCCACGCATGACCGACGCACCCGCGTGGACCGAGCAGCTCGTGCTTGCCGCTGATGCGTTTATCGTTGCACGCGATGTTGACGGCACGCCGGGCTCGACGGTCATCGCCGGCTACCATTGGTTCGGCGACTGGGGGCGCGATACGATGATCGCGCTCCCCGGTCTCACGCTCGCGACCGGCCGGCCGGAAATCGCGCGCTCGATCTTGCAAACTTTCGCCCGCTTCATCGATCGAGGAATGCTGCCCAATCGGTTTCCGGACAGCGGCGCCGCGCCCGAATACAACACGGTCGATGCGGCGCTGTGGTTCATCGAGACTGTGCGCGCGTATCACACCGCAACACGCGATAGCGCGCTGGTCGACGCGATCTTCGACAAACTCGATGAGATCGTCGATTGCTATGCGCGCGGGACGCGCTACGGCATCGCCGTCGACCCCAGCGACGGTCTCGTCCGCTCGGGCGAACCCGGCGTGCAACTCACCTGGATGGATGCAAAGGTCGGCGACTGGGTGGTTACGCCGCGCATCGGCAAGTGCATCGAGATCAACGCGCTCTGGTACAACGCGTTGTGCACGATGGACGGCTTGGCGCAAACGCTTGGCCGCAATCCGGCGCGCTATCGCGAGCTCGGTTCGCAGGCACGCGCATCCTTCGAGCGCTTTTGGAATGCGGACCAGAGTTATTCATATGACACGATTGACGGCCCCGACGGCAACGATGCATCGATTCGCCCGAACGCCGTTTATGCGGTCGCCCTGCCGTTTCGTGCCTTCGAGAACCGGCGCGAACGTGCGATCGTCGATCGCATCGCGCATGAACTGTGGACGCCGATGGGCTTGCGCTCGCTCGCGCCGTCGGACCCCGCCTACACCGGACACTACGGCGGATCGCCGCACGACCGCGACGCGGCCTATCATCGCGGGACGGCGTGGCCGTTTCTCGCAGGAGCCTTCGCTCGCGCCTACGCACATGCATACGGCGACCGCACGCGCGCCTTGCGCTTCATCGAAGCGCTCGCCTCGCGTTTGGACTGCTATGGCGTCGGTACATTGGCCGAGATCGCAGACGGCGATCCACCGCACGATCCGCGTGGCTGCATTGCGCAGGCATGGAGTGTCGGGGAAGTCTTGCGAACCTGGCACGCTTTACAGGAGGGTGAAGAGTGATCGAGCCCCCGACCGCCGAGCAGGGACGCATGGCCACGCACGAAGATCGCGTGCAGTGGCGCAAGTGGGGTCCGTACGTCAGCGATCGTCAATGGGGAACGGTGCGCGAGGACTATAGCGCAACCGGTGAAGCATGGGATTACTTTCCGTTTGACATCGCGCACCAGCGTGTCTACCGCTGGGGCGAAGACGGCATCTTCGGCATCTCCGACGTCAATCAGCATCTCTGCTTTGCGCTTGCGATGTGGAACGAAAACGACGACCGTCTCAAAGAACGCCTCTTCGGGCTCTCGGGCACGCAAGGCAATCACGGCGAGGACGTCAAGGAATACTATTTCTACCTCGACAACCTGCCGTCGCACGCGTACATGCGCGCACTCTACAAATACCCTCACGCGGCGTTCCCCTACCAAGACTTGATCGAAACGAATCGACGGCGTTCCCGCCAGGAATCGGAATACGAGCTGATCGATACGGGCATCTTCGATCGCAACGCCTATTTCGACGTCGAAGTCGAGTATGCAAAGGGCGACGCCGACGACATGCTGATTCGCGTGCACGCGACCAACCGCGGCGACCAGTCTCACGCGCTGCACTTGCTGCCGACGCTGTGGTTTCGCAACGAGTGGTCCTGGCGCAGCGGCATCGAGCGTTCTTCGATCGAGCTGCGCCACCACGTGCGCGGGATCCACGCGTGCGTCGCCCATCAAGGGAATCTCGGCGACTACTGGTTCTACGCCAAAGACGCTGACGCGTTGCTCTTCACCGAGAACGAGACGAACTTCGAAGCACTGTACGGCGTCGCCAACCGCACGACACGCGTCAAAGACGGCGTCGAGCGCTACCTGCTCCACGGCGAGAGCGCCGCGGTCGACTCGGTACGGGGCACAAAGTGCAGCGTACACTACAACCTGACGCTCGAGCCCGGTGAGACAAGGTCTATCGAGCTACGCCTCTCCCATACGCCCCAAGACCCGCCATTCGGCAATTCATTCGACACGGCGTTTACAACGCGTATCGAGGAGGCGGACGCATTTTATGAAGATATCAATCCGTTTCATTCCGACGTCGAGGCGCGTCGCGTCCAACGGCAAGCGTTCGCGGGTTTGCTCTGGTCCAAGCAGTTCTATCACTACAATCTTCCACGCTGGTTGCATGGCGATCCACTGCAACCGGCACCGCCGCCCGAACGCTTACACGGACGCAATCACGAGTGGATCCACTTCGATTCGGCCGAGGTCATGTCGATGCCGGACAAGTGGGAGTATCCGTGGTTCGCAGCATGGGATCTCGCCTTCCACACGGTCGCCTTTGCGCTGATCGATCCCGCATTCGCGAAGGGACAGTTGATCTTGCTCGCGCGTGAGTGGTTCATGCACCCCAACGGCCAACTTCCCGCCTACGAGTGGGCCTTCGACGACGTAAATCCACCGGTGCATGCTTGGGCGGCGCTACGCATCTATCGCATCGAGCAAAAGGAACACGGTCGCGGCGACATCGCGTTCTTGCAGCGTATCTTTCAGAAGCTGTTGCTCAACTTCACCTGGTGGGTCAACCGTAAAGACGCGCAAGGCAACAACGTCTTCCAGGGCGGCTTTCTTGGCCTCGATAATATCGGGATCTTCGATCGCAGCAAACCCCTGCCGACCGGCGGGTTCTTGAACCAATCCGACGGCACGAGCTGGATGGGCGTCTACACGCTCAACATGCTCGCGATTGCGATTGAACTCGCCATGCATGACAACGTCTACGAAGATATCGCGATCAAATTCTTCGAGCACTTCCTCTACATTGCCGATGCGATGAACCATCTCGGCGGCTCGGGCCTGTGGGACGATGAGGACGGTCTCTACTACGACATGCTGATGCTCGACGACGGGCAGAAGATCCCGATGCGCATTCACTCGATGGTCAGCTTGCTGCCGCTCTTCGCGGTTGAGATCGTCGAGCCGGAGGAGCTCGACTCGCTTCCCGAATTCAAACGCCGCGTCGAGTGGTTCATCCAGCATCGTCCCGATCTGGCGCGTAACGTTGCGAGCATCGGCGAGATGGGAGTGGGCGAGCGGCGGCTGCTCTCCATCGTAAGCCGCGACCGGCTCGAGCGTTTGCTCAAGACGATGCTCGATGAGTCCGAGTTTCTCAGTCCCTACGGTCTGCGCGCGCTCTCGCGCTATCACAAAGAGCATCCGTACGTGCTCCGCCTCGACGGGCAAGAATACCGCGTCGACTACGTGCCGGCGGAATCGACCAGCGGACTCTTCGGCGGCAATTCGAACTGGCGCGGCCCGATCTGGTTTCCGTTGAATTTCTTGATGATCGAAGCGTTACAGAAGTTTCATTACTACTACGGCAGCACGTTGCGGGTGGAGACGCCGACCGGCAGCGGCAACATGCTCGACCTTTGGGAGATCAGCGCGCACCTCTCCAATCGTCTGATCAACATCTTCTTGCCCAACGCCGGGGGACATCGGCCGGTCAACGGCGGGACTGACCGGTTCAGCGACGAGCACTGGCGCGACAATGTGCTCTTCTACGAGTACTTCAATGGCGATAACGGTGCCGGCATCGGCGCGAGCCACCAAACGGGCTGGACTGCGCTGGTTGCAAAGCTGATCGAACAACGCAGCGAATACGGATAAGCGACATGAGCCGTTACCCGCACATTCCATCTCACGTGGTCATTCTTGCGTTCGAAGGACCGGATCGGTACTCGATGGTCGGCGGTCTCGGCGTGCGCGTCACCGAACTCGCCACCGCGCTCGATGATGCGGGTTTCCGGGTCGACCTGATCTTCGTCGGCGATCCAAACTTCGATGCGGTAGAGCAGCGCGGCAATGCGCTTACGTTGCGCCGTTGGTGTCAATGGATTTCCGCACACCACCCGCTGGGCGTGTACGACGGCGAGTGGGGCAAGATCGAAGACTACCGCGATAGTGTTCCCCCGTTTGTGCTCGAGTCGATCGTGCGGCCCGCTGCTACGCGCGGAGAGCGCGTGCTCGTCCTCGCCGAGGATTGGCAAGTCGTACCGGCGGTGCGCACGCTCGATCGCGCAGCGCGCGATGCCGGGCTGCGCGGCGCGCTGACGATGGCGTGGAACGCAAACAACACCTACGGCTTTCACACGATCGACTTTCACGTACTCGCGCGCGCGGCGCAACTCACGTGCGTGAGCCGCTATATGAAGTTCGAAGTTGCGCAGCATGGTGAGCAAGCACTCGTCATTCCCAACGGCATTCCCGAACGGGTCTTCTCCGAGGCGAACGTCGCCGACGCTGCATACCTGCGGCGGATGCTCGGCAATCGTCATCTTCTGCTCAAGGTCGGGCGCTTCGATCCCGACAAACGCTGGCTACAAGCGATCGACGCGGTCGCCGATCTGCGCGCCGCCGGCGTTCCCGTGCAGCTCGTCATCCGCGGCGGCAAAGAACCGTACGCGGGCGACGTCTTCGCGCGCGCGCGCGACCGTGGACTGCAGATCGACGACGTGCACTTGGAAGCGCCGACGGCGGAATCACTTAGCGGCGTCCTAGCGAACGCTCGTGCCGATATCGTGAACATTCGCAGCTTCTTGCCCGACGCGTTGCTCTATACGCTTTATGCTGCGGCCGACGCGGTGTTGGCGAACAGCGGCAAAGAACCGTTCGGTCTAGTCGGTTTAGAGGTGATGGCTTCGGGCGGCATTGCCGTCTGCGGTTCGACGGGTGAGGACTACGCGCGAGCCTTCGACAATGCAATCGTCTGCGACACCGGCGATCCGGCCGAGCTTGCAAGTTATCTCGAACGTCTGTGGAGCAGCCCCGGATTACGCGAGCGCATGATCGAGAGCGCAATCGCCACCGCGCGCCAGTTCACGTGGCCGTCGGTACTCGAGCTGCTCGACGTAAAGCTTGCCTTCATCTCCTCGCAATGATCGAACTCACGACCGACGTTGTAATTATCGGCGCGGGTGCTGCCGGGCTGGCGGCCGCGCGCAGCCTGCACGAGCGCAACATCGATTTTCTCATTTTCGAAGCGCGCGATCGCGTGGGTGGGCGCGCCTACACCGTGCGTTCGCAAGACGGAACATTTCCAATTGAGCTCGGGGGAGAATTCATTCACGGCGCGGCCCGATCGACGCGCGAGCTGATGCGCGAGATCGGTGAAGTCGCACTGCCGACCGACGCCGATGCGTTGACGTTACGGCACGGTCAGCTCGAACCGACGTCAGACCGGTGGGAACCGGCCGAGCGCATCTTTCGCCGCGTCGATCTCGAGGGTCGCGATCAGAGCGTCGCGGACTTTCTCGCAAGCCTGCCGCGCGGCACGCTTTCGGCAGACGACGACGCGAGCGTGCGGTTGTTGGTCGAGGGCTTTGATGCGGCGCTGCTCGAGGATGCGAGCATCATCGGGATCGCAAAGGAGTGGCGCAGCGGCGTCAACGACACCTCGCACCGCCCAGCGGACGGATACGCACCGATCATGCACCATCTTGCGCAGATTGCCGGGAAACGGCTCTTCTTGCGCACGACGGTTACGCATCTGGAGTGGTCGCCACAGCGTGTCCATCTCGACGCAGCGTGCGACGGGGATGCGGTACGCATCGAGGCGCGGCGCGCCATCATCACGTTACCGATCGGCGTGCTCCAACGGAACACGGCATTTTTCTCGCCGGCGCTTCCGGCCGGCAAGCGGGCCGCAATCGATGCGATTGCGATGGGTCCGGTTATCAAAGTTGCGCTCGAATTTCGCACGCCGTTTTGGCGGGAGATCGAAAACGGCCGTTTTAGCAACGCGGGATTCTTCATGGCGCCGGCGGCACACTTGCGCACGATCTGGTCGCGCGCTCCCGACCCGGCACCGGTGCTGATGGGCTGGGCGGGCGGCGGCGCAGCGCAGCGTCTGCACGATCGCAGCATCGATCCGATCCAAGCCGCGATCGAGACGACCGCGACGCTCTTTCCTTCGGTTGATATCCAGGCGGAACTACGCAACGCGTATTTTCACGATTGGCAAGCCGATCCGTTTGCGTGCGGCGCCTACAGCTATCTGCGGGTCGGGGCCGGTGATGCACGCGAGCGGCTCGCGGCGCCGATCGAGGACACGCTCTTCTTCGCCGGTGAGGCTGCGTCACCCGATGACTCAGGCACCGTCGCAGGCGCGCTCGACAGCGGCTATTCTTCTGTGTTAGCGATCGCTAAGTAGGTCACCACGTCCCACGCGTTGTGAATGCCGACGAAGATCAGCAGCAGCGTCGCCCCGCCGATTGCGAAGGAGGACGGCACGGGTGCATGGACGAGCATGAAGCCGCCTACGAGCAGGACGGTGTATCCAAACATCGGTATCGCGACGAACCAGAGCCAGTCGCTGAGGTCGGCACGATAGCTCGAGATGCGCGAGGCGCGGTAAATCACGCGTGCCAAGAGCAGCACACCGAAGATCCCGGTTAGACCAATCGTCGTGCCCGCCAAGCCCGGCGCCGGCCACGGTGCGGCGAAGACGCCCGAAATGAGAAACGCCGAACAGAAATGCACGACGGTGGGCGACGTGAAGATCGACGTACCTTCGCTCGTCGCCGGTTTATCACGGCGACCTGCGACGAGCGTGAGCACGATAAAGACCAAACCCGTGAGCGCTGCCGACGACGAGCCGGTGATGACGTAAAAGTTCGCCCATTCGCGAAAGACGCTATGTACGTCGTTCATACGCTACTGAGCTGCTCGATGCGCGTCCCCATGCGTTCCGCATACGCAACGGCTTCACCGTCGCTCGGCGCTTCGGCGTAGATGCTAAACGTCGGATCCGAAGCATCGGGCAAGACCAGCACCCAGCCATCGTCGTGGCGCACACGCAAGCCCTCGAAGAGTTCAATCTGATCGCGCTGCTGCTCGGCGATCAGCGAACGCATCACGCGCCCCTTGTGCTCCCATGGACACGGGACACGAACCGTTGCCACGTGCCACTCCGGCAGCATGTCGACGAGTTCACTCATGCGCAGGCCTTCGCGCGCAAGCAGCTCGAGCACCTTGGCCGTACCGTAGAGTGAATCGAAGGCGGGATGCAGCTCGGGGAAGATCACCTCGTAATTGGCGCCTCCCGCAAACGCGAGGTCTTTTCCGCGCGTCTCGGCCAGGGCCATCAACGAGCGGCGGTCGCTTCGTGCACGAATCACCGTTGCACCGTAACTCTGTGCGATGCGTTCGATCGCTTCGGGCGCCATCACCGGAACCGCAACCATCTTTGCGCCGGCGCGCACAACCATCAGCGTGAGTAGCGCGATTAGCTCGTCTTCCATAACGATGCGTCCGGTGTCATCGACGATCGCAAAGGTCTCACCGTCGTGGTCGAGCAGAATGCCGAGGTCGGCATGCAGCGTCCCGACGATGTCGCCGAGTTGCGCCAGCGAGTGGGTGCGATCCATGTTGACCGCGTGCACCCGGTTATCGTCGAAGTATGCGTTGAGCGCAATCGTTTCGATGTTCAGCCTGCTCAGGATCCGCGGCAACACGAGCGCGGCGTTCCCATTGGCGTAATCGATGACGACGCGGAAACGCCGGCTGCCCATGCCTTGTGGATCGAGCGCTTCGAGAAATGCCGACGTGTAATTCTCGAGCGCGCGTGCCGGAAAGTTCAACAACCCAACGTCGTCCATCGCGACGCGCCGGAAATCTTCGCGAAAGAAAAGATTTTCAATCTTGCGTTCGGTAGCTTTGTCGACATTGATCCCCGAGCTATCGAGAAACTCGACGAGCAGCGAGTGCGGATCATCCGGCGACAAGCGCACGTGTACGGCGCCATTCCCGCCCGCGCGTGTTGCAAAGCGTGAGAGTGGTAGCGGATACGAACGCAGGTCCTCGACGTTTGCGCCGACGCTGAGCAGTCCGGAGATGACGCAGCGATTCATGATACGACTCGCGGGATGGGTGTCACGGCTGGTCATCACCGTGTCACCCGGCCGCAAGAACGAGCCGAACGCCTGTCCGAGCTTGAGCGCAAACTCCGGTGTGATCTCGAGATTCGCAAGCCCGGTAACGCCGATACCGCCGAAAAGCGAGCCCGGCCACTTGATGCCGTAGATGAGCGACATCGAGACGATCGCACCCGAGGTCACATTTTTTTCCGGCCACAGGCGCAAGTGCGGCCGGATCGTCGCCGATTCGCCGATCACGCAGCGCTCGCCGACAACCGCGCCCTCGCCGACGCTGGCACGAGATTTTACGATCGTGCGATTCGCGATCGTACAGTCGGTAAGCTGCGCTTCGTCGCCGACGTAGACATTTTCCCACAGTACCGATCGCCGCACGCGCGCGCCCGCCTCCAAGATCGACCCGCTACCGATGCTGGCCGGCCCCTCGATCAACGCGCCCGGACCGACGGTAACCCCGTCGCCGAACTGGACGTCGCCGCGCAGCATCGCGCTTGGATCGATCTCGCATCCTTCACCGATCCATACGCTCTCACCGATTCGATTGGGTGGGCGTTGCGTGCGAACCGTACCGGTGAGTGCATCGTAGTTTGCCTGCTGATACTGTTGCAGGTTGCCGACGTCGGCCCAATAGTCGGAGATCACATGGCCGCCGAGGCGTTTGCCGTCGCGCAACAGCAGCGGAAAGATATCTTTGGAGAAATCGTAGTTCTTGCCCGGCTCCATGTAGGCGAAGATCTCGGGTTCGAGCACGTAGATACCGGTGTTGATCGTGTCCGAGAATACTTCACCCCACGATGGTTTCTCGAGAAACCGCGTGATACGGCCGTCGTCGTCGGTGATCACGACGCCAAATTCGAGTGGATTGTTCACGCGCCAGAGCGCAATCGTTGCGACGTTACCCGCGCGACGGTGCGCATCGACGAGCGCGGTGAGATCGACGTCGGTCATCGCGTCGCCCGAGATGATCACAAACGTCCCGTCACCGAGCAGTTCTTCGGCCATCTTCACCGCGCCGGCGGTACCGAGCGGCGTGTCTTCGACGACGTACTGCATCGACACCCCGAGCGCGGAGCCATCGCCAAAATAGGTTTCGATCTCATCGGCGAGATAGTGCAGCGTTGCAACGATTTCGGTAATGCCGTGCTGTGTGAGTAAGTCGACGATGTGATGCATCACCGGCTTGTTGGCGATCGGCGCGAGGGGCTTCGGACGCCGCGAGGTCAGCGGGCGTAGACGCGAGCCTTCACCGCCGGCCATCACCACCGCTTTCATCCTGTACCTCCTGGTCGCGGGCGTTCGTCACGTAGTGCGCGCACAATCGCAGCAAAGATGGGGTACTCCGCTAGCGTTTCGAGCGGTACCGCTAGCTTCCGTTGCCAATTTGGCTCCTCGTCGACCGTTCCGGGCACATTGACCTGGTCGTATGTGCCGACCCCATCTTCGAGTTGCAAGAGGACCAAGCGCGAGGCGGATCGCGCAAGGTAACGATAGGCTGCAACCAAGACCGCCGTCAATCCGTCGCCGGACATATCAATGCCGCTGCCCCGAAAGGCCTCCAACAGCCGCTCCCGGGTGCCGGCCGGCGCAGCGCGCCAAAAGGCGGCCCACGTCGGTAGATCGTGCGTTCCGGTGCTCGCAACGGTGTCCGGCGGATTGTCATACAGGTTGAACTGCAACACGCGGCAGCCGAAGACGCGCGTGTCGTACATGCGTTCGCGAAAGCCTTCCGGCACGGTGCCCAAGTCTTCGCCCACGATCATGCAGCGATTACGAACGCTTTCGAGCGCCACGATCCCAAGCATCGCGTCGAAGTCGTAGTTGACGTAGGCGCCGCCTCCCAGCGGATGCGCACGCGGAATGCAAAACAGACGCCGCAGGCCCATGACGTGATCGATCCGCAGCGCGCCAGCATGACGCATATTCGCGCGCAGCAAACGAATCCACGGTTCGTAGCCGCGTTCGCGCAGCACGCGTGGATGGAGGGGCGGCAGGCCCCAATTCTGCCCCTGGACGTTGAGTGGATCGGGCGGTGCGCCGACCGAGAGACCGAGCGCATATGCGCTGGGGTCGCTCCAGACATCGGCACTGTTCAGATCGACGCCGACCGCAAGATCGCGATACAGCCCGATCGGCATCGCGCTCGCGGCGCGCGCGACCGTTTCGAGCTGACGGTCAGCGAGCCACTGTAAAAAGACAAAGAACTCGACGCGCTGCGCATGCTGCGCAGCAAAGCGTTCGACTGCGATGCTGCGTGCGTTCTGCAACTCGCTCGGCCACTGTTGCCAGCCGTAGACCTCGTGGTCGAGCGCGGTCAGCATCTCCATGATGGCTTCGTAGCGCGCAACGTCGAGCAAACCGGAATCGCCGGCGGCAAAGCTCGTCCACGGTTTACGTTCGTGGAGCGCATCGAAGACGCGCTCCAGCGCCTCGAGCTTGAACGCCGCAACGTGCTCGTATTCGACCAGGGGCGCGTCGCGCAGTGCGCGCGTGTCGAAGTCCGCGAGCGAGACACCGAACTCCGTGGCTGCAGCGTGCACGTCGATGTACAGCGCGTTCAGGTAGCGCCGGCTGAGCGGTGCATAGGGGCTCGCCGCACTGGCGTTGGTCAGGTGCGATTGGTGTAACGGATTGAGCGCAACCGCCGACGCGCCGGTCCCGCCGGCCAGCTTCACGAGATTCGCGAGATCGGTGAAATCGCCGATGCCGTCGTTACGCGACGAGCGCAACGAGTAGAGTTGTGCGGCAACGCCCCATGCCGGTGCGCGCTCGAGCGCCCCGGGCACGTACGCGTGCGCCGGCACCACGATCAGGTCATCGTAGTAACCGACTTCGCGCGGCTCGGCGAGCTGGTCGGCGCGCACCACGCGCACGTGCGGTGGTTCGTCATCATAGTCGCCGAGTGCATCGCGCATCGCGCGCATCGTTTCCGGCGAAACAACGACCGGATTGCCGAACGCATCGGCGTAACGCTCGTCGATCATTCTGCGACGAGCAGTGTGAGCGTCCGTGCGCGAAGGGGGAAAACCGCACCGCCCAAGAGGCGCGCATGCGGATCGAATCGGGCCGGCCGGGCGGTATCGATGGCGAGCCGCCACGCGCGCAGTCCCGGAAGCGCGGGTAGCGTGAACGCGATATCGTGATCGTGCGCATTGAGTAGCATCAGGAACGTGTCGTCGTACTCCGGATAGCCGCGAAGACTTACAAAGCGGTCGCCGGTGTCCCCGCCCAAGAGCGCGGCGATGGAACGCCGTGCCGGGTCGTGCCAATCCGCATCGACCATCTCTCGGCCGCCGCTCTCGATCCAGGTGATGTCTTTGAGCGCACTCGGCGACGTTGCACTTCCCTTGAAGAAACTCGGACGGCGAAATACCGGATGTGTGCGCCGCAGTTCAATGAGATCGCGGACAAACTCAACGAGGTCGGGATCCTCTTGCGTTTGCGTCCAGTCGAGCCAACCGATCTCGTTGTCCTGACAATAGGCGTTGTTGTTCCCGAGCTGCGTGTTGCAGAACTCATCACCCGCGAGCAGCATCGGCAATCCTTGCGAGAGCATGAGCGTGGCCAGCATGTTGCGTTTTTGTTGGGCACGCAAGTTGCGAACAGCCGGATCATGGGTCGGGCCTTCTACGCCGCAGTTCCAACTGTAATTGGCGTCGTGACCATCGCGATTGTGCTCGAGGTTCGCCTCGTTGTGCTTGTGGTCGTAGCTGACCAGATCTTCGAGTGTAAACCCGTCGTGTGCGGTAACGAAGTTGATGCTCGAACGCGGACGCCGTCCTGAGCGGTCAAAGATGTCGCTCGAGCCGGTGAGACGCGTCGCGAACTCGGGAATCATGCCGTCGTTGCCTTGCCAGAAGCGCCGAACCGTGTCGCGATAGCGGTCGTTCCATTCCGACCATCCGGGCGGAAAATTTCCAAGCTGATAGCCGCCGGGCGAGAGATCCCATGGCTCGGCGATCAGCTTGAGGCGCGACAGCACCGGATCTTGCTGCACCGCCGCGAGAAACGCATTCGCGGGTTCGAACGGGCCTTCGGGGCGTCCGAGCGCCGGTGCAAGGTCGAAGCGAAACCCATCGACGTGCATCTCGTTGACCCAATAGCGCAACGAGTCGGTCACCATTTGCAGCGTGCGCGGATGCTCGAGGTTGAGCGTGTTGCCGCAACCGGTATAGTCTGCGTAATAGCGCCCGTCGTCGAGATGGTAGTAGCTTTTGTTGTCGATGCCGCGCAGCGAGAACGTCGGACCCAGGTGATTGCCTTCCGCTGTATGGTTGTAGACGACGTCGAGCAGCACTTCGATCCCCGCCTCGTGCAGCCGCTTGACCATCGTCTTGAATTCGCCAAGGGAGGTGCCGGCGAGCAAACGCGGATCCGGAGCAAAGAACGCGACCGAATTGTACCCCCAATAGTTGCGCAACCGCCGTTCGACGAGGTGCCGATCGTCGACCGCCGCATGTATCGGCAGCAATTCGACCGCCGTCACGCCCAAGCGCGTCAGATATTCAATGATCGGCGGCGACGAAAGCCCCGCAAACGTTCCGCGCACCTCGGGATTCACGTGCGGGTGCTTGATCGTAAAGCCTCGCACGTGCATTTCGTAGATGACCGTTTCGTGCCAGCGCGTGTAGAGCCGCTCGTCGCGACCCCACGTAAACGCCGTGTCAACGACGACGCACTTCGGCATCGCCGCTGCGTTGTCACGCCGGTCGAACGAAAGAT
This sequence comes from Vulcanimicrobiota bacterium, assembly GCA_963726285.1. Taxonomy (GTDB): domain Bacteria; phylum Vulcanimicrobiota; class Vulcanimicrobiia; order Vulcanimicrobiales; family Vulcanimicrobiaceae; genus Aquilonibacter. Next base: position 1,410,063 of record CAVSBV010000003.1, on the reverse strand, counting down.
CGCCGCGCGACGAACCCAAACGGTAGCCGAAGTTCGCATCGGTCCAACGCACTTGGCCGAAGAGCTGTTTCGCGTAGGGATCGATCAGCAACTTATGATGGTTGAAACGATGACCGCGATCGGGATCGTACGGACCGTAGACACGATAGCCGTAGAGCGTGCCGCGTCCGATCTCCGGCAGATAACCGTGCCATACCTGATCGGTATATTCAGGCAGCGCAATGCGCCGCAGCTCGCGCGTACCACGCGCGTCGAACAGGCAGAGCTCGACTTTTTCGGCGTGTTCGGAGAAAAGCGCGAAGTTGACGCCGCTACCGTCCCACGTCGCGCCGAGTGGATAGGGCCGTCCAGGAAGAACCGGCGCGCGGCCAAGCGGCTTCACGTGCGCACCGGCCGGAAATACACGGAGGCGAGCGGCGGGAGCGTGATCGCAATCGACTGTTCGCGCCCATGTGAGGGTATCGCGTCAACCTGCACGCGCCCGAGGTTCCCGACGTTGGTACCGCCGTAGCGGCCGGAGTCGCTGTTGAAGACCTCTTCGTACGCATCGGCCGCCGGCACGCCGATGCGATAGCCGTATCGCACGACCGGGGTGAAGTTGCACGCTGCAACGAGAACATCGTGCGACTCGTGTCCATGGCGCACGAACGCAATCGCCGAATTTTCAACGTCCTGATGATCGATCCACGAAAATCCCTCGCGTTCGCTGTCGCGCTCGTAGAGCGCTCCGGTGCAACGATAGAGATGGTTGAGATCGCGCACGAGCAGCTTCACTCCGGCATGCCAACCTTGGTCGTCGGCGAGCAGATCCCAGTCCAGACTGCGATCGTGATTCCATTCGCGGTTCTGTGCGAACTCGTCGCCCATAAAGAGCAGCTTCTTGCCGGGGTGCGCGTACATGTAACTATAGAGCAGCCGTACGTTAGCGAACTGCTGCCAACGATCGCCCGGCATCTTCTCGAGAATCGAGCCTTTGCCGTGCACGACCTCGTCATGTGAGAGCGGCAGCACGAAGTTCTCATCGAACGCGTAGATCAGCGAGAAAGTCAATTCGTTGTGATGATACTTGCGGTGCACCGGCTCGTGTGAGAGGTACTCCAACGTGTCGTGCATCCAGCCCATGTTCCACTTGAACCCAAAACCCAGACCGCCAAGATAGGTCGGTGCGGAGACCTTGGGCCACGCGGTCGACTCTTCGGCGACAGTGATAATGCCGGGCACGTCGCGATAGACCGTTTCGTTCGTGCGCTTGAGAAATTCAATCGCTTCGAGATTCTCGCGCCCACCGTACTGATTCGGCACCCATTCGCCGGGCTCGCGGCTGTAGTCGAGATAGAGCATCGAGGCGACCGCGTCCACGCGCAACCCATCGACCCCATACTCTTGCAACCAAAAGAGTGCGTTGTTGACCAGATAGTCGGCAACTTCGTGCCGTCCGAAATTGAAGATGTACGTATCCCAGTCGGGATGCCACCCCTGGCGCGGATCGGCATGCTCGTAGAGTGCGGTCCCGTCGAAGCGCGCAAGACCATGCTCGTCGCTCGGGAAGTGCCCAGCAACCCAATCGACGATCACGCCCAGTCCCATCGCGTGCGCACGATCGACGAAGTTGCGAAATTCTTGCGGCGTACCGAAACGCGAGGTCGGCGCATATAGCCCGATCGGTTGATAGCCCCACGAACCGTCAAAAGGATGTTCGGAGATCGGCATCAACTCGAGGTGCGTAAAGCCCATCTCCTTGACGTACGGCAAAAGGCGATCGGCGAGTTCATCGTAGCTAAGAAATCGGTTCCCTTCTTCGGGCACGCGCTGCCACGAGCCTAAATGCACTTCGTAAATAGCCATTGGCGCATTACGATGCTGCATGCCACCACGCGCGAGCGTCCATGCGTTAGAGCTGGACGACGGCAAGCGCGTGACGATCGACGCCGTATCCGGGCGCAGTTCGCAACGGAACGCGTAAGGATCGGCTTTGAGAGGAAGCCGCGTGCCGTCGGCAGCGCAGATTGCAAATTTGTAGCGCGCGCCTTCTTGCACGCCGGGAATGAAGGCACGCCAAATGCCCGCCCCATGCTCGACGTGCATCGGATGCGCGCCGATCTGCCAGCCGTTGAAGTCGGCCACGACACAAGCTGCGCTCGCACTTGGCGCCCAGACGGCGAACTCAACGCCGTCTTTACCGTCGCGGGAGCGATGGTGTGCGCCCATCCCAAGGTAGTGCATGTGTTCTTAGTGTGTTATTCCGGTAAGAGCATCGTACACGGCACGCGTCCGCTCGCGCAAGTGCGCGACATCGCCGTCGTTTTCGATCACGTAGTCGGCTCGCGCACGCGCTTCCTTTGGATCGATCTGGGTCGCCATACGCGCGCGCACGTGCTCGGCATCGGTGCCGTCGCGCTGCACAACGCGCGCGATGCGCTCTTCGTCGGGTGCGACGACAACGACCGACTTATCAACCATGTCGATGTAACCCGACTCAAAGAGCAGCGGCACGACGTGCACGATGAGCTGATCGGGCTTCGCGTGCGTTTCGCGCTCCTTCGCCAGCCGACGCACGAATGGGTGCACGATCTCATTGAGACGCGCGAGCGCCTGTGGATCGGAGAAGACCACCTCGGCAAGGGCCATACGATCCAGCACACCGCCGCGCACGAACTGCGGCCAAATGTGCGCAAGTGCGAGCAGGCCGTCGGAGTTGGGCGCGACCGCTTCGCGAGCAAGCTCATCGGTATCAATGACGTACGCGCCGAGATCGGCGAAGATGCGAGCAACCTCGCTCTTCCCCGCTCCGATGCCACCCGTCAGTCCGACCCGCAGTCCCATGGGAGGCGACACGTTCGTCGCGCTCGCGGGCATCACCCGTAGGAATTCGAGGCGTAGATGACCGTTAGTCGTATCGGACGGTGTGATGCTTGGGATAATTCCCGGCGCTGTCATTGCGACTCAGGCGTCTGAACCTCGACGGTAATCGCCGCTCGAGACCGTTCGTTTGTGTCGGCATCTGCTGCCGAGCGCGAGCCGAACGGAAGGATGAGCACAGCGACCATAAGCGCGCGTATGACCCTCTGGGCGGACGACAGCGGAAAGCGCAATTTGCTCGCCTACGAGTATCAGACGTATGGCGGCCGGGAGTTTATTCAGTTTACGACCTTTTCTGGACCCTATTCCCATTTTCACGGATCTGTGTGAAGTCTGCAAAGTCGTCGCGGTTACGAGAACGTCGACAGGCAAACTTCCGCTGGTCCTCCGCGAGTGGGAACGGTTCACCGATTGAGCGCGCCTTTCAAGTAGCGACCATAGCATATAAAGCGGAACGTCGCCGCGGCTAGGCCGGACGCCTCATGGGTGGTTCACGTTCGCGCGCACTGAAATGAATAGTTTCGGCAGCCGGGACGCAGCCAACGATCGCGGGTGCATACGTCGATTGCTGCGCGGCACGCAGCGCGGCCTTATCCATGTCCGTATAGCCCGAGAGATTACGATTGTTCCGCTCTAGTCACGTTTCCGCCCGAAACGGTTGTGAAACACGATGGGTCGAAATCAATGCGAAAACCCAAGGCGAGACCGTTTTGACCGTTGCCGCGATTGGGATGCACGCGCTGGCTGATTGCTCGCGGACTTCGGCGACGCCGATATCAGAGGCGTTCCCGAAATTCCGCCGTCGTTACCGAGTGGAGCCTCGGCCACCACCGCGAAGGTGACCGATGCGCGCCTCGACTGCCGAGTGCGAGCGCCATTTATCCACGCGGATGTTGTGTCCATGCCGCGCCTCGGCGTATACATGGCGACTCTAGCGGACCCACTTCCGGTGTCGGCTGTGTACGTCGATCGCGATCGACGATAAGGGCGCGGTGCTCGATGCGTCGCGCCGCTGGCTCATCAGGGAATCCCAGATGGGACACTGCCGCGTCAACCGCGCTGCGACTCGCGAAGTTTGCGCCGCCGGTGAGCTATTGTCTACCAGTTGCAGCAACGATCTATATGGTCGAGAGCTTTCGTCAATGACAATGGCTACCATTGCGACCGCGGCATTCGCACTGTTAACCGTCGCACATCCACCTGCGGCGCGAGCCGAGGTTGAGCCCATCGCTTGTCTCGGGAGTTTACTCCCGAACACCAGCACGAATGGCAAGGACGACCGCGACGACCAGATAAGCGCGCGCATGACGATCTGGGCGGATAGCAGTGGAACGCGCAATTTCATCGGCTATGAGTACGAGACGTACGGCAGGCAAGAATTCGTGCAATTCCCCACGCTTTTTCCTTCGACGCTATTCCCGCTTCACGGATCCGTGTACGCTGCGTTGAAAAATGCGCTGACGACTACTAAAACGCCGAGAGATGCACTTCCGCCAGCTTTCCGTCAGTTAGCACCCGGCACACCAATAGAGCGCGGCACATGCAACTGAGCGAATCGAGCGCATAAAAAATGGAGTGCGGCTTTCCCGCACTCCATTTGGTTTCGTCGGTCCCTCGACTTCGGCGCTACGCGCCTACGCTCGGGATGACACCTAGGCTTGGACTTCGTCCGGTTCCGGGACGACAGCGTCGTCCATGACTTCGACGACTTCCGGAACCGCGACCGCATCGGCAACCGTACCGAGGGTGTCTTCTTCCAAGTGCACGTACTGTTCGATCTCTTCGGGCGGAATGTCCGCGACGTGTTGGATCGACGCAGTGATGCGCCGCGTCGCGCTGTTGATCGTCAGCAGCGTGACTTCCACGTCTTGGCCCGCGTTGAACTGCGCGTTCGGATCGAACTCGCCCTTGGGAACCATCGCGAGGATGCCTGGGAAGATTTCGACCAGCAAGTAGTTCGGCGTAACCTTGACGATTTGCGCCGGCAGCTTAGCGCCTTCCACGAGTGCAGCCGCGTGCTCGTCCCACGGATCGGGAAGTGCATGCTTGAGTGAAAGACTGACCTTCTTCGCTTCAGAGTCGAACTTCATGATCTCGACGTTCACGACGTCGCCGATCTTCACGACTTCCGACGGATGCTTGATCCGCGCGTAGCTCAGCTCGCTATTGTGAATGAGACCATCGATGCCGCCGAGATCGACGAACGCGCCGAAGTCCGCAAGACGAACGACGATACCTTCACGAATCTGGCCGACCTCGAGCGTGTCGAGCAGCTCTTGCTTCTTGGCCTGCAGCTCTTCTTCGAGCACGAGGCGTTGCGAGAGCACGACGCGATGACGCTTGTGATCGAGATCGATCACCTTCAGACGCAGTCTCTGACCCACGAGCTCATCGAGATTGCCGACCGGTTGGCGACGAATCTGCGACGCGGGCACGAAGCCGCGCATACCAAGATCGACGAGCACACCACCCTTGACGACTTGCGTCACGGTGGCTTCGATCACTTCGTCGTTCTGATGTGCCTCAATGACCTTCTCCCAGGTCTTGAGCGCGCGCGCGCGACGTTCGGACAGATACAGCGTACCGTCCATGTCGTCGATACGGTGAATCATCACCTCAAGGGTGTCACCGACTTTGAGCGTCTTGGGTTCGACCGCGAGCGAGAGTTCGCGGAATGGAAGCACGCCTTCGGATTTACCGCCGACGTCGACGAGCAATTCATCTTTGTCTTTCTGAACGATCATGCCGTTCAGAACTTGTCCCTCGTCGAGGACCTTCAGCGACTCTTCGTAGAGGCGCTGTTCGAGCGCGAGTTGATCTTCCTCTAAAGTAGCGGGAGCGATTTCAGTCGTAGAGATGTTGTGGTTCCTACCTAACAATTTGTATTTTTGCGAATCAACGCTGACAGTTTCGACACCACCAGGTTCCGCGCTGCGCAAGTACCGTTCGTACGATCGGTTTTCCGCATCGCGGGCAAGGTTCTCCAAGCTGACCGTACACCGAGAGGGCGTTTTGAAATCCCCCTTGGAGACCCTCGGCATCCACGTAATCGTCGACGCTCGTGCCGCGCATTTCGGTTGCACGGGACAAAACGTCGCGGATCGCGTGGTAAAGCCGCACGATGGCCGGCTTGGTTAACGCCTTAGCGGGCTTGCTGGGACGGATCCCGGCTTCCCACAGCGCCTCGCACGCATAGATATTTCCGATGCCTGCGATGCGGTGTTGATCGAGGAGCAGTGTCTTGATCGGCGTCGTCCGCCCAGAGAGCATACCCGCAAAGCCCTCCGGTGTAAAGGCTGGGGAGAGGGGCTCCACACCCAGCTCCGCGTCCCAGGGCTCGCCCGGCTCGACCAGCCGCATCCGGCCAAAAGTCCGCACGTCGGCGAAAGCCAGGCGCGTTCCATCCGTATAATGCAACACCACGTGGGTACCCGGATAGTCCCTCTCGCCAGGGCGCTGCACGACCAAACGGCCCGTCATCCGCAGGCTGGTGACCAGTTTGCGCCCCGAGGCTAGGTCGATCACGACATATTTGGCGCGGCGCCCAACGCCCTCGATGCGCTCACCGCGCAGCGCGGTAGCAAACCGGACGCCTGGCGGCGCAACGGCCATTTTTGGGAGATGAATCTTTACCGATCCAATCGTCTTGCCCACTACCGTATGGGCCAGGCCGCGCGCGATCGTCTCGACTTCGGGTAACTCGGGCACGCACGCCTGTTACGGTCCCGCGCGGCGCGTCTCCTTATATCGCCGTCTTGGTCGCGAAAAGGGCGACGATCACCGTTCCCCATACCGTAAGCAAGATGTTGCCGACGGCGTAGGTGATCGTGTAGCCAAGCGTCACGAGGTTGCTCTTGGCCGCATCTTGCACTGCGCCGAGTGCAGCGGTGGTCGTGTCTGCGCCGGCTAATGCGCCACACAACACGACGTTGTTGAGCCGCAGCACGAATTTTCCGAAGCACGCGGCGAGCAACAACGCGATAAGCGGCACGAGGATGCCACCCGCGACGAGCGGTATACCGGCGGCCGCAACGCCGCCGATGAAACTCGGACCGGCCTTGATCCCGACCACTGCGATGAACACCGTAAGTGCAAACGAATCGAACACCCACTGCGCACCGGGTGAAATGTTTCCAAACGTCGGCGATCGACCGCGCAAATACCCACCGACGAGTCCCGCGACGAGCGCTCCGCCGCTCGCGCCTAAACCGACGGGGATTCCGCCGATAGTCACGCTGAGCATACCGAAAAGTCCGCCAATCACAATTGCAAACGAAATGAAAACGACATCGGCGGTTGGCGATGGACGCAACGGATAACCGAGCGCCTTCGCGGCCCGCTCCACGCTGTCATGGAAACCGGCGATCTGCAGCGTATCGCCGCGCTCGATGACCGTGCGCGGAAGCGCTGGTATCTCGACGCTCGTTCGCGTGATCTTCTTGAGCACGACGCCGCGTCCGCGTCCGGTCATGAGCTCTTCAACGGTTAATCCAATGGCCTCTTTGTTTGTAACCACGACCTCGAGTTGTTGGAGCGGAATGTCGAGCAGCTCCGGGTCGTGCACCTCGGCGCCGGCGGCCTCCGAAATAATCGCTTCCGAAGGTCCGGCCAGTGCTACGACATCGCCTTGCGCAACGAGGTCGGACGGTATTGCGCTCGAGATCGCCGTGCCGCGACGGATCGCCGCGATGAAGACGCGATGTTTGCGTTGCGCAAACGCGCTCTCGATCTCGCCGACGCTCTTCCCGGCCATGCCGTTTGCGTCCGCGCGCAGCGGCGCGAACGCTGTTGGGCAAATTGGCGCTGAAAACACCGGGAGGAAGTTCGGGCTTCAGTCCCATTTCGGCCGCAAGCTTTACGCATTCTTCGGCCAAATCAAAACGGAACAACCACGGAACGAGTCGCGAACACACGAGCACCGCAACGAACGTTGCAATCACATAGGTCACGGCGTAACCGACGGCAACTTCGGTTTGAAAGGTCTTAGTAACCGTGGGATCGAGCCCGAGCCGGCCAATTGCGTCGCTAGCGGTTCCGATCGCAGCCGATTGCGTCAGCGCGCCCGCCAACAACCCGGCGGCTTGCCCAACGTTAAAATGCACGATCAGCGCGAAGGCGGCCGTAATGCCGAGCCCCGCGAGGCACGAAAAGACCGCGAAGAAAATCTGCGCGACGCCGTCCTTGCTGAGCCCAGCGAAGAACTGCGGCCCAACTTTGTAGCCGACCGCGAAGAGAAACAACATGAAGGAAAACGCTTCGAGCGGACCGCCGACGGGGACGTTGAGTTGCCCAACGAGCACGCCCGCCAGCAGCGTCGCCGTCACGTTCCCGAGATGAAAACTTTTCACGCTCAGCGGCCCGACCAGATAGCCGAGTAACAGGGCGAGGAAAACCGCGAGCTCCGGGCGATGCTGCAGTGTGGTTACGAACCAAGCAATCATAGCGTCAGGCTAGAATCTCGCCGTCGCGTTGGCTTCGAACTTATATCTCCACAGCCTGTTACCAATGCCCCACGAGTCGGTAATCGAGAGTGCGACGTCGTTCATATTGCCGAATATCGTTCCGCCGAGCGCACCCTTCCATACGCCTCCCGAATCAAAAAGCACCCGGTAGTTATAGAACGCGGAGGTTTTTAGTCCGCGTAATACGCGCACGAAGGCGTATTCCGGAAGGGTAAGTTTGCCCTCGTAATAGCTCGTCCACGAATTCCCGGGGCCGGGCGGCTTGATGACCGTCTGATCGTACTCGTTGGCGTAGGCGATCGAACCCCAAGCAAATTTCCATTTGAGGTTATAGAAGCCCTTAAGTTGCGTGTCGTTGCTGGAGACGCCGTTCGCTGCGGTTGCGAACGAGCCACGAATCTCAAGCGAGTGATCGAACGGTTTCGAAGAAACATTATAAGAATATCCGAGCTCGATATTCCCCAGACCGGTATACGGATTTCCGGTGAGCGGATACTTCGTTATGAACGGAATGCGTATGCGCAACTGCGCGTTGTCGTTCCAAAGATTTCTACCGTAGCGAATCTCCGATTTGACCTTGGCGGTTCCGTCGGTATTTGATTGAAAATAATAGTAGAGCGTACCGTCGCGGTCGACCGTGAAGATGTCGTCATTCATCTGGTACAGCGGAGGCGGCGTCCATGCCGGGCTCGGTGACGGCGACGGTGATGGTACCTGCGCGAGTTGGTCCGCGGCGGCGTTAGCCAAAGTCGCGGCGATGAAGAGCACGAGGAGTCCTAACACACGCATGCCAGAAGCGTAGAGGCCCCCCTCGCGCCCTTCAACCACCGGCTAAGGTCCACTTTTCAAATGGGGTTTGCCGCGAGAATCTTTGATATAGGGCCAATGCGCGAGTATCGATTCAGGCGCTCCACGATTTCCCAAACGATAAATTGTTATACCGACCGCCCGCAAGTCCAACGCTTGCGAAGCGCGCGCTTGCGCGGGCTCAAGCACCGGGAGTGCCTTCGAGGGAACAAAGTCGCGGACGAACCGCTCGGCTTCGGCACCCATATTGCGCAGACCGTCCGAAAGCGAGCCGTCCCAACTGTGCAGCAAGCCAGGCTCGGTCGCGCGAATCAGCCTCGTTTGCAATTTCCGGAGTGCTACCATCGGCTCAATCGAAAAACTGCGCGGCGCCGCATTCGCCGACCGCATCGGCGCTGGAACGACGCGCAAGTCCGACGGTGCCCGCGCGGGAACCGCTCGATCGACCGCGGCGATGATGCGTTTGAGCTGCGATGTTAACGCGAAGGCAGCAACCAGACAGATCCGCGGCTCGGCTGGTCCCGAAAACGCAAAGTGTGACGACTCGTAGAGCAGCGTCGTCTCCAAATCCAGCGCGATCTCGATGGGCGTTACGTCGCTCATTCGAGCTATACTTGGCGCGTTCGAGCCGCCTTTTTAACCCATTGTGAGGGTGAACTTACGAAAGGCTCCTTCGCAACGGACGCTCCAAGTCAAATGTTCGTCTTGGACAAGCCCCCATCGATTTCTCAAATGCGGACTATACTTGGGCGGTGCAGCGACGAAGCGTTCTCGATCCAGAGTCCGTCTGCCGGATGGATGAAACGGGGCGGCAAGCCCTGGGGCGATTTCTGCGCGAGCGCCGCGAGCAAACCCAACCCGAACAAGTCGGAATTTCATCGACCCGCGGCCGCCGGACGCCGGGTTTGCGCCGCGAAGAGGTCGCCTTCCTCGCCGACATCGGCGTCAAGTGGTACGCACGACTGGAAGCGGGCGACCAGATCAATCCATCGGCGGCGACCTTAACGGGGATTGCGGTTGCGCTGCGGCTCTCAAACGTAGAACTCGAGTACATGCTCGAACTCGCCGGCGCAACGCGACCCGTTGCTGCCGCCGCTGAGATCGACGTGAGCGTCCCCGATTCGCTCGCGGCACTTTTGGACAACCTTCACGGAGTTGCCGCTTCGATCGGCGATCGCATTCTCACGCCGCTTCGATGGAATGCCGCGTCCGATGCACTCTTCGGACATTCCCGGTTTGCGCTCGCGGCGGAACGCAACTGGTTGGTGCGAAGTCTCCTCGACCCAGACTTCGCCGCGTTCCTCGGCCCCGATCGCGAAGAATACATCGCCAAAGCCGTCGGCATGTTCCGTCTCAACTATTCGTCCGAACGCCCGAGTCCGCACGTCGAGGCGGTCTATGAGGCGATCCGGCACGAGCGCCTTTTTCTGCGAGCCTGGAACCGGCGCATCGTCTCGCACGACCTGACTGGCGAGAACGTGGCGTTTCGAATTCATTCGGTCGCCGGCAGGCTCGCGATGTTCTGCGCGGACCTGGGCATCTGGACGCGACCCGATCTCTTCTTGCGGACGATGACGCCGGCCGATGAAGAGACCTCCGCAAAGTTGGAGGGTTTGACGAATAGGCTCCACCTGCGAAGTAGCCCTTCGCGCGTGGTTGTCGCAAGCGCACTTCGGCGACTAGGCTGAACCCATCATGCGCCTTACAGCATTACTCGCTGCATTCATCCTCGTTACGCTAAGTATGGCTTCCGCGCGCGCCGGCGGCACGCTGCAGATCCACGACAGCAGCGGATCGTTCAACACCTACACCGGCGTCACCGTCAACGTGTTTAGCGGCTCGTTGTTCATCACAACTGCCGATGGCGACGGTACGCTCGTCGTCAATCGCTCGGCCTGCTCGTATCAAGGCAAGATCATCGTCTGCCTTCCGACCTCGGTGATTCTCGTGCAGGGCGGAAAGAGCAACGCGCTTTCGCTCACGACCGGAACCATCTATCTCAATTATACGACCGAACCGCAGCCGCTGAGTTTATCATCGGCAAAGCTACCGGCACACGCAGTGATGCTTTCGTTTAGCACGTCGAGCGGCACGTATGTCACCCTTCACGGAACCCTCGATCAGGTGATCAAGCAATGAAATATTTGGCCGTCTTTCTCTGCGCATTACTGGCATTTCAAATCTGCTTCACGAGCGGCGCGAGCGCACGCGGAGGCGGCGGACGTGGTGGTGGCGGCGGTGGCGCACGCGGCGGCGGTGGCGGCGGCCGTGGCGGCGGTGGCGGTGGCGCACGCGGCGGCGGTGGTGCACGCGGTGGCGGCGGTGCGCGTCCGAGCGGCGGTAGCGGCGCACGCGGAGGCGGCGGCGGCGCGCGCACAAGCGGCGGGTATAATTTCACCGGCAGTGATTTCATGCGGGGCGGCGGCGGCACGCAGCGTCCCGGCGTCGCGCAGCGCCCGGGGAGCGGCAATGCCGGCGATCGCGGCAATAATAGCAATAGTAATCGTGGCGACCGCCAAGACAATCGCACCAACAACAGCGATAATCGCCAAGACAATCGTGGCGATCGGCAAGACAACCGCCAAGACAATCGCGGCGATCGGCAAGACAATCGTCAAGGCAATCGCAGCGACCGCCAAAACAACCGCGTCAATAACCCGGTCTATGGTGGCGGATATTACGGCTGGAACGGCGGCATGGTGTGGGCACCAGCGCCGTACTATTGGGGCGGCGGATTTTGGGGCGCGATGGCGATCGGCGTTACCTCGGCCGTCGTCTTCGGCGCGATCGTCGACGACGACGATGAAGGCAAAGAAGTTACGTACAATTCATACGAAGTTCAGGCGGGCACGCCGGGTGCAACATTCCTCACGACCTACCAGTTAACGCAAACACAATGCGGGCCGCCAAACCTCGTCGAGGTCTTTGGTCCAGAGCACAGTGTGATTTGTGCGAACCCCAACCAGTTCGTTGGTGCGGGTAAGTATTCGCTCGATACGGCGAGCTTGTCGTTGAACTCGCTCGATACGGCGCCTGCAGCAGCGGCGCCATCCACACCGACGGCGCCGCAAGCGCAACCGACTGCAAAGCCCTAGTTAGCTGCGCGGATCCACTTGCAGCCAGCGCGTTTTGCCGGCCACGATTTGTACCGTGGCCTGGTACTGCGCGGGCGCGTCGCCGAAAGCCGTAATCGTGTAGATCTGCGGCGGGAGATGTTCGAAGCAGAAGGTGCCGTCAGTCTGCACCGTTGTGGTGGCCGTGCCCGCAGCTGAATTTGCAACGATGATGTTTTCAGGGACCGGCAAAATTTGGAGCGCAGCGATTTGCGTCGGCGGCGCATTCAGATAGCCGCAAACAGCGCCGGTCGGACCAGCGTAGGGTGCGACATCCGTCGTAGCCGTTGCTGCGATTGGTGCTGCCAGGAGCGCGGTTCCAAGAGCAATCGCAGACAGTTGTATGAGTTTCATGCTCTCTATAACGCCCGCGATCGCGATTTAGTGACGCTTACAGCCTCGCGATTTCCGCCAACTGCACGCCGGCAGTAATCCCATCGTGCGCGGCTTCTCCCGCCGGTAATTCGACGACGTATTTCGCGACGCCGGGGCGCCTCGGGATCCGCTCATCGGGTGACGTCTCGGGTACCACGGGTACGTTTGCCGCAACGCTGCGCACGGTACCGTCGGCTGCTATGAAGACCATGTCGAGCGGCACGAGCGTATCTTTCATCCAAAACGTTACCGGCGCGTCTTGATCGAAGACGAAAACCATGCCGGTGTGCGCCGGCAGGTGCGTTACGCTCATCAACCCGGTTTCGCGCTGGTCTTCGGTCGTTGCAACCTGCAGTGTCAACGTTGCCTTCGGCGCATGCACGGCGATCGTCGGCAGATGTTGCGGCGCCGGCGTCGCCTGCGTAAGCGCCGCTGCAAGCAAAAGGGCGATCACGTTTGCACTTCCTCCGCCATTGACTCCACATCGTACCAGTTTGCCCCGGATTTCGTCGTGACCTCGAGTGGTACGGTGAGCGTCAACGCTTCTTCCATCTCGCGCCGCACGAGGTTGGCGAGCGCCTGCAACTGATCGCGCCGCACCTCGAAGATCAGCTCGTCGTGAATCTGCAGCAGCATCGTTGCGTCGAGTCCCTCCGCGCGCATCGCACGATCGACCTTCACCATCGCAAGCTTCATCAGGTCGGCCGCACTGCCTTGTAACGGCGCGTTGGTCGCTTCGCGTTCCGCGGCTGAGCGCAACATGAAGTTGCTCGAGGTCAAGGCCGGCATGTAGCGCCGGCGGCCCATGATCGTCGTCACATACCCCAGCTCGCGGGCCTCTTCGAGCGTGCGATCGATGTAGGCGCGGACCGAGGGAAAGCGCGCGAAGTACGCGGTTGTAATTTCACGCGCCTCGGCGCGCCCGATCTCGAGCCGCTGCGCAAGCCCGAAATCCGACATCCCGTACAACAAGCCGAAGTTCACGCTCTTGGCCATACGGCGCTGATTGCCGTCGACCGTACCGTCGCCGACGTTGAAGATTTGCCGCGCGGTGAAGTCGTGGATGTCCTGACCCTCTTCAAACGCGGTGCGCATCGCTTCGTCACCGGAAAGGTGCGCCATCAGCCGCAACTCGATCTGACTGTAATCGGCAGCGAGCAACACGTACTCCGGGCCCTTGGCAACGAACGACTTGCGAATGCGCCGCCCTAGATCGCCGCGCACGGGAATGTTCTGGAGATTTGGATTCGTCGACGAAAGCCGTCCGGTGGCCGTCGCGGTTTGATTGAAGACGGTGTGCAGCCGCTTGTCACGTGGATCGAGCAACTGCGGAATCACGTCGATATAGGTGTTCTTGAGCTTAGTGACTTCGCGCCACTCGAGAACGAGCGCGGTGATCGGATACTCCTTGGCGAGGCCCTGCAAGATCTCGACGCCCGTCGCCCATCCGGTCTTGGTCTTTTTACCACCGGGAATCTGCAGTCGTCCAAAGAGGATGTTGCCCAGCTGCAGCGGCGACCCGATGTTAAACTCTTCGCCCGCAAAATCGTAGATGTGCTGCTGCAGCCGCGCGGCTGCAACGTCAACTTCTTGACCGAGCACGCCGAGCTCGGTAGGGTCGATTGCGAGACCGGCGCCTTCCATGCGCGCAAGCAATGGCGCAAGCGGGACTTCGATATCCTCGTAGACGCGCATCTGCGCGCGCTCCTCGAGCAACGGCCGCATCACGTCGAGCAATTGCAGCGTCGCATCGGCATATGCAGCGGCGTCGTTCGCCGGCGCGGCCTGCAAGTGTTCGGCAGCGGCGTCCTCGACCGCGGAAAACGTACGCGATGGATTGAGCAGGTGCGCAGCCAGCATTGCGTCGTCGCCGACGTCGGTCAATTCCACGCCATGCGCCGCGAGCACGCGCGCTACGTGCTTGGCATCGTAGGTGACGAGTCGCTGCGCGCGATCGATCGCGTGCGTCAGTGCCTCGCGCACATTGTCGTAGGCGAGCGCAGTCACGGCGAACGCCGTGCCGGTGCCGCGCGCTCCGCTGACGCCGATCGCGTCTTCGCGCACCGCAAGGGCAAGGCGTTCCACTCCGGCAAGCGCGCGCAATTCGTCGGCCAGCCGCGCAAACTCCGGCGGATCGACCGAGGCGACGTAGGTGCGATAGGTCCCTTCGAGTTTACGGTCGCCGGCAAAGAGCGGTAAACCGTCGACCGGTGCCTTCAAACGCGCGAGCAACGTTTTGAATTCGAGTTGCGCGTAGAGCGGATAAAGGGCCGCGTCGCTCGGCTTCTCGTAGCGCAACTCCCAATCGATCTCGAGCGGGAGATCGGTGCGCACGACCGACACGTCGCGACAGACGCGCGCCTGTTCGCCGTAATCTTCAACCAGCTTCTGGAGTTTTGGTGTGCCGGCAACCGACGGATCGGCAATCAACGCATCGAGCGAGCCGGCAGCCTTGATCAACTTGATCGCGGTCTTTTCACCGACGCCCGGGATGCCGGGCAGATTATCGGAGGGATCGCCCTTGAGCCCGCGATAGTCGGCGAGCTGATTCGGCTGCAGTTCAAAACGTTCATACACGGCAGCGGGATCGTACCGGCCGAGATCGGTAATGCCGCGGCGCGTCGTGAGCACGGTCGTGCGATCGTCGACGATCTGCAAGAGATCGAGATCGCCGGTCACGACCAGCGTCTCTTCGCCGGCCGTCTCGGCCTGGCGCGCGAGCGTTGCGATCACGTCGTCGGCTTCTTGGCCTTCGATCTCGACGACAGGGATGCGATGCACGGCGAGCACGTCGCGCACGAGTTGGAATTGGCTGCGCAGATCGTCGGGCATTGCATCGCGTTGCGCCTTATAGTCTTTGTAGAGCGCGACGCGCGACGCCGGCATTCCCTTATCGAATGCTGCGATCACGTGTGTCGGCTTTTCATCGTTGATCACTTTGTTCAACATCATGGTGAAGCCGTAGACGGCGTTGATCGGAATGCCTTTGACCGTCGTGAGCGGCGGCAACGCAAAGAACGCGCGATACACCAATCCATAGGTGTCGAGCAGCATAAGCCGGCTTGGTTTCTTGCGAGCCATTATTGTACGGTAATCGGCGACGAGGCTGAGATCACCCGCCCGTCGTCTTCGATCGTAAGGATGGAGAGCGTATAATGCCCGCGCGCGTTCGGCATCTGGACTGCAATGCTTGCGCCATCGGAACGTGCGACGTTCCACGATACCGCTTGCGTGTCGGCCTGCTCGAGTGCAAGATTTTGCGGCGGCGACCCGCGGCGTTCGAAGCCGATCACCTGCGCGTGTTCACCGGTCGAATCCACCCAGGGATGCCAGGTACGTCCCTCCGGCGCGCTGACTTGCGTCGCGGCGAGCCCTACGGCTAAGAGTGCCGGCGCGGATTCGAAGAGCGCGCCGCCCGACGGTGCGCCGCGGCTGATGCGCACGATCGTCGTACCTGCGCCAGGCGTAACGTCGCGCAACGACACGTTGACGGGCGACCCGGGTGCAAAGCTGCCCGCCGGCATCGCGATGCTCGCGCTCACTGGCCTCCCCGGCGCATCGAGCGCAAGCGGCACGCTCGTCCACGCGATGGCGCCCGCGCGTACAAAGGCTGCACCGATGCGCAGATCGCCCGTCGCATCCGCGATGCGCGGCGACGCCGTTGCGCGTCCGCCTTGCACCGGCACGACGATGGTCTGCGCTCCGTTCGCGCTCTCGATCGTAAGTAGCGCATCGCCTTGGGCACCGTCGAGCGAGGCCGAGATCTGCACGGCGTCGCCCGCGCGATAGACCGTGTGGTCGAGTGCGATACGCACGTTCGCGCTTCCGTTGAGACTCGTGTCCTGTGTTGCTTGCGGGACGATGTCGACTTGGGCCGCATCGCTCGCGCTCGCACCATCGACGGTAAGCGTCGCAAACACGAGGTTCGTACCGAGCGACGGCGCGGAAAAAGCACCGTGCGCGTGTCCGTCGTAGTCGAGGGTGAGGTCCTGTTGTTGCGAGGAGGCACCGTGTTGGAGCGCAACGGTGACGTGCGCGCCCGCAAGCGGTCTACCGCTCGTGATGTCGTTGCCGTAGATATCGAAGTTTATCGGCGTGCCGAGCGTCTGCGCCGCGCGATCCAATGCAATGCGCACGGTTCCGCGCGCAGTCGGCACCACGATCCGCGTAACGGCACTTGCGCCACCCGCATCAGCGCGAACGCCATAGGTTGACGGCAATCCATCGGTCGGGTGTGCGATCGAGACGCTGGCCCGCCCGTCGGCGTTGGTTTGGACGGTTTTGTCGAGCCACACGCTCGTGCCCCACGGAGCGTCTTGCGGCGTGTAGCCGACGTACACATGTGGCGAGCGCACGATCTGCACGCGCACGGCGACATCGCCGCGCGATGAGGTGATCGTTACCGGCACGTCGTTAGCCGGATTGCATGGTCCGTCGCAGCCGCTCGCAACGTCGATCGAAAGGCCGTTAGCGTCGGCATCGACGTGTACCGTTGCGCCGCCGACTCCGCCGTCGACCTGCGCGAGCACAGCGTAGTCGCCGGCGGTTGCACCGGCGGGAATCGGAATGTCAGCCGTAAACGCGCCGGCCTTATCGACGGGGGCCTGCACCTGCGCAAGCAATGTTCCGCCCAGGCGCATGGCGATCGTCGCACTTCCCGTGGCCGGTCGCAGCGAGCCGCCACTGCGCGTCCGCGCAAACCCAGCGATGCGCACGACACCGCCTGCATGCACGACCGCCGTGTCGGTGCGCACGCCGACGATCGTGCCCGGCAGCGGCGCCTGCGGCAGAAAGCTCGAGAAAGCGAAGCTATCGCCAAATTGCGCGAGCGCAAAGATCGGGCGTGGAACGCGATTCCAACGGATGATTCCGTGCGCGTCGGTGTAGCGGGTTTGAAAACCGCCTTCGACCACGAACTGCACGCGCGCACGCGCGAGTGCGCGACCGCTTCCAAGATCGGTCGCGTAAAGCAGCAACTCGGCCGGCGTTTCTTTTGTTAGCAACCCGATGCGCGTGCGATTTATCCACACTTGTTCGCCGACGTCACCGCGACGTGCCTCAACGACGAAGAAGCCCTCGCGCGAGCCGAGTTGCACTTCGACTTCGCTCGACTGGAATTGATAGCCGCCGGGCGGCGTAAAGCTGAAACGCGTCACTGGCTTGCGGCCGCGTGTGTCGATCGCGCGCGGGCGCGAATTCGAACCAGCGGTCACGACGTCGGCGGGATCGACTTGATAGACGGAGATTTGCACCGGCGCGCTCGAGTACGTATCCAAGCGTACGGCGGTCGGTTGCCACGGGACGTTTGAATCGCTCGCGAACAAAGCAAAGTAAGCGTCGAGCTTGTGTAGATCGACGATGGGACGCGCGGCTGATGCAGGGGCAGCGAGCAGCGCAAGCGCCAGTGCTATAACTGTTAAGAGACGGATAGAAGGCACGCTTCCTTCGAATTCGCGGCACCCCGGGAACGGTCCCCGCGGGAGGTCGGGCTGAACCACCCGCATAAAGGCGCTGGCGTGAACCAGTCCGACTCCGCCGGGAACTCTCTTAGTACACGCTGCCGTTATTGTGGCTGTGAAGAGTCGGTCGAACGCATGCCGGAGCCAAGCGAGCACCCCCATTTACAAGTCATTGTCGCGTGCGGTTCGTGCGGGCGGCAGTTTACGGTACTCTCAGCGAATTAGTATGCGCGCGCTTCTACTTACACTTCTCTTCGCCGCAACCGTCGCGGCTACGCCGCTCCCCGCGCCGCCCATCCCGAAGGTTCCTTTGCACACGGAATTCGTGGTCGAGGTCAACGCGAAGGGACAAGTCGTTCGCGTCAAATCGGCTAAAGCTTCGAAGGATGCGTTCTTTAATACGCAGACCAACGGCAACGTGCTCCAAATGTGGATTCGTCATCCCGATGGAAGCGCGGAGGTCGGACTCTATCGCGTCAGCTACGATTTTGATCCGCACACGAAGAAAATAAGCCGGCAACAAGTTCTCGTGCAGCGGGGCGGCAATTGGGCCAACGAGCCCGGGGCTGCAACCGTCATGATCGAGACGGCCAAACGCGAGGCGCAAGAAGCGGAGCAAAAGCAGAAACAGCAGAACGGAAGCCTGCCACCGCTCGAGGGCATCGTTGGCGCGACGCCGTCGCCCACGCACCACCCATAGCGCGCCGCTTCCGCGGGAGTTCGTGCTGGATCCGGTAGCGGATCGCGCGCGCAGCTGCACCGGCAAAGACGCCTACTCGAGCGAGGAGCACGCGCGCGCCGCGATTTTGATGCACGGCGTTCCGCTCTCTACGTACCAGTGCCGATATTGCGACCTGTGGCACCTTACAAGCAAGCGCAATTAGCGCTCGCCGGCGTGGCGATCAATAGCGCCTTCTTCGCCGTCATACTCTTCGGCCCGGCGTGGAGCTTCGATTGGTGGCGCGCATGGGTCATCGTTGCGATCGTTGCAATCGGCACGGCTGGAAGCACGCTCGATATTGCGCGGGCGAACACGGGGCTCATTGAAGAGCGCTTCAAATCGCCGGTACAGCAAGGTCAACCACTCGGCGACAAGATCATGCTGCTCGCGCTCCTGATCTCGTTCTTCGGCTACCTTATTTTGACGTCGCTCGACGCGCGCCAATTGCACCTGCTGCCGCCGCCGCCCGCGTGGCTCAGCGATCTGGGCCTGCTCGCCGTGATCGCCGGCTGGGGCATCGCCTGGCGCGCGCTCCGCGAGAACGCCTTTGCCGCGCCCGTCGTCAAACTCCAAGATGACCGCAGTCAACGCGTCATCGATACGGGACTCTACGGCTATGTGCGTCATCCGCTCTACGCAGGCGGCGCGCTCCTTATCGTGGGTATACCGCTCTGGTTGCAATCGACGGCGGGTGCCCTAGCGGCGTGCGTGCCGATTTTCGTCTTGATCGCGCGCATCTTGCTAGAAGAGCGGTTCTTGCGCCGGGAACTGCGGGGCTACGATGCGTACGCCGTACGCGTGCGGTATCGCCTGATTCCGCTAATCTGGTGAGCCCCGCGCGTGATAAAATACCTCCTATGCAGTTTGTAACGTATAGAATGAAGGATGGCGCCACCGCGCCGGGCGTCGTCGAAGGCGACCTGATTCGCCGCATCGACACGCCGACGATGCAGGCCTACATCGCACTCCCACCGGAGCAACGCGCCAAACACCACACGAACGAAACCACTACGTTGCTCCTCGCGCACCTCGATGCGCCGGTGCACCCACTGCGCAACATCTTCTGCGTCGGGCGCAACTATCTCGAGCACGCCAAAGAAGGCGCTGCGATCTTCGGCAAAGAGCTCAAGCTCCCCGACGTGCCGACGTTTTTCACCAAAGCGACGCCGACGTCGATCGCCGCGCACGACCAAACGCTCAAGCTCGAGCGGCGTGTTTCCAGCGAATACGATTTCGAAGCAGAGCTTGCGGTCATCATCGGCACGACCTGCAAAGACGTCTCCGAAGACGACGCAATGGACGTGATCTTTGGTTACACCGCGTTCAACGACGTGACCGCGCGCGATCTGCAGCGCGCCCATTTGCAATGGTTCAAGGGCAAGAGTCTTGACGACTGTTCGCCGTACGGACCATGGATTGTCTCGGCCGATGAAATCGGGGATCCGCACACACTCGAGATCATGTTCCGTCTCAATGGCGTGGAAAAGCAACACAGCAATACGTCGGACATGATGTTCAGGATTCCGCGGTTGATCGCCGAGCTCTCCCGAGGAATGACGCTCTTGCCGGGCGACGTGATTGCGACCGGCACACCGTCGGGCGTCGGGTTCGCGCGTACGCCACCGGAGTTTCTCAAAGACGGCGACGTGATGGAGGTCGAGATCGAAAAGATCGGCACACTGCGCAATACCGTCTCGATCAAGTAGGGCTTCCTAAACCGGCGCGTGAAACTCGCGCCCATGATCGTCGCCGTACCTCGTGAGGCCGCTTCGAATGAGCGCCGCGTGGCGCTGGTTCCGGAGACGGTAACGAAGCTGATACAGGCGGGCGCTTCCGTGCGCGTTCAACGCGATGCCGGAACCGCAGCCGCATTCCCCGATGCATTCTACACGCAGGCCGGAGCGTCGATTGTCGACGATCCGGCCGCGCTCGTCTCGGACGCCGATCTCGTGGTAACGGTCGGCAAACCCGCACCTAACGTGCTCGGCGCCATGCGCAAGAACGCGACCCTGGTCGGCTTCCTGAATCCGCTCGGTGATCCGTCGTATGTAGAACAATTGAAGAAGGACGGCTTCACGGCACTCGCGATGGAGATGATTCCGCGCATCACGCGCGCCCAGTCGATGGACGCGCTCTCTTCACAAAGCAACATTGCGGGCTACAAAGCGGTGCTGCTCGCCGCAGAGGCGCTGCCGAAATTTTTTCCGATGCTCACGACCGCGGCCGGCACGATTCCGCCGGCAAAGGCACTTATACTCGGGGCCGGCGTTGCGGGGCTGCAAGCTATTGCAACCGCTCGACGGTTAGGCGCGGTGGTCAGCGGCTATGATGTGCGCGCGGTTGTAAAAGAACAAGTGCAATCGCTCGGCGCGACGTTTCTCGAATTCGATCTTGGCGAAAGTGCCGAAGGCACGGGCGGCTATGCGAAAGAGTTGACGCCCGAACAGCAAGAGCGCCAGCGAGCCTGGATGGTCGAACAGATCGGCAAGAACGACGTCGTGATCACGACCGCGCTCGTACCCGGGCGCAAAGCGCCGATCTTGGTAAGCGACGACGCAATTGCCGCGATGAAACCGGGATCGGTGATCGTCGATATCGCAGCCGAAGCCGGCGGCAACACGACCCTCACCAAAGCCGGCGAAACCGTGCTGTCGCCGGGTGGCGTGAGCATCATCGGCGCTGTGAATCTTCCATCGACGATGCCCTACAACGCGAGCCAGCTTTATTCGCGCAACGTCTATGCACTGATCTCGCCGTTCATCAAAGATGGCGCGCTTACACTCGATTTCGAGGATGAAGTGATCAAAGGAGCACGCATCGCATGACCGACGTTAGTCACTTCATTACACTGCTGACCATCCTCGTGCTCGCGGTCTTCGTGGGCTTCGAAGTGATCTCCAAGGTGCCGACGACGCTGCACACACCGCTGATGTCGGCCACAAACGCAATTCACGGCATCGTGGTCGCGGGCGCGATCGTCGCGACCGTGGCGCTCCTTAATAGTGGCGACGCTTCGATCGGATTGACGATCGTTGCAATTGCCGCCGTGACGCTCGGCGCAATCAATGTCTTCGGTGGCTTCGCGGTGACCGAACGCATGCTGCAGATGTTCAAAGGCAAAGGGGGCGGCAAGTGAGCATTGCTGCTCCGCTCCTCGATCTCGTCGCGATCTCGCTCTTTATCATCGGTTTGCATTTTCTGAATTCGCCGGCGTCGGCGCGCTTCGGCAATCGCCTCGCGATGGCCGGCATGGTTATTGCCGTCGGGGTCGTGCTCGTGCAGACGGGTGGCGTCGCGTGGTGGGCTATTGCAATCGGCATGGTCTTGGGCGCGACGATCGGTATCTTCGCAGCGATACGCGTGAAGATGACCGCGATGCCGCAGATGGTCGCGCTGTACAACGGCGCGGGCGGCGGTGCGGCGGCGATGATCGGCGTGGTCGAATACGTCGTCTTCTTGCGCTCCGGCGGCGCGGCGCTCGATCCGGTCATTTCGGTCTCGCTCGTGGTATCGATGATCATCGGTGCCGTGAGCTTTGCCGGTTCGATCATCGCGTTCCTCAAGTTGCAAGAGCTCATGACCGGGCGCCCGATCACGTATCCGGGCCAGCAAGTCGTCAACGCGATCATCGCGCTCGGGATCATTGCGCTTGGCGTTTGGTTCATCGTCAGTGGCGGCACGCTGCCGCTGTGGGGTTTCGCACTGCTTCTCGCGGGAGGACTGGCACTCGGCGTGCTCTTCGTGTTGCCGATCGGCGGCGCCGACATGCCGGTCGTCATCTCACTGCTCAACTCGTTCACCGGCCTGGCGGTCGCAATTGCGGGATTTGAGATCGATTCGGAACTGCTTATTATCTGTGGCGCGATCGTTGGCGCCAGCGGCACGATCTTGACCGTGGCGATGAGTAAGGCGATGAATCGCTCGCTGGCCAACGTGCTCTTTAGTGCGTTTGGTTCGGGCGGCGGATCGGAGCCAGCGGCGGGGTCAGGCGGCCCACAAAACGTGCGCAGCGTTTCGGCCGACGACGTTGCCGTGATGCTTGCGTATGCACAGAAGGTCATGTTCGTGCCCGGGTACGGCATGGCGGTTGCGCAGGCACAACACAGCGTCAAAGCACTCGCCGATCAACTCGAGAAGCGCGGCGTCAAGGTGCTGTATGCAATCCATCCGGTCGCGGGACGCATGCCAGGCCACATGAACGTGTTGCTCGCCGAAGCCAACGTGCCGTACGAAGCACTGCTCGATCTCGACGACGCCAACAACGAGTTCCCGACGACCGACGTGGCGCTGGTTATCGGCGCGAACGACGTCACGAACCCCGCCGCGCGCAGCGTGAAGAGCTCGCCGATCTACGGCATGCCGATTCTCGACGTCGACAAAGCCGCGAACGTCATCGTGCTCAAACGTTCGATGCGCTCGGGCTTCGCCGGCATCGACAATCCGCTCTACGAATTGCCGAACACCGCGATGCTCTTCGGCGACGCGAAGGCATCGGTCGACGGACTGACCGCGGCCGTCAAGGCCTTGTAGTGTCGACGCGCCGCCGCCACATCGAGAGCGGAAGCGTGTGGGAGAAGCGCGTCGGGTATGCCCGTGCGGTGCGCATCGGTGACTTTGTCTTTGTCTCGGGCACCACGAGCGACGGACCCGACGCCTACATACAAGCCAAGGGCGCGATTGCGCGTATCGAACGCGCGCTCGAAGAAGCCGGCGCCTCGCTCGACGACGTCGTGCGCACGCGCATGTACGTGGTCAACATCGACGATTGGGAGCTCATCGCGAAAGCCCATCACGAAGCATTCGCCGAGGTGCGCCCCGCTTCAACGATGGTTGAAGTACGGCGGCTGATCTCGCCCGAGTTGCTGGTTGAGATCGAGGTCGACGCGTTCATCGGATGATTCCGTTCGTAACCGCCGCCGTGCTCGCAGCCGCACTCTCACCTGCATCGTTGGTCGACACGTTCGTCGGCACGTCGGGCACGCAGATTGGCGGACCGATCGATACGTTCCCCGGCGCCGACACGCCGTTCGGGATGATCCAATGGAGTCCCGACACACCGTCACAGAACGCGGGCGGCGGCTATGAGTACAACGATACGGCGATCACTGGATTCAGTCTCACGCATTTGAGTGGTCCCGGTTGCAATGTGTTCGGCGATTTTGCAATGTTGCCGACGCTCGGGCCCGTCACCGATCCGTCGACCACACAGCAACCCTTCTCGCACGCGTCCGAGACCGCGGCGCCGGGTTACTATGCGGTTTCGCTCGGTTCACCAGCGATTCGCGCGGAACTCAGCGTCACGCCGCGTACGGGACTCGGCACATTCACGTTTCCGGCGAACGCGCAAGCAAACGTCGTCATCAATCCCGCGTCGAATCAGGCCGGCGTAACCGACTCATCTATTCGTATCGTCGGCCCGAACGAAGTTGAAGCGTCGGCGTCGAGCGGCTTCTTCTGCGGGATGCCCGACCGTTACACCGTGTATTACGTCGCACGGTTCGATCGGCCGTTTGCCGAGTCGGGTTTGTTGCATGATGGGCACGGACCACACGCTGCTGCCTGGGTCCGCTTTGATACAACGCAAAATTCTGTCGTACGCGTGCAAGTCGCGATCTCGTTTGTCGACGCGCAAGGCGCGCGCACGAACCTCGATGCAGAGGCGAAGAGCTGGGATATCGCAAGCGTGCGCAACAAAGCGCTCGCCTCATGGCAGCAGATGCTCTCGCGCATCGAGATCGCCGGCGGGACGCCGAGCGAGCAACGCCAGTTCTACACCGCGCTGTACCACACGATGTTGCATCCTAACCTTGTCAGCGATGCGGACGGACGCTATCGCGGCTTCGACGGCAACGTGCATCACGTCAAACCGCATCATGCCGAGTACGCGAACTACTCCGACTGGGACATCTACCGTACCGAGATTCCGTTGATCGCGCTGCTTGCGCCCGACCAGGTGAGCGATATGGAGCAATCGCTGGTCGACGCATACGTGCAAAGCGGCTGGCTTCCACGTTGGCCGGTCGTCAATCAACCGAGCAGCGTAATGGGTGGTGACTCGGTCGATCCAGTGATCGCCGGCGGCTATGCATTCGGCGCACGCGATTTCGACGTGCGCGCCGCACTGCAAGGCATGATCAAGGGCGCAACCGATACGACGAGCGCGCCGGGTTACGGCTGGTATCTCGAACGCCCGCAATCCGCCGACTATCAGCAACACGGCTACATTCCGAACTACTACACGACGTCGGTCTCGCCGGTGCCAAACGGCGCATCGGAGACGCTCGAGTACGCACTCGATGATGCCTCGATTGCGGCATTTGCACAAGCGATCGGCAACACGGCGAGCCTATCAACGCTTCTTGCCGCGCGCGAACAACTGGACCACGATCTTCGATACACACTCGGCATTGATCGCGCCACGCAATGGCGATGGCGCCTTTTTGCAGACGCCGATCGGCGTATCGGGACAGAGCGGTTTCCAGGAAGGCAACGCCGCGCAATACACATGGATGGTGCCGCAGAACCTCGACGAGGTTATCCGCGGCATGGGTGGACGCGAGACTGCCGTCGCCAAACTCGACACCTTCTTCTCACAGCTCAACGCCGATCAAGACAAGCCGTATGCCTGGATGGGCAACGAGCCCAGCCTCGGTTCGCCATGGGTCTATCTCGCTGCCGGTGAACCGTGGCGCACGCAAGAAATCGTGCGCACCGTCATGACGACACTCTACAAGGAGACGCCCGACGGTATCCCCGGCAACGACGATCTCGGCACGATGAGCGCGTGGTACGTCTGGTGCGCGATGGGCATGTATCCGCAGTTCCCGGCGGTGCGCGACCTCGATATCGGCAGCCCGCTTTTCTCCCACATCGTCATTCGCGCGCCCCATGGCCCAACGATCACGATCGATGCACCGGCCGCATCCGATACGACGCCGTACGTCAATGCACTGCGTGTGGACGGCAAAGCGGCGAAGTATGCGTGGATAGCGCTGCCGATGCGCGGAGCGTTGCATCTCGCATTTGACCTCGCGTCCTCACCGAACCGGTATTGGGGCAATGGAACCAGCGATGCGATGCCGGCATTCGCCCCAACCAATGCGAATTTTCCGCCGGCAACGCCGGTTAGCGTTACGCTGTCGGATGCGGCGGTGCAGCTTACACCGGGCAGTAGTAATGCCTCCGCGACGATCGCGTTCAAAAACGCGGTTGACGCACCGGTATCGGTGACGTGGCGGCTCACGTTCCAAAATGGTCTCTCGGTTACGCCGTCGGTCGGCTCGATCACACTCGACGCCAAGGCCTCGCAGAACGTCCCGATCGTTCTTGCCTCCGGCACGAGTGGGCTGTACAACGTGCATGTCACGGGCGTCGACGATCGCGGCGCACAACTCCAGCCGGCAACACTCGACGTTCGCGCACAACAAGACAACGAAAGGCTTCCGCTCGCGTGGATTGCCAATCGTTTCAACAATACCGTGATGCCGTACGATATTCGAACCGGCGCACTCGGAGAACCGATCGCGGTGAAGGATGAGCCGCGCGACGGCGCACTCACGCCGGACGGTCGACTCTACTTTGTTGCCGATCGCAGCGCAAAAACCGTGAGCGTTATCGATGCGGTCCAGAACAAGGTGATTGCCGACGTCGCCGTCGGCAATTCGCCCAACGGCCTCGCGATCGGGCCCGACGGTTCGACGGTCTGGGTCGCAAACTACGACGACGGGACGATTACGCCGATCGATGTCGCTTCCTTACGCGCCGGCAAGCCAATCGCCGTCGGTACCGGCCCTCGCTATATCGCGCTTGCGCCGGATGGGTCGCACCTCTACGTCACGATACAAGGCTCGAACGCCGTCGCGGTCGTCGATCTGAAGTCGCACGCGGTGCTCACGCCGTTATCCGTCGGACAACGTCCGGTCGGGCTTGCGCTCTCACCCGACGGCAAGTTGCTCTATGCGGTGAACAACGGCGACAACACGATGAGCATCGTAGATCTCGCAACCGGCCGATCGATCAAGACGGTCAAGGTCGGCGTTGAACCGATGTACGTTGCCGTCGACCCAACCGGCAAGCTTGCTTACGTCGCGAACTATGCGACGACCACCCTGACACCCATCGACCTCACGACGAACACCGTGAAACCCGATATTACGGTTGGAGGGCAGCCATTCGACGTTGAGTGGCTGCACGACGGCTCGGCCGCCATTGCCATACTCCATCGCGGCAATGCGCTCGTGCGCATCGATCGCGACGGTCATACGTCAACACCTCTTTTCCTCGGCAGCGGCGGAGCATATACGATCTCGCTACCGCATTGAGCAATCAGGGTGTCACTCAAACTCCATCGCTATCTGCGCCGCATCAACTACGGCGGCCCGCTCTCGCCGACAAAACAGACGCTGCACAACCTGCACCGCGCACATCTCTTGGCAATTCCGTTCGAAAACATCGACGTGCAGCTCGGCATTGTCCCCTCGCTCGAGCTGGACGCGATCTTTGACAAGCTCGTCGTACGTCGACGCGGTGGCTGGTGTTTCGAGCACAACCTGCTCTTCGCATGGGCCGTTAAGCAGATCGGCCTTCGCGCGGAGCTCATCGGTGCTACCGTCAATCGCATGGGACACGTCGAAGGCGCACCGATCAACCACCTCGCGCTGCTCGTACATCTCGACGAGCCGTATCTGACCGACGTCGGCTTCGGTAACGGCTTCCTCATTCCGATGCCGTTACGCGAGGGTCCATTCAACGATGGCCGCTTCGATTTCAAGCTGACCTGTCACGGCAACTACTGGCGCTTTTACAACCACCGGGAGAACGGAGCGACGTATGATTTCACCGGCGATCCGGTCGATATGGAGACGATCGAAGCGTCAAACCGCGGTCTTGCGACCACGAGCGAGTCGCCGTTCGTCCAAACACTCGTCTGCGCGCAACTCACCGAGCGTGGGATGACCACTTTGACCAACGCCGCGCTGCGCATTTTCTCACCGGAGCACATGAACGAGGAATCGGCCGCCTCACATGAAGCGTTCGAGCGGATTTTACAGCAGCACTTCGGACTCGAGATCGACCGCTGCGAAGCATTGTGGACACGCGTCGCCGATCAGCACAAACGCTGGCTACGCAAACGGATACGTGGCTTTTAGTCGTCCGTACGCGGCGCGATGATGTCAAGCAACCCTAAATGCTTGTCGTCCTTCGATGACTTCCATACCCACGGATCATCGAGATAGTCGGAATGAATGAGCGGATGGATCGGTGTGATGTGCCGGCTCCCGCGTTCGTTGCGACAGACGTCCTTATACGAGCGAATCTCGTTACAAATCGGATCCTGGAAGTACCAATAGTTGATCCAAAAGATCCGCGAGCTGCGTTTGGCCGCCAGCACCTTCGGATCGTCGCTAAAGAGCTTTTCGTAAGCTTTGCCGCGCCACTCGTTATACGAAACCGACGGTGTCGTGCCCGCGACGTTGAAGAAGTACTGTGTCTTCTCGAGCGATGATCCCAGCATCGCGAAGGCTCGCACTTTCGCGAACGCGGCAGCCGTGAGTGCGCCCTGCTCGCAGCCGCGCTTCAAGCGCGTGATCGCGTCGGTCGCAATGGTTCCTCCCAGGCTGTGAGAGAGCACGATCACCCGCTCGTAGTCATAGCCGCCGTTGCTTTCGGGTGTGACGGCGCGAATGATCGCAGTAACCGCGGTATCGAGAATCGCGTCGCGCAGTTTGTAGAAACGCGCGTCATTCTCATCTCGCGTGGTATAGATCTGCACATCCCCAAAGAAGCCGACGATGAAGCCGATCAGCAGCGCGTACCCAATTTGAAACGCGAGGAAGATACCGACGAGTAACGCTACACCGGCCCAGCCCATCGAGCCCTTCGGAAATTTCACGACCGCCATCGCATAGATCAACGCGCCGCCAATCACGACCACGATTCCGATCGTAAGGGCGCGATGCCAAATCGACGCGCGATTTGCCAGCAACTCCTTACGCTGCAGCCACGTTTTCACAATCGCTTCGAGCGCTTGACCCACTAAGAATGCGCCGAAGGCGCCGACGAAGATCCACACCACGATCTTGATCCGCGCGCCGCCGGGGGCGGTAGCGTTTGCGTTGAGCACGTTGATCGCTTGGCCGACAGTCGAATTGTTGATGAGGCCGGTAATGTCCAAGACGTGTATGGCGGAGAGCCACACCTCGGTGATGGAAATCCCGAAGAGTATAAATGCTACAACCAGCGCGCCACCGATAAAACCGTAGTCGAAGAATTGCTTCGCAAAGGGCGACTCAACGCGCGCGGTGGTGTTAAAAGGCGCAAAGACCGACTGCAGAATCCACCCCAAGATCGAGAACCAATTGGTTGCGCCTTTGTCGATGGGGCTCCAATACGCCTCGATGACGTCGAAGAAGGTTTTCTTGGGCTCGTCGACGTCGTCGCCGACGTGGATGATGCGCGTCGTGGTCGGAAGCGGATCGTCGGTTCCCGACTGCAACACGTCCTTCGGGTTGACCACCTCGATCTTCCAAGTGTTCTCACCGTCGCGCTCGTTGAGACGCATGCACAGGTCCCCGGCGACTTGATCCTGGAACTCGTAGCGCGGATGTGAGTCCACGCCGTGCACGGCGACGATCGCGACACCTTGGCTCACGTTTTCCACTCCCATACGTTCCATGTCGGCAAAAAGGCGTTCGGCGCAAAGCCGTGCAGCCGGCTGCCATACGCGTAGATGTAGCGTGCGTTAAAGAGATAAAGCACCGGTACTTGATCGGCGACCCGCTGCCCAATTTGGGCGTAGAGCGAGCGCCGCTGCGATTGTGAGACGGCGGCAAGTGCTTGGACCTCGAGCCGATCGACCACCGGATCGCACCAGTGCATGTAGTTCGACGGTGCGCCGCAGGCGAGCACGTCACTGTCGTCGGGGTCGGCGCCCATCGTAAACGGCACGTACGCAAGGTCGAAATTTCCGGTGGCCAGTGTCCCCGTCTTTGGGAGAAACAGCTGCGCGTTGCTGATGCTCTTGATCGTCACCGCGACACCGCGCTCGCGCAACGCAGCCTGTACGACCGCGGCGATGCGCATGCCGCTCACTGTCTCGGGAAAAGCGACGTAGACGAGATGCATGGATACGCCGTTGCGCGAGCGCGTGCCGTCGGGTCCACGCCGCCATCCGGCCGCATCGAACGCGGCATCGGCTCCGCCGGGATCGTAGGACGGCTGACGCACGTGCGGATCGAACGCCCACGAGAACTGGGGTTGGATCATGTTGGTGACGGGATATTTGCCCAGCGTGATCTTGTCACTGATTGCTTTGCGATCGATCGACATCGCGATCGCGCGCC
Organism: Vulcanimicrobiota bacterium; assembly: GCA_963726285.1. GTDB lineage: Bacteria > Vulcanimicrobiota > Vulcanimicrobiia > Vulcanimicrobiales > Vulcanimicrobiaceae > Aquilonibacter. The sequence continues at coordinate 1,379,925 of CAVSBV010000003.1, read as the reverse complement.
GTACACGTGGATCGTTGAGCGGCGTATGCGCGGTGTTCATGACGAGGCCTGCGACGACCGCGGTTGGGGTGGTAACAAAGCGCAAGCGCGCGTCGGTAGCGATCATCGGATACTGGACCGGGGCGATCAGATTCCAGTCGAGCGATCCGGTTCGCAACAGCAAAAGATTCGTTCCGGGGTCGGTAACGATGCGAACGTCGAGCTCCGCAACCGCCGGCTTGCCGCGCCAGTAACGCGGATTCGCGCGGTAGCGCAGCGCGTTCCCGCGTTGCCACGACACAAACGTGTACGGCCCATCGCCAACACTCGGCGCCGCGCCGAACGGTGCGCGATCCAGCGGCGCCTGCGTTTGCAGCACGTGTGCCGGCAACACAAATTGCGGCGTCGTTCCATAGGAGAAATATCCAAGCGCAGCCGGCGCCCATGCATGCTTGAGATGAAAGACCACGGTGCGCGGATCGGGTGCGGTTGCCCGGTCGATCAGCTCGTAGCCTTGGGTCGATCGAACCGGGTTGCGCGGGTCCAGAATCGCATGCAAGGTAAAGAGCACGTCGCTGCTCGTGACTTCAACACCGTCGCTCCAACGCACCGCGCGCAAATGGTAGACGATGGTGCGCCCGTCGCTCGAGACCGCCGGCAGACGATCGAGCAACGCGGGAACCGGTTTTCCCGAGCGGTCGAAGTCCACGAACGGCTCAAACGCAAGCCGCGCGACCTGAGCCTCCGCCAATGAGGCATCGGGGTGCGAGAGGAGCGGATCCAGCGTCGTCGGGTCGGCAGCCAGGGCGAAGCGCACAACCCCAACCGGCGCCGCGCCAGGCCCACCGGCCTTTGTGCAGCCGGCGACCGCCAACGCAAGGGCGAAGAGGGCTACCAAAAGTAAGCAAGGCATACTTTTGGTAGCCCATTTGAACGAACGGAAATGGGGTGTTATAGTCAAACCGCCGAACAAGCTACGGCAAGAATTGCGATTCTGGCGAATATGATAGTCTCCGACGACCTCGATCACCTCGACCTTGCGCTCTTGGAGGCTCTTCAGCGCAATGGGCGCTCGACCTTCGCTGAACTCGGCGCGCTCGTCGGGCTCAAGCCGCCGGCGGTGCACGAGCGCGTCAAGCGGCTCGAAGCTCGCGGCCACATTCGCGGGTACAGCGCGCAACTCGACGGCCGCAGCCTCGGCCTCGAACTGATCGCGTTCGTGAGTTGTTATACGACTCCAGACGCGGGATACGAGCAATTCACCAGAGGTTTGAGCGAGATGCCGGAAGTGTGCGAAGTCCATTCGGTCGCGGGCGAGGAGTCGTTCGTCTGCAAAGTGATGACGCGTTCGACGCAGCATCTCGACGAGTTGCTCTCGCGTTTGAAAGCGCTGCCGGGCATGGCACGCACGAAAACGACGATCGTGCTCTCGACACCGTTCGAGCGCGGCGGCATCGTGGTGCGTTCGTGAGCATCGCGTCGGAGCGTACGCCGCACCCACTCGGTACGCATCGCGTGCTGGAGCCGGCCGGAGCCATGCCGCAGAACGCGCACAAACTCGACAATACGCCGCGTGCATACGCGGGCGAGTTGCTGTGCGACGTCGATGTGCTCAACATCGATTCCGCCTCGTTCCGGCAGATCGCCGACGCATGCGGCGGCGACGCGTCGCGCATTGCAGCGCACGTGCTCGCCATCGTGCGCGAGCGCGGCAAAATGCACAACCCGGTCACCGGCAGCGGCGGCATGTTCATCGGCACGGTGCGCGCTACCGGCGAACGCATTGCATCGCTCGTGTCGTTGACGCTCACACCCTTGCATATCGAAGCGATTACCCGGGTCGACGTCGCCACCGGCCGCATCTGGATCCGCGGGAGCGCAATTCTCTTCGCGTCGAGCCTGTGGGCCGTGCTGCCCGACGACATCGACGAGAACGTGGCGCTCGCAGTGCTCGACGTCGCCGGCGCTCCGGCGCAGACGCTGCGCCTGTGTCGCCCAGGCCACACGGTCGCGGTAATCGGAGCGGACGGCAAAAGCGGCATGCTCGCTTGCGCGCAAGCCAAAGCGCGCGTCGGCAAAGCCGGCCGCGTGATCGGGATTGCACCGTCGAATCAAACGCTTACCGCCAGACTTTTGGTCGAACACGGCTACGTCGACGCGTTCATCGTCGCCGATGCGCGCGACGCACTCGGGATGAGCGCTGCGCTCGCCGCGGTCGCGCCCGATCTCGCCGACGTCACGATCAACTGTGTCAACGTCTCCGGCACCGAGCTTGGCTCGATTCTCTGCACCAAAGATCGCGGCACGGTCTACTTCTTCTCGATGTCGACCTCGTTCACGGCCGCCGCGCTCGGCGCCGAGGGCGTCGCGCGGGACGTCACGATGATCGTCGGCAATGGGTATGCCCGCGATCACGCGCAGATTGCGCTGCAGACGTTGCGCGACCACCCGGCGATACACACGCACTTCAAACGCACCTACGCCGCCCGCTAAGGAACCAGCTATGAGCGAGATCACGCACCTCAAACCGCCCGTGAACGCATCGCACTTCAAATATAAAGAGCTCAAGCAGGGCGAATTCTGGCGCCATGTGCCCGCCTATCGCGAGGTTGACGAGGCGACGTTCCTCGATCATCTCTGGCAACAGAAGCACGCGGTCAAGACGCCGCAAGAACTGCTCGCGACGATCAAAGACCTCTGCAGCAGCGATTTCTTTGCCGATGCCGCGGCGGGATTCGAAAAAGCGCCGATGGCGGTGCGTGTCTCGCCGTACGCGCTCGCGCTGATCGACTGGAACGATCCGGTCAACGATCCGATTCGCCGGCAATTCGTGCCGCTCGCCTCCGCGTTGCTTCCGGATCACCCGCGTTTGACCATGGACTCGTTGCACGAACAGGCCGACTCGCCGGTTCCCGGCCTCGTGCATCGCTACGTCGACAAGGCACTCTTTCTTCCGCTCAACACGTGTCCGGTGTACTGCCGCTTCTGCACGCGCAGCTACGCGATCGGTCCCGACACCGAGAACGTCGATAAAGTCGCGCTCGCCAAGACACCCAAGCAGTGGGAAGACGCGTTCCAATACATCAGCGAACGTCCGGAACTCGAAGACATCGTGATCTCCGGCGGCGACGCCTATCAGCTGCCGCCGAAGAACATTGCGCTAATCGGCAACGCGCTGCTCGATATTCCGCACGTGCGGCGCATGCGTTTTGCCACCAAAGGCCCGGCGATCATGCCGATGAAGCTACTCACCGACGATCCCTGGCTCGACGCGCTCACCTCGGTCGTTAACCGCGGCCGCACGATGGGCAAGGACGTCGTCCTCCACACGCACTTCAACGCACCCGAAGAGATCACGTGGATCACGGAAAAAGCGATGGCGCGCATCTTCGAGCGCGGCATCTTCACGCGCAATCAGTCGGTGCTGATTCGCGGCGTCAACGATACGCCTGAGCGGATGGCGCTGCTCGTGAAGCGGCTCGAATACGTGAACGTGCATCCGTACTATGTTTACATGCACGACATGGTCAAGGGCGTCGAGGAGTTGCGCACGACGATTCAAACCTCGGTCGACATCGAGAAGTTTGTCCGCGGTGAGACGGCCGGCTTCAATACGCCGCTCTTTATCTGCGATGCACCGGGCGGCGGCGGCAAGCGCGACATCCACTCGTACGATTATTACGATCGCGAGAACGGCATCTGCGTGTACACGGCGCCGGCCGTCAAGAAGAATAAGGCCTTCGTCTATTTCGATCCGATCGACAAGCTCTCGCCCGACGCGCAGGCGCGCTGGGCGGTCAAGGAGATTCAAGATCAGATGATCCGCGAAGCGCTACGTAGGGCGGGCGACGCGGCCGACGAACTCGTTTTGGCGTGAACGAAAAGGCGTTTCGCCTCGACTTCTTCATCGCTATCGCTGCACTGCTGGTCAGCGCACTGACCGCCGGCGCGCTGGTCTACCAGACGCGCGTGATCGCCGATCAATACGCGGCCACAATTTGGCCCTACATGAGCGTCAACAGCACCTACAGCGCGCACGGCGTCGCCATTCAAGTCGAAAATGACGGGGTCGGGCCGGCCTTGATCGAATCGGCGGAGCTCCTGATCGACGGCAAAGTCGTGCCGAGCTGGGGCACGTTCCTGTACGAGCTCAAAGCAATCCCCGCACTGAAGGGCGCGAACGTATCGACCTCTGCTTCATCGTTCGGACGCGCAGACACGGTGCGGCCGGGCGACACGAAATCGCTGTTTGCCGTCACGTACAAGGCGACGGTAGAGCCCCGTGCTATGACGGCGCACACGATTGGAATTCGCCTGTGCTACTGTTCGATCAACAGCAGCTGTTGGAATATCTTCGCGACACCGGGCAACGATAGCTCGCGGATCCCACAACCGGTTTCCGCGTGTACGGGGACCGGGATCATCTCTTCCGATCTTACGAACCCTTCACTCGGGAAGTCGCGCCGCCGTGGGCCGTAATCGTATCGAGGCCGAGGGCGTTTAGCGCCGAACACGCGGACGGCCGCGGCGGCGCGACTCTTGTGGCCAGTGCCATCTGTATTGCGCGTTAGGTCCCCTTCTGCGCGCCGGCGTAGAAGATCACTTTGAAGATCGCCTGCGGCACAGTCGAGAGTGTATTCGGGTCGCCGTAGGCAAGATAAAATTCGTAGTCGCGCAGGCGTAAGTGGTAGGCGACCGAGACGTTCGAACAGACACCTTCGCAGTTGCCGCCGCCGTTGGGAATCGGGGGCATACCCTGGATTTTGCGCACACCGACCGCGAACGATGAATTGCTACTGATCTGATAGCTGTAGCTCACCGAATCGAACCACTGGATATTGTCGGGCGTCTGGTCATACATCCACTGAGATGTGTTGTCGACCGCGATCGTCACGTAGCCGCGCGGGCCCGCGCGCATCGTGGCCGAACGGTACCATGTATCTAAGCGCCCGTCGCCATAGTGCCCGGTATAATACTGAAGCGTTATCGGCGTCGACGAAGAACCGTGCGACGGAAAGTTGCCAACGTTGTTTTGCGTGCCGCTGTGGTAGGTGAGGCTGAAGCCGCCGCCTTGCGAAATCGGTGTCATGACCTCGCCGAAGCGCCAGTAATTTGAGCCGGAGTAGAGCTGCAGATCGATCGTGCTCTTGGTCAAGATATCAAGCAGCATCTGGTTGTCGGTCTGCGCCTGACCGTATTGCACGCCTTGATAGCGGTCGAGAAAGCCACTCACGCCGACGGAAAGCAGCTTGTCGTTGGGCGAGAACGTCCAGATGCGCGCAATGTAGGCGCCGTACCCGGCGATGCCGGGATGCGAGTCGAAGCCGTCGACCGGATTGAACTGGCTCCCGACTTTGCGCATCGATGCATAGAGCGCAAACTTCTGATTGCCCCAGCCGCCACCCGCATCGAGCCACTGCCCCTGCGACGGATCGGTCACGAGCGTACCGGATTCTTGGGCGTCGTTTGCGTAGAAGCTGAGATACTTGCCGTTCCAGTACGAGACACCGCCCTGGTTCGTCGTATCGATGATGCCGGGAATGTCGGTGATTACGTGTTGAAACGCGCCGTTCCAGTGCGTATCGGGCGAGGTGTAGTTCAGCGCGGCGGCGCCGTCGTTGCGGCTATCACCGAGCGCGTCGAACGCGGCAAGACCAAACGACCCTTGGCGGCCTTCGAAGGCATACCCGGAAGCGGGCGTCGGAATCGACGGCGTATACAGCGTCGTGCGAAACCCGTTGCAGACGTTGCAATTGAAGGCATTGAAATAGCTGGCCGCTTGCGTGAAGAAGGGGCGCACCTCGCTGTACGTGCGCTCGAACACGGTGGGTGAGATCGATTGCTGATCGAGTTCGACGTTGGAATAGTCTGGATGGAAGGTCCCGAAGAACGCCGCCGTCTGCGCGACCGGGATCGAGAAATCCATACCGACGCGCGACGTGCTTCCACCGATTGTCGAGCTAGCAATCTCGCCCAGTGCGTAGGGCGCAATGCGCGGCTTCGGTATCGGCGGCTTCGCGATATTTGTGAAGGTCACCGTTCCCGCGCGCGCGGCGTCATCGGGATTTTGCTGCGCCGGATCGTAAGACCATACGTCGAGATCCCCGGTACTGCGAACATAGCGCACCACTTGTATGCGCCACGCACCACTATGCGCGCCGTGAATGACTGCCAGCGGAATGGCCATCTCGACGGTGTACCCGCCATTGGTTGTCGAGCCTTTTGTTACCCAATGCGGCGCGAACGCGTTGTTCTCGCTCGACGCTTCATTGTGCGCGCCGATCGGATTCGACTCAAACTGGTATTGGAAACCGGCTGGACCCGTGGGCCACAAATCGACCCAAACCGCGTCATCGCTCCACGCGATGCCTCCACCGATGTTGCTTCCGCCGGTTACCGTGTCGTCGGCGTGCTGTGTCGCAACTACCGGCGCAGTTTGCTGTGCCTCAAAGCGCACGTAGAGAAACTTCCCGTCGCTCCACAGGTACACGTCGGTCTTGTCCTGCGCCGGACGCGCGTGATCGACGTCCCATGCCAAGGTGACGTGCGCTGGTGGCGTCGCGCTTGGGACCGCAAACGTCCCGAGCAGGGCGAGCAATGGTACGATCAAGGAAGCACCGCTCCGTCGAGTGAGCTCTCGGATTTGTCGCGCAGCATCGCCGCGGAGACGGGCGAACACTGCCGGTCGCCGTGCTCGCGATCGCACAACTGCACGCCGGTGAAGACCGTACCGCGCACCGAGGCACCGCGAAGCTTGATGCACTCGACGTCGCGCTGGATGACGACCCCATTGTAGTTGTCGCTGTTGTGCGAACACACCCAGGCGTTGCGCAGCGACGCGCCGTCGAGATGTGCATCGCGGAAATTAGCGCCCGCAATGTCGTCGCCTTCGAACTTCACGTTACGCAGGTCGGCGCCCGAGAAATTCGCCCCGACGAAGCCGGCGTTGGTCAGGTTCATACCGTGCAGGTCGATGCCTTGCATGTTCGCGCCGGTAAACGACGTGCGATCGAATTGGGCGCCTGCAAGCAGCGCGCCGCGAAAATTCGTGCCGACGAACTGCGCCCCGCGCAGGTCGGCCCCGCGCAGATCGGCACCCTCGAGGTTCGATCCGGTCAGGCGCGCGTCGCGCAGATTTGCACCGCTCAGATCGGTGTTGCGCAGGTTGCTTCCAACGAAATTTGCGCCGTGAAGGTCGGCTCCATGCAGATGCATGTTCGAAAGATTGCATCCGACGCAGTGTGTTGGGAGCGAGCCTGTATCCGCTAGCGCAAAACTCATGGATGCTAGAGATATTGCGATCGCGATCCCAAGGTTTCGTATGAGTGCCGTCATAGTGGCTAAGAGCCTCTCAAATTTTTTCAACAGGATGCCCGGGGCGATGCTCGCCCGCTCATCCACGAGTGATGTGAAGTTAGCTAAGGACTACCAAGCTGCGCTCCGGAGAAATCGCAGCCGATGAATTCGGTTCCGTCGGTGCGCGCACCGCGCAGATCCGCACCCGAGAAGTCGACACCGCTGAAAGTTGCCTTGCTAAGATTGGCGCCGCGAAGATTGGCTTTGCTCAAGTCGACCCCGACGAGGTGTACGCCGCTGAGGTCCATGCCGGCCAGGTCCGCTCCGGCCAGGTCGCAACCACGGCAGTGCGGGAGATAGGCGCGAATCTGCGATGGTGAGAGCGTGCGCGGATTGAGATCGGCGCCGCTCAAGTTTGCACTGTCGAGATTCGCGCCATCGAGCTTAGCGTTATCGAGGTTTGCGCCCGATAGATTTGCTCCGACAAATGATGCGTTGCTCAGGTCGGCGCCTTGGAAGTCGGCGCCGCTCAGATTTGCGCCGTTAAAATTCGCGCCACGCAGATTTGCCTTGCTAAAATCGGTACCGGTAAAGTTCGAGCCCGAGAAGTTTTTGCCCGAGAGATTTTGCCTTGCGAAGTCGCAGCCGGTGCAATTCATTCCCGCGCCGCTACCGTTCCACGCAAGCTTTGCCGGCGTCGTAATGCTCGCATGGACGTAGGGCATCGCCGGCATCGCTGGGACTGCGGTCTTGGCCTTCGCGACATTGATCTCGACGTTTGGAATCGTGAGCGACACTTGCGGCAAGCTCATCTGTATCGCAGGCGCGACAGCGACTTTGTACGGTGCTCTCGGCACGGCTTTCACGGCCAGCATCGCCGGTGCGGCCGGCGCCGCGGGCGCAGCCGGCGGACACGGCATCGCAAACGCGATCTCCGGCGTGAGCGTGGACGCCAAGAAGTAGCCCCCGAGCAATCCGATCGCGACCGCACCGGCAGTCGCCGGCGCGATGGACGAACCGATCGCGCGTCCGCTGCGCAGCAATCGCTCGATACGAATCGAGATGTTTTTGCGCGTCGTAAATACGCCCGGAGCCGCGAGCGGTTGATGCGGCCAGCTCGTTATCTCCGCCATCTTCGTAAGGCAAAACGCGTAAGTACGCACGGCGCCGGTGAGTTCGAGCACGTAGTCGTTGCAGGCGACTTCACGCTCAACGTCCATTTGGCGCGCGATGAACCACACCGCGGGGTTGAAGAACAAGAGCGACGTAATCACGCGCTGCAGACCATTGGTCCAGTCGTCGTGGCGTAGCAAGTGCGCGAGTTCGTGCAAGCTGATCTGATCGATCTCTTGCGCATCGAATTCGTTGAGCAGCTGCCGCGGCAGAAGCACCATTGCATCGAACAGCCCGACCGCAACCGGAACTTCGATGCCTGCCGTGACGCAGATGCGCACATCACGATCGGGATCTATGCGCTGCCACTGTTGCAGTTGATCGCGGTACTCGATACCGAGCGGCATCGCGTCGCGCTTGAGACCCTCGAGACGCAACAGCGCAACGGCGAGGCGCGCGACAAGTGCAAGTGCGGCGAGGCCCCACAGGGAGAGCACGATCGTCATAAGCAGCAGCGGCGCGTTCACATGCAAGTCGGGCATGCGGGGTAACGTCAGCCCGCTGCTCGCGGCGCCGCCTCCGGAGTGTGTCGCTCCGCTCGCCGTTTCTTGTTTAAGCTCGCTACGCGACGCACCGCCCGCGGCGACGGTCTGCGTCGCCGGTTGCGAAACGTTGTCCGCAGCTGTCTTAGACGATGTTTTTTGAATTGGATTGGTGGCTGTGGCGGGCAATGTGTAATAACTTATGTGCGTGAGCGATGTCGCGATCGGGACGACGAGGACCGCGACGAGTGCGAGCGTCCACGCGGCGTAGCGCGTCGATGCATTGGCGCGAGGGAAAAGGCGCAGCGCGAGCCACGTGAGCGCCGCGATCGCGAGACCCTGCCACAGCCCGTTGACGAGCACGACAATAACCGCGCGGGCAATGACCTCGAACAACGACGGCATGGCCTAAGCCTCCTCGTAGCGTTCGATCAGCGAGCGCAACCGCGCGAGCTCTTCATTAGAAGGACGTTCACCCTCGATCAACCGCAGCGCAAGCGCGCCGGTGCTGTTGCCGAAGAATTTCTCGACGACGTTCTTGACGGCGCTGCCGGCGGCAGCATCTCGCGCGATGAGTGGGCGATAGACGAAAGCGCGACCCGCTTCCTCGTGCGCGACGTGACCCTTCTGCTCCAAAATGCGCAGCGTGGTGAGCACGCTGTTATAGGCGAGCGGGGGTGGCGGGAGAGCCTCGGTCACTTCGGCGACGGTCGCGCGCTCGAGGCGCCAGAGCACCTCCATGACGCGAAGTTCGGCTTCAGTAAGCGTGGGTGAGGGGCGACGGGGCATCGGGGATTCTCCTATCTCCTAATTCTTTAAGAGCAGAATACCGTGCCGCGCCGGGCTTGTCAACTAAAAAGTTAGTTTTGAGAGTTCCTTGACTTAGTAGCCGGAGCTGCTATCCCCATAGGCCACCACCGGACAGTTCACCACGAAGCCGGCCGGCTTGGCCAGGGAGGCGAGCTGGCCGTAGCTGGTCAGGCGTGTAGCTTGCGGAGCGCTAACGACCATCGCCGACCAGAGCGGGCTGTAGCCATTGTCAGCGTAGGGATGAACCAGGTCGGGGGCGACCGAGAGCACGTTGAACGGCGAGCCGATCGTCGCGACGTTCGCCGGCGTAGCGTCGTCACCGAGCGGAGTCCGCAGCGCCAAATATTTCAGCCCTTGCGGCGCGCCATCGGTTTGCGGACCATCCACGACGACGCCGATTGGAATCTCTGCCGCGCTCGACGCCTTGCCGATGTTCGGCGCATAGGTTGCGCGTTCAACGCTCGACGCAACCGGATCGGAAGCGTCGGGGCTGAGATAGTAGATTGGTTTCCCGTTGAAAAAGCCGCGCGCAAGGATCAAGGTTACGGTCATCTTTTGCGTATCGATGGCAACGACGCGATCTTCGGTGTCGACATGCGTGGTAACGTCGGATGGATGTGCTCCCGATGCGATGATCGGCGCGTTGAACACCACATCGCGCATGCTATTGGTGAGCGTAACGAACGGCGAATATTTGGGATCGGCCTTGCTGCCGGGCTGTGCGGATTGCGGCGGAAAACCGCTCGCGCTCGCGGCGTACATGCGCGTCGCCTTGAACGAAGGCGCGCCGTCGAACGTGATGCTGCCGTCGGCGTTGTGACTTCCCTTCTGAATCGCCGCTGCGCCGAGTTTTGCTAGCGCGGGTGCATAGTTGACGCCCAGGTTTTGCGCGATGCGTGCGTCGGACACGTCGGTGATGATAAACCATACGGGTTTACCCTCTGCGATGCCGCGGTGGAGCGGTAGCGTCACCGTATGATTGGTCGTGTCGACCGCGAGAGCACTCGTGATCGTGAACTGCGAATGCGGTAAGAGCACCGCAAGTAGGGCGAAAAGTATATGCATGTTGGCTGTTACGCCCGAGCAGGCCGCCTGGTTTACTACCCGCCGGCAATTTTGGCCTGGCGACCCTGCGCGGCGAACCAGGCCACGATGCGTTCGCGGTGATCGCCTTGAATCTCGACGATGCCGTTTTTGCTCGTGCCGCCGGTGCCGCAATGCCGCCGGAGGAGCTTCCCGATCTCGTCGACCTCGTGGGGCCGCAACCCGTGCACCAGGCTGACGACGCTCGCGCGGCGGCGCTCCCGCGCGACGCGGATAATACCGTCAGCGGGCATTGCGGGTTTGGACATGCAAAGATTCCCTTCGCATGGCTCGTCTCTGTATCTTCTGCGGTGCCCACGCTGGTACCAACGCAGCATACCGTCAACTCGCCGCCGAGGTCGCGAAAGCGCTACACGACGCGGGCTTTGGCCTCGTCTATGGTGGCGGCCGGGTCGGACTTATGGGCTCCCTCGCCGACGCGATGCTCGCGCTCGGCGGTGAGGTGATCGGCGTCATCCCGCGCGGACTCGCAAGCGACGAAATCGCACACTCCGGTGTGGAAGACCTACGCGTCGTCGACAGCATGCACGAGCGCAAGGCACTGATGGCTGAGCTCAGCGACGGATTTATTGCGCTACCCGGCGGCTACGGCACGATGGACGAGTTTCACGAAATCCTGACCTGGCGCCAACTGCGTATCCACGACAAGCCGATCGGCTTGCTCAACAGCGAAGGCTACTACGACCATTTGCTCGCGCTCTACGCGCGCATGCGTGACGAAGGTTTCATCGCAAGTGGCGGCCGCACGCTCTTTGTAAGCGCGGCGCAGATCGACGAGTTACTCGCCGCAATGGGCTATTAACCATGTTCTTCGCGATATTTTTTGTATCGGGGAATCGCCTTCGCCATCGCCGGAAGTAAGCGCATCGCAGCGGTGATATCGCCCTGCGCTTTCGCGCGTCCGGTCATTAGCGCAGTCGGCGACATTTCGCCGCGATAGAGCGCGTCGAGCGTGTCGGCGCGCATGAAAAGTTCCAGCGTCGGCGCGGGCGCGTTCGGATCGTCAACGTAGACATCGTAGCGGCGGCCGGGCTCCGGTTTGCGCGTCGTGTCGAGTACGATCCGAATGACCGGGTCCTTCAACGTGTAGGCGATGACGACGCCGTTTCCGCCGAAGAACGGATCGTCGACCTCGGCTTCATATTTGAAGAAACCTTCTAACACGTTGCGCGCATGCGCGCCATCTCGAAATGCTCCCACAGCGCCTCCTCAAAGGGAACGACGTCTTCACGAACGTACGCACCCGAAGAGTACGTGGAAGGAGACCAGCGTGAATTTCACACTTCGATCCCTGGGTATTATATCGGTCTTAGGCGCGCTCGCGCTTACCCAAAAAGACGGGCTTTCGGCACGCGCCCAGTCAACGACAGCGGCGCAGACGACGGTCGCGAAAGCACCACCGGCGAGTGCCGACGGCACGGATCCATACCAGTGGCTCGAAGATAAAGACGGCGCGCAGTCGATGGCGTGGGTCAAGGAGCAAAATGCCAAGACCCTCCCGGTACTCGAAGGCAACGCCCATTATCAAGCGTTGTACAACGATGCGCTTGCGATCGCACAAGCCAAGGGACGCATCCCGTATCCCGACACACTCGGCGACGCGATCTACAATTTCTGGCAAGACGATCAGCACGTGCGCGGCATCTGGCGCCGCTCGACGCCGGCGAGTTATGCCTCGTCATCACCGGCGTGGACGACCGTGCTAGACCTCGATGCGATCAGCTCCACCGAAAATGCCAACTGGGTCTGGAAAGGCGCAAACTGCGAATGGCCGGCGCAAACGCGCTGCTTGATCTCGCTCTCAAACGGAGGCGAAGATGCGGTAACGGTTCGCGAGTTCGATTTGGCTACGTCGGAATTCGTCAAGGGCGGGTTCTCGCTGCCCACCGGCAAGCAGAACGTCGCCTGGGAGAACGCCAACAACGTGCTTGTCGCACGTGCGTGGAGCCCCGGCGATCTCACACCTTCAGGCTATCCATACGTCGTCAAACGCATCGGACGCGGGCAGCCGCTTTCGAGCGCGGTCACGGTGTTCAGCGGCCAGAAAAGCGACGTTTCAGTCGATCCGTTCACCTTGCACGACGGTAACGGACACTCGCTCACGTTCATCCGCCGCGGCGTCACGTTCTTCACCTCGAAATATTACCTCGTGACGGCGAATGGCACCAAAGAGCTCGCGCTTCCCGAGAAACTCGATTTTCAGGACATGATGGGCGGGAAGGTCGTCCTCGCGCTCAACCAAGATTGGGACGTTGCGGGCAAGCACTTCGCGCAGGGCTCGCTCGTTGCGCTCGACGCGGCCGCGATGCGCGCCGATCCCGCGCACCTTTCGCCGACGCTGATCTATGCGCCGGGCCCGCGCGAGTCGATCGGCGGCGTGGCCGCGACGCGTTCGCATCTGCTCGTGGTGATCGATCAAAACGTACGCGGCCGCGGCTTCGTCTTCACGCCGGCAGCCAACGGTACGTGGACGTCGACGAAGCTCGAGCTTCCCGACAACGCGGCGGTCAATCTCATCGACAGCAGCGACCGTAACAATACAGCGTTCCTGAGCGTAGCGAGCTTTCTCATTCCGACGACGCTTTGGTCGGTCAATACCCAAAGCCGCACGGCTGCGGTAGTAAAGTCGCTTCCCGCGCAATTTGACGCGAGCAACGACGTGGTCGAGCAGCACGAAGCGACCTCAAAAGACGGCACAAAGATTCCGTACTTCATCGTGCATCCGAATAACATGCAGCTCAACGGGCAGAACCCAACGGTGCTCAATGCATACGGCGGTTTCCAAATATCCGAGACGCCGTTCTATTCGGGTACGTACGGGAAGTTGTGGCTCGAACGCGGCGGCGTTTTCGTGCTCGCCAACATCCGTGGCGGCGGCGAGTTCGGACCGGCGTGGCATGAAGCCGGACTCAAGACCAATCGTCAACGCATTTACGACGATTTTTATGCCGTTGCGCAGGACTTGGTCGCGCGCAACATCACTTCGCCGCGCCGTTTGGGCATCGTGGGCGGATCGAACGGTGGGCTCTTGATGGGTGTGGAGTTCACACAGCACCCCGAAGAGTACAACGCGGTCGACATCGCCGTACCGTTGCTCGACATGCTGCGCTACGAAAAAATTCAAGCCGGCGCATCGTGGGTGGGCGAATACGGCAGCGTTTCAGTTCCCGCTGAGCGCGCGTTCCTCGCATCGATCTCGCCGTACAACAATCTGCGGGCGGGCGTCGCGTATCCCGAGCCGTTTATCTGGTCGACGACCAAGGACGATCGCGTCGGACCGCAGCACGCACGTAAATTTGCTGCAAAGCTTTCGGCGATGGGTGTGCCGTATTTGTTCTATGAAGTGACCGAAGGCGGTCATGGCGCCGGTGCCAATTTAAAGGAAAGCGCGCAAACGAACGCGCTGCAGTGGACGTACTTCACGATGAAACTCATGAATTAACGAAACGAGGGGGCGCACGTCCGGCTAGCGCATACTGTAGTCACCGTTTTCCTGCTACTTTGGGGTGAGCGATGCGTCTTCGAGTCGTCGGACTTCTTGTTGCACTCGGTGCTGTGCTTGCCGCGTGCGGTGGAGGCGGCAAATCAGTGCTGCCGTCGGCGGTACAGCCCGCCGCGAGCGCCTCTGCGCCGGGGACGCAAGCAACAAAGCGCATGGCGGTCGTCCTCAACATACCGCCGGCAAGCAAGCAATCGAAGGCTCGCAGGCCCTTCTACATTTCACCGAATACGCTGTCGGTCGCAATCGCTGCTGTACCCAACGGATCAGGCACACCTACACCGAGCGAATTGCAAGTCTTCCCGGTGACGACGCCAAGCCCGTGCGCGACTACCGGCGCCGGCGGTGAAACGTGCACGTTCAACGTTACCGCGCCCTACGGCACCGATATCTTTTACGTCGCAACCTTTGCCGTCGCAAGTCCGAACCCGGCATCGACCACCGTTCCACTCGCGAGTTTTGTATCCGGCGCAATCCTGATCTCGAGTCCTGGCCCGGGCCCGACACCCTCACCGCTCGCCTTCGTACTGAACGGCATCGTCAACAGCGTCGTGCTGACCGTGCCGAGCCCCGATCCAAGCAACACGCCGAACACGCAAGTGTTCGTCGTAGCGTCACCAACAACAGTTCCGCTTGGCATCACACCGTACGATGCGAGCGGCGCGCCGATTTTAGCGGATGCGTTTCTCGCGCCGATTCCGATCATTGTGACGCCGCAAGGTGAGGGTGTCGGTCTAACGATGACGACGACCTGTTCGACGTCGACGGGAAGCACAACGCCCACGCCGGTTGTCGATGTCGGCTGCGCAGCTGATTTGGGCAACGTGCAGATTTCGTATCCTGGCACGATTTTTGCCGATACGAGCGATCACATCGTCGACACGTTCTCGATTGCCGCGAGCCAGATGGCTTCGCCCGCGCCGTCACCGGCTAACGTTGTGCTTGCAAGCAACGTGCAAACGGTCGCGCCAAACACCGGCGGAGCGGCCTACAACGCCGGGTACTTGCAGGCGCTGCCCAACAACGTGATCGCCTATTTGTTGATGTCGACGTCGCTCACAACCGCCGAATATGGTACGTACAATGTTTCTACCGGAACATTGTCAGCACCGATCACGCTCAACGGCACCACACCGAGCGGCTTCTACACGATGAGTGACGGCAGTGTCTGGGTGAGCGATCGGGTCAACGACGAGCTGCTCTGCTATCCAGCGGGAAGCGGCACGGCGGCGAACACCGTCAGTCTTTCGGGTTTTATGACGTACGCGAGCAACGTGACGTTCGATGGCACGCAGGTTTGGGCGAGCGGCTATATACCCTCTCCCGCTCCGTCACCGGACGTTATAGCCTACGCGCCCCTTACCGGCACGTGCGCAACCGGCACGCTCGCCAGTACGCTGCTTCCCGGAGGCACCTTTCCGGACAGCGGCCTTCTGATGGCACCGCAAAGTGCGGGCGGAATATTGATCGATGGCCTCGACGATGGCGGAGCCTGGACGGTAAGCGCCGGCGGCGCGGCAACGCAGCTCAATCCCGGGTTCACGCCGGGCAGCGGCTTCGGCGGCGGTGTCGCCATCGACGGGACCGGCGTCGGCTACTTCGCGTTCAACAACACCACCACGAGTTTCATCATGAATCTCGCAAGCGGCGGCAACACGCTTTCGCAACTGATCAACACACCCGCGGGGAACCTGTATGGAGGCCTCGCGGCATTCGGCCCCAACGCCGGCGCTGCCGATCGCATCGGGATTGGGGATCGCTCGAATGCGGTGCTCGACGTGGTCGAGGGGCCGAATAGCGCCACACCGCTCAACATCTTGACGACGCTCGGCAATGCGGAATTCAACGTCGACGGTCAAACGGTCGCGATTTCCAGCAAGGGCGCCGGGTTCGTCGTTTACTTCGATCTCACGAGTAATGCCGTGACGCTCGCGCGCACCGAGTTTACATCCACTTGGTGGATGCCGGTCACGACGCTTCCGCAAAGAAATATCTTGAGCATCGACGAGCGCGGCGACAGCGCGCCGTTCACGTTGACGCCGGTCGGCACACCGCCGGCGTGTTTTGGTTCGATTACCGCAGTGCCAAATACCGACCACGATTTCTACATAAACACGCTCTCGGGCCCGCCGTGCGTCGTACCGCTCAAGGTAACCGATAAGAACGGCCGCTCGCAGACGGTGACCGTGACGGCCCAATTCAACGCCGGTTAGTGCAGTCTACTCCGTCAGCGCCATCTTGATCACGCGCTCTTGCTCGACCGCGTGTGCGCCCGGGTAACCTTCCGACGGCGAAGCGCGATAGCCGCGTCCGGCGTAGCCGATGTCGAACGGTTTGCGCAGCTTCTCGAGTAGACGCCGGCGTGCATAGGCGCGTGCGCCCATGTTCTTCGGCTCTTCTTGCACCCACACGAGCGACTTGAGATTCGGGTAGGTCTCGAAGAGATTGTTGATCTCTTCCGAGGGCATCGGCGAGAGCAACTCGATGCGCACAATCGCCGTCTTGGTCATCGTCGGATAGAGATCCGACGCGATCAGATCGTAGTAGATCTTGCCCGAGCAGAGCAGAATGCGCTCGATCTTCTTCTTATCGGTGACGTTCGGATCATCGATAACAGGCTTGAACGTGCCGTTTGCCATGTCGTCGATCGAGCCCGACGCTGCTTCAGAGCGCAGCAACGACTTCGGCGTCATGACAACCAGCGACACCGGGTTCGGCGACGCGGCTTGTTGACGCAACAGATGGTAGTAGTTACCCGCGGTCGACGGATAGGCGACGCGTAAGTTGCCCTCGGCCGCGAGTTGTAAGAAGCGTTCGAGCCGCGCGCTCGAGTGTTCCGGGCCCTTGGCCTTCGTAACCGTGCGGAAGTAAGAGCGTCAAGCGTGAGGTTTGTCCCCACTTCGCTTGGCCCGCGGCGATGAATTGGTCGATGATGATCTGCGCACCGTTGACGAAGTCGCCAAACTGCGCTTCCCACAAGACAAGCGCCTTCGGCACCGCGGCCGCGTACCCGTATTCAAAACCGACGCACGCATATTCCGAAAGCGGTGAGTTGTGAATCTCGAAGCTCGCCTTGGCTTGCGGGACGTGCTGCAGCGGCACGTATTCGGTGTTGGTCGTCGGATCGTGTAAGACGGCGTGGCGATGACTGAACGTCCCGCGCTCCGTGTCTTGACCGGTAATACGAATCGGTACGCCCGAGGCGAGCAACGAACTAAACGCGAGCGCTTCGGCCATGCCCCAATCGACGAGGCCCTTCTCCGCGATCGTCGCCTTGCGCCGCTCGAACTGCGTGATCAACTTCTTGTTCGTTGCAAAGCCATCGGGCACGCTAACGAGATCGTCGGACCATTGCAGCAGTTGCGTCTTGTCAACCGGCACGAGTGTCGCGGTCGGCAACGGCGCCGATTGCGAAATCTTCTCGATCATGCTGCCGCCGTGCGATTCTTTGACCGCCTTGTACGCCTCTTGCAGACGCGCCGTCGCCTCGTCGACCATCTCTTTGGCCTGCTCGGCCGTGATCACGCCTTGTGCAATCAACTTGTTCGCAAAGAGATCCCGCGCCGTCGGATGGTTCTTGATCCGTTCGTACATCGACGGGTTGCGTGTACGCGGGCTCGTCTTGCTCGTTGTGCCCAAAACGGCGATAGCCGATCAGATCGATCACGACGTCGCGCGCAAACCGCTCGCGGAATTCCTCGGCCAGATGGACGGCCGAGATGCACGCGTCGACGTCGTCGGCGTTGACGTGAATGATCGGCGCATCGAAGCCTTTGGCGAGATCCGAGGCGTAGCGCGTCGAGCGAGAGTCACGCGTATCGGTCGTGAAGCCGATCTGGTTGTTGGCGATGATGTGCAACGTGCCGCCGGTTGCGTACCCTGGCAGCGATTGCAAGTTAAAGACTTCGGAGATGATCCCTTGGCCCGTGAAGGCCGCATCGCCGTGGATCAGGATCGGTGCAGCTTTGCGCACGTCTTGCGTCGGAATCGCTTGCAGATGGTCGGTCTGCAGCGCGCGGGTGCGCCCTTCCACAACCGGATCGACCGCTTCGAGATGGCTCGGGTTGTGCTGCAGCGTCACCATGATCTGCTTGCCGGCCTCGGTCGTATAAACGCCGGTTGCGCCGTGATGATACTTTACGTCGCCCGTCACATCGTTGTCGCTGGTGACGTCGCCGCGCTGATGCGCCGCTTCGAATTCACCGAGCAACTCTTCGTAGGGCATGTTGACGACGTGGGCGATGACGGCCAAACGTCCGCGATGCGCCATGCCGAGCACGGCGTTGGGCGTATCGTCGTCGGCCAACATCTCGAGCGTCTCCTCGAGCATCGGCACCATCACGTCGAGGCCTTCACCCGAGAAGCTCTTCTGGCCGAGGAACGTCTTGCGGACGAAGCGCTCGAAGACTTCAACCTTCGTCAGGCGTTGCAAGAAGCGAGTCTGCCGCTCCGGTGAGAGCGCGATCTTACCCGCGCCGCTCTCGATCGTCTCACGCAGCCAGCGGCGTTGCTCGGTGTTGGAGATGTGTTCGAATTCGTACGCGGTCGTCGAGCTGTAGATCTCGCGCAGCTTCGGCAGAATGTCGGCCAGCGTTGCGCCCGGCACGTGCACGTGCAAGACCGACGCGGGAATCGCAGATTGCAACGACGGCGTGAGCCCATAACTTGCCGGATCGAGCTTGGGATCACCGATCGGCTCCGCCCCGAGCGGATCGAGATGCGCGGCGAGATGACCGTGCGTGCGATAGCCCGAGACGATTGCCATACCGGCCGCAACCGCGCGCAACATTTCGTCAGATGGCGCAGCCTGCTGCACTCGCTCACCTTGAGGTGCGACGGCGCTAGGCGCCGGAGCCTCGAGGGGCGCTAGGGCTTTGGCTTTCAATCCGAGTTGCGCGAACAACGTTTCGTAGAAGTTGTCGGCGCCTTGCAAAAGCGCATCGACCCGGCGCAGATATTCGCCGGATTGCGCACCTTGGATCACGCGGTGATCGTAGGTGCTGGTCATCTGCATCACTTTGCTGACGCCGAGTTGGCGCAGCGCCGGTTCCGATGCGCTTTGGAATCCCGGCGGGTAGCCGATCGCACCGGTTGCGAGAATCGCGCCCTGCCCCGCGAGCAAACGCGGGACCGATGCCACCGTGCCGATGCCGCCCGGATTGGTCAGCGTGAACGATGCGCCTTGTAGATCGTCGGCGGTGAGTTTGTTGTCGCGTGCTTTTGTGACGAGTTCCTGATACGCCCTGTAGAATGCAGCGAAGTCGAGTGTGCCGGCGTTCTTGATCACGGGAACGACCAAGAAACGCGTGCCGTCTTTGCGCTCCGAATCCACCGCGAGTCCGAGATGAATGCCCGGCTCGAGGCGTTGCGGTGCGCCGCTTTCGTCGCGACGGAAGCTGTAGGTAATAAACGGCATCTCGCTCGCCGCGCGCACGAGCGCATACGCGATCAGATGCGTGAACGAAACTTTTTCGCTGCGGTTGGCCGCTTTGATCGCGTTGTTGAGTTCTTTGCGCCGCGCATCGAGCACGTCGACCGGAAGCGTGCGAAAACTCGTCGCCGTCGGAATCGTGAGCGACTGTTCCATGTAGCCGGTCAGCGCGGCCGCCGGGCCTTTGAGCGGCGTGAGCTTGGCGCCGGCAGGTGGCGGCGGCAGCGGAGGGAGATTTGATTTCGGTGCGGCGCCGACTTTGCGCGCACCGTTGGCTTGCGACGAAACGTCGCTGCGCAGAATCAAACCGTTCGGTCCCGATCCATGAATCGACGCAAGATCGAGTTCGAGTTTGTTTGCGATGCGTCGCGCCTGATGCGAAGCAGTAACCTCGCCGCCAGATGGTTTTGCCACGGGCGGCGGCGTTGGAGCCAGTGCAACTTTCGATGCGCTTCCCTCGACTACGCTCGCTTTGCTCGCTACGCTCGGGATGACACTACCATTGGCGTCGATCTCGGCGAGTTTTGCGCCGACGGCGATCGTGTCGCCGGCTTTGCCGAACAGTTGCGTGACGACACCACTCGCCGTGGCCGGAACTTCGACATCGACTTTGTCGGTCGTCACATCGACGATCGAGTCGCCTTCGTTGACGCTCTGTCCAACCTTGACGCGAAACTCGACGATCGACCCTTCGGTAACCGACTCGCCCATCTCGGGCAACGTCACCGCAACGATGCGCGGCTCTTTTGGAGCGGGCGGCGCGCCGTTTGTTTGAGCGGACTTCGCGGCGCCGTTTTTCGACGTGTCGATCTCCGCCAATGTGGCGCCGACGGCGATCGTGTCGCCCTCCTTGCCAAACAACTGCGTGATCGTGCCCGCTGCGGTGGCGGGAACTTCGACATCGACTTTATCGGTGGTCACGTCGACCAGGGTATCGCCCTCGTTGACCTGATCACCGACGCGCTTGCGCCACTCGACGATGGAGCCTTCGGTGACCGACTCACCCATCTCGGGCAGGGTCACTTTGACTACCGCGTCCGCCACGTTCCTTAAATTCTCCGTCCTAGGTAGGGGAATGAGAGACTTCCCGCCATTCTAACCCGGCCCTTGCCCCGACGGATACGCCCTTTTAGGCCACGTGAAAGAGCCGGGCGAGCCCGAGGCTCGAGAGCGCGATCGCGGCCCAGAGGATCGCACCCAGGACGAGCGGGCGCACCCCGGCGGCGCGGATCTTGTTGATGTCGGTTCCGAGCCCGACGCCGGCCAGTGCCACGGTGATCGCAAAGAGCGCGAGCTCTTGCAGCGGGCCTTGCAGCGCCGCCGGGATGAATCCGAACGAATTGATTGCCGCAGCAAGCAAGAACCAGAGGATGAACCAGGGGATAATCGCGCCCCATTTTATGGCGCTCGCGCCTTCGCGCGCTTGTTGGATTTTGCGCCAGCCGTAAAACAGCACGATCGGCACGATCAGGGTCGTGCGCGTGAGCTTGACGATCACCGCATCGTTGCCTGCGTCGCGTCCGTATGAGAACGCGGCGGCAACGACCGACGACGTATCGTTGATTGCCGTGCCCGCCCACAGACCGAATGCATGTTGCGAAAGCTGCATCATGTGACCGAGCGCGGGAAAGATCAGCACCGCGACGACATTAAAAAGGAAGACGACGCCGAGCGCATAGGCGACGTCGGCCGGATCGGCTTCGATCACGCTCGAGACAGCAGCGATCGCGGAACCGCCGCAAATCGCGGTGCCGATCCCAACCAAGCGGCGAATGTCGCGATCGAGTCCGAGCGCCCGCCCAACGAGATAGGCGAGCACGAGCACGATCGCGAGCGTGCCCAACATGACCGGTAGCGACTGCGCCCCGCCCTGCACGATCTGCATGATACTCAAATGAAAGCCGAGCAGGACGATCGACCATTGCAGCAACTGTTTGCTTGCGAAGGAGATGCCCGGTTTGAACGCCGGCCCGGGCGCACGTACCGACGCGATCGCGGCTCCGAGCACGATCGCAAAGACCGGCGCGCCGACGATCGGTACGAAACGACCGAGCACCGCGGCGACGACGGCGACCGCCAGCGCGAGCAGAAATCCAAACATCATGCGCTAGAAGAACTTCGACCGCTCATCCGCGAATCTTTACCTTGCTATGAAGATGAACCGCCGTACTTTCACGGGCCTTGCCGCCGGTGCGGCGGCAACCGCGACGATGCCGCCACCGGCGTCGGCCCAAAGCGGATTTGGCGCCCCGCATCCTCCGATCGTCCCCGAAGATGAGCCGGCAATTTCCGTCGAACGCCTTCAACTGAGCCGACCAGATGGCACCGTCAACGCCTATGCTGCCTATCCGAAGCAGGTGAGCGCGGGAACACCGGGCGTCGTGCTCTGCATGGCGATCTGGGGCGTCGACGCCCAACTGCGCGATACGGTTCGGCGCTACGCGAAGGCAGGCTACATGTGCATTGCACCCGATCTCTACTCGCGCTTCGGCGCGCCGAGCGGCGACGACGAAAAAGATTTTAGCGTCTTTCGTCCGTTCGCGGCGAAGCTGCAGCGCGACCAGTACGACGGCGATCTCAAAGCGGCAGCGTTGCAGCTGCGCGAGAAAGCACCGAGCGCCAAACTCGGCGTCAGCGGTTTCTGCATGGGCGGCCACATCGCGCTTATTCAAGCACTCGATAACGCCGACGTCTTTGTCGGTGTGGCGCCGTTTTACGGCGCGGTCAAAGACATCGATCCCACCAAGATGACGATTCCCGTTTGCGGCAGCTACGGCGCAAAAGATACGAGCATACCCGAGGCCGACGTGCTGGCGTGGGCCGCAGCCCTCAAAGTTCCGCATGACGTGAAGATCTATCCCGACGCCGGACACGCGTTCTTCGACGATACGCGTAGTTCGTACGTCGCATCGGCAGCAGAAGACGCGTGGGCGCGCGTGCAAGCGTTCTTCAAGGATCAGCTCGGACGTTCATCGTGAACGCGATTTTCGATCTGCTCTTTCTCCTCGTCGGCCTTGCGCTCGGCGCGTTCGTCATGCATACGCGTCAGCGTGGCGAGCGCTCCGCCATCGACGCACTGGTCGAACGCGCAAAGAACGATCTGCACGAAAGCACGACACACCGCCTCTCCGAGTTCGATCGGATGGTGCGCGAGATCGAGAGCAAACGTAGCGAAGATTCGGGCGCGTTGCGCGCGCAGCTCGAGCAATTGCTGAGCCGGGCCGACAAGGTCGAGTCGGCCGCCAACGCGCTCTCCAACCAGACCTCAACGCTCGTCACCGCGCTGCGCAGCCCGACGACGCGCGGCAAGTGGGGCGAGATTCAGTTGCGCAACGTGGTTGAGAAGGCCGGCATGCTCGCGCAATGCGATTTCGACGAACAGCAGACGATCGCGTTCGAAGGCGGACGCGGCCGCCCGGATATGACGATTCGTCTACCCGGCGATCGCGTCGTCTTCGTCGATGCGAAGGCGCCGATCGATGCGCTACAAGCTGCACTCGAAGCGCACGACGACGACGCACGTCGCGAACTGGTCAAACGCCACGCGCGCGCGCTGCAAGATCACGTCGATGCGCTTGCCAAACGCAACTATCAGAACAGTGACGGCTCGGCCGATTTCGTGATCATGTTCGTGCCGGGCGAAGCCTTCTTGAGCGCCGCATGTACCGAGAATCCGATGCTGATCGAATACGCGCTCGATAAGAGCGTCTTGATCGCGGGGCCGCTCTCGCTGATCAGCCTCTTGCGTTCGTTTGCAATGGGCTGGCAAGCCGTCAAACAGGAAGAGAACGCCAAGCGGATCGCTGCGCTCGGCCGTGAGTTGTACGACCGTACCGCCCGCTTCGCCGAAAAACTGGTGAACGTCGGACGCAATCTCGAGCGCTCGGTCAGCGCTTATAATGAAGCGATCGGAAGTTATGAGTCGCGCCTGTTACCGCAAGGTCGCAAGCTCAAAGACGAGGCTGCGATCACGGGCGACGAGCTGCCCGAGCCAAGCGTGATCGATCTTGCGCCACGTACCGTGACTGCCCTCGATGCTGAACCGCGCGACGCTCGCGCCAAGCGCAAGCCGGCCGAACCGAACCTCTTCCAGAATCAAAACGACCAGGCCGGCTAGAATCGACTAGTACGCCGCGTCACCTACATGGTAGGTGCTGACGCCAAACCCGAACACCACGGAGAACGTGTTGTGCGTCTGGGGCTGATGCGAGACCACATCCTCGAACTCGAGCCGAAACGCATGCGAGAATCGGAACCCGTAGCCGATCGTCATCGTGCGTTCGAAGTTGCCGCTCGTGTCGGCCACGCCGTCATATCGTGCGAGCGCGAACTGCGCGGCACCGATCTGGTAGCGAAGCTGCGCGAAGCCGCCGCTCGAGTGGACCCCGATGCCGTCGCCGTTCGGATTGCTGTCCCAGCCTTCTTGGAGCGTCGTATCGAACCACGCGCGTCCGTGATAGAGGC
The DNA here is from genome assembly GCA_963726285.1 of Vulcanimicrobiota bacterium. Lineage (GTDB taxonomy): Bacteria > Vulcanimicrobiota > Vulcanimicrobiia > Vulcanimicrobiales > Vulcanimicrobiaceae > Aquilonibacter. The sequence continues at coordinate 1,355,687 of CAVSBV010000003.1, read as the reverse complement.
CGAGCGCGTAGCCGGTGCGCGTAAACGCGTCGATGCCGCCGACGTCGCGCTGGCCGGCGTAGTAGTATACCTGCAGCGCATGTGAGGGCGACGCGTCTTTGAGTGTAAACATGCTGTCGGTGCCGACGCCGGGAACCGACGAAGCCTGATCGTGCGCGTAGAGCGCGAGTGCCGACCCCGAAATGCCGTTTCCATCGTTACCGACGGCAACACGCGCGCCGCCCTTGGGATCGATGAAAGCGAACGTGTTCAGCCCGACGGTTTGATCCCAAATCAGATAGTGGTTGTTGCTGTCGCGGAATCGCTCCGGGTCGAGCGGTAACGGGAGCACTTGAAGTCCGGCGCGCACATCGGCCGCAACGTTACCCGTTGTGTTATACGAGGCCCAGGCCTCACGCTGATTACCGGGCACGCCGCCGTCGAGGACGTACGACTCGATACCGTATCCGAAGTTCTTGCCGATCTGCGCCGACGAAAGCACTTCAACTTCGTCGACGATGACTTTCGGCAGTCCGGTTGGATCGGGATCGCTCGTGTAGACCGCTTGTCCGCGCACGAGTAACGGAATGTCGCCCTTCGGTAAGAGCCGCGGAAGCCGATTGCCGTTAAAGGCAAAGGCGCGCCCGAAATCGTTTAGCTGTGTGCCGACCGAATGACAAGCACCGCACGAAAGCAGAGTTTTCCGCGCGTACTCCGGCGTGGCCGACGCCCGCTCGGATGTAACAAAGATCGCGCAGCCGATAAAGAGCACGGCAACAACGTAACGCATGCTCGCAATGCTAGGCAGCGTTTATGAAGAAAGTCTAAAAAACTAACGGACCTGTGCGTGCGCAAGAACGGTTTTACCGTCACGTAACTCAATAACGCCTGCGCCGAATGGCGTCTTTACAAACAACGTGCTCGACGATCCCGAGGGCTGCAGCTCGCCGAGATGCGTTGCTCCACGTGCATCGACGGTAAAGACGCTGTAATGTTCCGAACCATCTGCAATGACGTAGAGCCAACTGCGGTCGCGCGCAAAGATGACCTTCGCTGCCGGTGCATTCGCGCTCCCAACCGGCGCAAACTGCGCGTGATTGAAGTGGCTGTTAACCATGGCAACGAGCTCGGGTTGATCGTGTGGAGCGAGCATGGCCGGAAGCATCGTCAGGATGCCGAGCACGAGGCCCGCCGCGACCGCCAGCGCGAGCGCCGCATACCGTCGCAGAGGCGGCGCGGCAAATCGCATGCGCCGGTCGAGGAACTCGGGTGTCGGTTCTGCGACATCACCGCATTCGAGAGCGAGAAGTGTTTCCTCGGCCTCGCCGACGTGACGCAAACACTGCGCGCAGCTCGCGATGTGTGCTTCCACGGCCCGACGCTCGCTCGGGTCGAGTTCACCGAGCACGTAAAGCTCGGCAAGATCGCCAATATGCCGTTCAAACATCAGCCGTCACCAGGGAACCTCGCAGCGTGCGTAATGCGGCCGCGAGGCGGCTTTTGATCGTTCCGACCGGTTCGCCGAGTGCGCTTGCGATCTCGGCGTGGGTCATGCCCTTGAAGTACGCAAACTGTATCGTCTGCGCTTGCGCCGCCGGGAGTGCGTCGACCGCTCGCGCGATCCGCTCGCGTTCGATGGGATCCGGCATCAACTCTTCGCCTTCTTCCGACGTCGCGGCGCGACGCATCGCGTCGGATTGCCGCCCCGCACTGCGAACGCGTTCAAGAGCACGGTTTCGCGAGCAGGTCACGAGAAATGCCTCGAGCGCGCCGCGCTCAACTTGATACGCGTCACCGCGCTTCCAGAGATGGAGCATCACTTCGTGCACGCAGTCCTGTGCTGCGCCGCGATCGTGCAACATGCGCAGTGCCGACGTGTACATGCGCGCGCCGAAGCGGCGATACGCCGCTTCGTACGCCCATGATTGACGTTCTGAGAATGCGCGTTCGAGCGCGGAATCTCGCATTGCCTCCTAGCCCAGTGGATGTTGCTCAATGCCTGCCGTACCGTTATCGAGGCGCACCGTCCGATACCCGATCGCGTGCAGTAATTGGTCGTGGGGAAGAGTTACCGGACCGGGATTCGGCGCCGTACCCGGTTGTGGCTGCGGATACGCCGTCGCGGTCGCCGATGCGAAGTGGATATTGCCTTCGACGTGGGTGACGATCTGATGGATATGCCCGTTGAGGACCGTCACGTGATCGAAGCCGCTGAGCATTGCTAAGGCATTTGCGCCGTCTTGCGTGGTCCAACCCCACTGCGGAAAGAGCGCGTAGAGCGGAACGTGAGTAAAGACGACGATCGGTGTCGACTGATACTGCGACTGTAGATCCCTCTTCAGCCATGAGAGTTGGTCATTGCCCATCAAGCCCATCTTCTCGAAATTGAAGACGTTGAGCAAAACGATATAATGCACACCGCCGGCATCCCACGACGCCCAGCCGCCGTCCTCGGCGTCCTTGATCCCGAAGTTCGTGCGGTAGGTCTTGAAGTCATTGCCCAGGACATCGTGCTCGCCGGGAAGCGCGATGAGCGGTGCGCGCAGTTGGCTGAGAATAGCGCGCGCATCGTCGAATTGTTGTTGGGTTGAGAGATGCGTGATGTCGCCGGTATGGACCACAAATTTTGGCTGCACCGGCATGGCATTGATCGCATCGACCGAGGCCTTCAACGTGGCCCCGACGTCGGGGTTGGCGGGTTGATGAAAGCCGATGTGACTGTCGCTGATTTGTACGAATTGGGTGGCCGGCGCGGCATCGGCGAGCGCGCGGCCGGTGAAGATGCCGGCGCCGGAGAGCGTGTAGGCGATACCGCTCCCTGTCCAGGCAACGTGGCTCAAGAAATCATTGCGTCTCATGCTTTCGCGTCCTTCACGATGACCGTGCCCTTCATGAACGGATGAAGTTCACAGAAGTAACGATACGTACCGACGCGTGAGAACGTATGACTCCACGACCCGTTCGTGTCCATGCCCTTGGAGTCGAAGGACCCGTCCGTCGCGGTGACCGTGTGCGCGTCGTCGTCGTCGTTAACGAAGCGCACGGTGTCGCCGGTGTGGATCGTAATGCTTGGCGGCATGTACGCATCGCCATGAAGATGCACGGTGACGACGGAACCTGCCGGGGCACCGTGCGCGAGAACCGGCACGAGCGCGAGCAGCGCCAGGCCGATCAGAAAGTGTCTCATATCCCGTATATGCCGCCCGAGGCGCTTTGGTTCGTCCACGACGTTCCGTCCGCGAAGAGGATCGAATTGACGCTGCAAGAGACGTCTGCCAGTGTGCGTTCGCCTCTCCAATAGTGCGAGATGGTGGTACCGGGCGAGAACGTCCCACGATCGACGATCGTACTCGTCGTGCCATCCTCGTCGACGGCGAACGCGACGGACGAAATCGGCTTGCTCCCGTGGTTGACAAATGAAATGTGAATCTGCGTTGCGATGATCTCTTGCGTGACCGTGTCACCGGAAGACACCGCCACGACGGGATCGACGGCGCAGGTTGCGATGTTAACGGGGTTCGCCACTGTGAGGGCGAGAGTGAGCGCTGCTAGTGTAATCATATCTCGTATATGCCGAAGCGCGCTCTTCGGTTCGCACGTTACACGACGATTGTTGGAAATAACGCAACGAACGACGCTCCATGTTCTTGGTCGTCGAGCGCAAGCGTCCCCTCGTGTGCGCGCACAACCCACCGCGCAATTGCAAGGCCTAAGCCGCTGCCGCCGGTACTCCCGGTTACAAACCGATCGAACAACCGCTCGCGCAATTCCGGCGCGACACCTGCGCCGTCGTCGCTCACGCGCAACATTGCGCGGCCTCCCTCGACGCCGGTGACGATGGTGATGTGCGAGGAAGCGTGACGAAGCGCATTTTCGAGCAGGTTGCGTAACAGCTCGCGCAAGCGTCGCGCGTCACCGTCGACGATCGCCGGCAAGAGATGCAGCTCGAGCTTGATACCGTCGCGTTGCGCGCGCGACTCGATTTCACGAATGGAGCTGCGGGCGAGTGCTGCGAGGTCGACCGGCTCGCGCTGTAGGAGCGTCGGGCGGGGCGAGCGGGCCAGCGTCAGGAGATCGCCGACCATTGCGCTCGCTTCGAGTGCCGTCTTGGCGATCGTATCTAAGACGTCGTCTTTCTTCACGGCGGCATCGCCGCGCGCCGCTTGCGCGACGCTTGCAATGGTTGCAAGTGGCGAACGAAGTTCGTGCGCGGCGTCGGCGATGAAAGCGCGTTCGCGCGCCTGCGCTTCGATTAAGGGTCGCAGCGACAGTCGCGCCAGCGCCCACGCAGCGAGCCCAAAGAGTACGAGCAACGGAACGTCGGTCACAAGAATCTCAATTGCAACCTTCTGCATCGTTTGCGCGTACACGCTCGCACCTTCCGGTGTCGAGAGTGCCGGCAGGAGCAAACTATGATACTGCGCCGACAGAAACAGGTAGAGGGCAAACGATGCCGCAGCAAGGACAAGAGTAAAGATGCCGAGATACGCGCCGACGAGCCGCGCAATCACTTCTCGAACTTATACCCGACGCCCCACACCGTTGTGATGACGTCACCGGCCCCGGCTTTTCTGAGCTTGCGCCGTAGCTGGCTGACATAGACGTCCACGATATTGCTCGACCCATCGAACTCGTAGTCCCAGATACGTTCGAGCAAGTCCGTGCGCGAGAACGTGATCCCCGCGTTGCGAGCGAGAAATTCCAGCAGGCGAAACTCCGTTGCGCCGAGGTCGACTGGCCGGCCTTCGTAAGCTACGCTGCGCCCTGCGACATCGATCACCAGCGGCCCGGCGTCGACGTGATCGACGATAGGCTGCTTGGCGCGGCGTGCAAGCGCGCGTAGACGCGCGACCAGCTCCTCCTCGGCAAACGGTTTGACGAGATAATCGTCAGCGCCGCAATCGAGACCGGTAACGCGGTCTTCGATACCTTCGCGCGCCGTGAGCATGAGGATCGGCGTCGTGATGCTGAGCTCGCGCGCGCGTCGCGCGATCTCGAATCCGTCGCGCTTGGGTAAACCTACGTCGAGAATCGCCGCGTCGTACGCGTCGCGCAGGAGAAAATCCAGGCCGGTATCGCCGTCGGTGGCGATGTCTACCGCGTACTTGCGCCGTTCGAGCATAGCGCGCACGGCGTTAGCCACGGGGAGACTGTCCTCGACGACCAATATGCGCATTAGTGACCCGCCACCATCCGATAAGGAGCACCGTTCACGCCCCCGTGCGCCTCGGCGAGGCGCGAGGAGCGCTCAATGGTAAACGCCATTTGAGCGACGAGTAACGAAGCAGAGGCGCACGGGCGCGCGAACCCGGAGGGCAGCCTCGTGCGAGGCGCATCTCCGTCGTCACTCTTCGCTCGCAAAGCGTTGCTTTTGTCGCTCATCGTTCCTCGAATCTGCACCTCGTATGAGGCTGCGGTGTTTCTCATCGGACGGTGGCAGGTCACTTTACCCTTTCACCAGGCCACGCACCGCTACATTTTTAGCGGAGCGGGGATCGCGATCGTTAGGGCTCCCCCAAAGCTTCCGGTTGAACCGATCGTCTGGACCTGCTGGAAGACGATGCGCGCTCGTTGGAAGATCATGAGTGCGCCGTAATACGTGACGTCTCGCGTGATGATCGGGTTGTCATACGCGTCGTAGCGGACGGCAACGTACGCGTGGTCGCCATCGCCGATATAGTATTTTCCGCGCACGTAGCCACCCGAGCTGCCGATCAACGTGCCGAAGCCGTCGGCGTCAAAGTCGCGTCCCCACCACTGCTCGCCCTGGAGTTGGAAGCGCCCATAGTTCCACGCGCCATCGATCCCGCTGCGCGTGTAGGTGTCGTCGAATGGCGCTCTCCCAACGAGCACGATGCGTCGCGTGCCTTCCATCGCTTGTGCGCCAACCGAGAACGCGTCACCGATCGGTGCACGTGCCCAGAGCGAGATCTCGGGCGATTGCGCAGACGTGGTCGCACCGGTTGGAACCGGCACGCCGCCGTACGGTGCGCCCTTGAACTCGCCAAAATCCATCACTGCATCGATGACCGTGCTCCCGACCGTACGTTCGTACATGCCGCCCCAGCGCGGTGATGCCAGCGTCAGATCGTTGAGGCCGACATGTGCGCCGTAGTAGCCATATTGCTGGAGATCGTCGAGCCGCTGGCCCGGTGACTGCCACAGCGGCAACTCGAAGAGTCCGCCGGTATAGAGCGCCTGCGTGTGCGCGTTGTAGTTCGTGAGAAATCCAAGGTAGAGCCCGGCCGGACCGCCTTGCGCGCCGAGATTGTAGTGCACGAACGCGGAGATCGCACCGACATCCCAATTCGTGAGCAAGATGCCGCCGGGCGTGAAGCGCCGGCTGTTGACCGGATCGACTTGATATTGCAGTTGATAGCGCAACGCAACCCCGGTCGTACCGTGTTTGGGCAGCGGCAACTGCAAACCGCGCGCCAAGAATGCTCGGCCGAAGGCGTTGAGTTCCGGAATAACCGTATGACATTGCTCGCACGAGAAGTGATAGCGCTGCGCAAAGAGCGGCATCGCCACGAGCAAGAAGATCTTAATGAGCAACGATCACTCCGCGCATGCCGCCGCTGTAGTGAAAGAAACAACCGTAAAGATACGTGCCGGCCGTACTTGCTACGAAGACTCCCGACGAACCGCCGGGCTGCAAAACCCCGGCTCCCCACGCGCCCGAAAGTTCGCTCGTCGAGCCGGGTTGTAACGCGGAAGCCGAAAAGGGCGAGTTGTCGGGAAAGGTGCTCGCACCGGGAATTGCGGTTACGGTGTGCGTCGTGTTGTCGACGTTGACAAAGCGTACGCCCGAGCCGACAGCGATGTTGATCGCAGCCGGTGAGAATCCGAGTGCGTTGCCGGCCGGCGTCGTTTGTGAGCCGAATGCCGCAATGCTCACGTCGACCGTCGTTATGCTGCTCACATTGCCCGAGCCGGCGACGCTTGCGTCGATACCGCCTGCCGTGCATCCGGTAAGTGACGCGACGAGCGCGAGCGAAGCCAGAATGTGCGTCTTCAATTACGGGCCGCCCGCGGTAGCATCGTGCCCGCCACGCGCCCGTCGCTTCCAAGCACGGTGATGAAGGTCGTATGCGCATCGGCATATCCGTCCGAGCCGCGCGACACCTCAACGCCGAAATCGCTCATGAGCCGATGCACCGAAGCGGTGTCGCCGCCGGCAATCAGCCAGTACGCCGGATCGGCGTTGAAGGTGCGCGCGATGCGAGCAAGATCCGCGTGCGAATCGCGCTCGGGATCGAGCGTGATCGTCAAGAAGCGCAGATTCCCGTGCTCCTCGCGCTGACGTTGCGCGGCCGCCGCGATCTGCGATTCGATGAGCGGACACACGCCATCGCAGTGCGCCGAGACGAACGTAACGAGCGTCGGACGGCCGCGCAGATCGGCAAGCGTGAAGCGCCGTCCGAGTTGATCGGTCAACTCGACCGCGCGCCCCGGCTGTTGTTGGCCACGTGCCGCCGCGACTGCTACGAGCAATGCCGCGGCGGCAGCGAAGAGGCTGCGCATGTTAGGGTCGCCGTCCGACCGTGTACGGGTTGTACGGCGTCGACGTCGGCTGCGCGGACGTCGATGCGGGCTGTGCTGCGGTCCAGGTACCGCCGAAGCTCGTGATGCCTTGGCCGTTAACCGTTCCCGATCCACTATCACCGGCGTAATCATAGAGCGGCTGCGTGCCGATCGTCCACTGCAGCGTGCCGTCGCTGCGCGTGATGATTCCGAATCCGCTATTCGCCGGCGCGGTTGTGCCTGCGGGCGCTGAATATGCGGGCCATATGCCGCTGCAACCGCCCGATGCGCCGCAATTCGATACGTTTGCCGTGTCAGCGCTAAACACGTAGAGCGTGTGCCCGTTCTGCCCAATGAGCACCGTGGCGCCGCTGATCGTCGTCGATGTCGGCATGCTTGGCGGATTTGTCGCTTGCGGCGCCGTCGTGGGAGTCGGTGTTGATGCAGGCGCGGTAGGCGCAGTCGTTCCGGGTGCCGTTACGGTTGGTGGCGTTGCGCCACCTCCACCACCACCGCATGCCGCAAGCAACGACGCCGCGACAAATACGGATCCCGCTAATAGAGGTGCACGTTGCATATGGGGAGAGCCTCCAAGTCAAGAGTAGAGGCTCGCAGCGTAACGATAAGTTCTGAAGAAAGTGTAAAGCTATGGCGCGCGTATGGCGTCACGCATTTCGATTGCTAGCCCGCGTAGCGCGGGATCATCATGTGCGTCTGCCGCCGCCCGATCGAACGTCGAGCGAGCGAGCGTGCGGTCACCGTTGTGCAAAAGCACCGTGCCGAGCGCAAATCGCGCCCGCGCATAACCGGGGGCGAGCGCTAACGCCGAAGCAAACTCGCGCTGCGCATCGTCAAATCGTCCGGCGCGCACTTCGACGATGCCCAGATCGTAATGCGCCACGGCATACTGCGGATCGTTGCGCAAGAGTTTGGAGAAATCGTCATGCGCGGTGCCTAGATCGCCGCTCTGCAGCGCGACGAGCCCGCGCGCGTAGAGTGCGCGCGCCGAATCGGGAGCCAGCGAGACAAAGCGGTTTGCCACGCTGCGCGCATCGGCGAGATCCCCGCGGCTGACGTCAACGGAAATCAGATTGGCCATCGCCGCGAGAAAACCGGGGTCGAGGGCAATTGCACGCGTGAACGCGCTAGCTGCATTGTTGAACTCGCCAAGTTGCGCTTGCGCAATGCCGAGGTCGTAGGCAGCCGTCGAGCCTTGCGGTTCGCGCGGTTGCAACGCCAGAATGCGCGTGAACTCTGCTTCTGCGTCGTTCCAGCGATGCGCGTCGAGCGCGGCGAGCCCGAGGTGAAAACGCTCGACGATTTCGCGTTGCACGGCTTGCGCATGCATCGTTGCAGGCGACGTGCTGTGCGGCGCTGGTGTCGCGCTATAGGTTTGCGCGCCCGCAGGACTCGCTGCCAACGCACAAGCGGCCGCGAGAACGAAGCACCAGGGGCGCATAGCTCTTAAGGCCGCGGTCCCGACGGAAGCTCGGCGTTCTTTGCGCTCTTCGCGCCCGCAGCGATCTCCGGATGACACAGCCAACCTGTGCGTCCGTCTTCGTTGATTGCACCAAGCATCGTCGGCTGCGACGACGGCGCGAGCACGTCGGTGCTGCCGGTTAGCACGCCCGCGTCGACATATGCATAGCGCAGGCTTACTGCGGTTAAGAGCAGTAGACCGGCGAGGGCAAGACGAGCGACGAGGCGGGTGAGCATCAGCACCAGTATAGACCAAAATCTGAGGAATGCATGAACCACCCTTGCTTGGTGGTCTTGACCGTTCTTGTCCTCGGCGCCGCGCCTACGCCCCTCGTCGTTGGGAGCGTTCGGGACCAAGAAGGCGCTCCGATCGCCGGGGCCGCCGTCCGCCTCACCGGCGGAACATCCGGAGCGAGCACCCGGACCTCGACCGATGGAACCTTTGCCATCGAGGGCGCGGGCACCGCAGTGATAATCCGGTGCGACTACTGCCGGCCGACACAAACGCCGATCGCTGCCGACGGAACGGTGACGGCGGTCGTGCAGCGTTACGATGCCGTGCGACTCGATGGTCCATCGCATACCGATCTTGCGAATCTGCCCTACACCCACGCCGAATCGGCCGTCTCGCTCACGCCTTGGGTCGTGTTGGAAGAAAACGCTAACCCGCTCTTCGCTTCATCGCTGCACGACCGCAGCGTTTCGACCGTCGGCGGATTGCTCGTACTCGATGGTATTCCCGACTACAACAGTGCCGACGGCTGGACCACGTACGGCACGATTGCTTACAACAGTGCTGCAGATGTCGACGTCGAGCGCGTGCCCGCAGCATACGAATATGGCAATGTCGCCGGAGCGGGCACATTCGCCGTCACGACGACCGGCGGCGCGCCGCTGATTGCCGCAGGCTCGAGCGCCATCGGTGGCCTTTCGGTCAATGGCACAAATGCAATCGCCGCGGGCTATTCGTCCGACGGCACGGGTACGCGCACACGCGGCACGGCATTGCTCGCGTTGCCACTTCCAAATGCAACGCTCCAAGTTGCACTTGCAAGCGGTACGGGTGAGATTATCGGCAGCAATCAGGCAACACTGGCCAGTTCGTTTTCCTCCTATCAGGTCGCGTATGAACGTACATCGGGCACCGATGTGTACGCTTCGCTGACCGGCGACCGCGGCACCGATGCGTTTACCTCGTCGACCTTCGACTCGAACGACCTTTGGTCCGACTTCAATGCACGTGTAGGTGCGCGCTCGCGAGCGGTCGTCGCGCCCTTTGTCGAGATCGCCACGCACGACAGCACCGGCTGGTTTTGGACGCAGGCGGTTTCGCCGTACGTCGCCGGGACAATCGATCAGTCGCGCGCCTACACAGGCATCAACGCCAAACTCCCGTGGTTCACCGCGAATGTTGCCTATGGTCTCGATGGGATACGCTTCATCAACACGTATCCGGAGCTTACCGCGACGACGACGACCGGGCACGAGGCGGTAGCGACGCTCGACCTGCACCCTATTCCCGGGTGGGACTTGCAGGGGAGTACAAGCTCCGGCTATCTGCTGCAGACCGTTTTCGGCGCATATAACGATAGTGAGTTTGCGATCTCGCCGCTCAACCCGATGAGTAGCGACGAGCTCGATCTCACTTACGCAGACCTCAAGCGCGTGCGCATCGGGCTCACCACGTTCGGCACGCGCAGCGGGACGAACCTCAACGACACCAGCTCCGGCGCACTGATCGCATGGCAGATCGCGCCGTCGATAAGCTTGCGAACCTGGTGGCTCGACGTGCATCCCCAGAGCGGCTCGGCGCAAAGTGTGGGCTCCGCCTGGCTCACCGCAAATGCCGGGACATTACGCTTCGACCTCATATGGCGTCGAGATCTCTATAATCTCGCCGGCGACGCACATGTCGATGGAGCGGTGAGCGGCCCACTGGGCGTTCATGCGCGGTGGTTTGCGCAAACCGAACAATACGCACACGCGCGCATGACAAACATAGGTATCCGCTTTTAGACTTTCTTCATGCTTTCTGCAGATCGTGGAAGACATGAAAAAGCTTGCAATTACTCTCTTGCTCTTGGCTGCATTCGCCGTTCCGGCGGCGAGCCAAGAATCCAATTCGATTACGATTCCCATGAAAGCGCTCAACGGCAGCGGCGAAGACGGCATGGCGACGATCACGCAAGGAACAGGCGGTATCGGCGTCGTCGTGACGCTCCGAGACGGCACCTCGTTCCCGCAGCCGACGCACATTCACATCGGCACGTGCGGCGCTATCAACAAAGCGCCCGAGTACGCGCTGCGCGACACGGTGAACGGCAAAGGCGATTCTTTAGTTGCCGGCGTCTCGCTCAACGACTTGCTCAAGGGACACTACGCGATCAACGTCCACAAGAGTGGATTCGATCTCGGTACCTACGTCTCGTGTGGAAACATCGCCCGCTAAGGTGAACCTGAGGGCGTCCATATCTGGCCGCCGTCATACTCTACCCGCGTTATCCGATAGCTTGCCGTGCGCGCTTGTAAGAGCGGCACGGCCGCGGTCGGCAGCGTTCGCACGATACAGTTGTCGAGACGACCGCGGGGACCAATCGTGTTGTTGTTCCAATCCGCGAAGCTGTCAAACGTCATGATCGCGATATTGCTCGAGAACTCGCCGTTGCGATCGAGCGTAAGCGTTCCGAGCGTGCTGCCCTGCGCATCGAGCAGCGGAAAATCGAACACGATGCGACGCGCCGTCGTCGGACTCAGGTTCTTGAATGAGACGCAGGCTATCGCTCCGGTTCCATCGCGCCGAACTGCGGCGAATCCGCCGAGGATTTGAATCTGTCCCTGCACCCCTGCGTCGAGCGTGGCAGAAGCGAGCGGAATTTCGCGCCAAGGACCCGGCGTCGGCGAAGGAGTCGGCGCCGCTGCATCGGCGGGTGCGCGCGGCGAGCCGATCTGGTAGTCGTTTGCGCCACGCGCATAAAGCGCAGAACGTCCGTTACCTTGCAGCCACCACAACACCGCCTGCCGATCCTTATCACCAAGGTTCAAAATGTCGGCCTTCGTTCGGTCGAGCCCAAAGCCCGTATTGTACGGTGCCGGCGCGCCGTTGCTCGCCCATGTTGCGAGCGCGGAGAAATCGTTCTGTGAAAGTTGCTGGATCTCCGCGAGCACGGATACCAACGCGTTGGACTGCGCCCGCACTCGCGCCGGCCCCGTCAAGGACAGGCCGGCAACGAGCATAGCTATCGCGAGCGTAAGCGCGGCGCGCCGGATCACGGAACCTTGTTCTCGAGTCTCTCGAGCGCGGCGAGCGTATTCGCGACGTGTTGATCGGGATGTAGATCGGTGTAGCTATACACGATCTTGCCATCCTGCGCGATCACGTAGGATGTGCGATTTGCATACTTTGGCTCTTGCGCAAGGATCGCGTCGTATTGCTTCTCGACGGTTTGATCGACGTCGGCGGCAACCGCGAATTTGCTATGGCATTCGCTCACCGAGAACTTTTGCAGCTTGTCGATCGGATCGTGCGAAACACCGATCACGGTCGCGTTCATCGCTTTATATTTGTCGATCGCATCGGCGAAATCGTGCGCTTCTATAGTACAACCCGTGGTGAACGCAGCGGGATAGAAGTAGAGGACGACCGGACCTTTTTTGAGCGCATCGGCGAGATTAAAGGTAAAGGTCTTACCGCCCATAGCGGCCTGCAGCGTGAAATCCGGCGCCTTCGTGCCATTATCGAGCGCCGCATAGGCAGGCGCGGCGATAAAGGCGGCGATAAGCGCGGTAATGACTAGGGAACGACGAAGCATCGGATAACCTCCCCAGTATGGCTGATTGGATCCCGTACGAAACGAGCGACACCCCTCCGCTCGAAATCTCAATCGATGTTGATTTTGCGGACGATGATACCTTTCGCAAGGCCCATCCGAATCTCCTGACGATTACGGCTTCACAATTTGCTAGCGATCCCGACGGGCAACCGACCGACGCAAGCGCACAGGCGCTTTTTAGTCTTGAGCAACAGCTCGAGGCGATTTGCGATGAACACGATGCCGCAACGGTCTGCACCATAAGTGGAGCAAGCAGCTATACGATTTATGTCTATGCCGCCGGCGCGGACGCAGCCACCGCGTTACGCGAGCGCGTCGCTGGATTGCAAATCGGCATCGACGTGCAGTCGGCGCGCGACGACACATGGACAACCTACGAGCGTTACGCGCTACGCGGCGAAGAGCTCGAAGAGGCGCGCGACAACGATCAAATCGCCCAGATGGATGAAGCCGGTGAGGATCTTGCGCGAGCATTCGACGTGGTCTTTGACTGCGACATTCCTGAAGGCAAGGAAGCAGCGGTACTGCAGGCGCTACGCAACGCGGGTTTTGCCACCGAGGATGAATCGTACGAAGGTGTGATCGAAGCAAGCCGCTCGATGGTCGTCACGCCGCAAAATCTCAAGGGCGCACGCGCTGAGATCGTGCGCATCATCACACCGCTTGGCGGCACGTACGAAGGCTGGGGCATCGATCCGGATACCGACGAAGCTGAATACGAAGACGACGAAGACTAGGATCGCCTCGGTGCTCGCGCTTGTGGCCGCACTTGCACTGGCACCTAACGATGCGACCGTCGAGTCGCTGATGCGCAGTTCGCACGTCGTTGGGGCGACCGTTGCGATCGTGCGAGACGGCCAAGTCGTTTCACTGCGCGCCTATGGCGTGCGGGACATTACCACCCAACAGCCCACCGATGCGCACACGCAATATGAAACGGGCTCCTTGACGCGTGAATTTACCGCGGCGGCGACCGTGCAATTGGTCGAGGCGCGCAAAATCGATCTGGACGCGCCGGTCGCACGGTATATCCCAAACGCACCGCACGCGAGCGAGATCACCGTTCGCCAACTGCTCGATAACACGAGCGGACTTCCGCCTTATGCGGGCGGCCAGGGCTTTGCAACAGTCGCGCGCACGCCCACGACTTTTGCGCAGCTGATGGCACGCATATCCGATAAGCCGCTTGATTTTGCACCGGGGACATCCGCGGCATATTCGATCACCAACACGTTATTGCTCGGGCGCATTGTCGAACTAGCTTCGGGCGAGTCTTGGAGCAACTATCTCGCAACACATCTCTTTGCGCGCGCCGGCATGACCGAGAGCGCGACGATTGCGCAGGAGCAAAGCCTTGCGAACATGGCACGCGGCTATACCTACACGCACGGACAGATCTCTCCATCGCAGTCGCTGGACGATTCGTGGACGATAGGGAGCGGCGACGTGGTAACGAGTGCGGCGGATCTCGTGAAGTGGCACGCGGCACTCGATTCGGGACGGATCGTGCCGGAAAAGAATCTTCAGCTTCTACTGATCGCGTTGCCCGATGTCGCGCAAGGCGATACGTTCGGCTTTGACGCGACCGACGCGTTCTTTCCCGAGCAACACGAGCGCGTTATCGTATTAACGAACACAGCGAACGATATCCCCGGCGACAGCCCGAGCATGCAGATCGCGCAAGCCATTGACGCGCCGCCCGTCGCTGCGACAGAGCCTTCCGCGCAAGCGTTCTACGCAACCGCAGTGGCCACCATGGATCGTGTGCTTCAGCCACCGTACGTAACGTACGAGCTGCAAGGACAGAGCAACAACAACGTCCACGTCGGGCTGCAAACCGTCGGTGGAAAAGTGTGGCTGCAATTCAAGGGAAGCTCTGGACCGACCGATTGGAGCGTGAAGCATCGCACGCAGGACTACGAAAGCGAGGTCGTCGACGCTAGCGATTACGGCGCGCGCTATGTCTCAGCGCGACCATTTTTCGATCCAACCTGGTTCGGCGCGTTTCGCGCACTCCGCGACGGGATGGTCGGCTATCAGAACCCCGACCCGCAGCGCGACGCGCTGACAATTGCCGAGCCGACACCGCCCCCGAACGATTCACTCCACACGATCGCCGCCGTGAGCGTCATCGGTCCCAGTATCTACGCGGTGCAGGATCGCGGTGCGGCTACATGTCCCAATGGCGATCCGGGCCACGCGCTGCATCTGGTCGCACGCCGACGCGATCCGCGCGATCAGCTCAGCGATGTCACCGTCGATCTCAAGTCGATGCGTTTCTGCACGATACGCTTTCGCTGGAACACGCTCTTATCTACCCTATTGGTCGAGCAGCACTACGCCGATGTGAGCGGCTACTGGATCGTAACCGATGGGTCGCTCGAGGGCTCGTCGCATTTACTAGGATTGAAGATCGGTCACTTCATCTGGAACTACCGCTTGAACAACATGACATTCCCGCGGGAGCTGGCACCCGAGACGTTTAGAACCTAATGAACCTCGCGGTGTCTTTCCACGGGGACCGCCGCGCGTGATAGGTGCGCTGGTGGGGAGTTTCGATGGTGTCGACGCACAGTCCGATACACTGGCGCGCCGCGAGTTCGATTCTCGCACTCTCCACCCGCGACGATTGTTGCGTAGCCGAGAAAACGGTGATAGGCTGGTGTGGTATCGGGCTGTGCGTCACCGGGGCCACTCATTAGAGTGGCCCTCGGCATCTAGGTCAGAGCTATAATCCCAGCATGCGCGCGATCACGAGGCGTTGCACTTCGTTCGTGCCTTCGCCGATTTCATTGATCTTCTGATCGCGATACATGCGCGACACCGGATATTCGTCCATGAAGCCGTAGCCGCCGTGGATTTGCACGGCCTCGTTCACGACGCGGCGTGAGACTTCGCCGGAGTAGAGTTTGGCCAAACTCGCGGTTTGCTCGAACTCACGGCCCTCATCTTTTTCCCAAGCAGCTTTAAGCACCATCATCTTCGCATGTTCGATTTCGCACAGCATATCCACGAGTTTGAACTGGATCGCCTGGAACTTGCTGATCGGTTTGCCGAACGCGATGCGATCCTTCGCGTACTGCAGCGCCTCGTCGTAGGCGCCCATCGCAAGCCCGACCGAAAGTGCGGCGACCGAAATCCGTCCGCCATCAAGTATCTGTAAGAACTGATGGTAGCCTTCGCCCCGTTTGCCGAGCAGGTTCCCCTCCGGCACGGTCGCATCGACGAAGCTCAGCTCGCGCGTGTCCGACGCGCGCCAGCCCATCTTCTTATACTTCTTGCTGCGGGTGAACCCGGGCGTGTCCTGTGGCACGATGATATTCGAGATCTCCGGCTTGCCGTCGGCGCGCGTGCCGGTGACGGCGGTGATCGTCGTCCCACCTGAGATCGTGGTCCCCGAATTGGTGATGAACGCCTTCGTGCCGTTGATGACCCAGTTGCCGTTTTTCAGCACGGCCTTCGTCTGGACGTTGCCCGCATCACTTCCCGCGTTAGGCTCGGTCAACCCGAAGCCCCACAGCATCTTCCCCTGCGCGAGCGGAACGAGATACCGCTGCTTCTGCTCTTCCGTCCCAAAAAGATAAAACGGCGTGGCGCCAAGCGAGACGTGCGCGGCCATCGTAATCGCCGTGGAGGCATCGACGCGTCCGAGCTCCATCACCGCAAGCGCATAGCTCACCGTATCAGCGCCCGAACCGCCGTACTTTTCGGGGAACGGCAGGCCCATGAACCCAAGCTCGGCCATATCGGCAACGAGTTCGTAGGGGAAGGCCTCCTCCCGATCCATCTCCTCGGCGCGCGGGCGCACCTCATTTTGCGCGAACTCGCGCGCGAGCCGTTGGATCGCCTTCTGATCGTCGGAGAGGTCGAAATTCATAGCCCGGAGGTATAGCGATTGGCTTAAGGAAAAACCCTTTCGCAGCGATGATTTCCTTGCGCAACGTTTCGCTAGTCTATCAAAACGGCGTGCGTGCCCTTGATAATGTCACATTGGAAATCGCCAAAGGCGACTTCGTTTTCCTCGTGGGACATTCGGGTACGGGCAAGTCGAGTCTCTTACGTCTCCTCTATCGCGAACAAGTCCCGAGCAGCGGTGAAATTACCGTCGACGGAATTCGCGTCGAGCGCTTGCGTCGCAGTCGCGTACCCGCGCTGCGCCGTCATCTCGGCGTCGTCTTCCAAGATTTTAAACTGCTCAGCGACAAGACCGTGTGGGAGAACGTCGCGTTCGCAATGCAAGTGACCGGGGCGCACACGAAGGACGTAATGCGGCAAGTACCGCGCGCGCTCGACCTCGTCGGACTCGCGCACAAGAGCCGCATGTATCCGGGCGAACTCTCCGGCGGCGAGCAACAACGCACCGCGATCGCACGCGCGCTCGTCAACAATCCTAAAATTCTGCTCTGTGACGAACCTACCGGCAATCTCGATCCGTCGAACACGACAGAGATTATGGAATTGCTGCTACGCATCAACCTCAAGGGCACGACGGTGCTCGTCGCCACACACAACCAAGCCGTCGTCGATCGCATGCGCCGCCGCGTCGTGCGACTCGAAGACGGCAAAATCGTAACCGACGAAGAACGGGGCTATTACTATCTTGGACTCGGGCAAGGTCAAATTCTTTCTGGGTGAAGTGTTGCGCAACTTCACGCGCAACGCAGGCATGCAGGCGACCGCAATCGGCACGGTCGCAATGACCATCGTCCTCTTGGGCAGCTTCCTCTTCGTTCGAGAAACACTCGCCGGACTCGGCAACGAGCTTTTGAGCCAGGTCGAGTTTTCAATTTATTTCACGGAAAATGCGACGACGGCGCAAGAGGATGCCGTGCGCGCAGCGATGCAGCACGATCCGCGCGTCGCGTCGATTCAATTCGTCCCGAAAAAACAGGGCCTCGCCGAACTCAGTGCGCAGACGCACGGAAAAATCGACACCGGCTCGCTGCTCACCGAAAACCCATTGCCCGATAAGCTCCGCGTGCAAGCCAAAGATCCAAGCCTCGTTCCGGCGATTGCCACGAGCGCGCGCACGTTGAGCGGCGTCGAAAACGTCGTCTATCAGGGTGACGTGATCGCGCGGCTCGTCTCCGCCGTACAAGTGCTGCGGCGCGTGAGCATCGGCGCCATCGCCACATTCTTGATCGTTGCGTGCGTGATCATTTCAAACACGATTCGCCTCACGGTCTTTGCGCGCCGGCGTGAAATCTCGATCATGCAGCTCGTCGGGGCGACCAATATGTACATTCGTGCGCCATTTATCTGCGAAGGACTGATCGCGGGCATCCTTGGTGCATGCATTGCCGTCCTAATCCTGGCGATCGCACGACTCACCGTTTGGCCGAACCTGGTGCTTTCGCTGCCGTTCATCCAATTCGGCAGTTCCACCATCAATGTGCCCGTGCTCGTGGCCGAATTATTCGCGGCGGGCGGCGCGATTGGTGTCGCTGCCTCATGGTACTCGGTCGGCCGGCATCTGCGGACGTAACGTCAATGCATTTGCGCGTCGATGTCGATTTTGATGCTCTCGCAGATTGCATCTCCGACGGTATTGCATTTGTCGGCGCCGACGGGCTCGTCTCGGCTTGGAGCAACGGTGCCGTAGCAATTACCGGAGTCGCGCGCATCGACGCCGTCCGTAAATCACTCGATGAGCTCTTCGCTCGCATCGAACCACCGCTTGGACTCGCGGTCGTGCCCGAACCGATCGAACTCCAGAGCAACGACGAGCGGCGCCGCGTGTTACACGCGACCGTCCTCTCGATCGACGACGGTTGGCTGATTTCATTCGGCCGTGAAGTTCGTTTCGCCGCGATCGAGCAACTCAAAGACGAGATCGTCGCCGCAGTATCGCACGAGTTGAAGACCCCGATCGCGACGATCAAAGCCTACGCGACGACCTTGCGCGCTAATCCCGACGCGCTCGCGGCGGACGATCGAGCGGACTTTCTTTCCACGATCGAGGAGCAAGCCGACCGGCTGGCACGCGCGGTCGAGGACCTTTTGCTGGTCGGCCGCGTGAAGGCACAGCACTTGCTCGAAAAGCGGGCAAGCATCACGCTCGACCGCTTGCTGGACGGAGCGGCGCAACGCCTGGGACCGACTGCGGCCGTACGCATCGAGCGGGTCTCGACTGCCGTCACCCTGAGCGGCGATCCCGATCTGCTCGGCAATGCGCTCATGCATCTCGTCGACAACGCGTTGAAGTTCTCGCCCGACACAACCTCGGTCGTGATCGAGGGCGCCGACGAAGGCGAACGCGTCGCCGTTCGCGTCCGCGATCGCGGAATCGGTATCGGCGAAGAGCACCTTCCATACATCTTCGAGCGCTTCTACCGGGTCGAACGTAATCTCGCGGCGGCGACCGGCGGAAGTGGACTCGGTCTCACGATCGCGCGCGAAATCGTGCAAGCTCACGGCGGAACGCTCGCGGTCGAGAGCACGCCGCACAGCGGCAGCACGTTCACGATCGTGCTTCCCGGATCGCGCGTGACCGCGTGAGGGAGCTCGCGCAAGGTGCCGGACACCGCGTACTAGTCGTCGACGACGACCGCAACTTACGGAAGATCATCGCCACGAATTTAGAACTCGCGGGCTTCGCCGTCGAAACTGCGGCCGACGGTCCCGAGGCGCTCCAGTTGATCGAACAAGTGCAACCCGATATCGTGCTGCTTGATTTGATGATGCCGCACATGGACGGCTACGAAGTCGCCAAACGCATTCGCAACCATCAGAACCCCACGATTGCGAACGTGCCGATCATCATTCTCACCGCCAAGGGCGAGACCGAGGACAAATTGCGCGGGTTCGAAGCGGGCGCGGACGACTACATCACCAAGCCGTTCGGTCCGCAAGAGTTGCTCGCTCGTGTTCGCGCGAAAATCCGCCGTGTCGAGGTCGATTCGTCGCTTTCGCCGCTCACGCGACTGCCGGGCAACCTCGCCATCGAGGCCGAGCTGCGCCGAAGACTCGAAGGTCTCGAGCCGTTCGCCGTGATCTACAGCGATCTGGACAACTTCAAGGCGTTTAACGACGTGTATGGCTTCACGCACGGCGACGAGGCAATTCAATTGGTCGCACACGTCACGGTCGACGTCGTGCGCCGGCGCGGAACGACCAACGATTTCGTTGGGCACATCGGCGGCGACGATTTCATCGTTGTAACGCAGACCGAGCGCGCGGAGGAAATTGCCAAAGAAGTCATCGGCGAGTTCGACAAGGACATTCGCATCCTGTATTCCGCCAAGGATTTGCGCGCCGGATACATTGAAACGCGCGACCGCCGCGGCGCGATCCAACGCTTCCCGATCATGACGATTTCGATGGCGATCGTAAACAACGATCGCGGCCAGCTTTCCAACTATGCCCAGGTCGGCGAAGCCGCCGCCGAACTGAAGCGCTACGCCAAGTCGATTGCCGGCTCGGTCTACGTAAAGGACAAACGCCGCCAGTGACCTTTCGCAGAATACTTGCCGTTCTCGCGATCCTTTTGTTCATGCCGTCGTTCGCCGGCGCCAAGACTTCGACGTTGCAGCAACGCATTGAGGCGGAGCGCAAGAAAGCCGAAGCGATTCAGGCACGTCTTCACGCGAAGAAGGTGCAACTGAATGCGGCAACGGTAAAGGTGCAGGGGCTCCAGTCGCAGCTCAGCGAGACGAATGCAGCGATCGACAACGTCACCGGGCATCTGAACGAACTCAACGCGCAAGAGCATTCGACCCAGAACAAAGCCAATTGGAATAGCGTGCAACTCGAGGCCGCGGAGCGTTCGTTGCGCGTGCACGACGACGCGTTGCGCAAGCGGCTGGTCGAAATCTACGAAAACGGCGACTTGAGCTATGCCGAAGTGCTCCTCTCGGCACGGAGTTTTACCGAGTTCGTAGAGCGCTGGGAAGATCTCCGCCTGCTCATCAACGCCAACGAAAAAGCCGTCAAGGAACGCCGCGTTGCTGCCGCGCGCGTGGCCGCGACGCAAGCTGCGCTCGAACAGACCCAGCTCCAACTTTCAAGTGAGCAGCAAGATCAGGTGCGCGCCAAAAACCAGCTCGCTACGCTCGCTGATGAGCGCCGCAATCTGGTGGCCGTTGCCGATTCGCAGCGCCGCCACGTTGCAAACGAAGTCGCCGAGATGGAAGACCTCTCCGCTTCGGAAGAAGCGCAGCTCGAAGCGTTGATTCAAGCGCGCGAACGCGAACTCGAAGCGCACCGCAAAGCGCAGGGCATCGCCGGCAACTATGTGCCGTCGTCCCCCGGCTCGTTTGCGTGGCCGGTCTCGGGCACGATCACGTCGCCGTTCGGGTGGCGATCCAATCCGTTTGGCGGCGCGCCGGAATTTCACCAAGGTCTCGACATCGCCGCGCCGACCGGCACGACACTCACCGCCTCGGCCGGCGGAACGGTGCTGATAGCGAAGTGGTACGGGGGCTACGGCAACTACATTTTGATTGATAACGGCGGCGGGTACTCGACGGGCTACGGGCACCTTTCGGCCTTCTACGTTTCCGAAGGACAGCAAGTCAAGCAGGGTCAGGCAATCGGAGCGGTCGGCTGCACCGGCGAATGCACCGGGCCGCACGTGCATTTCGAGATCCGCTTCAACGGGAAGCCGGTCGATCCGGCCCCTCGCTTGCATTAACACTGCAAAGAAACGGAATAGGGTGCACCCGTCGTTAAGGTAGGCGGGTATGATCGATCCTATGGCCGGTAAATTCAGGGCGCTGATTGCGGCGCTCGTGGTTCTCATCGTGGCGCTTGCGGGCGCGCTCTATCTCGTCGTGCGCGGATTTGACGCGCAGCCGCCGGGCGCGCAGTTCAGTGTGAGCATGGCAAACACTACGGGACACGACGGAGTGGCCACCAATATTCCGCCGGCCGCGCTCTTCGACAAGGCGCTTACCGATCTCGAGACCGAGTACTACAAGCCGTTCGAACCGCAGACGCCGTTTCGCGGCGAAGCGCAGGCGCTCACCAAGTATTTGCACAGCAATCACGTTGCGCATCCGGTATTGCCCAACGAGATTGCAAGCGGCGACCCGCAAACCGACGCGCAGCGTCTGGCCGACGTCGTCGCGTACGCGCAGCGCACCTATGGCGCGCATCTGAGCGGTGGCACAAACGCGCTCACGCAAGTCGCACTGACCGGCGTGATGAACTCGGTCGATGACCCGTACACGGTCTATCTCACCCCGCACGAGATTCAAAGCTTGCAAGAGCAACTCAACGGCGGGGACTTCGGTGGGATCGGCGTCTACATTCTGCAACTCAAAGACGGCGAGGTCGTACTCCAACCGATCGACGGCGCTCCCGCCGCACTCGCCGGTATGAAGCCGGGCGAGATCGTCGACACCGTCGACGGGCGCAGCGTCAAAGGCGTGCCAATCGACGTCATCGAGCGTTGGATCCGTGGTGAGGAAGGCTCTCACGTCGTCTTGACCACGCACCCGTACAAGAAGACGAACGAACGTCGCTTTTCGATCACGCGCGCGATCATTCACGTTCCCACGGTGCAGAAGCACATGGAGGACGGCTACGACTACATCCGCCTCAGCGACTTTGGCTCGACCTCGGCGAGCGAAATCAAGCAAGCTCTGCTCTTCGGTAAAGAGCACAACGCCAAGGGTTACATTCTCGACCTGCGCTACAACGGCGGCGGTCTGGTCAGTGCAGCGATCGATATCTCGAGCTACTTTGTTACGCAAGGCACGATCGTCTCAACGATCGATCGTGAAGGCCATCGCCAGGTCGAAGAAGCGCGCGGCGATGCAATCGGCGGACAACCGCTCGTCGTCTTGGTGAATCGCTACACGGCCAGCGCATCGGAGATCACCGCCGGCGCGTTACAGGATTACCACCTGGCGAAGATCGTGGGAACCAAGACCTTCGGCAAGGGCGTTATCCAGAGCATTTACGATATGCCCGATGGCGGAGCGCTAAAGATCACGACGCAACGGTATCTCACGCCGCTCGGGCGCGAGATTCAACACAAAGGCATCAACCCGGACGTTGCTATTGCACAGGGCGACGACGTGCCGCTCGACACTCCCGCCGACAAACAGCTTGCCGCTGCCAAGGCTCAACTTGCACAACTTCAACAATAGATCGGCTACCATGAAGCGCACTCTCTCCCTCGCCCTTGCGAGCGCCGTCGGCGCCGCGGTTCTTGGACTTCATGCGGTCCAGGCGGCTTCAACAACGCCCACGACGTCCGTGATCAGCGCAGCACAAACCAACGAAGTCACGACGAGCTATCATTATCTTACGACCGAGTTCTACAAGAAGGTCGACGACCAGAAAGTTCTCGACGGCGCACGTGACGGATTAGATTACACGCTCGGCAAGCATCATGTCACCACGAAGGTTCCGGCCTTCCATGCCACGAGCGACGACACTGCGAATCTGCACTCGATCGAACTCGACATCGAAGACGCGCAGCGCGCCGCGGGCAAGAAAGTTTCCGCGACCGATCTTACCTATTCGGCAATCGCGGGCATGCTCAACTCGGTGAAGGACCGTTACACGGTCTTTCTCGATCCGAAAGACTATGCCGAACTGAACACCGGACTCGACGGTGCGGACTTCGGCGGCACGGGCATCGTGATTCAAGCGGACGATGCGAGCAAGTACATCGCGGTCAGCGACGTCGTACCGAATGCTCCCGCCGATAAGGCGGGCGTCCAGCAAGACGATCTGATCATCGCGATCGACGGAGAATCGACCAAGGGCTGGACCACCGATCGCGCGAGCGGGCATTTGCGCGGTAAAGAAGGCACCAAAGTTTCCATCACGCTGCAGCGCGACGGTAAGGCGCTCGCGCCGATCACCCTCACGCGCGCGAAGATCCATCAGATCAGCGTCTTCGACAAGATGCTGCCCGGCAACATCGGCTATGTGGCGTTGACCGTGTTCGGTAGGGACACGTCGACCGAACTCGCGGCCGCGCTCGATCGCCTGCACAAAAAGGGCGCGAAAGCGATCATTATGGATCTGCGCAACAACGGCGGCGGCTATCTGCAAGCCGCGGTCGGCGTAAGCTCGAAGTTCATCGCATCCGGCCCGATCGTTTCGGTCGAATCGCGCGGCTCGAACATCACGACGCTCGAAGCCAACGACACGGCAATCACACCGGTCCCGCTCGCAGTGCTCGTCAATCAGTACACTGCGTCGGCCTCGGAGATCACCTCGGGCGCGATCCAGGATAGCGGCGTCGGCACGCTCATTGGTGCGAAGACCTTCGGCAAGGGCGTCGTGCAGACGATCTATCCGCTACCTGACGGCTCAGCCGTGAAGATCACGACGGCGCGATATCTCACGCCGCACAATCGCGACATCAACCATCTCGGCATTGCACCCGACATCGCGGTCGCCGAACCGCGCTCGTCGCGCTTCGGTGATCCGAAGAACGATCCGCAGCTGCGCAAGGCGATGGAGTACATCGGCCAACAGATCGCGCACTTGGATCTGATCAACGGCAACGCCGAATAGCCTTGTCACCCCGAGCGTAGGGGCGAAGCCCCGTAGTCGAGGGAAGCGATACGAACAAAGAGCCCGGCTAAATCGCCGGGCTCTTTCTTTATTGCGGTCCACGGCCGGAAGACGTCCCACGAGGCTCGAAAACCTCGCCTACATTGGTGTCTGGGAGGGAACAAATGCCCGCTATGATCGCCAGCCCAGCAGCCGACGCGTACGCAATCTTTCAGCGCGCGCGTTCGGCAGTCACCGTCGCACGCTACCCCCAGCGCATCGATTACACGATCGCGGTAAGCGGCGATGATGGCTCGACGCCGCGAACGAATCACTACGTCGCATCGTGTGGCGACAGCGATAACATCCTCGTTAGCTCGATCAGCAAGGAAGAAGTAGTAAACCCGACCACGCCTCGTGGCACGAACTTTTCGATTCACTTCTATCTCTCGGGCGGAGCCGGTAGCGGCAGGAGCGATACGAGCATTTCGATTGGGCGTCCGGCCTCGTCTGCCGATGTCCTGGGCGTTCCAATTCTGAGCCCAACGTATATGTTCGGCCTACGGCTTCAACAACGTTCCGGCGAAACACCAACATTTGGTCCAGCCCCGTCACTTCCAACAATTGCGGTCGTTTCAACGGACAAACGCGACTACGCTGTATCGTTGCTGGGAACTGAACCTGTCGGCGGCGTGGACGCCTATCACCTACGCCTGACACCGTTGCACAAGCCGAAAGTCAACCGACTACGCGAACTGTGGGTCGGCGAGAACGATTATCTTCCAAGAAAAGCGCTCGTGGCCGGTAACTTCACTATTGCGCCGCTGGTCGATGTGCCGTGGACGATCAACTTCACGCTCGACGGAGGCGCGCCGCTGATCTCCAATGAGAGCGCAGACCAACCGCTTTTTCTGCAGCACCGGCGAGTCGTCACCAATGCGACGATCTCGTTTGACAATATCAGCGAAAACCACGATTTTCTTCATGCGCCCATGCTCACACCGCCGGTCACGGACACGACGCTAATCGAGCCGCTCGATCGATGGTGAAATAAAGAAATTACGTAGCTTTTTTCTTCCGAGTGGTCGTGGACGTCGACGCCTTCTTGCGCGTCGACGTCTTTTTCACGCCGGACGGCTTGGCGGCCGCAGCCACGGGTTCTTCAACCGGTTTCTTTTTGCGCGGCCGCCGCGTGGTGCTTGCCGACGCCTCTTTTGCGGGCTCCGTCGCCTTACCCGGCGCAAGCGCGCGAACGGTGGTCGTCTCGAGTTCACCCGGCGGTCCGTCTGCTTTGGTGCGACGACGGCGCGCAGGTTTCGTGCGTCCGACTTCTTGGGCCGGCAGCGTGAGATGCGGCGGCGGTGCTTCAACCGCCGGCGGCCCAGCCTTGCGTAGCGGCGCGATTGCGCGCGACGGTTCGCGTGGCGCAGTCATGCCGGTTGGTTGCGCCGAGCCTTGCGAATCGACACGGAAGACGTGACGATCCGGCACCGAGGATGCCATCGGGAGCGAACCGGTCACACCATCACCCGGACGGTCCCCACCGGCACCGCGTCCGCCGCGGCGGCGGCGACGACGGCGTCGACGGCCTTGTCCGGCCTCGCCGTTCACATTGCCGTTCGTGCTTGCCGCAACGTGGAGCGGCGGCTGCGCGTCTTCGTCTTCGGTTTCATCTTCGTCGAGATCGGCTTGTGCAGCGGCGCTTTGCGGCGTGATGCCGACCTGCGCGGCCACATCGAAGTGCTGCTGCTCGCCATTGCCGCGACCGCCGCGTCCACGACGCCGACGGCGACGGCGACGTTTGCCGTGACCCTCACCGGCAGCGCGCGCTTCACTTTCGTTGATGACAATTGCATCGGGCAGATGCTCCGCCTTCGTCTCGGCGACGAGCGCCGGATCTTCGGCCTCTTCCTCTTCGGTTGCTTGCGTGATGCCGATCGGCGGACGCGCCTGTTGCATCGATGCCGCTTCGGCGGCTAGCTCGCGCAGCTCCGCGGTCTGCTCGGCCACGGTGAGCGCAACTTTGCGTCCCTTGCCGCCGCGGCGCCGTTTCTTCTTGCCCTCGGCTGCCACGCTCGCACCCGCAGACACCATTTCGGCGAGCACATAGTCGTCTGCATCGTCGACGTCGAGGATACGAATCTTGGCATAGTTGCCGGCGTTGTTCGCGGCATTCTCAACTTCGACGACACGATCGCCGACGACGGCCGTTGCCGAGGTCGGATTCGGTAAGCGTCCGGGCAACAGATCCACTTGCACTTCGTCGCCGACGCGGATCGGGCGCAACTGTTCGATCGGTTTGGTAATGCGTTCGATACGCGAGCGCTCCGGGTGCAGCAACGGATCGACGCGCACGTGAATCTTGGCATCGATCTCTTTGGCGAGGTCACTGACCTCTTCTTCGTACCAGAATTCCATCTGTGCAGCGACCGTTGGTGCTGCGTGTACGAGCACTGGATGATGCTCGTGATCGCGATGACCGCTCTGGCGCACGTGGCGCATCGTGTCGATTGCCACCGATTGCGGCGACATCACGGCGCCGGTGCCGCTACAGGTTGGGCATGTGCCGCGCAACTGCGCACCAAGATCTTTGCCGATACGCTTGCGTGTGAATTCGAGCAATCCGAGATTCGAGAACGACTGAATCGTTGCACGCGTGCGGTCGCGACGTAGACCATCTTCGAGCGCTTTGATGACTTTGTTGCGCGCCGATTCCGATGCCATATCGATGAAGTCGACGACGATGATGCCGCCAATATCGCGCAGACGCACTTGGCGTGCGATCTCACTTGCCGCCTCGATGTTGGTTTTGACGATCGTATCTTCGAGGTTCTTACCGCCGGTAAATTTGCCCGAGTTGACGTCGATGACGGTGAGCGCCTCCGTCGATTCGATGACGATCGATCCGCCGGCGGGTAGGTTGATTTTGGGTTTGAGCAAGCGCTGCAGTTCGTCGGTTACATTGAAATCGCCGAAGAGATCGCGCCCATTGTTATAGTGCTGTACGCGATCGAGATACTGCGGACCAAGTAACTGCAGAAACTCGCGGACTTTCCGGTACTCTACTTCGTCGTCGATCAACACGCGCTCGACGTCGGCCGTGATGAAGTCACGCGCCGCCTTGTAGACCAGGTTCATGTCGCGGTGCAAGAGTGAGGGCGACGGCGCGCGCTTGAACGTTTCGAGAATGCCGTGCCACATGCGAATGAGCACGCCGAGATCGGCGATCAGCTCGGCTTCGCTTACGCCGGCTGCCGCCGTGCGTACGACCGTCGCCATCCCTTCGGGACGAATGCGCTTCATCACCGCTTTGAGGCGATTGCGCTCGTCGGCCGATTCGATCTTGCGCGAGACGCCGGAATACTTGCCGGTCGGCATCAAGATCAGATAGCGGCCGGGCAGCGAGATGTTGGTGGAGATACGCGCGCCTTTGAGGCCGCGCGGTTCCTTGACGATCTGCACCAGGACGTCGTCGCCCTTCTTCACCTTCTCACTGATGGTGAAGCCGGAATGCCCGTGCGTGATCTCCACGTCGCCGATGTTTAAGGGTTGCTTGTTGATGTCGTCGACGTACAAGAAGGCGTTACGCCCAAGTCCAATGTCGACAAACGCAGCGCCCATACCGGGCAACACGTTTTGAACTTTCCCCTTGTAGATCGAGCCGATAACGCGTTCTTCGCGTTCGATATAGAGTTCGGCAAGCGTGCCGTTTTCAAGAATGGCGACCCGATTTTCCCACGGGTCGCTCGAGATCAGTATCTCGGTTGACAAATTTTCCTCAGTTAGTCTGGAGGGCGGCGACGGCGATCCGGCGGGGCAATGGCCCGGGATCACTACGTCAGCGTCGCGCTCCTGGTAGAAATCTTTAAAACGCCGACGAAGTTCAGGGGACTTGGCAAGCGGACCTTCTCTGAGGCCAAAGCCCCTCGACAGCCTGGCCCTTTTGGGCCATGATGCATATAGAATGTTCCTCGCGCCTTACCAGCCGCGCTTTTTGGCTATGGCAAGGAGCCGGTAGTGGCTTCTAACCGCCGGACAGCCTACCGCCATCCGATGGCGTTGCCCATCGACCTGCGGGTCTCAGGGGTCCGCGCCCCGGTGGCCGCGACGCTCACCGATCTCTCGGGCGGAGGGGGCATGATCTCGGCGCGGGCCGCGCTCAAGGAAAAATCGGCGGTGGAGTTCGATCTCCCACGGGAGGGGCAACCGCATCTCCGCTTGCCTGGGCGGATCCGCAAGGTTACCTTCATGCCCAGCGAGCGCGCCTTCAAATACGCGGTCGAGTTCGAAAATCTCGACGACGAAACGCGTGAGGCGCTGCACCGCTTCATCGTGCTGGAGCAACGGCGCGACCTCGCCGTGACCCGGCGTGGAACCGAACCCAGCAAGCCGACGCGCTCGGCACAAGAGCAACGCGCGCATCGGCGCATCGACGTCGACGTGCCGGTTCGCATCGCGATCGTCGAGGTACCCGGCTCGATGGAAGCGACCCTCGTTGACGTAAGCACCGGTGGCGCGCGCATCCTGATCGATCATGTGCTGCGGCAAGAATGGGTCGTCAACCTACGCTTCACGCTCCCAAGCGAGATGCTCAAGGGCGACGCCGCACCTTTTAAAGAGATGCGGATTAACGCGCGCGCACTACCCGGCATCCGGCAACAGCGCGGGAAGTACATTCAGACGCTCGCCTGGGTGCATCCCGACCCGATGATGACCGCCGAGATCAATCGCTTCGTCCAAGCAGCGCACCTCACCGCACTACGTCGCGTCTAGCTCAAACGGCCAGGGATAGGCCCAGTTCGTGCGTTTATAGAGCTCAACGTTCTTGCGCCGGCCGCCGATGTCGATTTCGGCGCGCAGCAGGTTGCGCAAATCGAGCAGCGGCTTCACATCCTCGAGCGTAAGCTGCCAGAAGCCCAACATTTCGAGCTGCTGCAGCGTGGTGAAGCGGGCCAACGCATCGACGCCACGTACTTCGCGCAACTCCTCGAGATGCAGCGTCCGCAAATTCAACGACACGAGTTCGCGCAGATCGACCGGCGTCGCAATCCACGCAAGGCGAAGCGCGCGCAGTGTGCGCGGAAATGCAAGCGACGTCAGTGTAACGCCCGAGCAATCGAGTACTTCGAGCTGCGGTGAAAGGGTACGCGGGTCGAGCGTAACGTCGCGCCCGGTGATGCGCAAGTAACGCGCATCGGGAAGAACCTGCGGCTTCCATGCGTTGTGCACGCGCAGTGGCGGCAGCTCAAGGTTTGCAATACCCAAGTGCGTCGCAACCATCCGCTCCGCATGCGCAGGGCTGATAAAGGCGTCAACAACGGGAGTGTCGGTCCCTCGACTACGCTGCGCTACGCTCGGGATGACACTGTCTTTGATAATCTTCCAGCGGTGCAGCACGAGCGCACGATCGCTCACCCGCAAAACGAGATCGGAGACGGCGATAACGACGGTGTGATGATCGTGCGCGACGATGCGCGCCTCGACGGTTGAACCATCGCCGATCGGCATGGTAAATGAGTCGCCCACACGATAGGGAAGCTTCATGCGTGGCGAAGTCGCGCAGTGGCGGGCGGTGGTTCGATCGCGAATACGGCGTTACCACGCATGCCGTGCTCTGGGTCACCGATCTCGATCCCGACGCCGTCGGCGACGCGGGCGCGCATGCCACCCACTACGAAGCCGTCCCCGTCGCGGACTTTCGCGAATTGTTTAAGCTCGTCCCAAAAGATGCGATCACGCGATCTACCTTCGTCGATGTTGGCGCTGGTATGGGTCGCGCGCTGATCCTCGCGGCGGAGCACCCGTTCAAACAAATTGTCGGCATTGAGGTCTCCCCAGCCCTTTACGAAGTCGCCAAAGAGAACCTTGCAATGGCGCGTAAGCACAAGCTGGCCTGTCACGACGTTCGTCTCGTACGTGACGACGCTCGCATCGCGCACTATCCGCCCGGCGATCTGGTCGTGTTTCTCTTTAATCCCTTTGATGCGCAGGCGCTGCGCATGACCCTTGCAAGCATCGCCGATCGCCGCGATCCCGGTACGACATGGCTGCTTTATCATACGCCGGTCGAGCGCGTGGTGCTCGACGCGATGCCCGAATGGGAGCTTGTCGCGCAAATTTCTTGCGGAGTGTGCTACGCGTTGCCTAAGACGTCGCGATCTTTTTGCGAGTAGATGTTCAGCAACACGCCGACCGCCGCAAAGTCGGTAAGAATCGCCGAGCCGCCGTACGACATAAACGGTAGCGGAATACCGGTGATCGGCATGATACCGATCGTCATCCCGATGTTGATCAGGATGTGAAAGAACAACATTGCGACGATACCCGCGGCGAGCAAGAAGCCGAAACGGTCGCGCGCGACGATCATCGTCCGAACGCCACCGTAGAGCAAGAAGCCGTACAGTACAACGAGCGCCAGCGCGCCCAGGAAACCAAACTCCTCGGCAAGCACGGTGAAGATGAAATCGCGCGAGTGTTCCGGCACGAAGTTCAACTGCGTTTGCGTGCCTTGATGCAAGCCACGGCCAAACCACTCGCCATTGCCAACGGCAATCTTGGATTGATTGAGATTGTAGCCGGCGCCCTGTGGATCGGCGTGCGGATTGAGAAAGACGAAGAGCCGCGCTTTTTGAAACGGCTTCAAAATTGCGTTGGTGCCGACGGCTGCGGCGCCTGCCGTGAGCACCGCCATCACGTAGATGAGAAAGTCACCAAGCTTCGGTAATCCAAAGAAGAGTTGCACGGTGAGTATCGCGCCGATCACGAGCGACGTGCCGAGGTCGGGCTGTTTGAGAATCAGCAACGCCGGAATTCCCGCGGTCAGGAGCGGCTTCCACAAATCCTGAATGCGATCGTAGGTATTGCGGCACAAGACGAACGCGAGCGAGATTGCAAGAACGAGCTTTGCGGGTTCAGACGGTTGAAACTGTAGCGGACCGAGTTGAATCCAGCGCTGGGCGCCGAGCGCCGAGTGGCCGCCGCGCAAGATAAAGAGCAGCACGAGTAGATTGATGACGTACAGCGCGGGCGCCCACCGCCGCCAAGTGCGGTAGTCCACGAGCGAAAAACCAAACATCAACGGCACGCCGAGCAGAATGAACAGCAGCTGCTTCTTGTACTCGCCGTACGCGTCGACGTTGTGCAAGTTCGCCGACTGAATGCAGAGTACGCCGAGGATCGCGATCAGCAGCGGTGCGATCGCGAGCGGCCAGTTGAAGTTCCGAACGTAGCGCCGGGTGTCGATGCCCAGGGAGAGAACCGCCATCCCGGACTACTTCAATGCGCCGGCGCTGGATTCTGCGTCGGCGGCTTCTTTCGCCGGCGGCGCCGCGGCGGCGGTCCCGAGACACGTCGGCGGACGCGGCGGCTCCGGAGGCGGGCTCGGCCGATTGACCGAGACGATCGGAATGTTTGCCAGCATCGCAAGCGCGCGGTCCTCGCGCTCGAAGCTCACTTCGACTTTGTCGCGATCGACTTCGACGTAGCGCGAGATCACGTCGACCAGGTCGCGCTTCATGTTCTCGATGATATCGGGCGCAAGTGCGAGATGGTCGGTCATTAGTACCAAGCGCAGCCGCTCTTTGGCGGTCGTGCTCGAGGCGGGACCGCCGAAAATTTTCCGGGCCCATTCAATCATGCGCGCTTCCCTCCGAAGAGCGACCCAAGCTTGTCCATAAACGACTCTTTGAGCTCGGGCGAGGGAGCGGCGACATCTTCGCCGGCGATACGTGCGGCGATGGCATGGTAGGCATTCGCCGTTTCGCCATCGTGGCGCAGTGCGAGCGGCTCGCCTTTGTTAGTGGTAATGATGATCTCCGGTTCGTCGGCAATGACGCCTAGCAGCGGCAGGCGCAGAATTGCGTTGACATCCTCGACCGAGAGCATCTTGCCCTTCTTCACGAGTTGCGGACGCAGACGATTGATGATCAGTTGCGGCTTGAACCGGTTACCGAGCAATCCGACGACGCGATCGACGTCGCGCACGGCGGAGACTTCGGGGGTGCAGACGACGATCGCTTCGTCGGCGCCGACGATCGCGTTCTTGAAGCCCAGCTCGATGCCGGCCGGGCAATCGATCAGCACGTAGTCGTAGCTCTCGCGCAGCTTTTGGACCAGCGCGCGCATCTTCTCGGTGTCGACTTCCTCTTTTTCACGCGCTTGTGCGGCGGCGAGCAGCACCAGCGTGTCGCTGTGCTTGTCGGGCACGAGCGCTTCTTCGAGGCTCACCTTGTCTTCGAGCACGTCGAGCACGTGATACTTCACGCGGCTCTCGAGACCAAGGACGATATCGAGATTGCGCAAGCCGACGTCGGCGTCGACCAGCGCGACCTTTGCGCCGCGTTGTGCGAGCGCCGTGCCGAGGTTGGCGGTCGTCGTCGTTTTTCCGACGCCGCCTTTGCCTGAGGTCACGACGATCGCCCGCCCCAGCTTGGGTGCCGGAGCAGCGACGGCTTGCGGCTTATCATCCTGAGCTTGTCGAAGGATATGCATCGCCATTGTTACCCCGCCTTGAGTGCGCCGAAGAGTTTGCCGAAGAAGCCTTGCGAGTCGAAACTCGTGAACGGCACCATCTCACCCTCGAGACGGCGTGCGATCTTTTCGTAGATTGGGCCCAAGCGCGCGGCGGGATCGAGCACGATCGGCTCGCCGCGGTTGGTTGTATCGATCACCTCGGCGTCGTCGGGAACGATGCCGAGCAACTCGATCGCAAGGATCTCGCACACGTCCTCGACCGAAAGCATATCGCCGGTGCGGACCATCTCGGGGCGCAAGCGATTGACGATCAGGCGCATCGGTAGTCCGCGATCGTTGAGCTTGCCGACCACGCGATCGGCGTCGCGAATCGCGCTAACCTCGGGCGTGGTGATCACGATTGCTTCCTTTGCGCCCGCGACGGCGTTGCGAAAGCCGCCTTCGATGCCCGCCGGACAATCGATCAGCACGTAGTCGGCCTGCTCGGCCGCCTGCGCGACGATCGCTTCGAACTGCGCTTCCGTGATCGCGTCCTTGTCGCGCGTTTGCGCCGCCGGAAGAATCGCGAGCGACTCAAAGCGCTTGTCTTTGATCAGCGCCTGACGCAATTGGCAGCGGCCTTCGGCAACCTCGACGAGATCGAAGACGATGCGTTTCTCGAGGCCCAGCACGAGATCGAGATTACGCAAGCCGATATCCGCGTCGACCAGCACCACGCGCAGCCCGCGTTTGGCCAGCGCTGCGCCGAGATTTGCGGTCGTCGTGGTTTTGCCCACACCGCCTTTGCCCGACGTAACGACGATGCGACGTCCTGCCATGCTATCCGGGTACCTCCGCAGCTTTTGAAAATGAGGCGATGGTTATGCGCCCATCGCGCACAAACGCCACCTCCGGTTCCGATGCGTTGCGCGAACGCTCCTCATCGACCGCGATACAGGTGGCAATGCGTAATTGCGTTGCTTGCAGGTCCAATGCGTAGACCTTTGCATCATTATCGCCCTGCGCGCCCGCATGTGCAACACCGAGCAAACGTCCGAACACCACAATGTCGCCGGTTGCAACCAGCTCCGTACCAGGATTGACGTCGCCAACGACAACGATATTGCCCGCGTGATGCAAAGCTTGGCCGCCGCGCAACGTGCCGACGTGATACAGTGTACCCGGTGCCGGCGGTGCAACTTGCAACGGCGCAACGGTTTGCGTCGCGGCGGCTGCAACGTTCGCACGGCGTACGCTCGTCTCACCGCGCTTGCGACGCTCGGCGATGTCGGCGCGCGCGCCGGCGAAATCGGCAACCAGCGAGCGCGCGGCATCCGAAAGCTTCACGTCGGCCTTCGGGCGCAGCGCACGGCGGCGCGCAAGTTCTTGGTCGGGTGGCGTTGCCGCGATGGTTCCAAGCTCGATGCCCGCGGCGGCGAGGACCGCCCGCAGCGCCTCGACCTGCTCGGGAAGCAGCGGCTCGTCGCCAAGCGTTATCTTCGCGGTCGTGCCACGGTAGAACTCAGGTCGCTCGCCAAGGCGAGCGGTCAGCTCGATAACTGCCGCGTCGAAATCCCAACCGGCCAAATGGACTTCGAGCCCAAGGCCCCGCCCACGAAGTAACGACATTGGCCTCCGATTTGAGACGCCCGCGTTGGGCGGCCCTTTCCAAATCCACAGGGACTCGCAAGTTCTTCCGGTTATACACACTTCTGTACACACTGGTAACGCCCGGTCCTAGCCAGCCGTTGTACGGGGACAGCCGATCGCCGTAACATTGATGTAGCCCCTCCGGGTAAAGGACGTCACGCATGCTCCGTCGCCTCGCCGCCTTTCTGACCATGATGCTCTTTGTTGGTGCCATATGCCCGGCACCAGTGGACGCTACGTCGACCCAAACCGAAGTCGAAATGGGCCGCCAAGAGGACGAACAGATCGTCGAGACCGGCGTGGTCGAGACCGATCCGTTGCTCAACGCGTACGCACAAAAGGTCGCAGGCAATCTTTGGAAACAAGTCGAGCGCAAAGACGTTCCGTACAACGTCAAAATTATGAAGGACAGTTCGGTCAACTCGTTCGCGACGTTGGGCGGATATGTGTACCTCGACGAAGGGCTGATCGATTTCGTCCAATCCGATGACGAGCTTGCGGGCGTCATCGGCCACGAAACCGGCCACATCGAGCGCCGCCACGTGCTGACGTCGCAAGCAAAACTCGAAGGACTCAATCTGCTCTTCGGCATCGCATCGCTCTTCTCGCCGATCATCTACGAGTTCGGCAACTTGATGGAAGCGGGCGCCTACGCCAAGATCGAGCGCGCCGACGAGTTGCAAGCCGATCGCACCGGTTTACAGTTGATGTCGCGCGCAGGCTACGACCCCGACAACATGGAGACGATGCTCGAGCATCTGACGATTCTCGGCGACGAGCACAACGATCTCGTGAACAAATATCTCCAGGATCACCCGAATCCCGGCACGCGCGTCAGTCACCTTGCGGGCTACCCCGAACTCGACCCAACCAAGGTGACGACGGATCAGAAGGTCGTGGAAGCCGCGAGCGACCAGGAGCGCGCGCGCTATGAGTACTCGTCGCTGCAGTTCCAGAAGATTCTCAAGACCGATCCGAACAACGCCGAAGCACTGCTCGGCCTCGGCCAGGATCAAATTGCGCTCGGTTTTCCCAACAAGAGCGAGCAGACGCTGACCGAGGCAATGAGTAACGGATCGCCGGAAACCAAGGCGCTCGCAACGCAAAAGATCGTGGCACTTCGCGCGGTGCAAGCGCAGCGCGTCACGCTCACGCAACCCAACCTCACCGGCCTGCGCAATCAGCTTGCCCAAGCGCAAGCCTCGCAGCAAGCGGCAAATAGTGAGGTTGCTGCGCGACGCGATCAAGGCAAAGATCAACTCAAGCAAATCTCGACGCGCACGGCCGCAATCAATGCAGAACCGCCGCCGTTCCAAAACGTCAACATTCAGCACGGTTCGAAGGTCGAAGCGATCTACAAGAACATGATGGCAATGTCGCGTTCGCTCAACAGCGCGATGGACGACGCAACCCAAGTCATCACCGGCGTCGGCTCGCTCGATCGCAATAAAGAGTCGGGCCTGCTCAAAGAGAGCAACAGCATTCTCGACGAGATGCAGAACACGCTCAACGCAACGCCGATCCCGAGCGATCACATCGCAATTCTTCCGTCGTATCCGGGCATCTTCGACGAACTGCGCCGCGCCGACAGCGATATGATTCGCAGCGTCGACGCCGCTCGCGCGTCGTTGACCACGCTCGATCAGTCACTCGGCGATCTCGACGAGCTGCTGCGCCGGCTCGCGACCACCTCGACGAACTTCCGCGGCGACATCAACCAAACCGACTACAACCAAATCGAGCAGATGACGCAGCACGCGGTTCTCGGGCTCAACTCCGCGGCGACCGAGGCCTCGCAAGCCGCGCAGCTCTACAACATGGCGCGCACGCGGCAGATCTCGGCCCACATTACCTTGCTTGGTTTGGGCTCCTCGCCGGGCCGGTATCAAACATTGCAGTACGCTTTGCAACAACGCTTCGGGATGGATGGTATACCCTACGACCAGATGATCCACAAGAACATCACGCCGGGCGACGTGGTGGTGGCAACGATCCTTGCTGCCGACATCAAGTCGACGCCGGATGAGATCGTGGATCAGATGGTCAGCGAGCGTAAATCACCGGTCGATCTTGCCGACGAGCATGGCATGCATGCCTGGCCGCTCGAGATCTTCACCGGGTTGGTCTACCTCGACTATACCGACGATCCAAGTAAGGAAATGGCAAACACCTAACGTATGGCCTCGGCACTCGGCGCCCGCGATCTCTTTCGACTCGTTCGTAACGGTATCGACGTCAAAGCGGTCCACGCGAACACGCGCAAACCGTTCCGCTTCTTACTCTGCGGCGATCCTTCGCTGATCGCGCAGATGCGCGCGATGCTGCTTTCCGGCCACGCCGACGACTCGATTCCGCTCGACGCTGCGGCGTGCATCGAAACGATCTCGCCGAACACGCCGTTGATCACCGAGCCGAGCGAAGTGCGCGTCGTCCTTTTCCTCGGGCATCCGGGCGATCGCGAAGGCGCGAATCTCGAGCCGCTCAAAGCGCTGAAGGTTCCGATTCTCGCGCTGACCGTCGATCCGGACGCGGTGCCCATCGGCCCGGTGAGCGCTCCGGCGCCTTCGACGGTCGGCGACTACATCGTTACCGCGATCACCAAAGACGCGCTCAAAGGCCGCGTGTTTACCCACATCGTGGATGCCTCGAAGGGCGTTGAGATCGCGGTCGGCCGGCGTCTTCCGCCGCTGCGTGAAACGGTCGCCGCAAAACTGACGCGCGACGCTGCAAACAATTCACTCAAAGTCGCGCTTGCAAGCGCACTCTTCGATCACATACCGGTAGTCGGTGTGGTGCTCGGTGCATTCGCATCGGCCGGCGACATGGTCGCGATCACCGGACTGCAGATGATGCTGCTGCTGCACATCGAGGCGACGTACGGCAGAGATCCCGACGTGCAGCGCATGTGGAAGTTGTTGCCGGTCATCGGTGGTGGTTTCGGCTGGCGTACGCTCGCGCGTGAACTCGCCGGCTTCGTGCCCGTCGCCGGCATCGCCATCAAGGGCGCGATCGCCTACGCCGGCACGATCGTCGTCGGCGAGAGCGTGACGTTCTTCTTAGAACACGGCTCGCACATGAGCAAGGCGCAAGCCTCGCAACTCTACGATCGCACCAAAGGCGACGCGATGCGCTTCGCGCGCGAACTGATCACCCGCTTCAAACGCAAGTAAACACTCATTGTCATCCCGAGCGTAGCCCGCTCTCAGAGCCGCTCGAGTAAATCTTCGTCGGCGAGGCGTTGCAGATCGGGACCCAGGCGCGGCCGCACGCGCTCGGCGAGTTGATGCGCGAGCGTCGCGCGGCGTTGCGGTACGAGATCTTCGCGGCGTTCCAGAAATCGACGGATCAGTGCACGCTCGTCGCCGCTGACATATGCGGTCGCTGCATACACCGGCTCGGTAACCTCGCGCAGCATCTTCTCCGGCGACTCCATCCGCGACTCGCGAATTACCACGGTTCCGGCCGCAAGATCGCCGACACGTTTGTTCAACGGCGAGAGCACGGCCACGACTGCCGAGATCGCATAAAATCCGAGCAGCATTTCGCCCACGCGAATGAGATTGCGAATCAACGAGGCCATGAAATCAACCGGATAGCCGCCGTCGCGTACGACGCGGATTCCCAACATGCGCTTTCCCGGCGTTTGGCCGTTCCACAGCATCTCGAAAAAAATAAAATAGCCATAGAAGATCAAGAACAACACGGCGATTACGCAAGCCATGGCGACGCTCGCGGCGAGATGATCGCGCGTTCCCAAGCGCATTTCCGCATAGGAGCCGTGCCAAGTCGCGACGCTCAAGCCCCAGAGCAGCAGCAAGACCAGCGCGACCTGGATCGTCAGATCGATCGCAACCGCGAGAAAACGACTCCCGACGCCGGCCAACTCGTACGAAAAAGCGATCGATTCCGGCGTACGGACTTCTAGGGTTCGATCCATTGCCGGAGTACCTAAGACGGCGTGACGCAGGCCACCTTTGTCGAACGCCGCACCGCGGCGTGGAGCGAGCTCGATGCGCTCCTGCGGCGCGCCGGCCGCCGCGGCTTGCGACGCCTGCAGCCCGAAGAGGTCGAACAGATCGGCCGGCTCTATCGAGCGGTCACAAGCGATCTCGCCTACGCAAGCGGACGCGCTTATGATGCGCGGCTCATCGCCTATCTCAACCGGCTCGTGGCGCGCGCGCACGCATATGTGTACGGCGGCGGCGCCACAACCGGATGGCAACGTGTCGCGCGCTTTTACACCCAAGACTTTCCGCGGGAATTTCGCCGTTCGTTCGTCTACATCGGGATTTGCGCCGCGATCACCATTGCAGCCGCGATCGTTGCCTACGTGCTCGTGCGCACGCATCCCGGCGACGCGTACGCGCTCTTACCGGATCAATTGATCCCGGCGCAGATTCGCAAGAGCTTGCACGATTCGAACTTTGCGTTCGATCCCTCAACCTCGCCGGCGGTCGCATCGGAAATCATCACCAACAACGTGCGCGTCGCCATCATGGCCTTCGCGGGCTGCGTCACGCTCGGCGTGCTCACCCTGTGGATCATCTTTTTCAACGGCATCATGCTCGGTGGCCTGGGCGCGCTCTTTACCAATGCGGGCTTCGGCACAGATTTTTGGGCGACGGTTGCGCCGCACGGTGTGATCGAACTCACCGCGATTCAGATCGCGGGCGGTGCGGGACTTCTGATCAGTGCGGGAATCCTCGCACCGGGGCGCATGCGCCGGCGCGATGCGATTGCCGCAGCGGCACGCCGCGCAGGCGTCTTGATCGCCGGCGTCGCGTCGCTGTTGCTGGTAGCAGGGACGATCGAGGGCTTTTTCTCGCCACTGCGCTTGCCCGCGTCGGACCGCATCGCCGTCGGTGCAGTCACGGCAATCGCGCTTCTCGCGTACTTTGGTTTTGCGGGCCGCGCTAGCTCTTCGGCGACAACGAGTCGGCGGTCAGCGTCGCTTGGACCTCCACCGTCGTAAGACCGGTCACCGTGCCCGATAGCTGACGGATCGTTTCATACTCGTGCAGCTGCTTTGTGACGACCTTCGCGGGATCGTACGTGTACGTCATTTCCGAATGCACCGTGCCCTGCGGCGAATTCTCATCGCGGATTCCGCTGATCGCGAGGCCGGCGGCGTTCTGGCTCAACGTATAATCGATGGCCACGCCGGCGCCCGGCGCGATATGCCAGTGCCCCTTCGCATCGATCGACGCCGGGTCGACGAACTTCGGATTGAGCGTCCGCAAGATGCTCGTCTCCTCGGGCGTCACGACCGACGTGCCGCACACCACATTCGTATTCCCGTAAAGGATGCACGTGGCCGGCGCAACCGAGCGATTCGTCCGCGCGTCTTCCGCAACGTTCACCACGAGACCGCCGTCGGTGTTGAGACCGATTACGCTGACCGTGATCGTCCCAATATCCGAGACCATGTCCCGCTGGTGGCTGCCATACGAACCGATCGCCGTGTCGGCTGTGCGATTGTTGATGCCGACGGTGAACGAATAGACCATGACGCGTTCCGGCGCAGCGGCGATTAGCACTGAACCAAGAAGATGGATCATAATAAACCGCGAGATTTGACGCGCAGATATTCGTCCACTGCCGCGATCGAGAGTTTTTCGGCCGGCGCATCGATGACGAGCACGCCGGCACGCTGCAACGTCTTCGCAGCGATCGTGCGTTCGAGGGAGAGCCCGAGCGCGACACCTAGGCCAAAAGACTCATTGACTGAGCGCGGCGTTTGTGTAATCGCCTCGGTGACGACGGCATCGTTCATGAAGATGCAGAGCACGACGTGTCGCTTGGCGAGCGTGCCAAGCTCAGCCAGGACGGCGCTCTGCGCGACCGGATCGATGACATCGGTGAAGAACGCAATCAAACTGCGACGGTGTAGGTGCGAGCGCAGATATGAAAACGCGCGTGAGTAATCGGATTCCTCGAAGCGGGGCTCCACGTCGCACAGCGCGTCGGCCAAAGCGCGCACGGAAGCCGTCGTCGAGCGCGGGGCGCGTGCGACCAGTATCTGCCGCGCGAACGCCACGACGCCCACCCGATCGCTCGCAAGCGACGCTATCGAAGCCATCGAGAGACCGGCGGTAACCGCATAGTCGAGCTTGCGCTGTGCGCCGACCCGCGCGGTCATCAGACGGCCGCAGTCGAGCAACAGCATCACGTCTTGGCTGCGCTCCACCTCGCGCTGCACCACCATCAACTTGCCGCGACGCGCCGTCGCCTTCCAATCGATCGAGCGGAACGCATCGCCGCTCTCATAGTCGCGCACGCTCTCGAACTCGCTGCCGACGCCGCGCAAGCGCATCCGCCGTAACCCCGAC
Source organism: Vulcanimicrobiota bacterium (assembly GCA_963726285.1). GTDB lineage: Bacteria > Vulcanimicrobiota > Vulcanimicrobiia > Vulcanimicrobiales > Vulcanimicrobiaceae > Aquilonibacter. Next base: position 1,314,988 of record CAVSBV010000003.1, on the reverse strand, counting down.
TCGATCAGGCGATTGCGCACGTGCAGGGAGCCGTAGCGTTCGACCGCCGAGAGATCCGGATAAACGCGCAGGTTCTGCGGCGCATCGATCGTCGTGCGCCGGCGAATCAAGCCGAGCGTGCTTTCGTACCACACGTAGATGCGCGTGAAGCGGTCGCTGCCGCGCGCGACCGGCAGCACGGTCAGGCTCGCCGTCACTTCGCTGCGCGGCGGTACGAGCGCAACGAGATCCGCCTCGCCGAGATCGAGCGTGCGTAGCGGGGTCTCGACCAAGCCAACGCGCAGCGCGCGGCGCGAACGGTTCTCGATGGCATAGCGCAACGCGGTACTGCGACGCAGCGAAAAATGCGCCGGCAGCTCGCGTCGCACGTGCAGCTCGCTAGGTGAGGGCAAGAGCACGAGGTCCGCGACGAACGCGACCGCGAGTGCGCCGGCCAGCACGGCTGCGAGCGGCAAGCAGACCGGCACACCGGGCGAACATGCGAGCAAGATCGCGATCGCGCCGAGCGCCCACAGCGCACGTTCCGACGGCCACAGACGCGTGAATCTACTCACGGGGCACGGGAACGCCGGCCAAAACCTCGCCGAGCACCGACGCCGCGGTCGCGCCCTCGATCTCCGCTTCGGGTTGCACGATCAATCGGTGCGCAAGCACGATTTCCGCGACGTCCTTGATATCGTCGGGCGTCGCGTAGTCACGCCCGTCGATTGCCGCGGCTGCTTGCGCGGCGACGAGCAACATTACGGTCGCGCGCGGCGACGCGCCGAGCGTCAACTTGGGATGCGCCCGCGTCGCGGTGGCAACTGCGTGCGCGTACGCGCGGACTTCGGGCGCAACGTGGACGCGGCGGACCGCAGCTTGCGCGCCGAGCACCTCTTGCGCGCTCGTTACCGCACTAATCCCCGCAAGCTCGAGCGCACGCGAATCAAAACCCGCCGCAACCCGCTCGAGCAGCTCCAACTCTTGTTCGGGCGCGGGATAGCCGGTCGAAATTTTCAGCGCAAAACGATCGAGTTGCGCCTCGGGTAATGGATACGTCCCTTCGTATTCGATCGGATTCTGCGTGGCGCAGACGATGAACGGCTGCGGCAAGGTTATCGGCGTACCGTCGATCGTCACGCGCGCCTCTTCCATCGCTTCGAGAAGCGCGGCTTGCGTCTTCGGCGGCGTGCGGTTGATCTCGTCGGCCAGCACGACGTTGGCATTGATCGGCCCCGGACGCACGCTAAAGGTTGCGGTCTGCGCATTAAAGACGGTCGTCCCGACGACGTCGGATGGCATCAAGTCGGGCGTAAATTGAATGCGCCGCAGCGGCAAGCCGAGCGCCGCAGCAAAGGCGCGCACGGCCAGCGTCTTTCCGGTCCCGGGCACGCCTTCGATCAAGACATGGCCGCGCGAAAGCAGTGCGACCAGCAAGCCGAACGTCACGCGGTCGCTGCCGACGACGGCGATGCCGATCGCGCTGCGCATGCGCGCTGCCAGATCGGCCACCGGGGTAGGAGAATTCACGCGTGCTCCCTTCGTAGCGCAGCGTACAGGATTGCGGCGCGCAGCACCTGCGCATCCTTGGGCCGCGTAACCGCGGCGAGTGCGGCAAGCTCGTGCGATTTTGGAAACGCGCGCGCAAAGCGCTCGATCGTCGTGCGGCCGGCACGGCCGCGTCGTAACAGCGCCGCCATCGAGCGCACGTAGTCCGAAGAATCGCGATCGGCCGGTGGTTCGCGTAGAATTGGCGGCGCAAAACGTATGTTGGCATCGATCAGTGCGAGCAGCACCGCCGCAACCACTAACCACGCCGCCGCGTGCACCGGCGCGGGAAGCACCGACCACAGCGAGCGCGTACGATCGTAACCGTACGGACGCTCGTCGAAGGCGAGCAGTCCTTTTCCGGCGACTGCGTCGTACACCGCGAGCACGTTCTTCGGGTTTTTCTGCAGCGCGAGATTCGTGTAGTTGCGCCCATCGAAACTGTGCGTTGCGTGCAACCCCGCGATCTTCACGAAGGCAAGGACGACACCGCCGCGATCCATGAACGACTGCAAACGCCGCAGGTCGTTGCGATCGTAGCCGCGCGTCGTCAGCGCAAGCACGCCGATGCGCGGATCGCGCTGCGCAAGCGGAAGCTCCAGTCGCACGACCGGAATTCCCTCGCGCGACAACACGCCGAAGAGTGCGCGATAGCCGTTCGGCCCCGTGTCATAACTCGAGTGATTCGAAACCGGCGGTCCGATCGAACTCGCCGCGAGCAGGACGAGCACGCCGAGCAGCGCTATCAGCGCGACGGACTCGACAATCCGCGTCCTCATGCGGTGACGCTCGCAACGAGCGCGTCGTAAGCAGAGCGTGCACGCTGCCACGCATCGGGGTCAGCGGGTGCTTGGGCATACGCCGCAGCGCTGTAGAGGCGCGCGATTTCGCTAAACGGCCGGTCGAGCTCCCCGTTGCGTTCGTGCAGCGCCCGGCGCAACTCGTTGATCGTGGCCGAACGGTCGTCACGCATCACGCCGCGCAAATCGAGCAGCGTCACCGCCGCAATGAACGTCAAGCGAATTGCGCGCGCATAGTCGCCGGCCTTCGCCGCTGCAGCAGCCGCAGCCGCGAACGCATGGGCGCTGCGCGCGGGCGTCAGCGCAATCGCGCGGTTACGGCGGCCGCGTTCGTACTGCAATTGGATCAACAGGTGCGCACCGATCGCGCCGATCCCCACGATGCACAGCACGATCACGGCATCGCCGATCAGCGACGTGCCCTGCGGCCCGATTTTGACGTGACTCGTGAGGGCCCGGAAGAAATCACTCCACCGATCCCAGAGCCACTGCAAGATTTGGTCGACCAGCGAGCGATGCGCGGCGGCCGCACTCGAGAGATGATAGCGCCCGGGCACCGCCAGTTCGGCGCGAACGGCGGCGACAATGTCGGTTGGCGGCGAACTCACGTAGGCGCCGTGAGGCGTTCGAGTTCGACTTCCAGATCCAATCCTTCGGCCCGCGTGCGCACGTCGTAATAGTATACCGCGACGAGCACCACGAGGAACGACGTCAAAATCGCATTGATCAGCGTGCCGATCTGCAAGCTGCAGTGCGTTGCTGTGTACGATTTCGAGAATGAATATGCCGACCACGCCCGAGAGCATGAGCACACCCATCTCGAGTGCGAGATAGGCCAGCGATATCAGCAGCGCTTTGGTGAATTCTCGGCGGTTGAAGATACGCCGGAAAGCTTCGCCGATCGCATCGGCCGGGCGGCTCGCTTCGATCGTTGTCGCGTAGAGCGCAAAGGCGCAGCAAAGCACGATCTGAATGAAGAGCACGATCGCGGCGATAAATATTACCGCGCCAATGATGACAAAGGTCACGCCAAGAACGACGGAACCGCGCGCAATGAGAAAAGCAATTACTCCGGCAATCGTCAGCACGATGACGACTGCAAAGTACAGGCCGATCAATATCAGCATCGAGAGCACCGAGGTGCCGACGAGCGGACCCCAGCGCGCGAACACCCGCGCAAAACCGTCGCGATAGCTTGGTTTGCGCCCGGCGTAAATCGCAGCAACGCCGACAGCGACGGCATTATTCGCGAACGGTCCGAGGAACAGCACCAGTAAAGCCATCCCGACGAGCGCCCAAATCTGCGAGGTATTGTAGGTCGGCGCTAAACCGGGATGCTGAATCTGGCGCATCAGCTGCGCGAAGCTGTTGGCGGCTTTATCGCTGTAGAAATACTGCAAGACGCCGATCGGGACCAGCAGGGTCAGCACGATCAATGTGAAGACGACGAAATTGCGAACGTACAAGGTGACGGCGCGATCGAAGATCTCACCGATCGTGAGCGCACGCAGGGCCGGCCGCTCGTGCACGTCCTCCATAGTGGCCGCCCCGTTCTTGAGGACTCTTGGGCCTTCCTACGGTACTTAAGGACTATGCAGATTGGAACGTTGCTTGCGATCCGGCGTTATCCGGTCAAGAGTCTCCGCGGCGAGGAGTTGGACGAAACCACCGTGCTCGACAACGGGATCGCGGGCGACCGCAGGTCCGCGCTGATCAACGATGAGGGCCCACGCACGGGCAAGCCCGCCCGCGGCAAAGAGAACGACCGTCTGCACCTGCAGCGCACGATCGACGAGGGGCACGCCCTGGTACCCCACGCCCACGTCGAGCACAACGACGACGAGCCGTTCTTCGACGATGCCCCCGTCTCGCTGATTCTCAGCCGTTGGCTCGACGGGCTCTCGTCCTTCGTCGGCTATCGGGTCGAATGGGAGCGGTTCCGTCCGAACTTTTATATCGAAGCGCTCGACGGTATCGCGCTCGATGAGGGCGCACTCACCGGTCGCGAGCTGCAACTTGGCGAGGTGACGCTACGCGTGCGCTACCCGATCGAACGGTGCGTCGTTCCTACCTACGATCTTCACGGTGGCGACGCGGATCCGCGCATCTTGCGGTACGTTGCGCAAGCGCGTGCGAATTGGATGGGGATCTACTGCGACGTGCCGCGTGCGGGCATCGCACGCATCGGCGACTCGCTCGAACTCATCGAGCGCTGAACGTCTTGCACGATGCGCTCGAGCGCATCGATGTAGGCCATGAAGCGATCGCGTCCGGCCGGCGTGATGCGCACGATCGTCTGCGGACGGCCCGTGCCCGTGCGCCGCTGCGTCTGCACGATGCCTTCTTCGGCAAGCGCGTGCAGGTGGCGATTGAGATTTCCGTCGGTCAGCGCGCACGCATCTTGCAGTTGTGTGAACGACACGCCGTCGGTACTTGCGACAAGCGTCGAGCAGATCGCCAAGCGTCCGCGTTCGTGAAAGACGCGATCGAGATCGGTTGCGCTCATGGATTCTCCCGGCGATCGCGTCCGACCAACACGCCGATGACGATTTGCCCCACACCAAAGCCGACCGGCAAAACCCACCATGCAAGCGCAATCGACGCAGGTGCAAAGAGTAGCGCAATGCCGGCGACCAAGAAAAACGCGGAGATCGGTAACACGTCGCGCGGCAACATCGTGCGCGACGCAAAAAGACCGACACCGTAGCAGCCGTACCAGACACCGGGGAGATACGCGAATGCACCACGCGTGACCATCGCGAGCGTCAGGCCCGCGCCGAGCGCAATTGCCGGCAGGATCGCAAGGCCGACGGTGCGCGTCTGCCAGCGTTCGCGCGCACTTGCATCGCTCACAAACCAGTGTGCGATCGACGCATAGTTCACGATCATCGCCGCCGTACCGCAGACCAGCCAAATCGACGCGTAGACGCGCGTCTCGTAGCCGCTGGTGGGAACTGCAACCAGCAGCGCTTGCAGCACGCCCGCGGCGAGCGCAAAGCAGCCCGATGCTATTGCCGCAACACCGGAGATTCCGCGGAACCGTTGCGACATCGCGAGGCGGTCGCGGACTTCGGCGATGTCGAGCATGGCGCGTTCGAGATCGGTCATCTTCTCTACTTTGTATCACAAAGTCCCATCCGCCAGCAATCCGGGGCACTCAAACGCGTGCATGGACCGCCAAATGGGCTTCACCCTCATTGAAACGATGGTCGGCGCGGCGATCGGCGTGCTGGTCGTGTGGACCGTCCTCGTCTTCGCCGGCCGGTTGGGCGCGTGGGCTAATGCGGCCAACCAGCGCGTCAACGCGGTCGCCGGTGCCGGGCGACTGGTCGAGCGGATGTCGGCCGAAGCGGCGAGCGCCATGGCGGTGTACGTGCCCGCGACCGACGCACGCGGTGCGAGCAACGCCGACGGCCACGAGGTCGACTTCTTCACCGAAGACGGCGCGCACCGCACCTATGCCTGGGCCTACAATTTCAACGCCGCTACGAAGACGATCACGCGCTATGCGCTCGATCCGCCCAGCGCCGCGATTGCCGGGGATACCGTCGCGGGCATCGATAGCTTTAACGTAAGCTCGCTCGCCGTCACGCAGCTCGCCGCCTACGATCCGGTGTTTGCGGGCGCAACCGCGAGCGACGTGCCGTACACGTTCGCCGCCATGCCGGGTGCGCTCGGCGGAAATCGATTGGTTGCGGTGCAGATCGTCGCAAGCGGGGTGAATCGCAGCGTGGTACTTGCGAGCGCCGACGCGCCCACCGCGTTCACCGTCGTCGTAACGTACACCGCGTCGCCCGCCCCCGTGGCAACCGCAACACCTGTGCCGCCGCTGTGGAATTGATCGCTGCGTTCACCACGCGGGATTTACGCATAAAGCATCGCAGTACAGCCTTCCACTACGCGGGAGGAACCGATGTTTAAAGGACGCGTTGCCATTGTTACCGGCGGGACGCGCGGCATCGGTGCCGCAATCTCGAAGTCGCTTGCGCAAGCGAACGCCCACGTTGCAGCCGGCTATAACAAAGGCTCGGAAGCCGCGGAAAAGTGCGTTGAAGCGCTGCGCGAAAAGGGCCATTCGGTTTCGGTGCACCAAGGTCGCGTCGATGACTTCGACGACTGCAAACGCGTGGTCGACGAAGTGCTCAAAGAATACGGGCGCGTCGACTTTCTGATCAATAACGCGGGCATCACGCTCGATAAAACGTTGCGCAAGATGAGCGCGGAAGATTGGACTAACGTCATCAACGTCAATCTCTCCGGTGCATTCAATATGGTCAAAGCCGTACTCGAGCACATGATCGAACGCGGGTCGGGCCGCGTCATCAACATCAGCTCGGTGATCGGATCGACCGGCAACATCGGGCAAGCCAACTATGCTGCTTCAAAGGCCGGCTTGTTCGGCTTCACCAAGTCGCTCGCGCTCGAAACCGCGAACAAGGGTATCACCGCCAACGTCGTGGCGCCCGGGTTTATCGCAACCGAGATGGTTGCGTCGATGCCCGAGGCCGCGCTTGCGAAAGTCGTCGAGAAGATTCCGACCAAACGCCTGGGCAAGCCCGAGGAAGTAGCTCGAGTCGTAAAATTCCTGTGCGAGGACGACTCGGGCTATATTACCGGAGCGGCCTTCCACGTCAACGGCGGCTTAGATATGGCTTAAGGGAGCCCGCGATGCTGCGTGGGCTTACTCGCCGAGTATTAAGACTGCTGGTCAATACAAGGTAAAATCCTAAGATTTTCTTTATCCTACGCTAGGTATGCATAGCGGATGGGTACAAAGTAGTACCCATGGTAACCACCTCGACAGCCCCTTCGAGCACGTTAACGCGGCTCGATGGTCGAGTGGCGATTGTTACCGGCGGTTCGCGCGGTATAGGCGGCGCGATTTCGTCGGCCCTCGCCAACGACGGAGCGATTGTGGCAGTAGTCGGCATTCCGGCCGATCGCGAACGCACGGATGTACTTCGCGCTTCACTTAACGGCACTGCAAAACTCGTTCAATTTTACGAAGCCGATGTCGCCGATCCGCATGCGTGTGCGGCCGCTGCGCAAGCAGTGATCGCCGCGAACGGCAAGGTTGACATCCTCATCAACAACGCCGGCATCACAAAAGATCACACGGCGCGCAAGATGACCATCGACGAGTGGCAAGCGGTCCTGAATGTGAACCTCTCAGGGCCGTTTTTTATGATCAAAGCCGTGCTCGATCGGATGCTCGAGCAAGGCTACGGGCGCATCATCAACATCAGTTCGGTCGTCGGACACACGGGTAATTTCGGACAGGCGAATTACGCCGCTGCCAAAGCCGGATTGCTCGGTCTCACGAAAACGCTCGCGCTCGAAACCGCGCGTTCCGGCATCACGGTGAACGCGGTTGCACCCGGATTTACGGCAACCGAAATGGTTGCGTCGATGCCCCAGGCCGCAATCGATATCGCGCGCAGCCGCACGCCGGTCGATCGTCTGGGCCAACCGTGGGAGATCGCACGCGTGGTGCGCTTCCTGGTCGACGACAACTCCGGATTCATCACCGGCTCGACCTACGACGTCAACGGGGGCATGTACATGTGATGATCGGCGCGGTACCGCTCGAAGAGTTCAGCTACGGTCTCGATCTCTCCGGTGCCGATCCGGCATCGCTCAACGAGGCGCTGCGCGCCGTGACGCTCGAAGTGATGAGCGATCCCGTGCGCATGGGCACACTCGTCACCAGCATGATGCTCGCGCAACAGAGCATTGCGCTCAACGCCTTGCGCCGTATGCAAGGTGAGAATCCGCCGCCTCCGCCGCAGATCGCGAGCGACAAGCGTTTTAGCGATCCTGGCTGGACAAGCAATCCGTTCTTGCTTTCGATGGTCGAAGAATACTTGCTGCGGCGCGAATACGCGCAGCAGATGATCGAGAGCTCGCGCCTGCCCGACGCGACCAAACGCAAAGCGCGCTTCGCGATGAACATGATGATGGACGCGCTGGCACCGAGCAATCTGCCGTGGCTCAACCCCTCGGTCATCAAAGAAGCGATGGACACGGGCGGCGAGAGTTTGGTCAAAGGCCTTTCCGAGATGCTCGACGACATGCAAAACAACGGCGGCTATCCCAAGCAAGTCGACAACTCAGCGTTTACACTCGGTGAGAATCTCGCGGCAACGAAAGGCGAAATCGTCTTTCGCAACGAGCTCTTCGAATTGATCGCCTACACCCCGCAAACCGAAACGGTATACGCGCGGCCGATTCTCATGTCGCCGCCGTGGATCAATAAGTACTACATCATGGACCTTGCGCCCGGGCGTTCGTTCGTCGAATGGGCGGTCTCGCGCGGCCATCAAGTCTTCATGATCAGCTATCGCAACCCCGATGCCTCGATGCGCGACTACACGATGGACACGTACTTCACACGGGGTTTGTTGACCGCGCTCGACGTCGTACAAAAGCTCACCGGCGCGCCGCAGGTCAATCTCGCCTCGCTGTGTCTTGGCGGTACGATGAGCACGCTTTTGCTCGCGTATCTCGCCGCGAAAGGCGAAGAACATCGCATCGGCAGCGTGACGCTGACCAACACGATCGTCGATTTCGCCGAGCCGGGCGATCTCGGCGTCTTCACCGACGAGACCACGATCGCACGGCTCGAACGGCAGATGAGCGAAACCGGCTATCTCGACTCGGCGGAAATGGCGCACACGTTCGATTGGATGCGTGCAAACGATCTGATCTGGAGCTACGTCGTTTCGAATTGGTACATGGGCAAGAAGCCGCCCGCGTTCGACATTCTCACCTGGAATTCGGATGCGACGCGCATGCCGGCGGCGATGCACTCGCAGTATTTGCGCGCATGTTACTTACACAATCTGCTGGTCGTGCCGAACGCCTTCATGCTCAACGACGTGCCGATCGATTTGGGCAAAGTCACGACACCGCTCTACATCCTCGGCGCCGAAGCCGATCACATCGCGCCCTGGCGCACGAGCTTTGCAACCTCGCAGTACGTCAGCGGTCCGGTGAAATACACGCGTACGAATTCCGGCCACATCGCCGGCATCTGCAATCCACCAGGCAATCCCAAATCGTGTTTCTGGACGAACGACGCGGTGGAACCGGGCGAGACGCCCGACACGTGGCTCGCGCGTGCACGCAAACATCAGGGAAGCTGGTGGGAAGATTGGGCGCAGTGGGCCGACGCCAACGGCGGTGGACGCCGCGCGCCATTTTCGCTTCCAACATCCAATGAGCCGGCACCGGGCCGGTATGTCCGCAACGAGACGGCCGAGCCGTTCGATTTCACCGCAGCTACTTCACACGAGGCGACCATCGCATGGTGAACAATCGCGACCATCTTAAAGGTCTGGGCGAATTCATTCGCACCCAGCGTGAGCTGGCGAACCTCTCCCTCAGACAGCTCGCCGATCTCGCCAAGGTCTCAAACCCGTACTTGAGCCAGGTCGAGCGCGGGTTGTACAAGCCCTCAGCCGAGGTGCTCAAGCAGATCGCACGGGCGTTGCACCTCTCGGCAGAGACCTTCTACGCGCAGGCCGGTCTGCTCGACAACGACGTCCGCAACGAAGCGGCCGACGCGGTCGAGTCGGCGGTCAAGCTCGACCCCCGCCTCTCGGCCGAACAAAAAGAGACCCTAATCCGGGTCTACCGCGGGTTCACCGGCGAGCGAGCGAATTGACAGATCTTCATTCGCTTGGTATACTAAGCGCATGAATACGTACACCGAATTCCTCGAGAAGGCCCAGGCAGAATTCCTGACCGGTCTCAAGCAAGCCCAAGAGCTCAACGTCAAGGCCATCGAGTCGGTGACCGAGCTGTTCAAGCAGAACGGCACGAGCGAGCTCCCCACGCCCTCACAGATCGTCGAGCGCACCTTCGCGTTCACGAACGATGTGCTCGCGGCGCGCAAAGAGTACATGCTCAAGCTCGCGGGACTCTTCCCGAAAAATTAAGTCATCCTGAGGTGCGCCGCAGGCGCCTCGAAGGATATACCCTCAAAGTAGGCTTTGCCAGTTATAGCGATTTGTTGCTATAACTGGCTTAGTTATTTATGGGAGTTAGAGAAGCACTCGCGGTCGCGTTCGTTAATGGCGAGGACGCCCGCCTCGCGGCTTTGGCGGCGCCGGGACTCGAACCGCTGCGCGACGCGAGCCGCGCGGTCTTCGCGGCGCACGTGGAGGGCCGAGCAACGACCCGCGAGCTCGCGCCTCTCAATCGCTTGATCGACCAGCACTTGGCGCTACGCTATCTGCTCGTCGCCGCCCAAGGGCGCGTCGGGAGTGCGCGGATGTCGAGCGGCACCGACGACGCTACGCTCGTACTCTCGGAGATCGCCCTGGCGATCGTTGAACTCTTTGGCGGCAGCTCAGCCGCGCGCGTTAAACGATGCGCACGCGAAGGCTGCGACCGTTTCTTTCTCGATGAGAGCAAGAGCGCAACGCGCACCTGGTGCAGCATGCAAACGTGCGGCAATCGCATGAAAGCCGCACGGTACTACGAGCGCAGAAAAGTTAGCTGAGCTTCTTACAGGTGAACAGCGCGAGATAGCAGCCCGGCGAGATGCCGAGTGATGCTTGAATCGGATGCAGTTCGCACAAGCCCATCTTCGGATGCGCGATTAGAAACGCGGGAACGTCGGGCTGCAAGACTTCCCAATCTGCCCACATGCGTTCGAACTCGGGGTGTTCCATCATCATGGCGAGCAGTTCGTCGAAGTGCGGATCGCCATAATATGTCGCGTACGTGTTACGGAAAATCGCGACGCAGCCACGCGCAGCCGTCTCCCAATCCGAATACAGATGCCGGCGCAACGGATCGAAGAACAAGCGCCACAAGATGTTGCGCGAAAGCAGTTCGCCGTTATGATCGTAATCGAACATCTCGGCCATAAACGAGTTCCACACCAGCAGGTCTAAGCGCGGCGTCGAGATATATGCCGGCGCTTCGCGGTGCAGCTCGACGAGTTTACGCAGCGCCTCGGGGACTTCGGGCGTCAGCGTACAGGTCTGCGGAGGCGTATCCGACGCCAGTACCTTGAGGTAGGCGATCTCTTGCGGCGTGAGCAACAGCGCACGCCCGATCTCATCGATCACATCGAGCGAGAAGTTGATTTCGCGCGCCTGCTCGATCCAGGTGTACCAGGTAGTGGAGATGCCGGCGAGCTTTGCGACCTCTTCGCGGCGTAAGCCGGCGACATGCCGCCGCGCCGAATCGTCCTCGAGGCCCACGTCGATCGGCCGCAGCGCGCTGCGCCGGGCCCGCAAAAATAAACCGAGGTCGCTACGCCGGGAGAGGGTAGGGGTGTCGAGCATGCGGGTCTCCGTGCTGGGATGTGCCGTTTTTGCCCCTCTTTGCTACCTCGCGCTCTTTGCCTCCATCGGAAATCGCATCGTAACGGTCGTCCCTATTTGGGAACCGCTTTCCAATGCAATGGAACCACCCATGCGCTCGACCGCCCGCTTAGCGATCGCCAGGCCCAGACCCGAGCCGTCGACGTCGCCGTGCGACGCCCCCCGGTAGAAGCGGTCGAAGGCGTGCTCGACGTCGAGCTGGGCCATGCCCGGCCCGTGATCGGCGACCTGGAGCACGGCGCTGTGACCCTCGTGTCCAACGCGCACCATTACCAGCGAGGCGGGTGCATAGCGCACCGCGTTCTCGACAACGTTCTTGACCGCTTCGTAGAGCTCGGCGTCGTCGCCGGACACCTTTGCGTCACCGTCGGTCGAAAGCTTAATCCGTTCGCCGGCCAGCGGCCGTAACGCATCGACGGCGCGCGCTGCAACCGACTGCAAGTCGATCGTGTCGCTGACTGGTTCAGCTTCGCGTTCGAGCCGCGCGAGCAGAATCAACTTCTCGATGATCTGTTTCATCTTGCGGCTCTCGTCGAGCATCGTCTCGTGTACTTGGCGCACGCCGTCGGGATCGTGCACGACGCCCGAACGCAGCGCATCGAGATAGCCCATAAAGATCGTCAGCGGCGTACGCAATTCATGCCCGGCATCCGCAATGAACTGGCGGATCTGCGCTTCGTGACGGCGACGTTCGTAGGTCGCGGCATTTAAACGCTGCGCAACTTCGTTGTAGGTTTGCGTCAGCTCGTGCAGGCTCATATCGCTTCCGAGCAAGAGCCTCGGCGTAAAGTCACCCTCAGCAATCGAGCGCAATGCCGCGTTCACTTCGCGCAGCGGCCGCAGCGCCCGGCGCGTGATGATGCGTCCCGCGAACCAAGCGATGATTACCGCGATCAAGACCGATCGGCAGAATGCGTTCCCAATAGCGAACCAGCGAATGGGTGATATCTGCGACGTCGGGCGCGAGCACGATGGTGCCGCCGCTGGGCCCGGGGACACCGACGAAGCGCGGCCGCAACAGCAGAAGCCCGGCGATCGCGCGCTGGCTATCGTTGAGCGCGGCGGTACCGCCGGCAACCACGCGGTGCTGTGCATCGTAGACCAAAATGCGCGAACGAGAATTCGGCTCCGCGGCGAGCACCTTCGGCGCGAGTTGCTGCAGCGTAAGATGCTGTGCGGTGAGATCGCGCACGCGTTCTTGCATGCGCGCCTGTGCCGCATCGATGTTTTGATTGAATGTACTCGTAAAACCGATGATGGCAAATGCCGACGACGCGCCGACAACCAGTGCAATCAGCGCAACGGCTAAAATGACGTAGCCACGCGTGATCCGTCGCGCGAAGTTGCGAAAGGTCGGTTCAGTCGGCACGAAGCGTGTATCCGGCGCCGCGCACCGTCTGGATCAGCGGACGCGCGAATCCCTCGTCGACCTTACCGCGCAAGTACGAGATGTAGCGCTCGACGGCGTTCTGGCCCACGTCTTTCTCGTTGCCCCACACGAGATCGAGCAATTCGTCGCGCGTGAAGACGCGGCGCGGGCGGCGCAAGAGCGTCACCAGCAAGTCGTATTCGAGTGGCGAAAGTTCGATACGTTTGCCCGCGCGGACGACCGTGTGCTCGTCGAGATTGACGCTGATGTCCTCATAGCCGATAACGTTGCGATTCTCGAGATGCGGCCGGCGCAGCTTCGCATCGATGTGCGCGATCAGTTCTTGCATCTCAAACGGTTTGCTCAAATAGTCGTCGGCACCGTGCGTGAGGCCCTCGACCTTCGTGTCGACTTCACCGCGCGCCGAGAGCATCACCACCGGCGCATCGGTAACCCGTCGCAACATTGGAAGAAGTTCGATACCGCTGACCATCGGCATCATGACATCGAGCACGATGACGTCGGGCGCCCAGTTCTTGACCAGGTCGAGCCCGGATGGCCCGTCCGGCGCCGTTTTGACGGCATATCCGTGGTGCCCAAGGGTGAGTTCGAGCAACTCCCGGATGCGGGGCTCATCGTCGATAATCGCAATGCGCGGCTTTGTGGCAGACATATAGGTAAAAGCTAGTACTTCGGCTTGAGACTTCCTGGAGAGGGGCCGAAAATAGGGCGCGTCGCGACCCACGCGAGCGGCATGCCGAAGAACAACGTGTGCGCCACGAGATTGTTGGCTAGACTCGGCAACGTGAAGGCGAGCTGCGGCGCGTGTCCGAGCGGCACAACGACGTAGTGCATAACAAGCAACACGAACACGCCGTAAAGGAAGCCCCATGCAAGCGGCATGCGCCGGATTCGCGGCATGAGACGCAAGAGCCCGACAAAGACGAAGCCCCACACGAGGCTCACGATGATGTGCGAACCTTGCCCGATAAGCACGATCGTCGGGATGCTCGCATGCGACGCGGCCTGGTAGCCGAGCGCATTCGAGGCATCCCACGTGTAGAGCAGCAGCGGCGAGATGTGGAAAAACAGCGGCAAACTGAGCGTGAGATAGAGAAAGATCGTGACCGCGCCGGTAAGACCGGCTGCGAGCGCGGCGATTAGGTCGGTTTTTCCCATGCAGCCGGAGCGTACGCCGGCACCGCGGTGTGACGTAGCAACGCCCGTACGTTGAACGCCGCCGCGCAGGCGAAAGCGACAATCCCAATTACGAGTGCGGCGATGGCGATTTGGTTGATCCGCGGCTGGTCGAGGATGAGCGTGCCGCCGTGCAATGCGAGCGCGCATCCGATGGCGAGCGCCGTATTGACGATGAGATGCGCGATGTCGCGCACGCGCGTCCACAGCGGCATGATGAGCGTCGCAAGGTTGACCAGCACGAGGACGGCTGTCCCAGCAATCGCGACGCCATACAGCGGAAACCATGCTGCAGTGAATGTTATGTTCGGGAGTGCAAACGCCGCGGGACCGTAGAGCATGAACAGCACGAGATTGCGTACCGAGCTCTGATCGAGCAGAAGCACGAGCATTCCAGCGCTGCCGAGGGCTTCAAAAAAGCTCGCCCTTCGTGGAACGCCGGCTGCGCCGCTCTTTGGCAACCGTCGCGGATCCCAGCGTGCCATCAACGCGATCCACTTCGCGCTCGCGCCGGGAACGCGTTCGATCAACGCAAACACCGCCGTGACGACGGCGCTGTAGATCCAAACCGCATTCCACGCAATACCCGCGCCATCCCAAAATCGATGGATGTCGCCGGTTTTAATTGCCGCGACCGTCGCGATGAATAAATCGAGCGCGACGATAATCGAGAGCACGCCGACCAGCGTCGGCCAATAGAATGGAAGCAGATCGGGGCCGATCAGCGCTTGATACTTGCCGTAGCGCGCCGCAACCAGGCGCGGATGACCGTAGGCTTTGATGATCGCAGCTTCTTCATCGTCGGTGAGCGGACGTCCAAGTGCAGCTTCGCGTTCGTCGATTTGCGATTGCAATGCGTCGCCGATTTCGGCGATGATATCCTCGCGTGCGCTCGTGTTCGGAAGATCGTTGTAGACGGCGTAGAGATAGCGGCTGAGCATGTCCATGATTAGAACTCCGCGCTGATGCGTTCGAGAGAAGCGTTGATGCGGTGCAATTCGTCGGTGAGTTGGGTGAGAATCGTCTCGCCAGCCGGCGAGAGCCGATAGAAGCGCTTGCGGCGTTTGTTTTCTTCGCGCCACTCACTCTGCAAGAGCCCCTGCGTTTCGAGACGGCGCAGGAGCGGATAGAGCGTGCCCTCGTCGATGTCGAGCCCGGCGTCCTCGAGCGCTTTGCGGAGCGTGTAGCCGTACCGCTCCGTGCGCAGCTGCGCGAGAACCGCGAGGGTGAGACACCCTCGCCGCAGTTCCAGCCGCAGGTTTTCGAAGACGCCGGGAAGTTGATCGCCAATACCGTGTTCCATATCCTATGTGCTACACAGTATATGACAAATGGTAAATGCTGGTCAATACCACCGCATGGTATACTATTCTCCATGGAGAATACTACCGAACTCGGCGGCCGTATCCGCCGGCTCCGTCGGGAAGCCGGCCTGAGCGCCGGCAGGCTCGCGACGGCTGCCGGCGTGACCGAGAACGCGATACGCAAACTCGAATCGGGCGCCTCGGGGGAGCCGCGTTTTCTTACCGGCGTGCGCATGGCGCAGGCGCTTGGTGTGTCGCCGCTGACGCTCGCCGGAGATACCGCAAGCGCATCCGGCACTCCAGATCTCGCACTCGTGATCCAGTCCATTCGATCGGTGCGCAAAATGCTCGAAGCCGAAGGCATTGAGCATGTGGACGTCTTTGGTTCCGTTGCGCGCGGCGACGCGACGCCGGAAAGCGATGTCGATGTCATCTTCACGCCGCAGCCGGATGCACGCTTCGACCTTTTCAATTTAAACGGAGCGGCAAATCGTCTCGAGGATATACTCGGACGCAAAGTCGACGTCATCACACGACGCACAGCGGAGAACTCAAAGCGCCTGCGCGGCGTGCTCGAGGAATCCGTCCGTGCCTTCTAAGCCTTCACCCGGCGAGCGGAAGCGCAATTACTGCGACGACGCAATCGAAGCGATCGACGCTATCCTTCAATACGTGCACGGGATGGATTTCGGGGCGTACGAGCGTGACCGAAAGACGATCAGCGCCGTCGAGCGTGAAATCCTCACTATTGCAGAAGTCATCGTGCGCCTCAAGGACTTCGAAACCGCGTACGAAGGCGCGTATCAGATTCGTGGGCTTGCCAACCGGCTACGCCACGAATACCAGCGCATCGACGACAAAGTGATCTGGGATATTATCACTGGACGCAGACTTCCAGACTTGAAAGCCACGTTCGAAACGTATCGCTCTTCGATAAAATAGTTGCGGGCTCCAGCAGAGGAACAGTCGCTGGAGCCCGCGTGGGGTCGAGAGCGCCCTGCCGGCGCCCGACCTTTCTTATTCGAAGCGCAAGGCTTCGATAGGGTTGAGACCCGCCGCTTTCTTCGCCGGATAGTATCCGAAGAAGATCCCGACGAGCGCCGAGAAGAAGACCGAGAACAGTACCCACTCGATCGGAATCTGCGTGGGCCACTTTGCGAGTGCGGCGACAACGAACGTGCCGATGAATCCGAACACCACGCCGACCACGCCGCCGGCTGCGGCGAGCAGGGTCGACTCGGTAAGGAACTGGCGCAGAATCGTTGCACCGCGTGCACCGACCGACATGCGCAAGCCGATCTCGCGCGTGCGCTCGGTGACCGAGACCATCATGATGTTCATGATGCCGATGCCACCGACGATCAGCGAAACCGCTGCAACGCCGGCGAGCAAGAACTCCATCACCGCGCCGGTCGAAGATGCCGCCGCTGCAATCGACTGCAGATTGCGCACTTGGAAGTCATCGGGTGCTCCGGTTGCGATGTGATGACGTTGTTCCAGCAGCGTCGTCGTTTCGGTTTGCACCGCGGCGATGTCGTCGGATGTCGTGGCCGAGACCATCAGCTGACTGACCGTCGTTTGGCCGGTGAGGCGTTGCATCGCCGAGGTATAGGGAATCGAGCACGGTGTCGTCTTGATCGGTACCGAGGCTGCTCTGGCCGAGCGCCGAGAGCGTGCCGACGACGGTGAACGGGACACCCTTGATCAGAATCGTCTGCCCGATCGGATTCGCGCCGTTCGGGAAGAGTTGCGACACGTCGGTTTGGCCGAGCACGGCGACTTTCGCCGCGTCGTTGACGTCGTTTTCGGTGAAGAACGTGCCGCTGGCCATCGGCCACGAACGAATGAACGAGTACGTGGGCGCGACGCCGGTGACCGTCGTCTGCCAGTTATTCCCGCTCGCAACGACTTGCGCGCGCACTGTCACCGCCGGCGAAACGGCCGAGACGCTGGGCAGCTGTGCAATGGCCATCCCGTCGGCTGGTGTCAGTGTGGACGCGGTGCCGAACCCGCCGCGTGCGCCGGAGCTCGTAACGCTTCCCGGTTGCACGACGATGAGATTCGAGCCGAGCGAGTTGATGCTTTGCTGCACCGACACGCGCGCACCGCTGCCGATCGCGACGGTCACAATGACCGCAGCGACACCGATCACGATGCCGAGCATCGTGAGCATCGAACGCACTTTGTTGCGAATGAGCGCCTGCAGCGCTAAGCGCAAAATACCTTTGAAGTCCGACATTACGCCACCGCCTCTTTGTCATCCCGAGCGTACCCTGAGCGAACGAAGTGAGTCGAAGGGGAAGTCGAGGGACCGTCTCCAACAATGTGCCCGTCGCGGAACGTCACAATGCGCTTGGCGTGTGCGGCGATATCGGGTTCGTGGGTGACGAGCATGATCGTAATGCCGGCTTGCACGTTGAGTTCTTTGAAGATGCGCATCACGTCTTCGCTGGTTTTGGTATCGAGCGCGCCGGTGGGTTCATCGGCGAGGATGAGGCCCGGATTGTTGACGAGCGAACGCGCGATTGCAACGCGCTGTTGCTGACCGCCCGACATTTGATTGGGATGATGTTCGGCCAAATGGTCGACGCCGACGATGCGCATCTTTTCGTGCGCGATCGCGATGCGCTCGGCGGCAGGCACACCCGCGTACACCATCGGCAGCTCGACGTTTTCGAGCGCGCTCGTGCGCGGAAGCAAATTGTATGACTGAAACACGAAGCCCAGACGCCGGCTGCGGATGTCGGCGCGTGCGTCGGCATCCAAGTGCGAGACGTCGGTGCCTTCGAAGTAATAGTGACCGGCAGTCGGATTGTCGAGCAGACCGGTGATCTGCATGAACGTCGATTTGCCCGAACCCGAGGGGCCCATGACGGCGACGAATTCGCCCGCACGGATCTCGAGATCGATGCCCGCAAGCGCGACCACCTGGCTCTCGCCAAGCGCGTAGACCTTGCGCAGGCCCTCGACCCTCACGACCGGTTCCGATGTAGTTGCCACGATAAGTTCCTCCGCACTTAGAGTACGGCGGCGGCTTGAGGGAGCGTGGCAAGCCGGGTTAGAGCGTAGTGAGAGCCGAAAAGGCCGCCCGATGACGCTCGCTGCGCTCAACGCGCTCGATGAGGAGGCCTTCACGGCGGCCGTCGGCCCGGTTTTTGAGCACGCGCCGTGGATCGCGCGAGCGGCCGCCCGGCGCCGGCCGTTCGCCAGCTTGGACGCCCTCGAGGCGGCGCTGCTCGAGGCGCTGCGCGACGCGGCGGTCGAGGAACAAATCGCGCTGATCGCCGCCCACCCCGATCTCGCCGGACGCATCGCACGCGAAGGACGGTTGACGCCCGCATCGCACGCCGAACAGGCCGGTGCCGGTCTCGCTACCTTGAGCGACGACGAACGCGCCCGCTTCGATCGGCTCAATGCAGCGTATCGCGCGCGTTTCAACGTTCCGTTCGTGATCTGCGTGCGCGAACAGACGAAAGCGTCGATCCTGGAGGCGATGGAGCAGCGCGTGCAGCATTCGCGCGAGGATGAGATGGCCACGGCGCTGCGCGAGATCGCCGCAATCGCGCGCTTCCGTCTGCACGATCTGGTGAATCGCGCGCAGTGAGCGCATACGTCCTCAGCTGGCTCGATCTGATTGCACGCTGGTTTCACTTCGTGGCCGGCATCTCGTGGATCGGCGCCTCGTTCTACTTCGTCTGGCTCGATAACCATCTCGTTGCTCCGCTCAAACGCGAAGACGTCGAGAACGGCGTGAGCGGCGAGTTGTGGTCGGTACACGGCGGTGGGTTTTACCACAATCAAAAGTATCTGACCGGTCCGCGGCGCGAACCGCTCACCGAACACCTGCACTGGTTCAAATGGGAAGCCTACTCGACGTGGCTCTCGGGCATCGCCTTGATGGCGCTGGTGTATTGGGCCGGCGCACGTTCGTTTCTCATCGATCCGAGCGTGCTGGCGCTCACGCCGGGTACGGCGATCGCGATCAGCATCGCGTCATTGATCCTCGGCTGGTTCATCTACGACGGACTGTGTCGCCTCTTCGAGCGTCAACCGCGTGTGCTCGCGCTCAGCGTTGCGGCGTTCGTGGTCATCGCATCGTGGGGACTCTATCACATCTTCAGCGGGCGTGCGGCCTTTCTCCACGTCGGCGCGATCATCGGCACGATCATGGTTGCAAACGTCTTCTTCGTGATCATTCCCGGACAGCGCCGTATGCTCGCACAGATTCGCGCGGGGCAGCAGCCCGATCCGCGCCCCGGTCAACTCGGCAAGATGCGCTCGGTGCACAACACGTATCTGACGTTGCCGGTGCTGTTCTTGATGCTGAGCTATCACTATCCGATGACCTACTCCGGGCCGTACGGATGGCTGGTGCTCATCGCGATCGCAGCGGCAGGCGTGCTGGTTCGCTACTTCTTCGTGCTCACGCACAAGGCGCGTATCGTGTGGGCACTTCCGGTTACCGCGGGCGTCATTATTGTGGTGACGGCAATTGCACTCGCGCCGCGCACCACGTCGAATGGCGCGCCGGTCGCGTTCGTGCAGGTGCAGCCGATCATCGCAGCGCGTTGCGCGGTCTGCCACGCGGCGCATCCAACCCAACCCGGTTTCGCTGCGGCACCCAACGGCGTGCTACTCGATACGCCGGAACACATCGCCGCCAATGCCGCGCGCATCGACGCGCAAGCGGTGCAGTCGCACGCGATGCCGCTCGGCAACGTCACCCACATGACCAATGCCGAACGCGCGCTCGTCGGCGCATGGATCGATCAAGGAGCAAAGATTTGATATGGCTTCATTGAGCACCCACGTTCTCGATACCGCGCGCGGCGTGCCGGCCGCTGGCATCGAAGTGACCTTGTGGCACCTCGGCGCGCACCCGCGCGAACTTGGCCGCGGCATGACCGACGCGGACGGACGCATCGCGACGAACTTCGGCGGAACGCTCGCGCGCGGCATCTACGAACTACGCTTCTTCGTACGAAGCTACTTCGAGGCGACGCACACGCCGTCGCTCTACGAGCAGATTCCGATACGCTTCATGGTCGCCGAGGAGGGGCACTATCACGTGCCGCTGCTGCTCTCGCCCTTTGGATACACTACGTACCGCGGGAGCTAGCTTTATACGCGGCCCAGCCGCCGAAGTGCGAGATGTCCGGATAGCCATGCTTTTCGATCAGCTCACGCGGATAGAGCATCGCCTCGGAATTCGTACCGTCTTCCATTTCGATCGTGACCTGATACATGTCGGGCGGTTCACCGGCCATCAAGCTCGCGTGTTGCTCGGGTGTGAGCTCGTAGAGTTCACCGAGAATCGAGATACCGCCGCTCGGGACTTCGTAAATGCCCGGATGCCAGCCGTCTTTGACCGCGTGCAGCCGGTATTTTTTCGCGGTGCGCGCCGGACCGAGCAGCTTCGCACCGCCGAGATTTTTGTTATCGGGTTGTCCGGTCAGCGCCGAACCACAGATAAAGAAACGCATACCCACCTCTGTCATCCTGAGCCTGTCGAAGGGCCTTCGAGTGTTTTGTCGACTTCAATGATCGCTGCAGCGAGCGCCTCGACGCCGAGGAGCAAATCGGGCTCGGACGTCCGTTCTTCGCGCACGTGGCTTTGCCCGCCGATGCTCGGCACGAAGATCATCGCGGTTGGGACGATCGTGCCCAAGCACATCGCGTCATGCCCCGCGCCGCTCGCCACGTCGGCGTACTTTTGGCCGAGGCCGTCGAGCGCGCGGGCGATTGCATCGCGCAACGCCGGCGTCATCGGCGTTGCATTGCGCTTCTCGAGCATCTCGATTTCGACGCGCACGCCGCGCTGCGATTCCACGCGGTCGATCGCGCGGTGCATTTGCCCCGAGATTGCATCGAGTTTTTTCTCATCCGGCGAGCGCAGATCGAGCGAAAAGGTCACGTCACTCGGTATGACGTTGGTGCCGTTGGGCTCGACGACCATGCGTCCAACGGTCGCAACCGCATCGCCCACGTCGCGCGCCGCGGCCTCGAACGCGAGCACGAGTTCCGCTGCGGCGCACAGCGCATCGGCGCGCATCGCCATCGGCACGGTGCCGGCGTGCCCGCTGTGCCCGCGCACGATTGCACGCATGCGGCGTTGCGCTGCAATCGCGGTGACGATCCCAAGCGAAAGCCCGAGCGCTTCGAGCACTGGGCCCTGCTCGACGTGCAATTCCAGATACGCCGCCACGTCGCGATGCTCGCGCACCGGCACGCCGTTGAGCAAGCCACCCTCCGGCGACGCGAGCGCATCGGCATACATGACGCCGTCGTTGCCAACGAGCGCATACACCGTCGCTTCGTCAGCTAAACCGGCGAAGACCGAACTCCCCAAACACCCGAGCGGAAAGCGACTCCCTTCCTCGCCCGCCCACGCAACAGCCTCGAGCGGATGCGCGGTGCGCACGTTGCGCGCATCGAGCAGTTCGAGCGCGCTCAGCGCCGCTGCGACGCCGTACGCACCGTCGTACGCGCCGCCGGTCGGCACGGTATCGAGATGCGAGCCGATCAGGATCGGCGCGCGATCCGTGCGCATGCCGTTACGTCGCGCAAAGAGATTGCCGACACGATCTTGCGTGAGCGCAAATCCGCTCGCACGCGCCCATTTTGCGAAGAGCGCGCGCGCCGCGCGTTCTTGCGGTGTGAGCAGCGCGCGGTCGATGCCGCCTTCGTAGGCGCCGAGGACGCGCAGCGCCTCAAGTTTTTCGACAACGTTCACGGTTTGTGGTTCGCAATCCAATGACGTGCGATGTCGACGCGGCGGCAGATCCACACGTCGTCGTGTTCGAGCACGTAATCGAGAAAGCGTTCGAGCGCGGCGGCGCGACCCGGTCGACCCGCAAGGCGCGTGTGTAGCCCGACCGACATCATCTTCGGCTGCGTGGCACCTTCGCGATAGAGCACGTCGAACGCATCGCGCATGTATTCGAAATACCCCGACGGCGACGTGAAGCCGGGCGCGACAGCAAACTTCATGTCGTTGACGTCGAGCGTGTAGGGAATCACCAGATGATCTTTCTCGCCGACCTTCACCCAATACGGCAAATCGTCGTTGTACGCGTCGGCGTCGTAGAGAAAGCCGCCCTCTTCGACCACCAAACGCCGCGTGTTCTCACTTGGCGCATAGCGGCAATACCACCCATACGGGCGTTCGCCGATCGTGCGTTCGAGCGACGCAATCGCTTTACGCATCTCCTCGCGCTCTTGCGCTTCGTCCATGTTCTGAAAACCGACCCAGCGATACCCGTGCGAACACACTTCATAGCCCGCATCGCGAATCGCGCGCGCGGCCTGCGGATTGCGTTCGAGTGCGAGTGCGGCACCAAAGACGGTAACTTGCAGTTTGCGCTCGGCAAAGATCCGCATAAGCCGCCAAAAGCCGGCACGACTGCCGTATTCATAGATCGACTCGACGATCAGGTCGCGCTTGCCGGGGCCCAAGCCCGCGC
Organism: Vulcanimicrobiota bacterium; assembly: GCA_963726285.1. GTDB lineage: Bacteria > Vulcanimicrobiota > Vulcanimicrobiia > Vulcanimicrobiales > Vulcanimicrobiaceae > Aquilonibacter. The sequence goes on along the minus strand of CAVSBV010000003.1, from coordinate 1,291,990 downwards.
CGGGCACCTCGGAGAGGTAGGTCTCGGACACGCCGTCACCGTCGGGAATCGAATACTCCGATCCCTCCTCGTAGTTCATCACGATCTGCAGCGCAAGGCGCGCGCCACCGGGCCATTTTGGGTCGGGCGGGGTCGCGCCATACCCGATCATGTCGCGCATAGCCGCACAATACCGACGGATAAGGATGGCATCCTTGCGTGCGTGCGGAAAAATACGGCCTCCCATGTGGTGGCAACAGGTACTTCAACCCCATTCCCTCGATGAAACGCTTGCGCTCCTCGCGCAGGCCGACGAGCATACCCGGATCGTTTCGGGCGGAACCGACGTTTTGGTCGAGCTGCAGCGTAACGTCAAGCCGGCGCGCACGCTGATCGATATCACGAAGCTCACCGCGCTGAAATACGTGCGCGCCGACGGTGACACGATCGAGCTTGGCGGCGTTGCCACGCATAACGATGTCCTCGCGTCGCGTACGTGTATCGATCGCGCCTTGCCGCTCGTGCAAGCCTGTGCCGAAGTCGGCGCGCCGCAGATTCGCACGCGCGGTACGATCGCGGGCAATCTCGTTACCGCATCACCCGCCAATGACACGATTGCACCCCTGGTGGCGCTGGATGCAACGCTCGAACTGCGAAGCGCAGGCGGTTCGCGCATGGTGCCGATCGAAAACTTCTTCACCGGCTTTCGCACGACGGTCTTACGGCGTGACGAACTGATCACGGCGATTCGCTTTCCCGCGCTACGCCCCGCACAACGCGGGCTGTTCTTGAAGCTCGGGTTGCGCCGCGCGCAGGCGATCTCGGTGATCGACGTCGCGTTCGTCCTGACGCTCGATGGCGATGTGGTACGCGATGCACGCATTGCGCTCGGCTGCCTCGCACCGACAATCGTGCGCGCGTCTCGTGCGGAACGCTTTCTGCGCGGCAAGACGCTCGACGTCGCGACGCGGCGCGAGGCGGCACGTTTGGCGCTTGACGATGCCTCTCCGATCGACGACGTGCGCGGCTCGAAAGAATACCGCGCGACGACGCTTGCGGTCTTCATCGAAGATGGCCTCGCGCGCATCGCCGGCGGCCGTCATGCCGACGGTCTGCTCGATCCCCCGGTATTGCTGGAAACCGGCGAAACCGTATCCGTACCGCATTCCGCGTTCGACGGCACGATCGAGACGACGATCAACGGCGCTCCCGCGCGCCTCGAGCGCGCGCAACACAAGACGCTGCTCAATGCGCTGCGCGAGAACGCGCACTTGACCGGCTCGAAAGAGGGCTGCGCCGAGGGAGAGTGCGGCGCGTGCACGGTGTGGCTCGATGGGATGGCGGTGATGTCGTGTCTCGTGCCCGCGGCGCAGGCGCACGGCGCAGCGATCACTACGATCGAAGGTCTGGCCGATGGCGAGACGCTGCATCCGTTGCAACAAGCCTACATCGATCGCGCCGCGGTGCAGTGCGGCTTCTGCATTCCCGGCATGCTGATGGCCGGCGCAAAGTTGCTCGACGAGCATCCTCATCCGACGCTCGCGCAACATCAAAGCGCGATCAGCGGCAACATCTGCCGCTGCACCGGCTATCGTAAGATTCTCGATGCAATGATCGAAGCAAGCGAAGCAGCGAAGGCGGAGGCGCGCGTATGATCGGCCGACCGCTCCCACGTCCCGACGCGCGCGGGAAAGTAACCGGCTCGGCAAAGTATCCGGCCGATCTCGTCGGTGACGAACATCTGCGCCTGAAAGTGGTCTTTGCGCAGCGTGCACACGCGCGCATCCTCGCTATCGACGAGAGCGCTGCGCTGCGAGTGCCCGGTGTTGTGGCGGTGCTCACCGCTAAAGACGTGCCCTACAATCGCTACGGCCTCGTGATCTCCGATCAGCCGCTGCTCTGCGAAGAGGTCGTGCGCTTCTATGGCGATCGCGTCGCGCTCGTTGTCGGCGAAACCCAAGAGGCCGCGGACGCCGGCGCGCGCGCACTGCGCGTCGAGTATGAAGATCTTCCGATCGTCGACGACCCGCGCAAAGCGATGCACGACCCGAAAGCGGTGCTCGAGCACGTGCGCATTCGTCGTGGCGACGCCGATGCGGCCTTTGCAAGCGCGGCGGTCGTCGTCGAAGGCGCGTTCACGACGTCATGGCAAGAGCACGCGTATCTGCAGCCCGATGCGGGAATCGCCTACTATGAAGACGATCGACTGGTCGTCGAAACCGCCGGACAGTGGCTGCACGAAGATCGCCGCCAAATCGCCGAGATGCTCGCGCTCGATACCGAACACGTCGTCATCCGCTACGCGAAGATCGGCGGCGCGTTCGGCGGCCGCGAAGATCTCAACGTCCAACCGCTGGTCGCGCTCGCGACGTGGAAACTCAAGCGGCCGACGGCGATCGTGTGGAGTCGCGAAGAGTCGATCATCGGCCATCACAAACGCCATCCGTATTTCATCCGTTCGAAGTGGGCGGCCGCACGCGACGGCACGATCGTTGCCGCGCAAACCGAGCTGATCGCCGACGGCGGCGCGTACGCGTCGACAAGCGCCGAAGTGCTCAAGGGCTCGACCCTCTTTGCCAGCGGCACTTACGCGATTGAAAATGTCAGCACCGACGGCTACGTGGTGTATACGAACAACACGCCGGCCGGCGCATTCCGCGGCTTCGGTTCGCCGCAAGCGCAATTCGCCGCTGAGGTGATGGTGACGCGGCTCGCGCACGCGCTCGACATGGATCCGGTCGAGATTCGCCGCCGCAATATCTACCGCGAAGGCGACATGCAACCGACGCAAACGCCGTTGCCGCCGGGCGTCGGCGCGCTGCCGGTGCTCGAGCGCTGCGTGCAAGAAGCGCAGACACGTTTAGGCTATGGACGTCTCGACATCCGTCATGCTGAGGTGCTCCGCGAAGCGGAGCCTCGAAGCACACATCTGCGTCGCGGTGTCGGCATTACGTCGGGCATCAAGAACGTCGGCTATTCGTTCGGATTTCCCGAACAAGCAACCGCGACCGTGGAACTGTACGGCGCGCGCGCGATCGAACGTGCGGTGGTGCGCGTCGGCGCGGCGGAATGTGGCCAGGGTGCGCACACCGCGCTGCGCCAGATCGCCGCGGCGACGCTCGACATCGCGCCCGAAGCGATCACGATGATCACCGACGACTCGTCGGAAGCACCCAACGCCGGCAGCGCATCGGCCTCACGTCTGACGATGATGGGCGGACGCGCCGTGCACGATGCCGCGCTCGCCGCACGCGCGAAAGTTTCCCGGGCCCGATGCGAAAGCAACCGTGCAATACCTTCCGCCGCGCACGACGCCGCTCGATCGGCAGACCGGCGCGGGCATTCCGAATTACTGTTACGGCTACGTGTCGCAAGCAGTGGAAGTACAAGTCGATACGCGCACCGGCCTCGTGCAAGTCTTGAAGATCGTCAGCGTGCACGACGTCGGCCGCGCGATCAACACGCAGCAAGTCGAGGGACAAATCGAGGGGTGCCTCGCGCAAGCGGTCGGGTATACGTTGACCGAGAATCTGGTCACGCGCGAGGGCAAGATCCTCACGCCGTATTTCAGCACCTATCTCTTGCCGACCACGCTCGACATGCCGACCGATGTGTATCCGATACTGCTCGAACTCGCCGATCCGAACGGGCCGTTCGGCGCGCGCGGCGTAGCGGAGATGCCGCTCGTGCCGTTCGCCGCCGCGGTTGCAAGTGCAATCCATGCCGCAACCGGCGCGTGGGTCACGCAGTTGCCGATGACGCCCGAGCGTGTGCTCGAGGCGATTGCCTCAGCGCAGCTCGTCGCGCACGAGCGCGCGCGCGATCCGGTTGTGCCGCGCGATTAAGTTCGGCAGATCGACGTCGACGAACGCGCCGTCAGCAATGCGTACGCGCCCGTTGATGATGCTCAGATCGACGTTGCCCGGACTACAGAAGACGAGCGACGCGAGCGGATCGTGCACGGCCCCGCCCGCAAGTCCGAGCGTATCGAGCCGATAGCCGACGATATCCGCCGCCATCCCCGGCGCAAGGACGCCGATGTCGTCGCGTCCGAGCACGGCCGCGCCACCGCGTATCGCCATACGCAACGCTTCGCGGGCGCTCATCGCTTCGGGGCCGTCGTGCACGCGATGCAGCAACATCGCCTGCCGCGCTTCATCGAGCATGTTGGACGAATCGTTTGACGCGGAGCCGTCGACCCCGAGCCCGACGCGCGCACCTGCACGCGCGAGCGCGCGCACGGGCGCAATGCCCGAACCGAGGCGCATGTTCGAGGTTGGGCAATGCGCGACGCCGGTGTGGGTCATGCCCAGGCGCGCAATCTCCGCCGCGTTTGGATGTACCATGTGCGCGTGCCACACGTCGTCGCCGACCCAGCCGAGTGACTCTGCCAGTTCGACCGGGCGCATGTTGTAGTGTTCGAGACAATAACGTTCTTCGTCGAGCGTCTCGGCTAAGTGCGTGTGCACGTGCACGCCGCTGATGCGTGCCAGCGCAAGCGACTCGCGCATCAGTTCGGCCGAGACGGAGAACGGCGAGCAGGGCGCGAGCACGATGCGTGTCATCGCAAAGCGCGCGCCATCGTGATACTGTTCGATCACGCGTTGCGAATCGCGCATGATCGCATCTTCGTCTTCGACGCAACTGTCGGGCGGTAAGCCGCCCTGTGACTGTCCGACCGACATCGAGCCACGCGACGCGTGAAACCGCATGCCCATGTCCGCCGCGGCTTCGAGCTGATCGTCGAGCCGCGCGCCGTTGGGCCACACGTAGGTATGATCGCTTGCCGTCGTGCATCCGGAGCGCATCAATTCCGCCATCGCGAGCGCGCTTGCGACGCGGATCGCTTCGGGCGTCAGGCGCGCCCAGATCGGGTACAGTTGCACGAGCCACGGAAAGAGCCCCACATCTTGCGTGCCGGGCACGTTGCGCGTGAGCGTTTGGTAGAAGTGATGGTGCGTGTTGACCAGGCCGGGTATGAGAATCGTGCCGCGCGCATCGATCGTGACGTCAGCGGTTTGCGGAAGCGCCGCGGCTGGCCCGATCTGCTCGATGACCTTTTCGCGCACGAAGATCGACGCATTGGTGAGCGTGGTATCCGCGTCGTCGAACGTTGCGACGACGTCGGCGTTGCGGAGCAGTAGCGTGGTCACGGAAGCGCGCTATCGAGCAGCGCCGTTGCCGCGCCCGGATCGGGATTGTGGACGAAGCCGACAACATTTGGCGTGTGAGCCTCGCGCACGATACGCACGCGAATACGATTGCCGTTGATGGTTTTTGCGAGCTCGGGCGCTTTAGCCCGGCTCGTCAGCAAGACGCGTATCTCGTGCACCAAGACCGCCGTAGTTTTGGACGCAAGCCGAATTGGCGCGGTGCAGGTGAAGATCACCGTCGTGCCTTTAGGCACGTCGTCACGCAGTTCCGTTTGAACGTCCGCGATGAGGCGTTTGGCAACCCGGTCGAACCGCAGTCGCGGATTCATCGACAGCTACGGTTGAATGATTATGAATGACACATATCGCATGGGCCGGCTTTAAATATGCCGGCCCATGCTTTCCTTCTACCCTGTCACCCTGAGCTTGTCGAAGGGTTACGGGAGGCCGCGGGTTGCGCCGCGCGAGGCGCCGCCGCCACCGGCGAGCGGATTGCTCGCGCCTGCTGCGCCTTGACCCGTGCGCGCCGCGCCGCTACCTTTGTGCGCGCCGCTGCTGAATGCGGTGACCACTTTGTCGCCGGCTTGCAGCGTTGCACCACCGGTTGGCGTGACTGCGGCTTGCGTTGCGGTGACGAGACCAACTTGCACCGGCACACGCTGGAGTTTGCTTCCTTGTTGCACGGTGATCGTTGCGCTTTCACCTTGTGTTACGGCGCCCGATGTACTTGCCGCGCCACCCCAGGGGCTCGTCGCACTTGTCGCGGAGGCCTTGGTGTGGATCGCACTGAGCGGAACCACCAGCGCATTCGGTGCGCTTGCAACGTTGATCGTGGCGTTCGCGGTCATGCCCGGGAGCAACTTGCCACTGCTGTTGTTCACGTCGACCACGACGTCGTAGGTGACCACGTTGTTGACGGTTGTCGGATTGATGCGTACCTGCGTGACCGTACCGTTGAAGATCTGGTTCGGATAGGCGAGCACCGTGAAGTTCACGCCGTTGCCGGCTTTGACGCCACCGATGTCGGGTTCGCCGACGTTGATGTCGACTTCCATCTTCGAAAGATCTTGCGCGATCAAGAAGAGGGTTGGCGTCTGCAACGAGGCGGCGACGGTTTGCCCGATCGAGACGTCGCGCGCGACGACCGTACCGGTGACCGGCGACGTAATGACGGTGTTATTGAGGTTGACCGAATCTTGCCGCACGGTTGCCGCGGCGGCTTGTGCCGACGCTGCAGCCGCTGCTGCACCCTCGCCCTGCGCTTGCGTTTGCGCGTTCGATTGCGTGTAGGCGGCTTGCGCTTGCGCGACGGCAGCTTCATCTTGCGCAACGGTCGACTGATCGGTCTGCACCGTTTCTTGCGCGACGTAGCCTTGCTTCAAGAGCGTCGAATCGCGCGTGAGTTGCTGTTGCGCAACGGTCAGCGCGGCTTGTGCTTTGGGAATCGCGGTCTGCGCGGCGGTTGCGCCGGCAGCTTGCGCGGTCGTGTTTGCACTTGCCTCAGCGGCGCTGGCTTGCGCTTGCGCAAGGTTCGCGTCGGCCTGATCGAGCTGGGCTTGAATCGTGCTCGGGTCGATGCGCGCGAGCACTTCGCCCTTCGTCACTTTCGAATTGTAGTCGACGTTGAGTTGCGAGATCGTGCCCGACACTTGCGTGCCGACCGAGATGCTGTTTTGCGGATTGACCGTGCCCGAAGCGGTAACCGACTGCGTGAGCGTTTGCTGCACGACGGGCGCGGTGACGACTTGGACGGCCGACTTGGAGCGCACCATGATCGTGCCTGCGATTAGGACCACAACCAAGAGAGCGGCCAGTGCGATGTAGACCCAGCGGGGCAGCGCCAGGGGCTTCGGCAGCGATAGGGTGAGCGTTGACATGTGAATTCCTCCGCTCTCAGGATAGGTTCGGGCCCTGACGGAGGATGGTTATTTGGGTTAGTACCTCGTGAGAGCGCCCTTTGTCATCCCGAGCGTAGCGAAGCGTAGTCGAGGGACAGCGGGTTATAGGGCATATGAATATTGGAATCATCGGCGCCGGAAACATCGGCGGAAACCTGACGCGGCGCCTGACTGCTTTAGGGCACGACGTGTCGGTCGCGAACTCGCGCGGCCCGGAATCGCTATGGCAACTCGCGCACGAAACCGGCGCGAAACCCGTCACCGTTAACGAAGCGGTACAGAACAAAGATCTCGTCATCGTGACGATTCCCGAGAAGAACGTTCCGAATCTGCCGAAGGGCCTTTTTGGTAACCTCGGGCCAAACGTCGTCGTGGTGGATACCGGAAATTACTATCCGCAACAACGCGACGGGCGCATTGCCGGAATCGAAGACGGCCTCACCGAGAGCGGCTGGGTCGAACAACAACTCGGCCACCCCGTGATCAAAGCGTTCAATAATATCTACGCGGCGCATCTGCTCGCCAACGGCAAACCGAAGGGCACGCCGGGACGTATCGCATTGCCCGTTGCCGGCGATGATCGCAAAAGCCAAGAAGATCGTGATGGATCTCGTCGATCAGCTTGGGTTCGATCCCGTCGACGACGGCACGATCGCCGATTCATGGCGGCAGCAACCCGGCACGCCGGTCTACGCCCAGGATTTCGACGCCGCCGGCGTCAAGCGCGCCCTCGGCGAGGCCAGCAAAGAACGCAAACCGGAATGGCGTGCAAAGAGCACGGCTGGGGTATCATAGCGACATGAGTACCGAACGCGAAAAACCGCTTACGCCGCAAAGAGGCGGAGTCAATGGGCCGTCAGACCGAGACGCACACGATCGGCCAGAAGATCAGCGACCAAGTCGTCTACGGCGACACGAACTCGGTTGAAAACGAAGACCAGATGGACGAACATCACGCCGACGCCGACGATATTGTGTAAGGTAATCGGCGAACCGAAAACTCGACTCAGGAGCGCTGCGCGCCTTTGATCAGCTGAAAAAGACCGACCATACAGAACGCCACGAGGAAAAACAGGAACGGCAAGAACGTCAAGATGTGTATCAGTGGGATAAAGAGCGTCATGAAAAGGAAGAACGTGACGACGCCCAGGCATCCTAGTGTTCTCACGCCGTGTCTCCTGTTGGATGTTGCACCAAGTGCCTTCCGAAAAAATCCCTCGTTTCGGCATCGGTGAAGTAAAGGTAGCAGCCTTTTAATCCACGCGTCATCAAGACTCTGTACGTGTTCTTAACTAGTGCGACGAATTGATCGTCTCGCGCACGCTTCACGGCCGGGTCACACGAACTCTTACGATCGCCGACCCAGCCTCGGCCTTCTCGATAGACGAGGTCCGGGCCCCAGATGACGCCCACATAATCAAACTCAAACCCCTGTGCGGTATAGACGCAGCCAATTTGCTCGAGGCCGTTTGCGTCGGTCGCCCAGTAATTCGATTTTGGTACGCCGCGAGGGAGCCTTCCGGCGTCAGGTTTTGCGTTCCAAGGGCGATGATACGAGCCAATAACAACGTCATCTATCAGTCGGCCGTCTTCAGGGTCAGACCAGCGCCAGCAGAATCCCGCTGTGACCCTCGCGCTGTAATCTCGGCGTATTTTTGCCCGAATTTCCTCTTCCAGCTCTGTGGGCGTCTCAGCGATTCGAACATCGAATCCGCTAGTCGTGTCATAGATTGAAGCGTCCGTTGCTCTCAGTCCGAGCATCGCGTCAATCCAATCGATGTAGTCATCAGAGCCAGCGCACCGGAACTGGGCCTGCAACTGCTCCTTTACAACTTGTGCTCCAAGCGTGGTAGCGGCGTCTTCAATCAGGTCCGTCGAGCCCACTTCGCCGGGGCGGACGACCTGCTGATTATCGATAAAAAACACCGTAACCTTCGCTGCAGCAATGAGCTCGTCAACCTGTGCAATCTCCGACCGCTTATTTGCCGCCATAAATCGATTGTTGCTCGTTTCACGAATTCGATGCGCTTCGTCGCAGATCAGAACGTCGATTTCTGCATTCTCGATGTCAACAAAACTATTAAAATACCGAAACTGGAGTGCTGCAGAGGGCCCTAGAGCTTTCCTCAGATTCTCCGTAAAAGCCTTAGAGCCGGTGGCGTGCTGAACATTCTTGCCCTTGGCGAGCAGATCGGCCATTGCATTGAGAGCAATTACCGATTTCCCGGTTCCGGGTCCGCCCTCTACCACGATCACCGTCCTCTGGCCGCTCTTTGTTGCGGCCCTTTTCGCGGCAAGCATGATTTTTTCGTAGGCGATTCGCTGCTCGTCCAATAGAACGTACGTCGGATGCCCCTTAATAACGGCGGCGGTGTGCTCCATAAGCTTCTTGCTCGGTGCGAACTTGCTCTTCACGATTCTGTCAAGAACCGCGGCGCCCTTACCGCTCCCGATGCGGCCAACAAGATAATCGGAAAAAACATGGGCGTCGCTTCCAGCGAAGAGCGGGGCCTCGCTCAAAACTTCGCCGAATTTAGAATTGTCGAGAAGCGCGGAGTCTGGATCGCGCTGGAAGTTGTGTAGCCACGCGCATGCCGCTAGGTCAACGGGGGTAGGTTCGTAGAACGCGGTGCGGTACTGGCGGAGGTAATCCGCGTAATATTTTGCTTGGTACGACGGATGCTGTTGGACTCTGAGTCCTGCACCGTAGTTGACTTGAACACATTTATCCTCATCTGCAGGCGCGGCGTCTGTCCATTGCTTAAGCTCAACTAGAACGGCGTTCGCCGCGCCGCGAGCAGAATGACCAGTGAGGATACAATCCAGTCGGCGAGACGTTAGCGGGAGCTGCATCTCCAATATCAGACCCTGATCGAATAATTTCGCGTTCTTTATCTGCGCCGCCAACGCATGAAGCGAGTGGTGCCACGACTTAGCCTCGGATTCTGACGGTTGGTACCGATAGTAGTCGAAAAAGCTAACTTGCAACTGCCTGACGATCTCACGCTGTGCCTCAGCTTCAAGAAACTCGCTTGTCAGTCCGCAGTAAAGCTGCACGCGACCTCCTAATGAGTTAAGACATATGGATACAGAAAAGGACTCGAACCTCACTGACTTGAGAAGCGCCGTTATTGCGTTCCGCGATGCCAGAGATTGGCAACAGTATCATAACGCGAAAGACGTCGCTATATCGCTCACCCTTGAAGCGGCGGAGCTCCTTGAGATCTTCCAGTGGTCGGAATCACCCCCCGGCCGCGACTTCATCGAATCGAAGCGCCCTCAGATCGAGGATGAAATCGCAGATGTGCTCTATTGGGTGCTGCTCCTAAGTCATGACTTGGACGTCGACCTTGCAAACGCCTTACGTCAGAAGCTCGCGGCAAATGAGCTAAAGTACCCAGTATCGCTCTCACGTGGCAAGTCCAGCAAATACAAGGATCTGGCGCCCTAAACGCTCCTCGGGAAGACCGTCGTTCTGCGCGTCGAACTGCCTTTCCATGCCCGTCGTACTGTCGCAGATCTTTGCGCCTAGCGACCGCGCCTACAAGGACGCCGAGTGGTCACTTTATCACTACCCGCGTCAGTATTTTTCGCGGATCACTCCGTACGACCGCTTTATCTATTACCGGCCGCACGGTAAGCGCGCTCTTCGACCGGACTCGTCTCATTATTTCGGTCACGGAGTCTTGGGTGTACCTTTCGACGATCTGGACGACCCAACGCACCGCTTCGTGCAGCTGATCAGGTGCGAGCCGTTCGAGAACTTTGTGTCCCTCCGAGACCCATCAGGTCGATACTATGAAACGGAATCGGAGCGCTCGATACAGGGTCAATCTGCCGTCAGAACTCTTGGTGAAATACCATATCAGCGGATTCTCGCTGCAGCAGATGTTACTGCCCTCGGCATTTCTCTGCTGCCCAGCACAGACGAACTGATCGCGAGCAGCTATTACGGACCACCAGTACGACCGCCGCTTGACGGCGTGCGGCGGATCACCGAAATCCCTCAGGGTGCTGGTTACGTTCCGCAGGTCGGCCACCGGCCCGACATCTATGAGTCTGCGGCTTTGCAAGAGAGGGCACGCGCCGACCATCAAGAGATACTCCGCAAGATTGGCGACCGCGTTCATCGGCGGGGTGGGTCGTTCTGGTATAACAACCATATCGATCTCGTCGCGGAAATGGACGACGAGCGAAATCTGATCGAGGCAAAGAGCTTGAATGACCTACGTGACGCCGTCAATCGTATGCGATACGGAATCGGTCAGTTGATGGACTATAACGTCAGGTATCGCGCCGAGCTTCAAGGCGCGAAACCCGTCCTAGCATTCGGGAGAGCGCCCGATCGCGACACAAGTTTCGTTGCGACTATACTTCAGGAAAATGGAATCGCCTTCGTGAGCCAGGATCGCGGGGAGTTGTTACCACTAAACGATGCAGCGAAATCACTGCGGTTGTTCAGCGATGCACCCTTCTAACCGCCTCCGCGGCTGCGCGCAAGCAACGCCCGGCGAGTGCCTGAATGCCTAGAGGCTCCGGGCGCGAGCTGTACGTTGGAGTCACCGATTATGGCTGGTTCAACTTTTTAGCAACCCGGCGCGATCTTGACGAGGTGAATTTCTGGCGACCGGGTGGCACGGTTTTGCGAGCTTCGCAGGGTTCGCCGTTTCTATTCAAGCTGAAAGCGCCCCACAATAGCATCGCCGGCGTTGGTTTTCTTGAATATTCCGACCGCATGCCCATTGCCGATGCGTGGGAGTTCTACGGAGAAAAGAACGGTGCGGCTGACATGGACGCCCTGATCGAATCAATTCAGCGTAATCGCGAAGCCCCCGTAGATCGCCAACATGTGATCGGCTGTTTGATAGTTTCGCAGCCGACTTTCTTTCCTAGGGAACAGTGGATCCAACAGCCGCCGGAGTGGAGCGCGAGCACGCAGCAAGGCGCGTACTTCGATATGAATTCCGGGGTTGGCGAGAAACTCTGGTCGCAGATAGAAGCGCTACTGGGGAGTTCTTTGCCACCGCTAGCGGCCAGTACGTTAGAGCCGTTCGGTGGTCGAGGGAAGCCTGCGCTTTATCTACCGCGCCAAGGGCAGGGCACGTTCCGACGCGTCGTCTTGTCCGCGTATGAGAATCGGTGCGCAATCACTGGGGAAAGAACATTGCCTGTTGTTGAAGCGGCCCACATCGCGGAATTCGCCCGCCATCAAAGGCACGAGATATCAAACGGAGTTGCCCTCCGGTCTGACATTCATAAGCTCTTTGACCGTGGGTATGTTTCAATTCGTCCAGACCATCGATTTGTCGTGAGCCGCACCCTTGCGGAAGACTTCAACAACGGGAAAGTTTACTACGAGCTCCACGAAGTGCAGATCCGATTGCCTAACGACCCGTCACTACAACCAAGGACCGAATATCTTGAGGAGCACTACGACACGCGATTTCGTAGGTAGTGCGAGGCGCTCACTGCCTAAATGTGCGGCGCCCTTCAAGCGCCTTGGCTAACGTTACTTCGTCCGCGTAATCGAGATCGCTCCGATTGGCAGGCCGTAGGCCAAACGGCTCACCGCCGTTCCGAGGGGCTGCAGCAGGCGCGAAAGATACAGCGCCGTTGCCTCGCCTTCAGCATTCGGATTCGTCGCAAGGATGATCTCGGTTGGGTTTTCCAGGCCGATCCGCTCGACGAGTTCTTTCACGCGCAATTGCGCGGTGCCGATGCCGTCCATTGGCGAGATCAATCCGCCGAGGACGTGATAGCGGCCCTTGAATGCGCCGGTGCGTTCGATCGCGTAGATGTCTTTTGCTTCGGCGACGACGCAGATGATCGTGCGATCGCGTTCTTCATCGGTGCAGATGTCGCACGGATCGTCTTCGGTCAGCGAAAAGCACATCGAGCAGAAGCGCACTTTGTCTTTGACCGAGAGGATCGCTTCCGCGAGTGCTTGCGCTTCGTGGCGCGGGCGGTTCAACAAATAAAACACCAACCGCGCAGCCGTTTTTTGGCCGACGGTTGGGAGTTTCGAAAACTCGTTGATGAGGGCTTGCACCGGCCCCGTGATGCTTCCACTTTTTGTGGGCATCAGGTGGTCCCTCGACTACGCTGCGCTACGCTCGGGATGACAAAGTGGCGCTGCGCTACGCTCGGGATGACAAAGTGGGGCTGCGCTACGCTCGGGATGACAAAGCTGCTCTAACGGAAGCGAGTGCGACCGAAGGGAGCATCGCAACATTTGCGGTCACATTAATCCCGGGATGCGCATGCCGCCGGTTAATCCGCCCATGCGTTTTTGCGCGGTCTCATTCGATTTCGTCATCGCATCGTTGACGGCGACGAGCACCAGATCTTCGAGCGTTTCGACATCATCGGGATCGACGGCGTCCTTGTTGATCTTCACCGCTTTGACGTGTTGATCGCAGGTCATGTCGACGGTCACGAGGCCATTTGCAGCGCTACCTTGCACGGTCGTGTTGGCGAGCTCTTCTTGCGCCTTCGCCATCTCGGCCTGCATTTTCTTGACCTGCTGCATCAGTTGGGCTTGGTTCATAACGGACGCTAGATTTCGCCGGGCGGCCGTCCGATCTTCTGCGAGACGTTCACGTTCACGGTGCCGCTGTGCAAATGGGCGCTGAAGAGGTAGCTCCCGCCCAGGCGGAAGTCGAGGCCGTGTTTGCCGCTCACGTCGAGCGTCGGCGCGATGTTCCAGAGCGTGCGGTCGATCGACGAGTTGAACTGCGTCATCCCCAGGCCCGCGGGCTCGCCTTGCAGCATCGCCGAGAGCGAGGTCTGGGTGTTGCCGAGGAACTGCGTCGCGAAGAGATCGACGTGCAGGCGCAGGTGCTCGTCGGCGATCGTCCCGATCGCGCCGCTGAACTGCACGCCCGGCTGCAACGTCACGTACGCGCTCGACGTGGCCTGCGTCGTAATGCTCAAGCCGCCGGCGCCGGTTTCGCTGAGCGGGCTCATGTATAACTCCGTGTCGTTGAGCGAAAGGTACGGCGTGAGCGTCCATCCACCGCGCAGCTTCAGTTGCTTCTGCGTCCGAACGCCGGCGCCGAGGAACGACACGTGCCCGGTCGAGGTCGCCTGAACATCCGGTGTCGAGATCGTTCCGTAGCCGCTCGCGCCGTCGGCATCCGAAATCGTTTGGCTCGGAAAGACGATCCAGCGATTGGTTTGATAGCTGGCGACGCCGCCGGTAAGTTCGGCGGTGTAGACAAACCCATTATCCGCTTCGCGCTTGAGTGAGAGGCCGCCCATGTACCGCGAGCCGGTCATCGTCGTCGAGTTGACATACAAGTTGTCGTAGCTGAAGTTGAAGCCGGCGCCGAAGAACGTGTGCTTGTCGCCGCTGATCGCGCTTTCCGTCCCGACATTCACGCCGGTCGCGCTCTCGTTGTAGCCCAAGACGTCGCCGCCTTCCATCTGCGTCGTCGACGTGTTGCCGATCGTGCCCCACGTGCACCGGTCGCGTGTCGACGAGATATAGCTCGCATCGGTAATCGAGCGGCACGTGTTCATCTGTTGCGAGAAACCGAGCGCGCTGGTTAATGTTGCGGCTTGCAGCGCGCCGAAGCTCTCGGGCGTGACCTCATCGTAGATGCGCTCGAGTACGGTTGCATTCGGCGCGCTGACCGCTTGCGCGACCATGCCGCGCAATGACGACGCAGGTCCATCCAACTGCACGGCGTTGACATACGCGCCGAACTCCCCGCCTTCGCTGGTAAGTCCCGACGGATCGAAGTTCACGTTTGACTCGATGGTCACGGTGTTGCCTTGCACCGGATCCAGCGTGTAGTGCACGACGGCCGATGGCGCTGTACTCAACGTCATTGAGTCCGTTAGCGTGCCGCCCGTACCAATGAGTGTGAACGTGTGGTTGCCCGGCATGGCGTTGCCCATACCGATCGATGCAATGGCCAGCGTGCCTTGCAACGACGCGTTGCCGGTAACGACCAGTTCGGGCGGATCGGGCGCGCCGAGATTGACCGCCTCGAGCAGCGTGCCGTTCGGCGTTTGCGTGAGATTGCCGGTGATCGTGGTCGTGCCGCCCGCATTCAAAAACCCGATCGCGAGCGTGCCGTTGTTGATCAGCGAGTTGCTCGCGCCGCCGAGATTCACGGTGGGTCCGGCTTCGAAGGTGCCGGTGTTGGTAAAGGTGTTCGCGCCCGGCGCGAGCGAGACCGACCCGATCATCGTACCGTTGTTGGTAATCGACGTGGTCAAGGCGTTCGACATGACGGCGTAGCCGTTCGGTGCCGCGACGATGCCGTTATTGAAGAGCGTCGCACTCGCGCCCGCGGCAAAGTTGATCGCCGCATTGGATGCAGCACTCGCACCGGTTTCCACGTCGCCGGTCGGCGTCACCGTGACGTTGAGCGCGCCGCCGCCCTGACCACCGGTACTGGTTTGATAGATCGCGCTCGCGAGCAGCGAGCTCAGCGTGCCGCTGATGTTTGCGGTCACACGACCGCCCGCGTTGTCGCTTCCAGCGGCGCTCTGCTCGTAGAGTGCGACCGCGTTTGCGCCCGTCGTAATATCGCTT
Source organism: Vulcanimicrobiota bacterium (assembly GCA_963726285.1). Classification (GTDB taxonomy): domain Bacteria; phylum Vulcanimicrobiota; class Vulcanimicrobiia; order Vulcanimicrobiales; family Vulcanimicrobiaceae; genus Aquilonibacter. Next base: position 1,276,415 of record CAVSBV010000003.1, on the reverse strand, counting down.
CCGCTTACCGACGCCGACACCAGCGCCGTCGATCCCGAACCGTTGCCGCTGCCGGCCGTAAACGTTCCCGACGCACCGGCGTAACCGCCGCCACCACCGACCGACTGCGCAAAGATGCCATCGGCACCCGCGCCGCTCGTGAAGATGGTTCCGGCATCGCTCACCGTCACCGCGCCGCCGTTGCCGCTGCCGCTCTGCAACGTGACCGTCGTGGTCGGTGCGAAGATTGCGCCGCCGCCGCCGCCGACCGATTGCGCAAAGATGCCGAACGATCCATCGCCCATCGTTTCGATCGCTGCGCCCGCGTTATTGTTCACGGTCACAGCACTGCCGCCGCCGCTCGTAACTTTATCCGCGCCAAGTTTGACGTTGGTCGTCTGATTCGCGGTAAGATAGCCACCGCCGCCGCCAACCGATTGCGCGATGATGCCGTTCGAGAGCAGACCTTCCGTGCCGATGCCGCCGGTGTTTGTCACCGTCACGGTACCGCCGTTGCCGCCCGAGCCGTTGCTTGCGCCCGCGCCAATAAAGATCGGGAGCAAACTGACTTGCCCGGCAACGTTCCAACCTTGATTGCCGCCGCCACCGCCGATGGATTGCGCGAGAATACCGTTGGACATATTGCCTTCGGTGAAGATCGATGCCGCGGAGGTGGTTATCGCGACAGCACCGCCGCTACCGCCGGCACCGCCCGACGCGCCGAGCGCGAGCGACAACCCGCCGCCGCTAATGCCGCCGCCAACCGTGAAACCACCGTTGCCGCCGCCGGCACCAATCGATTGCGCCTCGATTGCATTCGACACCACACCTTGCGTCAGCACGTTGCCGCTCTGCATCACCGTGACGCCGGCGCCGCTGCCACCCGCGCCGCCGCTCATCCCGTACGCGACGTTTGCGGTGCCATATTGATTCAACGAGCCGACAACCGCGTAACCGGCGTTGCCGCCGCCGCCGCCGAGCGACTGCGCGAAGACGGCGTCGGCAACGTCGCCTTGCGTTTCGATTGCAGCGGCGCTTGTGATACTTACGTTACCGGGTGCGCCGCCCGAACCACCGGATGCACCGAGCGCAACGTTTGCACTGAACTTGCTCGCGCCTTGCCCCGTGATCGCGTTACCGCCGCTTCCGCCGCCGCCGCCGATTGACTCGGCCTCGATGCCGAGCGAGAGATCGCCCTGCGTGATAATTTGGCCGTTTGCGCCCGTTGTAACCGTCACGCCTTGCGCGCCGCCGCCACCGCCACCGAATCCACCCATCGCGATCGTGCCCGTCGGCGAACCGGTAAGCGAACCGGTTACCGCAAGACCGCCCTTACCGCCGCCGCCGCCGAGGGATTGCGCGAAAATACCGTCGGCTTCAACACCGGACGTCATCAATAAATTTGCCGTGCTATTGACCGTTACCGAGCCGCCGCCACCACCTGCACCGCCCGATGCACCGAATGCAAAGCCTGGAGCCGCCGCTTTATCACCGCTCACATCGATGCCGCCGGAGATCGACATGCCGCCTTCACCGCCGGCACCGCCGAGCGATTGCGCCTCAATCGCGGACGACTGACTGCCCTTGGTCGTGATGCTGCCGGAATTCGTTACCGTCACGCTGTTGCCGGAGCCACCGCCGGCGGTGCTGCCCATGTCGATATCGGTGACACCGAGTGGAATCGTACTCACACCGGCTTGATTGGCAAACGTCGTCGTCCACGTCGAGCCGCCGAAACCACCGCCGCCGCCGATCGATTCGGCAAGGATGCCGTCGGATTGCTCGCCCTGCGTTGTAATGGCGCCGTTGTTGGTAACCGTCACAACGTTTGCGGTGCCGGCACCGCCGCCGCTTCCATACGCGAACGATCCGGAACCGGACTTCGGCGTTACGCTGCCCGAAAATGTAAACGCACCGGATCCGCCGCCGCCGCCGATCGATTGCGCCTTGATGCCCAGTGATTGATTTCCCATCGTGGTGATGGTGGAATAACTTGCGACCGTGACGGTTCCGGCATTGTTGCCGCTGCCGCCCGCACTGCCGAGGCTCAGGCCTTTGCCCGGTGCAAGGCTAAGAATCGAACTCGACTTGCTCGCGGCGACACCGACGCTAAACCCGCCGGCACCACCGCCGCCGCCGATCGATTGCGCGAGAATACCATCCGAATCATTGCCGCTCGTGTCGATCGTCACGGTGCTCGTGCTCGTGCCACTGTTCACCGTGACGTTGTTGCCGGTGTTTCCTTTACCGCCGCTGCCGCCGAAACTTAGCGCAACTTGATTGCCCGTGGTGTTGATCGAGCCGTTGACGGAAAATCCACCGCGGCCGCCGCCACCGCCGAGCGACTGCGCGTCGATCGCGGCCGAATTATTCCCGAGCGTTTCAATGTTGTCGAAGTTGTTCACGGTCACGACGTTGGCGGTGCCGCCTTGGCCGCCGTTGCCGCCCATCGCGAGCGTGAAACTCGCAAGCGGTGAACTGTTGGGCGGCGTTGCACCGGCCTGCGCTTGGAAGGTCACCGCAAAACCACCGCTGCCGCCGCCACCACCGATCGATTCGGCAAGCAGCCCGTCGGAATTCTCACCGTTGGTGATCACATCGAACGGCGCGCTTGTCGCGGAACCCGCGGTCAACCGCACCGTACCCGCGGCACTGCCGGCGCCGCCGTTGCCGCCAAACGATCCGGTAAACGACGTGCTGGTTTGCGTGCCGCCCGGTGGTACCGTTGCGAAACTTGCAGCGACGGCAAATCCGCCGCTGCCGCCGCCGCCACCGAGTGATTGCGCGACGAGACCATTCGATGAATCGCCGAACGTTTCAACGCCTGCGGTGTCAACCAGCGCAACGTTGCCGCTCGCGCCGCCACTCAAGCCCGTGCCACCGAGCGCAATGTTTGCAACTTGCCCTTGCGCGAACGTGGCGTTTACCGCAAAGCCGCCGCTGCCGCCGCCACCACCGATCGATTGCACCAGCATGCCGTTCGAATTGTCACCTTTGGTGACGATCGTCGCGCCGTTGATCGCAATCGCGAGTCCGGAATTGCCGCCGGTGCCACCAGCGCCGCCGATCGAGAGATTGAGGCCGGTTGCCGTGCCGCCGGCAGAGAAATTGGCTTGCCCGGATACGGCGAATCCGCCCTTTCCACCACCGCCGCCGATCGACTGCGCGAGAATACCATCGGAATCGTCACCGTTGGTCGTGATCATCTGGCCGCTGCTCGTCATTTGGACGCGATCGCCCGTGCCGCCGCCGCTGCCCTCGCCGCCGATCGCAACGCTGCCGCTGTAGTTTTGCGACACCGAGCCGCTGACCGAAAATCCGCCGTTGCCGCCGCCGCCGCCGATCGACTGCACCTCGATGCCGGGGGATTCATCGCCGCTGGTTTGCACGTTGCTCGACGACGTAATGGTCGTCAACGCGCCGCTTGCCGCCGCTTGCGCCGTAGCCGCCGATGCCGAGATTCAATGTCGATGCCGCAGTGAGCGAACCAACAACCGAGAAACCGCCGTTGCCACCGCCGCCGCCAATGGATTCCGCATCCATTCCGGGCGATTCTGCGCCGTTGGTTGTGATCGTCGTGTTGCCGGTCACGATCGACACACCAGCACCGGCGCCGGCAGATCCGCCGAAGCCGCCGATGTTCAATCCAAGGTTACCGCCGTTCGCGATTTGGCCCGACACACTCCATCCGCCGTTCCCGCCGCCACCGCCAAGCGATTCGGCAATGATGCCGCCGGCGTTTGCACCTTGCGTCGTAATCGTGCCGCCGCTGTTGAAAAACGCAACCGCCGTGCCCGCGTTCGCACCGGTGCCGCCGAAACCACCGACGGAGACATTGAGCGCGGGCGCGCTGCCTGCGATACCGCCGCCAACGCTCCACCCACCATTGCCGCCGCCGCCGGCGATCGATTGCGCGACGATGCCGCTGGATTCGTTGCCTTGCGTCGTAATGTTGCCGGTTTGATTGACCACGACGTTGTCGGACTCGGCACCGTTCCCGCCGGCGCCGCCGACGCTAATCGTTCCGGTCGGACCGTTGCTCAGCGAACCGGCAACGCTGAACCCACCGTTCCCGCCGCCGCCGCCGATCGATTGCGCCAAAATTGCATCCGCATTTGCGCCTTGCGTGCTCAGCACGCCGAAGCTCGTGAGGTTTACGGTTGAACTCGTTCCGCCCGAACCACCACCTCCGCCGATATTGACAGCGCCGCCAAAATTCACGCCGCCTGCGCCGGTAACGCTGAAGCCGCCGTTGCCGCCGCTGCCGGCGATCGATTGCGCGATGATGTCGCTTGCGTTTGCACCTTGCGTTGCGATGTTGCTGAAGCTGACGACGTTGACCGCATCCGACGTACTGCCCGCGCCACCCGCGCCGCCGACGCCGACACCGACGCTTGCATTTGCAGAGAGCGTGCCCGAGACACTCCAGCCGCCGTTGCCACCACCGCCGCCGATCGATTGCGCAACGATGCCGTTCGCGTTTGCGCCGCTGGTGTTGATCGTCGCGATCGTATTATTTCCACCGCCTAATGAGGCACCGCTGTTGAGCTCGACCGTCGATCCCAAGCCGGCATTACCGCCACTGCCGCCCACCGACGCGCCCGCGGAAAAGAACGCGCTCGCACCACCGCTCACGCTCCATCCGCCATTGCCGCCGCTGCCGCCGATCGATTGTGCAACGATACCGTCGGCATTTGCGCCGCGCGTCGTGATCGTGGTGTTCGTGAATTCCGCATTGTTGAGCGTCACGTCGTCGGCGTTACCACCGGTTGCGCCGTTCCCGCCGATCGAAATGTTCGCGGTGCCGCCGCCGATCGAACCCGAAACACTGTAGCCGCCGTTACCACCGCCGCCGCCCATCGATTGCGCGAGGATGCCGACCGCATCTGCACCGGAGGTTGTGACATTGCCACCGTTATTGAGCAACACGGTACCCGCATCTTGACCCGCGCCCGCGATGCCACCGAGTGAAAAGCCGCCGGCGATCGTCCCGAGCGATGCCGCAATCGAATTGCCGCCGTTCCCGCCACCGCCGCCAACCGATTGCGCGAGCAGTCCGACTGCGTTTGCGCCACTCGTCGTGATCGTGCCGGTGCTATTGAGCTGCACGTTGTTGCCGTAACCGCCGCTGCCGCCGCGCGCGCCAAGTGCGAGCGCGAGACTCGCAACTTTTCCCGCTGCCGCGGAAATCGCAGTGCCGCCGCTGCCGCCGCCACCGCCGACCGATTGCGCGAGAATGCCGACCGAATCGTCACCGATTGTCGTCACGCTTGCAGACGAGAGCACGAGCACGGTGCCGCGCGCGTTGCCGCCGCTGCCACCCGTGCCACCGAGGCTGACGCCGAGCGAGCCATAGCTGGCGCCCGCAGCCGCTGTTACCGCAAGGCCGCCGCTGCCGCCGCCACCACCAATCGATTGCGCGAGGATACCGTCGGATTCGAGACCGCTCGTCGTAATCGAACCAGCGAACGTTCCCGACACGTTGCCGCCATAACCGCCGCCGCCACCGGTGCCGCCGACGCCGACCGCGACGGCAAAACCACTTGCAACCGCGACGCTAATTGCGTCGCCACCGTTGCCGCCGCCACCGCCGACCGATTGCAGTTCGATGCCTTCGGAGAATGCACCGGCGGTGTTGATCGAACCGCCGGTGTTGTCGAATTGCACGGTACTGCCGAAACCGCCGTTGCCGCCGCTCCCGCCGATTGCAAGCGATCCGCCTAAACCAAATCCACCCGCACCGCCACCGTTACCGCCGCCACCGCCAACCGATTGCGCGAGCACGCCTTGCGAATAGTTTGCAAACGTCGTAAGGTTGCCGCTATTTGCGGCGAGCACGATGCCGCCGTTCCCGCCGCCGCCTGCACTTCCGCCGACCGAAATCCAACCATTGGTAACGCCGCCGTTGCCACCGCGACCACCGACCGATTGCGCAAAGATTGCTGCAGAACCAAGCGATGAGGCATCGCCAATACCGTTGCCGGTTGCGTACGTTGTGATGTTGCCGGCATTAAACGCTCGCACGGACCCGCCGTTGCTGGCTGCACTTGCACCACCGCCAAGGTTGAACAGTCCGCTCGCACTTCCGCCATCGCCGCCGCCACCACCAACCGATTGCGCAAAGATGCCTTTTGCAAGCGCGCCGTACGTGTTGATGTTCGCAGAGTTGTTAACCGTGACGCTCGAGCCCATGCCACCCGGACCGCCGCCACCGCCGATAGTAAAGAAGCCGCCACCGGAACCGCCGGCGCCACCACCGCCGCCGACGCTCTCGGCGAAGATTGCGTCTGCATCAATACCGACGGTTGTGATCGAGGTACTTGTTTGCGTCGTGACATTGATCGTTCCGCCAAAACCGCCGGTCGAGCCGGTGCCGCCAAACGTCAGCAATCCGCCGCCACCGCCGCCGGTGCCACCGAAACCACCGATGCTCTGCGCGAGAATACCGGTCGCAGCATACCCGGCGGTAAAGATCGAACCGCCGCTCGTCAGCGTTACCGCAACGTTACTGCCGGATTGTCCGCTTGCGCCGTTTCCGCCGCTGCCGATGCCGGCCCACGTGCTGCCGCCTGCACCGCCGTTGCCACCGAGGCTCTGCGCGAGAATGCCGTAGCCATCGCTTCCGAGTGTGTAGATGTTTGCGCCGACATTGATCGCGATCGCGCCGCCGGATCCACCGGGCGCGCCGCTTGCACCGTTCGAAAGGAAACCGCTGCCGCCGTTACCGCCGGTGCCGCCGGCACTGCGCACCCACAGGCCCGGCGTGTTTGCCGTCGTCGTCAGAATTTGCAGATTTCCATTTGTACCGATGGTGCCGCTAATTGCGCCGCCCGCACCGCCTTGGCCACCGGGCGCACCGGATACACCGACGGCTCCGTTGCCGCCGCGACCTCCGCTACCTCCGATTGACTGCAACAAGATCCCCGCCGGTGCACCCGACGCGGTCGCGTACAACATCGTGCCCGCGCTAAAACAGAACGGGTTGAATACACACGCGGGAGCGCTCGCGGTCGGCGTCTGGGTTACGTAGGCCGGCGGAGAAAGACCCGGCCCACCGGGGCTGCCGCCGCACGGTGTAAAACACCCCGGCGAAAGGCTGCTGCCGCCGTTCGAGCCGTTGTTGCCGGCGAACGATTGATTGAAATTGCGGTTGGTGACACCCGGCTGCGTCGTCGGCAACGTGGTGGGGTTCGGCGCCGGCGACGGCATGCCGTAGCACGTGATAGCCAGCGTGCTGCCGTTCGGAACGAGCGTGCACGGCGTTGCTTGCGCGAGTGCGCGCGGAGACTGCCACGCTACGAACACAAATAGTGCGAGCGTCACAAGTGTAATCCAGCGTAACGTATGAACCAAAACGCACCCCACGCTAGGAATAACTCCAGCAGCGGCCTTCGACACCCCGCCGAGGGCCAGCCTGCCTAGACTAACGTATTACTTGATACGTTCGTTCGCATAGCCGAAAAGCTCGTCGGCGCTGTCCTCGTCGTTGTGGGCCGATGGTCCCACGGCGGCAGCTGCGGGCGCCGTTACGGTGGCACCGGTTTCGAAGCGCACTTTGAGCTCCCCGCCGACGACGTCGGCGATTGCCGATTCGAGAAGCTTCGTGTGTTCTTTGAGGATGTCGGCGTCGAACTTCGCGCGCAGTTTGAGCACGACCGCGTTGCCGTCGATTGCATCGACCATTGCGCCGGACAACGGCGCACGCAACGGCGGACGTTCCGCCTCAACCTTGCCACGAATGGTTGTCCAGGCAGCACGAAGTTTTTGCAGCGTTACGGGTTCGTCGGCCCCCGCCCCTCGACTACGCTTCGCTACGCTCGGGGTGACAATTGGAGAAGCTACGCTCGGGATGACAGGGGGCGCAGGCGCCTTTTCAACTGGTGCGGCGCGACCTTTGCTTGGGGTGAGCTCGCCATCTTCGAGCATGAACCGTAATAGTGCCGTTTCCAGCTCGAGACGCGGGTTGGCGCCGGTGCGGGCTAGGCTCGCGGCGTCGGCGAGCACGCGCAGCGCGCGCACGATCATCGCCTGCGGCACGTCGACGGCGCGCTCGGCGGCGATCTCGGCATCCTCGGGCGCGAGGTCGCGCGCGAGCAATTCGGGGTCGATGTGCGCCACGAGCAGGTTGCGGAAGTTCGCGATCAGCGACCGGGTCAACACCAGCATGTCGGCGCCGGCGTCGCTTGCTTCCTCGATGACCCGCAGCGCCGCTCCGGCGTCGCGTGCAACCACCGCGTCGATCAGCGTGTTGGCATAATTGCGACCCGTCGCTCCAAATGCGAGATCGATTACTTCTGTAGTGATCGGTCCGTCGGCAAATGCGGCGGCCTGCTCCAGCATCGTGAGCGCGTCACGCAATCCACCGTCGGCGCGATATGCAATTGCCGCCAGAGCCGCTTCATCGATCGCGATACCTTCATAGGTTGCGATCTCGCGCATACGTTCGATCATTACCGGAATCGAAATGCGACGGAACGCGTAGCGCTGACAGCGCGAGAGGATCGTTACTGGTAGTTTCTCAGGCTCAGTCGTCGCAAGAATAAAAACAGCATGTGCTGGTGGTTCCTCAAGCGTCTTTAAGAACGCGTTGGCACCCTCTTTAGTAAGCATGTGCGCTTCATCAATGATATACACTTTCATGCGCATCACACTCGGTGCGAACTTTACCGCTTCACGCAGCGAACGAATTTCATCGATGCCGCGATTGCTCGCAGCGTCGATTTCCAACACGTCTAACGCGGTGCCATTGAGCATCGCGATGCAATTTTCACAGGTGTTGTCGGGATGAGCCGTCGGGCCTTGTACGCAGTCGATGCAACGAGCCAAAATCTTGGCGGCCGACGTTTTTCCCGAACCACGTGGACCCGAAAAAAGATACGCGTGGGCGAGCTTGCCCGCCTCGATAGCGTGGGTCAGCGTGCGAACGACGGCGTCTTGCCCAACGAGGTCCGCAAACGACTTCGGGCGCCAGGTACGATAAAGGGACACCGCTTTAGGATTCGCGCCGCCCGTTTGGTTCGGCCTGCTGATGGGTATGTTATGCTCTACACAGGGGAGGCCTTCGAACTCGTCGTGGATTTCCGTTCCGCTCTTCAAGAGAAGTTCGGTTTCGAACGTTTCTATCCGGGCCAAGAAGAAGTCGTGTCTCGCGTTATGGCGGGACAGGACACGCTTGCAATTTTAGCAACCGGCGCCGGCAAAAGTCTCACGTACCAACTTCCCGCGCTCTTACTTGAAGGCACAACCGTCGTCGTCTCGCCGCTGATCGCACTGATGAAAGATCAGCTCGACATGCTGCGCGAACGCGGCATCACCGACGTCGTTGCACTCAACTCCACGTTGTCCGAAGAGCAAGAAGTGCGCGCACGTGCGCGCATCGCGAGCGGCTCGATTCGCATCGCCTACACGACCCCCGAAAAACTCGAAGATCGCAGCTTTCTCGAGCTCTTGCAGTCGATCAACGTTCCGCTCTTTGTGGTCGACGAAGCGCACTGTATCTCGCAGTGGGGCCACGATTTCCGGCCCGCGTATCTCGCGCTCGGCTCGGTAATCGATCGGCTCGGCCGTCCGACCGTGCTCGCGCTCACCGCAACCGCGACGCCTGCGGTGCGCGAAGACATCTTGCATCAGCTCGGCATCGAGCACGTCAAACCGATCGTCAAAGGGTTCGATCGTCCGAACCTGCAGTACGAAGCGCGCAAAGCCGACAAAGAAGCCGACAAACTCAAAATTCTCGCCTCGCTCTTCACCGGCCCGAAGACGCTCGAAGGCACCGGCATCATCTACACGGCGACGATCAAGAACGCGCTCGAAGTGCAGAAATTCCTCGTTGAGACGCTGCACATTCCGGCCTCGGTCTATCACTCGAAACTGCACAAAGAAGATCGCACGCTCGTGCACGAGTGTTTCATGAACGAGACGATCCGCGCCGTGGTCGCGACCAATGCGTTTGGCCTCGGAATCGACAAACCGAACATTCGGTTCGTGGTGCACTACGATCTGCCGGGGTCGCTCGAGGCGTACACGCAAGAAGCCGGGCGCGCCGGCCGCGACGGCGAGCTCTCGCGCTGCATCCTGATCTATCGCATGAGCGACACGCGCGTGCAAAACTACTTCCTGACCGGCAAGTATCCGGATATCGAAGAAGTGCAGCGCGTCTTCGGCACGATCGAGGTCTTCGGCGAACAGGTCGGCGGCGTCTCGATGACCGATCTGCGCAAGATTCTGCAGCTGCCGTTAACCAAGCTTAAGGTGATTCTCGCGCTGCTCAAAAAGTCGGGCTACATCGAGGCAAGCGGCAAGTCGGCATATGGACTGACCGAGGCGGTGCGCAAGAACCGCGAGCTCGTGCTGAGCCTCGCCAACTACGAGACGAAGAAATCCTACGATCAGTCGAAGCTCGCGATGATGCTGCAGTACGCCGAGTGCGTGCCGTGCCGCCGGCGCTTCATACTGAATTATTTCGGCGAAGACTTCGACATCACCAACTGCGGCAAGTGCGATAACTGCTTGCGTGCTTCAGCCGTACGGCGTGCGGCCGATCTCGAGCCCTCGACGGTCGCCATCGGTGCGTCGACGGGCGGCTTCAAGATCGCCGATGTCGTGACGCATCCGAAGTTCGGCACCGGCACGGTCGAGCGCGCCGAAAAAGACCTCGTGACCGTGCTCTTCCCCAACGTGGGCTACAAAACACTTCTTGCAACGGCGGTAACTCGGGCGGAAGCGGCGAAGATCGCTTAACGTTGCGCCCGGAGGCAATACTTCTATTTCTGTTGGTATGCGGCGTTGCGATGAGCAGCGCTGTTTCGGTACGCGCACAATCGACGCCTGAACCGACGGTTACGCCGACGCCGTTCGCGCAACCGCTCGTCTCACCGACACCGAGTGAGTCGCCGTCGCCGCCACCCGGTCCAACGGGCACGCCGTCACCCACGCCGACACCGACGTTGCCGCCGATCAGCATCTCGCCCGCAGCCGCGTTCATTCCCGTCGGCGCGACGCAAGCGCTCAGCGTGCAAGGCTCGCTCGGCGCATTGACCGCCGTGCCGGCGTCGACCGCGTTCTTCACCTTCACGATCAATCAAGATCAGCGCCAGGTGCTGATTACCGGCACTACGCCGGGCTCGACGTCGATCACCATCACCGATTCACGCGGTGTGAGTGCAACCATCGGTGTGCGCGTGGCCTTTCCGGCCGGCGCACTGGCGCAACCGATCACTTTGAACGTCACGGGCGATCCGGCGAGTCACGACTATCTCAAGCAGCTCGTCGTCAATCAGATCTTGCGCTACACGCAAGTGCGCCCGGGCGCGCAAGCGATCGTGACGCCTGACGACGTCAACGTCGGCGATCTCGCGCAAGATATCACCGCCAGCATGAACGTGCCGGTGCTCATTCAAGGCGAGCAATATTTCGATGTCAACGGCTCGGTGCCGGTCACGCTGAACAACATCGCGGTCCCGCGCATCTCCCCCGACCAGTTGATGGTCAGCGACTTTCCCGAGAAGCTTACCGAGAACGGGATTCTCTTCACCTCCGACCTCAAGCGCGAAGTGCCGTCGCGCTTCTTGTACTTCCATTACAATCCGCCGGGGCAGCCGGATCGGCGCATCGTGCTCGTCGCGCAAAATGAGTCGAACGAGCCGGCGACGGTGCAATTCATCAGCGGTCGCGGGTCGAGCAAGTATGAAATGGAAGCCGGACACAACGCGACGCGCGACTTTCTGGTCGACGTCGTGCAGAACCAAGGGCGGTTGATTCAGATTCCTGGCAGCTCCACGAAGCTTATCGCGATGCAAGATATGCCCGCCGGGGCGATCGTCACGAATCTTTTGCAGCTGCGCGTGCTCGAGGGCAGCACGGTGCACTTGACGCTCGTGGCGCAGAATGCAAGCGATGAGCCTATGACGGCGCTCACGACGGGACAACTGCTGAGCAGCACGGTGAAGCACGCGCGCGGCATCTACACCGTACCCGAATTTCATTTCGCGCGGCAGTGGAATGTGAACGATGCGTATCTCGATCTGCCGATTGGGCAGCTGCCGCTGCCGAATAGCCTCGCCGGCGAAGCGCTCTCCGGCGACTACGGTGTGCTCGAATCGTTTGTGGTCAACGTGCAAAACCCACTGTCGACACCGGCGAACATTGCGATCTACGAAACGCCGCGCGGCGGCGGCGCTACCGGTACGTATCTTATCGACGGTGTGCTGGTGCAGTCGCACCAAACCAAGGCGTTCAGCCGCTATAAAATTCGGCAGTACGTTGTGCCGGCGAAGGGCTTCGTGCGCATCACGATCGTGACGATGCCGGAGGCCGGTTCGAGCTACCCGCTCAACTTGACGTTCGCGCCCGACGATGGGTCTGTCGCGCCGGGAGGACCAGGCTCACCGGTGTATTAACGGGGCACTAGCGGGGGTGTGGGCACTATGAACTTGCGTTTGATTGCGAGCACCGTTTTTATCTTGGCAGCGGCCGTCGCGTGCGGCGGTGGAAGCGCCGCCGGCATCGTACCGTCGCCGCCTGCAACCAACACCCAGACGACGAACGCAAGCGGCACTGTTGTTGATGACGGCACCGGGATGCCGCTCGCTGGCGTTGCAGTAAAGTTGATGCCGTGGGCACCATGCGGTCCGACGCCTGCGCCTGCAACATCGATCACGCCCGAGAACGATGGTTGCCCAACACCGTTGCCGTCGCCGCAAGCGACGACATCGTCGAACGGCACGTTCGCATTAAACGGCGCACCGAATGGACACTATCTGTTGATCATCGGCGCGGATGCTGTTGCAACGGTGCCGCCCGGATACACAACGCCGCCAGGAAACTGCAGTCCGAATCCGTGCCCCGCACCGACACCAGTGAATTTTACCGTGCAGGCAACGGTGCACGACAATGTCACGCTCGATGGTGGCAGTCAAACGTTGCAAGCGCCGACGTTACCGGCGGTGCCGTCGGGTTACACGCCGCCGAGTTGGGAAACGAACGGCGACTACCGACTCGCAACGCTAAATGCGACAACGGAGATGCCATGCTACATCGCATGGCAATATCAACGCGGACCAAATCAACCTTGCGCTCAGGAAGTGTCGATGAGTGGTTAATGGAAAATGTGCGAGCCGGGAACGCTTATGCGCAGGTCGCAGCACTTGGCGCTTCGCTTTCTCGGTCCTTACAACCGGTAATACCGACGTTAGCTGGCGGCCGTCCTGCCCTGCGTCCCTAGTGAACGCTACGTCGTTTTCGCCCAGAGCACGTATGCCACTGACCCGCGCACGCTCGTGGTTCGCGGGTCAGTACGTCTACTGCGACCGCAATTGGCACTGGCGGAGTTCCCGATCGATCCGCGCTCATTCACCGATCCAAACCATCCGAACTGGCCGTAGGCTACCTAACAGGAACTCGCGGAAATAAACGCCGTTCCATCGCTTGACACGGTTATCTCTTCGCTTTGCCCGGGGCTGATCGAATAACCACCACCGCTCGTGCCTTCTCCGGTGGACAATTCGAATGGGCCGCCGCCGTAGCCATTAGGCGGGCATGGAAATTCGATCTCATGTCCGCCATCATCTACGCAGCCGCCTTGCGTTCCCTGACACGCAACACCACATCCGCGGTCGCCCTCCTGATCGATAAATCCCGTGCATGATACCGACATCGTTGCAACATTTATGACCGAAACCGAAACCTGCCCAGCATCAGGTGCGGCCGACTGCGTCGACGCGCCATCGCGAACATCGACTGTCGCAAATGCCGGACGAGTTTCCGATCGCGGACTGAATGGCTTGCACATCGCTGCGTCCTAAGCTTCGGGGTCCACGGACCGGTGAACACTGCCTGAGCCGCATGCGACAGGTTGGCTTGAGAAATTTCCGGTCTGCCCTGTCGCCTGCGGTTCGTAAGCGACTATCGCGCCCGCCGGTGCGGACGCACCGCCGTACGGGCATCCGCCCGCCGCGTCAAGAATGCATCCGTCCGTTGTAACACTCACGTTCAACGACGCCGCGCCCGACTGGGAGCGTGCGTGTCGACCGGGCCGCTCGTTCCAGATTGGAACGCTTGTGCGTAGCAAACTCCCGTATACACAGGAGCCTGAGCACGAGCAACGCCGCCACCAAGCAACGCATTGATGATTGGCGCAACGCGCGCAAGTATCGATTGCGGTGCTTCGTACGCGAGTTGGCCGGTAGTTGTGTATCCGACAGCACCACCGTTCGGCGCCCAGAACCAGCGACGCGGGCCATGTTCCGAAATTCTGCCACGGTGTGGGCGACGGAGCAACATTGATCGGCACTTGCACTCGCTCACCATACTGATCGGCAACGATCATCGTGCATGCGCCCTGAGCGAGCGGCGTAACGATCATGCTGGCACCAGCCGATGCGGTTGTCGGTGAAGCGGGAGTAAGGCCCGAAGCCGGCTGAGCCACAATAACCGACGAGCACGCGCCGCCGGGGACAAGTCTCAATTGTTCGCTATCGAACGTTTTTCCGAAGTTGATTGTTGTTGCCGGCTGTCCAACGGTCAGTCGCAGCGGATTTGGCGGCGCCGGCGATCCTCTGAGATCCCCCATCACTTGCACTTGCACGCTTCCCGATTGGCCGTAGTCGTCTGCAACCGTCACCGTGCACATGCCGCCGTTGTGCAAGGCAGGCGACAATTGAAATAATGCGGGCGGATCGTTCGGATCGCCGCCGGGCCACGTGTATGGTGCGTTCGGAGGAAGTGGCGCGATCGCGCCTTGACTTGCGGGACTTGGTTGCGCGTAGGGCCATGGGCTTGCAAACATCGCCGGGGGATTTCCCGTATCCGAGGACTGCGTCTGACAATTCTGGCCAACGATCGAATCGAACCAATGATAGTAGCCGTACTCGACGGCTTTGAACTGCAACGGTCCGCTATCGGTCGTGTAGTGCGCGAGCAGATACGTCGGCTCGACCTTCATTGGATTGGGCGAGGGCGTTGAATCGGTGCCGGCCGTTCCAGACACGACAACGTTACACGGCAGCGTGCGCGTGCCGGTAACGCCTTGCGGGCTCGTGAACGTCAACTCGATGCCGCCGGCCGGGCATGGCGGTTCGGTCGCAATCGTCGTGAAGTTCGGCACGCCCGCATTTACCGTTGGGTAGCCGGCTTTGCCGGTCGGATAGCCGGCGCTGCTCAAGAAAATCGCAAATGGCGGATTGCCGAAGTGGGCTTCCTTCACGGTCGCTGCACTGTTCGCGATCATCGTATTCGTTTGCGTCACCGCACCTGCGGCGGTTGGGCGGCCAGAATAGACGCGCAGCGTATATCCCAACGAACCATTTGCCTGTGGTTCGAAGATCAGCGTCGCGCCGTTACCGCTCGATGCGGCGATTGCTTTTGCTGATGCGAGATTCGCATCGAAGTCGTCGAGTGCCCCGCGCAACGCGCCCGGATGCATCGAGAGCAGCCAATAGCCGCCTGCAGTGAGCAAGATCACCGCAATCGCCACCGACACAACAAGTTCGAGCAGCGTGAAGCCAGCCTCGCCTCTGCGCATACATGGGACAGTGCCCGCGCGCGCCGAGACCGGGACGAACTATGCGCGCGCCTCGCCCATGCTTACCCAAAACTTGCGCAGCACTTCACTCGTGCGCTCGAAGGCGCCCTTGGTGACAATGGGATCGGCCCATGAACTCGCCGACGCCGCCTTGTAGGCCGCGTTCAATGAAACCGTCGCGTTGTAGAGTGCTTCGGCTTGATAGTCTTTGAGCGCAGCGCAAAATTTCCAGGTGAGCACGAGTGCGTTGAGCTGTTCGAGCGATTGCCCGAATGCTGCCGCGTCGGTTGCGCCGGCGTTACGCGCCGCACGCGCGAAGGTGGAGACGTTCTTCATGACCGCGCCGATTTGCACGCGCGTGGCGGCATTGGCGCGATCGAACTCCATTTGTTTCAGCTCGCGTGCGTGAGAAAGTTCCACTTCATCAAGCAACACGTGCGCTTCTACCCGATTGGACAGCATGCTCGAGCGCCTCGACGATCGGGCGCGTTGCTGCATCGGCATTTGCGCGCATCGCTTGCAATACGGCGCGCGGCGAATGATAACGGCCGTGCTCATCCGGAGTGATGCGCGTTTCGAATTCGCGGGCGACGCTCGCGATGAGCCAGGCTTGTCCGCGCTTTGCGAAACGCTTCAGCTCGGGAATCCGTTCGAGCGTGGCAGGCTCGATATCGAACAGCGCGCCGGCACGGCGTGCCGAGGCCGGATCCGGTCCCGCCGGCAGGCCGGCCGCGATGCGGGCAGCCCACTCCCCGGTGTGGCGCGCTCGCGCCAGGGCCCGCGGATCGCTCAACCCGACCACCAGGACCGCGTCGATGACGGCCTCGATCTGAGCCTCGCGGACCCAGGCGGTCTCGAGGATCGCTTCAGGGAGGGCCCGCAGCTTGCGCTCGGCCTCGAGCCGGTTCAGTTCGTGCAGCGTCAGTTCGTTGTCCATATTTCAAGCGTAGCCAGGGGGATACTGGGGCGCCATGCTTGACTTTAAGTAGCCTAAGTGGGAAGTTTTTTATCCGGGCTAGAGTAATCAGGAAAAAGTGCTCAAACAGTACCCGGTAGCGGGTACCCCCGATCTCCCACTTAATAGTTAGGAGCCCCAATGCTATCGTTTTTCCTGGCGGCTTTCGTTCATCTGGCCATCCTTAGCGGCGGCATGGGCATTCTGCATTCGGCGGCACCGGCGGCGGCGACGCCCCCCAGCCACCACGGCCACATGCACACCATGGACTCCGGCTGGCGGGCCACCGGACATCTAGTAGTCCTTTCGTCCTACTAACTGTAAGACCCGAAGGGGCGGCGCTCCTCGGAACGGTCAAATTCCGACTCCAATGGATTCGCGGGCAGAGATCACTCGGGCGTGGGATCTCTTCCATCTCGGCGCTTTTGCCGAAGCGGAGTCTTTGCTTCGCGACGCTGCCGAAGGATCCAGAGGCTGTCCGTCTTCGCCTCTGGATCGCCAATCGCCGCGGCGACGTCGAAGCTAAGAGCGCGACTTGGCGCGTGGCTTGCGCAGTCGGCGGCGATCCGAAACTTGCGGCCGTCGGCCGCGCCCAACGAAAACTCGCTCTCGCGACTCTTGGGCAGCCGCTGAACGAGTGGCTTCCCGCGACATCCGATGGGCTCAAGGCCGAAGTCGCGTACGCTCGCGCGCATTGTTGCATTTGTGCAGCGGCGCACCAGAAGGCGTGCGCGAAGAACTCGCGCAAGCGTTGCCGCAAACGGGCGAGCAGCGCGTCCGCTATGCAACACTTCGCGCATGGATCTACGGCTTGCACGAACAATTTGAAAAGCAAAGCGACGCATCTGCTTCACGCACTTTCGCTCGCGATCGAAAACGACGTCGATCGCGGTCTGACAGGCCAACATCGCAAACGCGCTGGCTCCTCTTGCGCGCGAACTTGAACTAGGTGAGCTAGGTGAGCGCGCGCGGAGACGCTTCTTGGAAGCGGTCGCGTGGCCTCAAGATGCAACGACCTCGCGTTTCTACACGCAACGCGCGCTCGCGTGGCGCAAGGCTCTTCGCGGCGACTGGATTCCGGCGCTGCATCTTCTCGATGGCGCCTTGCCATCGCGCCCGATGCAGCGCGCCGCGGACTCGTTTTTGCTGATCGCGCGCGTATCAGCAGCGCCGTCGGCGAATCGCTTCTCCGCCAGCGTCGTCGCGTGCCAACGCGTTCGACTGCTTCGACGAAATCGACTGGACGGAATGCGCAGAACGACGAAGCCGCTGGTCGTTTTCGCGCGCCATGGATGTTCTTGGCAGCCGATCGAGAACGAGCGCGTGGCGCTCTTTGAGCGCGCAGATGCAGCCAGGCCGTCGGGAGCGATGCGGCATTCGCGCACGGCCGGCGCGTCTGACGGCATTTCGCGAATTTGCACTTTCGCATCTCACCGATGGTGACGAAGCGCTGGAGCACGCTTCAGCGGCTTACAAGATTTTCAAAGAGCTGAAATACATTCACCGGGCGACGAGCTGCGCGTTACGCGCGGTTGAGCTTGGTGGCGGCGCACGGTGGCGCGAGCGTGTCGAGCGCATGATCGCCGAATATCCGCGTTCGCTCGCTGCCAAAGAATACGAACGGCTCACTTCGCCCGTTGCACGCATTCGCGGACGCATGCGGGAAGTTGCCGAGCTTCTCGTCTCGAGCGATAAAACTGCGCGCGAGATCGGTGAAACCTTGGGCATGGCCGAAGGAACGGTTCGCGTGCACATCAAGCACATGAACAAGATCCTCAACGTGCAGAACCGCTCGCAGCTCGTGCGCCTCTTCATGGAAGCGAACAGCGCCGCTTAACCCTTCGACAGGCTCAGGGTGACAGTGCAGCGCCATTTCGTAGGTGCTGCGCATTGCGTGCGCGCTCTGTCGCCACGCAAACCTCTCGATTGCGGCAGCGCGGCCGGCTTGTGCGCGCGCGTCATCTTCGCCGCGTAGCGCGGCGCCAAGCGCGACGATCCAGGCCTGCGTATCGTCGACCGGCACCACGCGCGCGCCGTCTCCGACGATCTCCGGCAACGATGCCTGATCCGAAACCACGACGGGGATGCCGGCGCACATGCCCTGTGCGGCTGCGTAGCCGAAACCTTCGTAGCGCGACGGCATCGCGATCACGCCTGCCTGCGCGCACAACTCCAAGAGATCCTCGCGCGATACGTATCCGCGAAATTCCACCTGGTTGCGCACGTGCAAACGGTCCGCAAGCGCCTCGCACTCATCTTGATACTGCGTGTACGGTCCAACCGAGATCAAGCGCGCATCCTTGAGCGCCGGCAGCGTCTCGATCAGTCGCTCGAGATTCTTGCGCCGCTCGACCGTCCCGATCGCGAGAATCGTTTTCCGATCTCCGCCATCACGCTGCAACAAACAATAGTCGCGTGCAACGCCCGGATAGACCACGCGCACGATCGCCGGATTGAGGCCGGGCATGACGTCGAGCAACTCGTCGCGCGAGAAGACCGAATCGACCGCGATCGCCGCGGCGCCGCGGTAGCGATCGATCGAAAACTTCCCGAAATAATAGCGCGCGTACGGACGCGTGTGCCACTGCACGCGCAGCCACGCAACGTCGTGCACCGTCACGACGTAGGGAATCCGAAGGCCCAGCGGCACGGTTCCCGACGCGCAGTGCAACAGCTCGGCCTTTGCCGCGCGCACGCGTTGCGGCAGCAGCACCTGATCCCACACCACGCGCCGATCGAAGCGCCACGGGTCGAGTTTGGGATCGCTCAATTCGATCACGTCGAGGCCATCGGCGCGCAACGCGTCGATCAACCCTCGTACGTATTCGCCCATCCCCGTTGGCGTGCCGACCGTCTGCTGCGCATCGATGGCAACCCTCACCGCAGCGCCGCCGCGAGTGGGGGAATCATCGGCGAGTGCGGATCGACCGCGCGCGCTTGTTGCAGATAGGCTTGTGCGCGCGCGCGATCGCCCTGTCGCAGCGCAACCAGCCCAAGCCCGGCGTAGGAATCGCCGTTGCCGGGATTGACCGCGACGCCGCGCGCGAAATAGCGCTGCGCGTCGGTGAGGTCACCGCCCAGATACGCATTGTTTGCGGCGGAGAGCAGATACGCCATGTTCATCGGCGCGAGTGCCAGCGCTTGTTGATCGAGTGCGAGTCCGGTTGCGTACCGGCGCAGCCATACTTCGAAGTTGGCGCTGATATAGTACGATTCGGCCACGGCGTCGGGGTGCGTGCCGAGTGCGATCAGCCGCTCGCGAAAGCGCGCTTCGGTATCGATGGCCGCATAGACATTCGTGCGCGCCAGCACCGCCACCGCCTGCTGCATCGCCGCAACATCCGTCGCTTTGTAATAGTACTCGCGCGCAAGCGCATCGTCACCGCGCGCGGCGGCAATCTCTCCGAGCAAATCGTCGCGTCGTTCGCCCGCGGGCATTTGCGCAGCATAGCGCTGCGCTGCGTCGAGATCCCCTTGCCGCAGTGCCGTCGTCCCGAGCGTATCGCTCACGTACGCGGCCGGCGCGACCTTGTCGAGCGCGCCGTACACCGCAAGGCCGAAGCCGAGCGGAATCCGCGCCACGAGCGCATGCGGCGCAGCGGCGCGTGCGTAGAGCGCGTCCGACCCGAACTGCACCAGGGCAAGCGCAATCGCCACGCACGCGACTACCGCCGTGAGGATCGCACGAACCACGAATCAGAACTTGATCGTGAAGTTAAGGTTGGTGTTGATTTGCGTGAGCGCGTTTGACGGCAGCAAGT
This sequence comes from Vulcanimicrobiota bacterium, assembly GCA_963726285.1. Classification (GTDB taxonomy): domain Bacteria; phylum Vulcanimicrobiota; class Vulcanimicrobiia; order Vulcanimicrobiales; family Vulcanimicrobiaceae; genus Aquilonibacter. The sequence continues at coordinate 1,256,200 of CAVSBV010000003.1, read as the reverse complement.
TATCTTGGAAGTGATATTGCCGCGTGGAGAGCGAAATCAAACTCGAGCCCTTCAAGTTGTACGTCAACTGCGCGCCATAGATCGTATTGTACGCGTCGAGGTTCGCAACACCGGGTATGCCGTAGGCGCCGAGTAAGTGCTGCGTGTCGTATTGCACGCTCGCGGTCAGTTTGCGCGTTACCGGCACGGTAAAGCCCGTGGAAATCGTCTGCGCGCTGACGTCGGCATAGGCGGGCACAAATACCGGCAGTTGCGCCGCGCTGAGCGACGGTGCGGATGCGCTCGCGCTGCCGTACTGCGGCGCGGTCAAGGTCACGCGTTCGAGCGCGCTCGAAAGATCGACACCGAGGCTACGCGCACCGGCACGCACGTTCAACGTCGCGCCGGCACCGAGCGCGCCATTGGTCGTATTTGCTTGCAGCGCGTCAGACTGCGCGGCTTCGGCGTGGGGCACGAACTGCAACTTGCCAAGGTGCATCGGCACGTAGGCGCTGCTGGTCTCCACGTTGCCGGCCCCGGCCGCGAGCGTGCTCGCCGTAAAGCCGCTGAGTTGCGCATCGCTCATCTGCAGCGCGGAGAGGTCGAAGCGGCGCGTCGCGGGTGCATCGGTCGGCGCCGGAAGCGCGCTCTCATAATATTCGACCGACGGCACGCGTGTCTGCGAGCTCAGCTGCGCGAGCGACAGTTCTTTCGTCGGCAGCGGCGCGGGCGCAAACGACGGGTCGGCAACGGTAACGGCCGGCGCCGGCTGCGCTGCTGCAACGTGTTGCACGATAGCCGTAGCTGGGGCGTTCGCCTTCATCGTAAACGCGACGCCGCGCAACGGTGCGTCAAACGAAACTTGCGTCTCGCTCGATTCGCCGAAGCAGCGTGCAAAGAGTTGTGCGGAGAGGTCGAACGGCTGCGGCGCGAACGTGGCGTCGAGCGTCATCGATGCGGCGGCAACACCCGAACAGAGCACCGAAACCAGTGCTCCAATCTGCAGTGCGCAGAGCCAGCGACGCATCATCCCTCCGTCATCCGCGGGTGACCCCACCCTATTTACCGCGGTGACTTCTAGTATCGTCGAAAATGGGCGGACGTTTCAGTTAGATTCCAGGCCCTGGGTTGCCTCCGTCCGCCAGGAATCTTCGCGCGATCAGGACCGCCGCATAATCGTCGATGGGCCGGGGCGGTACTTGCATGCCCAGCGGAATAAGCCGCCGCCAGCCCCGTGGCGGGTGGTCGGCAAAGTAGAGCGAGCGAGCTCGAAGCGTGGTTTCGCGCTCGTCGACGTAGCTCACCGGTATCCCGAGCTCCGCAAGCTGGCGGCCTAAGGTGCGGGCATTGGTCCCGGTTCCAATCGCAATCGTCGTGAAGGTCCAGCGCTCCAGCAGCCCTTTGGCCCGGGCGCTGAAATCGTCGATCAGCTCGATCCCGAGGTCGCGGGTCTCGCCGGCTCCATCGAGGATGGCGAAACCAACCTTGCGCGTGCCCGGATCGACGCCGAGAATCGTCACTTCGATTGCGTCAGCGTCACCACGAGCGGAATGCCGCCGGTGCGCGGGTAGATGTCTTGGGCGGCAAATGCGGTCAGGACGTAGCTACCCTTGCCGTTTGCGACCTGCTTCAGCGTGTCGATCGACGGGTACGGCGGCACGACGCGAACGTTGTCCGCCAGGAACGGCGGCAGTTTGAGCTGCGAGCGCGCGATGCTCGAAACGTACTGCTCGAGCTCGTTAATTGCCAGGCCCAGATCTGCGTGCGCGCCACCGGGGATGATCAGCGAGGCGATCACGCCGCCCTTCTTGACCAGCTCGATGTCGGGGAACGTTTGCAATTCGAAATGCAGCTCGTCGTTACGATACAAATTCTGCGGCGAGGTCACAAAGAGCAGCACGTTGCTCTTGAGCGTCGCCTCGGTCATCGCCGGGCTGCCGAACTCGTTGGTCAACTTCGTGTTGATGTCCGGCGGCACGACATAACGCTTGAGCCCGCGCTGCGCCCAGGTCTGATTGAGGTAGTCGACCGACTGGCGATAGAAGCGCTTGATCTCGGCCAAGCGTGTATCGACCGGCGTGCCTTGCTTGATCTCGAGGAAGAACGGCGTCATCAACGCGTTGACCGGTACGATCAACTCGCCGTTGTTCACCTTGGCTTCGAGGTCGCGTTGTTGCCCTTCGAGCTGCGCGATGCGCGTCGTGATCTGGTTCATGCGAAAGAATGCGTTACGCACTTCGCGCGATGCGAGCAAGGCAACGATCGTGACGCTAAGCGCAATGAGCATTCCGGTACCGATCGCGACGATCGTCGACGTGTAGCGCGGCCGGATCCCAAAAAGCGTCAAGCGCTCGCCGGCCGACTTGATGACCAACGCGGTCGCCGACGTAGGCGATCGCGCCCGCGACGATCATGATCAGCAACACGGTGCCGCTGCCGCGGACGAAATCGACCCAGTTCATTGCGCTGCCGCGCGCCGCAATCGCGCGACGCCGATGGCGGTGAAGGCGATGTTCGGCAGCCATGCCCAGAACCACGCGAGTCCGGGAAGCGACTGCGAAATATACGTACAGACCGTGAGCACGATGTAGTACACGAACACGATCAACACGGCCACACCGAAACCGACGCCCGTGCCGCCGCCGCTTCGCGCGGCACGCATGCCGTACGGAATCGCGATCAACACGAAGACAAAGCACGCGAACGGCTGCGCGAGCTTCTCTTGATACGTCGTCACGTATTTAGCCAACTCGGTTTGCGTGAGCTGCCCCGAGTGCACGATATCGGCGATCTCTTTACGGCTCAAATTCTCAGGATCGTTTTGGCTCAGGCGTTTGACGATGTCGGTTGGCTTCTCACCAAGTTCAACCTCCTGCTCTGCAACGCGCGGCTCGGAGATCAGCGTACCGTCGGGGTTGAAACGATACAGGCTCGCATTCGCAAGCACCCACTTGTCTGCCGTGAATTCGGCACGGTCGGCGAAGATGATCTGCGTCGCGACGTCGTTGCGATCGTACTGGATCAGCGTGACGTGCAACAACGCCTGCGTGTCCTTGTCGTACGAGGTCGCGGTCGTAATCTGTTTACCGCCGCTGGGCAACGGTGCCGACACGGTCAGATCGCGATTGAAGGCGCTGGCGCGCGCGATCACCTGGTTTTCGATCTGCGTGACCTCATCGGCCGCGTACGGCGCGACGATCTCTTGCACGAGGTAGGTCACGAACGACATCACAAAGCCCGCCGCGAGCAGCGGAATGACGATGCGCATGAAGCTGATGCCGCCGGCTTTCATCGCGGTCAACTCGCTCTCGCCCGAGAGCCGCTGAATCGCGAGCAGCGTGCCGAGCAAAAGCGCCATCGGAAAGACCAAGCCGAAGTACGCGGGCAACGTCCAGATGAAGATTTCGATCGCGGCCCACAGCGGCACGTGTTCGCTCGAGACCAGTCTGCCGACGTAGAGCAATTGCGTCGCCGCAAAGATCAACATGAATGCCGAAAGGCCGAACACGAACGGCCCAGCCAGCTCGGTGAGCATGTAGCGGTCGAGAATCGAGAGTCGCGAGTAGCGCCGGATTCGGCGCAGTGGAAGTGCGAGCGTCGCCACTAGAGCCGGAAACCTTCGCCCAAATAAAATGTGCGCGCTATCGGCGATTCCAACACTTCGTGCGCGGTACCCGAGACTTCGATGCGTCCGTTGTTCATGATGTAGGCGCGATCGACGATTGCGAGTGTCTCGCGCACTTGGTGATCGGTGATCAAGATTCCGATGCCGCGATCGCGCAGTTGACGGATCATCGCTTGAATGTCGGCGACGGCAATTGGGTCGATGCCGGTGAACGGTTCGTCGAGCAAGAGAAACGCCGGCTCCATCGCGATCGCGCGCGCGATCTCGACGCGCCTGCGCTCGCCGCCCGAAAGGCTGTCGCCGCGCGCATTGCGCCAGCTTGCGCAGACCGAACTCTTCAAGCAAGACCGGCAATCGTTGGTTCTGCTCGGCACGCGTCACGCCGTTCTGCTCCCAGATCAGCCGGACGTTGTCGGCCACGGAGAGTTTGCGAAAGATCGAATTCTCTTGCGCGAGATAGCCGATGCCGTTGCGCGCGCGCTCGTACATGGGGCGCCCCGAGAGTTCGATTTCGTGGCCGTTCTTGTCCAGCACGACGCTGCCGCCGTCGGGCTTTACCAGTCCGACGACCATGTAGAACGTCGTCGTCTTACCCGCCCCGTTGGGGCCGAGCAGGCCCACGACTTCGCTTTGATGCACTTCGGCGCTCACGCCATTGACCACGGCGCGCTCGCCGTAGTTCTTCACCAAGCCCCGGATTTTGATCCAGCTATCGTTCGCGTTCATTGCATCCGTGTGTGCGAGAGAGAGATGTCGGACTCGAAGCGACCGCCGGTTGCCTTAAAGCCGCTGGCACTCGTGATCACGACGTGGCCCGTGCCGTAGATCATCTCGGTCACGTGATCGTACTGCAGGGTGTCGCAGGAAAGTGAGGTCCCGTTGTCATTTTTTGCCCGGACCCCGCCTTCCATGTCGATGGTATTCGTTATCTGGTTCACAATCGCTTGCGGCGATTGCGCCACGAGCGTCGAACCGTCCTTGCCGTGAAAGGTTACGTGCACGTTTTGAAACTTCGCGCGCGCACTGCCCTGGGCGCCGATGCTCTCGAACGAGGTTGCGAGCAGATCGTACTGCACGCGTGAGCGCTGCTGCGCGACAAAACGCACGGGTCGGGTGGCCGTGCCGTGACCGCTGATGCGCAGTGAAAGCGCGCTCGAGGTTGCGCTTGGGCTGGGCGACGGCGAGGGTGCGATCTGCGCGCGTGGGTTGCACGCACACAAGAGCACAAACGCAAGCGCCGCAACGCTACGTAGCATCACGCGTCGCCGGTTCCGCTTTTTGCGGCGGCCAGCGCGACGGCGAGCATAGGGAGTAGCAGACCAAAGATAACAACGCTCACGGTATCGATCAGCCCTTGCACGAGCGCACCGGCGACTCCCGCTGCAATTGCGGTTGCAAGCAGCGACATCTGCGGCGTTTGCGCATACACGCGCGCGCACCATGCGCGCCAAAAACTCCAAAGCACCCAGCAAAATGCCAGAAACCCGACGATCCCGAGCTCGGCCAGAAACGTGAGGTACAAACTATGGGCATGAAATGCGGTCGCATCGCCGCCGGGTAGACGCACGAACGGATAGATCTTTGAAAACCCGAACGGCCCGACGCCGGTCAGCGGAAAGCGCTCGATCACGCCGATCGCGGCCTGCCAAATCGACAAGCGTGTGTAGTTTTCGCTCGGGTTGTGGCGCTCGTTGAAAAAGAGCAGCACGAAAGCGAGTGCGACGGCGAGAATTGCGCCGCCTTGCACGAAGCGCGCGCGTCCGCTTCGTGCCTGGACCACAACCATAAATGCAACCCCGGCAGCCAGACCAATCCAGCCCGTGCGCGAGAACGTCAGGACCATCGCAAGCGCGCCGCATGCAAGCGCGGCCCACGCAAGCGCGCGCAACGCGGCGCTCTTCGCACTTCGGCCGAGCGCGAAGGCAATCGGAAGAAAGAGCAGCAGATATCCGGCGAGTTCGCCCGGTAACACGAACGTTCCGACCGCGCGACCGTTGGCAATGGCGTACAACGACGCGGGCATACGCGTGACCACCATGGCAATCGCCAGCACGCACGCGAGCGTGCCGGAGAGCAGATACGCCCACCATAAGGCGCGCGCATAGCCGGGACTATCGTAGAAGCGTTCGATGTGCGCGTGCCAGATCACGCCGAGCACAAAGATCACGAAAAAGACCGCGCCATCGCGCAAGTTCAAACCCAGCAGCAGCGAGAGCACAATCGTGCCGAACCACGCGACCAGCGGATACCACAACGTGGGTTTCTCGCGCGGCGGCGTCGCAACGCCAAAGCCCGCGACGATTACCAATACGACCATGGCCGCAAGCAGGACGAGTGCAACCGGCAGCGGCACGATCGAGATGCCCGGAAACGCAACGTTGGTGAGCGTAATGAAGCTCGGAAAAAACGGTATGCTCGCCCATGCAACGGCGCTCGCCATAGCCGCGACGCGATCGAACAACTTCACCGTAGCCGTTCCACCAGATCGTAGGCGATCGCACGCGCGCCGCCGGGGCCGCCCATCCGCTCGCGGCCCTGCGCGCCCATGCGCGCGCGTCGCGGTGCATCGTCGAGCAGCGCGCTCACGCCTGCTGCAGCTTGCGTAAGATCGCCGGGTAAGACCGCGAGCGCTTCACCGAGCAAACCGTGCTGACGCATCCGATACCACGCGGTCTTGCGATCGCGATCGCGCTCGAATGCGACGACCGGTACAGCCGCGGCCGCCGCCGCTTCATTCGCCGTGCCGGCTTGGCCCATCACGAGTTGCGCGCGCGCCAGCAACGGCCCAATCGAGCCGCGCCACGCGCGCGCGTACACGCGACCGTTACGCCGCACGACGAACGGCATGCTCGTATCGCTACTTTCGACGATCTCCCATCCGTCGGCGCGAAGGCCGGCAACAAACGTTGCCGGATCGAGCAGCGGCGCAATCGACATCAACGCGCCGAGATGCGGGCGATCGTGCGCGATGCGCGCGACGATCTGCATGAGAAAGCGCGCGTCCGCGTACGCGCTCTGCCGGCTTCCGGGAAAGAGCGCGAGCACCGGCACAAAACCTTCGGCGGCGAGGTCAGCGCGCGGATCGTCCTCACCCGCGAACAGGTCGACGATCACGTTGCCGGGTGCGCGCGCATCCACGCCCTGTGCGCGCAAGGTTTTCGCCGTCGCGTCGTCGCGCACGAACACGGCGTCGGCGCGGCGTAACACGCGCCGTTCCAGCGCTCCGTAGGGTGCAACGCGCACGCTTTTCGCCGTTCCAACATAGGTCGTCGGCGCGCGCGCGGCGAGCGCCATCAACAGCGCGAAGACGTCGCCGATTGCGACCACACGATCGTACGTCCCGCGCGCGCTCACTAAGAACGCACGCTGCCGCCAGGTAAGCGCGAGCAATCCGCTGCGTAAATCCGCCGCGATGTTGCGCAGGTTGCCCATCGCGATCAAGCCGCCACTGGGCATCGTGCGACGCGGACCGACTTCGTGCATGTATTCGGAGCGACTCTCACCAACGAGCGGCAGATGATCGATCACGATCGCGGGTGCGAGCGCACGAACGTCTTCCGCGATGCGATCGCCGATCGCGATCTCACCGTGACCGTTGGTGACAAAAAGAATCCTCAAGGTGCGCCGAGTAGCGGCACGAGCGCAAAGTCGTCGATCGCGAAGTGGTTGCGCTGCGCGCAGTACGTCAGCTCGGTGCGCGAAACATATTGCGCGTACGGTCCTGCGTGCACGATCGGCACGCCGTTGACAAACTCCGGCGCGAAGAGCGTGTCGTGGCTGTGGCCGCCGAGAATCAAATCGATGCGCGGCACGCGCTTGGCAAGCTCGCGATCGAGCGAAAGTCCCACGTGCGAGAGCACGAGCAACATGTCGCCTTCGGGCATGCGTTCCGCATATGGCGCCACCGCATCCCACGGATCGAGAAAACGCCAGCCGAAGATGCGCTCGTAGAAACTGCCGACCGGATACTGCATGATCAGCAAGCCGAGGATGTGCACCGTCGTATCATCAGTTCGCATCACCATCGACGGCAAGAACGGCAGCTCGCGTCCTTTGGTATCGAGCAGATTCGTACACACGAGCGGATGCTGCATTTTCTGCGATCGTGCCCGCAGCAACGGATAGGCGTAGCTGAACTCGCGGTTGCCGATTGCCTGCGCGTCGTACCCGGCTTCGTCGATCTCGGCGATGATCGGCTCGTTACGATAGTACATCGTCTGGCTGCCGCGCAACGAATCTCCGCAGTCGAAGAGCAGGCCCGGCTTCTCGTCGCGCAGCGCGCGCAAGCGCGGCGCGAACCCGCGATGATTGTGCATGTCCGAGGTGTGATAGAGCCGCACTAACTTTGCCCCGCTTTTGCAAGCGCAACCGCAAACCTCGCGCAGTCGTCGAGTGCATCGGGCGGCCCAAGACGTTCGCGCACCTCGGCGAAGTGTTCGTATTGCTGCGCGGGATCTTGGAGCAGCGCTTCCATCGTCGCCGCGAGGGCTTCGGGAGTTGCGTCCTCTTGCAACAGCTCGGGAACCAGCTCGCGCTCCAGCACCAAATTCGGCAGCGTGATGAAGCGCGCTTTAAAGATCTTCTTTTGCATGCGTCGTCCGTAGCCGACGACCATCGGGTTGACGATATAGAGCGCGATCGACGGCACGCCGGCAAGTATCGTCTCGAGCACCGCCGTTCCCGACGCAACAAAGGCGGCGTCGGCATCGGCGATTGCCGCCGCAACACCCTGCGCGATCGTTACGCCCTCGATCCGCTCGCGTTTAAGAGCGCGCGCGATCGCCCGCTCGCCAGCTGCGTTGGCCGCACCAAACACAGCGCGCAAATTCGGGCGCGCCGAACGCAGGATCCGCAACGCGTCGAGCAGCGCGGGAACGTGATAGCGCAGTTCGCCCGCGCGGCTTCCCGGCAGCAGCGCGATCGTACCGCCGTCGAGCGGTGGCGCGGGACGCGGCGCTCGCAACTGATACTGGCTTACCAGGGGGTGCCCGAAGAACATGATCGGCAGCCGGAACGATTTGTAGAATTCATACTGATGCGCGAATGCCGTCACCGGGACGGTCATCGCACCCACCGCGCGCGCGGTGCCCTCTTTATCCAGCCACGTCGCCGGCGGAAAGAGATACATGATTGGATGCTTGTACTGCAGACGCGTACGCAGCTGCTTGGCCAAGCGCATGTTGAACGCGCCGAAGTCGACCAGCACGATCAACTCGGGTCGTTCTCTTGCAAGATATGATGCAGTGCGCCACATCGTCACGAGCAGCGGCGGAATCCGCGGAATTGCAGCCAGCGGCCCCATGCTCGCCCAGCCTGTGTGATTGCGCCAGAGTGCAAAGCGCGCGTTCTCCATGCGCTCTGCGCCGATGCCTTCGAAACGCGCGTCGGGATCGTACTTCTCGATCGCCCGCGCGAGCAGCACGGCGTTTAGTTCGCCTGAGGCTTCCCCGGTTGAGAAAAAATAGCGCAGAGATTCCTCACTTCAAAATGCCCCGTTGTGACGGGGCTTCCAAGAACGCGATGAGTTCGCGACCCGGATCGCTCGAAGCTTCGGCCTTCATCACCTCGACCGCCTGCGAAACGTTCATCTTCGGGTTGTAGAGGATCTTGTAGAACTTCTTGATCTCGTTGCGCTCCTCGACCGAGAAGCCCGCGCGGCGCAGCCCGACCGAATTCAGTCCATAGGGCTCGGCCGGGTTGCCTTCGATCAAGAAGAAGGGCGGCACGTCTTTGGTGATTTTGCTTGCGCCCCCGACCATCGCGTAGCGACCGATGCGCGTGAACTGATGCACGCCTGCTTGACCGCCGATCGTCGCAAAGTCCGCGACCTCGACGTGACCGGCAAGCTGCGCGAGATTCGACATCGTCACGCTGTTGCCCAGCACACAGTTGTGTGCGATGTGCACGTAGGCGAGCAGCAAACAGTCATCGCCGACGCGCGTCGCTTGGTCTTCGCCTGTCGCGCGCTGCACCGAGACGTATTCACGCAGCACCGTGCGATTACCGATTTTGGTGAACGCGCGCTCGCCGGCGTACTTGCGATCTTGCGAGGTCGCGCCGATCGTTGCAAACGGATAGATCTCACAATCCTCACCGATGCTCGTCCAGCCGTTGACGACGACGTGCGCCTGCAACACCGTGCCCTTGCCGATCGACACGTTCTCGCCGACGAGGCAATACGGCCCGATGTCGACGCCACGCGCGATGTCGGCGTTGGGATGCACGATTGCAGAGGGATGGATCATCTACGCGTGCAGCACCGCAGCGTCGAGATTAAAGCTGCGCGGATCGGTGGCGATCGAGAACATCAAGTCGGCCGAGCAGACGAACTGTCCGTCGACATTCGACTCGGCGTGAACCCAACCGATGTTGCGTTTGTGGCGCTCGAGCACGATCTCCATCATCAAGCGATCGCCGGGTACAACCGGGCGGCGAAACTTACACTTATCGATTCCGGCGAGATACGGCACGCGACGCGCAAATTCACCCGGTTCGAGCACGACGGCGCCGCCGAGTTGCGCCATCGCTTCGATGATATAGACCCCGGGCAACACCGGATTGCCGGGAAAGTGTCCGGTGAAGACCGGCTCGTTATAGGTGATGTTCTTATAGCCGAGCGCGCGAACGAACGGCTCCAATTCGAGAATGCGGTCGACCAGCAGCAGCGGATAGCGGTGCGGCAAGATCTCCATGATTCGCCGGATATCGATTTCAGCCACGATTCCTCAATTCATTAATCACGCGAGTATGCATGGCATGCCCGCTCTTGATTGCGATCACCTCGCACTGCGGCCAGGCGCCAAGCAGCGCAAAGTCGCCAATGAGATCCAAAACCTTGTGCCGCACCACCTCATTGGGCCATTGCAACGTCTGCATCGGGCCCTCCTCGTCGTAGACCAGCGCATTGTCCAAGCTCCCGCCGCGAGCAAGTCCGCGCGCGCGCATCGCCTCGACGTCGCGTAGAAACGCAAACGTCCGCGCGCCGGCGATCTCATCGCGATACACCTGCGGCGTGATCACCCCATCGAAATAGTGCGTGCCGATTGGTGCCGCGTAATCGCCCACAAAACGCACGCGAAATTCCTTCGACGGCAGAATGATGACCACGCGGTCGTCTTCGCGAAACTCCATCGCCTGCGTTGGCGCAAAGACCGCGCGCGGCGTGTCGAAAACATGCAACCCAGCCGCCTCGATCGCCTCGACGTACGGCTTTGCGCTGCCGTCGAGAATCGGAATCTCGGGCCCGTCGACCGGAATCGCGGCATCAGTGACGCCGTAGACGAGCAGCGCTGAAAGCACGTGCTCGACCGTCGAAACGTGTTTATCCCCGCGTCCGAGGATCGTGGCGAGAGGCGACTGCGACGCGTACTGCGCGGTCGCCGGAATCTGTGTGCCCCCGACGTCGAAGCAGATGCCCGTCCCGCGATCGGCGGGGCGAATCTCCATGCTTGTCTGCGCACCAGTGTGGAGGCCGACACCATCAAAGCGCAGCGGCGCGGCGAGCGTCGCCGCGTTCACGGTTCGTTTTTCTCGAGTGCGTCGACGCGTTTGAGCAATTGCGGCAGTTTACGCAGCATCACTTCGTTGCGCAAGGTTTCGCGATGCTCGCGCGCCGGGTTGCCGGAGATCATCGCACCGTCGGGCACGTCGCCCCACACGCCGGACTGTCCCGCGACCGTCGCGCCCGATCCGATGTGCATGTGGCCGCGCGTCCCGACCTGTCCCGCAATCTTCACGAAGTCGCCGACGCTGGTCGAGCCGGCGAAACCGGTCTGCGCCGCAATCGCACAATGTTTGCCGATACGGCAGTTGTGTCCGATCTGCACCAGGTTGTCGATCTTGGTACCACGTCCGATAAACGTGCTACCGGTCTGTGCGCGGTCGACGCAGCTGTTCGCACCGATCTCGACTTCATCTTCGAGCACGACGTTGCCGATCTGCGGAATGCGCTCGAGCCGGCCCTCTAAAAACGCCCAGCCGAACCCTTCGCTGCCGATCACGCTGCCCGAATGCAATACGACACGCGAACCGACGACACACTTCTCGTGCACGATTGCGTGCGGATGCAGCCACGTGTCTTCGCCGATCTGCACGTCGTCGCCGACGTAGGCACCGGGCCCAATCGTACTGCCGCGACCGATCTTTGCTCGCGCACCGACGTAGGCGTTCGCACCGAGATAGACGTCGGCGCCGATCGTTGCGCCGTCTTCGACGACGGCGCTCGGATGGCGGAACGGGCCGCGCGGACGCGGCGGTTTTAACGTGGCAAGAAAGTTTGCCAGCGCCGCGCGCGCGTTCTCGACGATAAGCAGCGGCTTGGTTGCGCTCGCCTCGTCGATCGGAACGCTCGCATCGACAAGCACGGCAGCAGCAGCGCCTGCCAGCGCCGCTGCATAGTACTTTTCATCGGTCGCGAAGGTCAGCGCGTCTGCGCTCGCATCGTCGACGGCGCTTACGCGCGCAATCGCAACCGTTCCGTCACCGACGATGCGCCCACCGACGCGAGATTGCAGATCTGCGAGCGTGCCGAGCATGCGGTCAGTTCGGCGCTGGCGTGCTCTTGTCCGTAATGTTCATTGCCTTCTCGACATCTTTGGTGATGTCGGTGCCGCCATAACCGACGCCCTCTTTGGTTATGACCAGCGTCATATTCTTCTGCTGCGCAACTTTGTTGGCTGCGTCGCGGATTTGCTTGGTGAGCTGGTCGGTGATGCCGGCGTATCGCTTCTGCAGCGCGGCAGCTTGGCGTTGTTTTACCGCGGCTGAAGCTCTGCTCGCCTGAATCGCCTGCGCGTCTTGCGACAGTTGCTGTTGGAACGACTGATAGACCGTCCAATTTGAAACGATCCGGTTGACGTCAACGAGTCCAATCGGACTCGCGTTCGCACAGCCCGCGACGATCGCGGCGGCGAGAGAGAGGAGAAGTAGCTGCTTTTTCACTCGTGTTGGCTTTCAAGGTCGTGTATGAGGTCGTTGGTGAGGTCGTAGGCGCCGTTCGCGGCGGTTATGTTATCGAGGACAAGCGAGAAACCCATCTCTTTGGCAAGGCGGGTGGCCTCGCGTTGGACCTGGTCTTGGATTTGCGTCTGCAGTTGCGCCTGGCGCTTCTGCAAATCGCGGAGTTTGACGGCGGCTGCGCCCATGGCGCTGACGCCTTGCCCGTGCAACGCGGCGAACTGCGCGTCGAGGTCGTTCTTGGTTGCCTGGAACTCTCCGAGAGCCTGCTGCGCGTCCGCCTGGAACTTCGCCGCATATTGCTCGTGAATCTGCATCAGGTGCTTTTGCAGGTCGGGCGGTAGGCTGACGGTCGCGACCGGCGCCCCGCCCAAGCCGCGTAGTTGCGCGCCGACCTGATCGCGACGCTGCGCGAGCTTGGCTCCGGTTTGGGACTGGATCGCGGCCTGCTGGGTGCGGATTTGGGCCATCGTCTGCGCGCCAAGCTGCTTCTGGTAGGCCGCCATCGCCGCCGCATCGGCATTGCGTAGCGCGTTGACCTGATCGGCCTCTTTCTTATCCAGCGCCTGAAGCTGGCCGCCGACGCTCTTGCGCTGGTCGCTGCTAAGCGCAAGCGTACTCAACTGTGTCTGCAACGACATCCGCTGTGCGCTGTCTTCTTGCGCGAGCTTGAGCGAGAGGTCGCTCTCCGCCTGTTGGTATTGCTCGGCACGCGCGCGCATTTTATCGTTCGCCGCTTTTTGCAGTTGCTGCGCAATCGCGTTCATCGCGGTTTGGTCTTGCGCGATCACGCCCTTCTGATAATCGACGAAGCCCTTCTGCGCGGCCGCCGCCGCTTGTTGCGCCTGCTGTGCCGACGTCGCGTTCATCTCTTGCCCGAGGCCCGCAGCCTTGGGATCGACACCTGCCGCTTTGACCGCGGCAACGTCGGCATCGTACTCCAGCTTGTGGTACAGCTGCTGTTTGCTCGAGATGATACCCGTTGCCTTATCCTGCGCGGCTTGGAGTTGCGCGGTGAGATCTTTGGACTGTTGCGCGATCTGTGCGGGCGTCAGCGGCGCGTGCGGCATCGCTACCTCAAAGTTGATCGCGTCGATGGCATCGTTGAGTTGCGCGAGTTGCGGGTAGAGCGGATCGTGCTTGATGGCGTCATCGACGCGCACGTAAGCAACGCCGCGCACTTTATCCGAGTGCACGTCAACGCGCGAACAGCCACATATTGTGGCTGCTAGCAGAGCGAGCGTAGCGAGCGGGACTCTAGACCGCAAAGCTTTAGCTTTGTCGGGATAGAGTCTATTTATTGAGCGCATTTTGGACATCTTGCGTGATGTCCGTGCCCCCAAAGACGACGTCGGCGCGATCGACCACCAGCAAGAGGTTCTTGCTGCGCGCGACGTTTGCAGTCGCGTTGCGGGTCTGCGTGATCAGCGGATTGAGGAGGTCATTTTTCTTGTCCTCCATCGCCTTGTTATAGTCGGTCGTCACCTGCTGACGATCGACGTCGGTCTTGGCGTTTTTGAAGCGCGCTTGATAGATCGGCTGTTGCGCAGCTTGGAACTTCTGCAGTTGATCGCTCGCGTTTTTCACTTCTTGCGAATTGGCGAGTGCCGACTGATCGACAAAGCCGATCGGCGAAGAAGGCGGGCTCGCTTGCGGCGCGGTGATCGCGGCCGAGCTGCGCACGGCACTGACCACGTCGCTCGTAATATCCTGACCGCCGTAGATCACGATGCGCTTGTCGACGACAATCGAAAGTTTCTTCGAGGCCGAGACGTTTGCAATTGCAGCTTGTGCACGCTGGAAGAGCGGGCCCATCACTTCGTTCTGCTTGTCGGTGAACTCTTGCTGATATTGCAACGTGATGCGTTGCTTGTCGGCGTCGCTACGGGCACCGCGCATCGCATTTGCAAACTGCCCCTGGAGCTGCTCTTTGTATTGCGCCAGCTGCTGGTTTGCCGCGACGAACGGCGGCAGCGTCGCGACCGCGGCCTGATCGAGGAAACCGACGTCGGTGAGATCGGCGGCAATGGCCGCTGGTCCAACGAGCGGCAGCAGCGCGAGAAGCGCTGCGAGAGTGACAATAACGCGTCTTTTCATACTCTGTCCTTAGCTGAGGTTTCTAAAAGCTCTGGCCGATGCCGAAGCTGGTATGGCCGCCATAGGCGCCCTTGGCAAAATCAATGCGGATCGTGTGCAACCCAAGTTGCGGCACGTCGAAGCGCAACCCGATACCGTAGTCGCCGCGCCATGACCACTGGGACGGATACGCGGTGATACGGTTCGTGAAGGGATCGAGGACCGGAGCCGCGCCGCGGATCGAATAGTCGAGCTCGTCGACAAAGCCCACGATCGTAAGCTTGCGATCTGCGGTGAGCGGTTGTCGCAATTCAATCTGTCCGAGGAACGCATCGGTCGCATAGAAGACCGTGTTGTACCCGCGCACTTGTTGATCGGAGAACGTAAAGAGTGAACTCGGTGGAACCACGCCGGTCGAGAGATAGTACTGGCCGTTAACGGCAAAGGTCGCGCTCTTGAGCACCGGAACGTAACGCGAGACACCCAGCGTCGTTTCCGTGAAATCAAAGCTCGAACCGAAGCCCGGTAACGAGATCAGCTCGTTGATGTTCGCCTTCCAGCCGTGCCGCGGATTGTACGGATCGTCGACCGTGATCGGCGACGTTCCAACACCGAGCGAGAGCTGATTGAGCTGATAGGGCAGACCGGTGTTGACGTTGGCAATCGAGGTTGCTGCGATACCGAAGCTGCCGTTGATGTTGTTATTCGAGTTGAGCGGATTGGGCGTCGGACCCACCAGCACGTTGGGCTGTGAGCCCGAGAAGAAATATGGAGTCGGCACGGTGGTCGAATACTTCACCGTCGAGATTTGCGGCGTCAGCGAGGCAGTGATGTAATCCGAGAGCCGTCGCCCGATCGAGAAGTTGAAGCCTTGCTGCGACGATTCACTGGTTGAGACGACGCCGCTGACCAGCGACTGGCTCCCGTTTCCGTACAGCGTCACCGGAATCGGAACCGGTGTGCCGCCGACGACCGGAGCCGGCGCGATCGTGTTCGACGAGACCGAATACACCGGATAATAATAGGTCTGCTTCGTGTAGAACAGACTCGCACTGAGCGAATACTTTTGGCCCTTGGGCGTATCGCTCAAGTACGGAATCGTCCCCGAGAGCGTATCCGACGTGGTCCGCGCACCTTGTTGAAACTGGATCGAGACCGAGTTGCCGTTCCCGTGAAAGTTCGTGTCGGTGAATCCGAGCGTGCCGTAGAGACCTTCGCCGTTGATACCGCCGGAATAGCCGAAGCCCACCGACGCCGATGCCGTGCGCTGTTCGGTGACTTGCCACACGATCGTGACGTCCTGCGGCTTCTTCGGATCGGGACCATCCTTAATATCGGGATTGACCTTCGAGAAGTAGCCGGTGGAGTTCAAGCGCTCGTAGTCGGCCTTGATCCAATCGGTGTTGACGATCATGCCCGGCGTCACGCGCAACAGGCGGCGAATCACCTTGTCTTTGGTGCGCGTGTTGCCGGTAATCTGGACCGCCGCGACGCGCGCGACATAGATGTTGTACTTGACGTCGGCAGTGCCGGTCTTTTCGTCGATCGTCGCGGGGTCGATGCCGCCCTCGAAGTTGCCCAACTCCAAGTGGAACTTGTCGTCGTAGAACGCGCGCAGCGCCGCGATGTCTTTTTCGCGGATTTGATCCGAGAAGACCATGCCGGGCTTGAGCGTGAGCTGCTTCTGTACGAGCGGAACGGGCAGCACCGGATCGCCACCGATGATGATGGCGCGGACGGTCAAGCCCTCGCGGATAGTCAGACTGAGCGCTCCGGTCTTCGAGTCGAAGTTGACGTCGGCGACGTGCGTAGGCACTTGGCCGCCGTAGCCGATGCGCTCGTAGTAGTTATTGATCTTGAGCACGTCGGAACGAAAGGTGTTGCTGTTGAACACCTGGCCGACCGAAAGATCCATCAACGCGAGCAGCGTATCGTTCGGCACGCTCTTGTTGCCGGTAAAGCTGATCTTGGTGACCAGCGGGTTCTCGATCACGCGATAGGTGATCGCCACGCCGTTGGGCCGCGCGCGCACGAGCGGCGGTGCAATCGATGCGAAGAACCCGAGCGCATTGATGCGCTCGAGGTCGGCTTGCACGATCTTGGGATCGTACGGCACGCCCGGACGTGCTTGGATGACTTGCATGATCGTCGCCGTGGGGACATGGAGGTTCCCCGTGATGTCGACCGAGACGATCTCCGGCACACCACCCGGCACGCTCTGCGAGCGGGCCGCGGGCGGCGCAACGATCGAGAACGCGACGACGAGAGCCAGCACGGCTCCCGCACTGCGCACCAGAGCGCGTGGCGCGCGCCGAAGGTCGAAGATCATGCGAATTGTGTTGTCCTTGCTGTGGGCATGGAGGCTGACGAAGGCCAGCAGAGTTCCGGCCCCTGGTTCGCGCTACTGCCCATCGGTCCTTGCCTACGCATAAATGCTGGGCTTTTACCAATAAAGTCGCTGGAACGTGAACGCAAAGCCTTGTTGCCCTGTGAGTGGCTGACCGATAGAGATGCGGTCATTTGGGATCGAGCCTGCGGCAGGAATCTGGAATACTCTCTGCGGTCCATTTTCAAAAAAGAAGGTTAGCTGGGCGCTCGTCTGCCGTTCGCCCACGAGTTGCAGTCCGAACGACGTCCGCTGCGGGATACCGAAAGTTGCTGCATAGATGAAGTTTACGGTCTTCCCGAGCAAACGTGACGCCGAGAAGCCGACGTTTCCCCAATAATCTAAGGTCAGGTTGACGTTCTGGATACCCAGTCCTTGGGAGAGCGCTCCTTCGACCGGGTTGAGCAGGCCGGCGGCAAACTGGGCGTTGACGATGTTAAAGGCCTCCTGGCTGGCCGAGAAGGTCCCAGTGGCTCCCCCGATCGGCTGCCCTGGGACCGTGCCGTAGCCGTTGAGGCTCGGCGCATAGGAGAGCCCGCTTAGGATCACCCCGCCGAACGGCGCGATCATCGCCAGGATCTGCTCGTTGGAATAGCCCGGCGGGTTCGAACTGAACGTGATCCGCGGGTTGGTAACCGGGCCCTCAACGGCGACGGTGACGTCGACCCCGCTGTAGATGCTGTTTGGATCGGGATTGTTCACGTGGGTGGTGCCGGTTGCGTGGATCGTCGGGATGACCCCGTCTTCCGGCCGGAAGGTGACGTGCGCACGCTGGACGCGGAAGGCTCGGTCGTAGTACGTAAGCGTTCCGCTCGTCGCCGAGAACGTGCCCGCCATCATCGGTGCGGCGAGCGTGCCGCTCACCGCCGCCGAGCCCGTTGCTCCGATGTCGAGACCGGCGCCGAAGCCCGAACCGCGGACGCGCACGTTCTTGCCGATTGCGAGCGCAACGTCAAGGTCGAGCGGCGGCAATTTTGTCAGCAGCGCGCCATCCTGGGTGGCCGCGACAAACGCCGAAAACGGAATTGTCGCGTTGGAAAACTGCACTTTGCCACTGAGCAGCGCGGGTCCCGATGCGCCGTTGCGCAGCAGCGCGAGCGTGCCGTCGATCGTGCCGTTACCGTAGGCCGGCAGGTTGAGCTGCGCGCCCTTCGCGATCAGGTTCAGGCGGTATGTGGGTTGCGGACCAAACGTGAACGAGCCCGTGCTCACGATGGTGCCGGTACCGAAGTTGCCCTGCAACTTGTTCACCGTTGCCGTGGTGTGATCGAATGCGATCTGCGCTTCGATGCCGGTGATCGGTGTACGTGAAAGATCGCTTTCGTACTGGCCCTTGCTAATGCTAAAGCGCCCGCTGATCTGCGGTTGCGCGACCGTTCCGGAAATGCCGAGGTCGCCGGCAATCGTGCCGCCCAATTTTGTGTTGTTACCGAGCACCGCATCGAACGTGCTCGGGTCAACGTCCTTGGCGGTTAGGCTGACGCTGACCGGCGCATTGCGCGGCCCAATTGCAAACGGATTGATTTCGATCGGGGCCGAGCCGGTAATGGCGATCACGCCTTTAGGTAAGACGATACTCGCATCGTGCAACATCGCATTGTGCCGTTGCAGCGCGATCGCTCCATGCAGCGACGGCACGCGCACGCCGTAGAGCACGGTGTTCTTTCCATCGAACGTCGCGTTCACGGTGGGATTTGCCGGCGTTCCGCCGAGCGTCAGCGTCGATTCGAAAGATCCGGTGACCGCGAGTTGCCGGCGCCACAATTCCACGGCGAGCCGCGGCAAGTCGCTCGAGCTTGCATGTAGCGTGAACTGCAGCGGCTGTTCCATCGAAAAGCCCATGCTGCCGTAGGCTTCGGCGGTGAGTCCCGGCGACGTAACGCTCGCCGCATTGAGCAGCACGCGCTGACCGCTGGTCGAGAGTGTGGCGGTCGCTTTGTCGATCGGAAAACGCCAGACGGTGCCGTTGTCCAACTCCACGTTGCCCTTGAGGCGCGGAAATGGCCAGCGACCGCTCAGTGTTGCGTTCGCACCGACGCGGCCGGTTACCGCGACCTGCGGTGCGCCGAGCGCGGCGATCCAAGTTGAGAGATCGACGTCGACGAGCTGCGCGGTGACGTCGTAGTCCGAGTCGCGTAGGATGCCGAAGAAGCTGGGCTCTTGCGCAATACCGATCGAGCCATGCGAATGCAGCGTCCCTTGCGCGCCCGTGATATCGAGCGAGCCAACCACGACGCCGCGCACGCTCGACCAGGATGCGACCGTTGTGCCGATCGGCAAGTTGCGATAGCGCAGGCGTGCGATGTCGATGTCGCCGTTGCTCGAGAGATGATGCGCTTGCGAAACGATGTCGAAGCGCACCGGACCCGTACCGCTAAGCGTATCGCCCGTATCGAAGAAGTTATCGAAGTCGGCGAGGTTCGCGTTGTTCGCGCGCAGTTGCAATGCACTTATGTCGGGGTTTTCGACCGCGTCAAACGCAAGCTGCGTAGCGCCGACCGTCACCGCTCCGTTTTGCATCGCAACGCCCGTCGTGTTCGCGTCGATACTGCCGCTCGCATTGGTAAAATACAATCCGTTGACCGAGCCGGCCGGCACCGTGATCGGCCCGCTTACCTCCGGTTGAAGGCCGGCACCGCGCACCGCGACGTTGGCGCCGAATGTGCCTTCGGTGTAGTGCGGTACGATGCCGAGATCGTTCACGACGGTACGCAAATCACCAGCCGGCACGTTGGCATTCACATCGTAAGAGGGCGCGCCCGAGCTGAGCGCGTGCAGCTCACCGGAGGCGAGCGCATACACATGGTCCATGCCGCCGACCGTGTGACTGAGGTGTGCGCTATCGCCGTGCAGTGCGACCAGACTGCTGCCCGCGACCGCGAAGTGCTGCACGCGGCCGTTGGCAATCGCGACGCCGCCGTTGAACGTCGGCAGCGGCGCACCTTGCGCGAGCGTTCCGCTGGCGTCGACGGTGCCCGCGTCGAGCGGCAGTCCCAGCGCGCGCAGTTGTTTTGCATCGAGCTGCGTTGCGACCAGTGCAATGCCGCGATCGTAGCCGCCCGCGGCGACCACGGCGCCGCTCGCAATCGTAGCGCGCGCGCTCTTGACCTGCAGTACGCCGTCGCGGATCGCAAGCGTTCCGGTTGCCTGTGAGATCGGCAAGCCCGTGAATCGTGGCGTTGTATAGATGCAGACCGTCGGCTTGTACGATGATGCCTTGCGCGCCGATTGCAAGCGCTGCCGTCCCGTCGATCGCGCCGCTGGCCGGTGTTTGGTTGAGGAATGGACGCAGGCCCTCGAGCGTGCCCGAGTAATGCCCGCGCACCGCCAGTGTGTTGAGCGACAGTGCGCCGGTTCCGTGCAGCGTCCCCCACGGACCGCTCGCATCGATCGGATCGACGGCCGCGTTGGCAAGCGTGCCGGCAAAGTTGGCGTGCACGCGATCCAAGCGCACACCGGCAATCGTTGTCGCGTGGAGATGCACGCGGCCCGCAACCAGCGTGTGTTCGCCGCTCGGGCCGCCGCCGAGAATTGCTGCGTCATCGACGATCCCGTCGAGCGGCGGCATCACCGGCAATGCAACGCCGAGGAACGACGTGTGTTTGGGTGTGTGTAACGCTAGGTGCTGCGCGTTGATCCAAAAAGTGCTGGTATCGTGCGTGCGATCGAGCGAATAGCCGGCATAAAGCCGCCCGCGTTCGGTATCGAACCACAGTGGTCCGACGTCGAGCATGCCGCCCGGATCAGCATGGACGACCGCCGCCATGCGCGCCGGATCGCGCGCCGATTGCAGCGCGCCGTAGCCGTAGAAGTTCAAGTCCTTGCCGTGCAGCATGAAGTCGCCCGTCAGCGGTTCGTCTCCGAGCAACTCGCCGGTATACGGTAACGCATCGGCCGGCGCGTCGATATGTAGCGCGACGCGCGAGACGACACGGTCGCCGAGCTCGAGCGCACCGCGAATCGTAAACCGGCTGCCTTGCGCGTGTGCTACGATCGGCATGAAGAACACGGTCGAATTGCTGTACGCGACGCGCGCATGCAAACCGTCGAAGACGATGCCGCGATACGACACGCGCGGCGCGTCGACCGTCGCTTGCACCCGCGGCCCCGGATCGTCGAGGCCGCCGTCGACGGCAACGCCGATGCGCGCGGCACCCGCGAGCGGCTGGTTCTTCGCAAACGTGAAGAGCGTGCGCAGGTTTGCGAGATCACCGCGTCCCGAGAGGCCGATACGAAATTGCGGCGCGGCCGGAAAATCGAAGATGCTCCCGACGCCGGCTATTCCCATGCCGGCGACCTGTGCCGTGAGATCGTTGAAGAAGAGTTGATCGTCGACGACTTGCAGCGTTCCACGCAGGTGCTGCACCGGTTGCTTGAGCCCGACCAGAATCATGCTCGCGTCGCTGATGCGTGTATGACCACTGAGATGGTAGTCGACCGGCGCCTCGGGTTCGAGCCCGAGCGCATAGATCCGCAGGTCGATGCCGCGCGCCGTTCCGCTCAGGACCTGCGAAGCTTTGGAGTTAATGAAGAAGTTCGCGAGCGGCCGCATATTCAGCGCCGCGAGCGCGATGTGGTTCATCGCATAGCCGCGCTGCGCGTCGGCGGTCCCGCCCGCAGTCATCGGGGCGCCGGCGACGTTGGCGCGCATGCGATAGTGCGTGCGCGCCGCGGTGTTCACCGTCGCATCGAGCTGCACGCCAAGGATGTCGACGCTGCGTGATTGCGGGTCGAGCGCGTGCGGCGCGCGCAGCGCGATTGCACCGTCGTGCACGCGCAACGTGAACGCGAGCGGCACGCCATTGAGCCGCTGCGGGGCTACAGGACCGTGCGAAGGTGGGGCGCCGCCACCGAGGCGCAGGTTGTAGCCATTGTCGGCGTGGCGTTCGAGCGTGAAGACCGGCCGGTCGAGGTCGATCGCGAGCAAGCCGAAGCGGTGCGCGCTGCCGGGAAGCAAGTCGCGCAGCGAATAATCGATACGAATCTCGCGCGCATCGAGCAACGGATCGCCCTTGGTCGTGACGTGCACGCCGCGCAAAATGATATGGCCGCCGCCGATTTCGATCTGCGCAAAATGCGCTTTGCCGTGCACGGCAAGGCCGAGCGCGGGCGGAAGCGCCCAGGTGAGAAGCGTGCGAGCGCTGAGCGCGAGCAGGCCCACGACCACGAGAGCGATTGCCATCCAGGCCCAAGCGGCTCGCCTGCGCATCTGAGTTAAATACCCATCCTTGGCGCCGAGGCCTCTTGGGTTGGCCCAGCGTTAATCGAACCTAAAGGTCTAAGTTCCGGACGGTCTTTGCGTAGTCGAAGATATACTGCTTGCGCGGCTCGACTTTGTCGCCCATGAGATCGGTGAAGATCTGCTCGGCTTCGACCGCGTCTTCAACCATGATTTGCTTGAGCCGGCGGTTTCCAACTTCCATCGTGGTCTCGGCGAGCTGCTCGGCGTCCATCTCGCCCAAGCCCTTGTATTGCTGGATGGTGAAATCTTTGGGATCTTCGTCACCGATGACCGACTTATAGTCGGCCTCACTGAACGCCCACCACTGCTTCTTGCCTTTTTTGATGCCGTAGAGCGGCGGCTGCGCGATGTACACGTAGCCCCTGCTCGACCAGCGGCTTCATTTGGCGATAGAAGAACGTCAGCAGCAGCGTGCGGATGTGCGAGCCGTCGACGTCGGCATCGGTCATGATGATGATCTTGTGGTAGCGCAACTTGGCAAGATCGAATTCGTCGCCGAACCCGGTGCCGAACGCCGTGATCATCGTGCGGATCTCTTCGTTTGAAAGCACCTTATCCAAGCGCGCCTTCTCGACGTTGAGAATCTTGCCGCGCAAGGGAAGAATCGCTTGCGTGTTCGGATCGCGCCCGCCTTTGGCCGTACCGCCCGCCGAATCGCCCTCAACCAAGAAGATCTCGCTCTCCTTGGGATCGGTGTTCTTGCAATCGACGAGTTTACCGGGCAAGCCCGAGCCTTCGAGCGCGTTCTTGCGCCGCGACAGATCGCGCGCCTTTTTTGCAGCTTCGCGCGCACGCTGCGCCTGCATCGTCTTCTCGATGATGACGCGCGCCAGCTTCGGGTTCTCTTCGAAGAAGAAGTCGAGCCGCTCGTTCACGAGGTTGTAGACGATGCTCCGAACTCGCGCGTTGCCAAGCTTCGTTTTGGTCTGGCCTTCGAATTGCGGATTTTCGAGTTTCACCGAGACGACCGCAGTGAGGCCTTCCATGATGTCGTCGGTCGAGAGCGATCCGTCATTTTCTTTGAGGATGCCCTTCTTCTTTGCGTACGAGTTGACGGCTTGCGTCACGGCTTGCCGAAAGCCTTGCAGGTGCATGCCGCCTTCGATCGTGTTGATGTTGTTGGCGTAGCTGAAGATCTGCTCGGTGTAGGTGTCGGTGTACTGCATCGCCACTTCGACGTCGATGCCGTCGCGTTCGTTGTGCGTCGAGATCACCGGATGCAGCGAATCTTTCTTTTCGTTCAAATACTCGACGAATGAGACGATGCCACCATCGAACTTGTATGTCCGTTCGCGCGGCTCTTCACCGCGCTCGTCGCGCAGCGTGATCGAGAGTCCGCGATTGAGGAACGCGAGTTCGCGCAAACGCTTCTGCAAAATATCCCAGTGCAGGTCAAGCGTCTCGAATATCTCGGGATCCGACTTCCACCATTGGAACGTGCCGGTCTCGTCGGTCTTGCCGATCTTCTTGAGCTTCTGCACGGTGATGCCGCGCTCGAAGCGCATCTCGTAGATGTTGCCGTCGCGTTTCACGCGGGTAATCATCCACTCCGAGAGCGCATTCACGACCGAAATGCCCACGCCGTGCAGGCCGCCCGAAACCTTATAGCCGCCTTTGCCGAACTTGCCGCCGGCGTGCAGGATCGTCATCACGACTTCAACTGCGGGCATCTTTTCTTCAGCGTGCATGTCGACCGGAATGCCGCGACCGTCGTCTTCTACCGAGACGGAGTTGTCTTTGTAGAGGACGACTCTGATCGTCTTTGCATAGCCGGCCAGCGCCTCATCGACGCTGTTATCGACGCCTTCGTACACGAGCTGATGTAAACCACGCTCGGACGTGTTGCCGATGTACATGCTGGGGCGCTTGCGAACCGCTTCGAGGCCCTTGAGGACTTCGATTTGTTCGCCGGTGTAATTGTTGGTCATCGCGTTGTTATCGTTCTACCGTTTCATATAAAAGTGCGTGCAGGTCGTCACCGAGCACGTTGCGCACGATTGCGGGCGTGAGCCGTTCGGGCGCGAGCTCGCTCTTGAGCAAGACATACGAACTCGCGATCAGCCGCTCGGCACCGTCGCGCGAAAGCGTTCCGCTCAGCTGAACACGGCGTAACCGGTCCCACCAGCGTTGCAGCAGGCGGCGGCGAATCGACGCGTATTCGTCCTGAGACAAGTCCTCGATCAACGTTGCGGTTCCGGCGAACCCCAGCCACGGCGCTTCAAAGAGCAACCGCGAGATCTGGCGCTCCCGCTCGGCTTCACGTGCGATGCCGCACGACGTGCAGAGCGGTCCAGTATCGGGCGCGATCAAGGCATCGCAACCGCTGCATTCTTTCCACCCGTGGTCGCGTTTGGCCCGCTGCGAACCGTCGACGCTGGCACGGAAGCGCCCGAGCGCTTCACGCGCGTCGCCGGCCGGCTCGTGCGCATATGGCACGGCGGCCGTATCATCTACAACCCGCGTACGCCGCGTTTGGCTGCTGCGCGTGGGCAGCTTGCCGACGCGAAAGCGCACTTTGGCGATCATGGCGCGCGGCAGACGCGCGCGCAGCGCCGCGACGATCTGCTCCGACAAATAGCTGAGCTGCGCACTCCACACGCTCGACGCGGTGGTAACGATCAGCGTGTCGCCGGAGAGTTGTGCGGGGTGCGAGTTGCGCGCGTTCTCTACGCCCACGATCTCGCCCCATGCGGCGCCGAGCAGGACCACTGGATCGGAGGCGCCGTGCTCCGAGGGGGCCCACGCGCCGATCGCAGCGGAGAGCTTTAGCACGCGACCACCTCCGCGCGTTCGACCCGATAGGTCTTGGCCGCGAGCGGCAGTCCCGCCGGCATGTGTGTCGCAGTGACAAAGACTTGCACCCTGTCATCCTGAGCGTGTCGAAGGGCGCCGACCCCGTCGAGAAACGCCGCGGCGCGCTCCGCATCAAGCTCCGAGAGCACGTCGTCGAGCAGCAGGAGGGGTGCTTCACCGGATCGGTCGCGCATGACCGTATATTCGCCGACCTTGAGCGCGAGCACCGCTGTGCGGCCTTGCCCTTGTGAGCCGTAGGCTGCAAGTGAGTGTCCATCGAGCGTGAGGTCGAGATCGTCGCGGTGCGGCCCGGCAACCGAGGCTTTGCGGCTGCGCTCGCTTTCGGCGACTTCGCGCAAGCGCGCTTCAAACGCGCCGGCGACCGCTTCTGCCGTGGGCGCTTCGAACTTTATGCTCGGTGCGTAGCTCACGACGAGTTTCTCCGCGCCGCGGGTCCACTGCGCCGTGAATGCGCTCGGCTTCGCGAGCGAGCTCTTGCACGAAATGAATGCGCGCGAGTATCAGGCTCGTGCCGGTTTCTACCAGCGTGTTGTTGTAGATCGCGAGCAATTCGTCATCGAGATCGACCGTGCCGCGCAGCATCGCGTTCTTTTGCTGCAGCGCTTTGCCGTAACGGGCCAGCTCGTGGTAGTAGCGGCGGTCGTCCTGCGCGAGCGCGATATTGATCAGCGCGCGCCGTAGCGCCGGCGGTCCGGCGACCAAGTTGCAGATCGGCCGGCACGAAGGTGACGACGCGAATGCTCCCGAGGAAGCGCGCGTAGCGCACGCCCGCTCCGTTGATCGTGTAGGTCTTACGCGTGCGATTGCCGGTCCGCACGATCGTGCAGCCGAGGTGCACGATCCCCGCGCGCACCTGCGCATCACCACCGACGACGGCGAGTTCCAAGCCTTCGCGCACGAGATCGGCATCGCGGCTGGTACGAAACGACTTGCCTGTGCCCAGCATCGCGATCGCTTCGAGCAGATTCGATTTGCCTTGCGCGTTGGAACCAACGAACATGTTGAGCCCGGGCGCGGGATCGAGATCGAGCTGCGCGTAGTTGCGAAAATTCGACAACGCTAAACGAGTTAATTGCACGATCGTGTCATCCCGAGCGTAGGCCGCCGAGACACATCGAAACGCTACTGGCGCAGCGGCATTAAAACGTAGAGTTGTTGTGCGCCTTCGGTGGGTTCGACCGGGCGAATTGCAGCCGGCGAAAGCGGGCCGAGGAATTCGATAACGGTTTGCGCGCTTTTTACGTGATTCAATATTTCGACCAAGTAGCGTGCGTTGAACGCGATTGCAAGGTCTTCGCCGGTTTGCTCGACTTCGAGTTCTTCGTAGGCGTTGCCTGAGATGTCGCTGCTCGCCGTTACAATCAGCGTTTGATTCGAGACCGCGAGTTTCACCATGCTCGCACGGTCGCCGGCGACGAGTTCGGCGCGGCGTAGGCTGCCGATCAACGCTTGCGTGTTGACGGTGACGCTGCGATCGAACTTGGCCGGAATCACTTGTTGGTAATTTGGATATTGTCCGTCGACCAGACGCACGGTAATCGACGTGCCGCCGGCGTTCATCTGCAATTGGTTGCTCTGTGCGCCCAGTGCGCTGACCGCGATTTGATCGCCACCACCAAGATTGCGCGCGGCTTCAGCCAGCGCACGTGATGGCACGATGTATTTCTCGGCCCCGGTGATCCCGTCGTCCAGCGTGGTTTGATAGCGGGCGAGGCGATAGCCATCGGTCGCAACCATCGTGAGCGAGTTGCCGTCGAGCTCGAGCAGCGTGCCCATTAACACGGCGCCGCGTGCCTCTTCACTCGAGGCCGCGAAGATCGTCGCTTCGATACCCTCGCGAAACCGCTTCGAGCCAATCGTGAAGTGCGAACCCTTCGTTGCGGCCGGGAGCGGCGGATATTCATCGGCCGGAAGCGCGTGGAAGTCGTAGTTGCTGCGCTCGACCTTGACCGAGGCCCGCGTCGGTGTGCCCGAGAGTTCGAGCAGCCCGGCCGGCAAGTTCGCGAGGTAGCTCGAGAACAGCTTGGCCGGAATCGTCACCGAGCCCGATTCGCCGATCTCCGCCGGGAAGGCGTGTTCGAGCGTCAGCTCCAGATCGGTTGCACGGACGGCGATCTGTCCACCCTCGGCCTGCAAGAGCACGTTCGAGAGGATCGGCACGGTCGTGTGCGCGTTGACCACTTTGCTTGCGGCGCCAACCGCAGAGGCGATGTCTTTGGTATTACAGGTGAACTTCATACTCCACCGATTCGAGCGTCGTCGCGGTTCCGGGTAAGTTTTATAAAGATAGCCGTAACAGTAGTAGAGCGGTGTATTTCGCGGATAAGTGCCTTTTTGCTTGTCCCGATGCGGGTTTTCGTCAAGAATAACGTGTGTATCGAAGCCGCCGGGCGATACACATCTCCACCGTCTTCGACCTCGTGCTTGTTATCCACCCGGAAAGGCGCGCCCTTGTGTGGGCTTCGGTTGGAACAGTGTATAGCGCGGTTTAAAAAAAGAGGCCGGGATGTTACTCCCGGCCGGCTAGCTCTTACGATGACTGGCACATGGCGATGAGCTGTCGAATCTTATTGCGGTAGGCTTCGTCGCGCTGCATTTGATCCTTGATCTTATCGCGCGCGTACATGACCGTTGTGTGGTCTTTCTTGCCGAAGTCGCGCGCAATTTGCGGAAGCGAGTAGTTCGTGAGTTCGGTCGCAATGTACATCGCGATCTGCCGCGGTCCGGCAAGGCGTTGATCGCGCCGCCCGTTGTCCATCTCTTTGACCGTGAGGCCGTGCGCGCTGGCCACCGTCTCTTTGATCTTGCCGATCGTGATGCGTTGCAAGGGCGCTTGCGCAACCGCGCTCTTGAGCACTTCGGCCGCGAGGTCGAGCGTGATCGGCGACTTCGTCAGCGACGCGTACGCAACGACACGAATTAACGCGCCTTCGAGTTCACGGATGTTCGAGGGGATGACTTTGGCGATGAATGACGTGACTTCATCGGGCACGGGGATCTTTTCGCTCTGGGCTTTCTTGCGCAGAATCGCTTCACGGGTCTCAATATCCGGCGCTTGAATGTCGGTGAGCAAACCCCATTCGAATCGCGAACGCAAGCGCGACTCGAGCGTTTGAATCTCTTTGGGCGGACGGTCCGAGCTGATGATCAACTGGCGGCCCGACTCGTGCAACGCATTGAACGTGTGGAAGAACTCTTCTTGCGTCGTCTCTTTGCCGGCCAAGAATTGAATGTCGTCGATCAAGAGCACGTCGACTTGCCGGTAGCGGTTGCGAAACTCCGGCGTGCGGTTGTTTTGCAGCGCAATGATGAATTCGTTGGTGAACTTCTCGCACGTTACGTAGACGACATTCGCACTTGGATTGTCGATCAACACGCGGTGACCGATCGCGTGCATCAAGTGCGTCTTGCCGAGTCCCACGCCGCCGTACAGGAAGAGCGGGTTGTAGGCGCGCGCCGGCGCGCAGGCAACCGCTTGCGCTGCAGCGTGGGCGAACCGGTTGGAGTTGCCGATGACGAACTCTTCGAACGTGTAGCGCGCATTAAGGCTCGAGCTACGCATTTCTTCGGGCTGGCGCACGACGGGCGGCGCGGCCGGCTGGGCCCCGGCGGGGGCCGTGTCGGGCTCGGCTACGGCAAATTGCAGGTCCAGGCTCGCCCCGAGGACCTCGGTGAGGACCTCGGCGATCTGGGTCTTGAGCCGGTGCTCGACCCAGTCCCGGGCAAAGTTACTTTGGACCGAGAGCACCAAGGCTTCTCCGCTGATCGAAACCAGGCGGATCGGCTTGATCCACATCTCAAAAATCGGCTTGGAAAACTTCCGCTCGAGTGCTTCCAATGCGGATTGCCAAAGCTCATTCGAGATGTCGGAACTGCCAACCGCAAGCGCCATCCTATGCGTGCCTCGTGACGGTGAAGTGACGAACGCCGATCCGCCCAAGACGACTGGTATTCGCAGTCCCCTGTGCGCTCGGTGAGGACGCAATCGGTTGGCTTAATCAGGCCTTGGTCCTGCGGGTTCTCTCCACGATCTTATGCACTTATCCACAGGTGCGCAGTGACCGTTTTTCGGGCCTTTTCGCCGCATCAGGCGTTGATCAAAACGACCCCTTGACAGCACGAAAAAAGCCCGGTCCGACGGCGCAATCTTCGATTCTGGAGGGGGTCTGAAAAACGAGTTCTCCACAACGCTATCCACACGTGTGGAAAGCCTGCCGATTTTGCTCGTAAAACGGCATTTCCGCCGTCCAGGACGCTCGCGCCGCGGATTAAGGCCGGCAACAACAACCTCAGTCGATTGGAAAAAACCGCGAAAAAATGGAAGCGAGTCTCTGCGAGCGGCCCCCGATCCAGATGTAGCCCGAGCCCGGCGGGTGCCTCATTGTGCCGTGGTCCCCGAACGGCCAAAACGTGTTGACGCGTGGGGCGGGCCTCCCCTATACTAAGGCGCTGTGTCCGCCCGCGCAGGGCGGCTCTATTTTTCCTTTAGGAGTGCCACAACACCATGAAGCGGACTTTTCAGCCGCACAATCGGCGCCGCAAACGCGTCCACGGGTTCCTCGAGCGCATGAGCACGAAGAACGGCCGCGCTGTTTTGGCGCGCCGCCGTAAGAAGGGGCGTCACCGCCTCAGCGTCTGATGCGACGGTATGCCAGCCTGCGGCGCACCGCGGAGTTTTCGCGCCTGCGCCAACGTGGCCGGCGCTTCGCTGCAGGCGCATTGACGGTCTACCGGGCTGAACCGTACACCGCCGACCGGACCTCGGTCGTCGGCATCACCGTCTCCAAGCCGGTCGGCAAGGCCGTCGTTCGCAATAAGGTTCGCCGCCGGGTGGCGGCGATTTTGTCGGAGATGCTCGAAGGCCGCTGCCTGCGGCTGCTGGTCGTCGCCCGCCCTACCGCCGCCGCCGCGAGCTACGCGCAGCTGCGAAACGAACTCGAACGGGCGCTGGTATAGGCACCGGTCGATGCGCACGCCCCTCCTGCTCCTCATCCGCCTCTACCAACTCACGCTTTCGAAGCTTTTGGGTCCGCGCTGCCGATTCTATCCGACCTGTTCGCAGTATGCGGCCGAGGCGATCCAGAAGCATGGCGTGATTCGCGGCATCGCACTTGCACTCGCGCGCGTCGTGCGCTGCCACCCGTGGCACCCGGGCGGAGTCGATCTCGTGCCCGATCGCGTGCCCCCAATCGTCGAAAGGTAAGCGTTGCACCTCCTCCTCGCCTTCAATAACCCGTTCGCTCACATCCTCGATCCCATCGTCGCCGGCCTGACGACCGTTGTGAGCTACATCAATATGCCGCTGCACAACCTCGGCTGGAGCCTGGTCGTGCTCGCGGTGTTGTTCCGCATTGTGTTTTGGCCGCTCAACGCGCAGCAGTTCAAATCGATGATGGCGATGCAAAAGGTCGCGCCGAAGATCAAAGCGCTGCAAGCCAAGTACAAGAGCGATCCGCAGAAGCTTCAGCAAGAACAAATGGCGCTCTACAAGGCAGAAGGCGTCAATCCGCTCGCGGGCTGCTTTCCGCTGCTGCTCCAATATCCGTTCATTATCAGCGTCCTCTACATGGTGTTGCAGCAGAAGCCCCTCTATGCAACGCAGCACTTTCTGTGGATCGGCTCGGCGATATCGGAGAACGCGCCGAAGATTTTCGGCCACGTGCCGCTCTTCGCGCCGAATCTCGCGACTGCCGACGCGGTGCTCCTCGTGTTGTACGGCCTCTCGATGTACGTGAGCATGCGCTACGGGACGATGCCGGCAACGGACCCGTCGCAAGCACAGACGCAAAAGATGATGTCGTTCCTGTCGCCCGTGCTGTTGTTTGTATTTGGCTTTCAATATGCGTGGCCGTCGGCGCTTCTGCTCTACTGGCTCACCTCGAACATTTTGCAGATGGCCCAACAGTTGTACATGCTGCGGCGTTTCCACGAGCCGCTCTCGTTCATCGATAGCACGCATGTGATCACCGACGATGTTCCGCCGAACGCTCCGGCGCAAGCGCTGCAAAGCGGCAATGGCAATTCGACCTCGCGCAAGAATAAGAAAGGCGCAAAACGCTAAGATGCTTTACGAAGACGACTACGAGTTCGAAGAACAACCGGCGAACATTCGCGATCGCCAAATTCCCGGCAAGACGACCGGCGAACGCACCAGCACCGGCGGTGCACGCCCCGGCGGCGGCGGTGGGCGTCGCGGTGGCGGCGGCGGCGGTTATAACGGCGGTGGCGGACGTCGCGGCGGTGGCGGCGGCGGTTATCACCACGCGCCGCACGAGCGCTCGACGCACGCACTTCCCGACGATGCCAAGCCCGCACGCGATCTGCTCGCCTCGATTCTCAATCAGATGGGCATGGAGCAGGTCGATATCGGTTACATCCCGCGCAAAGAGGGCGAATATCTCGAGGTATCCGGCCCCGATCTTGCGATGTTGATCGGCCGTCACGGGAACACGCTCGAAGCGCTCAACCTGATCTTCAACAACATTATCAACGCCGGCGTGCGCAACAACCGGCGTTATTATACGATCGACGCAGAGGGCTATCGTGCACGGCGCGCCGATCAACTCAGCGAACTCGCGGTCGCGACCGCGGAGCGCGTGCTGCGCGACGGCAAACCGCACAAGCTCGAACCGATGCTGCCGTCGGAACGCAAGATCGTGCACCTTGCGATCGCCGACAACACCGCGGTACGCACCGAATCAGAGGGTGAAGAGCCCGAACGGTGCGTGGTGATCCACCCCGTCTAGGGTAAGAGCCAACGTCCAATTTCCGCGCGTAACTCGCGCCGTTTTTATTGGTATTGAGTCGCATGCCATACGAACGCACACAGCAGGCGTATTGGATGTGGGTCCTCGCGCTGATCGTTAGTGTCGTGATCTTCTGGGCGTGGTCGAGGGATCCGCGCCTTGCGACGCTCGTGCCCGCGTCTCTGCCGATGGGCATCTTCGTCCTTGCGGCGCTGCTGTTTTCGCGACTGACGATTCGCGTCGACGCTGCCGCTGTGACGTGGTCTTTCGGTTGGGGTTGGCCTGGCGGCTCGATCGCGATGGCGCAGATTGCGCGCGCCGAGGTTACGCAGACCAATCTCTTCGAAGGTTGGGGCATTCACTGGACGATCTGGCACGGCTGGCTCTGGAATGCAGGCGGCTTCCAAGCCGTCGAGATCTTTAAGGCCAATGGTGGCGGCGTGACGCTTGGAACCGACGATCCGCAAGGACTATGGCAGGCTATCGAACGATTTCGAGCGCGCGCATGAGTCTTGCTGCGCCGTACGAGCATCGCCAGCGCCTCGCTGCGTCGATCTTCGTCCTGATAGCCTGCGTTATCGCCTTTTCGATCGCCATCGTCGTCGTCTTACCGGTTGCGAGCCGCCCCGAGGCTGTCCCGGTCGTTGCAATCGTAATCTGCATATTGATTGCCGTGACGTGGATGTCGTCGATGATGCAAACGCGCGTCGACGCAAGCGGCGTCTGGTGGTCGCTCGCGTGGGGATGGCCGGGGGGCCACGTTCC
This sequence comes from Vulcanimicrobiota bacterium, assembly GCA_963726285.1. GTDB lineage: Bacteria > Vulcanimicrobiota > Vulcanimicrobiia > Vulcanimicrobiales > Vulcanimicrobiaceae > Aquilonibacter. The sequence goes on along the minus strand of CAVSBV010000003.1, from coordinate 1,223,612 downwards.
GTTTGCGCAGACTGCATCGATCGAGCCGACCGAACTCAATTGGTTCGAGCGCGGAGGCTCCGGATTCACATGGAATATGTGGCACGGCTGGCTTTGGCACGCGGCCGGTGCGCACGCGGTGCTGATCACGAAGACGGACGGGAGTCTGATCACGCTCGGAACCGACGATCCGCAAGGACTATTGCAGGCTATCGAACGATTCCGCACAGGTGCTCCGTAACGCCCGAATCCTGATCGCGCTGCTCGTCGCTCTTGTTGCCGGCTGCGCACGCACGGGTGCAACGTGGGGCACGCCCGGCGAAGTGCGCATCGGCTACCTCGGCACGATCTACACGCTCGATCCCTTGATCGCGTTCGGGCAGCGGCTGATCGACCTCACGCAGCTCTACACGCAACCGCTCGTTGGCGTCGGTGATGACAGCCGCGCGATTCCGGTGCTCTGCACGGTCGTCCCGAGCGTGCGCAACGGCGGCATCTCGCGCGATGGCCTAACGATCACCTATCATTTGCGCCACGTCCGCTTTGCCGACGGCGTGCCGTTCACGTCGCGCGACGTCGCGTTTACGTATCGCGCGATTCTGGATCCGCGCAATCCGGTCACCGAGGCCGATCCGTATCGGCGCATCGCCGCACTTGAAACGCCGGACCCCTACACGGTGCGCATTCGTCTGCGGGCGCCGTGGTCTGGAGCGGTCTACGAACTGTTTGCGGCGAGCGATTATATCTTCGGCATCTTGCCGGCGCATGCGTTTGCAAACGACACGGAACTCGTGCATGCAACCGCGTGGAACGCAAAGCCCTTCGGCACCGGGCCGTTTGTGGTGACGCAGTGGAACCGCGGTGATTCGGTGGTCTTCGAACCCAATCCATATGCCTGGCAAAAACCGAAGCTGCAGCGCATCGTGGTCAAGATGATCGCCGACGAGAATACCGCCTACGTCGACTTGCTCGCGCACGCGATCGACTTCACCGACATCACCTACGATCAAATTAGCCAAGCGAAAAATGAGCCGGGCATCGCGCTCGTGCCGATTCCACGAAACGACGTCGACAACATCGAAGTGCAGACCGAGCATCTGCCCGACGTGCAGGTCCGCAGAGCGATTGCCTACGCGATCGATCGCCCGACGATCGCCAAGACGATCTATCATGGCGAGAGCCCACTTGCGACAACCGAGATAGCCACGCTCTTTCCGCAACACGACGCGTCGATCAAGCCGCTGCCCTACGATCCGGCGCGCGCACGCGCGTTGCTCGCCGGGCGGCATATCGCCGCGCGCATTTCGTTCAATCTGTCGGAGAATACGTACAAGAGCGTGGCGACGCTCGTGCAAGCGAATCTGCGCGCAGTCGGTATCGATGCGACGCTCGACGGCGCGACGCCAAGCTTGCTGTATGCCCCGCCCGCGCAAGGCGGCGTGCTTTACGACGGCAAGTTTGATTTGGAGATTGGTGGATGGTATGGCGGCCTCGATCCCGAGGCGTCGGAGGCGTGGATCTGCGCTAACCGCGCTCCGCACGGGCCGAACGCAGCGCGCTGGTGCGACGCACAATACGATGCCGCGTTCGTCGCGCAACAGCGCATCCTCGATCCGGTCGCGCGGACCAAACAATTCTGGATCATGCAACAGCGCATCGCGGCACAGCTTCCGATCATCGTGCTGGTCGAGCGCACGGAGTTTGAAGGGGTGAATCCGGCGTTGCACGGGTTTGCGCCGAACATGCTCTACAATTTCGGGCAGACGGAAGACTGGACGTTGCCGTGAGCGAGACGATCGCTGCGCTTGCGACCCCGCCGGGGCGTGGGGCGATCGCGATCGTGCGCATCAGCGGCCCCGACGTGCTGGCGATCGCCGCGCGGATCGTGCCCTCGACGCGTTTGCAGCCGCGCTACGCGCACTATGTTGCAATCGTTGACGAGCGCGGTGAGCCGATCGATCGCGGCGTTGCAATCTTCGCACCGCAACCGCACAGCTACACCGGCGAAGACATGCTCGAATTACAAGTGCACGGCTCACCCGTAGTGGTGCGCGAGCTGCTGCGCGCGCTGATCGCCTGCGGCGCGCGCCTCGCCGAGCCGGGGGAGTTCACGCGCCGCGCCTTCATGCACGGCAAGATGGATCTTCATGCTGCCGCAGCGGTGGCGGATTTGATCGACGCGGAGACGCGCTCCGCTGCACGCGCGGCGCTGGCGAATTTGGGCGGTGGCCTGGCAAGCGAAGTCAATACGCTTCGAACGCGTCTGGTGACGATCGTCGAAGCGTGCAGTGGTGCCGTCGACTTTCCCGAGGAAGTACCCGATCCCGATCGCGCGCACGTCCGCGCGGAACTCGACGCAATCGTTGCGGAACTGCTGCGCCTGCAGCGTGACGGCGAAGTGGGACGCCTCGTGCGCGAGGGCATCACCGTGGCGATCGTTGGGCCGCCGAATGCCGGAAAGTCGTCGCTACTCAACGCGCTGCTCGGCGAAGACCGCGCGCTCGTTTCCGAAATCGCCGGCACGACGCGCGACACGATCGAGGAATCGATTGCCATCGACGGCGTTCGCGTGCGTCTGGTCGATACCGCCGGCATCCGCGAACACGCCGACCGCTTGGAGGCTGCCGGTATCGAGCGCTCGCGCCGCGCGCTCGCCTCCGCGCGCATTGCACTTATCGTACTCGACGGTGCGGAGCCACTTTCACCGGAAGGACGCGTGCTACTCGCCGAGACCGCCGGTCGCGAGCGCGTCGTTTTTTTCAACAAGGCCGATGTGGGCGAAGCAGGCGCGCGCGCGGCGGCGATCCCGGATGCGATCAGCGGCAGCGTCTACGAGGCCGGTACGATTCGTGCACTGCGCGCCGCACTCGCGCGCGTCGGATGGGGCGGTGACGTGCCGGATCTCGAGCGGCCGCACCTCGCATCGTTGCGCGAATTCGCGGCGGTCACGACGGCGCTGCACGCGCTCGCGGCAGCGCGCGCCACGCTGCACGAAGACGCGCCGATCGACTTGATCGTGGGCGACCTGCAGGAAGCGTACGCCGCGCTCGGGCACGTCACCGGAGACGTCGCCGCCGAGGACGTGTTGAGCGGCGTTTTCAGTCGGTTCTGCATTGGGAAATAGGAGGAACGACTATGCTGCATGCCCTTGCGCGAAACTGGTGGGCGCTTCTGCTCCGCGGCATCGCTGCCGTGATCTTCGGTCTCCTCGCCTTCTTCTGGCCGGGAGGCGTTGCTGTGGTCCTCGTGATTCTCTTTGGTGCGTACGCGTTCGTCGACGGTATCTTTGCGTTGATCTCCGCGGTGCGCGCGGCCGAAGCGCATCAACGCTGGTGGGCGTTCTTACTTGAAGGCATCGTCGGCTTGGTGATTGCCGCGATCGTCGTTTTCTATCCCGGTATCGCCGGCCTCGGCTTGTATTTTGCGATCGCGATCTGGGCGATCTTAACCGGCATTCTCGAGATCGTTGCGGCAGTGCAAATGCGCAAGCTGATACCCAATGAATTCTGGCTGATCCTCGGCGGCATACTTTCGATCGCCTTCGGGATTCTGCTCTACGTCTTTCCGCTCATCGGCATTCCGACGGTCATCTACCTGATCGGCTTCTACGCGATCTTCTTCGGGATCGTGATGATCGTGTTTTCGTTCCGCTTACGGAGTCACGCAGCCGCTTAAATCGCGCCGCCCCCGCCGGGCGAACCGCAATGATAATCCAAGGTCGTGCTGCAGGCTTCGATCGTTTGTGTCGTGCCCTTGGTGATCTTGAACGGGAAGCTCTGCTGCGGCACGTCCTTTGATTGCACGGTGATGGTGTACTCGCCGGGCCGCAGGTTGGTAAGCGTGAACTTTCCACGCGAGTCGGTCGTCGCGCGCGCGGAAGTCGGGCCTGCCGCGTTGACGCGGACGCTCGTGAGCGGTTGATTCGTGGTTTTGTCGAGCAGCGTGCCCCAAAAGGTCACGAGTGCAAGCGCCAACGTCGCGAAGATTTTCACGGCGTGACCGTGATGTGGGTGGTCGCCTTGAGTTCTTTTATATCCCCGCTGTGGGTTTCCGCGCTCATAGCGAAGCGAAGATAACAGGTTCCCGGATGCTGGCCCTTTACATCGAGCGACATCGCGCCGCTTTCGCCCATCTTCATCTGGTGCACGTTGCTGACCGCCACGGTGTCCCCGGCCTTTGAGTGGGGGAATGAGCCGCAGGTGGTGCCATTGAGGCCGGGCCAGCTGCCGCGTGACTCGACGTAAATATACTGGGTCTGGCCGACCTTCAGCGTCACGTTCGTCGGACGCGTGGTGATGCTCATGGTCTGGGCGAGTGCCGGCGCAATGAGGATCGCCGCGGCGACGGCGGACGCAAGCGCACGTGACGCGAGCGTTCTCATGGCTTCACCGTGAAGTCCGTCTGGGCCGTTTCTACGTGGGTTAAGCCCCTCGGCGCTGTAGCGTATAGAGCAGTGTCCGGGATGCTGGGCCTTCACGTAGACCTTGAGCGAGCCCCCATCGGTGGGGCCGCCTGGCATGGAATGCTGGACAGTGCATGATCGCAACCGTATCCGATGGCCTGCCAGGCGGAGAGCCGCCGCACATTTGCATCGCGCTGTTGGGCGGCCAGCCGCCCCACGATTGCACATGGATCTCGGCGGTCTGCCCAACGGTCATTGTCAGATTCCTAATCACTTGGATGGTAATAATTTCCTTGGGAGCCGGGGCGAGTAGGGCCAAGGCAAGCGCGCATGTGGCAACGGCACGCGCAAAGGGCGTCTTCATAGTAGGGATTCGATTCGAACTTCCTAAAGCGCTCGCCTGGAATGCAGCAATTGCAGAGTGATGACGCGGGGGTCATCGTCGTTGGTGGCGGTCACGCAGGCGTCGAAGCGGCGCTTGCATCAGCCCGCCTCGGTGTCGACACGCTGCTCGTTACCGGCGACCCCGAGAAGATCTGCACGCTGCCGTGCAATCCGTCGATCGGCGGAAGCGCGAAGGGCCAGCTCGTGCGCGAGATCGATGCGCTCGGCGGTGCGATGGCGCGTATTGCGGATCAATGCAGTTTGCATTCGAGGTTTCTAAACGAAAGCAAAGGGCCGGCGGTGCGTGCGCTGCGCCAGCTGATGGACAAGCCCGCCTACGCGCGCATGGCGATCGACGTGTTGCGCGCGCAGCCGCACTTGACGATCGTGCAAGGGCTGGTTGAAGATCTCATCGTCGACGGCGATGCGGTGCGCGGCGTCGTGTGCGCGGACGGTGCGAAGTATTTCGCGCGCAGCATCGTGCTTGCGACCGGCACGTTTCTGGGCGGCAAGACGTTTCGCGGCAGCGTGGTGCAAGCCGAAGGCCGCTTCGGTGAAGCGCCCGCAGTTGGACTCGCGCACGCATTGCGACGTCTCGGTTTTCCGACCAAACGGTTGAAGACCGGCACGCCGCCGCGCATCGACAAGAAGACCGTCGATTATAACGAGATGGTTATGCAACCGCCGAGCGAAACGCCGTTGCTGTTTTCGTACGCGAGTGAGGCGAAATTCAACGGCCCGCAAGTGCCGTGCTTTATCACCGAAACCAACGAGCGCACGCACAAGCTGGTGCGCGACAATCTGTTGTATTCACCGCTTTATGGGCTCGATTTGATCGAAGGCATCGGGCCGCGCTATTGCCCATCGATCGAAGATAAAGTCGTCAAGTTCGCGCATAATCCGTCGCACCAACTCTTCATCGAGCCCGAAGGTTGGACCGAGCCGACGCTCTACGTCGGCGGTTTCTCGACGTCGTTACCGGCTGAGATTCAAATTCAAATGCTGCACACGCTGCCAGGACTCGAAGACTGCGTGATGCTGCGCGCGGGCTATGCGGTCGAGTACGACATGGTGCCGCCGACCGAATTGCACGACACGCTGGAGACGCGACGTTACCGCGGGCTCTATCACTGCGGCCAACTCAACGGCACGTCGGGCTACGAAGAAGCGGCCGCGCAGGGCTTAATTGCGGGTGTGAATGCGGCACGCGCGGTGCAAGCCCGCGAACCGTTGCGCTTGTCGCGCAGCGATGCGTACATCGGCGTGTTGATCGACGATCTCGTGACCAAGGGCGTCGACGAACCGTATCGCATGCTCACCTCGCGCGCCGAGCATCGCGTGATCTTGCGCCACGACAACGCGGACACGCGCCTGACGCCGATCGGTCGCGAATTCGGTCTGGTCGATGATGCCGCGTGGGATGCGTTCGCGGCGCGGCAGTCGGCGTTGCACGAAGCAGTGTCGCGCGCGGAACGGACGCGCGTCGCGACGGAGCGGATCAAGGACGAGCACTTCGAAGCAGGCGCCACGCTGGCCGACGCACTGCGCCGTCCGACGCTCGAGTTTGGTGATATTGCCGAGCGTTTCGATCCGCCGCTCCCGTCGGACATCGGCGAGCGCGCGGCGATCGAACTGAAGATCGCGGGCTACGTGCGCCGCCAAGAAATCGCGATCGAACGCGCCGCCAAGACCGAGCGCGTGCTGATTCCGGCGAATTTTGACTATGCCGAAATTGAGGCACTCTCGCGCGAAGCGCGCGAGAAACTGGGCGCGCAACGCCCGCGCACGCTCGGCGCCGCGAGCCGGATTCCAGGCGTGACGCCCGCCGACGTGGCGATCGTGGGCCTGTTCATCGAGCGTGAGCGAACCGCTTCGCGCGCTTCTTGAAGCTGGCGGCGCCCCGCCGGCCCATCTCGAACGACTCGTGCGCTACGGTGACGCGGTGCTCGAGGCGAATCGCCAGTTCAATCTGACCGGCGCGAAGAGCGCGGAAGAGTTCGCGCCGCACATCCTGGATAGTTTGACGGTGGCTCCGTACGTGCGCCGGTCGCTGGTCGACATCGGCTCAGGCGGCGGGCTGCCGGCAATTCCACTCGCGATCGTCGCGGGCGTGCCGGTGGCGATGATCGAGACGACGGCCAAAAAGACGCGCTTTCTAACCGAATTGCTCGCGGATCTCGATCTGCAGGGCAAGGTCGTGACCGCGCGGGCCGAGGTTGCCGCGCACGATCCGTCGCTACGCGAACGCTTCGAAACGGGGACGGCCCGTGCCGTCGCAAGCGCGCCGACCGTAGCCGAGCTCTTGCTGCCGTTCATCGCCGTCGGCGGTATCGGCGGTGCTGCAACGCGGGAGCATGGACGAGCGCGAGCGCAACGCGCTCGCCGATGCCGTGGTGATGCTTGGCGGTGTGGTCGAAAGCGAAACGCCGCTCGACGGCGAGCGACGCCTGATCCTCGTGCGCAAGACAGAGCCAACCGCGGCGCGCTTTCCGCGCCGCGTCGGCATCCCGGAGAAGCGTCCCCTCTGCTCTTAGCCTAAAGATCCCGCTTGAGCGAGACGGCTTGAAGAAAGCCGCGGAAGATCGCGCCGGCAAAGGGTTCGTCCAGACCCATCCGCTCGGGATGCCACTGCACGGCGGCAAGCCACGGCCGGCGCATCGGTCGCGTCCATTCGATCGCCTCGATCGTCCCGTCGGCGTGCTTCGCGGCGATTTGCAATCCGTGGCCGAGGCGGCCGACGGCCTGATGGTGCGTCGAGGTGACCAGGCCGTCGTGCTGCCCCACCAGGAGCGGGAGCGCGGCGTGCGGCTCGCAGCGAATTTCGTGCCGTTCTTCGTCGCGCAATTCGTGTGCAGCGAGATCCGGGATATCCGGAATCAGCGTGCCGCCTTGGTAGACATTGAGCAATTGCATCCCGCGGCAGATCGCGATCATCGGCAAACGGCGCTCGAAGGCTTCATCCAGGATCGCAAGCTCGGCCTCGTCGCGGCCGGGGAACGGCTTGCACAGTCCGCCCGGGTCGTCGAAACCGTAGTGGCTGGGCTCGACGTCGGCCCCGCCGGTGAGAATGAGCCCGTCCATGGTCTTGATCGCGACCGCGTCGGTTGGGCGATCGGGGCCGGCGAGCCAGAACGGCTGCGCGTCGATGCCGGCCTGCTCGGCCGCAGCCATCAGCGCCCCGACATAGAGGCGATACTGCGGGTCACCCTGATCGTAGCTCAGCCCGACCTTCACGCCGCCTCACGTTCGCTTGCTTCCTAGTTTGTCATCCCGAGCGAGGCGCGAAGCGCCGTAGTCGAGGGACATGTTCAGCGTGAAACAATCCCGCCGAATGTTTCACGAGGAACATTTTTCGGGCCAGACCGTCCTGGTACCATAGAGGCGATGTACCAGCCCCACCCACTCGACCTCCAGCTGGCCGGCGTGCTGCCGCCGGGATCGCTCTACGCCGTCGGCGGCCGCGTCCGCGACGAGGTGCGCAGCGCCCTCGATGGGCTGACGATCCCGGCCGAAAGATCTGGACTACGTCGTGACCGGGGTCGGCCTCGAGGAGCTGAGCCGAGCGCCTGGGCCGGCTCGGGCGGGTCGATCTCGTCGGGGCAGCCTTTGCGGTCGCCAAGGTGACGGTCGACGGACTCACCGCCGATGTCGCACTGCCGCGGCGCGAACGCTCAACGGGGACCGGCCATCGTGCGTTCGAGGTCCAGAGCGGACCCGGAGATTCCGCTGCACGACGACCTCGCACGCCGCGATTTCCGCATGAACATGATCGCGCGGGCGCTGCCCGGGGGCGACCTGGTCGATCCGTACGGCGGCGAGGCCGATATCCGCGCACACCGCATCGACATCCTGACCCCGGCGACGTTCGAGGAAGACCCGCTGCGCATGCTGCGTGCCGCGCAGTTCGCGGCGCGCTTTAGCTACGGGCTCACCGAGAAGACCCGCGCAGCGATGCGCGGCGCGGCGGAGCTGGTCACCACGGTCGCGGCCGAGCGGATCCACGACGAGCTCCAAAAACTCTTCGAGCTCGCGCCGAAGCCGTCTATCGGCCTGCGCATCCTTGCGGAGACCGGGTCCTCGAGCACATCTGGCCCGAACTGCTCGAGGGAGTTGGCGTCGAGCAGAACGAGTGGCACGCCTATGACGTCTGGGAGCACAACCTGATCACGCTCGATGCGACCCCACCGGGCGATGCAATCTTACGCTTGGCTGCCTTACTCCACGACGTTGGCAAGCCGCGCACGAAGGACGGCCCACATTTCTATCGTCACGAGCACATTGGGGCCGAGATGGCGGTCGAGATGCTGCGCCGCCTACGCTACTCGACCGAGACGACCGACGCGGTCGGGCACCTGATCCGCCAGCACATGTACGTTCAGGATCCCGAACTAAGCGATGCCGCAGTGCGTCGCTTTATCCGGCGCATCGGACCGGCGAATCTGCAGCGCCAGTTCGCGGTGCGCCGGGCCGACATCGTCGGTTCGGGTCTGCCCAAACGCGACGACTCAAACGAGCGCTTCGAAGCTCGCATCTGGGAAGAGATGGAGCGCGAACCGCCTTTCACCGTTGCCGACCTCGCGCTCAACGGTGACGACGTGATTGCGGCGATGATTGCGCATCATTTCGCACCGCCGGACTACCGCGGCGACGCGCGCGTCGGCGCCGCGCTACAGTGGTTGTTCGAGCAGGTCACAGACCACCCCGAGCGTAACGAGCGCGAGGTTCTCCTCGCATTACTCGACGGCTATCTCGCCGTTCTTGACAGAGCCATCGGTTGAGTCGAATTATTGCCCTGGTAAATCAAAAAGGCGGCGTCGGTAAAAGTACGACGGCCGTGAATCTTGGTGCTGCGCTTGCTATAGAAGGGCGGCGTGTTCTGGTTGTGGATTGCGATCCGCAAGGCAACACGACGACCGGTTTCGGTGTCGACAAACACGGCTTGCAGCGCGACGTATACAACGTGTTGCTGCAAGAAGCTGCGATCGATGACGTTGCGGTGCCGACCGAGATCGATACGCTCACCCTCGTGCCCGCAACGATCAATCTTGCCGGCGCCGAGATCGAACTCGTCTCCGCGCTCTCGCGCGAAACGCGTTTGCGCCAGGCGTTGTTACCGGTGGCCAGTCGGTACGACTACGTGTTGATCGATTGCCCGCCGTCACTGGGCCTCTTGACGATCAACGCACTCACCGCCGCGGAAGAAGCAATCATTCCGGTGCAAGCCGAGTACTACGCGCTCGAAGGGCTCTCGCAACTCACCGCGGTCGTACGCCGCGTGCGCGAAGCACTCAATCCGACGCTGCACATCAGCGGCGTGCTGGTGACGATGTTCGACGGGCGTACGCGCCTCGCGATCGAAGTGCTCGACGAACTCGAAAAATTCTTTCCGCAACAGATGTTCAAGACGCAGATCCCACGCAACATCCGGTTATCTGAAGCGCCGTCGTTCGGCAAACCGGTGATCCTCTTCGATGTGAAGAGCCGTGGCGCACAGGCGTACATTTCGCTCGCCAAAGAGCTGCTCGGAGCGCACGCGTCGGTATGAGCCAACCCAAACGTGGGCTCGGCAAGGGCCTCGGTGCGTTGCTCGGCGATGCGCCGGTGCCGACCTCGCCCGAAGCGCACGGCGTGCTGCGCGAGATTCCGGTTGCGCGCATTACACCCAATCCGTTCCAGCCGCGCAAGCATTTCGATGCCGGCGCGATGGACGATCTGCGGGCCTCGATCGCAGAGTACGGCGTGCTCGTACCGATTATCGTGCGCAAACGCGGTGAAAATTTTGAGATCGTCGCGGGTGAGCGCCGCTGGCGCGCGTGCGCGACGCTTGGACAGGCAAACATCCCCGCAATCGTTCGCGAGTCCGACGATAAGGACTCGCTCGAAGTCGCGATCATCGAGAATCTCCAGCGCGAGAACCTCAATCCGATCGAAGAAGCGGCCGGGTTTTCGAGCCTGATGGATGAGTACGGGTTTACGCAGGAAGAGTTGGCGGCGCGGGTGGGCAAGAGCCGCCCGGCGATTGCCAATGCACTACGTCTGCTCGCGCTGCAAGATGCGATTAAAGCGATGCTGGTCGATGGTCGCCTTTCGGCCGGACACGGCCGTGCTTTGCTTGCGGCGCCGGCGAGCGACCGGCTCAAACTTGCGCAGCGTGCTGTGAACGACGGCCTCTCGGTGCGCGCGCTCGAGAAGCTTACCGGCGCGGTAAAAACGGTAACGACGCCGCGCGTGCGCGAACTTTCCGCCGACGAAGCGCAATTCGAGTCGCGCCTGCGCGAGCGCTTCGGCACGCACGTCGCACTCGTGCGCGGCGGTAAAGGCGGCAAGATCGAATTTCGCTTCGCAAACGAAAGCGAACTCCTTCGCCTCTCGGATCTCTTGCTCGAATAATGGTTCCGTTTACACGCATTATCACGGTCGTGATGTTCGGTCTGATCTGCTTCGTGCTGATCGTGCCGCTTGCGGTGCAGCGCCATCAACCGGCTATTGCGATCGGCATCGCGGTGATCTTTGCGTGCTACCTCGTCGCGAATATCGTGCTATGGCGACGGATGAAGTCGCGCTCCTAAGGCGCCAGCGGCGCGCAGAGAAACTCCGCGGCATCTACGTTATCATCAACGAAGATGCCGGCGCGCCCGCGCTTGCGCGAGCCGTGCTCGAGAGCGGTGTGAAAGTGCTGCAATACCGTGCAAAGAGCGGCGTGCACGTTGGGCACATTCAGTTGTTGCGTCAATTCACGCTGGCAAACGACGCGCTGCTTGATCGTGAATGACAATTGGCGTGCCGCACTGGCCTACGATTGCGACGGCGTGCATTTGGGTCCCGACGACGAGGGCTTTGCCGCGGTTGGATCGATACGCGCGGCATTCGGCGATCGCCTGATCGGCCTGTCGTGCGGCACGGTCGACGAAGCCCGTTTCGCCAACGCGCAGGACGTCGATTATGTCGGTGTCGGCGCCGTCTATGCGACCGCATCAAAACCCGACGCAGGCGCGCCGATCGGCATCGACGGCTTGCGTGCGATCGCTGCCGAGAGTTGGAATCCGGTTGCAGCGATCGGCGGCATCGGCCCCGCGCAGCTCGACGAAGTACGCGCAACCGGCGTGGCCATGGCAGCGGTGCTTTCGGCCGTTGCCGACGCGGTCGATCCCAAAGCCGCCGCGCAGCTACTGGTGGAGCGGTGGGATGCCGTCGGCGCGTGATTTCCCCGGCACGTTCCGCGTGCTCAAGGGCTTGCTCGTGCCCTACGCTCCGCGCTTGCACGCGTCGCAGGACACCGACTCCTTCTACATGCTCGATGGCGAGTATGCGGCAGCGTTTAAGCGCACGATGTTCTTCGGCGGCGTGCAGATCCGGCGCGCCCACGTGAGCTTCCATCTCATGCCGGTCTACACCAATCCCGAATTGCTCAGCAGCGTGAGCGATGCGCTCAAGAAGCGCATGCAGGGCAAATCGTGCTTCAACTTCGTGCGTCCCGAGCGCGAGCTGCTGGTCGAGCTTTCGGGGCTGGTCGATCGTGGCTTTGCGCTCTACGAGCGCTTTGGGTGGGTGCGATGAGCGTGCTTTCGATCGGCACGACGCATCCGTGGAACGTCGCGGGCGTTGGGCTCGACATCCGTATCGGTGCGGAACTCGGCATGCGGGTGCTGACCGTGGTGGCTGCGGTGAGCGCGCAGGACGCGCGCGGCGTGCATGCGCTCGAAATTCAGTCGCTGCAGACGATCGACGCGCAGCTCAAAGCGATTCCATGGGAAGTCGTGCGCGCGGTGCGCATCGGCGCACTTGGGGCGCCCGAGGTCGTGCCGCTCGTTGCAACGCGGCTGGCCGCGCATGACCTGCCGGTCGTGGTCGACCCGGTGCTCGGCGCGAGCAGCGGCGGCGCGCTCGGCGGCGAGGGAACGCTGCGTGTGATCGGCCAGACCTTGGCGACGATGCCGCAAACGATCCTCACGCCGAACCTGGCCGAGGCAAGCGCCCTGCTCGGCCGCGACGTCGGGCGCGAACATCTCGCCGAGGCGGCGGCCGAACTGAAGAACCGTGGCGCACGCGCGGTGCTCCTCAAGGGCGGTCATCTGGTCGGCGAACCCTCCGATGCGCTCGCCGATGGTGAGGGCATCGAGATGTTTTCAGGGCAACGGCTCGCCGTCGAGATGCGCGGAACGGGCTGTACGCTCGCGATGGCGCTGGCCTGTGCGCTCGCGCGTGGCGATGGTTTGCGCGACGCGGTGCGCTTCGCGCGTGCGTTTGTGCGCGAGAAAATTGCGCATGCCGTGCAAGTTGACGGCATACGTGCGGCGTACTGAGCGCCGATGACTTCGACCGCGACCCTCGTCAAGCCGCGCGTGATGTCGGGGATGCGCCCGACCGGCGGCCTTCATCTCGGCCATCTCGTCGGCGTGCTCACGCAGTGGGCAAACTTCTGCGATACGGCTGACGCCTTCTTTGAAATCGCGGATTTGCACGCCTACACCACCGGCTTCGAAGATCCGCAGGCGATTCGCGACGCGCGCAACGAGATGGTTGCGGTCTGGCTTGCTGCGGGCGTCGATCCGGCCAAGGCGACGATCTTTCTGCAGTCCGGCGTGCCGGAGATCATGGAGCTGTACACGCTGCTCTCGATGATTACGCCACTCTCGTGGCTCGAGCGCGTGCCGACGTTTAAGGGGCAGATCGAAGCCCTTGGCCAGCAGATTGCGACGATCGGGTTCCTTGGCTATCCGCTGCTGCAACTGTGCGACGTCGCGATCGTGCGCGGAGAGCAAGTGCCGGTCGGACGCGATCAGGTTGCGCACCTCGAGCTCGGTCGCGAAGTGGTGCGGCGCTTCAATTATTTGTACGGAAATGGGCGCGAGATTCTGGTCGAGCCGCATCCGACGCTAAGCGAGTTCCCCGAAGTGCCCGGTACCGACGGGCGCAAGATGTCGAAGTCGTACGACAACGCGATTCTGATCGCCGACGACGAAGAGACCACGACCAAGAAAGTGCGCTCGATGATCACCGACCCGCAGAAAATCCGGCGCAACGATCCGGGGCATCCCGAAGTGTGTCCGGTCTTTGCCTTGTGGCGCTTCGTCAATCCGCTCAAGCTCGACATCATCGCCGCGGAGTGTCGCGCGGGCACCCTCGGGTGCGTGGACGATAAGACCGATTTTGCAGCCCAGCTCAACGAATATCTGCATCCGGTGCGCGAGCGTCTGGCGACCTATCGCAGCGATCCGGGGCAGGTCGAGCGCATCGTCGCCGAGGGCACCGCGCGCACGCGAGAGATTGCGGCCTCGGTGATTGCCGACGTCAAACGCGCGATGAAGTTGCTGTAGGAAACGAATAACCCCGGCGGGCCAGTATTCCACCGGGGCTCTCGTGTAGCAACGGGACTTCTTGGGTTTTCCCTGGCAACAGCATAATGAGCAAGACACCGAGCGATCATTAGATTGCGCTAAGAAGAAAATACGGAAGGCCCGGCGCTTACTCACGCCGGGCCCTGTTCATCGGGAATCGTTCTTCGTTTTCCCGCTCACATGATACCGCGGTTCGCGCGAAGTTAAACGAGTTGTTCAGCCGCCTGCTTACTTGACCACATGCCAATCGGCGATCACGTATTGCGTACCGCTCGAGGTGACCGTCAGCGTGCCGTCGCCGAAGCAGTCGACCGCGAACGTTGCGATCTGGGTGCTGCCGTTCGTGATCGTGCCGGTGATGAAACTCGACGAGGTATTGGACACGCTGCTGTTCGTGGTGACGTTGAGCGTATTGCCGTTCGCCAGTTGCGCGCTTGTGACGGTGAGATTGGTCAGCACGCCGTGCATGTACGTGGTGGTGACGGGGATCGAGTAACTTCCCTGCGAGGTACCCCCCGCGAGCGTGTACTGTGCCGTGGCGATCGGACACGTCGTGTTCTCCGAACCGCTCGCAATCGACAGCGACCCGATTGCGCCGGTGAAGACCACACCGGCGTGCGTCGCGGTCCATGTGACCGAGCCGTCGGTGTTGAGCGTGCGGGTGCCGCCGGTGAGCACGCCGCCTTGCCAGCCGAAGGTTTCGCCGAGCGCGGCGATGCCGGTTGCATTGTAGCCGGCCGAGTCGCCGCACCAGGCGTTCATGCCACTGGAACCGGCTTGCATCACGAGTTCGTCGTCGGCGACGATCGTTTTTGACCCCGAGATGTTTGTGCTGCTCGCGGCATCGCGCGCAAAGCCGTCGGCAACGACCGGATAGCCATTGGAACCGTACGTGCCGTTGACATAGTTCACCGTGGTGGTGCGCGACGCGATCGCCGTCGCGTTGTTGATTGCGTACTGCGATTCGGTGCGATTCACGGTTTCCGACGCGCCGGCAATCGTGTAGATGCGCACGACGTCGCGCGCGAGCTGCGTGCATGCAGCATCGTAGAAATACTGCTCTTGCGTGGAATTCGGATCGCCGTTCTTATCGGGTGACCAGAACTCGACGCCGTTGTTGCAGACGCCGCTCGAGAGCATGACGGTCTTATTCGTGGAGCGCTGCGCGGTTGCCGTGCCGCTGGTCGTATCGTTGAAATCCGCAACCGTTTTGACCGGGTCACCGAGTGCGTTGGTGGCCTCGATGGCGGTTTGCGACTGCGTTTGGCTCGACTGCGTCGAGCCGCCGCCGCTCGAAGGCATCGTCGACGTGCTACCGCCGCCGCCGCACGCGGCGAGCGTCATCGTGGCAGCGATGACGGCTAACAATGGAGTTCGCATGGAGTGTTCCTCATATGCTGGTGAAAGCGTGTTACTGGCGCTTTCCGAGCATAAGTTGGCGAACCACGCATGATCATTAGGCACACCTGAGGAAGCGTACGAAGATGAGCCAGCGATTAATTGTGGCGCTGTTTGCGTTTATCGCGTTGATTGCCGCGGGAACAAGCGCACCGCCGACGATGACCCAGATCCTCGCTACGCCGCTGCTAACGCACGCGATCGTTGCGGGCGAAGTGTACGATCTCGACACCCACCGTGTACTCTTTGCGCGTAATGCGCGAACGTACATGGAAGCGGCGTCGACGACCAAGCTTCTCACCGAGGGCACGAGCCTCGCGCTGCTTGGGCCGAATTTTCGCTGGACGACACCGGTCTATCGCACCGGGCCGGTTGACACCAACGGCGTGCTGCACGGCGATCTCGTCCTCGTCGCAAGCGGCGACCCGAACATCTCGCAACGCATTCAACCCGACGGCACGCTCGGTTTTGAGAACGAAGATCATGCCTACGACGGCTCGCCGCACACCAAAGCCGTACCGGGCGATCCGCTGACCGTGCTGCGCCAACTGGCGACGCAAGTGCAGGCGAGCGGCATCAGAGCGATCGATGGCCGCGTCCTTGTTGACGCATCGCTCTTTCCAAGCCCCGGCCCCGAAGGCGGCACGGGCACGATGGTCTCGCCGATGATCCTCAACGACAACGTTGTCGACGTCACGATCTCCGCCGGGCCACACGTCGGCGATTCCACCACGAGCACCGTATCGCCATCGACGCCATACGTGCAATTCATGAATAAATCTACGACCGGGAAAGCCGGTAGCGAACCGACGATCGACATGAGCAAGGACGTGACGCAGCCCGATGGCACGCACGTTGTCACGATTACCGGTACGACGCCGGCCGGCCTGAACATTCTCTATGCGTATCGCGTGCCCAACCCCGACATCTTCGCGCAGATGGCGTTTGCTTATATCTTGCAAAATCTCCGCGTCGCGATCACCCCGCCGGCAAGCGCAGCGCCGTTCGATCCAAAGGTCGCAAAGGCAAGCTACACCGTGCAGAATCTGGTTGCCTCGCACACGTCACTGCCGCTCGCGCAAGATGTGCGCATCACCTTGAAGCTGAGCGATAACTTGCATGCCGCGATGGGCCCGTATACGTGGGCGGTGCATCTTGCGCCGAGCCCGCATGCCGATCTGCTCGCGCAAGGCTTTGCACTCGAGCACAAGATGCTGCACAATGCCGGGCTCGACACCAACAGCGCGTCGATGACCGATGGCCTCGGCGTCTCCGCGTTCTTCACGCCGGACTTTATGGTGCACTACCTCGCCTGGGTTCACACGCAATCGTGGTACAACGACTTTCACAGCGGCTTACCGATCTTGGGTGTTGACGGGACGCTCTTCAACATCCAGAACGGCTCGCCGGCCGCGGGCAAAGTCTTCGCGAAGACCGGCACGTTCGGTACGGCAAATGAACTCAACGACAACGAGATGATCACCGCCAAAGGGCTTGCCGGCTACATGACAACGCGGAGCGGCCATCACGTCGCGTTCGCGTTCTATATCAATCGCACGCAAGGCAAAGGCAGCATCTACGACCACAAAGATATCGCACACACGAATGGCGAGTTGCTCGGCGCAATGGCAACAGCTGCATGGTTATCGCTGTAGTCCTCGCGACGTCGTTTGCCATCCACTGTGGTGGCACGCGCGCGTCGTGGGAAATGACGATGGGGCTGATGACGCCACGCGGGCAGAAGCCACAGGTGCGCAGCCTTGAGGCGCTCGCCGCGATCGCCCAAAAGAAAGACGCGGCACACATCGTCGGCTGGCTCGCTGTTGACGACAGGGCGAGCCTTTGGATTCAGTTCAACGCGAAGGGCGCGGCGCTAAAACGCGAACTCGGCAACGAGGTTGTCGACTTCTCGTCGAGCGGCTCGCTCTTTTCGCCGCTTCGCGATTCGTTCGTGCTGCCGCCCGCGTACGAATTGGAAGCCTGCATCTCTACGATTGGGGGCGGTCCCTAGCCCTTGAATTTCGGCAGATACTCCTTGAGCTGGTGAAGCGCGTAGTCGATGTCCGCAAGCGACGTGGCGTACGAGAAGCGCAGGTAGCCCGCACCGGCGGGTCCGAAGCTCGAACCGCCGCCGCACGCAACGCCGGCTTCCTCTAAGATGAAGCTTGCGAGTTTCTTGTCGTCCTTGGTGATCTGCGAGATGTTGGGGAAGGCGTAGAACGCGCCTTCGGGCAGCGTGCAGTGCACGCCGGGCAGCGCGTTGAGGCCGTTGACCAACTTATCACGACGCTGGCGGAAGATGTCGTTCATCTCGCGCACCGCGGTATCGGGGCCGAGCAGCGCTTCGATGCCGGCCTGTTGCACGAACGACGTGACGCAGCTAAACGTGTTGTTGTTGAAGAGCGTCACCGCTTTGCACAGGTCTTCGGGCATGATCGCATACCCCAAGCGCCAGCCCGTCATCGCGTACGCCTTCGAGAAACCGTCGACGATGATCGTGCGTTCCTGCATGCCCGGCAGCGACGCGATCGACACGTATTCGCTATCGAAATAGAAGTTGCGGCTGTAGATTTCGTCCGCGATCACGAGGAAGTTGTGCTTTTGCGCGAGTTCGGCGATCCGTTCGAGATCGCTCTTGAGCAACACGCCGCCGGTCGGATTGTGCGGCGAGTTGATCATCACCGCTTTGGTTTTATCCGACACGCGCGCGGCAAGTTCTTCGAGATCCATGCGCCAGTCGCGCTCTTCGTGCAACGGGATGCGCACGGCGTTGGCTTGCAAGTAGCTCGACGCGGATGCGTAGGCCGGGTACGCGGGATCGAAGTACACGAACTCGTCGCCCGGATCGAGGATCGCCGAGAGGATGTTCCAGATAATCGGCTTTGCGCCCGGTGAGATGGTGACGTTCGCCGCAGTGTACGGCGTCGACATTCTGCGGAAGCGCGACGCGTACTCAGCGACGACTTCGCGCAGTTCGCGCGTGCCTTGCGAAGGCGTGTAGTGCGTATCGTGCGCCAGGAGTGAATCGACGGCAGCACGCTTGATGTTATCCGGCGTATCGAAATCCGGCTCGCCGATCTCCATGTGGACGACGCGGCGGCCCGTCGCTTCGATCTCGCGCGCGCGTTGCAAAATTTGAAACGCGTTCTCGGAGCCGAGGCGCGCAAGGGCGCGCGTAACAAATGATTTCTGAGTAGCGAGCATCTGGATTTTCCCCTCAAGGTAGCGTGCCACTCGCGGCGAACGTTCACCGCGTCATGCGCACCCTGTCTGAAGTTTTTGCGCCGGGAGCACCAACGTTACCAGAGGGGCTCCGGACGCTCGTCGTTTCGCCCGACCGCGAGTTGGAACCTGGAATGACGGTGCGCGCCACGTTCACGTTCCGCAATCAAGGCGGTGCACCGGCGACCGGTGTGCGCGTGCGCTTCAATCTTCCCGACGGCCTCGTCTATTTGGTTGGCACAGGCCAGCTTGATGGCGCGAATCTCGACGACGAGCAAGGCAACTCGCCGTTGCTCGCGCGCAGCGGGGCGCACATCGGCGACGTCGACGCAGGCGAGGAACGCCGCATCGAAATCTCCTACAGCGTCGCGGGTGCCATCGAGAACGGCACGATGATCGAGCTGCAGGCCGCGGTTGCTTCCTTTGAAGTGCCGCCGGTCGGCTCAAACATCATCCGGCTGATCGCCCGGAGCCGTCCCCAACTCCAAAACGCGCTGACCGGGATTACGATCGAAGCCCGATCGGAGCCGGTCCCCGGGGCCGAAGCCCAAATCACCGTCCGGCTGCACAATGCCGGGGAGTCGAGCGCGCACGACGTGGTCGTGGTGGCCCCGATCCCCGAGCACACGCGTTACGTGCCGAACTCGGCCCGGGTCAACGGCCGCGAGATCGAGCGCGATCTGGGTCAACCCTTCGATCGGGTGCATGCGCCGATCGTCACCCCCGCGCTGGCCGCGAGCGCGAGCTCGACGCTGGTCTATCGGGTCGAGATCGACTCGCCCTTGCACGACGGCACGGCGATCGCCGCGCACGCACACGTCGCCTCGCAAGAGACGCCGGCGTTTGCGCTCGAGGCGGCCTCGCTGGTCGTCCACTCGACGCCCGACTTCGATGACGATCGCACGACGTTTTCGGTTGAACCGGGCTACGACGTGCGTCCAGGTCAGCGCATCACGATGGCACTCTCCGCGTTCAACGCCGGCTCAGCGGCCGCCGAGAACGTCACCGCGTCGCTTGAATTGCCCGATACGCTCGTGCCGGTTCGCGGCGCGACCCAGATCGACGGTCGCCCGATCAACGGACGCGCAATCAAGGAAGCCAAGAAAAAAGAAGCGCTGACGTTCGACCTGGGCCGCGTCGATGCCGACGAGCGGGTTGAACTCCTGTGCGAAGCGATCGTCGTCTCGCCATTACCCGACAGTTCGACGATCGAGATTGCGGCGACACTTTCGTGGGAGCCGGCGCGCGGCGACGATTCGCAGCGCCGCTTCGAACGCACCGTGGCAATTCATTCCGAGCCATCACTGCCGTCGCGCCGCAACGCGATTGCGCGCACGCAAGGCGAAGTCATCAAACCGGGTGAGGAAGTCGAAGCGACGATCGCTGTCGCAAACGAAGGCAGTACGAGCGCAACGGACGTCGTGCTGCACCTACGCATCGATCCGGCGCTCGACGAAGTGCGGCTCACCGAAAAGAATTCGCGCGTGGCACTCGATGGCGACACCGCCGAGATCGGCGCGATCGATCCGTACGCGCAGCGGAAATTCATGCTGCGCGCACGCGTGCGCACGCCCTATCCGGATCGTAGCGAGCTGCGCATCGGTGCGAGCGTGCACACGCGAGAGCTGGGCGAGACGGCGCTGGGCGAAGCGACGTGGCGCGTCGATTCGCATCCCGCGTTTTCGCCGCAAACCTCGGACTTGCGTCTCGAAGGCGACGAGGTCTTACGGCCCAATCAACTTGCCGATGTCGCGGTGCGCATTACCAACGTCGGCAGCGACGTCGCGCACAACGTGCGCGTGCGCCTCTACATTTCACCTGAAGCGCGACTGGAAACGGTCGACGGCGCGACGCGTGAGAAATCGAAGCTGGTGTTCGGCGAGATCGGTCCGGGCGCGACGGCCGAAGCGCGTTTGGGTTTACGGCTCTTGCGCAGCTTGGCACGCGAGTATCCGGTAACGGTCGACGGCGTGCTCACCGCTGATGCTATGCTGCCGGTGCCGCTCGAGCGCTTGACGATTGCAACGACCGCGGAACCGGATTTCTCGGTCGGCACACTGCGCAGCGAACCGATCGACGTGGTCGACGTCGGCGAAACGATCGAATGGACCCTGCACGTGCGCAACGGCGGCGACGGCCCGGCGCGGCGCGTGCAAATCTTCTGCGCGCAACCCACGTCGCTGATCTACGTGCCCAACTCGACGACCGTCAACGACGTACCGATTCGCGATGTCGGGGCACTCTCGGCGCTTGCAAGCGAGCGCGGCATCGTGCTCAACGACGTCGATCCCGGCGTCGAAGCAACGATCCGCTTCCGCGACGTCGTGCACAACGGTTTGCCCGCTGGTGAAGTGATCACGCGCACGGCCAACGTGCACTACGACGGCGAGCGCAGCGACGAAATGCCGTCGAACGAACTCAAGGTGCGGGCGAACCCGGTGTTCGCAAATGCGATTCCCGGCTTGCCGTTCGGGCTCGACGGGATGCTTGGACCGTCGTTTGGTGGACAGCGCATGCTCGCCGAAGATCGTTTCATGGAATTGCCGCCCGCAACGCCGGTTGCCGGGAACGGCGACGCGAGCGGACGCAGCATCATCGGCGCGGACTATCCGGCGCTTGTGGCCGCGAGCAACGGCGACACAATCGACGGCGCGCTTGCGGGCGACCGCGTCGTGGGCGTCACGGTGACGTTTACCGCCGAGCGCCACGCGCGCGTCTTGCGCTTCTTAGATGAAGCGCGTTTCGACGGCTTGATCACGCATTTGTTCGCGATGCGCGCCTTCTTCCCCGAAGCGATCGGTGATACGCACGTTGGTGCGGTGGCCTCGATGCGGGAGATGCTGCGCGACGAGACCGATCGTTTGTTCATCAAGCTGCGCCTCTCGAGTTACGTCATCGCTCCGCGCGACATCGAGACGCCGTCGATGCGTGCAACGCTCGAGCGGTTGCTGCACGACGTGCACGACGCGCGCGGCACGCCGGCGGAGACGCCGGGCGCGGCCGTAGTTTTGCGTGGAAATTACGATCCGCAGGTGATTGCTGAATTGGGCGATCGTTTGGGCGACACCGAGCTTGCAAGCGCACTGCCCTGGGCGATCCTCGCGCGCTTTTTGCCCGATGGCAGCGCGCAGTTCGCGCACTACCGCGGGATGCTGGTCGCGCGGCTCGACAGCTTCGCGGATGCCGACAGTGCGGAGTTTCTCGACGCGTTGCAACGCCGCCGTGACGTCGCGCTCGATGCCGCACTTGACGTGGTGCGGACCTCGCTGCACGCAAACGTCGTCTAACGTTTCGTGACGCTGATCGCTGTTGCGGCGCTGCTGGCGCTGGTCGCTGGGATCTTGATCGGCCTCTACGCGTGGCTTGCGCCGCGGCGCGCTGCAGCGCGAAGCGTTACGCGTGACGGTCCGCCATCGCAAGCGACGACGGCGTGGACCAACGAAGCCGGTGAAGAGTTTGCCGGGCTTTCGGAAAGCGCGCGCTGCGATTTGATTTTTGCGGTCGCGGCTCTCGACGACGAGCGTTCACAGAACTTGCTCGAGTATGCACTCAACGATCCGGCGGAGCCGGTCTCGCTCGCCGCGGCGCACGCGCTCGCGGGGCATGGCCGCCGGGCACTGGTCGACGCGTTCCTCTCGAGTCACCCCGGCGCGCGTGCCGACCGGATCGCGCAGGCGTTGGCTCTCTTGGACTAGTAAGGGAAGCACGTGGCATCGACGTCCTTGACCGGGATCTTCGCGCCGGGATCGCCCGCTCTGGTCGAGAGTCTTCGGACCCTCGTGCTCGAGCCGAGCCGCGCAGTCGCGCCAGGCGAAACGATTCGCGTCCACTTTTCTTTTTCGAATCTCGGCGGCGCGGCGGCAACCGGCGTGCGCGTGCGCTTCGCGCATCCGCAGGGCGTCGATCATCTTGCCGGCGGCGACACGGTCGACGATGCCGCGCTTTCCGAAGGCTCGTTCGTCGATCCCAGCGGTGCACCGATCGGCGATCTCGAGCCCAACGGACTGCGCCGCGTCGTGTGCGTCTTTCGCGTCAACAGTACGATCGAAGATGGCAGCGAGCTTGTCTTCCAAGCCGCGCTCGTTACCGACCAAACGCCGCTCGTGGCTTCGAACATCGAGCGGCTTTTTGTTCGCAGCCGCCCCGAACTGCAAAACAGCGCAACGCTTCGTAACGATCGCTGCACCCAGCGCACCGCGCCCGGGCGACGCGATTACCGTGCGCGCGGTGGTGCGCAATACCGGCAGTTCCAGCGCGCACGACGTCATCGTCGTGCTGCCCGCGCCCGATCACACAACCTATGTTGCGCGCAGCGCACGCATCGACGGCCGCGTCGTGGGCGGCACCGAGGGCGAAGCCTTCGACTACGACAGCTCGACGGTCGTAACCGAACGTCTCCAGCCGGCGCAATCGGTCGTGATCGAGTATCAAGCCACGGTCGACTCGCCGCTCGGTGACGGCACGCGCATCAAAGCGTTCGGCACGGTCGGCTCGCGCGAAACCTCGGAGTTCTCCATCACGTCGGCTGAGATCGTCGTCAACTCGCCGGTCGACTTCGAGGGCGAAGAGACGGGACTGACCGTAATCAGCGACGACGTCGTCACACCCGGCATGCGCGTGCCGATGATTCTGCGCGCAATGAACACGGGTACCGGTATCGCCGAGCGCGTCCAGATCGCGTTCACGTTGCCGCCTGGACTGATCTATGCGCCGGGCACGGCGCACGTCGATGGACAGCCGGTCAGCGATGACGCGATTGCCAACCTCACGTTCTCGCTTGGGTCGCTTGCGGCCGGACGCATGGTCGAGGCCGGCATTTCGGCCACGGTCGCCGTTCCCACGACCGCCGATACGGCGTTGCCGATCGATGCTGCCTTGCGTTGGAGAGGAGCCGAGCGCACGTTCGCCCGGCGGCTGCAAGTCCGCGTCGCTCCGCGCTTCAGCCGCGCCCGCAACTACGTTGAATCCGATCGTGGCGTTGCAGCCGCGCGCGAAGAACTTGCCTTCACCGTGCACGTCTTCAACGACGGCACGGCGCCCGAATCCGACGTGCGCTTGCGTTTGATTCCGGGTCTCTATCTCGAGGATCTGCGCATCGGCGAGACCGCCGACGACACGATTCCCTACGACATGCCGATTGCGCTGGGCTTCGTGCATCCGCATCAAGAGCGCGTCTTTACCGTTGTAACGACGATTGCGTCGCGTGTGCCGGATCGTTCGTCGGTCACGCTCGGCGCGGTGCTCGAGCACGGCGGCGGTGCAATCGATCTCGGCACGGCAACAACCGTCGTGCGTTCACGGCCGACGGTCGAGAGCGTTGCGTGGGAATTGGTCTCGCACGAGCCGTTGCGTCCAGGACGCACGGTCGACGCGATCGTGCGCGTGGTCAACTCCGGTTCGGACGTGTTACGCGATGCGCGCGTGTCTCTGACCTTGCCGCCGGAGCTTGCGATCGAACGCGCGGTCGATGCGCGGCGCGATCGCGAGGGTCTTGCCTTCGCCGACATCCCCGCCGAGACAACCCTTGAATCGCGTATCACCTTACGTTTGCTGCGCGCCGTCAACGCCAATCGCACGCTCACGCTCGAAGGCTGGCTGCACGCCAAAGGCATCAGCCCGGTGCAGTTTGCGACGCTCGATGTCACAACGTTCGCGCAGGCGCAGTTCGCGCAGACCGCGCAGATTCTGGCGATTCCCTCTGAAAACGTCAATGCAGGCGAGCGTCTGTATTACGAAATTCGGCTGCGCAACGACGGCGACGGCCCGGCCGACCGCTTGACGCTGCGCGTCGTCGCGACCAATCTTGCGGTGTATATGCCTGCGTCGACGACGATCAACGGTGTAACGGTGCCCGACGATGCCGGTGCATCGCAGTTGTGGTCGGCGCGCGGGCTGGTGCTTGCCGACGTCAATCCCAATGTCGATCTGCGCATTCGCTGGGAGATGATGGTGATGGCCCCGCTCGGTGCGGGCACCGCACTCGATACGCGTGCGATTCTGGAATGGGGCGAAGGCACGACGTTTGCCGTCGCGGCGCCGACCGTGCGCGTACAAGCGCAACCGAGCCTGAGCGAGTCGACGGCCGGCACGCCGATCTCAATTGCTCGCGTCTTTCCGGTCGAAGAGCGCATCGTCGAGCCGCCACCGCTTCCCGAACCCGAACCTATCGTGGAAGCGCCAACGATTGTTCCGGCCGCGCAAGCGCCGCGTGCGATCACCGAACTCGTCGAAACGATCACTGCTGCGCAGCCCTTCGAGGTGCCTGGACCGGGCGCACCTCCGGCTGAGCGAGTCGAAACACCGGTTCTTTATGTCGACTTTACGGCGGAGCGTTTGGGCAATACGCTGCGCATGCTCGAACGCAGCAACACCGCAGGCGGGCTCGTGCAACATCTCTTCGCGCTGCGCCTGCTCTTCCCCGAACACGCGCAAGGCGCGCCGGCCGGTGTCGACGGCACGTTTGCAAGTGCAAGCCGGGCGCTGCGTGCGCCGCTCGAAAAGCTCTTCGTGCGTTTGAAGATGCCGCGTCTCACGATTACCGGTAAGGACCTCGAGGATCGCGAGAGTCGTGATGCCTTGCGTGACGTCGTTGAGAGCTTGAGTTTTGCGCCGACGACGTCGCCGCAGGCACCGAGCGACGGCGTTGTGCGCGTCGTCGGCCAAATCGAAGTCGACGTCGTCAGTGCGCTGCTCCCCGATCTCGAATCAGCGCCGCTCGGTGCGGTGACGCCGTGGCTGATCAACGCCCAGTTGCTCGGCACAACCGTCTATCACGGGCGTGAACGCGCCGACGCGCTCGAGAGCTATCGCACCGACGTGCTGCACGTGCTCTCCGTGCTCAACGAATTACCGATCGAAGAGTTTCACCGCGTTCTCACCTCGAGCGTGAACCGTACGCTCGACGAGTCGCTCGCGCAAGCGGTCGAATCGCTGCGCGGCGCCGCGCAGATTGCACTCGAATAGAGCAGGCCTGATTTTTCTCGTCGGGGCCTTTGTTCTGGGCGCGATTTTCTTTGCGATTGGAACGCTGCTCGTACGTCGCGAACGCCTCGCGCGTGAAGACGCAACGCCGATTTTCAGTCAAGAGGATCGCTTCGACACGATCGAGCGCTTGGTTATCGTCGGACAGCCTTGGTGTGTCGATGAGCTGCGTGCGATCCGTGACAAGGATCCCGATCCGCTGGTGCGCGACGCCGCTGAATCTGCGCTGCTGGTCATCGGGTCGCGCTCCTAACGCGCAACGATTACGGCGAGTACGCGGCGCTCTTCTTGAAATATTTTACCAGGATGTCGCGCGCAATCGGTGCAGCAACGGTCGCGCCGTAGCCGCCGCTGCGATCGACGAACACGGCCATCGCGACTTTTGGGTGATCCGACGGTGCCCAGGCGATGAACCAGGTCGTGTTTGCGCCGGACCCGTTGCCGGTTTCTGCCGTTCCGGTCTTGCCCGAAAACGGCAAGCCTGCGATTTTAAGGCCGTACGCCGTGCCGCCGGGATCGGTAACTTTGCCCATACCTTCGCGTACGAGTTTGAGCGCCTCTTGCGTTGCCGGCACTTGGCGAATCACTTCGGGTGCAAATGTTTTGATCACGGTGCCGTTGGGCGTGCGAATTTGGCGCACGACCTGCGGACGATAGAGCGTGCCGCCGTTGATGACGGCCGATGCGATGTCGGCCATCTGCAGCGGTGTCGCTTGCATCGCGCCTTGCCCAATGCCGAGCATGCACGTTTCGCTCGGTTCCATCGGCACACCGTAGACTTTCATTTCCCACGCGTTGGTCGGCCAGTTGCCGGCGTTCTCACCCGGAAGATCGATGCCGGTTTTTGTGCCGACGCCAAAGAGATGCGCCCACTTCGAGAGACGATTGTAGCCCAGGCGCCACGCCATTTGATAGAAGAAACCATCAGACGATGCAGCGAGCGCCGGAACAAAGGTCGTATTCCCGAGGCCGCCGGACGCGATATCGCGCGCGATGTAACCGCCGCAATTCCACGCGCCGCTGTCATAGACGACTTCTTTCGGTTTGACCAATCCTTCGGTTAGCACGCCGCTGCCGGTTACCATCTTGAACGTCGAGCCGGTCGGCGTTGCTGCCCCGATCGCGTTGTTGAAGAGCGGATCGGCGGGATCGAGCAGATAGTGCGCCACGCGCGCGTCATCGGCGGCGAAGTCGTTGGGGTCGTACGACGGATAGCTCGCCATGGCGAGCACGCCACCGGTCCACGGATCGAGCGCGACGACGGCGCCGGCCAGTTTGTGTCCGTGCGCCCACTTGGCGATGCCGTCATCGAGTGCTTTCTGCACGATTATCTGGAGACGCCCGTCGATGTTGGTTACGAGCGTGTCGCCCGGAATCGCGGCCTTCGACGGAAGCTTGATGCTGGGTACGACATGCTCTTGCGCGTCGACCACGACGCGCTGGCCGCCGGCCACGCCGCGCAGGTAGCGATCGTAGACGTATTCGAGCCCGTCCTTCCCGACAACGTCGTTGGGAGAGTAGCCTTCGTGTTTGCGTTTGTTGTACTCGTTTTCGCTGATTTGCCCAACATAGCCGAAAAGTGCGGCGCCGGTGGCTCCAAGCGGGTAGTCACGAATCGCTTGCACCTCGAGATCGACACCCGGGAGGTCGTCGAGAAACTCCGAAAGGCGCGCGACTTTGGCGACCGGCAAATCGCTTGCAAGGACGACCGGCCCGTAGGGCTCGTAGGTCTGCACTTGTGCGAAATCTTCGTAGTTGACGCCACGGTGATGCAGCAGGCGATAGCGCAGCTTCACCGGATCGACGCCGATCGTGCGCGCGAGCGTCGCCAGCTCGCCGTCGATATCGGTCACCTCGGAGGGGATCAGGCCGACGACGAACGACGGGCGGCTGCGTACGAGCACATGTCCGCTGTCGTCGTAAATCATGCCGCGCGGGGCCGCAACTTCGATCAGACGCACTTGATTTTCGAGCGCTGCAGCGCGGTAGCGTTCGCCTTGCACGAGCTGCACCTGCACCAATTGTACGAGCAGCGCAATGATGGCGAGCGCGATCGCGGCAATGAATCCGGCGATGCGCCACGGCGAACGTTCCCAAACGATGCGCGGCGCGCGACGCCGATCGATGATCATGCGTATCGCGAGTCGAAGCGGCGCGAGATCAGCATGACGAGCATCATCACGAGCGCATTGAGCAGCGCCTCAAAGAGCGCTTCGTGGAAGTGGATCATGCCGAGGCCGCTCGGATAGCCTTCGAAGCCCATTGTGACCCAAAAGATCAACTCGCGTACGAGCGTCGCAGCGAACGCGAAGGTGGCGACCAGCGGAATTGAATCGGCGAAGAAGCCACGCGAGATGAAGCTTGCAACGAGCGCAACGACCGTGGTCGAAATCGTCCACGCGCCGCCGGTGTGATAACTCAGCAGATCTTCGACGATGCCGCCGGCGCAGCCGTAGGCCGCAGCGCGCCAGGGCTCGACGCGGATTGCATACCACACGACCGCAACGAGCACAAAGCTCGGTTCGACGTTGCGAATGACCAGAAGGTGTGCAACGCATACTTGTGCGAGCAGCGCGAGCAAAAGCCACGCAGCCGAAACGTACCACGCCGGCGCAGTAATGCGCGCTATGTGAATTTTACTGCGGGACGACGACAACGCGATCGAGGCTGCCGAGATTCACGGCAGGGCGCAGGATGGCGGTTTGATACAGTACGGCATCACCGCGCTCGATGGCAACGATCGTCCCAACCGGAATCCCCGAACGAAACGATCGGCCCGCACCCGTAACAATGACGTCGCCAACCTTGATTGGAGCATCCTGTGGAATGTACTCGACGCGTACGCTCGAGAGATTGCCGCGTGCGATGCCCCAGTAGCGCCCGTGGCGCGTCACCGCGGGAAGGCGGCTCGTGTAGTCGGTGATCAACACGACGTCGCTCGAGAAGGGTCCGACCGCATCCACGCGACCGACGATGCCGCCGGCTGCGATCACGCCGTCATCTTTTTTCACGCCGGCATTCGCTCCGCGATCGATCGTGACGGTGCGCGAATCGTTCTCCGGCGGGAAGCCGACGACGCGGGCTTCGACGCCGCTCGGATAAATGTCGACGGCGGGCTGCACGCTAACCTCGGCCGCGTATTGCGAAGTGAGTTCGTGCAAGCGCGCGTTATCGGCGGCGAGCACACGGTTCTCATCGCGTAACCGGGCGTTCTCTTTTGCGAGCGATGGCAGCGCGGCGACGTTGGATGCACCGCCTCGCACGCCGTCGACCACGAACGATGAGGCGCTTTGTGCAAACGAAACGAGCGACGTTGCGAATATCGTCAGCGGACTGCTTGTGCCGGAGCGTTCGGCGTTGATTTGGACGAGCGCCAGCGTTGCCGCCACGATGATGACGGCAATTAGCGCGAATAATTTGCGCTCGTCGCGATAAGTAAAGATGGCCGGCTCCCGAAAAAGGCCTATTCGTTGGGTGTTTTCTTCGCCACCGGTAAGCCAAAACCCAACTGCCGCAACGCACGAATGAAGCGGGCAAGCGGGAAGCCCATGACGGTATAAAAATCGCCGTCGATCGACGCGACGAGCGATGCCGCGAGACCCTGAATGCCATAGGCGCCGGCCTTATCCATCGGTTCGCCGCTCGCCACGTACGCCGCGATTTCATCGTCGTCGAGCGGATAGAAGCGGACATCCGTTGTCGCGACATCCTGGAAGAGTTCGCTGCGCCCGGGGAGGGCAATCGCAAACGCGGTGTGCACCTGGTGCTCGCGGCCGGAGAGCGTGCGCAACATCTGGTGGGCTTGTGTGGCGTCGAGCGGTTTGCCGAGGGCACGCCCGTCCACGTCGACGACGGTGTCCGCCGCGACGATGACCTCGTCTGGGAAGCCCGCGCGTACGTCGCCTGCCTTGGCTGCGGCGTGGCGGATTGCAAGCTCGCGCGGCGTTACCGACGGATCGTCGGGCTCGCCGTAAGCGCTCGGTTCCACACGCACAGCAAAACCAAGGGACTGCAAAAGCTCGAGCCGGCGCGGGGAGGCGCTCGCGAGCAGGATGCGTTCGAGGACCACCGTGGAAGGATGATCGCAATATGAGGGTCGCACCTGCCGGGCTCTGCTGTCTCGCGCTGGCCGCGTGTGCCGCCCCGACTTCACACTTCAGCGGCACCGTGCAGACCGAGTACGTCTCGGTTGGCAGCCAGGTAGGCGGGCGCGTGATCGCGGTCGACGTCGCCGCCGGCACGCCCGTCAAGCGCGGCACGGTGATCGTACGTTTGGATCCGTCGTTGCCACAGGCGACCTATGACCAGGCGCTCGCGCAGGCGCGCGCTGCCGATGCGGCACTGCGCGCGTTGCAGTCCGGGACGCTGCCGTCGCAAATTGCGCAGGCACGGGGCGCGAACGTCGCGACCGGTGCGACGTACACGCAGACGGTCACCGGCGCAAACGATCGCATCCGCGCCGCGCGGGCCACGCTCGCCAATGCGCGCGCAGCGGAGCAGCTTGCCGATCGCGATTACGAGCGGACGGCGTCGCTCGCGCAAAGCGGCGACGTTTCGCAGCAGAGCTTAGATCAAGCGCGCGCGGCTCGCGATCAAGCGCATGCGAGCGTGCGGCAAGCGCAGGCGCAACTTACCCAACTCGAGCGCGCTGATTTGCCGGGGCAAACCGCATCTGCATTGGCGAATGCCAATGCGGCACATGGCAGCTATCAGGCGACGCTCACGGGCGCCGAACCGCAACTTGCCCAAGCACAAGCGCAAGCACGCAGCGCGCACGCCGCCGCCGAACATGCGTTGACGGAATTGCGAGAGGCGACGGTCTATTCGACGGTCGATGGCGTGGTTGCGAGCTTCAACTTGCATCCGGGCGACATGCTCCTCGCGAATCAGCCGGCGGCGGTCATTGATACGTTTGCCGATCCGTATGTCTACATCTATGCATCGCAAAACGATCTCGGACGCGTTCGCAACGCAAAATCGCTGCGCGTGCAATCGGACGCGGGCGCCGGCACCTTCAGCGGCACGGTTGAAACCTACGATCGCACGGCGCAGTTTACGCCGCAAAACGTTGAAACCGCGGATCAGCGAGCGCAGTTGGTCTACGGCGTGAAGATCCGGGTTCACGATCCCGATCATAAACTGCTCGACGGCACCACGGTTACCATCGAACCGCAATGAGCGACGCGGCAATCGTGCTCAACGGGCTGACGAAGGTGTATGGCGAGCGCACGGTCGTCGATCACGTCAATTTTTCCGTCGCAGCGGGTAGCATTTTCGGCTATCTCGGTCCCAACGGTAGCGGCAAGACGACCACGATCAAGATGCTGTGCGGGCTGGTTCGTCCGACGGCGGGCGACGCGCACGTCGCGGGCTTTGACGTCGAGCGCCAATCGAATCAGGTGCGGCGCGCGATCGGCTATATGGCGCAAGGGTTTTCGCTTTATGGCGACCTGACCGTCGATGAGAATCTCGAGTTCTACGCACGCGCGTACGGCTTGAACGCCACCGCGCGAGAAACGCAAAAACGGCGGGTGGTCGAGATCGTCGGTATCGGCGAATACATGGGCTATCTTGCCGCGAATCTCTCCGGCGGCTGGCAGCGGCGGCTCGCGCTTGCATGCGCGTTGTTGCACGATCCGGCCGTCGTCTTTCTCGACGAGCCAACAGCCGGCATCGATCCGGTCGCGCGGCGCGATCTGTGGGATCTGCTTTTTCAGTTGACGTCGGAAGGCAAGACGTTTTTCGTTACCACGCACTACATGGATGAAGCCGAACGCTGCTCGTCGCTCGCGTACATCTATCAGGGACATATCCTGGCCAGTGGGTCGCCCAATGAGATCGCGTCGCTGCCCGACGTAACGCCGCCGGGCACGGTACGCTATGCGATCGCAACCGATGATGTGATGGAGACCTTTCGCCGCGTGCACGACGTGCCGAGTTTGCGCGACGCAACGATCTTCGGACGGGACATTCACGTCGTCGTCGATCGTGGCGTGGACGCGGCGCAGCTCGCGCAAGCCGTGGGCGTCGACACCTCGCGCGTCGAACCGATTCGCCCGTCGCTCGAGGATGCGTTCGTCGCGCTAACCCGCAAGACGGATGCGGCCGCATGAACGAGGTCTTCGATTTCTCGGGCATGGGGGCGGTCGTGTACAAGGAACTGCGGCAGATTCTGCGCAGTCCGGTGACGCTTGCGCTTGCAATCGGTGTGCCCCTCGTGCAGATGCTGCTGCTCGGGTACGCGATCAACACGACCGTTGAGCACGTACCCGCGGCCGTCTACCGTGAAGATCGTGGACCGGCAGCGCAAGCTTTTATCGACAGCCTGAACGGTTCGCGCACCTTCGACGTCGTGACCGAAGTTTCGAGCCGCCAAGGCTTAATCGGGGCGATCGTCTCGGGCAAAGTGCGCGCCGCGTTCGATATCCCGCAGAATTTCACCGCCGATCTCGAGGCTGGTCGGACACCTGCGATCGGCGCCTTCGTCGACGGTTCGGATTCGGCGATTGCACAGGTTGCGTACGGCTCGGCTGTTGCGCTCAGCGGTATTCCGCTGCGCAACTTCAGTCCGCAGACGGCCACTCCGTTCGAAGTGCGTCCGGTCGTGCTCTTTAATCCGGCGATGCGCAGCGCAAACTTCTTTGTGCCCGGCCTCATTGGGCTCGTGATGCAGAACATCACGATCATGCTCACCGCACTTGCGATCGTGGGCGAGCGCGAGCGCGGCACGCTCGACCAACTCCTGGTGACGCCGATCGGCATCGCGGGCCTGATGCTTGGGAAATTGATTCCCTACGTGCTCGTGGCGGCGGCGCAGTTCGCGGTCGTCTTGCTCGGGATGTACTTCGTCTTCAGCGTCCCAATCGCGGGCAACATCCTGTTGCTTTGCGTGCTGTCACTGAGCTTCTTGCTGGTCTCACTCGGCCTCGGGCTCTTCATCTCAACGGTCGCGCAAACGCAGATTCAAGCGCAGTTGATGGCGATCTTCATTCTCTTGCCGTCGGTACTGGTGAGCGGCGCCGTCTTCGAGCGCTCGCTGATGCCCGAGCCGATGCAGCTCTTCGGCTACGTTATTCCACTGACGTACTACATCGAGATTCTGCGCGGCATCATTATCCGCGGGGCGGGCGTCGCGCAGCTGTGGCCGTACATCGTTCCGATGCTCGCCTACGGCGTCATCATCTTCGTGCTTGCGAGCGTCAGATTCGCGCGCACCACGCGCTAACGTCTACTGGTAAAACTTGCCGCCGGCCTCGACGTAGCCGGAAACATGGCGGCCGCGCGGATCGTGGTGCGTCCAGTGGACCACGCCGCCGCCGTCATCTTCGAACTGCCCCTTGACGGTAACGACCTCGCCCATTTGGAGTGGCACCGGTCCCGTGATATCGACGTTCGTCTCGACGCGCAGCAACAGATCGCAGCCCCCGTCGAGCTTGAGCAAGAAGCCCTCATGTTCGCCGCTTGGGCCGCTATGCGTGCCGAGTGTGCCGAGCACGGTGCCGCGACCAATCACCTCGGCGCCGCTCGCACCGCTGGCATAGAGTGCGCAGACCTGCGCGTTATTCGGTTGCTCGGCTGTTCCACCGCCGCACGCGCTGCAAGCGAGCGCGAGCACGAATGCTAGCGTTCGATGCCGTAGAGATTGTGCGTGACGATGTACTGCCATACTGCTTCGGGTACGAGATAACGTACGCTGCGTCCCTGCGAAAGCAATGAGCGCACGAGCGTCGCGGATTCGGTGAGCTCGGGCATATTCAGCGTGGCGATGCGATCGCGCAGTCCTTTGGGCACGGCCGCGATTACGCGCTGCAAAGCATCCGGGCGAACGCCGATGCGTGGCGCGATGACGAATCGCTCGAGTTGCTCGAGCACTTCGTCGAAACGCTCCCAGGTCGAATTGGCAAGCGAGTCTGCGCCGATAATGAAGGTGAAGCCGGCTCTCGGATATTTTTTCTTGAGCAGCGGGATGAGGTCAGCGGTATAACCGGTCGCCTCCTCGCGCAGATCGCTTTCGTCGAGCGCAAAGCCCGTGTTGCCATCGATTGCTGCCAGCAGCATGGCGACACGATGCGCGGCATCGGCCTGCGCGTCGTCGCGGTAATGCTTCTTTTCCCGCGTCGGGACAAAGAGCACGCGATCGAGATTCTCCAACAGCCGCGCGGATTCGGCCAAGAAAAGATGTGCGTTGTGCACGGGATCGAACGTGCCGCCAAAAATGCCTATTCTCATGAATTGTCCGAGGTATTCTCTGCCAGGCGTATGGCATCCCTGAAAGAGCACGTGAAGCTTGAATCTCGGCGTTACTGCTGCAGCACTTCGTGGCCCCCATTGCCGCCGACGCGCGTACCACTAATCGGGCGCGGTTGCATCACCTTGCGTATTACCCTATACGCGAACTTTTTCCGACGAACACGGGCACTCGATCGAAGCACCGATTCTATTGCAAGGAATGTGGTATCCTCGCGCACAGCGACCGCAATGCGGCTCGAAATCTTGCGAGGATTGGAGCGAGCGCTCTTGCTCCAACGGGCGAAGTAATGCGCCCGAATGTGGCGGTATAAGCCGACCATAAGACCTCGTCCAGTTGGTCGGGGCTCCATTACGAGTATGTAAACTCGTACGGACCAATGCGCACGGAATCCCCTTCCACTGCGCCGAGTTCACGTAATTTTTTCTCGACGCCGATCTTCGCGAGCGCACGCTCGAAGCGCGCGAGCCCCTCATCGGAATCGAAGTTTGTGACCGCAGCGAGGCGTTCAACGCGTTGCCCGGTAATTACAAACGTGCCCTCAGCGTCGCGTTCGATTGCGAAAGCTTCGTTCGGAACGAGTTCGATATGCGCCGGCGCCGGCGTAACGATCTCGGGAGGCGGCGTCTCTTTGATTGTTTTCCAGATTGCGTAGACCAGCTCTTGTACGCCTTCGCGCGTCGCCGAGCTGATGCCGCGCGCATCGGGAAACGTTTCGCGCAACTCGCGCAAGCGCTCTTGCGCGTCGGGAAGATCGAGTTTGCTTACGATGAGCAGCGTTGGCTTCTCGACCAGCGCGGGATTCCACGCGCGCAACTCGTGTTCGATCGTCGCTTTGTCGAGCAGCATGTCTTCGAGCGACTTGGCGCCGTCGAGCAAATGCACGAGGGCGCGCGTGCGTTCGATGTGCCGCAGAAACTGATCGCCGAGGCCGGCACCTTCGTGTGCGCCTTCGATCAATCCGGGCACGTCGACCATCACGAACGATTCTTCATCGGAGACGCGTACGACGCCGAGCTGCGGTTCGATCGTGGTAAACGGGTAGTCCGCGATCTTGGGGCGCGCGGCGGAGACGACCGAGAGCAGCGTCGACTTACCGGCATTCGGCACGCCGATGACGCCGCAATCGGCGAGCAATTTCAATTCGAGGCGCAGCGCGCAATGCTCGCCCGGTTCGCCGTTATAGGCGATGCGCGGTGCTTGCCGCGTGCTCGTTGCGAAATGTTGATTGCCGAGGCCGCCCTTGCCGCCGCGTGCGACCTGCACACGTTCACCGTCGTGCGCGAGATCGTACAAAAATGTTTCGGACTTGCCTTCGAACGCGCGGTAGACGAGCGTGCCGACCGGGACCCGAATGACGAGATCCGGACCGCTGCGCCCGGACTTATTCGACTGGCCGCCCGCATTGCCGGATTCGGCGTTGAACTGGCGCTTATAACGAAATTCGACGAGCGTCGAAAGCTCCGCCGTCGCCTCGAGGAAGATGCTGCCGCCTGTGCCGCCGTCACCACCGGCCGGGCCGCCTTTGGGCACGTATTTCTCGCGACGCCACGCAACAATACCGTCGCCGCCGTTTCCAGCTGCTACGGTTATTGCGGCTTCGTCAATAAATTGCAGTGTGTGTTTTAGGCAGCAGAAGCCGGACGCACGTTGATGTGCTGCCGGTTACGGCGCGTCGAGAATTCGACGGTGCCTTCGATCAACGCAAAGAGCGTGTGATCTTTGCCCATCCCGACGTTCTCGCCAGGATAGAACTTTGTGCCGCGCTGACGCACGAGGATGTTGCCCGCGAGCACGCGCTCGCCGCCGAAGCGCTTCACGCCCAGACGTTGGGCATTGGAGTCGCGCCCGTTGCGGGTAGAGCCGGCGCCTTTTTTAGACGCAAAGAGCTGCAGGTCGAACTGGAACATAGCCGGAGGAGTATAGCAAAGGGCCCGAAGGCTTGGCAAGGACTCGTTCCGGGTATCTTCTGATCAGCCATGTACATCCAACCCATCGTCCCGACGGTCGAGACGATCGCCCTCCCGCCCACGCACGCCGTGAGCCCGGTCGCCCAAGTGGTCCGCGCCACGCCGGAGACGCCCGTAGCCAAAGGCAATCTGAGCCAGGTCGCCGCTCCGGTCTACGAGGCGTTGCAGTCGGCGGCCGCCCTACCGCCATCGCCCAATCCCACGTTCATCCCCCCGGCGACCGGGAATGCGCTTCGGCTCTACGCCGCAGTTCAGGCGCTCGCGGCGGAGCGGGTCTATCCCGCCCCCGTCTTTTCATTCCGCGCTTGAACTAGGTCGCGTGCGGCGCCGGGTGGTGTGACGGCTGCGGCCGCCCCCCGTTGCTGCACGGATTCGTGTGGTTGCCGTTATTGAAATGGTGGCCCTGCGCCACGCCACGCTGGCTACCGCCCGAGAAGCGATTATTGCAATTGAACGGATACGGGTAGTAGTAGCCGTCGTAATAAAGCGGCTGGGGCGTGATGATCGGCACAGGCTCGGTTGGCCCGGCATGATTGGTCGAGAACGTCTGCTGCTGGGCGCTCGCGCCTGCGGTCAGTGCCGCGGCTAGCGCGAGAAGGGCGAAGATCGGGGCGAGGGCTTTCACCCCTCCTTTCTTCGCAGGAGGGTGACTGCGGTCCCGGCCGTAACTGTGAGGCGTTTTGAGCAAAAGACGCGTCGTCGTCACGGGCATGGGTGCCGTGACCCCCTTGGGAAACACCCGCGAAGAGTTCTGGCGTCGCCTGGTTGCCGGCGAGTCGGGCGTTGGACCCATCACGGTCTTCGACGCCAGCGCCTTTACCACGCGGATCGCCGCCGAGGTCAAAGATTTCAATCCCGAGGAACTGGTCGGCAAGAAGCTCTCGCGCCGGATGGACCGCTTCGCTCAGTACGCGTTCGTCGCGGCGAAGGAAGCGATCGAAGATGCCGCGTTGCCCGACGATGAGGCGTTCAAGAACCAAGTCGGTGCGGTCACCGGCAGCGGTATCGGCGGCATACAGACGTTTTGGTACGAGTCGGTCAAGGCGCAGCAGGTCGGAAATTGGACCAAGGCGTCGCCGTTCTTCATTCCGATGCTGATGTCGAACGCAGCACCGGCACACATCTCCATGGCCTATGGATTTAAAGGCCCCGTTTTTTCGGCTTCGAGTGCGTGCGCTTCGTCCAACGATGCGATCTGCGTGGCATACAATCTGGTTGCCTACGGCGATGCGGTCGCGATGGTCACCGGCGGCAGTGAAGCGTGTATCTCGCCGCTTGCGGTCGGCGGCTTCTGCTCGATGAAAGCGATGTCGACGCGCAACGACGAGCCCACCAAGGCTTCGCGTCCGTTCGATAAAGAACGCGACGGGTTCGTGCTCGGCGAAGGCGCGGGCATTTTGGTTTTCGAGGAGTACGAGCACGCCAAGGCGCGCGGCGCGAAGATTTATTGCGAAGTGCTCGGCTACGGCCAATCGGCCGACGCATACGATCTGGTTGCGGTCGATCCCGACGGTAACGGCGTCGCACTCGCGTTCGATCGCGCGTTCAAGTCGGCCGGCATTTCGCCGAGCGACGTCGATCACATCAACGCGCACGGCACGTCGACGCCGATCGGCGATCCCGCGGAATCAAAAGCGATCGAGAAAGCCTTCGGCGAGCACGCGAAAAAGATCGGCGTCAGCTCGACCAAATCGATGCACGGACACGCGCTCGGCGGTGCCGGCGGCATCGAAGGCGTCGCGACCGTCATGTCGGTCATGACCGATATCATGCCGCCCACGATCAACTACGAATTTCCCGACCCCGAGTGCACGCTCGACTACGTGCCCAACGTGGCGCGGAAGGCACCGGTGAACGTCGCGCTCTCGAACTCGTTCGGTTTCGGCGGCCACAACAGCGTGATCGTCTTCGGAAAAGTACGCTAACGGACGAGCGCAATGGCCGGTGAAAATCGCAGACGACGCCTGCGGGCGCTGCTCGCCCGTGCGGGCGTGCGCATCGCCGGCGATATCACGCTGATCGAGCAGGCATTCGTGCACGAAAGCTCCGCCAAAGAAGGCGGCGGTCGCGTCGAACGAGCGGATGGAGTTTCTCGGCGACTCCGTGCTCGGTGCGGTCACTGCGCGTTGGCTCTTCGAGCACTTCCCCGACGAGCCCGAGGGGCGCCTCACCGTTCGCAAGGCGGCGATCGTCAACGACGCGCAACTCGCGGAGAGCGCGCGCCGCCTCGGCTTTTCGGAGCTGGTTGCGCTCGGCGCCGGCATGCGCAACGCCGGCGGAACGGACAATACGTCGATCCTCGCCGATGCGTTCGAGGCCTTCGTCGGCGGCGCTCACCTTGCGCTACGGGATCGACGAAGGCGCGAACGTTCGTGGTTCGCGAGCACATCGAAGCGCTCGATCACGCGCCCGACGCGCTGCTGGATGCCAAGACGCGCCTGCAGCACTACGCGCAGGAGCACCTCTCCGCGACGCCGGTCTACCACGAGCGCAGCGACGGCACCGCACAGCGGCCGCACTTCCACTCGACGGTGCAGGTGAAGGGCAAGACGTTGGGAACCGGGAGCGGGCCATCGAAGAAAGCCGCACAGCAAGCTGCGGCAAGCGCAGCTCTCGCCTCATTATTGCCGGATTGAAGAACGCATGCATTTAAAGAAGATCAAGGCCTTCGGTTTCAAGACGTTCGCGGAGGCGACCGGACTCGATTTCTCGGGCGGCATCACCGCAATCGTCGGCCCGAACGGTTCGGGCAAGTCGAATCTGGTCGACGCGTTTCGTTGGGTGCTGGGCGAAACGTCGAGCCGCAGCCTTGCGCTCGGGCAAACTCGAGGACGTGATCTTCGCCGGCAACGAGAAGCGCAAACCGCTGGGCATGACCGAAGTCTCGCTGACGTTCGACAACACGATCGGGCCGGCTTCCGATCGAATTCAGCGAAGTCGAGATCACGCGCCGCGCCTACCGCGCGGGCGAAAGCGAATACTTCATCAATCGCAACCAGGTGCGTTTGCGCGACATCGTCGAGCTGCTGATGGGAACCGGACTTGGGCCCGGGTTCGTACGCGATCGTTTCGCAAGGGCAGATCGACGCGATTCTTACCAGCAAGCCGACCGAACGGCGCGCGCTCTTCGAAGAGACCGCCGGCATCAACAAGTTCCTTGCGCGCAAGCACGAGTCGATGCGCCGCCTCGAGCAGACCGAAGCTAATGCAATTCGCATCAACGACTTGATCAGCGAGTTGGAACGGCGTCTTCCCGAACTCGATACGCAGGTCCGCCGCGCGAAGCGCTACCGCAAGGTGAACGCGCGCGTGCGCGATCTCGAGATCCTCTCGTACATGCGCGCGAGCGCCTCGCGACGAGATGAGCGCGAGACGCTGCGCGGCGAACTCGAGAAACAAGACGAAGTGCGTGGCGCTGCCGCCGGCAAGGTGGCGCAACTCGGCGCGAATCTCGCCGAGCTGCGTACGCGTGCGTATCAACAAGAACTGCAACTCGAAGAGATTCGCGGACAAGCGCAGAGTAAACGGGCCGAGCTTTCGCGGATCGAAGCCGACTATGCGGCGGCGCTTGCGCGCCGTGAAGCGCTCGAGTCGCAATCGACGCAGACGCACGAAGATGCGGCGCGCGTGCAGGCCGAGCGTGAGTCGCTCGCGGTCACGATCGAGAATCTCGAAGCGCGGCTCGCTCCGCTTGCAACCGAACTCGACGCAGGGCGCGAAGGCGAACTTGCACGCGCAGACCGCGCTTGCGCAAGCGCGTGCGCAACTCGATGCGATCTTCACCCAGCTGCGCGAGGTCGAAGCGCACGTTGCGGCGGGCGCCGCACATCGCGCCGAGCGACGTGTCCTTGGCGAAAACCTGCGCGCGGAAGCCGAGCGTCTCGAGGGCGAAGCGCACGCAGCGCGCGAGCACGTGGCGCAGCTCGAACTCGCGGCCGGCGCCGCGTCACAAAAGTATGCCGGACGCGAAGCGCAACTCGGCTCGCTCGAAACGCAGGCGATCAGCGCACGCGAGCGCACCGAGTCGACCGAGCAGTCGTTGACGCGCGCGCAGAATGAG
The DNA here is from genome assembly GCA_963726285.1 of Vulcanimicrobiota bacterium. Taxonomy (GTDB): domain Bacteria; phylum Vulcanimicrobiota; class Vulcanimicrobiia; order Vulcanimicrobiales; family Vulcanimicrobiaceae; genus Aquilonibacter. The sequence goes on along the minus strand of CAVSBV010000003.1, from coordinate 1,183,630 downwards.
CTTGCCGCGGCGCTTGCCGCGCATCGCGATCAGACCGGCGAGGTCATGGGCGCGGAGTCGCGCTTGCACACGATTGAAGAATTGGAAAATTCGCTCGAGGGTCACGTGCCCGGTACGCGCGCCATCGTTGAAGCGTGGCAGCGCGGTGAAGTACGTGGTATCGAAGGGATCGTCTCGAACGTGATCTCGACCGAGGAGCGCTACGCGCGCGCAATGGACGTGGCGTTCGGCGCGCGGCTCTCGAATATCATTACGACGTCGTCCGAAGACGCCGAGCACGCAATTGAGTTCCTCAATCGCAGCGAGCAAGGACGCGCGACGTTCTTACCGCTCGATACGCTCGGAAATCGCGACGCCAAGTCGATGACACCCGAAATCGAGCGCACGCCGGGCGTGATCGGTTATGCTCACACGCTGCGTGCGCACGCAGCCGCAGTACGAGGGCGTCGTGCGCTTTCTCGTCGGCAACGTGCTCGTCGTCGACACGCTACAAACCGGTATTCACTTGGTGCGCGAGCGCGGCTTGCGCGATACGATCGTGACGCTTTCGGGCGAGCAGATCGCCGGCGGCGGCGCGATCACCGGCGGTCGCTTCAAGCGCGAACGTTCGATTCTCTCGCGCCGTGCACAGGCGCAGACACTGCGCGAAGCGCTGACCGGCATGCGAGCCACGCTCGAGCAGCTCGAGCATGCGGCGGGTGAGGCAGGGCGACGCGTCGAGGGCGCGGTCGCGTCGCGAGATGCCGCGCGCGAAGCGCTGGCGCGTCTCGAATTGCAGAGTGCCGAGTTGCGCACCGAAATGGCGTCGCTCGCCGGCGACCTCGAACGCATGCACGGCGAGGTCACGCGTGCGCACGCCCACGTCGACGAAGTGCTGGTGCGCGCACACGATGCCCGCGTGCGCGAGCGCGTGCTCGAAGCACCCGAACCCGAATCGGTTCACAGCGACGAAGAGCGGGCGCGGCTCGAAGCCGAGCTTGCGCGAGCGCGTCAAGAGATCGCACATGCCGAAGAAGCGCAGCTCGAAGCGAGTCACCGCGCGGGCGACCTGCGCGAGCGGGCCGCTGCGCTGACCGCCGAGCGCGACGGCTCGCGTGGACGCCTGGGCATGCTCGATCAGGATAGCGAACGCGCGCGTCTCGCCCGCGAGCAGATGCTGGCCGAGATTGGAGCGCTTGCTTCGCAGACGCGCGATGCGCACGTGCACCTCGAAGGTTTGCGTCGCGGGGTCAGCGATCTGGATGTGAAGCTCGACGTTGCGCGGCGCGAGCGCGAAACGATGGCGAACGAACTGTTGCAACTCGAAGCCGATCTGCGTTCGGCCGAGAACGACGAGCGCGAGGCGGTCGCCGGCGGTGAACGTCAGCGCACGCGTCTGGCCGAGATCGAAGCCGAACTCGGCATGCTGGTTTCGCAGTTTGCGCAGAATCCCGCGACCGACGACGAGTGTCACGACGTCGAGGCGCGCTACGCGCAAGAGGCTGACACGGTCATCGAGGAATTGCCGCGACTGCGTGACGAGCTCGCGCGTCTCTCGGCCAACGTCAACCTCAACGCCGAAGCCGAGCGCGAAGAGGTCGCCGAGCGCGAGACGTTTCTGCGCACGCAACTCGACGATCTGGCCCGCGCGCGCGAGACGCTGCTCGAATCGATCAAAGAGATCGAGGCGCAGTCGCAAGTGCTCTTCAACGAAACGTTCGAGAAAGTCGCAACCGCGTTTACCGAGATGTATGGGAAGCTCTTCCCGGGCGGTGACGCTAAGATGTGGCAGACCAATCCCGAGAATCTCTCGGAGACCGGCATCGAGATCTCGGTGCAACCTCCGGGCAAGAAACTCATGCCGCTCAACGCACTCTCGGGCGGAGAACGTGCGATGACGGCGGCGGCGCTGATCTTTGCGCTGATCGCGGTGAAACCGTCGCCGTTCTACCTGCTCGATGAAGTCGACGCGGCGCTCGACGACGCGAACGTCGAGCGCTTCTCCGACATGGTGCGCGAATTTGCCGGCGGTTCGCAGATGATCATCGTGACGCACAATAAGAAGACGATGGAACTCGCCGATCGCATGTACGGCGTGACGATGCGTGAACCGGGTGTCAGTTCGATCATCGCGGCAACGCTGACGTCGGAACGGCATCCGGAGCTCGCGCTTGCCTGACCGAGCCAAGCCGGCCGCGCTTTTCTCGCTCTCGGACAAAACTGGATCGGTCGAACTCGCGCGTGCATTGCACGATCGCGGCACGGTGATCTATGCGACCGGCGGCACGAAGCAGCATCTCCAGGATCACGGCATCCCCGCACACGACGTTGGCGAAATGACCGGCTTTCCTCCGCTCTTCGACGGCCGTGTGAAGACGCTGCATCCCAAGGTGTTCGGCGCGATTCTCTACGACCGCGGTAACGCCGAACATCAGGCACAAGCCGAGAAGTACGCGATCGCGCCGATCACGACCGTCGTGGTCAACTTGTATCCGTTCGAGGCGACGGTTGCGAAGCAGGGGACGACGCGCCGCGAGGCAATCGAGCAGATCGACATCGGCGGCGTCTCACTCTTGCGCGCGGCGGCCAAGAACTACGATCACGTCGCGGTATTGACGCACTTTTCGCAGTACGCTGCCTTCATCAAGGCGCTCGGTACCATCGAGATCCCCCTACATATGCGCCGTGATTTCGCGATTGCCGCGTTCGAGCGCACCGCCGAATACGATGCAGCGATCGCGCACTATCTCGCGGCGGAGGGCAGCGTGTTGCCGAGCGATCTGCCCGGTGCGCTCACGGTGACGCTGCCGCTGTCGCAGCGCTTGCGCTATGGCACCAACCCGCAGAACCGCGCCGCGTTCTATCTCGATCGACCCGACCGTTTGCCCAAGCAGCTCCACGGCAAGGCGCTCTCTTACAATAACCTGCTCGATCTCGATGCGACGCTGCGGATGCTCTCGCGCGCGCCGATCGGCGCATCGTTCGGCAGCGAGCACGAGCGCTTCGTGCGCGCGGCGGTCGTGAAACACACCGTGCCGTGTGGCGTCGCACAACGTTCGAGCGTGGGTAAAGCCGTTGCCGCTGCGCTCGAAGCCGACCCGGTCTCGGCATATGGCGGGATCGTTGCAACCGATGCGACGATCGACCTCGAGGCTGCGCAGGCGCTAGCGAAGTTTTTTCTCGAGATCGTCGCGGCACCGGCGTTTGACGACGATGCGCTGGAGTTGCTCAAGAGTACGAAGCGACTCAAGGATTTGCGGATCATGCGCTTTACGCCGTCGCTTCCCGACGAGCTCGCACGCGAATTGCGCGTACGTAGCGCACTTGGCGGAGTGCTTGCCGAAGACGACAATCCGGCGGCGCCGCCCGAAACGTGGCGCGTCGTTTCCAAGCGTGAGCCGAGTTCGCAAGAGTGGCACGACCTCGCGTTTGCGTGGGATGTCGTGCGCCATGTGAAGTCCAACGGCATCGTGATTACCAACGGCGGCACGACGCGCGGCATCTGCGCGGGTCAAACCAATCGCGTGAGCGCCGTGCAGATCGCCGCACATCGCGCCGGCGAAGAAGCCAAGGGCGCGGCCTGCGCAAGCGACGGCTTCTTTCCGTTTGCCGACGGGCTCGAAGCGGCGGTAGCGGGCGGCTGCACGGCGATCATCGCGCCGGGCGGCTCGATTCGCGACGAGCAAGTGATTGCTGCGGCCGACGCGCTCGGGGTATCATTGGTGTTCTCGACGTATCGATATTTCTTGCATTAGCCGGCGGAGGTGCGCGATGCCCCGTTTCCTTCACACCTCGATCTTCGTTAACAACATGGACGAATCGATCGACTTCTACACCAACAAACTCGGACTACAATTGCTCGACGGTCCGTTCCACTATCCCGGCAACGCGGACATGGCGTTCGTCGGCTCGGATTGGAACTCGTATATCGAACTCGTCTACGATCTCGAAGAACATCCGCCGTACACGATCGGCAATCGCTACGAACATCTCGCGATCGAAGCTGATGGCGAGCTCGAGCCGTACATTGCACGGCTGCGCGAGAGCGGCGTCAAGGTTCTCAAAGACGCGTACAAGTCGCCAAGCGGCACGCGCGCGATTGCGTTCATCGAAGATCCCAACGGCATTCCGGTCGAAGTCTTGGAACCGCGTAAAGTAACGACACTGTCTTAGCGATAGACGAACGGATCGCTTGGCGGCGCAATCGACGTAAGTTCGGCGACGTGTAAGCGTAACGTGCCGCTATCGTCCTCGACGGTGCCACGCGCGCGCATCCACTGCCCGTTGAAGCGCGTGACGTTGCGGTCGAGTACGAGAGCAACCGGCGCCGCGTCGGCGCGGCAACAGGTGATGGCATAGCGTACGAGTGCCGAGCGGGCGTGGTACTCCACGGCAACGCCGGTGAAGTCGACACGTTCACCCGCAAACGCATCCGCCAGGGTTGTTTCGGTTGCGCGGTAGATAGGCTGCGGCGCGCCGATGACAATGATCGCGAGCGCGGTCGCGGCAAGCACGCGCGGTGCGGATGCAGCCGAAGCGCGAAACCGTACGGCCATCACCGCGCAGTAGATTGCGCACACGACGAGCGGAATCGTCATGCGGGGGTGGACGAGTGCGCCGCCGTGTCGAGCGGCGATGGTGGCGCAGGCAATTGCGAGCAGCAGATACGCAAGTGGGTCGTGCATCGCCGCGTGCGAATGCCGCCGCCGAAAGCTCGGAACGACACCAGCCGTGCACAACACGCCGAAGGCCGCAAGCGGTGCGCTCGCGCGTAACGCGGCGGCCAGTGCGACGCCGCCGAGTGCGCACGGCGACGCGACAAGTCCAAGCAACGCACCGGCGAGCCACAGCACCGCCGGGTGCAGCCCATGCAGTGGCAACGTGGGGAGCGACGAGCATGATCCCCGCTGCGAGCAGTGCCGCAGGTGTCAGGTTGAGCAGTTCGCTGAGAACATCGCTCTGCGCGTGATCGTGGTCAGCACGATGCGCGAGCCGCGAGACTTGCGGCGGCGACGCGCGCGAGCGCAACCACGGGTCCGAAAAGTGCTGCGGTGGCCACAGCAGCGGGGATCGATCGCGCATTCGGTCCTCCGCCGCATCCGCATCCGGCGTACGCGACGATCGCGCGGGTATGGCGTCCGACGAGCGGTGTCAGCAATGCTGCGATGCCATCAGATAGGGCAGCGATTCGAGCAGCACGCTCACTGCGCTCGCGCCGACCGCCATCACTGCCTGCGGCGCGAGTATTGCAAGCGCGATGGCGACGGCGGCAGTCGACCACTGGCGCATACGCAACGATCACGCCGAAGAGGCGGGGCGTCTAGTGGCGCGAAAGCGGGCCTAACCTATGTCCTCGAAGATCACCGCGCCGCGCGGCACGCAAGACATCCTGCCGCCCGACTCCGCCAATTGGCTCGAGCTCGAGTCGCGTATCCATGCGTTGGCCGCACGCTTCGGGTACACCGAGATTCGCACGCCGATGTTCGAGTCGACGGAACTCTTCGTGCGCGGCGTCGGCGAGACGACGGACATCGTCGAAAAAGAGATGTACACGTTCCTCGACAAGGGCGAGCGCAGCATGACGTTGCGTCCGGAGTGGACTGCGCCGGTGATGCGCGCCGGGCTCGAACACAATCTCTTTGGTCAGGGACCACAGCGCCTGTATTACATCGGCCCGATCTTCCGCTACGAACGTCCGCAGAAAGGTCGCTATCGCCAGGCGCATCAGTTCGGTATCGAGTGCACCGGCTACGCGGGGCCCGAGGCCGACTTCGAAGTGATCTCACTTGCGTGGAACCTCGTGCGCGAGTATGCGATCACCGACGCACAACTGCATCTGAACACGATCGGCGACGACGTCTGCCGCCCGCGGTATCGCAAAGCACTGCTCGAACATTTTCGTCCGCATCTGGCTGAACTCTCGCCCGATTCGCAGCGCCGGCTGGAGCGCAACCCATTGCGTGTGCTCGACAGCAAAGACGAGCGCGACGTCGCGCTCGTGCGCAGCGCTCCAACCTTTCAATCGGTACTGTGTGATGCGTGCCGCGAGCACTTCGACGCGCTGCGCGCGTATCTTGACGCGGCGCAGATTCCGTACGTCGTGGATCCCGCGATCGTGCGCGGGCTCGACTACTACACGCGTACGGTGTTTGAGATCACGTCGAGCGTGCTCGGCGCGCAGTCGACAGTGTGCGGCGGCGGTCGTTACGACGGCTTGGTTCGCTCGCTCGGCGGTCCCGATGTGCCGGCGGTCGGCTTTGCGCTGGGTCTCGAACGCTTCTTGATGATCGTGGCTGCGACGCATGGCGAACGCGTCGTGCCGCGCCGCGGCGTGCAAGCGATTGCGCTCGGCACGCAGGCGCGCGCCGCGCTGGTCCCGCTCGTCGAGATCTTACGCCGCACGCTCGAGCGGCCGTTTTTCATGGACTATGAAGAGCGCAAGTTGCTCGCGCATCTCAAGATTGCCGACCGCAACAACGCGCGCTTCGCCCTGATCGTCGGTAGCGACGAACTCACCGCCGGTGAGGCGGTCTTGCGCGACCTCGAGACGCGCAGTGACCACCGAATTCCGCTCGGCCACGCGGCAGACGTTGCGGCCGAGCTTGCCGAATGGGTGCGGTAATGGCCTACGAAGACGAGTCCGAGACGATCCATTCACTGCTCGACATCATGCACGAGCACGACCTCGACCGCATCAAAGTGAAGGTCGGCGACGCCGTTTACGAATTGGTGCGCCGCGAAGCCGGTGCGGCGATTGTGGCGCCCGTGGTGCACGCCGCTGCGCCGAACCCGGCCGCGTCGAGCGACGGGCCGAGTGCGGCCGCGCCTCCGGCAAACGTCAAGCGCGTGACAGCGCCGCTTACCGGCGTTTTCTATCGCTCCCCCTCGCCCGATGCCGAAATGTTCGTGAACATCGGCGACCGTGTCGAGAACGGCTCGGTCCTGTGCATCTTGGAAGCGATGAAGCTTTTCAACGAGATTCAAAGCGACTACGCCGGCACGATTGCACGCATTATTCCGGAGAACGGCGAGCTGGTCTCGCAGGGCGACGAGCTCTTTTGGATCGCCCCGTGACCGTCGACTATAAGGCGAAGCGTGGATTCAGTGCGCTTCTCGAGGATCGAGCCGTCCTGCGCGACATGACGCAGTATAAGAAGGACGTTGAAGCGATCGCCGACGCGGTTGTCGCCGCACTGCGCGCGGGCAAACGTATCTATTGGTGCGGCAATGGCGGCAGCGCAGCCGAAGCCCAGCACATGTCGGCCGAACTCTCCGGACGCTATCTGCGCGAGCGCCCCGGACTCAACAGCGAAGCGCTCTCGGTGAACACGTCGACGCTGACGTGTGTCGGCAACGATTACGGCTACGACTACATCTTTGCGCGCCAAGTCGAGGCTTTCGTGCAACCGGGTGACGTGCTGATCGGCATGACGACGAGCGGCACCTCGCGCAACATTGTGCTTGCGATGGAAGCAGCTAAGAAAAAGGGCGCCGTTACCGTCGCCTTTACCGGCAATGGCGGCGGCGCGGTGATGCAGTTCAGCGACCTTGCGCTGGTCGGACCCGACGGCTATGCGGCAATCGTGCAAGAGGTCCATCAGGTCATGGCACACATCGTCTGCGATTTGGTCGAGCAACGGCTAATTTTCGAGGATCATATCGCATGAGTGCAACGCTCTTGACGAGCGATGCAAAGGCGTTGGTCGAGCGGATGCGCGGACGGACCATTTTGGTCGTTGGCGACCTGATGATCGACGAGTGGATTTGGGGCGCGGTCTCACGCATCTCGCCCGAAGCGCCGGTGCCGGTCGTTGCGGTCACCGATCACTCGTTTACTCTCGGCGGAGCCGGGAACGTCGCGAACAACTTGGTCGCGCTTGGCGCACACGTGGAATTTGTCGGCACGGTCGGTGAAGATGCATTTGCTACCGACGTGCGACGCATGCTGCGCGCGGAGTCCGTGGACGACCGTGGCGTTTTTACGGTGACCGATCGGCCAACGACACGCAAGACGCGCATCGTCGCGCACAATCAGCAAGTCGTTCGTGCCGATTGGGAAGATGCCGCGCCGCTTACGCCGCCGGATCGTGCGCGCATCGCCGCGTACGTGCGGGAGCGGGCTACTTCGTGCGATGCGATCATCCTAAGCGACTATGCGAAGGGGCTGCTCAGTGCCGATGTCGTTGCGGCCGCGCGCGCGTGTCCACTCGTGCTGGCCGATCCGAAGCCGCAGAACCTCGAGCTCTTTGCCGGCGTGACCTGCGTTGCACCCAACGAGCATGAGGCCGAAGCTGCGAGTGGGATCAAAATTACCGATGATGCATCGCTCGAACGTGCCGGCGCGCGCTTGCTCGAAATACTGCGGTGCAAGTACGTCGTGATTACACGCGGTGAACACGGCATGTCGCTTTTCGGCGCGCAGCGCGAGCGCTTGACGATTCCGTCGGTCGCACGGAAAGTATTCGATGTCTCGGGCGCGGGTGACACCGTGATCGCCGTGCTTTGCCTTGCGCTCGCCGGCGGAGCGTCGATCGAGCGCGCGATGCAACTTGCGAATTTTGCGGCAGGTGCGGTCGTCGAGAAGCTCGGTACCGCGACCGCGAGCGGCGACGAGATCATCGCTCTGATCGAACATGCCGGCTCCTGAATTGTTCGGTCTGCTGCTCGATGCGGATGCGGCGGCACGGTGGCGCGAGGAGCAGCGGACACGCGGGCGGCGCGTCGTCTTTACCAACGGCGTGTTCGACGTGCTGCACGCGGGACACGTAGAGTATCTTGCCTGGGCGCGCGCACAAGGCGATCTGCTCATCGTTGGTCTAAACGGCGATGCTTCGGTGCGGTTGCTCAAGGGCGAGAAGCGTCCGATCGTGCCGTTTGTCCAGCGCGCGCTCGTACTGCAAGCGTTGCGGAGCGTCGATGCGGTCGTTGAGTTTGGCGAGCCGACGCCCGAAGCACTGCTCGAGCGAATTCGTCCCGACGTGCACGTAAAGAGCGCCCAGTATAAAGAAGAAGAGCTCCCCGAACGTGGTGTCGTGCTCGCGCACGGTGGCGAAGTGCGGCTCGCACCGCACCGTGCCGGATCGAGCACGAGCGATATCATCGGCGAGATCGTCACGCGGTACCGGTCGTAGCGCGCGAGCGTCATGCGAATCGCATTTACCGCAAATGGTCCGGGAGAGGTCGCGGGCTGGTTTCGCCCGCTCGTGCGGCGACTGTACGAACACGACCCGGATCTCGAGGTGCATCTCTTCTGCGTGCCGGACGACTACGCGACCGGTTACGAAGCCGATCTCGCGCGCCGGCTGTTCCCGAGTGCGCACGTCTACGATCCGAAAACGTATCTCCGCGTAGCGCTGGGTCGTAGCGCGCCGGGATTGCCCGATCGCGTCGACGTGGTCCAGTATCTCGGCGGCGACCTGATGCACGCACAACGCATCCACGGACGTCTTGGCGGCATTGCCTCGACCTATAAATTCTCCAAACGCGCGTATCGCAATCGATTCGCGCGCTTCTTTGCGGTCGACCAGAAAAACGTCGAACAGCTGCGCGGATGGAGCACGCCGGACGATCGCATCGTGCGCGTCGGCAATCTGGCGATCGACGGCGCGTTGCTCGAGGCGCAGCAGCCGGTTGAACCGGGCGCACCGGAGGGCGGCATCTTATTGATGCCCGGCTCGCGCGACTACGAAGTCGAGAACCTCATTCCGTTCTTCTTCACGATGGCGTCGCGCATCCGGCGCGAGCGGCCCGAGGTGCCTATCGCCTTTGGTCTCTCGCCGTTTACGCCGCTCGACGACGTGCGCGCCGCAATTGAAGGTGGCGGCCATCCGCGCATTTGGGCTCAACGCGGACGACTGGTCGAGGAAGGCGGACGCGCGTTTCTGGCCGGCAGCGAGGGCGATGTCCGTTTTCCCATTCTCCACAATGCGCTCGCTGCAGCGTTACGCGCGCGGCTCGTAGTTACGATTCCGGGGACCAAGACGATCGAACTTGCGGTCCTCGGCGTCCCGATGGTTACGATCACGCCGCTCAACGCGCCGGAAATCATCACGTTCAACGGACCGCTCACCTACCTCGATCGTATTCCGTTGGTCGGCGTTCCGCTCAAGCGCGCGGTTGCGGTAGGTGTCTCGGAGCGCTTCAAATATCACACGCAACCCAACATGGACGCGCAGGAGTCACTAGTCTACGAACTGCACGGGACGGTAACCCCGGGAAGGGTCGGTCGCGTCGCGCTGGAACGGCTCGACGACGCCGCTTGGCTCGCGCGCAGCCGCGAGCGTCTGGCCGCACTATACGCCGATCATGTGGGGGCTGCGGACCGCATGGCCGGATCGCTCATCGAGCTCGCAGGCACACAGTAGAATTCTTGAATGCGCATCTCAGTAATTATTGCAACGAAGGATCGTGCCGCATACCTCGAGCGCGCGTTTGCCTCGCTCGAAGGGCAGATCGGCGCGCCCTCGTTTGAACTGATCGTGGTCGACAACGGTTCACGCGATGAGACGAAGGCGGCGGTCGAACGGCAAGCAGCGCGCGGAACCTATCCGGTACAGTATCTCTTCGAGCCCGAGCCCAATCGCGGTAAAGCGCGCAATCGCGGTGTTGCCGTTGCGAGCGGCTATCTCGTGCTCTTTGTCGACGACGACGTGCAGTTGCCACCGGGTTTTCTCGCCGCGCACGAGGCCGCGCACGTTACGGGCAACTTGGTCGTCAACGGTCCGATCATCAATGTGCCGTCGTATGCCGACCGGCCCAAACCGGCAGTCGGGAATTACTCGCGTGCGTTCTTGTGCACGTGTAACGTGTCACTGCCCAAACATGCGATCGATGCAGTGGGTGGATTTGACGAGAAGTTTCATCTCTATGGCTGGGAAGATACCGAGCTCGGGGTGCGCTTGCGCGAAGCGGGCATGCGTTGGCGTTTTGCCTGGGATGCCTACCTGTGGCACATCAAGGCGCCTTCAGACAATTCGCTCGAGGTAGAGACCCGCAAAGCGATGGAGCGTGCGCGGATGGCGCGGCACTTTCTCGATAAGCAAGATTCCTCGCGCACACGGATGGCGATCGGTGCATACCCGGTAAACTTGTTGCGCGCCCGCTACTTGCTACCCGATTCGTTGCTTGCGATCTACGCTGGTATTGCGACGAGCGAGAAAGCTCCGGGGTTTCTGCGCGCGCTTGCACGGACACAATTTCTCGACGGAATGTATTCGCGTGAGCTCGTGCGCGCGCTCGACGAGCCGGCCCACCCATGAGCCGTGCCTTGCTCTACTGCGCGGGCGGCGGCATCGGTGACTCGCTCGTTGCGTCGGTTGTCGGGCGTGCGTTGCGCTCGAAGTACGACAGCGTCGATGCGCTGACGCTGCCTGCGCACCGCAGTACGCTCGAACGCGTTCCCGATCTGGACCGCGTGCTCGTCGATGACGGTGGTGACGAAGCGCTGCTCGCTGCGGCGCTGCGCGAGTATAACTACGATGCGAGCGTCGTGACCTGGGCGACCGCGCGGACCGCGCGTGTGCCCAAGCTCGCTGGGATTCCCGTGCGCGTGGGGCAATCGCGTCGTCTTTACTCGCATGAGTTTAACAAACGCGTGGTGGTGCGCAGCGAGCGCGGTGATGTCACGTCGCCTTGGGCCGACATCTTACTCGACTACGCCCGTGCACTGGGCTGCGATACGAACGACAAGTGGCCGCGATTTGTACCGACCCCTGTCGACGAGGCGGAAGCCGCATCGCTCGCGCACGGCAACTTCATCATCCTGCATCCGACGAATGCGATTGCCTCGCAACGCGGTATCTGGCCGACGCAAGGCTGGTCTACGCTCGCACGAGCACTTGGCGCTGTGTTTGATTGCAGGATACTTCTGAGTGGTGCGCCGGCCGATAGCGCGATCAATGCAGCGATCCTTCGACAGGCTCAGGATGACAGAGTTTTCGATATAGCCGGCCAGCTGAGCATTGGTGGATTTGGTGCGCTTGCGCAGCGCGCGCGGGGGTTTGTCGGGATCACGACCGGCACGATGCACGTCGCGGCGGCCGTCGGCGCGCCGACGCTGGGCATCTTCCCGTTTCAGAGCGATTTTCCCGAGCGCTGGGGTCCGCTCGGTGCACGGACGGGCGTCGTGCGCGCGAGTTATCCCTGCCATCGGGGCGATACGAAAGAGAACTGTCGCGACTATGCCTGCATCGCGAACCTCGACGTCGAGCGCATCCTCGCGGCAGCGACTGCCCTGATCGGAGGCACGCGTGCGCGCCACGATACAACTGTGCACGTATAATCGCGCAGCGCTCCTCGAGCGCGTGCTCGACGCGTGTTTCGAGCAGACGGTTGATCCGGCCGACTACGAGGTCGTGCTGGTCAACGACGGCTCGACCGACAACACGCTCGAGGTGATTGCGCGCGCGGCGTCACGCGCGACCTGCCGCTTCGAGGTAATCAACCAGGTCAATAGCGGCCTTGCGAAGGGCCGCAACGCCGGGATCGCGCGCGCCACGGGCGAGCGCATCATCTTCATCGACGACGACGTGCTGCCGCTCCCCAATTTTGTCGAGGAGCATCTGCGCTCGCATGCGCGCACGCCGAAGGCGATCGTGCGCGGCGGCGCGATCAACGTCGAGAACTTCGAGGTGCTACCGGTGCCGATTTGGAGCATCAAACACTATAGCGGCAACTTCTTCTGGACGACCAACGTCTCGGTGCCGCTAGCGACGATCCGCGCGATCGGCGGCTTCAACGACTCGTTTTCCGAATACGGTTGGGAAGATATCGACGTGGGTTTGCGCTTGCGCTTCGGCGGCGTACGGGCGGTGTTCAACCCGAAGGCGTTGGTCTATCATTACAAGCCGCGGCCGCGTAGCGGGAACGTCGAGAAGATGATCGCGCAGGCGCGCGCGCAGGCGCGCACGGCCGTGCAGCTCGCGGCGATTCACCCGCACTGGCGCACGTACCTCGCGACCGGGAACAATCCCGTGCAGCGCGTCTGGGGCCGGATACGCGGCGGTGCCAACAACGAACGGACGCTACGCGCGCGCGTGGGTGATCTTTCGAGCGATCGCGCGCTGTCCAACCGTGAACTTCTCGCGCGGCGCGCGCGCTCGCGAGCATCGCCTATTTCGAGGAATTAGAAAACACGCTTCGACAAGCCCAGGGTGACACGTCTGCTTGAAGATTTTGCTTTCGCGTACGGATCGCATCGGTGATCTGATTCTCTCGACGCCCGCGATTGCAACGGTACGCGCGTCGTTCCCGGACGCGCACATCACGATGGTTACGAGCCCCTACAATCGCGTCGTGATGGAGCGCAACACCGACGTCGACGAGCTGATCGACCTGCCGCGCGAAATTCGAGCTGCGACCTTTGGTGCGCAGTTTCGCGGCTACGACCTTGCAATCGCGCTCGCACCGCGCGCAACCGATATCAGTCTCGTCGGCGCAACGCGCGCACGCGTGCGCGTCGGATATACGTACGTACGCCGCTGGATCGCGCGATTGACTGCACGCCTCTCGCTCAATCGCGTGATGATCAGTCCGGCAGATCCGGATATGAACGAACGCGATCCGAATCGGATCGTTCCGCACGAAGTCGATCAACTGCTCGAACTGGTTGCGCTCGGGGGCGCCCGCGTGCGCAAGACGACCCTGCGGCTCGACGTTACCGATGCCGATCGTGCGGCAATTGCGCACTTCCCCAGCGATCCGATCGTCGTGCACATCGGCCAACGCTGGTTTACCGGAGGGAGCTCGCTCGAGAGCACGTTGCGCCTCGTCGAGGAGTTGCGCGCGCTCGGACCGCCGCTTGTGATCAGCATCGCGGCGGAGTCGGACGATCGCGCTCACGCGTTCGAGGCTGCGGGGCACACGATTGCGCGCGATCTGCCGTTTCACCACTGGGTCGCCCTTTTCGAGCGCGCGCGTTGCGTGGTGACGGTCGATACGGGTGCGACCCATGTCGCAAGCGCAGTGCGCAGGCCCACGCTGGTCGCTTTCGAACACCGCTACTTCCGGCTCAACTCGCAAGAATGGGCGCCCTACGGCGTACCGAGCGTGCTGGTTCGCAAGCCGGGATCCGAGGATGACGCATCACTCGCCAAGTTTCGAGCCGAGATCGTCATCGGTGTTCGCGAATTGATCGATGCCTGAGATTTCCGTTGTCGTTCCGACCTACAATCGGTTGGAGACGCTCGAATACGTGCTCCCGACGCTGCTCGCGCAAGACCTTGCGCGCAGCGAGTTCGAAGTGCTCGTCTGCGATTCAAACTCTACCGACGGCACCGCCGAATTTCTTGCGCGCATGCGGACGGAACATTCGAACGTGCGCTACCTGCCGGGAGCGTATAGCGGACGGGCCGCGGCGCGCAACGCGGGCATCGCGGCCGCGCAGGGTGAGGTCGTCCTGTTTAACGACTCGGATATCTTCGCTTCGCCGGATCTGCTCTCGCAGCATCTGCGCCATCATCGAGCGGCGCGCAGCGTCGCGGTCGTCGGCCTCGAAGTGCAAGTCAAAGACTTCGCAGACTACGCGTACAAGCGCGAGCATCCCGAGACGCGCGGCTTCTTGCATAAGCCGACGCGCACACGGTTGCCGTGGCTCTATTTTCTCACCGGCAATGCCTCGGTGCGGCGTAGCGATCTGCTGCGGGTCGGATGCTTCGATGAGAGCTTCACCGGCTACGGCCACGAGGACTTGGAGCTGGGTTATCGCCTCGAGCGTGCCGGCGTCACGATTCTCTACGAGCCCAAAGCGGTGAATTATCACTGTCAGGATGTGCCGCATGACGATCAGAAAGAGAAGATGCGCTTGGCGGGGCGCTCGACGGTGCGCTTTTATCGCAAACATCCCGATTTTGCCGTTCAGCTGAACTTGGGGATGACCCCGGTTTCGCTCGGATTGCACAGTGTGCTCGAACACACGCCCGGACTGCTGGCATTTTTCGATGCACGGTCCGGCCGTTCAAAGTTTGCGCGGGACCTCGTGCAACAGTACTATTATGTGTCCGGCGTCAAGGACGCCCTTCGACAAGCTCAGGACAAGCACCTAAAGGAATAAGGGTTTGGTAAAACGGTTTTCGTGCGGCGCACTGCGCGCAAGCGATGTCGGCGAGCGAGCCGAACTAAACGGATGGGTGAACCGGCGCCGCGATCACGGCGGCTTGATTTTCGTCGATCTGCGCGACCGCGACGGCATTACGCAGATCGTCTTCGATCCGCAACATCCGAGTTTTAAAGAAGCCGAGCACCTGCGCAACGAGGACGTACTGCGCGTGCGCGGCGCGGTTCGCGCGCGCCCAGGCGGCACCGAAAACGATCAGCTTGCCAGCGGCGCGGTCGAGGTCGGCGTCGACGAATTGGAAGTGCTCAATCGTTCGCAGGTACCACCGTTCCAAGTCAATCTTGACGGCAACGTCGACGAACAATTGCGCCTCGAGTACCGCTATCTCGACCTGCGTCGCCCTCGCATGCAGCGCAATATCCGCATGCGCCATAAGATCGTCAAGGCGATGCGCGATTTCTTCGACGAGCGCGAGTTTATCGAGATCGAAACGCCGATGCTGATCAAGAGCACGCCCGAGGGCGCGCGCGACTACCTCGTTCCGTCGCGCCTCTATCCCGGCACGTTCTACGCGCTGCCGCAGTCGCCGCAGCTTCTCAAACAGATCACGATGATCTCCGGCTTTGGGAAATACATGCAGATCGCGCGTTGCATGCGCGACGAAGACCTGCGCGCCGACCGGCAACCTGAGTTCACGCAGCTCGACGTCGAGATGTCGTTTATCACGCAAGAAGACGTGCTCGAGACGATGGAATCATGCATGCGCTACGTCTGGAAGCGCTGCCTCGATATCGACCTCGCCCCGTTTCCGCGGCTCAAACACGAAGAGGCGATAGCGCGCTACGGAGTCGACAAGCCCGATCTGCGCTTCGGTCTGGAATTGCAGCGCGTCAACGACGTCTTCAGCGGAACGGACTTCGTGGTGTTCAAGTCGGTGATCGAGAGCGACGGCGCGATCGTCGCATTGCGGTATCCGGGCGGCGCCGCGCTTTCACGGCGTGATTTCGACGCACTCACCGAAGACGCGAAGAACTTCGGTGCCAGAGGCATGGTGTGGATTGCGCTCGGCGCGGACGGTACGAAATCGTCGGCGCAGAAGTTCATCTCCGACGAGCACGTGGCGAAGTTGCGTGCAGCAACCGGCAGCGAGACCGGCGACGCGATCTTGCTCTTCGCCGATGCGCCTGCGCTCGCGCTCGCCGTTGCCGGGAAGATGCGCAACGCTCGTAGGCGAGCGTTGCGGATTACGTGACCCCAACACGTTTGCGTTTTGCTGGGTCCTCGATTTTCCATATCTCGAGATCGATGAAGCGACCGGCAAGGCGGTACCCTCGCATCACCCGTTCACGTCGCCGGGTGAGGATCAGTGGCAATACATCGACACGGATCCGCAAAAGATGCGCGCGCAGCACTACGACATGGTCCTCAACGGCTGGGAGCTTGGGTCGGGGTCGATTCGTATCCACAAGCCCGAGCTGCAGCGGAAGATCTTCGAGATGCTGGGCATGACGCCGGAGCAAATCGAGGATCGGTTCGGATTCTTTGTCCGCGCCCTCGAGTACGGGGCGCCCCCGCACGGGGGGATGGCGCTGGGCATCGACCGGATCGCGATGATCGCCTGCCAAGAAGAGGACCTTCGGGAGGTCGTCGCATTTCCCAAGAACCAAGGGGCGCGCGACGTGATGATGGACGCCCCCTCACCCGTTCCGGAGGCCCTGTTGCGAGAACTTTACCTACGCAGTGAAGCCCCTGAACAGCCAAGCGGCCAATAATTCAAGCGTGAACCTTCGACTCGTCACCGCTGCAGCGACCGCCGGCGCACTCCTTGTGCTGACCGGTGTGCTCGCGCTGCCCGTGCGCGCGGCGACGGCCGGACCATCTTGTGGCGATCACCTCTACAAAAACGACCAAGGCATTCAAATCCGCGTGCTGTGGGCAAAAAACGGCGCGGTCCAGCGCTTCGAAATCGTTGACGCAAAAGAAAATCCGGAAGAAGTCAACGATATGGAAAAGGATCTGGAGAAGGTCTACGGCCCGGAGGGGACCAATGCGCCGCCGCTACGAATCGTGTCGTTCAAACCAGGCACAAACGGCGGAATGATGGTTCCTGATAAAGCGGTCGATTCGTGCGGGCGAACGCTCTCGTTCCAGTAGCGCTCATCGCACTCGCCGGTTGCGCCGGCAGCCACGCAGATAGCGATGCGTCCCCGTCACCGGTTGCCTCTCCCGACGCGTTGCGTTCGTGTGAAGTACGCGAGCTGACGTTGGATGGCGCAGATTTGGTCGTGCAAGCAAACGTCGACGGGACACCGGCGTCGATCGTCGTCATCCGCGCGCCAAGCGAAGATTCACGCGTCCAGGCATTTCAGGATGCGCGCAAGTATTTCGGCGATCCCAAGCCGGACGAGCGAACCGAAGTGCGCCAAATCAAAGACGGATTGACGCAGCTTACCGATCTTTGCGGCCGGCCCGTTATGCCGAAGCAAAGGCCGCTTATAAAGTAGCGAGCAGCGCTTTTGCGCGCGTGAAGATCGCATCGAACATCGGCACGGTGAGTTTGCCGGTGTTGGTGTTTTGACGGCTCGGATGATAGGACGCGAGCACGACGATGCGGCGCGTCCCGTTCGTTGCGATCGATTCGCTGCCGTGCCCAAAGACCGGCGACGATGCAAATGTGAAGCCGCGCTCGCGCAGCATCCGCACGATCGCATCGAAGCCGACGGAGCCGAGCCCGATCATTACCACAAGCTTCGGCAGTGCATCGAATTCATCGAGTAAAAAGGGGAAACAGTTGCGCAACTGTTGCGGTGTCGGTTTGTTTTTCGGCGGTGCACAGCGCCCGGCCGACGTGATGAAAGCGTCGTGCAGTTGCAGGCCATCTTTGCGATCGATCGCCTTCGGCTGCGATGCAAAGCCGGCGCGATAGAGCGCCGGATACAGGAAGTCACCCGATGCATCGCCGGTAAACGGGCGCCCGGTGCGATTGCTGCCATGCGCACCTGGGGCAAGACCCACGAGCATCACGCGCGCGTGCGGATCGCCGAAAGCCGGAACGGGCTTGCCCCAGTAGTCGTGATCGGCGTAAGCGCGCCGTTTCTCGCGCGCAACCTGCGCGCAATATTCGCGTAACTCGGGACACCGTTCACACGCGATAATCGCGCGTTCTATTGCTTTCAAACTCGGCATTAGAAGTCGCCGATCGCGTCGCGGATAAACACGAGGAAGCTATTCGTCGCCGCGCCGTGCTGCCCGGTGCGTGTTACGAGTGACATCGTGCGCAAGATCGGCTGCGGGGCGACCGAGAGCAGCGCCACATTGGGACCGGGCGTGTTGCCGATCGTGCGCGGATAGAGCGCGACTCCCAGCCCTTCGGCCACGAGCGAACGCACGGTGAGCGAATCCTCACTTTCGAATGCGACACGCGGCGCAAAGCCGGCGTCGCGCGCGAGGGCGTTCAAACGATGCGTCATCGTCGAGCCCGGACGAAAGATCACGAACGGTTCGTCGCGTAGTTCGTCGATGCGCACGGTTGCGCGTACGGCGAGCGGATGGCGCGCCGCAACGGCGATGACGAGTTCGTCTTCATACAGCGGCTCGGCCCGAAAACTCTGCGCGGAAAGACTCGTTGCACTGACGTCGCCGACGAAGACGTCGAGCGTGCCGCCGTGCAGGGCCGCCAGCAGCGCGTCTGCCATGCCCTCGCGCAGCGCGATCTCGATGCCCGGGTGCTCGGCATGGAAACGGCCGAGCAGCTTGGGCAGCGTGTACTCCGCAAATGACTGGTACGTTCCCACCACCACGCGACCGCGCAGGCCGCCGGCGAAGGCGCTCATCTCTTCGGCTGCCCCATCGAGATCGGCAACAATCCGCTCCGCCCGCGCCACGAACGCCCGGCCGGCATCGGTGAGCGCCACGCGCCGGTTGGTCCGATCGAAGAGCCGCACCCCCAGCTCGCGTTCGAGGGACCCGATCTGCTGGGAGAGCGCCGGCTGGGCCACGGCGAGCTCCTCGGCCGCCGCGGTGAAACTCAGCTTCCGGGCGATCGCGATCGCTGCGCGCAGCTGCCGGATTTCCATAGATGCATTGATCTTATCAAATCGAGTCTAATTATGTATTGGACTTATGGACCCGATTCGTGGGAGACTCGACACATGACCGCCGGCGCGCCTTCTCTCGCTAGCCCTACCGTCACGCCCTCGACGGACCGGGCCGGCCTTCGGTTGTTGACCGTTGCCCATGGTTTCACCGATCTCAATCAGGGCGTGCTGCCGGTCATGATCCCGTTTTTGGTTACGCAGCGGCACCTGACGCTCGCTGTCGCGGCAACGCTCGTGCTCGCCTCGAACTTGCTCGGCTCGGTGGTCCAGCTTGGTTTTGGCCATCTTTCCGATCGCCACTCGACGACGTGGGTGATCCCCGCGGCGCTCGCGCTCGCCGCAACGGGAACCGCGCTGATCGGGCTCGCGCCGACCTTCCCGTTGATGCTTGCCGGTGCGATGCTGATGGGCTTCGCCGTCGCGGCGTTTCACCCGGAAGGTTCGCGTTTCTCCAATTATTTCGCCGGACCCAAACGCTCGTCGGGCATGAGTCTCTTCACCGTTGGCGGCTATATCGGTTTTGCCGCCGGACCGGTGCTCGCGACGCCGTTGCTGCTCGTCTTCGGATTGAAGGGCGTCGCGTTTCTGATGCTTCCAGCGCTGATCGTTGCGGCGTTGCTCCTACGCGAATTGCCGCGCTTCAACGAAGTGCGCAGCACGGCGCAGCGCGCGCATCGCGAACGTCCGGGAAATAACGATTGGCGTGGCTTCTCGATCATGTCGGTCGTCGTCGCGTTGCGTTCAACCACATTTCTCGCCGCGATCACGTTCTTGCCGATCTTTGTCTTGCGCGTTGTCCACGACAATGCGTTCGTGCAGTCTTTTGCGCTGTTTGCACTCCTGATCGGTGGCGCCGGGGGAACGATGCTTGGTGGGTTGCTCGGCGATCATTTCGACCGGCGGCGGGTGATCGCGTTGTCGATGCTACTGACGATGATCTGCGGTGCGGCGATTGCCTATACCGGCGCGCTGCACAACGCCGCGGTTACTATAACGTGCTCGGCGCTCTTCGGCGTATCGCTCGGACTTTCGGCCGGCGTGTTAGTGGTGCTGGGGCAGGAGTATTTGCCAAAACGCATCGGTGTCGCATCCGGTGTGACGCTCGGACTTGCCAACACCATCGGCGGTATCGCGGCACCGGCGTTCGGGCACATCGGCGATATTTTCGGATTGGTCAGTGTGTTTGTGACGATCGCGATCTTCGCGGTGTTGGCGTTGGCCGCGTCGGCACTGATGCCGAAGCCGGGCACGTTGGTTTCGCGCTCGGCGTTAGCGCCATAACCTGACGGATCGCATCGATCACGACCTGCGGCTTGTCGTTCTGGATGTAGTGACCGGCGCCCGGAACGATGCAATTGATGCCGCGCGTCGACTGCGCTGCCAACCGATCGTGCAGTGAAATCCAGCCGGCCTGGGCGGTGGCGACTTGCGCGTTGGTCGCGCCCATCATCGGCTGGATGCTTTTGAGGTTGGTGGTCGACGTGAGGACGATCATCGGCATCGCGCCATAGCCGTGTGACGCGGCGTTGAGCTCGGCGGCGCTTTCGTTGAAGTTGTCGATTTCGGAGACCGGATCTGCCCACGCGGCAGATGTGCGCAGCGTCGGGCCCACGCACGACGCCTGCGTCGGGGCGTCCGCGCATTTGTGCATGCTTGCAGACTGCTCCGCTTCGTAGGCCTGATACTTCGGGAATTGGCTCGTGATGAGTTCGTCTTGACCCGGTGCCGATGGATCGACGAGGACCATTCCGGCAACGTCGGACCCATACCGGTCCGCGAACAGCGGCTCGTACAGTCCGGCGATCGAGTGTCCGACGAGAATGTACGGCGGTGCAATGCCGGCGCGATCGAGCAGCGCATGCAGATCGCTGACCACGGCATTTGCCGTGCGCGGGAGCGGCCCCGGATCGCTAAACCCGTCGCCCGCACGATCGTACGAACACGCGCGGGTGAATTGTGCGATCGCCGGCTGGACGTGACTCCATGGTGCCGTACCGGACCCGATCTCGAGCCCGGAGTCGAAGATGACGGTTGGCGAACCGCTACCGATGCAATAGATATTCATGCGACGCCCGTTGCCGATGTCCACCAGCCGTTGCGCGCGCGTGTAGGGCTCACCGTTCACGACAGGCGTTGGCGTTGCGTGCAGCGCGGCTACGAGCAGAGCGGCGATCATCGGCGTACCATCACGACATCGGAGAATTCGCGTGCGAGGAGCTCGGCGCCGTCGGTCGGTATGAGTCGCCGGCGGCGCTCGTCGACGCGCGAGAACGTAAAGCCGGTTTCGGCCAACTCGCGCAGTTGGAGTGCGGGATCAGCGCCCGCCTTGCGCACGAACGCGGGTGCAAATTCAATCATGACGGTGATCGGATAGCTTGGATCGCTGAAGATTCTTTGGCCGCCGCGTACGATGTCCGCTTCCGCGCCTTCGGCATCGATCTTGAGAAAATCGATCTTGCGATCGTAGCTGGAAAGAAAGCGATCGAGCGTGGTCGCCTGCACCTTGATCGTCTCACGCTCGGCCTCGGTCAGCTGCGGAATTTGCTGAAGGCCGTGGACGAGCGTGCCGCCGCCGCGGTGCCGCAACGCCGCGCGAAATTCCAGGGTGCCGTCGGCTTTGCTAACCGCGCGATCGTCAATCGTTCCGATATCGCCGAGACCATTGACTTCGAGATTGTCGCGCGCGATGCGCGCGAGCACCGGGTCGCATTCGAATGCGTACACCGACCCGGTTTCACCAACACAGCGTGCGATCAACAGCGTAAAGAGCCCGACGTTTGCTCCGATCTCGATCGCGTGCATGCCGGGCTTGAGGATGCGCCGTAATACCGCCTCGGTATGCTCCTCGTAGACGCCTTCGAGAATGAGGTGCGGCGCGATCGATACGTCGCGCGAATCGACGAACATCTTAAAGCCGCTCTTGGTCCAGAGCAGCACGCGATCGTTCCCAATGTAGACCGCCGGCTTCCTCATAGCGAACGCACCATCAAGTATTGCCGTTCGACGACGCGCCACCCGGCGTCCCCCAGCGCAGCGCTCAAAGCGGAGCCGGCTGGTTCATTGTTCAGCGTGAGATCGTGCACGACGCGTTCGTCCAGTGCGCCGACCATTTCGCGGGCGCGGGTCGCATCGAGCGCGCCGGCGTCCAGGACGTGCGCGAATTCGCCGTCGGTGCGAATAAACGCGTAGGCGCCTGGTAGCGACAAGAGGACGATGCGGCCGGCCCGGGCGATGCTGCGCGATTCGCGCTGCCAGCATACGGCCTGTGACGGTACGATCGCGCGGATCGCGGGCTCGGTGAAACGGCGAGCCGCCGGAAGCGCATCAGCCACGTCACGCGCATTGCGCGCCCAAACCAGCAGCTCGCCTCGTTGCTCGAAACCAAAACTCTTGCACAGCGCGATCGGCGCGGCGTTGCGTTGTGAGACCTCGAGCTCGATCGTGCGCACGCCCTGCGCTTGCACGGCGGTGATGGCATCGCCGAGCATGCGTGCGCCCACGCCTTCGCGACGGTACTGCGGATCGACGCCGATCAGGCCAAACCATGCGCGCGTTCCGCGTACGCCGAAGGCGAGCGCACCGAGTAGTGAGCCTTGCTCGCGAACGACGATCGCTTGAGCCGGATCGATGTCGTTGCGATGGATGAAATCGGCGTACGAGCGCGTGGTGAAGATGTCGTAGTTGCCAAAGGCACCTCCGCGAAAGAGTGCGTTGAAGTCGTCCGCGTCGGGACCGATGCTCATTGCAATCCGGGAAAACCGATTGCGGCAAGTGCCGCATACGCTACAACGCCGACAGCCGTTGAAAGATTGATACTGCGCACGCTGCCCTCGCGCATCGGAATGCGCAAGGTGTGCTCGCGTTCGCGCTCGAGCAGCTCGCTTGGTAAGCCCTTGGTCTCACGGCCAAACACGAGCATATCACCGAATGCGAACGTAGCTTGCGCGTACGGCCGTTGCGCGCGGGTCGAAAGAAACCAGCGCGTGCGCGCGGCAGTGCGCTCGAGAAACGCTTCGAGTGACGGATGCAGCACGACGTCGATTGCGTCCCAATAGTCGAGCCCGGCGCGCTTGAGCTCGCGATCGTCGATCGAGAAACCGAGCGGCTCGACCAGATGCAGCGCGCATCCGGTCGCCGCGCACAACCGCGCCACGTTGCCCGTATTCGGTGGAATCTCGGGCTCGACAAGTGCGATGTGCAGGGGCGCGCTGCCGACGTCGGTGTGCGCGCGCAAACGCTCGCGCGGTTGGGTCATGCAAGAACGCTCTGGTAGTCGATCCCGACCGGCGCGACAACGTAGGCGACACCGTTGTTACGTTGCCAGATCGCTTCGATCGCGCCGCGCGGATACACAACGCGAACGGCGGGCGCCGCCGGATCGTTGATCGCGCAATCGCCGTTCTCGGTGAACCCCCGCAGCACGGCTAAGTGTCCATCGGAGTGCGGGAGCGGCGCGCCGGGAAGTTCGCCTTCGCGCCATGAGTACGAGATGATGACCGGAAGGTTGCGCTCGATCAAGCGCGCTGCCTGATCCAAATTCGCGAGATAGGCTACCACCGCGCGCAAGCCGAGGCTGCCGCTATATGCAGCGTTGAACGCCCAGTTGCCGGTACCGTTGTAGGCTCGGTCGAGCACCGCGCGCGCCGTCTCTTCGACCGGACGATCGATGCCGTGGTACGCGTTGACCATTGCCAGGCTGGCTGCGCTGCACCAGCCGCGTTCCTCGGGAAAAATGTATTGCGAGCGAGCCGGCACGTCCAAAATCATCGCGTTGCGCGCGTAGGGAAGCGATGGGCTCGTGCGTGACGGCGCAGCAAATGCCAGCAAGTTGAAGTCGATCCCGTCGGCGAGCAAGTCGAGACCGTCAAAAGGCTGTTCGGCGCGCAACACATCGGTATCAACGCCAATGCCGTCGCGATCGCTCGTGGGGCTGAACGATTTGCGCCCGCTCGTGTGCCATTGTGCGTAGTCGTACCATGCGCTTGCCGGCGCGCCCGCGCGCAGTATGCGAAAGCGCAACGTCCCCGACGGAGCGTAGGTGTTCCAACTGATGACGCCGCCCCGCACCGGCTCGAAGCGCAGCGTAGTGCCGCCTCGTACATTCAACGCTTGTGAGAACATTAGTGACCTGCACCCCCCTGATGCGCGGTGTCGTTACGTGCACCACGGGCGTTTTCGGCAAGGCGCGAGGAGGGAGCATAGCAGTAGCTCTGTGACCGACGAGCAACGCCGACGACATGCCCGTGCTGCGCGTAACCTGAAAGGCTGCCGCTTTTCGAGCGATCGACTTCGTCGCTCTTCGCTCGCAAAGCTTGGCTTTTGTCGCTCATCGCTCCTCGTCCATCATATCGAAAAACGTGCAGCGACATTGCGTATCAGAGGGGTGCAGGTCACTTGATATTCCACTGCCATGCGTTCCACATGTCACTTACGAACGCACTCGGGCGAAAACCGGTTACATGGTCGCTCACGCCGTAGTACGCCGTCTCCCAATAGAAGAAAACCGCGGGTACGAGTTGACGCATGCGCGTCTCTTCTTCCTGATAGAGGCGCTTGCGCGTGGCTTGATCGTACGTTGCGGCGGCCGCAGCGCTCGTGCGATCGACGACCGGATCGCGTAACCACGACGTGTTGGCGCCTTTGGGTGGAATGAACGCGGAATTCCACAAGCCGGCATTGTCGGGATCGGGGCCGTTGGTGTCGATCGACCACTCGAGATCGTAGGTCCCCTTGTAGATCGGGCCGTCCTGCGCGAAAAGCACACTGCCTGGATAGTTGCGAATCGAGAGCTCGATGCCGAGCGGACGAAGAGCGGACTGCATGACGAGCTCCGCATCTTCGTTGGTCTTGGCGGCTACGGTTGCCGAGATCGTCAATCGCAGCGGATGCGCGCTGGTGTAGCCGGCCGCCGCGAGCAACGTGCGTGCGCGCTGCGGGTCGTAGCGGTACGGCGGCAGCGTTGGCGCTGCCCACAGGTCGGGAAAAATGTCCGACACCGCGAGCCGATTGTAGCCGTGATAGACGGTGTCGTTGAGCCGTTTCCAATCGATGCCTTGCGCGATCGCTTGACGTACGCGCAGATCCGACAGTCCGGGCTTGCTCATATTGATGCCGAGGTGCCGCCAATTCGCGATCGAGCGATGCAGCAACCGAATGCCCGGAATCTTTGCCAACGCTGCAACCGAATTGCCGTCGACAGTTGGATAGAGATCGATCGCGTGCGTCTGCATCGACGCGAGCAGCGAGTTCGTGTCGGCGATCACTTGCCAAATCAATTCTTTGAGTTTGGGCGCACCGCGCCAGTAGCGCGGATTCGGAACGAACACGAGCGACCCGCCGTGCGTCCACGTCTGCAAGAGATAGGGTCCGCTCGAGATCGGCGCGCTGTTGAACGGCGCGCGGTTGATATCCGGTAGCTTTGCAAGCAGGTGCGCGGGCAACGGCGGGTACGCAGCGCCGCCGACTGCGAGAATGCCGAGTACCGCAACACTTGGCTGCTTCAAGTGAATGACGAGCGTGTAGGGATCGGGCGCCGCTGCCGATGCGATCTTGTCCCATCCGTAGTTGAGTTTGGTATTGTTGCGCGGATTGAGCACCGCGCGATAGGTGAAAAGCCAATCCGCGGCGGTAAGCGGCGCGCCGTCCGACCACGTGACGCCATGTCGCAAGTGCAGCGTAATCGTGCGGCCGTCGGCGCTTATCCCTCCGTTGTGCGTGGTGGGCACGGTGATCGCGAGATCCGGAATCATGTTGCCGTCTGCGTCGTAGCGCAGCAGATGCGTGAAGAGCAACACATCGATGTCGTCGGTCGCGGCCGAGTGTCCAAACATCGGGTTGAGCGAGTCGGGTTCGTTCGGCTCGCCGAGTCGCAGGACGCCGGGAATCGGGCCGGGCCGCGCGCACGCGCAGAGCGCGAGAAATAGAAGTGCGGCGATCAAACGCCGCACGGCTGTCCCTTCGTTTTGAGCGCTGGCGCGATTGCCGCATAGAGAGCGTCGGGTCCATAGCGCACGACGTCGTCGGCCGGTAAACCGGTTTCGCTGCGTGCACGGGCGATTTCTTGGCGCGCCTGCGCGTCGTCGAGCAATCGCGTGTTGAGCGCAATACCGACCGTGCGCGCCGGTTTGACCGTCGCGAGCAACGCTTCGTGCATGCGGATCAGTTCGCGATAGCCCAGCGTCGGCGTGTTGAAGCCGCTCACACGCTCGCGTGCCGGATCGACGACCAGCACGAGCGTGTCGGGCGCCGCTCCATACATCAACGCAAGGGTGACCGGAGCGTACGCGGGATGGTTGATCGCGCCTTGTCCTTCGACCACGATCAGATCCGGGTTTGACTGTGCTGCGTAGAGCACGAGCGTTTCGGCCGCGCCCGGCGCGAAGTCGGAGATGACGCGATCGACCGAGATACCCCAGCCGGCGATCATGATGCCGGTCTGTCCGGTCGGAACGAACGCCGCGCGCGTGCCCGCGCGATCCGCGGCGCGGCAGAGTTCGAGTGCAACCGTCATCTTGCCGACGGCGCAGTCGTTACCGACCAAAAGCAGCGTCGGCACTGCAACCTTATAGACAGCGCCGGAAAAGAGCGGCACTTCCGGTGGTTCGCGTACATCCCAGATCGTCGTGCCGGCCCGTTGTGCCGCGAGCTTGAATTCAGTATCGGCGCCGAGTTGATCGTGCAGGCCGCTGACGATCTCCAGCTTCGCGGCGATTGCCGCGAGAATTTCGGTGCGCCACGCCGCCGGCAGGCTACCTCCGATCGGTGCCGTGCCGATCAGTAGCGCCGTCGGTGCAAACGCCAGCGCCTCGGCAACACTTGCAACGATCGGTGCATCACTCTGAAGATGCGGTGCAGCATCGCGCACGCGCTCACCCGCGCGTGTCGGGTCGATAACCGCGACGGTCTCGTCGCTCCCGTAGGCAATGACGCCGTGTGCGGTCTTTGCGTCGTTCGCGAAGTAACCCGGAGCTAGGATTGCGTAGCGACGCTTCATGCCGCCCTGCGCTCGCGCACGCCGAGGCCGGGCCGGGACGGAAGCACCAGTTTGCCTTTCTCGTACTGCACGCCGATAAACGGGTCGTCCTTTGTGAGGAAGGGTCCGTCGAGGTCGGCCCAATCGACCAGCGGCGAGATCTGCGCTGCGGCGGTCGCGGAAATCGCGCTCTCCACCATGCAGCCGAGCATGATTTTGAACCCAAGCGCGCGCGCCGTGTTGATCATCGCGAGTGCGCCGCGAATTCCGCCCGTCTTGGCGAGCTTCACGTTCACGCCGTCGACACATCCCAGGAGTGCAGGCAAGTCGCGGGCGTCGAGCGAGTCTTCGTCGGTTACGATCGGAATGCGCGTGCGTTCGCGAATTGCACGCAAGCCCTGTGGCGATCCGGCTGGAATCGGCTGTTCGCAGAACTCGATTTCGTAGCGCGTCAGCTCGTTCAAAATGTGAATGGCCCGGTCAACGGTCCAGCCCTCGTTGGCGTCAATGCGGATCGTACCGGTGTACTGATGACGAATCGTCTCAATCGTTTCGATCTGTTCGCGCGCAGTCCCCAACCCGAGTTTCACTTTGAGCACGGGGTGGTCGCCGATCTCTTTGAGCTTTTGCTGCACCATCTCCGGGCCGCTGATACCGACCGTAAATGACGTATACGGTGTGCGTGCCGGATCGAGACCGAGCAGCTTGTAGAGCGGCACGCCTAAGCGCTTGCCGAGCAGGTCGTGCAGCGCGAGATCGAGCCCGGCGCGCGCAGCCGGCGGAATACGCGAGTCGATCAGCGTTTCGAGTTGAAAAGGATCCTGCGAAAGAAGCTCATGATTGGCGAAGTAGTACGCGACGCTGTCTTGGGACTCGTGATATCGTTCGATCGGCGTCGCCTCGCCCAAACCTTCGAACTCGCCGTCGTGCAAGCGAAAGAGCAGCGAATGCGCCACGGTCTCTTCACCGCGGGCGATTTTGAACGGATGTTTGAGCTGTAGATCAAGCGGCGCGATCGAGAGCGAGAGTGCCACAGAGGCGCGCATTCTGGGCGCCGCTGCGCGATCCTCGGAGGCGGTCGCTGTACCCGAAATTTTCTTGAGTCCGAAGACTAGGCTGGGCTTTCGCCATTAAGCGCCTTAAGAGTGAACGTACGCGTCCTGCGTCGGTCACTTTTCTTTTTCCCTGAGGCCGTTTTCGTCCGAATAGAGGGAGTTTGATGCGTTTGACTCTTCGTACGCGCTTAGCGCGGTTCGCGATCGCACTCGCGGTCGTCTGTACGTTGATCGTCGGGGTCGCGCCGCCGGTGTTCGCCGGCACGACGGGCCAGATCGACGGCACCGTCGTCGACGCAACCACCGGTTCACCGGTCGCCGGCGCGCAGGTCGTCGCCAATTCGCCGACCGACCATCGCGCAACAACGACCGACGCCAAGGGCTTTTACGTACTGCAAGCCCTTAGTGCAGATACATATTCGGTTTCGGTCAATGCGACGGGATACACCCGGTCAGTCTTCCCGGCATCACCGTGTTTCAAGACGAAACCAACCGGCAAGATTTCAAGCTTTCGAAATGCTCAAGACGATTGCGACGGTAAGCTCCAGTCGGGTTCGCTCGTCAAGGCCGATCAGACGGAGACAGCCACGTTTCGGGTGCGCAGCTCAACGCGATTTCACTCGGTACGACACAAACGCTCTATCAATACATCGCTGCGATTCCCGGTGTGACGGGAGCGGCTTCCCGGCGCAGCCGCGTATTCACGGCGGCGACGTGTCGGATATTGCCTACGATCGACGGTATTCCGATCAACGAGCGCATTACCGGGTTGTTCACGCGAACCTCTCGAACGTTGGTATCAACAATATCGAGTCTATACCGGAGGCTTGAGCGCATCGCAGTCGTCCAGCGGTCTCGCATCATCAATACGGTCGTCAGACCGGTACCTACCCCGAGCAGCTGTGCTCGCATGCTGGATCACCAACGTATCGAACGCGTACGAACGTTCGAATACGGCGGCGCTACACCAAACCGGAAATGGTCGTGGTACCTTTCGGCTGACGTCACCAACGCGATGAACGGGTGGGGGCAGTTCTATCCGGCGGAGGTTGTCGCAAGCTAACGGACCGGGTCCGGTCAGACCACCGACCTCATGGCAACTTTCACTACAACCGGACAACAGACGATTTCCAGTTCCTCATCCAATGGCCTCGGGGACTTCATCCCAACGTTCCGCGTCAGCCGGCGCGGTGCGCTCACCGCGGTGCCGTGCAGCGGTGCAACTGCGATCCGATTCAAGGGCCGGCTCACGTGGACCGGGGCATCGGGGGCGTGCGCCCAACGGGCAGGCGTGTCCCGTGGGTTTGGCTTCGGCACCGCCACGCAGTGGCGGCGGCATTTGGCACCACTACTCCGGCATCGGCAGCTGCATGGACCACATCATCAACGACCACTCGTTTTTGCGCTGCGCCTGCCGGAATTTCAATCAATACATCTTCGATCGATTCTCGATGCGACATTCCCTATATCGAACTCGCCGGATTTGCCGTTCCGGTGCCCGGCGCTGCCGTATAAGCCGGATCACCGATTCTGGCGTCCTCGCGATCTCCAAGGCATTGTGGTACCGGCTATTACCAAGACCGGCGTTCAACATGTACCTCGCATCGCTGGATTACACCAACGACATCAGCGAGACACCGAGATCCAAGCTGGTCTTCAGCAAGAGACGATAACAACGTCGACGCGGTGTATTACACGACGTTCTTCAATTCGGACGGCTCGTGGCCGGCGTCGATTATACGTCGACCTTCCCGAGCCATATTCCGCGCGGCTGGGCGTCCGGGGGTTATCCCAATGCGGTACGTCCGTCGGCGTATGGAACCCGACGTTCTCTTTGATACCAGGCAGGCTCGCGTGACGTGTTCATCGGTTCCTACACGGACACGATACCTTCGCCGGCACAGCCTACGTTTATCGGACATCCCATCGAGCGCGCTCAACGGCTTCCCGCGAGCACACCTTACTGCGGACCAACCTCGGCAACGCTGCGGATTCAGCCCGATCGACGATCTACCACAGCACCAACCTTGTGTGGAGCATCAGCTCAATCCGAGCACCTCGTTTAAGTTCGGTCCATACTACTACGAACGACCAATCTCTACGAAAACTACACGCCGTATACGTGTACGCCGACAAGTCCCACGACGCAGAACTGCATGCAACCGGCCCGGCCGTGCCGTACAACGGCGGCATGCGGCAGAGCTTCGGCGCGGAACTCGGCGTATATCACACCGACACCCATAAAGTCGGCGTGTCGTACTGGCTCACGGGAACGTACGACAACTTCTGGACGAACACGCTGACCTCGCTGCTCACACCCTTCGGGCTCACGCCGCTGCCGCCGTCGGCGGTCTCGCAAGGCATCCGCGTGCGCTCGCCATACGATCCGTTGCTCAGTGGTACGCTGACCATGGATATCCACGTCAACGACCTGAGCTTCTATCCGATGTGGTATCAGCAGGGTCCATCGTTCTACTACAGCGGATCGACGAGCTCGTCGCATGGTACGGTCTCGGAGATCCTGCATCAGACGAATGGATACGGCATCCTCGACGGCACGATCGCATTGCGCGTGGGTCCGAACAAGGACATTACCATCGGCGTGCAGGGAACGAACATCCTGAACAACCTCAACCCCGTTACGCCGTGTGTCGCCAACCAGCTGGCGCACACGCCGTCGCTCGGTGCAGGTTGCGGACCGCTCTGGCCGCTAGGCGGCGGTGCCTACACGCGGTGCGATTCCCGGGCAATACAGTTACGCGAGCGGGGCGTAACAGGTCAGTACTTCTTGTTCTTCGTTTCCAAGAAGTTCTAGATCGGTTGGGCCTCGCCGGAGGTCATCCAGACTGCGCGCATCCGCGCGCGCAGCTCCTCTCCGACCTCGAGCGCGTCGCGTTCCACCAGTGGCGCGTCGCTCTGACGCAGACGCGCAATATCCCACCGCTCGTCCTCGCCTGTGCCGAAGTAGCCTTCGCGCACCGCGACCTCCGCGTGCGACATGATGTGTTCGGCATCGATCGGCACGTGGTAGAATGCCGCGAGACGCGCGCCAACCAGGCACAGCCCGTCGATCAGTTCTTCGGTCAGCGGATACGCGCCGAAGTCCGCGGCGTCGCACCCTCCATTCCCATGATCGAGATCCCAAGCGCAAACGAATTGCGGCCGCCCGTGTGTTGCGCGTAGGGCGACGCGGGAACATCGTAGACCGCGCGCATGTTTTCACGCACGTCGTGCGTGTTGACGACGACGATGCCTTGCGCGGTCGTTGCGATGCAGAAGTGGTACGCCGGGAACACTGTCGCGTAGTCGGATGCCGACCAGTGGGTGTAAATGTAGTAATCGGTCCGGGTGTATCCGGCCGAAAATCGTGCAGCGGCCAATGCGGATAGTTCGCTATCGATTGGGATCTAGATCGCCCATTCCCACGCATTCCACTCGTCGGCGATGAAGGCGGCGGGTTTGAAGTTCTTCAAATCGGTATTGTACGCGTAGTAGCTCTCGTGCCAGAACGCGAAGATCGACGGATTTAACTGCCGGATGCGTGCGGCTTCCTGTTGGTAGAACGCCTTGCGCGCGTGCTGGTCGAACGTGCTCGCGGCGGCCTCGCTGGTTCGATCGACGATCGGATCGCGCAGCCAACTCGTGTCGGCGCCGTGCGGCGGAATGAAGTGCGAGTTCCATGAGCCCGAATCGTCGGGATCGGCGCCGTTGATCGCTTGTGACCATTCGAGGTCGTACTTGCCGGTATAGATCGGGCCATTCTGCGCGAAGAGCAGGTTCGCCGGATAATTGTGGACCTCGATACCGATGCCGATCTGTTGCAGCATCGATTGGATCAGCAGTTCGGCGCGGTTGTTGACATCGCTGTCGGTCGTCGCTGAGAGCGAGAAGTGTAAGGCAAGTGATCCTTTGTTCATGACACCGTCATCGCCCATGCGCCAACCGCCTTGCGTGAGTTGGCGCTTTGCATCAGCAGGATCGTAACGGTACGGCGGGAGGTCCGGCGCCGCCCATGATTGCGGGAAGATGTCCGAGACCGCGAGCGTGCCGCTCCCATGATAGACGGTATCAACGATGCGTTTCCAGTTGACGCCCTCGGCGATCGCGGTGCGCACGTGTGGATCGCTAAGCGCGGGACGACTCATGTTGATGTTGAGGTGTTGCCACCACGCGACCAGACGTTTGTTAACCGTGATGCCGGAGATCGTGTGTAACTGGTCGAGATTATCCTCGCTCACAGAAGGATAGAGGTCGACTTGGTGTGCGCGCAACGTGTTGAGAAGCGTGGTCGGATTCGGAATGATCTTCCAGACGATCTCTTTGAGCTTGGGTGGTCCGCGGAAATAGCGCGGGTTTGCTACGAAGGTGAGTTGCTCGCCGCGATCCCAGCGCTGCAATATAAACGGACCACTTGAGATCGGTGCACTATTGAAGGCGGCGCGATTAATGTCGGGGAGCTTCGCCAAGAGGTGCGCAGGCAGCGGCGGATAGGCGTCGCCGCCCATCGTCAGGATCTCGAGCGCCTCGACGGCCGGTTTTTTGAGGTGGATGACGATGGTGTACGGATCGGGCGCGTTAGCCGAGGCGATCTCGCTCCATCCGTAGTTCGTTTTCGTATTGTTTGCCGGATTGAGCACCGCATGGTAGGTGAAGAGCCAGTCGGCCGCCGTGAGCGGCGCGCCGTCAGACCATTGCACGCCGTGACGCAGATGGATCGTGATCGTCTTGCCGTCGCGGCTGATGCCCCCGTTTTGCTGCGTCGGCACAACCGTTGCTAAGTCCGGAAAGAGATTACCGTCGGCATCACTGCGCAGGATGAATGAAAAGAGCAGGCAGTCGATCTCTCCCGTCGCGAGCGTGTGCCCGAACATGAGATTGAGGTTATCGGGTTCCTCTCGATCGCCGATCCGGAGCACGCCGGGAATCGTCCAGGGATTCGCTCCGCTGCTTGTAGGCGTGCCGATCTTTGTGCATGCACACAAGACAGCCAAGAACAAGCAAATAGCAGCACGTTGCAAAGCCATGCTCCTCTTTTCTACATCCTTGGCGGTCTCACTGTGTGCGCAGCGAATCAACGGCAATAGTGTTAGGCGTACATTTCGAAAAGGAAATTCGCGAGCAACCCGATGTCTGGGCGGCAATCGCAGGATCGGACAAGGCGCATGCCCTTGCGAGCGCGATCGATGGAAGGGACATCATCCTTCTGGGTAGCGGCAGTTCGCTCTTCATGGCCCAGCTCGGCGCGCTCGCACTGCGCCGTGTGCGATTCGCGCGCATGCACTGGCGGCGACGGAAGCGACGCTCGACCACGTTGCCTACACCGGATCGGCCACGATTGCGGTCTCGCAGAGCGGGCAATCGGAGGATTTACTACACGCGCTCGATGTGCTCAACCCCAAACTGCTCATTGCCGTGACGAATTCGCCAAAGTCGCCGCTTGCCGATCGCGCGTCGCTGACGATCGACGTCGGTGCGGGACCCGAAGTCGCCGTTCCGGCGAGCAAGAGCGTCACCGCGACCGCGGCGATTCTGCTGTGGGCTGCGGGTATCGTGGGTCAGCCGCATCAGCGCAATGCGCATGCGCTGATCGAAACGGCGAACGACGTGCGCTCGTGGCTCGACAGTGATGGTGTTGACGCGGTGCGCACGGCAGCGCAGCGGATCGCGAGCCGCAGAGCGTGCTGATCTTCGGCACCGGCTATGGACTGCCGATTGCTCACGAGTTTGCGCTCAAGCTCAAGGAGGCCAGCTATATTCACGCCGAGGGATTTTCGGCCGGTGAGTTCCGCCACGGCAGCGGTGCGATGCTCGATGCCTCGTGCGCATCGATTGCGATCGTCGATGACGTCTCGCGCCAAGTCGTCAATCGCCCGATACTCGAAGCCGCCGCCGCCGATAGCTTGCGCTACGCGATCGGCGGTCGACTCGGCGATGTGCAGGTCCTGGGGCCCGTCGTTGGACCGGCCTTCAACACGCTCGCCTGGCTCGTTGCGGCACAGATGCTCGCGCTGTACACCGGCCGCGCGCGCTACGTGGAAAGCGATGCACCACGCGGCCAAGTCAAAGTGCTGGATTCTTAAAGTCGGTCGGCTATTGCCAGGCGTCGACAATTGCTTTGGAGAGCTTGCCGATCATGAGCTGTCCGGGATTATCCCAGGTCCAATTGACCTCTTTGGTGGTCGAGAGAAACGCGGAAATGATGATCGGACCATTCTTTGCATAGACGATCCCGACATCGTTACGCGCCGCGTCAACAGCCCCGCCTTTATTCGCGATCGTGAGACCGTTGAGATAGCGCGGAATGCCGCCGCGGTCTTGCTGCGCCTTGAGCATATCGAGCGCGACGTTACAGATTGCGCGGTCGCTTTCCGAGGGCGGCGACGTGACATCCGGCGCGTTCAGATTGCACGTGGCGAAACGTTCCATCACCATGGCCATCTCGCGCGCCGTGGTCTTACCTAGTCCGAATTTCAGCTGATCGGCGGGCACGGGAGGGACCGGATCCATGAACACCTTCTTGAAGAGCCACGTGTTCGGCAAGCCCATCCAGCGAATGCGATCGTCGATATTTTGCAGACCCAGATCATCGATCGCCATGTTCGTTGCGGTGTTATCGCTCAACACGATCATCAGGGTCAGTGCGTCCTTGAGCGTGAGCTTCGCCGGCGTGTCGAAGAGCGCCAAGACACCGGATCCTTCCACTTCGTTCGCTTTGGTCAACGTCAGCGGATCGCTCCAGTGTTTACGCCCATCCTGAATCGCTTTGAGCGCTTCGAAGAGCACGGTCAGTTTGATGACCGATGCGGTTGGCACCGCAGTATCGGCATCGATTGCGACACTTCTGCCGCTATGCAGATCGGTGGCATAGAGTGCGATCGTGCCGGGATAGCCGCCCGCGACGGTGCGAAGCTGTGTTTCAAGCGATGTGTCGAGCTGGGCCGCTGCGGATTGTTGCAATGTTATAACCAAGAAAATAAAGACGAGCAGTGCGCGCATGGGAACAGCGCATTCGCTACGCGTATCCAACGAGCATGCTAAACGTTCATCGCCTTGCGGTCGTTATACTTGTGTGCTCGCTCTTCGGTGCAAGTGCGCCGGAAAAATTCTCGATGGGCGACGTCCTGTCATATCCGTTTCCGGAGACGCTGGACGGGAGTGTAGATGGTAAGGCGATAGCGTATGCCATCGATCAGCGTGGTGAGCGCAGCATCTGGTTTGCACGCGCGCCGGACTACACACCGCGCGAGCTTGTTGTGAAGCACCAGGATGACGGACGCGGCATCAATGGCGTCGCCCTCTCGCGCGACGGATCGCACCTGGTGTATGCGTACGGCAGTAGCGAGAATCCAAGCCTGAGTATCGCCCAGCCCGAGACCCAGCTTTGGATAGTCGACACGTCGAGCGGTTCCTCGACGATGCTCGCCATTGGACGCGCTCCCGCACTTGCACCCGACGGATTGCGCGTGGCGTTCCTGCGCAACGGTGAGGTGTGGATCGTGTCGACCGATGGAAGCGCGCAGCCCAAACGACTGTTCTACGACGCCGGCAAAGACGCCGATCTCCATTGGTCGCCGAACGGCGACGCGCTGGCGTTTGTTTCCGAGCGCGGCGACCATGCGTTTATCGGCGTCTATCGTGGCGACGACCAGCCGCTGGAATTTTTGGCGCCGTCGGTGACCAATGATTGGAACCCCCGCTGGTCGCCGGATGGAACGCGTATAGCGTTCACGCGCACGCCGGGAAAGGGCGGCGCGCTGCAATCACCCGTGCAGATGCCGATCGTACCGTGGTCGATTTGGGTCGCGCGTGTCGCGGACGGCGTTGCGCGCGAGGTGTGGCACAGCGCTCATACGTCTCGCGCCTCTTTTCCGACGCAAGGCGGCGACCCTGATCTCACCTGGGCCGGCAACGCGCAGCTCCTCTTCTTGAGTGAGGCAGATAACTGGCCCCACCTGTATGCGGTGCACGCGGATGGCGGCAACGTCCGCAAGTTGACCGGCGGCGCCTTCGCGGTCGTGAGTTTCGCCGTAACTGACGACGCTCGCTCCGCGTTCTACGTTGCAAATAGCGGCGCGACGCCGAGCGACGTCGATCGTTGGCATATCTTCCATCTCGATCTTGTTGGCGGCAAAGCTACGCCGTTAACCGGAGGCGCCGGCTCGCAGTGGTGGCCCGCACCGCTAGCCGACGGAAGCATCGCATACGTTACCGCAACCGCACAGCGTCCTCCGCTCGTCGCGCTGCGCGCGCCAAATGGTGGCGCGGAGCGCTTGCTTGATGCCGCGCTCGTGCCGGCCAATTATCCGAGCGCACAGCTTGTCTTCCCCACGGAGGTAACATATCGCGCGCCAGACGGCACGCTGATTCACGCGCAACTATTCTCGCGAGCATCAAACACGCGAGAACCCGCCATCGTATTCGTTCACGGTGGGCCGATGCGACAGATGCTGCTGACCTGGAACCCCATCGACTATTACAACAACGGCTACGCCGTGAATCAGTACCTCGCAAGCCGTGGCTTCAGCGTGCTCTCCGTCAATTACCGCTCGGGTGTCAACTACGGACACGATTTTCACTACGCGGTACGTACGGGTTGGACCGGTGCGAGCGAGTATCAAGACGTTCTTGCCGGCGCACGCTGGCTTCAACGTCAGCATTTTGTCGACGCGAATAGAATCGGGATTTGGGGCGGCTCGTGGGGCGGCTATCTTACGGCGCTCGCGCTCGCACGCAATTCCGACGTTTTCAAAGCAGGCGTGGACTACAGCGGCGTGCATGATCTAACGCACGACGCGCTCGACTACTTCGCTAGCGGTGGCGAAGGGAGTGCCGGCATCGATGTGAAGCCGTGGTTGAAGCTCGCCTGGAATTCGTCGCCGGTCGGCGCAATCACGACGTGGCGCTCGCCCGTATTACTCATTCAGGGGGATGAAGACCCCGACGTCGCGTTTCACCAAATGGTCGATTTGGTGCCACGATTACAGTTGCAACACGTTCCGTATCAATTGATGGTCTTACCGGATGAAGCGCATGGATTCTTGCGCTGGAATTCATGGCTGCGCACCGATAGCGCAACGGCTGCGTTCTTCGACGATCACTTATAGAGCGACGGAAATGCAGCGACGATGGAGCGTTTGATCGCGTCGCCGGCGAAACGGACCGGTTGGCCGCTAACGAGGCCGCGCGTCCCAAATGCGTCGAGGTAAATGACCGTGAGGGTCGCGCCGCGTGCATCGCGCAGACGAATCACGTAGCGCAGATCGGCGGTCTGCGTGTCGGGATACGCATCGGTCGCGCGGATTGCCGCGACAATACTGTCAATCGTTTGCGGGTTGCGCGATTCGACGCGAACGCGCGCGCGCGCAGCGACGTCGCTCG
This sequence comes from Vulcanimicrobiota bacterium, assembly GCA_963726285.1. GTDB lineage: Bacteria > Vulcanimicrobiota > Vulcanimicrobiia > Vulcanimicrobiales > Vulcanimicrobiaceae > Aquilonibacter. The sequence goes on along the minus strand of CAVSBV010000003.1, from coordinate 1,146,097 downwards.
GCGTGAGTGCCGAACGATAGGCAATATCGTTGGGCACGTGATCGATCTCGAGACTCCTGGCGCCGCTCACGGCGATTGCGACGGCGAGTACAATAGGCTCCATGTTTACCTCGATACCGGAGAGTTCAACGCGATAGGTCGTTCCGCTGTGATCGTAACGGATCGATTCACCGAGGATGCGTGCTGCGTGCGTTTCGCTTCCCGTGATGACCCGCCGTTCTTCTGCATTGTCATAGCGCGGATCGGGCGTGTTGCGCAAGCGTTCGGCGCTGACCGGATCTTCGACCGCATGATCGACTTCGTGTCCGAGCCCGAGTGCAGGTGACTGCGAGCCACCACGCGTCGTTCGCAACGCACTGTACGGATCCCACGCGATCTCGTTATCGCCCGGATCGAAATGATCGTCGTTGCGATGGTTGATCGTGAGATGGTACGTGCGTCCGTCGGGGGAGCGCTCCAATTCATTGAAGAGTTTCGCTTCGAGCGGATCGCGCGAGAGGTACTGCTTGGCTTGCTGGTAGAGCGCGTCGTCGGCGCGGGGAACGCGCAGCGTTCCGTGTTGTGTAAAGGTTGAGAGGGCGTACATAGCGCCTCTCCATCCCGCGCCCGACCCCGGGTGTCAACCCCTTGACGGCGGGTGGTACATTAGTGAGGCTCGACTGCGCTTAGCGCGCACCATGCTATAGGTGCCGAACCGACTTAAATACCTCGGGAGCACCAGCTCCGGATACGACGAGAGGGCTTGGGCCTCGTGCCTGCCCGCAAAGCGCCCGGGCCGCACCCACCTGTGAGACCACAGGTTCAGTTGCCTCGCATGGAAGACGCTTTGTGCGGTTGAGTTTTTTCTATGACCGCGAAGCCGTGAAAGTCGTGCCACATCGGATCGACCGGTGCTTGCGGCGAGTCAACCCAAAGCAACACGGTCTTCCGGCGCAGCGACGTGACGTCGCTTGCAGCGTCGAATGCGGCTGGCTCGAGCCCATAGCGTAGCCACGCGGAGTCTGTCTCCTTGCTCACGCGCTTACACTCGTGTTCGGTCGCGGCGAATGTGCCGGGTGCGTTGCGCACCGCCAGCGTCACGTTGGCGGATTTGGCGAACGAACTCGCGGCGTTGAGCTTGTGCAGTTGCTCGCTCCATGAGAGCGCCGTTTCCGCGCCGAGCCGGCCGGCGAGCAACGGGGCGCCAAGCGTAACCGCGCGTTCGATCGCGGCGCGCATCGCATCCTCATCGCTGACGAAAAAGGCATCGCTCGCGAGTGCGGCAATCGTCAGGCCGAGGTCCGCGGCCAGCTTCTTGATCTGGGCGAGGTAGTCGCCATCGGTGCGCGGAAAATGCCGGTCGTCCAAGACGACGCCGTCGATGAGCGTCTCGCGCGCAATGGCGTCGATAAACTCGAGTTGGGTCAGGTCACCGCGCTGGAGCGCCTGATCGAAAGCTCCGCTCGAATACGCGAACTGCATGAACGCTAGGATTTCAAGCTCTATGCGTATTGCCCTCGGCGCCGATCACGCCGGCTATGAATTCAAGGACCGCATCGCGCAGATGCTGCGCGAAGAGGGTCACACGATTTTGGATTTCGGCACGCACGATGCGACGCCGGTTGACTATCCGCAATATGGCTACGCCGTGGGTGAAGCCGTTGCGAGCGGACAAGCCGAGCGCGGCATCGTCGTGTGCGGCTCGAGTTTGGGCATTTCGATTGCGGCGAACAAAGTGCCGGGCGTGCGCTGCGCTGTCGTAACCGAACCGCTTTCGGCTGAGCTTGCGCGCCGTCACAACAACGCCAACGTGCTCGCGCTTTCCGAGCGGCTGACCGGTTGGGAGATGATCGAGCGGCTTGTCGATGTGTTCATGCATGCGCCGTTCGACGGCGATGTGCCCTCGGGCGCGCGCCACAAACATCGCGTCGCGCAACTCTTTGAATTCGACGACGGACAGCGCGCGCGCACGTTCATCGCGATCGAAAAGGGCGAAGTCACCGGCGCAGTAACACCCAAAGATTTGTTATAGGTAGGAAGACCATGGATATTCTGACCCCCTCGCACATCGAAGCCCAAGATCCCGAGCTGTTCGACGCCATTCGCGGCGAGGAGCGCCGGCAAAAAGAGAATCTCGAGCTGATTGCTTCCGAGAACTACGCAAGCAAAGCTGTGCGCGAAGCGATGGGCAGCGTGCTCACCAACAAGTACGCTGAAGGCTATCCGGGTAAACGCTACTACGGCGGCTGCGAGTGGGTCGATATCGCCGAGAACCTTGCGCTCGACCGGCTCAAGCAGCTCTTCGGTGCCGATCACGGCAACGTGCAGCCCCACGCCGGCGCGCAGGCGAACATGGCGGTCTTTATGGCGCAGTTAAAGCCGGGCGACACCGTGCTTGGCATGTCGCTCGCACACGGCGGTCACCTCACCCACGGCACGAAGGTGAGTTTCAGCGGCAAACTCTACAACGCGGTTGCGTACGGCGTGCGCAAAGATACCGAGCTGATCGACTTCGATGAAGTGCGCGCGATGGCACGCGAGCACAAGCCCAAACTGCTGATCGCCGGCGCAAGCGCCTATCCGCGCACGATGGAGTACGGGCCCTTCCGCGAGATCGCCGATGAAGTCGGCGCAACGCTTCTGGTCGATATGGCACATATCGCGGGACTCGTAGCCGTTGGCTTGCATCCCTCGCCCGTACCGCTCGCTGAGTTCGTGACGTCGACAACACACAAAACGTTGCGCGGTCCGCGCGGCGGCGTCATCCTTTGCAAGGAAGCCTATGCACAGGCGATCGACAAGAGCGTCTTTCCGGGTATTCAGGGCGGACCGTTGATGCACACGATCGCGGCGAAAGCCGTTGCATTTGCTGAAGCGCTGCAGCCGTCGTTTACTACCTATCAACAAAATGTCGTCGACAACGCGAAGGCGATGTCCGAGGAATTCGTTCGCGGTGGCTTGCGGCTCGTGGCCGGTGGTACCGATACCCACTTGATGCTGGTCGACGTTTCGGTAAAAGGCCTGACCGGGAAAGCAGTCGAGGCCTACCTTGATGAAATCGGCATCACCGTCAACAAGAACGCGATTCCGTACGATCAGCAGAAGCCGATGGTCGCCAGCGGCATTCGGATCGGGACGCCTGCTATTACATCGCGCGGATTAGGAATTTCTGAGTGTCGCGAGGTTGCGCGTATCATGGTTGACGCGCTCGATGACATCGGCGCTGCGAGAAATGTCGAGAAGCTGCGCGGACGCGTGCACGAATTAACGTCGCGCTTCGACGTACCATAGCCGGCCTAACCTAATTCACAGGATTCCGTCAGCAAACTCGCCCCAGAATGGACGAGATGGATGAGGAGCGCCTGCTCGTCCTTTGCGATGTTGTTGGTGCAGAGGGCGGATCCGAATCGGCGATGGAGCGGTACCTCCCGGCGTTGCAGCGCACGGGGCTCAACGTACGTGTGCTCGCGCGGCGGGTAACCGATGCGCAACGGTTCGGGGTCCCGGCTCGCGCCTTGCCCTGGGCCGACGAATACGCCGAGCCTTCAACCAGCGCGGCGCGCGCCATCAGCGAAGAAATTGCACGCCAGGACATCGGGGTCGTGCTGTGCTCGAACGTGTTTGATGCGGCTGTTCTAGACGCCGCGCGCGGTGCACGGCGCTGCGTGGTGCACGTGCGCGATCACCGCGTCTTTTGTCCGAACGGCGATCGTCTTTTCCCGAGTTTCCCGCGCCCTTGCGATGCGCCGATGGGTGGCGCTTGCCTGGTGAATTCGTTTCTTCGCGGCTGCGTCTGCGGACCGCGCTCACGCACCGTGGAGCGCCTTCGTTCGCGCGAACGCACAGCTGCAGCGACGCGCCGTTCCGATGCTTTCGTCGTCTCCTCGCAGTTCATGGCCGGGCTTTGCGAGCGCAATGGAATTCCGGCCCAAAAGATTCACGTGCTCGAACCGCCGGTTGCCGACGGAAGCGTTTCGGATAGGATCGCACCACCGCCGGCACTCCCGCGTGTGCTCTTTGCCGGTCGCATCGTGCCGGCCAAAGGCTTACGTTCGCTCGTGCGCGCGCTCGCGCGTATCGTGCCCGAACTGCGCCCGGAACTGCGCGTGGCGGGAAGGTCGACGCCTGAACTCGAGGCGTGTATCGAGCTCGCGCGCTCGCTCGACGTTCATATCAAAGCGCTCGGTTGGTGCGACGGCGACGCGCTTTCGCAAGCAATCGATAGCGTGCACGCAGTGGTAATCCCGTCGCTCTGGCCCGAGCCGTACGGGTTGCTCGGCATCGAGGCGCAGGCACGTGGACGGCCCGCTGTTGCGTATGCGGTGGGTGGAATTCCGGAGTGGATCGGCGATGCGGGCGAGTGCGCACCGCGCGGCGATGAAGCCGCGCTCGCGCGGGCGATTGCGACCGTCACCGATCCATCGCGATGGAGCGCATACAGCGCTGCAGCACGAGCTCGCGCACGGGCGCATGATCTTGCAACATTCGGGGAAAGGATGAAATCCGTATTATGCGCGTCTTGATCATTGGCGGCGACGGATATTGTGGCTGGGCTACGGCCCTCCATCTTTCGGCGCGCGACCATGAGGTCACGATTCTCGACAATTTGGTGCGGCGGCGCTGGGATCGCGAACTGGGCGTTTCGACGCTCACGCCGATTCGCTCCATGCCGGAGCGCTTGCGCGCGTGGGACCGTTTGGGCGAGCGGCCGATCCGCTTCATCCGAGCAGATGCAACCGACTACGCGGCCATCTGTGATGCGATCGTCGCGGCGCAGCCTGAGGCGATTATCAATTTCGGACAGCAGCGTAGCGCACCGTATTCGATGATCGATCGCGACCACGCTGCGCAAACGATGATCAACAATACGCTGGGCAACCTCAACGTGCTATGGGCGATTCGCGAGCACGCGCCCGAAGCGCATCTCGTCAAGCTCGGGACGATGGGCGAATACGGTACGCCGAATATCGAGATCGAAGAAGGCTTCATCACGATCGAACACAAGGGGCGCCGCGACACGCTGCCGTTCCCGAAACAGCCGGGTTCGTTCTATCACTTGACCAAAGTCGCCGACAGCGATCAGATCTATTTTGCGTGCCGCATCTGGGGTCTCCGGGCGACCGACTTGAACCAAGGGGTTGTCTACGGGCTGCACACCGAGGAGACGTCGCGCGCTGCAGAGCTGGTCAACCGCTTCGACTACGACGGAATCTTCGGCACCGCGCTCAACCGGTTTCTGGTGCAGGCGGTGCTCGGTCATCCGCTCACCGTCTACGGCCGGGGTGGACAGACGCGCGCGTTCCTCAATATTGCCGATACGACGCGCTGCATCGAGCTTGCCGTCGAATCACCGGCGCCTGCCGGCACGTTCCGCGTCTTCAACCAGTTCACGCAGACTTTCAGCGTGTTGAGCCTGGCACATCAAGTCCAACGCGTCGGCAAGACGCTGGGTCTGGGCGTGCAGATCGACCACGTCGAGAATCCGCGCGTCGAGCGCGAAGCGCATTTCTACAGTTCGTTGAACACAAATCTGCTCGGCCTTGGCTTGGAGCCGGTGTTGCTTACCGACGAGATCGTCGCCTCGATGCTCGAGAGCGTACGCATGTACCGCGCGCGCATCGATCGCGCACAGATCATGCCGAAGGTGCAATGGAAGGGACTAGCTCCCCGTTCTGAGCTTGGCTTCCTCGATACCGAACGCGTCGGCTAGCGCGGCAAGCGCCGCCAACAGCGCACACCCGAGCGCAACGCCGCGATAGCCGTTCTCGAACGCCTGCGTCGATGCGCGTTGCAGCGCGGGATTTGCGAAATGTGCTCCCCCCAAGCGATCTTGTTGCGCGGCGACTGCGCTGCGCATGGACGGTGTCGCGTGCATTGCGTCGAGCGAGCGCGCTATTGATGTTCCGTAGATTGCCGCGAGCACGACGGTCAGTGCGGCGATCGCGAGCAGCCCGGCGATGCGCGACACCGCATTATTGATGCCCGATGCGATACCGATGTTGCGAGGGTCGGCTGCGCTGATCACTCCCGTGGTAAGCGGTGCGACGGTAATGCCCATGCCAATGCCCGCGATGAGCACGCCGGGAAAGAACGCGGCCCAATAGCTTCGCATCGGTTCGAGCAGCGCCAGTAAGAGATAGCCGGCCGTGACGATCGCGGGGCCGAGCGTCAGCACGGCGCGCATGCCGATGCGTTGCGCGAGCATCGGTGCAAAGCGCGAGAGCACGATCATGCAGATGCCCATCGGCAGCGTCGCGAGGGCGGTTTGTAATGCGCTGTATCCATGCGCCTGGATCATGACGAAGGGCATTTCGTAAAAGATCGCGCCGAGCGATCCGTACAAGAAGAGCGTAGCAAGATTGATTATGGCGAATGTTCGCGATCGAAAGATGCTCGGTGGAACCAGCGGGTTCACTGCGCGATGTTCGTGGAGAACGAAATATGCTAAGAGCGCAACGCCCACGAACATCGAACCCCGAAGACCGATGCTCCAGCCGGCCGAACTCGACTGAATGAGTGCAAACGTGATTGCGCCGAAGCCAAATGTCGAAAGTGTTGCGCCAAGCCAATCGAGCTCGCGCGGCGCGTCCGGGTCGCGGCTCTCTGCAACGTGGCGCAGCGCGGCAACGATGACGAACGCCGCGAGCGGCACGTTGATCCAAAAAACGGAACGCCACCCGAGCGCATCGATAAGCACGCCACCAAGTGCGGGACCGAGCGTCGACGTCAGGGCGCTAAATGCCGACCAAATGCCGATAGCGCGTCCGCGCGCGTCGCCGGTGAAGTGAGCTCCCAGAATTGCCAGACTCGCCGGCACAAAGAGCATTCCGCCGATGCCCTGCGCAATGCGCGCTATCAGCATCGACGGAATCGACCATGCAAATGCGCAGCCAATCGAAGCAAGGGTGAAGAACACGACGCCGATGACGAAAGCGCGTTTGCGGCCGTAGCGATCTGCGAGCGCACCGCCGAGCAGCATGAGTGAGCCGAGCACGAGCGTGTACAGCTCGATGATCCACGCAACGTCGCCGGCACTTGCGTGAAAGTCGCGCTGAATCTGCGGGAGTGCGAGCGTGACGACCTGTCCATCGATAAATGCCATACTCGAGCCAACGACCGTCGCGAGCAGCACCCAGGTATCGCGTCCGCGCATACGAAACCGACTTTCATGCCCGGAAGCCAAAGCCTCTACATCGTCGACCATCCGGCCGTCGCCGATCGCCTTGCGCGGTTGCGCGAGCGTTCGACACCGACGCCGGTGTTTCGCGCGTTGATCGAGGAACTCGGCATGTTTCTTGCTTATGAGGCAACGCGTGCGCTTCCGTTGCGCGATGAACGCATCACGACGCCGCTCATCGAGATGACTGCGCTGCGTATCGCGACGCGTCCGGTCGTTGCGCCGGTGTTACGCGCGGGCCTCGGGCTCTTACCGGGTTTCCTCGGCGTCATCGACGACGCCGTGGTCGCGCACCTTGGATTCTATCGCGATCCGGAGACGTTGCGGGCCGTGCCGTACTATGCCAACGTGCCACCGGAGTTGGCCGACCGTCACGTGTTCGTGCTCGACCCGATGCTCGCGACCGGCAACTCGGGTGTTGCCGCGCTCGATGCACTGGTCGAACGCGGTGCGCGGATGCTGACGTTCGTGTGCGTGATCGCGGCGCCCGAAGGCGTGCAGCGCATTCACGAGGCGCATCCGAACGTGCCGATCGTGGCGGCTGCTCTCGATGCCGGACTGAACGATCACGGCTATATCGTACCGGGACTCGGCGACGCCGGCGACCGGATGTTCGGGAGTCTCACCTCGGTGCCGACTGACGTGCGTGTGCGAAACGCATGAGCCGCCCGGGCTGGGACGAGTACTTCATGGAGATCGCGCACACGGTTGCGACCCGTGCGACGTGTCCACGACTTTCCGTCGGCGCAGTGCTGGTGCGCGATCACCGCATCCTGACAACCGGCTACAATGGCGCACCGCGCAGCGTCGCGCATTGCACCGAAGCCGGGTGCATTCTCGTCAACGACCACTGCTTGCGCGCGACCCACGCCGAAGCCAACGCTATCGTGCAAGGTGCACTGCATGGCGTGAGCTTGCAAGGGGCGACCGCGTACTGCACCCATCAACCCTGCGTCAATTGCTCGAAGCTGTTGATCAGCGCGGGCGTGGCAAAGATCATTTACGAGCAAGCCTATCCGGATCCGGTCGCGAGCCAATTACTGGCTGAAGCGGGTGTCGCGCTCGTAGCCTTTGCTTCGCTCGAAGGCGTACGCCCGTGACCGCGGCGTTGATCTATTTCCTCACCTTCGCGATCGCCGCAGTCACGGCAGCAGTAGCGACGCCGCTCGTCATCCGCCTGGCGACGCACCTCGAGATCATCGACGCTACGCACGAAGAACGACGCGTTCACGAGATACCAACCCCGCGTATCGGCGGAATCGCGGTCTTCTTCGGCTTTGCGGTGGCGCTGTTCGCCGTGTTGGGCTTCGCAATGAGCTCGCCGTACGCGCTCTACCCGTCGATCGTGCATCTCAGCGCGCATCAAAAGGTGAGCGCGATCACCGACCAGTTTGACGAAGTCCATCGTCTCGTCGGGCTGCTCTTCGGCGGCATGCTCATTCTCGGCGTTGGATTGTGGGACGACATCATGCAGATGCGCCCGCGCAACAAATTCATCGCGCAGATCGTCGTTGCGCTGATCTCGATGCTCTACGGCTTCATCATTCCTGGGATCAACAACCCCTTCGACCACAATGCGGCGACCAATTGGATCGACTTTCCACTCTGGCTCTCGGTGCCGCTAACGCTCTTCTGGTATGTGGCGATGATGAACGCCATCAATTTCATCGATGGACTCGACGGATTGCTTTCAGGCTTCACCTTTATCTCGTGTATCTTCTTGTTCGCGATTTCCGTCGTGCACGCGAGCCCGGTCGTCGCGCTCGTGGTCATCGCGCTCGCCGGCGCCTCGCTCGGATTTTTACCGTACAATTTCAATCCGGCGAAGATCTTTCTCGGTGATGCCGGCTCGCTCTTTATCGGCTATGTCTTCGCAACAGTCTCAATCATCGGCGCCAGCAAGACGGCGATTGCGATCTCGATCGTCGTACCGCTGGTCGTGCTTGCGGTCCCCGTCCTCGACACTGCCGCAGCGATCGTGCGGCGTGCGAGTGCCGGCAAGCCGATCACGGAGGCCGATCGCGGGCATTTTCATCACCAGCTGATCTTCCGCTTTGGGCTCAACGTGCGCCAGGCCGTGCTGCTTATCTACGCGGTCTGCTTTGTGCTGGGATTCGTTGCGCTCGCGCTCTCCGGTGAGTTCACACACGTCTTCCGCCGTGCACTATAAATGAGTCACGAAAAACTCCGCGTGATGACCGTGTTCGGCACGCGCCCCGACACGATCAAGATGGCGCCCGTCGTGCATGCGCTGCGTGCGTCCGACGCGATCGACGACATCATTTGTGTGACGGCGCAGCACCGCCAGATGCTCGACGATTTGCTCGAACTCTTTGCGATCGAGCCGCAGTACGATCTCGACATCATGACCGAGAATCAGACGCTCACCCAGATCACGACGCGGGTGCTTGAGGGGATGGCGCCGGTGCTCGAGCAGGCAGCGCCCGACGTGGTGCTGGTGCACGGTGACACGACCACGAGTACGTCAGCGGCGCTCGCTGCGTTCTATCAACAGATTCCCGTCGGCCACGTAGAGGCCGGTTTGCGCACCAACGATCGCTGGTTGCCTTTTCCCGAGGAGATGAACCGCCGTCTTACCGGTACGATCGCGTCGTACAATTTCGCTCCCACGGAGCTTGCGCGCGAGCACCTGCTGCGCGAGTTCGTCAACCCCGACGACATCTTCGTGACCGGCAATACGGTCATCGACGCGTTTCTCGAAACAGCGCTTCGCGGCGATCTCACGCAGCCTCCGCGTCTAAGCGACTTAGACACATCACGGCCGATCGTTCTGGTAACCGCCCACCGCCGCGAGAACCATCCCTACATGCGCGAGATGTGCGAAGCATTTCGCGACATCGTGCAGTTGCCGTCGCGACCGCAGATTTACTGGCCGGTGCATCCTTCACCGCACGTGCGCCCAGTCGCACATCAGATTCTTGGCGGCATCGAGGGCGTAACGCTGGTCGATCCGATCGACTATGCGCAGATGGTTATTGCGGTGAAGGCGTCGACGTTCGTACTCACCGATTCGGGCGGCTTGCAAGAAGAAGCGCCGACGCTCGGCAAACCGGTCTTAGTGATGCGCGAAGAGACCGAGCGGCCCGAGGGTCTGGAATCCGGAACGCTCGAGCTCGTCGGTCACGACCGCGCAGCGATCGTCGCGGCAGCGAACCGTCTGCTCACCGATGCCGATGCGTATGCGCGCATGGCACGTGCCGCAAATCCGTATGGCGACGGACAGGCCGCGCCGCGCATCGTGGCGTGGCTACTGGCGCGGCTGCGCGGCGGCCCCTTTCCCGCTCCGTTCGACGCTCGCAACACTACCTGACGGACGCACGGTCAACACCGGAACTTCCGAACGGCGTAGGACGCCTTCGGCAACACTGCCGATGAACAGTCGCGCGAGACCTTGACGACCGTGCGTCCCGACGCAGACGAGTCCGACCGCGTTCTCATGTGCAATTCGCAAGATCTCGTCGACGGCGTCGCCTTCGCCGACGCTTGTCTTGACCGTGAGGCCCATCGTTTCCGCGGCGGCCTTCTTCTCGGCGAGTAACTCGCGCCGCGCGTTCTCCATGATCTCGATCGTTTCTTGGGGGTAGTCCGCATCGTAGCCCGAGGCCGCGATGATGTTGGTCACGTCGAAAACGCTGACGAGCAAGAGCGTCGCGCGATCCTCGAGCGCAACCTTGCACGCGAGGTCAAATGCCTCGCGCGCCGCGACCGACTCGTCGACCGCAACCAGAATGGTGTTGAACATACCCATGGTATACCACTGAGCATGAAGGCTGCGCTAACGGCAGGATCGACCTTTGCGATCGCAGTGTTGCTCGGATTTTGGGCTGGGCTTGCCCTTGCGCATCGAACAGGCGCACCGCTCTGGACGATTGCTGGTCTCTTCGCCGGCGTGCTGGTCGGGGGAGCCATCGCCGCTCGCTCGCTCATGCAGGCGGGAAAATAGCCCAGGATGCCGTACTCACCTCTCGCTCGCGCGATCCTTTTTGCGATTCTTGCCATAGCCGCAGGCCTGTTCTGCGGCTATCTGAATCTCCGGCTCCTAGCCGCTGCGGGGAAGCGGCTCGGCGAATCGGGCACCTCGAAGTCCTTCGTCATAAGTAGTTTGTCGCGAGTGGGGGTCTTCGCTATAGTCGCGGTGGCATTCGCGGCGGCCGGTCCCTGGTGGTGCGGCCTTCTGTATATTGCCGGTCTTTTTACACCTCTCGCGTCTTACGCCATCGGCGTGGCACGCGAACGCTAGCAGTCAGAGAGTAGAGCGACCTTTTGCACGAGCAAATCGGTGAACACGCACTGTGGCACTTGCCGGTGCTTGGTACCGTGCACGCTGATACCATTTTGACGACGTGGGTCGTCATGTTGGTGTCGCTGCCGCTTTTTGCTTGGATCGGCGCGTCCTACCATTCGGCACGCATCAACAAGCGCCAGACGTTCATTGAAGGCGTAATCAACTACTTCGCCGATCTGGCTTACGGGTCGCTCGGCAAGCAAGGCGAGCCCTACGTACCGTTCTTTATCGCGCTCGTGATCTTCATCTTCTTGCTCAACGAATTTGGCGCGTTTCCGTTTAAAGAGCCGCTGCATTTGGCGTTTGGCGGTTCGCCGACCGCGGATATCAACACCGCCATGGCGCTTGCGCTGATGGTGTTCGTGCTGATTCAGTGGAGCGGCATCCGCAAGTACGGTCTCGGGTTCTTCAAGCACCTGGTTAGCCCGTTCGCAGCAATGCTGCCGTTGAACGTATTAGAAGAAGTGCTGCGCCCCACCACGCTGGCCGCTCGTCTCTTTTTCAACATCTTCGTCGGCGAACTGCTGCTCTTTGTAGTCGTGCAGATCATCACGGCGCAAGTAAAAATCGGTGCATTTGACCTTTCGCTCGCTGCCGCGATCGGGCCGTTCTTTATCGAGATCTTCAACTTTCTCGTCGGTTTACTGCAGGCGTTCGTTTTCGCATTGCTTTCCATCGTCTACCTCTCGTTGGCACTGGCCGACGACCACTAACACACTCGAAAGGACACTACGTTGAGCCCTGAAACTATCATTGCCGCCATCGGCGTCATCGCGTTCGCGATCATTGCGGCCGGTTTCGCGGTCGGTACGACGATCGGAGACGGTATGGTGAGTGCGCGTGCGGTAGAAGCAATCGCGCGTCAACCTGAAGCGCGCCCGAATATCCTCCAGTTCCTGATCATCGGCGTCGGCTTCGTCGAAGCGAACGCGTTTATCGCGCTCGGCCTCGGCTTGTTCATCCTCTTCGGCGCAACGAGCATTCCGCTCGTGGCAAAAGCGTTGGCGGGTCACTAGGTAGCGCAGGAGCGGTCGATGTTTCTTCTGCCCGACGGGACGTTCTTTGTCCAGCTGATCAACTTCGCGATCTTTTACGCGATTTTGTACGTGGTCTTTTTGCGTCCCGTGCAACGCGCAATCGCGAAGCGGCGTGAGTACATCGACGGCCTGACGAATGACTACGACCGCGCGCAAGCCGAGGCGAACGACCTTCGCGCGCAAGCGGAAGCGATTCGCTCCGACGCGCGGCGTGAGGCCGACCACATCATGGCGGCGGCTCGCAACGCCGCCGGAAATGAGGCGGCTCGCATGTCGAGCGAGTATGCGCAGCGCGTGCATACCATCGTCGAGGGCGCCCATGCAACGGTCGCACAGGAAGTCGATGCCGTTCGCCCCCGTGAAGAGACGCTCGCAAGCGAGCTTGCGGCGCAGATCGTAGGGCGCGTGCTGCCGGAGATCCACGCATGAACTACGACCTGATCGCGTTTTGGAGCCAAATCGCCGGGTTCGTACTGTTTGCTCTCGCGCTGGTGTGGGCGTGGAACAAATTCCTGACGCCTGCGCTCGCCGCTTCATCCAAAGCCAGCAACGATCGCCTCGCGCTCGCCGAACGGCACCGCGACGAGATGCGTGCGGCGGTCGAATCGTTGCGCCACGCAATCGACGGCGCCAAGCTCGATGCGCAGGCGATGATCGCGCGCGTTAAGGAACGTGCGCAACACGAACGCGACGCGATCTTGGCCGAGGCTAAGGACGCGGGTGAACGCTCGGTGCGCAACGCCGACGGCGAGCTCGCGCGCTCGCGTATGGCCGCGCGCGAAGCGTTGCGGGAAACTCTTGCCGCCAAAGCACTCGACATTGCGCGCACTAGCGCCAACATGCGCATCGACTCCACCGTCAATGGGCGGCTGCTGCAAGAATTCATCGAGCAGGTGAGCCGTGGCTAATGAAACGCTGGCACGCCGCTACGCAACGGCGGTCTTTGCACTCGCTTCCGACGCCGGCAGCGTCGATCGCGTCGGTTCGGAACTGCAAATGGTCCTGCGCATGATCCACAGCGATCCGGTCATCCTCCAATACTTCACCTCGCCGATCGTGAACCGCATCGAAAAAGAGCAGACGCTGCTCGAGTCGCTACGCGGCAAAATCGGCGATGTTCCGCTGCACACAGTGCTCTTGCTGGTGCGCAAGCGCCGCGAATCGCTGCTCGAAGAATTAGTAACGGAGTACGACAAGCTCGCCCGTGCCGCGCGCGGCGTTGAGCCGCTCGTGGTAACGACTGCGCGCGAGCTAACCGAGGGCGACGTGCGCGCACTGGTCGAGAGTATGGAGCGCACGTATGGAAAGAAATTTGAAGCGAGCGTTACGGTCGACCCGTCGCTCATCGGCGGCGTTCGCGTCGTAATGGGCGATCGCATGATCGACGGCTCCGTGTCGGGTCGTCTAGAAGAATTGACCCGCAGTTTATTTGCTAGCAACTAACACTGGAAACGAACATGATTAACGCAGACGAAATAGCTGGAATCCTCAAGCAGCAGATCGCGACCTTCAACGCCGGCGTCCAGGAAGACGAAGTCGGCACGGTGATCGAAGTCGGTGCAAACCTCGCGCGCGTCTACGGCTTGCGCGGTGTGCGCGCATCCGAGCTGGTCGAGTTCAGCAACGGCGTGCAAGGCGTCGCGCTCAACCTCGAGGAGGACAACGTCGGCGTCGTGATCATGGGCGACGATGAAGAGATCCAAGAAGGCGCGCAGGTTCGCCGCACGGGACGCATCGCATCGGTGCCGGTCGGTGAAGCGCTTCTCGGTCGCGTCGTCAATCCGCTCGGGCAACCGATCGACGGCAAGGGTCCGATCAATACGAAGAAATATCGCACGATCGAAAACGTCGCACCGGGCGTCGTGCAGCGTCAAGCGGTCAAGCAGTCGTTGCCGACCGGCATTCGCGCGATCGATGCACTGATCCCGATCGGGAAGGGTCAGCGCGAGCTGATCATCGGCGACCGTTCGACCGGTAAGACGGCGATCGCCGTCGACACGATCATCAATCAAAAAGGCGGCAACGTCTTCTGCATCTACGTCGCGATCGGGCAGAAGAATTCGACGGTTGCGGCGCTGGCACAAGTCCTCGAGCAAAAGGGTGCGATGGAATACACGACCATCGTCGCCGTGAGCCCGTCGGAAGCAGCGGCGCTGCGCTGGATCGCCCCGTTTGCGGGCTGCGCGATGGGCGAAGAATTGATGTACGCGGGCAAAGACGTGCTGATCATTTACGATGATCTCACCAAGCACGCGCAATCGTATCGCGAGATGTCGCTGTTGCTGCGCCGCCCGCCGGGCCGCGAAGCCTATCCGGGCGACGTTTTCTACCTGCATTCGCGTCTGCTCGAGCGTGCGGCGAAACTCTCCGATGAGCTCGGTGCCGGATCGATGACGGCCCTGCCGATCATCGAAACGCAAGCCGGTGATTTTTCTGCGTACATTCCGACCAACGTGATCTCGATCACCGACGGTCAAATCTACTTGACGCCGGAACTGTTCTTCCAAGGCATCCGTCCGGCGGTCAACGTCGGGCTCTCGGTCTCGCGTGTCGGCGGTTCGGCGCAGACGAAGGCGATGAAGTCGGTTGCCGGTCAGCTCAAGCTCGAACTCGCGCAGTACCGCGACCTCGCGGCCTTCGCGAAACTGGCAAGCGATCTCGATAAGTCGACGCAGATGCAATTATTGCGTGGCGAGAAGATGACCGAGTTGCTCAAGCAGCCGCAGTACGAGCCCATGAAGATGGAAGATCAAGTGGCGCTCCTCTATGGAGCCACGAACGGCTACGTGAACGACATTCCGACGCCACGTCTGCAAGACTGGGCCAAGGGCTTCCTCGACTTCCTGCATCAGAAATACGCCGACGTACCGCAAGCGATCGCGTCGAGCGGTCAACTCTCCGATGAGAACAAAAAGAAGCTCAACGATGCGCTGACGGAGTTCAACAAGAGCTTCTAATGCCGACGGTTAAAGCGCTTCGCGAGCGGATCCGTTCGCTGAAGAATACGCAGCAGATCACCAAGGCCATGAAGCAGGTTGCCGCGGCCCGGATTCGTCGTGCCGAACAGGCGCGAAAAGAGGCGCGCCCGTACGCCGACACGCTGGCCGAGATGTTGCGCGATCTGATGGCGGCGGTCGCGTCGATCGACCATCCGTTCATGAAGCCGGGCAATGGAAGCGCGCCGGCGGGCGTGATCCTGATGAGCGCCGACAAGGGGCTCGCGGGCGCGTTCAACTCGAACGTGATTCGCGCCGGTGAACTGTTCGCGCGCGATCAGAAAAATAACATCGCGTGGTATACGGTCGGGATCAAGGCGCGCAACGCGGTTCGCCGCTTGGGTCAGGCCGACCGTCCGACGTGGCCGCGTAAACGTGCCCTCGAAGCTCGACGTTGCACGCGAAGTCGCGCAGCGCGTCACGGAAGATTTTGTCAATGGCAAGATCTCCGAGATCGTGCTGATAAGTTCGAAGCTGGTTTCGATGATGTCGCAGAAACCCGAAGTCCGCAAACTGGTACCGATCGAACCCGACGCCCTTCGAGCGACTCAGGGTGACACGGAAGAGGCGAAGGGTCCAAAGGGTGCGGTGGAATTTGCACCCTCGCCGGAGTTCGTGCTCTCGCGTTTGCTGCCGAAGTATCTCGAATTTACGATTTTCTCGGCGATCCTCGAGACCGACGCGGCATTCTTCGCGGCGCAATTGCTCGCGATGAACAATGCGACCGAGAACGCCGGCAAGTTGATCGACGAACTCACGATTCAAATGAATAACGCGCGCCAAGCCGCGATCACCAAAGAACTCTTGGAGATCGTCGGCGGTGCGGAGGCGTTGGTGAACGGGTGAAGTCCCGCGCGATGTTGTTGACGACTCAATCTTTGTTTGGCGCGCCCTCGGGGAACGTCATGCAGAATAAAATCTTTCGCGCGCCATGGCTCGGGGGCCCCACGAAGTGGGGGGCGCGGAGCCTGGGGCGAAGCGCCTTCAAAACTGGAGAAGATAATGGCTGCCACCGGTAAAATCGCCCAAGTACTCGGTAACGTCGTGGATATTGAATTTACGGCGGATACGTTGCCGAAGATCAACGATGCCTTGACCGTACGCGTCAACGACCCTTCGACAGGCTCGGGGCAAGCTAATGGAGCCGCTCACGCGATCGCTTCTGATGTCGAACTCGGCGGAACGGCGATGCAGGCGCGCGATCTCGTGCTCGAAGTACAGGACGAATTGGGCAACAATCAGGTGCGCTGTCTCGCGCTTGGTTCGACCGACGGTTTGCGCCGCGGCGACGCGGTAACCAACACCGGCGGCCCGATCACGGTTCCGGTCGGCGAAGGCACGCTCGGACGCATCTTCAACGTGCTGGGTAAACCGATCGACTCGAACGAGCCGGTGAAAGCTGCGGCGTATTGGCCGATTCACCGCCCCGCGCCCGATTTCAAGTCGCAAGATCCGACACCGAAACTCTTCGAGACCGGCATCAAAGTCATCGATTTGATGGCGCCGTACACGCGCGGCGGCAAGGTCGGACTCTTCGGCGGCGCGGGCGTCGGCAAGACCGTGTTGATTCAAGAGCTGATTCGTAACATCGCCGCCGTGCACAAAGGCTTCTCAGTCTTCACCGGCGTCGGTGAACGCACGCGTGAAGGCAACGACCTGTGGATCGAAATGAAAGAATCGGGTGTGCTCGCATCAACGGCGCTCGTCTTCGGGCAGATGGATGAGCCGCCGGGCGTACGTTTCCGCGTTGCGCAGACCGGCGTCACGATGGCGGAATACTTCCGCGATGAAACAGGCGCCGACGTACTGCTCTTTATGGATAACATCTTCCGCTATCTGCAAGCGGGCTCGGAAGTCTCGGCGCTGATGGGCCGCATGCCGTCGGCTGTCGGCTATCAACCGACGCTCTCGACCGATATGGGTGTACTCGAAGAGCGCATCACCTCGACCGACAAGGGCTCGATCACCTCGGTGCAGGCGGTGTACGTACCGGCCGACGACTACACCGATCCGGCGGTCGCCGTCACGTTCGCACATTTGGACGCCACGACCGCACTCTCGCGTCCGATCTCGGAACTCGGGATCTATCCCGCCGTCGATCCGCTCGCGTCGACCTCGCGCATTCTCGATCGGCAGATCGTCGGCGACGAGCACTACGCGGTCGCGCGTCGGCGTGCAAGAAACGCTGCAGCGCTACAAAGACCTGCAAGACATCATCGCGATTCTCGGTATCGAAGAGCTCTCCGAAGACGACAAGATTACGGTCGGCCGTGCGCGCCGCATGCAGCGCATGTTCTCACAGCCGTTCTTCGTCGCCGAGCAATTCACGGGCACGCCGGGCAAGTACGTGAAGATTGCCGACACGATCGCCTCGTTCCGCGAGATCCTCGACGGCAAGGTCGACAATCTGCCGGAACAGGCGTTCTTCTATAAGGGCGGGATCGACGAAGTCAAAGAGGCCGCCGAGAAGTTGGGCGCCGCGGTCTAGTGCGAGCCTCACGACCGCATGCTGCGTCTCTCGATCGCTCATGTGCTAAAGCACACTTCGCTCCTCGATCCTTGCCTGCGGCCGCGATGCCCGCACTAGAACAAGGCGGGATTTAATATGGCCTCGACCGTTCCGTTCAAGCTGATCACACCCACCAAGGTCGTCTTCGCGGGCGACGCGGAGCTGGTCATTGCGGTCACGACCGAGGGCGAAGAGGGCATCCTGCCCCAGCATGCGCCGTTTTTGGCGGCGCTCAAGCCGGGTGTGGTGCGCGCGAACGTCGTCGTCGAGGGCAAGACCGAGCGGCTCGAACTTGCTACCCGCGAGGGCTTCATGCAAGCGCTGCCCGATCGGGTCACGATCCTGGTCGACGAGGCCCTGCGTTTTGCCGACGTCGACGTCGCGAAGACCCGCGACGAGCTCGCACACGCGACCGATCAGGCTGAGGTCGATTTCGCCAACGCCAAACTGCGTCTCACGGGGCATTAAGCGCGCTCTAGCGAACCTTTCCCGCCAATGCTCGATCGCTTGGAGACCACGCTGCGTGTGCGTGGTGGCGTCCGCCTCGAAGGCTCGGTTGCAACGCACGGCGCGAAAAACGCGGCGCTGCCGATTATGGCTGCCGCGATTTTGTGCAAGGGCAAAGTGACGCTGCACCGCGTGCCGCGCATCACCGACGTGTCGGTCATGTGGTCGCTGCTCGAAGCGCTCGGCGCACGCATCCGTTACGAAGGCGATAACACCGTCACCGTCGATGCGAGCAACGTCGCGCAATACCGCGCGCCTTACGCGCTGGTGCGTAAGCTCGCCGCATCGTTCGATATCGTCGGTCCGCTGCTCGGACGTTTCGGCAAAGCCGAAGTGCCGCTGCCCGGCGGGTGCGTGCTCGGCACGCGCGCGACCGACATGCACGAGCAAGCGTTCCTCGCGCTCGGATGCGACGTGCGCAATGCGCACGGCTATTTGATCGCCGAGAGCAAACGCAAACGCATGCACGGTGCAACGATCGAGTTCCGCATGCCAAGTGTCGGCGCGACGAAGAACGCCATGCTCGCCGCCGTGCTAGCCGAAGGCACGACGGTAATCAAGAACGTTGCGATGGAACCTGAAGTCGTCGACGTCGGCAACTTTCTCATTGCGATGGGCGCAAAGATCAAAGGTCTCGGCGGGCGATACGCTTACGATTGAAGGCGTGAAAGAACTTACCGGCGGCGAGTACGAGATCATTCCCGATCGCATCGTGACCGGTACGTTGCTGCTCGGTGGTGCGGTCACGCGCGGCGACGTTACTGTCACGGGCTGCCGTCCCGAGCATCTCGAGGCCTTCATGCTCAAGCTGCAAGAGTGCGGCGTCGATCTCACCTACGGCGAAGATTGGATTCGCGTCGACGGCAGCGGCGATCACCGGCGGCACGGAAATTCTCACCGCACCATATCCGGGTTTTCCGACCGATCTGCAGCCGCAGATGGTCTCGTTTCTCACCACTGCACCGGGCACGAGCGTCGTCGAAGAATCGATTTTCAATGCGCGCTTCTCGTATGTAAACGAACTCGCGCGTATGGGCGCCGACGTTCGCGTCTCGATGGAGAGCAACACGGCGGTCGTCAAAGGCGCGGCGCAGCTTTCCGGCGCACCGGTCGAAGCACCCGACATTCGCGCCGGTGCCGCACTTGTAATCGCGGGGCTTGCAGCAGCCGGCGAGACCGAGATCATCGGCCTCGAATATATCGACCGCGGCTACGAGCGCTTGGAAGAACTGCTCTCGGCGCTCGGCGGCCAAGTGCAGCGCAGTAGCGGCATCACGCCGCTGGTTGAACCGGCGGGAATTTTTGAAACGCGCGAGTATCCTCGCGTGGGTTCTGCTGCTGGTTAGTCCCGGTCACACCTCTCACCAAAAGCATTTCTGGAGTTACTCGTTTGGATATCGGCATCGATCTTGGCACGGCCAATGTGCTCGTGCATGTCAAGGGCAAAGGCATCGTGTTGCGTGAGCCCTCAGTCGTCGCGAAAGACATGAACACGGGAAAGATTCTCGCAGTCGGCGAGGAGGCGCGCCAAATGCTCGGCAAAACGCCGGCGCACATTCAAGCCATTCGACCGCTGCGCGATGGCGTGATTGCGGATTTCGAAGTGACCGAGGCGATGCTTTCGTACTTCATCAAGAAAGTGATGAAGGATCGCTCGTGGTGGTCGACGATCGTCAAACCAAAGCCGCATGTGATCATTTGCGTGCCGGCCGAGATCACGAGTGTTGAAGAGCGCGCGGTCAAAGATGCGGCAAAACTCGCGGGCGCTCGCAACGTCGACATCATCGAAGAGCCAATGGCGGCCGCAATCGGCGCCGGCTTGCCGATCGACGGACCGTCGGGATCGATGGTCGTGGATATCGGCGGCGGCACGACCGACGTCGCGGTGATTTCGCTTGGCGGCGTGGTCGTTTCGCAGTCGCTGCGCGTGGCCGGCAACAAGCTCGACGACGCAATCGTGCGCTACATTCGCCGCGTCTATAATCTGATGATCGGTGAGCGTACTGCCGAAGAAATCAAAATCAAGATCGGCTCGGCATATAAGCTCGAGCAAGAACTGGCGATGGAAATTCGCGGCCGCGATCTGATCAACGGGCTGCCGAAGACGGTAAAGATCACGAGCGAAGAGATTCGCGAAGCGCTCTCCGAGCCGGTTGGTTCGATCGTCGAAGCGGTAAAGGCCGTGCTCGAAAAGACGCCGCCCGAACTCGCTGCCGACATCATCGATCGCGGCGTGATCCTCACCGGTGGCGGTGCACTGCTGCGTGGTCTCGATAAATTGCTTTCGGAAGTAACCGGCGTTCCGGCGATCGTTGCCGACGATCCGCTCTCGTGTGTGGCGCTCGGTACCGGAATGAGCATGCACCTCTGACATGACGGTGCTGGACGCGCGCGTCGAGCCGCTCGATCGCGTTGTCGACGCGTGCGCGCAGGTCATTTTTGCCGGCGGTACGATCGTGTTCCCGAACGATACGAGTTACTGCCTGGCCTGCGATCCGTATCGCATCGGGGCCGATCACAAACCATCGGAACTTCTCGTTGCTTCACCCGCCGAGTTTCTCGAATATGCGCCAGGCAATCCGTTGGCGATTCTTGCATCGAAGCGGCTCTTGCCCGGACCGATAACGCTGCTCGTGCGCCGGCCCTCCTACGTAAGCGACGACGTCGCTTCCGGCGCGCCGACGGTTGGGATAGGCGTACCCGATGAACGCGTGGCGCGCGCAATCTTGGAACGCGCTGGGCCGCTCGCGGTGGCGAACGTCGAACATGCTGCAGGGACGTCGGCCGATTTGCTCGTCGAGAATGGTCCGACACGTTACAACAGCGAAGCAACCATCGTGGATTTGACAGGCCGTTACGCCCGGCTCGTGCGCGAAGGTGCACTGCCCTACGAACGTCTCGCACAACTGCTCGGACCGATCGAGCGTCCAACGCTGAAGGTGCGCTCGCAAGCATGAAGCATGTCGCCGTTGGCTTAGCGATTGCACTCGCGCTTATTGCCGCGACGCCGTCGCCAAAACCGAGCGCCGCCCCACCAACCGCTCCGAGTGCGCAGCCGTCCGGCGGCGGCCCGGACACCTTTCAAGTCGGCGTGTGGACCGTGCACATGTTGCAGGTCGACGTTAACTTCAAGTCGGGCGACTTCAGTACACCGCAGAAGATCACGATGACGCGCGGTGGAGGCGATATCACCGCCGATCGCGGAAGCGGTAACTACAAGTCGAAGGGGGCGACGCTCTACGGTCACGTGGTGCTGCACGATACCGAAGGCAATTTCGCCGGGCTCTCGAGCACAAAACCCGCGAAATCGAGAGGCCCCTCGACGCTCACAGCCGATCAAGTACACATCGATGGCCTGGGTAAAGTCTATACCGCAACCGGCAACGTGCACTACGTGCAAGCCGACACGACCGTTGACGCAGACAACGGTGTGCTCAACGACCTCACGCACGATTTAGATCTCAAAGGCAACGTGAAGATCGTGCAAGGCCAACGGAACATGGTTGCCGATCACGTGCTCTACAATACGATCTCGGGCCAAGCGCACGCCGAGGGCGACGTAACGATGCAATTCCCGAGCGAAGTGAATCCGCACATTGCAACGCCGAAGCCGATCCACGTTCCCATATTCGAGCATCACAAAGGCGGTACGCCCGCACCCACCGCCCCCCCGCATCCGTAATGAATTCGTTGTTCGGGGAGCCGGATGCGCCGCTGGCAGCGCGCATGCGTCCGCGTTCGCTCGACGAGTATGTAGGGCAGACCGATATCGTGGGCGAGGGGCGCGCATTGCGCCGCGCGATCGAGAGCGACCGCGTGCCGTCGATGATCCTGTGGGGACCGCCCGGCACCGGAAAAACCACACTCGCCGAGATCATCGCCCATTCGACCGGCGCGCACTTTGAAAAACTCTCGGCAGTCAGCGCGGGCGTAGCGGATTTACGCCGCGTGGTGGCTGAGGCGCAGGCGCGCCGCCGTGTCGGTGCCCGCACGGTGATGTTCATCGATGAAATCCACCGCTTCAACAAGGCGCAGCAAGACGCAATCCTTCCCTACGTCGAGGACGGAACGGTGACGATGATCGGCGCGACGACCGAAAATCCGTCGTTCGAAGTGATCTCGGCGTTGCTCTCGCGCTCGCGGGTGTTCGTCTTGCATCCGCTCACTGACGAAGATATCGCAACGATCGTCGATCGCGCGCTGGTGGATCCGCAACGCGGCCTCGGCGGTGACCACGTTGTGCTCGAGCCCGACGCGCGCGAGACGCTCGTTCGTTACGCCAACGGCGACGCGCGCACGGCGCTTTCGGCGCTCGAATTTGCCGCCTCGAGTGCGCCGCAGAACAACGGTGCACGTACGATCGATCGCCCACTGATTCTCGAGGCGCTACAGAAGCGCGGCTCGACGTACGACAAGGGGGGCGAGCAGCACTACGATGTCATCAGCGCCTTCATCAAGAGCATTCGCGCAAGCGATCCCGACGCAGCCGTTTACTGGCTCGCGCGCATGCTCGACGGCGGTGAAGATGCACTCTTCATTGCGCGAAGGCTCGTGATCTTAGCGTCGGAAGACGTGGGGCTCGCCGATCCGCAAGGCATCCAGGTTGCAATCGCCGCGCAACAGGCGGTGCATTTCATCGGCATGCCCGAAGGCTTTTATCCGCTTGCCCATGCGACGCTCTATCTCGCGCGCGCCAAGAAGAGCAACAGCGTCGGACGCGCCTACGGTGCCGCGATGCGCGACGTGCAAGAGACGCGTAACGACGCGGTACCGCTGCATCTGCGCAACGCACCGACGGGTTTGATGAAGGGACTCGGCTACGGGCGCGACTATCACTACGCGCACGACGATTACTCGGTCAAACAGGAGAATCTGCCGGAGAACTTACGAGGCCGGACATACTATGATGCGGGCGAGAACGACGAGAAAAAATAACGGTCCGGGGGCTAACCCCCCGGACCGTCGTTCCCGTTGCTACTTCTCGGAGTGTGCAATGGAGCTTCGCACACGTTTTATGATAGGCCGCGGCTCTGAGATCGTTCTGGGAATCAGATGAAAAAGCGCATCTACCTCGACCATGCGGCGACCACCCCGGTCCACCCCGACGTGCTGGCCGAGATGTTACCGTTTTTTACGGAAACCGGGCACAATCCGAGCTCGCTGCACGCTGAAGGGCGGCAGGCGCGCGCTGGTTTGGACCAAGCGCGCGACCGCGTCGCTGCGGCGCTTGGCGTCGCTCGCAAGGAGATCACGTTCGTCGGCAGCGGTTCAGAGGCCGACAACCAGGCGATCCTCGGCGCCGCGCGTGCGCTGCGTGCACGCGGCGCACACATCGTCTCGACGCAGATCGAACACCATGCCGTCTTGCATGCACTCGATGCCTTGCGGGACGAAGGCTTTGAGATTAGCCTCGTGCCCGTCGACGACCGCGGGCTGATCGATCCAGCCGCCTTTGCACGCGCATTGCGCGATGACACGACCGTCGCGAGCGTGATGTATGCCAACAATGAACTCGGCGTCATGCAACCAATCGCTGCGCTCGCTGCGGCGGCGCATGCGCGCGGCGTCGTCTTTCATACCGACGCGGTGCAAGCGGCGGCGTGGTTCGACGTAAGTCCGCACGAACTCGGCGTCGATTTGCTTTCGCTCTCGGCGCACAAGTTTTACGGCCCCAAGGGCGTTGGCGTGCTGTATGTGCGCGAGGGCCTCGCGCTGCAGCCGCTGGTGCATGGCGGCGGCCAAGAATTCGGGCGGCGCTCGGGAACCGAGAACGTCGCCGGCATCGTCGGACTGGCCGCTGCGCTCGAACGCGTTGTCGCAAACGCACCGCAGCGGGCGCAGCAAGTCGGCCGGTTGCGCGATAAATTCGAAAGCGGCCTACAAGCACGCATACCAGCAATTCGCATCAATGGCGCGGGCGCACCGCGCCTGCCGAATACAAGCAACGTATCGTTTGACGGTCTTGACTCGGAGGCGTTGCTCATGCGTTTCGACTTAGAGGGCATCGCCGTTTCGGCCGGAAGCGCTTGCACCTCGGGCGCGCTTGAACCGAGCCATGTCGTCGCCGCACTGCGCACCGATCCGCGCTGGCAGCGCGGCGTTATCCGGTTTTCGCTCGGCGAGAACACGACCGAGGAAGAGATCGACCGGGTTCTGGAACTCGTGCCCCATATCACCGAGGCACTGCAAGGGGGAGCAACATGACCACCACAGCGGACTGGATGAACATCGGAATCGGCATCGGCGTGTTGCTAATCGGCGTCGGCGCGCTCGTCGCCGGCATCGCGCTCGCGCGCACGCTCGGCCGCGTGAACGTCACACTGGACGTCGTGGACGAACAGATGCAGAGCCTGGGTAAACCGATCGGTGAGACCCTCGACCACCTCGGCGGCATCGCCGACACGGCCGATCAGACTCTGGCCCGCTTGCGGGGCGTTGTCGAGGCGGTGGAGGGGGTGGCCGACTCGGTCTCTGACACAGCTGAGCTAGCCAAGGGAGCGCTCGCGCCGGCAATCGAGAACGTTGGCGCCACCATCGCCGGGATAAGCGCTGGTTTGCGGCGCATCGTGACGGGTAGAGACGATCATGAGTAACGAGAACAGCGGCGGAGGCGGCGGATTCCTTGCGGGATTCGTCCTCGGAGCGATTGCCGGTGGGGCGGTTGCGGTGCTGTTGACCCAGGAAGAAACACGCGACCTCCTGGTTGGGAAAGCACGCGAAGCGGGTAACCTAGCGATAGACGCCTCGGGCGATCTTCGTGGGCGTTATGCCGACCTCTACGAGCGCGGTCGCACAATTGTCGAGAATGCACGTGCCACCATGGGTGACGCGGCCGATCAATAATATGGAGAAGACGTTGGACATCAAGGTAAATGTGCGCGAAGCACAGGGCGATTGCTATATCGTCGAATTGAGCGGCGAAATCGACGTGTATACGTCACCGAAGGTCAAGGACGCAATTGGCGATCTCATCGATCGCGGCGTTTATAACCTCGTTATCGATCTTGAAAAAGTGCGCTACATCGACTCGACCGGCCTGGGTGTTTTGATCGGCGGTCTCAAACGCGTGCGCGAGCACGGTGGTTCGGTGAATCTTGTCTGTACGAATCCACAGATTCGCAAGATTTTCGACATTACCGGCTTAGTCAAGATCTTCGGCATCTTCGAAAGCGAAGACGCCGCGATGAAGGCACTCGTGTGAATCTGCCTTTGCCGAATACGGAAGAGGTCGACACCGTCGATCTCCGCATTCCATGCAAGGCGGAATGGGTTGCACTGGCACGACTTTCGGTTGCGGCCGTTGCGAGCCGCTTGAATTTTTCGATCGATGAGATCGAGGATATCAAGCTGGCTGTCGCAGAGGCGTGCACGAATGCAATCCAGCACGCGCACGGTAGCCCATTCATCGAAATCAAGGCCGAAGCTGTTCCCGGAAGTCTTCGCTTAAGCGTGCGTGACTACGGCCGCGGCACGCGGCCCGAACACATTCGCTCACGCGACCTTACCGATGAGCGCGCCGGAGGCCTAGGTGTATTCCTGATTCGTTCGCTGATGGATGAAGTCGAATATGACGTCCAACCGGATGAAGGTACGCTGCTGGTTATGGTTAAGCGGCTAGCGAGCTAACGTGCGCGACCAAAGCGAGGACGTTCGTTCGGTACGCGAGCGGACGCGAGAGTTATTCGCGCGCTTTGAGCGTGCACGCATACGGCGCGACGCGCAGCCCGATGTGTTCGATCGTGAGTACGACGCGCTGCGTAATGAGCTTGTGGTTGCGCACCTCAATCTCGTGCGCTTTCTCGCGCTGAAATTCGCCAATCGCGGTGAGCCGCTGGACGACCTCGTGCAGGTCGGTACCGTCGGATTGCTCAAGGCGATCGATCGCTTTGAACGCGATCGCGGCGTAGAGTTCACGACGTACGCGACGCCGACGATCGTCGGCGAGATCAAGCGCTATTTTCGTGACAAGGGCTGGGCGGTCAAAGTGCCGCGCCGCCTGCAAGAACTCAACCTTGCCGTCAATCGCGCAAACGAAAAGATGTCGGTCGAGCTTGGGCGCAGCCCGACGGTGCACGAATTGGCCGAACGGCTCAACGCAAGCGAAGAAGAAATTCTCGAAGCCCAGGAATTGGGCCAGGCGTACAACCTGCTCTCGCTCGACTCCGAAATTGCAAGCGAGGGTGACAAGCGTTCGCAGAAGTTAGCTGATACGGTCGGCATGACCGACCCGGGCTTGGAATTGCTCGAAGACCGCACCAATCTCGAACGCGCCTTCCACGTGCTGACCGGTCGCGAGCGGGTGATCATTATCTTGCGCTTCTACGAGTCGGTCTCGCAGACCGAGATCGCCAAACGCCTCAACGTCTCGCAGATGCACGTCTCCCGTCTGCAAGCCAAGGCCCTCGAGAAGCTTCGCGCCGCCCTGGGGGACTAGGGACTCCTCTTTCCTAATTTCCCCTCGCTACCCATGAAAAGCCAAGAACTCCGCCAGGCTTGGATCGACTTCTTCGTTGCCAAGCAGCACAAGCTGATGCCGTCCGCGAGCCTCATCCCCGACGAGTTGAGCACCACGCTCTTCACGATCGCGGGCATGGAGCAGTTCGTCCCCGTTTTCTTAGGCGACCAGCCGCCGCCCGCGCCGCGCGTGGTAACGGTGCAACGTTGTCTGCGTGTCGCCGGCGCCAAGAGCGATATTGAGAACGTTGGACGCACCGGTCGCCACGGCACGTTCCTCGAGATGCTCGGGAACTTCAGCTTCGGCGACTACTATAAGAAAGACGCGATCGCGTACGCCTGGGAGTTCGTCACGAAAGTGCTCAAACTCGACCCCGCGCGTTTGTACGTCACCGTGCATACGGGTGATGATGAAGCCGCCGAGATTTGGCACAAGGATATCGGGCTCGAGAAGTCGCGCATCACGCGCTTCGATGAAGACAACTTTTGGACGATGGGGCCGACCGGCCCATGCGGTCCGTGCACCGAGATCTTCTATGACACCGGCGAAGAATATTCCAGCGGCCCCGAAGACGCCGGACCCAACCTCGGCAATCGCTACGTCGAGATTTGGAACGTCGTTTTTCAACAGTACAATCGCGGGACAGATAACAAACTGACCGAACTGCCGAAGAAGTCCATTGATACCGGTGGCGGGCTCGAGCGGATGCTCGCGGTATGCAACGGCAAGGCGTCGATGTATGAGACCGATCTCTTCACCGACTTAATCGATGCGCAGCCGCCAGTCGCCGCGAAGGCAATGCATTTGCAAGAGCAGCGCGAGCGCCAGAACATCGTCGCCGATCACGCGCGTGCAGTGACGTTTCTGATGAACGACGGTATCTACCCATCGAACACCGATCGCGGTTACGTGTTGCGTTTCTTGATTCGCCGCGCGATCCGCAACGGCAAGTTGCTCGGCTATCCCAACGGCTTCTTGACCGAGCTCGTGCCGGCGGTTGTCAAGTCGCTTGCGCCCGGTTACCCGGAGCTGCGCGACAATGTCACGCGCATACAGCAGACGCTGCGCGCCGAGGAAGAGACCTTCGACCGCACGCTCGAGCGCGGCATGGCCATGCTCGACGGTTTGATCGTCGATGCGAACGAGAACTGCACGCGGCTGATCTCGGGCCAAGATGCCTTCGTGTTGCACGATACGTTCGGCTTCCCAATCGAGCTTACGCGAGAGATCGCGGCCGACGGTGGTGTTGCGGTGGATTCCGTCGAGTTCGACAATGCCATGCGCGAACAGCGTGAGCGTGCGCGCGCCGACGCCAAATCAAAGCGCGCGGTCGTGTCGCTGGCCGAGCTTCCGGCGCTGCGCTCCGATTTCACCGGCTATGGCGGTCTCGAGAACGACGGCGAGATCGTGATGATCTTGCATGATGAGAAGCCCGTGCCGGCCCTCAATGCCGGCCAGCACGGCACGATCGTCCTCGACCGCACCTCATTCTACGCCGAGCGCGGCGGACAGATCGGCGATCGCGGGCGACTTTTCCTCGACGACGGCTCGGTCTTTGACGTCGACGACACGCAGTACATGGGTGAAGCGATCGCGCATCACGGCGTCGTCAAAAGCGGTGAGTTTGCGCTTGGTGCCCGCGCGCGCACGCTCGTCTTCGACTGGTGGCGGCGCGAGATCCGACGCCATCACACCTCGGCGCACTTGTTGCAACGTGCACTCAAAGACGTGCTTGGCGACGAGGTGACGCAGGCCGGATCGTGGGTCGGTATCGATCGCATGCGCTTCGATTTCCGTAATCCCGCCGGCGCACTCTCGCCGGAACAAAAGCACGCGGTCGCGGCACGCGTCAACGAGATGATCCGCGACGACTCGCCGGTGGTCACGCGCGAATTGCCGATCGAGGAAGCCAAGCAGAGCGGCGCGATTTGGATGTTCGGTGAGAAATACGGCGACAAGGTGCGCGTTTTGCAGGCCGGTCCGTCGGTTGAGTTCTGTGGCGGGACGCACGCTCACTCAACCGGTGAACTCGGCATGTTCGTGCTATTGAGCGAATTTTCGATCGGCAGCGGCATTCGGCGGATCGAGAGCTGCGTGTCACTTTCGGCCGAGCGTTTTGTCGTGGGGCAGCAAGATCTCGTCGGCGAGCTCGCTACCACGCTCTCGACCACACCCGAAGAGTTGAACGACCGCGTCAACAAGTTGCAGCGCGAGATGCGCGACCTGCAGAGCGCGGTCGGACAGATGAAGGCGCGCATGGCGGCCGTCGAGGCACAGGGATATCTCGAGCGGGCCGAACGCAAGGGTGAACGGACCTTCGTCGGTGCGGTCGTGCAAGAAGCGAACGCCGAGGCGATCCGGCATCTCTCGAGTGCGCTGCGCAGCCGGTTGCCGAGCGGCGTGATCGCGCTTGCCGGCGTCGACGACGGTACGGTGAGTTTGCTCGTTTCCGCGAGCGACGATCTCGTCAAGCACGGCGTACATGCCGGAAATCTGGTCAAACTTGCGGCTCCGCTCGTCGACGGCAAAGGCGGCGGTGCTGCGACACAGGCGCAAGGCGGTGGCAAGAACACCGCAGGCGCGCCGGCGGCACTACAAGCCATCCGCGACGCCGTACTCGTTTGAGGATCCTACTTGTCGCGCTGTTGGCAACGCTGGCGCTGGCTGGAGCTGCGCCGGTGAGTTTGGATTCGCAGATCGTGCTGCAGCGCTATCAGCTCGAGATGGGCGATCTGCAAACACCCAAAGCGATGATCTTTACCTACAGCGTATCGCAGCTTGGAACGACCGACATCGAGCAGCGGCACGTGATCTACCGTAGCGGGCTGCGCGTGCGTGACGAAACAATCTCGGTCGACGGCATTCCGCTCAAACCGAAGATCGTCAACTTCGGACGGCGCGAAGATCGCTACGCGCTCGGTCGTTTGGCGCCGCGTAGCGCGAACTACGCGATGCTCTTCGTAAAGACCGTGCGCGACGGCGCCCATCTCGACTACCGCTACGACGTCTCGCCGCTCGGATCGACCGGCGGTTTTGTCGTCACGGGGCTCGTCATCGACGGCGTTTCTTATCTTCCGCGTGAAATCGACTTTGCGACCGCGTCGGGCAACGCCCACGGTCACGGCGCACTGGTGTACGGAAAATCCGACAAGTATTGGATGCCGCTCTACGTTAGCGTTGAGGCGAACGTTAGCGGCAAGGCGGCGCGCGAGCGCATCGTGTGGGGTGGCTATCGCTTCCCGCCGGCGCTGCCCGCCTCGACCTTCATTCCGCCCAAGCCGCTGCCGCACGCAACGCTACCGCCAATCTGATGTCGCCGGCGCCGTGAAGATCAAACCGTCGATCCTCGCGGGTGCGATTGCGCTAGCCGTTATTGCCGTTGCGGCTCACGGCCGCTCGTCGCCGTACAACAATTTCGTCTTGTTGGCGCAGGCGCTACTGCACGGTCATACCTGGATCGCGTGGCCCGGCAACTACATCGACGCGCTGCCTTATAACGGCCAGTACTATGTCATCGAAGCGCCGATGCCGGCATTCTTGCTCCTGCCGTTTGTCGCCGTGTTCGGGGCCTTCAATCAAACCGCGCTTGCAATCGTGCTTGGCGCAATCGCGATCGGTGCCGCCTACGAGCTGGGCGAGCGGCTCGGTGTGTCGCGCGCAATCAACATTTGGATTTGCGCCTTTTTCCTCGTAGGAACGGATTTGCTGTGGTGCGCCATGCTCGGCGACGTGTGGTTCATCGCGCACGTGAGTGCGGCGTGCTTTACCACGCTCGCATTGGTCGAACTCGCCGGCAAGCGGCGCGGCTGGCTCGTCGCCCTCTATGCGGGATGTGCGATCTTCTCGCGTTTCGATCTGGTGCTCGCGCTCCCGGTCTATGCGTATCTGCTCGGCGATCGCGAGCGGCTGCGCGCGTTCGGATCGGTGCTCGTGCCGATTACGCTGATTTGGATCGGCTATAACCTCGCGCGTTGGGGCATGTGGTACGACATCGGGTACACCATGTGGTATCACCAAGACCAGGCCGGTATGCCGACCGGCTCGCCATTCCGTCTGGAGTACTTGCCCTACGAGCTGTGGTCGTTCTTCGTGCAGACCCCCGAGCGCGTCGCGAACTTTCCGTGGCTCAACCCAACGATCAGCGGCGTTGCGTTGACCTGGACTTCACCTGCACTGGTCCTCGCGCTGCTCGCGCGCACGCCGCGGAACTGGGTGATCGCGATGTGGGCTGCGACGCTCTTGTGTGCCGCGCCGAATTTTTTCTACTACGTCAACGGCTTCGCGCAGTTCGGGATGCGCCACGCACTCGACTTCGAACCGTTCCTGGTCGTACTGATGTTCCTCGGATGCAAAGAGCGCTTGCCCGTGTGGGGCAAAGCGCTCATTGTCTACTCGTGTCTCGTTGGTATATGGGGCGTCTGGTTCTGGAACTCGTTTATTCGAACGACGTAGCTACGCTCTTACAACCATCGGCAGTCCGTTGATGTTCGGGCGCTTGCCGCTCGGCGGTACGGGCTGCGGCGGTTCGACCGCGTTGGTAAGCGGAAGATACCGGCAGGCGAGCGCCCACGCGACGTAATCGTTGTACGCGTCGACCTCTCCTTGAATCGTGAAGATACGTGCGATCCAAAGCGGAACGCTGACGAACATTCCGACGCCGCTAAACAGCGCAATCGTCATCCACAGACCGCGCTTCCAATCGCCGATGTAATACGCCTCGCCACCGACAATTCCGAAGAACATCGTGAGCACTTGGGCAACCGCGGTATCCTTGGCGTAGCGATCGTACTCGTAGGCGTACACGCCTTGCGCCTCGGGGCGAACGTAGGCAAGCAGCATCTGGGCATACGGCGTCATGTTGGGACTCCTCCACCCTTCTCTACGCACCACGTCCGGCGGTGTTTCAGGCTAGCGAGGCATATGCCGAGGCCAGCTGCTCGGGCCGGCTGACCGGCGCCGCGCAGGCCGTGTTCAGGCACAGGTACGCCTCGCGCTGCCCCTGCGGGTCGCTCGAAACGGCCACAAACGGGGAGGGCAGTTGGCGGGCCGAGCGGCGCAATTCGTACTCCGCGGCAACCGGACCGGTCACTCGCACCGTGACCTCCGGCGCGACGTAGCGCGCGAGCGCACGCACATACGCGGCCGAGAACGAGCCCGCGCGCGCGAAGGTCTTGGCGTAGAGCCGTAGCGTACGCTCGGCGATCTCGCGATCGCGCGTCTCATGCAGCAGCGCACTCAGGCGCAAGAAGTTCTCGGCCATGACGCCGTTCTCGGTGATCGGACGATCGACAACGTCAAGGCGTCCGAGCGTGTCGCGGTCGGCACGATCGTAGAATCCGCCGTCCGGCGCGCCGAACGCGGCGAGGGTCGCATCGGCATGCGCACGCGCGCGCTCGAGCATGCGCGCTTCTCCGCTGATCTCGTAGGCATCGAGCAAGGCGCGTACGTACGCGACTTGATCGCCAAGCAGCCCGCGAATGCGCGGCGACTCACCCGGAGCGAGCACGTGATAGAGCAAGCCGTCTTCGTCGCGAAGTCGCTCGTGCATCGCATCGAGCGTCTCGAGTGATTGCGCGATCAGCGAACCATCGTCGAGCGCGAAGCCGCACCATGCGAACGCCCCCGCGAGTCCGGCCGTCCAATTCGAATACGAACGACGGTCGACGAACGGTTCGGTACGCTTGGCGCGTTCCTCGCGCGGCAGCGCGTAATACTCTTCGTCGGCGTCTTGGCTTCCGGCAAAGAAGCCGGTCTGTGGATCGCGCAGCACCGTGCGTACGTAGGCGATCGTGCGCTCGAGGTCTTTGCGCACACTTTCACTGGGCGCCCACAGTTCGAGCTGCGCGAGCACGCGGAGCAGCCCCGCATGATCTTCGGCCATCTTTTCGAAGTGCGGTACCGTCCAATCGCGTGTCGTCGAGTAGCGAAAGAAGCCGCCTTCGACCGCATCGTACATGCCGCCACGTGCCATCGCGCGCATCGTATGCACCACGATCTCATAGAACCGCGTATTGCCGGTCAGCCGCCAATAGGCGAGCAGAAATTCATACAACTCGGGCTGCGGGAATTTCGGTGCGTCACCGAAGCCGCCGAACTCTTCGTCGTAGTTCGCACGCAGCCCGGTCGCATACTCGTCGACAAGCGCCTGCGAGAGCGCGTCAACGTCTGCAATATCGTAGGTCCGATCCGCCGAGCGGATCTCACGCCCTTTTTCAGCGATTTCGCTCTTGCGTTCGGCATAGAATTCGGCCACATGCGCGAGGGCACGTTGCATTTCTTGCGGCGGAAGATACGTCGCGCCGGTGAGCAGTGTGCCGTCGGGTGCGAGAAATGCCGTCGTTGGCCAACCGCCCATGTTGTACCGCGCGTTCACGTCGGGACGCTCGTCGTTATCGACGCGTATTGGGACGAAGTGCGCGTTGATGGCGTCAATGACCGCTTCATCAGAGTACGTCGTTTCGTCCATCACGTGACACCAGTGGCACCACACGGCGGAAATCGAAAGCAGGATCGGCTTGTCCTCGTGCTGCGCGCGCGCAAGGCTCTGCGCGGTCCACGGTTGCCAAGCAATCTCCGCAGCGCGATTTGGGCGGGGTGAGAAGTGGAATTCAGTCATCACTTTCGGCGGCTCCGCGGACGAATGAGGTGAGGTAAATTACAGCAAAGAGCACGAACGCCGCACCGAGCCAAATCGTTGCAACGCTGCGAGGCGACCATACGGCAACGGCGAAAAACGCGAGGGCGAAGGCCAGTGCGATCGCGGCATAGCTCCGGTGGGTGCGCGAGGTCATGCCGTAGACCTCGGCGTCGTAGTAGCCGCCGCCCGTACGGCTGCGCATATAGGCCGCCGCGGCGAGGAGTAACGATGCGATTGCCAGCGCCAGCTCCCAGGTCATGGGTACGATGATTCGACGCCGAGCAGCCGGAATCGGCTTGGCCGCGATTGTGATTGCCGCCGGGTTGATCGCGCTGGTCGCGCACCTCGCGGGGTACGGAAAGTAGTATGCCGTCGGCAAAACCCGGATCGCTCGCAACCTACAATAAGAAGCGCGACTTCCGTGCAACGCCCGAACCTGCCGGAAAGGCCGAGCGCACCGGCAAGCGGCTGCGCTTTGTGATTCAGAAGCACCGCGCGACGCGTCTGCACTACGATTTTCGTCTCGAGGCCGACGGCGCGATGCCGTCGTGGGCGGTACCAAAGGGGCCGACCATGGTCCCGGGCGATCGGCGCCTGGCGATGCACGTCGAGGACCATCCGCTCGCCTATCGCACGTTCGAAGGCGTGATTCCCAAGGGCCAGTACGGCGCGGGCGAAGTGATCATTTGGGACGAGGGTTGGTATGAACTCGCCGAAGGGACCGATCCGGCCAAAGAGATTGCGGACGGCAAGATCAAGTTCATCATGCACGGCAAGAAGTTGACCGGCGAATTCACGCTCGTCAAGATCAAGCCGAAAGAGGGCGAGAGCGGCGATCCCTGGCTCTTGATCAAAGACCACGACGGCAACGATCCAACGCACTACGACATCAACGACTATCCCGAGTCAGTCGTAAGCGGTAAGACGATCGAGGACATCGCAAAAGAAAAAAATCCGAAGACGTGGCAGTCTCGACCGGTCGATCCTCCCAAGAAAACGCGGGCGCGCGCTGCCGCAAAGGCCGAACCGCTGCCGAAGATTGCCGGCGTTGAGCTCGCGACGCTGATCGACGAGCCGTTCGATAACGACGACTGGCTTTTTGAAATAAAGTGGGACGGCTATCGCGCGATCGCGACGATTGATGCAAAGGGTCACTTGAAACTCGAGTCGCGCAACGGGCTCAATCTGCTCGACCGCTTCTCCGGTCTCGAAGATCTTGCGGATGCGTTTGAAAGCGTGCCGATCATCGTCGACGGTGAGATCTGCAGTCTCGATGCAAAAGGACGCTCCGATTTCCAACGCTTGCAAGATGCCGAAGATAGCGGCAATCCGCTGACGTACGTCGCCTTCGACGTGCTCTACGCCGATGGACGCGATCAGCGTAAGAACCCGCTGGAGGAGCGCAAGGCCTTACTCGAACGGTTGATCGCAAATGACGACCTCGTCTTGTATTCCAAGCACGTTCTCGGCAAGGGCAAGGCGCTCTTCACGCAGGCCAAACGCAATCACTTGGAAGGCATCATCGGCAAGAAGCGCAGCTCGACCTACGTGGGGCGGCGTACGCGCGACTGGGTAAAGATCAAAGCCCAGCTCGAGCAAGAGTTTGTGGTCGGCGGATGGACCGATCCGCGCGGTAGCCGTAAGGGTTTTGGATCGCTGCTGCTCGGCGCATATGACGGGAAGGATCTGCGTTTCGTCGGCGCGGTCGGTACCGGGTTCTCGGTCAAACGCATCGGCGAGATTGCAAAGCAGCTCAAAGCGCTCGCACGCGAGAAGTCGCCGTTCGTCAACGAAGTGATCGCAAATAGCGGCGTCCACTTCGTGAAGCCGCAACTGATCGCCGAGGTCCGGTTTACCGAATGGACGCGCGATCGCATCTTGCGCCAGCCGGCGTTCCTCGGCTTGCGAGAAGACAAAGACCCCAAAGACGTGGTAATCGAGCTGCCCGTGCGGGAGAGGGCGAGCTGATGGCGACCGCGCAGCGCACGTCCGTAACCGTCGGCAAGCAGCACGTTTCGCTCTCGAATCTCGACAAGGTGCTGTTTCCACGCGACGGCTATACGAAGGGTGACTTGATCGACTACTATCGCGGGGTTGCACAGTGGTTGCTCCCGCATCTGCGCGACGCTCCGCTCACGCTGCAACGCTATCCCGACGGGATCGACAAGCAATCGTTCTTCGAAAAGCATCTGCCCAAAGGTTTACCGGATTGGGTGGAACGCACGACGCTTACGAGTCCCGAAGGGCAGCGCGCGAACACCACGTACATGCTGTGCAACGACGAAGCGACGCTGACCTACGTTGCAAATCTCGCCTCGATCGTGCTGCACGTGTGGACGTCGCGCGTCGAGACGATCGAGGAGCCGGATTACATTTTCTTCGATCTGGATCCCGGCGAGCAGTGCACGATCAAGACGCTCGCCGCCGTCGCGCTCGAAGTGCGCGATCAGCTGGCGTCGATCGGCTTGACGACGCTTGTAAAAACCTCGGGCGGGATGGGCTTGCACGTGGTCGTACCGCTCGCCGCCGGATACACCTACGATACCGCCAAAATGTTTGCCGAACTCGTCGCGACACGGCTTGCACACGAAGACGCCGCACGCATCTCGGTCGAGCGTTCACTTGCGAAACGCAATCAAACGGCCGTGTACTTCGATTACTTGCAGGTCGGTCGCGGCAAGACGATCGTTAGCGCCTACTCCGTGCGCGCGCGCGATGGTGCACCAGTCTCGACGCCGCTGCAATGGGACGAAGTCGAAGCCTTCGCGCGCAAGCGCAGTGGGGTGCCGGCGGAGATCTTCGCGGCGTTCAATCTCAAGACGACGCCCAAGCGCCTGGAGCGTGACGGGGACCTCTGGGCCGGCAAGGCCTGGAAAAAGCAGCGATTGGAACCGGCCATTGGCAAGGCACAGAAGTCGTGGTCCTGACGCATATCTAGTATTTCTGGACAGGCGCCGGCCACTATATATCGTGGCGTGTACGGCGCTTGCGTCTCTCGGGTAGACTCATAAGGCTATGGCTCACGCAATCTGGTCCGGCGCAATCAATTTCGGGCTTGTTACAATCCCGGTCAAGCTCTTCACCGCGGTTCGTACCGACGAGCTCTCCTTCAACATGCTGCATGCGAAGGATGAGGGGCGCATCAAGTATGAGCGCACCTGCTCGGTCGACGGCAAGCCCGTGCCGTGGGACGAGATCGTCAAAGGCTACGAGTACGAAAAGGGTGAGTACGTCATCCTCACCGACGAAGATTTCAAGAAGGTCAATCCGGAAGCGACGCAATCCGTCGACATCTTGGAGTTCGTTGATCTCGACACGATCAACCCGATGTACTTTGATAAGCCGTACTATCTCGAGCCGAGCAAACAGGGTAAACATGCCTATGCGCTCTTGCGCCAAGCGTTGAGCGAATCGAACAAGGTTGCGATCGCGCGCGTCGTCGTGCGTACGAAAGAATACATTGCGGCTGTCAAGCCGATCGGCGATGCGCTCGTGCTGGAACTTATGCACTGGGCAAACGAAATCGTGCCGTCGTCAACGCTCGAACTTCCGGATAGTGAGAACCTTCCCGATGGCGAGATGAAGATGGCGCGGATGCTGATCGACACGATGAGCGTCCAGACGTTCGAGCCGGAGAAGTTCACGAACAAGTATCACGACGAACTGCTCGCGATGATCGAGGCGCGCGCCCAAGGCAAAGAATTGCCCAAGGCCAAGAAGGCTGCGGCCCCGCGCTCGAAGGTGGTCAACCTCATGGACGTCCTCGCGCAGTCGCTCGAAGAGAGCAAGAAGCGGCGTGCCTCGAGCAACGGACATGCGGCTTCGAACGACAAACCGGAGAAGAAGCCGACGACAACGCGCCGCAAGAAATCGGCCGCTTAGTCGTTGAGCGATTAAACGTCGCTCGCGCAGGGAAGAACTTGCTCAAGTCCCGTTATCTTGAGGAGTTCTTACATGCGCATCTCTTTCGCCATCATCACCATCGCAGCTATCGCGTTCTTTGGCTTTGCCAAGCCGGCGCAAGCGCAAAACTACGCCAGCTGGCCGGGCGGTAGTTGGCAAGCAAGCTGCCGTCACGCTCACGTTTCAGGGCGGCAATTCAGCGCCGTTTGCCAGACGACCAGCGGTTCGTGGGAACAATCGTCCGTCGATATGGATTCATGTCCCGGTGGTCAATTCGGCAACAACAACGGTCAGCTGTTCTGCGAGAGTGCAAACTCGTACAGGTCCGATGTGGGCTACGGCCGGTGGCACCATCTTCCCCGCGGCAGCTGGACTGCCAGTTGCGATAATGCCTCGATGAACGGTTCGATGTTCACCGCCGAGTGCAGCACCGGCAATGGATATCGCAGCTCCTCGATCGATTTGCGCTCGTGTCCGTCACGCCAAGTCGGCAACCGGAACGGCCACCTCTTCTGTGAGGGCTAACCGCCTCCGAACATATCCTTGAGGATTGAACCCGCAATGCCGCCGGCGATTCCACCGCCGACGGCAGTTTGCGTTGCTAGAATCGTGCCGGTGATCTTGGACTTCATCTTGTGACCTGCACCTCAATGACCGTCGTACCTTCAACTTCGACTGCCATCGGTCTTTGCGTCGAAATGTTTCGTATACCAAGGACGAGCGACACCGCTGACATCACCAACGACGCAACGCCTGCATAGGGTGAGCCGTATTGCGCTAAAATGCCCGTCGAAATGGGGGGCGCGATAATGCCCGAGAGCGAGTCGAGCGACGACCCGACGCCGAGGACCGTGCCTTGTTCGCGGGCGGTCGACGCGTTGGAAATCTGCGCGGTGATGCCGTTGCTGGCAAAAGCCATACCAAGTGCGAAGAGTCCCATGATACCGGCAACGGCCCATATCGTGTGCGCGAACGGTACGAGCGAAAAGCCAACCACAAGGGAGATCAGGCCGACGATCGACATCCGCTGATCGCCGATGCCCTCAGAGGCTTTGCCGACGCCGAAGACGTTGATCAGCACGTTGACGATCGCAAACACCGAAAAGAATTCGGTCGTCTCAACCAAGCCGTTCCCGAGTTGGCCTTTGAGATAGAGAGCAATCACCGAGAACCACGCGTAGAGCGCGAGCGAAAGCGCGAGTTTCTGCCAGAGAATTGGCGCGAGGCGCGGATTGGTGAAGGTCGCGGCGATCTCACGCATGCCGACGTGCGCTTCTTCCTCTTCTTGCTTTGAACGCGATTCGGGCAGCAGCCAGATCGTGACGATCAAGGTGATGAACTGCAGTGCCGATGCCGCGAGAAACGGCGCGGCGAATCCGTAGCGTGCAAAGAGTATTCCCGCCGTCGCCGGACCGAAGATCATTGCAGCGCCGAAGGTCGCGCTGATCAACCCGAAGGCGCGTGCGCGCTCTCTCGGTTCAACGAGATCGGCGACGTAAGCTTGTGTGATGCCGATGTTGCCGCCCGAGATGCCTTCGACGATGCGCGCAACGAACACCCAAAAGATGTTGCCGGCAAAGGCGAGCATCGCCCAACCGATCGTGGCGCCGATTTGACTGATGATCAACACCCTCTTGCGCCCGACGCGATCGGAGACGTTGCCCCAAATCGGTCCGGAAATGAATTGGCACAACGAGAACGTCGAAAACAGAATCCCGACCACAAATGCGCTCGCACCAAAATGCGTCACGAAGTACGGCATCACCGGAATCAGCATGCTGAAGCCGAGGATGTCGACAAACGTGACGCCGAGGATCGGTACGAGTTTACGGATCATAATGGCGATTCGACGGGAAGAATGATCGGGTCCAAACGTTCGCCTTTGCGCAGAACGTCGAGTTTATACGGCCGGCGCAGATCGATCGATGTCAAGCGCTTGTGCAGATCGTCGACGCCGTACACTCGCTCGCCTTCGATTGCCAGGAGTACATCCCCCGCACGCAAGCGAGCAGTATCAGCCGGACTACCCGGTTCGACGGAATCGACGAGCACGCCACGTGGATCGCTCAATGTGAAACGGCGAGCAGCGGATGCCGAAAGCGTGACATCCTGACCTGCGATACCAAAGTATCCACGTCGCACTTTGCCATCACGAATCAATAACCCGGCGATGTGTTTCGCGGTGTTGATTGCAATTGCGAAACACAATCCTTGCCCGGGTAAGATTGCGGTGTTTACGCCGATTACTTCGCCGGTCGATGTGACGAGTGGACCGCCGGAATTACCCGGATTGAGCGCCGCGTCGGTTTGAATGATGTTATCCATCAAACGACCCGATTGCGAGCGCAGCGAGCGACCGAGCGCACTCACGACGCCGGCAGTCACGGTGTAGGCGAGGCCGAGCGGATTGCCGACGGCCACCACGAGTTGGCCCGGACGCAAGCGCGATGAATCGCCAAGTGCAGCCGAAACGAGATCCGGTGCGTTGACGCGCAACACCGCGAGGTCACTATGCGGATCGTCGCCGATAAGCGTGGCGGGCAGCTCGCGTCCATCGAGGAACGCGACCGTAATGCGATCGGCGTCACCTGCGACGTGACTGTTGGTGAGAATGAATCCATCGGGCGTGAAGACAAAGCCCGAGCCGTTGCCGCCGTGACGGCCGGCTTGGACTTCGATTGCGACGACCGAGGGGCTGACCCGCTCCGCCGCCGTCGTCACGGCTTGCGAGTAGGGGTCTAATGCTGTGTCACCCTGAGCTTGTCGAAGGGCAGGGGTGGGATCCGATATAGGTCTGAGGAGGGGCATTGCTCCTGCGCTAACCCCGAGGACAATCCCCCGGTTTCACGAACGATGGCGAGCCGCGCGGGCTCCGTGCGACGCAACACGCTCAGGTGGCGGAATTGGTAGACGCACCGGCTTCAGGTGCCGGCGGTGGCAACATCGTGGGGGTTCGAGTCCCTTCCTGAGCACCAATGTAGTGCTGTTTCAAGTTTATTCCGACCGATCCGAATAAATTAGAAGCGGTTTAGTACCGATCCGGATAAATTCGAAACGGAAATCGATCGTCGATTCAGACGATCACCATCGACAGAAATAACGAAGTGGCCGGCAGTTTTGCCGGCCACTTCGCTCGTCCTAGCTCCTGAATCGCCTACGCGATCTTCGGAAGCTCCACTCGGCGCATCGGCTTGAACGCCTTGTCGAGCGTCAGATCGATACGGTCGTCGTATTCGTTCTCTAGGCGGATCAAGCTGCGCAGGTTCGCAGCAATCACCTTGAGGTACGCCTCGTGCCGCTGCGCGTAAGCAACGCGTTCCAGCGCATCAGTAGCCTCAAGTTGGCCTCCTATTTTTCGCCGAGCTTGAGCGCAAGGCGGTGACCGGGAATCCGCGGCTCATCAGGTACGTACCGCACCGGTGCGCGAAAGCGCCACGGCGAAACCCCGCGTCCGTCCGAAAGACGAGTCGGCGAGGAAAGAAATGATTTATAACAGACCTTTTGTTTTAGGAGCCGGGAGCACTGCCGCTGTAGCACTGGCGCTTGTTATAGCAGCTTGTGCTCGTGCCGTCCCCGCACCCGTTGCGCCGTCATCCGCGCTTTGGAGTCGCTCCGTGGTTGGGAGCATAAACCCGGCCTTGGTCGATCGCGGTATAGTCGTGTTCGGGCGTACAACGGATTCTGGCCCACAGAACCGGATGAGTACTACCGCGCTCGACGTAAGCAACGGAAAGCTCCTGTGGGAGCGAACGGGCCGGCTCCCGCTTTATGGGACGCCGCTGTTCCTTGCCGCTGGTTCGGCTGTTGAGCGCATCGACGAAAGAACGGGGCGAACAATTTGGCGCTCAGCTCCCTTGTGCGACGGGACGGGTGTTCCCAGCTATGCCGTCAATATCGGAAAGAGGCTAGACGTTGGGTGTACTGGTGGGCAACTCGCAGCGCTTGACCTGGCCGCTGGCCGTCTCTTGGCATCAGCAAGCCCAATGAAACTCGACGAGTACGATCAGATCGTTCCGCTTGGAAATGGCAGACTTGGGATTGGCGGAAAGGCGAGCGGGGCTTTCATGTATAGGCAGAG
The DNA here is from genome assembly GCA_963726285.1 of Vulcanimicrobiota bacterium. Lineage (GTDB taxonomy): Bacteria > Vulcanimicrobiota > Vulcanimicrobiia > Vulcanimicrobiales > Vulcanimicrobiaceae > Aquilonibacter. Next base: position 1,104,513 of record CAVSBV010000003.1, on the reverse strand, counting down.
CGCCATCGTCAGGAGCGATACGCTCTCGAGCGTGGTCGTGTTTCGGCCCGACCACCGCATCCTTGGCGTGCGAGGTGGTGATGTACTTGTCGATGATGCATGTTGTCAGGGAACGAAGAGCGATTCCTGGCCAGGCGACATCGAGCGTGTTTCGCTCGCGTCCGGCGCGACCATCGCGACCGTAAGCTTGCACCCGTACCCGCACGCCCTTTCACCCGACAGCGACCTCCCCGGACCCGGAACAATGCTGGCAGTCGGAAACGACGTTTACGTCGGCACGCATTCGGCGCTTTTTGTGTACGATCTCGCAAATCTAAACGCTCGGCCGCGAATGCTTTATGGTAACCTTGCGAACTATGTGCCGGTGATCGCCAACGACCGGTATCTGTTCCTGGAGCTGGGTCCGAGCGACGCGCAGCAGACCGTGCTTCTCGATGGCTATGCAAATGCGCGTGTAACATGGCGCGACACGGGTCGATGGGGACTGAGGGATCAGCGCGGATCTGTGCTGCAAATCGTCCAATACGCAACCGGTGTTTCGTCCCTTCTCTTGCCGGGCGTGACGCCTCGTGTGCTTCGGGTCGATCCGAGTTGTGCCATCGAGGCCTCGAATGAGTCCTTCGTTTTTCTGGCATGTAGGAATCTCGAAATCGCGTCGCAACAGCACCTCGGCAGTGTACCGAAATGCATTACCATCGGCCAATCATCGGCTTGTCCGGAATCTATTGCCGTCTACGCATTGCCGGCTGCGACGCGAAAGTGATCACGCCTTGCGGTCGAATATTGACTTGCGACCGGCCTCACTGTCTGCGACGGTTCGATTTAGCCGGCGGCAAGAGAACGTGTGTGTGCCCTGGCCATCGTTTAGGGCCTGCTGGCTGATCCCGAGAAGCACCCAGAGGTTAGGCGGGTACTAGCCGTCTGCTGAATAAATTGGAAATCGTATGGGCTGATCCTGAATAAATTGGAAATGGCTATATGGAAGCAATAAAACGGAAACAGCCCCAATGTACCGACTTGGAAACTCGCCTAGCGAGACGGCTCCAGTACGTCCAGTGCGCCCTGCGCAACTAGCGCAAGAGAAGCTGAAGAAACCCCGGCTTTCCCTAGCGCTTCCATGCCACGTTGTATCGCCAGCAGTGTAACCGCGATCGTTCGAGCGTCACGATCCCGGTCGATGTCGCCGGCGCATTGAGCTTGGCGAACGCACTTTAAAATTTCGCGTTCCAACGCCGCAAACGTCGTTTCGATGAGCTTATCGACTTCGGGAAAGCGACCAGCGAGTTCGGCGGTCGCCTTTGCCAACATGCACCCGCGACGAGAGCCGGCGCCACCTTTAGCCGCCGATCTGATGTATTTTCGTAAACGCGCGATCGCGTCTTTATCACTGCCTCTCAGGCGCTCCTGAATATCTTGGATTGCCCATTCACAGTAATCGGTGAAGGCCAATAGATACATCTCTTGCTTGTTGCCGTACGCGCCATAGAGGCTCCCCTTACCTAAACCGGTCGAACTCGTAATGTCGTCCAGCGACGTTGCCGCGTATCCGTTATCCCAGAATAGGGATTGCAGCGTCTCCAACATTTCAGTCTGATCGAAATTAGCAGGGCGTCCCATGCATGCATTTTAGCAGAATTAGACCGTTCGGTCCAGATTGTTGTTGACTGATCGGTCCATATCTGCTAGGGTGCGGACATGAAAGTACAGCTTGGTACGGTCTGGCATTTCAGCCTTGCCGTCAGAGACCCGGAGAAGAGCGCGGAGTTTTGGACTAAGAACTTCGAGCTGCAGGAAATGTTTCGCTCGAATGACGCCATCGCGCTGACAAACGACGCGATTATCATCGGGTTCTTCAAAGGCACACCGCATCCGGAAACGATCGACCACTTGTCGTTTCACCTCGACGGCATGCGCGCGCTGCGTGAAGCGCTCGAAACGTTGAAGAACAACGGCGTAGAGCTGGAAGATCCTGGCGATGAGATCGGCCCCACCGCGCCGGGCTCGCCAAATATGGGCCTGTGGTTTCTTGATCCGGACGGGTATCGCTGGGAGCTCTCGGTTGAAGACGACGCAAATAAGAACGGATGACATGAACAGGTTGCATGGGAAGACCGCCGTGATCACCGGTGGCGCTACCGGCATCGGCCTCGCTGCAGCAAAGCGGTTCATCGAGGAGGGCGCCTTCGTCTACATCTTCGGCCGCCGGCAGGATGCGCTCGACGCCGCCGTGGCCGAGCTCGGGCCCAATGCCCGCGCGGTTAGGGGCTCGGTCTCGGATGAGGCCGACCTCGACCGGCTTTACGCGGCGGTGAAGGCCGAGCGCGGAAGGCTCGACATCGTCTTCGCCAATGCCGGAGTGGGGAGCCAGCTTAAGCTCGGCGAGATCACGGCCGAGCACATCGACGAAACATTCGACGTCAATGTGAAAGGTACGATCTTTACCGTCCAAAAGGCGCTCCCGCTGATGGGCCAGGGTGGTTCAATCATCCTGACCGGATCGAGCGCCGGCACCACGGGCGCCCCAGCCTTCACCGCCTACAGCGCGAGCAAGGCGGCTGTGCGCAATCTCGCGCGGACCTGGGCGGAAGACCTGAAGGGCACCGGCATCCGGGTAAACGTACTTTCCCCCGGGGCAATAGCCACCGAACTCGCGACGGAAGCGCTCGGCGAGGCGGGCCTTAAGGCCTACGGCTCGATGACCGCGCTCCAGCACATGGGCGATCCGGCGCAGGTCGGGGCAGCGGCTGCCTTTCTCGCGTCGTCGGACAGCAGCTTCATGACCGCCAGCGAGGTCGCCGTCGACGGTGGCCTCGCGCAACTCTGAAGCGCTTTACCGGGAGTTCTGCAATCCGCGATGGTAGAGGCCACGCTAATGGAAGAGCAGACCCCGACCGCAACCAACGCGCCACTGGTCTTACAGGCACCCACACCAGTTGCAACCGTGACGCCGGATCAGGCGCTCGGTGCGGTGCCGCTGACGGCAGACGATAAGGCGAAGCTGGACGGACAAGTCGACGATTTCACGCAGAGCCTCATGACGCTCGATGTGCACGGCGATGGATTTCGAGCGAAGGTCGACTCAATTGCCAACTTGGCCGATGTGGACATCCAAGCGTCGGCCTCTGTGACGAGTCGTCTGCTCGACCGCCCAACACGAGCAATGAATGACGGACCGCTCGGTGCCGGCTCATCGGTTTCGCAAGGGCTCACCAGTTTGCGTCGTCAAATCGAGGCGCTCGATCCCTCGAAACAAGGCGATCTCTTTGGCGTCAAACGTTTTCTCGGGTTGATTCCCATGGGAAGTAAGATCGTCGACTACTTCCACAGCTACGAGTCTTCGCAAACGCAGCTGAACAAGATCCTTGACTCGCTATACAGCGGGAAGGACGAGTTGCAGCGCGATGTCGCTTCGATCGATCAAGAGAAGCAAAACATGTGGGACTTGATGGGCCGGCTCGAAAAGTACGCGTACCTTGCCGCTCAAATCGATGCGTCGCTCTCGGCCAAGATCGATGCCGTTACCGACCCCCAACGCAAGAAAGTCTTGCAAGAGGAAGCGCTCTTTGGTCTGCGGCAAAAGCGCCAAGACATCGCGACGCAGATGGCCGTCAACGTGCAAGGCTATATGGCGCTCGACCTCATCCGGCGTAACGACATCGAGTTAGTCAAGGGCGTCGACCGCGCAACCACGACGACGGTCTCGGCTCTGCGCACGGCAATCATTGTCGCGCAGGCTTTAGCAAGTCAGAAACTTGTGCTCAACCAGATCGACGCGCTCAATACCACCACGTCCAACATGATCTCGGCAACGTCGGTCCTGTTGAAAGATCAAAGCACGCGGGTGGCCGAGCAAGCGATGTCTTCGGGCGTTTCGGTCGAGACGCTCCAAAAGAGCTTCGATAACATTTTCCAGGCGCTTGACACCGTCGATAACTACAAGATCGCGGCTTTGCAGAGCATGAGGCAGACGGTCGAGACGCTCGATGCAACGGTCGCCAAGGCGAAGCCGTATCTGGACCGCGAGCGAGCGAAGATCGCGTCGAGCGAAACGCTCTAAAGACTTTTTGATCTCGCACCGCGTACACTGAGCGCTATGATTGCGATTGTGCTCGCGGCGTTGGCTGTTGCCTCGCCCTCGGCGTCCCCTTCAGCGACGCCCTCCCCGGTTCCGACGGCGAAACCCATCTACCAAAGCATGCCATGGCGCGAGATCGGTCCGGCGCTCCCGGGCGGCCGTGCGGCCAACGTCGCCGGCTCGGCCAAGAACCCAAACCTCTACTACGTGGCTGCGGCGGGCGGCGGGGTGTGGAAGAGCACAAATGCCGGACAGACGTGGAACGCCGTTTTCGAAAAACAGCCGGTCGCCTCGATCGGCGACGTGGTGATCGATCCGACCAACGATGAGACCGTGTGGGTCGCAACCGGTGAAGGCAATCCGCGCAACGACGTCATTCCCGGTGCGGGCGTCTACAAGTCGACCAACGGTGGCAAGGATTGGACCGCGATGGGACTCGAGAAGACGCGAACGATTACGCGTTTGCTCATCGATCCAAAAAATCCCAATCACGTACTGGTTGCCGCGCTCGGCGATTCGTTCGCGCCGAGTGAGGATCGTGGCGTTTATGTTACCGATGACGGCGGCAAGACGTGGACCAAGACCTTGTACGTCGGCAAGCAAAGCGGCGCATCGGATCTCGCAATGGATCCGAGCAATCCGAACATCGTATATGCAGGCATGTGGCATTTCCAGCGGCGGCCGTGGACGACGGAGAGCGGCGGTCCCGACGACGGCCTCTACAAATCAACCGACGGCGGAAAGACCTGGACGCAACTCACCGGACATGGCTTGCCCGAGGGCACGATCGGACGCATCGGTCTCGCGGTCGCACCGAGCAATCCCAATCGCGTGTATGCAACGATCGAAGCGACGAAAGGTGTGCTGTGGCGATCTGATGACGCAGGCGCGAATTGGACGCTCGTGAGCAGCGAGTCGCTCGTGAACCAGCGGCCGTTTTACTTCTCGCATCTCGCAGTCGATCCGAGTAATCCCGATCACGTCTTCGGCATTTCGGTGGTGCTCGTCTCGTCGCGTGACGGTGGAAAAACTTTCCGCCCGTTGCTCAACGGACCGCACGGTGACTTCCACGGCATGTGGATCGCTCCCAATGATCCCAAGCGGATCATCGTGGCTGAAGACGGCGGTGTCGGCATCTCGCTCGATGGCGGTGGCTCATGGTTCTTCGATCGCAATTTGCCGATCGGCGAAGTCTACCACGCCGGCGTTGGTCTGGCCGGCAATCCCTATTGGGTTTGTGGCGGCTGGCAAGACAACAACGCCTGGTGCGGGCCCAGCAATTCGCTCGATCCGTCGGGCATTCTCAATAAGCACTGGCTCGGCGTCAACGGTGGCGACGGCGAGTGGGCCGTTCCCGATCCGCTCGATCCCAATATCTTCTGGTCGGATTCGCAAGGTGGATCGGTCGTCATCTTTGACAAGACGAACAACGATCAATTCCTCGCGCAACCCTATATCGCATTGGTCGGCGAACAGTTCGACTTGCGCACGGCGAAGTATCGCTTCAATTGGGATTCGCCAATTGCGTTTGCGCCGTGGGATGGACATATCGGCTGGCTCGGCGGCAACGTGATCTTTCAAACGAAGGATCGCGGACGCCACTGGAGCGTGATCAGTCCCGATCTCACGCTCGATGAGAAGAACCATCAGTCGCCGCCCGGCGGACCGATCACCCACGACGTGTCGAGCGCCGAGAACTACAACACGATTCTCGACATCGAAGGCTCGAGTCTGCGCAAAGGCGAGATCTGGGTCGGGACCGACGATGGGCAAGTGCAATACACGCTTGACGGCGGTTTGCATTGGAAAAACGTCACGCCGCCGAGCGTACCGGACCATGGTGAAGCAGAGACCGTAGCTCCGTCGACAACCGCCGACGGCACCGTGTTCGTGAGCTTCGATCGCCATCTCATGGGCGACTACACGCCGTATGTGCTCGTAACGCGCGACTTTGGAAAGACCTGGAGCAACATCGGCAAGAATCTGCCGGCAGGTACGTGGTACGCGCGTTCGGTTCGCCAGGATCTCCACAACGCGAATATCGTGTATGCTGGAACCGAAACCGGCATGTTCATTTCATGCGACGCGGGCACATCATGGCACGACTTCAAGAGCAATCTGCCGACGGTTGCGGTTCGCGACATTCGCTATCAACCGGCATGGGATGACATGGTCATCGCAACGCACGGACGTGCGCTCTACGTCATGGATGACTTGCGGCCTCTGCAGATGGAAGCGTGCTCGACGCCGGCACAACCCTTTGTCATCGGACCCCGCGTGTCGTATCAATACAACCTGCACGGCAACGACGAGGGCATTTACACCGACTACGCCGGAAACAATCCCGAATACGGTGCGTCCTTCTGGTACTACCAGCCGACGCCGGGCGCGCAAGCACCGGTTTTGCAGATTCTCGATCACGGGCGCGTGATTCGAACGATCCAAGGCAATCGCGAGCCATCGCCGTTCGCGCCGCCTTCTTCCGACAACAAACCCAAGCCGAAGATTCCCAACGGTGCGGGTCTGCAGTCGTTCGCGTGGGGCTATGCCGTCGACGGCCCGGTGAAATGGAACGGCGCCGGCAAGTTCTTCAAGGGTCCCGACGCCGGTGCGTCGGTGCCGCCGGGAACCTATGGCTATCGCATGACCGTCGATGGAAAGACGTTCAGCGGCAACTTCGTCGTCAAGGCCGATCCAGCAACGCGTTTCACGCAAGCGGAACTCGTTGCTTCGTACGAGTTCTCGAATCGCATCTTCGCCAAGCTCTCGACGCTCGACGTGGCGCTCAATAGCCTCGATGACGTGCGTGCGGCGCTCACAAAAAAGAACGACACGGTCGCCTTGGCGCATCTGCAAGACATCCAGGATCTGCTGACCGCGAACTACCAGGGCTTTGAAGACTTTGTTCAACGTTCGGGTAAGCTGCGCGAGGATTTGATGAGTATGGCCGGTTCCGGACTGATCACGCCGGCGGTGTTGGATGCGGAACGGCGCATGAATGCAGAGTGGACTACGGACGCGCAAGCGTTCAACGCCTACATTCAAACCATCCCGGCCGACGTTCCAAGGCCGAAACCTTTACCACTCTAGGGAGGGGAACGTGAAGAGCATTCTCGGGGTTTTGTTCGCGATTGTTCTTTTGGGTGCGGCCGGAGCGCCGACAACGCGCGATGGCAGTAAAGATTTCAACTTCCTTGCCGGTACATGGAAAACGCACTATCGTCTGCTCAAGGAGCGCCTGGCCAATTCGCACGAGTGGTACGACTGCTATGGAACGTCCAAGGTCACGCAATTCTGGAACGGCAGCGGCGAGCTCGAGGACGGCGATCTCAAGTGCCCCGGAAGCCATATCATCGGCATGACGGTGCGCACCTACAACCCGCAGACGCATCAATGGTCGTTATGGTGGGGTACGGAAAAACGCGGCATCGTACCGCCGCCGCAGGTTGGACATTTCGAGAATGGCGTCGGCGATTTTTACGCGAACGACAAACACAACGGCAAGCCGATCATCATCCGGTTTCAGTGGACGCTCAAGAACGGGAGTCCGTACTTTGAACAAGCGTTCTCGCCGGATAAAGGAAAGACGTGGGAAACGAACTGGACGTGCGTGTATACGCGGATCTGACGTAGTGTGAAACTCAGTACACGCCACGCGTATCCGATCGTCGTTGCGGCGGTCACCTTCGTGGTATTGGTGGCCGCCGCCGGCGTTCGTGCGGTGCCGACGATGTACGTGCAACCGTTCGAACACGAATTCGGATGGAGCGACGGCGTCATCTCGAACGCACTTGCACTGCAGATCGCGCTGTACGGTCTCACCGGACCGTTTGCTGCGGCGGCGATGGAACGCTACGGTATTCGCGCAACCATGGTAACGGCGCTGACGGTGCTCGCCGCTGCGATGATCGCGCTCACGCGGATTCACGCCGCGTGGCAATTGCTGCCCTGGGCCGGCGTTGCCGGTATTGGCGTCGGAAGTCTTGCCCTTGCGCTTGGCGCGACGGTTGCAAATCGCTGGTTTGTTACGCAGCGTGGGCTCGTGATCGGGATCTTCAGCGCCGGCAACGCGACCGGCCAGCTGGTGTTTCTTCCGTTCTTCGGATTCTTGATCCAAAATCAAGGCTGGCGCGCTTCGGCGATCGTCCTTGCGATTGTTGCAATCGTGCTCATTCCGCTCACGTGGCTCTTTATACGCGAGCGCCCGGTCGACGTGCACATTCCGCCGTGGGGCGGAGAAAAGCTCGAGCCCGCACCTGCGATGCGGCGCAATGCATTTACCGAAGCCTTAATCGTGCTGCGCGGCGCGTCGCGCTCGCGCACGTTCTGGCTGCTTGCGGGCGCGTTCTTCATTTGCGGCGCGAGCACGAATGGCTTGATCGGCACGCATCTCGTTCCCGCGTGCGGTGACCACGGCATACCTGAGACCAATGCGGCCGGATTGCTTGCGGCGATGGGCATCTTCGATCTGATCGGCACGACGGCATCGGGTTGGCTCTCGGATCGTTTCGATTCGCGCTGGTTACTGTTTTGGTATTACGGTCTGCGCGGTCTTTCATTGCTGTTCTTACCGTATGCGTTCGGGCTCGCGGTCGTGGGATTGCCGGCATTTGCCGTGTTCTACGGCCTCGATTGGATCGCAACGGTACCGCCGACGCTCAAGCTGACGACCGCGGCATTTGGGCGCGAGCGTTCTGCGGTGGTCTTCGGCTGGATCGCCGCGTCGCATCAACTCGGCGCGGGAATGGCGGCGCTTGGCGCCGGATGGACGCGCACGCTTTTGGGAAGCTACGACCAAGCGTTCATTGCAGCCGGCGTTCTCTGCCTGGTCGCGAGTGGAATCGTCCTCGCGATCGCGCGTCATCCGCAGGTAGAACCCGCGTTCGCGTGAAGCAGGCCGCGCTCGCGATGGTCGCGATCCTCGCGAGCTTCGGCATCATGTATGGTATTTGCGCGCGCGCCGGCGTCAACGCGTCGCCGGCGATTCTTGCCGCGGCGCTTGCCGTCGGACTCACGCGCAAGCCCGAGCACCTCGCACCGCGCGAAGTGTTGGCGCGGTTCGTCTTGCTGCCAGTCGTCGGCGTGACCGCAGCCGGTGTCGGCCTTGCCTTTCGCACGCTGCCCGCCCTCGGTGCAGCGCTGTTCTGTATCGGCATCGCGCTTTCGATCTACCTCCGTAACTTCGGTGAACGAGCTAGCACGCTCGGGCGCACAATTGCGCTCCCGTTCATCGTCATGCTCGTGGTACCGGTGCAGGTCGACAGCGCTGCGCACCCGGGTTTAGGCGCATTGCTCGTGCTCGCGGCAGGCGCGATCGCGTTTGCCTGTACGGCGGTGGTCCAATGGCTGGCCTAACGCCGACGACGCGCATGGCGTTGCAGATGCTGGTCGCGCTTGCGCTCGCGTTTGCTATAGGCATGCCACTTTTCCACGCGCACTGGTCGTGGGTTGTTCTCACGGCGTTCATTGTGTGCAGCGGCGCAATCGGGCGCGGCGACGCGATCTACAAAGCGATGCAGCGATTCGGCGGTGCGATCGGTGGAACGCTGGTCGCCGCTGCAGTCTCGCGCATTCCGCTCAACGGAATCGAGAGTGCGACACTGATTTTCGTTGCGCTCTTCTTTGGTATTTGGCTGCGCGAAATCAACTATGCCTATTGGGCTGCGTGCGCAACCCTCATTTTCGCATTGCTGCAAGGTTCCGCCGGCATCGATCCGCTTCCGCTCTTCTTGATTCGCGTTCTCGCGATCGTTGTCGGCTCGCTATGCGCGATCGCCGCGACGTGGTTCGTCTTCCCGATTCGTACCGAACACGTGGTGCGGCGCCGCGTCGCTGATGCTCGCGATGCGCTGCGTGCCGGCGCGGGCGTGCGCGACCTGCGGTTTCACCACGCGCAACTCGAGCGCGTCGCGCCGCCGGTGCGTCTGCATCGTCGCGTCTTCGGCGAGGCCGAGGACGGCAAACACCCGGCTACGCTCATCGAGAGGATGCAAGGCCGCTTGCGAGCGGCAATCGAACGAGTCGGGGTGCGCGTCTACATTTCCGTAGCCGTCTCGCTCGATGGCTACATCGACGATCGCTCGCCCCAGCGGTTGATCCTCTCGAGCCCCGAAGACCTTGCCGATATGCGCGTCGCTCGCGAAGCGTGCGATGCGATTCTCGTCGGTGCAGAGACGGTCCGGCGCGACAATCCGTCGTTGCGGGCGAAAGATACAGCGCGCGTCACCGTCACGCTGTCGGGCGACCTCGATCCGAGCCTGCATTTTTTTGACGGCAGCATGCGTACCATCGTGCTAACCGCACGGGAGCGCGTCGATGCTCTGCGCGCGCGCCTTGGCGGGCGCGTGGAGATCGTTGCGATCGATAACTTCGAGCCGGCATCGTACGTGAGTGCGCTCCAAGATTGTGGCGTGCGTTCCCTCTTCGTCGAGGGTGGGACGCGAATACTAACAGCCTTTCTCGCGAGTGGAACGTTCGATCGCCTTCGTGTAGCCGTCGCACCGTTCTTTGTTGGCGACGACGATGCGCCACGTATGGTGAGCGCTTCCCGTTTTCTCAATGATGCGCACCACCGGCTGAGCTTGCGCGAAGTGCGTAAACTCGGCGACGTCGCCGTGCTCGACTACGAGCATCCGCAAGCGTGACCGCGCGCGGTGACGAACAACTGCTGCGTGAGGCAATAGCGGTCTCGCGTAGCGCACCCCCGTCGCAAGAGGCATTCTCCGTCGGCAGCGTGATCGCAGCGCACGATGGCACGGTGCTGACGACGGGCTACAGTCGCGAGCGCGGGCCGCACTCGCACGCAGAGCAAGTTGCGCTCGAAAAGGCTGCCGAGTTGCAGCTGGATCTGCGCGATGCGACACTCTTCACCTCGCTCGAACCGTGCAGCGTGCGTAGCTCGGGACTCCAAGACTGTGCAGCGCGCATTCTGGAAGCGGGCATCCGTCGCGTGGTCTTTGCGATGCACGAACCGCCGGTATTCGTTGAGGGACACGGTGCCGAGGTCTTAGCTTCGGCCGGTGTGGAGGTCGTCGAGCTCGGCACCGATGCTGCGCAGGTCGCGCAAATCAACGCGCACCTTCCCATTTGAATGAGGTGAGTCCATGAAGTATCGTGCGCTCGGGCACTCGGGTTTGAAGCTATCGGTGATCGGTGTAGGCTCGTGGCTGACCTTTGGCGGCAACGTCGATCGCGATACGGCGCGTGCATGTATTGGGCAGGCATGGGATGCGGGCGTGAACTTTATCGACACGGCCGACGTCTACGCCCACGGCGGCGCCGAAGAAGTGCTCGGGCCCATTGTGAGCGAGCTCAATCGCGACGCACTCGTGCTCGCGACAAAGGTGTACTTTCCGGTTGGGCCGACGCTCAACGAACGTGGCCTCTCGCGCAAACACATTCGCGATCAGGTGCATCACTCGTTGCGCCGATTGGGCGTGGACTACATCGACCTGTATCAGTGTCATCGCTACGACGACACGACGCCGATCGAAGAAACCTGCGAGATGATGAACGACTTGGTGCGCGCAGGGACCATACTCTATTGGGGCACGTCTGAATGGAACGCCGATCAGATTGTTAGCGCGGTGACGTTGTGCCGCGCGCGCGGTTGGGCGGTGCCGGTCAGCAATCAGCCACAGTACAGCGCGCTCTGGCGTCGTATCGAAGCGCGCGTCCTGCCGGTCTGCGAAGAATATGGTGTCGGCAACGTCGTCTGGTCACCGCTCGCGATGGGGATCCTCACCGGAAAGTATACGGACGTCGCACATCCGCCCGCCGGGACGCGTGCCGCAGGCCCAAACCGCGAGATGATGGGAGATTACTTTACACAACGCGTACTTGATGCGGTGCAGCAACTGCAACCGCTGGCCGCACAAGCCGGTATTAGCATGTCACAACTGGCACTAGCTTGGGTGCTGCGAGAACGAGCAGTCACAAGCGCTATTGTTGGAGCTACCAATCTCAGGCATATCTCAGATAATGTTGCTGCCGGTGACATCGAACTCTCGGCCGACCTCGTGGAGCGCATCAATACCATACTTACTCCGGTCTTGCCGCATGAGCCGTATCTAGCTTGAGCGAAACCTTCTCCCACGCGGGGTCGTACACGAGGGCAGACGGGTCCCCCCGCCATAGGAAACTACGCGCATGAGCATCTATGAGTTCGGAACGTTTCGGCTCGACGTTGAACGCCTGCTGTTGTTTCATCGCAATGAGGCCGTTCCGCTGGGCCCTAAGGTCGTGGAGACCTTGCTTGCATTGGTAGAGCACCCAGGCGAGGTGCTTCCCAAAAACGAGCTGATCGAGCGAATCTGGCCCGAGGGCTACGTCGAGGAAGCCAATCTCGCGCAAAACGTCTATGTTTTGCGCAAGACATTACGCGCGCTTGCCTCGATCGACGCAATCGAGACGGTTCCCCGGCGCGGCTATCGTTTTACGCTACCCGTGCATCTCTGCGAGCGCGTGCCGGCGGTCGTCGCGCCCGCTCGCCGTTCGCGCTGGGCCGCGGCCATCGCGGGCGTCGCGACGTTCGCCGTGCTGTGCAGCGTCGTGCTGGTCACGTTCGCGGCGACGCATCGCAGCACTGCGGTGGGTCTCTCGACCGAAGGCGCGCGCCTTTACGAGATCGGCCGCTACTATTGGAATCTCCGCACGCGCCCGGGCATCGAACGCAGTCTCGATTACTTTGCCCAGGTGATTCGCACCGATCCACGCGACGCGCGCGGTTATGCTGCGCTCGCCGACGCGAACGCGATGATGGGCGACTACCAGTACGGCAATCAAAAGCCGCGCGTCTATTTCTCGCGGGCACGCAGCTATGCGCGGCTTGCGCTAACGCTGGATCCTAATTCGGCTGAGGCGCACGCTGCGCTTGGGCTGATCGACATGGATGCGCACCAACTTACGTTGGCGGTCACCGAATTGCAGCGCGCGATCGCGCTGGATCCGGCTTATGGGCCGGCGCACGAATGGTATGGCGTTGCACTCATTCAACAGGGCGATCTGCGCGCGGCGTTTGCACAATTGCAGATCGCCGGCGATCTCGATCCGCTCTCGGTTGCGACAAACGCGTGGCTCGGCAGCGCTGCATATCTCGATCGTCGCTTCGACGAAGCAATTGCGTACTCGCGGCAGGCACTCGATCTCTCGCCGCAGCGACCCGATGCCTTGACGACGATCGGCGAGGCGTATGAAGCCGAAGGCAACTTCACTCGCGCAATCGAGGCTTATAAGCAATATGCGACGACGTGCAGCCGGTATTGCCCGGCCGAAAGCGCGGCACTGCTCGCCCACGCGTACGCCGGGCAGCGTCACATGCCCGCAGCACGCGCGCAACTTGCCTTCGCCATGCAGCATGCAAGTGACGTGAAACCGATGGATCTGGCGGCTGCCGCCGCGGCGGTCGGCGACCGTTCGGTCGCGCTTGGGCTCCTGCGCCATATGCATAGCCACCAGGACTGGATCTCTATCGAGAACGACACACGCTTCGACGCACTGCGCGGCGATGCGGGTTTCCGAGAACTGTCGCAGGCTAGTTAGCGCGCACGTGCAGTAGCATGGGCGATCTCTTTGGCGCGCTGGCTGCGCGCCCCGCGTTGGCGCGCTCGCTCGCAACGCACGTGCGTGAGCTCGACGCCGGCACGATTGCACCACGCACGCGTGAACTGATTGCGCTGATGGTTGCATGGCTCAACGCGTGTGATTATTGCACGTGCGTGCACGAAGAGATCGCGCGTGACGTCGGCGTCGACGAAGAAACTCTCGCGACGCTCGGCGATTTTGCGCGCAGCCCACGTTTTTCACCGGCCGAACGCGCTGCACTGACCGCGACCGTGGCCCTAACTCGCGAACCGCGGGCCTTGCCACCGCCGGTTTGGAACGACCTACGCGCGCACTATGATGAAGGCGCCTGCGTCGAGATCGTGGCGGCGATCGGCCTCAACAACTACCTCAGCCGCGTCGTCAACGCCCTGCGGCTTCAACCGCACGCGCCATAATCCGCTCGGCGCGAATCAGTCGCGTGCCGCTCCAGCGGTCGTGCAACATGAGGCGCGGCATGAACGGCGCAAGCACCAGGATGAACGGCCAGAGGAGCCACGCGATAACGTAGCGCCACAGCGCGCGTCCGAGACCGGGCGGCCGAAAGTCGTCGCGCACGACGCGCAGGCCGGTGATCATCATGCCGAAGCTTTGTCCGGCTATGCCGACGAGGAGAAAGAGATAGAGCGCCGTCATCATGCCCGGTGGGCTTGCCGCGTACTTGATAAGTGTTGCTAGCACGTCGCTCTGGACGGAATGCGTCGCGTAATTGTGGAGGTCTTTGTCGGAGAGAAACGCGCCGAACGGCGAATGGCCGCGCGCGTCGGCAAACACGAGCACGGCTGAACTTACCACGATGGCGTCTATGAGAATTGCCCACCCGCGTCGCCATATGCCGGCACAATCGGCGCGTGTCACGCGCGCGCTTGCTGCCGTCGCGAGGACCGGCGGCTCGTGCGAAACGTCGCGGTCGATCCAAGCGCGCGCGGCTTCGTATTTCGGCGATCCGTAGAACGACTTCAATTCCGCGATACGGCGCGTCGCATACGGCTCGCCGCCGAGCCACTCACCTAAGCGGAGCACGCCGTCGCTTGCGATCTCGCGTCCTTGCTCGGTGAATTGCTCCATGCTGATGTGCCGCCCGAAGCTGTGAAAGTTGGCGATGACGACCGAACGCGTCGCCGCATCGAGCGAGCCGCAAATGAGCAGCCCGACCTTATCGCAGGTGTGACTGCACGTGCGCAGCCACCCGCCGAAGATCAGCGAGATGAACGGGTTCTCGTTGCCATTGACGCTCAGCAATGAGAGAAAGCGCGTGTGGCCGGCCGCAATGTGCCCGAGTTCACGTCCAACCGCAAACGCGAGCTCATCGTCCTCGAAGTGTTCGACCCAGTGCGTGGAGAGCACGAGCGAGTACGGTTCGCCGAAGCCGAGCGCCGCGACCGGTACGAAGTTGTCTTCGCGCACGAAGATGAGCGGCATCGCGATGTCGAGCTTCGCGCAGGCGCTCTTCACGATCTCGAACACGCGCGGATACTGCGTCTCGTGAATCATGACCGACGAGCCGATAAGGCGGCCGCGCGCGAGCGTCACATACAGCATCGCGATCACGATAAAAAGCGCGACGGTCGGCGGCCCGATACCCTCGTGCACCACGAACCCGATCAGTGTGGCGATCGGAAATGCAAAAACCAGCGTAAGGATTAAGGCGAGGCGCTCTCGGCTGTCGCGTATCGAGTTCGGGCCGGCGAAGAGTGGGCTTGCCATGCAGAAGCAATTTTGATCCCGCGCTCGCCGTTCCGCTTTGCGGTCACCAGAGATCGCTCACGTGGCGCTCATCCGATCCCTGCGAAGCCGCGCAGCCGAGCCGTAGCGACGTGACTCGCAGTGTGTATCGGGCGCGTACCCCGTGAGCGTTCCCTGGTCTGCTCATACTAGCCCCGGCAACACCGGGGCAACATCCGGGGAAACGCGTGCTTTTGTACCTGAGTCCCGTTCGACAGTCGGGGTTCACTTAGACGCTCGCGTCTCGCACACGTAATGTCAGGGTGCTCGCCGCTCGCGTAACCCGTTCACCCGACCGTCGAACGGGCCCTCAGGCAGGGTGGAAGGGCTCCGGCGCGTCCCGAGTCTTCCTGCATTGCGGGATGCCCGAACCGCGGTGGCTTCGCCCTGGCTGAAAAATCTTTGGCGGGGGTATTGACGGGGCGTACCAGTGTGCTATTGTACTAGTGTACTAGTACGACAGCACAGTAGTACTAGACGCCGACAGAAAGAAAAGGGACATGACACGCTTCATCAATCAACCCGAAGAACTCCGCGAATCACGCGTCTGCCAGCCGCAGCGCGTCGCCGGCCCCCTCTTCCAAGGCTGGGGCCCGAAGCTCTAACCCGCGATGCCGGTCGTATTAACAGTTGACCCCCGCAGCGGGGTGCCCATCTACCTCCAGGTGATCGAACAGGTCAAACGGTCGGTAGCGTTGGGCGTTCTCGCCTCCGGTGAACAACTGCCGACGGTCAAGCAGCTCGCGCTCGACTTGACGATCAATGCCAACACCGTTGCGAAGGCCTACCGCGAATTAGAGCGGGACGGCGTGATCGAGACGGCTCCGGGGCGCGGATCGTTCGTGCGGGGCAACGGCTCGATCGAATCGACCAAAACCGCGGCGACCGACGTGGCGCGCGACGCCATTGAAGCCGCCGTCCGCGAAGCCAAGTCGATCGGCTTGCTCGCTGACGACATCCGTTCACTAGCAAGCGCCGCAATCGACCGTTGGTTCCGGGAGGACGCATGAGCACGATCACTATCAAAAATTTGCGCAAGACCTACGGCCCGTACGTCGCCGTTGACGATCTCAGCTTTGAGATCCCGGAGGCGTGTGTCTTCGGTCTGCTCGGCCCCAATGGCGCCGGTAAGACGACGACGTTCAAGTGCATGTTGGATCTTGCGCGCCCAACGTCGGGTTCCGTGCTCTACGACGGCGCGCCGCTCGTTCCGCAAACGCTCGACCGCATTGCGTACGTCCCCGAGCGCAGCGTGCTCTATGAGTGGATGACGGTCGCCGAACACGTCGAGATGCAGCGCCGCGCCTATACAAAGTTTAACGTTGCGCGCGCCAACGAGCTGCTTACGCAATTCAGCATCGACCAACGCAAAAAGGCCCGCGCGCTCTCCAAAGGCATGCGCACGGCAACGATGGTCGCTCTTGCAATGGCACGCGAAGCCGACATTCTGATTCTCGACGAGCCGACGAGCGGACTCGATCCGGTCAATCAACGCCACGTGCTCAATCTGATCATCAATGAATCGGCGCGTGGCGCGACCGTCATCTTCTCGTCGCATCAAATCGGCCAAGTCGAACGCGCAGCCGAACGCATCGCCGTAATGGATAACGGCCGCCTTGCGCTCGAAGGCGTGGTCGACGATCTCAAAGCCGATCGCAAGATCGTCGAGGCAATTTTACCGAGTGAAACCTTCGCGCTCAACGGTCTCGCCGGCGACCCGCGCATCTCGCGCCTGGATCGCAACGGCCGGATCGTGCGCGCGCTGACCTCGCACGATGCGCAGGATATCCTGGCGCGCTTTGAAGCCCTCGGCGCGTCGGGCCTGCGCATCGTCGATCTCAATCTCGAAGATATTTTCCTGTACGCGGTCTCGCCCAAAGACGCGACCGCCGACGTGGTGGAGGACCGCTAGGCTTATGAACTATGTCGAATGGCTGCGCGTCCGCAATGGGTTGCGTATCTACGCAATCATCTTAGGCGCGCTGATCGTGATCGCACTGATCGTGCGTATCTCGGTCAATGGGCAGCTGAGCAGTAACGAATTCATCGTCAATCACATCGAAAACGAGGCGGGTACGGTAACCTCGCACACCGTCGTCAACGGCCTCAACCGCACGACGCTTTACAACGCGAACGACCGCACGACGATCACGATCGACGAGCAAAACGACGGCGGGAAGCTCATCCACATCGTCGAGCCTGCCGGCAAGCACAGCACGGTCAAGAATCATGTTCGGGTCGGGAGCATCAGCGTTACCGAAACGCAAGCGAACGGCATGGAGTCGACCACGTTCAATACTGACGGCCCTGTTAACGTCGTGATCTTCCTAGCCTTTGCGAGCTTTGCCGCGCTGATCTTCGGGACAATCTGGGGTTGCTCGTTCGCCTGCGAGCAAGGACATCTCGAATACGCATTGCTCAAGCCGGTTACGCGTACGCGCTACGGGCTTGGGATCATCGGCTACGACGTCCTGGGGATGGCGCTTGCCGGCGCAATGACGATCGTCGCGGCAATCATCTGCCAATCGATGTTCGAGTTCCCGCACTTCGACTTCAGCGATGTCGTCAGTCCGGTAACCGCAGTGCTCGTGCTCTTGCCGATCGCATGGTACGCCTTGCTCAACGCTGCAACGGCATCCATGCGGCGCGGATATGGGGCGCTGCTCGGATTCGCGTGGCCGATCGCACTTGGCCTGGGAGGCGCAGCGCGCATCCCGCTGGGCGATTCGCCGGTTGGACAAGCGTTTCACACGATCTTCTGGAGCGTCTCTCGTCTCATTCCCACGACCTACGGGTCGTTCAACTTCGGAGAAAAAGGCGCGCTTAATACCGAGGGTCTACCCTACTCCGTTCGCGTCGCGATACTTACCGGACTCATGCTAATCTACGGTGCACTCGCCCTCGTGCAGTGGCGCCGGGTGGAGGCCTAATGCCATGGAGATCATGGGCACGAATTTCTCGATAACACTTGGTTCATGGCGCCTGCGCCTCGGCTTCGCAATCGAAGACGTCGATACGCAGGCGCAGGCGAAAGAGCCACCGCCGCACCGCGTGCGGATCGTTCCGGAAGATATGCCGTACTACTCACGCCGCGAAGCCTAAGAGCGTATTTGCCTCATTGGAGCGTGATCGTACCCATCGCGCCGACTGAAATGTGCTCGGATCCGTCGCAGAGATATGTATAGTACGTTATGGCGAGTCCGGAACCGAGAGATGGGTAGTTTGCCCCGCCAATCGAGATCCATGGATCGCCCGAGTTCGGGCCGTTGGGGTACTGCGCCGTAATCCTTGTGACATAGAACTGACTGTTGGGATCGTCGCAGGTTGCCGCCCATGCATAGTATCCCGAGTTGTTAACGGTGCTCAAGCTATTGCCGCCCGCGATCGTAACCGTGTCGTCATCGCACGAACCGCAGCTCCCATTATACGGGCTTTCGGTGACGCCCGTGATCGTGAGCGTACCATCGTCGAAGTACGTCGGGATGGAGGTAATGTTCGCACTGTCAAAATCCGTAACGGCAACGCCGGTGCTGCTGCTCCCCGCTGCTCCCCAGCACGTGCTGCCGCCGCAAGTCCCCATTGGAAAGACGACGTTGGTGGCGACGCCTGCGAGCGTGATCGTAACGGAGTTGCCATTCCCGGCCGAAACCGATTGATTGGCATCCTGTCCCTCTGCGAGAATTTTGTTGTGGGTCGTGTCGTAGACTTCCGCATTGAAGTTGTGCGGCCCGGCCGAGACCGTAAAGCTTGCCGAACACGAATATGGGATTCCCGGCGTACACGTCATTGCTTGAGCGGCACCGGAGTCGACGGAATAGTAGGCCGCGTTCGCACCGTTTGAGATGTACTGCGGACGCTTACGGGCGCTGCTTGACGCAGTGCTTGCGGGTGCCGAGATTGAAATCACACCGGACGCCTGGGTGTCGGTTTGCGGCAGCGCGACGCTGGAAGCGCTCGAGCTCGAGCCGCCGCCCGAGCATGACGCAAGAAGAAGCCCGATCAAGATGGATGCGATGATTGTTCTCATGCTCTGCCCTTTCAAGATGCTTTGCTGCGAAGGTGATAGGCGCTTTGGTTAAGGGGACACCACGATCATGACCGAACCCGTGCCGCCGTTCTTGGCCTGAAGAGAAAGCGTCGTTGTGCCAACGGCGAGGCCGGTCACCACAAAAGATGTGTACTGCTGTTCGGTCACTTGATGAGCCGAAGCAATAGTCGGATCCGCGACTGTTAACGCGAAGGGTCCGCTGTACTCGTTTTCCGTGCACGACATCTGGAAAGTCTTGCCGACCTCGAGGTCGATAGACGAGGGCGTGCAGAGCACGGGCGACGGTGTCGGAATGTTGATGACGATATTGCCGCCGCCGTTTGGCGTGGGCGACGGTGTCACCGGAGGTGGACTTTGCATCGGCTGGCACGCCGGCTCGGAGGGCTGCGGTGTCGGCTGTACGCTGTTCTGCGGGAGCACGAACAACGCGAAGTAGTACGAGGGCTGCTTTTCGGCAAAAGTGAACGGACATGGATTGCTCGCGAAGGTGACGGTCGTTCCGGTAACGACCGCCGGTCCTTCGAAGCCGTAGAGCCATCCCGCGGACGAGCGCGTTGGGTCGTACAACGCCAGATAGTAGTTCGCGTCGGCAAAGACGCTGGTGGCTGGAACTAGGATCGTGAAGGCAGGCGCCGCCGGCAACGAGATCGTCGTGTCGGAATAGATCCCCAGATATAAGAGTGCCGCCGCATTGGTTGGAAGCGCGGTTCTTCGGACGAGGAACCGCGCGAGCCAGAGCGGCGGCGCGGATGCAAAGGCGACATTTGAGGCGCCCAACGTCAGTTGCGCGTCGGTCGCAGTCTGGGGAGCGGAAAGTCCATGGCTGGCGCGTAGCCGGCGAGTGTGGGAAGCGCGAGCGGCCACGGCGTTGCGCCGGCCGTTGCAGCGGGCAATGAGATGCTCACCCGTTGTATCGCCGCCGCCGGCGAACTGCTCGGCGCGACGATCGGCGTCGGCGCGATTTGCGGAGGGGTCAGGTAGGGAGGCGTGCACGATGCTACTGCGGCGCTGAGGACGACGCCAAAGTAGACTGCGCGTCTCATATGGTGCCTCGAAGCACACCACACGGCAGCCTTTCTACCCGGACCCTTACTCTACAGGATATTCAAACGGGAACTTATCCCGAAAATGAGCCGTTCGGACCAAATTTTCCGGCCAAGCGAGCTAGACGACGAACCCGTTGGGCGATGCAGGCTTGCTGAACGTAAACGTGTCGGGGGTCAAGGTGAAAAGATAGATGTTCGGCAAGCTCGCATCGCCCGCATAGTTGAACGAGAAGAGTCCTACGAGCAGTGAGTAGGTGCCGCCCTGCTGCAACTGCGAGAGCAGTTGGAACCGGTTGGTGACGGTTCCGCGCTGGGACGCGAGTATGAACATTTGTGCGGCCGCATAGCCGTAGGCTGAAAATGCCGTAACTGCACCAACTTCGGCGCGGTAGTCGTGCAAGATCGTCACGATCGACGGTACGCGCTCGAGCGGCGGCATCGCCGAAGCTACGAGCGCTCCGGCAAGATCCTTCCCGTAATTCTTGGGCACGTCGGCGTTGAAGAAGCTATCGCTCATGCCGAATTCGCCGGTGTAACCGGCTTTGCGCAGCGCGACGCCGATTGGTCCGAGCTTGTCGGGTCGTCCCGCAAAAAAAATGTACGCCGGCGCGTGGCGCGCGATGATCGCCGCCGAATCAGGGACGTCGGCGTTCGATTCGAGGGTGAGGATCTCGGCCTTGTGCTTGTCGCCCTTGGCCTGTGCGACGAACGCGCGCGCGACGTCGAGTCCGTAGTCGCCGTCGACGATTACCGCGAGCACGTTCATCGCTGCCCGATGCTTGAGCACGGCGCTTGCAAAGAGCTGACCCTCAGCCGAGTCGCTGGTCGGCAAACGGAAGAGATTGTGATAACCCTGTTGGGTCAGCTTATCGGCCGTGACCGAGGGCGAGACGAGTGCGAAGCCTGCGTTCGCATATTGCGGCAGCGCCGTCATGGTGACGTCGAGCGTCAAGTCGCCAACCATTCCGATGATGCTCGGATCGGCGGACGCGACCAGCACGTTCGAGGTGGCGATTGCACCGGAGTTTTGATCGTCGAAGCTGCGCACGCCGTAGGCCTTATTGATCACCGGGTTATAGCGATTGGCCTCGTCGACGGCGGCTTGCACGCCTTTGGTAATCTCGCGGCCGTAATACGCATAGCTGCCTGAGAGCGGCACGTTCACACCGATGTTGAGTAGCTGCAGCACTTGTTGCGGCTGTTGCAGCGGGACGCCCGGCGCAACGACCGTCGTCGCGAGCAGACTCTGGAGAAATGCGGCGCGTTCCATCAGTGAACGAGATAGCCTCCGAGCGTGGCGGCCAAAAAGACCACCGAGAACGTCATGTTCCCAGTGAAGATACGTTCGTTCAATACAAAAACGTTCTCCGAAACGCGATACAGCCGGTTTTCGTAGAGCGTGAGGACGATCGCCGCGGCAACGCCGGCGTAATACAGCCAACCTGCGTTGGCCAGAATGCCGGCAAGCGCGAGGACAGCCGCCATGAGTGCATGCAGTGCGATCGGCATCCACCGCCCGGCGCGCTCACCGAAGCGAGCCGGCACCGAGTTCAGATGCTGGGCGCGATCGGTCGGGAGATCCATCAGCGCGTAGGCGATGTCGAATCCCGCGACCCAGATCGTCACCGCGAAGAAGAGCAAGAACGCGCTCGGACTCACCGTGCCGGTGACGCCGATATACGCGCCGAGCGGCGCGAGTCCATCGACGGCGCCGAGCACGAAATGCACGAGCCAGGTAAAGCGCTTGCAGAGCGGATAGATCAACACGCCGAGCGCCGCGATCGGCAGCAGCTTCAGGCACAGCGGATTGAGCATCCAGGCCGAGAGCACGAGCAACGCGAGCCCGATGACGATTGCCCACACCATCACTGCCGGCGAGAGCGCACCGGTGGCGAGCGCGCGTCGCGCGGTGCGCGGATTGCGCGCGTCGATGTCGCGATCGAAGTAACGGTTGGCGGCCATCGCCGCGGTGCGCGCACCGAGCACGGCGAGCGTAATCCACACGAGCGCATGCCACGATGGAAGTCCGCGTGCACCAAGTACCGCACCGACGTACGCGAACGGGAGTGCGAAGAGCGTGTGCTCGATGCGGATCTCCCTCAGGAACAGTCGAAGTCCTGAGCCTGTCGAAGGATTAATCACGCATCTTCCTTTGGTACGCCTGCGGGCCTTGGCCCGACCATTCGCTCGGCGCGAGCGCTTTTGCAACGCGTATCGAGACCGTAGTCGCGCCAGCGTTTGGTAACGAGCGTCTTGGTAGCCGCGTCCATGACGATATCCGGCGGCCATTCGCGGGTGTAGCCTTCGGCTGCGGTCTTGCGCGTTGCGTCGACGCCGATCTTCGTGCCGTACGCGACGGTGTACGACCCGTGGTCCAGATCGTCGACAGGTCCCGGCATCATCACGACGTCGCGGTCGGGTGCAAGGTTGTTCAATGCGAACCAGGCGACGCTGCGCACGTCCTGCACGTCGATGTCGTCGTCGACGATCACGAGCATGCGCGTGAGCATCATCATGTGGCCAAGGCCCCACAGCGCATTCATGACCTTTTTGGCGTGACCGGGATACTGCTTGCGAATCGAGACGATCGCGAGATTGTGAAAACCGCCTTCAACCGGAAGATTCATGTCGACGACTTCGGGCAACACCATTTGTAAGAGCGGCAAAAAGATGCGCTCCGTCGCTTTGCCGAGCCACGCATCTTCCATCGGCGGTTTTCCGACGACCGTGGCCGCATAGATCGCGTCGCGGCGATGCGTGATGCACGTGACGTGAAAGGTCGGATAGGTATCGGCAAGACTGTAGACGCCGGTGTGATCGCCGAAGGGCCCTTCGGTACGCAGGTCGGTGTTATCGACGTAGCCTTCGAGTACGAACTCGGCACTCGCCGGCACTTTGATGTCGCTCGTACGCGCTTTCACTAATTCCACCGGCTTGCCGCGCAAGAGGCCCGCGAACGCGAACTCGTCGAGCACCGGCGGTAACGGTGCGGTTGCGGCGTAGGTGAGCACGGGATCGCTGCCGATTGCGACGGCAACGGGAATCCGCTCCCCCCACGCATCCGCATGCGCACGCCCTTGTTTGTGGCGCTGCCAATGCATCCCGGTCTCACGCTCGTTGTAAATCTGCATGCGGTACATGCCGACGTTCGGACGATCCGTTGCGCGGATCGTTCGTAATCACGAGCGGTAACGTGATGAACGGACCGCCGTCGAGCGGCCACGTGGTAAGCACCGGCAATTTGCGCAGATCGGGGTCGCGGATCACGACCTCTTGGCACGCGGCATCGCGCACGGTCTTCGGAATCGCATTGGCGAGCGGTGCGAAGCGCTTGAGCGCGTCGAACTTTTCACTCCACGAGCCGCCCGGCGGTGAAAGATCGAGCAGCGCACGCAATCGCGCTGCAACGTGATCGAGTGCGCGCGCATCAAACGCCATCGCCATGCGACGCTCGCTACCGAACTGGTTGGTCAGCACGGGAAATTTCGAACCCTTGACGTTTTCAAAGAGCAGCGCAGGACCGCCCGCTTTGACGACCCGATCGGTGATCTCAGCAATTTCAAGGCGCGGATCGACCTGCGCGGCAATCGTGTGGACTTCGCCGGCGCGCCGGAGCGCATCGACAAAGGCCCGGAGGGAATCGAAGGGCATTTGTCCCCATTCTCGGCGGTTCGACGCCCCTCCCCGTCGAAAAGCACACAGCATGGAACCGCTCGATTTGACGCGGCAGCCGCCGCGCTCGTGCTTTGCAGAACTCGACGGCCTGGTGCTCATGCCGCGTACGATCGACAAGTTGCGCGGCTTTTTGCCCGGTGGCAACCCTGGCGACTATTTCATCAACGGAGACACGCCGGGTATTTCGCAATATCTGCTCGACCGTTTGGGAATCGCCCTGGACGACTTGCAAGAAATCGTGGCGCGTGCCGCGGACGAAGACGAGGTTGCGGCGTGGGTAAGCGCGCGTACCGACGCATCGCAGTATCCGGCAATCAACGCAACACTGCGAAGGATCAAGCCCAAGCACGCACACGATCCCGAGTATTTTGCCGGGCTCTACGCACACACGCTTGCAACGCATCCCGAACTCGAACATATCCTCGACATCATCGACGAAGACGATCGCCGCATCTTCAGCGAGGCATCCTAATCGTGCAAATACTTGCAGTCGTGCGCCGTCGCACCGAGGCGTATAGCGAGGAACAATTTGCGACGTTGCTCGAACCCGAGGCCGAGATGCTGCGCACGTTGTATGCCGAGGGCATTGTCCGCCATGCGTGGAGCCGCGCCGACGTGCTCGGCGCATGTCTGATGCTCGAGCGCGATTCAGTCGAAGACGCGCAAACCGCGTTCGCGCGTCTCCCGCTCGCGGCCGCGGGGATGCTCGAGGTACACTTCATTCCGTTGCGCGGCTATCGCGGCTTCGGACCGCGCGGCTAACGTTGCTCTCACTCCTTCTCGCGGTCCAGGTTGCGCTCTCGCCGGTCAGCTTTCCGACCAAAGCTTCCGACGGCGTGACGCTCACCGCCACGCTGTACGAACCGCAAGCCTCGACGTCGCGCATGCCGGCCGTGGTTATTCTGCACACCTGCGCTGGGCTCGATCCAAACGATAGCGCCTGGGGAGATTGGTTCGCGCAGAACAACTACGTTGCGCTGGTGGTCGACAGCTTCGGCCCGCGTCATGTCGATCGCGTGTGCGGCTCGCATGCGGTGCCGCCGGAACTGCGTGCGTTCGATGCCTATGGCGCGCTCGCGTATCTGCGCACGCTTTCCGGCGTCGATGGCGCGCACGTCGGCGTCATTGGCTTTTCGCACGGCGGCGGCACGGTGCTGTGGACAGAAAATGCGGATATAGCGGCAAAGGCGGGTTTCGCCGGCAATGGGTTTGCGGCAGCCGCTGCGCTCTACCCCAGTGCGTGTGACGCCAATCCTACCCGTGCGTTGATCGATCCATTGTTGCTGCTGATCGGCGCATCAGACGACTGGACCGATGCAAAAACCTGCGAGCACTTCATGAGCGGCGTCGGACAAAGCGCGGCTCCCGGCACGTTTCACGCATATCCGAATACCTACCATAAGTTCGACGATCCGGCGGCCAACAAAGAGGCGCGCGTGAATGGGCATTTCTATACGTTGCGGTACAACGCGACGTCGGCCGCCGACGCCCACGATCGCGTGCTCGCGTTCTTCAAACAGTACTTGTAGTTACTTCCAGAAGGGCTCGGCGAGCCACGAGTCTTTGAGCTGTTGCGTGCGCGTGCGCGTGAGCGCCGTTGCGCATCCGTCCTTCGCGTGCGAACACGCAGCATCGCGATACGCAAGGAAGAAGCGCTCGGAGCCGGCGAGCAGCTCGCGCTCGTGCGGCGTCACGAGCAACTCGAGCAGGCCGTAGATGCGATCGTGCTCGGCCGCAACGTTTGCGGAAGGTATTGCGCCGTTCGGATTCGCCGTGCCGGTGAAGAAGCCGATATCGCGTACCCGCGCGGTGGCGGCATCGGCATTGCACTCTGCTTCGATCATCGGCTCGATCGAACCGCCGGCTACGGTTGCGGCGGCATAGTCGCAGGCTGCGGCGCGCGCATCGAGCCAGCGCAGCTCGCTCGTGTGAAAAAGTGGATCGTTGTGCGTGCGTTGCTCGGCTGCGCGCAGCGCGGCAAGCTCCTGCGCATCGGCGCGCGATTGCGCATCGGCCGCGCATTGATCGAGCTGCAGCTGGTTCGCGTTCGCACCGCACGTCAGCGCCGCAACCAGCAGCAGAACAATCACGGTAACTTCATCGCTTGCTTGACGAGCCGGTCGCGCGTGCTCGGCGGAAGAATTGCGGCGACAGCCTGGATGCGCGCCTTGCGTCCGATCAGATATCGCTCGCGCGGTTTGGGCGCGCGCAGGGCTGCAAGCACGGTCGCTGCGATCACGTGCGGATCCATGCCTTCGCGTTCTTCCACTTTGGTCTGCGCAATGACCGCCTCGGCCAGCGCGCCGTACAAACGCATTGCTTGCGCCGGCATCGAAGAGGCCAGTGCATCGCGTCCCCGGCGGCCCTTCTCCCAGATCGGCGTTTTTACCGACGCAAACTCGAGCAGCGAGACGGCGATACCAAAGGGCGCAAGCTCTTGACGCAATGCGTCGGTGAGCGATGCGATTGCGGCTTTCGATGCGCTGTACGGACCGACGAACGGTGCGGAGAGACGTCCGGCGATCGAGCCGATATTCACGATGCGCCCGCGCGATTCGCGCAACAGTGGTAGCGCTGCTTGCGCCATTGCAATCGGTGCGATCGTGTTGACTTCGAACTGCAGACGCAGCGCTTCGATCGGAAGAAATTCCAGCGGCCCGGCGACGGCGATGCCCGCGTTGTTGACGAGGCCGGCGAGCGTATCGCCGGCCTCGCGAACGGTCTGTATTGCCCGCGTAACGTCGGCGGGCACGGTCACGTCGAGGATGATCGGATGAATGCGCGCGTGCTCGGCTTCGAGCCGCTCGCGATCGCCCTCTTTGCGCACGCCGGCGTAGACCGTGTAGCCGTTGTGCGCCAGGTGCATCGAGATGGCGTGGCCGATGCCCGTCGATGCACCGCTGACAAGAACCGCGTCGTTAGGCATGCGCCTTTCGTTGGTGAATGATCACGCTGTTGCCTTCGGGATCGGGACCGAACGCCATCGCGCAGACCGGGGTGTCCATGACCTCGCTGAACGTTACGCCGCGACTCTTGAGCTCGGCGAGCTTGGCGCGCACATCGCTGACCGCGAACATCACGAAGCCGCCGTGCTGTACTTCGGGCGTGCGCCATACGCCGAACGTGGCGCCGTCGGCGAGATCGAATTCGCTGCCACGACCGTCTTCGTCGATGTCGGTCGGCTCCAGTCCGAGCACGTCACGGTAGTACGCGATCGCGGCTGGCGGGTCGGCAACGAGGTAGCCGGCCAGATCGATGCCGTTGATGCTGGTCAGCGTGCGGGCTTGATTCGGCGGCAGGTGCGGATCGGGTGATTTCTTCTGATGGAGAATGATCGCGTTGCCTTCGCTATCTTGGCCCATCGCCATGAAGCACACCGGCGACTCCATCGGTTCGGAGATCTCGCCGCCGCGGTCGCGCAGCGCTTGCGCGGCGCCGGCCGCGTCGCCGACGGTGAACATCACACTCATGCCGGGCTTCATACTGCCCTCGGGCGGCTGCCACAGCCCAAACGTCGAGCCATCGGCCAAATGGAATTCGACGCCCTCCTCGCTCTGCACGGACGGGACGAGGCCGAGGGTGTCGCGATAAAACGCGAGCGATTTCTGCAGATCACGCACGGTAGCGCCGACCAGGTCGAAGCCGGCGATGGTGGTTGCGCTCACGGGGGTCGATTGAACGCTCACGGGACTCTCCTTTGTTGATTCGAGATGTCCCCAGCCTATCGCACATATATGACAGGCGCTGTCATATTTAGCTCGAGGGCGCCTTCCAAGCCGCAAGTATAGCGCCTTGGACACCCATCCCGACCGCCACGAATCCGACGTTGATGTATCCGAGCGTCATGCCCCAACCCGAATACACATAGTCCATCCACGTCATCGTCCCGAAGATCAGCACGCCGAATGCGAATCCGATCCATGCGCCCTCGAGCGGCCCAACCGGACCACGCCATTTCAGAATCAGCGCGAGGCTGTACGCGAGGAAGAATCCGCCGACGAACGAGACCGCAAACGGATACCATCCGGACGACATGCTGACTTGCGGCGTGACCTCGCGCAGCGCCGTCATCCACATGGTTCCGAACAGGATGTCGTACCAGAGCCATCCGAGTAGAAACAAGACGATATCGGCGACGAGAATCGCCCACCAGTTCACCTTGATGCGCACGCGATCTACCTCCGTAGAACCTTCTCAGCGAAGGATTGTGCTCACATCGCGCGCCCTTTGTCACGTCTACGGTAGACCCGTCGGCGTTGGCGTACGATGGATAACCGGAGCGCTCTTCGCTGCGCGCGAAGTTGCGGCTGATGGAACCCAGACTTTGTTTTCTCATGGTCTTTGGACGCGGATACAAACGCTGCCGATGCGGTCGTTCGGCTGTACGTTACCGTGCCGCTGCTTGGCACGCCGTATTGCATGACTCGATGTTATGGCACGAATCGTCGTCCACGACGCAACGTTGCCGCAGCGGCAAAGATGCTTAGATTTCTTGGAACCCATTGCAATCGTCCTCGCGTTCTCCGGTTATGGGCATTGCGTAGAATGCGTGTTGCCGGCGCGTTCGACGAACGCCCGAGAGCGCGTCCGAGCCCGGGGGTGCTCCTGTGTGCTCCCGGCAGCCAGAAGCTTCCGTCTGCATAGCCATGTCGTAGGAACGTAGAAGCCGCGAGATGGGGAACGCTGTTTCATGCAGATTCGTCGGCCGAAAATCCGCTTGTATCGCGATCCGGGATCATAACCATATGGCTCGTGTCGTGGCCTCGCTCTCACTGGTAGGAAACCACGCGGTCGTCCCGTCAGGGCAGTCGCGATGGCCGGCGCGTCCTCCGTCAGACTCGCGAAACGGCACCGCAGTGAGCCGCCAACGACGCGGTTGAGACCTCGTAGACGCCGCGTTATCACCGTCCGGGATATACATCGTCGATCCGTTCGGGTGATCGACATGTCGCTTGGATAACCTAGTCGCGCTGAGCCCGGCCGTGCTGAAATCGATGTCTAATCGGCGTATTCGGTGACCGTCGTTCCGGCAATTCGCCGATTGCGTACTCTGCTCGCTGATGAGGCAACCTTCACCGCAAGCGCCCGATATTCGATGAACCACACGTTGCCGGAGTTGTCGACCCGAATCGCCCCGGCGTATCCCTGCGAGAAATACTCCTTAGTTGTGCCTGCAACGCGATCGAGCACGCCGAGTGTACCACTCTCAACTCCTTTCCTCGTCCGAACAGTTTGCGACGAAGTCGTCTGGTACTCGCCGCGAATAATAGATCTGCCGTGCCGGAGCCTGCTGCAAGGTCGTCGTAGGCGCAAAATTCTGGAGTGTCGAGCGATCTGCTCATCCCGTGTACGACCGTCACGCCCGGAATCGTGAGCGACCCGACGCCGCCGGGTTGTAATGGTCATTCGTGTCGCCGACGAAGGTCTTCTTGATGCCGGTGGGTGACGCTATCGCTATTCCTCTCGTAGTCAGTGTCACTTGGCTCGTTGAAACCATCGGTACGACCGCGGCGTTGCCTGCTGACGTACCAGGCATTCCGGTTGGAAACGCGCCACATCTTCGGGGCCGTAGCCATCTGGTTGATTCGTGGCGTCGCTGTATTGGAAGAAATTGTAAGCACCGCGCCGGTCGCGGCGAACGTGGCGGGTGTTGCGCTAATGCCGGAACCGCTGGCCGCGATCGTCGAGCCGATGTTCGTTCCGCCGGTGTAATTGAGCGTTGCAACTTGTCCCGGTGCCGTTATGTTCGTCTGTGCGGGGCTCCCGGATGGGCCGCCGTAGTCGAGCGATAGCGTATTGTACGTGTCACCAGTGATCGCGAGCGTGATCGGATTCGCAAAGACTCCTGGGCCGATGATGAGGTTGTTACTCGCATCATATGCCTGCACGATCACCGCTGTGGCACCGGCGAGAGCCGACAGGCAATGTCGCGGTGCCAAGTGCAAGTGAAACCGTGCTCGGCACACCGTTGAGTGAGACCTGAACCGTGGGCTCCGTCCCGCCGAGCTGCAGCGTTTCCTGGATTTGACCGGTCGAGAGCAAACTGCCACCGCCGTTCGTCGCGCTGTACGTGGATACGGCAAACGTGTCGGTGCCGAATGGTGCTTGCACCGTAGCCGTGCATTGCAGACCACCGCCGGCCGGCACGGTGCAGTTCGATGAGCTTTGCGTCAGGTTGATTGTTGCCAAGCTCGTAATCGTCGCACCGCTGACGAGACCAACCGTCATCGATTGCGTCGCAGCCGAAATATAGTTCGGTCGGAAATGCGTGTTCTGTTTGCTCGGCGGCGGAATGTAGATCACCATGTTCGCCGGCCCGGTTTTCTGCGCGGGTTGGGTGGGCGCTGCACCACTGCCGCCAGTCGATGGGATCGGGGACGAGCCCCCGCCTCCGCCGCACCCACTCAGCAGGGCCACGAGGGCCGCGAGAGCGAGGGGTCTGCGAAAATGCACCATGAGCCGCCTCCTTATAGTGCCTAAGGCACCATGGCGATTGATTAACCTGGGTTCATCTTGTGTTCAGGAAAATTCGAGCCGGCGAGGCTTCGGCCTGTCGGTCGACCATGAGAAAAAGGACCCGATTTCACGGGCCTTTTGCCTCATTTTACCGCCGCTACGCGCAATCAGGGGCCGATAGCGATGGCGGTGAGGATACCGAGGTTGGTGTTCGCGCCTGAAATCAGCGTGGTCGGGGTAACGTTGCCGTTCTGATTTCCCACAGCCCAGGCGCGTATCGCCGAGGGTACCTCGTTGAAAGAGACTTCGTACAGCGTGCCGCGCGAGTCGACCGCCATTCCGCTGACCCACTTGAAGTTGGTGAGGCCGGTGTTCGGTCCGCGTATGACGCCGACCGGCGTGGAATTGCAATCGGAATATGCGACCAGCTCGGACACGGGAAACTCGACTGCAGCCCAGAGGGGATAGATGTCAGGCCCTTTCGCCAGGTCCTGATAGATGTAAGGAATTGCGCTCGGGTACGAGATGGTGCACAGCGGCGGCGTTACGCCCGTGGCAGCTTTCGAAAACATCTCGATTCGCAGTCCCTGGCTAAGCGCTTGCGCAATGTAGAGATGACTCTGGCCGCCCTCCACGCCCCAAAAGTCTCGCCAAAGCGGCGCCGGCGCAATAAAGGCCGATGGCGCGACGTTTCCATTCGCGAGCGGCGCGAACTCGAGAATGACGCCTTTGGCCAGTCCGACGTTCTCACTTACGTAGATGCGGCCCGACGCATCGACGTCCATGCCCTCGGCACCCATCATGCGCGTGTTGTCGCCCGCAATCACGCGCGCAGCTGGAACGTTGTTTCCGTTCGCCAGCGGTGCAAAGACGATAATTTGGTTGTGTCCTAGTGTCTGCACGAAAAGGTACAGATAGTCGCTCGCATCCACCGCCATCGCTGAGATGTCTTTTCCATTCAAAAGGGGCGAATGGATGGTGCGGATCGGCGCGACGTTCCCGTTTGCGGCTGCACCGAACACGAGGATCGTCGTTTCATACGGCACGTTTGAAGCCGACGCGACATAGATGTTCCGACCGTCATTCCAACTATCCGGATGTAACCGGACAGGAGACAGGCCGGGCTGAAGTGTGGAATTTGTTTGTGTTTGCACCGGAATCGCGTTTGTTCCGGCCGTTTGTCCCGTGCAGCCCGAGTTGAGGAGCACACATGCAGCTGCAATGCAAAGGGAAGCGCGAAATATCCGAATGCGAAGCATAGGATCGGCCCTCCCGCCGCATTCGAATCCTAACACAAAGGGCCCGCATTGCTGCGAGCCCTTTGTTTTTCAAGTCAGCTACTATTCGTCGTCGCGATGTGTTGGCGGTCGACGGCGTCGCCGTGTCGGCGGTGCGCCGGGCCCTCCCGGAACGGCGCCGGCAGCGGCACCGGCGGGCTCCTCTTCACTGCGTTCGCGGCGCTGCGGACGGAATTCGCCGTTGCCGCGGCTCTCACGACCGCCGCCGCTATGCTCCGAACCCGGAGCAAGAACGGCTTTGCGCGAGAGATTGACGCGGCCTTGGCCGTCGATCTCCATGACTTTCACTTGCACGCTGTCGCCGACGTTGAGCACGTCTTCCACCTTCGCGACGCGTTCGGGCGCGAGCTGGCTGATGTGCACGAGACCTTCCTTACCGGGAAGAATCTCGACGAATGCACCGATCGGAATAATACGCTTGACCGTGCCGTTGTAGATCTCACCGACCTTGATGTCTTTGGTGATGTTCTCAACGATCTGTCGCGCGGCTTCACCACTCTTGCCGTCGAGCGAGGTGATGAACACGGTGCCATCGTCCTCGATGTCGATTTTCTCGACGCCGGTGTCGGCAATGATCTTGTTGATGATCTTGCCGCCTGGTCCGATGACGTCCTTGATCTTGTTCGGATCGATTTTGACCACGATCATTCGCGGAGCGTATTCCGAGAGTTCCGCACGCGGTTGTGCGATCGTTTCGGTCAGCTTGTCGATGATGAAGAAGCGCGACTTCTTGGCTTGCGCCATCGCTTCGCGCATGATCTCGATCGTAATGCCTTGGACCTTGATGTCCATTTGGATCGCGGTAATGCCTTTTTTGGTTCCCGCGACTTTGAAGTCCATCTCGCCGAGTGCATCTTCGAGGCCTTGAATGTCGGTGAGAACGGTGTAGTCCTTACCTTTCATAATCAAGCCCATCGCAACGCCTGCGACGTGTTCGGTGATCGGCACGCCCGCATCCATGAGCGCAAGGCTCGAGCCGCAGACCGACGCCATCGATGACGAACCATTCGATTCGAGCACTTCGCTCATCAGACGCATCGTGTACGGGAAGTCTTCCTTCTTCGGAAGCACCGGCAGCAATGCGCGCTCGGCGAGTGCGCCGTGGCCGATTTCGCGGCGGCCGGGTCCGCGCATCGGGCGCGTCTCGCCGACCGAGAACGGCGGGAAGTTGTAGAAGTGCATGTAGCGCTTGTCTTCGAGCGCGAGGATCCCGTCGAGACGTTGCGCGTCGCTGGTCGAACCGAGCGTCGCTGCGGTAAAGACCTGCGTTTGTCCGCGCGTAAAAACGCCTGAACCGTGGACGCGGGGCACGTAGTGCACCTTGGTCCAAATTGGTCGAATTTCGTCGGGTTTGCGGCCGTCGGGACGAATGTGCTCGTCGACCACCATCACGCGCAGCTCGTCCTCTTCCATCGACTTGACGATCTTGCCGAACTCTTTGTTGGTGTCCGGATTTTCGAGCAACGCCTTGACGTCGTCGTCCTTCTTGCCGGCGCGACCGAGCGCTTCGCTCACGGTGATATCCGCAAAGGCCTCTTCGCGCGTGTGCTTGTCGACGATACGCATCGCCTTGGCAACGTCCTTCGCGAACGTCTTGCGCACCCACTTATCGAGATCGGCGTTGACCTTCTTGAGCGGATACTGGCGCTTGTCTTTGCCGGCCTTTTTCACGAGTTGATTGATCGCTTTGACGATCTTCTTGATCTCGCCGTGCGCGAACTCGACGGCTTCGAGGAAATCTTCCTCGGTAATTTCGAGCGCGCCGCCTTCGACCATCATGATTGCGTCGGCAGTGCCGGCGACCACGATCTCCATGCCGCCGGTCTCATACTGCGCCAGCGTGGGATTGGCAATGAATTTACCGTTCTCGTCGCGGCCGACGCGCACGCCGGCAACCGGTCCGTCGAACGGAATGTCCGAAAGTGCGAGCGACGCGCCCGCGGCGCAAATGCCGAGAATGTCCGGATCGAGTTCGGGATCGACCGACATTACGGTCGCGACGACTTGCACGTCGTTTTGGAAACCTTCGGGGAAGAGCGGACGGATCGGACGATCCATCTGACGCGAGCTGAGCACGGCGTGCTCGGGCGGTCGGCCTTCGCGCTTGATGTAACCGCCCGGAATCTTTCCGGCTGCGTACATCTTCTCTTCAAAATCGCAGGTGAGTGGGAACCAGTCGATGCCTTCGCGAGGTTTGAGCGAGGCAGTTGCGGCGCAGAGCACGACGTTTTGGTCGCCGTAACGAATTAGCGCGGAGCCGTTGGCTTGCTTCGCGAGTTCGCCGGTCTCAATGACCATCGTGCGCCCGCCGACCTCTAAGGTCACGGATTCGGGCACAATAACTCCTAATTTTCTTCTTGTTTGCTCTTTAAAATGAACCGAGCTTGGTTCGCGTAGCGGCCGGAGGCGGCCTTCCCGTCAAAGTCGCAGCGGCTGCGGTTAAGCAGTCGTGTCGATCGTCGAGCCGAGGTTTTGCAGCTCGGTTGCCAGGTTAGCAAACTGATCGGCGCTCAGGCCGGCGGACGCATAGAGCGCGTTCGTCGCATCGGTCGTGTTGCCGCCGAGGCTCCGCTGAAGAACCTCGTTTTGCCAGCTCTCGAGGGTCGAGAGGGCTTGTTGGTAGGGGTTTTGACCGGTCAGCGCTTGCGCGGAGACCGCCGGGCTGGTGGTCGGCAGCGGTGTCGGCGTCGGCGTCCTCGGCGTTTCGGCATAGCTGAAGGGCTGGAGGACGTCGAAACCCGGGACCGCGGAGGTGCTCATCCCAGGCATAATATCACCTCCAGCCGACCGCGGGTCTAAGGCCAAGGAAATCTTTACCGGTCCATCGCGAAGGGCACACCATGCACGCTTTGCTCCTCTCCGCGCTCCTGAGCGCGGTCACCACCGATGCGCACGCCATGGTCGTTACCGAGCAGCACCTCGCTTCGCAAGCCGGGATCGACGTCCTCAAAAACGGGGGCAACGCGGTCGACGCCGCGGTTGCCGTGGGCTACGCGCTCGCTGTCGTCGATCCGTGTTGCGGTAATATCGGTGGCGGCGGATTTATGCTGATTCGCATGCACGATGGGCGCGAGCGTTTCATCGACTTTCGCGAAAAAGCGCCGCAGCGCGCAACGCGCGACATGTATCTCGATGCGCAGGGAAACGTTGTGCCCGGTCGATCGGTGCGCGGATGGCTTGCGATCGGTGTGCCCGGCACGGTGATGGGCCTCGATCGCGCGCTCGGCGAGTTCGGCACGATGCAGCGCGCGCAGGTCATGTCACCGGCGATCGCACTCGCGCGCGACGGCTTCGTGCTCGATCAAGGTGATCTCATTCCGTTTAACGGCGCGGCTGCGCAGGGCTACACCGGCGCGTCCACCTTTGCGCAACCCAACGTCAAGGCGATCTGGATGCCGGATGGCGCATTGCCGCATGCGGGCCAGCGTATCGTGCAGACGAATCTCGCGCATACACTCGAACTGATTTCCAAAGATGGCGACGACGCTTTTTATCGTGGACCGATTGCGCGCGCCGTCGTCGCCGCAAGCGATGCAAATGGTGGCCTGCTCTCGATGCAAGACTTCGCGAAATACACGGTAGACGAATCGCAGCCGCTGCATTGCGCGTACCACAGTCTCACCGTCATTTCCGCGCCGCCGCCGAGTTCGGGCGGCGTAACGCTGTGTCAGATCATGAATATCATCGCGCCGTATCCTTTCGCCCAATGGGGTTGGCACAGCACGCAAGAAACGCACTACCTCGTCGAAGCCGAGCGCCGCGCATATGCCGACCGCAATGCGTATCTCGGCGACCCGGCGTTCGTACAAGATCCGATCGCACAATTGCTCGATCCCGCATATGCAGCGCAACTGCGCGCGCAGATCGATCCGCAACGCGCAACGCCGTCGTCGCAAGTGAAGCCCGGCTTGAATATCAGCGTGCACGAAAACGGCGAGACGACCCACTACTCGATCGTCGATAGCGCGGGCAACGCCGTGGCGGTTACCTACACGATCAACAATTGGTTCGGCGCGAGCGTCATTGCCGGCAACACCGGTTTCTTTCTCAACGACGAGATGGACGATTTTACTTCAAAGCCGGGTGTGCCGAATATGTTTGGTTTGGTGCAGGGTGTAATGAACGACATACAACCCGGTAAACGACCTCTCTCCTCGATGGCGCCGACGATCGTACTGCGCGACGGCAAGCTCGCGATGGTGACGGGAAGCCCGGGAGGGTCACGCATTATC
Organism: Vulcanimicrobiota bacterium; assembly: GCA_963726285.1. Taxonomy (GTDB): domain Bacteria; phylum Vulcanimicrobiota; class Vulcanimicrobiia; order Vulcanimicrobiales; family Vulcanimicrobiaceae; genus Aquilonibacter. Next base: position 1,068,358 of record CAVSBV010000003.1, on the reverse strand, counting down.
ACTATTGCGCTCGAGACGATCCTCAACGTTTTCGATTTCGGCATGAATGCGCAAGCCGCCGTCGACGCTCCGCGCATCCACATGCAATGGCTTCCCGACCGCGTCGACTACGAGCCGAAAGCGCTTACCGGAGCGACACTCGCTGCGCTTGGCGGTGACGGCTATGCCTTTAACGAGGTGCCGTTTTGGGGCTCAGCACAGGCAATCGTCGTCGATCCGGCGACGGGCATGCTGCAGGGCGGGACCGATCGCCGTCGCCCGTCGGGGGCCGCGCTGGGCTATTAGCCCTATTAACCGAGCGCCTACATGAAAGTTCCCGCCGAGGCCGAAGAAGAGCCAGGCCGGTGTTTGACGATATATTTGGACTCGTTCGGTCCTTTGTGGACGGCGGGGATGCCGCACCGTCGCAGGGCGCAGCGCGCGCAGTTGAGCGTCTCGCTCAAATGCGCTCGTTTCTGAAGCGTCTTGATACCGAATTGCCCCAAGTTATCGTGGAGGCGCTCGAAGAGGCCGCACGCATAACCGGCGCCGACGTCGCGGCGATTTTTGAAGTGCAGAGCGACGTCATGCAGTGCGCTTTCTCGACCGATCCGAGCCTGCTCGAGGCGCGCATAGAAATGGGCGACGAGCAAGAAATCCACGAGCACGGTACAACCCTGCTGCGCAGCGCGGCGAGCGTAGCGGATGCGCTTTGCGCGATGCTCTACGCCGGCGATCGCGAGTGGGTGCTGGTGCTCGGTGAGCGTACAGGCCATATCGACCGCCCCATCTTCGAAGCCGATGCCGAGACGTTGCTCGATGTGTTCACCCAATTGCTACGTCAGCTTTGGCACGTCGGCGATCCACGTTCGCTGGTCGATCACGTCACTGGACTTCCTGACCGCTGGGCGACGATGAATCGTTTGAGCGAAACGATCTCGGCCGCGAAGCGCAACGGAACGCACGCGGCCCTGCTCTTTATCGACCTCAACGGATTCAAGGGCGTCAACGACTCGTTCGGCCATGCGCACGGCGATATGGTACTTAAGTTGATTTCGACGACGCTGCGCGAGGCGCTACGCGCAAACGAGTTTGTCGGGCGCATCGGCGGCGATGAATTCGCCGTCATTTTGCCAGTGGTACGCAGCTCCGAGGAAGCGTGTGCGGCGGCAAATCGGCTTGCTGTAAGCGTGCGCGATCTCGAGATCGTGCACGGCGGTGGCGCGGTTTCGCTCAGTGTCGGCGTAGCATTCTTTCCCGAACATGCTACCGGCGTCGAAGATTGGCTGCATCACGCTGATCTCGCCATGTACCAAGCAAAACGGCAGCGCGAGTCATATTGCGTGTTCCATCCGGGCGACTCACCCGAGGACTGGGCGCCGCTCGCGATCGAAGTGGAAGAGGCGTTCACGCGCGAGTTTCTCTTGTGCTTCCAGCCGATCTTTGAAGTTGAATCCGGCACGGTCGTCGCCGCCGAAGCGCTTTTGCGTTCGCTGCACCCGCAAGATGGCGTGCAATCCGCCTTCATTACGATGGAAGCGGCGCGTGCACGACGCTCGATCGAACACCTCGACGCATGGGTCACTCGGCGCGCGCTCGCAAGCGCGCATGTGTGGCGTGCGCAGGGCGTGCAGCGCATACACGTCAACATCGGGCAAGCGTCCGACGATATTCTGGGGAACGTGCTGCGTGCGGTCGATGCAAGCGGGTGCGACACATCGATGCTCGCGCTCGAATTGGAGTGGTCGAAGTTTCTCGGAGATTTCGATTCGTACCACGGCTTTGCCGAAGCTGCCGAGCGTTGCGGGCTCTATGTCGGCCTCGACGGTTTCGGCGAAACCGAACTCGATCTCAAGTTGCTCGAGTCGCTTTCGGCGCGTTTCATCAAGCCATCGCGCTCGCTCTTGCCCTCGGGCGGTGCCCGCGGCAAAGGGTTGGATGCTATCGTTGCACTCTCGCGCGTATACGGTTGGGACGTGATCGCGACGCGCGTTGCGAGTGCCGAGGACCGGGCGGCGTGTCGCGGGGCCGGCGTGAAATATATGCAGGGTTTTGCGGTTGCGCAGCCGATGACGGCTATCGACTTCAATCAATGGATCGAAACCAGCCCGCGCATCGCTCTCGCCGTCTAGTCGCTACCTGCACGCTCGCCTTCGACAACGATAGCGCGTGCCGGTGGTGCGGAGACCTCCTTCCACCGCGGCGCAAGATGTGGTGCAGCGATCGCTGCGGCGACGCATTTTGGAAAAACCACTGGTGGACGCTCGCGCGGCGTGCGGCCAAGAAGCGCGACAAGTACCGGTGTACGCGCTGCGGGCACAAGCCGCCGCCGCGGTCGCATCCTAAGTACAAGCATCTGCGCAAGACCGACCGGCTGGAAGTCAACCACATCGAGCAAGCCCGCGGCGCGCACACGGTGTTGAGCTGCCTGCATCATCTCAAGAATCTCGAGACGCTCTGCCTAGATTGCCACCGCGGAACGACCGCGGACCAGCGTACAAAGGGGTAGGTGGCCGCGCGAGGCCCCTGGTATAACGGGCGTATGCAGACCTTGACCGCTGAGCGCCGCAAAGAGCTTGAATTGCGGGCCAACGACGTACGCGTCGGGATCATCCGTTCGCTCCTTGCCGCCGGCTCCGGTCACTCGGCCGGGTCGCTCGACATGGCCGACGTATTCACGGCCCTCTACGGCTACATCATGCGTCACGATCCCAAGCGCCCCGACTGGGACGACCGCGACCGCTTGCTGCTTTCGTGCGGCCACATCGCGCCGGTGCGCTATTCGGCGATGGCCAACTTCGGCTACTTTCCGGTTGAAGAGCTGCTCACGTTGCGCAAGTTCGGATCGCGCTTGCAAGGGCACCCCGAACGCGTCAAGCTTCCCGCGCTCGAGACTACCTCGGGCCCGCTGGGCGAAGGGCTCGCGCAAGGCACCGGCATGGCGCTCGCCGCGAAGATGGATAACAAGGATTGGCGCGTCTACGTCGTGTGCAGCGATGCCGAGCATCAATGCGGACTACACATGGAAGCAATGATGACGGCGGGGAAATTCAAGCTCGACAATCTCACCGTCATCATCGATCGAAATTTCATTCAGATCGACGGCAGCACCGAAGAGGTGATGCCGCTCGAACCGTTCGCCGATAAGTATCGCGCGTTCAATTGGGAAGTTTTGGAGTGCAACGGCAATGATATGGGTGAGCTCGTCGACACGCTGCAACGTGCCAAAGCGGTCAAAGGTAAGCCGCAAGTAATCATCGCGCACACGGTGCCGGGCAAGGGAGTGAGCTTTATGGAAGGCGACTACACCTGGCACGGTAAGCCGCCAAACAAAGAACAGGCCGATACGGCGCTGGCTGAACTTGCTGCCAGTCGTGAAAGGCTGCTTGCCAATGTCTAGCATTGAAGCGCTCGATCAAGCTGCGAAGGCGATGGCGCTTGTCGATTACCGCAATGCTGCCGAGCTCAAGTCGCTGCCGACTCGCAACGGCTTTGGTGAGGGGCTAATCGAGGCGGGACGTCGCAACAAAAACGTTCTTGCGATCTGTGCCGACCTGGCGGAATCGACGCGCATGGAAGGTTTCAAGAAAGCATATCCGGCGCAATACTTGGAGATTGGCGTTGCGGAGCAGATGCTGGTTGCAATGGCCGGCGGCCTCGCCGCGGTCGGCAAGGTTCCGTGGATTGCTTCGTATGCGATGTTCAACCCGGGACGCTCGTGGGAGCAAGTGCGCACGATCATGGCGCTCAACGAGACCAACGTGAAGATCGCGGGCGCACACGCCGGCGTTTCGGTTGGCCCCGACGGCGCAACCCACCAAGCAATTGAAGATATCGCAATTATGCGGGTCATTCCGCACATGACCGTCGTGGTGCCGTGCGACTCGGTACAGACGAAGAAGGCGACGATTGCGCTCAGCGAGCGGTTCGGCCCGGTCTATCTGCGCTTTGCGCGCGAGAAATCGCCGATCATCACAACCGAGGCAACGCCGTTCGAAGTCGGCAAGGCCCAGACGCTGCGCGACGGCGACGACGTCGCAATTGTTGCCTGCGGTATCTTGGTGTACAACGCGCTTGTTGCCGCCGATGAACTCGCGCGCGAAGACGGCATCGAAGCGCGGGTTATCAACAACCACACGGTCAAGCCGATGGATGAGGATACGATCGTCGCGGCTGCGCGCGCGTGCGGCGCGGTCGTGACCGTCGAGGAGCATCAGGTTCACGCGGGCATGGGCTCGGCTGTTGCTGAGACGCTCGCGGCGAAGGCGCCGGCCCCGATCGAATTTATTGGGGTGCAGGATCGCTTCGGCCAGTCCGGCGATCCGGCCGAATTGATCGAGTACTACGGGATGGGAACGGCGGCTATCAAGGATGCGGTCCGAAGGGCCTATGCCCGGAAGACTCCCTAACCGGCGCACGTTTTAGCGTAGGTGCCCCTGGGTAGGTATCACGGGCAGCACCATGACCTCGAGAGCGACGGGCGAATTTGAGGCATCCACGCTTCGCACGTACGCGCAGCGTCTTACGCGCATTGCACTTCTCGTCGGGGCCGATGCGCAGTGCTGTTACGCGAATCCGGCGTGGGTTGCATTTACGGGGCTCGACCTCGAGCGTTCGCTCGGTCACGGTTGGCAGTTAGCCGTTCATCCACAAGACATAACGCCGGCGCTCGCCGATGTCGAAGCCGGCACGCGCAGCGAGCAGCCTTATGAGATACATTGCCGGTTGCGTTCCGCGCACAATGAATATGCGGCGTTTTCGGCAACGTTCGTCCCGATGCGTGACGCCGGTGGCACGCTTCGCGAATGGCTCGCCGTATGCGATCGCTCCGATCCCGAGCACGACTCCGACGCTCGACTGCGTAGCCTCGCCGACGCGCTGCCGTTGCTCGTGTGGACTACCGACAGCGACGACCGTCTCACATTTGTCAATCGCGCGTGGCTCGACTACACCGGGTTACCGTTGGGCGCATCGATCGAGGATCGTAACGCGCTCGTGCATCCGCTCGATCTCCCGATGCTCATGCGCGCCCTGCGTTCGGGGCAACGTGAAGTCGATTTCCGCTTTCGCCGTCGCCTCGACGGAATGTATCGTTGGCACATCCTGCGCTGGGTGCACTTCGGCCGCGCATCGCTCCCGTTCTACCGCATCGGCACTGCGCTCGACGTGCACGATCAGCGCGTCGGGCAGGAGATGCGCGATCGACAGCTGCGCATCATTGCGGAGGCACTTCCCGATATCGTGTGGTCCACCAACGCGCGTGGAGACCAGGACTATGCAAACAATGCTTTGCTCAACTACACGGGGTTATCATTGCACGAATGTGTTGGCGACGTGTGGGAGAGCTTCGTACACGCGGTCGACTGGCCCGCAACGCGCGAGCGTTGGACACGATCGCTCGCGTGGGGCGAGCCGTATGAGATGGAGCATCGCCTGCTAGGCTCCGACGGTAGCGCCCGTTGGTTTCTCTCGCGCGCCGTGCCGATGCGTGATGAGGCAGGAGAGATCGTCCGCTGGTTCGGCACAAGCACCGACATTCACGATCAAAAGCGCGCCGTACAGCAGCAAACCTACTTGGCCGAACTGGGACGCATCGTCAACAGCTCGCTCGAACTCGAACGCACGCTGCGGCACATCTGCGATTCGGCGGTCCCGTTCTTGGCGGACTCCGCGCAAGTCGATCTGCTGGTCAACGGCGTCTTGCGCACCGGCGCCTTCGCCCACCAGGCGGAGCGGCGAGAGGTCCCCGTGTCGCGCATCCGCGCGCAGATGTACGGCAACGCACGCGCGGCAAGTTTTATCGATGCGACCGAAAATACACCGGTCGAAACGATCGTCGTGCCGATGCAAATGCGCGGCAAAGTGATCGGCGCAATCTCATTCGTCCGCACGCAGGGCTGCGATGCCTACGGCGCGACCGATCTCGAATTTCTCGAAGAAGTGGCACGGCGGTGCGCGCTCGCGATCGTGAACGCGCAGCTCTATCAGCACGAGCATCGCGTCGCCGACGCGCTGCAGGCAGCCTCGCTCCCGCGGCGGCTGCCGCAAGCCGACGGCATTGAGATGGATGCTATCTACGTGCCGGGCCGAACCGAAGCGCAGATTGGTGGCGATTGGTACGACGCCTTTGCGCTTGCCGACGGCCGGGTGGTGGTCTCGATCGGCGACGTGTCGGGCAGCGGGCTCGATGCGGCCGTCACGATGAGCAACATGCGCCAGATCATTCGCGGTATCGCGCAAGTGCACGCGGATCCGGTACTGATGCTCAATTCCGCCGATCGCGCGCTGCGCATGGATGACGAGCCCGACCGCTTCGTGACCGCGTTCATCGGCGTGATCGATCCAATTGCGAATACGATGCTTTACGCGAGCGCCGGGCATCCGCCCCCCTACATTCGTCGCGCGAACGGAAGCCTCGAAGAGCTGGTCTTTGTCGACCTGCCGCTTGGTTTGCGTGAGCGCATCTCGAGCCACGCGTCGACTATCGGAGTCGGCGACGGAGACCTCGTAGTCTTTTATACCGACGGCCTGATCGAATCGTCGCGCGATCTCGAGAGCGGCCCACGTTTGCTCCGCGCTGCGCTGACCGATCCGCAAATCGATCGCGCGGTGTATCCGGCGGCATTCATCGGCGAGCGTGTGCTGGTCGACGGCGCGCGCGACGACGTAGCGATCTTCACGCTGCGCATGCAGAGCGAGCAACGGGTCGGCAACATGCGGCGTTGGAGCTTTGCGAGTTTGGATGCGCAGGGACTGACCGGCATGCGACGTGAGTTTCGCGCATTGCTGATCGGCTTTGGGCTCTCCGAGTTACGCTTGGAGGCCGCCGAGCTTGTGCTCGGCGAGCTCGCCGGCAACGTCGTGCGTCACGCCGCGGGCGCGGTAGAGTTCGTCCTCGATCACACGGGAGGCGACGTCGTTCTCCATGTGATCGATGAAGGTCCGGGCTTCGAGCGCGCACCGATGCTCCCGATCGACGTGATGAGCGAATCGGGACGCGGACTTTTTATCGTCGCCGAGCTCACGCGCGAATTCAGCGTAACAAAACGGCACCCGCGTGGAAGTCACGCGCGTGCCGTGTTGCTGAAGTAAGGGTTCGTTCTTAGCGGCGCAGGCCGAGTTCGTTGATCAGCGTGCGATAGCGCTCGAGATCATTCGATTGCAAATAACTCAGCAAACGACGGCGCTGGCCGACCTGCAGCAAGAGGCCGCGGCGGCTGTGATGATCCTTCTTATGAATCTTGAGGTGATCGGTGAGCTGATTGATCGATGCAGTGAGAATTGCAATCTGCACTTCGGCCGAACCGGTGTCATTCGATCCACGGCCGTACTTGGCGGCGATCTCCGCCTTTTGTTCTTTGGTGAGAGGCACGAACGGAAGCTCCTTATAGTCAGGATAGTCTCGCTCGGGTACAGGGCAGCGGCTTGCCAAGAGCCTGCGCTCCGTCCCGGCGACCGGCGTAGCATAGCAGAGAGGCTGCCTCGAAAGCAAGTCAAAAGTCGCATCCCATGGTCGATCGCGACGGCATAGCGGCAATGGAGCCGCACATTCGCCCCTACATTCGGCGCACACCACTGCTGGAGTTCGATGATGTTGCGCTCAAACTCGAATTGCAGCAGGTCAGCGGTTCGTTCAAAGCGCGCGGCGCCTTTGCGAATCTCCTCACCCACACAATTCCGCCGGGTGGCGTGGTAGCGGCGTCAGGCGGCAATCACGGAGCTGCGGTTGCGCACGCGGCGGCGAAGTTGGGAATCGCCTGCAAAATCTTCGTTCCCGACGTCTCCTCGCCGGCAAAAGTCGAGCGGATCCGAGCCAGCGGCGCAGAGCTTGTCATTGTTCCCGGCGTCTATCCCGATGCACGACGGGCCTCGCTCGTCGACGCGCGCGAGCGCGACGCGCTGATCGTGGAAGCCTACGATCACCCGACGACCATCCTTGGGGCCGGGTCCCTCGGAAAGGAACTTGAAGAGGCCGATTCCGCGATCGACACGGTGTTGGTGCAGGTCGGCGGCGGCGGGCTCATCGCCGGCGTAGCGGCCTGGTACGCGGGACGCGCGCGCGTGATTGCGGTCGAGCCGGAAGGAGCGCCAACGCTCGATTGGGCGCTGCGCGCCGGGAAACCGGTCGACGCGCCGACCGGCAGTATTGCAAACGACGCACTCGCGGCCGGAGCGATCGGCGCGCTCGTCTTTCCGATCGCGCAGCGTTTCGTCGAACGCGTGATCTTGGTGAGCGACGACGAGATCCGCGCGGCGCGCGAAGCGCTCTGGCAGCATGGTCGCATCGCGGCCGAGCCGGCCGGCGCAACCGCATACGCTGCGCTGCTTTCAAGGAAGTATGTGCCCGCGGCCGGAGAACGGGTCGCGGTAATTGTCAGCGGAGGAAATGCGGTGGTGACATGGACCTAGGCATTCGTGGACGCGTCGCACTCGTAACCGGTGCGAGTTCCGGGATCGGCGAAGCAATCGCGCTCGCGCTAGCGGCGGAAGGCGTATCGCTCGCCGTAGCCGCGCGCCGGCGTGACAAGCTCGAGTCCGTTGTAGACCGGGCCAAGAGGGCGGGCGCAACCGACGCGCGCCACTTCGAAGTCGATCTCAACGATTCTTCGGCTGTCACGCGGATGCTCGACGGTGTGAAAGACACGCTCGGCAATCCGGATATTCTCGTTCTCAACGGCGGTGGGCCAAAGCCGGGCGTCTATTCTGCGCTGTCGCTCGAGGATTGGGACGTCGCCTATCGCGGCGTCTTACGCAACATGCTCGAAATGACGAACAGCGTGCTTCCGGGGATGACCGCAAACAATTGGGGACGCATCGTCGCGTTGACGTCATCCTCGGTCAAACAGCCGATTCCCAATCTTGCGTTGTCCAATGCATTTCGCACGGCGCTCGTTTCCGCGCTCAAGACGCTGGCAATGGAAGTCGCCAAGGACGGCATCACCGTCAATTCCATTGCAACCGGACGCGTCGACACCGATCGTTTGCGTCACCTCTATCCCGACGATGCAGCAATGACGGCCGCTGCGAAAGCCGACGTGCCGATCGGGCGCGTCGCAACACCATCCGAGTTTGCACCGATGGTGGCATTCTTATGCAGCGAGCCCGCGCGCTATGTCACCGGACAGACGATTGCGATTGACGGCGGACTGATCAAAGCGCTGTACTAAACGTGTAAATGGAATTCGTTCGTGTAGCGGACCTCGCGAGTGTGCCGCCGGGCAAGTCGCGCGCCTTCAACGTCGGGCGCTTTGAAATTGCGCTCTTTAATGTTGATGGTAACTACTACGCGCTTGAAAACGCATGTCCGCATCAGGGCGGTCCGATTGCCGAAGGGTGGATTGAAAATCTCACCGTCACCTGCCCTTGGCACGCGTGGTGTTTCGATCTGCGCACGGGCAGCTTGACGATGGGCGACTTCGCACTGATTCCGCGCTTCGAAGTGCGCGTCGAGCAGGACGGCGTCTATCTTTCCACGGAGCCCGTGCCCCAATGATCGATGCCGAACAGCCCGCATGGAACGGCCGCGTGGGAACCGCGGGAGGTACAGCCTTTGGCAAGGGTCTGGCCGCGCTCGCCGCCGAGCGTGAGGTAAGCTCCGAGCACCTGGCCGATGCGATTGGGGTCGCTCCAGAGGTTTTTGCGGCGGTGATCCGGGGTGAGGAGCGGCTTGGCGTCTCGGCCCTCGCGCGTCTGGCGCAGGCGCTGCGCACGCGACCGATTGAGTTCCTTCAGAAAACGGCCATCCTCTCGCTCGAGGTTTACGCCTTCGGCCTGGACCCGCTTTACTTTTTGCCCGATGGACAGGTCCGCTACGATGCGCGAATCTACATGCGCGAGATCAATCCGCGTCATCGTGTGCCCGAGGGCGACATGACCAAACGGAACCCGGCGCTCGCCGCGCTTTCCCAGGATGAGGTGCTCGACGCGCTCGGCAAGATCGAGGTCGAGCTTGCTTACCTCCTTCGGGCAGCCGTGCAGCAGACGGGTGGGACACTCTAACGGCCAAAGCGAAAGGTCGGCCCACGATGCAAGGTGTTGATGGAAAGCGTATCGCCGCGCTGATCGGCGATGGATTCGAAGAAGCAGATTTGTTTGAGCCGCGCAAGGCGCTCGAGGACGCCGGCGGGATCGTGACGATCGTCGGCATCGACGAGCGTGCGCGAACCAAAATCCGTGGCAAACGGGGTTTGGACGACGGTCAGAGTGTTCGCGCCGAGGAGCTGGCCGTGGATTGCACCGCGGAAGATTTCGACGCGCTGTTGATTCCGGGTGGGACCTCTCCCGACCGGATTCGCACCGACGTTGAGGTACAGCGTCTCGTGCGCGAGTTCGATGCCGCGAAGAAACCGATCTTCTCGGTCGGCCATGGCGTGCAGGTACTGATCTCCTCGCAACTCGCGCGGAGCCGTCAGATCACGGGCGCGCATTCAATTGCCGACGACATTCGCAACGCGGGTGGACTCTATCGCGATCAACCGACCGTAGGTGATTCGAATTGGGTGAGCACGCGCGGCGCCGAAGACCTCGCGCAGTTCAACCGCACGATGCTCGAGAAACTCGCGGCTTCGGGAGCCGCAGTATCGGCATAGATTATAACGGCTCGTAGCGAGCCAGGGATTCGCCGTACTGTCTCAGCGCAAAAAAGCCGATACCTGCGCAAAATACCAACTCTGTGGCGGTGCCGATGGCACCGCCACTTTTCGTAAGTGCGAAGGCAACAACGACGGTTGCCGTGGCGAGCAGTAGTGCAATCGCGCGCCCGAGGCCGCTACGCGTTGTCACGTTGAGCGCAACCAGCGAGGCTGCTAGGACGCATGCGAGCGTCTGCAGCACGAACAGCGGTTGCGTGGCAAAGCCGCTCGGCAAATTGCGCGAGCCAATAGACCAGCGTCGCGATCGTCGCACTCGTGAGCGGCGCGAGCGCTTTTGCGCGCGCGAGTTCGCGTCCGAACAGCGGCGCGCTTCGTTCGCTGGTGTCGAGATAGACGTGGCGTCCGGGACCTTGCAACAGAGCGATCGCAACGCCTATCGTCGAGCAAAAGAACATCGGTCCGGCTAGACTCTGCGTCGCAAAATAGCCGACGATCGCCGAACTTGCACAAGCGAATATGAGCGTGCGACGTTCCGCGCGCAGACGAGCGCCCACGATCGCGCGCAACGCCTGCGTGGTCATGCGCTCTCTCGCGTTTGCACGATCAACACGGCGCAATCTCGCGCCGCATCCAGAATCTGGGCAACGAACGCGGGCTGCGGCCGGTCGAGCACGAGCAGTTCCGGCGCCGGCACGAGCGCGCCCACGACGGGATATGCGAAGGCCTCGTGCAAACCGCCCAGTCGCGAAAGCAATTCCTGCGCGCGAGCTCGCGCCACGCCGATGTCGACGTCCCAGAGTGCGGCACGATAGGCAATGTAGCGCTCCGCATCGATTTGGGTGAGCGGCAAGGGATCGTGCGGCACAAATGCCGCAATGCGTTTGCAATGGACAGGCTGCACGCGCGGGTCATATTCGCCGATCGTTACCGAGCCTGCGGTTGCGCGCGCGAGCGCGGATGCCATCATCGCAAGCGCCTCAGCCTCGAGCGCGCTCGCACACGGGTGCGTCATACGCTCCCGGGCGCTCAGGTCCAGGCTCGTCGGGGCCACGATCGTGTTGCCGTCCCGGACGTACGCCGCATCGCGCATGCGCAGGATGTACATCGAGGACCTCTTCGCCGCCGGGGGCGAAGTCTCCGCAAGGGTCCGTATTGATGCTTTCCAACAGCGAAATCGCGCAGAAGCTCTTCGAAATCCGCACGCTCATGGAAATGGCGGGAGAGAGCTTCTACAAATACACGGCATTTGAGAAGGCGGCCGCGTCGGTTGAAAACGCGCCGCCCTTGCGCGATATTGCGGCTGCGGGCGAATTGACGAAGCTGCCGTCCATTGGAAAGTCGATTGCGACGGTCATCAATCAACTGCTCGAGCGGGGCGGTGCCGACGCGCTCGACGAGCTCTACGCGATCTTTCCTCCGACGATCGTCGAGGTGCTCGGCGTCAGCGGCATCGGGGCGAAGACTGCGGCGCAGTTGTGGAACGACTTTCAAATCGGGTCGCTGGCAGAACTCGAAGCCGCGATCGAGAGTGAACGATTCGCCGGTGTGCCGCGGATGGGGCCCAAGACGATCGAGAATTGGAAGCGCGGCATCCTCGCGTACCGGGGACGCCAGCGCCGGACGCCGCTCGCCCACGCGCTACGGATCGCGCACGACGCGATGGAGTATCTGCGCGCCGGGCCTCCGCACGATCGGCTGGTCTACGCCGGGAGCGCGCGCCGCCAAGAAGTAACGGTCGGCGATATCGATCTGGTGTGCACGTCGAGCGAGGCCATCGCGATCTCGAACTACTTTGCCAGGTGGGATCGCGCACGTGCCGTGCTTGCCGAAGGTGGGACGAAGACGAGCATTTGGCTCGATGACGGCTTTCAAATCGATCTTCGCGTGCTTCCCGATCATCTCTACGGCAATCTGCTGCAACACTTTACGGGTTCGCGCGAACACAACATCAAGCTGCGCGAATATGCGGTGCGCAAGAGCCTGCGCGTAAGCGAAAACGGCATCCTCAACCTCGAAACCGGCGACGCAATTACGTGCGCTGACGAAGCGGGTGTGTATGAAGCACTGGGTATGGCCTACATTCCGCCGGAGTTGCGCACCGGACTCGACGAGATCGATCTCGCGCTCGCAAACGCCGTACCCGCCTTGCTCGAGATCGGTGACATGCGCGGCGATTTCCACATGCATTGCACGTGGAGCGATGGTCGCGACTCGCTCGAAGCGATGATCGCGGCGGCAAAGGCACGTGGGTACGAGTACCATGCAATCAGCGATCATTCGTGGGGCCGCGGAAAACGCTACGGTATCGATCCACAGAAGTTGCGCGAGCAGTGCGCCGCGGCGCAAGAGATCGCACAGCGCATCGGAATGCACACGCTGTGCGCAAGCGAGGTCGATATCTTACCGGATGGAACGATGGACTACGACGATACGGTGCTTGCGCAACTCGATGTTGTCATCGGCAGCGTGCACTCAGCCTTCGACATCGGCCGGGAGGCAATGACTGCGCGGCTCATTCGCGCTTGCGAAAACCCCTACGTGACGATCATCGGACATCCGACCGGGCGCATGTTGGGAAGTTTCGCGGGCTACGAGTTCGATTACGATGCGGTTTTTGCCGCCGCCGCCCGCACCGGCACTGCGCTCGAGATCGACGGACAGGCGCTCCGGCTCGACCTTCCCTCGCCCCTCGCTCGCCACGCAAAAGCGCTCGGTGTGACCTTCACCGTCGACTCCGATGCGCACGGCGTCGAGGATTTGAGCGAAATCGAACTGGGCGTTGGACAGGCGCGGCGGGCCGGTCTCACAAAGGAAGATGTGCTCAACGCACGTTCTTTTGCGGACGTGCGCGCGTTCATCGCTCAAAAGAGGGGCCGCGTATGATCCAGCGGGCTCGGGGAAGTAAAGAAGCGCAGCGTCTGCGCGCACTGCGCGCATACCAGATTCTCGATTCCAACGAGGCGGCGAGCGCATATGGGGCATTCACGGATCTTGCTCGCCAGATAAGCGGCTGCAGCATGGCGACCGTGACGCTCGTCGACGAGGATCGCGTGTGGTACAAGTCCCGCACTGGGATCGAAGTGCGCGAGATGGCTCGCGACGACTCGTTCTCGACGCATGTCGTCGCATCTGGAAAACCGCTCGTCGTGCATGACGCCTCGGCCGATAAGCGCTTTCGTGAGAATCGGCTGGTAATCGGCGAAGAGCACGTGCGATTCTACGCCGGTATGCCACTCGTAGCTCCCGGTGATCTCGTCATCGGGGCGCTCTGCGTGTTCCACGAACGTACGCTAAGCTTGAGCGACGCGCAGCTGCGTGAGCTCGAGATGCTCACCGATGCGTTGATGAATCTCCTCGAGAGCCGCCGGCGCATGCTCGGGCTCTTCGATGCGGCTCGCGCCGACGTATTTGCCATCGATGCGGTGACGCAAGAGATCTTCTTTGCATCCCGCGGTGCGAGCGAACGGCTCGGATACTCGACCAGAGAACTGGTCGGTATGCCGGTCTCCGAGGTGATCCCTTCGCTGACGCAAACGGCGTTGCACGAGATCGTCGTGCGCGGCCGTCTGGGCGAGGAGATCGTGCGCGAGGGCTATTTACAGCGTCGTGACCGCACGACTTATCCGGTTGAATTACGCATCGACGTCGTCGAAGAGAACGGCCGCGAGCGCGTGCACGCCATCGCCTTTGATATGACCGAGCGCAGAGCGCAGGAACGTGAGATTGCGCTCTTGCTCGGCGCAGTCAATGTCGCCGGCGACGTGATTCTGGTATACGAAGTAAGCGCCGCGGGTGAACTCGTGCTCGCGTACGCAAACGATGCGTTTACCCGCCAGACGGGGTACGCGCGCGAGGAAGCGATCGGCCAGGAGCTCTCGTACTTCCGCAAAGCCATGCCCGACGATGACGGCATGCGCGAGGTCCGAGCCGCGCTCGAGAACGGGACGCCGACGCAGGCCGAGATTGCGAGCTATCGCAAAGACGGCTCGACCTATTGGAATTCGGTCTCATTGCACCCGGTTCGCAGTGTCGATGGCGTCGTTACGCACTGGATTTCTACCGAACGCGACATCACCGGCGAAGTCGAACGTACGGCGACGCTCGAAGAGGAACACGACCGGTTGCTCGCGCTCACGCGCACGGCGCGCCGGCTCTTCACCACACTCGACGCGACCAACGTCGTGACGACCGTCCGCGAGGCGATCGCACAATTGCTCAGCGCAGAGGCGCGCCTGCTCGCAGTCGCCGCGGACGGCACGTGCGTCGAGGTCGAGCAGCTCGGCGCAGCCGATTTCACGAACGCGATCCTCGATCCCCTGGTCGACAAGGCGGTGCGCCAGCGCATCCGTGTCGTCGACGAGTTGCACGCGCGCGCCATTGCCTACAGCGGCCGCTTCGGCGAAGCGTCCTACGTGCTCGAGATTCGCCCGCGCTCGGGTCGCACGCTGCGCAATACCGATCTCTTCGTCTTCGATCTGATCGCCGAATATTTCTCGGTCGCGGTACGCAACGTATCGCTCTACAACGAGGTCGAGGAACGGCGTAGCGCCGTGCTCGAGCTCAATCAAACCAAGAGCGATCTGATTACGATGCTCGCCCACGATTTCCGCGGCCCACTGACCTCGATCGTCGGCTTTGCCGACCTGACCAGCGAAGTTGGCGAGGTCAACGACGAGCAGCGCGACTTTCTGGAAACGATCAAGGGTTCGGCGATGCAGCTTTCCGAGCTCGCAACCGATACGCTAACCCTCTCGCGTCTCGAACGCAACGAGGTGACGCTGCAACTCACCGAGACCGACCTGGCCGAGTTGATCGGCTCGATCATTGCCCAGCAGAAGGATCGCCGCACGATCGAGCTGACCGTTGAGGGCAATACGCACGTGACCGGCGATGATGACCGGTTGCGTCAAGTCTTCTCCAACCTGATCGACAACGCGATAAAATATACGCCGAGCGGCCCCGATCCGTTCGTGCGGATCACCGGCAATGAGGACAGCGTGACGGTGGTTCTCCGCGATTTCGGCATCGGCATTCCGGCCGGCGAGCTCTCGCGGGTCTTCGATCGCTTTTCGCGTGCGTCGAACGCCCGCAAGATGCGTATATCCGGCACCGGGTTTGGCCTATTTCTCACCAAACAACTCGTCCAGCTGCACGGTGGTACGATCGCGGTCGAGAGCGAGGAAGGGCGCGGGAGCACGTTTACCGTCGTACTGCCGCGGCGCGCCGATCGCCGGTATGCGCCGCGCACGATCATGCTGCTCGATCAAGAGCGCGACCGCTCGTTCCTTGCTTACGGTTTGCAAGAAGCCGGCTATCGTGTGTTGATCGCGTCGAACATCGAAGAGGCGCTCGCAATGGCCGATGCGCAGGCGATCGAAGCGGTCGTGCTTGCAACGCCCGAAGCGCTTTCAAACGAAGCCGCGGTGCAGTTCCGTGCCTTCAGCCGCGAACACAATGTCCCGATGGTTGCGATCGGGAGCAGCATTTCGCCTCGCCTAGGTGCGGCGACGACATTGATGCGCCCTGCGGCTATTGGCGATGTTGTGGCTGCGCTCGATCGTCTACTCGTTCGCTAGCACTATAAACATTAGCGTGCTCGCCGCGCACAAATGCGACGAGCGTGATGTTGAAGGCGCGAGCGAGATCGACGGCGAGGCTGCTCGGTGCGGACACGGCGCAGACGATCGGAATGCGTGCCACAGCCGCCTTCTGTAAGATTTCGTAGCTGGCTCGGCCGCTGACGAAGAGGATCGATCCGCCCAACGTGCGCCCTTCGAGGATTGCCCAGCCGGCAAGCTTGTCAACGGCATTGTGCCGCCCGATATCTTCGCGCACTGCGATCGTCTTGCCATCTGCGTCGAAGAGTGCGGCCGCGTGTAATCCGCCGGTCGCGGAAAAGATCCGTTGTGCTTCACGCATCCGTTCGGGCAGTTCGTAGATGCGCGTGATCGGCATGCGAAGGTTGTCGTCGACGGGTTCCACGCCGAGGTCGGCGAGTGCTTCGAGATTTGCACGTCCGCAGACACCGCACGAACTGTTCATCGTAAAGTGCCGCTCGAACTGAGCGAGGTCAGGCAGCGCTCGGGTGGTGAGCTCGACATTGACGATGTTGTAGCGCTGCTCGGCGTCGATCGTAGGGTCGACGCAGTAGCTTACACCCGAGAGCTCATCGCGCGAGCGCACGATGCGTTCGCTCGAGACAAAACCCGCGGCAAGTTCAAAGTCATTTCCCGGCGTTCGCATCGTGACCGCGAGTGTTTTTGTCACGCCGCCCGCGATCAGGCGTAGCTCGAGCGGTTCCTCGGTCACGACCTTGTCGTAGGTTCGCGCACCGCGCGTGCCGTCGTAGCGTACGATCTCGGCTTCGGTGGTTCGTCCGGGGCGCGGATCTTCGGTGATGTTGTCGTCGATCACGTGGGCTGCTTGAATGCCACCTGCGGATCGTTGACCGACGTTCTCCCGGCGCGGACCATGGTATCGCGCAACATGTACCCACCCACGAGCGTAAGCACCGAAGAAATAACGGTGCGCACGGCATTGACCGGTTTTGGCAGCGGAATGATTTGTCCGATGAGATTGAGCGCAAAGGGCACGAGGATGCCGGTACGCACGGTGTACTTTCGCAGCCGCTCACCTTGCGCGCTTGAAAAGAGCGCTTTGCCGTACTCGCCGCTGTTCTGCTCGAAGTGCATCAGTACTGCAAGCTCACCAGCCGCAGCAAGCATCTCGAGCCGTTCAAGCCGGTGCACGACCTCGCTATTCCCTTCGAGCGTGCTGAGCATACTCGAAAGGGCGCAGGCCGAGCTCACGCTCGAACACACGAACGCAGCGGGAATGTGACGCTTGCCGGAACTCCACAGTGGGTTTGCGGTGGCGGAGATCAACACACCGGTGTAACCCATCAGGAACGCGCCGAACACCGCCTGCAGGCGGCCGAAGAAACCGGGAAAGATACTTAGCGCATTCGCACCGGCGCAGTTCGAGTAAAAGACCAATCCCCAGACACCAAGCGACATCGGCGACTTAAACTTCATAATGCGCAACATGTGCAGAAAGCGCTCGGGTCGTCCGAGATGTGTGATAAGCACCCCTGGACAGGCGATCGAGAGCACGAGCGACGTCACGGCAAGCGTACGTTTGAGTTTGCGATCGCTCTCGCGTTTGCTGCTCGCAAGTGCACCAATGACGCCTATGCCGCCCATGACGCCGCCGAGGAACAAGTAGGTGATTACGTTCCATCCATCCCAGTGCGGCATTTTGAGCAGCGGGCGATCGTAGTACGTCGGCGTCGGTGTGACGTCTTCGCGTCCGGGCGGCTCGGTCAGGTCATGCATCCCGGAAGATCATCCATCCGGCGAGCGCGAGTCCGGCTGCCGCGATTGCTGCGGCCGAATACCCCGCAGGCTGGCGCGTTGAGGGCAATACCGGCTGCGCGGGGAGGTTGTACGCTTCGGGTCGATCGGTGAGCAAGAAAAACGCGTTGAGCGACCCGATGCCGCCGCCAATGTCGTCGGCTCCGTAGAGTTGCGCGCCGCGCACACCGCGATCGACCAGTGTTTCGACGCGCGCACGAGCGCGTTCGCGCAGCACGTCGACGTCGCCGAACTGAATCGATTCCGTCGGACACGCTTTTGCGCAGGCGGGCACGAAGCCGAGGTTCTGCCGGTCGTAACAGAGCGTACACTTGCCGGCGACGCCGCCGTTGCCTTGCAGCGCGGTCTTGTTATCCTCGTTCCGCGCTTCGACGAGCGAGGCGAGGTTGTAACGCGAACCTTCCGGATCGAACTTTTCGATCAGGTCAACGACGCCGAACGGACAGGATGTAACGCAATACCCGCAGCCATTGCAGATATCCGGTTGAATGAAGACCGAGTCGAACTCGTTGCGAATGATCGCGCCGGTCGGGCACGCTTCCATGCAGCCGGCGTTGGTGCAGTGTTTGCAGACGTCGCTGCTCATCAACCAACGATCGTGCAGACCGCCGTCGTCGACCGACATCTGCTCGATGAACGCCACGTGTCGCCACGTCGTTCCCGAAAGCTCAGACGTGTTGTCGTACGAGTCTCCGGTGAAATTAAACCCATCGGACGGCAGCTCGTTCCATTGCTTGCAAGCAACCTCGCACGCCTTGCAACCGATGCATAGCGTCGTGTCCGTGAAAAAACCCGTCGCCATTACTTCTTTTCGCCTTCCTCTGCGTGTCCGCCGGTTTGTGCGCCGCTCATCCACGCGCCTTCGGGCTGCCCAAAGTCGCTGCGCTCGCTCTGCGGCACAGGCTCGTCGGGGGGGCCTTCGTGATATTGCGGACGGCGTCCCCGGCGAATGTTGCACGTCAGCGTCTTTGATTCGTGAATCGACACGTTGGGGTCGAGCGAGATCGGGATCAACGCTCCAACCGAATCGCCGCGCGCAAGCGCGACCATGCTGCCGTAATTGTAAGGCACGCCGATCTGGTGTACGCGCTTACCTTTCCCGAGCCGGAGCGGACGCATGCGGCCGCTCACGAGCGCGCGAGCTTCCATCTCCCCGAGCGCGGTCGAAAGTGTCACCCAATCGCCGCTCTTGATGCCCTCTTTAACGGCGAGTTCCGGATCGATCTCGCAGAAAGCCGCCGGCTGCAATTCGGCGAGCCACGGCACGTAGCGCGTCATGATGCCCGACATCTCGGTGATCCGGTAGGTCGTCAGCACGTGCGGATAGTCCGCATCGATCGGTTTGTTGTACCGATTGTCGTCGCGATCGTAGCGCCCGAACACGGGACTGCTCTGCTGTTTGTAGAGCGCGTTTTCGACAACCGATTGCTGCGGCTCATAGTGCGCGGGAATCGGCGCGTCCTTGAGTGCGCCGTTAGGCACAAAGATCTGCGCTTTCCCGTCGAGATTCATGATAAACGGATCGGATCCCGACTGAAAATCCATACCGAGAGCGTCGGGATTCGCCGGCGTATCCGGTGCTTTCGTGAGCGGAAAGTCCGGCACATCGACTCCGGTCCACTTCTTTGCCTCCGCATCCCACCAGACATACTTTTTGCGTTCGCTCCATGGATTGCCGGCGGGATCCGCTGACGCTCGATTGTAGAGCGTGCGACGATTCGCCGGCCATGCCCAGCCCCAATTCGGCGCCGTGTATGGCCCGCTCGTATCACGACTGCGCGCACGGTTCGTCTCCTTGTCGGGGCAGACGCCGGTATAGATCCAGCCGCCCGATGCGGTCGAACCATCGTCTTTGAGATCGGCGAAGCTTTTGACTTGCTCGCCCGTTGCGGTGTAGTAGCCGTTGATCTCTTGCATGACTTTGAGCGTTGATGGTTCGCCGCGTTCGCGCTCGTGCGGATCGTCGTTGTCGTAGTTCCAGGTCATGTCGAGGATCGGACGATCCTTCGGGTCGGTCGACCCGGCATAGAGTTCTTTCAAACGTTTGGCAAACCAGGTGAAGTACCACGCGTCGCTCTTTGATTCGCCGGCCGGTTCGACGGCTTTATCGTGGGCTTGCAACACGCGACTGGTCTGCGTCATCGTGCCCTCTTTCTCGAGCACGGTTGCCGCGGGAAGAAAGAACACTTCGGTTGCGATCTTCGACGGATCTGCACCTTCGCGCCGCCAGAACGACACGGTTTCGTTGTCGTAGCTATCGATGTTGACGAACCACTCGAGCGATTCGAGCGCGGCTTTGGTCATCTCTGCGTTCTGTCCCGATGCCCCAGGATTTTGCCCGATGCAGAAGTAGCCCTTGACGACGCCGTCCTTCATCGCGATGGTCGTTACGAGTTGTGAGTGGTCACCGATCAGTTGCGGCAGATACTCGAAGCAGTAGTCATTCTCTTTGGTCGCTGCCTCACCATAGAACGCTTTGAGAATGGAAACAACATACTTGGGCATGTTTGCCCACCAGCCGGTCTTCTTGGTGTTGGTCTTCAGATAATCCGCGAGCGTCTGTTCGTTGCGGTTAGCTGACGGCATCGGCAAATATCCGGGCAGAGAGTCGTAGAGTGTCGCAATATCAGTTGCACCTTGAATGTCGGCATGGCCGCGCAGCGCCATGATTCCGCCTCCCGGGCGGCCCATATTGCCGAGCAACATTTGTGCGATCGAGGCGGTGCGAATGAATTGCACACCATTGCTGTGTTGCGTCCAGCCGACCGCGTAAGCGAATGCCGTCGTGCGATCGCGCCCGCTATTCTTCGCCAACAGCTCGGCGATCTTTTCGAAAAGGTGCCGCGGCATACCGCAGACGCTCTCGACCATCTCCGCAGTGTAGCGCGCATAATGGCGACGCAAAAGACTGAGCACGCAGCGCTCGTGCCGCATGGTGGGATCGGTCTTGATGTGTCCTTTTTCGTCGCGCTCCCACGTCCATGTGCTGAAATCGTAAACCAATCGATCGGGATCGTAGCCGGAGAAGATGCCATCGAGGTCTTCGGTGTCTTTGAAGTCTGCACTGACTATGAACGGCGCGTTAGTATACGCGGCGACGTATTCTTTGAAATACTTCTCGTTGGTCAGGAGATAGTTGATGACCGCACCGAGGAACACGATGTCGGTGCCGCTGCGCATCGGCGCGTAGACATCCGCAACTGCCGACGTGCGCGTAAACCGCGGATCGACGTGGATGATCGTCGCACCGCGCTCCTTCGCCTCCATGACGAAACGGAAGCCGACCGGATGCGCCTCGGCAAAATTCGATCCTTCGATCAGAATGCAGTCAGCATTCGCGAGGTCCGGAAGCCACATCGTCGCGCCGCCGCGACCGAACGAGGTGCCGAGACCCGGCACCGTCGAGGAGTGTCATATTCGGGCTTGGTTTTCGATCGAGACTACACCGAGCGAATGCATTAATTTGCCCAGCATGTAGTTCTCTTCGATACCAAACGTGGCGCCGCCGAGCGATGCAATACCGAGCGTATGGTTGACGCGCTTGCCGTTGCGTTCTTTGACGAACGTTTCCTCACGCGTCTTCTTGGTCAGTTGCGCGATGCGCTCGAGTGCCCAGGCCAGCGGCCGTTCTTCGTACCGGTCGGAGTAGGGCGCGCGATACTTAACCGTGGTCCAGCGCGCCTCGTTGACCGTCAATCCAAAGAGCGCGGCGCCTTTTGGGCAGAGATGTCCGCCGTTGATCGGACTCTCCGGATTGCCTTCGACGTCGAGCAGCTTGCCCTCGTCGCTGACATACGCCAGCGTGCTGCACCCGACCGCGCAATAACCGCATAAACTCACAACGGGCTTGGCGTGTTTGATACGTGCCTCGAGGGCCTTGGTACGCCCGGAGGCGACGTTCGGAAGCGCTCCGACATGGCGACGAAGCGCCTCGCCGTACTCGCCAAGCACGCTGCCGGCCGAGGTTGAGGTTGCGTCTTTCACTTTGGCCCTCTCAGCAATAGAATGGTAAGACCGATGACCCTACTAGTGACCACCCCGGATGCGCCCAATGAAATCGATGGCCTGCTTAGTGGTTGGCTCGACGAAATCTGCTCCAAGCGCGATTTTTCCGTCCGATGCAATCTTCCCGTCTTGGATGGACCCGAAGCGGAGCGATTCGATGCGGTTCGCTGGTTCATTCGGGCCGGCGCGAGCGAACTCGCTCGTTTCGATGCGCTTATCGACGAGGCGGGTAATGCGGTTGAACGAAACGCCGAGCAACTCACGAATGCGCGCGGCAGCGCCCAGCGCTATCGCGCGCTGGTTTTGGCCGCCTCGGATCTGCTCGAGCGGATGCGCGGGCTTTCTGAAAGTGCCGCATTGGAGGCTCGGCGACTCGAGGAGATGTCGGGGCTGGCCATCGAGTCCGCCGGCGCTGCGGCCGGCTCCCTACATGCTACCGATAACGAGGCAGCCGGGACCGAGGCGTTAGTAACTGCGATTGGCTTGGTCGACACAGCTTCAACCGATCTCCGGAAGACCGCGAGCGGATTGCTCGCGTTTGTCAACGGCGTTGCGCGCATTTCGCGCCAGGCCGCGCTGCTGAGCACAAACGCTCGGATTGAGGCCGCGCACTTAGGACTAGCCGGAAAGGGCTTCGCGATCGTCGCGAACGAGGTGCGTACGCTAGCGGAGTCGACAAAACAGGCGGTGCAGGATATCGGGCTAATCGCGCGCCGTCTCGTCGACGCAACCGAGCGCGCGTCCTCATCTACGTCGCTGGCGTTCAAAGCGTCGCGCGAACTTGTCGGTGCAGAGCATCGTATCGTCGAGAGCGTCGACGCCATTCAAACGATGGTCCAGAGCTTTAGCGAGCCCGTACAATCGATCGCAGCCATGGCGACGCAACATCAGGGCGCGATACCCGAGGTCGTCGCAAGCTTCGAAGGCATTACGGCAACGGCAAGCGGCGTTGCGGGTGCCGCGCAGGAAGCCTCCGAGGTCGATCTCGCGACGCAATTCGATCGCGTGCGCCGGCTCGTCGCCGCATATCGCTTCGCCGCCGATGCCGAAGAAAGCCGGCCGGCACGCCCGAGCGATCCACTGGCGCGCGCCATCCTTAGCGTCGCAGTCGGCGAAGAGGATGCGATACGTAGCTTCGACGGGACGCTGGCGCGGTCGGTAAACGCCTTTGCCGAGGCGCTCGCCGCTTCGGAGCGCGAGATTCTCGAAACCATCATGCACGGTGCGGTTGCGGTGGCGCGCAACAGTTACCTGTGGCTGGCTATAGCAGCGAGAATTCGCGAGCTAAAAGCCGCGCTTGAGAGTACTCTGCAGATGCTCGGCGAGTCGCGCGATGCGTCGCGCGCGCTCGTAGAGTCTTCACGTTCGGTGCAGGATCTCGCTCACGAATTGCGCTTACAAACCGATGCTGCGGTGAGGAACCTGGACCAATCGGTGGGATCACTCGACCGAGTGCGGGACAACGTGGCGCAAGTGGGAATCGTCGTCGCCGACATGACTTCTGCCCTCGATCGCGCGGGGACAATTCTCGCGCTGGTCGACGAGATCTCGGCCGAGACCAACTTGTTGGCGCTTAACGCGGCGATCGAAGCAGCGCACGCCGGCGACGCAGGCCTGGGCTTCTCCGTAATTGCTACCGAGATTCGCAAATTGGCCGACAGCACGCACATGGCGACCAATGAGGTCGGCCGAACGATCGATTTGATTGCCGGTGCGGGCAATACTATCCGCGATGGGATGAGCACGTCGACCGATCTCACCCACACGGTTGAGGAGCGAGCCGTTGGCGCGCAACGTTCGGTAGCGCAGCTCATCGAGCGTATGAACGATGCCGTCGACCGAAGTTTGAGCTTGGCCTCGATGGCCGAACAACAGATGCAAGCCTATGACCGTTTGATCGGGGAAATCGACACCACGCTCGGCACGATCGACGCGAGTGTCGCTGTCGCAACCGACGTGCGCCGCCTCGAACTTGCCGAGGTTGGTCACCGCGCGTTTGCGCTTGCCGGTGGACGCAGACTCGGTATCTTTGCCGAGCGAATGCGCAGCTGGGGTTTTGAGCTTGCCGCGGAAATGGATGCTGTTTTTGACGCGGCGGTCGATTCGGGATCAATCGCGGTGAATGATTGCCGCGACACCGACTACCAATTGATCGCTGGTAAACGGATCATCGAACTCACACGGCTTTTCGACGTGTCGCGCGTGCCCGAGTCCGGTTTCGATCCCCCGAAATTCTCAACGCGCTACGATCGGGCCGTTGAAAGCGGCATCAACGCGATCATCGATACCTACGTACCGAAAGATCCGGCGATCAAAGCCATGTTCGCAGTTGATTTGAACGGCTATTGCTTCGGTCACTATAAAGAGTGCCGCCACGATTGGACCGGCGATTATAAGACCGACCTCAACCAGAATCGCATCAAGCGCTTCTTCGAAGACGCGTTGAGCCTTCGATGCTCGCGTATCGGCTTGGGCGAGAAGGCGCATGCATTTCCGGGCCGCACACCGTACGCGCAATTCATGGAGGCGGGTTGCGATCTGCGCCGCCCGTCCGGCCGGCGTCCGTGGGCGATCTACACCTATGCGCGCGATACCGGGCTCGTGTACAACGATCTTTCGCTCGCGCTATTCGTAAAAAATCAGCGCGTCGGGACCATACGAATCATCTACGATCCCGACACGCTGTAACGCCTAGCCCGCTACTACGCGGTTGCGGCTTTGGGTTGCTCCGTCGGCTTCTTGACGAAGAACGGGATGATCGCGGCGACCACGAGCATACCCGCCACCCACGGCATTGCGCCGGTGAACGAGCCGGTATGATCCTTCACCCACGCGGCAACGAGCGGACCAACGAGACCCGCAAAGCCCCACGCGGTGAGGATGAAGCCGTAGATTTGTCCGAGGTATTTCGTGCCGAAGAAGTCGGCCGTGAACGACGGCATAACACCGAAGCCTCCGCCGTAGCAGGCGAGCACGATCGCAAAGCAGATGCTCACGATTGCGACCGCGTGTAGCCCACCCAGGAAGAAGAAAATCACCGCCTGGATCAGATACATCGTCGTATACGTCATCGGGCGACCGATGCGATCCGAAACGGAACCCCAGAAGAATCTGCCAAGCGCATTGAAGACCGCAAGCAATCCATACAACGGCGCAACGGCCGCGGCCAGCAAGCCCGTCAGATCGCTCAAGATCGGCACTGCGTTCGAGATAATCAAGATGCCGGCAGTCACGTTGAGGAAGAGCAGCAGCCAGAGAAGATAGAGTTGCGGCATCGCGAGCGCCTGCGACGGCGTGTAACTCGGTCCGCTTGTGGCGGCTGCTGCAACCGCACCTGCAACCGTGTAGCCCTGCGGCGGATTGCTGATAAGCCACGCGCAGAGGCCGCCAAACACGATGAACACCACGCCCGACCATATAAAGACGTTCATGACTGCCTGGATTTGATCCGGCGTGAGCGCATACTGTGCGGCGTTGAATGTCGTGCCGGCCTTGATCGCTGCCGTGCGCGCCTCGGCGTACACACCGGACGCCTTTGCCGCTGATGCGAAACCGGCAATGCGCGGTACGATTTGGTTGTAGAAGAACGCGCCGAGGCCAAAGCCCATGACAACGAGTCCGGTTCCCAAGCCTCTTCGATCCGGGAACCACTTTGCAATAACCGCAACCGGGGTGACGTAGGCCATGCCGCCGCCGATTCCGCCGATCACGCCATAGGTGAGATAGAGCCACCACTGCCCAAGTCCCGCCGTGCCGATGCCGGCGAGCAACAAGCCGAGGCCAAACAGAATGACGCCCGTTACCGTAACGATTCGGGGCCCTGAGCGATCTTGCCAACGCCCGCCGATAACGGTGCCGATGCCGAAGCTGAAGATTGCTACGGCGAACGTCCAGGTTACGACGGCGTTTGACCAATTGAACGCCGCGAGCAGCGGCCGGGTAAAGATACTCCAGGAGTAGACGGTTCCCAAGCACAGCATCACGCCGATGCCGGCAATCAGAATCCCCCAGCGATTGCCCGAGGACGCGGGATTGGAAGCCATGCGCGTTTATCCCCCATTACAAAAAGCTTCATGACAATGCACTAAAGCGAGTAGTGCTTGGGTACTTTAACCTAGGGACAGTAAGACCTTGGCGCTTGGCGCGCCAATGTAACGGTTGGTTCTCTGTTGCGTTGTCGAGCTTAGCTTTGCGCGCTAAAGACGATGACCAGGCGCATCAGCAACACCCCGGCGATCACGACTGCCGATGCGAGCACCGACACGGGCGCATCACGTCGTCGCGCAAGGGCGGCACGAATCCCCGGAAACAAGCTGAGCAGCACGAGAATCCATAAGATCAGCCAAAATCCCGATAACGTTTTGCCGATCGTGCCGGCAATGGCAATCGTAACGAAAAATACGACGATGAACGCAAGTTCGAGCAACGCGAAGTATCCATCGGCTTTACTCAACCGTGCTTCCGTCTGCGGCGCACCATGCACATAACGCGCGAGCCACACGAGCAATGCCGCTGAGCCGCTTAGGCCCGACGCGAGAAAGAGCCCGCCGAGCGCCCAGGTGTCGCTCCACACCGGCTGATTTGAAACGCTCAGCAATACACCCGTGTACGATGCGACGTAGAGTGCAAAGAGCGAGCCCACAATCGGCACCGCATTTGGCAAACGGCGCAGGTTCCCGCGCGCTTCGAGAAACGAAAGTAGTGTGAACAGGCCAAAAATTGAAAGGGCCCAGACGCCGACCGACATTGGCGACCAATACTTGAAGTTTAGACCCGCATCACCCGGCGTCGTGTTGATCAGCATGTGCCAAAATCGCAGCGGTGTGCCGAGATCGATCGTAAGAAAGATCGCGCAGATTGCAACCAGCGGCAGCGGTACCGAGAAACCGATGCGCACGACCGGTTCGTCCTGCGGTGAGCCCCGTAAGCGCATTATCGTCGCGAGGACATACGAACCGCCGGCGATTCCTGCGAGAAAGAAATACAGCGCGATGAACCACGTCCAGTCGGGCGGTGCAGAGAAATGCTCGGCCATTATGCGTCCCCCCCACCGTTGCGCAACGCGACGATTCCGGCAAAAATGCCAATGACCGCGGCGACGGCGGCGCCGAGATAGCCGCCAAGATTGTTGCGACCCGGAAGCGTTGCGTTCTGAGCGTTCGGCAATCCGTATACTTCGGGCTTGGCCATCAACAGGAAGAAGGCGTGCAAGCCACCGTACACCGAGTCATCGCGTCCATAGAGCTGCGCCTGATCGTAGCCTTGATCGTGGAGCGCTGCGACGCGCGCGTCGGCTTTCGCATGCAGATCGTCGAGCTTGCCGAACTGGATCGATTGCGTTGGGCAGGCTTTCGCGCACGCCGGCATCAGGTTGTTCTGCAGCCGATCGTAACAGAACGTGCACTTGTGCACGACACCTGTGTCCTTGCTGAATCCGATCGCGCTGTACGGACAGGCCGAGATACAGTTGCGGCAGCCGTTGCAGACGTCGGGTTGGATGAAGACCGTGTCGTATTCCGTCTTGACGATCGCGTTGGTCGGGCAAACGTCCATGCAGCTCGCGTGCGTGCAGTGCTTGCAGATATCGGACATCAGCAGCCATGCCGTCCCATTGCCGACCACCGACGGCGCTTCGGGCACGAGATCGATGAATTTTACGTGGCGCCAGTTTTCCGCATCGAGTTGGCCCGTGTTGTCGTAGGAATCACGAAACGCGGGCGGATCGCCGGCGAGTCCGTTCCATTCCTTGCACGCCACTTCGCAAGCTTTGCAACCGATACATACGCTCGTGTCGGTGAAGAATCCAACTTGATCGGCCATGGCTACGTCACCTCAAAATCCCAGCTGATTGGCAACGATTTTGGAAAGCCCACGCTCGCCGGCGTAGACATAGTACGGGAGTGCCGCCAACTCGTCGACCACCGGTACGGCGGACGGATCGCGGCTGGCGTCGACGGTCAACAGATAGTGCGAGCACGTCCGGCATCCGTCGATACTGACGTGCGGCAATTGCGGCTTCACGGCTGTAATAACGTCTTGATTTGGAGCCGCGTCGGGATCCGCACCGCGCACGGTGCGTCCCGAGGTTTCGGCTTCGAGCGAACCGAGCTCACTGAAGTGCAGCAAGTTTGCGCTTTCGAACTCGCCGCACGCAGCGCATGTCATGCGCGTGAATGCCCAGGTCGATGCACAGCGCGAACACTCTAAATAGCGATGCGGCGTTACAAGGTCTTCGTTGGTGGTGGCAATGTAGGCAAGTTGTGGAAGCCCGCCGCAGACCGGGCAGGTGCGATCGCCGCGCGGTCCCTCGCAAGCCTCACCGGCGCGTTTGCCGAGCGCTTCGAGCACGGGTGCGGTAGCGGCGCGCGCGAGAAAGCGATCGAAGCCGTCGAGCGGTTCGCCGCGCAACCAGGCACGGATCGTCTTCTCGAAATCGATCGAATCGAACCGCTCGAGCACACCTTGCTGCAGCGCGGGCGGCCCGTGGGTCACGCTTACTTCGACCACGCGCGGAAGGACATGCTCGGCGGCGAAGGCGGCTGCGTCCTTGGGATCGAGCGCGGCAGCTTGCGCTTGCGTGTACGCAGATTGCTGCACGTCGAGCAGCGCGAGGTAGAAGCGCAGCACTTCCGCCGCAAAGGGCCAGCGTTGCGCGAGCTCTTCCGCGCGCCGCTTTCGCGAAGTCACGCTTTTTCGACCTGGACCAGGAATGCTTTGGTTTCGGGCGTTCGCGCGTTCGCGTCTCCGACGAAGGGCGAGAGCGCATTCGCGAGCCAATGGTCGGATTGGTTGCCGTACAGCTCTGCCGACAAACCGACGTAGCCCCAGTGGATCGGAATCCCCATCTGCCACACCTTGGTGCCGCCGAGATCGAGCTGACCGAGACGTTTGGTAACCAGCGCGCGCACTTTCATCATGCCGCGCTTCGAACGCACGATCACATAGTCGCCGTTAGCGATGCCGCGTTCTGCGGCAAGTCCCGGCGGAAGCTCGACAAAGGCTTCGGGCTGGAGTTGCACGAGATGCGGTACCCACTGCGTGACATAGTGCTCGTGTTCGGTGAGCCGGTACGTCGTCGCAATGATCGGAAACTCGTCGGGCGTGCCGAACCGGTTGGGCCGTCCCGCTGCTTTGTCGTAAAGAAACACGACGGGATTATTTTGAACCGATTCGTGCAGAAGGTTCTTGACCGGCGACTCCATCGGCTCGTAATGCTCTGCAAACGGGCCATCGACGAGTGAACTCGAGAAGATGCGCCCGACGCCTTCGCCGGTCATAATGAAGGGCAGCCACGCCTTGGGATCGTTCGGGCTCATCGTCGGCGGATAATCCGGCACGTCGCCGACCCACGTTTTGCCGTTCCATGTGATGCCGGGGCGTTTGGGATCCCAGGCGTGGCCTTGCAGATCGGCCGACGCGCGATTGTAGAGCACGCGCCGGTTGACCGGCCAACTCCACGCCCAGTTCGGAAAGAAACCCATTCCCGTCGGATCGTTTTTCGCTACATCTTGCACGCCGTCGCGTCGCCGCGAGAAGTTGCCCTTCGGCCCATAGCTGCCCGCGTAGATCCAATTGCCCGTGCTCGTGCTGCCGTCGTCGGTAAGCGCCGCGAAGGTGGCGAGTTGCTTCCCGGTCTTGAGATCCTTGCCGTTGACTTCACGTGCAAGCTCGTCGAGTGTGGGCTTGACCGGATCCTTGTAGGCCATCGCGAGATCGACGATCGGTCCTGGGAACGCGCCGCCGTCTTTCTGGTAGAGCTTCTTGATGCGGTCGTGCAACTCGGCGAGGACCCAGTGATCGTGCATCGACTGACCCTGCGGCGGCATGACCGCGTCTTTCCACTGCATCCAACGGCCGCTGTTGGTGAACGAGCCGTCTTTCTCGATCCAGTGGGTCATCGGCAACAGAAAGACTTCCGTCGCCACTTTGGTGGAGTCGATGCCGGGACTGTGCCAAAACTCCGAACTGGTCGTTGGGAACGGATCCATGACAACGAGCCACTTGAGATTCGAGAGCGCTTGGATCACTTGATTGCTGTCGGGACCGATGCTCGCCGCGGTCATGCCCGAGAGCATCAAGCCTTCCATTTTTCCGCGCAGTGCCTCGTCGTAGATCGTAAGCCACGACGAGTTGCCGCCCGCCTTCGGCAAATACGCGAAAGCAAACTCGTTGTTTGCATTGGCCTTATCGCCGTACCACGCTTTGAGCGTACTGACGATGAACTTCTTATAGTTCGTCCCGAGGTAATTCCAGGAACGCGGATCTGATTTCTTGGGCGCGTGCGTTTTGACGTAGCCGTCGATCGTTTCGTCGCCGGCCGTCGGCACGGAGATGTAGCCGGGAAGAATGTCCCACGATATCGCGTTATCCGTGTTGCCTTGGATGTTCGCGTGCCCGCGTTCGGCGTTCATACCGCCGCCGGGACGTCCCATGTTGCCGAGCAGCAGTTGCAACATCGAGCCGGACTTAATGATCTGCGATCCCGTCGTGTGCTGGGTGAGACCGACAGCGTAGACGATGGTCATAACTTTGTCGGGCGCGCCCATCTGGCCGACGATCTCCGCGACCTTGAGGAAGTCTTCTTGCGGAATGCCGGTGATCGCCGAAACGACTTGCGGCGTATATCGCGCATAGTGCGCCTTGAGCAATTGAAAGACACAGCGTGGATGCTGCAGCGTCATGTCGCGATGCGCAAAGCCGTCTGCGTCCGTCTCATACGCCCACGTTTTGACGTCGTACGCGCGGTGCACGGGATCATACCCGCTGAACAACCCGTCGTGAAATCCGTAGCTGTCTTTGACGATAAAGGACGCGTTGGTGTAGTTCGTGACGTACTCGGCGTGATAGTGGTTGCCGTCGAGCACGTACTTCATCAGGCCGCCGTAGAATGCGATATCGGTGCCGGTGCGCGTCCGCACGTAGAGGTCGCTCACCGCCGAGGTGCGTGAAAAGCGCGGATCGATGTGGATGATCTTCGCGCCGCCGCCCTTGCCAAGACCCTTGGTCGGGTCGAGTTTGGCGTGCATGAACCACTGGAAGCCGACCGGATGGGCTTCGGCGGGATTGGCGCCGGTTATAAGAATGACGTCGGCGTTTTTGATGTCGCGCCAGTGGTTGGTCATCGCTCCACGTCCGAACGTGGCCGCCAAACTGGCGACCGTCGGGCCGTGTCAAACCCTGGCTTGTTGTTCGAGATAGACCAGTCCGAGGGAGCGCATCACCTTCGCGGCGAGATAACCCTCCTCGTTAGAAAACGTCGCGCCGCCGGCAAAGGCGATGCCCTCGGTGCGGTTGACGTGGTTGCCCTTCGGGTCGGTCGTCACGAAGGTACGATCGCGCGAGGTTTTGATGTGTCCCGCGATGCGATTGAGCGCGTCCTCCCACGAAATTTCTTGCCACGCAGTCGCCCCGGCGGGACGATACATCGGCCGCTCGACGCGGCGTTTGGAAACCGCAAGCTGCATCGCCGTCGCGCCCTTGGGACAAAGGCGGCCTTCGTTGATCGGGCTGTCGGGATCGCCCTCGATCTGCAAGAGGTTCACGGTCCCGTCGCTCGCGGTGCGCGTGTAGGCGATCATCGAGCAACCGACCGCGCAGTAGGGACAGATCGAGTGACTAACCGTGGCGCCCGCGATGTGAAGCTGCTGGGTGATCGTCGTCGCCGCTGCGAGATCGAACCCGAGCTCCGAGAGGCCGACTGCGCCGACCCCGATGCCTGCCACTTTGAGGAAGTCTTGCCGGGAGATCGTTGAGCCCATGGGACGCACCTCCGCACTTGGGTTTTTCGGTCGTTAAAGTTGAATACCCGCTAGCGCGTTGTCGTTTTCGCGAGCCTGAATTTACGCAGGATGAAGACCAGCGCAGCAGTGACCAGCGTCACTAGGATGACCAGCGCCGGGAGTGTGGCATCACCCCACGGCCAGCGCAGCCCCAATCCTTCGACGGTAAAAAAGCTGCCGAGCGAGAGCAACATGACGCTCACAATGGCCTTGAGCAAATTTTCCGGGACACGTGAGAACGGCGCGCGCAACGCGATTGCCGCAAGCGTTACTACGATGAACGCTGCGAGCGCGCCACCCCACGACCATTGCACGAGTCCGGGTGACGTCGCCGCAAATGTAACGACGATGATCGCCACCTCGAGCCCCTCGATAAACACACCTTGGAACGCTACGGCAAAACCTTGCACGTGTTCGCTACGCAAGCGCGCAACTTCGCGTTCGTAGATGGCGGTCTCGTCGTGCATCGGTATGATCCCGGCATACCGGAGTACGACTTTGCGCATCCATCGTGCGCCGAAGAGGATCATGAACACGCCGGCGACTGACTCGATGATGCGTACCGACGCGGCATTGGCCAGGAGCGGCGAACCGATCCCAACGAGCACGATCAGCGTGAGCATTGCGGCAATCGTGCCCCCGAGCGCCGGCCGCCAGCCGTTGGTCACACCGACTGCAAACACGATCGTCGCAGCCTCGACGAACTCAACTGCCGAGGCAGCGAAGGTCGTGCCGGCAAGCGCGAGCGGGCTCACGGCTTCGCGTGATGCCCGGCAACGTGGGCGAGGATGTCGTTGAGGACGCGCGGATCTACGGCGTCGGCGTCGTGGAAGTCCATGCGTGTGCTTGCCGCTGCGCCGTACGCGTGCGGTGAATTCTTCGCCGCATCGTCGATTTGTGGTGCGATCGCTTCATACGGGCGCATATCGGGTCGCAGCGCAAACGCATCATACATCGGCGGGGCGAGCGCGTCGTAGATCGTCATCGGCGGCAATCCGAGGAGAAGTTCGATCGTGCGCATGACGCTCGACGTGGTGTACTGCGCATGATGGACGCCGGGCGCAGCGTACGGTGAAGCGAGATAGAACGTCGTGCGCTGGTCATCAACGTGATCGGGGCCGTTCTGCGCGTCATCCTCGATCGAAAGAATCACCGTGCTGCCCCAGAAGCGCGAGTGCGACACGATATCGACGATGCGCCCGAGCGCGTGATCGTTCTGGGCAACGTAGGCTTGCGGCGTCCACGTGCCGGGTCGCGTGCCCGACGTGTGATCGTTGGGCAAGCGCAGTAATCACGAGCGCCGGCAGATTTCCACTCTTAACGAACTCCGTAAATTCGCGTTGCCATTCGTCGACGCGCGCTTCGTCGTTGATATCGAGGTCGAAACCGGGAAAGCGTCCATCGACCTTGCCGATCAATCCGGTCATGCGGGTTGTATACAGGCCGCCTTTGTTCGCCGGATCCGTGACGAACTCGCCGTAGTCGCGCAGTGAGACGCCGTGCTTATCGGCATCGTCCCAGATGTAGCCGGTTCCGGGCGCACTTGCCGTGGCGCCGTCCTCGAAGTCGTACTGCTTGCGCCGGCCGCCGTAATTCGGCGGCCAGAAGCGCTCGAGGTAATCGTTGGCAAAGGCGGCGGTCGACCAGTTGTGGCCGTTCGCACTAACCTGCGCATCGGTGAAGGTCCGATCGAAAACGCCGAAGCGCATCGCAATTGCGTGATCGTTTGGCGTCACGTCTTTACCGAACCACGCGAGCTTGGGGTCGCCGTCGCCGATCGGCAAATCGCCCAACACCTGATCGTAGGTGCGGTTTTCTTTGATGATATAGATGACGTGCTTGATCGGTCCGCCGGCACGCAGCACGGTCTGCGCCGGTGTCGCGACCGGCGTCGGCATATTAGCGCTCACTTCTGCGGTAGTGGTTGCATCGAAGCTGGCGATGGCGATCGCGCGCACCGAGCCGGTCATCGCAGCAGCGACGTATTCCGGATCATGGTGGTGCTCGGGCCGAAAGTCAGGATTCGCGCGCGAGCCTTCGCCGCGACCGTTGGAGACATAGACGTTGTGGTTATCAACGGCGACGCCGGTCGGATACCAACCGGCCGGCGCACGTGCGACGACCGCATTGTTGCGAATCTGCGCAACCGCGTTTTCCGCGCCGAGCGACGCGTAGAGTGTTCCGTCGGCGGCAACGGCAAGCGCATTGGGCGACGCACCGCGTCCTTGCGGCAGCCCGACGTCGATGCGTCCGACGACCGTGTCATTCGACGTGTCGAGAACGTCGATTGCATCGGCATCGGTGCACGCGACGTAGAGCTTCGTGCCGTCGGGCGAAAGTGCGAGTGCCGCGGGATGCAGATCGACGGCAATGCTCTTGGTGGAACCATCGGCTGCAATTTTGGTCAGGGTCGATTCACCGCGATTGGCAACGTACACGTTTTTGCCCGCAATCACGATTGCTGCGGGATGCGCGCCGGTCGCGACCGGCGTCGTTCCGAGGCGCACCAGCGTGTTGTCGAGGTCGGCGGTCGCAAGGATTGTGCCATCGGAGGTGCGCGTGACTGCGCTAACATATTTGGCGGCAGGCAGCGTCGTCGTAACGCTTGCCGCAATGAGCATCGACACGACAGCACGGCATCGGTCGCAGTCCACCGGGCACGAGCACGTGCGTACTTGTCGTTCCAGACCGGCATGCCGAATGCGTCCTTGAGCGGAATGACTTTGACTTCGTGCAGATCGGGCACGCTCAAGATGCGCAATGCCGGCGGATTGACGCCGCTCTCGACGACCGCAACCTTCATGCCGTCCGGCGATAGCGCCAGACCCTGCGGCATCGTGCCGGTCGTACTCACCGCGCCGCTCGGTGCGGTAAGTGTCCAATCCGTGGGGAGCCAAATCGATCGCGTCGCGACCGCGGCGATCGCGCACAATGTAACGCACACGACAAGAGGCAGAAGGATCCAACGTCGATTCATCATCGCTCCACAACGTAGCCGAAGAGTGCTGCAAGTACCACCATAACCCAGACCGGAACCTTTGCATACTGGATGATGACGAATGCCACCAGCGCGGCCGCGCCATCCAGCGGTGTTCGCACGCTGGTTACGAAAATCGGATTGACGAACGCCGCTGCGAGCAACCCGACAACGCCCGCGTTTGCGCCGGCAAGCACGGCACGAAAGCGTTCGTTCGATGCGAGCAGCCGGTAAAACGGCGCGACGCCGGTGAGCAAGAAAAACGATGGAGCGAAGATCGCAATCGTTCCGGCGATCGCGCCCGCGATCCCAAGTGATGATCCCCACGCGCTCGCGCCAACGTACGACGCGATCGTAAAAAGCGGGCCGGGCATTGCTTGCGCTGCGGCATAACCCGTGAGGGTCGTGCGGCTATCGACAATTCCGGCGGCAACGGCTTGCGTCTGCAGTAGCGGCAGCACCACGTGTCCGCCGCCGAACACCAAGCTTCCAATGCGAAAGAGTGTGTTGGTGAGGATTGCGAGATGCGAACCGGTTGTCGCCCACACGCCGAGCGCGACGAACGCGATAAGGAGTAATACCCACGCGACAATGCCGGCACTGCGCGAGACGTGCAGGTCGAGTTGCGGCGAGCTTGTTGCGCGCGTTCCCGGCAAGTACAATCCAACGATTGCCGCGCCGGCAATAGCGAGCGGTGTCACAATTGGATGCGGTGGCGCAAGCAAAACCAACGCGAGCACGGCGATCGCAAGGAGCGATCGCCCAAGATCCGGCGCGAGCGATGCGCGCAGTGAAACGATCGCCGCTGCGACGACCGCGACAGCGACCAGTAAGAGGCCGTGCAACCATCCGGCATTGACGTTCGCATGCGGAAGCACGAGCGCGAAAGCCGTCATAAGCACCGCGGACGGCAGCGTGAACCCGATCCATGCGCCGATTGCCCCGGCCGGGCCGGCCCGCAGCCACCCGAGCAGCATTCCGGTTTGCGAACTTGCCGGGCCGGGCAAAAGCTGTGAGAGCGCGACGCACTCGCCGAAGGCTGCATCGTCGAGCCAGCGTCGGCGCTCGACGAATTCGCGCTGAAAATATGCAAGGTGCGCGACGGGGCCGCCGAACGACGTACAGCCCAAACGAAGGAACGTAAGAAAGACGTCGAGGACCTTGCCCATGCGCGGTAGTGGTGCGCCACCTCGGAAACAGCAACCTCTGATCGTTTAAGGAGTGTTTAAAGGCCGTGGATCTCTCGTCAATTACCGTCTATGCGGGCGGCACGTTCTGCCGCTACGACGAAGCTAAAGTCGGACTGCTCACCCACGGCTTGCAATACGGGACGGGGTGTTTTGAGGGTATTCGCGGCTATTGGAGTCAGCCCGAACGCGAATTGTATTTGGTGCTCTTGCGCGAGCACTACGATCGTTTGAAAACCTCCGCGAAAATTCTGATGATGAACGTGCCGCACTCGGTTGACGAATTGATCGACATCACGACCGAGTTATGCGCGCGCAACCGTTTCGAGACTAATATCTACGTTCGTCCCTTCATCTATAAGGCGGCCGAAGATATCGGCGTGCGGTTGCACAACGTGCCGGATGCGTTTGCAATCGTGCCGGTTCCGTTCAGCCCATATTTGGATACGACGAAGGGCCTCAACGTCTGCATCAGTTCGTGGCGCCGCGCCGACGATACGATGGCGCCGCCGCGCGCAAAAATCACAGGATTGTACGTGAACTCAGCCCTTGCCAAGAGCGAAGCGATCGTCAATGGCTACGACGAAGCGATTTTGCTTTCGCACGATGGGCATGTCGCCGAAGGCTCAGCCGAAAACGTCTTTCTCGTGCGCAATGGCAAGTTGCTGACGCCCGATCCGTCGCAGAACGTGCTCGAGGGGTGCACGCGCCGCGCGATCATGGACATCGCGCAAGCACAAGGGCTCGAGGTGATCGAACGGTCTGTCGATCGCGGCGAGCTCTATGCCGCCGACGAACTCTTCTTTACCGGTACCGCCGCCGGCATCGCGCACATCGCGTCGGTCGACAAACGCATCGTCGGCGACGGCTCGATCGGTCCCGTCGCCCGCATGCTTTCCGAGACGTACCAACGCGCGGTGCACAATCAAGATCCGGCGTGGAGCCAGTGGCTCACCGCAACCTACGGATCAAAATCGAAGGCCGGCGTCTAACGCCCGTTGTCATCCCGAGCGTAGCGAAGCGCAGTCGAGGGATCGACGTAGCAGTGTGCGTCGATTTACTGTTGCTGCTAAGCGAAGGCTCGAAGTTTTGCGCCATTCGCAAGCTACGTTAGGGATGACAGGCTAGGGGTTTGGGCCGCTCGAAGCGGCGCTACTGTGTTGCCAGTAGTTGACGTCGGGTGACATAGCGCCGTTAGTTGTGTCGAACGCACCGAAGCCGGCGATGCTGCGCCATTCGGCCATCCGCGCTTCGTGTTGGAAGGTCAGCAGCGAGAGCGCGCGGATAAACGTGCGGCCCATATCGAGCGAAGGCAGATGCGTCGTCATCACGGCAATCACATACGGCGCGTCGCCGTACACGATACCGACGTCGTTCAAGGTGTCGAAGAAACTGCCGGTCTTGTGCGCGATCGCGATCCCTTGCGGTAGCGGCTCTGGAAGCAATGTATTGATCTGATCGTCTTCCAGAATCGAGATCATTTCGTTCGAGGACCAGCCGTCGACGAGTTCGCGCTTGGCCATCATCGTCAGCAAGTGCACCATGTCGGCCGGTGACGATTCGAGCGCTTGGCGCACAGACCACGAACCCGTACGGACGTAACCGCGCAGATGCGTGCGCTGTAAACCGAGTTCGGCCATCGTCCGGTTGATGCTGCGCAAGCCGACGAGCCGGATCAACATATTGGTCGCGGTGTTGTCGCTGATATCGATCATCTTGTTCAGCAGCTCATCGACCGAGTACGTGCTGCCGGCGGGCGCGTCGCAGAGGTCGCCCGAGCCGTAATCCTTGTCGCTGGCTAGCAGCGTGACGTGGTGATCCAGATCGAAGTGGCCACCTTCGAGTTGGCGGAAGACCTCGACCATAACCGGCACCTTGATCGTCGACGCCGCCGGCATCGATGCCGCGGCGTTATAGCCGACGTGATAGCCGGTTGAGAGATCCATCACCTCGACGGCGCTCGATGCCGGAAAATGAAGAACGAGCCGATGAAGATCGGCTCGCAATGATTGCATCGGTGGGGGAACAACCGCCGCGCGCGCAGGCGAACAGATCCCCAGGAATGACGTCAGTATCCCAGCGACAATGGCAATGACGTTTCGTATCGCCCGCAAATCGCCCACGTTGTTCGCAGTATATCACAGGGTGCAAGCATTTTTTGGCCGGCGTTACAATACTAAAACACTAGAACGGAACGCCGTCGGCTGCCGGTGCGCGCACGCGACCGGTTACGCCCGCGAGTGCGACGAGCGCCGCGATATAGGGGAGCGCTTGCAGAGCATTTGCTGGGAGCCATGCGACCTGACCCTGCAAAACGTACTGTAATGCCTCGAAGAAACCGAAGACCACGCATGCGGCTGTTGCACCAAGCGGATTCCAACGGCCGAAGATCACGGCAGCAAGCGCGATGAAGCCTCGTCCCGCGGTCATGCCGTCGGAATAAAGATTCAACTCACCGATCGAAAGGAACGCACCGCCGAGTCCGGCGAGCGCGCCGCTGATCACGACTGCATATGTGCGCAGTGCAAGTGGATTGAGTCCGGCGGAGACGACGGCGCTTGGATTCTCGCCAGACGCCCGGATCCGTAGACCCCATGGCGTGCGATACAGCAGCCACTGCAGAAACAACGCAACCACAAACGCCCCGGCGATCAAGATCCAGTAACTTCCTCCCAGACTTGCGACTTGCGGGCTCGCGCCGGGCTGGTTGAAGAGCACGACGAGTCCGTATGCCGCACCACCCGCGCAAATCAAATTGATGCCGGTGCCTGCGACGATCTGATCGGCCTTGAAGCGCGTTGCGGCAAACGCGAGCAGATAGCCGAAGCATGCGCCCGCAGCGACACCGGCAAGCGCGCCCGCGATCGGGCTGTGCGTTGCAAACGAGACGGCGACGGCGACGAACGCGCCGGCCGCCATCATGCCTTCGAGTCCGATGTTGATGATGCCCGAGCGTTCGGAGATCACGCCGCCAAGCGCGGCATAGATGAGCGGCGTGGATTTGATTAGCGTGAGCACGACGAGCGTGACGAGCAAGGTGGTCACACTGGGCCTCCTTCGACACGCGTTGCGACGTAGCGGCGCGCCGCCAGCACGAAGATGATCAAGCCCTCGATCACGTGGATCGCGTCCTTGGGAACTTGCGCGCTCGCTTGCATCGCGAGTCCGCCCGATTCGAGAATACCGAAGCCGAATGCGGCGAAGCAGATCCACAACGGTTGCAGATCGCCGACGAGTGCAACCGCGATCGCGGTGAAGCCGTACCCGGGCGAGAGTTGTGTATTGA
Source organism: Vulcanimicrobiota bacterium (assembly GCA_963726285.1). GTDB lineage: Bacteria > Vulcanimicrobiota > Vulcanimicrobiia > Vulcanimicrobiales > Vulcanimicrobiaceae > Aquilonibacter. The sequence continues at coordinate 1,029,180 of CAVSBV010000003.1, read as the reverse complement.
AGCGATGTAACTCGCCGGCTACGATCGTTGCACCGCCCAGGCCGGCGATTGCACCCGAGAGCGTGAGCGCAAGCCACGTCAGCTTTGCGATATTGATACCGCTGCGGCGAGCGGCCTCGGGTGCTTCACCGCTTGCGCGTAGGTCGTAGCCGAACACCGTGCGCGTAAAGATCCATTGCAGGCAGACGGCGAGTGCAATCGCGAGCAACAGTGCAATCGAAAGCCGCGTGCCTGGCAACAGCGTCGGTAGCCAATACCTTGGATCGAGCCACGCAGTCTCGGCGCCGGCCGCGAGCGGACCTTTGAATGGACCGCTGACGAGTTCGAGCGCCAAATACGCTGCAACGAAGTTGAGCATCAATGTCGCGATGATCTCGTTCGCGCCGAAACGCGCTTTCATCCATCCGGCGATTGCCCCCCACGCGCCGCCGCCGATCGCGCCGGCCACGAGCAATACGATGATACCGAGCGGGCCGGGGATGGTGAGTACCGCGCCGAGCGCACCGGCGCACAATCCGCCGATCAGTAATTGCCCCTCAGCGCCGATGTTGAAGAGTCCAGCGCGAAACGCGAGACAGATGCCGAGTGCCGGAAAGAGGAGCGCGGTCGTCGCGACGAGCGTTTCGCCGATCTCGTTGCGTCCACCAAGTGCGCCGGCAATAAGCGCGCGAAAGCCGTCGATCGGGCTCACACCGGCGACAAGCATCGCAAGTGACATCAGTACAACGATTAAGAGAATTGCGCCGAGTGGCCCGGTAAGTATGCGTTTGATACGGTTCATTGCGAACCCGCCATCAACCGGCCGATCTCGGCACGATCGAACTGCGCGCGGTCGAAACTTCCGAGCACCGCGCCGCGATACATCACGATTACGTGGTCGGCGAGCGCGAGAATCTCATCGAGCTCGAACGAAATCAACAGTACCGCCGCGCCGCGGTTGCGTGCTTCCATCAAGCGAGATTGCACGAGTGCCGCGGCGCCGATGTCGATGCCGCGCGTGGGGTTGTACGCGAGTACGAGATCGGGTTCGTCGATCAATGCGCGGCCGACCACGAGCTTCTGTTGATTGCCGCCCGAGAGCGTGCGTACGGCGACCTCGAGGTTGGCCGCGCGCACGTCGAAGCGCTCGCGAATGCTTTGCGTATCGCGCCGCGCGCGGGCGCGATCGATCGCGAGGCCGCGCCGTGCGGCCTTGCGATGTTGGCGCCCAAGCAACGCGTTGTCGACCAGCGACCAATTCATCACGAGCGCTTCGAGGTGCCGGTCTTGCGGAACGACCCCGAGCGTGCCACGGCGCTCGACCGTGCCCGTGAACGCGACCATACCGCTCAGCGCGTCGGCGAGCGTCGTCTGTCCGTTGCCTTCAACGCCGGCGATGCCGACGATCTCACCACCGCGCACGTCGAGAAAGAAGTCGTTGAGTTGTGTTGAGCCTCCGCCTGCGCAGAGATCTTTGACGTGCAGTGTCGGCACGAGTTGCGTCGTGGTGCGCTCGACGACCGCGGGAAGGTCGCCGCCGACCATCGCGCGCGCAATCGCCTCGACGCTCGTCTCACCGGTGCGCGCGCGGGCGACGATCTTGCCGTGACGCATCACGGTGACCCGGCTGGTGTAGGAGATGACTTCTTGCAGCTTGTGCGTCACGATCATGATCGCCGTGCCGCGTCGTGCGAGTTGGACGACCGTGGCAAAGAAGCTTTCGATCTCAGCCGGCGCGAGCGCCGCTGTCGGTTCGTCGAGCAAAAGCACTGCAGGTTTGCGATCGAGCTCGCGCAGCAACTCCACGCGTTGCTGCACCCCGACCGGCAACGTTTCAACGAATGCATCGGGGTCGATCGCCAGGCCGTTGCGCGCGGCGATCTCGAGGACGCGCGCGTGCGCCGCGGCTTGATCGATCTGCCATCCGCGTCGCGGTTCGCGGCCGAGCAGCACGTTTTGCCACACGCGTAGACGCCCGATCAACTCGAAATGCTGGTGCACGAGCCCGACGGTACCGCGCGCAACGATCTCGCCCGCATCGGGTTGTAACTCGCCGAAGGCGATGGCTGCAAGCGTCGACTTTCCGGCGCCGTTTTCGCCGACCAGCGCATGAATCTCGCCGGGATACAGATCGAGATCGACCCCGTCGACTGCCACGACGCCGGGAAAGCTCTTGCGGATGCCGCGCAGCGAGAGCGCAGGTTCTTCTTGCACTAGAGCGGCACCGGCTTAAAGGAAGCCAGTGCTTCGCGCGTATCGGGCGGATCGATCTTGCCGCTCGCGATCGCCGCCTGCACTTGCCCAAGGCGCGCCAGATTTGCCGGGCCGATTGCGGCTTTGGTGTATGCGAAGTTGGTAAGGCCTATCGCACCGTCGCGCAAGCCGAAGACGACGTGCCCGCGCATCGGTTTGCCGTCACGCAGTGCTTGTGCGACGTCGAAGACGGCGACGTCGACCTTTTTTACCATCGATGTGAGGATTTTCCCCGGCACGAGACCGTCCTGATTCGAATCGACACCGATCATGTAGCAGCCCTCGCGTCCTTTGACCGCATCAGCCGTGCCGAGGCCGACCTTGCCCGCCGCAGTGTAGATGATGTCGGCGCCTCCGTTATAAAGGATGTCGGAGAGCTCTTGTCCCGCAGCAACGTCATCGAAGCTGCCGGCGTATTTGACGTCAACACGAATCGTCGGATCGATCTCACGAGCACCCGCGATATAGCCCGCCTCGAATTTACGGATCAGCGGGATATCTTGACCCCCTAAGAATGCGATGTGGTGCGTCTTGCTGACCATCGCAGCGAGCGCGCCGGCCAGAAACGATCCGTCCTGCTCGCGAAACGTAATCGACACGACATTCGGATCGTCGACCACGGCATCGATGATCGCGTAGTGCTGCGTTGGATTCTGCTTGGCGACCGAATCGAGGTCGAGTCCCATCAAGAACCCGATCGCATAAATCATGCGGACGTGCAAGTTGGTCAGTGCGATGAGATTCGGCTGATAGTCGGCCGCTGAGCGCGACTGCAGCACTTGGATGTAGGCCCCAAGCTCGGATTTCGCGCGGAGCAAGCCGCGATAGGCCGAGTCATTGAACGAACGGTCGCCGAGTCCGCCGACGTCGGTAACCATTCCGAGCGTTATCTGGCCCGGTTGCGGCCCGGGGTGGCGGCCGCACCCGGCGAACGCAAACGCGCAGACCGCTGCTAGCAGCGCGGCTACGGCCGAGTGCTTCATCGCGGCGAGTGACCTGCAGCGCCGGGATGTGTAGCGCCGTCACCAGCACCACGGGGGCGATCGGGTAGGCGCGAGGAGGGAGCATAGCCATAGCTCTGTGACCGACGAGCAACGACGTCGACGCCCCCGTGCTGCCCGTGACCCGCGGGGCTGCTCGTTTTCGAGCGATAGACATCGTCGCTCTTCGCTCGCAAAGCTCGGCTTTTGTCGCTCATCGCTCCTCCTCTCTCATCTCGAAAACAAGCAGCGTCGCTATATATCCCGGCGCTACAGGTCACTAGCCTACGACTCCGGGAGGCGCAAGCCTTCGTACCGAAGCGCGCGACATGCAGGTCCCGGATTTGCGGCACGAGGCGCCACGTCGCTGGAACGAAGAGATCGACGGCGTCGCGTGGCTGCCACGCTTGATCGACAAAACGCGCGCGTCTCTGCATGGTACGCTCGGCGCATATTTGTATGGACAATCGCCGGTCGACACAGAATTCTTACGCGCGCTCGGGCTCGGCCATCATGCGTTTGCGCAGATCGTCGCCCTCGCGCCCGACGATCACGCGGTTGTCGACGCCTTGCTTCGACGCGATGCCTTCTCCATGGATCGTGGACGCCGGTGGACTGCGAAAGCGCAGCGGAGGTGGCGTGCATTTTTTTACGCGCTCGATCTCGACGACGGATACGCGCCGGGCATGGCTTGGTGTAAACCGCTGGCGAATCCGCTGAGCTACGGTATCACCTGGCTGATGAAACGCATCTTTCCGAATCGACCGACCGAAGGGATTACGGCAAAATGGTAGTCCGTACCGAGCACAGCCGCACCGCGCGCGTCGATATCATCGGCGTGCCGATGGATCTTGGCGCAAGTCGTCGCGGTGTCGATATGGGACCGTCGGCGATTCGGTATGCACGATTGCACGAACGCTTGCGTGAGCTGGGCGTTTCCGAAGTGCTCGATCACGGTAACTTGCCGGTGCCGATTCGCGAATCGGCGATGGTGAATAGCGCGTCTGCGAAGTATCTCGAAGTGATCCAGAGCGTCAATGCCGAGTTGGCGCGATTGGTCGAGGAGAGCGTTCGAAGCGGAGGCTTACCGATCGTGCTCGGTGGCGATCACTCAATTGCGATGGGCACGCTTGCCGGACTGACGCGTGCATACTCGGGCCCACCCGGTCTGGTGTGGATAGATGCGCATTCCGATATCAACAATCCCGAGACCTCGCCGACCGGGAACGTGCATGGCATGCCATTATGGTTTGCGCTGAAGAATGGACTTGCCGACGCCAAGACCACGGCGCAGATCGGATTACGCGACGTCGACGAGGTGGAGAAACGTTTGCTGCGCGAGTCCGGCGTGCGCGCCTTCTCGATGACCGATGTCGACAAGCACGGGATGACGACGGTCATGGCGCAGGCGCTGGAAACAGTCGGCGGCGGTGGCCGCCCGATTCACGTTTCGTTCGATATGGACGCGATCGACCCGAGCGAAGCGCCCGGTACCGGCACGCCGGTCAAGGGCGGTCTGAGTTTTCGCGAAGCGCATCTTGCAATGGAGATGCTCTACGAATCGGGACAATTGCAATCGATCGAAATGGTGGAGATCAATCCCATTCTCGATACTCGCAATCAAACTGCCGCGCTAGCGGTCGGTTTGATCTGCTCGGCACTCGGAAAATCGATCCTGTAACACAACCGCAGGTCATTGCCATCATCGGCGATTTGGGCCGGCCGGGCGCGATGCGCAGCGTCGCCGAAGCGGTCGATGCACGAGCCCCCGCGATCTTCTGCGTACACGGCATTGAAGAGGGCGATGCACTCGCACTTGCGACACGTTTTGCATACGATTACGCCTACCGAGGGCGTCAGGCACTATTCTGGAATGCGTCGTTTACTGCGCGCGGCGTGCTCGATCGCGATCGAAGTGTGCTGCGCGTCGAGGGCACGTTCGCCGGTGGGCGATTGGCGCTGGTTGCGACACGTTTCTCGAACGAACGCGCGATCCGCGTGCGTGAATTGCGGAACGTACGCACGCTCGTGCGCGCAACAAAGTCGCCTGCATTGCTCTTTGTTACGGGCGTTGTCGCAGGTGAAGCGGGATTTGCAGACCTGGGCTTTGCGCTGCTCGCGAATGGTGACGGTGCATTGATTGCGGCACGTGAGATCGGTGCGCGCGCTTCGATCGTTACAGTTTGATCGTCGCCTGGGCTTCGCAGGTCATGCCGGCGCCGCATACCGCTGCGTCCCATTGAGCCGACGCAAGTAGCGAACGTATCTGCTTTTCGGCGCTGTCGTCGAGCGGCGGCGCGAATGCAACGCTCTTGGTATGTCCGGTGCTGTCAACGACGATCGTCAATGTCACGTGCACGCCGAGCGCGAGCAGTTCTTTGCGCACTGCGGGATCGAGAATCGGCGCCGGCTCGTCGGCGCCAAGGGGCATGTATCCGCCGACTGCTTGACGGTTGGCCGTGTCGTTTTGGTCCGGCGTTCCCGGCGTCGCACTCGGACTTGCGGCGAGCGGCGGACGCGTGACCTGTGCAATGCTGCCCGATTGTGCCGCACCCAGCACGGGTGCAACTTCGCGTTGAGCGGAGCTGGGCGGCGCGTGCTTTACCGGACGCAGCGCGATCGCATGTGCGTGCGCTTTGGAGAGCACGGGAACCGCACCTTGCTGCGCCGCCTTCGCCGGCGGCTGGATCACGGGTTTTGGTGTTTGAATGTGCACGGTCGAGACGCGCACGAACGAGAGCAGCTCCACACTCTGTCCGCCCGCGATGCTCGCAAACGGCGGAATGAACGCTAGGAGACACAGATGCAGCGCGAGCGATGCCAGCAGCGCTCGGTAGAGCAGGCGGTTTCGTGGAGCAACGGTGCCCATGCTCACCATTTTATGAGAATCCCTTCGCTGGTCGAACGGCCCGCACCGCCCGGTCGTGACCAGGAGGGGCGGTCGCGCCGGGCCGCGCAAGCTTCGATCCATGATCGATACGAACATCGTGCTCTACCAGGCCGAATGGTGCCCCTATTGCGCTCGCGTGCGCGCCAAGATGACCGATTTGCTCCTCGATTATAAGATCGTCAACGAGCCCGAGGAGCACGGGAAACGCACGAATCTTAAAGAGCTCTTCGGCGTAACGGGGATTCCGTCGATGATCGACGGTGACGTGAAGATCGCCGACGACGACGACGCGATCATCGCGTATCTCGAAAAGAAGTATGGCAAGCGGTAATCCCGCTGCCGGACGTTATCCAATTGCGGTTGCGGCGATCGCGTTGCTCCTCGCCGGCGTGTTTATGCCCACGCCGCTCTATCAGCTCTATCATCGCGAATGGAATCTGACGCCGGGGCAAATCAGCGTCGTCTTTGCCGTCTACGCTGCATCCTTGATCCCTTCGCTGCTTTTCTTAGGTGGAATCTCCGATGGGATCGGACGCCGTAAGACGCTGTTGATTGCAATCGCGATCGCGGCAGGAGGCGCGCTCGTCTTTGCGTTCGCATCGGGCTTGTGGTGGTTGATCGCCGCTCGCGTTCTTCAAGGTGTATCGCTCGGGATTGGCCTTCCGACGGCAGTGGCAGCCGTTCGCGAGTGGATGGTCGATGCGATGCGTCCGCTTGCCGGGACCTTCGCGATCATTGGAACCAGCGTTGGCGCGGCGTTCGGCGCATTGATGGCGGGCCTCTTAGCCGAATACGCGCCGCTACCCACTTCACTGACGTTTCTCGTGTACATTGTACTGCTCGCGGCGCTTGCGGCTGGAGTAGCGAGCGTGCCTTCGTGCCCGCATCTCGGGCCCGCCTCACACCAGACGTTCCCGACGATCGCGCCCGCAATCCGGCGGCCGTTTTTCGTTGCCTGCGGCGAGTCGTTCATCGGTTGGGCCACGCTCGCGATCTTCGTCTCGCTGATGCCATCGTTTTTGGCAGAGGGCCTGGGCGTGCACAATCTCCTTCTCGGAGCGCTCGTCGTGGCGGACATGCAACTCGGAATGCTTATCGCGTCACTGACTGGTCGCGGGCTAGGCAATCGCGTCGCGATCATCCTCGCGATGCTGTGCCTCGGAGCCGGATTCTGGATCTTGTTGTTCGCCGCGCCGCTTCACGTGTATGTGTTGCTCGTCGTTGCCATTTTCGTCGCCGGGTTCGGCAACGGACTGTCGTACTTGGCGGGACTGAACATCGTCAACGCGATCGCCCCGCCCGACCATCGCGCCGAGACGCTATCGGCCTTTTTGGTCGTGTGCTACCTCGGATTCAGCCTTCCGGCGCTAAGCGTCGGCATCGCGGCCGACTTTGTCGGCCTCTATACAGCGATCGTCGGCGGCGCAATCGCGCTGGGTGTAGTCGCTGTTGCGACGATCATCCTAACCACAGAACGAAATCTTCAAACTACGCCCCCATAGCGCTCAGGGACGCCCACTTAGGGAACGTCGGCTTCCATCTCGTCAGGTTCCTCAACCGGCTTGAAAAGTATCTGCGCGACGGCGGTTGGGATCACGGCGGTGAGAATCACGACCGTGACGAGCGCGGTGTATTGCGCCTGGTCGATCAGGTGATGCGTGAGCCCATACAAACTCGAAATCGTTCCGAAGGTGAGCCCCGTCGCCATCATCATCGTGAGGTAGTTGGCGTTCGCGCCCGGATAGCGAAATACGACGCGTGCGAGCGGCAGCACGCCGATGATCTTGGCTGCGACCTTTACGACGAAGAGTGCTGCGATCAGACCGATATTGGCCAGAGCCGCGCCGACTTCGACATACGTTCCGGCCTTCAAGAAATAGAAGGGCGCGAGAATGGCCATGGTCATCGTTTGCAGGCGGCGTTTGACGTCGGGCATCGACGTTAGCATCCCGGCGCATGCAAGGCCCAAGAAATAGGCCGGAAGCACACCCTCGCTCTTGGCAAATGTTGCCAGTGAGGCGAGACCAAATATGACTGCGAAGAGGATGCGCAGTGCGGGCTCGCTGACAAAGCGTCCGGTGCGCTCGATCACCAGCGGCAGCAACCTCGGAAGAAATGCCATCGCAACGGCAAGCCCAACGACGAGAGCGATCAGCCAGAGGTTGTAATTTGCAAAAAGCAGCCCGAGTGCGATTACGGTTCCGAGATCGGTAAAAAAGCACGCAGCCAAAATCAGTTGTCCGAACTCCTTTGCAGCGAGGCCGGATTCGATCATCACCGCGTAGACGACTGCAACGGATGTCGTCGACATCGCGATCCCGGCAATTTTTGCGGCGTCGGCGGTCCAGTGAGCAACGAAGAGCGCATAGGCCATTGCGCCGAGAAATGGCGCGAGAAACGACGCGGCGCCAAGAATCGATGACGGTAACAGCTGCTTACGCAAGACGACCGGATCGATTTCGCCACCGGCCAAGAAGGTCAGAAGAATGCTGCCGAAGCCCGCGATGAAATCGATCCAGGCGTTTGTATGCAGTCCAATGAGAGCGCCGGCTAAAACGCCGACGATGATTTCCGCGAGCGCCGCCGGCATTTTGACGCGAATCGCGATGAGAGCCGCGACGGCCGCGAGCGTTACCCAGAGCGCAGCGACGAGCCAGATGTTCGTGGATTCTGTGATGAATTGCACGAAAAACTCCTACCAAGGTGCTAGTGACCTTATGTAGGAGCCATCAGCCGCAGTGGCGGTTAACCGGGAGCTCCATCCCGTTTGCGCGTGAGTTGGTTTAACGCGGTTCCCGGTCCTTCTCAGGCCTTGAAAGCGAAATACACGGCCCCGACGATGAACAGGTAGGCGACGGCGTAGTTCCATTTCGGCACTTGGCCGAAGACGACGAAGGCGAAAATCGTGAAGACGACCAGGGTGATGATCTCTTGGAGGATCTTGAGCTGCGTCAACGTGAGCACACCGTAGCCGATACGGTTCGCGGGAACCTGAAAACAATACTCGAGCAGCGCGATACACCAGCTCGCAAGAATTGCGAGGATGAGCGGTGTCTTCGTATTCTTGAGATGTCCGTACCAGGCGATGGTCATGAACAGGTTGGAGCAGGTAAGGAGCACGATTGTCGAAGCGATTGGAAATCGCGCGATGAGCTGAGCCATGGGCGCTATATTCCCCAGGCAGCCTGAAAATCACATGAGACCGGCAACAACTGCGCCGCAGAGCGTGGCGGCGAAATTGACGGCATCGTTATCGAACCAGCCCAAGCCACGGCGCACGGTCGTCGCCGCTCCGCAGGCGTGCGGATTCGTCTCGCAGTCGCGCTGGCATCGCGGGCAGTGGCGCAGCGTTTGCAGGGTCGCGCCCAACAGCGAATCGGCGAGCGACCCCGCAACGCCGCCGATGAGCACGGGCCAGAACGGCGCGACGTGCACCAGCAGCGCAGCCAATGCGATAATTGCGGCTCCGCCGATCTGCGCAAGCGAACCCTGCCAGGTCACGCCGCCTGAGAGTCCGGTAGCCAGCGATCTCAGCGTAAGGATCGAACGCGGCGTGCGTTGGCTAGCGTGCCGATCTCCGTCGCCCACGTGTCCGCGGACGCAGCCGCGAACGCACCCGCGAACGCTGCAAGCATCGGCGCTCCGTACCAATGCGACAACACTGCAGCAGCGGTCGCGGCGCCGCCGTTGGCGAGCACTTGCATCACATCGCGCGGACCGTGTTTGCCGATATCGACCAGTGCACGCTTCTGTGCGAGCCCAATCCGCGAGATCGCCGTCGAGGGAATGAAGAAGGCAAAGAGCACGATAAGGCCTTGCCAACCGGCAAAGGCCCATACCAGCGTGCCGACGATCACCGCAGCGACCGCGCCGCCGGGTGAAAGCCCGATACGGCTCACGCGTACAGGGAGAGGTGCGCTTCGAGCGCGTCGAGGAGGCCGTCGGTGGTAAACACGTCGGCGACAACGTCAACGTGCAGGCCGGCACCGTCAGCCGCTTCCGCCGTGACCGGACCGATACAGGCGATCAGTTTGTTGCGCGCGGCCTCGCGGGCTGCCGCTGCGCCGCCAAGAAGCTCGACGTAGCCCCGCACCGTGCTCGCGCTCGTGAAGGTGAGCACGTCTGCGCGCGCGACTTTTTTTGCGAACTGCGGATCGACGTCGAAGATCGTCTTATAAGCAGCGACGACGTGGGGCTTACGTTCTGCGTCCTCGAGCATCTCCGGCAGAACGTCGCGCGCCTCTTGTGCACGAAAGATGAGAATGCGATCGCCTTTGTGGCTCGCCTCGATCAGCGCGCGCCCGATCTCTTCGCTCACGAACACCGCCGGAAGAAGATCGGCACGTACGCCGTACTCGCGCAAACGCTCGGCGGTCTTGCTGCCGATCGCGGCAACTTTGGTAGCGCCGATGTAACGGGCGTCGGCATCGAGGCTAGCGAGCCGGTCGAAGAACGCATCGACGCCGTTTTGTGAGGTAAAGACAATCCAACGATAACTCGCGAGATCGTCGATTGCGCGATGTGCGGGCATCGCGTCGTCGGGCGGAACGATCGCGATCGTCGACGCGAGGATCGGTTCGATGCCGCGTGCATAAAGCGCACGGACAAAATCCTGCGCCGCTTGCGCGGGACGCGTAATCAAGACGCGCTTGCCGAAGAGCGGCGCTGTATCGTACCAGCGCAACTCGTCGCGCAGCGATACGACGTCGCCGACCACGACGATTGCAGGCGCGCGCAGTCCGGCCTGCTCAGCCACGCCGGCGATCGTCGCGAGCGTGCCCGTTACCGTCCGCTGCGTTGGACGCGTGCCGTCTTGGATCACCGCTGCCGGAGTCTGCGGCGCGCGGCCGTGTGCGATCAAGCGTTCGCAAATCGATGCGAGGTTGCCCATGGCCATCAAGAGCACGAGCGTACGGCGGGGGTTTGCGAGTTCGGCCCAGTCGAGCGTGCTCTCCGGCTTCGACGGATCTTCGTGGCCGGTCGCGATCGTCAGCACCGGATTGAAATCGCGATGCGTGACGGGAATGCCGGCGTACGCGGGAGCAGCGAGTGCGGAGCTGATGCCGGGAACGATTTCAAATTGAATGCCGGCAGCGTGCAGGGCTTGCGCCTCTTCACCGCCGCGGCCGAAGACGAACGGATCGCCGCCTTTGAGTCGCACGACGTACTTGCCCTCGCGCGCCTTGGCGATCATCAGCGCTTCGATTGCCTCCTGCGCCATTGCGTGATCCCCGCCACGCTTACCGACAAAAATGCGCTCGCAGCGCAGCGGCGCCAGCGCCACGATCGGATCGCTTGCGAGCGCATCGTAAAGAAGGACGTCGGCGACCGCAAGCACGGCAGCGGCGCGTACCGTCAGCAGGCCGGGATCGCCGGGTCCCGCACCGACGAGAGCAACATGCCCCGCAGGGCTACTCATCCGCGTCGGAGACGAGGGTCGGCGGCAACAGCTCGGCCATGCGATCGGCGAGATTGAGCTCGAAGAGCTCGTCGAGCATGCGCGCTTGCGTAATTGCCTCCGCCTGATTGCTGGTGGCCTTCTCGCGAATCTTTACCACGACCGAGTGCAAGAATTTCGAGACGATCGTCATCGACATGCCGGTGATCAGCATCTTCTCGCGTTCGGTCAATTCAGGCGTGCGCCCAAAGAGCCGCGAGAGTTCGGCGAGGCGGATCGCTTCGGCCTTTTGCGTGATCGACGCGATCACCGGTGCCGCGAGACGCGATTGATACCACGCGCCAAAACGCGCCATGAACTCATCGATGATCTCCTCGACGTGCGGAATTGCTTCGCGGCGTACTTCGAGCTTCTCGTCGACGACCGACTTGAGGCCGTCGATATCGACGAGCGTGACGTGGTCGATCTCGAGAACGGTGGGATCCGTGTCACGCGGCACGGCGATATCGATGATGAACAGCGGCCGTCGCGGGCGCTGCGCCATAGCTTTAGCAACGTGTTCTTGGGTGACGACAAAGTGCGAGGCACCGGTTGAGGTGACGACCACGTCGGCTGCAGCGAGCGCATCGACGAGCCCCGGCATCTCGATTGCCTCGCCGAATCCGACCTCAGCGATCAATTCTTGGGCGCGCGAGATCGTACGGTTTGTTACGATCAAGCGTTCCGCGCCTTCGTCGCGCAGACGGCGTACCGCGGTGCGACCCATCTTGCCGGCGCCGATGACGACGATAGATTTGCCGTCGAGCGGGCCAAGCTGTTGCTTCGCCGCGTCGATCGCCGCGGTTGCGATTGAAGCCGACTCGTCGCCGATCCGCGTTTGCGAGCGCGCGTGTTTTCCGGCGTTGAGCGCTTCGCGAAAGAGGCGATGCAACGTCTTGCCAAGCGACTTTGCTTGCTGCGCTTGAATGTAGGCGTCTTTGACTTGGCCGAGGATCTCCGCTTCGCCGATCAGCATCGAATCGAGGCCGGTCGAAACGCGGAAGAGATGTTCGATGGCTTGACGGCCGAGCAGCGTGTAGAGATACGAGTCGAGATCGTAGCGCTCGCGGGCCATGCCGTGACCGAAGTTGCCGAGGAACGAGCGCAGCTGCGCAACGCCTAGTTCGTAATCATCGAGCTCGGCGTAGATCTCCAGCCGGCCGCACGTCTGCAGCATTACGGCTTCTTTTACCGACGAGTAGTCGCGCAACGCGACCAGCGCCTCGACGACGCGCGACGGCGGAAATGCATGACGTTCGCGCACCTCAACCGGTGCAGTCTGATGCGAGAGCCCAAGACACACGAGCGGCATGCTGTTACGCTTCGGCCTCCGCGGCGGCTTGGGCGTCGGCGAGCGTCAACCAGTGCGTGAGCATCGAAAGTTCGCCGGCGAGATCGATGTTGCGGACGAGCACGGGTGCACGCACATGCAGTGTCGCCGGGGCAAAGTTAAGGATCGCGCGAATGCCGGCAGATGCCATGCGCTGCGCGATCGCCTCTGCGGACGATGCGGGAACCGCGATCACGCCGATGTTGCAGTCGGCGCGCTGCATGTCGTGTTCCATGCTTGTGATATCGGCAACCCTGATCCCGTTCCAGTCTTGGCCGATCAGGGCGGGCGCGCGATCGAAGATCGCCGTGACCTTAAATCGCGACTCGCGCGAGGTGATAAAGGTTGCGAGCGCGTGTCCCAGATAGCCGAATCCGGCGATCGCGATGCGCCACTCGTGCTCTAATCCTAAGACCCAGGCTAGTTGTTCGACTAGCGGATTGATCGCATAGCCCTGACCGCGGCGACCAAGCGGTCCCAGTGAAGAGAGGTCCTTGCGGATCTGCGTGCTCGAGATCGTGTGGCCCAGAAGCGTGGCGAGCCCTTGCGAGGTGATCGTCGTCTTTCCTGCGGCCGCCGCCTCGCGCAGGGCGCGGTGGTAGGCATAGAGTCGAGGCGTTGCCGGATCGATCATGGTACCGTGGCCCGAATTTCAGCAAGACTTGCATCGGCCGCCGCGAGGGTCCGCTCGATGTCGCGCGTGGTGTGCGCGCTCGAAACGAACCCGGCTTCGAACTGCGAGGGCGCAAGATACACGCCGCGATCGAGCATGGCGTGAAAGTAGCGCGCATAGAGGGCGAGATCCGACTTCATCGCGCTCTCGAGATCGGTGACGGGTGAGGGTGCAAAGAAGTAGCCGAACATCGAACCGGCATAGGCGGTTTGATGTGGTACATCGTGTTTTGCGAAGACTTCCCGCAAGCCATCGGTCAAGAGTTTGGTCAGCACTTCGAGACGATCGTAGAGCGTGGTATCGTCGCGCACGATCTTTAGCGTTGCAATGCCGGCTGCCATCGCGAGTGGATTGCCCGAAAGCGTACCGGCGTGAAAGACCGGACCATCGGGTGAGAGATACGCCATGATCTCTTCGCGGCCGCCGAACGCACCTACCGGCAAACCGCCGCCGATCACTTTGCCGAGCGTTGTGAGATCGGGCATGATCCCGGCGCGCTCTTGCACGCCACCGCGCGCTACGCGAAAACCGGTCATGACTTCATCGAAGATCAGGACTGCTTTGTGTTGCGTACACAGCGCGCGCAAACGTTCGAGAAAGCCCTCTTGCGCAATGACGAGGCCCATGTTGCCGGCGCACGGTTCGACGATGACGGCAGCGATCTCGGCGCCGTACTGGGCGAAGGCGCGCTCGACCGCGCCGGCGTCGTTGTAGTTGACGACGATCGTGTCGGCAGCGGTACCCTTCGGCACGCCCGGCGAATTCGGAACGCCGAGCGTCAGCGCGCTCGAGCCTGCCGAAATCAAGAACGGATCGGCCGCGCCGTGATAGTTGCCCGCGAATTTAATGATCTTCTCGCGACGGGTGTAGCCACGCGCCAAACGCACCGCACTCATCGTCGCCTCGGTACCGCTCGATGTAAACCGTACGCGCTCGACGCTCGGCACCATCGCAACGATCAATTCGGCGAGTTCGCTCTCCGCTTCGGTCGGCGTACCGAACGAACTGCCGCGCGTTGCCGCGGTTTGTATCGCTTTGACCACCGCCGGATGCGCGTGACCGAGAATCAGCGGACCCCAGGATAGCACGTAGTCGATGAATTCGTGACCGTCGATGTCGCAGATCATCGCGCCCGAACCGCTCTTCATGAACACGGGCGTGCCACCGACCGCCTTGAACGCGCGCACGGATGAGTTCACGCCGCCGGTGATGACGTTCTTGGCGCGAGCGAATGCCGAAATCGAGCGTTCGAAGTTCATCGAGTCTCCGCGAGCCGCGCGAGATCGTCGCTTGTATTGATGTTCGCAAAGACGGCAGCATCGCACGCGACACGATGCACGCGCAGGCGCGTGAGCAACGCGTGCATCGAGCGGTCTTCGCTGCGCAGAACGTCCCACGCCTCGCGCAGGAGCGCTTCGCGATCGTAGAGCGCCGCGAGCGGTTGCAAATGCCCGTCATGCTCGGGAACCACGGCTTCATCGCCGTCTTGCCATAGATCACCCAGCGTTCGCACGATGTCCGCAGTCACGAGCGGCGCGTCGCCGGCGAGTGCAAAGATGCGCGAAGCGGAGGTCTCGTGCGCGGCAGAGAGCAGTCCGCCGAGCGGTCCACGATCGGGCCAGCGATCCACGACGATCGGGCAGTCGAGCAACGCGTCGAGCGTGCCGGAGAACGTGTCGCGTCCGGCGATCATCGTGGGCGCGATATCGCGCACGTGATGATACACGCGCGCCAGCAGTGGCTCGCCGTCGAGTGGCGCCTCGAGTTTGCCGGGGAAGCGCGTTGCGCGACCGCCGGCAAGGATCACGATGGCGAGGTCAAGCTGAGGGTGCGGTGCGTGTGGCTGCACGTTGCGCATACTCCTTGGCAAAGTACGTGATGATGATGTCCGCGCCGGCGCGAACGAAGGAGACCAGGACTTCATCGATCGTGCGGTCGCGCTCGAGCCACCCTCGCTCGATTGCCGCCTGCATCATCGAGTATTCGCCGCTGACGTTGTAGACGGCGATCGGCACGTCGAAGGCATCCCGTGCCATGCGAACGATGTCGAGATACGCAAGCGCCGGCTTGACCATCACCACGTCGGCGCCTTCTTCAATATCGAGTGCGATCTCGCGCATCGCTTCGCGCGCGTTGGGTGGATCCATCTGATAACTGCGCCGGTCGCCGGACTGCGGCGTCGAGTTAGCCGCTTCGCGGAACGGCCCGTAAAACGCCGAGGCATATTTGGCTGAATATGCCATGATCGAGATGCTGCTGAAGCCGCGCGCATCGAGTGAGCTTCGTAGCGCTTCAACGCGCCCGTCCATCATGTCGGACGGCGCGACGACGTCAACGCCGGCTTGCGCGTAGGTAATCGCCGTGCGCACGAGCAGTTCAACCGTCTTGTCGTTGTCGACGTCGCCACGATCGTCGAGAATACCGCAGTGACCGTGGTCGGTGTACTCGCAGTTGCACAAGTCGGCGATAACGTACATCTGCGGTACCGCTTCCTTGATCGCCGCGATCGCACGTTGCACGATCCCCTGCGCATCGTAGTTGCTCGATGCTACAGCGTCCTTGTGCTCGGGAATCCCGAAGAGCAGGACGCTGCGCACGCCGAGCGCATAAAGTTCGCGCGCTTCTTGTACCGCTTGCACGAGCGCGAAACGCTTGATTCCCGGCATCGACGCGATCGGGCCTGCGTCGGCATCGCGTGCAACCACGAACATCGGCATCACGAGCGCATCGACGCGCACTTCGTGCTCGCGCACGAGCGAACGCACGACCGGCGTGCGGCGCAGACGTCGCGGGCGGACGTTCATCGGGCCTCCAGGCGCTGCGCGACTGCGGCAACGAAGGCTTCGATCGAGGCTTCGGGGGCGACGAGGTCGGGGGCGAAACCTGCAGCGCTGGCTGCCGCACCGGACTGTGCGCCCATTGCGGCGACGAGCGGCCGGACGTCCTGGCCGCGCAGCCATTCAAGGTAGGGGCGTGCCGCTGCAACCGAACCACTGGACGGAAAGAGCAACATCTGCGGGATCATACTCATCAAGTCTGTCCCCGTTTCGCCTTCGCGCAGCTCCACCACTTCGACCCCACGGCCGCGCAGTTGCGCCGCGATGCGGCTGGGGCGGTCCTGCGTGCGCGGCAGCAGCACCCGCGGCGCCGCCGCAAGCGCTGCGGCGAGCGTTGTCGCAACGTTTTCACCCAGTGCGAGTGCGTCGGCAAGCGAGTCAACCGTTGCGCTACGCCGCACGCGAAGCATTGCGCCGCCGGCGGTGGCGAAGGCTGCGTCGACCGTCATCGAGCCCCGATCGAGTTGTGCATGCACGCCGAGCGGCGCACTACATCCCGCGCGCAACGTTCGAAGCACGGCACGTTCGGCTTCAACGCACCACTGCGTCGGTACGTGATTGACCGCAGCGTACAATTCTGCAGCGAGCGCGTTACCGGCAAGCGTTTCGACGGCGAGTGCGCCTTGCGCGACCGCCGGTACAACCATTTGCGTATCGAAAGGCACCGTGTGCGTCGCATGGGAACCGAGCCGGCGCAACCCCGCCATTGCGAGCACGATCGCGTCGTAGTGGCCTTCGCGCAACTTGCGCAGCCGCGTGTCGACGTTGCCGCGGAGATTTTCATAGCGAAGATCGGGGCGGAGCGCATGCAACTGTGCGCGCCGGCGCGCGCTCGACGTGCCGACCGTGGCATCGCTCGGAAGGGCTTCGAATCTTGCGTAGCGCTCGCTGCAGAAAGCGTCGCGCGGATCTTCACGCTGCGAGATTGCGGCAAGTTGCATGTTCGGCTCGAGCGCGCCCGGTAGATCCTTGGCCGAGTGCACGGCGTAGTCGGCGCGACCGTCGAGGAGCGCAACCTCGAGCTCTTTCACCCATACGTTGATCGTGCCAAGCTCGCTCACGGGACGATCCGTTTCGCGGTCGCCGGTTGTGGTCACGTTGAGTATCGTCGTTGCGATGCCGCGTTGCGCGAGCGCCGCGGCAACGAACCGTGTTTGCGTCATAGCGAGTGCGCTCGCCCGCGAGGCGCACGTCACAACCCTTCGAGCGCCGCTTTCGACGATCGCGTCGGGATGCGTAAGGCGTTCGATCGTTTCCTCGGCGGCGTGCTCGGCTTGCACCGGATTCATGCGCGCAAGTTCTTCGACCGGGCGATCCGCGAGTTCTCGCATCACGCGCTGACGCATCGCCGGATCGAGGGTCGCGCGCACGTAGGTGCGGAGACGTGCGAGCGTGCGCGCAGCGGCATCGTACTCGGGACCAAAGCGCTCGCGCACCTCGCGCGCGATGCGCGCGGCAAATGCCGGCGAGCTGCGGCCCGAATCGACAGTGAAGGTTAGGTCACCGACGCGTACCGTCGCTTGCATGGTGAAGTCGCCGTTTTCGGGATCGGCGGCATCGCAGACCAGGATGCGGCCGGCGCGCGCATCGGCGACGACCCGCGCGTTCACGCCGGCATCGTTTGTCGCGGCAACGATCAGATCGACGTCTGCAAGATCCGCGGGCTCGTAGGCGCGCTCGTATATTTCGGCATCGGGACGCTCGAGCAGCGCACGCAGGCGCTCGTCGATCGACGGCGCGACCACGGTAATCGCAACGCCGGCGTCGAGCAACGCTTCGGCTTTGCGGAGGGCGACGTTGCCGCCGCCGACGAGTAGCGCTCGAAGGCGGTCGGCGCGCAGGGCAATCGGAAGCATCGGCAACGGATGACTTCCGCATCGGGGCGCCAAACCCGTCCGCGTATATGGAGAGACCGGCGCGAGCGGCTTTTGTCGGCGCACTCATCGCAGCGCTGATCACGTTGCCGGGGCTCGGCGTCGGCACGCTGTGGGACAACAGCGAAACCGCCTATGGCGAGGTCGCGCGCGAGATCCTCTTGACGCACGACTGGATCGTGATGCATCTCAACGGGCAGGCGTGGTTCGTGCAGCCCCCGCTCTATTTTTGGATCGGAGCGCTTTTTGCCAAAGCGTTCGGCGTCACGTCCTTCGCGTTGCGACTTCCGGCGGCAATTGCGACGATTCTCATGGGCGTCATGATTGGATACGCGGTCGCGCGACAGGCCGGCACGCGCGTGGGGATTTATGCCAGCGCAATTCTCTCGAGCTGCCTGATGCAAGCGGTCATCGGTCGCCTTGCAATCATGGATGCGCTCCTCGATATGGCCATCGCACTCTCGGTGTTCTTTTGGTTTCGGGCGCTCGAAGCGGGACGCGATCGCTACTTTATCTACGGGTGGATTGCCGCCGGATTTGGGTTCTTGGCGAAAGGTCTCGTCGCGCCGGTGATTGCGCTCATGGTGATCGTACCGTATGCAATCTGGAACAACCGTCACGACAAGCAGCGTTTGCCGTCGTGGCGTGGATGGCTCGCAGGTTTGCTCGCGTTCGTCATCGTCGTTGCGCCGTGGATGCTTGCGATCTATATCTATGGCGGTGCGCATGCGTTCGATCGCATGATCGTGCATTACACCATCGGCCGCTACACTGGTGTGATCGAGAATCAGGCCGGGCCGGTGTGGTACTACCTGCCGGTGTTGATCCTCGGCTTCTTTCCGTGGATCGCGTTCTTTCCCGTCGGCATTGCCTACGGCGTTTCGGCACTGCGTAAGACGAGCACCCCGCCCAATCTCGCGCGGCTCTGGCGTCTCGCGTTTACCTGGATCGTCGTGCCGTTGGTGTTCTTTAGTTTTGCGCAGACGAAGTTGCCGAACTACGTCGCGCTCGAACTGCCCGCGCTTGCGCTCGTCGTGGCGCTGCTCTTCGATGCGGTCGTCGTCAAAGGAGCGAGCCGCGCGATTGTCGTCTCGGCCGCAAGCGTCCCGATCTTCATCGGACTGTGCGCGATTGCGATCGTGCTGTTCGTGCGCGACAACAAACTCGGAAGCTCGGCGCTGGCCGTAGCGCCCGACTTGATTCAAATGGGTGCGTCGATCGGGATTGGTTCGCTCATCGCGGCGGTCCTCTTCGCGCGTCGCTCGACGATTGCGGCTGCGCCGTACGTACTTGGCGCCGCCATGATCGTTGCAGTCGATATCCTTGCGATCGAAGGTTTGCCGCATGCGGAGCCATTCAAGCCGATTCCCCAGCTCGCAGCAATCATCCAGGCGCAACGCAAGCTGGGCGACATCGTGGCGATTCAAAGCTTTCGCGGTGCCAATGCGCTGGTGTTTTACACCGAGCCCCACGTCTATGCGCTCGCACCGCCCGGCGCAAAGAAGAGCGATGAAGGCGTGCCGGCGCGCGGTGTGATTTGCACCCACGAGCGCATCTGGCTGGTCGCGCCCTTGAAGCGTCCTGCCTTCGATCCGACCTACGGCCGCACGCGGACGCTGATCACCTCGCGCGGAACCGGCGCGTTATTTCTGATCGAAGGCCCGGCATGTCATGGCGATTGAGGCCGGCCGCGAACTGTTGATTCTGGGCATCTTGCGGCGCACGCCGATGTCGGCCTATGACCTCAGTCGCGCGGTCAAGATGCATGGCTCGCTCTATCGCAATCTCGGGCGCGGCAACGTTTACGCGCAGCTGCGGCAGCTGGCGCAGGCGGGTTCGATCTCGGAGCGTCGCGCAAGCGCATCGCGCGGGCCGAGCACAACGAAGACCGTGTACGCGCTCACCGCCGGAGGACGGCGTCGGTTCGATGCGCTGATGACCGAGGTGATGAGCGACGTGCAAATCTCCGATGCGACGCTCGAGGTCGCGTGTGTGCTGCTCGGGCAGCTCTCGCGTGAGGCGGCGCGCGAAAATCTTACGACGCGGCTGGACGCGATGGTGGCGCAAGAGCGGCGCCTCGAGCGGTTGTTTGGCAAGCGCGAAGAGCGCAGCGGTGCCGGCGAGCTTGCGCTCATGCATACAATCGCGCGACTACGCGGAGAGATCGGTTGGCTGCGCGAGGCGATCGCGTTATTGCGCGGTGGCAAGTGGCGGACCGAATGGGGCGTCAATGACGACGCTACCGGCCGAGGGCGCCGTTTGCCGTAACGTGCCAAACCAGTAGGACGGCGAGCGTCGCGAGGATGCCGATATGCCACGCGCGCAACCGCCGGCGGTATGCACCGGGATCTTGCAGGCTTGCGCCCACGAATGTCTGCGCGCCGAGCGCGAAGAGCGCGGCCGTCGCCGCCCATACGCCGCCCGAATCTGCGCCGCGCATCGAGCCCATCGCGAAGTACACGTGCAACACGGCGAGCACGAGCGCGGCATAGCCAAGGACGAAGTGCGGGCGCATGCGGCGCACGAGCGGCGGCGTGGTCCGCAACCGGCGTAGCGTAACTGCGACAATCGCTGCTGCAATCACGAGGGCGATTGCGAGCCAGCCCGCGACGCTGCTCCCTAGGGCGGAGACCATTTACTTCACGGTTACATATGGGGTGACGACGACGATCTTCGTCGCATCGGCTGCGCGCGGCTTCGTTGCGACCGCGTAGACGTAGAGCACAGCTCCCGGATGGACGTCGTCGGCCGAGCCCATCACGAAGGCGGTCTCCTGCGGCGCATAGATCGCGATCGTGCTTTTGGTCAAGGTATACGACGAGTCGTTGATGTGATTGAGCACGTGCCCGTCGATCGTGTGGCGAGTAAAGTTGTCGACGCGCACGACGAGATTGAGTTTTTCGCCGGCTTGCGCGCGCGCAAGCGCGGCATCGGTCATGGCGGGCGGCGGCGCCATCATTTGCGCAAAGAGCAGCGCGATTGCGATGAGGACTTTCATGTCATTAGCCTACGCGCTGCGCGGCGTGCGCAAAAGCCGACTAGGTGACGATATTGCTCCAGCTTGGAGTAATCTGGCGGAAAAGCCGGGAGCACTTGCGATTCTCCAAGGCGCATTCTGGACGCATGTGGCTCACGCGCGCCGCCCTCGCGCATCCAATCGCCGTCACGCTGTTCTATCTCGCGATCGCGCTGCTCGGCTGGGTTGCGCTTGCGAGCATGGGGCGCGGGCTCTTGCCGAACGTCGAGATTCCAAGTATCGCCGTGACTGCGACGTACCCGGGCGCCGCCCCGCGCGAGATGGAGCAGCTCGTCGTCAAGCCGATCGAAGACGCGCTGGACGCCGTGCCGAACATCGAACGCGTGACTGCGTCTTCGCAGAACGGCTTCGCGCAAGTCGTCGCGCAGTTTCGCTTTGGGGTCGACGTGCGCGAAGCACAGAGCGATGTGCAACAGGCGGTCGATGCAGCTCGTGCTAACATGCCTGCGGATCTCCTGCCGCCGCTCGTTGTACGCGATGACCCAACGCAGATTCCGGTGATCGAGTTCGCGGTGTCGTCGGCGGTCTACGACCGGGCGAAACTCGCGGCCGTTTTGGATCGTGAGATCTTACCGGCGCTGCGCGCCGCGCCGGGCGTCGGCGTCGTGCGCGTGGGCGGCGAGTGGCAGCGCGTATTTATCGTCGCACCGCGTCGCGCGGCGCTGGCTGCGCTGCGCGCAACGGATCTGGACGTACTGCGCGCAATGACGAGTGCGAGCGACGTTTTCCCGGGCGGGTTCGAACGGGGCGGCGGGACGCAGTCGAGTGTTGGCGTGCGCGCAGATGCGACGTCCGCAGCGGAGCTGGCGTCAATTCCCGTCCCGATCGGTACCGGCAGCACCGTCTATGCCGGCGATCTCGCTCGCATTACCGACGGCTTCTACGATCCGGCCACGATCGCGAGCTATGACGGCGATGACGCCGTCATCTTGCTCGTCACCCGTGCCGCCGGCGCCGATACGATGCGTACGATTGCCGCCGTGCGCAAGACGCGCGACGCGCTTCGCCTGCGCGATCCGCTGGTCCGCATGCTTGAGGTCCACAGCGACGCCGCATTCGCTGACGCGGCGATCGCCGGCGTGCAGCGCACGCTCTTCGAAGGCGTCGTGTTGACCGCGCTTACGATGCTGCTCTTCTTGCATGCGTGGCGCAACGCTGCCGTTGCCGCCTTGGCAATTCCGGCCTCGCTTCTGGCGTGCTGTATCGTCATGTGGGCGCTTGGGTTCTCGATCAACGTGCTCTCGCTCATGGGGCTCTCGATCACGATCGGTATTCTGGTTGATGATTCGATCGTGATCATCGAGGCAATTGCACGAGCGCGCGCGCGCGGCTTGGAAGGTGATGCCGCGGCGCTCGCGGGGCGCGGTGAACTCGGACCGGCGGCGATTGCTATCACACTCGTCGATGTCGTGGTCTTTGCGCCGATCGCGCTGATCGGCGGAATCGTCGGCGAGTTCATGCGCCAGTTTGCCGCGGTGGTCGTGATCTCGACCGCATTTTCATTGCTCGTTTCGTTTACGCTGACGCCGTTGCTCTGCGCGCGTTGGGCGAGCGTGCGGCATCAACCGCGGCGGCTTCCGTGGACGCTGCGCACTCCGATTGCGACGGCGATTGCGCGCGCCTATCATGGAGTGCTCGACGGCTTTGCGCGAGGTGAACGCGCAGTGGAGCGCGCGTACGTGGAAGCGCTGTTGCCATTCACGTGGCGCCACCGGCGTGCGGTGCTTGCCTCCGGGCTTGCGATATGCATCCTCGCGTTTGTGCCGCTGGGGCTTGGTCTCGTACCGACCGAGTTTTCGCCGCCAACCGATCGCGGCACGCTCACCTTGACATTGCGCGAGCCTTCGGGGACACCGCTCGAACGGACCGATGCCGATGCGCGGAGGTTTGCGAATCGTCTGCTTGACGATGGACGTGTGCGCGATGCGATGACGACGGCGGGCCTCGCGTTCGATGGCACGCAAGACGTATTCGCAAGCAATCTTGCGGAGGTAACGCTCGAACTGAGCGACGCCGCATCCGACGGCTCGGGCGTCGAGGCGGCCGGGCGCGCCCTGGAAGGACTTGTGCCGGGAGTAGCAATCGAGCGAGCCGGTCGCGGCATGGGAGGTACGGCGCCGGTCGGATATCGTATCGCCGGCGATCCCGCACAGCTTCCGCAAGCCGCGCGCAATGTCAGCGCGCTGCTGGAATCGGATCCTCTGCTCGCCGACGTGCGGCGCAGCGACGTCGGCGTCGCACCGCATCTCGAGTTACGCGTGAACGAGGAGCGCGCGCGTCAGCTCGGCATTCCAGCCGATGATGCTGCGCAAACGGCCCGGATGGCAACGGGTGGTGAAATCGCAACGCGTACGCGCACGCGCGATGGTCTCGTCGACGTGCTCGTCCGCGACGACGCATTGCGTCACGGCGATCGCAACGGTCTGGCCGCGATCGACGTACGCGCCGGTTCGGGAATGCTCGTGCCGCTTACCGCGTTGCTCGACGTGCGGATTACGAACGAGCCACTGGTGCTCGAACGTGAGGACCGCGCCGCGATCGTCACGGTGAGTGCGAATCCGCGCGACGGTGTTGCGGTCGGTACGGCGGTTGCGCCGATAGCGCGCAAAATTGCATCGGTGCTCCCGCCGGACACGCGTATCGAACCACGTGGTGATTTAGAACAACTCGCGCAAACGATGCTCGCGATTCTCGAAACGCTGGGACTTTCGATGTTGCTCGTCTATGCGATTCTCGCCGTGCTGTATCGCAGCTACCGCGTACCGCTGATCGTGATGCTCACGGTGCCGTTTGCAACCGTCGGCGCGTTCGGCTTGCTCGCGCTCGTGCGCTCGCAGAGCTTGAATCTCTATTCGATGCTCGGCATCGTGATGCTGGTCGGCCTTGTAGCAAAGAACGGCATTTTGCTCGTCGATTTTGCGGAGCGCGCGTTGCGCGAAGGCGCCGGCGCCATTCGACGCTGCGGCACAAGCGGCGCAGCGGCGGTTCCGTCCGATCGTGATGACGACGTGCGCAATGATCTTCGGCATGTTGCCGCTTGCGCTTGGCGATTCGGCGGGCGCCGAGTACCGTAAGGCACTCGGCACCGTCGTGATTGGTGGGCTGCTCAGCTCACTCGTGCTCACGCTCGTCGTGCTGCCCGTGGTCTACGGGCTGCTACGGGGCGCTCGCAACCGGGACTACTTGATTCGCGAGGCGGCGACCGCGGAGGCGCTATTGCCCGCAAGCCCACCGCGAATGTAAGTAATAACCGCGGCTATGTCTGACTTCGAGAGCGTGCCCTTCCAGGCGGGCATCGGCGCGCCGTACGTTTGCCCCATGATCGTCTCGCCTTTGAGACCGTTAGAGACGACCTTGATCACGGCATTCGGATCGCCCGTGACAAACGGATTGCCCGCGAGCGGCGGCGCTACGCCTGGTGCGCCTTGGCCGGCCGTGCCGTGGCAGCTCTGACAGTTATTCGAGAACACTTTTGCGCCCGCAGCAAGCGCGGGATTCGCGACGGCGCCACCACTGCTCGCCGCCGGCGCTTCTTGAGCCGCTGCAGCCAGCACTTGTGCCTGAGGAAGCGAGGGCGGCCCCGCGGCCTCCTTGGCTTGGATACCGGCCTGCGCATAGATCGAGAGCGCAACGATCGCAACAACAGTGAAGAACGTCGACCAAAGGATCGTGCCGCGCGACGCAAGCGAGCGTGTCGTGCTGCGATCCAGCCACGGCAGCAGCAGCACGATCAGCAACCCGATCGTCGGGATCACAATCGCGGCGAGCATCTCCACTCCCGGCGAATTGGCTATCGACGCAAGGAACGGGATCTGGCTGAAGAGCCACGGCACAAAGTTCAAGAGGCCGAACAAAAACAGGAAGTACCACGCGGGATACGGCTGAAACGCCGCGTTGGTCGGGTCGGCCTTTTGATCGAGGTATGGCGGCGCAATGATTGCCAGCGCCAAGATGATGAGGAAGACGAAGAACGACGCAGCGCCGTCCATGAACATCTGATCCGGCCAGAAGCGTCCGGGCTTCAGTTTGCGCGGATCGTCGACCACCGGACCGGCGGACCCGTTGTGACGGAAGATCGCAAGGTGCGCAGCGACCAACGCAACGAGTGCGGCCGGCATCAACCAGACGTGCAAGCCGAAGAAACGGTTGATGGTGTTGGTGCCCATCACGTTGCCGCCTTGGGCGATCGCCTGCAGAATCGATCCGCCGGGTGGCAATCCTGCGATATTCAAGGAAACTTGCGACGCGAAGTACGCGTCCATGTCCCACGGCAACAAATAGCCGGTGAGACCGAGCACGAGCGTGACCAGCAGCAGCAGCACGCCGACGATCCACTGTAGTTCGCGCGGCGACTTGTAAGCGCCCCAAACCAACACTTGCAACAGGTGCAAGAAGACGAGCGCGATCATCGCGGATGCGCCCCAGTAGTGAATTGAGAGCAGCGCATGCGTCCACGGATTTTGGTAGATCGCGACCGTCGATTCCCATGCCGTGTTCGCCGAAGGCGCGTAGAAGAACGTGAGAAAAATGCCGGTCGTGATCTGCAGGATCATCGCGAACAGTGTCGCGCTGCCGAAGACGTACCAATAGCTAGCGCCACCCGGAACGTCCTCGGTGAGGAATTCCTTCGTGAGTGAAACGAAGCCGGTGCGCGACTCGAGCCAGTTGAGCATCGCTCTGTGAATCCTTCCTTACGAGGTATACGAGATGATCACGCGATTGGGCACGCCCGATTCATAGCGGATCCACATGATGTTGGCGACGCCGCTCTGTTCTTTGAGGGGGAGCGGATCCATGCCGCGCGGTGCGGGGCCGGCGACGTGTTCGCCGCTGAACTCGAACTGCGAGCCGTGGCACGGACACTGGAAGCGATTCGCGTCATCCGCCCACACCGGACGACAGCCCAAGTGCGGGCAAATCGGGCTCAGGATCACAAAGTTCATGGTGACGACCGTATACGTTCCATCAAAGTACGGAAGCGCACCGGACTTCGGAAGATCCGTGCGCGCCGATTCGAATTTTTGCTTGTCGGTCTTGATGCCCCACACGTACTCGCCGTTCGACTGCTCGGGGAGATACGAATCCTTCGACTTCAACTGGAATTCGAGCTTGACCGGTTTACTCGTCGCCGCTTGCAACGACGTGTATTCATCGGCGGTAAGCGGCGCCCACGTGCCCTTGTTGCCGCCGGCCTCGGGGATGAGCGACCCGACAATCGGAATCGCGAGCCCAAGCCCAACGATGCCGCCGACGGCGAGCGTGGCCTTTGCCATGAACCCGCGGCGAGTGATCTCGTCGGCGGTCCCAGGATCGTCGTAGGCGCTATAAATCTTACTGGACAACGTGCACACTCCGGAAAGCGCAAAACAGTGGCTAGCCCGATGGCCCACTTCACAAGAATTGTACGGCCGCCCTCCACCCCAGTGCTATCGGGAAAGTCAACGGATCGGCAGACCCGTTGCCCTGGCGACTGCCTCGAGCTTCTCCGGGTTCCGTGTAACGTAGATCGCCGAAATTTTCTCGCCGCGGGTTTCCAGCGCCCAGAGGCCATCGAGCGCGCCGCTGCGGTCCAATAAAAGGAAGCCCACAAGGCCGTTGATCGTAGCAGGACGCACCTCGGCATCCGCGACGCCCTTGCGCGTGACACCGTTGAGGAAACGTGCCACATGATCGGCGCCATGCAGCGGATTGATCGCCGCGGGCTTTTTGCCGCCGCCGTCGGCGAGTAGTCTGACGTCGTCCGTGAGAATCGCCGTAATTTGGGCCACGTCGCCGGAGAGGACCGCGCTCGTAAAACGCGCGCGCAATTCGTCGGCCGCCGGCGCTGGGGCGCCACGACGCGGCGTGTTCTCGTGAATCGCGCGGCGAGCGCGCGAGGCTAACCGGCGTACGCTTTCTTCGCTTCGCTCGAGTGTGGTCGCAATCTCCGCGAACGGCACGTCGAGTGCGTCGTGCAGTAGAAACGCCGCGCGCTCGAGCGGGGAGAGCCGCTCGAGCGCTAGCAAGAACGCAAACGAAACGTCTTCGGCGACCGTGACGACGTGCTCGGGTGCCGTGCTTTCGTCGATGATAATCGGCTCGGGCAACCACGGTCCGACGTAGTCTTCGCGCGAGCGCTTCTGCGCGCGCAGCCGATCGAGCGCGAGATGCGTCACGGTCGCTCGCAAGAACGCGTGCGGATCGCGCACGTCGTCGCGTTTGGCGCGATGCCAGCGCACGAACGCATCTTGCACCACATCCTCCGCATCGGTCATCGTACCCAACATGTGGTAAGCATGGCGGACCAGCGGCGCGCGCTCACGCTCGAAGAGTTCTTGCGCATCGATCATACCGGTGCAGGCACGACCTCCGAGGTTCCGACCCGGATGCGTTGGCACGCATGTGCGGCGCCCAGCGCATATTTGAAGGCCGGATAGAATCCCGCGACCGCGATTCCGTAGGACATCGCAATCAAGGCGCGCTTACCGAAGCGCTTGACAACGGCCTCACGCGCGGGAATGTCCCAACCGTCACGCGCGAGTGCTGCACGCGCAAAGTCGTAGGCAACGCGCACGTCTTCGGACATTGCGTCGCGGTCTTGCGTGAGCACCGCAGCGATCTGCTCGGACGGCATGCCGGCGCGTTCGGCCATCTTCACACCGAGTTGCAGGCACGGCCCACAGTCACCGGCGCGGCCTGCGACCAGCGACGCGGCAAAAAGTGCGTCGCGCGGACAATCGCCGCGATACGCGGAGACCTTTTGCAGTGCCATGATCGGCTTGAGCGCCTCGAAGCCGCCCGCATCGAGCACCTCGCGCATGTAGTCAACGTTGTAGCCCCACTCGCGTTCGAACGTATCCAGCCATTTTCGGAAAAACCATTTGAGCATGGATGTATGTCCTCCGTCCCCTGGACGCCATCGGCCTCGCAAACGTGACGCCGCGGCGGCGATGGGACTATACTTCTTACATGCGCCGGCCGCTCGTCTTAGCGCTGCTCCTAGCAACCGTGCTCGTCTTCACCGCCGTCGCCCCGGCGGGACGCTTGGCCGCGGGCGTCGTCATCCTGGATCCGGATGCCTCGCCGCAAGGCCGAGCAATGGAAGAACAGCTGGCTCGTGCGGGCTATGCGACGCTCGTCGTGACCGGCGATCCGATCGCCGCCGCATCGGCGCTGCGACGTCGATCCGGCGTGCGCGCGGATGACATCGCGCTCGTTGGCTACGGTAGCGGCGCATCCGGCGTGCTTGCAACGATCGTGGAACCTTACGTGCTCGAGGTTGCGCAGCCGCCGGTATTTCGTTCCGCGGTTGCCTTCGCCCCGAACTGCACGCGTCGTTACGGTGACTGGACCGGGTCGCTGCCGGCGCACGCCTCAGGTACTGCCGGTGCGCCGCACGGAGGTGGCCCGGACCCCGGAATGTATCGCAGTGCGACGCCGCTGTTGATCGTCGGCGGCGGCGCACCATGTCGCGACTTGGCGCGGTATTCCTACGTGCACGAGTATTTCGTCGACTATGCAAGCAGCGACGCCTTCGAGCCGATTGCGGCCTTCCTCGCGGAGAACGCGCAGTATTCGGTCGTTTCGTTTCCGTCGTCCCAAGCCGGGACCACGCTGCGCGGTGAGCTGACGCTGCCCGACGTCGCAACACGCGCGCCCGCTATCATCATTTCACCGGGAACAGCGGGGATCGAAGGCTTTTCGTTTTGGGAGCGCCCGTGGGCGCGGCGTTTGCGGGACCTCGGATATGCGTCGCTGATCGTCGACAGTTACCTATCGCGCCGTTCATCGTGGAGGAATCACTGGCGCATCGACCCGCGCAAGGTAAAGTCACGCGATCTTCTCGACGCGCAAAAATATCTCGCCGCGCAACCGTTTGCGCGCGCGAATTCCGTCGGGTTGCTCGGCCGTTCGAGTGGTGGGACGGCGATACTTGCCGCAATCGTGCAAGGGCCGGGTCCGGCACCGTTTGCCGTCGCTGTCGCAGACTATAGCTATTGCCAACTGAGCTACGGCGCTTGGCCCGGCGGAACGCCCGCGCCTAGCGCGTCGATCGCATATCGTACGAGCGTTCCACTCCTTATCCAAGTGGGTGCAAACGACACGACGGTTTCGAGCGCCGCGTGCAAAGCGCTCGTTGCGAGCGCGCGCGACGCGGGTGTGAACATCGACTTCGTGGTCTACCCCGGGGTCGGCCATCGTTTCGACGCCGGCGTCGTCGAGACGCCGGAAGCAACGGTGCAGGCATCGATCCGGCGCATCACGTCGTTTATCGAAGCGCATTTGCCCCGGCGGTAACTCTTGTCACTTGTCTTCAGACGCGTGATCGATGCCGCGGTGGGGAGTTTCGATGGTGTCGACGCGTGGCCTGATACACCAGCGCGCTGCGAGTTCGATTCTCGCACTCTCCACCCGCGACGAACGTTGCGTAGCCGAGAAGACGGTGATATGCTGGTGTGGTATCAGGCCGCGCGTCACCGGGGCCGCTCAATAAGAGCGGCCCTCGGCATTTGTGTACATCCCTCGACTACGCTGCGCGGAGCCTGTCCTGAGCGAGCGCAGCGAGTCGAAGGGCTCGGGATGACAAGTTAGAGCTACACTTTGTATGAGTGCAGGCCGCTGATCAGGATGTTGACGCCGAGATAGGTGAAGATCACGACGACGAACCCGACAACGCTGACCCAGTTCGTGCCCAACCCGCGCCAGTTGCTGCGGGTGTGCAAGTGCATGTACGCCAGATACACGATCCAGGTGCAGAGCGCGGCGGTCTCCTTCGGATCCCACTGCCAATAGGCGCCCCACGCTTCCTTTGCCCACGCCGCACCGGTAATGATGCCGATGGTAATGAGTGGCAACCCAATCGCAACAGCGCGGTAGACGATCACGTCCAGCTGCGGTAGCGAAGGAAGTGATTGTAGCCACTGCGCCGTCGAATTGCCATCGGCTGCGGCCGTCGCAAGCGCGGGCGTATCGCCGCGCACCTGCATCGTCATCCCGGTTCCGGCAAGTTCTACCGTCTTAACGCTCTTCGCAACGCGCGCTTCGGCGTAATACTTGATCAAATAGATCACCGAGAACACAAACGCGACCAAGAACGCCGCGTACGACGAGACGACGATCGGCACGTGAATCTTGGCCCAGTACGACTGCAGCGATGGGACCGCGGGCATCGTGCCTTCGTTCCACGTCACGCCGTAGGCAAGTGCGATCGCCGCGAGCGCGAGCACGAAGCCGCCCGCGTACCAGGCGTTGTAGCGCCACGCCATGATGATGAAAATCAACACCGACATCGCGGCAAAGAGCGAGAGCGATCCGTAGAGATTGAGCAGCGGCCAAATGCCGGTCAATTCCCAGCGTACGAAGAGTTGCGCGAACTGCGCGACGCAGCCGACGATTGCGAGCGGCACGCCGAGGTTGCGCAGCCACGCTTCACGCGAGAAGAAATACGCGAGCAGTGCGAGCGCGCCGAAGATGTAGCATGCGATGGCGACGATCAAGAGCAGTTCGTCGACCTGCAAGTGTCCGTTCATGATGCCTCCGCCGAGAATTCGGAGACGAGGCCACCGAACTGCGTTTCAAACATGTCATATCCTTTGACGGTCGTCGCCGCCATACCAACCGTCCAGCGGCCGTCCGGCGCGGGATCGATCCGCGTGTAGAGGCGTGCTGGTAAGAAATAAAATGAGATCAGGAGTCCCGCAACGAGCACGAGAGCGCCGATCCCGACGAGCGGCACACCCGGATCGTACCGGTATTGAAAACCACTGTACAAAAGATAGGTATTCGGCACGATTTTCCAGCCGCCGCCCAAATCGACCCAGCTGTGCAAGGGAACGATCGCGCTTCCGCCTTGCACGCCGCTCTCCGAGACCGTCATGATCACCGAGGGGTCGTTCACGCGCGGATCAGCCGAGGGCATGCCGCTTTGCCGATCGACGGTCGGTACGAACCGGTCGTAGGTCACGTTGAGTCGCGTGCCGGGAATGTCGAAGTTGTCGCCTTCGAGTACGACGCGTTGCGAAAGTGCCGGCACGTCCTTGCCGTCGTGCGTCACCTTGAAACGCATCGCAAAACCATAACTCGCTTGATAGTACAATGTTTGATCGACGTCGATCGGGTGATTGACGCGTACCGTCATTGCTCTCGGGACGCCGTCGTTGCCGGTCACCGTGACGTGCGAGACGTAGTCGGTCGGTTGATAGACCATTCCGCCCTTGGTGAGTACCGGCGTGATCGTGTACGCGAAGTTGTCGAGTCGCAGGATCGCTTTGGTTTGCGGAATCTCGGCCGACTGTCCGGTGACGACGATCGTATCGCCGGAAAATCCGCGCGCCCAGTACAGCGTCGTTCCCGCTGCGATGATCACGAAGCCGATGTGTGCCACGAGCACGCCGCGGCGCGCCCAGTTGTACTTGTCGGCAAAGGTCCATTCGGTGCCGTCGAACTCGCGTTTGCGCAACTGCCAGCCACGCGAGCGAAAGAACGCCTCGACACGCTCGCGCACGCTGCGCTCGTCACCGGTCAATTCAAAACTTGCGTGCAGGGGAATTTTGTCGATCTTCACCGCTCGCAGCGGTGGAAGGCGCGCCGGAATCACGCGCTTGAACGTACAGACCGTTAATGAAGTAAGTATGAGTCCGATGATGCCGACGTACCACGGCGAGTGGTAGATGTTATCGAAGCTCAAGCGCAGGATTGCACGCGCGATTGGTGCCGGATAGCTGCCGAAGTAGATGCCCGCGTCTTTACCCTGGTCGACGATTACGCCGATCAACGTCAGTATGCCCCATACCACGAAGAGGCTGACCGCGAAGAGCACGCTGCCAAACGTCCGCACGAAGTCGGTGTAGTACGTATCTAGTTTCTGGACCACGATGCTTCGAAGATACGGATGATCCAGATAGATACCTCATACAAAACATACATTGGGAGCGCCAGCAGTGCCATCGTCAGTGGATTACCATCAGGTGCGGCGATGCCACTCGCGACGACCATCGCGAAGAATGCGTGGCGGCGGTACTTCCCGAGCCATGCGCCGTTAATGATGCCCAGGCGAGCGAGGCCGATCAGAATGATCGGCAGTTGAAAGATAATCGCAAAGAGCGCGAGCAAGATGAGAACGAAATTGATCGTCTCCCCGACGCCAAACGTCGGCGTCGCGACGGCATTTGTGATACCGATGAGCGCTGCGACGACGCGCGGAATTACGACGAAATGCGCAAAAGCAAGTCCGAGCGCAGCAAGGAGCAACGACGGAACGATGAAGCTGTAGACCATGCGTCGCGTGCGTGGGTGAACCGCCGGAACCACGAACATCCAGGCCTGATAGAACAAGACCGGCAGGCCGAGAACGATGCCGCCGACGAGCGAAAATTTGAATTCGGTGAAGATGACGTCGGCGGGACCGAACGCGTGCAGCTCTATGCCGTGGAAGTAGGATTTGACCATCCACGTGATCGCGAATTGCGAAGGCCAAAAAAGGACGACCGCAATGCCGACGACGCTTGCAATCGAGATCAATAGACGCGTACGGAGCTCCCGTAGGTGCTCCGTGAACGGCATCTCTTTTTGATCCCAGGCGGACTCCCCGGTTTCCGGAGGCCGCGTCTCGAGCTGCATTAGGCCGGTGGCGACCCTTTATCTGCGGTCGTGGCGGCGGCGTGCTCTTCGGTGCCCTGCGTCTCGAGTCGCGCGCGCGCTTCTTCGCGTGCCTTCGCAGTTGCCTCGTCGGCCTCGATCTGGCCCATCAT
Source organism: Vulcanimicrobiota bacterium (assembly GCA_963726285.1). Lineage (GTDB taxonomy): Bacteria > Vulcanimicrobiota > Vulcanimicrobiia > Vulcanimicrobiales > Vulcanimicrobiaceae > Aquilonibacter. The sequence goes on along the minus strand of CAVSBV010000003.1, from coordinate 996,161 downwards.
GAATTCTTTCTTGGCCTGGCCGGCACTGCGGGCAAGCTTGGGCAGCTTATCCGCGCCGAACAGGATCGCGCCGACGACGAGGATACCGATGATGATCGGTGCGTCGATGATCGCGAGGATGGGGTGAAGCATGGTGTTCCTTTCCTATACGGCGGCGAGCGCGTCGGCTAACCGCGTCAGCTCTTCCTTCGCCGGGGTCGCGGGCAAAGGCTCTAGCGCGGCTTTCGCGCGCGTAACGTACCGGCCGATCTCGGCCTGTGTCTGCTCGAGGCCGCCTTCTCGCGCGAGGGCGGCCACGAGTAGCGGGATACCGTCATGCTCGGATCCTTCGAAAAAACGTGTGGCCTGGTCGAAAAATTCCGCGTTCCCGCCGCGTAGTGCCAAGACCAATGGAACCGTAACCTTGCGCTCGCGCAGGTCGTTCCCCACCGGCTTTCCGAGCGAGCGTTCGTCCGCGGTCATGTCGAGCAGGTCGTCGTTCATTTGAAACGCGATGCCGTACGCATCGCCGAATCCGCGCAGCGCGGCAATCGTCGCCGCGTCGCCGCCGCCCATGATCGCACCGCACGCGGCCGACGCTTCAAAGAGCGACGCCGTCTTCTTGCGCGCGATCTCCACATAGTCGTCGAGTGGAAGTTCGAGATTGCCGAGTGCTTGCAGTTGCAACACCTCGCCGTCGCAGATATCGGCTAGCGTTGCTGAAAGAATGTTCGGTACCGGATGCGGATAGTTCGCGGTAACGTTCTTGAAGATCCACGCGAAGAGGTAGTCGCCCGCGAGCACCGAGACGCGATTGCCGAAGTCGACCGCCGTCGCGTTGACGCCGCGCCGCGTTTGCGCGTTGTCGACGACGTCATCGTGGATCAGCGTTGCGACGTGAATCAACTCCATATAGGCAGCAAGATGCAGATGCTGCGCGGGATCGTCAGCACAGGCCGAGGCCGCGAGCAAGGTCAAGCGCGGACGCAAGCGCTTACCACCCGCGGCGAGCATGCGTCGCACCGCTTCGGTGATAATCGGATTGTCGGTCGAGAACGTCGCGCGGAAAAACGTTTCTACCAGTTCGTAGAGATTCGGCTCATCGTTACTGCGTAGCGTAGTCGCCATCAGCGTTTCGTTCCGTAGTGGATCGCGATCGACCCGCCCATCAGCGGCACGTATCCCGCATCGGCAAAACCGGCGCGCGTAAAGCGTTCGCGCAAGTCTCCGGCGTTGGGATGATTGGTAAGCGAATTCGGCAGATATGTGTAGGCTTGACGCGAGCCGCCAACCAGTCCGCCGATCCACGGAACGACATTATAGAAGTAGAGATCGAAGACGCGTTTGAAAAGGCGGTTCGGCGCTTTGCTCACGTCGAGGTTCACAAACCGTGCGCCGGGTTTGAGGACGCGGAGAATCTCACGCAATACGTGATCGATGTCGACCACGTTGCGCAAGCTGAATCCCATCGTTGCGCCATCAAAACTCGCGTCCTCGAACGGCAGCGCCATGACGTCGCCTTCGAGAAACGTAGCATCGCCGCGCGACTCGTGCTTCGCGCGCGCGCGCGCGCCGTCGAGCATTGGCGCACAGAAGTCGATGCCCGCGACGTGGAGCGACGGGTCCGTGCGAAGCAGATGGAAAACCACGTCACCGGTTCCGCAGCATAGATCGAGGACGCGTCCGCCATGTGGTGGCGAGAGCAACGCGATCGCGCGTTTGCGCCAGCCTTCATCCATGCCGGCGGTAAGCACGCGATTGGCGACGTCGTAGCGCGGAGCGATCCGCGCGAACATCTCGCGAACGTACGCGCCTTTATCCGAGGAGGGAGGAACGGGTACCCGGGTTGCCATGCGAAGTCAGCCACTTCTCCCCTAGCTATGGCCCACCTTCGTCGTGAAGGGAGCGCTGATGATCGCACTCAGTTCGACGAGCGAGTTGCTTGCCGCGTTCCACGGCGCGCACGACGTTTCGCTCATGGCGTACACGCTGCCCGCCGGATCGGTGCTCGACAGCCTTACGGCCGCGGCAAAAGCCGGCACGCACGTGCGTGTGCGGCTCGAGGGCTACATCTATAAGGATGACGGGGGCGTCGGCGCCGCAAATGCGGCCACGATTGCACAGCTGCGCGCCGCGGGGGCCGATGCGCAACTCGTCCATCCCGACAAGAACGATTCCGATGCGATGTTGCACTGCAAAGCCGCATTGGTCGATGGCACGCTGTTTCTCGACGACCGCAACTGGCCCGGCGACGGCGCCGACACGATCGTTCGCGACAATTTTCCGATCGATGCGCAGATCGTTGCCGACGCAGCCGGCGGCAAAGAAGATCCGCCAACTCCATTTTTTTCCGTTGCAAAGCGCGAGTCGCTCGCCTCCGAGGCGCGATTGTTGCACGAAGCGCATGCCGGAGCCGAGGTGATCGTCGAGAGTGAGTCGTTCGGTGCGAACAATCGCGTCTACGATGCAATTGATGGTGCCGCACGTTCCGGTGCCCACGTGCGCGTGCTCGTTAACACGCGCGACCTGCAAGATAACGTCAACGAAAAGGGTGCGCTCAAGAAGTTAGCCGCCGACGGCGTCGGCGTGCGCGTTTGCGATGCCGACGAGAAACTCGCCGTCGTCGACGGAACGCGTGGATGGCTTGGTTCGACTAACGCGACGGTCGCGTTCGACCATCCCGATCAGATCGATTGGGGCGTGCGCACCGACGCACCCCCAATCGTGTCACACTTACGGGATGCTTTCGAGCAGCGTTGGTCTACTGCGCATGCGGTTTCATGATCGCATCGAGCATGTCGGGCGTATTCGGAATACGCTCGAGATGCGGATAGCGTGGACCATCGTGGTAGTCGATCGTCAGCGTCGTAAACCAGCCGTCCTGTGAAACGACCATCGCAATCGCCGGGCCGCCTTTTTCCGCGCGTTTGAGCGCGTACGTGAAGACATCGGGATCGAAATTCTGGCCGTCCACGGCTTCGATCGTCTCGCCGACGGCGAGCCCGGCCTTCCACGCTGGTGAATTCTCGCGAACGTCGGAGACACGGCCGGTCCGCGACGAGATCTGCGCGCCGATCGAGTACCACGCGTTGATCGAGTGGCGCAGACCTTCGCCCGCCTTAATGAAGGCGTTGGGTTTGTCATTGTAGACGAAGCGCCATCCCGAGCGCTCGATCTCATCGGTTGGTGGGTGCTCGGCTACGTTGTACACGTATTTTTCAAAGAATGCGTGCCAGTCGTACGGTTCAACGCTATTGAGCGTTGCTTCGATCTCGGCGCGATCGTACGTCTTCGTGAGCGGTCCCGTCGTCGACGGCTCGGTGTACTTGTGTAGGAAGGTGTCGAGCGAGCGCGCGCCGTGCGATCGTTCGCGAATAATCGTATCGACGTCGAGCCAAAGCAGTTCACCTTCGGTGTAGAAGTCGTTTGCGCTACGCCGGATGGCATGATAGTCACCACGTGCCACGTAGAAGTACGGCGCGCCCGAGGCGAGGTCGATGATCGGCGTCGTTTCGCGACCCGTCTCCGTGTCCATTTCGGCATAGGTCGAGGCAAGGTATTCCGGATAGGTTTTGTAGTCGCGGATGCCGGCGCGGAACGAGAGCAGATCGCCGAGGTATTGGTTCATGCCTTCGTACACCCAGAGCAAATCGGTCTGCTGGGGCACTTGGAAGTTTGGCGTCGTGAGATCTGCCGGGCGGCGGTACTTGCCGTTCCACGAGTGTGAGAACTCGTGCGTCACCAAGTCGCCGCCTTCGAGTGCCTCCTGCGGATTGGTCAGGAAGTCGTTGGGCGAGCGATCGTCGCTCGATTGGTGGTGCTCGATTCCTTGAAAGCCGATCTCGTCGCTGAGCGTAAGCAGCGCGTGATAGTCATCGAAGTGCCGCGACCCGTAGAGCGCAAACGCTTCGGCCGGGACACGCTTGTATGCGTCGACCATCTTGTCGGGGACCTCGAGATCTTGCGGGCGACCGGCAAATGCGTCGAGTTCGACGAACGAGCCGTCGCCTTGCCAGAGCATCCACTTTTTCACGTATTGCGCCATATCGAGCGGTGAGTCGACGAACATGTTCAGCGCTGTCACCGCGAAGTTGACGACGTTGCCGGCGCGTTGCGGATCGCGCAACGCGGTCCCGAACTCCCAACCGCTCGGCACAGTGATCGACGGCTTGACGTAGTAGTCGTGCGAGTCGATCCCGGCCTGATACAGAATGTAGCGGTTCCAGTTGATGATCGTTACGTTGTGGGTCGACATGATGTCGCCCGGCGCATCCATCAGCACGGTGAAGGTCACGTCGAGCGACGAGACACCTGGGGGAACGTTAACGTGAAATGCATAGAGGTCCACGGTATCGCGCCGCCAGTCGAGCGACGTGCCGTCGGCCTTGACGCGAATCGAGGTGAGGTTGTTCAGCGGGCCGGTCGGGCCGTGTTCGCCGGGAATCCATTTGGGATACACCAGCGTCATGGCGCCGGGCTTCACCGGGATGCGTTCGTGTACGTAGGCAATGCCGCGTGCAGCGAGCGATGCGTCGACGCTGAGCACGAGCGGCGATGCTTTGGTAGCGTACGGCGTTGCTGCCGTAAACGGCAGTATCACCCCTAGTAGGGCGAAAAGAAAATGCATCCGGCTCCTCGATCCCTATTCTTTTTTGAGTGAGAACAAATTCCGCGCGTTCGCGTCGGTCGCGGAAACAACCTCGTCGATGCCGCAGTCGAGCACCTCTGCAAGGCGCGCTGCGGTGAGTGCAACAAACGCCGGCTCGTTGCGCTCGCCGCGATGCGGTATCGGCGCGAGGTAAGGGCAGTCGGTCTCCAGCACGAGCGCGCCAAGTCCGACGGCGCACACCGCTTCGCGCAGCGACTCGGCAGTTTTGAACGTAAGGACGCCGCCGATGCCAAGGTAGAGTCCAAACTCTTGCGTCAAGATTTTCGCTTGCGCGGCGTCGCCCGTGAAGCAGTGCACGACGCCGCGCATCGGCGACGACCATTGCTCGCGTAAGACCTCGAGAAAATCATCGAACGCGTCGCGCTGGTGGAAGATGAATGGAAAGCCGGCGTCGCGCGCGAGCTGGAGCTGCTCGCGCAAGACACGGCGCTGCACGTCGCGTGGGCTGTGGTCGTAATAATAATCGAGCCCCGCCTCGCCGATCGCTACCACGCGCGGGTCGCGCAAAAAGGATTCAAAGATCGCCGGTATATCGGCCGGTGCGTTCTTGGCTTCGTGCGGGTGAATACCGACCGATGAATAGAGCCGGTACTCGCGAGCGAGCTCGAGCGCGCGGAACGAGTCGGCCACGTCGCAACCGACGGTGATCATCGTCGTGACGCCGGCGGTACGCGCGCGGTCGATAACCGCCGCACGATCGGCGTCGAATTTCGCGTCGTGCACGTGCGCATGCGTATCAATCATGCCGATTCCAAATTTTCCACAAGGCGATTGCGGCCTTGGCGCTTGGCCTCGTAGAGGCCGCGATCGGCGCGCGCGAGGATCGTCTCGGGCGTGTCGCCGACCCGCGCGGCCGCGGCGCCGATGCTCGCCGTGACCGATTCGCCGTCGCCGTAGCGCATGCCGCCGAGTGACACCGCGATGCGCAGACGCTCGCCGACGGCCAGCGCGATGTCGCGCGACGCACCCGGCATGATGATGAGGAACTCCTCGCCGCCGACGCGCCCCGCAGTATCGCCGCCACGCACCGCCGCGCGAATGATCTCGCCGATCTTGCGCAGACACTCGTCGCCGGCAGCGTGGCCGAGCTGGTCGTTGATCAATTTGAAGTGGTCGATGTCCAATAACAGAACCGCGCCGAACTCGGTGATCGAGACCTGGTTCAGCATCGTCTGCAAACGATCCATCGCGGTTGCGCGATTGACAAGACCGGTCAGGCCGTCGATGGTGGCTGCACTCTGCGTCGCGGCGATCGCGCGCATGTCGCGCAACAGCGGTGCAAGCTCGAGCGCGGCGTTGGCAAACTGCTGGATCTGGTCGTTCGAGAGCGGGCGGTCGTTGCGGCGGTGCACGGTCACCGCACCGTGCACTTCGCCGTCGGCGAGGCTGGCGGCGAAGGCGTACGTCGTGTAGTAGTCGTCACGCAGCGTCGTCGATGGGGCATCACTGAATTTCAGGCGCGCCAAGATGCGGCGTCCGAGTTCGTCGCCGGCGGAGCTCAAAGCTGGGCCGACCGTGGTGATCACGCGCCACGAATCCGTGCGCGCGCTGGTCGCCGAGTACACCGAGACGGTTTCGTCGAACGATGGAACGCGCAAGGTTGCAAGTATCGCATTGATTTGCGGAAGCGGGTTGCGCTCACCGAGCATCGCCTGAACGGCGTCGCGTACGAGACGCAGACGGTGCAGCTCGGATTGTTGCTTGTCGATCGTGTGCAGCAAGAACGCACAAAGGCAGACCGGCAACCAGAGCGCCATCGCGAGCGGATACTCGCCAAGTACGATCTCGTTGCGCGCTACCGTTGCCCAAATCACGCCGCCGGCGATAATACCCCACGTGCGCGGGTCGCGACCAAGCCGCGTCCACAAGCGCATCAGCGCAAGATGGAACGTATATGCCGAGGCCGGCGCCGAGATCCCGAATACGAAGATCACCACGGCGGCGAACACGACGGCCGCATATGTCGGCGTTTGCATTTGCGCCGCGTTGAGACCAAGTGGAAGAATGGCAAGCGCGGCGAGTATTCGCAGCACACCGTGGCGCGGCAAGTCGGCAACCGGAGCTGCGTTGCGTACGACCGATGCGCAACCAAAGCCGAGTGCGAACGCGAGGGCACACGCCGTAGGGCCGACGTTGCCGCCGAGTGCGAAGAGCGGCGCAGCAATCGGCAAATCGAGAAAGATCGCTTCGGCCGAAAGGCCCGTTCGGCGCATGCGAAGTCCGCGGACCGGTAGCGCGTTTGCTGCGACGAAGGCGATCGCCGCAGCGGCCGCGAGCGTGAGGGCCCAATCGACCTGGGTGAAAACGCGCGCGTAGAGCGTAAGCGCAACGGCGAGCCCGGCGATTGCGACGATACCGCCTCCCACGGTGATCGCGCGGCTCGGCGCGTTGCGTTCGCTCATGTTACCGGTGCACTTTCCGGGAGTTCGATACGCGGGAAGAGCACGTCGCCAACCTTGGTTTGCGTTCCTGGTTCAAGCCCGCCCCAATGCAACGTGCGTAACCAATCGTCGGCGATGCCCTCGTGCAATCCGAGCTGCGCCCACATCTGCATCGCGCGTTCGGGCATAAACGGATGCAACAGCACCGCAAGCCAGCGCAGGCCCTCGCATAGGTCGTAGAGCAGCGCGTCGAGATCGCGGTCGCGCCCCTCTTTGGCAAGCGTCCACGGCTTGCGTTCGTCGATTGCGCGATTGAGCGCGTTGACCAGCTCCCAGATCGCCTCGAGGGCGCCGCGGAAGTCGAGACGGAAGATCAGCTCGCGCACGCGTTGCGGCAGCGGCGTGAAACGTTGCACGAACACGGCTTCGTCGCTGCGGTGAGGCACGATGCCGTCGCGGTATTTTTGCAACATCGAGAGCGTGCGTTTGAGCAGGTTGCCGAGATCGTTGCCAAGATCGCTGTTGTGCCGCTGCACAATCTTCTCTTCGGAATACGAAAAGTCGCTCCCGAACGGCGCTTCACGCAACAAAAAATAACGCAGCGAGTCGGCGCCGAAGCGCTCGGCCAGCACGAACGGATCGACCGCGTTGCCGACGCTTTTGCCCATCTTCTGTCCGTCAACGGTGATCCAGCCGTGCGCGAAAACGAGCTCCGGCGCGGTTTCGCCCAGCGCCCACAGAATTGCCGGCCAAATGATCGTGTGAAAGCGCGCGATCTCTTTGCCGATGAGCTGCACCTTCGCAGGCCACACTTGCGCAAAGCGCTCTTGGTCTTCGGACCAACCGATCGCGGTGATGTAGTTTAGTAGCGCATCGAACCAGACGTAGATGACGCCGCCATCATCCGGGATCGGAATGCCCCACGCCAGATTGGTGCGTGAGATCGAAAGATCTTCGAGGCCCTCTTCGAGGATCGCCACCATCTCGTTGTAGACGCTGTGCGGACGCACCCACTCCGGATTCTTCTTGAAGTAGTCCAGCAGTTTGTCGCGATATTTGGAGAGCCGGAAAAACCAGTCGTCTTCGGAGATCCACTGCACCTCGCGCCCGCACGTTGGGCAGCGCCCGTTGACCAATTTCGATTCGAGCCAAAACGTCTCGTCGTCGACGCAGTACCAGCCCTCGTATTTGCCGAGATAGATATCGCCGTTTTCACGCAAGCGTTCGAAGACGCGTTGGACCTTGGTCGTGTGGCGCGGTTCCGTCGTGCGGATGAAATCGTCGTACGCGACATGGTAGGCGGCAAAGAGCGACTTCCAGCGCGGCACCAGCTCGTCGCACCATTCTTGCGGAGTTTTACCGTGTTCGGCTGCGGCGTTTGCTACTTTTTGTCCGTGTTCGTCGGTTCCGGTGAGCATCCAGGCCGGGCCTCCGGCGCGCGCGGTACGCGCCAGCACGTCGGCCACGACCGTCGTGTAGGCGTGACCGATGTGGGGGTTGCCCGAGATGTAGTAGATCGGGGTGGTGACATAAAACGCGCGGCTCATTTGCGGGGATGCTTGTTCGGCGAACGCCGCTGGCTGGCCCGCGTGTAGAGCTCGCGCCGGTTCCCCGCGCCGTCGTGGGCAAGGCGCCGTGCCACGTCGGCAACGCTTGCGCCGCTCGCGAGCAGCTCGTCGATCTCCGCATCGAGGTCGCGGGGTGCTTGCTCCGCTTGCGCCGACGCATAGGGTGCGATCGCGAAGGCGATCTCGCCGCGTACGGGCTGCGCGAGCTCGGCGGCAACAGCCGCCGGCGTACCGAGGACCTGTTGTTCGAACTTCTTCGTATATTCACGGACCACGAAGACGCGTGCGTCGGGCGCAACCTCGGCCAAATCGGCCAGTGTCGCCGCAATGCGCTGGGGCGACTCAAACCAAATCGTGGTCACGCCGGTGCGCAGTGCGTCGGCGAATTGCTTTCGCCGCGCCGAAGCGCTGCGCTGCGGAAAGCCTTCAAAGATGAAGCGACGCAGCGAAAACCCGCTCAAGACGGCAGCGCCCAGCAATGCGCTGGGCCCAGGGAGCACGTCGATTGGAATGTTCGCGTCGCGTGCGGCGGCGATAAGCTCGTTGCCGGGATCGGAGATGCCCGGCGTGCCGGCGTCGGTGACCAGCACGACACGTTGCTCGCGCGCGCGTTCGAGAATGCCCGCGGTTACCGCGCCAGCGTTCTGCTCGCGATAGCTCCACAGTTCTTTCGACGCGATGCCGAGCGCGCTTAGAAGCTTGCGCGCGACACGCGTATCCTCCGCAACGACCAGGTCGGCGTCGCGCAGCGTCTCGCGTGCTCGCTGCGTGATATCGCCGAGATTTCCAAGCGGCGTCGGGACCACGAGAAGCGGCATGGGCCTCCCTTCGCCGCCGAGAAGCAAAATCTCGTTATGGCCATCGACGTCGAGCATCCGCCGGTCCGCGCGAAGCAATGCGCGGAACGATCGCGTCCATTAGAAAGTTCTTCGGTCGAAGAGCTAAGAAACGATGACGCTCCAGACTTGACGCAGGCTTGGTGCGCGTCCGTAGAGCAGCATGCCGACGCGATAGATCTTGCCCGCGAGAATCGCGATGATATAGAGCGCCACCAGGTTGATCGCGAGCGAGAGTGCGATCTGCCAGAGCGGCACGGTGCTGACGGCAATACGCACGAACATGACGAACGGCGCGAGAAGCGGCACGAAACTGCACGCAACAACGAGCGGCGTGTCGGGTGCGGCAAGGCCGGTAATCGCGATGAGAAATGCCGCGACGATCGGCATCACGAGCGGGAACGAGATGCTGCCAAGATCCTCGGTGCGATTGATGAGTGAAGCGGCCGCCGCAAAGAGCGTCGAGAGCTGCAGAAATCCGATGATGAACCAGGTCAGAAACGCAGCGATCAAACCGGGTGTGAGCACATCGAGCGCGTTGGTAAACGACATCAGCTGGTCGCTCGCTCCATGTCCCTGCGCCGAGCCCGAGCCGCCGGTCAGGAAGACCGCGCTCGCGATCCACACCGCGAGTTGAAGAAATCCCAATGTGGCGGATGCGAGGATTTTTCCGGCGAGCAATGCGCTCGGATTCACCGAGGCGATCAGCAACTCGGCGATGCGACTCGTCTTTTCTTCCGCAACCGAACTCATCACGAGCTGGCTATTCAAGATGGTGAGCAGATAGAGGAAGAAAAGCAGCGTGTAGGCGATGCCTTTGGCTGCGGTAGCGAGACCGGCCGAGGCAAACCTCGAGCCGACGGCCTGAATTGTTACCGGGATCGACGTGATCTTCGAAACACCCGCGGCGTTCCGCCCCGTCGTCAACTGGAGTTGCAACGGCAACAAGTCGCGGCGCATTTCGTTTTGTCCGACGCTTCCCGGATCGTGTGCGTAGACCGTCACGTGTAATCCCGCAACGTCGCTGTGCAGCTCGATCGCTGCACTTGCATGGGTGCGCTTGAGCAACGCGTCGTCGACCGGACCGCTGCGTTGCGACCCGACGATTTTATAGTCGTCGGAGAGCAGCGGCTTTGCACGCGCGGTGAGCGATGGGTCGCCGATCAGGATCGCGGTCTTGGAACTATTGACCACGCCGGTCAAGAGCGCCGGGAGTTTGAGCAAGATCATGATCGCAAAAACACCGACGAACAGCCCGACGAGAAACGGACGCGACTTGATGCGCCGCATGATCTCCGCGACGTAGACCGTTCCGAGATCGCCGATCATGCCGCACTCTCCCCAATGGCGCGCAGATATATTTCATGCAAGGAAGGTTCGATTGCTTCGAATTTTGTGACCGGCGCGGCATCGACCAGCGTGCGCAACAACGCAGCGAAGTCGGTGTTTGCCGGAACTTGGTAGTCGATCGCCCCGTCGATCGGCATCAGCGGCTTCGCACCGTCGACGCGCTCGAGCAGCGAACGAAGGCTTGCATCGGCGGGCGCGACGCGCACGACGCGCGTTGGCCACGCGGAGCGAAGCTCGGTCAGCGTCCCTTCGACGCGATTTGCGCCGCCCGCGATGATGCAGAATCGCGAGCACAATTCTTCGAGTTGCCACATCTGGTGGCTCGAGAGAATCAATGTCGTCCCGTTCGCGCGCAAGTCGTTGAGCACGGCGAGTAACACGTCGGCGTTGACCGGATCGAGACCGGAGAAGGGTTCGTCGAGCACGAGGAGTTGCGGTGCGTGCACGGACGCGCACGCGACCTGCACCTTCTGTTGATTGCCTTTGGAGAGTTCGCCGCATGGACGATCGGCATAGATGGAGAGACCGAGCCGGTCGATCCAGCTGTCGACGCGCTTCGCCAGATCGGGATCGCGCAGCCCATGGAGCTTGCCGAAGTACGCGATTTGCTCGCGCACTTTCATCTTGCCGTAGATACCGCGCTCCTCGGGCAAGTAGCCGAAATGGCGGCGGCTGCCGTCGTCGATGGGGGCGCCGTTCCACGTGACGCGACCTGCGTCGGGAATCAGGATGCCGAGGATCATGCGCATCGTCGTGGTCTTGCCGGCGCCGTTGGGTCCGAGCAACCCAAACGTCGTGGCACCATCGATCGTGAAGTGCACGTCGCTTACGGCGCGCACCGAACCGAAATCTTTGCGGACGTGGTCGACGTTTAGCATGTCACTCTCATTGTATCGACAGGTTAATACAAAATATAGGTTTGTGTCAAGTGCGTGGTACAAACCGGCTGAACGCAGCCATTGCGGCCCCCGCCAGGACGAATCCGACGTAGTACGAGAGGTCGCCGTATTGCGGGTACGCGTGTGCAAATACTCCGGTAAACCACGCTTGGTTCCAGAATGGGATCGATGCAACCACGCCAAGGATCCACGCGGGCGTACCTGCCCGCCACGGCGAGACCGCATGGGGATCGCGCCGCAGCCCGCGCGACTGCCATTGATCGACGAGCACGACGCCGGCCCACGGCGCTGCCCAATACGAGAGCAAGAGCAAGAAGTTCGTGTAGAATTCGGCGGTGTGTGCCGGATTTGCACCGCCGAGCGCCAGCAGTGCACCGAGCATGCCGACGACGAGTGCGGCGATCGCGCGCTTCACGCGTACGTCGAACGCCACGAGTGCTGCGAGTGCGCCCGAATAGAGATTCATGCAGTTCGCGGTGAGTGTGCCGAGCACAACGGTCACGAGCACGAGCTTTGCGACGATACCCGAGCCGAGGAGCTGCGAGATTGCTTCGGTCGGCACATCGATGCGCAGGTTTACGTGCGACGCGGTGACTGCCGCCGCGCCTAAGATCTCGAGCGCGATGCAGGGCAGCGCGCATCCTGCGAATGCATACCAGAACACGGCGCGTGGATTGGTCTGCGAGGGAAGATAGCGCGAGTAGTCCGATGCGCATGGCACCCAGCCCATCGCATACGCGAATGCGAGCGCCGCAGCAAACATGAAGCCGGTAAGCGGTGCGTGCGCGGGCGCCCAGGACGCCAGCGGCAGCGTCACGGCGCCGAGCAACGCGAAGCCCGCTGCGAGTAGCACGGCGCTCACGCGCTCGAAGACGCCGATGAGGTTGTAGCCGTAGATCGCAAGCACGATCTGCAAGACGAGCATGATCGAAAGTGCAATGCCGTACGAAAGATGCGCGATCGTTTGCAGCGCGTATGCACCGAAGATCGTGTTGATCGTGAACCAGCCGACGCCGGCCAAGAAACTCAGCGTGGCAGGCGCCACGTTGCCGCGCTTGCCGAATGCAAGGCGCGAAGCGAGCATCTGGGGCACACCATAGCGCGGACCAACTGTCGCGAGCACGCCGAGAATCGCGTAACCGAACAGGTTTCCAAGCACGATCCCGAAGATGGCGCTGCGCAGATCCGCGCCGAATATCGCGGCGATAAAGACGCCGACCATCCAGGTGGCGATCTCGGCATTCGCCGAGAACCACACGCCAAAGAGATCGCGCGCCGCTCCGTGACGCGACGCATCAGGCACCGTCTCGATGCCGGTCGGCTCGACGACGAGTACCTGATCTTTGTAGATCAAACCGTCAGATCGGCGATCCAGCGTTCGACCGCATCCGCCTTCGAAGGCAGAATCGCGGAGAGATTCTCGCGTCCTCCCGAGGTGACGACGACGTCGTCTTCGATGCGCACACCGATGCCGCGAAGTTCTGCCGGCACCGTTTCGTCGTCGGGTTGGAAGTACAACCCGGGCTCGACGGTGAGCACCATGCCTTCGCGTAACGTGCCGTAGCGATAATTTTCGGCCCGCGCATGCGCGCAATCGTGTACGTCGATGCCGAGCATGTGGCTCACATTGTGAAGTGTGTAGCGCCGGTAGTATTGGTTCTCGGGTTCGAGTGCCTCGTCGAGCGAACAGGTGAGAACGCCGAGGTCGATCAAACCTTTGGCAAGCACCCGCATTGCACGACGGTTTGGTTCAAGGAAATCATTGCCGGCGGCGACGGCGTCGATACCGATGCGCTGCGCTTCGTACACGATGTCGTACACCGCGCGTTGAGCGCGCGAATAGCGGCCGCTCAAAGGCAACGTACGCGTGATGTCGGCAGTGTAGAGCGAATCGCACTCAACGCCCGCGTCGAGCAACAGCAGCGCGTTCTTGTCGACAGCGCCGTCGTTACGATTCCAGTGCAGCGTGCACGCGTTGTGTCCGGAGGCGGCGATCGTCAAGTAACCGACGTCGTTGGCCTCGATGCGAGCACGGTTCCAAAACGCGCCTTCGAATTCGCGCTCGCTCTTTGCGTAGGGAAACGTTCGAATGACGTCTTCGAATGCACGCTTGCTTATCTCGCAGGCTTTGCGCAGCTCGGCAATTTCGTACTCGTCCTTGACCAGGCGCATCTCCGAAAGGTGCGTGGCCAACTCGTCGTCGTTGTCGCTTGGCTCGAGCGCGCCGTCGATTGCGCGGTTGTGCCCGCGCACGAGGCGCACGGAATGCGGCGTCGCACGAAGGTCGTCGAGATATGCCGGGATCTCTTGCAGCGGCCGGCAGCGATCGACGCCGAAGAAGATCTGGCTTTCGTCGAGTCCGCGATGCCGCCCGACCCACAATTCGCCGTACACACGATCGGTGAAGAACTCAGCCTTTCCACGATTGTGTTCGGGCACGAAGAGCAGCGTGCGGTGTGACGCGCCCTCGGGTTCCATAACGAGCAGCGCTCCGGGTTCGCCTGTGCCCATCAAATATGCAAAGTCGCTCGAGGGACGGAAGCGGAAGTTGGTGTCGTTGGCGCGGACGTGCTCTTGGCCCGCCGGAACGACCAAGTAGCATCCGGGAAACGAGCGCGAGAGCTCGTCGCGGCGCGACTGCAAACGCGCGAGCTGCGGGTGCGCGCCGGCACGTAGCGGCGCCTCAGTCCAGCCCTTCGACATGAAGTTGATCAGGCGCGGCGGGGTCTCGCTATCGTAGTTGGTCTTTGCAGGCGTGGTCGGCGGCTGCTTCGTCGGATCTGCCATAGGCCTGTCGCTTCTGTGCCGAACCCAAGGCCGCCTCGCTTTCTCAGCAATTCCAAGGCGGGCGGATGTAAAAGGAAGTCATGAAACGTCTTTTTCTCGTACTCACGCTCGCGTTTGCAGTGCCGGCGATTGCCCTTGCACAGCATGATGCGGGTGGCCAACCTTCAGCGCAAATGCGTGCGAACTTCCAACAGATGGAAACGCTCCATAAGCAATACCGCGCGCAAGTCCTTGGCGCCCTTACTCCCGCGCACAAGCAACTCTATGCCTCAATCGTCGGAGAGCTGGCGATCGCCGCTAGCCCGGACCCGAAGGCCGCGGTAGCAAAACTCGATGCCGCACTTTCGGCGAGTGAAAAAACGGCGATCATCAATGCCGACACGCAATTTCGCGCGGCGATGAAAACGCAAATGCAGCAGATGCGCGCAGCGCATCCTTGGCCATCACCAAGCGGCGCACCACGCCCGCGTCGTAGCCACAAACCGCGTACGCCTGATGCGGGACGGATCTTGCTTGCAATGGCCGGCGGACACGGCGGCATGATGCGCGGTCCGGGAATGCGCGGCGGCTGGGGCGGCCCTCCGAAACCTTAGACCGCGATGTCCAGTGCTAGGTCAAGAGAGGGTGCGCTGTGCGTCAGCCACCCGACCGAGATCAGATCGACGCCCGATGCGGCAATCGCGGCAATCGTCTCCGGACGAACGCCGCCGCTTGCCTCGGTAAGCACGGCACCATTGACGATGCGCACTGCTTCTTGCAGCGTCGCCGGTTCCATGTTATCGAGCAGCACGGCGTCGATCGGCTCGCGCAGTGCTGCGCGTAGTTGCTCGAGCGTGTCGACTTCGACTTCGACCTTCACCATGTGCCCGTTGCGTTCGCGCACGCGTGCTACGGCCTCATGAATCGAACCGGCCAGTGCGAGATGGTTGTCTTTGATCAAGACCGCGTCGTCGAGTCCAAAGCGATGATTGCCGCCACCGCCGCAGCGAACCGCATACTTTTCCAAAACGCGCAGTCCGGGTGTCGTTTTGCGCGTATCAATGACCTGCGCTCGCGTCCCGGCGACCGCGTCGACGAGTTTGCGCGTGGCCGTTGCAATACCGCTCAAGCGGCAGAGCAGGTTGAGCATCGTGCGTTCGCCGGTGAGCAATACGCGCGCAGGTCCTTCGAGTTCGGCAACGACCGTTCCGAGCGAGACAGCGGATCCGTCGGGCGAGCGGATCGTTGCGTGCGTCGCTCCCGGTTCGAGCAGTTCGAATACGAGAAGCGCCGCGTCCAGCCCGGCGATCACGCCCTCGGCACGCGCGACGATGTTCGCGGTGGTGCGTAACCCCGCTGGAACGATCGCATCGGTCGTGATGTCGCCGCCGTGCGCGAGATCCTCGAGCAGCGCAACATGGACGAGCGGCTCGACCAGGAGCCGATCCGGTTTAGACGCGGACGAGGCGCGTGAAGGAGCGTTTTGCAAGCGATTCATCCGTTGACGGGTAGTCCGATCGGTAGTGGCTGCCGCGGCTCTCTTTGCGCGCAAGCGCCGCTTCGGCCACCAGCCGGCCGATGACGAGAAGGTTTCGCAGTTCATTCGCTGCGCCGGGGAAACTGCTTTCAAGCTCTTCGATGCGTGAAAGCGCCTCGCGCAGGCCGAACTCGTTGCGTACGAGTCCGACGTTTGCATACATCAGGTTGCGCAGATCGTCGATCGCTTGGACGGTTTGTCCGTTGTCGTCTCGAGCGCGGCCGAGAGCCCCGTAGTTGAGGGACACATCGTGCAGCTCCGTCTTCGGCGAACTCGCGATGTTCTCGGCAACGCGCGAACCGTAGACCAATGCTTCGAGCAGCGAGTTGCTTGCGAGACGATTGGCGCCGTGCACGCCGCTTGCGCTGCATTCACCGCAGGCCCACAAGCCGGGAACTGATGCCCGGCCCCACTCGTCGACCGCGACGCCGCCCATGAAATAGTGGGCAGCCGGTGCGACCGGAATACGCGACACACGGGGATCTATGCCGGCGGCTTGGCAGAAGCCGAAAACCGTGGGAAACTCCTCAGGGAACTTCTCGCCGATCGCCGCGCGCGCATCCAGACCGACGAGACGCCCGCGCTGCTGTTGTTCGAAGATTGCGCGCGCGACGACGTCACGCGGTGCAAGCTCGGCATCGGGATGAATTGCGAGCATGAAACGCTCGCCCAAATCGTTGACGAGGATCGCGCCTTCGCCGCGCACCGCTTCGGTGACGAGCGGCATGGGATCCGCGCCGATCGCAAGCGCGGTCGGGTGAAATTGCACGAACTCCATATCGGAGAGCGTTGCCCCAGCGCGTGCGGCCATTGCAATACCGTCACCGGTCGCTTCGACCGGATTGGTTGTGTACCGGTACAAACGACCGATGCCGCCGGTTGCAAGCACGACGGCGTCTGCGATATAGGCATACGTTTCACCGGCCTTGGTGTGCGCATAGATGCCGGCTGCGCGCCCATCGTGCAGGATGATATCGTCGGCGGTCACGTCTTCGACGACGGTAATCGACGGCGATTCGCGCACCGCTGCGATGAGCGTGTTGAGAATTTCGTGGCCGGTTGCATCGCCGCCGGCTTTTACGATACGGCGACGCTGATGCGCCGCCTCGCGCCCAAGTGCAAGCTCGCCCGACGCGTCGCGATCGAACGTGGCTCCGAGCTCAAGCAACTCTTCGATCCGCGCCGGCGCGTCGCTGGTGAGAATCTTCACAATGCGCGCATCGCTAATACCGGCGCCCGCGCGCTGTGTATCGATTGCGTGCAGCGACGGTGAATCGTCGGCGCCCATCGCCGCTGCGATCCCGCCTTGCGCCCAATCGGTCGCCGCACCACTGCCCAAGCGCCGCTTGGACAACACGGTGACCGGCGTCGGCGCAAGCTTCAGCGCGGCCATTAAGCCGGCGATGCCCGCACCGACGACGACGACACCCGTCCGATAGGTTTGCATGCTCACGCGGTTGGCGAGGCGCCTCGAAGCGTTTTGGAAAACTCGAGCATTCTGTCGACGGCGGCTCGCGCACGCTGCGACAATCGCGGGGTCGACCGTGACTTCGTACTGCATCGTTTCGAGACTGTGCAAAATCTTCGGCAGTGTGTTGCGCTTCATGTGCGGACAGAGATTGCACGGGCGCACGAACTCGACGCTCGGATACGTGCCCGACACGTTGTCCGCCATCGAGCACTCGGTCATAAGCAACACGCGCGCGTTTTGGTGCGCTCCCACATATTCGACCATGCCGTGCGTCGAGCCGACGTAGTCAGCTTCGGCCAGCACGTCGGGCGGGCACTCCGGATGCGCGATCACGACCAGTGTGGGATCGCCTTCGCGGAAGCGGCGAATCTCGGCGCCGGTGAAGCGCTCGTGCACTTCGCAGTGGCCTTTCCACGCGATGATCTCGGTCGTTGTCTTTGACGCGACGTACTTTGCCAAATACTCATCGGGGAGGAAGATTACGCGCGGTACGTTGAGTGCCTCGACGATTTCGACTGCATTGCCGCTGGTTACGCAGACGTCCGACTCGGCTTTTACGGCGGCCGACGTGTTCACGTACGTGACGACCGGAACGCCCGGATACGTTTCGCGCAAGAGGCGCACATCGGCAGCCGTGATCGATTCGGCAAGCGAGCATCCGGCCAACAGATCGGGGACGAGTACGGTCTTGCTCGGATTGACGAGCTTGGCCGTTTCGGCCATAAAGTGCACGCCGCACAGCACGATCACATCGGCATCGGTCTCGGCGGCGCGCATCGCGAGCGCGAGCGAATCGCCCACGATGTCGGCGACGGTGTGGTAGATCTCGGGCACCTGGTAGTTGTGCGCCAAGATCACTGCGTTGCGTTCGCGCTTGAGCCGGTTGATCGCGGCGACGTAGGGGGCGTGCAGCGGCCACTCGACGCGCGGAATGACGTTGGCGACGCGCTCGAAAATCGGCGTAGTTTCGCGTTCGACGTCGGCGGTGAGGGTGAGATCGGTGAGTGTCATGAAGTCTGGTCGCGATGCGTTCGCTTCGCTACCTATTAATACCCGTACTTGCCGCATTCGTATGCGCGGCGTGGACGGGGCATGCGCGGGCGCAGGTGCCGGCCGGGCTTATTCCCTCGAGCCCGAGCGCAAAGCCGTCGCTGTACGAGACCCTGCCGATCGACATCGATGGGATTCCGGTGTTCCGGGTCTCGGCGCTCGCCAGCCCGCCTGCCGGAGCGATGCCGATCGGAACGCGCGTGTTTCTCATCAACGGCGCGATTGCACAACTGCTCACGGTCGAACCGGACAGCGATAACACGGTTTACAATCCGAAAACGTTCGAAGTCAAAGCCGTGCAAGAGCGCGGCGAGTACGTGCTGGTAGCAACCGACGACCGTCACCGCAGCCCGTTCCCAATTCTCACCGTGACCTCCGACGATGCGCTGCAAGCGAACCTTCCGGCTGCCGATCTCGCCGCGCGCTGGGCCCAGGCATTGCAGCAATCGGTCGTGCTCGCACTGCAACGCCGACAACCGGAGCAGATTCACCGCAACGCAGCCTTGATCGTCTATGTTTCTATCGGCCTCGTCATTCTGAGCCTTGGGGGAATCATTGCGATCCGGCTGCGGCCCGCGACGCTCACCGCCGCGATCGCGCCGGGCCTTCTGACGCTGGTGTGGGTGATTGCAATCGCGCTCGCACTTACGCTCTTTCCGCAGACGGTCTCCGCCGGTCGTCTTATCTTGCGCACGGGCGGTCGCATCGCGGGGATTTGGGTCGCCGCATTTCTTATCGAGCGCGTACTCTCGCTCGCGATTTATCACACCGTGCGAGGATGGGCGACGTTTGGAACCACGCCCGAGGAGCAGGTGCGCTCGCTCTTGCGCGTGCCGACGATGTCGAAGGCGTTGATCGGTTTCGAGCGCATCATTACCTACTTCATTGCGGCCTTGCTCACGCTCTCTGTGCTCGATGTCCCGATTGCTTCGGTGGTCACGATCGGCGGCATCGCTGCCGTGGCGATCGGTTTCGCCGCACAGAGTCTCGTACGTGATTTTCTCAACGGGCTGCTCGTGCTCTTCGAAGATCAGTACGTCGAAGGCGACTTCATCGCGATCGGCGACTTCAACGGGATCGTCGAGCATCTCACGCTGCGCGTCGTCCAACTGCGCGACAGCACCGGAAACCTGATCACGATCCCGCATAGCAACGTTCCGCAGGTTGTGAACTCGTCGCGCAACTGGTCGCGCGTGGACTACCGCACGACGGTAAGCGCGAAAGCCGACTTGCGCAAAGCACTTGACGTGTTGCGAACGACGCTGGAGGCGCTCAAGGAGGATGAAGCCTGGCGCGATGCGGTCATCGAACCGGTCGAGTGGATCGGCGTCGAAAGCCTTTCGTCGGGCGGTTCCACGTTGCGCTGCGTGATGCGAACGGCGCCGCTTCGGCAATTCGAACTGCGCCGCGAGATCAACCTTCGTCTTGCCGATGCCTTCAACAAAGCCGGCATCGCGCTGGGCAGCGACACTGCCCCGCAGATCGTCGTGCAGCCGGTCTCGAGTCCCGATCCGACGTGAAAATATTTCAGCGCATCGTTCTCGTTTTAATAACCGCGCTGGTGGTGCTGATCTTCTACGTTCCTGTTGGGCGCTCCGATTACGCGGGGACGTGGAAGGGCGGGACGTATGGTGTCGATGCGGGGCGTGCGCTTGCCGGAGTCGTCGATGCAGTAGCGCCGGGCTCGCCCGCAGACTTAGCCGGCATTCGCCGGGGCGACCGGCTCGTCGTCGCTCCGTTTAGTAAGGACTATCCGCGCTTCGCTTTCCCGCACGCGGGCGAACGCGGCACGTTCACGTTGAGTCGACCTGACGGATCCACGTACAGCGTGACGATGACCGCAATTGCTTTTAGCGATTTCACGCGTCTTGCGCAGATTCTTGGCGTCCTGGCGATGATCCCGGCAACGATCTTCGTGGCGATCGCATTCGTGCTCGTGTTCTTACGGCCCGATGTTATGACGTGGTCGTTTTATGCCTACGCGACCGGCTTTCTCTCGACCCAACCGTCGATAGCCTTTTATCAAAGCTATTTGCACGGCGCGACGTTCACGGTGTTGAGCTTCCTGTTGAACACCGTCTGGGGTAACTTTGCTGTGCTGCCGCTCCTGCCGTTCATCTTGCGTTTCCCCGACGACCGGTTGACCGGCTTCAGCAAGACATTCGATCGCGCCCTGTGGATCGCAATCGCATTGGCTTTTAACGCGTACGTTTACGAGTGGGTCGACTACGAGCAAGGCACGTACCCGTCGTGGAGTGCCGCGCTTGACACGTGGCTACCGCTCGCGACATTTGCGGTTGCGACGTTCATTCTCGTTCAAAAGTACAAGCACGCGACACCGCAGATGCGTCAACGAATCGGCTTTTTGACGATCGGGCTTATCGTCTCGTTCGTGGCGTATGCAATCTACTTCATACCGTCGATCCCGCGTTCGGTGGCGGAGATCGTAGGTTTCGCTGTCGTGATCATGCCGATCAGCGTGATGTACGCCGTGCTCAAGCACCGTGTGATCGACGTCAACTTTGTCCTCAACCGCGCGCTGGTCTATGGCATCCTCTCGGTCTTTGTGATCTCATTCGTCTCGCTTTTGGATTGGTTCGCGGGACACATGATTGCCGGAGAGCGTTTGGCGACGGGCATCGAGTTGGCCCTCACCATCGCCGTGGGATTTTTGTTGGATCGGATCAATCGCACGATCAGCAACGCGGTTGATCTCATCTTCTTCCGCGATCGTCGCGCCGCCGAGGACTATCTGCGCCGCGCAGCGCGCGCGTTGCCATATGCGACCGAAGAGTCCGCCGTGACCGAGAGCCTCGTACAAGTACCGGTGGACGCGCTGCACCTCAGTGCCGCAGCGCTCTATCGTCGCGCAAACGACGGCGAACGCTTCGAAGGCATTGCAACCTCGACGAATACCGAGGTCGCGCCATTCGGGTTTGACCGCAATCATCTGTTGGTGCGGATGCTGCAATCGGGTGAGCAGCGCGTCTGGCTCGACGAGTTGCGCGGGCATCTCGATCGCGAGCAGGCGAAATTTTACGTGCTTGCCGTTCCGGTAACGGTGCGTCACGAGCTGGTCTCGTTCACGCTGTACGGCCCGCATCGTAACGGCTCGCAGCTCGATCCCGAGGAGGTCGAATTGCTCGAAGACCTTGCACGTGAGGCGTCCCGGGCCTACGACCACATCGAAGCGGTACGTCTGCGCGAGCACTACGCCCAGCTTACCGCGGCGCCTGCACCTGCTTGAGAAACGCCGCGATTGCCTCATCGACAGCCGCCGGCTGATCGAGCATTGCAAAGTGCCGTGCATTGAGGATCGGCACGACGGTAACGTGCGGCGCACCAGCAACCAGTGACTGATAGAAGGCGAGCGTTTGCGCCTGCGTGTACGGACTTGGCTGCGCATACGGCATCAGCTCGACGAAGGGGATCGTGATCTGCGGGAGACCGGGACGCAGATCAGTCGCGAGGTCAGCCTGCGCCCACGCGGCGATGCCTTGGGGATCGCTGCGCGCTTCGAGTTTCGCAGTTGGATCGACGAGCGTCGCGTCGAGCGTCGCCTGCTGCATGTACTGCTTTTCGTAGGCGAGGATTTGTTCGTGCGTCTCGGCGGCGATTGGTGCGGATGCCGCTTTAGCAGCTTTTTCGCGAGCTGCTGCGTCGGCCTGCGCAAGCGAGGGAAAGACTGGGAGTCCATCGAGCGCGAGGACGCCGGCGAGGCGATCGCTATGCTGCTCTGCGAGCGCAATCGCGAGCGTGCCGCCCAGACTGTGGCCGATCACCGCCGGTCGCGCGATGTTCGCTGTGTCCAACATCGCCCAGAAATCGCGGGAGAACGCCTCGAACGGATCGCCGCTTATCGCGTAGGGAATGCCGTCGAAGCCTGAAAGCGTGAGTGCGTACACGGTGTCGTGTTGTGACAAGAAGGCGATCTCGTGCGCCCACTCCCACGGCCCGCACGTGAGACCCGGAATGAAGATGACGTTTGTTGGGCCGCTGCCATAGCGTGCGACGTGAATGATACCAACATCGAACGTGGCGGCCGGTTGCGGCAATGCGTCGAGGGTGGTTGCGTGCGCGCGTGCCGGGTAGAGCGCAGTGAAGCAGAGCACTGCTGCGCACAGTGCGCGAGAGAGGCGATTCATGGTGTGCTCCTTAGTCGGAGGAGTTCGGATCGAAGATGTCTTCGACCGGACGTGCGAAGAGTTTGGAGATCTTGAATGCGAGCGGTAGGCTCGGTGCGTACTTCCCAGCTTCGAGCGCGATCACGGTCTGGCGCGCGATGCCGAGTTCATCGGCGAGTTGTGCCTGTGAAAGGTCGCGTTCGACGCGCAAGACTTTGATGCGGTTTTTCATCGCGGCGTCCGTTGCAGAATCGGTGTCGCGATGCCCCAGATCGACATGAAGAGCAGATAGCTAATCCACACCGACATTCTGGGCAAGCCGGCATTTTCGAGGAATCCGTACGTGACGCAGATCAGCGCGGTTGCGGCGCCGGCAATCGCCATGGCGGTGATCGTCGTTTGCCGCTGGTATTCGTCGGTAGCTTGCAGCCAACGCACGCCGGCGATGAAGACGGCGACCAGCGGAAGCGCGGGAAGAACGGCGACCAGATACTTTGCCGGACCGGCGACGCCGTGATTGAGTCCGTAGACCGAAGCCGACAGGATGACGGCATAGGCCACGATTGCGATCCAGAACTCGCGGAGGTACCGTCGGTGCGCTTGGGTGGTCGGATTTGTCGTGTTCATGTGACATAATGTAACGTATACATGACTATATGTCAACTCGAAGCGACATTGGCCCGCCGGGCGGTCTACTGGTGAGACAGCTTGGTGCACCTAAAGTCGTGTTGCTGCAACGCTCATGCCGATAGGCTTGTCCTTGCGATGAGTTGCACGCAATTCTTCTCACTTTAGTAAGGAAGTCACCACACATCATGTTGGCGCAAGTCGGCAAAGCCGCTCCCGATTTCAAACTCGCGAGCACCAAAGACGCGACCGGTGCGAAAGATCTCGGCAAAGAGATCAAGCTCACCGACTATCGTGGCAAATGGCTCGTCTTCTTTTTCTATCCGCTCGACTTCACGTTCGTCTGCCCCACCGAGATCACCGCGCTCTCGGATCGCGCCGATGAGTTCAAGGAATTCGATGCCGAGATTCTCGGCTGCTCGACCGACTCGGTGTTCTCACACTGGGCTTGGTTGAACACGGAGCGCACCAAGAACGGTATCGCCGGTACCAAATTTCCGCTCGCCGCGGATTTCACCAAAGAGACTGCGCGCGCGTACGGCGTACTCGATGAAGCATCGGGCGTCGCACAGCGCGGCCTGTTCATCATCGATCCCGAAGGCATCCTCAAGTATGCAGTCGTGACCGACGACAGCGTCGGCCGCAGTGTGGAAGAAACGCTTCGCATCCTGCAGGCGCTGCAGACCGGCGGTCTCTGCCCGGCTGAGTGGAAGCCCGGCAAGAGCCTGTTGCAAAAAGTCTAACGATGGCACTTCGCATGCGCAGCCCTCTCCCGTCGTTCGAGGGGGCTGCCGCGTGGCTCAACGGCGGCATCGACCCGCAGGCGCTGCGCGATAAACCGGTGGTTGTCTCGTTTTGGTCCAAGAGCTGTTATCTCTGCCACGAGAGTGCCGAGCAGTTCAATGCCTGGCGCGAGAAATACGCCAAGGAAGGCGTGCAGTTCATCTCGATTCATCAGCCGCGCGCTGAAGATGAACTCGATATTGACGCGGTGAGCAAGGATGCGTTCGAAGAGATGAAGCTCACCCAACCGGTCGCAATCGACAACGACCACGCGATCGTGGAGCGCTTTGAGAATCAATTCGTGCCGGCGTTCTATGTATTCAATCGCGAACATCAACTCAGACATTTCCAAGCCGGCGGCAAGGGATTCGAGCGGCTCGAAGCCGCGATTGCTCGCATACTTACAGAGCAGGCGGAGCCCGTAAGCCCAACGTAAGACCGCAGCAATGCACGCTCACCGTCTTTCCGCGGCGGTTTTCGCGGGGCCGTCGCTCCCGCCGGAGGATCGCCCGCCGATTAATGGCGTCACGTACCTGCCGCCGGCCGCGCGTGGTGACGTCGAGCGCGCGGCAAAAGAGTACGACGCGGTGCTCTTGATCGACGGTTTGTTCCACCACGACCTTGCCCCCTCACCCAAGGAATGTTACGCATCGCTTGCGCACGCGCGCATGTTCGGCGCTGCGAGCATGGGCGCGTTGCGTGCAGCGGAGTGCGCGCGCTATGGATTTACGCCGCTCGGTGCGATCGCCGGTTGGTACGTGCATGACCTAATCGACGGCGACGATGAGGTCGCAGTGCTCGCGCATCCCGAGCGCCATGAGGCGCTCAGCGTTGCGCTCGTCAACGTGCGATATGTCGCGCGCATAGCATGTCGTCGCGGATTGCTCGATGGCGCGCAGCACAACGCGCTGATCGAGAGCGCTCGGGGGGTCTTCTATATGGATCGCACCTGGGACGACGTTGCCGAATTCATGCCGCCCGCGGCCCGCAGCGCGATCCTGGAGATCGCGCGGCGATACGGCGATCTTAAACGCTGCGATGCGCGTTTCGCCCTGCGCACGCTCTTACGTTGGCGCGAGCGTGCCGTCAAGGCAATCGTGCTGCCTCGATCCGTGAGGAAGGCGCCGGGCACCTACGACCGCGCCGTGCCGTTCGCGCAGACGTTTGCATTGATTCCGGAACTGCGCCGGCGCTACGGTATCACGCGTGTTGCCGAAACGACGTACCTCGATCGCACCGCCATTCCGACGTACTCCGCGCTCGTGCCGCATTCACCCGATATGCTCGGCGTGTATAACGGCAAGGGACTCACGCGCGAGGGTGCGATGGTGAGCGCGGTGATGGAGGCGACAGAACGGCAGATCGGCGCCGCGGTGCGTCTTCCGACGCTGCGTGCGTCCCTGCGCGAGGTCGGCGAGCGGATCGATTTGGTCGCCGCCGGCGCGAGAGATGCCACCGATCGCGACGTAACGTGCGTGCTTGGGACCGAACTGTTTTCCGGCGAGGTGATTCCGGTGCCGCTCGCAATGGTGCAGTGCCCGTGGTTCGGCGAGAAGCTTTTCGACGTTACCTCGACCAATGGACTCGCATCGGGCAACAATCTCACCGAAGCGATATATCACGCGCTCTGCGAACTGATCGAGCGGCATGCGTGGACGATGTATCACGTGCGGTCGTCACTCGTGCCGCGGTTCTATCTCGGCAACGATGCTGCGGACCGCGCGCTGGCGCCGGAAATTACCTTGCCCTGTGGAAACGCTACCATTGACGAAGTCGTGCGCGAGATTCGCGCCGCGGGTCTGGTCGTGCGTGCGTTTGCCCTGCACGAAGAAGCGTTGCCGCTCACGGTACTCGCGTCGGTGACGGAGCCGCAGGCACCCTCGCCGATGGCGCACATGGGTTTGGGCTGCGCGCTTTCGCCCGCGCATGCGTTGGTCCGCGCGCTCACCGAAGCGGTGCAAAGCCGTGTCGTCGACATCCAGGCCGCGCGCGAAGACATTTTGCGCGCCGATGAAGCACCCGGCACGATGGGCACGCATGGACGGCGATTGCGCGCGGTGCCGAGCGGTCAATGGTGTTACGATGTTCCGGCCGAAGTGATCGCGCTCGCCGATCTCGACGATCGTTCAAGCGACGATCTCGCACACGATCTTGCACGCACGCTCGAGGCGCTGCGTGCCTACCGCATCGAAGGCGTGGTTGCGATCGACCTTTCACCGAAGGATCTGCCGATCAGCGTTGTGCGCACCGTCGTCCCAGGACTGGAAACCTATGCCTTCAGCGGAGCGTTGGGATCGCGCGCACGGGCTGAGCTCAACCCATTCTTCGCACATGCAAAGGTGGACGTGTGACGCGATATCTGGATCGGGCGCTCGCAGGCGAAACGGCGACACAGCAGGAGTGGAACGATCATATGATCGCCTTTCACAGCGCCCACCGCCGCTGGGGCGAAAACCTCATCGGCGAGATGCTAACGGCCGGCGGCGAGACATCCTACGATATGCTGGCCGCGCACATCAAAGCCGCCGCTCCCGAAGCGAAAGCTATTCTCGAGATTGGATGCGGCGACGCAACGCTTCTTGTACGGATTGCCAAGCTTTTTGGCCCAACGGTCGCGCTCACCGGCATCGACCTCGTCGAGGCCGACATCGTTGATGCGCGCGAGCGGCTTCCCGCGGCGACGTTCCTGTGCGGCGATGCACTCGTCCTCGACATGAATCAGAAGTCCCAGGACGTGGTAACGTCACATCTCGCGTTTTTGGTGATGCCCGCCGTCGAGCAGGTGCTCGTGCGCGCGCGCAGTGCGCTTCGCGAGCCGGGGTTGCTCGCGTTTGTCGCGGAGGATCCGCTCGGTGGAGGCGCGATCTTCGAGCTGGTCGGAGGGGCGATCGCTTCGTTGCGCGATCGGTTCCCAGCTTTCACGCCGGCCACGCCGGGACGCGAGCCGATCGAGCGCGCGGATACCTTGCGAGCAATGCTCGCGCGCGCCGGTTTCCCGAAGGTTTCGATCGCGCCGTTTACGGTGAGCGCCGAGTTTTCAGCCGACCGGCTCTGGCACTTTATCGAGCAATCGTATCCGTTCGGGCTATTGGATGCGCCGGTGCGCGACCAAATGCGTGATGCGCTTCATGAGAAGCTCGTCGCCGTGGCGGAGGGATCCGAGAAACCAGCGCTCGCGTTACGCCTTGTTACGGCGCAGGTCTGACGGGCGAGGCAAGGACTCGCTCGGCGCTACGGGAACGACGTTGGAGAGCCCATATCCGGACTCTTCGTTTAGCGGAGTATTATCGTCATGACCGACGTACAACGGCGTGCCGCAGCGGCAGGGTTTCTTCACGTGCTTCACGCCTCGCCCGAAGTGTACAACGAGTGGACTCCAATTAAAAAGAACGACTATGCCGCGCTCGGCAAGTTGATCCAGAAGACCGTCGGACTGCATGAGACGCCGAGTACCGAAGACATCCACGCGATGGCTTCATACGTCGACGCGCATCTCAAAGACGAAGCCGCGAACTTTCATCAAACGCACCCCGACGCGCCGCATCACGTCGGCATCTTCGCTATGATGCAACAGAACTAGAACGCATAAACCACGTCGCTAGCTGCGTTCGTGAATTTACGTTGACCTTCGCGAAGAGGTTGGCGATATGTCCCTCGACGGTACGTTCGCTAAGTACGAGTCGCTCGGCGATCTCGCGATTCGTGAGGCCCTCCGAAACCAGTCCGGCAATTTCGACTTCGCGTCGCGTCGTATTGTTTGGACGGGAGCGGCCATCACCGGCATTGGCCTTGACGGCGCCAATCGCCGTCTTTGACGCCAGCTCGACGAAGTAGGTCGCACCGAGCGTCGTGAAGCGCTCGCGTGCCTCGTCGAGAAACTGCTTGTGGTCGGCTCGCCCGAGCGCAGCTGCTGCAAGTCCACGCGCGAGGGCAGCATGCCCGCGATTCCAGGGTTGGTTGTCGGCCCAAAGTGCGCCGCCGGCGATGGCTTCGAGTGCATCCTTTGCGCCCAGCGTTCGCGCAACGAGCGCAAGCAGCTCGGGATAGAGCAGGACTTGCATGTCGAATGGCTCGCGGGTGGCGTCGATGACTTTGTCGAGCAACCGTTTTGCGCGCGGAGAGGACTGCACTGCTAGCGGTGTCAGCGTCGCGGCTACAATTGGGAGTAACGTCGGCGCGCGTTCACCTGCCTCGAACGCCGCGACCTCTTGATGGGCCAGTTGCCACGCCGGTTCGGCCGCGCTACGCTCGCGAAATGCGGCGGCGCTATAGCGCGCCCCCATCAAGATGCGGCGGATCGCTGAATCGCTCGAGGTCGAAAGTTTGTCCGCGAGCAATTCTTCGACGTCGACGAATTCGCCGCGTGCGATCATGAGGTTGGCTTGAATGCCAATTGCAGCCGGGGGCCGGCTTTCGTGGCCGAGCGCCGCGATGAACTGCTCGGCCGGCGCCACGCCGCGAAAGCCGAGCGTGCAGAACATCTTCGCAACCATCGGCATCGCGCTAAACATGCTCGACTTGCCTACACATGCGGCATTAGCGCGGTCGATGTATTCGAGCGCCTCTTGCTCGGCGCCCAGGCGCATTGCCAGCAATGCGCCCATCACATGATGACGAATCGCGACGACCGGCGCAGCGTGCGCTGCGTGGCGTTCAAATCGCTCGCGAAAGTCCTTGGCGCTCTCGACGTCAAAGCGATGCATCGCGACCAGTTCTCCTACCGCGAAGAGATTTGCTCGTTCCGCATCGGAAGCGGCGTCCTGGTAGCGTGCGATGGTTGTGAGCGCCTCATGTGTGAATCCCGCGTGACACTGTCCGATCGCGATCGATGCGGCGAGTGCGCCGATGCCGCTGGTGATGCCGGCTTCCTCCACTTCGGTTATGCCGCGCCGGCAGATGCGAATCGCGTCGGCTTCGTGCCCCAGGGCATTGTAGAGTTGCGCGAGGCGCTCGTAGGTGGGGACGATCTCCGCGGACATTGGTGAAGCAATCGCAAGTGCGCGCTCGAGCGCGCTCGCGGCCAGGGAGAGCATCGACTTCGTTGCCGCCACTTCGGAGAGTTTGATCAACGCATCGCGCTCGTGCGGCTTGTCGCCGGCGGCGGCACACTGCTTCGCAAGACGTTCGAAATCCTCGAGTCGAGGCGACGGCAGCCGTTTGAGCGCATCGATGACACGTTGACGCAGCGGAATCGCGATCGGTATCGTTTCGAGAATGCTTTCCATCACGCTCGAATGCACGAACCGTAGCGCGCTCTCACTCGCAACGAGATAGCGGCCCGAGAGTTGCCGTATCATCCCGAAGATGTCTTCGCGTGGCCAAAGCTGCTCGAGCAGCGTGAACTCGATTGGATCGTCGATGATCGCGCACATCTGCAAGAACTCGCGCACGGGCGCATCGAGCAGCGAGAGCTCGCGTGCAACGACGCGTCGCGTGCTGGCACTCACGTCGCGAAGGGTTGTCGCACGGTTGTCGCGCGCGGCAGAGGCAACTGCGACTATATCGGCCGGGAGGCCGCGCGTCTCGGCTGCGATGCCGGTTGCGACTTCGTCGGTCACGCCAGGGTAGATTTCGCGCACGACTTGGACTGCCGCGGTAAGCGGAAGGTCGTCGAGCGCGATTGCCTGATCGGTGAGTGAAATCGCGGGGCCGTGCTCGTCGGAGCGTTCGGCCGAGAGCACGACAATCGCGCGATCGGCGAGCGCAGTCGCGGTGCGTTCGATCAGCACGCGGCTCTCAGGGTCAACCCACTGCGCATCGTCGAGAATCAGGAGCAGGCGATGGTCGAGCGTTACGCCCTCGATGATGCGTAGGAATGCTTCTTCGAAATCGTTGGGACGGTCGCGGTCCAACGTCAGCCCGGAGGAGTAGCGGTTAGCATTTTCCCCGAGCGCGTCAAGGAGTGACTGGAGGACGCGGCGGGCGGCAAAAAGCGAGAGCGAAGCATGGATGCGAAAGCTGGGGGTCAAGACGACGAGCCAGCCACCGTCGCCGGCTTCTTGGGCAATGGCCTCCGCTAGAGCCGTCTTCCCGACTCCGCTGGTACCAACGATGCGAATGGCCCGCACGATACGACCCCGCGCGGCCGAGTCGAGGACGGCGCGGCCTCGAGCGAGCTCCGCATCCCGTCCGAACAGGCTGCCCACGCCCCGTGCCTTGGACGAAAACTAGGTATTTCCCCGGACGAGAACCAGGCCTGAGAATTGGTAGCCTTGGAGCGTGGAGGATGCCTAGATCATGTACGCACGACCCCTTGCCGTCAAAGAGACCCTCGCCCCAGCGCCCGAGGCGCCAACGGTTCCCTACTGCTTCATCCTCGACGACTCGTATCGTGTCGTGATGGCTGGTCCATCGGGCGGCGAGGATCCGCTCGCCCCGCTCTATGCAGCGGATTCACGCATCGACGAATTGCCCGGTCCGATCGATCGTGTCGTTCGCGCGCTCACCGCAACGTGGCGCACGTCGCGTGCACCGGCCAATATGTCGGCTGTCGTCTCGCATCTGCACGTAACCGTTGCACCGCTGCACGGGTACGATGGACGCCGCATCGCGGTCTTCGTCAATCGCAACGAGGCGCGCAGCTAAACGGCGTGAAGCCAAGGCGCGGCCTCGCGTAGCGCTTCGAGATCGCGCGGATCTTCGAACGCGCGCGCGTAGCGCTCGTAGCTCGCCCGCGCCGCGTCCGGACGCTCGACCGTCCACTGCGCTTGCACTAAGTGTGCTGCAAGCGAACCTAAACCGCGAAGTCCACGGTGCTGCGCCTCGCTCAAAGCATGCGCGGCCACCGCTTCGGCGCGCGCGAAGGCGTGCGTTTCCATCAACGCTGCGAAGAAGCTATTGTAAAAACCGATCAGACGATCGTCGGGCGGCTCACCGATCTCGAGGTGGCGCTCCGAAGCCCAGATCAGTGCGCGCGCGTTGCGCTGCGCTGCGGCGGCAAAAGCGAGATCCAGCAGAGCCCGTTGCGCAAGTATGCGGTCACCGCTCGAAGCGGCTTGCTCGGCAAACGCCAGACGTTCGCGCAGCGTGCGCACGCCGCGTCGCTCGAGGACGCCGATGATACGGCGCCGGAGTGGAATCTTCATCGGAATCGTTTCGGAGATGGCGGCGGTCGTGAGCGGATGATCGAGCGCGAGAAACGCAGCGGGTGATTCGAGCTCAAAGACTCCGGGCTCAGCCGGTTCGGACAGGAGCGAGAGCAACTGCAGCGCCGTGCGTTGCTGTGCAGGCAAGGCTCCAAGTTCTTTCGCAATCGCCGCGCGCGCCGAGAGGTCAACCGCTTCGCCACCGCTCGCCGCGCGTCGTGCAGCCGCTGATGCAATCGTAATGACTTCGTAGGGGATACCGCGCGCATTTGCGACGATCGCATCGAGCACGCTCTGTTGCGCTTGCGGATAGTATTCACGCGCCAACTCGAGGGCGCTTGGCGCGTCGATTTCACCGATCGATATGTGGGTATCGGCATCGACCGGCAGGCCGCGTTCGTCGTCATCGGTGTGCAGGATGACGAGCAGAAACGGACGATTCGCAAGCGCACGTCGATATGCCGCAAGCGTGGCAAGGCTCTCATCGTCGGCCAGCTGCGCGTCGCGGATGACCAGCACGACGGGTCGCTCTTGCGTCGTGCGATCGAGGCGCTCGTGCAGATCGTTGCCGAGACGCTCGAGCAATGCGAAGGGCAAAACGCGATCGAACGGCAGTGCCGCGATCCGCATTACGAGTGCGCTCGGGGTTGCGAGCTCTTCGAGTGCGTACGTCAGCGCCGTCTTGCCGCTGCCCGCTGCACCCGAAATCACGAGCGTCTGCGCGGCGGGCGTGCTCGTGACCGTAGCGTACGCTGCGCGCAACTCGGCTAACTCTGATTCCCGGCCAATGAGTCGCGGCATGACCAAGCCTCCGCGAGAATTTGCTGCTTTTCCTGCCCGCCCAAGCAAGGGTGACGCGAACGCACGTGCAATCGGAAGCACGTGCAAACGACCGTAAGAGCCGCGCGACCATCGCGCGTCGAGCTAACCGTTCGCGGACTCGCACTGGGCGGCCTGATTACGCTGGTTTTTACGGCTGCGAACGTGTACCTTGGGCTGAAAGTCGGATTGACTTTTGCCTCGTCGATCCCGGCGGCCGTCATTTCGATGGCAATCCTACGCGGGTTCAAAACCGCGACGATTTGGGAGAACAATATCGTGCAAACGGTTGCCTCGGCAGCCGGCACGCTTTCGTCGGTGATCTTTGTCTTGCCGGGCCTCGTTATTGTGGGCTGGTGGACCGGATTTCCGTTTTGGGAATCCTTCGGCATCTGCGCCGTGGGCGGAATTCTCGGCGTGATGTACAGCGTGCCGCTCCGGCGCGCGCTCGTGACGAACTCGGATTTGCCGTATCCCGAAGGTGTCGCCGCCGCGGAAGTGCTCGAAGTAGGCGCAGGTGCGCGCGCCGAGGAGGCTGCACCGGAAAATGCGTTGGGACTGCGTGCGCTCATCGTCAGCTCGATCGCGTCAGCGGCCGTACAGCTCGGCATAGCGCTGCGCCTGCTGCAAGGCTCCTTCGCCGGCTACCTGCGCATCGGGCCCGCAATTACCGGCATGGGCTTCAATCTTTCACTCGCGCTCATCGGCGCCGGACACCTCATCGGCCTCACGGTCGGCATGGCGATTTTCGGCGGGTTGTTCATTGCGTGGGGCATCTTGATTCCGGTGATTACCGCCATGCATCCAATGCCCGGCGCGATCGGCGACATAGCAAACACGGTGCGATCGACCGACGTGCGTTTCATCGGCGCCGGGCTCATCGGTGCGGCGGGCATCTGGACGCTGATCAAACTTGTTGCGCCTATTGCAAGCGGCATAACATCGTCGATGCGCGCGTCGGCGGCGCGCGACCGCGGCGACGTGCTCGATATTACCGAGCAAGATATTCCGTTCAATGTCGTCGTGCTGGTGTCGGTGGCTTGCCTCATACCGATTGCCATTTTACTTTACGCGTTTCTTGCCGGCGGCGTTTTGCAATCGATGATCGTCCCGCTCATCCTCGCCTCGATTGTCTATATCGTGGTCGCAGGGCTCTTCGTCGCCGCCGTAACCGGCTACATGGCGGGATTGATCGGGTCGTCGAATTCGCCGGTATCGGGAATGGCGATTCTCACCGTCGTCGGCGTTTCGCTGTTGCTGCTGCTCATCGCGAAGGCCGATCCGGCGACGACGCCGGCACTCATCGCCTATGCACTCTTCGTCACGGCGATCGTGCTCAACGTGGCGACGATATCGAACGACAACTTGCAAGACCTCAAAACGGGACAGCTCGTTGGCGCAACGCCGTGGAAGCAGCAAGTCGCTCTCGTCGTTGGCGTAATCTTTGGCGCAAGTGTCATTCCTCCGGTGCTGGTTGTGCTCAATGCCGCCTACGGGTTTGGAGGCAAGGGACTCGCTGCGCCACAAGCCGTCCTCATCTCCACGCTGGCCAAGGGTGTGATCTCGCATAACGCCCCGTGGGGCCTGATCGGCATCGGCGTCGGAATTGGTGCAATCGTCATTGCCATAG
The DNA here is from genome assembly GCA_963726285.1 of Vulcanimicrobiota bacterium. GTDB lineage: Bacteria > Vulcanimicrobiota > Vulcanimicrobiia > Vulcanimicrobiales > Vulcanimicrobiaceae > Aquilonibacter. The sequence continues at coordinate 962,587 of CAVSBV010000003.1, read as the reverse complement.
ACGAGATCGGCAGGATCACGGGGCGCTTTCGCTTTCCGCCGCTCGCAGTTGGTTTAGGCGTCTATCTTCCGCCCGAGACGACTGCGCCGGCGGTTATTGGCGCAGTATTCGGCGCGCTCTACAATCACTGGGTTTCGCGCGGCCCCAACCCCGATGCTGCCCGGCGCCTGGGCGTGTTGATCGCCTGCGGCCTGATCGTCGGCGAAAGTCTGTGGGGCGTTTTTTACGCCGGTGTTATTGTGGCGGCGCAGCGTGGCTGGTTCCACGTCGCCGATCCGTCGAATCCGTTCGCGATCGTTGGCGATAACTTCGGAGCGATCGCAAACGTGCTGGCAATCGTCGCGTTCGTCGCCGTTCCCGTCATACTCTATCGCTGGATCGCGCGCCGCGCGCAACAGCTTTAAGAGCTTTCTTAGTTCGGGGGCATAGCGCGGAGCCACGCCGTGTCGTTGCGCGCCTTTGCGACGCGTTCGCGCACTTGAGGAATCAACGGCCGCCCGGCGAGCGCGATCCGTGCGTCGCGCACTTGCATGCCGGCCGCCGCATCGGCATTTGCATACGCTTGATGCGCTAGTTGCGGCCAAAGCGCGACACTTCCCGAGACACATCCGGCGACGCCGCGGCTCTTTGCGTCGACCAGTGTTTCCTCGGTCGAGGGAAAGACGCGCAAGTCGGGATGTCGCGCGAGGACCTCGCGCTGAAGCGCGATGTCATTCGAGCTGTCCTTCATGCCGCCGATCGCGCCGGGAAATGCCGTCATGAGGCGATCGACGAGGTCCGCGTGAAACGTGATGCCGCTCATCTTCGGAAAGTTGTAGAGTAGGATCGTCGCGCGGAGCGTTCCGGTTTGCCCGAGCAACGCGTCGAAGAAGCGCAGGATCCCGTCGTCGCCGGCATCGCGGAAGAAGAACGGCGGCATGATCAGCGCCCCCGCGAAGCCGAGTTCGCTCGCGGCGCGCGTCAGGGCGACGACGTCGGCGAGCGCGCTTGCGCCGGTTCCGCACATCGTACGTTCGCATGGTACGCCCGCGGCCACCGCTTCCATCAAGCGCAGGCGCTGCTTGCGGCCGAACGACATCGCTTCACCGGTGGTACCGAGCAGGTTGATACCATCGATCCCGTCGTGGAGCAAATCGCGATAGTACTCGACCGCTCGCGGCGCATCGGGTGCGTAGTTTTCGTCGATCGGCGTCAGCACCGCTGACCAGACTCCGGTCATGAGCGTTGGGGCAATCATCCGCGTGTCAGTGCTCCTTTAAGAAAGAATGCCAGGTTCGCCGGCCGTTCGGCAAGCCGCCGCATCAGATAGGGAAACCAGTAGCTTCCGAATGGGACGGCAAGCCGCACGCGATAGCCGCGCTCGAGCAGCGACTGCGCGAGCGGTGCCGAGATGCCGTAGAGCATTTGAAACTCGAATCGCCCACGCTTGGGAATGTCGCGCTCGTCGACAAAACGCTCTACCGCGTCGATCATACGTGGGTCGTGCGTGGCAATTGCGGCGTAACCCGGACCCTCGAGCGCAGTGTAGGCCAGCCGCAAGTAGTTTTGATCGACCTCGGGCTTCTTTTCGAAGGCGATCGATGGTGGCTCGAGATACGCGCCCTTGACGATGCGGACGTTCGGTGCCAGCGGCTTTTGTGCGCGAAGATCGTCGACGCTGCGCAAGAGATACGACTGCAGCACGAAGCCGACGTTGTCAAACTGTTCGCGCAAACGGCGATAGATGCGAAGCGTCGCGTCGACATAGCGCGACTGCTCCATATCGAGGCGCATCGTGGTATTGCATTCACGCGCCGTCTGCGCGATACGCGCCGCGTTCGCGTAGGCGAGCTCGGGATCGATATCGAGGCCTACGTGCGTGAGCTTGAACGCAACGTTAGCATCGAGACTCTCGCGTGCAAAGACGCGCAGAAGGTCGCAATACTGTTCGGCCGCCCGCGTTGCTTCCGCGCGGTCGTGCACGCCCTCTCCCAGAATTCCACACGCCACCGCGAACCCGCGCGCGTTCACCGCACGCGTGACCGACAGGAACTCTGCTGCGGTCTCGCCCGCGACAAAGCGCTTGGCCCCCATGCGCATTCCGTAGCGGCTGACCGCTTTCTGCACGGTCGTGCTGTCCGCGGCGGCCAGAATTGCGGCTCGCAAGGGCCGTTCGAGCAGCGAATCCAGGGATAATGTGGGCATAAGGTGTGAATAACTCTACTTTCTTGCGAATAGGTTGTGAGTTCGGGAAATTAGCTCTTGCAAGCGCTTTTTTCGCTTGTTAACATGCAAACACTTCGAGTAACGACGAAGTGCGAAATTGTAGAAACAGCGCGACCACCACACGTCCGACGGCAACTGTCGTACAGCAGCCGAAGTGGCGGGGGTCAAATCCAACGACGCGGCGGTCAGTAGGGGCCTGGCAATGGGTTCATGACAGGCCAAAGCGCTTGGAAACTACATCAAAGCCCGACGCTTCACCGCGGCGGGCTTTGTTCTTTATATACCAGCGCATTGACGAAGAGCCCGGCGAGCCCGGCAAAGACGATCGAACCCGCGATGACGTCGGGCGTCCACCAGATGCCGCCCATCGTTGCTGCCAGCGCGCCAAGAAGCACCGCCCAATAGACGGCGGGCATCCCGAAGGCAAAGAGGTTCCAGCGCCATCGTGTGCTGCGGTCATCGACGCGCAGGGCGTCCCCGTAGATACCTGCGCAGAGGCTGGCCAGAATGACGCCGGCAAACTGTCCCACATAGTTGGAGTGAGCTGCCGCAATAAAGAGATTGCCTACCAGGAGCAGCACGGTCAGCGCACCCGGCGCCAACCGGAAGCGTCGCGCAGCATAGAGTGCGAACCCCACGACGAGCAAGCTTTGAATGGTTACCGCGAGGAGCCCAATGCCTTGTTTATAGTAGAGCAGCGCGAGCAGGGTGAACGTGTCGTGTGGAAAGCGCGCCGGATCGAGCGGCGCGTTCATGTGCTCGGCTTCGCTCAAGAAAATGAATTGCAGTCCCCAGTGCATCAGCTCCATCATTGAGGCAAGCGCGAGGAGCATCGGAAGCTGGCCTACAAGGGTGGCGGGCCGTGGCGCGCGCTCGAATGCCGACCGGACCGGACCGGCAATGATCAAAAAGACGCCCGCGCCGATGATGAGGTGCGTTGGGCTGAGTAAAGCGTCGAAACCTTGCTCGAAGCCCCAGAGCGTGTGCTTGATCAAATCGAGTACGCCGCCGGTCAAGAAGACGAGCAGCCCTGCGACCGTCGTTTCGTAGCCCTTTGGCAGCGCGCGATTCCACGCGTACCCGCGGCGATGAAAGATCCACATCGCAACGCCGGTAAAGACGTACGCCGCGAGCAGCCCAGCATACAGTAATCCGTGCGCCGGTTCAAAGAATGTCTCGACGGTCGTGTGAAAATGATGGAACGCATCAATCATGATGCCGCCTGCGCACCACAGGCTCGCAACGGTCATCGCCCAATCGTAGAGCGTGCTTGGCGCCGGACGATCGTTCATTGGCGGGTGGTTTCCGCGCACCACCCGAAATGCCCGCTCATCATGCGACATTGGTTTGCGATGCTAGCTCTCGTGGTGATCGTCGCCGGATGTGAAGATGCGCCTGTGGGCACACCGCTCGACGCGTCCGCGGCGACGACGTTGTCTGCACCGTGGCCGGCTGCAATTGCCAATGCGCCCGGCGCATCTCCGCATATCCTCGCACTGTGGATGAATAGCGTCTCGATTACACCTGGTTCGCAGTGGTTCGGGCGCATTGCGACGACGACTAACGCGGCGAGCGTCGAGATCCGCACGGAATCGTTCTCCTTCAATGCTACGCGCGTAGCGTTCGGCCAATTCGTCTTCTCGCAGCACGTGCTCGACATCGTGCCGCAATATAAGCGTCCGTACACACTGCAAGTGATTGCGCGCAACGCCGCAGGAGTAGAAGACGCGCGCCTTATTCCGATCCTTTTGCGCTAGCGGTGCGCCCGCGCTCGTAAATCGTGAGCGCAACGAACGCTGCCATAAGCAGCGTTGTGTCGCTGCCGGCGTGCAGGTCGCCCGTCGCGAGGGCGCGCGTGAGGTTGCGCGCGCGGAAGATGAGGTCGCCGATGATCGCGTCTTTCTCAACCGGATTGCCGGCTTGCATATCGCGATACATGGAAGCCGTCAACGGCGAAGCGGCTGCCGTGAGGCGCGCGCGTGTTGCCAGCAAGAACTGTTCGCTCGGCGGATAACCTGACGCGCGTGCGACCGCGACGCACTCGTCGATGATCGCGGAAATCGTCGGCTTACCGGCGGCCCCAACGATCGCGCCGATCGATCCCCGCAGGAGGCACGTGCTTGCCGCGAGCGACGCGAGAAAGACCCACTTTTCCCACATGTCGCGCATGATGTGCTCGGACTTGTGTGCGCCGAATCCGGCGCCTTGCATGAGCGCATCGAGCTCTTCAATGCGCGGCGTGATCGTGCCGCTGCGCTCGCCATAGGTCAACTCTTGCATCTCATTGAGCTGCACGATGCGGCCCTGGTCGTCGAGCGTGCTTGCAACGACGCAAACGCCGCCGAGCACCGGTGCTTCGCCGTAGTAGTGCACGAGCACGTCGAGGTGGTGCATGCCGTTGAGCATCGGCAAAATCATCGTGTTCGGCCCAACGGCCGGCGCGAAGTCGTCGATAGCGGCTTCGAGTGCATAGGCTTTGAGGCCGAGGAGGATGAGGTCGAACGGCGCCTTCAGATCGTGCGCTTCGACGATCTGCGGGGCGATGGTGGCGTCGCCATTCGGGCTTTTGATCTGCAGCCCGTTCGCGCGCAGCTGCGCCGCGCGGTTTGGGCGCACGAGAAAGGTCACGTCGCGACCGGCCTTCGCCAAGAGGCCGCCGAAAAGGCCGCCGGTCGCGCCGGCACCTACAACCAGGATCCGCATCTTACGCGAAGAGCGCTACGGGTGCCACACTTTCCCGTTGGCGAATGTAACCGAGACGACCGAGCACGACGTCGTCGTCTTACCGCCGAATGTGACGTCGTTGTAGAGATCAAAGTGATGATCGACCGGCACGCCCGGCGCAAAGCTTCCGACGTCCACGACCTTACGCAAATACTTTTCGCTCGAGTTGCGGTAGCCTACGGCAAACACGACCTTCGTGGCGTTGACATGCGCTTGGTTGACGTAGGTGATTTGCGTACCGCTTGCTTTCTGGCTCATGTGCTTGGGTACCGTAATAAAGCATTGTTGAATCGTAATCGGATTCGGGGCCGCGCTTGCCGCCAGCGACAACGCACCTATCGCGATAATGAGGGTTGGAAGAAAACGAGAAGCAGCATTCATGGTTCTTCCCCTTCCGGAGTTGCACGATACTAGGGAGGCCTCGGTTCGCTGATTCGTCCGCCGAACCCCTGCTCGCTCTTAGCTTGTCTTCATCTTATACGTAGCTGGCTCTCAAGCGTGAGGCCACAGCGTATCAGCTTCCGGGCATACGATGTCCTCACCATGAAACTCCAAATCCCGATCATCGCCTGCCTGCTCGCCGCGCTTCCCGCCGCGGCGTTCGCAGACCCGCACAATGATCATCAATCGTACCAGTCATCTCGCAATTCTGCGCAGGCGCCCCGGGAGACACAGCGAGCGCCGCGCTACAACGCGCAGCCGCAACAGCGCTACAACGCGCAGCCGCAACAGCGCTATAACGCGCAGCCGCAACAGCGCTATAACGCGCAGCCGCAACAGCGCTACAACGCGCAGCCGCAACAGCGCTATAACGCGCAGCCGCAGCAGCGCTATAACGCGCAGCCGCAGCAGCGCTACAACACCCAGCCGGTTCAGCGGTACGATGCGCAACGCAACGTGCAGTCGATGCCGCGCTACCAGTCGCGCACGTACGTGCAGAACAACTACGGTCGCGGCGGCTACGCTCGACGCGACTTCGTTGTCGCGCGGGGTGACGTGAATCCGTGGTACTGGAACCGCGGCATCGCGTGGGCTCCCTCGCCCGCATACTGGGGTGGCGGCTTCTGGGGCGCGTTCGGAATCAACCTCGCGTTCAATGATCCAGGCAACGGCTACTATCAGGTAGCGTCGTCATCGCCGGGCTCGCAGTTGCTCGCAAACTACGGGCTCACGCAAACCGATTGCAACCAGCCCAACCTCGTCGACATCATCGGACCGGACGGCAGCCAAATCTGCGCCTATCCGAACGACCAAGTCGGACCGGGTCAGTACAACGTCGATCCGTCGACCTTGAGCCTGATCTCAGGTTAAGCGGCGCAGACCAACGGGAAACGCGCACGGAGGCGCGTTTCTTTGTTTTATGTCGGCCGCGTGATGCAGCGAAAGCCGAGGTGGCTCATTGAGGTATCGATCATCTGTGGTGATCGCGCCGCAGGACGAAAACGCAAGCAAAAATTCGGCGCGCACAAATGCGAGCCGCCTTTTACAACTTTACGCGGAATGCGAACGTTCGGCTGATTTGGATCGTAGCTTTGCTCGACCGAGCCGCCGCCGCAGCACGGCTTCGTACTGACCGCTCCCGGTTCCGCGTTGTACCACTCCGTCGTCCACTCCCACACGTTGCCGGCCATGTCATAGAGGCCGTAGCCGTTAGGCGGAAATGTGCCGACCGGCGACGTGCGCACGTATCCATCGAGCCCGAGGTTCTGCCAGGGGAACTCGCCTTGCCATGTGTTTGCCATGATTTTTCCGCCGGGCGCGGCCTCATCACCCCACGTGAAGTGCTTTTTCTCGAGGCCGCCGCGCGCCGCATATTCCCACTCGGTTTCGGTTGGGAGCGATTTGCCGGCCCAATTCGCGAACGCTTCCGCGTCTTCAAAGGCGACGTGCACGACCGGATGATTCTCGATTCCATCGAGCGATGAATCGGGTCCAAGCGGCCGGCGCCACATAGCGCCTGGCGTCCATTCCCACCATTGCGACCAATCACGTAAATCGACCGGACCGCTGGTCGGGCGAAAAACGAGCGAACCTGGTACGCAGAGTTCTTCTATCGCGCCGGGATACTGCGCCGGATCGATTGGACGCTCCGCAACGGTGACATATCCCGTGTCGTCGACGAAGCGCGCAAACTCAGCGTTGGTCACCGGATAACGGTCGATCGCAAAGTTCGCAACCCGCGCGCGGCGGAATGGGCGCTCTTCGGGATAGAAATCGACCGAGCCCATCGTGAACTCGCCGCCTTCGATCGGAACCAAGTCGGTATGGATCGATGCCCGTGCCATGCTCCTATGGTGCCTTGATGGCGTGCCGGTTGTCCAGTGCTGTCCTAGACGGCCTCAACGTTTCGGCTGGACGTCGGCCACGAGCCACGCGGCTCCGGCAATCAGGAAATTCAAGGCGAACTCGGACCAATTGAAATGTTTGTCGGGATGCGCGAGCAGGATCGGGACCCATACGAGCAGACCAAAGAGCACGAGCATCAGCGCCATCAGGTACGCTGCGCGCCGGGCCTGACGATCGATCAGCAGAGCGATTGCGGCAAGTCCAAACGCGATGGTGGTCAGGGTAACCCAAAACATTTGGCTTGGCGGAATCCACGTTGGGACCAGGTCGGCCGTGATCTTCGGGTAGATGATTTGCGCGAGCGTGAACGAGACCGCGCACACCCCGAGCAAAATGCGCGCCGCGCGTGCGAGCTTCGCCGATTGCGTAGCGTCCGTTCCAGTCGCGCTGTACAGCGCGAGCGCCCCGCAAACGAGCGAGAAAAATTCGAAGAAGCTTCCGTACGTAAAATACGTCGTCGGATACTTGATGATGGCCGGAACACACGCGAGAACGAACACGAGCGTGACGGCGAGCAGCACGATCGAGGCTGCGCGAGCCGTGCGCGGATACAGCAGCAACAGCCCGCCTGCAATGAGCGCGATTGCTAAAACGTCGCCGACGATCGTACCGAAGGGGAGCTTCACGATCGGCAGGTCTTCCCACGCCCCGGCATCGTGCCACCTGAACAAAATGACGCCCCAGAATATCGCGGAAAGGCCAAAGAGGGTCCGCGCATACGGTACCGTTTTCACGCCTTGCGCAACGTTCATGCGGGCTCGGTTGTGACCGCAGCGCGATATTGATGCACGAGCGCAATCGCCATACTGCCCTCGCCGACTCCGGCTGCGACGACCTGAAAATCTCTGGCCTCGAGGCGCATGGCACGAGCGTCTTGCACTGCACGAAAGCGCACTGCCAATGGCGCGTTGAGGATTAATGGAAGCTCGCCGAACGTTGCGCCCTCGTGCAACACGTACTCGCCCTTGAGCAGGCGAATGTCGGCGCTGTGCCCGATCGAGAAATCGAGGTGTGCGTCGCTCAGGCCGGAAAAGAGCGGAAGCGCTCGAAGCTCGACGCGACTAAACACGCTGGCATTTTTGGAGTTCGCGGTCGGGGTTCCCTCGCCACATTAATCTACGGGCCCTAGGTCGCCGAACATAGTTACATTGTGAGCCCTTCATTCCGGCTTCGCCTCGCATTGGCGGTCGAGGCCACCGTCGACGGTTATCCAAAGCCCGTGCGCGTCACGGTCATCGATCTCTCGCTTGGCGGTTGCCGTTTGCGCTCCGCGAGCATCCTCTTGACGGGCTCCGAGATCCGTTTCAAACTGCCGACCGGCGAAAGGAATGTCCCGATCGCCGGAAAGATCCGCCACAACTCCGGAAGTACGGCGGATTCTCTTGAGTATGGCGTAGAGTTCGCAAAGTTCGCGCCGGGCGATAGTAACGTGCTCGAGCGTTTTCTCGAAGAGGAACACTCGAAGAGCGCTGCCGCCGATAGCGCGATTCGCGTCGAAACCGAGTTCAACGTGACGTGTTCAATGGTCGGGACAAAGGATGCGATTAATGCGCTCGCGCTCGATTTGAGCCGCGGCGGCATGCGCCTCGCGTTCGAGAAGCGCATTGCCGAGGGCAGCACATTGAACATGCAGTTCGCGTTACCGGACGGCGAGGCGAGTCGCTCTATGCGGTTGCGCGGAAAAGTGGTGCATGCGACGCAGCAATTTCGCGAATTTCACCACAGTGTGGTATTCGTCGATATCTCGCCGGCGGTTGGGGATGAAATCGAGCGCTTTGTTCGCGCCTTGCGACTGAACCAACGCTAATAGGCCACCGCCTACCAGCGCTGATCGGCGCCGCTCCCCAACCCCGCCGAATCAATGGACCTCATGATTGCCGCTGGGCCTTCAAGGGTATGTCAGCAAGCAGCATATGCTGGTGATACGTGGCACCGTACTAGCGCCGATTTAGGGGTAAGGATGCTTCAATATGAGTCGCTTTAGCTGGTCGCTGATCGCATTGATTCTTGTCGCGGGATGTGGGACGGCAACGAATTCGTCGTCCTCCTCGCCGAGTGATGCGGTTGCTAACGGACGCGCAATCTTTCAGACCGGAATAGATTCGAACGGCGTGCAGATCACTGCACGACCTGCTGCGCTTTTCCCACGGTGCGCAGCTTGTCACGGTGCAAGCGGAGCCGGCCAAATGCATCTGCCGGGGGGCGCTGTTAGTGCCGACTTGCGGCACAAAGCGCTCGTGACCGACCAAGCACATCCGTACACGTTGGCGCTCTTGGAACGAGCAATCTCGACCGGTATCGACAACGACGGCAAACCCCTCGATCCTGTCATGCCGCGTTGGAAACTCTCGGAGCGCGACCTGCATGACGTCGCCTACTATGTATCGACGCAATTGAAGTAGGCAGCTTCAATTAAAGCAACTGTTCGGCCCCCACAGGCCGACGGTCCAACGGGCAACGCGGTCGTGCGACCATTCTATGCTGATTTCTTTGTAATACGTTTCGCAAAAACGTCTTTGTACTTATATTGGATGATCTTGTAGGAACCGGTTTTATCCTCAGCGTCGAATGCAGCATAGGGTTTGGGAATCTGCTTTTGGATCATTGTGTCAACATCAGCTCGCGTCATGCCCTTACGTAGCGTGCCCTGAACGACCGCGACGTTGTGATCGGCGACGATCGGCTCGAGGTAGATCGGCCATACGATGAATATCCACGTGAGGAAAAGCACGAGGGCCGCGACAAGCACCCCGAAGGCCAACAACATCTTCAGGGCGAGTTTCGTGTGAGGTGTCGTACTCCGTGGAACACGTCGGCGAGTGAGCGTGCTGCGCTCGCGATAGTGGCCTCGTTACCGGCACTAAAACCCATCGCAAGGCCACGGCAATCCGTGCGGTCGACGCAGAGTGACGAAACCGGCAGCACGCGATGTCCGTTCGGCATGGAATTTGCAGCCCGAACATCATCAAAATCGGCTGGCCCATGAACGGTAAGGTGAAGGCCAGTTTGGGCTGGGCCGATTCGACACCCGGGCGGAAGCCGTCTTTCCAACTCGCTCACGAGAATGCGACGACGACGTTCGTATATCTTTGCCATTCGGCGAACGTGTCGACTGAAATGACCTCGCGTGATAAACGATGCGAGCGTTGCCTGCAGGTGCGTGGATGCACCCAGACTCATCAGGTCGCGCGCAAAGCGAAACAACTCTTCGAGATGTGGCGGCGCAACAACGTAGCCGAGACGTAGGCCCGGCGCGAGCGTTTTGCTAAAGGTGCCGATGTAGATAACGCGTTCGTCGCGATCGAGACTCTGTAGCGCCGGCAACGGATGCGAGTCGAACTCACTATCGTAGTCGTCCTCGACGATGTAGCTACCGGTTTCGCGGGCCCACTCGAGGAGTTGCGTCCGCCGCGCGAGCGGTAGCGAGCCGCCGAGAGGGAATTGATGCGTTGGAGTTACGTATGCGAGTTTGATTTCTGTGGGCAGTTCGTCGGTACGGATGCCGTTATCGTCGACGCTGATTCCACGCAAGATGCAGCCGTGTGCCGTAAAAACGGCGCGAGCGAGTTGATAGCATGGGTCTTCAATCGCCACGCGATCCTCGGCAGCAAGCAAGACAAACGCCGCCAAATGCAGGGCGCCCTGCGTTCCTTCAACGACGATAATTTGCTGCGGGTCGGCGACGACGCCGCGGAATTGCGCGATGTGCCGCGAAATCGCTTCGCGCAGCGCGAGTAAACCGGCAGACTCGCCGTAGTCGAGGTGCGTAGCAGCCAGCGCAAGGTTCTCGCGCTCGATTCGTCGCCACACCCGTATCGGAAACGCCGAAAGATCCGGCGCGCCGACGCGCAGCGGCCCAAACGACGATCCGACGTGGTCGAGTTTCGTTTTGACTTCGGCCAGTTTCTCCGAGCTTCGGGGTAGCGGCCGCTGCGTCATCACCGAACGGGCACGCGCTTCATACAGCGTCTTTGTGATAAATGTGCCCGAGCCAACTCGGGCTTCGAGGTAGCCTTCAGCGATCAGCTGATCGAGCGCCGCAGTAAGGGTATTGCGCGAGACCCCGAGGCGGCCGGCCAGTTCGCGACTCGGCAAAAGACGCGAGGCCGCCGGGAAAAATCCGCTCTCGATTGCCTTGCGAAAGCGCCGAACTAACTGGCCGCGTAGCGGTTCACCTGAGCTGCGGTCAGGAAAGAGCGGCTCGAGATCGATTGGCACCCTCACAATGCCTTCGATTGGTCCAATACGAGGGGCCAATCCTCTCGTAGAATGAACCCTATGAGGATTCATCATCGTTCAGTCATGATCGCGCTACTCTGTCTGTGCCTGACAGTGCCTGGACCGTTGGCCGCACAATCGCATGCAGCGCGGGGTCTTCACGACTTCGACTTCCTGGTCGGTCAATGGAAGGCCCATCATCGAAAGCTGAAGCAGCGACTCGCCAATAATCACGAGTGGCTTGAATTCGATGGCACGTTGTCCAATCAACCGCTCATGGGTGGTTACAGCAATGTCGACGATACCGTGCTCAACGTTCCGGGCGCGCCATATCGCGGCGTCGCATTGCGGTCCTTCGACGCGAAGACGCAGCAGTGGTCAATCTGGTGGCTCGACAGCAGGGCGCCATCGCAATCATTGGATCCGCCGATGATCGGCGGCTTCCGCAATGGCGTGGGCACGTTCTATGGGGAAGATACGGTTAGGGGAAAGCGCGTTCGGGCGCGGTTCCTCTGGTCCAAAATCACTCCGACGTCGGGTCACTGGGAGCAAGCGGACTCGCCAGACGAAGGCAAGACGTGGGAGACAAACTGGGTGCAGGACATCACGCGAATTCGTTGACCGTTTCCGTTTGCAATTTCTTTTGCTGTCACAATGCCCTCGGCCCCGTTGTTAAAGGCAAGTACTCCGAAACGGAGGCTGATTTATGACGTTCTTACGGTCGCCGCAGGCACTCTTTGCTTGTGTGGTCACTGCGCTCTCGCTTGCGTTCTCCACCGTAGCGTTCGGAGCGGTCTCCTCGCCAAACCCCTACCCGACGATGGCGCCGATCGCGAAGTATCTGATGCCCAGTGCTGCTGCCGAAATCGCTTTGGCTCGCTCGGCAGGGCCATCATCGATCTCCGCTCATGCCGAAGTGCTCGTCCTCACAAAGCAAGGCGACGTCGTCGCAGTCAAAGGCACTAACGGCTGGGTCTGCTTAGTTGGACGCTCGTGGACGGCGGGTTTCGATGATCCCGAGTTTTGGAACTGGCACGGTCTCGGGCCCGCATGCCTCAATCCGCCGGCCGTGCAAAGTGTACTCCCGTTTTATCTTGCACTGACGAAGTGGGCGATCGCCGGCGATACGCGTGAAGAGATGGCGGCGAAAGCGAAAGCCGGGTATGCTGACCACCAATTCAGCGATCCCGCCCCCGCTTCGTTTGCGTTCATGCTATCGAAAAACGGCTACCTGCTTGGCGCCGACGGACCGTGGCGTCCGCATGTCATGCCGTTCATTGCGTACGACCAACTAGCCACATGGGCCGCGAGCTTCAAGGGGTCGCCGATCTTCGCGCCTCCTCCATCGGCCGGTTTCCGACCGTACCAGCCGGTGACCATCGCTATTCCGGTGCCCCACTGGTCCGACGGTTCGCCCGCTCCTAAATAGTTTTTCGCGAAAAGCGTTGGCGTAATGGTGATGTGCACGCCATCGGACATCACGATCATGGCCCCCGCTTCATCAGAACGCCACGCGCGCGCCCGCATGGTCGTTGAGGAGGACTAACCCCTCCCCAGGGGGTAGGGGTGGTAATGGCAAAGAAACGAACCGCTGCCGTGCCGCTTCCCACCGAACGAAAGACCGACGTTGTGCGGCGACTAAAGACCGCGCGCGGTCACATGGACGGCGTGCTTGGAATGATTGAAGATGACGCCTCGTGCATCGATCTTCTGATGCAAATTCATGCGATTCGTTCCGCACTCAATCAGGTAAGCCACCTAATCGTGCAGCATCATCTCGACGATTGCTTCATGGAATTGGTTCGCTCGGGCGACGAGAAGACGGCGGTCGCCGAACTTATGAGCACGCTCGAATATGATCCGGCGCGCTCGGTGAGCGCCCGATAGCATGATCAAGTTCGAGCCGGGAGACGGGCGCTACGTGGTGCGCATCGGCAGAATCTCGATGTCGCAAAGTACGTTCATGATCCTCGCTGCGGTCGTCGTGGGTATAGGCGGAGGATTCGGTGCCGTTGTGTTTCGCGCGCTCATCTCGGGAGCCACCTGGCTCGCGTTCGGCGTCATCGGGGCGTTTCTTTCACAACACGTAGGTTCGATTGGCGTCGTACTGCAGCTTGCGCTGGGGGGAGCGCTCGCAGCATTTGTCGCGTCACGCTTTGCTCCGGAAGCCAAGGGACACGGCGTACCGGAAGTGATGGAAGCAATAGCGTTGCGAGGCGGCGTTATGCGTCCGCGCGTCATCGCAATCAAGGCGCTGGCTTCGGCCACGTCCATAGGTTTCGGCGGAAGTTGCGGGCGTGAAGGGCCCATCGTACAGATCGGCGCCGCCATTGGTTCGGTGCTGGGGCAGATTCCGCACGCGCCTGCGCCGATTGTGCGGACGCTCGTCGCCTGCGGCGCCGCAGCCGGCATCTCGGCAACATTCAATGCCCCAATTGGCGGCGTGTTCTTCGCGGCGGAAGTGATTCTGGGCGAATTCGCACCCCGCTCGTTTGCGGCCATCGTCGTTGCGTCCGTCGTCTCTGCAGTTATTGGCCGTACGTTCTTAGGGAATCACCCGTCGTTTTCCGCAGCCGGCTTCATGCTCGCCTCACCGTGGGAGTTGGCGCTCTATGCGTTGCTGGGCATGCTTGCGGCGTTGTGGGCGATGGGATTCGTGAATTTGCTTTACGCGACCGAAGATGCGTTCGAACGTCTGCGGTTGCCGCAATGGTCGAAGGGAGCCATCGGCTTCGCGGCGGTCGGCGTGTTAGGCATCTGGTTTCCGCAGATTTTCGGCGTCGGGTACGATGCGATTCAACAGGTGTTCTACTCTCACGTCCCGCCGGTGCACGCGCTGACGCTTGCCGTGCTCAAACCACTTGCCACGTCGCTGACGCTCGGATCCGGAGGTTCAGGCGGCGTATTTGCGCCGTCGTTGTTCACTGGGGCGTTCTTAGGCGACGGATTTGGCGCGCTCGCACACCACGCGTTTCCAGGATGGACCGGCCCGGCGGCCGCCTACGGGTTGGTCGGAATGGCCGCAGTGTTCGCAGCCGCAGCGGAAGCCCCGATCACGGCCATCATGATCGTCTTCGAAATGTCCAACGACTACACGATCATTTTACCGCTGATGGTGGCTGTCGTCATCGCAACGTTGTTGGGGCGCAAGCTGCTCGGTGCGACGATCTACGAGCGCAAGCTGCTTCGGCGCGGCATCGATTGGCAACGTATTCGCAATCCGCAGGTATTCGCGCGAATCTCCGTGTCGCAAGTCGGAAGAACGCCACCTTTCATCGCGCAGTCGGCGCAGACGATTCGATCGCTTGCGCTCGAAGAAACACCTACGATGGAATTGGCTCTGCCAGTATGTGAGGGAGAACGATTCGTCGGCATCGTCAATCTTTCCGATGTTTCGCATGCGCTTGCGAACGGAAAGGCCGACCAGGCGGTCGAGACGATCATGCTTCCAGCGCAAGACGTGCTCGGCACGAACGATACGCTCGAGCGTGCGGCGACGCTCATGGCCGACCCACGCGCGCCGCTGCTGCCGGTCATTGCAAACGGTGAACTCGTAAGCGTCGTAACCCGTCGTGATCTTCTGAGCGCCTACCGCAGCGTGGTGGCCATCTGAATGTCGGCGCTGCAAAGCTTTGGTGAACGCATCTGGATTGCTGACGGGCCGCCGGTTTCGGCCTTCGGGCCGATCACGCTGCCGACGCGGATGGTCGTGGTCAAACTACGCGACGATTCGGTATGGATCAATTCTCCGGTCGAGCCATCGCCCGATGTGCTAGAGCAAATCAGAGCGGTCGGCCCAGTTCGCTATCTCGTCGCGCCGACGCCGTTGCACGTCTGGAGATTGAAGGCATGGTCTGCGCTATTTCCTGGCGCGCAGCTCTGGGGTCCGCCAAAGGCGCGTTCAACCAAGTATGTCGCGTTTACCGGCATCTTAGGAGATGTCGCGCCGATAAATTGGTCGGATGATATCGAGCAGCTCGTGTTTCGCGGCAATGCGTTCATCGATGAAGTTGAATTCCACCATAAGCCGTCACGCACGTTGATGATCACCGATTTCATTCAAAACTATCCGGCGGTAAGCGGCGAAACACTTGGCAACTTCGCAAAGGCACTCGGCGGAGTTCTCAACGGCGGTGTACCACGCGACGTACGCTGGTCGTTCACCGACCGGAGTAAGGCGCGATCGTCTTTGGCTAAATTGTTGTCTTGGGATTTCGACAAAGCTATCGTCGCCCATGGGGCAAGCGTGGACCATGATGCTAAACCATTTGTCGAAGCGGCTTTTCGGTGGCTGTCGGGGTGATGCCGCAGAAAGCGATCTGCCTGACGATCGCGTTCTTTGTCGCCCTCGCAGTGCTGGCTGACGCCGATTGGTTGTTCGGTCGAGCGCTCCCGGCTATTCCGGCGCCGCCACATGTGCCGGTAGCGATGCGCACCATACGCAAGGACGAGCTTGAGGACCAAAATACTCTCGCACGCGAGGAACGCGGATATGTCGTGGACAGTGCAATAGCCGCCGCCTTAGGAGCCCTGCTCTTCGCAGGTCTTGGGCTCGCACTTGTCTTCCTAAGCCGCAACATTAGTGAGCATCTTCGCAGCTAGAGGCAAGAGGTAACGTATGCGAACAAAGTGTGGCGTCTTTCTCGTATGCTCGCTGCTGCTCGGTGCCGCCGGGCAACCGCCGAAGTCGCAATCGGCCTTTGATATTCTGGGAGCAAGTGTCAACGTCCAGATCGCTCGCGCTGGTACCGTGCTAAAGGCGACACAAGTGCCGTATCTCGACTCGGGCGACGTGATCGAGATCTCGTTTCCGAAGGGGGTGCAGTTCAGCCGTTCGCCTCGCTGGCACCTCGTCGTGGCGAACATGTATAACGATTACTTGCAGCATCCGCCAACGTTTGCGATTCCCGATGCCGACTTGAGCCACGCGAAACCCGGGAAAATTTGGAGCGCGGCTGTGCAGCCGGACGCAACTCCGCTCATTTTCCTTGTGCCGGAGGACGGCAGTCGCTACGGACACGGCATTCCCGATGCGCGCGCTGCAATAACGGAGTTGTCCAACCGCGCGCTGCTGTTACGGATGGCGGATCTTTCTGCGAGTGCAGAAGCCAAAGCCTCGACGATGAATGCGTTTCTCAAATCGCTCGCCTCGATTCAGCCTGCGGAATTGCCCGACGGCCGAGCGCGCGTCGCATCGACGACACAGTCGCTCTTTGGGTCGGATCTCGGTGATTCCGCATGCTTCGCGACAACGGTTGCCCAAGGCACGCAATACGCGTGCGCGGCGCAAGCCGTCGCCGCGGGATATGGGAATATGCCGAAGGCCGCCGTCGGGACCGTAGTCGGTAATGATCTTCCGATCGGCATGGAAACGTATGGAATGTTGCTCGGAACGCTCTACGAATTGCTCGCGAAGCGCCGCGTCGCGGCGCACTACATATTCGTTCCTGGAACGATCAAACCGGGAGCGCAGAACACGAACGTGTATGTAAACGAACAGCCCCAATACGATGCAGCCGCCACCAAACCATCGACAATCGTGTACTTTACTGTTGGTTCGCCGGCTACAAGCCCGAAGCTACCGTCGTACGGCGATGTTCCGGAAGTGCCGGTATGCCTCGCGGGGCGCACGCTCGACTTTGATGTTCCGTTTTCCGGGCTGCCGATCTACTTTCGCTCGCACGCCGTCACGGTGAGAACCACGTCGAGCGCGTTCGACGTTTCGGCGACGTACGATCCGCTGCTCGGATATAGCGCCGATCTTTCGGCGGAGGAGTCCGCGCGGCTTGCCGCCGGTGGCACTGCGACACTCGAAAGCGATTGGGGCTTTGACAAGCTGCGCGCGGCACCGGTCTCGATAATTGGACCACATATCGCTCCATGGACGTTGCAGAATAGTGCGGGGGTGTATGTCGTCGCGGGCGACAAGCACTCGACGTTGACCTTCGCGGATGGGAACGCGAAGCAGGGTGGCTGCGTCGAATCGATTGCGGTGCAGGATGGGCTCGGGCGTGCGATTCCGGTTACAAAACTCGATCGCACCAGTGACACCGTTACCGCAACGCTTGATGCCTCGCACGCCGCCGGTGCAATTGGGAAGGCCGTGATCCACGACGTGGGCGGGAGCACGATGACGCCGATCGCATTTTCCGTGTTCCCCGCCCTTCCGTCGGTAACGAGTGCAATCGCCTTTTTACCGAAGGGCCTTCTCGTCCTCAAAGGCACGGGACTGAAGTACATCGATACCGTGACGCTCGAGGGCACCGGCATCACGTTCGGATCGGGAACGCCGCGTGACGACGGCTCGTGGGACTTTGTTGCGCAGGACGCGACGTCGTTCAAGACGTCGTGGGAGCACGAGACGATGGCAATATCATTTACGCTGCAACCACCCGACTCACGCACGGACGCGGTTGAAGCCGACGTTGAATATGCGCCGTCGCAATCGCCATCCCCCTAAGCGAGACGCTGCTAATCTCTCGAGCCGACGGAGAGCGCAAATAGCAGGAGCGCGCCCAGGCCGAAGATCCAAGCCACAAAGCCCTCGGCGACGGGTCCGACATTGGCGAGTTGCAGACCGCCCGGATTGTACGACGACTTCTCGTGCTGGAGATATTCGACGAAGCTTACAAGATCGTCGAGTTTGCCATCGGTCATCACATCGGGACCGAAACGCGGCATCTCACCCGGGCCGCTGCGAACGGCTTCCGCGATTTGCTCCGGGGCCGTCTGCATGAGCGACGGAGCAATGTTTGCGTAGCCCACCGACGCACCATGGGCGCTTACGCCGTGACACTGCTCGCAGTTCTCGGCGAAGATCGCCCGGCCGCGTGCGGCGTTTCCCAACGCCAAATGCGGCAATTGCGGATTACCCCCTCCGCGTGACGCGACGTAGCTTACGATTGCACGTATATCCGTCTGCGAAATCTGGGGTCTCGAACGTTCGTATTGTTGACCGGGGGCCGCGGCCGGCATGCGTCCGGTCTCCAGCATGAAATCGACGTAGGCTGCGCTCGTCCCGATGAGTGGGGGCCCATCGCGACCACCCTGCAAAGCGAGACCATGACACGATGCGCAGCGCAGCTCGTATGACGACTCGCCGCGCGCGTGAAGTGGTGCAAGGGCGAGCCCGGCCGCCAAAACGACGTAAATCATGCAACCGCCTCTGTTTGCTGCTCGCGCGCGGCCCACGTTGCAGCGGTTAGCATGAACGCGGCAAACATCAGCGCGCCGCCGCCGATCCACATGATGGCGCCGGCACTCTGCTGGTCCGCGAGAGCAGCGCTCAGCGAGCGGCCGATCGCGTAGTGCGGATACAGGAGATGCCGCGCCGAGTAGATCGCGAGGCCGAGAAATGCGCCTTGCGGGATTGCCAAGATCAGATAGAACAGGCGGACCGGGAACGGAAGCGAGTGCGGAGCATAGCCGAGGTGAACGACCGGCATCCAAAAGAGCAAAGCGGCGACGAGCAAGAGCACGTGTTCGAAAACGTGCACGCCTTCGGAGCGAAGCGCCAGTTCGTAGAGCGGGGAGAAGTGCATTCCCCACATTACCGTGACGAAGACGATCCAACCCGAGACGGGCGATGTCGCCGCGAGCACGATGCGTTGACGCGCGATCCGCGCGATCGCCTTGCCGGCGCGCGGCGGCGGCAGCGCGACCACGAGCGTTAGCGGCGCTCCCAGCAACAGTAGTGGGGGAACGATCAGCGCGAGGACGAGATGCTGTACCATGTGGGCGGCGAAAGAGCGGTCGACGACTGCGTCGATCGGTGACGACACTGCCGCTACAGCTACTAAGACGCCCGCGCAAAATGCGACGGCTCGACCGGTTGCGAAGGCTCGGTTCGGATAGCGACGAGAATAGCGTCGAACGGCGGCAAGATATCCGCAGACCACTGCCACACCCAGCGCGACGGTGATCACGGGAGAAGCTCTTCGTCGAATCCGCCCCGTGCGTTTCGCCGCAGCCGTACCCGTTCGGCCTCTCGCGCACCGCGCATTTTACGCAACTCGCGCGCGAATACGTAGGTGATAATGTAGCCCAGAACCGGAGCGCAAATGAATCCGGCGCGGTAGACGACATTTATCACGTTCACCGGCACGTGCAGATAGCGGGCCTGCACGTCACCGCTGCCGGCGAGCGTGAGATCCAAGGCGAGCATGAATATCGCAACACCTGTTGCGGTGCGCCATGGTACGTCCCGTGGCTGGTCCAGGAGCTGATGCGGCGCGCGGTCGCCGGTAATTGCGCGCTCGAGGAACGGCCACAGAAAAAGAGGCGTGAAAAGCATGAG
Organism: Vulcanimicrobiota bacterium; assembly: GCA_963726285.1. Lineage (GTDB taxonomy): Bacteria > Vulcanimicrobiota > Vulcanimicrobiia > Vulcanimicrobiales > Vulcanimicrobiaceae > Aquilonibacter. The sequence goes on along the minus strand of CAVSBV010000003.1, from coordinate 942,798 downwards.
CGGCAATAGTACGCCCGGGAAAAACGGCGATGGGATCGTGTGACCGAAGAGATGAATCGCCCACGGGAAGCTGATGCGCAGCGCACCGTCAAGCCAGCCGATATACCAATCGGGCTGTGCCGGCGAAGTCGCCTGGTAAGCGTTGTATGGGCCGAAGAGCCAAACCGGGTTGATTTGCACGAATGCACCGAGTGCAACGAGAACGGCCAGCACTGTGCAACCGAGTGCGATCGATTTCACCGCATAATTTGGAAACAAGGGCGAGCCGACCACGTTGTGCTCGGTCCGTTGCGGACCGCGAAACTGCGAATGCTTTTGGCGCCAGAGAATCGCCAGATGCAACGCAATGATAGCAGCAATCGCCGCTGGAAGAGCAAAGACGTGTGCAGCGAACAAGCGCGGGCCGATCTGTTCGCTATACGGAAAAGCTCCGCCGAGTAACAAAAACGATCCCCACGTTCCGACAACCGGAATCGAGAGCAGCACCGAATCCGCAATCCGAAGCCCAATCCCGCTCAGGAGATCGCCCGGCAGGGAATAGCCGGTAAACCCTTCGCCAAGCGCCAGCACGAAGAGGACGACGCCGATCATCCAGTTGAGTTCACGCGGATTGCGAAAGGCGCCCGTGAAAAAGACGCGCGCCATGTGCACAGTAATTCCGGCGACAAAAAGGAGCGCTGCCCAATGATGGACCTGCCGAATCAGTAAACCGGCGTTTACCGCGAAGCTCAAATGCAACGCCGACGCGTAAGCCGTCGACATCGTCACTCCGTCGAGCAGGCGGTACGGCCCATGGTAAACCGTCGTGGTCAGCGCGGGGTCGAAATTGAAAGCCAAGAACGTCCCGGTTGCAAGCAGCACGGCGAAGCAATAAAGGTTGATCTCCCCGAGCATGAAGGACCAGTGGTCGGGAAACGCTTTGCGCAACGCATGCTTCATGAACGTGGCCGTCCCCAGACGATTGTCGAGCCAGTCCACGAATTTCCGTGTCACGCGCGCTCCCAGAATCCCGGACCAATGGGAACGGGAAAGTCACCTGTGGCGCGCAGATAACCGTCGGTATCGATTTCCAGCGGAAGTTGCGGCAGCGCGTGATCTGCCGGCCCGGAAATCACTTTTCCCGCATTGGCCGCATCGAAGATCGATTGGTGGCACGGACACATCATTTGCTGTGTCGCCGCCCGATAGAGCGCGACCGGACATCCGGCATGAGTGCAGACCTTCGAATAAGCGACGTAGCCGTCAACACTTACTCCTACTCCCTGCGGAAGACGAATCAACACCGTCTGCGATGACGCGTCGCCGATCGCTCCTTCCGGAAAAACCGTAACGCTCGAGTTGATGTTGAGCGCATCTTTCGTCACGATCTCGCCGTCCTCGCGCACCAGACGTGAGCCGCGCTTCCACTTGGTAGTAAAGAGGCTTTTGCCCGGTGCGGGCCCCCACGAGCGAAATGGAAAGAGCGCGGCAAGCCCAAAAACCCCGAGCGCCGCGACGAGCAATTTAACCAGCGCGCCGTTGCGCGAAACTTCGGTTTGTGCCTGGTCGAGTTCGGCGGTTGCGGCAACCCGATCCGCTTCGGCCGACGGGTATTCGTCGATGTGATCGATTACTTGATCGCGGCCGATGATCCACGATGACCAGGCAAGCGCCGCTGCAACGAATCCAGCGAGGGCGATCGCAAGAGCCGCGCCTTCGATCTGAATCGACGCGTGTAAGACGTACGCGGACATAAAGCCCAAACTTCCGGCGATCGCGATCCCGAGCATAACCGCGATCGCGGCGTCTTGACGGATTTTCATCGAATGATGTAGATCGCGCCGTAGATGCCGACCCAAACGATAAACACAAAATGCCAATAATAGGAGATGGCCTCGGCTCCGGCCCTTCCATTTGCAGTCATCGCCCGGCTGCGCAATCCGAAGAACAGACCGGCGAGCAAGATTATTCCGGCGGCAACGTGGAGCAAATGGAATCCGGTCAGCGCGTAATAGAGCGAACCGTAGGCGTTGCTCGAGATCGAGAACGAATTCTTGGCGTAACCAACAAGCGCGAGTCCGATGAACGCGATACCAGCGACGATTCCGCAACCAAGCCAGCCGTATGCTGCTTGGTAGCGGCCCCGCTCGAGCGCCCGCGTCATTAACAGCATGACGATGCTCGACGTGAAGAGCAGAAAAGTCCCGATAGCCGGCAAGACCGGATCCAACGTAACTCCGGTCGGCGGCCACGCCGCCGTCGAGTTTCGCAGGTCGAAGTACGCCGCAAACAGCCCGGCAAAAAACATCAACTCTGAGGCAAGAAACAGCACCACGCCGAAAACCAACGGATGGGCCCGAATGGCTAGAGGAGTTTGGGCTCTCATAACAGGCACGTCTCCTCGTGGGTTTCTACCCGAAAACCACTGGGTCAAAGCCTCACATCCTGGGTAATCAAAACCGATAGATGTGGCTCTTTGATCCCGCGTCGGTGCAAGCGCAGACGCTTCGTGGAGATTGGGAGTTTTTTCTGAGCGCTGCGGCACTCGTCGCAGTCGTCATGTTCGGGTTGATTTTGTTTCCGCTCGTGCGTTGGAGGCGCAAGAGCGAATCGCTACCGCCCCAGTTCAACAAAAATCCGCCGATGTCGGCGGTGTATATCCTCGTCCCCTGCGCGATCGTGGCCGGCCTCTTCTACGTGACGTTCGTAAGCGAACGCAGTGTCGACGCGCTCGCACCTAAGCCCAGCGTCGTTGTCGACGTTACGGGGTTTCGCTGGTCGTGGCGGTTCGATTATCCAAGCGCTGGTGTCTCGATCGTCGGCACTCCGCAGGCCTCGCCGACGCTCGTGCTTCCCGTCGGGCAAACGACCCAGATCAATTTAACGTCCTCCGACGTCATTCACGGCTTTTGGATCCCGGCTTTCCTCTTCAAGCGTGACGCAATCCCGGGCATGACGAACCGGGTCGATCTCACGCCAACCAAAGTCGGTGTTTTTCGAGGTGTTTGCTCGCAGTTTTGCGGTCTCGATCACGCACTCATGACCTTTCGGATCGCCGTTGTCTCGCAGGCTGCGTTCCGGCACTGGATTGCGCGGAAGGGAACGGGCGCTCCGTGATAACCTGGCTTACGTCGACCGACCATAAAAAGATCGGCATCATGTACATCGTCGCTACGTCGTTCTTTTTCGGTGTCGCAGGCGTGCTTGCGATGCTCATTCGAGCCCAGCTGGCAGCGCCGGATATGGCCTTTCTCGGTCCGCACGCGTTCAACCAAGTGTTCACGATACATGGCACCGTTATGATCTTTCTCTTCGTCGCGCCATTTGGACTCGGACTTGCCAATTTTTTGATCCCGTTGCAGATCGGTGCACCGGATATGGCGTTCCCACGACTCAACGCTACCGCGCTGTGGCTCTTCGTTTTCGGCGGCCTAACCGTGCTTAGTGGCGCGTTTGCATCCGGAGGCGCAGCGGCGTCCGGCTGGACCGCGTACGCGCCGCTCTCGGAGATACACATCGGCGCCGGGAGCGGTCAGGATCTGTGGATCATCGGGCTCACGATGACGTCGATCTCCTCGATTCTCACCGCGATCAACATCGTTGCGACGGTCTTCCTGTTGCGCGCACCGGGCATGACGATGTGGCGCATTCCGATCTTTTCGTGGGAGATGGTCGCGACGTCGCTCCTCATCTTGATGGCATTTCCGTCTCTCTTGGCGGTTTTTGCGATGCTTTTGATCGACCGGCATTTCGGCGGTCATTTCTTCGACCCGGCTTTGGGTGGAAACCCGATTCTCTACGAGCACTTGTTCTGGTTCTTCGGCCACCCTGAAGTCTACGTAATGATTCTTCCATACTTTGGTGTCGTCACCGAAATCATCGCGACGTTTTCACGCAAGCCGGTCTTCGGGTATGTCGAATTGGTGCTCTCCGCATTTGCAATTGCCGGCCTTTCGATGGGCGTCTGGGCCCATCACATGTTTACGACCGGTGCGGTGACGAATCTGTTCTTCTCTGCGATGTCGTTTCTCATCGCCGTTCCGACCGGCGTAAAGTTTTTCAACTGGATCGGCACGATGTGGAAAGGCTCCATTCAGCTCGCCACGCCGATGCTCTTTGCGATCGGCTTTTTGCTGAACTTTCTGATAGGCGGAATCACCGGCGTAATGCTTGCGTCGCCGCCGATCGACTATGAAGCACACAACAGCTATTTCTTGGTCGCTCATTTCCACTACGTGCTGGGTGGCGGGAGTCTGTTCGCGATTTTCGCCGCACTCTATTTCTGGTTTCCAAAAATCTTCGGCGTCAAATTGAACGAGCGAGCCGGGAAATGGGTCTTTGCGGTGCTGTTCGCCGGTTTCAATCTGACGTTCTTCCCGATGCACCTGATGGGATTGGAAGGCATGGCGCGGCGCGTCTACACGTATCCGGCTACCGGAAACCTTCCGCTCCTCAATGCACTTGCGTCGGCCGGCGCACTGTTGATGGCTTTGGGAGTGCTCGCGTTTTTGCTCGACGTCGCGGTATCGGTGTACAAGCGCGCGCCCGTGGGCGACGACCCGTGGGGCGGCTACACGCTGGAATGGGCGACCAGTTCTCCGCCGCCTGAATTCAATTTTACGTCGCTGCCGCCCATTCACTCGGCACGCCCGGTCTTCGACTTGCATCACCCCACAATTGCCGCAAAGACCTCATCGTGAAGACGTTCGTTGGTCTATGGATGTCATCGGCGACGTTCGGCGTCGTGATCGCCACGGTGTACTACTTCTGGTCCCACGGAGAATTGGCCGGAACGATGCTGCTCGGAACGATGGCAATCGGCCTTACATTCGCGGCGGGCTACGCGATCGTTGCGGAACGTGACGCGAACCTTAGCGGCGATCGCGCTTCGGACAGTAGCCGGGCCGAGCGGGGTGAAGACCTCGGCGTATTCACGACGCGCAGCGCCTGGCCGATCCTCTTGGCCTTCTGTGTTCTCGTCGTCCTTATCGGCGCGCTCTGGATACCGTTTCTGCTCTTTGCCGGAATCGCCGCAATGCTCCTGATCCTGTGGCGTCTAGGAACCGAGAGCAACAGAACCGGCTGAAGGTCTAGAACTCCCACAGAGCGGCGCGCGTCCACGCGCCGCTGCATCCGCGAAGTTTCACCGGCGCCGCGACAAATAATCGCTTGCGACCGTCCATGACCTCGTCCGGAAAGTACAACTCTTCCACGATGAACTTTCCGTTGCCGAGCATCGTCTTGTGCGCCGGAACGGCTTTGCTCGGGTCGTTGTATCCGCCCAGACTCACGGCGTCGATTCCCACGCCCTTCACACCGCGGTCGACGAGATACTGCGCCGCTTCGCCACCGAGATAGACATACTTCGTGAGAAACTCGGCCGTGTTGGCGCGTTTGTGCCCGAAGCCCGTGTTGAGCAGAACGATATCGCCATCGGCGATGTGCTCGGCAAAACGCTCGACGTCGACGCGCTCGATCGCGGAACCCGGCGCTTTGTTGCGGAGGTCGAGAATCGTCGCCGGTCCGATGTAAGTCTCGAGCGGCACCTCGTCGATCGTTCTTCCATCCTCGAAGAAATGATACGGTGCGTCGCAATGCGTGCCGGTGTGCGTGCTGATCTCGACGATCTCTTTATTGACGCCTTGGACCGCTAACATGTAGAACAAGCGAATCTGGGCCGGCCGCGGATTCTTGTCGGGATACTGCGGGCAATTCGTAAACACCGGCTGGCTCAGATCGTAGATGCGTTTTGGATTCATACCATGCTTTCGTCCCAAAGCCGTACGAAGGCCGTAACGTTACGATCGATCACTTCGTCGAGATCCGCACGCCAGATCGAGTCGGGCAGCGATTCATCCGAAAATATTTCCAGCACGAACGGGCCGCTGTAGCCCGCGTCTCGTGCGGCGCGCATGATCGCAGCGTTGTCGATCGTACCGTCGCCCAAACTGATGCGATCGGCTCCCGAACGAGGCCGGTGCCAGTCGCTCACTTGCACCAAGAAGATGCGCTCGGCGGAGGCGTGGATGACCTCGTGCAGATTCGGCGTTTGGAAGACGTTCCACGTATCGAGGCAGATGCCGAGCGCGGGGTGATCGACACGCTGCACGAGCTCCAACGCTTGGTCCAGTCCCCACAATGCCGTGTCGGTATTAAAAAGCACCGGATTGAGCGGCTCGTAAGCCATGCGCACGCCCCGCTCGGCAGCAAATGCGGCCAAGTCGGCAAAGGCGGTTACGGCCTTGTCGTACACCATGCGGATGTTCCCACCGGGTGCCGCTCCGGTTATAACGACGAAGGGAACCTGCGCCGGCACGTGCGGGGCGATGCGCTCGATCGCCGACTTCATGTGACGGATTCGATCGTCCGGATCCGACGGAGACGGTGCCAAACTATCCGGGAAAAGCGAATGCACCGTCGATTGCACGGAACTAACCGTCAATCCCGATCGCTCGATGCTTTGAAGCTGCGGGCGGTAATCGTCTCGATTAAGTTTGAACTCGCAGACTTCGATCGTGTCGACGCCGTGCGCGGCATACCGCGCTACGTCGCGCTCGAACGACCACGGCCATGTCGTAAACTCACTGATCCCGAAGCGATTGAGTTGCTCGCTCATAATGCTTGCCGCAGCTCGATCACGCAGAAACCTTTACCGCCGAGTTCGATGGCTATGCCGCGTCGAAGTGCTGCGCTATCCAGATCCTCGCCGTTCACCCAGGCCCGCCGCAAGCTGTTAAAAGCCTTGAGGGAATACGACCCGCGCAGCGGCAGGTCCAGCGTCACGGCGGTCGCGAGCGTGTGTGTGCTCGTGTTGCCGATGAACACTACGAGATCGTCGCCCTTGCGTAGCGCGATGCTTGCGACGGCGTCGCCTATCGTATGGACGAAGCTCGACACGTCGGTTTCATATTCGATGCTCGTGGTCGAGCGATCGAATTGAAAATTCCCGTACATTTGTAGCTCGGGAAGCCGCGCGGCGAACCAAGTGAGACTTTTGCCACGAAAGGGCACATTCGAGACGCCCATCCATTGCCACTCGGGCGCGAGGCGCGGATTGACCGTCGGCGTTCCGGTCGAAATGTCCAGGCCGGCCGCGCCTTCGATCGCGGCCCATAGGTAGCGTGGAGGAAACCAGGGCGAGAGCATCATGCCTTGGTTGACCAACGTTTCGCCATGAAGCCATTCCGAAAATTGACCCGGCACCGTGTTATTACGGCGTGGATCGCTCGAATAATGCTGAAAGCTGGCGACGAGTGAATGCGCCATGAGCGCGGGGTTGAATCGGGCTGCAGCAACGGCGTACCAGAAGCTCACTCCGACCCACACGCCGCCGAGCAAGCCGTATCCATGGGTCGGCCCGTAATTTACCGCCGTCCGTGGCACCGTGCGAATCCCGGCGGCTGTCCAGAAATCTTCGTTGCTCAGGCGAGCGATGATCCGCGCGGCGACTTCATCGTCGGCAACGCCAAACATTACCGGAAAGACCATATCGGCCGTGCAGTCGCTGCGTCTGGATCCGTCCAGGTCGATGTTTAGGTAGTAGAGCTTCGTTACCGGGTCTAAGAGATGCTCGTTGATTGCTTGCCGCAACGCTTCGGCAGCTTTTTTGAATGCGGCAGCTTCGTCGTGCTTCTCGAGGACGCGCGCCATGTGCGAAACGGTTTGCAGCGCGGCATAACATTCGGAGTTGACCTCGGTCGTCGCGCCCGATAAGCGATAATTCGCGATGACGTTGCGCCACCCGACGATTCCCCAGTCGGAGGTTCCCTTGGCCGTGCACCACACCAAGCCTTGGTCGTTGCGTTGGGAGAGGATATAGCGCGCCGCCTTGATCGCGTACGGATACACGTGCTTCAAGAACGCAATGTCACCGCAGACGTTGTAATGGTGCCACAAGGCTAAGATCAGCAACGGTGTGTTATCGTTGATGTTCAGTTTATAGTCCGCGGTCTTTCCGGTTCGGATATCGTAGTATTCTACGACCATACCGCTCTTCTCCAGATGCTCCGCGTACCAAAGCAGCGATTCTCTGCAGAACTCGGGCGTGATGTAGTCGCCGCCGTAGGCAAACCACGCGGTATCGCGCGCCACGCTATTATTCGAGCGCGTCGGATCGTTCACGAAGCACCAGCCCGTCGGCGCGAGCGATTGCGTTCGCAGCATGTTCGCTTTCGCCCAGAGCACGCCGCGGTTCACGTTTTCGTCGGGGCAAATGACGACGGCCCGGTTGAGAATCTCGTTGTAGTATGCGCGCGTTTTTCTTAGCGCTACATCCGCGGGCGGACACTTCGCGTAGGTTCGCTCGGCACCGGCTCTACCATGGTTAGAAAAGGACAGAATCAAGTGAAAACGAGCGAACTCGCCGGGTTTGAGCAGATGCAAGAAATGCAAGGCGCCCATCGGGTCGCCGTCCGACTCAACCGTGGTATCGCTCAACATGCCGGGAGCCGCAGGCCCGTTCTCGCTACCGTTTGAGCCCATCACTTCATAGCTCGTCGGCTCGACGTTCGAGCCGATTATCCGCGCCAGCGCTTCATTTTCTTGGTTCCAGGCCACGATCGCGCGGTGCTTGCGGCTATACCGGCTAGCAACACCGCGTGGCGTGTTGCCTCGCAGTTGCGCAAACGCGTAGGTGCTGATCTCTACCGTATCCTGGGTATCGTTGAACAATTCGATATGATAGTAACCGGCGGGCGGAACGACGTTCTTGCCGACGGGCTTCGCGCTCAAAACAAACAGGTCTTCATGCACGAGAACGCCGTTCGAAAGATGGAAAAGATGCTCTTGATGTTCGGGATGAATGCGGAACGTGCCGGGCATTGCCGCTAGCGGAGTTCCTGTGCGATGGTCCCGGTGGTTGAGCAGGACGGTTCCGAACATCTCGAGACCGGCGTCGGTGGAATAAAATTTTTCGATCGCGCCGGTCGCCTTGATGATCATCGTCGCTTTGGGTGAGCCGAGCGTACTGCCCGCCGCCATCTGCGTATCGGAGACGTCGTACCGCGAGATCTTGTCGTTGACGCCGGGCACGTGGGTGGTCGAGGGCATTTCCTAAAGGCTTCCGGCCTGTTTGGTCATGCCGCCGTCGATCACGTACGAGGCGCCCGTAATATATGCACCCGAGTCGGATGCGAGGAAAACGCAGAGCCCGGCAATTTCTTCGGGCTTTGCCATGCGCCGTAACGGAATCTCCGAGAGTAGATCGGCGTACTCTTTACGATCGCGTTTGAGCTTCGCATCCATCGGCGTATCCACGGCACCGGGGCAGACGTCATTCACGGTGATTCCGTGTTCGGCGAGCTCGAGCGCGATCGTTCGCATCAGCATGCGAACACCTCCCTTCGACGCGCAATACGGCGAGTTCGTCGGCATGGCGAGCTCTTCGTGAATCGAGGAAATGTTGATGATGCGGCCCCCGCGCTTTTGCTTGACCATCTGGCGAGCGACGGTTTGCGAACAGAGCCACGCGCCGGTCAGGTTGATCGCGATCACGTTGTTCCATACATCGAGCGGCGTCTCGAGGAACGGTTCTTTATGCTCGATTCCTGCGTTGTTGATCAAAATATCGATCCCACCGAAGTGCTTAACTGCGCGTGCGGCCAACGCCGCGACTTCGTCTTCCTTGCTGATGTCGGCCGCCACGGCGCAGGCTTTTCCGCCGAAATTCTGGATCTCGTCGACGACTTCGATCGCGGATTGCTCGTCCCCGAAATAGTCAACGATCACGCTCGAGCCCTCGCGCGCAAGTGCGAGCGAGATCGCCTTGCCGATTCCGGTCGCTCCGCCGGTTACAATTGCGACTTTACCGGAGAGCTGCATGCGCGTTGTCCTCTTCTACCGCCGCACGCGAGGACGACGGAAATACGAGACCCAGGGTCCAGTCGAGCGCGACGCGGGTCTTCCGGCTAAGTCCGGGAAGGCGCCCCAAGTAGTAGGTTCGCCAGATCAGCCATGCCGCGAAGCCGGTTACCATTGCGCCTCCGCGCACCTCGACGACCGCCGCGCGATCGCCGAGCGACGCCATCTGTCCAAGCTCCTCGTACGCGAAATTGGCAGTCGACCGGCCGCGAATCCGCGCGAGAATATTGCGGGCCAACAACGGTCCTTCGCGCACCGCGATCTGCGCGAGCGGCGCGTATGTGCCGCCCTTGCGCCGTGGGACGGCTGCGCAATCTCCCAGCGCCCAAACGTGCGGGGCGCCGGCCACGGCGAAGTCGGCTGCGGTTTCGATCGCGCCGCGTGTGTTCGTCTTCAGTCCGAGAATCTCGGCGAGCGGTGACGGTTTTTCGCCGGCCGCCCAGATGACGGTACTGCTCGCGATGCGTTCTCCGCTTTTCAACTCCACGCCGCGGCCGTCGATCGCGCGTACCTCTTGACCCAATCGCAGTCTCGCACCGCGTTTGCTGAGCGTTGCGGCAGCGTACTTTCCAAATTTGTCGGGCAAGTTGCCGAGCAATCGCGCGCCGGATTCCAATACGAGCAGCTCCACTTTCGCGCGATCGATGCTCGGATAATATTCCAACGTCGAGTGCAGGAATGCCAGGAGTTCGCCGGCGAGTTCGACCCCGGTGAAATCGCCTCCGATGACGACGAATCGCAACAGACGATCGCGTGCGGCTAAGTCGCAAGCCGTCGCCGCAGCCTCAAGCGCGCCAACGACCCTGCTGCGCACGATCTGTGCGTCTTCGATCGTCCTTAACGGCAGCGCGAACTTCTCAACGCCCACGACGCCCATCGTCGACTCGGTAGCGCCGACCGCTAGCACCAACTCGTCGTACTCGATGAGCTTGGACTCGTGCGTGAGCGGATGACGCACGGTAACGGTGCGATCCGAGACATCCAGCCCTATCGCTTCTCCTAGCTCGAAACGTGACGATCGGCCTCCATTTCGCCGATCCTGCGTCGAGCGCAACGGCTGCATGATGTCTTGCGCGTCGAGTGAACCGGTCGCAACCTCGGGAAGCATCGGCGTAAAGAGCATGAAGTTTTGACGGCTTACCAGTGTGACGTCAACCTCGCTCTTGCCGGCGCGCTCGAGTTCGCGAGCGGTGGCGACACCCGCGAATCCGCCGCCGAGGATGACGACGCGCGTCTTGGCCATCACCGGCGCCTACCAAGCATGAGCGCGACCATCGCTACGGCACCGGCGAGAGCGGCCAACGCGAGCGTGCCGTGCACGGCGGCCCGCGCCGATTCAGCGCGAACGTTCGGCATGAAGCGCAGCTCGGGCAAGGGATCATGCAGTTCCTTGCCACGGTCGTCGAGCGCCATCTTCAACACCTGGGCCGGATGCAGTGCTTGCCGATCCGTTGTCTGCGCGATTTGCTCTCGACAACTGAATCCATCGGCCACGATGATCGTACGCGAGTCAGCGGCGCGAACTTTTGGCAGGAGCGCCCGTTCGCCGATCGCCATCGAGACGTCGTAATGCTTGGCATCGAATCCGAACGGTCCCGCCATGCCGCAGCATCCCGTGTCCGGCATCTCGTAGTCGAGTTGCAGGGCGTCGAACAATTTGCTCTCGCCTGACCGATCGAGGATCGCTTTGTGATGACAATGCTCTTGCACGAGCGCTTTGCGATGTAAGGGCGGCGGCGCGTACTGCGGCGCCTTCTTCGCGAGAAATTCGGTCAGCAGAAAGGTCTGCTCTTTGAGCCGCTTGGCGTCTTCATCCGGGCCGAGAAGGTTGGTCATCTCGTCGCGAAACACAGAAACGCAACTAGGCTCGAGCCCGACTACGCATAGCCCGTCTCGGATCTGCGGACGAAGCGATTCCAAAATCTCTTGAAGCATGGTTTTGGCAAGATCGAGCATGCCGTAATCGTAGAGTGGACGCCCGCAGCACAGTTGCGACGGCCGGCACGAGTACCTGGAAGCCGGCGTCTTCCAGAACCTCCACCGCCGCCTGCGCCGTGGTCGTGTGGAAGTGATTGTTCCAGGTATCGGGCCACAGCAGCACCTGCTCTTTGCCGACGTTGCGCAGCGGCCGTTGCGCGAACCACGCGCGAAACGTCTGCGGTGCAAAGAGTGGGATCGAACGCTTGGGAGCCATCGACACAAGCATCTTTGCGATGTCGCGCAGCCCCGGGGTGTGCGTCACTGCGTTGACCACGCGCGGCGCAAGCGAGGCCAGCTTCGCCCACCAATAGATCAGGCCGAACGCGTAGGCCGAGATCGGCCGGCGATTATGCTCGTAGTAGTGCGAAAGAAACTCGGCTTTGTAGGTTGCCATGTCGACGTTGACCGGGCATTCGCCCTTGCAGCCCTTACACGATAAGCACAGATCGAGTGCGTCCTTGACGCCTTCGTCCTGCCAGCCCTTATCGATCGGATTACCCTCGAGCATCTCGAAGAGCAAACGCGCGCGGCCGCGCGTCGAGTAGGCTTCCTCTTTGGTCGCCATATAGCTCGGACACATCGTGCCGCCGTCGTGCTTGCGGCACTTGCCGGTTCCGACGCACCGGTTCGCGGCAAACGCGAAGCTGCCGTGATCGTTCTCAAACGTGAAATGCGTTTTGGGTTCCCACGGCTCGTACGTGGTACCCCAGCGCAAGTTTTGGTCGAGCTTGTAGGGATGCACGACCTTGCCCGGGTTCATCTTGTGTTGGGGATCCCAGATCGATTTGAACTCCCAGAATGCTTGCACGAGCTCGTCGCCGTACATAATCGGCAATAACTCTCCACGTGCTTGACCGTCCCCGTGCTCACCGGAGAGTGAGCCGCCGTGCTCGACGCAAATGTGTGCCATCTTCGTGACGAACTCGCGGTACTTCGCGATCCCGGCCGCGGTGAAGAGATCGAAGTTGATGCTGACGTGAACGCACGCTTGCCCGAAGTGCCCGTAGATCGAGCCTTTGTAGCCGTACTCGTCGAGCATCGCCTGAAATTTGCGAATATAATCGCCCAAGCGTTTGGGATCGACCGCGGAGTCTTCCCAACCCGGGTAGTAATCGGCTTGATTGGGGATCTTTGACGTTGCGCCCAGCGCGTTATCGCGAAACCGCCAAAACCGCTCCTGCTCTTCGGTGATCGTCGAAAAAGTTTACCGAGGGCGCATCGGGTTGCGCTTTGATCGCTTCGATCAAACCGTGCGCGCGATCGGACGCCTCCTGTTTCGTGTCGCCGCCGAACTCGCAAATCAGCCAGCCCTTGCCCGGCGGAAACATCGCGCGGCCGCGTTCCGATTCACCCTTGAGCTCCATATAATGGAACATCGAGGCGGCCATGCCTTCGAGTGCGATCGGCTTGTGGAGATCGCAGAACGGGACGTGATCCGCGGCGGTCGCCAGATCTGTAAAGCCCAGGATCACGATGGCGCGATGCGGCGGGCTGTGAACCAAACGAACCGTCGCCTCGACGACGGTGACGCATGTGCTTTCGGTTCCGACCAGCGCGCGAGCGACGTTAAAGCCGTTCTCCGGCAGTAATTCATTGAGCGGAAAGCCCGAAACGCGCCGCGGAATATCCGGGAACTTCGCGCGAATCTGGTCGGCGTACTTATCCCGCAGGGCTCGCAGCTGAGCGTAGATTTCGCCTTTGCGGCCGCCGGCAGCGATGATGTGCTCGAGCTCCTCATTCGAGGTTCGGCCGACCCGCATTCGCAGCCCGTCGTAGGTGACGATCTCGAGTTCCTCGACGTTTTCTTCGGTTTTGCCGGCCATTTGCGCGTGCATGCCGCACGAGTTATTCCCGATCATTCCGCCAAACGTGTTGCGATCGTGGGTCGCCGGATCGGGCCCGAACGTGAGATGGCGTTCTTCGGCCTTGTTGCGCAGATCGTCGTTGACGCAGCCGGGCTGTACGCGCGCCGTCTTTGCGTCCCAGTCGATCTCGACGATCTCGTTCATGTACTTGCTGAAGTCCATCACGACCGCGGCGTTACAGCCTTCACCGGCGAGGCTCGTGCCGCCACCACGGGAAAATACCGGCGCGCCAAACTTGCGGCACGCCGCAAGGGTTTGCTCGACGTCGTGCGCGTCTTTCGGAACGACGAGCCCGATCGGGACCTGGCGATAATTCGATGCATCGGTTGCATACATCGCGCGCGTGCTTGCATCGAACCGCACTTCACCGCGCACGCTGCCACGCAGCTCGGCTTCTAATCCTGCGGCGTCGACGTCAGTGCTGTTGACCGCCCCAGGCCGCTCGGTGGGGTGCGGATGCACACCGTTGCGGCTGGTGTGCGTTGCTTCGACGGCTTCGAGAATTCGAATCATGAACAAACGCTTTCCTTAGAGAAGGTAGCGCTCGGCGTCGGCGTCGCGCAGCTCGAGGCCGATACCGGGCCGATCCGGATCGGCAGAGAGACGACCGTTGACCGGCTCGGCCGCACCGTCGAAAAGCATCTGCTCGATCCGGTAGTGGTCGTAAAAATACTCGACATGGCGCAGCTGCTTGCAAGCCAATGCTGCGTGCAAATGCAGATGTGGCGCGCAATGGGTCGAGAGCGGAGTCATCGTGCTTTGGGCGAGTCCGTCGACCGCAAGCAGACCGGAAAATCCGCCGCAACGCGTGGCGTCGGCCTGCAGCACGTCCAACATTTGAGCATCGATCATGCGTGCGAACTCGTACAGACCGTAGCCGTACTCGCCGTCGGAAATCTCCATTCCGGGAGGCACCCGCTCGCGCACGTGACGCGTGCCGACATAGTCCTCGCGAAAGACCGGCTCCTCGAACCACGTCACACGCTGCTCGGCGAGATACCGCGCCTGAGCGATCGCCTGCTGTACCTGATAGGCCCCGTTGGCGTCGACAAAGAGTTCGGCGTCCTCGCCGATCGCGCGGCGAGCGGCGGAAACGCGTCCGATATCTGCGACCGGATCGCGGCCGATCTTCATTTTGACGCGCGGGATGCCACCGTCAACCCAGCCCGCGACCTGCGCGCAGAGTTGTTCCTGCGAATACGCAGTAAAACCGCCACTCCCATACACCGGTACGCTTTCGCGGACCGCGCCCAAGAGTGCGTACGCCGGGACACCAAGGAGTTTTCCTTTGAGATCCCACAGCGCAACGTCGACCGCGGAAATCGCCATTGAGGTGATGCCGTCGTGCCCGAGATTGCGCGTTTTTCCGTACATGTCGTTCCAGCGCGCGCCGATTAGAAGCGCATCGGTTCCGATGATTGTTTCGCGCACAAGCGAATCGATGAGCTTTGCGGTGCCGATATCCGCGTAGGTAAAGCCGATGCCGGTCTGGCCGCCGGCGTCAATCTCCACGTAGACGAGCGTGGTTGCATCCCACGCGAGCGTTCCATCGGATTCGGGCGTCGCCGTCGGAATTTTATACGCTCGCACCTCGAGCGAATCAATCCGCGCGTGCGTTCGTACCGATACGGTAGAAGGCACGCTCACTTGCCCGCGCGGTGCGGAAGAACCCCGGCGAGAACCTCTTTGATCGATTGTTTGATCACGGCGCCTTCGTCCGGATCGCCTTTCGCCATCGCCGAAAAAAGGTTGTGGGCCTGCTCTAGGGTGATATGCGGCGGCAGTTGCGTGACATTCGGATCGACGACTGCATCAAAAACGACCGGCCGATCGCAGGCCAGTGCTCGATCCCACGCGTCCCCGAGATCCTCGCTACGTTCGACACGAATGCCGCACAGGCCGAGCGACTCTCCGTATTGCGCGTAGTTGAACGCCGGAAGTTCTTGGGAGGCTTCGTATTTCGGATCGCCCGATTCGATGCGCATTTCCCAGGTCACTTGGTTGAGATCGGAGTTGTTGAGCACGAGAATGATCAAGCGAGGGTCAGACCATGTCTTCCAATATTTTTGAACGGTCAGCAACTCCGCGCTGCCGTTCATTTGCATCGCGCCGTCGCCGGCGCAAGCGATGACAACCCGATCCGGGAAGGCGAACTTCGCGGCAATCGCATACGGAACCGCCGAACCCATCGTCGCCAGGCCTCCCGACAGCGAAGATTTCATGCCACGCCGCATCGCGATGTTGCGCGCAAACCAGTTCGTCGGCGTGCCGGCGTCGCCGGTGAGAATCGCGTTATTTGGCAGCCGCTTGTTCAATTCCCAAAATACGAGCTGGGGGTTGATCAAGTCGCCTTTGACATGGCAGCGCGCATCTTCCTCAGCGTGCCAGCCTTTTTGACCCCTCTCGATTTTCTCGCGCCACGTGTTGTCGGCTTTTTGCTCGAGCAGCGGCAAAAGCGCTGCGAGCGTGTCGCGACTGTCGCCGATCAAATTGACTTCCGTTGGAAAGCGTAGGCCGACATTGCGGGGATCGATGTCGATCTGCACGCCGCGCGCGCGGCCGGGCTTTGGCAAGAACTCCGAATAGGGATAGCACGTCCCAACCATCAGGAGCGTGTCGCACTCGTTCATCATGTCATAGCTCGGGCGTGTTCCGAGTAAGCCGAGGGTGCCGGTCACGTACGGCAAGTCGTCGGGAACGACATATTTTCCCAGCAGCGCCTTTGCGATGCCCGCCCCTAGGCGGTCGGCAACCGCGAGAACCTCGTCCGTTGCGTTGGCCGCACCTTGCCCGACCATCATCGCGACGCGTGTGCCGGCATTGAGGATGTCGGCCGCACGCTGCAAATCCCGCTGCGCTGGAATAACCACCGGGGCGCAGTATCCGACGCTACTGCTCATCATGTTATGCGCGTGCTTCGGCTGAGGAACCGCCGCCATTTCTTGCACGTCTTTCGGCACGATCACGCAGGTAACGGCGCGCATACCTTTTGCTGTGCGTACGGCCCGATCGACGACATGGCGCATCGCCGCCGGGTTCGAAACCGTATAGACGTATTCCGTAACGTCTTGCATGAGCACTTGCAAATCCACTTCTTGTTGATATGATCCGCCCAACGCCGAGGTCGCAGCCTGTCCAACTATAGCGACCACGGGAACGTGATCCATCTTCGCGTCGTAAAGGCCGTTGAGCAAATGAATTGCGCCCGGGCCGGATGTTGCAAGGCAAAAGCCGGTCTCGCCCGTGAATTTAGCGTGTGCGCACGCCATAAATGCTGCCATTTCTTCGTGGCGGACTTGAATGAACCTGAGCTTGTCGCCGATCCGATCGAACGCGCCCATGATTCCATTGATTCCATCGCCCGGGTAGCCGTAAATGCGGTAGCAACCCCAGTCGACGAGGCGTTTGAGGAGAAAATCGCTTGTATTCATGGTGGCTTCAAAGTCTTACCCTCGCGACGCGCAGGCAAACAAAGTAACCTGCGTCCACGATCGGTCACGCAGCGAATGCCACTGCGCGATTTTTGAAGTCACCGACTAAACGTACGCTAGGTATCCGTTAGTCTTTGCCATACACATCGAACCGCGCGAGGCGCCGCATTATTGTGGCGCGCCAGAATATTGTGACGTTATCCGTTGCAGGTTCTCATACAGCGTTGCGGCCGCCGTCGACCGCAAGGATGGCGCCGTGGACGAAGCTAGCCTCACCTGAGGCGAGAAACGCGATCGCGGCGGCGATTTCGTCGGGTGACGCGGCGCGATGCGCCGGAGCCATGGCGGCAAGCTGATCGATGCCTTCGCCCATCGCGACGGTTCCCTCGGTGCGCGTCGGGCCGGGGCTGACGGCATTCACGCGCACGCCGCTTGGGCCGAACTCCCCCGCCCACGCTTTTGTAAGGAGGTCGAGTGCGGCTTTGCTCGAGCCGTAAAGCGCGAGGCCTTGCATGCCGAATTCCGACGCCATGCTGCTGACATTGACGATCGCGCCGCTTCCGCGTTGCGCCATCTTTGGTGCGAGCTCCCCAACGAGAACGAACGGCACCTTGACGTTGACATTGTAGACGTTATCGAACGTTTCTTCCGTGGTTTCTGCCGTTGTGCCGAATGGAAAGACCGCCGCGTTGTTGATCAAAATGTCGACTTGTGGAACCGTTGCGAGGGTGCGGCGCACCAGGTCGCGCGCGGACTCGGCATCCCGAAGATCTGCCGGAACGAAGTCGGCCGTTCCGCCGCTTTTGCGAATCGTTTCGACGACGTCTGCGCCGCGAGCGGCGTCGCGACCCGAGATTATTACGCGAGCACCGCGGCGCGCGAGCGCGAACGCGGTTGCCTTGCCGATCCCGCTTGTGCCCCCGGTTACGAGTGCGATTTTCCCGGCGAAGTCTTTGTCTGACATGAATTCCTCTATAAAATTGGAGTGAGGGCTCCACTCTATACCGTAAAAATTGGAGTGTCAACTCCATAAAACATGCTATACTCGCCACATGAGTGCCTCAATCCAAGCCTTCCCGGCGCGCAAACTGACCCCGAAAGGCATGGCCACCCGCGACCGGATCGTGGCCGCTGCTGCCCAATTGATTTTTCAAAACGGCGTCGCTCAGACGACGACCGAGGAGGTCTGCAATGCCGCGGGCGTGAGCTTCTCGCAGTTGTATCACTACTTTGAAGACAAGATGGCGCTGGTGCGCGGGGTGATCGCGCTTCAAACCGAAAACGTGCTGGAGGCGCAGCAGCCGTTTTTAGGGCGTCTCGACAGCATCGCTGGCCTGCGCGCTTGGCGCAATCACCTCGTCGCGGGTCAGCGACAGGTAGGTTGTGAAGGTGGATGTCCGCTCGGCACGCTTTCTTCAGAACTGGCAGAAAATTCCGAAGACGCACGTACGGATATTGCGAACGGGTTTGCGCGGTTGGAGAACGGTATTCGATCGGGTTTGCGTGCGATGCATCAACGCGGTGACTTGCGCGCCGATGCGGATCCGGACCGGCTGGCGCTTGCGATGCTTTCGGCGTTGCAGGGTGGCTTAGTCTTAACGCAGGTGCGCCGTGAAAGCGCGCCGCTGGAAGCCGCTCTCGATACGACGATCGATTACGTGGAGTCGCTTACCGTAGCGTAGACGTGGAAGCACAGGCTTCGTAGTGCAGGGCGGGAAGTTCCCAACCAGCGCGATGCGCAGTCACTTACAACACTCATACGGCTATGGGCGCAGCGCCAGCGAACCTTGGGTACGACGCTTCAAATTCCGGCAGCACATCGGTGACAAATCCGAGTCAGGGATATTGAGGTGTGGCGATGATAATAACGGGAAATCACCTTCGAAAATTCGTTCTTGTGGCATCCGCCGTACTACTGCCGGGTTTAACGTCGAACGCGACGGTTCCAATGGCTACGACCTCGCGCATTGGGGTGTCCGCGGCGGCGCTGAGCCGGTACGCACAGACGCACGCGCTGAGCGATTTGCGGTCCGCGATCCTAGGGCTTAGCGGTACGATCAATCCGTATTCCCTAACCCCGCAAAATTTCAGCGCGACTCGGCGATCGCTCGTGCAGGCGTGGGCGCCCGTGATTAAGGCCATAGAAAGCGCATACGAGCCGGGCTACGATCCAAGTGATCCCAAGAACGTCCCAAGTTTCTGCGCGCCTCCCCCGACTCCGAACCAGGCGCTGTGCACGCAAGCCATGGTGCAACAGAACGATGAAAAACGTCGTCACTGGGACCAGTACGCGGACGTTCACCGACTGGACAATCTCGCGATGGGCTTGTTTAGGGTGTCGATTCAAACGCTAAATGAAATTGCCCCGACGGGCGAAGGCGCTGATTTCAACGCTCTGGATAGCATTCTTAGGAATGCTGGCATCAGCGAGAGCAGGATGGCAAAGCTCGACGCGACGCTTTACGAAGGCAGCACTAGGAACTAACAACCATAGCTGCTGAACGGTCTTTAAGACTTATCGTAGCTACGGTGGCATCTTTGGATCTGCCCCCAGCTGCTGCATCCCGCCGATTGGCGGTTGTTGTGGCGGTGGTGGCACCATAGGTGCGCCAGCGGAATGTCTCGCCGCTAACGGTTGCACGATGCTGTCGCTGCAGGATGGGGCGCTTCCTAGCTCGGTCAATCCTTCCACGATCACCAATGGAGCGAGCGCGTGTGCAGCGATCGGCGAGTCTTTTAGCTCCAAGCAAAACATCTGCTTCACGTTGGGTGCGAACGGGCTCCCGAATTTTGGGTGGACACACTCAATCATAACTTACGGCCAGTGCGCCGAATCACTAACGGGTATGCATCCCGGATACTTCTACGAGACAACACCGCAAGGACAATACGTCCTGTTTTGCGTCGCGCCTGGGGAATATTCGCAAAATGCAACTGCATGGTATGACGTGGAGAGCACGTGGCTCGGCTTCACCGGTAGTCCAATTTCGCTAGGAAATTTGAATGCCGTTCCTCAGGGCCAACTCTTCGACATTACGCATCCGACGGTGCAATCGGTGTTTACTAAGATAGATGCAGCATTCTGCGCCGCAAATCAGAGCGGTGTCCTTATAGGACTGTGCCTATCGCACGGAGGGGCCATATCAGTCGGTTTCCAATAACGCGGTGAAAGAGTACTGAATATTGTTCCGTTTTGGCAAGCGAGCTACCCGCATTATGGCCAGCTGCCCTGAAATTTGTCAGGAAGTCGACCTTCAATTCTGTCCTGCTGCCGTGTTCTTTTCAGCACTGCATGAGATCGACGACGAGGCGCAGATTGTGCCTGCCGACGTGCGCAGGCAGGCGCTTGGATTGACGGCGGAGCGACTGCGTGGCAACCCTGACTCCCAGGTTCAACTTGCCAAGATGACCGAGCTACTCGAGTCGCAAGTCGCCTCAGGCGAGGTTGACTTCGTGACGCCGATTGCGTTGCTCAAAGCGTCCGCCGCCTTTGATTCTCGTGCTCTTGAAGCGGGGTTTCACGGCGTGGGATTATCGATTGACGTCATATTAAACCGCATAGAGAACGACCTACCTGCGGACAAGCTCGCAGACGAGCCCGAGATTTTTCCGCGACCCGAACGCCCGAAGTATACGGTCGTCATCGAAGGCGCCGGTTTTAAAGACACACGCAACCGTTATCCTACCCTTGCTAAGGCCGAATATGCCGCAGAAGTGCTCGAGGCGGCACTCAAGGGCGTTAAAGCAACGCACAAGGGGCCTTATGAGTCCATTATGTATTCGCGACCGCCGGAGTTCAAAAAAACAACGAGAATCTACGTGGAGAAGTTAGGGGCCTAAGTGTGCGATGCTGGCGATTTTCATACTTGCGGTTATCGCAGCACCGGTGGAGACGCCGGCGCCCGCACCCACTGCTCTAAAGACGATCATTACCGTCCGATCGACTCAGCTCTGCACCGCGACCGCGACCACGGTGCTGCACACGATCCAAGGCTTGCAAGCAAATGATCGGCTCATCGAGAGTTCTAAGCCCTTGCTACTTGAGACGGGAAGAGACTTCATTCCAGTCAGCGAGGTCGGTAATGCTTTTGGCAAACGCACCTCACATTTTGGGGGCGCTCACGACCCGAGCCCAGCGCTTCTCCTAGATAGCCAGCATCTCGTCAAATTGACCGATGAAATTATCCATAACCTAGCTATTATCGATTCGATACTGAATGATCAAACGCGTTTTCCGGCCACGGCAAAGACCGATGTTGACAAAGAGGAACTCTTGCTTAAATCTGAGCTGCAAGCGATCGCCGATCGGCAGCGCAAAACCCTGAACATACTTTACGGTCTCGCAGATACGCTCTCGCTGCAGGAACTCGTAGCCAAGGGTGACGGAATGCAAGGCGCGAGCGGTGGCGGTGGAACCGGCGTGCAAGTCGGACAGAGCGATCAGGACGTCAGCTTTCGGGATGTTCTTTCGGCCTCTGCACGTGGCCGATCGGGCCCCGTCGATCCAACCGTAGATCAGGATCCAGCGGTCAGTCAGGCGCCCACGGAACTTTCAAATAGCCCGATTGCTCGATTTTACCTTGGCGTTGCCGAGGAACAGCGTAGCACCGCGTCAGACGAGAACACGCTTACGCAAACCGTCTTGGCCGTCGCGGCAACCTGTCGACGATAACGGCCTACGCCTAAAGCCCGTTCAGCGTCGGGAGCGGTCTTTCTAAGTCAGCTGACTGGCCGCTTGTTGTGACGGTTATGGCACCAGATTCATCTGTGCGGAAGATCGCCACTCCCGCGAACTGCAAGGTCTCGATTGTCGAAGGCGCGGGGTGGCCGAAGAGATTGTGGCGTCCGACGGAGATGATCGCATAGCGCGGATGCACGGCTGCGATAAATTCGGGCGACGAGCTGTAGGCTGAACCGTGGTGGCCGACTTTAAGCATGTCGGCACGCAGATCAACGCCTTCTGCAAGGAATCGTTGCTCTGCGGCGCTGCCGGCATCGCCGGTGAATAGCATGCGAAACCGTTTGTAGGTTAGGATAAACGCGATCGAGTTGTCGTTGATCGCGTTCTTCCCACCAATGAATGGCATCGACGGCCCGATGAACGTCAGCGTTACGCCGTCAGGTGTTCGCCAAACGTCGCCCGCGCGTGGATGCACGATCGGCACGTGATCAGCGGCAGCGGTGTCGAGACAATCATGGTAGGCATGTCCACCGTATGTTTGCCCACTATCAGCGATTTCGGCGACGCGAATTTTGTCGAGCACCGGCCGGCACCCGCCGACATGGTCTCATAAAGTCCTGTACTCACACAACGGAGCGCGCCTTGGGAGGGCAATCGCCCGAATATAGAGGCGTCGGGGTGGCCGTTTAATGGGCCAAAAGTACCACCCGAGCTTCCAGGAATAGGGTCGTGCACGGGCAAACGAACGAATCTCAGGCGCAGCGATGCCGGTTTTCATCTAGGGGTGTACAGCGTGAAAATTCGACCATCGATCGTGGTTCTTATTGCGGCGCTCGTTCTTGCCGCAGGCGAGTTCGCGCGTTCCGAGATTTTAACAACCTCCCAAGCGACGAGCGCCAGCGCTGTCGCCGTTCCGCTCGGGCGCTACGGTATCACATGTAACAAGAGCTATGAATGCCCGCTCGCAACGGGCCCAGCTAGCTATCTCGTGTCGGATTTGGGGAAGCCCGGTGTGCCGAGGCCCAGCGCCGCCCAAGCGTCGCTGGTGCGGCAGATCGCTCGTTATCGCTCGTCGAGAACGCTGCGTTTCTTATTTCTGAACGATCGGCTAGTCGTCTTTGATGCGAAGGACGGCCCATGTTCGGGAAGCGCCAATGCTTATGAGGTCCTTAACGGGGCGCCGAATTTGTTTTATTCGCCTGGCGAGAACCCTTATGTTTTGAGGTCCGGCTCAAATGACATTACAACGGAGCCCAGGCCTTGGGGAACGAGCGATCCCTAGCCTCCAAGCAAGACCTTCGGATTGAAGACCGCACATCCGAACCCTACTCCGCACCTGAAAAAGCTGCCGATATTAGCGCAATTCTGGAAGTGAGGAACGCCGTGAATCGTAGAGTGATATTCCTAGCCCTTGCCGCCGCTGTGTTTGCCGGCTGTAGTTCGCCTGGCGGGGGGATACCATCAAATGGTCAGCAAGCGCAATTATCGACCACCGGCGGTGCACAGGATGACAATCTGACGTATGCGCAGCGGGCAAACATCGCAGCCGCAAGGCAATCGCCGGGCGATCATGCGGTACCAAATGTGTTCGCGCTCGCGCAAGGCAAAGCTCTCACAGCGGCTCAGCTCGATTCGTACATTTCTCCTGATGTTAGCGGGTCGGATCGTTTGCTCGTTACGCACCTTATGAATTTGATGCCAAGCAATCAACGAAGCGACGTTGTTTTCGTTGACCGAGAAGGAAGGGTCATCAGCAATAATCCCGCGCTGAGCCCCTATATCAAGGTAACCTCGGGAACCGTTGCATCTCGTAGGGCTGTAGCTGAGAACGCAGCCGTGCAGCCGATGGCAGCCACGAACTGCCTTCCGCCCGATTCGAACACCGGCCCGTACATTCGGTTCATTTCGGTTTGCGGCATGACAACCGGTTGGGGCTTCGTAAACGTCCCTTGCGGATATACGAATTTCGCTTCGGGAGACGAGGGGCAGTTGTACTTCGAGCTGATAGGCAGAAGTGGGAGCCTGAGTGAGGGAGGCTTCCAGTACAACAACGATGGTTCGATTCAACCATATGTCAGAACAACTTATGCCCCATCAGGCGGCACGGCAGGCTATCAGACGGTGCAAAATAGCGGCGCACACTACACTTGCGGGCAAAACCTGGCCCTCACACACGGGGCGACATACGATCCGAGCTATGGCGAGCTCACTTACACGAGCATGGGCGGCGTTCCGAGCAACATCAACCCAGAGACTCAATGGGTTAATATGACTTCACAATTCTTCTACCCGACAAACCAGGCATGGCTGTGGGTCTATGCCCCGGGCGACGTTTCGGGCTCGGGAACGGATGCTGCTGGATATCCCACCCCATGCACCTCGTGCGCGGTTGCCAACGTGACGTCGATTGCCCAGTCCGCGCAGAACGTCGCGAACGGCGGCCTGAGCGGGTGGGCTGCCGATGGATCGTATTTCGGCACGGGGCAAGGCTCGGCTGAAGAAGCTTACATAAATTGGATGGAAGTATCATTTGGGCAGTATGCATCGACATGTAATGGCACAGCGGGCTCGCCGTGCGAAATATTGGCGTCAAGCAACTTGTCTGTACCGTATGGCATCAATCAAGCGTTTCCGGACGCGAACGTAGCGCAGTTCGCGCCCTGGCCAACCGGATGGGGTCCATACGAAACCTACGATGGTATCGACACATCGCTGGATGAAAATGGTAACTACAAGGTGCTTCAGGCCGGCGGCGGATACAATGATCCCACTCCGCCACCGCCCACGCCGACGCCAAGCCCGCGTCCGATCAACACTCCAAACCCGTGCACAAAGAATCCGCGCCTCTGCGAGATCGTGAAAGCGATCTCGACACCCTCGTCTATATAGACGAACAAACCTTGAGGTATAGTGAGTGGCGAGTGAAGGCGGCCATACTGGCCGCCTTCATGTTCACGCTGGTTGGTTGTGCGACGGCCGGTGACACGAAGACCGACCTGTCTGCTACGCTCGAATCGAACAACCCGGCCGCCGCGCCGACGGCCTGGAAAATGTATCAGGGCGGTCCGACCCACAATGCGGTATTTCCATGGGCGGCGCTAGACGCGTCGTGGGTGGTCCAGTTCAGGGAAAAGATCAATGCCGGGATGGCGATCGATGGCGATAGACTGTTCACGGACAGTTTCGACCACGGCGTTTACGCACTAGACATCCGGACGGGCCGTCTGCTTTGGTCGACCTCGACTGACAACGTCGTTATGAGTACTCCCGTGGTGAGAGACGGCATCGTTGTCGTTGGAACTGGCAAAGATGGTTGGCTAAATCCCGATGCGCTCGATGCAGCGGTGCAGATTTGGGGACGACGGCAGGGCGATAATGTCTATGGGCTATCCGCCGAGACGGGAAAGACGCTCTGGAGATTTCACACTGTTGGGGACGATATGGCTTCCGCGGCGATCGACGGCGACACCGTGGTGTTCGCGAATGGCGATCTGCATGCGTACGGTCTCGACCTGCATCGTGGTACCCTTCGATGGCGGATTCCGATTCTGGGCGTGGCAAGCATGGACTCAACGACGATCGATGGTGGAATCGCGTTCATCGGCAGTTGCCGCATAGCTCCGCGCCGCTGCGAGACCGTCGCGATTGGTGCCGAAAATGGAATCGTTAGATGGCGCAGCGACATCGGCAGCGCGGATGCCTCGCCAGCCGTGGCCGATGGAATCGTGGTTTCAAATATGCTCGACCTCGAGGAGAGTGGAAGATACAACCAAGGGGGACGTTCTGTCATCGCGGGATTGGACGAAAAGAGCGGCCGCGTGATCTGGCGATGGACAAGTGACGTGGGCCCCTGCACGTTCGTTGGGTCGGGCGAACACGAGATAGCATCTTTGATCGACAACGGGCTCGCGATAGATTCGGTCGGATGCGGGTCGGATGTCGTCGCTCTCGACCTACGTTCGGGAAAACTCCGCTGGAGGTTCCGCGCCTACGCCCACGTTAAAATGAGCCCTGTCGCGCGCAACGGCCACGTGTACTTTGGCGACACGAATGGCGTGTTCTACGACATCAACGAGTGGAGTGGAGTCGCCAATCGCTTCGTATCGTTCGACCAGCTTTTTACAACGGCGCCGTTCGTAATTCTGGGGAATACACTGTTCGCGGCTTGCGGCAGTGAAATCTATGCGGTTCCGGTAGGTCGCGCGTTCGCGCCGCTTTCGATCCCGGCGCACGACATATGGTCGGACCACCCGGTTGTCAACCAGGCGACCTAGTGATCCCATTCTGCGATAGCGGCGCGACCTTATATGTGGCTCCATCGGTAATAACGGCCGTTGCACAATTTTCGTCGGTCCGGTCGACGTTCGCTCCTGCGCGCAGTAGCGTCGCAATTGTCGATTTCGCGGGGTGGCCGAACATGTTGTGGCGGCCAACCGAGATGATTGCATAGCGCGGGTGCACGGCAGCGATGAATTCCGGCGACGAGCTGTAGGCTGATCCGTGGTGGCCGACTTTGAGCACGTCGGCGTGCAGATCAACGCCTTCTGCCAGGAATCGTTGCTCCGCGGCGCTGCCGGCATCGCCCGTGAAGAGCATGCGAAAGCGCTTATACGTAAGGACGAACGCGATCGAGTTGTCGTTGATTGCGTTTTTGCCGCCGATGAACGGCAATTGCGGCCCGATGAACCGAAGCGTCACACCGTCATAAGTACGCCACACTATTCCGGCGCGCGGGTAGACGATCGGAACACCGTCGGCACGCGCCGTGTCGAGGCAGTCATGGTACGCGTGTCCGCCATACGTTTGCCCGCTATCTGCAATCTCTGCGACGCGCAATTTTTCCAGAACTGGCCGACAACCGCCGACGTGGTCGCCATGCGGATGCGACACGATAAGCGCGTCGAGTCGATGGATCCCTTCGCGAATGAGGAATGGCACGACGATACGCTCACCGACGCGTTCGGCGCTCGAATCGTCGCCTTGCGGGCCGCGCTCGAGACGTCCACCCGCATCGACGAGAATTGCATGGTGCGCCGGCGTTTCGATCACGATCGCATCAGCCTGACCGACATCGAGCACGGTGATGCGAATGTAGGGCGCGAACGCCTGGGGCGGCCAAAGTACGAGCGACGTCGCCGTGAGCGCAAAGGTAAGGGCGAACATCGTCCCGCCGCGACCTATCAGCGGAAGGGCGGTAAGCAGTGCGGCCTCATAGAGCGCGATGCACCAAAACGGCGCAGGCGTCATGACCAGCGTCGAGCCGGGCAATGCGCCGAGTGTGCGCACAACCCCGACGATCCAGGCGATAATCCAGCCGTTGAGATTTGCACAGGCCTGTGCCAGCGGGGCACACGAGGCGAGCGCAAGTTGCGCAGCGCCCAGGATCATCGTGAGCGGTACGCAGGGTACGACGGCCAGATTCGCTAGCAACGCATAGCTCGACCATTGCAGGAAGATCGCAGCGGTGATCGGCCAGGTACCGAGTTGCGTCGCGGTTGTCAGCACGAGTGCCTCGCGCACGCGCTCGGGCAGTCGTATGCGCGCGTGCAGCAGCTCGTCGATACCGCTCCCGAGCGCGAAGATCGCGCCGACGCAGCAGAACGAGAGCCAAAATGACGGCGAGATAATGCTGCCGGGAATCGCCGCGATCACCACGGCCGCTGCAATCGTCAGCGTGTTCCACGAAAACGCCGCGCGGCCGCATGCTCGTGCGGTAAGCGCGCAGGTTGCCATCGTTGCAGCGCGCAGCGCCGGCAATTCGAGGCCGCTAAACGCGGCAAAGACCCACACAGCGACAATTCCGGCCGCGCATCCGGCCGCGCGCGGTGTGCGTAGTTGCGCGCAGCACCACGCTACCACGAGCGCAACGAGCCCGACGTGCAATCCGGCGGTAACGAGCACGTGCACCGTACCCGTTTCTTGAAACTCCGCGCGCAGATCGGGTGGCAGTTGCGCTCGCTCGCCCCACAACTCACCGGCCACAATTGACGCTGCAGGCTCGCCCAACCGTGCGCGCAATGCATTGTGCGCGCGCTCGCGCATGCGTGCGATCTGCGCGCGCCAGGAATTGTCAACTCCGAGAGTTGCAAGTAACGTTGCATGCTCGATGCGCGCACCGATGCCGTGCTCACCCTCAATCGCGCGCTCGCTCGTTTCTCCGGGATTTCGTGCCTCATCGAGTGGTTCGAGACGTCCGCGGAGCAGTGCAAGCGTTCCGCTCGAAAGTTGATCGGGCAATGAAACGAGTGCTACGGGACCGCCGTCGATTGCAAATGTATAGGTCCGTAGACCGGGCTCACCGCCGCGCACATCGAGCACCGTCCCGTGCCATCGCGTGAGTCGCGATTCGAGCACGGGCGCGACCGTACGTTCGCGCCACCACGAAAAAATGAAGGCGATGACGACGAGGGCGCCTAGTACGCCTACGCGAAGCACGCGAGCCGAGGTGTACCCTGCGATCATCCGTGGCCTCTGCGCCGGTGCGGGGCCATGACAAGTCATGTAAGGAAAACAGCCGTGCGTATCGTCGTGACCGGCGGGGCCGGATTCATTGGATCACACATCGTTGACGCGTATCTTGCCGCGGGTCACGACGTGCTCGTTCTTGATTCACTGTGGGAGCATGGCGGCGGCCGGCGGATCAACGTCCCCGAGCGCGCGAGCTTCCTCCACATGGACATCCGCGATGAAGGCGTGATGCGGATCTTTCAAGAGTTCAAGCCGCAAATCGTTAGCCACCACGCCGCGCAGCATTCGGTTGCGATCTCATCGCGTGACCCCAAGTACGATGCCGACGTCAATGTACTTGGTATGCTCAACGTCCTTGATGCGAGTGTAAAAACTGGTGTGAAGAAGGTGATCTTCGCGTCGAGCGGTGCCACCTATGGTACGCCCGACCATCTGCCGATGACCGAACTGACCCCGCAGCGACCCGAATCCCCCTACGGCATCACCAAGATGGTGACCGAACACTACCTGCGCTTCTATAAAAAGGAAAAGGGACTCGACTTTACGGCCTTGCGTTATGGCAACGTCTACGGTCCGCGCCAGGATCCCAACGGCGAAGCCGGCGTGATCGCGATCTTCATCGGCAAGTTTCTCAAGCATGAAGGCATACGCATCGATTGGGACGGCGATCAGACGCGCGACTACGTCTACGTCAAGGACATCGCGAAGCTCAACGTGCTCGCGCTCGAGAAGGGTTCGGGACAATGCTACGCGATCGGCACGAACATTCGCACGAGCGTCAACGATATCTATCGTGCGTTGGTTGAGATCAGCGGTTTTGAAGCGCCGGTAACCAATGGACCCAAACGGCCCGGCGACGCGCGCGACGCGCAGTTCGATCCCGCGCTCGCGAAAAAAGACCTCGGCTGGAAAGCGCAGAGCAAGCTCCTCGACGGGATGCGCGAGACGTATGACTACTTCAAGGCACTAGTCCCGGCATAAAACACGCCGCCGCGCGTTATACTACGGCGTATGCGGCTACTTCTCGCGTTCGTCTTTGCCATTACGCTGCCCAGCGGCTGGGTCTTGCATCCGCCCCCGGCGCTCTCGGTGCGCACCGATACGATGCCGCAGGGCGCGGCAGCTTCGCCCGATGGTCGCGAAATAGCCGTCGTTGAGGCTGGATTCAATCCGGCGACGCTCGTGCTCTACGACGCGGCGACACTGCATCAAATTATATCAATTCCGTTATGGGCAGCGTTCGGTCGTCCGATCTGGCTTGACGCACACCGCCTCCTTATCGCGGGTGCCGGGAATCAGGCGCTGCTCATCGTTGACACCCGAGCGCGAACCTTGCAGAAAATCCGGCTCGCAGCGCATACCTATCCGGTCGCCGTCGCGCGCTCGGGCGAGACGATCGCCGTGGCGACCGACGACGACGGCAACGTACGGATCGGAACACTGCACACGATCGCGGACGCGAAACCGATTCATGTTGGAACGCATCCAGGTGGCCTTGCGTTCAGTCGCGATGGTCGCACACTCTTCGCCGCCGACCTCTCCGGCAGTGACGTAAAGGCCATCGACCTACAAACGCTTCGTGTGCGGACGATTCCTACGGGTCTGCACCCGTCCGATCTGTTGGCCGTCGGCGATCGCCTCTACGTCGCCGAGAGCGACAACGACAGCGTCGGAATCTTCCGCGTTACCGATGGCGCGCGAATCGGCGACGTGTTCGTCGGCGATGCGCTGGGCGTGATGCAGCTCGCGGGTGTTTCACCAAACGCACTCGCGTGGGCGAACGGCACGTTGTACGTGAGCCTCGGAGCGGCGAATACGGTGGCGGTCGTGCGCGACGGACATGTCGTTGGGCGTATAGACGCGGGCCGCTATCCGACCGACATCGTGCCGCTCGGCGATCGGCTCTTCGTTATCGACGGCAAGGGCGAAGCCGTGCCGCCCAATCCGCG
Source organism: Vulcanimicrobiota bacterium (assembly GCA_963726285.1). GTDB lineage: Bacteria > Vulcanimicrobiota > Vulcanimicrobiia > Vulcanimicrobiales > Vulcanimicrobiaceae > Aquilonibacter. Next base: position 912,587 of record CAVSBV010000003.1, on the reverse strand, counting down.
TTTCAATGTGTTTAGCCGCAGCAATGTCGACTACGTTGCCGCAATCGAGTTCGGATCGATTCGAGCGTATGCGCTCGCAAACGCAGCCGGTGACGGAAGCCCGCAAGGCGCGAGCGGCTGGAACACGACTGCGCCGGCTGATACCGTGATCCGCGCAGGCGGTCCGATCCGACACGTGTTCTTCATTCTCAAAGAGAATCGGACGTACGATCAGATTCTCGGCGACATCGCCTCCGGGAACGGCGATGCGAAACTGTGCTTTTTCGGACGCACGGTGACCCCGAACCAGCACGCGATCGCGCAGCGCTTCGGACTGCTCGACAACGCCTACACGAACGGCGAAGTCAGCGACGCGGGACACAACTGGTCGACAGCCGCGTACGCGAACGATTATGTCGAGCGCAATTGGCCGCAGACGTACGGCGGCCGTTCCGACGGCGACGATTTGGCCGTAGGCGCCGGCGCGTCGGCACCGCATAACGGCTACATCTGGGATGCTGCCGCGCGTGCGCACGTGTCCTTCCGCGATTACGGCGAGATGATCGACGACAGCGGACGATCGGCTGTAGCCACGGCCCGAACGCTTGGCAACCGCTACGATCCCAAGTACGTCAGTTGGAATCTCGACTACAGCGACGTCGACCGCTACCGTGAATGGAAGCGCGAATTCGACGCCTTTGTAAAGCACGGGAATCTCCCGCAATTCGAATATCTGTGGTTGCCGAACGACCACACCTACGGGAGCAAATCGGGTAAGCCGACACCGGCCGTTTATATCGCCCAAAATGACTATGCAGTGGGGCTGATCGTTGCGGCGATCTCGCACTCAGCCGTGTGGAAATCTTCAGCGGTCTTCATCGTCGAGGACGATTCGCAAGACGGCGCGGATCACGTCAGCGCGCAGCGCACGACGATGTATGTCGCGTCGCCATACGCGCGCGGCGGGGTGCAAAGCACGCACTATACAACCGCGAGCTTGTTGCGCACGGTCGAATTGATCCTCGGCATGCAACCGCTCTCGACCTACGATGCGATGGCGCTCCCGCTCTATGCAGCGTTCGGAACGGCCGCGGACCTACGTCCCTACGACGCCATTCCGAGCAAAATCAATATGGACGCGCGCAACGGCAAGACAGCCTATGCTGCGCATCTGAGCGCGACGCTGGACTTCTCGCATCCCGATAGAATCGCGCCCGGCGTGTTGCGCGATATTATCGCGCACAATCGACGGTATTGACGTGCTCGGGGCGAAAGCCGATGCCGACGATATAGGCGGGGATGCGTCGCAGGACCTTAATCGAACTCAGCCAGCGCAAGAGCGCGGGCGCGTGCTTGGGCGGCGCCTTCGAGCGTAAAACGTTGGCGATAATGCCGCGCTGGATGAGCAGCTGCACGCCCTGTGTCATCACCGTGGGAAACGTGCGCCGCTTCTGGACGGCTGCAAGCACGTCGTCGACGATTGGCCCGGATCGTGCAAGCGCGGCCGAGAGAATGTTCGCTGCGGCGACCGCATCTTGGATCGCGAGGTTGATACCGACGCCGCCGATCGGCGACATCGCGTGCGCAGCGTCACCGATGAAGAGCAATCCGGTAAGGTACCAGCGATCCAAACGATTCACTGCAACGGAGAGCAGCTTGACTTGATCCCAGCTCGTGATTTCATTGACGCGATCGGCGATGACGGGCGCGGTGCTCGCGACCTCGGCGCGAAACGCCTCGAGGCCGCGTGCGCGCACCGCTTCGGCGCTGCCTTTTGCAATGACATAGCCGCATTGCCAGTAGTCGTCGCGGTCGATAAGCACGAGCACCGAGCCGGCACCAATGAACCCGAGCGCCGCATTTTGGTCGGTCGTTCGCTTTGAAAGGCGCATCCAGAGAATGTCCATCGGCGCACCTAGATCGCGCGGTGCGAGCGCTGAAGCGTCACGAAGCGTCGACGACCGGCCGTCGCACCCGACAACGACGTCGGCGCGAATCTCGAGCGGGCCGTCGGGACCGGTCGCGCGCACGCCGGTGATGCGGCCGTTTTCGCGGATCAGATCGGTGCCCGCCGTGCGCATGAGCAAGCGAAACCCCGGATAGCCGCGCGCCTTTTCGGTGAGAAAGTTCAGGAAGTCCCACTGCGGCATGATACCGAGAAACTTCGTCTTGGCCGGTACGTGGCTGAAATCGCCGATGGTGATGGTGTCTTTGCCGACGTGTCCCGAGATTTCCACGATCTCGCTATGCGGGCGCTTGAGGAAATCATCCAGCAGACCGAGTTCGTCAAGAACCGTCATCGTCGACGGATGGACCGTATCGCCGCGGAAATCGCGCAAAAAGTCTTCGTGCTTCTCGAGTACGATGACCGAACATCCGGCGCGCGCCAGGAGAAACGCGAGCATGATGCCGGCCGGGCCACCGCCGACGACACAGACACGAGCCTCAAGTCGGGCTGCGGCGTTCATCCTACAACGAGATTAACCAGTTTGTCGGGAACGTACACCTGTTTGCGAATTTCTTTTCCGCCAAGGTGCGAGCGCACGTTTGCGTCGAGCAGCGCAAGTTCGATCGCTGCGGTTTCGCCGATGCCCGGGGCGGCCGGGATGCGCGCGCGAATCTTTCCATTGATTTGCACGATCAGGGTGATCTCATCGACGGCGAGCGCTTCGTCGTCGGGCTCGATCAGGCGCTCGAGATGCACCGACTCGGTGTGCCCCATCCGCGACCAAAGTTCATCGGCGATATGCGGCGCATAGGGCGCGATCAGTAGCGGCAGTGCGTGCACGGCGTAAAGATACGCGGGCGACGCCGTGTTTGCGAAGGCGGTCATCGCATTGACGAGCTCGTCGAGCTTCGCAATCGTGGTATTGAAATGGAAGCGGCGCGACGCAACCTCGTCGATACCCGATTTTGCCGCCAGGTGGACGACGCGGATCAATGCTCGCTCCTCCGGCGTCTCCATCGGCGGAAGCGCGCGCGGCGACACCGCGCGTGCAGCTTCGAGGTGCGGCTCGCACGCGCGCCAGACGCGATTGAGGAAACGCACGCGCCCGCTGATGCCCTCGTCCGTCCAGTTGCTCGTGTCTTCGGGCGGCGTGACGTAGAGTAAGAACAGGCGCATCGCATCGACGCCGTTGGTATCGGCGGTTTCGTCGATGCCGATCACGTTACCGCGCGACTTCGACATCTTCTCGTTGTTATAGAGCACCATGCCCTGGTGGAATAGCCGCTCGAATGGCTCGTCGTGGCCCGCGACCCAGCCTCGATCGTGGAAAAATTTGTAGAAGAAGCGCGAGTACAACAGATGCAAGACCGTGTGCTCGGCGCCGCCGATGTACTGATCGACGTTCATCCAGTGCTTGGCGATGCCGGGATCCCATGGCGCGTGAACGTTGCGCGGGTCGAGGTAGCGCAGATAGTACCACGACGATTCGAAGAACGTGTCCATCGTGTCGCTCTCGCGTCGCGCGGGCTCGCCGCACTTCGGACAGGTCGTATTGATGAACGCGGCATCGCGCGCCAGCGGCGAGCCTTCACCGGTAATCGGCACGTCGGCCGGCAGAAGAATCGGCAACTGGTCGTCGGGCACGGGGACTTCGCCGCAACGTTCGCAGTAAACGATTGGAATCGGCGTGCCCCAATAGCGCTGGCGTGAGACGAGCCAATCGCGGAAGCGATAGTTGATCGTTTTGCGACCGACGCCCATCGCGCTTAGCCGCTCGGCCAGCGCAATGCGCGCGTGCTCGCTCGACATGCTGCTGTAATCGTCACTTGCGACGAGCCGGCCGTCGTCAACAAACGCGGTCTCGAGCGGAGCGGTGACCGTTTCGCCCGGACGGACGATCACCTGGGCGATCGGCAACGCATGCTTCTTTGCAAAGTCGAAGTCGCGCTCGTCGTGCGCGGGCACGCCCATCACCGCGCCCGTTCCATATTCGGCGAGGACGTAGTTCGTCACCCAAATCGGCACGCGCTCGTGTGAAAGCGGATTGATTGCATATGCGCCGGTAAAGAGCCCGGCTTTTTCCATAAGGCTCGTGCGCTCGAGTTCGGACTTCGAACGCAGGCTTTCGGCAAATTGCTCGATCGCGGCGACGTGCGCGGACGAGACGGTGCGTTTGATGTGCTCGATAAGCGGATGCTCGGGCGCGATCGCAAGGAACGTTACGCCGTAGACGGTGTCGATGCGCGTGGTAAAGACATCGATCCTTGCATCCAGACCGTCAACCGCGAAGGCAAATTCGACGCCTTCGCTGCGCCCGATCCAATTGCGCTGCGCGGTACGCGTGCGTTCCGGCCAGCCCTCTAAGCGATCGAGCCCGTGCAACAACCGTTCGGCGAAATCGGTGATCTTCAGGAACCACTGCGAAAGGTTACGTCGCTCGACCAGGTGACCGCAGCGCCAACAGCGCCCGTCGATCACTTGCTCGTTGGCGAGCACGGTTTGATCGTGCGGACACCAATTGACCGGCGCTTCGCGTTTATACGCGAGTCCGTTTTCGTAGAGCCGCAAGAACAGCCATTGATTCCAGCGATAGTACTCGGGCAGGCACGTTGCGATCTCGCGGGTCCAGTCGTAACTCGTGCCCATCAAGCGGATTTGCCGCCGCATGTTCTCGATGTTCGAACTCGTCCAGCTCGCAGGGTCGATGCCGCGTTGAATTGCGGCGTTTTCCGCCGGCAATCCAAAGGCATCCCAGCCCATCGGATGCAGGACGTTGTAGCCGAGCATGCGCATCGAGCGGGCGATCGCGTCGCCGAGCACATAGTTTTTCGCGTGGCCGACGTGAAGATCGCCCGATGGATACGGCAACATCTCCATCGTGTAATATTTCGCGCGCGACGGATCATCGTGCGTGCGGTAGATACCCTCGCGTTCCCAGCGCTCTTGCCAGACGCGTTCGATCCCGCGGAAATCGTAGGACTCGGCCATAGAGACGATGGTAATGGCACGGCCCCGATTCTCAAACCTTTCCGGTCGCAGCGCTCGGCGTGAAGGATGGCGCGATGCTTCGAACGCTGATCCTGGTGGCGGTGGTTGGTCTGATCGCGCTTGCGGTGTGGCACCCTGCACCGGGACCGGCGCTGAACGCCAATGCCGTGCCGGCCACCGCGTTCCCCTCACGCCACGCCGGCCGGGGCACCGCGTCGACGACGAGTATGGAGGTCGTCGTCTATGTCGTCGGTGCCGTCGTACGGCCGGGACTCTATCGAATTGCCGCGAGCGCCCGAAACGAGGATGCGGTACGGGCGGCGGGCGGTTTTCGCCCGGAGGCCGACCCCGCGGGTGTCAATCTCGCTGCGCACGCGGGCGACGGCGACGAGATCGTCGTGCCTACGCTTGGTGAATCTAGTCGAGCTGCTGCGACCACCAAGCGGACGCGAACGCCTCGCACGCATACGGCTAAGTCGCATGCAGTCGTCGATGTGAATACCGCTCCCGCTGCTGCGCTCGCGACGGTGCCCGGTATCGGCACAACCGTCGCGGCACGTATCGTCGAGATTCGCGAGCGCGACGGCGCGTTTGCGACATTTGACGAGTTGCTCGACGTCGCGGGCATGACGCAAAGCCGTCTCGATCGCGCGCTACCGTTTCTTCATCTTTGATAGAATGATCAACCCCTCGGTCGGCGAAACCCGGGCGACATGTCCCAGCCCCTCCCCCCGAAAGAGACGCTGCCACACCTGATCCGGCGCGCCTTGACGGATCCTCGTCCGGACGCGCTTATCGAACGTGTCAATGGCGCGTGGACACCGACGCCGTCGCAGCGCGTGCTTGCGCGCGTGCTCGATCTTGCCTGCGCGATTCGCGACGCGGGTTTGCAACACGGCGATCGCGTTGCGCTTATCGCACACGACAGCGTCGACTGGATCATCTGCGATTTTGCGACGCTCTTTGCCGGCTGTGTGGTCGTGCCGATCTATCCGACGCAGGCGGTCGATCTCACCGAATACATTCTTAAGCACAGCGAAGCCAAGCTGCTCTTTATCGATACGCCTGCATCGCTCGAGCGTTTGCGCGTCGCGAACCTGACGCTGCCGCGCGCCGTCGTGTTTGAGTCGAGAGGTGATGGTTCGCTAGCGGCGTTCGAACGTGCGGGCGCGACGATCCGCGCTGCGCATCCCGAACTGCCCGGCGAATATGAAGTTGTACTTAAGCCGGACGACCTTGCGGTATTGATCTATACGTCGGGAACGACGGGCCTGCCCAAAGGCGTGATGCTCTCGCACGACAACTTGGGATTTGACGCGCAGTCGGCGCTCGAGTACGGCATGGAGGGTATGCACAAGGGTGAGGACGTGCTCTCGGTGCTCCCGTATTCGCATATCTACGAGCACACGATGATCTACATCTATTTGCTCGAGCAGGTGCGCTACAACATCACCCACGATCCGAACGACCTGTTGACCGATTTGCAGGACGTGCGGCCGCGTTATATGACCAGCGTGCCGCGCATCTTCGATCGCATCCTCGCCGGCGTGCAAGGCAAAGCGATGAAGCACGGCGGCTTACAAGCCAAGCTCGTCCCGTGGGCCTTACGCGTGGGCCGCAAGTACATGGAAACGTGCAGTGCCCGCAAGAAACCGGGCGCGATGCTCGCATTGCAGTACACGCTGGCGAAGCGGCTCGTGTTCGATAAGCTGCGTCCGCTGCTCGGTCTCGATCGGGTTGAATATCTTACCAGCGGCAGCGCGAAGCTCCACCCCGACGTTGCGATGACCTTCCTTGCGATGGGCGTGCCGATCATGCAAGGCTACGGCCTCACCGAAACCTCGCCGGTTATTACGGTGAGCCGTCCATCGGATAATAAGTATGGCGCCGTCGGCAAACCGATCCCCGGCTGCGACGTAAAGATCGCCGATGACGGCGAGATCCTTGCGCGCGGGCGCAACATCATGCAGGGATACTATCGTGATCCCGAAGCGACCGCCGTGGCGCTGGCCGACGGATGGTTCCACACGGGTGACATCGGCGAGATCGATGGTGACGGCTATTTGCGCATTACCGACCGCAAGAAGGAAGTCTTTAAAACCGCGACCGGCAAGTATGTCTCGCCGGCGCGCGTCGAAGCATCGATTAAACGGTCGGTGTTTGTTGCACAGGCGATGGTGGTTGGAGACGGCCGTCCGTTTCCGATTGCGCTCATAAACCCGAACTGGGATCTGGTGCGTGTAGAGCTGAACCAACCGATTGCAACGACCGACGAACTTTCTGCGCGCGACGACGTGCAGCGTTTCATCGCGGCCGAAGTGCGCAAGCAGACGCAGGAGCTCTCGAGCTACGAACAGATCCGCTACGTCGTGGTTATTCCGCGCGAGTTTACGGTTGAGGGCGGCGAGCTCTCTCCGGCGATGAAGATCAAACGGCGTGTCGTCGAGGAGCGCCACAAGGACGCAATCGATCGCGTCTATGCGGGCATCGAAGCGCGCGAGCACGCGCATGCGTGATCCGCTCGCATCGGGCAATCCGGCAACGCGTCGCGTAGACGACGTTATCCGCGGACCGATCAAGAGCAAAACGATCTTTCCTGTGCTGCTTCTGCACTTGATCCGCGAGCATCCCGATCATGGTTACGGGCTGATGCAGCGCATCGAGGCTGTGTGCGGCGACCTCATCGCGGTCAACACGAACAAGATCTATCCGTTGCTGCGGCGGCTGGAAGAGCGCGGATTTGTTACTGCAACCTGGGACCATCCCACCAAACGCTCGCGCCGGATCTATGCGATCACCTCGTCGGGCGAGGAGCGCCTCAAGAAGATCAAAGGCGCGATGTTGCCGTACCTCGATTCGATCGAGCGGGCTGTCGTGCGGTTGAAAAAGCGGCTCTACGAACAGGCGGCACATGCCGTTTCTGGCGCTCGTTCATCTGCGTGAGCGCCGCTGTCCGCAGTGCAATGCGCTGCTCGGCGCTGCCGGCGCGCGTTCGTTCGTCGTGGATCAACGCGGGGACCCGGTGAGCTTCTCGCAGGACGAGCCTCTCGAACACATGCAGGTCGAAGTCATTTGCGAGAATGAGCACGCCACAATGCTGCGCGTGCCCGATGACCTTGGCGCGGAAGAGACGCTCGTGACGCCCGATGGCGCACCAATCGGACGTGATGCCATGATCGTGGCCTGAAGGAAGGCGCGCTCCTCCGCATTATCTACGCGTTATGAACCGTGTGCTTTCTCTATTGATGCTCGCGGCGCTCGTCACGACGAGCGCGACTGCGCGAGCCGCGGATGCGCCGCCGGAAAAACCGGCGCCTGCCGCACCCGCAATGGCGCCCGCCGAACCGGGCGTTTTTCCGGACTCCGTCACCAATCATTCGGTCACGATCGGTGGAAAGCCAATCGCGTACACCGCTCGCGCCGGCCTGATCGCGCTGCACGATCAGGAAGGAAAGATGACCGCGCAGGTCTTCTACACGGCGTACACTGCGGATGGCCCGAATGCGAGTGCGCGACCGGTCACCTTCATCTATAACGGTGGTCCGGGAAGTTCAACGATGTGGCTGCGCATGGGCTCGTTCGGGCCCGTTCGTGTGGTCGCCGGCGACGCGAGACCGACGGGTCCGCCGCCATATCACATTATCGACAATCAATACAGTCTGCTCGACAAGAGCGATCTCGTCTTTATTGACATGCCCGACTCGGGCTTCGGTCGCATTATGCCGGGTGTCGACGTGAAGACGTTCTTCGGCGTCGACCAAGATGTCGCGCAGTTCGGCCAATTCATCACCAATTACATTTCGAAATTCGCGCGCTGGAATTCGCCGAAGTTCCTCTTCGGCGAGAGCTACGGCACGCCGCGCTCGGCGGCGCTCTCATCCTGGCTCGTCGACCACGGCGTCGCGCTCAACGGCGTAATTCTCCAGTCGTCGATTCTGAACTTCGGTCTCGACTACGGCAACGGCGACCCGATTGGCGGCGGCGATTGGCCGTATGTCCTCTATCTGCCGACTGAAGCGGCCACGGCGTGGTACCACAACAAGGTAAACCCGCGTCCGTCGGACCTGCCGGCGTTTGTGCGCGAAGTCGAACAGTTCGCCATGGGCGAATACCTCGATGCGCTCTACAAGGGCGACAAATTGAGCAATGGCGAGCGCGACGATGTGATCCGCAAGCTCAGCCGCTACACGGGTCTCTCGCAGAACTATATTCGTCTCTCGAACATTCGCGTTCCATACTTCAAGTTCGAGAATGAGTTGCTGCGCAACCAGGGAGTCGTCGTCGGCCGTCTCGATGCGCGCTACCAGACATGGAACCTCGACCGGTCGTCGATCGACGGGCCGCCGTGGGATCCGACCGACGCGTCGATCGATGCGCCGTACACCACGGCGATCAATCAGTATCTGCGTGAAGACCTCAAGTACAATCCGCCGATTCCGTATCGTTCCAACATCTATGACATCATCTACGGACCCGGCTTCTCAAACCAGGATGGTTGGAATTTCGCGCACGACGGGCGCTATCCGACGAATACCGCTCCGGATCTCGCCGCCGCCATGTCGCAAAATCCGAATCTGAAAGTCTTCTCGGCGAACGGGTACTACGATTTCGCAACGCCGTTCTTCGCGACCGACTACACGCTGCGGCATCTCAGCTTGAGCCCGACGCTGCAGCAGAACATCACCTACGGCTACTATCAAGCGGGGCACATGATCTATCTGAGCGAGCCCGCGCTCGCGCAATATAAAGCCGATCTTGGACGCTGGTATGACAGCGCACTCGGACACTAAGGAGGACGCGATGATGAAAATTCGCATACTCGCGGCCTGCCTCGGCGCTGCATTGCTGCTCGCGGCCGCACCCGATCCCAAGCCGCCGTACGTGCCACCCGCGCCCGCGGACTCGGTCACGCACGCGGTTGCCCACGTCAACGGTCAGGCGATTCCCTACACTGCGCGCGCCGGCATGATCACGTTGCGTAACGACAAGGATCAGCTCACCGCGCGGATGTTCTACACCGCGTTTACTAAAGACGGCGCCGATGCGAAGAATCGGCCGGTGACGTTTTTCTACAACGGCGGGCCGGGAAGTTCGACGATCTGGCTGCGCATGGGCTCGTTTGCCCCGCTGCGCGTGCAGACGTCGAACGACAAGTCGATTCCGAACGCGCCATTCAAGCTGATCGAGAACAACTACAGCCTGATCGACAAGAGTGACTTGGTCTTTATCGACGCGCCCAACACCGGCTGGAGCCGCGTGCTCGGCGTCGGAGATCCGAAAGAGTTCATGGGCGTCGATCAAGACGGCCGCGCCTTCACGCAGTTCATCCAGCGCTACATCACGCAATTCGGCCGCTGGAATTCACCGAAATTTCTCTTCGGTGAAAGCTATGGCACGACGCGCGACTGCGTGCTCGTGAACATGCTCCAGAATGCCGGCGTGCAGATGAACGGCGTCGTGCTGCTCTCGTCGATCCTCAACTTCGGACTGGGCGGACTCGGCGGCGGCCAGCAGATCGGCGGCGGCGATTGGGCCTACGTCGGCTACCTGCCGACCGAAGCTGCGGCAGCGTGGTTCCACCACAAAGCCGGACAAGGGCAAAGCCTGACGAGCTTCTTGCAAGGCGTCGAGGCCTACGCGTCCGGTCAGTACCTGCACGACCTCGCGGCAGGTTCCGACTTGAGCCAGGCGGCGTTTAGTTCCGACGTCGCGCGGTTGCATCAGTACATCGGCTTGCCCGAAGACTACATTCGCAACTCGAATCTGCGCATTCCGTACTTCCGATTCTTGCAAGCGCTCATGCGCGATCAAGATACGCTGGTCGGACGTTACGACGCGCGCTATACGACGTGGGACCTCGCGCCGAACAACGACACGCCGGAGTGGGATCCGTCCGACGTCGGTATCTCGGGTGCGTTCGTGGGTCTGGGGATGAACTACATGACGCAGACCTTGGGCTACAAGACGAACCTGACGTATCGGCCGACCTCGTATGGGCCGGTGCTCGGCGCGCGGTGGGATATGCATCACAATGGCGATGATCCGCCCGCGAACGTCACGCCGGATCTCGCACGCGCGATGACGACAAACCCGCACTTGAAGGTCTTCTCGGGGAACGGATACTACGATTTCGCGACGCCTTACTTCGCGACGGAGTATACGCTCAACCATATGGGCCTTGCACCGGCCCTCCAGAAGAACATTACCTTCGGATTCTATCCGTCAGGACACATGGTCTATCTGAATCCACAAGCGCTGGTCACGTTCAAAGCGGACCTCGCAAGGTGGTACGACAGCGCACTAGCTCAGTAGCGCTCCCGTGTCATCCCGAGCGTAGCTGCGAAGCAGCGTAGTCGAGGGACCGACGTCATGTGGGTCCCTCGATTCTTTTATTTCGGTCCTGCGATGCTCGCCAGCTTCGCGATTGTTCCATCCAGCGTGTGCGAGAGTTTGGTGAACGCCACGTGCTGATCGTGCGTCGGCGCCGCGTCCGCGCTCTGGACCGCGTAGTACAGAAATTCCAACTGCTGCCCGAGGAAGCGGAGCGTCGCGAAGTCGGTTGACGGGACGCCCACCGAATCGTCGGGATTTCCAGCGACGCGAATACCAAGCACTTCGCGTTGCAAACGCGCGGTCTGTTCCGGATTTAGCTTGCCCGACTTGAGCACCGCTTGCGCATGCGCGCGCGCGGCATCGACCTGTTGGATCTTTTCGCCGATTGCGCTCGAGAGGATGAACTGATCGGCCAGCGCCTTATCGGTGACATTGATGCGCGGATCGCGCACGAGCGATACTTGGCGCTCGTACGTTGCACCGCCGACCGTAAGCCGCACGGTGTACCGTCCCGGCGGTGCGAGCGGCCCACCGTCGTGACGCGTCGTGAAATCCCACACGAACCGATGCGCGCCCGGATCGGTGTCGACGATCAGCGGCTGCGTAATCCATCGTGGCGCAATCTCTTGTGTCATGGGGTCGATGTATACCGGTTTGTCTGCGCTCGAATACTTTCGCAGCACGGCACCGCGCGCGCCAAGAATCTCGATAACCACCGGCGTTGACGGCGAGCCGTGCAGATAGTAATCGACGTACAGGCCGATCGGCGGATTCGGGGCTTGCGGTTCCTCCGGCTGAATCGGCGTGCCTTCATCGCCTGCGCGGCGCACGCGATACGTTGTACGCGGCGTGAACAGATAGTTGCCGCCGGTGCTTACCGCACGCGCCATCTCACGCAGGGGCGCGATGTCATCCATAATCCACTCGGAACGGCCGTGTGTGCCGATCACGAGATCGCCCGCGTGTACGTCGATGTCGCGAACCGAGGTCACCGGAAGATTGCGCTGCAGCGACTGCCAGTTGGCGCCGTCGTCGAACGAGATGTAGACGCCGCGTTCGGTCCCGGCATAGAGCAAGCCGCGCACTTCGGGATCCGCGCGCACGACGTTGACGAACGAGCCATCCGGTATTCCGTTCGCGATCGCGCTCCAGTGCGCGCCGCCGTCGTTTGTCTTATAAATGTAGGGACGATAGTCTTCGAGGCGGTGGCGATCGACCGTAATATAGGCGGTGTTGCGGTCGAGGCGCGATGCATCGATGATGCCGACCTTACTCCAGGCGTTCAATTGCGTTGGCGTGATGTTGTTCCAATTTGTGCCGCCGTCATGTGTGATCCATACGCGGCCGTCGTCGGTGCCGGCCCAGATCGTTTTCGCATCGAACGGCGACGGTTCGATTGCGTAGACGACACCGCGACGCGGCAATCCGCTGCTATCCGCGAGCGTTGCCGGGTCGAGATTCGCCGGGCGATCTTCGCTGGCAGGACCGGAGAGGTCGGGACTGATGATCGTCCACGATTTGCCTTGGTCGCGCGAACGGAAGATCTGCTGATGCGACGTGTAGAGCGCGTGGTCGACCGGCGAAATTGCGATCGGAAGCGTCCACGTGTTGCGCCAGACCGTGTCCGGATAGGCGGTCGTCGCGCTGATGTTTTGCTCCCAACCGGTCGCAAGATTTTCGTGGGTCTCGGGATTGCTGCCATAAAGCCAGCCGGTGCGATCGGGATCGATAGCTACGGTGCCGCTTTCCCCGCCGACGTCCATCGGACGCCAGTCCATGAAGTTGATGTTCCGCTGGATCGATTGACTCGGTGATGCGATCGCACCCGAATCCTGTTGTGCCCCGTAGACACCGTAGAAGAACTGATTGTCGGCGATGATGTGGTAGAGCTGCGCCGTCGGCTGGTTATACCAGGTGCTCCACGTGTGCGCGCGATCGACCGAAACCTGCACGCCTTGATCGCTGCCGAGAACCATGTGCGTCGGATCGTCGGGATTGATCCACAGCGTGTGATAGTCGTCGCCGCCCGGCGAACCCTTGATCGCGTTGAACGTCTTACCGCCGTCGTCGGAACGGTACGTCGCGGTATCCATCACGTACACAACGTCGGCATTTTTCGTATCGACGGTGATGCCGCTGAAATACCAGCCGCGTTCCCAAATGCGTCGTTGGGCTGCGCCGCCATCCATATGCGTCCAGGTCGCGCCGCTGTCATCGGAACGGTAGACGCCGCCTTGCGCGATATCGGTCGACGCGTCGACCTGTGCGTACACGCGCGACGGATTACTCGGCGCGACCGCGAGGCCCACGCGTCCGAATGTTGCGGGGAGCCCGCTCGTCAGTTGCGACCAGTGTGCGCCGCCATCGGTGGTTTTGTAGACACCGCTTCCCGGCCCGTTCGAAGGCGGATAGGTGTTCCACGGTGGACGCCGCGTTTGCCACAGCGCTGCATAGACGGTGTCGGGATGTTGCGGATCCATCGCAAGCGAGATTGCGCCCGTGTTCTCGTCTTTGAAGAGGACTTTGCTCCAGGTCTTTCCGCCGTCGGTCGTTTTAAAGACACCGCGTTCGGGATTCGGACCGTACGCGTGACCCAGCGCCGCCACGTAGACGACGTTGGCATCGTTCGGGTCGACGACGACTGCGCCGATTTGGCGCGTGTTCTCGAGTCCGATATGCGCCCACGTTTTGCCGCCGTCGGTCGACTTGTACATGCCGTTACCGTAGGCGATATCGGAACGCATGTCGGCCTCGCCGCTGCCGACGTAGAGCGTCTTGCGATCGCTCGGTGCGACGGCGATTGCCCCGATCGAGCCGATGTTTTGGCCGTCGAAGATCGGGTTCCAGGTGCGCCCGGCGTTGGTGCTCTCCCACACGCCGCCGTCGACTGCGCCAAAATAATAGTGATCCGGCTCACCCGGAACGCCCGTCACCGCAATCGCACGCCCACCGCGCATGGGGCCAATCAGTCGCCACGACAGCGATGTGAGATAGGAGGCGTCGACGTGTGCCGGGCCGGTGGCAGTTGATGCGCCAAGCGCAGCCGACGAAGATACGAAGCACGCCGTAAGCATGAGGCAAAGAAAACGTCGCATGTGCGAGTCGTTTTGCAAAATCGAGCGGGTGCCTCCTCATCGCGCGCGCGTTAGCATTTGCTGCTATCCGGTGCGACGTGCGCACGATATATCATACGCAAATTACAACCATTGCAGTGTATACGTGAGCAACACGACGGCACGGACATCCGCCGTGCCCGTAAGTCGTTATCAAGTTAGGGGCGTATCCTAGACCACATCGAGGTACGCCGACATGAAAATAGCTGCATCGATCCTCGCCGCCGCGCTCGGCCTCTCACTCCCGCTTTCCGCCGCCGCATCATCGAGCCACACGAGTGGTGGTGGCGGCGGGAGCCACAGTAGTGGAGGCACCGGCAGCAGCCACAGCGGCGGTGGCCGAAGCAGCGGTGGATCGGCGCATCCGCAACCGGTAACGCGCAGACCGGTGCAGCCGCTGCCTCCGTATCGCGCGCGCATGCCGATCGTAAATCCGCCGTCGGTTGGCACGCGCCCGGTTCCAAATCCGAACAACTATCAACCGTGGGGCTGGAACGGCGGCGCGCAATGGGTCGGCTTCGACGGCTACTGGGGCAACGGTTTTTGGGGACCGCTTGCGTACGGCCTCGGCGCGGCGTCGTACGTTGCAACGTCGGGGTCACCCGGCGCGAAGTTGCTGCAGGCATACGACCTTACGCAAACGCCGTGCGGACCGCCGAATCTCGTAGAAATCTACGGTCCGGATGGGAGCGAAATCTGCGCGTTTCCGAATGCGCTTGTCGCACCGGGCCAATATGATGTGGATCCCGACACGCTTACGCTATATTCGCCATCACAATAATCGCGACCGGGGGTGGATGGCTACCAGCCACCTCCACCGCCGCTATCCCCACCGCCGAATCCGCCGCCGCCGAAGTCTCCGCCACCGCCGCCGAATCCACCGCCGCCCCAATCACCGCCGCTGCCGGCGCTCGGATCGGCTTGCCCGGCGTTGTTGGCCCAACCGCCGGCGTCACCGCCGCCCCACGAGCCGCCTTGATCGGTCGGGACCACATTGCCCCCGGGTTGATCGATGATCGTCGTGCCGCGATTGCCGAACATCTCGTTGCCGAGCCACGCTCCGCCAAGACCGCCGAGCAATCCGCTCCAAAATCCACCGCCGCCGCCACCGTAATAGCCCGGACCGCCGTAGCCGCCGTAACCGGGACCACCAGGTCCCGGTGGTACGCCGGGGCCACCGCCGTAATACCGCGGGCCGTTCATCGAACGGAAGATCGAGCGGACGATGAGGAAGCCGACAACGATGAGTAGGATCCAAATAATCACGGGAATTCCACCTGAAGTGCGTTGAGCAACGCGCTGTGGCGTCGCGCGAACGGGGTAATTGTTTGCCGCGCCGTTTTGCGGAACGGTGTTCAAGTGCGCGCGAAAGATACCGAGTACGCCGGTGACTGCCGACGTGATGCCCCCGTCGTAATCCTCGGCCTTAAACAGCGATTCCATCGACTGACGAATCGAGGTGATCGTCGACAGTGGGAAAAACTGCGCGGTCGCGGTGTCCGGCAAGAAGTAATCCTGACGATCGTCTTTCGCAATGAAGATCAGCATGCCGTTGATGTTTTGTTGTTGGAAGACCGCTTGGGCCGCCTGACTGATCGATTTGCCGTTGAGCGACGGCACGGTCACCACGACGATCTGCTTGCCCGTTTGCGCAGTGAAATCGCTGATCTGTTGATCGAGCTGCGAAACCGTCGCGCTCGAGAACATGCCGGCACCATCCTGAATCGGTGTCTGGGCAGCACTGGCGATGCCGGCGCACAGTAGCGCAACGGCCAGGGCACTGAAAAACGTCTTAATCTTCACGGCGGTCCTCCGCTCCCTAGTATCAGGTAGGTGCCCCTGGGGTTTCACCGGTTGGTGACGGTGAGCGCGATCACACCGCCGGCCACGCTGAAGGCGAAGAGCACGATGAAGGCCCAAATGAAGGCGCGTTTCCAAAACTCCCGGCGCGAGCGTTTGGCCTTGCTCTCGTGGACAACCCGAATCTTATTGCTCACGAGCCGTGCGCCTGGCGCTTCTCGACCTCGCTCCACAGGCGTTCGAGATTGTAGAACTGGCGCTGTTCCGGCGTGAAAACGTTGACGATGGCATTGCCGAGATCGAGTAGGATCCAGCCGCCGTCGGCATGGCCTTCGATGCGTTTGACGGGGTGGCCGTTGGCCTGCGCGGCCTCGACGATCGCGTCGACGATGGCGCGCGTTTGAACCTTCGAACGGCCCGTGACGATCGCGAACGTGTCGGCGAGAATCGTACGACCGGTCACGTCGATGGTAACGAAATCTTCGCCCTTTTTCTCGAGCGCGGCGTCACGAATGACGTCGATTAGTTCAGCGATGGTTCGACTCCCTGTGGAACTTCGGTAGAAAAGACCCGCTGCATGGCGAGCGTCTGGGGTGCGGGCTCACGTCCTTGCGCCGCAAGATAGACGAGTGAGTCCGCAATCGCCGCCGACATCGCCGCAGGCACGTTGCGCTTGGCGAGGTTCCAAATCGTCGCGCGGTTGGCGTAGTCACGGCCCGGTTCGAGAGCATCGGCAAGGTACACGACGCAATCGAGCGGCGACATCTCGGCCGCGCCGAGCGTGTGTTTGGCAATTGCCGAAAGCACGTCGGGATCGCGCACGTCGAAGCTCTCGCGTGCAAGCGCGGCACCAAGTGGTGCGTGCAAAACGATCGGATTGCGTCGCTCGAATGCGTCGATCGGCATCGCTCGACGTTCGCATTCCTGCAGCAATTGCGTCGTCGAGTAGAGACGAGCGAGATCGTGCAGCATCGCGGCCAGGCGCGCCTTCTGCGGGTCGACGCCATGAATCTGCGCAAGGATATCGGCGCTGCGCGCAACGCGCACGCAATGATGATAGCGGTGGTCTTGGTCGAGATGCGCGCGAACCGCGCCCGCAAGTTCGGTGTAGGTCACTGATCGAAATGCAGCGCTTGCAAAAGAGCAGGCTGGGCGAGCGTGACTTCACGTAAGAGCCCATTGGCGGAGCCGTTCGCGGCAAAATCCGCACGCAACACAACGCCGCGATCGTAGTGATAGAGCCAGCAATCCGCGCCGAAGCTGCTCTTACATCCGCCCGTGACCGGTGCGGTGAGTACGCTGCCGACGTTTACGTGACTGTCTTGGTTAAACGTCACGTAGGTCTCGCGCATATCCTCATCCACCAGTCCGACCGCCTGGATCCCGGCGGCGGCGGTTTCATCGACCAGCGTGATGCTGCCGTCTCGCGCGGTGAGCACGGTGATGATGAGTCCCGATGGCTGCTTCCATTGCTGCGCAGGCATCTGCCGAAAGATCGCCGGCTGCGACTTTCCCAAGAGAGATTTCGCGCCTTCGAGGTTTTCTCCGACGAAGACGCCGTCGAGTGCTGCTATCAAATGGGTTATGCCAAACGGGTGCGCAGCGCATCGAGGCGCGCGCGGAAGAGTTCGCCTTTGAGATTACCGGCCCACATAACGAGCGCGTTCTCGTTGTTGTCGCTGTAATACCCTTTACGCGTCGTCACCGTGGTAAAACCATACTTTCGGTAGAGTTGCTGTGCGCCGACATTGCTCTCGCGTACCTCCAGCGTCATCCACGACGCGCCGCGTTCTATCGCTTGGTCGAGCAAATAGAGCAAAAGCGTCTCTCCGTAGCGACGGTTGCGAAAGGCCGGATCGATTGCGATCGTCGTGATGTGTGAATCCTCAAAGATCACCCAAATACCACCGTATCCGACGATCTTCTCGCCGACGCGCCCCACGTAGTAGTGCGCGAGCTTGTTGGTGTGCAGCTCATTGTAGAACGCGTCGGCCGGCCAGGTTGTTGCAAACGACGCGCGCTCGATCGTGAGCACATCGCCGATATCACCGTGCGCCATTGGTGCAATCTGTAACGGTTCGGGCCGCCCGGCCGGAGCGTGTGAGAGTTCGGCCTTCATTTCAAGCGCGGAACCTTCGCTGCCGGCAACTCTCCGTAATCGGCACGAACTTCGTGCACGCTCGCGGCGGCGGGCATGCTCGCGCCGAGCAGCGCGATGGCCGCCGCGGCCGGCCGATAAAGGGGCAAAAATGGTTCCACCGACCACCCGCCTTCGGCGAGCGCTCTGCAAACGTCCTCCGGCGCGGCGACGACTGGCAGTGCGCCCGGCTCGATCCCACCGAGTACCTCGGCCAAAACATCGGCGATCCGGCCCGAGGCACGCACGCTACCCTCGGGCCCGCGATAGCGGGCCGAAATCACGCCGGTACGGCCGACCACAACGCACAACGCGCGCGCCAAGTTGAGCCCGAATTCGAGCGCATCGAACGACGAGACCGCAACGAGTGGACGTTCCCACGCCTGTGCAAGCGATTTTGCGTAGGTGATCGTGATGCGCAGGCCGGTAAATCCACCCGGTCCAACGCCGACGGCAAGCCGGTCGAGCTGCGCGGGCTCAAGCTTTGCGTCACGTAGCGCGGCTGCGACCGCGCCCAGCCCGGCTTCGAGCGCAACGTTCCCGGCGAGCGCCTGCATTGCCACGACCTCGTTGTCGCGTGCGACGGCACTCGAAAACTCACCGAGCGCGCCGTCCAGCCCGAGCACGATCATGCGGGAGCGCGCACCTCAACCGTGCGCGGAAGCTCGCCCGCTCCTGTAATGCGAATCTCGTAACGGCGGTGCGGCAGCAACGAGGGCGCGTGCGTCCACCACTCGATAAAGGCGATCGAGCGGCCGTCGAACGCCTCCTCTAACCCGAGTTCCGCAAGCTCAGTGGGATGCTCGATGCGATAGAGATCGAGATGATCGATCGGCGGCTCACCCGGATAGCGATGCCAGAACGTGAACGTGGGGCTGGTTGTCTGGTCTTCGCCGTGACGCGCGCGCACCGCCGCGCGCACGAACGTCGTTTTTCCCGAACCAAGCTCGCCGGAAAGCGCGACCACGTCGCCCGGTTGCAGCGCACGCGCAAAGTCAGCGGCAAAGGCTTCGAAGGCGCGTTGCGTTGGGAAAGTCTGCTGCACCGGTGCGGCGAAGCTCTCGGGCATGTCCA
The DNA here is from genome assembly GCA_963726285.1 of Vulcanimicrobiota bacterium. GTDB lineage: Bacteria > Vulcanimicrobiota > Vulcanimicrobiia > Vulcanimicrobiales > Vulcanimicrobiaceae > Aquilonibacter. The sequence continues at coordinate 893,215 of CAVSBV010000003.1, read as the reverse complement.
CCGGCGATTTCGAAGCGGAGCTCGAGCAGTCCGTCCAAGATCATCTCGCGTTCATTGCCAACGCGGCCAAAGCCGCCAAAACGCGTATCGGACAAGGTGTCGAATCGCAGCGTGTTCCCGCTCCCACGCCCGCGGATGCCGGCAGCCCGGGAAGTCCGCGCGCGGCCGCGTCGCAGGCGCGTCCTGCAGTTGATTTCAACGCCCCCGAGCCCGACTTCGACCCGGCCTTCGCTGCAGCCGCGGCTCCGGAGACCGAAGCCGACGCATTCGCCGCCGAACCAGCCCCGGCGCCGCTGCCGGAAGGCGCTATTTCGTTCGATGACCTGGCGGTCGAAGGCGTCGACGACGAGGGTATTCCGGTGTGGGAAGACCCACCCTAAAAAGCGAACATATAAGGAAAGTAAGGAAGAGGGTCTTGGCCACGTCTTGCGCGCGGCTTTTTTAAATAATGCACAACGATATCGTTCATCACGTTAACGTCGAAGACGAAATGCGGGAGAGCTACCTCTCGTATGCTATGTCGGTTATCGCCTCGCGAGCGTTACCCGACGTTCGGGACGGCCTCAAGCCCGTCCAGCGCCGCATTCTTTATGCGATGCGAGACATGGGCTTTGATCCAACCAAGCAACACCGCAAGTGCGCCGGTATCATCGGTGAGGTCCTCAAGAGCTATCACCCGCACGGCGATAGCTCGGTCTACGACGCGCTCGTGCGCTTGGCGCAAGATTTCACGCTGCGCTATCCGCTGGTCGACGGCCACGGCAATTTCGGTTCGATCGATCCCGACTCGGCGGCGGCCTATCGCTACACTGAAGCGCGCCTTGCACGCCTTGCGCTCGAAGCGCTTGCGGACATCGAAAAAGAGACGGTTCCGTTCGTTCCCAACTTCGATAACCAAGGCACCGAACCGACCGTGCTGCCGGGCAAACTGCCGCAGCTCTTGCTCAACGGTTCGAGCGGCATCGCGGTCGGCATGGCGACCAACATTCCGCCGCACAACCTAAGCGAAATCGCCGACGCGATCGCTCTTTTGATCGACGATCCGAACGCGAGCGACGACGATCTGGCCGCGATCGTTAAGGGTCCCGATTTTCCAACCGGCGGTGAGATCTTAGGCACGGAGGCAATCAAGGAAGCCTATCGCACCGGTCGCGGTTCGATCACGATGCGCGGCAAGGCCGAAATCGTCGAGGAAAAAGGCAAGTTCAAGATCGTCATCACCGAGATTCCGTATCAAGTCTACAAGAGCCGCATCGTCGAAGCGATCGCCGAAGCGCACCAAGAGAAACGCATTCAAGGCATCGCGCGCCTGGACGACCTCTCGAATCGCAAAGGTATGAACGTCGTCGTCGAGCTGCAAAAGAGCGCGACGCCGAAAGTTGTGCTCAACCAGCTCTTCAAGCACACGCCGCTGCAGTCGAGCTTCGGCTTTAACATGTTGGCGCTCGTCCCAGTCGGCGAACAGCGGGCCGACGGATCGGTCGCGCTCGAGCCGCAGGTGCTCAATCTCAAGCAGCTGCTCGAGCACTTCATCAGGCACCGCAAAGACGTCATCACGCGGCGCACGCGCTACGACTTGCGCAAAGCGCAGGAGCGCGCGCACCTGCTCGAAGGCTACCGCATCGCGCTCGACAACATCGACGAAGTCATCGAAATCGTGCGCGGCAGTCAAACGACCGACGAAGCCAAAGTCAAGCTCTCGGCGCGCTTTGGACTCTCCGATATTCAAGCGCAGGCCATCGTCGACATGCGTCTGCGCACGCTCGTCGGCCTCGAACGCCAGAAGATCGAAGACGAGTACAATGAGCTGCTCAAGATGATCGCTGAGCTGCAAGACATCCTGCGCAGCGAGCTGCGCATCGCGCAGATCATCAAGAGCGAGACGCTCGAACTCAAGAAGAAGTACGGCGACGACCGGCGCACCGACGTGCTGCCGGCCGAAGACGAGATCTCGATGGAGCAACTCGTGCCGAACGTCGAGGTCGTTGTGACCTACACGGTCGGTGGCTACATCAAGCGTGTCGGGATCGACACATTCCGCACGCAGAATCGCGGCGGCCGCGGTGTCACCGGCATCTCGAACCTCAAGCGCGAGGACGTCGTGCGCAACTTCTTCGTGACCAAGACGCACGATCACGTGCTCTTCTTCACGAACAAGGGACGTGCGTATCGTCTGCGCGGTTACGAGATTCCCGACACGACGCGCACGGCGCGCGGCACGGCACTCGTCAACCTGCTCACGCTGCCGCCGGGTGAAGAGGTAACGGCGGTTTTCCCGATTCATGAATTCGCGGAAGGCCGGTACATGGTGATGGTCACGTCAAATGGCGTGATCAAGAAAACGCCGCTAACCGAGTTCGCCAACGTGCGCCGCAACGGGCTCAACGCGATCAATCTCGACGAAGGTGACGAGCTGCTCGCGGTCGACCTCTCGAACGGCACGCACGACATCATTCTTGCAAGCTCCGCGGGAATGGCGGTGCACTTCAACGAGAAAGACGTGCGTCCGATGGGGCGTAACGCGCGCGGTGTGAAAGCCATGACGCTCGACGAAGGCGATACGATCGTCGCGATGGACGTCATCGAAAAGGAGCGCAAAGAAGTCTTGCTCGTGACGTCGCGAGCCTTCGGTAAGCGCACGCCGATCGAAGACTACCGTCACACCTCGCGCGGCGGCAAGGGCGTCAAGGCCTTTGCACGCGAGCGTGAGGATATCGGCAAGGTCCTCGACCAGATCATGGTCGCGCCCGACGACGAGATCCTCATGATCACAAGCGGCAATCAGGTCATCCGCATTCGCGTGGCCGATATTCGCAAGGCGGGACGCTCGACCAAGGGCGTGCGGCTCCAGCGTCTCGGCGACGACGACGAAGTGATCGCGATCACCAACCTCGGCAAACAGGCCGAGCAGGTGACCGACATTACCGGCGAACCGCCCGAAATCGAATGATCCTGTCATCCCGAGCGTAGGCGCCGCAGCGCCGCAGTCGAGGGACCGCCCCTCGACTACGCTGCGCTACGCTCGGGGTGACAAGGGCACCTTAGCAACCGGAGCAAGGCGCTGGGGGTTTAATCTCGTGGAGGTAGTAATTTTTCATTCATGAGTGCTTTAGCAGACGTCGGTCAGACGAATTTCCAGGACGAAGTCCTCGGCGCCAAGGAGCCGGTGCTCGTCGATTTTTGGGCGCCGTGGTGCGGCCCGTGCAAGATGCTCTCGCCGGTGGTTGAGAAGGTCGCGGCCGCAAACAGCGGCAAGGCGAAGTTCGTCAAGCTGAATACCGACGACAACCCGAACATCGCCGGACAGTATCAGGTCTCCGGTATCCCATGCCTCATCCTTTTCAAGGATGGCCAGCCGGTCGACCGGATCGTCGGATACGTTCCGGAGAACGTGATCAGCGGGATGCTCGCAAAGCACGTAGCATAAGAACGCCACTTTTGCCCATGCCTTCGTTGCACAGCGGCTCATTTGCTAAAGCAAACTTCGCCACTCTGCGCCTCGGCCTGAACAAAAGTGATCGTTTCTTATGACCTCTAGGCGTTCGATTCCAGCCGTCAATCGCTTACTAGAAGATCCGTCCGTCGCGCCCTACGAGATTCTCGTGGGGCGCGATGCTTTGCGCGATCTCGTCGCCGCCGAACTCGATCGGGTGCGCGCGGGTGAACGCGTGCCCGCATTCGAGGCGATCGTTGCGCGCCTTGTCGATCGCGCGGCGGAACGTGCGGCGACGATGCTTCAGGGCGTCATCAACGCTACCGGGACACTGCTGCACACGAACCTCGGTCGCGCGCCGATCGCCACCACGGCATTCGACGAAGCGCGCGCCGTCGCGCAGGGCTATTCGAATCTCGAGTACGATCTACGGGCGGGCGAGCGAGGCTCGCGTTACGCGCACGCGAGCGATCTCTTGTGTCGCATCTCGGGCGCGCAAGATGCGCTCGTGGTCAACAATTGCGCTGCGGCGATCCTGCTGATCCTCGATACGTTCGCCCGCGCCGGCGAGGTCGTGCTTGCGCGCAATCAACTGATCGAAATCGGCGGCGGGTTCCGTTTGCCCGACGTGCTCGCACGCAGCGGCGCGACACTGGTCGAAGTCGGCACCACGAACAAGGTGTATCTGCACGACTACGAACGCGCGCTCACGCCGCGCACCGCGCTGCTGATGCGCTCGCACCAGTCGAACTACACGATCGAAGGTTTTGTCGACGACGTTGTGCCTGCGGAACTCGGGGCATTTGGCCGCCGCGCCGGCGTTGCGGTCATCGAAGATTTGGGCAGCGGTGCACTCGTCGATCTGCGTGAGTACGGTTTGCCGCACGAACGAACCGTGCAAGATGCGATTGCCGACGGCATGTCGCTGGTAGCGTTCTCCGGCGATAAGTTGCTCGGTGGCCCGCAGGCCGGGATCATCGTCGGGACGCGGTCGCACGTGGCGCGGCTGCGCTCGAACCCGCTCGTGCGCGCGCTGCGCGTAGATAAGGTGACGCTCGCACTGCTCGGCGTCACGCTGCGGCTCTATGCGGGCAAGGAATCGCGCGAGCAGATCCCGTTCTACCGGATGCTCGCGATCTCGACCGAAGCGCTGCGCGAACGCGCCACGCGCATTGCCGCGCAAATCGCCGAGGCCACGGTAACTGACATGGAAAGTCGCGTCGGCGGCGGGTCGCTTCCGCAAGCCGTTATTCCATCGGTTGGGATCGCAATTCCGTCAGCGCAGTCCGACGGCGTTGCGGCGCGTTTGCGCAGGGGGACGCCGCCGATCGTTGCGCGTATCGAAGACCAGCGTGTGGTTCTCGACCTTCGCACGGTCGCGCCGGAACATGACGGCGCGATCGTCCACGCTCTAACCAACGCGTGAAGCAGCTCTTCGCAAGGCAGCCGCTTGCGTGGACGTCGCGCGAGTCGGACGGTCCGACACTGCGCCGCACCCTCGGTTGGCCTGCCCTCACGGCAATTGGTCTCGGGACGATGCTTGGCGGAATCTTTCCGACGCTCGGTGCGGGTGCGCACGCTGCCGGCCCGGCGGTTATTCTGGCGTACGCACTTTCCGGATTCGTAAGCCTATGCGTCGCGCTGTGCTATGCGGAATTCGCATCGATGGTGCCGGTCGCAGGCAGCGCCTACACCTACGCGTACGCGACGCTCGGCGAAGCCGTCGCGTGGATCATCGGCTGGGACTTGATCCTCGAATACGGGCTCTCGGTCGCGCCGACGGCGTCGTCATGGTCGGCATACGCGCAGCAATTGCTCGGCAGTATCGGTATGACGCTTCCGGCCTGGGCGCAGAACGGCGATGTGATCCACGGGCAAATCGATCTCGTTGCTGCACTCGTGGTGGTCGTCATCACACTGCTGGTCGCGGTGGGCATTCGCGAATCCGCCAACGTCAACAGCGCGCTCGTGGTGTTCCAAATCGTGACGATGCTCGTGTTCATCGCCGTGACGGCGACGGCAATTCACGGCTCGTTTCTCCATCCGTTTGCGCCGAACGGTTTTCACGGGGTCGTTGCCGGGACGGCGCTCGTGTTCTATGCCTACATCGGCTTCGATACGGTAACGGTTGCATCGGAAGAGGCAAACGATCCAAAGCGTCATATTCCTCTGGCCATCATCCTTGCGCTGGTCATTGGCGGTCTGCTCTATGTAGCGCTCGCGGTGTGCACGGTAGGCGTGACGCTGGCCGCAAAGGTCAGCAGTGGCGCGGCGATGCTCGACGCCGTGAAAGCGGCCACGCGCAATCCGTGGATCTTCTGGATCGTCGCGCTTGGGGGCGTAGCGGGCAACACCACCGTCGCAATCACGTCGCTGCTCGGCCAGATTCGTATCTTTTATGTTATGGCGCGCGACCGCATGCTGCCGCCGGGCGTGGCGCGCATTCATCCGCGCTTGCGCACTCCTGCGCGAATGACGGTGATCACCGGCGGCGTCGTTACGATTCTTGCTGCGACGTTACCAATCGCCGACCTGTTGGACTTTGTCAACATCGGTACCCTCTCGGCATTTGCGATCGTCTGTGCCGGTGTCTTGGTATTGCGCGTCGTTCGTCCCGACGAACCCCGCCCGTTTCGCGCGCCGTTCGTGTGGTTCTTCGGGGTAGCCGGCGCGGTGTTGTGTTTATATCTGATCACCGGCCTTTCGCTTCCGACGTGGGTTCGCTTCGGCGTCTGGTTCGCGATCGGTAGCGCCATCTACGCGACCTATGGATACAGAAAGAGTAAATTAAGAGAATTGAAAGGAGAACGGATTTAGGGCAGGCCGAGGAGCCAAGGGGCGCAGTTTACGAAGGTAAATGAGCCACTTGGCGACGATGGCATGACGTAAATGCGGCTCCTTTATGCACGTTATTGGTACGGCGGGGCATGTAGATCACGGAAAATCCTCGCTCGTTCAGGCACTCACCGGTACGAATCCCGATCGTTGGCTCGAAGAGCAAGAGCGCGGCATGACGCTCGATCTGGGCTTCGCGCATCTGCGCTTCGCGGACGGCACGGAGGCGGGGATCGTCGACGTTCCGGGGCACGAGCGCTTTCTGCACAACATGCTGGCCGGCGCTGCGGGTATGGAAGTACTGCTGCTCGTGATCGCTGCCGATGACGGCGTCATGCCGCAGACGCTCGAACACCTGCAGATTCTGCGTTACCTCAACGTCAAGCGTATCATCGTTGCGTTAACGAAGATCGACTTGGTTCCAGCGCAAGAGCAAGGTGCAGCGTGTCAGCGCGTGCACCGCCAGCTTGCCGACACGATTGCGCGCGATGCATTCATCTTTGCGGTCTCGACGGTCAGCGGCGTAAACCTCGAGCTGCTCAAGGAATTCTTGCGTCAACAACTCGTATCGTTGCCGCCGCACGATCCGGATGCGCCGGCATACCTTCCGGTCGACCGGGTCTTCACGCTGCCGGGGCGCGGCACGATCGTCACCGGTACGTTGATGCAGGGTCGCCTTGCCGTCGGCGATACGATTGCGGTCCAGCCGCTAGGGGCCACCGCGCGCGTGCGCAGCCTGCAAGTGTTCGGTGAATCGCGCGACGCTGCAACCGGCGGTGCACGCGTTGCGCTCAGCCTGCCGGGAATCGAGCGCGAGAGCCTCGCGCGCGGCAGCGTGATTGCCGATCCATCGTTTTCCGCGCGCAGGGAGTTCACCGTGCGCTTCGAGGCATTGCCCGAGGCGCAAGCATTGCTTCGACGCCGCACGCCCGTGCGCGCGTACATCGGCTCTGCTGAGGTCCTTGGAACGCTTGCCTTCGGCGAGAGCACGACGCTTTCACTGCGCGAACCCGTGCTCGCGTTTCCCGGCGTGCGTTTTGTCGTTCGGAGGCTTTCACCGAAAACGTTGCTCGGCGGCGGCGAAATCGTTTCGCTGGAGCGCGACGCGGTCGCTGCGCATGCGGCGCCGGCGCAGGATGCAATAGCGACGCTCTTAGCGCAAGCCGGACTGCAGGCGCAAGAGCTTGGCGCGCTCGCCTTCGCGGCCAACCTGCGTGAGGATGTGGCGTTAAGTGCCGTGAGCGCATTGCTCGAGCGTGGAGAGGCGGTGGCACTCGCGCGACCGGTTGCCTACGTTGACGGCGCGGCGTTTTCGGAGTTTGCGAGCCGCACGATCGCCGAGTTGGACGCCGCCCACGCACGCGAATCGTGGGCGATGGGGCTCACGTCCTTGGTCCTCGCGCGCATGCTCGCCATCGGGGAGCCTTTGCTCGTGCGTTTGCTCGGGGCGCTGGTCGAGGATGGTCGCATCGTCCAGCGCCACGGCTACTACGCCTCAACCGCGCATCAACCGAAGCTGACGGCGGAGCAACGCGGATTTTTTGAAGCACAGGTGCCCTTCGATGCGGCGGCGCCGTTTGTGCCGGCGCCCTTCGATGAAATCGCTGCGGGCGTCAAGGCCTCGGCGATCGTCGGCATCGGCAGAGCATTTGATACATTGCTGGCGCGTGGTGTGCTGGTCAAGGTCGGTGAGGTCGTCTATCGCGGAAGTCAGATCGAGCAAGCACATCAGCGAGTCGAGGCGTTTATCGTGCAACATGGCAAGATGAGCATGGCAGAGTTTCGTGATGTACTCGGGACGTCGCGCAAGTTTGCGGTACCTCTGCTCGAATGGTTCGACGCACGAGGGATAACGGTGCGCAGTGGCGATTACCGTATGCTTCGGAGACGTAATGATCGACCTTAAGCGGCTTCCCAAAGCCGAACTTCACCTGCACATCGAAGGCACTTTCGAACCCGAACTGATCTTTAGCATCGCGGGCCGTAACGGCATCGATCCGGGTTATCCGTCGATTGAAGCGCTGCGCGCAGCGTACCAATTTACCGATTTGCAGTCGTTTCTCGACGTGTACTATGCCGGGATGCGCGTGCTGCGCACCGAGCGCGACTACTACGACCTGACCATGGCCTATTTCGAGCGCGCGATGTCGGAGGGTGTGCGGCATGCGGAAATCTTCTTCGACCCGCAAGCACATACCGATCGAGGCGTCGAGTTCGGCGTCGTGATCGAGGGCATTACCGCGGCCCGCGAGGCTGCGCGCGCGAAGCTCGGTATCACGTCGCACGCCATTATGTGTTTCTTGCGCGACCTCTCGGTGCAATCTGCGATGGCTACGCTCGATGACGCGGCTGCATATCGCGACCGCATCATTGCGGTTGGCTTGGATTCAGCCGAGATCGGGAATCCACCGTCGAAGTTTACGACGGTGTTCGATCGCGCACGCGCCGAAGGATTTCTTACCGTTGCGCATGCCGGCGAAGAGGGTCCGCCGGAATATGTCTGGGAGGCGCTCGATCTGCTGCGCGTGTCGCGCGTCGATCACGGCGTGCGTAGTCTCGAAGATCCGCAGCTGGTCGAGCGTTTGCGCCGTCAGCGGATTCCGCTGACCGTGTGCCCGTTCTCGAACGTCAAGCTGCACGTCGTCGCGGACCTCGCGCATCACCCGTTGAAAAAGATGCTGGATGCAGGGCTTCTTGCTACCGTCAACTCCGACGACCCCGCTTACTTTGGCGGTTACGCCGCCGAGAATCTTACGGGCGTCGCTCGAGCGCTGAGTCTTTCAGACCAAGAGATCGTAGCGCTGGCTAAGAATTCATTCGAGGCGTCGTTTATCGATGACGCGAAGAAGCAAGCGCATCTGGACGAGATCGATCGTTTTGTGGGGACGCTGAAGTGAAAGAAATTCTGCTTGTCGCAGCGCTCGCGACCGCGTCACCAGCGCCCGCGGTGGTAACGACCGTCGCGCTTTCATATGTGATGCCGACGCATGGCTATCGTTCGCAGTCCGACGTTACCGCTGCAGGCGCACACGCGACGTTCACGGTGCTCGCGGATTCCTATGGCAACAAAGACGTGGATGCAACCCTTGAGGCGAACGGCAAGACAACGCGTCAAGAATACCTCTTTATGGATGGCCTGGCATACGTCAAAGCGGGCGACAACTGGGCACTGGCAAGAAATCTCACCCCCGCATTTACGGTCTTGCTTATGACCGCGGGCACCTACCCGCAGGCGGCCAACTACAGTGCCATCGGTCGCGTCGTGCAGAGGCAGGGCGAAGGTCCGTGTGGTGCTGTGACCTGCTTGCAGTACGTATCGACACGCGTGACAAAGTCGAATGAAAAACCCACGGTTAACGTTACACATCTGGCTGTCGACAAATCGACGAACCAGCTCACATCGCTCGAGTCGACGACGTATGACGCGACGAACAAGGTATTGAACCAGATGCACGCGGCTTACGATGTCGTGCCGCAACACCTCGCCGTTCCTACGATCGTGGACCCCGTAACGCCGACGTGCTACCTCTCGAACGGGTCGATCGGTGCGATCAATTTGTGCCTATACAAAGGCGACTACTCGTTCGACCTGTATACGATTTCCGTTAACGGCCAGCTTGCACTTCGTGCTACCGACGCAAGCGCAGCCAATGGCGTCAGCTCGCCGGTGATCGATGGGCTCACGTTGCAGTGCGCGACCAAGAAACAACCGGCGGCGATAAATCCCGATCTGGCTGCAACGCTCAAACAATCCGGCATGACCGACGATCAAATCGCGCAGCAGCTCGGTGAAAAGCCGGTCGCGAGCGATTGCACGGTGAGTTCAAACGGCACGCCCGTGATGACCCAGCACTACGACTTCAAGTAGTTAGTGCCGAACCAACGTGACGACACCGATGACGACCTCGATCGCGATCAAGAGGATCACGATCACTTCGAGGAAATCGTCGCGCCGGCCGCGCGCCTGATCGATGAAGAAGCGGTAGATGTCGCCCACGCTTGCAAGCTTGCTGTCGATCTGGCGCTGCCAATCGGCCAAGCCGAGGCGCGCACCAGCAGCGCGATAGATGCGTGCGTAATAGGCGTCGCCCACAACTTTGAGCGCGTTGCTCGAGCGGTCAATTAGCTCGAGTACGTCAACGATGAGGTAGCGCACGTTGGCCGCGAGGTCGGCTTCCCGCCGCCCGAGCACCGAGCGCGCACGCTGACCGGGCTGCTCGGCGTAGATCGTGTCGAGCTCGCGGTCGAGCAGCGCGTCGTAGGTCCGCAGCTCTAAAAGTTGAGAGTTTGCGAACTCGAGGATGTCGGCGATCGCATCGCTCGATTCGCGCCGGTCGTAGATGAACGCCGTGTCCCACTGCACGATCGTCAGGTCGTCGGCATAATACGAGAATCGCGTGCGCAACGACTCTTCGATCTCGCCTTGCGAGAGCGAACCCGACTCGCCGAGCAAGATGTTTGCCAGCGCTTCGGAGTGGTCGTGGAGCAGCAGTTCCGCGTCGAGGCGCGGTTCGAAACGATCGACCTCAATGATCAGATAGTCTTCAACGAGCGGTGCGTGGCGATCGTCGAGCGCCTCGTTGAGCTCGTCGCAGATGCGCGCAACCGTTTGGTTCGCGGCCGCAAGCAGTTCCTCGTTGCGCCGTATGCGCGACGCAATGTCTTCGAGGTCTGCCCAAGCGCCCGCGAACGGAAAGTCGTAGCGCAGCGAGATGACACCATAGTCGAAGAATTTGGCGCGCAGTGAATACGAAAGGTCGCCCAGTTTGCCTTCGGCAAACCGAGCGACCAGCGGTGGAGTCGGAAACTGCAGAGATCCGCTGCTTTGATGCGGACGCAGGGGGATGTCGGCTGGTGTGAACCCTTCGCCTTCAACCGTCCGCAACGCGGCAAGATTGATGGTGTCGGCGACGTCGAAGAGATAGAATGCGCGCACCGCCCCTGCTGCAATCTTCATGCGCCCCTATGCAACAGCGACCTGTGCGTTAACTGCTTGGAGCGTGATCGCGATCTCGATCGCTTCGCCGACCAGCACGCCGCCGGTCTCGAGCGCTTGATTCCAGGTGAGCCCGAAATCCTTACGATTGATCGTCGTGCTCGCGCTGAACGCGATGCGGTCGTTGCCCCACGGGTCTTTGCCGCGGCCGTCGACCGTTGCTTTCAACGTGACCGCCTTGGACACGCCGTGAATCGTCAGATCGCCGTCGATGGTAAATGCATCGGGTGACCCGGCGATGCGCGTCGAGAGGAATGAAATCGTCGGGAACTTCTCGACATCGAGGAAGTCGGGCGACTTCAGGTGCGCGTCACGATCGGCTACGTTGGTATCGATCGAGGTCGCATCGATGACCGTGCTCACCGCCGTGGGCAGATTGGTTGTCTCGTCAACGACGAGTTCCAGAGTAAACTTAGGGAACGTGCCGCGGACGCGGGAAAAGACCATGTGCCGGGCCGTGAATTCGACCGACGAGTGGGCTGGGTCAAGAGCGAAAGTAGCCATTTTCGAGAAAGCCTCCAAGACAGATTATTTTGTGTAGCCAGGCTATCATAAGTAGGCAAAGGGGTCAAGCCCTGCGGCCGGCAGGGACTCCCTGTAACCAAGGTCAGCGAGCGATGGTTTCTACAAGGTGAAGCATGAACGTCGATAAGATGACCGAGCGCGTCGCGGATGGCCTCAATGAGGCCTACTCGCTGGCGCTCCACGAACACAACACGCAAACCACACCGGAGCACATGCTCGCGGCGCTGCTCGATCAACAGCGCGGTGTCGCGCCTGACATTCTTGCCAAGGCCGGCGTGGACGTCAAGGCCTTCCGCCGCAACGTGGACGAGGCGATTTCCCATTTGCCGCGCCTTTCCGGTCCGAATGCCGACTCGGCCCAGGTAACGATCTCGCCCGAACTCACACGCATCATGACCGCGGCCGAGAGCGAAGCGGGCGCGCTACAAGACGACTTCGTGTCGGTCGAACACGTGCTGCTCGCGATGGCGCAGGCCGGCGGCGCGATCGGCAAACTTTTTCGCGATGCCGGTCTGAGTAAAGATAAATTGCTCGCCGCGTTGCGTGATGTGCGCGGCAACCAGCGCGTCACGACCAAAGATCCCGAGGGCACCTACAAAGCGCTCGAGCGCTACGGGCGCGACCTGACGCTGGAAGCCGAGCGCGGCAAGCTCGATCCGGTCATCGGTCGCGACGACGAGATTCGACGCATCGTGCAAGTGCTCTCGCGGCGCACGAAAAATAATCCGGTCCTCATCGGCGATCCCGGCGTCGGTAAGACGGCGATCGTTGAAGGCTTGGCGCAGCGCATCGTGCGCGGCGACGTGCCCGAGGGCCTAAAGAACAAGCGCATCGTATCGCTCGACCTCGGCGCGCTGATCGCCGGTGCAAAATATCGCGGTGAATTCGAAGAGCGGCTCAAAGCCGTGCTCAAAGACGTGGCCAACTCCGAAGGCGCAATCGTGCTCTTCGTCGATGAGTTGCACAATGTCGTTGGTGCCGGTAAAGCCGAAGGCTCGATGGACGCCGGCAACCTGCTCAAGCCGATGCTCGCGCGCGGTGAACTGCATTTGATCGGGGCGACGACGCTCGACGAATACCGAAAGTACATCGAAAAAGACGCCGCGCTCGAACGGCGCTTCGCAACAGTCTTGGTCGATCAGCCCAGCGTCGAGGATACGATCTCGATTTTGCGCGGGCTGCGCGACAGGTACGAGACCCATCACGGCGTGCGCATCAAAGATAGCGCGCTGGTCGCGGCCGCGACGATGAGCAACCGGTACATCTCCGACCGCTTCCTGCCCGACAAGGCGATCGATTTGGTCGACGAGGCTGCGGCTAAGCTACGAACGGAGATCGATTCGATGCCGCAAGAGCTTGACGAAGTCTCGCGTCGCATTCTGCAACTCGAAATTGAACGCGAAGCGCTGCGCAAAGAGAGCGATGCACCCAGCCGCCATCGTCTCGATACGCTCGAGCGCGAATTGGCCGAGTTGCGCGAAACGCAGGTCAAGCTGCGCACGCAGTGGGACCGGGAAAAGAACGCCGCGGTGCGACTGCGCGAACTGCGCGAACAGATCACCGAGGCGAAAGTGCAGATCGAACAGGCCGAGCGCCAGTACGATCTCAATCGCGTAGCCGAGTTGAAGTACGGTCGCGTGCCGCAACTTGAAAAAGAACTCGCGTCGGAAGAAGAGCGCTTGCGCTCAGCCGACGGCGGGCGACTCTCCAAGGAAGAAGTCAGCGAGGACGACATCGCTGAGGTGATCGCGCGCTGGACCGGCATTCCGGTTTCAAAGCTGCTCGAAGGCGAGAAACAGAAGCTGCTGCATCTCGACGACGAATTGCATCGGCGCGTCATCGGTCAAGACGAAGCGGTAACGGCCGTCGCGGAAGCGGTGCTGCGTTCGCGCTCGGGCCTTGCCGATCCGAACCGTCCGATCGGCTCGTTTATCTTCCTCGGCCCAACCGGCGTCGGCAAGACGGAACTTGCACGTGCACTCGCCGAGTATCTCTTCGACGACGAACGTGCACTCGTGCGCATCGACATGTCGGAGTACGGCGAGAAGCACAGCGTGGCGCGCATGCTCGGCGCACCGCCGGGATACGTCGGCTACGACGAAGGTGGCCAACTCACCGAAGCGGTGCGACGCCGTCCGTACAGCGTCGTGCTCTTCGATGAGATCGAGAAGGCGCATCCCGACGTCTTCAACGTCTTCTTGCAGATTCTCGATGAGGGGCGCTTGACCGATGGTCAAGGCCGCACCGTCGATTTCCGCAACACGATCGTCATCATGACCTCGAACATCGGCAGCCATCGCATCCTCGACTACAAGGGGCAGATCGGCGGCGCGGAAGAGGCTCTCATGCGCGCGACCGTGCTCGAGGAATTACGGGCGCATTTCCGTCCGGAGTTCCTCAACCGCGTGGACGAAATCATCGTCTTCCATGCGCTCTCCGAGGACGAGCTCCTGGAGATCGTCGACATCCAACTTGCGCGACTGCGGTCGCGCCTGGCGGAGCGTCGCATCACGCTCGTGCTCGACGAGGCCGCGAAACGGCACCTGGTCAAGGCCGGGTACGATCCGACCTACGGCGCGCGCCCACTCAAGCGAACGATTCAAAAGGAAGTCGAGACGCCGCTCGGCCGCAAGATTCTTGCGGGCGAGATCAACGACGGCGATACCGTGAACGTGGGCTTCAACGACATCATCGGCGACCTCACGTTCAACACGACGCCGAAGGTGCCGGCCACGGTCTAACTGCTCAGGCGCAGCACCGTATCGAGAACCGGATCACGCCCGGCGGCAATGTCGCTGGGCGTTGTCGTGACCGGAATGTCGGGCACGACGCCTTGGTCGTTCGGATGTGGTTTGGGCGCCAGAAACACTTTCGTGGTGAAAATCGCGCGCAAGCCCGTCCCGGGTGCGTTGAACGCGAACGTTTCGCCGGTCGAGTTGACGGGTTCGCCCGTCTCTTCGCCGACGATTGTCGCGAGACCGTAGTCCTTTGCCGCGAGCGCACATGCCATCGCCGATGAAAACGTTTGCGCGGAGATCAGCAGATAGACCGGCCCATGATACCGTAGCGGAAGCGGTCCGGGACGGATTAGATCGGCATTCGGATCGGTTCCCGACTCGATGATCTTGCCGTCGGGTGCATCCCATAGCGCGTCGCCGTATATCTCTTTGTATTTGGTTGGCCCGTAGCGGCCCTTGAGCCACGCACTCGACTTTTCGATCGTGCCGCCAAACTGTTTAAACGGCTTGGTCGTGACGTAGGACCATAGCACGTCGTTGAGCTCGCTATCACCGCCGCCGTTGCGGCGAATGTCGATCACGAGCGCGCGTATCGGATTCATAGCGATCGTTTGGAACGTGCCGGCGCAGAATTTCTTGAACGCTTCGAGGTCCTCGCACTGGCGATAGTCGAGGTACCCGATGCTATCGTTCTTGAGCGTACGATAGGTATAGGGTTGGAACGCCGCCATCGCGTTGCTGCGCACCGGCGGCGACGCGAGCAGGTCGTCTTCGTGCGTCGCGCCGTCCGGCGTCATCCAGCGCACGTGGTAGATCGGTCCTTCGCCAAAGAGCGCAACCGCGGTCCACGCCCCCGCCATGCTCACGCGCGTGCGATGCAGCGATTGGGTTTGTCCGCCAAAGGCGGCAAGCGTCGTATCGCGATACGTGTTGGCCGCAATGTTATCGACCGAAACGACACGGCTGCCGATCGGGACGGTCTTCGTGCTGTCGCCGATGACGATCAGCGCATCGTCGGCGGTGAGCGCAAAGCGAAGCGGAAAGCGTTGTGGCGCGCTGTTCAGCGGGTTGGGAAAGAGCAAGCCGACATGGCCGTCGTTGAGGGCGCCGAGCACGGGCGCAATCGCGACCCACGCTTGACGCACGGTCATCGGCGCGGTTATTGCGGCGCGTGCTCTACGATAGACCGCTTCGACGTCAGCCGGATTTGACGTACGGAACGGCTGCGCACCGACGGCGATGAGCGTCGTCCATATTGCGTCGAGGTCGCCGCGGACGACGTCGGGCGGGAATGTTTCTTCAGGCGCCGGCGTCTGCGCAACAAAGGGCGCAAGCGTGTACGCCGACGTTGCGCTAAGGAATGCGCCGCGCGTCAACGCCGGCGAGCTTCACGGACCGCGGTATGCAAGGTCGAGAATCCGGAACACCTGTCCACCTGGAGCGCTGAAATACCGATGGGGGCTTGCCGGATGTGAAAAGCTCGGGACTCCCGCACGATCGAGCGCATCGTGCACGGCGCCTACGTCGCCGGTTCGGAATTCAATCCACGCTCCGCGGAGCGCGTGTGCAAAGTCGATCGGCTCGGGCGGTTCCGGTACTGCAAGGCCCGAGAACTCGACGCTGAACGCACTGCCATCGGGAAATTTAACGAGCACGATCGGTTCGGAAAGCCCGAAATCGAGTTCGTGCACATCGCACCCGAGCGTATCACGAAAGAGTGCGCTGAAGCGTTCCCGCAGTTCGGGCTGCACGAAGAGGTGTACGCGCGCCCCGAACCCGGCTAGCACTTACGGAACGGCCTGCGTGTTCTCAACTGCCCGGAGGACGCCGTCGAGCAGACCAGGGAACATGTCGTCGATTAAGTCGCGGCGCAGCCAGATGAACTTTTGACGTCCTTCGTAGCGGGCCATAATCACGCCGGCCTCGCGCAGAACCTTAAAGTGATGCGTGAGGTTTTGCTTTGACGTGATGTCGAGAAAATCGAACGGGCACTTCTCTTCATGTTCCGCGAGCTGACGCACAATCGCGAGGCGCGTAGGGTCGCTGAGCGCTCCCAAAATGCCATAGATAGTGATATCGTCGCGCTCTGGATACCAGTGCGCGCGAGGGGTGGCGGCGGCTTCGGAAACTTCTTGGGTCATGCTTGACAGTAAAACATCCTTTGTACTATCGTATAGTACAAGATGTATTTTACTATAGACGAGCGGGAGCCGTCTAGTGCCACGCAGGAGGCACGGCGGTCCTTTAACACCCTCCGGAGCCATGCGATGGTGCTCGCCGGCCTTTCGACCTCGTTTGCAGAGGAAGCGAGCGAAGTCACGAGCGCCTACCGGCAAGCGCTGGCCGCCGGAACCCAAGACGCATGGGCGCGCTTCGCCTACGCGGCCTCGAAAATTGCCCATCACGGCCAGACCGTCGAGCATATCCTCGGCCTGCGCGAACCGGAACGTGCCGCCTGGCGCGTCTTCCAACAAATCGCTGATGAAAACGCCGACCTGCTCGCACTCGAGCCGGCCCTCGTCAGCGCCTAACACCCTCTAACAAAGGAAACGCCTTGAACCCCGTGGTCGAATACGGCGCACGTCGCGTTGCGGTGGTTGCCGCCGTTATGCTCGCAGCCCTGATGCAACTTGCCGACACGACGATCGTCAACGTCGCGCTGCCGTCGATCGACGGCACCCTTGGCGCCTCGCAAGATCAAGGCGCGTGGTTCATCACCGCCTACATCATCGCGAACGTGATCGTCATTCCGCTCACGCCGTGGTTGCAATCGATCTTCGGCCGTAAACGCTATTTTGCGATGTCGATTGCGGGCTTCACGCTGGTCTCGATTCTGTGCGGGCTCGCGGGCGATACCAACACCGAGATCGCGCTGCGCTTCATTCAAGGCGCGTTCGGCGGCGGATTGATGGTGCCGGCGCAGCAGATCATTCGCGACACGTTTCCGCCCGATCAACTCGGCAAGAGCCAATCGCTCTTCGCGCTTGCCATCGTCATCGGCCCGACGATCGGTCCGACGCTCGGCGGCATTCTCACCGACGCTCTGAGTTGGCATTGGGTGTTCTTTATCAATGTATTGCCGGGCATCGCTGCGGCACTGCTCGTCATGCTCTTTGTGCGCGACCCGCATGCACCCAAGCGCATTCCAATTGACGGCATCGGCGTGGGCTTGCTCGCGGTGGGCCTCGCGACGATGCAATACGTGCTCGACGAAGGCGAGCGCAACGGCTGGTTCGACGATTCGACGATCTTTCTGTGTACCGTTGTCTCAGTCGCCGCACTGGGAGCGTTCGTCGCGTGGGAACTCTGGGGTACCAAGACGCCGGCCGTCGCGCTACGCGTTTTCCGCGACCGCAACGTCTGGTCGTGCTCGATCGTGTTCTTTGCGATCGGCGCAACGATGTACGCATTGATCTTCATTCAGCCGCAGTACGTGCAAAATTCGCTCAATTTCACGACCACGATGGCCGGCTATCTCTTGATGGTGCGCGCGGGCATGCTCGCGCTGCTCTACCCGATCACGACCTGGGTCGTCTCGCGGCACAAGTGGGACCTGCGCATCGTTGCCGCCGCCGGCATCTTCGTGATGGGCGCCGCGACCTGGTGGCAGACGTTTGAGATGACGACCAACGCCACGTTCGGCACGTTCGTCGTCACGCAGGCGCTGGGCGGTATCGGCCTCGCGTTCGTCTTCGTCCCGATTTCGGTCGTGCTGCTCCAGGGCATCGAACACGCGATTGTGCCTTCCGCACTTGCGCTCACGCGCTTGATGCAGCAGATCGGTGCATCGGTCGGATCGGCGCTCGCCGCTACGCTGATCGACCGCAATTTCAACACCGCGTTCAGCAGCATCGCGGGGACAATCAACTTGAGCCGTGGCGATGTCGCCTCAGCCGTTGCTGCGCACGGATCGCAGGCAATTGCGGTATTAAGTCAGCTTGCCGCTGCCCAGGCAGCGAATTTAGCGGCCGTCAGTACGACGCAGTTCTTTGCGATCGGAACGATCGCCACCACGTTGCTGCCGCTGCTGATGGTCCGTCGCCCGATTGGTGAAGGCGCCGGTGCCTCCGGTCGTCGTGCCGGCGCCCGCATCGGTCCGCGTCGAGGTTGGGTCGCTCCCAACCCCGGCGCGTGAACCGGCGCTGCGCTAAACTAGCGCGAGGCTTTGCGCTTCGGCTTCGATGCCTTCTTTCGCGATGCGGTAATCTCTTCGACGATGTCGGCACCGTGTTCGAGTGCGACCCCGACGCGCTCCATCGTCTGGCCGATCGTTCTCGCGCGTTTGGCGGCCTTCTTCGCGGCCGGCACGACCTTCTTCGCGGCCTTTTTTGCCGCCGGCACAGCTTTTTTCGCCACCTTGCGAAGCGAGGTGGTCTTTTTCTTTGGTAGATTTCTTCTTTATTGCCATGCATCAACGATTCCCGAATTGGAGCACGGCAAAACGGCGCACGCTTAGACGCTGGTTTTTTCGCGCCTTTTCGCTTTGATCCGCTCGCCTTCGTCGAGGACGCGTTTGCGCAAGCGAATCGATTGCGGCGTCACTTCGACCAGTTCGTCATCTTCGATGAACTCGATCGCACGTTCGAGCGACATGTTCTCCTTCGGCGGAAGCTTGACGGTGTCGTCGCTGCCCGAAGCGCGCATGTTGGTCAATTTCTTTTCGCGGACGACGTTGAGGCCGACGTCCTTGTCGTCATTGGCCCGGCCGACGACCATGCCCATGTAAATATCCTCGCCGGGATCGACGAAGAAGCGTCCGCGCTGCTCCACGCCGGCGATCGCGTAGGCGGTCGCACGACCGGTATCGGTTGCGACGAGTGCACCGACATTGCGGCCCGGCAGTTCGCCCTGCCATTCTTGATGATCGTAATAGGTATGCGACATCACCGCGGTACCGCGCGTAAGCGTGAGCAACTCGCCGCGCAGACCGAAGATTGCACGAGTCGGCATCGTGTATTCGAGACGACGCGAGTCGCCGATATTGATCATGTTCGACATGATCGCTTTGCGACGGCCGAGCGACTCGATCACGGCGCCCGAATACTCTTCGGTGACGTCGACCACGACGTACTCGACCGGTTCCCACCGCTTGCCGTCGCGCTCCATGATGATGACCTGCGGCTTGGAAACAGCAAGTTCGTAGCCTTCGCGGCGCATCGTCTCGATCAGGATCGAAAGATGCAGCTCGCCGCGTCCGCGAACTTCAAACGTATCCGCCGATTCGGTGTCGGCGACGCGCAGCGCCACGTTCGATTCGAGTTCGCGCATCAAGCGGTCGCGGATCTGGCGCGAGGTGAGGTACTTGCCTTCTTTGCCCGCAAACGGCGAGTTGTTGACCGAGAAGAACATCGACACGGTCGGCTCGTCGACCGCGACGGCGTGGATGCCTTCGGGCGATTGTGCATCGGCAATCGTGTCGCCGATATTCAAGTCTTCGATACCCGAGACGCAGACGATATCGCCGGCTGTGGCTTCCTCGACTTCGATCCGCTCGAGCCCGGCGAACGTGAGCAGCGTCGTGAGGCGTAGACCGCCGACGACCTTGCCTTCGCGATCGACCTTCGCGATCGGTGCATTGATCTTTGATGCTCCGCGAAATACGCGCCCGATGCCGATGCGTCCGACGTACTTGTTGTGATCGATTGCCGAGATCAAAAGCTGGAACGGCCCGTCTTCGCTCGGCGCCTCGGGCACGTGATGCTTGATCAGATCGAAGAGCGGCTCGAGATCGCTCGACTCGTCCTCGAGCGAGCGTTTCGCGATACCGAGTTTTCCGTTGGTGAAGACGACCGGGAAATCGGCCTGCTCGTCGCTTGCGCCCAGTTCAATGAAGAGGTCGAAGACCTCGTTGACGATTTCGGTCGGTCGCGCGTCTTTGCGATCGATCTTGTTGATCGCGATCAGCACTTTGAGGTCGAGTTCGAGCGCCTTGCGTAGCACGAAGCGCGTCTGGGGCATGACGCCCTCGGCGGCATCGACCAATAAGAGCACGCCCTGCACCATCTGCAGCACGCGCTCGACCTCGCCACCAAAGTCGGCGTGTCCGGGCGTGTCCACGATGTTGAACTTCACGTCGCCGTGCTTGACCGCGGTATTTTTGGCCAGAATCGTGATCCCGCGCTCGCGCTCGAGCGGGTTCGAGTCCATGATACGGGTCTCCACGTGCTGACCCTCGCGGAAGACGCCGCTCTGCTTGAGCATGGCGTCTACGAGGGTGGTCTTGCCGTGGTCGACGTGGGCGATGATGGCGACGTTGCGGATATCGGGGCGGGTCTTCACGCTCCCGGTTCTACCATAGAAGGGGAAATAAAGCTACTTCTAAGGTTAAGACCTACGCGCGGGGCAGCGTGAACCAGAAGCAGGTGTGCTTCTCGGGCTCGCTTTCGAAACCGATCTCGCCGTGCATCATGCCGATCAGCTCGCGGCAGATGTAGAGACCAAGACCGGTCGAGCCTTCGCCCGACGACACCCGGCCAAACCGGGTGAACAGCTTGAGACCGTCTTCCTCGCTGATGCCGGGTCCCTCGTTGATGACCGAGATCTGCAGGTGCGCCTCTGCCGACTTGACGTTGACGTGGATCGGGCTTGTGGGATAGCTATACTTGACCGCATTTGAGAGGAAGTTCGTGAGCACTTGCACCGCGCGACCTTCGTCGGCGAGCATGTGCGGGACCGGATCGAGATAGGCGGCATTGAACAGACGATCGGGGTACTCGCTGCGCATGCGCGCCATCGATTCTTCGATAATGCCGACCGGCGAGGTCTTCTCGACGCGCAGTGCGAGATGGCCGGCGTCCATGCGCGAGAGCAGCAAGAAGTCTTCGAAGATCGACGAGAGCCGCGAGGTCGAGCTCGAAAGCACACCGAGCAACTCCTGACGCCGTTCGAGGCCGAGCGTTTCGAAGTGCGTTTGCAAGAGCGCCGTCGCTCCACGGATTGCTGCGAGCGGTGAACGCACTTCATGCGAGACCATGCTGAAGAACTCGTTTTGCAGACGGGCATTGCGCTCGAGGCTTTGCCGTTGCTCGATCTCGACCGCGTGCGAGCGCGAACTTGCAAGTGCAAGTCCGACGAGATTGGTGAAGAGCTGCATGCGCCGCAGCGTTTCAATCGATGGAACTTTCCCATCCAGCGGCGCGTCGGCCGAAAGATAGCCGAGCATGTTGCCGTCGGGATCGGGCAACACCAGCGTCAGTGTGTCACGCTCGTGCCACGCGTCGGGTGCGCTGCGCGGTTCGTTGAGCGGGCGGTAGCCGGTGTAGATGCTCTGCTTCCAATAGATCTCGCGCTCGGCCGGATTGTAGAAACAGTAGGGCAGCACTTCAGATTCGGGCGGAAGAATCTCGAGTACCGAACTGCGGTCGATATGCTCGCCAAGGCGTTCGCGCACGACCTCGTCGGGGAAACCAAGCAGCACGCGCCGGTAGAGTTCGCCGCCCGGTGCATCGGCGGCGACGATCGTGACGTACTTGAACCCGAACAGGTCGGTTACCGCGCGCGAAATCGACTCGAGCGCCGGCGCGATCTCTTGGGCGTGCAAGATTTCGTAGGTTATACCAAGCAGCCGCTGCAGCAGCCCGCCGTCCCCGGTGGCCTCGGCCTCATAAAACATCATGAATCTGTGCCTGCCAGCTTATGCGGGGAGCGCGTGCGCATCCTGCGAAGCGACGGGTATGGCCGGTTTTAAATGGTTTACAATCCTGACTGGGGGGGCGTGCGCGCTTACTTTATGTATGGGAGCGCGCGCTTGGGCCGATGGTAACGCCGGCGCGAAACTCGTCGCGCAAAACGGCTGCACGAGCTGTCATGGCGCAAAATTTCAAGGCGCTGCCGGCTTTCCGGCCCTCGTCGGCATCGAACATCGCCGAACGCGTGCACAGATTATCGATGCAATCGTGCATCCGAAGGCGCCGATGCCGAACTATGGATTCACGGCGGCGCAGGCCGGTGACATCGCCGATTACTTGTCGGGCCTAGACGGCGGCGCTTCAGCGACCCAACCGGTGATTACCATTACGCCCGAGCACCCGAGCGACTTCGCCGACATCACGATACGTTTCCCAGGAACGCCGCCAAAAAGTGTGACCGCAGTAGCATCGATGTCAATGGGCAAGATGGCCATGAATTCATCGCAAGTCGCGTTTAAGCCCACGAGCGATCCGCACGTCTACACCGGGCGTATCCAATTTGAGATGGGCGGAGCGTGGACCATTCACATCGTGTACGACGGTAAGACCATCGACCAACCGATCGTCATCGGACAATAAGTGCGGCGCACGGCGTTTCTTTCACGCACGGCAGGTGCGATGAGTGCGCTCGCGCTCGCGCCGCTTTCGCCGCGCGCGCTTGCGAGCGATGTCGTATCGTTCCGGCTCGTGGCAACCCCGATGCGTTTTTCGCCCGCGCCCGGCGTGACCGTCGAGGGGATCGGCTACAACGGGTCCATCCCGGGTCCGCTGTTGCGCGTGCGTCACGGCCAACGTCTGCACGTGGAGTACATGAATGCGTCGACGATAGCCACCAGCGTGCACTGGCACGGCGTGATTCTCCCGAATGCCATGGATGGCGTCGCAGGTGTCACGCAAGCACCGGTCATGCATGGCGGCCGTTTCATCTATGACTTTACACCGCAGCCGGCCGGCACGCGCTGGTATCACGATCACGCGCACGACATGGGCGTGCTGCGCGGGCTCTTCGGCATGCTCGTGATCGAAGATCCGCATGACGAACCGGCTGACGTCGAGTGCGCCGTCATTTTTCACGACGTGCCGGACATGCGCAGCGTCCTTGCAGCGATGAAGGGCACGAGTCACGCGCCGATGATCGATCCGATGGGCTCGCCCGAGATGTTGCAGATGAAACCGGACGATAAGATGGGTGACGAGGTGGACTATCGTGCGCACTGCATCAACGGGGCAACCTATCCGGGGACGAAGAGCTTGGCGGTGAAGGTCGGCGATCGCGTGCGCTTGCGCGTCCTCAATGCGAGCGCGACGCAGACACGCTATGTGCGCCTTGCGCAACATCGGTTACGCGTAACCCATGCTGACGGCAATCCGGTACCAACGCCGATGGAATTTGACGCGCTACGCATCGGCGTCGCCGAGCGCTACGATGCGTGGTTCGAAGTGACGAAGCCGGGCGCATGGCTCTTGCAAGGCCTTTCGAGCGATCCGCTCGCCTTTCAACAAGCAATGGTCGTATATACGGATGGCTACGAAAAAGCCGCGCCGATTTCGTCGCCGCAGTCACTCGAAGGCGTCGAGTATCTCACCTATGAAAAGCTCGGCGAGCTCACGCAAAGCCCGGTAGATACGCGCGGCGTGAACCTACGTCCCGCATTTACGCTTGGCGGCGGCGCGTGGGATTCGTCGAAATGGACGCTCAACGGCGCAGATCTAGCCGAATGTGCCGGCGATTCGCGTGCGCCACGGCGATCGCGTGCTCGTGCGCTTCAAGAATACGACCGACATGGATCACCCGATGCACCTGCACGGACACGTGTTTCGCGTGGTAGAAGTCGATGGCAAGACGCTCGCGCATCCGCTGGATAAAGACGTCTCGCTGGTGCGCGCCAACGGCGGGACGCTGAGTTGGATCTTCGATGCAAACGCGCCGCCGGGTCGCTGGCTGCTCCACTGCCACAACGAGATTCACATGATGGACGGCATGATGACCGCGGTAGACTACATCCCGTCAGCCTGAGGTGCGAGCGCAGCGAGCCTCGAAGGCCGCAACCGCCCGGCCCCGACACCCGGTCTCACCAGCATGAACACGACAACACTCTCCGAATTCCAAGCGCGCCTGGGAACCCCGTCCGATCTTGCTGAGGACGCTCGCGCAGAGATCGGGAAGGCGCTGCTCCCCCTTACCGCCGATGTGGTGGCGCTCTTCTTGAAGACGAAGAACTATCACTGGCACGTCTCGGGCAGCCACTATAAGGAATACCACGAGCTGCTCGACGAGCACGCCACGCAGATCTTTGCGATGATCGACATTCTTGCCGAACGGTCGCGTAAGCTCGGGCAGCCGACGCTACGCAGCGTAGGCCAGATCGCGAAGATCACGCGCGTCGACGACGACGATCGCGAGTTCGTTCAACCGCACGCGATGCTGCGCGCGCTCGTTGAAGACAACAAGGATCTGCTCGGCCGCATGCGCGCGCTCCACGGAACCGTGGACGACCTCGGTGACGTCGCGACGGCCTCGCTGCTCGAGGTCTTTATCGACGAAACCGAACGGCGGATCTGGTTCCTGTACGAGACCGCCGTCGGCGAAGCGAACACCAACTGACCCGCCAGCGTCATCCTGAGGTGCTCGCGTAGCGAGCCTCGAAGGACGCCAACGGGAGCGTACGAGTCTGGTGGCTCGCACGGTCTTCAAAATCGCTGAGGCCGCCGCAAGGCGGCTGGTAGGTTCGATTCCTACACGCTCCCGCCAAATTGCCCGTTACTGCCGCGCCATCAGCATGTTGAGCACGTCGTCGCGCGAGAGTAAGTGATCGGTGCTGCCGTCTTTGAGATCGATAACGATGGCGGCGACCGTTCCATTGAAGCGGCTCGCCTCACCGACCGGGATATCCGGGGTCATGGGCGAGCCGCGCTTCACGCCGACGTCGGAAGTTTCGTCACCGGAAAAAATGAGCGGCACCGTCTGGTCTATCCGACCGTTGCCAACCGCTTTCCCGTCGATAAAGAGCGTGACGTTGCCGCCCTTGGCGACGCCGCCGCCGTCGTAGGCGAACTCCATGCGGACCTGATGCGTCCCGGGCGTCAGCGCTTCCGTTGACGTGATGACCGTGTCGCGAAGTCCGACGAAGTTGTATAGGTATGTCGGCTTCCCGTTCTTGACGTAGAACATCCAGCCGCCGGCCATACCGCCTTGCGCGATGATCACGCCTTCGGCCGGCTCGCCGTCAGGCACGGTCAACTGCGCGGTGACGGAGTGACTCTTGTTCTTCACATTGATGAGCCCGTTCTCGTTGAGGTCGCCCATGCCGTTGGCGAGTACTTGCGATGAACCGCGAACGAGCGTCGGGCGCCCGGCCAAGTCCGAATTGAATCGTTCTGCACCACGATCGTCCATCGGAAGGACGCCGTTGCGCGTTGCCTCGATGATCCACAGGCGCTGCAATTCGCGCAGCTTGTCGGGCATTTGCTTTGAGAGGTCGTGTGCTTGCGACCAATCCTTATTCGTGTCGTATAACTCCCAGACGTCATCGTCAAACGGCGGGTTCTCGCCGGTCAAAACCCACGGCGTGCGATGACGCGTGACCGCGGTCCAGCCTTTATGATAGATGCCCCGATTTCCGAACATCTCGAAGTATTGCGTTTCGTGACCTTCGGCCGCTTTCGCGTCGTCAAAGCTGTAGGCCATGCTGACGCCCTGCATCGGTACTTGACCAACGCCGTTTACCATGACCGGCTCGGTGAGTTGCGCAGCTTCGAGGATCGTCGCCGCGACGTCGATCACATGGTGGAATTGGTTGCGAATCTCACCTTTGGCCTTGATGCCTTTGGGCCAACGCACGATCGTCCCGTTGCGTGTACCACCCCAGTGCGAGGCAACTTGCTTTGTCCATTGATACGGCGTATCCATCGCGTGTGCCCAGCCAACCGCGTAGTGGTTGTATGATTCGGGACCGCCAAGCTTGTCGATGCGCTCGGTGAGAAACTGCACGGTTTCGAGCGCTTTCATTCCGTTGAACGGGATCGTTTCGTTGAACGTGCCTTCCAGCGTGCCTTCCGCCGACGCGCCGTTGTCGCCGATGATGTAGTAAATCAGCGTGTTGTCGAGCGCCTCGATCTGCTCAAGCGCATCAATCAGACGGCCGATATGGTGATCGGCGTACTCGAAGAAACCGGCGTAGACTTCCATCTCGCGGGCGAGCACGCGTTTGAATTCAGGGTCGTATGAATCCCATGCCGGAATCTCTTTCGGGCGTTCGGTCAGATCGCAATTCGGCGGAATGACGCCGAGCTTTTTCTGCCGCGCAAACGTCTCCTCGCGGAGTTTGTCCCAGCCCTGATCGAACTTACCTTTGTACTTATCCGCCCATTCCTTCGGGACGTGGTGCGGCGCGTGCGTCGCGCCCGGTGCGAAGTACATAAAGAACGGTTTATTGCCCGCGAGCAAGCGCTGCTGACGCACCCACGCGATCGCGCGGTCCGTCATGTCTTCCATGAAGTGATAGCCTTCTTCGGGCGTCTTGTCGGGCTCAACGATTTTGGTGCCTTCGTGAATCGCCGGGTACCACTGATTGGTCTCGCCCGCGACGAAGCCGTAGAAGTATTCGAAGCCTGAACCGGTCGGCCAGCGATCGAACGGTCCCACAGGGCTGGTCTCCCACACCGGCACTTCATGACACTTTCCGAACTGCGCGGTTGAATAGCCGTTGAGACGCAAAATTTCCGGCAACGGCGCCATCGAATTTGGACGCACCGAACTGTAGCCCGGCGCCGACGTCGCAATCTCGGTGATGCCGCCCATCCCAACGGTGTGATGATTGCGCCCGCTCAACAACGCGGCGCGCGTCGGCGAACACAATGCCGTGGTGTGGAAGCGCGTGTAGCGCAGTCCGTCCTTCGCGACGCGCTCGGCAGTTGGCGATGCGCATGGACCGCCAAAGGCGCTCGATGCGCCGAAGCCAACGTCGTCGAGCAACACGATCAACACATTGGGCGCGCCCGCAGGCGGCGTCAACGGCTCGATCGGCGGAAATTTCGAATCGGGATCCTTGGCATCGTAGGCGATGAAGCCGGCGTAGGCCTTATCAGGAATCGGCAAAATCTCGCGTTGCTTGCGGGCCATGGTGCACCTCCGCTGCAAGCATAACGCCAGGCCACGGGCGCGTCGTGTCCCGAAAGCGCAGCGTTAATGCGCGATTATTACCCCGCCGACGTTCTGAACAGACGCGGACAGAGGAGCACGCCGGTGGGTTGCCCCGAAAGCCAATCGACTTCATCGTCGGTGACGTTAAATTGGACTTCACTTGGCGCGCCGTCCCAGCCCTGCGGGAACGGAATCTTCAAGCGGATGTAGTGGTTCTCGCCGGTTGCGGTTTCCAACTGGAGTGCGACGACGACCGGGCCTTCGGCGACGAGCTGCGGATCCGAGAACATCTTCACGTAGAATGAGTCTTGATCGTTCTCGATCGTGATCTTCGCGGGAAGTGGATCGGGGACGGGCTTGTCGCAGGCCGTGTCTTTCGGAAAGAGCACGTACGTCGGGTTGAGATACAAGAACGACTGCGGAGCCGTGCCCGTCATCAGCATCGGGTGCTCGACAACCGGCGCTCCATCGCTCAGCTGCTCGGTGATCGTGCGGTTGTGGTCGGCGATGAAGAAGAGATAGTCTTCGGCGTAACAGCGATACTTTGGCGCCGCGATCTGCACGCGAAACATCCCTTGCGGCGCATTGAACGTGACCTCGCCCGATTGTCCGCCGTACCGCGTGAAGGTCACGTCCTGATCGACGTGCGGATGGTTGAGCCGATCGACGAGGCGTATGTGCGCGGTGATCGGGGTTTGTTCCGGAACCTTGAGCATTGCGTTGCACAAGCCGAGGTGCAACACGACGTGTGCGCCGGGAATCACATCAGCCGTCCGTCGCGCGCGGCTTTCGCTACTAGCGCTGCGCGCGAGTTTACGCCGAGCGCTTTGAAGATCAACTTCACGTGGTTGCGCACGGTCGATGGGCTGCGGCCCATGCGCGTCGCGATTGCTTCGGTCGAGAGTCCCTGACAGATCATGTTAAAGACACGTTCTTGCATCGGCGTCAGTGACATGCCTTCGGCGGGAGCCTCGGACTCGTCCAGCTCGGTGGCCTGCGCAAAAAGCCACGAGGATGCATAGAATTCCAGGTTCTCCAAGGCGAGCAAGCGCCAGCGATCGACGCCGGTTGCCCGCGCGAGTGCAATTGCAACTTTGCCCGCGCGCCACTCCGACCCGGCGCGCTCGAAGGCATCGTAGGCGGCGCTCAGGTCGCGCACGCCTTCGCGCTTGCGTCCATCAGCGAGGTGCACGATGCCGCGCGCTGCGAGCACGATCGGATCGCGCGACTGCGTGAGCGCCGAATAACGCGCGAGCGCTGCGGCAGCGCTCGGTGCATCGGTTGGCGCGAGCACTTCCGCGAGCAGCGGCAACACCGAGCGTTCGTAGGCACTCGTGTGCGGCCAATCGACATCGCGCAGCACATCGATGGCAGCTGCGACTTCGTTTGCGCACCAGTGCTCTTCGCGCGCGTTGCGTGCGAACTGTGCGCGATCGAGCAAGATGATCGCGCGCAGCGGAAGGTTGCCGAGCGATTCTGCAAGCGCACCTGCGTCGCGCAGGTAGCGAAACGCGCCGAGCGCGTCACCGCTCAGCGCCTTACACCATGCGAGCGCGCGCAGTGCGTAAAAATGTTCGGCAGAGAACCCAACCGACCAGGTCGGGCGCGCGTCGAGCGCCTCGGCAACAGCGGCGACGGCGGCTGGAGCCGGGATTTCGCAGGCGACGAGCCCGAGATCGGCTACCGCCCGGTACCACAGTGCAACGTGTCGCGCCGACGTCATTGCCGATGAGCGTCAAGAGCTTCATGAGCGAGGCGGCGTGCTCGGCGTTGCGCGATTCGGCGTGATGGATCTCGCTTTTGAGATGCTCGCTGCGAATCCGGCCGTCGACCCGCCGATCGACCAGCGTTGCTTCGTAGCAACGCCATGCATCGCCGATTCGCATTTCGTGGATATAACGGCGACCGCGCGCGGCGGACAACGATGCGACCTGGGCAAGCGAACGGCGATCGAGCAAAAGCCGTGCGCGCTCGAAGTGGGCATCGGCGGTTTCGTACTCGCGCAACTCGGAAAAACTCGAACCGAGCAGAATCTCGGCGTAGAGGCGATCGATGTCGGTGCGGAGCCGCTCGCGCAGGCCGAGCAGGAGGTCGACGGCGCTCGCGGCATCGGTTTCGAGCGCGATGCGGGCACGCTCGAGGACCCGGTCCACGCTCGCCTCATCCGCGGCGAGCGGAACGCGCCGGTCGGTGGGAGCGGGGTCGATCGGGCCGGGCATTGTGCCAGGGATTGGCGAGGGCGGCGGGCTGGACCCGCCGAGCGGACGGCCAAAAGGACTACAGGAGGACTAGCCCAAATGGGCTAGCCCGGTAACGGTATATTCCCGGAGGTTGCATCGTGCTCGATACGACCCAGGCCTTTCGTTCGCGTCTCTTGGCCGACGACGTTCAACGCCGGATCCTGTACTATCCGCGGACGTTGGCGGCTGCGGTCTACGTGCGCGGACACATCGGTGAGCCGATCCGGCTGGAAACCGCCGCGGCACTCGCCGGCATGACGCCCTGCGCATTCTCGCGGTACTTTGCCGAGAAGGTCGGCATCACGTTCTCGACGCTGGTCAAGACGTTGCGCATCGAGTATGCTCTTTCGCACCTCGAAGAGCGTGACGGTGCGATCTCCGCGCTGGCTACGCAGACCGGCTACCAGAGTTGCTGTACCTTCTCACGTGCGTTCAAAGATGTTATGGGTCAATCGCCCTCGGAATACCGCCGGCGAATGCTATTCGCAAACGTTAACACGCCGTAGCCTTCTGCAAACCGGTGCGGGCGGCGCGATGCTGCTCGCGCTCGGCGGTTGTGCCTCCCCAAGCACCCACCAAGACATGCTCCGCGCGATTGCGCGCGTGATGCTCGATGGCGCGTTGCCGAATCGCGGTGAGGCGCTGGATGCGGCGGTGCGCGGCGTCGCGGTCGCGATCGCCGGACTTCCGCCGGCCGTGCAAGGTGAAGTGCACCAGCTCTTCGGACTGCTCGAATTCCCGCTTACACGACGCATCGTTGCCGGCGTCGGGCCGTGGAACCTCGCCTCCGACAGCGACATCGCTGCATTCTTGCAACGCTGGCGCACGAGCAACGCGCAACTCTTGCGTAGTGGCTATGCCGCACTGCATCAACTCGTGATGGCGGGATGGTACGGCAATAATCAAGCGTGGCCGCGCATCGGTTACCCCGGTCCGCCGCACATCGTATGATCGCCGATCCGATCGCGCACGGACTCGCGCACGGCTGGAAGGTCATCGACGGCGCGACGCTGGGCGAAACGACTGACCTTCACGCCGATGTCGCGATCGTCGGTACCGGTGCTGGTGGCGGAACGGCGGCCGAGACGTTCGCGAACGCCGGCTTGAGCGTCATCATGATTGAAGAAGGGCCGCTGCGCTCCTCGCGAGACTTCCACATGCTCGAGCGCGAGGCGTACCCGCAGTTGTATCAAGAATCGGCGGGGCGGCGCACCAAAGACAAAGGTATTGTCATTCTGCAAGGGCGCGCGGTCGGAGGTTCGACCACCGTGAACTGGACGAGCAGCTTCCGTACGCCCGAAGAGACGCTCGCCTATTGGCAAGACCACTTCGGTCTCGAGAACTACGCGGCGGAACTCGTACCATTTTTCGAGCACATGGAGAAGCGTCTCTCGATTCATCCGTGGGACGAGCCGCCAAATCCGAACAACGCGGCGCTCGCGCGCGGTGCAAAAAAGCTCGGCATCGAAACGGCGGTCATTCCGCGCAACGTCAAGGGCTGCTACAACCTCGGCTATTGCGGCATGGGTTGTCCGACCAACGCGAAGCAGTCGATGCTCGTCACGACGATTCCAAGCGCGCTCGATCACGGTGCAACGTTGGTCGTACAATCGCGCGCGCAGCGCCTGCATTTCGACGGTCGCAAAGCGTCGATGCTCGAGTGCACGCCGTCGTTGCGCGTCTTCGCGCGCGAATTCGTCATCGCCGGTGGCGCAATCAATAGTCCGGCGCTCCTTTTGCGCAGTGGCGCGCCCGATCCATACGGCAACCTCGGAAAGCGCACATTTTTGCACCCCGTCGTCATTTCGGCCGCAGTCATGCCGGAGGTCGTTGCAGCCTACGCGGGCGCGCCGCAATCGGTGTACAGCGATCACTTCTTGAACACGCAGCCGCTGGACGGTCCGATCGGCTACAAGCTCGAAGTGCCCCCGGTACATCCGGTGCTCTTGGCCACGACGACGCCTGGATTCGGCACGACGCACGCGCAGTTGCTTGCCGATATGCCGCATCTGCAGATCATCATTGCGCTCATGCGCGACGGTTTTCATCCGCAGAGCGTCGGCGGTACGGTCGGTCTGCGCAGCGACGGCTCGCCGCTCCTGGACTATCCGATCACGCCGTACGTGTGGGATGGTGCGCGGCGCGCGCTCAAGACGATGGCGCAGATCCAATTTGCCGCGGGTGCTCGTATGGTGCTGCCGGTGCATGAAGATGCGCGCCCGGTGACATCGCTCGCAGAAGCGGAGCGTTTGATCGATGCGCTACCGATGGAGATACTTCGTGCAAATGTGGTGAGCGCGCACGTCATGGGCGGCTGCGCCATGGGCGCAGATCCCCGAACGTCGGTCGTTGACGGGCTCGGGCGCCATCACCAGTTGGACAACGTGCATGTGTTCGACGGGTCGGTATTCCCCACGAGCATCGGTGCCAATCCGCAGCTCTCCGTCTATGGAACGGCCGCGCGCAATGCAGCAGGTCTCGCCGCAACACTAGCCAAGCGCTAAAGCACTATGGAACAATGGGTCATTCACATGGCCGAGGCTGCAGCGTGGGTGTTTGTCGTCATCTTCGTGTTTGCGATCATCGGTATTTGGGCCACGATCCGGTGGATCATCAACATGGTCACCGCCGGCGAACGCGCCGTGGAGTCCGGCGTTCACTCCGTCGGCGACAAGTTTTCTCATCACGATCAGTAATTTCGCTGAACGAAATCCCTAAAACAATATAGTTTGGAATTCTGAGACGGTTTTGAAGCCGATGCGTTCGTAGAGCGCAATCGCTCGATCGTTGAAGTCGTTGACGTAGAGCGAAAGCGTCGGCGAGACTTCGAGCACGCGATCGCAGACCGCACCGAGCGCGGAGGTCGCGAGGCCCTTGCCGCGCAGTTCGGGTGGCACCCAGATGCCTTGCAACTGCGCCGTGAGCGGACTCCACGGGCCGACGTTGCAGAAAAAGCACAGGCG
This sequence comes from Vulcanimicrobiota bacterium, assembly GCA_963726285.1. Classification (GTDB taxonomy): domain Bacteria; phylum Vulcanimicrobiota; class Vulcanimicrobiia; order Vulcanimicrobiales; family Vulcanimicrobiaceae; genus Aquilonibacter. Next base: position 860,654 of record CAVSBV010000003.1, on the reverse strand, counting down.
GCCAAGCGACTCGCCCACCCACCAGAGCCCACGGTCGATCATCGCGCGCACGTTCGACGTGAATTCGGGCGACGAGCGCATCGGATCGTAGTCGAGTTCGGCCGCGATCATCGAGGCAGAATTGTCGGCGACCGCCGGCCACTCGTCGATGCGTGCGCGTCGCGCGACGACGCTATGATGGTAAGGGAGCAGCATCGAGCGGTCGAGCATCATGACGAATTGCCGATCGCGAATCAAGCGAGGTCGATCGTGCTTTTCCCGCACGAGGTCCCAGTACATCGCGACCTCGTAGCGCGGCCCAACGATCATCTTCTCGCCACGATGGGTCGCCCCGATTTGCGCGAAGGCCTCGATCGCTGCGGGGCTGTCGGCGGCAAGCGCAACCTGCCGCGAGAAGTACGCGACGCCCTTGATCGTATCGTTATCGTCGAGCGCAACATGGAGCGCATTGCGCGTCGAGGTCGCAAGGTCGAACATGACCAGATAGCTCAGAAAGACGTTGGCGTACGGCGAGCGCGCGAGAAACGCCAGGGCGTCTCGCTCGCGACTACTCGTCAAGCGCTCGGTGCGCACCATCAATTGAGCCGTACGAGCACCAGCATCTTGCCGGTAGGAACCTTACTACCGCTTTCCGGTTCAACGCTGACGGCAACGGCACCGGTGTCCTTGGCGGCGAGGGTGAGACCGAGCACCGCGACGCCGTGCGCGTCGGGAACAAACGTCGATGCGGGCACGAGTACGGCGCTGTTCCGGGCCTCGGTCCACGCTTCATACACTTTGCCGCGTGGAGGCTGCGCGAGGTCGTGCATCGTGATATAGACGCGATCGCGCACAAGCACGACTTGCCCGTTCGTAATGTTGAATCGCTGCGCATCCTCGTCCATCAAGTCCTCGAGCATGGTGCGCTCGCTCGCGAGCGAACGCGTGACGTTGCTCGTGCGCGCTGCCTCATGAGACGCTGATGCCTGTGCCGTCCGGAGCTGCTCGAGCAGCGAAAGATTCACCAGCGACAATGCGACGGCCACGGCAAAGCAGACGGCTGCAACCAAGTATGCCGGCCACACGATGCCAAGTCTGCCGCGCTTTTGTGGGTTCACAGGCCACTACCTTTCGCCCCGGCGAAGTTGCCGCCATGCAGGATTTGATCGAGCGTTTGCACGCTGCGCACTCGGTATTGGTGCTAACAGGCTCGGGGATCTCGGCGGAGAGCGGCCTACCAACCTTCCGTGGCGTCAACGGTTTGTGGCGCACGCATCGTGTCGAGGAATTGGCATCACCGGAAGGCTTCGAGCGAAATCCACAACTCGTGTGGACGTGGTACAACGAACGTAACGCCGCGCACCGGCGTGCGCAGCCCAATGCGGGACACTACGCTATTGCGTCGCTCGAGGATCGTTATGCCGATTTCACGCTTGCGACACAAAATGTCGATTCGCTGCATCTGCGTGCAGGCTCTCGGAATGTGCTCGAGCTTCACGGTGCGCTGCGCACCGCGCGCTGCACCGGATGCGACGTGCGTGAGCCACTCGACTCGTTAGGTCTCGATCTCGAGCGTATCGAGCATACGTGCGGTGGACGCTTACGCCCGGACATCGTCTGGTTCGGTGAGCCGCTACCGAGCACTACCTGGGAACGCGCGCGCGCGGCGGCCGATCGCGCCGACGTTATTCTCGTCGTCGGAACGAGCGCTGTCGTTTACCCGGCGGCCGCGCTCGCGCTGCGCGGTAAGCCTTTGTCACAGAAATCAATCCTGAGAACACGGCGATCAGCGATCGCGTCGATTGCGTGCTGCGCGGCACGGCGGCGGAATCGTTGCCGCGCCTTCTTGAAGCACTCGCTTAAGGCGGAAGTTGAACGGGCGGGCCTTGATCGTCTTCGTAGTGCCCCACGATCGGCGGCGGCTCGGGAAGCGCGGGAGCATCGTCATCGAAGCGCGAGAAATGCGCGAACGGCGCGGGCGCCGGTGTGCTGCCGGCTACGCGCTCGTCGACCTGATGTTGGGGCGCCGGTGTTTGCGGCGCAATATAACTATCGGGCTCAACCGCCTGCGCATCGTTGGTTTCGTATGCATGCACGACGGTTTCGCTGAACGCACGCTGCGAAGGCAGCGTAAGCGTTCGCTCCTCGTTCGCGCGCTTCGTCAGTCCGCGAATGATGTACGCGTTCTGCAAGCGCCGTAACCCGCGCAGCGGCAACGACGACGTCGGTACGCCGACAAAAAGCTCGCGCACCGCATCGTACGTTACCTCCGAGGCGACGATGCTTGCACCGAGATCCTCCGAGGCTGCTTCGAGCCGTGCTGCGACGGCCGCGGGATTGCCCACGATGGCAAACTCGCGTCGATCCTTGTAGCCGGAATCGCCGGCCACGATCTTGCCGGAGTTCACGCCCATGCCGACGCTGATCGATCGACGGCTTTGCGACCGCCAGCGCGCATCCATCGCGTCGACGACACGCATGATGTCGAGCGCTGCGCGCAGTGCGCGCTCCTCCTGGAACTTCTCTTCGATCAACACGCCGAAGACGGCGACGACGCTTTCGCCGTGTAAGCTTACGATGATGCCGCGATGACGCTGTACCGCTTGGCCGACGATCGTGTAGAATTCGTTGAGATAGCGCAGCGTCTCGGCCGGAGAGAGCGATTCGGCGAAGAGCGCAAAATTGCGAATGCGTGCGCACAGGACCGTCGCATAATACTCGCGCGCCTCGAAGAGGCGCTGATCTTTGCGCGCCATCAAGTCTTCGACGACCTGCAAGGGGACGTAGCGCGAAAAGAGCGTCAAAACACGGCGGTGTTCTTGACGTGCGAGCACGTACCGCTTAAAGAAGACCCAAGCATAATATATCGCCGCACTGGCGAGAGCCGCTAGCGCGATGACCAGTATGGCAGCCATCGGTGGAAGGGAGTTCCCGAGGCCCCGCCGGGAAACCCGTCGTATCTGCCGCGGATGGACGCGACAGAGGTGCTTAAAGAAAAGCTTCCCGGTTTTGCAGGCTATGCCGAGATGGAGCAGCGCCACCTCACCGACGAGGAAGTGCGGGCGTATTTAGGGGAACGGCTCGCCGGGCTCTCCGTGCGACTCGAGCCGGCCGGCCCGACAGGCGAGCGTCTGGATGCACTCATTCTTCGCACGGAATTTACAAATCAAGTGGTCTTTCGCGTCTACGAGAGCGCGACGCTCGACGCCGCGCAGACGCAAGCCATTGCTTCGGCCGATCTCACAACCGTGGAGCTTGCCGATCGCGCGGACGGCGTCTTTGACCTCGACATGCTGCCGAAGTATCTCGATGAGGCCGAAGCCGCGCTCAACGCGCGAGATCGGGCGATGGGGTCGAGCGAAACGTTATCTTAGTGCGAGCATGACGTCGATGCCGGCGATGGCGTCGGCGTTGCTTTTTTGTGTCCGAACATGCTGCTGACGGCTCCCGTCACTTGGCTTCCGTAGCCGCCGGTCGCATTGTCGATGGCATTCGATGCTTGATTCTGCGCGGCGCTTACGATCTCGCCTTTAGCTGCGTCCCAACTCGACGGCGCGCCGAAGTCGGGTGAGAATCGATCGATGAGCCCTTGTGTGAGTTGCTCGATCTTTGCTTGCACGATGCCGTTGACAAGCTGTGCGGCGAGCGACTGACCGGCGACCAGCTGGAAACGCTGACCGCTCGGTGTTGTAATTGTGACCGGTTCGCTCGGATCGCAGACTTCATAGACGTTCACGCGTAGCTCCGAACCGCTCTGTTCGATATCGCCCTCGGTTCCGCGCACCGCAATCGTTCCGGTTGTCGTCTGGAACGTGTAGTCGGCTTTCGCGCCCTGCGGATGCCGAACGACGAAGCGCACTTTCCCGACGACAACGAACTTCGCATTTGCGCCGGCGACTTGATTGAACGCCGCAAGCTGTACGTTGCTGTCCGCGCCGACAAGCACTTGCGAACTGTCGGGTAGGCTGATTGCGGCGAGCGAAGCGGCACCAGTGGTCGCGAAGTCCTTGTCGTCAAGCACGGTCGTAGCGTTTGGCGCGAGGGGCGTCTGCTTATTCGATGTGCCGTAGCTGACGCTGCCTTTCATGTTCTGGAGCGACTTGTCGTCGGCGGCCGACGCTGGAAAGGCGCAGAGCGCGGCGACAAACGTAAGCGCCGCGGCGCCGAGGCTGAGCGTTCGCGAAGTCGTCATGCGCATTGCTTCGATTGGCTGCTATGCGCACCTTGCGGGAAGAGCACGGCGGCGTGACTAACGCGGACGTATGTTCGCTGCACTGGTGGCTGCCGCTGCGATTCACGTTATCCCGCGGCCGGTTTCGCTTCGTCTTTCAACCGCGTGTTCGATCGCGCCGCCGCGTTCGGTGCCCGCCGAGATCGATGCGGGCGCGTTGGATATTTTGCGCGAGCGTTGGAATGCGCTTGGAGTCGCGCAGGTCGCAACCGCGCCGCGCGCTGCCGTGCAGTTTCTGCGCGCACCGTCGATGCCGCCACAAGCATATCGCTTGACGGTAACGCCTTCGGGCGTGCAGATCTGGAGTAGCGACCAAGACGGCGCGTTCTACGCGGTGATGACGCTAGCGCAGTTGCCGGTACGCGACGGCACGCGCTGGCGACTGCCTTGCCTGCAGATCATGGATCAGCCCGCGCTTCGTTGGCGCATCCTCTCCGACGACGTGTCGCGCGGCCCACTCCCGACGATGCATTACTTCAAAGAGCGCATTCGTACGATTGCGGCATTCAAGATGAACGGCTACTCGCCGTACATGGAACACGTCTTTGCCTCGCCGACCGATCCGCTTCCCGCGTGGCCCGACGGGATCACGCCGGCGCAGCTGCGCGAACTCGATGCGTACGCCAAACGTTTTCACGTTACGTTGATTCCCGATCAGCAGACGTTTGCCCATATGCACAACACCCTGCGACTCGAACAATACGCGAGCGCAGCCGAGTTTCCGCACGGCTTTCTCCTCGATCCGGGCAACACACTCGCTGCGGACTACCTCAAGCGCATCATCGGGCAGGAGCTCGAAGCCGTGCCGCACCCGCCGTTCTTTCACGTCGGCTCCGATGAGACGGCCACGCTCGGCGAGGGCACGAGCGCCGCATATGTGAATGCCAACGGCGGCCGCACCGCGGTGTATGCGCAGCACATCAACGACATGAATGCGCTGATCGCACCGTCCGGCGCGCGCGTGATGTTATGGGACGATGGCATCGAGGCCGATCCGTCGATCATGAAGTTGCTGCCGCGCAGCGCCGTCATCGTCAACTGGCACTACGATGCGCTCAAGACGTTCATGCCGTTCATTCACACGATCGCCGGCGGCGGCTTCGAGCAAATGGTCGCGCCCGGCGCAAACAACTGGAGCCGGATCTTCCCGAGCTTCGGCAACGCGCTACCGAACGCGCAACAATTCATTGCCGATGGCAAAAGCGCACGCGTACTCGGGCTCTTCGATACGGTCTGGAACGATGACGGTGAAACGCTCTTTCGAAGCGACCTGGTATCCCGTGCTCTATGCCGCCGCCGACGCGTGGAGCACGGTTGACGGGTTCGATCGTGACTTTCCGAGCGCGTTCTTCGGCGTGGACGACGCGCAGTACGCGCAGGACGAGACGACGCTCGGTGCGCTGACATCGCAATTGCCCGAGTTCAGCGACATGCTTGCGTGGGCCGATCCATTCGGTCCGGCGGCGGCGACGATGAGCGGCGTTGATCTGCGCCAGTTCCGGCTCGATGCGGAGAAGGTCGCAACACATCTGATCGACGCGCGTCCACCGCTGCACGCGAACGCGGCGGCGGTAATGTTCCTCGCAGCCCAGCGCTATGATGCGCTCGGGCGTCGCTATCAGATCGCCAAGGAAGTGCGTGACTACTACGCGGACGCCTCGGCGAGTCCGAAGGATGCGCTGCGCGATCTGTTCTGGTGCCGCTATTGGTTTTGGGAGCAGCGCGACAGCGACGAGCGTCTGGCTATTCTCTATGCGAATGCGTGGCGCTACGAAGACCGCGAGGATCATCTCGCAAGCAATCTCGAGCGTTACCATCTCGATGCGCAAGTTGCGATCAAACGCGCCGATGCGATCGAGCGCGTCGTGTACGATGACTACGTGGCGAAGAAACCACTGCCCCCGCTCGATACGGTGCTCGGAAGTACGCCGTGATCGCAGCGCTCGGCGTCCTCGCGGTCTTCGTACTTTTTGCGCTGCTGATGTATCGGCGACTGATGCCGGCGATACTCGCCATACCGCTTATGGCGGTCGCGATGGCGCTCATCGCGGGCGTGTCGCTTCCCCAAGTGGGCGAAATCGTGACCACCGGGGCGATCGCGCTTGCGCCGGTCTATGTTACCGTCATCTTTGGTGCGCTGCTCGCGCGCGTGACACTCGACACCGGTATTGCACGTGCGCTGGTCAATCTCGCAGCCGAATACGGCGGTGAAGCGCCGCTCGCGCTGGCGTTGGTCCTCTGCGCAGTCGTAGCGCTGCTCTTCACGTCGCTTTCGGGTCTGGGCGCAGTCATCATGGTGGGTTCAATCGTGCTTCCGATCATGATGACGACCGGCGTCCCGCGTGTCGTAGCGGCAACGCTGTTTCTCATGGCCTTCGCGCTCGGCTTTATCTTCAATATCACGAATTGGCGTTTTTATACGCAGCTCTTCGGTGTCGTCCCCGCGCAGATGACGCACTATGCGCTGGCGCTCGCGGCGATCGATGCCGTTGCACTGGTCATCTACGCCATCGTGTCGTTCGCGCGCGAGCGTGACTATGCAACGTGGGCGGTGAACGCGCAGGACGAAGAAGATTCTCCGCGCGTGCCGGCCATTGCACTCATAACCCCGCTGCTGCCGCTCGTGCTTTATTTTGTGCTGCACCTCGACCCGATTCTGGCCTTCGCGTTTTCGGCCATCTTCGGCGCGCTGGTCACGCGAGGTGCGCGTACGATCGAAACGTTGATCGCGGCGGCTATTCGCGGCGTCGAGGACGTTGCGCCCGCGGTGTTGCTGTTCATCGGTATCGGGATGCTGCTCACCGCGACCAAGACGCCGCAGTTCATCGCGGCGCTTTCGCCGCTCGTGCACGGCTGGGCGAATAATCCGGTCGCTTACATTGTGATCTTCGGGCTCTTGAGTCCGCTCGTGCTCTATCGCGGCCCGCTCAATCCGTTCGGCGTGGGGATCGCGGTGTTTACCGTTCTGCTAGCCACCAACGTGTTGCCGCCGGTCGTGCTGGTCGCAGCGGTGATGGCGGTCGTCCAGGTGCAAAACGTGTGCGATCCCACCAACACCGCAAACGTGTGGGTGGCAAACTTTACCGGCACGCCGATCGTCACGATTACCAAGCGCACGCTGCCATATCAGGTCGCCGTCGCGACGCTCGCGACGATCGTGGTGGTGTTTTTCACGCCCCAGCTATTCGGCGTGCGTGCCTTCGCCTTCATAGCGCCGGTGCAGGCTGCGGTGCCGCTTGGGCTCTTTGCACCTTCGAGTGCAGCCAATCGCATCGCAGTCGATAATGACGGTTCCGCGCTTGCCGCTGCCGCGGCGCACGCCGTGGTGACGGAGCTCAACCACGCGCCTTGGAACGCGTTTGCATGGCACGGCGATCCAAACGCGTCGGACTGTTCGGCGAAGCCGTACACGACATACGTGTTCGTAAGCGCGAGCACGTTCCGTTTAACCGCAGGGACCGATCTCGACGTGGGGCTGCGACTCGAAGATTGCGGCGGCTGGATCATCGATGAGTGGCACGATCATGCGTTGCAGAATGCAACGATGGACGTGGTGCCGCTTGCCGCCGACGGCGTCGCGCGGATGCAAGCGTGGGCGACGAGCGACCCCCGCGCCACGGCGTTGTTCACGAGCGGCGTCGCGCTGGCGCCGGAGCGTTCACCGGGCTACCTTTATGCGATCTTTAAGACGATCGACGGCAATATGCGCATCTACGCACGAGCGGGCGGTGCGGCCTACAACGCGGGCCTGCGCACCGGCGATGTGCTCCAGAAGATCGATGGCCGGTTTTGGTGGGAATATGGGACCTATCAAACCGAACAGCGTAGCTACGACGGCAAACCGCATACGTTCGAGATCCAACGTGGCGGCAAAACCTTCGACATTTCATTATAGGATTAAACATAGGATTTAGCGTGACGACGATCGACCAGGACCTCGCCTCGTACTGCAATGCGCATCGCGATGCGAATCTCGACGAACTCAAAGAGTGGATCGCAATCCCGTCGATTTCGGCTGATCCTGCGCATCGCGAGGACGTTCGCGTCTGTTGTGGACGGCTGGTCGATCGGATGCGTGCGATTGGTTTGGATGCTCGGGTGCTCGAAACCAACGGCAATCCGCTCGCGTTCGGTGAGTGGCTCGGCGCCCCAGGCGCGCCGACCGTGTTGATTTACGGTCACTACGACGTGCAGCCGGCCGATCCGCTCGAACTGTGGGAGAGTCCACCGTTCCAAGCGCAAGTGCGCGATGGGAAAATCTACGGCCGCGGTGCCGTCGATGACAAGGGCCAAGTGCTGATGCACTTCGCCGCTATCGAAGCCCACATGCGAACGCGCGGACGACTGCCGATCAACGTCAAGGTTGTCATCGAAGGTGAAGAGGAGATCGGTTCGCCGAACTTCGATGCCGCGCTCGAGCGCTATCGCGATTTGATTCGCGCCGACGTCGCGGTCATCAGCGATACCGCCGTGTTTGCCGAAGATGTGCCGTCGCTTACAACAAGTGTACGCGGCCTCGTGCATTGGGAAATCACCGTTCACGGCCCGACCGACGATGCGCACTCGGGTTACTATGGTGGAATCCTGGCGAATCCGATAGAAGCACTCGCGCGCATCATCGCCGGCCTCAAGGATGAAGAGGGGCGCGTCAGCGTGCCCGGCTTTTATGATGGCGTGCCGGAGCTGCGCGAGGAAGAGCGCGAGGAGCTGGCGCGTCTCCCCTACGACGCGAAGCGTGAAGCTGCACAACTCGGCGTACCCGAGCTGGTAGGCGAAGCCGGGCGCTCGGTGCTCGAACGCAATTGGTTTCGACCGACGCTCGAATGCAACGGCATCTATGGTGGATACCAGGGACCCGGTGCAAAGACGATCATTCCGTCGTTTGCGCGCGCAAAGATTTCGGCGCGTTTGGTCGGGACGCAAGAACCCAAGCGCGTGCGCGAGCTGGTCTCTGAGGCGATCAAAGCGCGCGCACCGCGGGGCGTGCGCGTCGAGGTAGAATCGGGAGGCGAGGTGCCGGCGGTTGTGATTTCGCGCGATCATCCGGCAGCGAAGGCCGCGCTGGCTGCGATGCGCGCGGGATTTGGCGGCGACCCCGTCTTCATTGGTACGGGTGGATCGATCGGGCCCGTCGCGAGCTTCGATCGGGTCTTAAAAATTCCGCAAGTCATGATCGGCGTCGGATTGCCTGACGATCACATTCATGCGCCGAACGAAAAGTTCAACCTCAAGCAGTTCTTCGGTGGAATTCTCACGATGACCGCGTTGTACGACGAGTTAGCAACGATCGCTACATGATCGGATTACTGTTCGCGGCGATTCCGCCGGTCCCGACTCCGCCGCCATCGATCTTTACGCCGACACCGGCACCGATCTCCGAGCGCGCGGCGCTCGAGAATGGTCTCGGCGATGCCGCGGCGCGGGCAAAGGCACTCGGTGGGACCCTGGGCGTGACCATCGTCGACGTGACGACCGGCGCAACCTCGGGAACGAACGGTGACGCAAACCTGCCGATGGCGGGCGTGCAGCATCTTCCGATCGCAATGCTCGTCTATCGCGCGATCGACGCCGGACATCTCGCGATGACGCGCGATGTGCGCGGGTTGCTCTCGCGCATGCTCAACAACGATGACGACAGCGCGGCCGATACCCTGCTCGATCAACTCGGCGGCAGCGAAGCCGCGAATGCACAGTTGCGTGCGATCGGCTACCAGGCGATCTTTCTCGTTCCCAACGATTCCGGCTATGCGACACCCACCGCGCTTGCGGGACTTCTTGGCGACATCGTGCAGGGGAAATTACTGACTGCAGGTTCGACAAAAGCTTTGATGACCGAACTAAGCGGCGTCAGCGCTGCTCGCGGACGGTTGCGTGCCGGTTTTGCCGCGAATGTCACCCTGGCACACGTCGCGGGTACGCTGTCCGGCGGCGACAGCACGAACATCGCAACCAACGATGCGGGTGTGGCCAACGTGAACGGCCGCACGATTATTGTCGTCGTTATGCTTGCGGGTGCGCACGGCAGCGACGCGAGTCGCGACGCGATCATCGCCTCGGTCGCGCAACTCGCGGCACGCAGCACCAATCCCTGAACGATGAGCAAACTCCGCCTCGGCGTCGACGTCGGAGGGACGTTCACCGATGTTGTCGCCATCGACGCAGCAAGCGGTGCCCTCGTCGCGCGGGTCAAGGTGCCGACCACTCACAACGCTCCCGACGGTGTTGCAACGGGCATTGTGAACGGCATCGAGCGGATTCTGCGCGAGAGCGCAGTTGCGCCGGACGACGTCGCGTTCATCGCGCACTCGACGACGCAGGCCACCAATGCCTTACTCGAAGGCGATGTCGCGCGCGTGGGCGTCATTGGATTGGTACCACCCGCGGGCTGGCTTGCACGCGCGCAGATGCGCTTTCGTCCGGTTGTGCTCGCTCCCGGCATTGCGTTTGCACCGCGCACACGTTTCATTCGCCGCGGCGACCGAGCCGCACTCGAGCGCGCGCTCACCGACTTGCAGGGCGAGGGCGTCGAAGCAGTTGCGATAAGCGAACCATTCAGCGTCGACCGCCCGGCGGGCGAACGTAACGCGGTCGAGGCAGCGCGCGTGCGCGGTATGCACGCAACCAGTGGGCACGACGTGACCGCGATGTATGGGCTACGGGCGCGTACGCGCACCGCCGCGCTCAACGCGGCGATCCTCCCGAAGATGGTTCGCACCGCGCAGATGACGCGCGATGCTGTCGAGCACGCGGCAATACATGCGCCGCTGATGATCATGCGCAGCGACGGCGGCGTGATGGATGTGCGCGAAGTCTTCACGCGACCGATTCTCACCATGCTCTCCGGCCCCGCGGCGGGCGTCGCGGGTGCGTTGTTGTACGAGAACGTAACCGACGGGATCTTTCTCGAGGTCGGTGGTACGAGCGTGGACTGTTGCGTGATTCGCGGCGGGCGCCCCCAGATACGTTCGGCGCGCATCGGCGGTCATCGCACGATGCTGAACACGATCGACTCGCGGACGCTCGGTATCGCGGGCGGAAGCATCGCGCGCATCGACGCGAGCAGCATCGTTGACGTCGGTCCGCGCTCCGCACACATTGCGGGTGTGCGTTACGCGGCGTTTTGCGATGCCGCCGACTTCGCAGGTTCGCGCGTCGAACGCTTTGCGCCGTCGGCGCGCGATCCCGCCGACTACCTGCGCTTCGCATTGCGCGACGGGAGCTATGCGACGGTGACGCCGACCTGCGCGAGCAACCTGCTCGGCTACGTGCCTGCCGATGCGTTTGCGCATGGGAGCGCGGAAGCCGCGCGTGCGGCCTTCGCACTCTTAGCGCGCGAACTTGGCGGTGATGCCGATTCGCACGCGCGACGTCTGCTCGAACTCGCTGCCGGAAAAGTGCGTCCGACGATCGACGCGCTAATCGCCGATTACGAACTCGAGCGCGCCAACGTCGTGCTGGTTGGCGGCGGTGGCGCAGCCGCAGCGCTCGTGCCGTTCGTTGCGGAGCTTGACGGTTTCGAGCACCGTATTGCGCGCGACGCCGAGGTGATATCGCCGATCGGCGTGGCGCTGGCGCTGGTACGCGACATGGTGGAGCGGACGATCGTCGATCCTCAGCCGGAAGATATCGTGCGCATCCGCCGCGAGGCGGCCGAGCGCGTCATTGCGGCGGGAGCGGCCCCCGATCGCGTCGAGGTTTCGATCGAGATCGACGCGCAGCACAATCGCGTGCGCGCGATCGCCTCCGGCGCGACCGCAATGGTCGATGCGGCGGCGCCGCTTACTTTGCGCGTGGAGTGCGACGACGGCAAAGTCCGCGTCATCGACGAACGCGACGTTGTGCGCCTCGTGCTAAAGAACTCCCAGTCAAAGACGACGACTGTCGCCGCGCTCGACCAGGCGTTGGCTCGAGCGATCGAGGACGCAACGCGATTCGGTGACGTCGGTCGCGCGCTTCCGGATATCTATCTCGTGCATCGCGGGCATATCGCCGATTTGCGCGGCATGGCGAGTGCGGAGCAAGCGCGCGCGCTCGCACGGGAGGAAATTGCCGGCTGTAACGACGCAGAGGAAGTGGTGATGATCACCGTTTCGCGTGCGGCCTGAACGTGCCGCGCCCCTATCGGCTTGGCGAACGCAAGGCTTCCGCGGATGAAACGCGTGCTCGGATCGTAGCCGGAGCGCGCGAGCTCCTGCTGAGCGACGACGGCTATCGCCACTTTACGATGGACGCCATTGCTCGGCATACGAATGTCGCGCGCATGACCGTCTACTACCAGTTCGAGTCTAAGGGCGGTCTCTTCGAAGCCCTTGCGGACGACCTGGCCGAGCGCGGCAAGATCCGTGAGAATCTCGAGCGCGCGTTCAGCCACGAGGATGCACGGGAGGGGCTACGCCGCCTGATCGACGCGTTTGTCCATTTCTGGCTTGCCGACGCCGACGTGATGCGCAAACTGCATGCGCTCTCGCAACTGGATTCGCAATCGCACGCGGCCGAACGCGATGCATGGCGCATCGAAGCAATTCAGAGGATGCTGGCGCGAGTGAAGCAGCAGTACCGGCTACCAGTCGCGACGATTCGGCGCGCCACCGATGCACTGTCCATGCTGACGAACTTCGCGCCGTGCGATGCGCTCGCGGGCTCAGGCGTTGCCGAGCGCGAGATCGTCGCACGAATACGCAGCCTGGTCGAGCAGACCCTCGGCTGGGCTTGACAATTTAGCTAGACTGTAAGTATAAATTAGCCATGACCGCATGGCTTATCGCCCTCCACGTCCTCGCCGCCGCATTTTGGGTCGGTGCGAGCCTTACGCTCAAGTTCGTCGTTGATGCGGTGCGTCGTGGTGGCGCCGATGCGGCGTCGTTTATGCCGGCCTTGATGTTTCGCTCGCGCCTTGCGCTTGCGCTCGGCGTTGCCGGTGCGACGACGATTCTTTCGGGAATTGCGGCGCTGTGGATCGTCTCGGGCGGATTCAATCCGGCTTTCATGCGCAGCACAACCGGAATACTGATCAGCTGTGGAGCAACGTGCGGCATTCTCGCCGTCGCCACGGGCATTATAACCGGACGGCTGCAAGAAAAAGGCGCCCCGTTCGCTGTTGCGACCGGGACGCTCTTAGTTGTTGCGCTGGTGTGTATGACGTTAGGCGCGCACGTTTAGCTAATAGGCGGCGGGAAGATCGCAGTCGTCGCTTCCTCTTTACCTACCGTGCTGTGCGAACGGCTGTAGGCGAAGTACACCACGAGACCGACGAGCATCCACATGATGAAGGCGAATATCGGCAGCGGCAGGCCGAGGACGTATTTCACGTCGATTTCAAGACCGAGGGCCTTCGCTAGTAGCGGCGACCAGATCGGTGCGAGAAATAGGAGGCCCGAAAGAATCACGGAGATCACGGGAATGAGGAGCGGTCCTCCGGGGACTTGGTAGCCCGTCGTCGAGGGATAGCGCTTGCGCAGGATCGGCAGAGAGATCGAGACGAGCACGAACGCGAAGAGCGTGCCGGTATTCGTAAGCTCGCCTAGGATGCTGATCGGCGTCAACGAGCCAGCGATCGCGATCAGAAGGGTAAAGATGACCGTCGTAATCGACGGCGTCCGGAACTTTGCGTGGACTTTTGAGAAAAAGGCGGGCAACAGCCCGTCGCGCGACATCGCGAAGAACACTCGCGTTTGCCCGAACATCATGACGAGTAATACCGTCGTCAGGCCGGCGATCGCGCCGAGCGCGATAATCGCTCCGGCCCACGGCATGCCGATTTGATCGATGGCATACGCTACCGGCTGTGGCACGTTGAGATGGGTGTACGGAACGATGCCTGTCAAGATCGCCGCGACGATGATGTACAGTACGGTACAAACCGCGAGGCTTCCGATAATGCCGATCGGCATGTCTTTCTTCGGATTGACCGATTCTTCGGCTGCGGTCGATACCGCATCGAAGCCGATGTAGGCGAAGAACACGAAGAATGCGCCGAAAAACGTTCCGCCGATCGTGTACGGAAAATAGGGCGCCCAGTTAGCGCTGTTGACGTGGCCGACGCCGATTGCGATAAAGAACAGGACGACACAGACCTTGATCGCCACGATGACGTTGTTGACAATCGCCGATTCACGCGTTCCGCGATAGAGCAAAACGCCGATGAGACAGATGATGGCAAATGCCGGCAGATTCATGATTCCGTGCATCGGTTCGCCCATGGGTCCCGTGTCCCACGGATTGTGCATCAGCGAAAGGGGGATCTGAAACCCCGTAATGTTCTTCACGACGGTGTAGAAGTAACCAGACCAGCCGACGCTTACGGTTGCTGCGCCAAGCGCGTACTCGAGCACGAGATCCCAACCGATGATCCAGGCGATGAACTCGCCGAGCGAGGCATATGCGAATGTATATGCGCTACCTGCGATCGGGATGCGGCTTGCAACCTCCGAATAACAGAGCGCTGCAAAAGCGCTCACAAATCCCGCGATGATGAACGAGACCGTCAAGGACGGCCCGGTGTATTTCGCGGCGGCGACGCCGGTAAGGACGAAGATGCCGGTGCCGATGATCGCGCCGATTCCCATCGCGATCAGCGAGACGGGGCCCAACGTCTTCTTGAGACTGTGGGAGTCTTCTTTGGTCTCGGCTAGGAGCCGCTCGAGCGGCTTCACACGTTGTAGCAGCATTTAAGGAGCCTCCGAAGAAGTCGCAGTACCAATTGCGAGCGCTTCGCTCGCTCCAAGACGAGAAGCGAGGAGGAAGCGATGCCGCTGTGCATCGTGACCGACGCAGCGACGATAGATTGAGCGAGCGAGGCGCTCGCCCTGCGGGTTTGCGCCGGAAACGCGCATCTGCTTCGTCGCCGACTCCTTCACAGACCCCGGGGTATGCTCGGTCGCCGGCTTCTCACATCTGCGTGTTTCCGGCACAAACAATTGGTGCATGAACTTCTTCAGAGGCTCCTTTGGGCAGCGGAATACTTGTCGTAACGGGCGTACCCCTGCGTGGTGAGTATTGCAGGGGCGTACGACGTGCTCGTAATCGGCGGCGGGAATGCCGGATGTGCGGCAGCACTGGCCGCGGCGCGTCACGGCGCTCGGACGTTGCTCGTGGAGCGCTACGGCTTCTTGGGCGGCACGGCGACGGCAGCGATGGTCGGCCCGTGGATGAGCTTTCACTCGGGAACGCAGCGCATCGTCGGCGGCATCGCACAGGAGATCGTCGAGCGCTTGATGCGGCGCGGGGCATCGCCCGGACACATCGTCGATTCGTCGGACTACGTGCCGACGATCACGCCCTTCGATCCCGAGATCCACAAAGCGCTGCTCTTTGAAATGATGGATGAAGCCGGGGTCGAGCTTTTGCTCCACGCCTGGTTCTTGGGAACGCATGTGGAAGGCGAGCGCGTCGTCGGTGCGAGCGTTGCGACCGTCGGCGGCGGCCGCAGCTATCGCGGCCGCGTCGTTATCGATACGACGGCTGACGCCTACGTTGCCGCGTCTGCCGGCGTCCCGACGCAAAAGGGCGATGAGCGCGGTCGCGTGCAGCCGGCGAGCCTGATGTTTCGCATGAGTCACGTCGATCTCGCCAAAACGGCGACCTACGTGCGCATGCATGCCGACCAAATGCGGACGTCGCTCAAAGCACACGAACGTACGGCGCACGCACTCACAGCCGTTGCCGGACTTTACGAGCTGTGGGAGCAAGCGCAAGCCGACGGCCTTGTCGATATTCCGCGCGAACTGGTCTCGTTCTTCATCTCACCCTATCCGGACGAGGTGACGGTCAATATGACGCGTGTCACCAACGTCGATCCGCTCGACCCGGTCGATCTGACACGCGCCGAAGTCGAGGCGCGGAAGCAAGTGATGCAGCTCGCACAGTTCTTTCGCGAGCGCGTACCCGGATTTGAGAATTCGCGCATCGCCGCGACCGGCACGCAGGTCGGCATTCGCGAATCGCGGCGCATCGAGGGCCGCTATACGTTAACTGCCGATGACGTCTTACAAGCGCGCACGTTTCCGGACGCAATTGCGCGCAGCGCATATCCAATCGACATTCACAATCCGTCGGGCAGCGGCACGACCACGCACCGGCCACCGCCCGGTTCGAGCTATGAGATTCCTTATCGTTGCCTCGTACCAATCAATCGCGAGCAACTACTCGTAGCGGGTCGTTGCATCTCGACGACGCACGAAGCGCTTGCGTCGACGCGATTGACGCCCACCGTGATGACGCTTGGGCAGGCTGCGGGCACCGCGGCGGCGCTTGCCAACGAGCGTGGCGAATTGGTAGGCGAGATCGACACCGATCTCTTGCGCTCGACGCTCATGGCTGACGGCGTCGATTTGCGGCGTGCGTCGTGAACGCGCTCGAGATGGCGCACGCCTATGGCGTGGCGATTGAATATAGCGATCTCGGTGATTGGGGGCGCGCCGAGCTGCGATCGGAGTACGATCCGCACGGACCGCTGATTCGGATCAACGGGCGCGTGGTCGCGCAACTCGATGGAATGATGCGCGACGGGTTTATCGCGCATTGCATCTTTCACGAACTCTATCATCATCGCGAAGCAATCGGCGAAGTGCGCCGTCACCGTAGCCGCCGGGCGCGCGAAGCTGCTGCCGAAGCGTATGCACGCGCGATGCTGGCGGTGCAGTAATGCTCTACGCCGGCATCGACGGAGGACAGACGGCGAGCATGGCCGTGATCGGCAACGAAACGCGCGTGCTCGCGCGCGGAGGCGCCGGCGCTGCCGACGAGATCGGCGTAACGGCCGATTCAACACGAATGCGCGACGCGCTCGAAGGTGCGCTCGCGAGCGCACTTGCCGCCGCGGGCCTCCCCCCGCAGACGCAGTTTGACGCGATTGTGGCGGGTGTCTCGGGATACGAGGGCCGGATCTACGGCCAAGCGCCGCGTATGCCGACACGAACCTTCATCTTATTGCACGATGCGCCCATCGCGCATGCGGGCGCCTTCGGCGGCGGCCCGGGCGTTGTCGTCATCGCGGGCACCGGATCGGTCGCCTACGCGGTTGCACGTGACGGGCAAACGCGGACGAGCGGTGGTTGGGGCTACCTCTTCGGCGATGAGGGCAGTGCGTTTTGGATCGCGCGCACGTTCCTTGCGCGTGCAACCGAAAACGCGGCGCTTGTCCGGCCGTTGCTCGAATATTTCGATGTGGCGAGTTTGCGCGTGCTGGTGCGCGCATTTTATAGCGGTGAAATCGGCCGAGATCGATTCGCATCCTTTGCAGCCGTTGCCCTGACGTCGGACGAAATGGCGGAGGCCGCTGCGCGCGAACTTGCAAGGCTCGCAGCATCGGCCGTGCTCGAGCGTCCATGCGAAATCGCATTTGTCGGTGGACTCTTCGGCAATGCCGGTTTAAAGCAGCGCGTGTACGCGCAAACGCGCGTGCTGTTGCCCGATTGTGCGATTGTGGAACCGTCCACCGATCCGGCCGAGGGTGCACTGATCCTCGCGAGGCGCGCGTGAACGCACTCGAAGGGCTGCGTGGCGGTCTCATCGTGTCGGTTCAAGCCTGGAGCGGCTCGGCGATCGACGAGCCGGCGGTGCTCGCTTCAATGGCGGTCGCGGCGCAGGCAAACGGCGCGCTCGGCGTGCGCATGCAGGGGCTGACCAATCTTCGTGTCGCGCGTGCACGGCTTAACGTTCCGATAATCGGACTGGTCAAACGCGAATATCCGGGATTTGCGCCGTACATCACGCCGAGCGTTGCCGACGCACGCGAGGTCGCAGCCTGTAACGTTGACATCGTCGCCTTCGATGCGACCGCACGCGTACGGCCCGACGGTTCGAGCGTCGAAGCGATCGTCGCGGCGATCCATGATGCGGGTGCCTGCGCAATGGCCGACTGTGCGACGGCGGGTGACGCGCTGGCCGCAATCGCAGCCGGAAGTGATATCCTCGCGACCACGCTTTGCGGGTATACTGACGACACGAGAGGAGTGGCCTTGCCGGCGCTCGCCTTGATTCGGGAGTTGGCCGAACTCGACGCCTTCATCGTCTGCGAGGGCGGCATCCGGCAACCCGACCAAGTTAGCGCCGCGTTCGCGGCCGGCGCGGATGCCGTGGTTGTGGGAACCGCGATCACCAATATCGACTGGTTGGTCGGGGAGTTCGCCGCTCGTTCGCCTAAAGGGCGCCAGGAATACAGCTAAGGTCGATGACCGGCAAGGGCGCCGATGCGTATAGTGAATGGTAGACTCGCGAGGTTAGGGAGAGAGATCCTTGGTTGAGAATCCTCCAGCGTCCGTAACGCTCGGTCGCGGCTTTTGGACTGTTACTGCGGTGCTGGCGATTTTGTCGGCACTGGGTATCTATTTTTGGGCGACAACACCCATCGAGGTGGTCATGCCGATCGTCGGGGCGCAACCCGGCGAGCAGGTCGACGAGCTGTTGCGCTTCATGGCGGCATCGGGCACGGCGCTGTTCTTGTTTGTCGGCGGCTACCTCGTTTATTTTTCGATCGCCTTCCGAGCCAAAGCGGGCGACGCTCCCGATGCAATCGGTGCGCAGGTCCACGACAACCGCACACTCGAGCTGTGGTGGACCCTGATCCCCACGCTGTTCGTGGTTCTGCTTTCGGTGCTGAGCATTCGCATTTGGGCGCAGATTCAGCTCGCACAGCCGGCCAATGGGCTCGTCGTCGAATCGCTCGGTCATCAGTGGTACTTCACGTTCCGTTATCCGCAGGTCAACGGTGAAGTCACCGGCGAGATGCATCTTCCGATCAACGTGCCGGTGGTCCTCAACGTCACCTCGTCGGACGTGATTCACTCGTTCTGGGTTCCCGCGTTCCGGCTCAAGGCCGACATGATCCCGGGTCTGATCAACACGATTCGATTCACGCCGACGGTAATCGGTCGCTATCCGATCATTTGCACGGAATTCTGCGGCACGGATCACGGCCTGATGAACGCCGACGTCCCAGGCGAAGGCGGGAAGCCCAACCCCGGTGCCGAGTACGTGGTCGTCGATTCGCAAGCCGATTTCCAGAAGTGGTATCACAAGACGCAGCTTGCCAACGCACACGAAAGCAACGCGTTGCCGAGCACGAGCGGTACGGTAGCGCTCACCGGTGGTGACGTCAAAGCCGGCCAGGCGCTCTTTGCGCAAAAGTGCAGCGCTTGTCATGCGCTCGGCCCCTTCTCGCAGAAGATCGTCGGTCCGGGGCTCAAGAACGTGCTGCACGATCCGACTCATCCCAAACTCGTCACGGGCGATCCGGCGACGCCGGCCAACGCCGCAAAGATTCTCCAACAAGGCTTTACCGGTCCGCTGGGCGTGATGCCCAACGCGACCTCCAACGGCCTTTCAAATAAGAACATCGCGGATCTAGTTGCATTCCTAGATTCGATGAAGTAACCGGGGGCACACCACAACATGTCAGCGACAGCAGAACACGCGGGCGGCATCGCCGGCCATATCCATCCGGAGCCGCAAGGATTCGTCCGGCGCTACGTCTTCTCGATCGATCACAAGATCATCGGGATTCAGTACTTGATCACCGGCTTCGTGTTCTTGATTCTCGCGGGCATGCTCGCCGAAGTCATTCGCACGCAGTTGCTGCACGCAAACGGCGGGTTCGTCAGCTCGGACGTCTATAACGAAGTCTATTCGGTCCACGGCTCGGCGATGGTGTGGCTGGTCATGATTCCGCTGATCACCGGCGGGTTCGGCAACGTGATCATGCCATTGCAAATCGGCGCGCGCGACGTCGCCTTCCCGTGGCTGAACATGTTGAGCTTCTGGATTTTCCCGGTCGCCGGACTGATGCTGTTCAGCTCGTTCTTGATGGGCGCACCGGTCGCCGGCTGGACCGAGTATCCGCCGATGTCACTGCAAGCCGGCGCAGGCACCTCGATGTGGGCTGCGGCGATCTTTCTCGTTGGTGTCAGCTCGACGTTGACCGGCATCAACTTCGTCGTCACGATGTACCAAATGCGTGCACCGGGCATGACCTTCACGCGCATGCCCCTGTTCTGTTGGGCGCAGCTCGCGACCGCGCCGCTCCTGATGATCGCCACGACGGCACTCGCTGCCGCACTCGCCGCGCTCTTCATCGAGCGTCAATTCGGCGTGCCGTTCTACGATCCGACCAAGGGCGGCAGCCCGGTCATGTGGCAGCACATGTTCTGGTTCTACTCGCACCCGGCCGTTTATATCATGGTGCTGCCCGTCTTCGGAATGATCTCCGAAATTCTCCCGACCTTCGCGCGCAAGCCGATCTTCGGCTACAAGATGATCGCGTTCTCGTCGATGGCGATTGCGCTTGCCGGCTTCATGGTCTGGGCGCACCACATGTTCACCTCGGGACTCGCACCGTATTTGCAGCTGCCGTTCATGCTGCTTACGTTCGCAATCGCAATCCCGACGGGCGTAAAGATCTTCTCGTGGACGGCGACGCTATGGGGCGGTAAGATTCACTTCACGACCGCGATGCTCTTTGCCGTCGGTTTTGTCGGCGCTGTTTACGCTCGGCGGGATCACCGGCATCTTCCTCGCGGCGGTGCCGTTCGATCTCCACGTACACGGTACGTACTTCGTGGTCGCGCACTTCCACTACGTGCTCGTCGGCGGCTCGCTGATGGGCGTTTTCGCCGGGACGTACTTCTACTTCCCGAAGATGACCGGTCGTCTGTTGAACGAGACGCTCGGCAAGTGGCACTTCTGGATCTTCTTGATCGGCTTCAACGGCACGTTCTTACCGCAACACTGGCTCGGGATGCTCGGCATGCCGCGTCGCGTACCCGAATACGATCCGCAGTTCCAATTCTGGAACGACTTTTCGTCGATCTCGTCATATGTTATGACGTTCGCGATTCTGCTGTTCTTTGTAAACGTTCTCTACAGCATTCGCAACGGAAAGAAGGCCGGTCCGAATCCGTGGGGCGCGCGCACGCTCGAATGGCAGATTCCCTCGCCGCCGCACTACTACAACTTCAAGAACATCCCGACCGTCTACGGTCTGCCGTACGATTTCGGACATCCGCTACCGTATCGCGGGCTTGAAGAAGAGCTGACCGACACACCCGTTCACGTGGGAGCGCACTAAATGGCGGTTGCTTCACTTCCGCACGGCGGGGCTGCCGATCACGGCGGCGCAGATCAGCTCTATATCGAGACGCGGTCGCTGCGTCTGCAGGGCTTTCTGCTCTTCCTCATCTCCGACTGCATCCTGTTCTCGTCGTTCATCTTCGCGTATCTCTACATGCGCAACAGCGGCCAGGGCTGGCCGCCGCCGGGCATCCAGCACCTCGACGTGGCCTTCGCCTCGCTGAACTCGGTCATATTGTTCGGGTCCGGCGCGACGATGCACTATGCGCTCGAAAACTGGAAGCACGACAACTTCAATCGCTACGCGCTCTTCATGCTGGCGACGATCGTGCTCGGCGCGTGCTTTCTCGGCGGTCAGGCATATGAATACAACCACCTGATCTTTGATGAGAAGGTCACGTGGGCCGGCAGCGGTATTTTCGGTGCCTCGTTCTTCACCCTGACCGGCATGCACGGTTTCCACGTCTCGGTCGGCGTGCTGTACCTGATCATTCTGTTTTTGCAATCGATCCACGGCGTCTATACGAAGGACAAGTTCTTCGGCCTGACCGCAGGCACGCTGTACTGGCACTTCGTCGACGTCATCTGGGTTGTGCTCTTCTCAATCTTCTACCTCATCTAGGACGACGCAATGCACTTTGACGCTCCCACAATCGAACGCCTGATCGCCATTATCGGCGGCATCGTCGTCGCGCTCGTTTCGGCGAAGGCACTCAAGGATGATTGGACGACGCCGGGTATCGAGAATCACGTGTTCAAGATCATGCTTGGCCTGTTGTGCTTGGGCGCGGTGATCGCGATCCTGGCCGGTGCGGGCGTACTCGGCAACTTCGCCAAGGCGGCATAACGATGATCGAACATCAAGATACGATCGACTTCAGTCACGTCCCGCAGTCGCAGGGACTCAACACCGTTACAAAGGTCATTCTCGCGGTCGGCGTATTGATGATCTTCGCGATCGGCGGAGCGTCGGCGTTCTTGTCGGGATACCAGCACGTCTGGCCGGCTAATCAAACGTTGCGCTACCCGCTCGGAAACATGCCCAAATAGCCGATCTTCGCAGGTTGAGGTAGACGCGCGACCCTCACTTAACGCCTCGCGTCTCGGACAATTAATGTCAGGGTCCTCGCCGCTTCGGCTAACCCGTTCGGGTTCGCGCATCGTACCTCTCCCTCGACTTCGGCGCTTCGCGCCTACGCTCGGGATGACACTAGTCGTCCGGATGCGGGCCCTTGCGGGGCGCAATCCCAATCGCAAGCAGCGGCAATTCATCTGGGAGCAGACCGGTGTTGAGTCCGTCGATTTTATGGATTCCCGCATAGGCTGAAAATTCAAGCATCGCCGCGATCGTCGCGTCTTCGAGCGTGCGTCTGCCAAAGTACTCCCACTCGCAGGCGACGGTGCGATCTTCGAAGAGCGCGGCGACGTAGCCCTGGCCGTCTTCACCGGAGCGCCCATCGGGTGGCCGGTAGCGCACGAAGCCGTCGACCTTGTAGATCGGCTTGTAGGTTTGCAGATAGGCGATGAACGGCGCGATCAGCACCGCTACGAAGTAGCCGGCAAAGGCGATTGCGCCGATCCAAAAGATCCACGCAATTTTGTAGAGATCGTGTTCGGTTGCGACGTGCTGCGAGCGATAGACGATGCCCCATGCCAGCAACGCCATGAAGATCGTGCCCAAGAACGGCTCGATTGCAATCGACAAGCGGCCGGTGAGTCCACGCCAAACGACACGCCGCTCCGCTTCGGTCCAGCGCCGGCTCGCAAGCTGGCGCGTCCGCTCGTCAAAGAGCCGGGACTTCATACTGAGGTGCTGCGCGATCTACGATGCCGCGCAACGCGGTTTTGATCGGAAGCGTGCCGATCGTGCGCCCGCCCTCGGGTGTCAGGCGGCTTGCAATAAACGAATCGCTCACATAATTCGGCGCCTGCTCGAGCAACAAACTTGCCTGCCACAGCAACGCCATGCGTTCGACCAGCGATCGGGCGCGCCACTCGACATCTTCATCGGCCAGATCGTCGCGCAGTTTGCGTGCGGCGACGGCAATGCGCGGATCGCGCAGCGCAGGCGTAAGCTCCTCGTACAGCGCTTCCACCGCTGCGGGCTGCTTTTGCAAGATGCGCAGCACGTCGAGCGCATTGATATTCCCGCTACCTTCCCAAATCGAATTGAGCGGGGCTTCGCGATAGAGACGTGGCATGATCGATTCTTCGACGTAGCCGTTGCCGCCGAGGCATTCGAGTGCCTCGCCGACGACCGCCGGTGCGCGTTTGCAGACGTAGAATTTGCCGACCGCTGTGCCGATGCGACGCAAGGCAGCTGCATGTGCGCTGTACGGCGCATCGTCGACGGCTTGTGCCAATCGGACGAACAGCGCGGTCGCCGCTTCCGACTCGAGCGCGAGATCGGCCAGTACGTTTTGCATTAAGATGTGATCGATCAACGCGGCGCCAAACGTGCGGCGATAGGTCGCATGATGGATTGCTTGGGCAAGCGCCGCACGCAAAAGCGCCGCCGACCCGATGATGCAATCCAGGCGGGTCGCGTTGACCATGTTGACGATCGTTTGAATGCCCTGCCCGTTTTCGCCGACGAGCCAGCCGTGCGTACCGTGGAACTCCACTTCGCTCGACGCGTTGCTGCGGTTCCCGAGTTTGTCTTTGAGCCGCTGAATTGCAAACGGATTACGCGAGCCGTCGGGCAGCACGCGCGGTACGAGGAAGCACGACAATCCCGGCTCCGTCTGCGCTAAAACGAGAAACGCATCGCTCATCGGTGCCGAGCAGAACCATTTGTGCCCCTCGAGGATGTACTCGCCGTCGCTACCGCTGCGCTGCGCGCGGGTTTGATTGCTGCGCACGTCGCTGCCGCCTTGCCGTTCGGTCATCCCCATGCCGACGATTGCGGCCTCTTTTTCCGCCACCGGCACGAGACGCGGATCGTAGCAACGCGCGGCAAGTTTGTCGATCCATTGCGGCGCGAGCAGCGGGGCCTGTTCGAGCGCGGGAACCGCCGCATACGTCATCGAGATCGGACAGAGGTGGCCGCCTTCGACCTGCGACCACACGAAAAATTTCGCGGCACGACGCAGGTGCGCGTTCGGTTGTGTATCGATCCACGGCGCTGCGTGTAATCCGCTCGTTACCGCAACGCACATGAGTGCATGATACGCCGGATGGAAATGCACTTCGTCGATCCGTTCGCCAAAACGATCGTGCGTCCGCAGTTCGGGCGTGTTGCGATTTGCATCGAAACCAAGCTCGATCGTGCCCGGGTCGCCGGCCAGCGCGCCGAGTTGGAATACTTCCGTCTCGTCGATTCCCGGCGCAGCGCGGTTGAGCGCGTCGCGCAACGCGCGATCGGAGGTGAAGAGGTTGTAGTCTTGGAGCGGCGGTGGCTGATTGTCGGTCACAGCCACTCACCCTTCGTGCGAGTAGACCTCGGTCGCCTGCGCGCGCCGCTCCCGTTTGCGCGAGTCGAGCGTGGCAGCGATTGCTAGCGCCGCTAGGGCGACGCCGCAGAAGCACAAGTAGGCGTCGCGGTACCCGTGCAATTCGTTCGCTGCGAGGCCGATGACGCCACCCGCAAGCGAGCTCCCCAGAATTTGCCCCACGATCAAAGCCTGACTCAGCAGCCCAACAGCGGTAGCGCGGTGCACTTGCTCGACTTCACTCGTAATGATGTAGCGTGTCGGTGCGCCGAGCAGCGCTCCGAATCCGCCGCCGGCGACGATCATCGCTGCAATCGTCAGCGGCAACGATTGGAAGCCGACGGCGAAAATGCCGAGTCCAACTTCGGTCAAGATCGCACCGCTGAGCAGTACGTTGCGGCTGCCAAGCCGATCGAGAGCGCGGCCGGCGAGCGGAATCACCAGCACGAACATAAAGGCACCCAGTGCCGCGATCGCTCCAGCGAGCGCGTACGAAAGATTTTGCGCACCAACGAGTACCGTGGGAATGAAGAAGAGCGAACCTTCGAGCACACCGATCAGCACTTCCAACGTATAGGTTTTGGCCAGTTGCGGTCGCGTTAGCAGGTGTGGCGGCACGATCGGATATTCTGCGTTGCGCTCCCACCATACAAAGCCCGCCAGCACCGCAACACCGAGTAACGCGCTGATCGCACGCGCCGTTGTCAGCCCGTCCATAAGCAACAACAGTCCGGCGCAGAGCAGCGTGAGCCCGAGGCCGTCGAGGGGACCGCGCACGCGCGGCGCAGCGCGCGGCAGATTGCGGTACGCAAGATAGAGCACGATCGCCGCGAGTGGAAGATTCAGGACGAAGATCCAACGCCAGGATACGAAGTGCGTCACGAGGCCGCCGAAAAGCGGACCGACGATCGCGGCCAATCCCCACATCGCCGCGATTGCACCGAGCGCGCTGCCGCGGCGCTCCGGTTCAACCACGTCACCGATGGCGGCGGTCGCGACCGGAAAGACACCACCCGCGCCGAGCGCTTGGAGCGCGCGTGCAAAGAGCAGCACGCCGAAACTGGGCGCAATCATCGCGACGATGCTGCCGAGCGCAAAGAGTCCGATGCAGCTCATGTAGACGACGCGGCGACCGTAGCGATCGGCGAGCGTACTGGCGATCGCAATCGAGGCAACCGTCACGAGCAGATAGAGCGTGAAGACCCAAGCGAGGTAGCTGGTCGGTACGGTAAACTCGCGGGCGATTGCCGGCAGCGCCGGCGAGAGCACGCCGAGATCGAGCGCACCGGCAAATACCCCCAGCGCCAGGGTCAGAAGGAGCGCAGCGTTCTTACGCAATGATTCTGTCGATCACCATGACCAGGCACATCAGCGCAAGGTAGAGCAACGAGAACTTGAACGTGCGCCGCGCCCAGAACGTGCCCGAGTCTTTCCACGTGCGAATCGTGTCGTAGAGAAAAATTCCACCGAGTACCGCGGCCGCTCCGGTATAGAGCGCGCCCATTACGTGCAGCGGATAGAGCGCGAGCGATGCCAGCACGAGGAGAATCGTGTAGTAGATGATCTCGCGTTTGGTGCGTTCCTCGCCGGCAACGTTGGGCATCATCGGAACGTGCGCTTTGTCGTAGTCGGTCTCGGTCATCAGCGCGAGCGACCAGAAATGTGGCGGCGTCCATAGAAAAATCAACGCAAAGAGGCCGAGCGCCGGTCCACCAATCTCGTGCGTTACTGCGGCCCAACCCACAAGCGGTGGTACCGCGCCGGCCGCTCCGCCGATGACGATGTTGAGCGCGGTTCTGCGCTTGAGCCACATCGTGTAGATGCCGACGTAAAACACATTCCCCGCGAGCGAGAGCCACGCGGCGAGCGGATTGACCAGGAAAAAGAGCACCGAAAACGCCGTTATGCCGAGAATCACGGCGAAAATCGTCGCGGCAATCGGCGTGATGCGGCCTTGCGGAATCGGCCGTTGCATCGTGCGCGACATCACGCGGTCGATATCGGCATCGAATACACAGTTGAGCGCTCCCGCCGATCCGGCGGCAAGCGCGCCGCCAAAGAGCGTCCAAAACGTCAGCGCGAGCGGTGGAACGCCACGCGCGGCCATGACCATTGCAGCCGCCGTCGTAATCAACAGCAGGACGATAATCCGCGGTTTGGTCAGCTCGTAGTAGTCGGCGATCATCTTCACGATGCGCTGCTCGTATCGTAGGCCGGCACGCGTAGATCGAGCACGGCGAACAGTGTTGCAACAACGAATGCAAGGAAGACGAGCGCGGCGTTGAACGCGTGAGCCTCGCGCAGGTCCATCGGAAGGCGCAGCACGACGTTGAGCAGGCCGAGTACGATTTGCACGAAGACCAATCCCAAAGCGGCGCTGACCGCGAAGCGCACGCGCATCGAGGCCGGACGCATCCAAGCGAAGGCGAAGCTGCCGACTGCGCACAGCAACGTAGCGGATGCAATAAAGCGGTGCAACATTTGCGCGTACTGTCCTTGCGTATATACGACGACATTGCCGGCGCATTCCGGAATCGAGAGACAGGCAAGTCCGGCGCCGCTCGAGCTGACGTACGCACCAACGCACATCGTGACAAAGGTGACGAGCGCCGTTCCGGCCAGGATCCCCGTCAGGCTGATCTCGTAGCGTCGCGCACGTGCGGGTACACGCGCGTCCTCCGGCTCGGAGGCGAACAGCATCATCGCACATAGCGAGGCGATGAAGGCCATTGCCGTTCCCCAGTGGAGCACGACCGACATCGGGCTGTTCGAAAGACGCACCGTCGCTGCGCCAAGGATACACTGCACGATGAAGAGCGCTCCGACAACACCGAGTGTTGGCGCGATGAACGGCGCACGATCGCGCAGACGCCATGCCGCAACCATCACGGCGATAACGAGCGGAGCAACGCAAAACGCAAAGAGCCGGTGGCTCCATTCCCAGACGGTCCCGTTGGCCATCGAGGGAATCAGCATGCCGTGGCAGAGCGGCCAGTCGGGGCAGGTCATGCCGGCGCCGTTGATACGCGTCCAACTGCCGAGCATTACCGTCCCAAGCGCAACGATCACCGATGCGGCCGAAAGGCGTCGCAAGATCTTCATGAAGACCTCAAGCGTACGGCGACTTACGCTATCGAACCTATCGCAATGGTCGGGAGTCGCCCGAAGGGCCGCCTCCCCGGCCTAGCACTTGTCGGCGGCGGCTTCGATGCGGGGCACGGCGGTTCGCTCGTCATTGCGCACCGCGGGGAGCCGCGTCATGAAATCCTGGGACGCGGCGCGAGCCAGCGTGATGTCGTCGGTCAACGATTCGGTCCCGGCGAGCGGTATGTCGTATGGCGTCCAGACGGGCGAACTGCCGTTGATCGGGTGGGCGCCGGGCACATCCTGGAGGAATTGCCTTCGCGGCGCATCGGGGTCGCGGGTTGTGTCGTCGTCGCTCGCCATCATGTCCGAGGCGTACAGATAATTCACCAACCCGTCGAGGTCGCGCTGCATCAGGTGTTGCCGATAGAGCGCTCCGCCCAGGGCATCGGCTGCATCCTTGAGCGCGGCTTTTTCGTCGGGGTCGGTTGCCTTGTTGGCAAGGTCACGAAGCTCGTTGACCTCACGCTCGCCCGCTCGATATTGCTTGTAGATCGTGTCCGAGAGCGTATTGAGGCGATGGATTTCGGATGTGCGATCGAGCGACGAACCGGCCAAGTCGGGCGAGCGCAGGGTGAGAATGGTCGTGCCGAGGCTCTGGTCGTTGGCCAGTGCGGAACTAATCGCTGCATTGGTATGCGCCGCGAAGGCGCCGCAAAGCGGCGACGATTTGACCGTAATAATCGTTTGTAGCAGCGGTGTAGGTGACGGGCTAGGCGCGCTCGCCGTGGTTGCCGCCACCGCCGCCAGCACGAAGGCCAGCATGACTTATTCTACAACGCCTCCCGACAGAATGTGGTGACAGAAGGAATGTCTGGCCCGCGAACGCGCGAAAGGCAGGAGCCGTGAAGCGCTGGTTGGCCCTCGTGGCACTGTTGCTCCTGACCGGTTGCCGCGAAGTGCGCGTTCAAACGCTCGCAGGCGGCACGACCACCGAGCCCGGGGGGAATCAGATCGTTGTCGTTCGCGACCCAAGTGCGCTTGCGCACCTGGGTATTAAAGCTCCCGTGCGCTTCAAAGGCGAGTTTGGCGTTGTATTGCTGATGGGGCCGCACACGCGCAGCGGCTACCGACAAGTAATCGAGTCGATTCGAGCCAACGATGAACGCGTGCGTGTCGTCGCGTTCGAGCAGCCGCCCGCCGATGGTGGCGAACCGTCGATTGATTACCGCACGTATACACTGTGGATCGTACCGAATTCGGTATATCGCAGTGGTATTCACGTTGACGTTGTAACGCCGAGCGGCGACGAGATCACGCAAACGGTGTTGCCATAGAAACCATGAACGCACTCGTCGAGCGACTCGGACCCGTCATCGTGCCCGATGGCGATCCGCGTGAAGCCGAAGGCACGCTCAATCCTGCGGGCGCGCGCACCCGCGACGGCAAGTTATTGATCTATCCGCGAGACGTTGCAAAAGGCAACATTTCCCGCGTCGGCCGCGTGCACGTGGACTATCAGAACGGCGCATTCAGCGTCGCGCGCGACGGTTTTGCGCTCGAGCCGACCGCGCCGTACGAGCAGCGGCCTTCCCCGGGCTACGGTTGTGAGGATCCGCGCACGACCTTTGTCCCCGTGCTCGACCGTTATGTGATGGCGTATACGGCATTTGGTCCGGCGGGACCGCGTATCGCGCTCGCGCTCTCGCAGGACGGGTACAATTGGGAACGCCTTGGACTAATGCGCTTCGAGCAACCCGGAATGGTCGACGGCGACGACAAAGACGCGGCATTCTTTCCCGAGCCGGTGCTCTCACCGCGCGGTGTTCCATCGCTTGCGCTCTATCATCGCCCGATGTTACATCTTTCCGCCGTCGACGGACGCGCTGCGATTCCGCTGATCCAGCGCTTGCCGTACGAAGATCGCGAATCGATTCGCATCGCGTATGTGCCGCTCGAGCCCGCGCTGCGTGATCCCAAGGCGTTGCTCGATGTGGGCGAAAGCGTGATCGTGCTTTCGCCCGACGAACAGTGGGGTTCAATCAAGGTCGGCGCCGGGACACCGCCCGTGCGCATCAATGAAGGTTGGTTCTCGCTCTACCACGGCGTCGATCTGCTCGACAACAGTGGCGCGAGACCAAAGTTTCGTTATAGCGCGGGCATCGTGATTCACGATCTCGAGCGGCCGGATCGCATCATCTACCGTTCGCCGCAGCCGGTGCTTACGCCCGAGACTGACCTCGAGCGCAAAGGCATCGTGGACAACGTCGTCTTTCCGACGGCGATCGACGAGCGTAGCGATCTTGGGCCGCGCATTTTCGATGTGTACTACGGCATGGCAGACTACGCTGTCGGTGCGGCACGCATCACTCTGCAGTAATTATGCTTCGATATTATGCGATAGCAACGGTGATCGTGCTGACGATTGCTGTTTTGGTGACGATGCGCGCCCACGTCGTCCTCCCGGGACACATCAACTTTTGGAAGGCGACGGCGCCTCCGCCGCGTGCGGGTAGTGTCACTGGAAACGCGCCGTGGGCGCTCTCGGCGCTCCCCGACTGCTTCACGCAGCGCTCGGAGACCAGCGGTGCCGCCTCCTACGTGAAGGCGCGCCTTCCGGCCGGGGCGCAACCCGTGCGGGCCGGCTCGCGTCTGACGTATGGGTCGTGCACGATTTTCGTCAGCCATGACGAATTGCTGGTGGAGCGGGGCTCGGACCGTCTGCGCGTGCCGCCCCATACGACCCTTTATACGATAGACGGAACGCTCGCGCTCTTACGCACGAGCGGATCGACTACGGACCTGCGCATCTACGACATCACGGACCACTCATGAGTATCACCGACGAAGTTCGCCGGCGACGTACGTTCGCCATCATCTCGCACCCCGATGCGGGCAAGACCACGCTCACCGAAAAGCTGTTGCTTTACGGCGGTGCGATTCATGTTGCCGGCCAGGTTTCGGCCCGCAAGCGTCAGCGCGCGGTGACGAGCGATTGGATGGACCTCGAGCGTGAACGGGGCATCTCGATCACCTCGACCGTGTTGCAGTTTCCGTATGACGGCTATACGGTCAACTTGCTGGATACGCCCGGTCACCAGGACTTCGGCGAGGACACGTATCGCACGCTGCTTGCCGCCGACGCCGCGGTCATGCTGATCGATGCGGCCAAAGGCGTCGAGCCGCAAACCAAAAAGCTCTTCGCGATCTGCCGCGATCGTAAGATTCCGCTCTTTACGTTCATCAATAAAATGGATCGTCCGAGCCGCGACCCGCTCGAACTGCTCGACGAACTCGAGAGCGTGCTCGGCATTGGGACGTATCCGATGAATTGGCCGCTCGGCAGCGGCGAGACGTTCCGCGGTGTGTACGACCGGCAGTCACGCGAACTTTATCTCTTCGAACGCAGCGCGCACGGCGCAACCAAAGCGTCGGTGCAAACGGCCGACGCGCGCGATCCCAAAGTGCGCGAGCTGGTCGATGAAGTGACGTTTGCTTCGTTCATCGATGGGTTGGACTTGCTCGAGGGGGCCGGCGAAACGTTCGATCGCGAGGCGATGCTGCGCGGTGAGACCACACCGGTGTTCTTCGGCTCGGCCGTAACGAACTTCGGCGTGCAGCTCTTTCTCGATGCGTTTATTGCGATGAGCCCGCCGCCGGTGGGCCGCGGTGTGGTCGATCCCAACGACGAGCACTTCACCGGCTTTGTCTTCAAGATTCAGGCCAATATGGATCCACGCCATCGCGACCGTATCGCATTCGTGCGCGTATGTTCGGGCAAGTTCGAGCGCGATATGACCGTACGCAACGAGCGTACCGGCAAGGACGTGCGCCTCGCGCGCGCGATGAAGCTCTTTGCCGACGAGCGCGAGTCGCTCGAGGCCGCGTACGCCGGCGACGTAGTCGGTTTAGCCAACCCCGGCGTCTTTGCAATCGGCGATACGCTCTACGAGGGCGCGCCGGTCGTATTTCCGCCGATCCCCTCGTTCGCCCCGGAACATTTCGCATCGGTCCGTAGTATCGATACGGCGAGCTACAAATCGTTCGGGAAGGGCATCGCGCAGTTGCGCGAGGAGGGAGCCGTGCAGATCTTCTACCCGTGGGGCTCGACGCGTACCGAGCCGATCGTCGGCGTGGTCGGCGAGCTGCAATTCGAGGTTGCCAAGTATCGTCTCGAATCGGAATACGGCGTGAAGACTCATTTCTCAAACCTACCGTTTATGCTCGCGCTGCGCGTCGGGGGCCCTTCGACAGGCTCAGGACAGGCTCCAGAGGTTACGCGCGCGCAACTGCCGACCAACGCCAAGCTCGTAGAAGACTGGGAAGGACAGCCGATCGCGCTATTCGAGAGCGAATGGAGCGTGCGGCTCGCGCAGGAGTGGAATCCGGCGTTGACATTTCTTCCATACGTGACTCAGGAGGTCGTATCGACGTGAAAATCTCTTACGCTGCGTTGCTCGCGATGTCCGCGGCGCTGCTCCTGGCCGGATGCTCGTTCGAAAATAAGTACGAGCGCGAGGCCGACAAAATCACTCGCGCGGTGATGAGTAACGACTTGACCCCGGTAAAAAACGATATCGCACCCGGCGTCAACATCTCGCGCGTGAAGGTTGCCGAGTACGCCGACGAACTCAGCGCGCAAGGCAAGCTCGAATCAATCAAGGAGACGACGCCGTGCACGCCGGGTTTCCATTGCTTCACCGTGAAGTTCGAGAAGCGTTCCTATCTCGAGCAACTTGCGATGGACGATCAGGGCAAGGTCACCCAGTGGAATTTCAAACCGGCTAATGCCGCCACTTAGCTTCAACGACGTCGTCGAGGCGGCCGATCGCATTCGCGGCGTTGCCCATCATACGCCGACGATGACGTCGGCGACGTTCAACCAACGCACCGGTGCGCAGCTCTTCTTCAAATGTGAGAACTTGCAGCGCATGGGTGCGTTCAAGTTTCGCGGCGCCTACAATCGCCTCGCGCAACTTTCGGAGCGCGAACGCCAGGGCGGTGTCGTCGCGTACTCGAGCGGCAATCACGCGCAGGGCGTCGCGCTGGCGGCGCAGCTGCTCGGCATTCCGGCGACGATCGTGATGCCGCGCGATGCGCCCGAGAGTAAGCTCGCCGCGACGCGCGGCTATGGTGCCGAGGTCGTTCTCTACGAGCGCTCGGAAGAGAATCGCGCGGTGATCGCGCAGGCTCTTGCAAAGGAACGCGGCGCAACGATCGTGCCGCCGTACGACGACGAACGCATCGCCGCCGGCGCAGGTACGACGGCGCTCGAGCTCTTACACGACGCGGGGCCGCTCGATGCGATTGTGACGCCGCTCGGTGGCGGCGGACTGCTCGCCGGATGCGCGATCGCGGCACATGGGCTCGATGCCGACATCGAGATCTGGGGCGTGGAGCCGCGGGCCGGTAATGACGTGCAACAATCTTTCGCGCGCGGTGAGCGCGTAACGATCGACGTGCCGAAGACGATCGCTGACGGATTGCAGACGCAATCGCCGGGTGAAGTGACGTTTCCGATCATCAAAGAGCACGCCGCCGGTATCGTAACCGTGAGCGACGACGAATTGGTGGAGGCGATGCGCTTGCTCTTCGAGCGCATGAAGCTGGTTGTTGAACCCAGTGGCGCCGCCGCGTTTGCCGCCGTGCTCAACGAACGCATGCCGGTCCGCAACAGGCGAATCGGCATTGTGATATCGGGCGGCAACGTGGACGCCGCCCGATATGCATCATTGCTGCAGTAGTTACATCGCGCTAGCCGGCGCTGCGATATTTCCGCACGACACGTACGTCGCGATGTCGGTGCCGCTCTTGTGCACGTTGATTGCGTAGGTGGCCTTGAGGAGATCGGCGAGCGAAACGCCCTTTACGGTCGAAACGGCGACGCCATTGGTCGTGGAGGTCAGCGGATATTCCGGCGCTTTATTGATGTGTCCGCAGTTGCCGACGTGAATATGCGTCGGTTGGGGGACGTCTTTGGGCGCGCCGTCGAGCTTGACCTCAACGCGGGTGCCGTCGGCGACTTGCGTGAGGGTCGCGGTGCCGTTCTCACCGCTATCATTCTGAGCCACCATTTTTATCGTGATCGTGGTCGGGGTCGCGGCTGACGCGGTGGCTGCGAGCACGCCCGCGAGCGCCGCGCCGAGGATGGCGAGCTTAAGGTTTTTCATGAATGCGAGACTCCTTCGATAGAAACTTTGCTCTGTGGTGCTTTAACGAGCCGAGTGACAAAATGGATTTCCGGTGTTTGCCCCCCCTAGTGCCGCGAGTGCCTGCCCACGGGCCGCACAGTAGGCCTCCGTCGTGCCTTGCGGTACCGGTGCATCGGCGCCGTCGATGAGATCGATGAGGAAACCCAGGCCCCCGTTTATCCGGCCTAATGCGGCGGCATCCTTTGCTTCCTTGCGCGCCAGGTCGCGCGTACGGGCATCATAGGTCCGATCGAGCAATGTTGCAACATCGTGCGCCATTGCATATTGCCGCTCGAGCGTTTGCTGCGACGCGTGCACGCGGGGATCCATAAAGATGCGCAGCGGTTGCGACTGCACGACGCCATCAACGTCGAGTTTCACCACGTACCGCCCGGGAACAACGAGTGCGCCTTGCGGCACGCGGGGCGTGTCTTCATCATTTGCAGAAATCGGCAGATCGACCGACACCGCTTCCGGCGACGGCTCGCGCAGATTCCATACGAACCGGTGCATGCCAGCATCGGTCGAGGGTCGTACGAACGGCTGCTCCCAATACGTCGGCTTGTCGAATTCCACTGGGCGCGGAGCGGGATCGTCGCTGGAATAGCGGCGCATCAGCGTGCCGTGCTCGTCGTAGACGGAAATCGCGACGTGCGCCGCCGATGTGGGCAGCGCGTAGTATAAGAGCGCGCCGTCGGGCGGGTTCGTGCCGTGTGGCTCCTCGGGAGGCAGCGGTGTGTCGGTATTCACGTTGCGCCGAATGCGATAGGCAGTGATCGGCGCGAAGAGATGCGGGCCGTTCCACGCGCTCGTGTGCGCGAGTTCGCGCAGCGGTTCGATGTCGTCGAGGATCCAAAAGCCGCGTCCATGCGTCGCGACGACGAGGTCGTTGCCGTGCACGTTGAGATCGCGCATCGAGGTATGCGGAAGGTTCAGTTGCAGCGACTGCCAGTGTGCGCCGTCATCGAACGAAACCGAGACGCTGCCTTCGCCTCCCGCGTAGAGCAGCCCCGCGATCGTTGGATCCGCGCGCACCGCGTTCACCGGCTCGTCGCTCGGCAGGCCGTTTGTTATTTTCGTCCAGTGTGCGCCGCCGTCGTGCGTACGATACACCCACGGGTGGAGATCGTCGAGGCGGAATCGGTTCACCGCGATATACGCCGTATTGTCGTCGAAGCGCGATGCATCGATGATCGAGATCTTACTCCAGGCGGTGAGATCGGGTGGTGTGATGTTGCGCCAGTGCGCGCCGCCGTCGCGCGTGATCCACATCAAGCCGTCGTCGGTGCCGGCCCAAATCGTACCGGGATGGCGATAGGACGGCGCAAGTGCATAGACGACGCCGCGGTGCGCGCCTTTTTGCGGATCGCTCGACTCGAAGGCGCTGATAACGCTTGGGATCGCGGGATGCGCGCGGGTGAGGTCCGGGCTAATCGTGTGCCACGATTGGCCGCCGTTGCGCGTCGCGTACACGCGATTCGCGCCGAAGTACATCAGTGACTGATCGAAGTTATCGAAGGCAATCGGCTCGGTGCGCACGACGCGGTAGCCTTTGCCGCGCAGCGGATTGGGCGATACATCTTGCTGCTGCCCGGTGCTCTCCGTGAATTTGTCGACTTTTCCGCCGTAGAACACGCCGGGGTGCAGCGGGTCGGGAACGACATAGCCGTATTCTTCTGCGCCGGCCGTTTCCCAATCGCGTTCGGTGATTTCACCCCAGTCACCGCGGCTGAGCACGCACGCCGAGCCGGACTCTTGCTGTCCGCCGCAGACGCGATAGGGAAACCGGTTATCCGTATTCACGTGATACATCTGCGCCGTCGGCTGGTTGTACCACGAACTCCATGTCGCGCCGTGATCGACCGAGATCGTCGCGCCTTGATCGCTCACGAGTCCGATGATGTCGGGGTTGTCGGGATTGATCCAAACGTTCTGATAGTCATCGCCGCCCGGTGCGCCTTTGATCGCAGTAAAATGTTTGCCGCCATCGGTGGAGCGATAGGTTGAGGTATTCGTAAGGTACAGCGTTTGCGGATCCTTCGGATCTACCGCGATTGCGACGAGATCGTCGCCGCGTTCGCCAATCGTGTTCTGATCGTCACTCGTCGCGGCGAAATTCGCTCCGCCGTCATTGCTGCGGAACACGGTACCGCCGGTGCTACCGTACCCATCGACGTAGGCGTAGACGACCTGGGAGTTCGAGGGCGCGATCGCGATCTCGGCTCGTCCCATCGCCGCCGGAAGTCCCATTTTCAAGCGCGTCCAATGATCGCCGCCATCGGTCGATTTGAAGATGCCGCTCCCCGGTTGTTCGAACGATCCCCCGACCTCCCAGGGCGCTTGTCGTGCGGCCCACAGCGTTGCGTACAGTATCTGCGGATTGGACGGATCGATGCGCACGTTGTAGGCGCCGGTGTTGTCGTCGCGATAGAGGACGCGTGTGAAGGTTGCGCCACCATCAGTAGAACGGTAAACGCCGCGTTCTGAATTGGGTCCGTACGGATGTCCGAGCACGGCAACAAAGAGCCGGTTCGGATCGCCCGGATCCACGGCGATCTGCGGAATTTGCTGTCCGTCGTTCAAGCCGAGGTGCTTCCACGAATTGCCGCCGTCGGTGGATTTGTAGATCCCGTTGCCGACCGAGAGATCGGGACGCTGGAGCCCTTCACCGCTGCCTGCGTAGATCACGCTCGGATCGCTCGGTGCGACCGCGAGCGAGCCGATCGAACCGGTCGGCTGATCGTCGAAGATCGGCCGCCATGTGCGACCGGCGTCGTCGGTGCGCCAAATGCCACCATTGACGGCAGCGATGTAGAAACGATTTGGGGCGCTCGGTACGCCTGCAATCGATTTGGTGCGCCCACCGCGCAACGGCCCGATAGACCTCCACGCGAGGCCCGCGTACTGCGACGCGGAAACCGTTCCGTTGGCGGCTCGGGCCGGAGTGAATTGTGCGAACATGGCTAGCGCCGCGCAAAACGCTACGCTGCGGCGGATCAGTAACGACGTCATGACGCTACCTACCGTCGCACAACTGCCGTTACCTGCGCTTGCGCCGGCGGGGGTTCGGTTTGAATGCCGCACCGATCTTCAGGGCGCCACGGTGCGAGAGGTCCTCGTCGACATCGTCGCAACCAATCGGCGTAAAGTCCGCACAATCGTGTGGGCGCGCCGGATAAATGCCGCAGTAGTACTTGCCGCTTTTGCTGCCCATCAGGAAGACGCACCTGTCGGCAAGATCGTCGGTAACCTTACGCACCCATCCCACATGGAAGCCGTCGGCAGTCGGACGCTTTTCAATGTACTCGTCCATAACTTGCGTGTACGTCATGCCGAGATGGTTTGCGATACGTTCGACGTCAGCGCGGCTGACGAACGGCTCGTAGCCGGAACAGCACTGCGCACAGCCTGGCGGACACGTGATGTTCTCGGGAAGATCTTTGAGGTGCTTGCGTGCGAGGTCGATGACTTTGCCGATCGCTCGAACGAATTCGGGATCGTCATTGTATTTGTAGACCCATTCGCGTTTGGTGATCTCGTTTGCATTGTAGAAGCGCGTGGTCTTCTCGTCGTACGTGATCGTGATGTGCTCTTCGGTGATCTCGATCTCGTTGACGTGCTCCATTGGTCGCGCGTCGAGCAGCTCGGGGTGCGTGGGCTGGCCGGTGCGTTTGGTAAAGTCGCGCAGGGTGATGAGGTCGATCGTTTCCATGATTGAGCGAAGTTCGCTACACATTGCGGGTGCGGCCTGGTGGTTTGGAGTACTTTATCCGCCCGGTTCCAGCGTTTTATGCGGGGGATGATTACTTGCGCACAGCAGTCGGTGTCGACCTTGGCGGCTCGCACGTTACCGCCGCCGTCGTCAGTGAAGACGGCACGATCCATCGCCAGTACGAGGTCGATTTAGAAGACCTCTCCTTTAATGCCGTCAACGCGGTGCTGTTCGACACGATCGGTCAAGCCCTCAACGACCCGGATGCCAAAGAGGTCGTTGGCATCGGCGTCGGCTCACCCGGCAACATCGAGCCCCGCTCGGGTGCCGTCTTGTACAGCCCCAACTTCAAATGGACGAATGCCCCGCTCGGTGAGACCCTGCGCGCGCACTTCGACATGCCGGTCTTCGTCGGCAACGATGCACGCTGCGCGACGCTCGGAGAGTACACCTACGGGATGGGACGTGGTACGCGCAACTTCGTGCTGCTGACCTTGGGCACCGGTATCGGCGGCGGGATCGTTGCCGATGGTGATCTCATTCTGGGCAACCGGTTCGGCGCGGGAGAAGTGGGCCACCATCAGATCCGTCCAAGCGACGGTTTCGTCTGTAGCTGTGGAAAGATTGGCTGCTTTGAGGCGCAGGCGTCAGGGACCGGCTTGATCCGTCATGCTTTTGCGGTCGCGCCATCGTTTCCGCGCAGCGCGCTGCTCGACATGGACCGCGACAAGCTCGGTTCAAAGAAGATTCGCAAGGCGGCGCAGGCCGGTGACTGGCATGCACTCGCCGCGTGGAAGAACTTCACCGCCGATCTCGCGATCGGACTTGCCAATGTCATCGCCTTCGTCAATCCCGAGGTAATTGCGCTCGGTGGCGGCGTTTCGAGCGCGGCGGACTTCATGCTCGACGCCGTTCGCGGACGCGTCGACGAGCTGACCACGATGGTGCCGCGCGGCACAACGCGGATCGTCGTCGCGCAACTTGGCAACGATGCTGGTCAAGTGGGTGCAGCGACGATGGCGTTTCGCGGCGGACTCACGACGCTTGGCTCGTAGCGATTGAAATGTCGATTTGGGGTGCCCCGGGGGAATCACGTGCTCGTCATACAGGTTAAATGCACCCCGTGGTTCGGGGGACCCACGAAGTGGGGGGCGCCCTTCGACTTCGCTCAGGACAGGCTCCGCTTGGAGCGGAGCGCCTTCAAATGAAGGCGCTGGTCACCGGCGCCTCAGGTGGCCTGGGGCTCGAGTTCGCCAAATTGCTCGCTGCCGATGGAGGGGACCTCGTGCTCGTCGCGCGCTCGGGCGACAAGCTTGCGGTCATCGCCGGCGAGTTACGCGCGCAATACGCGGTCAGCGTTGAAACGATCGCGCAAGATCTCGGCGTGCCGGATGCCGCCGCGCGTCTGCGCGAGCGCGTACCGTCCTGCGACATCCTGATCAACAACGCGGGCTTTGCGAGCAACGGGCGTTTCGACACGATTCCGCCCGAACGTACGCGTGAAGAAGTGCTGCTCGACGTCATGACGCTTACCGAGCTGTGCCGCGTCTATCTCCCGGCGATGCGCGAACGCGGTGCGGGACGGATTCTCAATGTTGCTTCGACCGCGGGTTTCTTGCCCGGACCGTTCGCTGCTGTGTACTACGCGTCGAAGGCCTATGTACTCTCGTTTTCGCAGGCACTTGCCGAGGAATCGCGCGGAAGCGGCGTCACCGTAACGTGCCTCGCGCCTGGCGCAACGGCCACGGGATTCGCGGATCGCGCCGATATGAAGCAGACGCTGCTCTTCAAAATGCCGATGGCGGATGCGGCATCCGTCGCGCGCGCAGGTTATCGCGCGATGCTCGCGGGCAAAGACCTTGAGATCCCCGGACTCACCAATAAATTATTGCCACTGCTGCTGCGTATTACCCCACCTCGCCTCGCGCTGTGGATCTCGCGCAAGCTCATCGAACAAACCTAGGCTACATCTGGTTGCCACACCACGCGACGTCCAATTTTCCGGATGCAAACTAGCGCAGATGGGCTAGTTTTCACTGGTATAACGCATACAACATTGGCGGGTGCAAAAAATACTATGCACCGGAAAAGCTCGCCTGTTGTATTTGCCAGCAATTTGCCAGTAAATTTATCAGCATCGCGCGAGATTGCCCGCGCGCGTTTTGCTGCTTTTATTTGCTAGGAGGCTTATGCATATATCACACAGGGTACTGGCTGGGTGTGTGGTCCTTGTGATGTCGCTCACCGCCTGCGGTGGCGGCGCATCGTCCATCCCGGGAACCGGCGCGAGCAACGCGCTGCCCTCACAGAATCAATCGGCATCGGCGCCGTTGATCTCCGTACCTCAAACGAGCGGATCGCTCGCAGTGACCGATATCGGGCGGCGCCCATCGAATTCACCGGTGAGCATTACGCTCACGCTGCGCTACAACAATCAAGCGCAGTTAGATCAATACGTTGCGGCACAGAGCGGGCCGAACGGCGCGCATCAATTCCTCACCCCCGCGCAGTTCAACAGCATGTACGCGCCGACGGCGCAACAAGAACAAGCCGTCGTGAACGCGCTGCAAGCTGCAGGCTTCACGGTTACGCATCGCTACTCGAACCGAACGGTTGTCGATGCGACTGCGCCGAACTCGGTTGTCGAGAGTTTCTTCTCGACCCAAATCCACAGCGTACAACAGGGCAAATACGGACAGCGGTATGCGAACGTCAAGCCGGGCACAGTGCCGTCATCGATTGCACCGTACGTGCTTACGGCCTCGCTCAGCAACCTCGTGATCGCGCAAACGCAGGTCGAGCAAGACGGCGGCGTGATTCGCAATCCGCAAAACCTCGACGTGACGATGTCGAAGCCGGGCGGCGCGGGCAATCCGAGTGAAGCTCCTGCAGCGATGCGCATCGCCGCGAGCGGCTGCACCGGACAATTGCTGCTCAATCCGGGCTTCGAATCGGGTGAGGTAAGTTGGAGTGATACCAACGGCGACATCACGGACTATTCGCCGTACGCATACCAGGGCAGCTGGTTTGCGTGGATCGACGGCTATTCGTCACCGGTAACCGATCCGGGCGTGTCGCAGACCGTGGCGATTCCGGCCGGTTGCACCGCCACGTTGACCTACGAACTCTTTGTCGGCACAAACGAGTCGAGGACGACCGTAAAAGACTCGTTTTATGTGACCGTCAACGGTACGACCGTACAAACGTTCAACAACACGACGAACACCGGCGGCGGCTACGTCAAAGAGAGCGTCAACCTCTCGTCGTATGCCGGTTTGAATGCGACGATCAAGTTCTACGGCGTGCAGACCGGCACGCGCGTGACGAACTTCTTCGTCGATTCCACGGCGCTCACGCTGAGCGGCGGCACGAGCACGCCGACGCCGTCACCGACGGCGACGCCGACCACGGCTCCGACGGCGACGCCGACGAGTTCTCCAACGCACTCGCCGAGCCCGACCCCGTCGGCATCGCCGACGACCTCACCGACCAGCTCGCCCACGAGCGGTTGCAACGGCGCGGCAATCGACAACGGTGCGCTTTCGAACTCGAGCGGCACGCTCGCAACCGGCGTTGCAAAGCCGTTCGATTATCCGGTGCAGCACGGCTGCAACGGCGCGGGCTACACCGCCGCAGTCATTATCGACGATCCGGTCAACACGAGTTATGTGGCGAGTTATCTCTCGGCGTCAGGCGTCACGCAAACCGGTACGATCACGAACGTTGCCGTCGATGGCGGCGGCAGCGGTGACGATCCGGAGACCGATCTCGACGTGCAAACAATCTCCGGTCTTGCTCCGGGCGCGAACATCATCGTCTACGACATGGGTTCACTCGCGGATCAAAACATCGAAGATGCGTACAACCAGGCGCTCAGCGATGGGAAGGCAAGCGCAGTGAACTCCTCGTTCGGCGGTTGTGAATCGAGCGATCCATCGTTCGAAAGCGCAACCAACTCGATCGCAGAGCAAGGCGCAGCCGAAGGCGTCGAATTCTCGGCGTCGTCGGGTGACACCGGCTCCGACGAGTGCGGCAATAACAATACCAAGGGTGTTAGCGCACCCGCCGGCGATCCGTACTTCACGTCGATTGGCGGCGTGAACTTCACTTACAGCAGCGCCGGTGTGCTGCAAACCGTAACGGCCGGTGAGGCATCGTGCAGCGGCGGCGTTAGCAACAAGTGCTACGGTGGCGGCGGCGTCTCGACGACCGTTGCAATGCCGAGCTGGCAGAGCGGTATCGCGGGTGTGATCACCACCGGCCGCAACCAACCTGACATCTCGCTACCCTTCGATCCGGTTGCCGTGTATACGGGCGGCGCGTTCGCGTCGTATCTCGGCACATCGTGGTCCTCGCCTGCATCGGTGGCACTGTTCATCGAAGCCGACGAACTCCACGGCACCAAACTCGGCTGGCTCAACCAAACGCTGTACAGCCTGTTCTCATCGACCGGCTACAGCACGTACTACACGCCGTGTACCTCCGGCAACAATATTGCATACTCGTGCAACGCGTCGCAATATAACCAAGCCGCAGGGATCGGCACACCCAAAGGCTGGGCATTAGCAAACGCTCTTTAGCGCTTTGCCATCCCGGGCGTAGCAGAGAGCCCCGCAGCGTTGCTGCGGGGCTCTTTCTGAGATAAGCGCACCTAGCGGGCGAGCAAAACGTGCACAAACTAGTGCAAATGGGCTAGCCCGGCTGGTCGCCTATTGTCTTTCTCGGCATTTTCCAAGTAGATTTATCAGCATCACGCGACATTGTCCGCGCGCGTTTTGCTGCTCTTATTTGGTAGGAGGCTTATGCATATATCACACAGGGTACTGGCTGGGTGTGTTGTCCTTGTGATGTCGCTCACCGCTTGCGGTGGTGGCTCATCGTCCATCCCGGGTGCCGGCGCGAGTAACGCGCTGCCCTCACAGAATCAAGCGGGTCCATCGGCGCCGTTGATTTCCGTACCTCAAACGAGCGGGTCGCTCGCGGTTACCGACCTCGGTCGCCGGCCAACGAATTCAGCGGTATCCATAACGCTCACGCTGCGCTACAACAATCAAGCGCAGCTCGATGCATTCGTTGCCGCGCAGAGCGGTCCGAATGGCGGACATCAGTTCCTGTCTCCCGCGCAGTTCAACAGCATGTACGCACCGACGGCGCAACAAGAACAAGCCGTTGTCAACGCGCTGCAAACTGCCGGGTTCACGGTAACGCATCGGTACTCGAACCGCACGGTCGTCGATGCGACCGCGCCAAGTTCGATTGTCGAGAGCTACTTCACGACCGAGATGCACAGCGTGCAACAGGGTAAGTACGGTCAACGCTACGCGAACGTCAAACCGGCAGACGATACCTTCGTCGATAGCGTCGTACGTGAGCACCGCGTCGCTTAGCAACATCGTGATCGCGGAAACGCAGATACAGCAAGACGACGGCAGTGACGCTCGGCACCGAACGCCGACGCCCAAACCATCGGCGACGCCTTCGCCTACACCAACGCCGACGCATTCGCCGACTCCGACGCCGTCAGCCTCGCCGACCACGTCGCCGACTACGTCGCCAACTGCCTCACCGACGAGCTCGCCGGGCACGGCGTGCAACGGCGCGGCGGCGGACAGCGGACCGCTTACGAACTCGAGCGGCACGCTTGCAACCGGTGTTGCCAAGCCGTTTGACTTCCCGGTGCAGCATGGCTGCAACGGCGCAGGGTACACCGCGGCCGTTGTCATCGACGATCCGGTCAACACGAGCTACGTCGCAACGTATCTCAGTGCGGCCGGCGTCAAGCAAACCGGCACCATCACGAACGTTGCCGTAAACGGCGGCGGCAGCGGTGACGATCCCGAGACCGATCTCGACGTACAAACGATCTCCGGTCTTGCCCCGGGTGCGAACATCATCGTCTACGACATTGGTTCGCTTACGGATCAAAACATCGAGAATGGCTACAACCAGGCGCTTAGCGACGGGAAGGCGAGCGCGGTGAACTCCTCGTTCGGCGGTTGCGAATCGAGCGATACGTCGTTCGAAAGTGCAACCAACTCGATCGCGGAACAAGGCGCAGC
Organism: Vulcanimicrobiota bacterium; assembly: GCA_963726285.1. Taxonomy (GTDB): domain Bacteria; phylum Vulcanimicrobiota; class Vulcanimicrobiia; order Vulcanimicrobiales; family Vulcanimicrobiaceae; genus Aquilonibacter. The sequence goes on along the minus strand of CAVSBV010000003.1, from coordinate 816,903 downwards.
CGAAGGCGTCGAGTTCTCGGCGTCGTCGGGTGACACGGGCTCCGACGAGTGCGGCACGAGTAAAGGCGTCAGCGCACCGGCGGGCGATCCGTACTTCACCTCGATCGGCGGCGTCAACTTCACGCAGAGCAGCGGCGGCGTGCTCGAAACGGTGACGGCCGGCGATGCGTCGTGCAACGGCGGCATCCGCAACGTCTGCTACGGCGGCGGCGGCGTCTCGACAGTCGTTGCGGAGCCGAGCTGGCAGAGCGGCATCGCGGGCATGCTTACGACTGGCCGCAATCAACCCGACATCTCGTTGCCCTTCGATTACGTGGCGGTTTACACCGGCGGAGCGTGGGCCGAGTACCTTGGCACGTCGTGGTCCTCGCCTGCGTCGGTGGCGTTGTTCATCGAAGCCGACGAACTCCACGGCACCAAACTCGGGTGGCTCAACCAGACGCTGTACAGCCTCTTCTCGTCAACCGGCTACAGCACGTACTACACGCCGTGCACTTCCGGCAACAATATTGCGTACTCGTGCAACGCGTCGCAATATAACCAAGCCGGAGGGATCGGCACTCCAAAGGGATGGGCATTAGCGAACGCTTTGTAGTTTTCGCCCTGGTGTCGTCGCCGGGAGCCTCGTGGTCGCCAATAGACCACCACGGCTCCCGGCTCCTAACCAGAACGAAAACTACTGCGCGTCGCAGATTTGAGCTGGCAGAAATGCCAGCTCTTTTTTTGCGAGCGGATGTTGCAAGTCGAGTGGAGTATCTACCCGAGCGTCAGAGACTTGCCGCCACGGCGAGCGCACGCGCAGGCATATCATCTTGCGCGGGGATCGTCCCCGTCTCGGCAATCTGTGCGATCAGCGCGGCGATGCGGCGCGAACTGCGTACCGGCGCGACCAGTTCTTGATTGCGGCGGATCTCGTCGAGGCGATGTGGTGTCTTGATCATCGAGCGAACCGCACGCACCACTTCGCCGGCGCCGTGAATTGCAACCGCGCCAAGACCGTTGTGTCGCACGAACTCGACGTTGCCGCGCTCTTGGCCGGGCACGTAATCGTAAACCACGACCGGAAGCTGCGCCGCATTAGCTTCTGCGAGCGAACCGGGACCGGCTTTGGTCACGAGGAGATCGACGGCGCGGAAATACTCGGAGATTTTGTCGGTGAAGCCGAGCACGGTCATCGGCGTCGGCAGCGAGTGCGACATTTCATCGAGCTTCTCGCGCAGCGGTTCGTTGCGGCCGCAGACGACGAGCAGATGTATCGGCAAACGCGCGCGCGCAAGCGCGAGCGTCGTCGGCAGCAATTTACCGCCGCCTTCGCCGCCGGCCATCAACATTACGATAAGTTGGTCTTCAGGCAACCCGAGCTGCCTACGCAGTTCTTCCTTCGTGCCGACGACATCGTCGAATTTTGGATGGATGGGCTGTCCGAGCAGGCGCAGGCGGCTGGGCGAAATCCCGCGCGAAAGCGCGCGTTCGTAGACCTCGCGGGCCGGCACCACCACGGCGTCGGCGTCGGGCATCAGCCACGACTCATGGACTTTGCCAAGATCGGTGATCACGGTGACGATCGGAACGTGTTGCATTCCGGCATCGGCGCGTGCACGCAGTGCGGCGTGGTTGAGCAGCGGATGGACCGAGACGATGACGTTGGGCTTGTAGCTGAGGAAGAGGTCGCGGAGACGTTCGCGGTAGAGAGGCTCGCAGAACCGCACCAGCGCACGGTAGCGGCGGCGGCCGTTCGTCGCGTAGTAGAGCGCACCGTAGACCGGCGGCGCATAGCGCAGCGCCATGCTGTAGCCCAGACCGAGTTGCGTGAGGGGAAACGCGCAGTGGGCGGCGACGTCTTCGATGCGGTGCTCGAATGCAAACGGTTCTTTGATTTCATCCAGGGCTGCGGTGATTGCGTTTGCCGCGCTTCGATGGCCGCCGCCGGTGTCCGAAATCAGGAAGAGGGCCCGTTTGGTCATTCAGTCTCCGCTATCGTCTAGGCGCGCACCGGTGCCCGTTTCGACCGCCGCAGGGCTGCGTTGCGCGTACGACGGGACGTAGGAGCGAGTTTGGCCAGCAGAAATCGAGCCGGTGCGTCATAGAAGCGAAAGATGTCGCCAAACTCGATATCGGGGTTTCGGTGATGGCCGTCGTGGTCCTCGGGGAGGACGATCTGCAGCGGCCGGGCGACCGCTAGCAACCACCCTGGGGTCTTCCAACCAAGCTCGGTCGTGTGGCGCCACCAGACGTGGAGCTGCCCGAGGACCAGGCCGAGCAACGCGCCGGGCCAGGAGAGCTGCCAAACGAATGCGGCGACGATCAGATAGGGTACCGCTCCGAGGAATCCGTCCAGCAGCACCTCGCCATTGGTCGAGAGCACGGCATGATCCCAGTAGGAGCGGCGGCGGTCATGATGGGTGCGCAGGTGTAACGTCAACCAGAGATGTTGCGGAACGTGATAGAAGAACGTCGATGCAAAATCTCCAACTACGAGTACTATCAGCATTGCGAGTGCAAGTGCCATGTGTGCGCTTCCTTCGTCCGAGGACGGTCATCGTTTTAGCCGTTGCAGCCTTTTTGTGCGGATGCAGCGCTTCTACCTCTGACCGTACTACGGCGACGCACCCGCTGGCAATTGCCAATGTCGAATACGCGATTAACACGGCGTTAAGCTGGCCTGCTCCAAGCGATGTCGACGTGCTCTTTGGCGCTCGTCCCATCCAAGATGGCGGTCGACTTGCTTCGCCGCAACTCGCGATCGCTCGCGCGATCATGCGCACGAATCCACGGATCACCGCGATTGGCTCGCTCGCTCTCGCCGTAGCCACGGTACGTGCGGCTCGCGCGACGTCACTGCCGCCGGAATTTCTTGCCGCCACGATCCTCCAAGAGAGTGCGTACGATCCGTCGGCGATCTCTTCGGCCGGTGCGATCGGTATCGCGCAATTCGAAATTGAAACCGCTGATGCGTATGGTATCGATCCGTTCGATCCTTATCGCGCGATCCCAGGGGCTGCTCGTCTGCTCGCGTCCTACGTCAGCGCATATGACGGAACGTACGCAGACCCATATGCCACGGCGCTCGCTGCCTACAACGCGGGACCCGGAGCCGTCGCGCGCTATCATGGCGTGCCGCCATATCAAGAAACGCGCGAGTATGTTGCGCTGATCTTCGAGCGCTGGGGACGGATCGCGGGCTACGAGCGTGGAAAAGATCGCAAATGAACATGCATCGCGCTTTGGTGGCTCTCGCGGTTGTTGTTGCACTCGCCGCATGTGGAAGCGCAACCGATGCGACGAGTTTTCAAGCCCCGCCGGGTTACACGCAGGTGGTCTCCGTCGGCCCATTCGTGCGAGTCTGGGGTGGTCCTAAGCACGGCGGCGTCGTGTTGATGGCGCTACCGACCAAGATCGAGTACGACAGTATCGTGACGAGTTCGGATGTCAAAGACGCGCAGGTCCTCAAGCAGCAGGCTGTGCGGATCTGCGGGAGTCAGGATGCGTACTACTATTCGATGCTTGGCGAGACGGAGCAGTATAAGGGCCAGGCGAGTCCTGGTGGGCAACAGGTCAAACAGCAGATCGACGTGATCGCCACGCACCTCAACGACAAAACCTACCTGGCCATGTACATTCGCCCGAGGAACACACCCGAGGATACCGCCGCCGAAACCGCCATCCGGGGCATCTGCCCCAAAGCTTAGTCCCACTCATCGTCAGCTCAGCCCTCATTTGCCGTTGCAAACTTCGGGCCGAGCTTCCTCGATTGGAACTAAGCTTTACCAAATTGGGTATAGTGGGGGGTATGCAACAGCGGGTGACGGTCCCACGGGATCGCCTTGAGATCGTGGAGCTGACTGCCGCTGCGGCGAGTCATCGATTCGCCCAGGATGTGCGCGACGGATTGACCGCTACGCCGAAGCGCCTTTCGTCGAAGTACTTCTACGACGATCTCGGCTCGGCGCTCTTCGATGCGATTACGCATCTCCCCGAATACTATCTGACGACCGCCGAAAGCGAGATCTTACGCGAGTGGGGCTGGGAGATCGTGCGTCTGCTCGATGAGCCGGTCGAATTTCTCGAGCTGGGCAGCGGAAGTGCCAACAAGACGCGCGTCTTGATCGAAGAAGCACTGCGCGCGCAACCGACGCTGCGCTATAGCCCGATCGACATCTCGATCGATGCACTGCGCACGTCGTCGATCGCACTGGTCGAACATTACAAGGGTCTGCGCGTGCGTGCTTACGCAGGCGACTACTTCACCGTATTGCGATCGGGTGCGCTGTCGTTCGAGCGCCGCGTGCTTGCGATGCTGATGGGCTCGAACCTCGGGAACTATCAACCACGCGAAGCCCGCCGTTTGATCACGCTCATTGGAGCGGCCCTACGACCCGGCGACGGACTGCTGCTCGGCGTCGATCGCAAGAAGGATGCTGCGATACTCGAACTTGCTTACGACGACCCGACCGGCGTCACCGCGGCGTTCAATCGCAATCTGCTGGCGCGTATCGATCGCGAACTAGGCGGAACCTTCGACCTACATACCTTCAAACACGTGGCGCACTACGACGAGAAGCGTGGTGCAGTCGACTCCTACCTTGAATCGCTGCTCGAGCAACAGGTTCACATCGAGGCACTCGACGTGGACGTGCACTTTTCACGCGGCGAGAAGATCCACACTGAGTCGTCGTACAAGTTCGACGAAGCCGGTATCACGACGCTCGCCGCCACCAGTGGCTTTGAGCTGCGCAAGACGTGGACCGACCCGGGCTCGCGCTTTGACGTGCATCTGTTAGTTCGTACGCGCTAGCTTTTCGAGTAGTCGCAGTGACGCGTCGGCTACGATTGCCAGCGTGCATGCTGCGATGCTTCCGGCGAGAATCTCGTCGTTGTGGTGCAGCGTGAAGCCGATAAAGATCAGGGAGCCGAGACCGCCCGCACCGACGTATCCGCCAAGGGTCGCGAGCGCGATCATCGCCACGGTGGCGACGCGTACGCCGCCGAGTATGACCGGGAACGCTAGTGGCAACTCGACGCGCACGATGCGTTGCAACGCGGACATGCCCATGCCGATGCCGGCATCGCGCTGTGCGGGGTCGACGCCGCGAACGCCTGCCAGCACGTTGCGCACAAGCACGAACTGCGCATACGCCACCAATGCAACGAAGATCGGCACCGGCCCAAGTCCAAGCACCTCGACCAGAAGTGCGAGCAGCGCCAAGCTTGGAATCGTATAGAGTGCCCCGAGCAACGCGAGTACGACGCGCGACGCATTTTCGCGTCGCGCGAGCGCGAAGCCGGTTGGCAGCGCGATTGCAAGAGCGCAAACGAGCGCAGTGATGACCAGCGCGAGATGGGCTCCCGCGAGCGCCGCGACATGGGCCGGGTGCGCGAGCAAGTAGCTCATTCGTCGCTAAAGAGCTCGCGGACAAAGTCGGTCGCTGGATGCGAGAGGATCTCGGCCGGTACGGCAACTTGCTCGAACTTCCCACTACGCATCACGGCGATGCGATCGGCTAGACGTTCGGCCTCTTTGACGTCGTGTGTCACGAAGAGCGTTGTGGTGCCCGCACTGCGCACGATCTCGTGTAACTCGCGCTGCAACTGCCGGCGTACGATTGCGTCGAGTGCGCCGAACGGCTCGTCCATCAAGAGCACACGCGGTTCTGCCGCGAGCGCGCGAGCGACGCCGACACGTTGCGCTTCGCCGCCGGAGAGTTCGCGAGGCCGGCGATGCCGATACGTTGTGGGATCGAGTCGCACGAGGTTGAGCATGTCGTCGACACGTGCATCGATGCGCGCACGGTCCCACCCGAGCAATTCCGGAACGATCGCGATGTTCTGCCCGACATCCATATGCGCGAAGAGGCCAACGGCTTGAATCGCATAGCCGATGCCGCGCCGCAGGATGACCGGATCGAGCGTCACCGTGTCCACGCCGTCGAGCTCGATGCGCCCGCGATCGATCGGCACCAAACGATTGACCGTACGCAGCAGAGTGCTCTTGCCGCAACCCGACGGACCAACGAGCGCAATGAATTCACCCGGCGCTACATCTAAGCTGATGTTGTCGACCGCCGCCTGCGCCGCGCCGGGATAGTGCGCGCTTACGCCCTCGAACCGAATAGATGCGCCGCTCATGCCGTGCCTCGCAAGAATGCCGCCGCGACGTCGGCCGGATCGCGATCGTGCGCCTCCACTTGATCGTTCATCATTTGCGCCGCGCTCGTCGTGATCGAGGGCGCAATCGCATTGAGCGTGCTCGCGATGCGCGGCTCTCGCGCGAGGGCGGCGGCACTCACGAGCGGCGCCACGTTGTAGGCGGGCCAGAGGCGCTTGTCATCATCGAGTACGACGAGGCGGTTACTGGCAATTGTGCCATCGGTCGTAAACGCGGTTGCAATGTCGGCACCTCCTTCGAGCAGTGCTTCGTACTTTAGCGAGATATCGTACGTGCGGACCGATGCGAACTGGAATCCGCCGTAGACACGCTGCAATCCGGGCAGACCGTCGGGCCGCGTAATGAATTCGGGTATCGTCGCCAAGCGAAGGCGCGACGCGAGAGGCGCGAGGTCGGAAAGCGTACGCAGATGATAGCGCGCCGCGATGGCGCGCGTGGTCGCAAGCCCCTGGGAGTTGTTCATCGGCGAACGATTGAGCCACACGATGCGGTAGTCGCGGGCGAACGCGTCACGCACGAATGCGTAGCACGCTGCGGGATCCGCGATCGGCGCATGGTGTAGCACGCTAATCAGTGCAGTGCCGGTGTATTCGGGATACACATCGATCTGGTCGCGCGCCATGGCTGCCATCGCGATCTGCGTCGAGCCGAGATTCAGGCGCCGCGCTACGCGCATTCCCGCGCGTTCCAGCGCTTGTGCGTAAATCTCCGCGATGACGATCGACTCGGTGAAGTTCTTCGAACCGACGGCGATCGTGTTGCGCGCGCCGCACGCCGGCAATGCGCAGAAGGACGACATGGCCGCAATCGCCTGCGCACGTGTGAGATTCACCGGCGCACCTCAACCAGCAACGCCATCGCGGCAACGATTGCCGAGGCGGCTACCAATAGCGCCGGATCGCCGGTTTGCAGCCCGCGCACGATGTCGTCGCCGAGACCTCCGGCGCCAACGAACGTCGCCAGCGTCGCGCTGCCGATTACCTCAACGCCGGCTGTTCGCAAACCGGCGAGCGCAACGGGTAGTGCGAGCGGAACGACCACGCGCGTAAAGCGTTGCGTGGCCGACATGCCAAGCCCGGTCGCGATGTCGAGCGCAGCAGAAGGTGTATTACGTATTGCTAAGTCGACATTAATGACGATCGGAGGTAGCGCAAGCAATGTCAGCGCGACGATCGCGGGCGCGGCACCTACACCGAGCAGTGGTACGAGGAGCGCAAGCACGGCGATGCTGGGCAAGGTGCGTCCAAGCGCCGCTGCGGCGAGAATCGGCGAGCGTGCCCAGCTGCGCGTCGCGCTGAGCAGGCCGAATGGCCCTCCGATCAGGCACGCGAGCGCCAGCGCCGCGAGAGCTAGAGTCGCATGGCGCAGGGTGTCGGCAGAGAGAACAGCCCACATTGCGCTGGGTTTTGTCGCCGGCAAGGCGAAACCATCGAAAAGATGCTCCAGCAAGAAGACGTTGCGCTCGAACGGGTGTCGGCACCGCTCGACGATCCTTCACTGTACTTCAGCCGCGAACTCTCGTGGCTGGAGTTCAATGACCGCGTTTTAGAGGAAGCGCTCGACGCGGGTAACCCATTGCTCGAGCGCCTCAAGTTCGTTGCGATCTACGGAACGAATCTCGACGAGTTCTTCATGATTCGCGTAGCAGCGATCAAACAGCAGATCGAAGCGCAAGTCGTGCGACGTTCCGATGACGGGCGCATGCCGGTCGAACACCTCGCTGCCATCTCGGCGCGTTTGCGCAGCTCGCTTGCAACGCAAATGCGATTGCTCAATGAAGACCTGTTGCCGGCGCTCGAGCGCGAAGGCATCAAGGTCTTGCGTATCTCCGACCTTCCTGAAGAGCGGCAAGCTGCACTCGAGCGAGTTTTCGACGATCGGCTCTTCCCGGTGCTCACGCCCCTTGCCGTCGATTCGGGCCATCCGTTCCCCTACATTTCAAATCTGTCGCTCTCGCTCGCGGTCGAGCTTGAAGAGCCGACCGCCGAAGGCGTTGAGTTGCATTTCGCGCGCGTGAAGATTCCGCCGACGTTGCCGCGCTTTGTGCCGCTCGAAGGCGCGCCCGACGGCGAGCGCCACTTTGTGCTGATCGAGGATTTGATCGCTCATCATCTCGATGCGCTCTTCCCCGGCATGACGGTGCGCGAAGCCTATCTCTTTCGTGTGACGCGTGACGCGGATCTCGACTTGCAGGAAGACGAGGCCGACGACTTGTTGCGCGCGATCGAGTCCGAGTTGCAACGGCGCCGTTTCGGTGAACCGGTGCGCTTGGAAATCGAACGCGGGATGCCCGAATACATGCGCGACTTTTTATTGCGCGCACTCGACCTCGCGGAAGTCGATTGTTACGAAGTCGACGGAATCGTCGCGCTTTCCGACTTGTGGCAGATCATCGGGCTGCCCGATTACGAAACGCTGCGCGATGTCCCGTTTCTTCCGGCGATTCCTCGCAATCTGGTCGGAAAAGTCGACCTGTTCGGACTCATTCGCGAGAACGATATCCTGCTCCAGCATCCCTACGAGTCGTTCGATCCGGTGGTGCAATTCTTGCAGCAGGCGGCACAGGACGAGCAGGTGCTCGCGATCAAGGCGACGCTCTATCGCACGTCGGGCAAGAACTCGCCGATCGTACGCGCGCTGCTCGAAGCCGCCGAGAACGAGAAACAAGTAGCCGTCGTCATCGAGCTCAAGGCGCGGTTCGACGAAGAGAACAACATCGAGTGGGCGCGACGCTTAGAGCGGGCCGGCGTGCACGTCGTCTACGGATTCCCAGGACAGAAGGTCCACGCAAAAACCTTGATGGTGGTTCGCCAAGAAGAAGACGGCATCCGCCGGTACATGCATTTCGGTACCGGTAACTACAATGAGAAGACGGCACGTCTCTACACCGATTTGAGCCTGTTCACGTGCCGCCGGGAACTCGGTGGCGATGTCACCCAGCTCTTCAATGCGCTCACGGGCTTTTCGAACGTGACCGACTACGAAGACTTGCTCGTTGCACCGACGACCCTGCGGCGCGAGATGCTGGCGATGATCGATCGCGAGACCGATCACGCGCGTGCCGGGCGGCCTTCGGGGATCCGCGCGAAGCTCAACGCAATCACCGATGCGGAAATCGCTCGTGCACTTTATCGCGCCTCGCAGGCAGGTGTACCGATCGAGTTGATGATCCGCGGCATGTGCATCCTGCGGCCCGGCGTTCCCGGCGTTAGCGAGACGATACGGGTGCGCAGCATCGTCGGCCGCTTCCTCGAGCACTCGCGCATTTACGTCTTCGAAAATGGTGGTAATCGTGAGGTGTATATGTCGAGCGCCGATTGGATGGGCCGTAATCTCGATCGGCGGGTCGAACTCGGGGTCCCCGTTATGGATCCGGTGATCGCCGAGACGCTTCAGAGCCAGATCCTCTCCGTACTCTTTGCAGATAACGTCAAAAGCCGCGTACTCGATTCCGACGGCTCATATTCGCGCGTGACAATTCCGGCGGGAGAGATGCCAATTCAGGCACAGCGGATCTTCCTGGCACAAGCGCAGTCGCTATAGACGCCCGGGCCCGGTGCTCCGCAGCGTCGATAAGAGCGTAGACCAAGCACCCCCAAGGGGCGCGCGATGCGAGCCCCTTGAGGGCTCCATAAGCATCCCTTAACAATTGACCCATACACTAGGGGCGTTGCTGCGTTTAAAAACCCCGCAGCACTGCTTCTTTTCCTTTACTGCTATTGGAGGCTGTGTGAGAAAGCTCACGAGCATCCTGGCTACGTTAATGATCGCGACGTTCACCGTTGGACCCGTCAGTGCGGCAACGCCGAACGCCCCGCTCAAAGTAGCCCAGAATGCAAATGCGACGGTGCAAGGCACCGTCTCCGACGATTCCGGTGCCCCAGTCGCGAACGCAAATGTCGTTCTGCGCGGAGCCGCGACCTATACGGGCATGACCGACTCGACCGGTGCGTTTTCGATCTCCGGCGTCGCGCCGGGCGTCTACGTCCTGGCGATAACCAAGCCGGGCTACGACACCGCAACCGCAACCGACTTCGCCGTGATCGGCGGGCAGAGTGAGAGCGTGCAGGTCACGATCCACCCGCAGACGTTCTCGTCATTGCGCACGATTGCGACGGTGCGCGCGAATGGTCAGGCAACGTTTAATACGTCGCCTGCCTCGATCCAGGTGGTCAGCTCGCAAGCCTTCGTCAATCAGGCGCAGCCGCAAGTCGGCCGCATTCTCAACCAGATTCCGGGCGTGCAGAACTCGCTCCCGACCTCGAGCGCCAATGGCGCCGTACCCGGCGCGGTCACCGTGCCGAACATCCGCGGCGGCCTTTCATTTGAAACCGCGTCGTTGATCGATGGTCATCCGCTCGCAGTCGGCGACTTCGGTGACTACGTGACGACCTTCCTCAGCAGCTACTTGCTCGGAAGCATTGAAGTCATCAAGGGGCCGGGCGCGACGGCCCCGGAGACCAACTATGCGATCAACGGTACGGTGAACTTCCGCACCAAGGATCCGACCGCGGAGTTCACGCCGGACTACACGATCGGCTTCACCACGCATGGTGGCAGCTACTACAACTTCGGCGTCTCGGATACGATCGGACGTCTCGGCTTCGTGGTCGACATCGCCGGCGTGAATGATGCCAGCCCGCTCAACGGCACTCCAACCTATTTCCAGACCTACGGCAACAACGGCGTCGCGGGCTGGAACGGCACGACCGGCACGGTCGTCTCGTATAACCCGACGTACATTCCGTCGACCGCGAACACAGCGAACGGCCCAGGCGGTGGATTCCTTCCGGGCACGACGACCGCATACAACCACGTGTACGGTTTGGTCGCATGCTGCTACGTGTACCAAGGCTGGTACAACACCACCGGCGAGCTGTTCAAGTTGCGTTACAAGATGTCGAATGCTACGACGATTACCGCGAGCTATCTCGGTTCGCAGACGTTTGCCGATCAAAACGCAAACACGTCGGAAATGATTCCCTCGGTGTTCAGCCCGAACGCCGTCGGCAACCTGTACTATCACGCCGGCAGCGCGAGCCCAACCTACGGCGCGGCAGCTGCCACGTACAGCGGTGGGCTAGCACAGGGTACGCAACTGAACATCCCCAACAGCGTGTACCCGCAGACGGCACAAGAGATCAATAACGAGCCGATCTTCCAAGCCGAAATCCGGACGCTGCTTGGGCAAGACACCGTCCTCGCGCGGTATTACCACGCGTCGATCGACCGGCTGATCTACGAAGGCAATCCGAATCCGAGCGTTCCGACCATCGCAGACTACACGCTCTACGGTGTCAATCCGTCGTCGAGCGCAGCCTGCTCCGCGACAACCTGCGCACCGAATGTCTACAACGGTACACAGCAATCAATGGCATTCTTCGATTGGTACAACCAGTGGGAAGAAGACCGCCTCACCGGCTTGACGCTCGAGTACGATCACGGTTGGGGCGACGGCAACGATGTGACCTTGTCGATCGACTCGACCAATGCATCGTCCGCCGCCGGTAGCCAGTCGGCTGCGTTCCCGGGTGTCGTCACCGGTACGAACACCTTCAAACCGCCGGCGAGCCCGCTTGGGACCCCGTCGGTGACCAACCCGGTCGGCACGAGCCAGGTCTTCACCACGTCACTTGCGCGGCTGATCTATAACTTCACGCCGCAGTTGTCGGGAACGTTCGCGCTCTACGACAATCAGTACAACAATACGTTCCCCTTCGCGTGTACGACGGCTGCCGGCGCAAACACGTCGTGCGCAATCGACGGATCGAACGCGCAATTCACGACCAACCACAACGCACACCTCGACGAGCGCATCGCATTGACGTATCGGCCGAAGAACAATCTTTCGATCCGTGCATCTGCCGGATCGTCGATTGCACCGCCGTACCTCAGCTTGCTGAGCAAAGTCAACACGATCCCGTCCGCCGCGGCGTGTGCCACCATCTGTACGTTTAACCTCAACAACCCGAACCTATTGCCGGAAACGGCATGGGGTTACGACCTCGGCGCGGACTTCCGCCTGAAGGACAACGTCACCGTCATTTCAATCGACGGATACATGACCAACCTCTTCAATCGGTTCCTCGGCGAAACGTATACGGTTGGAACATGCGCGTCGAACTCGTCGGGACTCGCGTGTCCCGCCGGCGTTGCGGGCGCGACCCCGGTGGCACAAGCGTTCAACACGAACCTCGCGAACTCGCGCTACGAAGGCATCGAACTGCAGATCAAACGCGTCGTGCCGGAGGGCTTGGGATATAATATCTCCGGCGCGGTCCAGCACGCGTACGCATACAATCTACCGGCGAACTTCTATTGCCAAGGTCCGGCATTTACCGCAGCTGGTGGATGTATCCCGGCAAACTACAACGTCAACTTGCCGATCATTGCCGGTTCAAACTTCACCGGCAACACCTTCGGTTCGGTGTATGGCGCTCCGGGCGGAGCGTTTGCCGGAAGCACTGTTGGCGCAAGCGGATTCTCCAACACGGCGATTCCGTACTTGCAGGGCGACGCCAGCGTGAACTACACGACCAAGAACGGCGTGTACTTGCTGCTCGGTGAGACGCTGTACGGTAAGAACAACGGCTACAATCTGCCGCCGTTCGGCATCGGCTACGCGTCGATCCGCTATCCGGTCACGAAGACGATATCGATCCAAGTTTCGGGCGATAACATCTTCAACGCGTGGACTGGACTGTTCCCGACCGTCGGCGGCGGCATTGCCTATCCGCTGGCAAACGGAACGCAAGGCGGTACGATCGGTAATACGGTTGGACCGGCGACGTATAGCTTCATGCTCACCAAGACCATCGGTGGCGGTCCGTAACGCGCGGATCGTCTCGGTAAAAAAGAAAGGGGCTCGCGCTAGCGGGCCCCTTTCGCCATTTCTACGATGATCTTCCATTCGTGCGGCATCACCGGCTGCACGGAAAGTCGTTGCCCGCGTTTGAGCAGCGCCATACCAACCAGGCGCGGCTCGGCGCGCATCTGCGCGAGCGTCACCGGATGCTCGAGGGGCTCGACGTACTCTACGTCGACGTTCATCCACTTGGGCTTCTCGGGCGTGCTGCGAGGATCGTAGTACTCGCCACCGCGTTGAAACGCGCTCGCATCGGGGTATGCGGTACGCACCACCTTGCAAATGCCTACTGCAGCCGGTTCGGCGATGCTTGAATGATAGAACAATCCAAGATCGCCAAGCGCCATCTCCATCATGTTGTTGCGCGCTTGAAAGTTGCGCACGCCGCTCCATGGTGTCGTGTGGTCTTTGCGCAGTTGCTCGAAGCTGTACGCGTCGGGTTCGCTCTTGAACAACCAGTAGCGGGACATCGGCTGTACCTCTCGGAAAGCGTACGTAAATGCTTGCGCCGGTTTTCGCGTTCGTGCTCGCTGCGGCGCAACCTTGGATTGTCCTGAGCGATCTCCACTTCGATCCGTTTATGCAGCCGCGTCTCGTCGATCGTCTCGCTGCGGCACCCCCCGAGAGATGGCGTACGATTTTCGCGACGGGTGAGACCGCGGCGCCGTCGGGGCCGGGAAGTGATACGAATGACGCGTTGCTCGAATTGACGCTCGACGGCGTGCGCCAAGCCGTACCGGATCCACGCGTCGTGATCGTCTCGGGTGATTTTCTTGCGCACGATTTTCGCGCCAAGTTCGACCGTACCGCGAAAGTACATGACGACACCGCATATCGCGCGTTCGTCGACAAGGCGATCGGCTTTCTCGCTTGGGAACTGCAGGCCGCTTTTCCACGCTCGCGGCTGCTGCCCGTAGTCGGGAACAACGACGGCTATTGCGGCGACTATCAAAGCACACCGCACGACGCGTTTCTCGCTCGCATGGGCGCGGATTTTGCTGCGACCGTGGGCACCGCGAACCCGACCGCTTTCATCAGCCAATTTTCTAACGGGGGCTACTACGCGGTGCCGCTTCCGGCTGGAAATGCCCAGGCAATCGTGCTCAACGACGTATTCTGGTCGCGCCAATTATAAAAACGCCTGCGGCGATCCGAAGGCGGATCCCGGCGGCGACGAGCTGACCTGGCTGCAGAGCACGCAAGCTGCGCTCCCGTCGGGCACGCCCGTCTGGACGATCATGCACATTCCGCCCGGCGTCGATGTTTTTTCAACGTTGCACGCAAAAGGCGGCTCGACGCCGGTGATGTTTCTTGCCGATCGCTTCAATAACGAGCTGTTGACCTCGCTCGATTCGCGTTCGGCGGTCGTCATGGCGATCGCCGGACACACGCACATGAACAGCTTTCGCGTGATCGGGCCGGATCCGAGCACGCCCCGTGCGCCGATGCTGATCGTTCCCGCGGTAAGTCCGATGTTCGGGAATGCGCCGGCGTTCACGGTTGTCGACGTCGATACGAGCGCTGCGTGGGTCGTGGACGCCCAAGTCTTCATGCTTTCGAAGAGCAAAGACGCATGGACGTGGCATCGTGAGTATGATTTCGATAGCACCTACGGAAGTGGTACGATCGATGCAGCGCGCCTCTCGAGCGTCCAGCAGGCGATCTTCGGTGACGAGCGCGTGCGCAGGCGTTTCGAGGAGTACTATCAGAGCGGCGACGGCATCGCACCCGTCACCGACACGACGTGGCGCTCGTTCTGGTGCGCCAATGTCGCGCTGACCGCAACCGATTACACAGCATGTGCGATGCCGCAGATCTTGCACGATCTGCCGCCGCATCCGTCTCCGCCGCCGACGTCGTCGCCAACTTCCTCGCCGTCACCGGCGCCCACACCTACGCAGGGCCGGTAGCGAAGGGGCGCGAGGGGTCGGCGATCCATTCGCTCCACGATCCGGCGTAAAGCCGCGTACCGTGCAGCCCGGCGACCTCTGTGGCAAGCATGTTTACCGCGCCGGAGACGCCGGAGCCGCACTGGTGCACGATCGATTCGACTTTGCCAAGCGTGCGAAACCCTTCGGCAAGCTCGCGCGGAGATTTGAAGCGCCCGTCTGCGCTGAAGTTCTCTTTGAAAAAGCGATTGCGTGCGCCGGGAATATGGCCCGCAACGGGATCGATGGTCTCGTTCTGACCCGCGAAGCGATCGGCAGCACGCGCATCAACGAGCTGCATGTGCTCGTCTTCCAGATGCGCATGTACGTAGGCAGCATCGACGACGAGCTGCGGCCGCGGACGCGCCACGATGCTTCCGATGCGCACAGGAGGTGGTTGCGCCGTCACCGGATGGCCGCCGGCAACCCACACGGCGTAGCCACCGTTGAGTACCGCGCACGCATCGTGTCCGATCCAACGACACAGAAACCACAGTCGCGCCGCAAAGATGTCACCACCCGCGTCATAGGCGACGACTTGCGTGCCGTCGTTGACGCCGATGCCGCGCAGATACGCAGCGAAGACATTCGGATCGGGGAGGGGATGGCGCCCGTTGCTGCCGGTGTGCGGGCCGGCGAGATCATGCTCGACATCGGAGAAGAACGCGCCGGGAATATGCGCGTCGTCGTAGAGCCGGCGGCCGAGCGCAAAGTCGTTCAACGCATGGCGGCAATCGACGACAACCCAGTTCGGATCGTCGAGGTGCTGCGCCAGCGTCTCCGCGTCAACCAGCGTCGTGTACGCCACGTGCATTACCGCAGGTTGATGGTCGTCTTGGTTTGCGCTTCGCCGCCGAACGCATCGCGTAACACGGTCTGCAGTTCGCCATTCTGCGCCATCGGGCCGAGGATGTCCGTATCGCCGTAGAACTTGCCGTCAATAAAGACCTTTGGAAGCGTCGGCCAGTTCGTCATTTCGGCGAGCACTTCGCGCTTCTCCATATTCTCGAGGACGTCGACAACCTCGAACGGATACCCGAAGTGGTTGAAGAACTCGATCGTCTCGAGCGTAAAGCCGCAGCGCGGAGCCGTCTTCGTGCCTTTGCCGTAGACCAGAATTTTGTTGGCCGCGACTTCGGCGGCGATTTCATCTTTGAATTTATCCGACATCGTTGTTCTAGCCTTCGCTGACGAGTGTGCGTAGTTCGACGGCGTGTACGCGGCCGTCTTTGAGAGCCGCGCGCAGTGCGCCGTACACGAGCTGGTGTTGTTCGATGAGCGTTCGCCCCGCAAAGGCGTGCGAGCGCACGGTGACGTTGAAGTGATCCATCGTTCCGGTGCGGTCGACGATCTCGACCTGGGCGTCGGGCAGATCCGCTCGGATCAGCGCGGTTAGCGAATCGTTATCGATCATCTCTCTATCTTACGGGTTCAGCCGCGGCCGGTCGCCGCGTAACGTCTGTGCCAACCCTTTGGCCTCGCTCAAGGTTTCGGGCAAGCGCTCTGCGCTGCGAGAAAGGAATGCGGCGACGCCCGATGCCGCGACGATGCCGCAGACGCCGATCAAGATGGCGGGCACGCCGGTTGCGCGTACGGGCCCGACCTGGAGCGTGAACTCACGCTGGAGCCGAGCAGCTCCTTTGAAGAAGGCGGTGAGGGCGGCCGATTTTTTTGACATGAGTATCCTCTTCGGAAAGCTTTTGTATTCTTCGCGCGAATGCGCAACGCCCCCATGCACGTCTTTACTTCTTGCCATCTGTTGCACCGTAACGGTGCACGTCCACACGCCGGCGGGCGCGCCCCTTTCCGGTGCGCAAGTCGCGCTCCACGGCGCTAAGACCTACACGAAGGCCACGGACAGCTCCGGCAACGCCGTGTTCAGCGCCGAAGGCGGGACGTACAACGTCGATGCGACGGCGAGCGGCTATCATGGTGTCTCGATCGACCTATTTCTGCGCGACACCGCCGCCGTCGATGTGACGCTCGAACCGCTCGATGCGCCGACGTTGCGGACGATCGGTACGGTGACCGTAGACGGGCGCTTGACGCCGATTCGCGGTGTGATTCCGACGATGACGGTTACGCGTGCTGACATGGATCGTCTCGGCGACAATCGCGTGGTCGATGCGTTGATGGCCCTGCCTGGGGCGACGTTTACGCGTCCCGACGGCGGAAGTGCCGCGGCGATCAGCGTCGTGTCGCTGCGCGGTCCCGATCCGTCGGAGTCGCTGATTGCGCTTGATGGGCAACTGCTCAACGACGGCAACACCGGCGACCTCGATCTCTCGCGCTTCCCGGTCGCAGCCTTCGGCGCGGTCAATGTGAGCGAAGGTCTTGGCCCCGAAGACAGCAATGGCAGCAATACATTTGGCGGCTCGATCAACTTCGTGTCGCTACAGCCGACGCTAGCGCCGCATTTCAATTTTCAGGCGTCGGGCGGCTCCTTCGGTCAGAGTGAGCTGTGGCTCAACGCCACGGGCACTCACGATCGTCTCGGCTACGCGTTCGCGATCGACAATCAGCATGAAGCGGGGTATACAAGCCAAACGGTGCCCCTGTATTCAACCACCGATGCGACCTGTCAGCCGTGCGATACGCACCTCGGCTCATCGGTTGCTTCCCGCGCGGCACTTGGGAACGTAACCTGGACGTTTTCGCAGAACGCCAATATCACGGCGCGCGTATTTTTGCTCAGCGACGTGCGCGACCAAAGCTCGTCGGTCAACGGCATCGATTTCAACTCGTTCGATGTCGGCACGCCGATGTACGGACAGTTCATCGGACCCGGCGCCGAGTCGTTTCTGCAGAACATCCGAGCCTATCAAGTGCGCAGCGAAACGCCGCTCGGTGCGGGTGAGCTGACGGCGAACGTCTACGAGAGCGACAACGGCGTCACGCTCGACGGGAACGCGAGTAATCCCGCGTACGACATCACGCACCTCGATCACCGGTACTTCGGCGGGTTGAATTGGCAGCGCAACTTTGCGACGTCGCAGTTCGCGGTTGGCGGCTACACGGACTACGAAAACTTGATGTTTCCGGGCCAAACGATTCCCACGCTCGGCCAAACGATCAACGTCTTTTACGCGCGCGGCGGGTTCCAGCCGGCCGAGCGATTGCGCATCGACGGCGGTGTCTTCGAGTCGAACTACACGTCGTTTGGCGCGAACCTCGATGGACGGCTCGGCGCGATATTTGAGATCGATCCCAAGACGTCACTGCGCTTCTCGCTCGGCACCGGATTTCGAGCACCGCTCCTGATCGAGCGCTATGCGTTCCCGTTGAGCGATCTCGTGCAAGATGCCAACGGCGTTTTCATTGGGCAAGGCAATGCGAACGAGCAGCCGGAGCACGCAACCGAGTACGAGCTTGGAATATCACACCAGTTCGTCTCGTCGACGCTCGACTTCTCGCTCTATCAAACGAATCTGCGCAATCCAATTGAGATCTACTATCCGCTCGCGCTTGCCGATTCTGGAGCGTGTGTGGGACAAACCGCGGCGGCACCCGTTCCGGGATGCGTTTCGTACAACAGCAACGTCGGCAATGCGGTCTATCAAGGCATCGAAGCGCGGTACGTGCAGCGCTTTGCGCCGCAGCATCTCTTCTTGACGGCGATGTACGGCTTAAACGTCGCGTACCCCAAAGACCTCAACGCGAATTTCTCCAATCCGACCTCCGGCGGCAATCTCGTCGACAACCAGCAGTTCCTCGGTATTCCGCAGCAGCAAGGGTCGCTCGAGCTCGACTGGGCGCAGGGCAACTGGCATGCGGCCTTGCAAGCCGTCTTCCGCGGCAATAACAATGAGCTCAATCAGGGCCCATTTACCTTTATGACCGCATCCGTTGGGTTTAAGTTGAACAACGCAACCGACATCACGTTCCAGGGAACCAATCCCTTCGGCGATGCCGCGGGACATTTCACGCAGTTCGGCGCCGGTGCGCCCTACCTCGGCGTCGGCGGCACGCCGCTCGCCACCGATCGCTACTTCGTCGAACCGTTTGGTTTCCGCGTCATCTTTACGGCGCATCTCGCAAAATGACGATGAAAGCCGTGCGTCTTCATGAGATCGGGGGTCCGCAGAATTTGCGCGTCGAGCAGATCGCGCGCCCCGAGCCGTCAAATGATGAAGTGCTGGTACGCGTGCACGCGGCCGCGTTCAACCGGCGCGATGTGTTTATTACGCAGGGACTCTATCCGGGCATAGAACTGCCACGCACGCTCGGTTCGGATGGATCCGGAATATTGGAGAGCAACGGCGAGGCGGTCGTAATCGATCCGATGCTCGGCTGGGGCGACAGTCCGCACGTGTGGGCGGCAAATGCGTCGATTCTCGGTATGCCGCACGACGGTACGTTCGCGCAATACGTCTGCGTGCCCAAGGGCAACGTCTATCCGAAACCCGCGCACCTTTCGATCGAGGAAGCCGCTGCGATTCCGCTTGCGGGACTTACCGCGTACCGCGCGACGTTTACGCGCGGGCAGCTGCATGCCGGCGAGACCGTGTTGATTCCCGGCATCGGCGGCGGCGTGCAGACCTTCGTGCTGCTCTTCGTCAAGGCAATTGGGGCGCGCGCAATCGTGACCTCGGGCAGCGAAGAGAAACTGCAGCGTGCGCGTGCGCTCGGCGCGGATGTAACGATCGACTATACCGATCCGGACTGGCACAAGAAGCTCAAGCGGGGCGAAGTCGATTTGGTTATCGACTCATCCGGCGGAGATACGCTCAACAAGGCACTCGGGCTTTTGCGCCCGGCCGGGCGCGTCGTGCTGTACGGCGGCACGCGCCTGGAATCGACGATTCGCATCTTTCCAATTTTTTGGAATCACCTCGATATCCGCGGTACGTCGATGGGCAGCCCGGAAGATTTTCGCGCCATGCTCGCGTTCATGGCCGAACATGCTATCCGGCCCGCAATCGACCACGTTTACACGATGGATGATGCGGTGGCGGCAGCGGAGCGCATGGCGACGGCCGCGCAGTTCGGCAAGATCGTCATGACGATTCCGTGAGCCCGTATTCGTAGAGCGTATCCAGCTTCAGCATTGCGCCGAGTTCGGCCCGAATGACCGGCGCATGTTCGGCGCCGACGATCGATTCCCACGCTGGGTTGAGGATCGTGTTCTCGTGCTCGGTCATCGGGCGCGCGAGGGCGCGCGCCGTCACCGTGCCCTCGTCATCGAGCGCAAGCAAGTACGCGAGGATCTGACGTGCCGCAGCCGGCCACAGCACCGGACGCGCGGTGCCATAAATAGCAAGCACCAACTGCGGTATGGTCATCGGTGCAGCGCGTAGCGCCGCGAGCAATTCGGCTTCGCGCAACTTGCGATGGGCAATGTACTCCTCGATCTTTGCGCGCGCGTCCTCGACCGGCGGCCCGTGTCCGCCGTAGATCCGCTGCGCATCTCCAAACTCGTCACGCAGGCGCTCGAGCGTGCGCTGGTACGGGCGCATCGCACCGCCGGGCGGCGCGATCACGACGGTGCCTTCGCCAAGGATCACATCGCCGGTAAAGAGCGCTCGTTCCGAGGGTTCGTACAACGCGACGTGTTCGAAGGTGTGGCCGGGCGCATCGATCACGCGCAGTGCGAGATCGCCCACATGCAGCTCGTCGTCGAGTGTAAACGTTCGATCGTGCGGCACATCGGAGTTCGGATGCACCCACACGGTCGCACCGGTTCGTTCTTTCAGCGGAGCCGCAGCCGGAGCGTGGTCGGGATGGCCGTGCGTGACCGCAATGGTGGTGATCCGTAAGCTGCGGTCGCGTGCGTGTGTGACGAGCGCATCGACGTGTCGCTCGATCGCGGGTCCGGGATCGATAACGATGGCTTCGCCGGCGCCCGCGTCGATGACGTATGAATTCGTTCCCGTGAGTGTCATCGGCGACGGATTCGGCGCACGCACGAGCGCGATACGACTCACCAACGCCCCTCGAGCGCTCGCGGCAACGCGATCGCATCCGCGGGCGGTCCTTGGGGCTGGATCGTGACGATCGGTTTCGCACGTGCGAACGCGAGGAGTGCCTCGATACCGTCGAACGGCGCTAACCGTTCTAAATGTTTGATCGTCGGAAAGAACAAGGGAAAATTGTCGTCGCGGTGCGCGTCGAGTGCGCTGGTCGCGGTGAGCCAACGCGCATCGTGCGTCTCGACGGCGTCGGCAACGCCAATCGCGCCCTCCGGCGCTTGCGTGATAAAAAAGTAGGTATCGTAGCGGCGCGGAATTCCGGTCGGCGTAATCCAGTGCGAGAACAAGGTGAGCGAAGCGGGGTCGACCGAAACGCCGGCCTCTTCACGCAACTCGCGCGCGCCGGCGCGCACCAGCGCGTGCGCATCGCGCGACGACACGGCCATGCGCGCATCGCTCCAGCCCAGGACCGGTCCTTGCGCGTAATCCTCGTCGTCGACCGCGCCGCCCGGGAATACGTAGAGACCAGGCATGAAAGGGCTTGCGTCGCTGCGCCGCAGCATGAGCACTTCCGGGCCTGCGGGCGATGGTCGGATCAGTATGACCGTTGCGGCGAGGCGTGCAGCTACCACGATGCGGATCGCATTCGGCAGCAGCGTCGCGACTCACTGCGCGGCGAGTAGCGCGACGAAGAGCGCGAGCATCCAATTCACTGCATGTGACGTCCAGCAAAACTTGCACGGCATTCGCGTGACAAAGAGCAACGAATACGCCAGCACGACCGACACGGCCGCGGCAGCGAGCACGGGCACGAGCAGCAGTACAAGCGCGAGGTGGGAATGGGCAAACCAGATCGCGATGGCAAGCGCCGGGTAGTACGCGGCGCCGAAGAGGGCATTGGGGACGCCCCCGAGGAGGCGCGCCCGCGGTGTTTGGACCACGCTTGGCTCGATTAGCTCCCCGCGGGACGCAGCCGTGCCCTTGCGCAGCATGAAAAGTGAGGCGTAGAGACCAACTCCGCACAGCATCGTGATTATCGCCCGTAGTGCCATCCG
This sequence comes from Vulcanimicrobiota bacterium, assembly GCA_963726285.1. Lineage (GTDB taxonomy): Bacteria > Vulcanimicrobiota > Vulcanimicrobiia > Vulcanimicrobiales > Vulcanimicrobiaceae > Aquilonibacter. Next base: position 794,980 of record CAVSBV010000003.1, on the reverse strand, counting down.
TAACGTACCCGCCTCTTGAACCGCGTTGGCAAGCGTCTGGGAGCGATTGCGATGCTCGGGGCTTCATTTACACTAGCCGCGCTCGTCATTCGCTTTCAGCCGTTGGTCGAGCATGAGATTCGCTCGCTCGGACTTTCCGCCTATCCGCTTGCAATCGCGGTCTTTACCATCGTGGCTTCGGCACCGTTCTCGGTTACCGATGCCCTCGCGATCATGAACGGTGCGATCTTCGGTCCCGTCATCGGCTCGATCGTGAACACGATCGGTCTCGTACTCGCCGCGCTCTTCGGCTATTGGATCAATCGGCACGCTTCGCAGATGCTCGATCTCGACGCATATCTCGAACGGGTCCCCGCATGGATCAAACGCTTCCCCGTGGGATCGCCCGCGTTCTTGTTGGCGGTTCGTATTATTCCCGGCTTTGGCGGAACGGTTGCGACCGCGAGTGCCGCGACCTTTCGCGTGCCGATCTGGCGCCACGTGTGGACGATGTGTGCCATCGCCGTGCCGATCTGCACGCTCCTTGCGATCTTTGGCGACCGCGTGACGGTGGTCGTGCACCGTTACGAATCGCGCGCCCATACTTATTGGATGGAACACCGTCCGCATTTGCGCCTCCCACACAACGTGAAAGTGACACCGACGCCGTGACGACCAATGCGATTGCCATGATCGAGGATGCCTCCCAGTTGAGCGCGCTCTGCGAACGCGTCGCACAAAGTACCCATGTCGCGCTCGATACCGAGTTCCATACCGAGCGCACGTACGCGCCGCGTCTCATGGTCGTGCAGCTTGCATTCGATGACGGCGCGGTGATTGTCGACCCGCTCGCAGTTCCGGACCTGCGTCCCTTGATTGATGCGCTCGGAGCGACCGTCGTGGTTGGGCACGCGCTCTCGTCGGACCTCAAGATCTTCGCCGATCGCTTTGACCGCGTACCGTCCAACGTCTTTGACAGTCAAATCGCCGCCGCGTTTCTCGGCTACGGGATGCAGATCTCGCTCGCCGATCTGGTACGCGAACTCGAGGAGGTGCGGCTTGCAAAGAGCCAGACGGTTAGCGACTGGTCGGTACGGCCGCTCTCGCACAAACAACTCGACTATCTCGTCGACGACGTTGCGCATCTTCTTCCGATGCATCGAAAGCTACGGACGCGCTTGGAGGCGGCAGGCCGGTTGGAGTGGGCGCTCGAGGAGTGCGCGGCGCTTGGCGACATCGAGCGCTTCCGCAGCGACGAACGCCGCGCGTACTTGCGGATGCCGGGCGCGATGCGCATGAATCGTCGCGAACTCGGCGCGCTGAGCGAACTCGTGAAGTTGCGCGACGAACAAGCGCGCGCACGCGATCTTCCGCCCAAGTACATCATTCCCGACGACGTTGTCTCGGGGCTCGCGACCCTGCGCCCCAAGCGCGTCGAAGACTTAGAACAACTGCGACGGCTCGATGCGGGTGCGCGGCGCACGCTCGGTCCGGCGATCGTCGCGGCGGTCGCCCGCGCAGAAGCCATCCCGGAAGATGCACTCCCCGAACGGCCGCAGCGGCCGCTTGGGCCAAGCCGTGACACCGTGGCGGCGCTGATGGGTGTTGTAGTAGGTGAGATTGCCCGCGAAAACGAGCTCCCCCAGAGTCTGCTCGTACCGCGATCGGCGCTCGATCGGGTCGCGCGCGAGATCCCGAGCACGCGTGCCGAGTTCGAGCACGCGCTGGAGCTTTCGCATTGGCGCCTGACGCTCGTGGGCGACCCCCTATGGCGACTTTTGTCAGGTGAAGTTCGCGTCGCAATCGAAGGCTACACGCAGCGCGATCCGAAAATACACCTATTGCCATGAGTAACGCTAAGAGCTTGAACGCGGCCGGCACGCTGAACGTCGGAGACCGCGCTTATCCGTATTTTCGTCTCGCTGCGGTGGAAGAGGCCGGGCTTACCAAGCTCGCGCGCCTGCCGTACAGTTTGAAGATTTTACTCGAGAATTTGCTTCGATTCGAAGATGGACGATCTGTAACGCGCGCGGATATCGAGGCGCTTGCGCGCTGGAATCCGCAGGCCGCGTCGGAGAAAGAAATCGCGTTTCGTCCGGCGCGCGTGCTCTTACAAGATTTTACCGGCGTGCCATGCGTCGTCGATCTCGCGGCGATGCGTGATGCGATGGCGACGATGGGTGGCAACCCGAAAGCGATCAATCCGCTGCAGCCGGTCGAACTCGTTGTCGACCACTCGGTGCAGATCGACTATTTCGGAACCAATGACGCGCCGCAGAAAAACGCCGATCTCGAATTCGAACGCAATCGTGAACGCTACGCGTTCCTGAAGTGGGGCCAAGCCGCGCTCGATGGATTCCGCGCGGTGCCACCCGACACGGGCATCGTGCACCAAGTCAATATCGAATATCTCGCGCGTGTCGTCTTCGGCGGCGGCGGTGCCGGCGTTGGCTACGACGCAAAGAATAACGTCGCGTATCCCGATACCGCGGTCGGCACCGATTCGCACACGACGATGGTCAACGGCGTCGGCGTGCTCGCGTGGGGCGTCGGCGGCATCGAAGCCGAGGCGGCGATGCTTGGGCAACCCGTGACCATGCTGATTCCCGAGGTCATTGGTTTCCGTCTCGAAGGCAAGTTGCGTGAAGGCGTGACCGCGACCGATCTCGTGCTCAAGATCACCGAGATGTTGCGCCGCAAGGGTGTCGTAGGCAAATTCGTCGAGTTCTTCGGCAAGGGGCTCTCGTCGTTGCCGGTTGCGGATCGCACGACGATCGGCAATATGTCGCCGGAGTTCGGCTCGACCTGCGCGATCTTCCCGATCGACGATCGTACGCTCGAGTATCTGCGCCTTACCGGGCGCGGCGCCGAACACGTTGCACTTGTCGAAGCGTACGCGAAAGCACAAGGCCTCTTCCGTACCGATGCGACGCCGGATGCCGAATATACCGACGTCGTGCATCTCGATTTGGGCGAGGTTGAACCGAACATCGCCGGTCCACGCCGTCCGCAGGATCGCGTGAACCTGCGCGATGTGAAGAAAACCTTCAACGCCGCGATGGATGAATGGCTGGGAGCGCGCGACAGTAAGAATGGTGCTGTCGCAGGCTGGGCCAACGAAGGCGGCAGCCAAACCGCGACGATCGCGCTCACGCAGAAAGATGTCGCCGATGGGTCGGTGGTGATCGCGGCGATTACATCGTGCACAAATACGTCGAATCCGTCCGTGCTGATGGGTGCCGGTTTACTTGCCAAGAACGCGGTCGAGCGCGGCCTGCAGAGCAAGCCGTGGGTTAAGACCTCGCTTGCACCCGGATCGAAAGTCGTGACCGACTATCTCGTGAAGGCGGGATTGCAGCCGTATCTCGACCAGCTCGGATTCAACCTCGTCGGCTACGGCTGCACGACCTGCATCGGCAACTCCGGTCCGCTACCGGCCGATGTCGCCGAAACGGTAGCGGAGCAAGACCTGATCGTAGCTGCGGTGCTTTCGGGCAATCGCAACTTCGAGGGGCGCATTCACCCGCAGGTGCGCGCTAACTATCTCGCGTCGCCGCCGCTCGTCGTTGCGTACGCACTTGCCGGACGCATGGATCTCGATCTTACGAGCGAACCGCTCGGCACCGATCGCGCGGGTCAGCCGGTGTATCTCAAAGATATTTGGCCGAGCAACGACGAGATCGCAAAGACGGTCACTGCGTGCGTGACCGACGACATGTTCAAGTTGCGCTACTCCGACGTGTTCAAGGGCGACGACAATTGGGCGATGTTGCAGGTAGCGCCGAGCGAGCGCTACGCCTGGGATCCCAAGTCCGAGTACGTCAAGCTGCCGCCGTACTTCGAGAACATGCCCGACGAACCGGCGGCGCTAGCCGATATCAAGAACGCGCGCATGTTAGCCGTATTCGGCGATTCGATCACGACCGATCACATCTCGCCTGCCGGAAACATTGCGAAGACCTCGCCTGCCGCGAAGTATCTGATGGCACACGGCATAGAGCCGAAAGACTTCAACTCGTATGGCGCGCGGCGCGGGAACCACGAAGTTATGGTGCGCGGCACGTTTGCTAACGTGCGCTTGCGCAACCTCATGGTTCCCGGCGTCGAAGGCGGCGTCACGCGTCATCTCCCCGACAACGAGCAGATGCCGATCTATGACGCTGCGATGAAATACAAGGCCGAGGGCACGCCGCTTGTCGTGCTCGCCGGCAAGGAGTACGGTTCGGGTTCGTCGCGCGACTGGGCGGCGAAAGGTCCGTACCTGCTCGGCATCAAGGCGGTGATCGCCGAGTCGTTCGAGCGCATCCACCGCAGCAATTTAATCGGTATGGGCGTTCTGCCGCTCGAGTTCGAAGCCGGCGCAGATCGCTCGACCTATGCATTGACCGGCGAAGAAGTGTACGAGATCACCGGTATCGCGAAGGGCATCACGCCGCGCATGCAGGTGCACGTCAAGGTGACCGATCCCAACAGCGGTCGTTCGGTGGAGTTCAAAGCGCGCGTCCGCATCGACACGCCCGACGAAGCCGAGTACTACCGCCACGGCGGCATTTTGCAATACGTGCTGCGTCAGCTACGAGCGAGTTCTAAGAACTAGTTCTTCTTTTGGTGCAGTACAAAAACGTTGCCGTCGGGGTCGAGGCACCACTGCTGGCGGCATGGCTCCAGGTCGCGCATGTCGCCGCTGAGCTTGCCGCCGAGTTCGGTCACGCGCGGAACGAGCGCTTCAACATTCGGTACGGCGAAGAGCACGGTTCCCGATGGAACGTGCGGAGCGCCCGGAAGTTTGCCGACTCCGAATGCACTGCCGTCGTCTAGGATCCACTCGGCTCCGTGCTCGTTTTCCCACGTCGTCTCTTTGACATCGAGCAGCCCTTTGTAAAACGCCGCCGCGCGTGGCACGTCTGTTACCGAGAAATAGATCGCGTCGATCCCCTTCACTTTATCGTTCATAAGTGTTTGCGTTTGTGGAGCGCGAAGCTATTGCCTTCAAGATCGTTGCACCAGACCATGGTGCAGACCGGCGTTTCGAGCGCTTCGCTGAACACGTGCGCGCCCGAGCCGCGTACACCTTCGAGCGCGGCGTGCAGATCGTGCACCGCGAACATCGCCCCGCCGGTCGGATACCAATCACCGTTGGGAAGTTTCGAGAGCGCGAACGTTGAGCCGTCGTTAAACTCGTATTCGACCCACGTGTCACCTTGCGTCGCGGGGATCATGCCGAGCACGCCTTCGTAAAAGGTCCGGGCTCGGGCCAAATTCTTGGTCAAATAGCACACGCAGTCCATCCCGCGCACTGCGGTCGCTTGATCGGTCGTCATGAGTAAAATGCTAGCAGAGCTACTTGACATCTGCTGTCAGGTTTGGGAGGCTCACCCTATGAAATCGGACCGGCTGATCTCGCTCCTGTTGCTGCTGCAGTCTGCACAGCGCCGGACGGCGCGCGATTTGGCGCAACGTCTCGAGGTCTCCGAGCGCACGATCTATCGTGACGTGGATGCGCTCTCCGCGTCGGGCGTGCCGGTGTATACCGAGCGGGGACCGGAAGGCGGCATTGCGCTCGCCGACGGCTACCGCAAGGCGCTAACGCACTTCGCCGAGGACGAGGTCCGCGCGTTGTTTATTTCGGGCTCGGCAATTCTGGCCGATCTGGGTCTTGGCGCAAACCTCGACCGTGCGCTCGAAAAGCTGCGCGGCGGGTTCTCCGACGTGCAGCGCAAGGCCGCCGAAAAGGCACGCGGCCGCATTCACATCGACCAGCGGCGCTGGTATCAAAGCGATCCGCCAGTGGAGCGTTTAGCGCTGCTGCGGCGTGCCGTTTGGGACGATCGCTGTCTCGACGTCGTGTATGAAGATCGTCAAATGGCACGTACGTCGCGGCGGGTCGATCCCTACGGGCTCGTGTCAAAGGCCGGCGTGTGGTACTTAGTGGCGCGCACGCCCGATGGATACCGCAGTTTCCGCGTCGACCGCATGCGCGACGTCTGCGAGTGTAACGACCGTTTCGAGCGCGATCCCGCATTCGATCTCGACGCGCATTGGCGCGAATCGGCCTTACGCTTCCGCGGCGAACAGCCGCGCTTTCCGGTGCTCGTGCGCGCCGATGGTGAGGCAATCGAGATGATCACCAGCTATTGGCCGGCGGAATGGATCGAACGCGACGGCGAACGTCTGTTGCAGATTGAATTCTCCGGCGAAGCGAGCGCGATCAGCTATTTGGTGTATTGGGGCGTGCTCATCGAGCTTGTTGACCCGATCGCGCTGTGCGAGCCCGTGCTCACGCGCGCCCGTGCGATCTGCGCGCGCTACGAGTCGCTCGCGAACCGGTAACCATCCTTGCCGGCGGCTTTTGCAGCGTAGACGGCCTCGTCGGCCCACCGCATAAGCGTCTCTTGCTCGATCCCGAGTGGCGTAAACGCGACGCCGATCGACGCCGAAAGACCCGCTGCGCGCAGCTCCGCGCAAATGCGCTCCATTACCGCTTTGGCTGAGTCCCGATCGGTGCGCGGCAAGATCAAAGAGAATTCGTCGCCGGCGAAGCGGGCCGGTGTGTCGATCTCGCGCGTACACTTGCGCAGAATCCCCGCGATCGTCACCAGCGCCGCATCGCCGGCAGCATGTCCGCGCGTGTCGTTGATCTGCTTGAAGTTGTCGACGTCGAGCATCGCAAACGCGAGCGTCTCTCCGGTGCGCCGGACGATCCGCAGTTCCGTTGCCAGGCGGTCCATCAGGGCGCGACGATTGAAAAGTCCCGTGAGCGGATCGTGCATCGCCATGTCTTCGAGCGCTGCGGCGAGTCGCATGCGCTCGAGCGCAAAGGTCGCGTGTGTGGCAAGTTCCTGCATCGAGCCGACGCTCCACGTTGCGGTTCGGTCGTTCGAGCCGTCGACATAAAATAAGTACACGTCGCCCTTAGGCGGGCGCACGATCGCAGCGACGTAACGCCTGCGCGTATCGAAGAGCGGCGCGTCGGCGTCGTCGGCCCACCCGGTTGCAATATCGCTGTCGCCGTTCGCGATGCGTGCGAGGCTCGATGCCGGTGGGAGCGTTCCACCGTACTCGGACTCGCATACGTCTTCGCCGTCGAGTTCATAGAGCGCACTCACTTCGTGCGGCCCCGTGATGCGAAACCAGAGCGCGCGCGAGAAGCCAAGTCCCAGCCATGCACCGCGCATCGCCGCTGCAGCCAGCGCCGCTTCGTTGCGGAGAAGCAATGATCTCGACGAACGAGCGCTGCAGCAGTTCGAGCCGTTGCGCGCGCTCGAGCAGTTCGTCGCGTTCGCGCTCGACCGCGTCGATACGCTCGGTCAGAAACGGAATAGCGCCCGGAGGCTCGTCCATTTCCTAGAGCGCGACGCGGCGGAAATCGCGTAGAAGCGACGCAACGTACACCAGGAAGCGCGCGGCGCCGGCGCCGTCGATGACGCGGTGATCGTAGCTGACGCTGATCGGCAGAATGAGCCGTGGCACAAACGCCGCGCCATCCCAGACCGGCTTGGTTGCAGCGCGCGTCGCGCCAAGGATTGCGACTTCGGGTGCGTTGACGATCTGCGTGAATTGCGTGCCGCCGATACCCCCGATCGACGAGATCGTGAACGTGCCACCTTGCATGTCAGCCATGCCGAGTTTGCCGTCGCGAGCTTTGGCCGCAAGGTCCGCGGTCTCGCGCGCAATCTCGAGTAGCCCCTTTTTGTCGGCGTCTTTGAGTACCGGTACGACGAGGCCGTTCGGCGTGTCGGCTGCGAAGCCGATGTTGTAGTACTGCTTGTACACCAGCTCGTCGCTTTCGAGCGAGGTATTGAAGTCCGGATATTTTTGCAGCGCCGCAACCGAGGCTTTGATCAAGAACGCGAGCATCGTAAGCTTGGTGCCACCGCCTTTGGTCTGTTCGGCGTTGATCTCATTGCGGAAGGCCTCGAGATCGGTAACGTCGGCTTCGTCGTAGTTGGTGATGTGCGGAATCTGCAGCCAGTTGCGGTGCAGGTTCGGACCCGAGAATTTCTTTATGCGTGATAGCGGCTTGCGTTCGATCGGGCCGTACTGCGCGAAGTCGACCTTCGGCCACGCAGGTAAGCCCGCGATACCGAAGCCGCCGCTCGACGGTGCGCCGCCGGAAAGTGCGCGCTTCACAAAACCTTGCACGTCTTCGCGCGTCACGCGCCCGTGTGGACCGCTGCCGCTAAGACCGTGTAAGTCGACACCGAGTTCGCGTGCAAAGCGCCGTATCGCGGGACTTGCATGAATGATACCGTTCGTGTGATCGCTCGCGCTTCGAGGCTCGCCCGGCGCTTTGCTCTGGGCTCGCACCTCAGCGTGACGAGGTGCTTCTTTGTCACCCTGAGGTGCGACGGCGCTGTGCGCCGGAGCCTCGAAGGGCGCCGCGACAGTGTCACTAGCTAGCGTTGCAATAACCGTGCCTTTGGAAACTTTGTCGCCCGCTTTGACGCGAACGTCTTTGATCGTGCCGCCGGCGCTGGCCGGCACGTCCATCGCCGCTTTTTCGCTCTCGAGGGTAACGAGCGGCGCTTCCTTTACAATCGTGTCACCGGGTTTGACCAGCACGTCGATCACCGGAATCTCTTTGAAATCACCGAGATCGGGAACCTTAAGTTCAATGACGTTTGAAGCCTTGTCATCCTGAGGTGCGCCGCGAAGCGGCGCCTCGAAGGACGTAGGCTCGCTGCTCAGGGTGACAGAGGCGCTAGCATCGCCCGCACGCTCTAGCGTAAGTAGGACGGCGCCCTTCGAAACTTTGTCGCCGACTTTGACGCTGACGTTCTTGACCACGCCGTCCACGTCGGCGGGGACTTCCATCGAGGCTTTCTCGCTCTCGAGTGTGACGAGCGGATCGTTCTTTTTGATCGTCTGCCCCGGCTTGACCAGGACTTCGATCACCGGCACATCGTTGAAATCGCCGATGTCGGGAACTTTGACCTCGATCGCGTCTGCCATGGCTAGACCGTCACCGGATTGGGCTTGGACGGATCGATGTTGTATTTCTCGATTGCCTTGCTCACGATGCTCGCTTCGATCGTTCCGTCTTGTGCAAGCGCGTGCAATGCGGCAAGCGTCACATAGAAGCGATCGACTTCAAAGAAGCGGCGCAGCATGCGGCGGTAATCGCTGCGGCCGAAGCCATCGGTCCCGAGCGTGACGTAGCGGCGATCCCCGAGGTACGGCCGGATTTGCTCGCTGAAGATGCGCACGTAATCGGTCGAAGCAACGACCGGTCCAGCGTGGCCGGCAAGCGCGCTGCCGCGTACGGTACTCTGGGCTTCGCAGTCGGATGAAACAAGTTCTCGCGCGCGCATGCGACGCCGTCGCGCGCAAGCTCGTTGAAGCTCGTCACGCTCCACACGTCGCTCGCGACGTTCCAGTCTTCCGCGAGCAACTCGCTCGCCGCGATTACTTCGCGCAAGATCGCGCCGCAGCCCATCAGCTGAACCCGCGGCTGAGTTTTGCCGGCTTTACCCCCGTCCCGCAGCAAATACATGCCGCGCAAGATGCCCTCGGCCGCGCCCTCGGGCATCGCCGGATGCGCGTAGTTTTCGTTGAGCAGCGTGATGTAATAATAGACGTCTTCTTGGTCGGTAAGCATGCGGCGCAAGCCGTCCTGGATGATTACCGCGACCTCGTACCCGTAGGTCGGATCGTAGCTGCGGCAATTCGGCACGAACGAGGCCATCACTTGGCTCTGACCGTCTTCGTGTTGCAGGCCCTCGCCGTTGAGCGTCGTGCGTCCCGAGGTTCCACCGAGCAAGAACCCGCGCGTGCGCGAGTCGCCGGCGGCCCACGCGAGGTCGCCGATGCGTTGGAATCCGAACATCGAATAGAAGATATAGAACGGCACCATCGGCAGATCGTGATTGGAATACGAAGTTCCGGCCGCAATCCACGATGAGAGCGCGCCCGCTTCGTTGATGCCCTCTTGCAGAATCTGACCGTGCTGATCTTCGCGATACCACATCAGTTGTTCGGCATCTTGCGGATGATAGAGCTGGCCGACCGACGAGTAGATGCCGAGTTGGCGGAACATCCCTTCCATGCCGAAGGTGCGCGATTCGTCGGCGACGATCGGCACGACGCGAGGGCCGACCGTTGCATCGCGCGTGATCGTATTGAGAATGCGCACGAACGCCATCGTCGTGGAGATCTCGCGATCGCCCGTCGCTTGCAACTGCGCGTCGAATGCGGAGAGCGCTGGGACCGCGAGTGATTCGGACTTGCCGCGGCGCACCGGCAGCGAGCCCTGTGCCTTCACGCGAGCCTTGAGATAGCGCATCTCATCGCTGTCGTCGGGCGGCCGATAGAACGGAACCTTGGCGATGTCGTCGTCGTGCACCGGCACTTGAAAACGATTGCGAAACGCGCGCATATCGTCGACGTCCATCTTCTTGGCTTGGTGCGCGATGTTGAGCCCTTCGCCCGCCTCGCCCATGCCGTAGCCTTTGATCGTCTTGGCGAGAATCACGGTCGGCTCGCCTTTGTGTTCGATCGCCGCCTTATATGCAGCGTACACTTTGAGCGGATCGTGCCCGCCGCGCATCAGCGCCCAAATGCGATCGTCGCTCCAGTCGGCGACGAGCGCCGCGGTCTCCGGATAGCGGCCGAAGAACTCGTCGCGTACGTATTTCCCGTTGCGCGATTTGTAGGTTTGATAGTCGCCGTCGACGGTTTCGTTCATCAGTTGCACGAGCCGCCCGCTCTGATCGTTGCGCAGCAGTTCGTCCCATCCGCTGCCCCAGATCACCTTGATCACGTTCCAGCCTGCGCCTTTGAAGACGCGCTCGAGCTCTTGAATGATCTTGCCGTTGCCGCGCACGGGTCCGTCGAGCCGCTGCAAGTTGCAGTTGATCACCCAGATGAGGTTGTCGAGTTTTTCGCGTCCGGCAAGCGAGATTGCGCCGAGGGTTTCGGGTTCGTCGGTTTCACCGTCGCCGACGAACGCCCACACTTTGCGTCCGGTCGTGTCGCGATGTCCGCGATCGTGCACGTAGCGCATGAAGTGCGCCTGATAGATCGACATGATCGGCCCGAGGCCCATCGAGACGGTTGGAAATTGCCAGAACTCCGGCATGAGCCACGGGTGCGGATACGAAGAAATGCCTTTACCGTCGACTTCTTGGCGGAAACCTTCGAGCTGCGCTTCGGTAATGCGGCCTTCGAGGAATGCACGCGCGTAAATGCCGGGCGAACTGTGGCCTTGGAAGAAGACCATGTCGCCGCCGAAGTTTTCCGACGGCGCACGGAAGAAGTGATTCGCGCCGACGTCGTAGAGCGTCGCAGCAGATGCGAATGTTGCAACGTGGCCGCCGAGTTCGGAACTGTCCTTGTTTGCACGCACGACCATCGCCATCGCATTCCAACGCACGTAGTGGCGCAAACGCGCTTCGAGTTCGGTATCACCGGGAATCGGCGGCTGCTTCTCGACCGCAATCGTGTTGAGATACGGCGTCTCGAGACCAAGCGACACGTGCGCGCCGCCGCGTTGCGCTTCCTCGACGAGATCTTCGAGCAATCCGCGCGCGCGATCCGGCCCTTCGACCGCGACGACGGCGCGCATCGATTCGAGCCACTCTTGGGTCTCTTGCGGATCCGGATCGTTTCTCATAGGCCGCTGCCATTCCGTAATTGGCGGGGATTCCTTGCTGGTGGAACGATCCAATTACACATCCGGAGCGATCCAAACAACCGTGCCAATCGCGGTTAGAAGCAGGCATGCACCAGCGATGGCCAGCGCGGAGAGCGTTTCGCCAAAGATCAGCAACGCCAGCACCGCAGCGAAGATGGGTTCGAGCAGGGTCGAGAACGACACCGCGCTCGGCGAGAACCAGCGTAGCGCGGCGTTCATGCCGGTATGACCGAGCAGCTGCGAGATCAACGCCATCGCGACGATGCCGCCCCATGCAGCGTACGCGTGCACGTTCGGCGGCGCTTGATGCGCGGCGGCCGCCGTGACGACTAAAAGCACCGCAGCAGTACTGTAGGTCATCGTGACGATCGTGCGCGTCGTCAGATCCGCACGCACCTCGCGTACTAGCAAAAGATAGGCGGCGAATGCTGCGCTGCCCGCGAGTGCGAGCCCAGCGCCGAGCAGTGCATGCCCGGGCTGCGGCGGCGGACTGTGCGCTCCATGCGTGATCATCGCAAGTCCCGCGATGCCTGCAAGGAACGCCAGCGGCACGACGAGCGGATAGCGCCGGCCGCGGACAAGCACGTCATAGAGTGCGGTCCACAACGGCGTGACCGAAACCAGCAGCGTTGAAATCGCAACCGTCGTGAATTCGAGCGATGCGATCCACGTGCCGAAGTGCACCGCGAGCGCTACGCCGGCGCACAATAAGAGTTTGCGCTGTCCGGCTGTTGTCGTTTGGCGTGTGCGGCGATGCAGCGCCGCAATGATAACGAGGATCGCTGCGGCGATACAGAGGCGTGCGGCCGCGACCGCGAGGGGAGGCGCTCCAGCAAGCGCATACCTGGCAAAAATTGCGGCGGCGCCCACAGCAAGTTGGGCGCCGCCGAGGATCAGGTACCGCAGGAGCGTTGGCTAGCGCGCTTTCGGTGTCGGTCGCACGCCGGGGAAGTGGGGCCCGCTCGGCCCTGTGCCCGAAGGCGGCCTTACCGGCGGCGCCGGCGGCGGCGTCTTCGGCGCAGGACTCTTGCCCGAGATCGTGATCGGGACCGACGTCGTGCTCGGTTGCGGCGTTGGCGCAGTTGTCGGCGTCGGCGTAGCCGTAGGCGGCGGTGAAGACGGTGACGGTGACGGCGACGGCGTCGCGCTCGTTTGCGGCGTCGGCGCAATCGATGGCGACGGTGACGGCGAGCCCGCGTTGTTGCTGCTCGCGATAGTCGTTACGGCGGCCGCAGCCCCAGCCGCACCGGCCACAACGGCGCCGGTCGTCGCTGCGGCTGCACCGCCTGCGCCGCCCGCTGCGCCTGCGCCACCGGCCGCGCCGCCAGCGCCACCGGCACCAGCCGATGCGCCGGTGATGCCCATCGAGCTTGCGTTCGCGGGGGCACCGAGTTCGCTAAACGGCGTGAACATCGATTGCGACACGGCCGTGACCGATGCGGTAACCGCGCCTGCGGCTGCGGTCGCAACCAGCGACTGACCGGCGGCGAGCGTAAATACTTGTCCGTTCACGAGGGTAACTTGCACCGGAAGCGTTGGCGTGCTCAACGCGTACACATTGACTTGCAGGCCGCCGGCCGGATTGGCGAAGATATCGCCGACCGTACCGCGGACGGCGATTTCGCCGGTCGGTGTCGAGAAGTGATAGTCCGCTTGCGCGCCCGAAGGGTGGTTGACGGTAAATCGCATCTTGCCGATGACGGTAAAATGCGCGTGCGCGATGTCGCTCTGATTGAACGAGTCGACCCGCACGTTTGCGTTTGAGCCCATCTCGATCGTAGAGCTATCCGGAAGCGTAAGCGTCGCGAGCGAGTCCGGACCGGTCGCCGCGTAGTCGCGGTCGTTGAGCGCCGTCTGGGCTTTGGGAGCGAGTTTGGTCGTCGGCGGATTCCCGGCTCCATACGTCACAGAACCCTTGACGTTTTGCAACGTCTTGCTGGAATCAGCAGGCGACGCCGTGAGCGGCAAAAGCGCCAACAGCACGGTAAGAAGTGAGGCACTAAAGGCCTTCATAACGGTGCTCCTCGGGCAAGACAAGATGTCTGTGGTCACCCGTTCGATTGGTTGCTTTTACCCCCTTCAGCCTTAAAGCCCGGTCCGGGTGACCCATGCACGGATTTTGCCGATTTTGGCACAGGCATGTGCCCCCCATAGCGCGTAGGGTCACCGGTATGCGGGAGCTCGCGACTGCGGGCTGAGAGGGCTAAAGGCCGACCGTAAGGGCTACAAAAAGTACGCTACGCATACGTTTTCGTAGCCCCGGACTACCTAGGTAATGCTGGGATAGGAGAGGGAGACCCCATGAAGCGGTACATCCAGGGCAGCGATTCATCGATCCGCGTGCCGGTGCGTGAAATTGCACTCACCGACGGCACGGCGCATACGGTCTACGATACGAGCGGGCCATATACCGATCCCGACGTCGCGCTCGATCGCGAACGCGGGTTGCCGCACCTGCGTTCGGCTTGGATCGATGCGCGCGGTGATACGACCGGCACGCCGCGTCGCGCGAAAAGCGGGAAGAACGTGACGCAGATGCACTACGCGCGTCGCGGTGAGATCACGCCGGAGATGGAGTTCGTTGCGATCCGTGAAGGCGTCGAGCCGGCATTCGTACGCGATGAAGTGGCGCGCGGCCGCGCAATCATTCCGTCGAACATTAACCATCCCGAGAGCGAGCCGATGATCATCGGACGCGGTTTCCACGTCAAGATCAATGCGAATATCGGCAACTCGGCGGTCGCATCGACGATCGACGAAGAGGTCGAGAAGATGACGTGGGCGACGCGTTGGGGCGCCGACACGGTGATGGATCTCTCGACGGGCAAGAACATTCACGAGACACGCGAGTGGATCGTACGCAACGCGCCGGTGCCGATCGGCACCGTACCGATCTATCAAGCGCTCGAAAAAGTCAACGGCAAAGCCGAAGAGCTGACCTGGGAGATGTACCGCGACACCTTGATCGAACAGGCCGAACAGGGCGTCGACTATTTTACGATTCACGCAGGCGTACTGCTGCGCTACGTTCCGCTCACCGCGAATCGCGTAACCGGGATCGTTTCGCGCGGCGGATCGATCCTCGCGAAGTGGTGCCTTGCGCATCATCAAGAGAATTTTCTGTACACGCACTTCGAAGAGATCTGCGAGATCATGAAGGCCTACGACGTCGCGTTTTCGCTCGGCGACGGTTTGCGACCGGGCTGCACCGCCGACGCCAACGACGCCGCGCAGTTCGGCGAACTCGAAACGCTCGGCGAACTGACGAAGATCGCGTGGAAGCACGACGTGCAAGTGATGATCGAGGGTCCGGGTCACGTGCCGATGCACTTGATCAAAGAGAACATGGACAAGCAGCTAGAGATCTGCCACGAAGCGCCGTTCTATACCCTTGGGCCGCTCGTGACCGACATCGCGCCGGGCTACGATCACATCACGAGCGCAATCGGCGCGGCGATGATCGGATGGTTCGGCACCGCGATGCTGTGCTACGTGACCCCGAAAGAACATCTGGGATTGCCCAACAAGAAGGACGTCAAGGACGGCGTCATCGCGTACAAGATCGCCGCGCACGCGGCCGATTTAGCGAAGGGTCATCCGCGCGCGCATCATTGGGACGACGTGCTCTCGAAAGCGCGCTTCGAGTTTCGCTGGCAAGACCAGTTCGAACTATCGCTCGATCCGGAGACGGCGCGGGAATTCCACGACGAAACCCTGCCGGCGCCCGGGGCAAAGATCGCGCACTTCTGCTCGATGTGCGGCCCGCATTTCTGTTCGATGAAGATCACCCAAGAAGTGCGCGAGTACGCCGAAAAAGGCATGGCCGAAAAGAGCAAAGAGTTCCTCGAAGCGGGAGCCGAAGTTTACGTCACGTCAACCTGAGCTGCGCGCGCAGCGAGCCTCGAAGGGCGTCTTAGTCGATCGCGACGGGACCATCATCATCGACGTTCCGTATAACGGCGATCCGGAACGTGTCGAACCGATCGAGGGCGCAAAGCGCGCCCTCGATGCGCTTCGTGCTGCTGGATTGAAAGTTGGCGTGCTGACCAATCAGAGCGGCGTCGGACGCGGCATGATCAGCGACGAGCAGATGCGCGCGGTGAATGCGCGGGTCGAAGCGCTGCTTGGGCCGTTCGACGGGTGGTTCATCTGCCCGCACTCCCCGGACGTCGACTGCGACTGCCGTAAGCCCAAGCCGAGGTTGATTTTGGATGCGGCGAACGCGTGGGGGATCGCTCCCGTGCAGATCGTCGTCATTGGTGATAAGAACAGCGACGTCGAAGCGGCGCATAACGCCGGCGCATCGGCGATAAAAATCAACGGCGCCTGCGATATCGCAAGCGCCGTCGATGCCATACTCGGGGATTAGCGTTAGGGGATGAAGATGTCTACGGTCGCCGTGTGCCCATTGTTGTCGGAGACCGGAAGTAGATCGGTCATTGCCGTGTTGAATCCGTTGATGCTTTGGTTGGTCGGCGTCAGCGAATAGGTCGGACTACTACCCGAGATGCTTACCGCCAACCCACATGGATGGATCGTGTGCCCAATGCTCGTGCAGCTATCGGAGCCGTTGGTATAGGGCGCGGTTCCACCACTTGACGTGAAGCTCTGCGCCGGCGTATTTGTGGCGCTGCTCGGAAAGACGATGAGTGATGGGGTTAACGTCACCCCCGTCGCTCCCGGATTGAGCGTGAACGACGTCGTTACTGGGCCGCCGCTTAGCGGGCTGTCGTCGGCGGAATAGATGCTCGTCGTCTGCAGCGTGATCGTGGCCGGCGATGCAAGCGACGCGCCGCTATAGGCGACGGCGAAATTTGCGAGCGTGGTCGAGTCGGGAATCGACGTGGCATTCGGCGTTGTAATGCCTGAAGTATCACTGTCGACAACGCTTACCGGATCGTCGAATGGCCCGACGATGATGTTCCCATCGAAGTCCGCGGCGAGCGTGCGCACCGCAATCGTTGCGCTTGCTCCGGTTGACGGCTGCGGATTGTCGACATTGGCGAGCAGATAGGCGATCGTCCCGCCGGTGACGATGTTGATCGTATTGAGCGCCCCTGCAGTAATCGTCGCGGTCAACGTTCCGGATGAGACGTACCAACCGCTGACGTTCGGCATATCCCAGGTCTGAACCGTAAACACGACGCTGCCGGCCGGTGCCGTGAGTGCCAGCGTGCAGGTGAGTCCGGAACTGGCGCTCGTGCAATACGGTTGCGATGCACCGAGCGGATAAAAGTTATTGTAACCCCAGCCGGTTGCGCCGTTGATCGCACTGATCGAGACGCCTTGCACGTTCGAGGTAATCCATTGCGGGCTGCGATGGTTCTTTGCCGCAGCCCCCGCCGGTTTCGCCGGGACCTTGATGACGAACGCGACGCTCCCCTTGCTGCTCGATGTGGGTGTTTGTGAACCCGGTGCACCTTGCGGCGCCGGCGTTATCGATGTGCCGGCTCCGCCGCAGCCGCCGAGCAACACCGCGGCGAGCGCGCTTGCAATAACAGAACGTGCCTGCATTAGAAGATCCCTCCGGGGTTACGGTTGCGCGACTGTATCGTGCCGTTCGTTTGCGTGACGACGACGCCGATCGTCTCCGAGGCGTTGTGTGCGTCGGTTACGACGATGTTGCACGTGCCGGCGCCCACGCCGACGATGTTGAAATTGTGGCTCTGCACGGTCGTCGTCGTGCACACGTTGGTGTTGCTGCTCATCGCCGTGAACGGCCCGCTGTTAGCAGTGGGTGCTTCCATAATGCCGATGAGTTGCTCACCTTGGGTGCCGGTGCCGTTGATCGGAATCTGCGTGCTCGGCCAAATACTCCAGGCGCTCAGATAGACCGTATGTCCAATGCAGAGTGGCGGCACGGGCGTGACGTTACTGTTGTAGCAACTGAACCAGGCGGTTCCGTCGCTCATCGCGGCGGCGCCGTCCACGAAAAGTTGCGGACCGGGCTGCCCGTAGATGCCCTGCGGAATCGCGCGTGCGTCGCCGCTCGAGAGGTTTATGTAGCCAAGCACGCCGGTGCCGCTGAAGTCGCCGTAATAGAGGACGTTGTCGTTGACGGCGTAGACGGCCGGCTCGGCGGCAAGCGCTGACGGGAGCGTGTAGGTTGTGCCCCAAGCGTTACTCGACGCATCGAACGCGAATATCGCGCCGGTCGGGAATTGGACCTCGAGGTTGCCGAAGCTGCCGACGTAGATCGTGTTGCCGGATTGGGCCGACTGATAGAGCTCCGGGAAACCACCTTGCGCAAACGTCGCCGCTTCATCGGGTGAGGGATACTGCGTCCAGGTCCCGGATGCGATGTTGTACTGGTCGAGTTGTCCGTTGTTGGAGTCGGGAAGATAGAGCGAACCGTTTGCATAGAAGATATTAAACGGGAAGCCTGGAGATTGCGGCGATCCCGATGGACCGGGAGGCATCGTCGGGCCAACGGTGACGCTTGCAGCCGACGGGTTCGTGATCGGAAGGTTCAAGAGCGTGGTCTTCGGGTTCCGCACGAACGTCCACGCCGTCGTTCCATTGAAAGCAACTTGACGTACGATGTGAGCGCCGCCCGGCGTCGGCATCGGGATCGTCACCACATTTGCGGCAGTGAAGCTCGTGGTAGCGTTTGGCAGGTACCCGATATTTGCGCTCGATGCTCCGGCGAACCAAAGCGCGCCGTTTTCGTCGAAGGAAATATTTGAGGGTGAGAAGCTCAGATCGATCGCGGTGTCGGTTAAGGTTGATGGATCGAATTGGTGAAGCGCGCCTGCATTTTCCACGCAGAGCAACGTGTTCGTCGTGCCGCTACAGGTCGTCGGGCTCAGGGAGCCCCAGTACAGCTTTCCGTCGGGGCCGAGCGTCATCCTAAATCCGGTGACGTTGTAAGCTGCGTTGCCGCTCGCACTATAGAGTGCGAAGCCGCTGGCCGGCGCAATTGTCGCCGTACCCTTGATGCTATCACTGGTCGTTGCGGTGAGCGTGGATGCGCCCCAGTTGTTGTAACCGTTGTTCCACGAAACGTAGACGCCACTCGCGATGTCGGTCGAACTCGACACCGTAGTCGGTGAAACCGTGAGGTTCGTTCCGCTGAACGTAATCGGCGCGTTGTTATAGCTGCCGACAATGATGTTGCCGCTTGCATCCTTTGCGACGGCCGTGACTTGCGTGCTCTGCCCGAGCGGCAGGTTGCCGAGCACCGGCGTCAGCGCGATCGACGCGACTTCACCGTTGATGGTCAGCGGAGAGGTCACGTTGTTCGTACCGGGCTGCACCTGATACTGAATCGAACCGCTGCCGAGCAGTGACCCCGCGCCACTCGCACCCGAATACGCACTGATCGCGATCGTGTCGAGGCCGGGGAGCGCGGCAACAGTGGCCTGACAGGTCGTCGTGCCGCTGCTCGTCGTGCAGCTCGAGAGGTTCACGTACTGGGCTGGGCTTGGACTTGCGCCTTGATTCGTAACCACGATCCCGAGCGATTGCGTGCCGGGTGAAACGTAGTTCGGCGTACGTTTACTGTTCGACGTGCTCGACGACGGCGAGATGCGAATCGAGAAGGTCAATGTCGTCTTCGTTTGCGGTGTAATTGGGCCCGCGCCGCCGCCGTTGCCCGAGGACGGGAGGCTGCCGCCGCCACCGCCGCATCCGGCGATTAGCAGCGCGGCCGCGGTCAGACTGATCAGAGAGAGTCGTTTCATCGCGCTGCCTCCTTATTGCACCGGAACGGTGGTGGTGGTGACGGTTACCTGGACGGTTTCGGTGCCGTTCGGGCTGCCAATCGTGATCGTCACCGGACCCCCGGCGCCCACGGCGGTGACCGTTACGTTCGCGCCGCTCACGCTCACAGTTGCCACCGACGTGTCACTGGAGAACGCGCTGTAGGGACCTGCGAAACTCGGTGCGATCGTTGACGTCTGCCCGATTGCGGTCAACTGTATGCCGCTGAGCGCAATGGGCGTGGGTGTGGGCGTCGGCACCGGAGTTGGCGATTGTGTCGGTGCCGGCGACGGCGTTGCGACGGTGCTCGGCTGCGCATACAGCGCGAAATAATAAAAATCGAACGGCGCAAAGCTGAACGGCGAAGGATTACCCGTGAAACTGATCTGCGATCCGCTGACGGTGCCGGGGCCTTCGAACCCGAGCTGCCAACCAAGATCCGGCCGCGTTGGATCGTAAAGCGCGACGTAGTAATACGCGCCGGTCGTAATCTCGTTGCTCGGCAACGTGAACGTGATCGGCGGTTGCGACGTCGTCGTCACGCCCGCGCTGAACGCAAGCCAAAAATAGAGGAGGACGACGCTGTTGCTTTCGCCTTCGACGTGGACGCCGCGCTGTTGCAGAAAACGCTTGATCGCCTGCGGCGTGAGCACCGGCAATCCGGTCGGCGCCGTGTTCGTCAAGGTCGTTTGCACCTGCGTGCCGGGCGGAATCGACGAAGCGTTCGCGATCGGCAGTGAAATCGAGCCGCTGATACCTACGGAAGTCGCCGGGAGTGCAACCGCGACCGGCTTCGGCGTTTGTCCCACCGGGGGAGCCGTCACCGCCGGTAGCGCCGTTACTTGCGAGGCAGAGAAGGCTGCGGCGGTAGAAATCGGCACCGGCGTTGCGGTCGCGACCGCCGTTCCGGTTGGCGAGGGACTCGGCAGCGGCGGGTAGGGGAATTGGTATTGGTTGCCGCCGCCGCAGGCGGTGAGGATCGCCGTCAATGCGATAGCCCCGGCCATCAAACGATGCGCAGGCGAAAACTGCAAAATCATAACGCGGCACGTCCTTATACAAAAGAAGGCGTCACCACTTTATAATAGCAGGGAAATTGGTAAGATAGCGTGCCGGGGCGTAGTCCATACGGACTACACAGTATTGTGGATACTATCGCCCGTCGTTCAGCCAGTAATCAACGTCGGCCGCGTGTGGCCGCGGCGCCGTGGCCGCCCAAACACTGCGTGGCAGACGCACCGCGCTGCGTAGTTCGCTCCACGCATGCAGCACCTTGAGTACATAGCGTTGCGTTTCGGAGTAGGGCGGAATGCCGCCGTAGCGTTGCACGGCGAGCGGTCCCGCGTTGTACGCGGCAAAGACCAACTCGTAGCGATTGCGATTCGCGCCAAACTCCTCGAGGAGTCCGCGGAGATAGCGCGCCGCGCCTTGGAGATTCTCGGCCGGGTCGTGCGGATTTACCCCGAGCGTCGCGGCGGTTCCGGGCATCAGCTGCCCGAGACCGATCGCGCCGGCGTACGAGACCGCCCGCGTGTGCCAGCTCGATTCGACCGTGACGATCGCGGCGAGCATATTTGTATCGACCTTCCAGCGCACAGCCGTCAGCAACAGATGACGCGCGAGGTCTTTGCTTTGCCATTCCGGCATTTCGGGATTGTATTGACGAAGGACCGCGGCATAGGCGGCGATGCTCGCCGGCGTTGCGGGCACGGGCAATGTCGCGGCGTTTGAAACAGCCGGCGTCCCGAGTCCTAAAATGAAGCAGAGTCCCGCAAGGAGCAGGGCGCGGCATCGGCTCATGGGGGCTCCGGGTTCAACCTGACGAAGTCAATCCCTTGTGAAGCGCTACTGGTGGATGATCGCCGTCTTTCTTCTCTTATGTGCGGGCATTGCGATTTCGCAATGGTACGCCTATCACGTCAACGTTCCGCATTACCAGGCTATCAACAGCAAAGACAAAAAATAGCTCTCGTCACGAATTGCTCGCGCGAGCGCGCAGCGTTGATGGGACTTTGATGGGACCGGCGCAGGACTTCGGGTATTGCCACCGGACCGCAACCAATAATTCTTGCTCCCGATTGCTTCTGGAGGTCGTTCAGGCCGTGTTTGTCCGTTCGTTTGCCGCAGCTCTCTGCGGTGCCGCTCTCTACGCGTTTGCCGCCCTGCCCGCCGGCGCCGAACCGGCCCCCGTGCCGAGCGCCTCGGTGAGCCCCTCGCCTTCGGCGTCGCCGACGCCCACGCCGGGACCGGCGTACGGCAACATGCAGTGGCGCGAGATCGGACCCGCGACCGCCGGAGGCCGTGTCGCAGCCGTAGCCGGTTCGGCGACCGACCCGAAGCTGTACTACGTCGGCAGCGGCGGCGGCGGCGTATGGAAGAGTTCGAACTCCGGGCAAACCTGGGATCCGGTCTTTGCCAAAGAGGCGGTCGCAGCCATCGGCGCCGTGACGATCGACCCGACCGACAACAACACGGTCTGGGTCGGCACGGGTGAAGACAATCCGCGCAATGACGTAAGCTACGGCGCGGGCGTCTATAAGTCGACCGACGGCGGCGGCAAGTGGACGCTGATGGGGCTCGAGCCGACCAAACAGATCTCGCGCATTGTGGTCGATCCGCGCAATCACAATCACGTTGTCGTCGCGGCGCAAGGCGATCTCTTCACCGACAGCCCCGACCGCGGTGTCTACGTGACCGACGACGGCGGCAAGACGTGGACCAAGACGCTCTACACCGGCCCCCAGGCCGGCGCATCCGACCTCGCGATGGATCCGCAGAATCCCGACGTGCTCTACGCGGGCATGTGGCAGTTCCAGCGCCGTCCATGGACCTTCACGAGTGGTGGTCCGCAAGACGGGCTGTATCGCTCGAGCGACGGCGGCAAGACCTGGAAAAAGCTCGAGGGCAACGGACTCCCGACCGATACGATCGGTCGCATCGGGCTTGCGATTGCGCCGAGTAACGGCAATCGCGTGTACGCCTTGATCGAATCGAAGCAAGGCATCCTCTGGCGCAGCGATGACGGCGGCGATCGCTGGACGATGGTCTCGAAGAATACGCTCGTCGATCAGCGCCCGTTTTACTTCACGCACATCGCCGTCGATCCAAAGAATCCCGACGTCGTCTACGGCGTCTCGGAAGCGCTGTCAAAATCAACCGACGGCGGCAAGACGTTCAAGGAGATTGCCGAGAGCGTTCACGTCGACTATCACGCAATTTGGATCGCGCCGAACGATCCCAACCGCATCATGACCGGTGAAGACGGCGGCTATGCGCTGACGCTCGACGGCGGTGACAACTGGTTCTTCTCGGCGAACTTGCCGATTGCGCAAGTCTATCGCGTGGGTCTCTCGACCGAGAATCCGTATTGGGTGTGCGGCGGCTTGCAAGACAACAACGGCTGGTGCGCGCCGAACAACACGCAAGATCCCTCCGGAATTCAGAACAAGGCGTGGATCGCTGTTGCCGGCGGCGACGGCGAGTGGACCGTGCCCGATCCGGTCGATCCCAACTACATTTGGGCCGACTCAGAGAACGGCGCGGTTACCGTCATCAACAAGGTGACCAAAGACGGCTGGTTCATCGAACCATATTTGCAAGCGTCGCTCGAGAGTTTCGATACGCGCACCGCGAAGGTGCGCTGGAACTGGGAGACGCCGATTGCGTTTGCGCCGTGGGATGGTCACATCGGCTGGATTGGCGGCAACGTGCTTTTCCAGACCAAGGATCGTGGCTTGCACTGGACGGTGATCAGTCCCGATCTTACGCGCAACGTCAAGGAACATCAGGCGCCCTCCGGCGGGCCGATCACGCACGACGTTTCGGGCGCAGAAGAAAGCGATACGATCCTCGATATCGAGGGATCGCGCGTACGCAAAGGCGAGATCTGGGTCGGGACCGACGACGGCGTGATTCAACTTACGCTCGACGGCGGCAAGCATTGGAAGAACGTCACGCCGCCCAATGCGCCCGAGTACGGACGCTTTGCGTCGATCGCGCCGTCGCCGCTGCGCGACGGTACAGCCTACGCCATCAACGATGGCCACTACACCGGTGACAGCAAGCCGTACGTCTTTGTGACGCACGACTTCGGTGCGACGTGGACGTCGATCGCAAACGGGTTGCCCGCTAACGAATGGGCGCGCTCGGTCGGCGCGGATATTCGCAATCCGAACCTCGTCTATCTCGGAACAGAAGAGGGCTTCTGGATCTCCTATGACGGCGGCTCGTCGTGGAAAGCGTTCAAGAACAATCTACCGACCGTCTCGGTTCATGACATCCGGATGCAGCAGCAGTTCGACGATCTCGTGATCGCGACGCACGGGCGCTCGATCTATATCATGGACGACATGACGCCGATCCAGCAGTTGCAAAGCGCGATTGCGCGCTGGTGTGTACATGTTCCCGGTGCGGACGTCGTATCAGTACAATACCCGGTCAGACGACGAGGGGACGTACACCAACTATGCGGCCGAAAATCCGCCGAGCGGCGTGCTGATCGACTACTATCTCAATGCGGAGCAGAAGACCGCGCCGATGCTCGAGTTCATCGACGGAACCGGTAAGGTCGTGCGCACCTTTAAAGGCACGCACGAAGTCGAGAAAAAGCAAGAGCCGTACGTTTCCAACAAAGTCGGCTTGAATCGCTTCGTGTGGGATTGGACGATCGATGGCCCGGTGAAGTGGACGGGCGCTGCAAAGAAGGCCTATCAAGGACCCGACGGTGGTCCGCCGGTTCCACCGGGCGTGTACAGCGCGCGCCTGACGCTTGGCACAAAGACGTTTACGCAACGCTTCACGGTCAAAGCCGATCCGCGCACGATCTACACGCAAGCGCAGATCGTCGAAGCGTATAACTTCGGTCGCATGGGCGAAGCGTTGTACTCGAAGGTCGATACGATGCTCAACAACCTCGACACGGTGAAAAAGTCGATCGACGAGGGTATTGCGGCGGCGAAGAAAGCCGGCGATACGGCCACGCAAACGAAACTCGAAGGCATCGAGACGGCACGGATGGCCGTCTTCGACGAGTTGACCGCGAACTACCAAAATGACGAAGACTCGATCCAGTTGCCCGGCAAGGTGCGCGAGGACATACAGACGATCATGTTCTTTGCGGGTACGGTGATCACACCCGCGCTGCGCGACTACGCGCATCGCGCGGAAGGCGAACTCACTACCGCGACCGGGCACTATAACGCGTTCGTTGCGCAACAGATTCCGGCGCTCAATACTGCACTTACTACGCTCAAACTCAAGGCGGTGACGATCCAATGATCGCTGCGATTGTTCTTGCTGCAGCTCTACCCTACGCGAATCTTACCTGGCGGCAAGTCGGACCGGCACTCGCCGGTGGTCGCGTCGCTGCGGTTGCCGGTACGCCACAAGACGACAAACTCTATTACGTTGGGACCGCCGGGGGCGGCGTGTGGAAATCCGATAACGGAGCCGCAACCTGGACGCCGGTTTTCGACGGACAGGCGGTCTCGGCGATCGGTGCGGTCGCGATCGATCCTACGAACGAGAACGTTGTGTGGGTCGGCACGGGCGAATCGAACCCGCGTAACGACGTGAGCTATGGTGACGGCCTTTACAAGTCGACGGACGGCGGCAAGAAGTGGACGCGCGTTGGGCTCGAGAAAACGCGGCATATCTCCCGGATCGCAATCGATCCGAAGAATCCGAATCACATTGTGGTCGGCGCGCTCGGCGACGTGTTCGGTGATTCAACCGACCGTGGCGTCTATGTGACGTTCGACGGCGGCAAGACGTGGACGAAGTCGCTCTACGCCGGCGTGCGCAGCGGCGCGAGCGACATCGCGATCAATCCGGCTGATCCGAACATCGTCTATGCGGGCATCTGGGAGTTTCGCCGCCAGCCCTGGACGTTCACGAGCGGCGGCAACGACGACGGCCTGTACAAGTCGAGCGACGGCGGACGCCATTTTACGAAACTGACCGGCGGTGGGCTCCCGGCGGGGGAGACGGGACGCATCGGTCTCGCAATCGCGCCGAGCGATCCCAAGCGCGTCTTCGCGTTGATCGAGGCAAAGGGCGGCATTCTGTGGCGCACCGACGACAACGGCGCGTCGTGGAAGATGATGAGTGACGACACGCTCGTGGATCAGCGGCCGTTTTACTTCTCTCACATCGCGGTCGATCCGCGAAATCCAAATCACGTTTATGCCGTCTCCGAAATGCTGGCTGAAAGCAAAGACGGCGGCAAGAAGTTCAAAGAGATTGCAAGCGACGTGCACGTCGACTACCATGCGATCTGGATCGCGCCGAACGACCCGAATCGAATCATGACGGGTGAAGATGGCGGCTTCGGGCTGACGCTCGATGGCGGGAAGGCGTGGTCGTTCTCACGCAATCTGCCGATCGGTCAGATCTACCACGTCGGAATGTCGAACGAGAATCCGTACACGCTGTGCGGCGGATGGCAAGATAACAACGGCTGGTGCGGACCTTCGAACTCACTCGACAACGAAGGTATAAAGGACGAGCACTGGATCAATGTCGTCGGCGGCGACGGCATGTGGGCGATTCCCGATCCGATCGATCCGAATCTCATTTGGGCCGATCTACAAGACGGGCGCGTTTCGATCTTCAATCGCAAGACGCAGAGCAGTCGATTCATCATGCCCTATCAGACCACGTCTGAAAATACGTTCAATCTAGGCAACGCGCAATATCGCTTCAACTGGGATTCTCCGATCGCGTTTGCTCCGTGGGACGCACACACCGCGTGGTACGGCGGCAACGTCGTCTTCCAAACGGCCGATCACGGCGAACACTGGGCACCTATCAGTCCCGACCTCACGCGCAACATCAAAGCTCATCAGAAGCCTGCCGGCGGACCGCTCGCGCTCGACGTTTCCGGTGCGGAGTATTCGGATACGATTCTCTACATCGAAGGTTCGGCGTTGAACAAGGGCGAGATCTGGGTTGGAACCGACGACGGGCTCGTACAGTTGACGCGCGATGGCGGTACCAGCTGGCAGAACGTGACGCCGGCGGGTGTGCCGCAGTACGCACGCGTTGAAGCGGCGGCGCCGTCGCCGGTAACGGCCGGCACGGCATACATAAACGCCGACGACCATCGTTCGGGTGACTATGCACCATACGTCTACGTCACACACGACTACGGCAAGACGTGGACGAAGATCACGAGCGGACTACCGGCGGATCAATACGTGCGCACGATTCGTCCCGACCTCCACAATTCGAACCTCGTCTATGCCGGCACGGAGAACGGCATCTTCATCTCGTACGATGGCGGCACGCACTGGCAGAACTTCCGCTTGAATCTGCCGCAGGTCTCGGTGCGCGATATCCGGATCCAACCGCAGTTCGACGACATCGTCATCGCGACGCACGGTCGCGCATTCTGGATTCTCGACGATGCGACGTCGTTGCAGAATCTGCAGGATGCGCAAGCGAAGGGCACCATGCTCTTTGCCCCGCGCACGGCGTACATGTACCACTATCATTCCAACGACGAGGGCGCGTACACACGTTTCGCCGGCGATAATCCGCCGAACGGTGCGATCATCGACTTCTATCAGTCGTCAGCGCAGAGCTCGCCGCCGCAGGTGCAGATCGTCGATGCGAGCGGGAAGGTCATTCGCACCATTAAGGGTACGCACAAAGTCAAAGACAAAGTCGTGCCGAGCGTCTCGAACAAGGCCGGTATCAATCGCTTTGTTTGGGACTTCCACGAAGATGGCCCAACCCAGTGGATGGGCGCCGCGAAAGAGAGCTATCGCGGACCGAAGACGGGCCCGGTCGTCGTGCCGGGAACCTACACGGTGCGCTTGATGCTCGGCGGAGAGACTCTCTCGCAAAACGTCGTCGTGAAGCCGGATCCGCGCGATAGCTGGACGCAGGCTGACTACCAAGCGGCGCACGATTTCGCCGAGAAGTACGCGATGCGATATGGCAAGATCGACGAGGTGCTCAACAACCTCGATGCGATAAAGAAGTCGCTTGCGATGGCTGCCGCTGCGTCAAAGAGCAACCCGTCGTTGACCGCGCAAATCGCGGCTGCACAAACACAGCGTGATGCGATCTTCTACGCGTTCACGGCGGACTATCACAACGACGAAGACTCGATCCAGCGTCCCGGCGCGCTTCGCGAAGACGTGCCACGCACGGGATTCGGCGCGGCGCAACCACCAACGGCGGAGACGCTACGCTACGCGAGTGAGTTCGACGGAATGTACGACGCAGCGTTCTCCAAGTACAATGCGTTCGTCGCCTCGCTCGGATCGCTCTCGAAGCAGTTGTCAAAACCGATCGATGGTGCGACGGCGGTGACGCCATGATCGCAGCCCTCATACTTGCAGCAGCCTCGCAGTTCGGCGATCTCACGATGCGCGTCGTCGGGCCGGCGGTTGCCGGCGGACGCATCGCCGGGGTCGCCGGTACCCCCCAGAACGACAAGCTCTACTACCTTGGAACGGCGGGTGGTGGCGTCTGGAAATCTGAGAACGGCGGCGCAACATGGTCCCCGGTCTTCGACAAGCAAGATGTCTCGGCGATCGGCGCGGTGTCGATCGATCCAAAGAACCAAGACGTTGTTTGGGTTGGAACCGGTGAGGCCAATCCGCGCAACGACGTAAGCTACGGCAACGGGCTCTACAAAACGACCGACGGCGCGAAGCATTGGACGCGTGTCGGGCTGGCGGGCGTGTGGAGCATTTCGCGAATCGCAATCGACCCGAAAGATCCGAGTCACGTGGTCGTCGCTGGATTCGGCGATCCATTCAAAGATTCGAGCGACCGCGGTGTCTACGTGACGTTCGACGGTGGCAAGACGTTCAGCAAGACGCTCTATGTCGACGAAAAGACGGGACCGAGCGATCTCGTCTTGGATCCGCAGCATCCAAACGTGGTATACGCCGGCATGTGGACGTTCCGTCGCACGCCGTGGACGTTCACGAGCGGCAGTGATGCCGGCGGATTGTACAAATCGACCGACGGCGGCAAGACGTGGAAGAAACTCGCCGGCAACGGTCTGCCGGCAGGTATGACCGGACGCATCGGTCTCGCCCTTGCGCCGAGCGATCCCAAGCGCGTCTACGCGACGATTGAGGCCAAGGGCGGTGTATTGTGGCGCAGCGACGATGCCGGCGCGCAATGGAAGATGATATCGAACGATTCGATCGTCAATCAGCGCCCATTCTATTTCTCGCATCTCGAAGTCGAATCCGAAAAATCCCGACGATATCTATGCGATTTCGAACGATCTCGCCGAGAGCAAAGACGGTGGCAAGAAGTTCGAACAGATCGCCAAATCCGTACACGTCGATTTCCACGCGATGTGGATCGCGCCGAATGACCCCGCTCGCCAGATCATCGGGGCCGATGGCGGGTATGCGATTACGCTCGACGGCGGCAAGAATTGGTCGTTCGCGCAGAATCTGCCGATTGGCCAGATCTACCACGTCGGCTACAGCCTCGGAACCAATCCGTACTCGATCTGTGCATCGCTGCAAGACAACGAGGCGTTTTGTGGACCCTCGAACTCACTCTCGGGCGACGGCATCCTCAATAGCGATTGGTATAACGTCGTCGGCGGCGACGGTGAATGGGCGTGGCCCGATCCGTCGGATCCGCGCTACATCTGGGCCGACCTCGAAGATGGCGTAACGCTCGTCAACGACACGAAGACGCAGACGGCGCTCTCGGTGCGCCCGTGGGACGCGATGGGCGGAACGCTCGGGCCGTTCGATTCGCGCGACGCAAAGTATCGCTTCAATTGGGATTCGCCGATCAACTTTGCGCCATGGGATCCGCACATCGCGTGGCTCGGCGGCAACGTCGTGTTCCAGAGCACCGATCGCGGGTTGCATTGGACCGCGATTAGTCCCGACCTTACGCGCAACGTCAAGGATCATCAGTTGCCGGCGGGTGGGCCGCTTGCGCAAGACGTGTCGGGCGCCGAATACTCGGATAACTTGCTCGACATCGAAGGCTCGCCACTCACGAAGGGCGAGATTTGGACCGGCTCAGATGACGGCGTCATCTCGTTGACACGCGACAGCGGAGCGAATTGGACGACGGTCACCCCGAACGGCGCGCCGCAGTATGCGCGCATGGCGAGCGTTTCGCCGTCGGCGCTCGAAGCCGGCACCGCCTACGCGATCGCTGACAACCACATGCTCGGCGACTACAAGCCATACATCTACGTCACACACGACTACGGAAAGACGTGGACGTCGATCGTCAACGGCATTCCCGAAAATCAGTACGCGCGCGGCATCCGCGCGGACACGACCAATGCCAATCTCGTCTACGTCGGTACCGAGAACGGGCTATGGATCTCGTACGACAAGGGCGCGCACTGGCAGAATTTCCGCTTGAACATGCCGCCGACGGCGGTCTACGACATCCGCGTGCAGCCGGAGTTCAACGACTTGATCGTCGGCACGCATGGGCGCGACGTGTGGGTGCTCGACGATCTCACGCCGGTGCAACAGCTACCGCAAGCCGAAAAGGCGGGCGTGATGCTCTTCAAACCACGCACAGCGTACCAGTATCACCAGCATTCGAACGGCGATTACGGCGCGTACACGAACTTCTCGGCCGACAATCCGCCGAGCGGTGCGATCATCAGCTACTACCTGGCTGCACCGCAGAAGAAGAATCTGACGCTGCAAATTCTCGATGCAAACGGGAAGGTTGTGCGCTCGATCTCCGGTACGCACAAAGTCGAGGGAAAAGACGTCGCCAGCGTGCCGAACAAAGCCGGCATCAATCGCATGGAGTGGGATCTGCACGAGGCTGGGCCGACGCCATGGAACGGCGCCGGCGCTCCGCAGTTCCGCGGTCCGCGTACGGGCCCGAATGTATTGCCCGGCACGTATACGGTTCGCTTGCAACTCGACGGCACCACGCTTTCCCAAACGGTCGTAGTTAAGCCCGATCCGCGCGATTCGTGGACCGCCGCGGAACTCCAGTCTGCCTACGACTTCGCTGAAAAGTACAACCAACGGTACAGCAAGATCGATGAAGCGCTGAACAACCTCGACGCGATCAAGAAATCGCTCGATAAGGCGAGCGCAAGCGATCCTAAAGTCGCTGCAGCAAAAGCGCAATGGCAGGACGTGTTCTCGACATTCACTGCGAATTTCAAGAACGGCGAAGACAACGTCGAACATCCGGGCTCGCTACGCGAATGGATCCCGCGCACCGGATTCGGGGCTGCATCTCCGCCCACCGCGGCGCAGCTCGATTATGCCGCGCGTTGGGATGCGCTCTACGCCACCGCGTTTACGAAGTACAACGACTACGTCAAATCGCTCGGCGGCCTCAAGATCGACGGAGCGAAGCCGGTAACGCCGTAAGTGATGCTCGTGCTTGCATGGATTCTCGCGCTGCTGGCCGCGCCGGCGCAGCATGGTGATTTCGATCACTACACGTTTGCGCTGACGTGGCAGCCCGGGATCTGCAGCACGGAAACCGGCTGTCGCGCGGATCAACCGCGGACGCCGCTCATCGGCTTGCACGGCCTCTGGGCGTCGACGCCGCGCAGCCTCGCGGCAACCGGCGTCGTCGATCCGCAGTGGTGGTCCAAGGGTTGCGACTACTACCATCACAGTGACGAAGCGCCGCCGCTCGATCCGGCGTTGACGGCGCAGCTCGAAGCGGTGATGCCGCATTTCGAGCACGACCTGCTGACGCATGAGTACGATAAGCACGTCCAATGCTTCGGCTTTGATCCGACGCCGTTTTTTACGACCGAGCTTGCGATGCGCGACGCCGTCGCCTCGAGTGCGTTTGGGTCATATCTCGTCAGCCAGGCCGGTCATCAGGTGCAGCACCGCGACGTTGTCGCACGTTTCGGTAGCGCTTTCGCGACGGATCATCCGACCGCGTTGCAACTGCAGTGCGCGAAGAACGCGGCAGGCGAGGTGGTGCTAACGCAGTTCTGGATCACGATCCATAACGATGAGGTCAACGCATTCCCGAAGCCGCAATCGCTGATGGACACGCCGACGAACCAAGACACATGCCCGGACGACATTTTTTATTCCAGCGTGGTGAGTTTTTTGACCGTGCCGGGATGATTCGGCGAACCGCCGTCGCTGAAGCGCACGGCGACGAGTTCGAGCGACGGAATGACGTAGAGTCCTTGGCCGCCGGAGCCGCTGGCATAAAACGTGTCGGCCGGCATCTTCTTGTCGGCGAGCCACCAGCATAAACCGTAGCGTGCGTTTGCCGGCGAACCGGTGAAGGCTAGCGCGTACTTCTTGCGGTGGGCGAGCACGTACGTCCCGTATGCGAGCCAATCGTGTGCCCGCAAGAACGCGCCGGTTGGCAACGGGTGCGTACCATCTTTGAGCGTGCGCCACGACGCGACGGTGACGCCGGCTGCTTTGAGTACGTGTGATTCCAGGTATTCGTGCGGCGTGAGTGACTGCGGGCGCAAACGCTCGGCGAAGAATGCGCCGAAGACTTGCAACGGGATGCCGCTGTAGGTGAACTTCGATCCCGGCGCGTTCTTGAGCGGAATCTCGCGTGCGTGCTCGTACGTCGGCACCGCGCTTCCGAGTCCGCCGAAGCCATAGCCCGCGGTCATATCGAGCAACATTCGCACGGTATAGCCGCTACGAATCGGCTCATCGAGTGCGAAGAGCCCAGCGGCGACGGCTTCAAGTGCAGCGATCCCCCAGAAACTCTTGGTTCCGCTGTAGAGCGCGTGCGGTGTCGCGGCGGTGAAGCCGCCGTCGTAGGATTCGTGGATGATACGTCCCGCGCGCTGCACGACGAGAGCTTGTTGCATGGCGGGGCCTTCGTCGCGGGCCCCGAAACTCACTCGCAAATGAGGCCGTTTGTTTTATTGGTCGCATCGATTGCCGCGCTCGGTGGCCTGCTCTTTGGCTACGACACCGGCGTGATCTCGGGCGCAATACTCTTCATTACGCGCGACTTCTCCCTCGATACCAAGCTGCAAGAGCTCACCATTAGCGTCGTGCTGATCGGTTGCATCTTCGGCTCGGCGATCGCAGGCACGCTCGCCGATCGCGGCGGCCGGCGTATTACGCTGCTCGTCTCAGGCGTCATCTTTGCACTTGGCGCCGTGCTTTCGGCAATCGCGCCGTCGGACGACGTGTTGCTCGCCGGACGGCTCATCGTCGGCATTGCAATCGGGTTCTGTTCGGTCGTGGCTCCGCTCTATATCTCCGAAGTCGCACCGCCCGACGTGCGCGGTGCGATGGTCTCGCTCTACCAGTTCGCGATCACCATCGGCATTCTCGCGGCGTACATCGTCGACTACGTGCTTGCACCGGGTGGCGTGTGGCGATGGATGCTTGGACTCGGCGTCATCCCGGCGCTGGTGTTGATCGGCGGGATGATTCCGCTACCGGAGAGTCCGCGCTATCTTTTTAAGATCGGGCGCATCGATCCGGCGCGCGATGTTCTGCGCCGTATCGCCGGCCACGCCGACATCGCGGTCGAAGAAGCGGCGATCGCCGAGTCGTTGCGGGTTCGTAGTTCGGGCTTCGCGGTATTTCGCGCGCCGGCGGTGCGCAACGCGCTGATCCTCGGCTTCTCGCTCGCGGTGCTGCAGCAGGTCACCGGCATCAACACGGTCATCTACTACGGACCACACATCTTCCAGCTTGCCGGCATCGCGTCCAATGTCGCCGCCATCCTTGCGACGATGCTTGTCGGCATCGTCAACGTGCTGTTGACGCTCGTCGCGATCTTCTTCGTCGATCGCATCGGCCGCAAACCGCTGCTCTATGCGGGAATCAGCGGGATGTTCGTCGCGCTTGCGGCGCTTGCGTTCGCTTTCGCACAGCCCCATCTTGGCGGCTCGCTTGCCGGCATTGCGCTCGCTAGCATGATGGTCTACGTCGGTTCCTTTGCCTACAGTCTCGGACCGATCTTATGGTTGTTGCTCTCGGAGATCTTCCCGTTGGAAGCGCGCGGATTGGGTATGAGTCTCTGTACGCTTGGGAACTGGCTGGCCAACCTCGTCGTATCGTTGTTCTTCCTTACAATGGTGCAGGCGTTTGGGCCGTCGATCACGTTCACGATCTACGCAGCGTTGTGTATCGTGACCCTCGTCGTCGTCTGGCGGGGGGTGCCGGAGACCAAGCGCGAAATTCTCGAAAATATCTCGCTCGCGCCACAAGGCGCCCGAGCAGCGGAGGTGACTCCATGAGCCGCGCATTCGTAAAGGACGATAGCGACGCTCCGGAACCTCGTTTTGAACGTCGTCCCGCCAGCACGCTGCCAAATTACGTAACCCCACGGGGGCTGACGCTTTTGCGCGCCGATCTTTCGCGCGCGGTCGCCGCCGGCGACAACGAGGCCGCCAAATACTTTCAGGATCGCATCGACTCGGCGATCGTCATCGATCCGGCCGGGCACCCCAAGGGCGTGGTGGAATTCGGAGCGAGCGTGCGCGCCCACGACCGGGGCGGCCAGGAGCTGCGGGTCCGGATCGTCGGGGAGGATGAGGCCGATCCGTCGCACGGGACGATCAGCTGGGAGTCGCCGATCGCCAAGGCCTTCACCGACCATAAAGTAGGCGAGCGGGTGGTCGTCCACCGGCCGGCCGGCCCGATCGAGTACACGATCGATGAGGTCCGCTACGAGTAGTCAAGTGTAAAGATTGACCCTCTCCGGGGCGCCCGGATAGGCGGGCAGAGGGGCAACCTCTGTATAATTTGGAGGCCATGGCATCAATCTCTAGCTTGAACGGGCCTTCGCTTATCCAGACCGAGCAGACGCAACAAAGTCTGCTTGCGCAGTTCAACAAGCTTTCCACCGGCAAGCGCGTCAACAGCGCCGCCGATGATGCGTCCGGGTACGCAATTGCCACCACATTGAATGCGCAAGCGGCTGCCTCGAGCACCGCGTCCGAGAACATTCAAAACGTCTATAACGCGACCAACGTCGCGCAAGGCGCGCTCTCGCAACTGGGCGGTGTGCTGCAGCAGCTCAACAATCTGGCAGTGACGGGCGTCAACTCGTTTTTGAGCCCGGCGGATCGGAAGGATCTGCAGACGCAGGCCAATTCGCTCGTGCAGCAAGCCAACACGATTGCACAGTCGGTCAACTTCAACGGACAGCAATTGCTGAGTGGACAATTCGCGGGCTCGCAAGCGGGATCGCCGACGACAGCGAAAGTTACGAACAACGACATCACGCAACAGGGTGGTGGCGTGGTCGCGCAAGTAACCGCAGCCAACGGAAATTACGGCCAGGTGCCGGCCGGCGCAGCGCAAGGCTTCGGCGGAACATCAACCACCAACTCGACCGTACAGATTCAGGTCGTCAACAACAACGGCCAAGCAGCCGCGGTAGCGACGGTGCTCGACAATGCGACCGGCCAGACGGCAACCTCGGGTCCGGTTGCCGCCGGCGGCACGATCAGCGGTTTTGAAAATGTCAACATCAAGGTCGGGAACATCTCGCTCGCCGACGTCGGCCAAACAGCGACCGTGCAAATCGCGCAAGCCACGCCGGCAAACGCGCAGAACAGCGCGCTCACCGTGCAGTCGGGCTCGAACGAAGGCGCGACGACCAACGTGAACATTCCGGGCGTCAGCTCGAACACGCTGCAGATCAGCAATATCAATTTGAGCAGCAGCCTCAGCTCGACGCAGGCGATCGGCCAGATCCAGAACGCGCTGCAAACGCTGACGACGCAAGAAGCGCAGCTCGGCGCGCAGCAAAATGCGCTTCAGAACGCGGCGCAAGCAAACGACGTGTACGCCAACAATCTGACGACCGCCGCGTCGAACATCACCGACGAGAACTACGGTACCGGCGTGACGCAGTCGACGCTCTCGCAGTTGCAACAGTCGATTCAGTTCGCGTTGCAGGCGAAGAACAACGTCAACGCGTCGGCCGTCCTCGGCCTCTTCAACACCTAGCTCACGCGACATGGTTTGGCTCGTTCCTGGGCTTCGCACGCCGTTCGCGAAGTCGGACGGACCGTTTTCACGGTTCGATGCAATCGAACTTTCGATTCCGGTCGTGCAGGCGATGGTTGGACAATTGCACGGCGCAAAGCCCGATTTCGCGGTGTGGGGCACGGTGCTCCCGAATCTCACCTGGAGTAACATCGCGCGCGAGGTGCTGCTCGACGCCAAGGTCGATGCCACGATCCCCGCATTTTCGACGGTGATGGCGTGCTCGACCAGTATGATCGGTGCGCTCGAAGCGGCATCGATGCTGGATAACAGCGCGCGGTCGCTCGCGCTCGTCGGCGGCACCGAGAGCTTGAGCCACGTGCAGGTCGGCCTTTCACAATCGCTCTCCGATTGGCTGCGCGGTTTTTTGCAAGCACGCGGCCTTGATGCAAAGATGCAACGCATCGCCGCGCTCGGACGCACCAAGATCGGGCTTTTCATTCCGGCCGTTGCAAATCGCTCGACCGGCAAGAGCATGGGCCAACACATGGAGGAGAGCGTGCATGCAATGCCCACGATCTCGCGCGAGGACCAAGACGCGTGGTCGCTCGAGAGCCACCGCAACGCGGTCGCGGGATGGGAGCGTGGCTTCTTCAACGATCTGGTGATACCGTTTGGCGGAGTAGCGCGCGACACGATTCCGCGCGCGGACACGTCGCTTGCGAAACTTGCGCGGCTGCGCCCTGCGTTCGATCGTGCGCACGGAACGATCACCGCCGGCAACTCGTCACCGCTCACCGACGGCGCCGCCGGACTCTGGGTCGCCTCGGACGCCGGTCTCGCGCGCTTGCCGAAAGATTTGCCGCGGGTCAGACTCGTCGATTGGGAAATTGCCTCGATCGATCTCTGGGTCGAAGGGTTGCTCATGGCGCCCGCCTACGCGATTCCTAGACTGCTCGCGCGGCACGATCTGCGTTACGACGACATCGCACTGTGGGAGATTCACGAGGCATTTGCCGCACAAGTCTTGGCACACATCACGTTACTCGAGGACCGCAACTTTTTGCGCGAGCGTGTCGGCGTCGATCGTGACTTCGGTTCATTTCCGCGCGAGCGTGTGAATCCTAACGGCGGCAGTATCGCGCTCGGCCATCCGTTTGGGGCAACCGGTGCACGGATCATGAGTCAAACCGTCAAGGAGCTCGCGCAGCGAGCGCCGGGCTCGCGCGCGATCGTGAGCATCTGTGCTGACGGCGGCGAGGGCACGGTTGCGCTATTAGAGGCCGTATAGCTGTATAATCGGGTGACGAGGTATTGCTGATGCATGTTCGTGTATTGATGGCGACGGGCGTCATCATTTCCGCCCTTACATTTGCCGCCTGCTCGCCGTCGACCACGTCGACGACATCCGGCGCGTCGGGCGCGCCAAGCGCTTCTGCGGCTGCCGGCTATTTTACCGCTGCACAAGCCTCCGACGGCGCGACCGTGTACGCCGCAAGTTGCGCATCGTGTCACGGCGCAAAACTCGAGGGACAGAGTGGTCCCTCGCTCACTGGTGCACGGTTTGCAGCGACGCTGCAGTCGTACGGCACCGGCGAGCAGATGTTCGATTTCATCAGCAAGCAGATGCCGCTGAGCGCTCCCGGAAGTTTGACGCCCGCGCAATATTACGCGGTGACGGCGTACGTGCTCCAGCAGAACAACTATCCAGCCGGCGATCGTCCGCTCGATGCAACCAACGTCGGTAGCGTCAATCTTTCCAGCGCTGTCGCACGCGCGTCTGCGGCCGCAGGCGCAAGCGGTGCGCCGAATAGCAACGAGATCGTGCGTGCCGCGGCACCCGTGACGATCGATTACGGCAAAGCACCGGGCAATGTCAACGTCTCCGACGCGATGATGAGCAATGCCGACACAGACTTGACCGATTGGGTGCTCCACGGCCGCACCTACTCGAACCAGCGCTATTCGCCGCTCACACAAATCGACGTCAGTACCGTGTCGCGGCTTGCTCCCGTTGCAATCGTGCAGACCGGGATGACCGCAAGTTTTGAGACGACGCCGATCGTCGTCGGCGGCGTGATGTTCATCACGACGCCCGTGGTCGGCAACAAGATGAAGATCATCGCGCTCAACGCGGTGACGGGCGAGCGCATTTGGGAAACGACCTACAACCTCGGCTCCTATCAAATTTGCTGCGGGCCGGTCAATCGCGGCGCTGCCGTCGGATATGGCAAAGTGTACGTGGTGACACTCGACGACAATCTCGTTGCGCTTGACGCCACGACCGGTAAACTTTTGTGGCAGAAGAACCTGGCGGATCCCAACGTCGGCTATTCCGAGACGATGGCGCCGCAGATCTACAAGGGCACCGTCTATGTCGGCAGTGCCGGCGGTGAGTGGGGCATTCGCGGTTTCGTTGCGGCGTTTGATGCAAACACCGGCGAGAAAAAGTGGCAGTGGTGGTCGACCGATCCCAAAACCTACGCCGGTGACTCCTGGAAAGAAGGCGGCGCAATGTCGTGGACGACACCCGCCATCGATCCCAAACTCAATCTCCTGATTCTGAGCACGGGTAATCCAAATCCCGATCTGTACGGTGCGTCACGTAAGGGCGACAATCTCTACTCAGACTCGATCGTTGCGCTCGATCTCACGACCGGTGCGCTCAAGTGGTATCTGCAAGAAATCAAGCACGACGTCTGGGACTACGACGCAGTGAGTAACCCGGTGCTCTTCGACGTCCATCAGAACGGGCAGACGATTCCGGCCGCCGGTGAAGCCGGCAAAGTCGGCTGGATTTTCATCGTCGATCGGCGCACGGGTAAGTTGATTCGCAAATCCGATCCGTACGTGATGATGTCGAAGAACATGTTCTCGCAGCCGACCAAAGCGGGCGTGGATATGCTCCCGGGCGCGAACGGTGGTGCCGAGTGGTCGCCGCCCGCGTATTCACCGCAGACGCACGATCTCTACGTGCTCGCGATGAATCAGTTGATGACGTTCTCGACCAACGAACCGACCGGCGGCACGGGACAACTGCGTCTTGGAAGCGCGTTTCTCAACGTGAAAAAGAATGGCGTTCAAAACGGGCCGTTCGTTGCGGTCAACATGGACACGGGAAAGATCGCGTGGCAATACCTTGCACCGCAACCGCTGATCGGAGGCGCGCTCGCGACCGGCGGCAACCTCGTCTTCATGGGCGAGGGTAATGGCTGGTTCGATGCGTTCAACGCAACGACCGGTCAAAAAGTCTGGCGCTATCAGCTTGGCGCAGGCGTCAACGCTCCGCCGATCACGTATCAAGTTGACGGGGTGCAGTATATCGCGGTTGCCGCGGGCGGCAACTTCCAGCTCGGCTATTCATACGGTGATGCGGTTGCGATCTTCCGCTTGAGATAACTTACCAGTGTTGCAACGCGCCGGCGAAGAGCTCGCGCAATTGGTAGCGTGAGGTTT
Source organism: Vulcanimicrobiota bacterium (assembly GCA_963726285.1). Lineage (GTDB taxonomy): Bacteria > Vulcanimicrobiota > Vulcanimicrobiia > Vulcanimicrobiales > Vulcanimicrobiaceae > Aquilonibacter. The sequence goes on along the minus strand of CAVSBV010000003.1, from coordinate 756,334 downwards.
CGCGCGGCGCGTTGTTGACCAGGCTCTTTTGCGGAAAGGCGCCGTCGGCAAGTGCGTCGAGGTCGGTTGCGCCGTAGCCGACCGCGCCGACACCGTTCGGGATCCCGGTTGCGCGCATGAATTCGATGATCCGTGCGGCGAGAATATCGCCGGCGTCATCGGGGCTTGCGCCGCGCACTTCCGCACCGAGTTGTTTTGCCGCCTCAAGATGGCGTTCGGGGCACGCCTGCGCGGTGTAACGGAAGACCGCGGGCGCGTTGAGCACGACCGCCATACCGTGCGGCACGATCGGTTCGTCACCAGGATATTCTGGCGCATGGTAGTCGCGCACCAGCCCCGAGACGGCGTACGACATCGCGTGCGGCAGGTGAAGACCGGCGTTGCCAAAGGCGATGCCGGCGAGCATTGCAGCGAACATCATGCGTTCGCGCGCTTCGTCGTCGCTTGGATCGTTGACGGCGCGTACGATGTGCTTGCCCAGGATCGCGAGCGCCCCGATGCAGCCGACATCGCTGTATGGATTTGCGCCTTGATAGAGCGGTCGCGCGACGCCACGTTCGGGCCGCGAATGTTGCGTGTATGGAAGTGCCGTATAAGATTCGAGCGCGTGGCTGAGCACGTCAAAGCCGCTGCACGCAACGACCATCGCCGGTAACGTGCGCGTGGCATCGGGATCGATGATGCCGAGCGTGGGACGCAATTCGCGTGCACGGATACCGGTCTTTGCGCGCATCTCGAGCAGATCGAAAATCGCGACACCGGTGCATTCGCTGCCGGTGCCCGACGTCGTCGGACACGCGATGTGTGGTTTGAGCGGGCCCGGAATCGGCTTGCCGCCTCCGATCGGCGCGTTGACATACTCCATGAACGGCGCCGGATACGTGGCGTACAAGTCGGCGGCTTTAGCCGTATCCAGCGTGGATCCGCCGCCGATCGAAATGAAGCCGTCGAACTTTCCGTCCACGGCGAATGCGGCAGCGTTTTTGAACGAGCGGTCGGTGGGCTCGATTTCGATCTCGGTGTAGAGCGCGGTATCGATGCCGGCGTCGCGCAGCGAGTGCAGCGCGGCATCAACGAACGTGCCGTCGAGCAGAAATGGGTCGACGAAGACGCCCGCGCGTCGCATACCCATCGACGCCGCCGCGTCGCCGAGCTCGGCAATGACGCCCCGCCCATATTTTAGCCGCGCGCCGTCCACTTCGAAGCCGCGGTCGCCGTTCGGTGCCGGTGCGTAGTGTTCGTGACGGCAACAAATCATCGAGTCGGGACCTCCTACCTATGAAATGCGAGATGACCCAGAGCAGTAAAAATCGAAGCAATCAACCGCTGGCCTTCTGGAGGGCACTATGGCTGCATTTGTGCGTCTGCTCTGCGGGGTTTTCATCGGCGTCCTGAGTCTTTCCGCGTGCGGCGGCAGCGGTGGAGGCAGCCCGAGCTCGCTTCCGGCCGGGAGCACGAAGAATGGGCCCGGAACCGCCGCCCTTTCGGTGTTCGTGCCGAGCGGAGCCTCGGGCAGCGCGCGACGACGTAACTTGCCTTCGAGCACACAATCGGTCGAGATTGCGGCCGAGAACGCAAACGGCACGGTCTCGAATCCGCCGATTCTTCCGACGATCGCAAACGTGAGCGCGACCGCGCCCGGGTGTTCGAGCGTGAGTGGCGGTGTCACTTGCACGATCGACGTTTCGATACCATACGGCTCTTATATCTTTGCTGTCGTCGCCTTCACCGGCCAGAACGCAACGGGCACCCCGATTGCATGGGGTGAAACGACTGCAACGATCGGTCCGACGGGTAGCAATGCGGTCACGATCACGACGAGCAGCGTGATCGCATACTTTACGATGGACTTGGATGGGAATATTAGCCTCGCGGCCGTCGACCACAACGCAAACACGATTGCAGTCGCGAACACAACGTCGGGCACGAGCATCGGCGGTAGCATCACCAACTTGCCGAACGGCGATGAAAAGATTGTCGTTACCTCCTCGACGGATACGAACACGGCGGTTGGCAGCGTGGTTTACGCACGCGAACTTCCGGGCGATGTACTCGTGTTTTTCTCAACCGGTACGAGCACGCCGCCGGCGGCCGGGTACGTCGGAAGCGGCGCGGATTGGGGCGTCGGCACTGCGCTCACCGCATGTCCAACCGCGGCGATCTCACCTGAAGTCAGCGTCGCTTCGGTCGAAGGCTCGCAGTTTCAGGTCAGTCCCAATTTCACCCAAGCGCCGGCGTTTGAAAACGGGACCGCGGCAATCTCCGTGACCTCGGGGACGGCCACGCTAGCGTTCTCCGGTGCAGCCTATACCCTCGGCGGTTCGCTCATCGGATCGCAAAACGGCACGACCGGCGGGTGCAGTGGTGGGATCTTCGCCGCAAGCACCGGCTCGAATGGATCCGGCGAGATTGGTTACAACGCGCAAGGCGTGGTCATCGGCACGAATATGAACCCGAACGGTTCCACCTCGATTACCAACGGCTTTATGGGCTTCACCGTGCAGAGCGGCTCGACGGTCAACCTCGCGGCGTTGACGAGCGGCACCTATGACGGCTTCCTGGGTTACTACAACGTCATCTCGCCTACGAACATCGTGAAGGGCGGCAGTGCAATCGCCGCGACACCAGGCGGCTCGAACACGCTGAATTGGTGCGCTTATACGAACTTCGAAGCCGGCACCGTTGGCACCGGCTCAAGTTGCCAGACGGTGACGTTCACAACGCAGCCGCAGCCCGGAATCGTTTTGGGAAGCATTGGTTCAAACGCGGCGGTGTTCGATGTTTCGCAGATTGATGGAAAATATCTGATCTTCGGTGTGGAAAGCGTCAGCGGCGTAAACTTCGTCTTAATAGAGCACTAGGGCCGCACTCCGCCGAATTTCGCACTCTCGGAGGGTGTGATTCATGCAGTTGCGATGCTTCCGTGCTGCTTTGCCGATTTTGACATTGTGCGCGCTTGCGGCGTGTGGTGGTGGCGCGGGATCTTCAACACCCGCGGTGCCGATTGGTACGCCGACGCCCACCGCGTTTGCGGTGACCAATCTCAATGATTCCGGCACGGGTTCATTACGCGCGGCAATAACCGCTGTTGACGCTGCGCCCACGGGGAATGCGAGCGTCATCACGTTCTCGGTTGCCGGCACGATCGCGCTTGCAAGCGCGCTCCCCGCGATTACGACCGGTGTGAAGATCGATGGCACGAGCGCACCGGGCTATAGCGGCGGCGCACCGGTCGTGGCGATTGACGCGAACGGCAACGCAGGATTGATCTTCGCAACGAATACCACGAACGCGCAGCTGCTGGCCATTGCCGTCGATGGCGCAGCTGGTAGCGGCGTAACGCTCAACGGTTCATCAATCACGCTCAAGTCCGATTACATCGGCGTCAATCTCGCCGGCGCAGCAGCCGGTAACAGCGGCGACGGCGTCTATGTCACCGGCTCGAACAACACGATCGCGCAGAACGTGATTTCGGCAAACACGGGTAACGGCGTGTCGCTGCACAATGCCGCCGGGAACACGCTCGCCGCCAATCGCATCGGCACGAATCCTACCGGTACGAGCGCTCTTGGCAACGGAGAGAACGGCGTCTGGATAACTGCCGCGTCAACTGGGAACGAAATCGGCGGCACGCTCTACACGAACGCCGCGGGGCAGAGCAACGATCCGACCGGCAACAAGGGCACGACCACGCCGACGTTTGTGATTCCGGCGCTCGGCAATTTGATCTCCGGCAATGCTGCAGACGGTGTCTTAATCGACACGCTCTCCGCCAACAACACGCTCAATGGAAACTTCATCGGCACAACCGCGAGTGGAGATGCACCGCTGGGCAATGCCGGCGATGGCGTCGCCGTCAACGGTGCAGCGCTCAACGCGCTGATCGGCTGTCAGGCAACCAACAATCCATTCGTTTATTACAATGTGGTGAGCGGCAACGGCGGGAACGGACTTCACGTGACGAGTTCAGACAACGTTACCGTGCAGGGAGACTTCTTCGGGATCGGCGCCGACAACACGACGATCGTCGCCAACAAAGGCGACGGCATTCTCGTCGACGGTTCGTCGCGCAATACGCAGGTCGGCGGCGTCATCCCGCTCGGCAACGTTGCTGCCGGAAACGCGAAGAACGGGATCGAGGTTACCGGCACGGTTGCCGGATTTACCACCTTCAATACCTTCGGTGGCCTCTTGGCCTTCAAAGGTGCAGCGCCCAATGGAAACGACGGCGTGCTTATCACCGCTACCGGTGGAAACCAGACCGTGCGCACCAACGTGCTCTCGGGCAATGCAAACAACGGTCTCGAGATCGGTGGTAACGCTTCGGGTGTCACCGTCGATCCGAATATCATGGGGCTCGATACAACGGGTCTTGCGTTGCTACCGAACGGCAACGACGGCGTGCTGATCGACGGTAGCGCCAACAATAATCTGATCGGCGGCTATCTCGCGTCGGTCATTCCGCAAAACACGTTTTCGGGAAATAAGGGCTACGGTGTCGCGATCACCGGCAGCGCATACGCGAATCAGATCTTCAACGCATATATCGGCACCGGCGTGCTCGGCTTTACGGTAATGCCCAACCAACTCGGCGGCATCTATGTCGGCGGAAGTGCGACAAAGAACGTCATTGGCGGCCCCACTTAATCAGACGCAACCGATGCGCAATATCGTCAGCGGTAACGGTGGCTACGGCGTGACGCTCGACGCGGGGACGAGTTCCATCACGGTTGCCGGCAACGTCATCGGCTTAAACCCGCTTGGCGTAGCGTTGCCGAACGCAACCGGACCAATCTTCGTGAATCCGGCAAGCACCTCGGATACCGTAACCGGCAATATCACGAACTAGCCGGTCTCCGGCGCGCTGCGCGCTGCACGATTTGGATACGCGCTCACGGCGTCGCAAGGCTATAATTTATGCTTGGGATACCAAAGGGGGACGGGATGTCGACTCGCCATGGCAAGCTCATCGTCGTTTTCATCATGATCTGTGCAGTGCCGATCTTCGCGCAGGCCAAAGGCACGATGCGCGTGCAGCAATCGGACGGCTCGGTGCAACTCTACGAAAATGTCAATCTGGCCGTCAACGGCAGAGAGCTGCTCGTAACCACCAGCAACAACAAGGGCACGTTGATTATCGACGAGGCTGCGTGCTCGTTCGTGGAACGCATTTTGCGATGCATTCCGCAGCGCGTCCGGCTTCGGCAAAACGGTACGCAGTGGTTAGATTTCGACCGCGGAACCGTCTATTTCAACCGCACCGAAGAAAAGCAGCAGCTGAAGTATTCGTCGACCCAGCTTCCGCCGAGCGGTGTGCTTGGCAGTCTGAAGAGTCCGAAGGGAACCTACGTCACGTGGTCCGGGACGTTGGATAGTTATACAAAATGAACAAACGCGTACTCGTCCTTTTCGTCATGGCGGCGTTGCTTGCGCAGGCGTTTGGTGCGCAAGTTGCACTCGCGCGCGGCGGTCGCGGTGGTGGAGGCATGCGCGGTGGCGGCGCGCGTCCGGCGTCACGGCCGATGCCCGCGCAGCGACCAGCAGCCCCGGTGACGCGCCCAAGCAACGGTTACAATTTCAACAACGACATCGGCCGGCCGCCGTCTGCGAGTCAATTACCGTCGGGCCCCGGTTCTGGAATTCGCCCGGGCGGCGGGGGCGAGGCCGGCGGCGGCATCGGCGGTGGAAATCGGCCGGGCAACGGCGGCGGTATCGGGAATCGGCCGCCGGTAGCGCCGATCGCTCCGCCACTTCCGCCATGGGGTTGGAACGGTGGCGTGATTTGGTATCCGGCGTACGGATACTGGGGCGGCGGGTTCTGGGGTCCGTGGGGCCCTGGGTATTACGGTCCATATTACGGCTCGTACACGTACACGGAAACGCACGAAGAAGTAAAATCATACGAGGTCGATGCAGACAGTCCCGGCGCCAAAGTGCTGCAAAGTTACGGGCTCTTGCAAACGCAATGCGGTCCGACGGGCCTCGTGATCATCTTCGGCCCCGAGAACAGCGTTATTTGCGCACAGCCTAATACAACCGTTGCGGCTGGTGAGTACCAACTCGACACAACCAATCTCACGATTGTGTCGCTGGCCGCGAGCTAAACGTGCTCGTTGTTGTCCTGGACAGAAAAACCGGATAGTTTCGCGCACCGCCGCCGTCATTTTAGGATGCCGCTTCTCTGCGAATTCTCATTATATTGGGAGCATCCGCATGAGGAGTGACGTTCATGACAACCCCCACCACCGGCGCCGATCCGCTTGAGCGCTTCCGCAAGTTCGAAACCCTGAGCCCGTTCGAGCTCAAAGACGACCTGATTAAGATTGCCAAGGATCCGGCGAGCGCGCATGCGTTCTTGGATGCTGGGCGAGGAAATCCGAACTGGATTGCGACGACGCCGCGCGAGGCATATTGGTTATTCGGCCGGTTCGGCATCGAAGAATCGAAACGCGTCTGGGATCTGCCCGACCTCGGCGGGATGCCGAGCCGCGACGGGATCGGCGCGCGCTTCGATGCCTTTATCGCGAAGCACGCGAGTGAGCCGGGCGCCGCGATGCTCAAGGGCGGTATCGAATACGGCGTCAAGCAACTGAAGTTCGATAAAGACGCATGGGTGCACGAACTCGCGGACTGCATCATCGGCGACATGTATCCGGTACCGATGCGCATGGGGCGGCACATGGAGCAAGTCGCACGCGCATATCTGGTGCGCGAGATGTGTGGCGATACGCCGCCACCGGGCATCTACGATATCTTCGCCGTCGAAGGCGGCACGGCGGCGATGTGCTACATCTTCGACTCGCTGCAGCAGAACGGATTGCTCAACCGAGGGGACCGTATCGCGCTTGCCGTGCCGACTTTCACGCCGTATATCGAGATGGCGCATCTCGATCGCTATGCGTTTGACGTGGTCGAGATCGACGCGAGCAGCACCTACGAGAACGGCATGCACTCCTGGCAATATCCCAACAGCGAGATCGACAAGCTCGCCGACCCAACGATCAAGGCGTTCTTTGTGGTCAATCCGAGTAACCCGCCCTCGTACGGCATGCAGAAGACCTCGATGGAGCGGATCGCCAATCTCGTGAACACCAAACGCAAAGACCTCATCATTATCACCGACGATGTGTACGGCACGTTCGTGCCGGGCTTCGAGTCGCTGATGAAGCACGCGCCGCGCAACACGATCACCGTGTACTCGTATTCGAAGTACTTCGGCTGCACAGGGTGGCGCTTGGGCGTCGTCGCGCTCCACCAGGATAACGTTATCGATGAGATGATCGCCAACTTCCCCGAGGAGCAAAAGGCGAAGCTGCGCAAACGCTACATGCCGCTCACGCTGACGCCCGATAAGATCAAGTTCATCGATCGCATGGTCGCGGACAGCCGGCAGATTGCGCTCAATCACACCGCGGGACTCTCGATGCCGCAGCAGGTCATGATGACGTTCTTCTCGCTGTTCGATCTGCTCGACACCAAGCACGCCTATCGCGACCTCACGCGCAAGATCTGCAACGATCGCCTCGCGCTCCTGTGGAAGGGCGTGGGCGAGCAGCTGCCGCTCGACGCGAATCGCGCGGGCTATTATTCGACGCTGGACCTCATGAAGTGGGCCGAGCTGAAGTACGGCAAAGACTTCATGGAGTATCTCGTCAAGAACTACCATCCGCTGCAGATCGTCTTCGCGCTTGCGACGTACCATTCGATCGTCCTGATGAACGGCAACGGCTTCGCTGCGCCGGATTGGTCGGTGCGCGTGTCGCTGGCAAATCTCCCCAACAGTGCCTATGAAGAGATCGGCGCGGACCTGGCCAACGTCGCGCAGACGGCGCTCGAGCGCTGGAAGAAGGGATGATGCGACGAGCTGCTGCTGCGTTAATTGCAGCAGGCATCAGCCTTGCGGCATGCGGCCACGGCAACACGGAAAACGAAGCCAACGCTTCGCCGCCTCCGGCCGAGGTCGTCGTTGCCACGGTGCGCGCGCAAACGGTACCCATCAGCAACGACTATGAGGGCGCACTCGGCTCGATCGACAGTGTCGAGTTGCGCGCTCGCGTCGAAGGAACTCTAGAACGCGCGCCTTTTAAAGAAGGCGCGCTGGTTCATAAGGGCGACGTGGTGTTCCAAACGCAGCAGAACCAGTATGTGGCTGCGCTGCAGGCCGCGCAGGGACAACTTGCGACCGCGCAAGGGAACGAATACTCCCGCGAGGCTGCGTTGCAGCGCGCGAATACCACGGTTGCGCGCGATCGTCCGCTGGCTGCGGATAAAGCGATTCCGCAAAAAGACCTCGACAATGCCATTCAGAGCGAAGAGATTGCGAAGGGCGATGTCGCCGCCGCGAAGGCCGCGGTCCTCACCGGCCAAGCAGCCGTCGACGATGCCAAGATCAACCTCGGCTATACGACGATTCGAGCGCCGGTCACCGGCTTGATCGGATTCCTCAACTATGACGTGGGCAACGTGGTCGGCGGTCCCAGTACGCAAGTGCTCGACACGATCAGCGCGATCGACCCGATCAAAGTGACGTTTGCGCTGGATGAACCGACGTATCTGTCGCTCTTCGCGAACCGCAATAGTTCCAGCGTCAGCGGTCTGGCCGATCAAGAGCTCCGACTGGTCATGGCAAACGACAAAACGTATGCGTATCCGGGGAAGATCTATACGTTTAACCCCACCGTCGATCCGAAGACCGGCACGATCGCGGTCGAGGCTCGTTTTCCCAATCCCGATGGATTGTTGCGACCGGGCGGTTTCGTGCGTGTGCGCGTCGTCACGGAAAATAGAAGCAATGCAGTGCTCGTTCCGCAGACCGCGATCACGAAGTCGCAGGGCGTCGATACGGTGTACGTCGTCGATGACAAAAACGAAGTCGTGCTGAAGTCGGTCACGCTCGGCCCGCAGTATCAGCAGTCGTTCGTCGCGCAATCCGGGCTGAAACCGGGCGACCGCGTCATCGTCGAAGGCACGCAAAAAGTGCAGCCCGGCGCAAAAGTCGTGATTAAGACGAACTAGCGATGGCTCACTTTTTCATCACCCGCCCGATCTTTGCGATGGTTCTCTCCATCGTCATCGTGATCTTGGGCGCGGTCGCGATCTTGGTGCTCCCGATCGCGCAGTTTCCGCCGATCTCGCCGCCACTGATTCAAGTGCAAACGACATACATCGGCGCGAGCGCGACGGTGGTGGAGCAGTCGGTTGCCACGCAAATCGAAAACGAGGTCGTCGGCGTCGACAACCTCATCTACATGCAATCGACCAGTACGTCGAGCGGTCAGTACACACTCAATTGCACCTTCAAGGTTGGCGCCGATATCCAAAAGGCGCTGATCGACGTGCAAAATCGCGTCGCGCAGGCGACCGGCAAGCTCCCCGAAGCGGTCAATCGATTCGGCATCACCGTGCAGAAGAAGTCGCCGCAGATCCTAATGGTCGTGGCGCTCTACTCGAAGACAAACTCCTACGATCGCCTGTTCTTGAGCAACTACACGACGCTCAACCTGATCAACCCGCTGCTTTCCGTACCCGGTATCGGCGGCTCGAACATGATCGGCCAACAGGATTATGCGATGCGCGCCTGGGTGCGGCCGGACCGCCTGGCTAAACTCGGTCTGCAGGCGAGCGACTTGGCCAATGCAATCACCGGACAAAACGTACTCATTCCGACCGGCGCAGTCGGCGCGCTCCCGGCACCGAAGAACAATCAGTTCCAGCTCTCGGTCGATGCGCAAGGCCGGCTGACCGACCCGCAACAGTTCGGTGCGATCGCCGTCCGCGCGAATCCCGACGGCTCGGTGCTACACCTGCGCGACGTTGCGCGCGTGGAACTTGGCGCGCAACTCTATCAGACGCTCGGCTCGATCAACGGCAATCCGGCGACACTCGTCATTCTCTACCAAACCCCCGATGCGAATGCGTTGCGAACCGCGCAAGGCGTGCGCGACCGCATGGATGAGCTGGCCAAAGTGTTCCCGCCGAGCCTCACCTACTCGGTCGCCTACGACAGCACGCTCTTCGTCAAAGATTCGATCAAAGACGTGCTCAAGACGCTGTTCGAAGCGATCGCGCTCGTTATCATCGTCGTCTTCATCTTCCTCGGAAGCTTTCGCTCCTCGTTTATCCCGATGCTCGCGGTTCCGGTGTCGCTGATCGGCACGTTCATCTTCTTTCTTCCGATGGGCTTCAGCATCAACACGCTTACGCTCTTCGGATTGGTACTCGCCATCGGCATTGTGGTTGACGACGCGATCGTCGTCGTGGAGGGCGTCGAGCACCACATCGAATCGGGCATGGAGCCGATCGCGGCCTGCGAGCAAGCGATGAAAGAGCTGACCGGCCCGATTCTCGGTATCTCGCTCGTGCTTACGGCGGTCTTCTTGCCGTCGGCGTTCATTAGCGGGATCACGGGTCAGCTCTACCGGCAATTCGCAATCACGATCACGATTTCGGTCAACCTCTCCGCCGTCGTTGCGCTCACGCTGACACCGGCACTCTGCGCGATGATCCTGACCAAGCGTACGCGGCTTCCGGGATTCCTCGGAACGATGATCGAGTTTTTCAACAAGGGCTTCGCCAAGATGACCTCGGGCTACATGGGCGGACTGCGGTGGCTGATGGCGCGCGTCGTGTTGTGTTTGGGATTGCTCGCCGTGTTCTACGTGCTCGACGGACTGCTCGGCATGAAACTTCCGGGCGGGTTCGTCCCGGAGGAAGATCAAGGCGTCGTCTACGCGCAGGTGCAGTTGCCGTATGGATCGTCACTCGATCGCAACTACGCCGTGCTCAGTCGCATGGAAGACGACGTCAAGAAGGTGCACGGTGTCGCGGATGTGATTTCGCTCGCCGGTTACAATTTGCTGACGTCGGTGCAGTCGCCCGACTCGTCGAGCTTCATCGTCGTGCTCCAACCGTGGGATGAACGCAGTGCGGAGCACATTTCTCTCCACGATATCATCGGCGACATCGACAAGGCGATGGATGCGTATCCGCAAGCCGCGTCGTTCCCGTTCGTTCCCCCCACCATCCCGGGCCTTGGTAATGCCTCCGGCTTCGCGTTCGAACTGGAAGATCGTGGTGCGCACACCGTAAGCGAGCTCTCAGCCGTCGCCGACAAGGTCGTCGCCGAAGCGCGCAAGCGCCCGGAGGTCACCGCGATCAACAATACGTCGCGTACCTCCGTGCCGATCCTCGATTTCAGCCTCAATCGCGAGAACAGTGCGAGCCGCGGCATCGCCGTCAGCGATGTGTTCAAACAATTGCAAGCCTACCTCGGAGGCTTGGTTGTAGACGACTTCACGTATTTCAATCGCACATGGGACGTGATGATTCAGGCTGAGCCGGACTTTCGCGCGAATGCGGGCAGCATCAACTCGATCTACGTGCGCAATAGCACGGGACAAATGGTACCGATACGCACGGTTGCAACCGTGAAGCGCAGTCTCGGCACGGATTTCATCCAGCGCTTCAATACCAATCGTGAGATCGAGATCTTCGGCGCGAATGCGCCCGGATATAGTTCGGGTCAGGCAATTGCCGCGATGCAAGAGGTTGCCGCAAAGACGCTACCCGCCGGCTACGGGTATGGCTGGTCCGGCACCGCATATCAAGAAGTCTCGGTCGGCAACACGCAGACGATCATCTTCGTCTTCTCGATACTGCTCGTATTTCTCGCGCTGGCGGCCCAATACGAAAGCTGGTACATGCCGGCAGCGGTAATTCTCGGCATCCCGACCGGGGTCTTCGGCGCATTCCTCTCGGTGCTGCTCTGGAAGCTCGATAACAACATTTACGTCCAGATCGGCATCATCTTGGTCATCGGTTTGGCCGCGAAGAACGGCGTCCTGATCGTCGAGTTTGCGCGCGAGCGACGCAGCCACGGCGCTTCGATTCAGGAAGCGGCCACCGACGCGGCTCGCTTACGCTTCCGGCCGATCGTGATGACCTCGTTCGCCTTTATCATCGGCGTGATTCCGCTGATGTTTGCGCACGGCGCGGGCGCCGCATCGCGGCATTCGCTCGGCTCGACGGTTTTCGCCGGTATGCTTGCGGCAACGGCACTCGGCGTGTTCTTCACGCCGACGCTCTACGAAGTGTTCCAGCAACTGATCGAACGCGGGCAGAAGAAGAAAAAAGGCAAACACGAAGCGCCCGAACCCTCCGGGCCGACTGCCGAACCCATATGAAGTTGAAGATCGTTGCAGCGCTGATCGCGCTGCTCGAACTTGGTACTTCTTGCTCATCGACGCCGTCGGGGCCGCCGGATGCGAAAATGCCCTCCGTGTATCGCGGCGATGCATCGACGAGTGCATCGCTCGGTGACATGCCGTGGCGTAAGCTCTACGATGACCCGGTGCTCCAAGGGCTCATCGAGCGCGCGCTTGCGAAGAACTTCGATGTCGAGGTCGCTTACACGCAGATTCTGGAATCCGAAGCACAGCTTGGTATAACCGCTGCGGACCAGTCGGTGTTCGTCAACGGCGTCGCTCAGGCGCCGTACCAAGCGACGACCGGAAACCGGCCGATCAACGTCCCGTCGAGTGCGTTCTACCCCCAAGCGGGAATCAGCGCGAGCTATCAACTCGATCTCTTCGGCAAGCTCGCATCGGCAACCGGCTCCGCGCGCAACCAACTGCTCTCGACCGAAGCCGCGACCAATACGGTGCTGGCCACGGTTGTTTCGCAAGTTGCTAGCGCCTACTTCCAATTACGCGAGCTCGACGACGTACTCACGTTCACCCAAGCCGCGATCGTGGCGCGCACCGAAAACGTACGGTTGATGACGCTGCGCGTGCAGGGGGGCGAGTCTTCGATGCAAGACCTGCGTCAAGCGCAGCAATCGCTCTATGAGGTGACGCAGAACCTCCCCACCGTCCAGCAAGATATCGCACGAACGGAGAACGCACTCTCGGTGCTAACGGGCGACTATCCGCATGATATCCAACGCGGATTGCCGCTGACGAAACAGGTGGCGATGCCGGCGGTTCCACAAACGGGTGTGCCCAGCGACTTGCTGCGCCGGCGACCGGACATTGCGCAAGCCGAGTATGCGATTGCCGCCGCCGCCGGCAACGTCGACGTTGCGAAAAAGTTGCTCTATCCATCGATCACGCTCGGCGGATCCGCGGCGATCGGCGGTCAGGTCGCGAACGGCGAATACTCCAACCTTCCGCCGGCCCTCGCGTCGCTCGCGAGCCAAAACGGCATCTGGTACGGCCCGCTCGGGTTGTTCTCGGTGGTCGGCCAACTTGTGCAGCCGATCTTCAATGGTGGCAAAATTCACTCGCAGATCCACTTGAGCGAGGCGCAGCAGCAGCAGATTACAATCCAATATCTGCAAACCGTGCACCGTGCGTTCGAGGAAGTCTCCGACGATGTCACGAGCTACAACGACTCACGCCGGCGGACGGAACAACTACAGCTCAACGAAAACGCCTCGCTCGACTCGGTGCGCTTAGCGCTCGAGCGCTACGAGAACGGCTACACGTCGTACCTCGAGGTGCTCAACGCGCAGACTCGCGCGTATCAATCCCAAACGGATCTTGCATCGGGGCAGCTCAACGAGCGGCTCGCATTGGTGCAACTCTATCTCGCGCTCGGCGGAGGATGGCAACCATCATCATGAACCCCATTGATTGGTTCGTAGCAACGTTACGGCAGTATCCAGAAATCGCGCTTTTTCTTGCGATCGGTGTGGGGTATTGGGTCGGCAGCAAGAGCTACAAAGGCTTCGCGCTCGGATCGGTGACCGCGACGCTGCTTGCCGCCATTCTGATCGGACAGCTAGGGATCAAGATTTCGGGCGACGTGAAGTCGGTCTTCTTTTTGCTCTTCCTCTTTGCAATCGGCTATGGCGTCGGCCCGCAGTTCGTGCGCGGCATCACCAAGGACGGTCTCCCGCAGGCGATTTTTGCGGCGATCGTGTCGGTCGTGTGCATCGGCTCGGGCATCTTCGTTGCGAAGTTGGCCGGCTACGATCCCGGGTGCGGCAGCCGGCCTCTATGCGGGATCGCAGACGATCTCGGCGTCGATGGGGCTCGCGATCGACGCGATCGGTCGGCTCGGTCTCCGCGCGGATCAGGCCAAAGCTTTGCTCGATATCATGCCGACGGCCTACGCGGTAACCTACATCTTCGGAACGGTCGGCTCCGCCATCATCCTCGCGCAAATCGGGCCGCTACTGCTGCGCACCAACCTGAAAAAAGCGTGCCAGGACTACGAAGAGGCGCACGGGGCGAAGCGCGCGCTGGGCGGAGCTATCGGATGCGTGGCACAAGTATGAAGTGCGCGCCTTCAAGATTGCTCCCGACTCGCAAGTTGCCGGGAAGAGCGTCGAACAGATCGAGGCGATGTTCCCTGACCAGGCGCGGATGTACGTCTTGCGCGTGCGTCACGGCGGGACGGTCGAAGATGCGACGAGCGAAGTCGTGATCCAAAGCGGTGACGTTGTTTCGGTGGTTGGGCCGCGTGACGAGGTGATGAAGCTCGTCGGCAGGGCGAGTCCCGAGGTTGACGATCCGGAATTGCTCTCAGCCGACGATCGAAGGCGTTGACGTCTATATTACGAGCAAAGAGGCCGACGGCAAGACGCTCGAAGAGCTTGGGAAACTTGCCCGGGGCGCGCGGCGTCTACATTCGCAGCATCAAACGTGGGCTCACCGAGACGCCGATTCCTGTGCTTGCCGATACGAAGATCTACCGTGGCGATGTGATGCAGATCATCGGGCGCAGCGTCGATACGACCGCCGCCGGGAAGAAGCTCGGCATCATCGATCGGCCGACCGACGTCGCCGACATTGCGTTCATCGGTCTCGCGATCACGCTCGGCGCGTTGATCGGTGCGATCGTCATCAAGATCGCCGGCGTTCCGATCACGCTCTCGACCGCGGGCGGCGCGCTGATCTTCGGCATCGTCTTTGGATGGTACCGCGCGACGCGACCGACGTTCGGCCGGATTCCGTCGGCGACCGTGTGGTTCATGAACTCGTTCGGCCTCAATGTATTTATCGCCGTCGTCGGTATCACCGCGGGTCCGAAGTTCGTCGCCGGCTTGCAGCAACTTGGAATCGGCGTGTTCCTCTGGGGCTGTTTGGCCACGGCGATCCCGCTGATCATCGGCATGTTCCTCGCGAAATACGTGTTCCGTTTCCATCCGGCAATCCAGCTCGGCGCCGTAGCGGGTGCACGCACGACAACGGCGGCGCTCGGCATGATCTGCGATTCCGCGCAAAGTCAAGTGCCTGGTCTGGGCTACACCGTCACTTACGCCGTCGGCAATACCATACTCACCATTGGCGGCATGTTCATCGTCATGTTCATGACGTGAAGGAGAACCCCAAATGTCTGTGACTAAAGATTCGGACCTGCCGTCGTTCGAGAAAGCAACGGCCTACGACGAATTCAACATGCCGATCCCGGAAAATGTCTTTCCCCGAACCGGCATGTCGGCGCGCGCGGCGCAGGCGATCACCGTAAGCGATACCTGGACCGATGCGAATCCCGCGCAGAACATGTCGTCGTTCGTCACCACCTTTGCCGAAGAAGAAGCGATCGACATTGCGCGCCGCAATATGTTCAAAAATTACATCGATCACGACATGTATCCGCAATGCTACGCGATGGAGAAGCGCATGGTGCGCTGGCTCCACGAATTGTTCCACGGGCCGAAAGATAGCGAACCGTATGGGACGGCGACGATCGGCTCGTCGGAAGCGTGCATGCTTGGTGGCCTCGCACACAAGTGGAATTGGCGCGAGGCGCGGACGAAGGCCGGCAAAGATACCACACGGCCGAACCTCGTGACCGGCGGCAACGTCCAGATCGTCTGGAAGAAGTTCATGAAGTACTTCGATGTCGAGCCGCGTATCGTGCCGCTTAAGCCCGGCAACTACCGGTTGACCGCCGACGACCTCGAGAAGTACGTCGACGAAAACACGATCGCCGTCGTCGCGATTGCCGGCTCAACGTTTACCGGTGAGGACGACGACATCGAGGCGATTCACACCTGGCTCGACGGCTACGAGAAGCGCACCGGCCACTCGGTGCCGATGCATATCGACGGCGCGTCCGGTGCGTTCGTCAACCCGTTCCTCTATCCGGACTACAAGTGGGATTTCGCTTTGCCGCGCGTCCAGTCGATCAATGCATCGGGGCACAAGTTCGGTTTGGTCCCGCCCGGTATCGGCTGGGTGATCTTCCGCGAGCGCAAAATCTTCAACGAAGATCTGGTATTTTACGTCAACTACCTCGGCGGCGAGAGTCCAACGGCTACACTCAACTTCAGCCGTAACGCCTTCCAAGTCGTGGTGCAGTACTATCAGTTCCTGCGCCTTGGCTTCGATGGCTACAAGCGCGTCATGCGCCACACCGTCGATAACGCGAGCCTACTGCGTAAAAAGCTCGTGGACAGCGGGTATTTTACGATCATGAACGAAACGCAACGCATTCCCGTGGTGGCGCTCACGCTCGACAAGAAGGTCAAGAATTTCAACGAGTTCGACGTCTCGAACAAGGTGCGCGAAAAGGGTTGGGTGCTTTCTGCATACTCCATGCCGCCCAATGCGCAAGAGGTCACGAGCCTGCGCATCGTCGTTCGTCCGCATATCAATCGGAACATGGCCGAGACGCTCTCGGAAGACGTCATCAACGCCTGCGATTGGCTGAGCAAGAACGGCGGCAACGCGAAGGCGCCGGTATTACACCACGCGATCGAAAAAGAAGAACTGGTAATGGCTTAGGAAGGTAGGAGAATGAAGCGTTTTCTTCTTGCAGTGTGTGCCGCCCTCGCATTGGCGGCAACGTCCTTAACCGTTGTACTCGCTCAGCCGAATCTCACCGGGAAGTGGGAAATCGAGCAGAGCGGTGCCAACGGCACCACAGACTCCACTGTCAACTTGAAGCAGTCGGGAAATGGGATCGTCGGGAATAGTCCCACGACAACCAACGGATTCACCGGCGAATTCGTCAACGAAACGCAGATCAACGGGAAATGGCACGGGCCCGGCGGCGCGGGTTGGCTCACGATCTACGTGAGTCCAAACGGCCACAGCTTCAACGGTACCTGGGGCTACAACGGTCGCAAAGCCAACGGCTCGTTCGTCGGCAACAAGGTGCTGCCGCCGTCGCCGATCACCGCGAAGGGAAGGTGGAACGTTGCCGGCGCGGGCGGCCCCGCGTACTTTGGCGGTCCGATGAAGTGTTCGCAATCGGGCCCGTCGGTGGTATGCAATTCCGGCACGTACAAGATCGAGGGTCGGTTCCGTACCCGCACCAAAGTGCGCGCAACGTGGCGCGGCGCGGGGAAGACGGGCTGGTTCTCGTTCTGGTTTAACGACGATAACAACAGCTTCAACGGCGCTTGGGGCTACGGCGCAGACACGACGCCGCAGGTTGGACGCGTCGTGGGGCAGCGCGCGCTCTAAGCGTGACCAACATCCTCGATCCGGTGCCGACATGGGCGATCATGCTCGTGTCGGCACTCCTGATTTTCGCGATGAGCGAGGTTGGGTTTCGACTCGGTCGCGAACGAGGGCCGGTTCAAAACGGTCGAGATCCGTCGATTCTCGTGCAGACGAGCGCGTTTACCCTACTCGCTCTTCTGCTCGGATTCTCGTTTTCGCTGGCGCTCAACCGCTACGATGCACGGCGTTCGGCGTTGTTGCGGGAGGCTAACGCGATCAATACGGCGTTCTTGCGCGCGCAGCTGCTCGACACCGGCGTGGCGTCGGCCGAACGCGCAGACCTTCGGGTATACATTGATGAGCGGCTCGCCTACGCGCAAAACGATGCCGATCCGAAGCTACGGCAGATGGCTGATGCAAAATCCGCCGAACTGCAACGTGGCATGTGGAGGCTTGGGGCCGAGGCTGCGCGCAAAGATCCGCATTCGACGCTGGTTCCGCTTTTTGTCAACGCCCTCAACGACGCGGTTGCACTTAGTCGCGAGGAAGCAGCGATTCTCAACGCCCATATTCCCGACGTCGTTGTCGTAGGACTGCTGATCATCGCATTGATCGCCTCGGCGATGATGGGGTACGGGTTCGGGCGCGAAGGCAAACGCGCGCTCGTCTTCAAAGCGATCTTTGCGGTGATGGTCGCGCTCGTGTTCGGGCTCGTGCTGGATCTCGACCGGCCGCAGCGCGGCCTCATTCGGGTTAGCCTCGGGCCGATGCAAGCCGTACAGCAGCTCATGGACACGGGCGGCCGGTGAAAGAGTCGCCAATCGAAGAAGGCACGGCGTCACGCTTGGGCGCGGTGCTCGTCGTGGTTGCGATTGCCGCACTGATCACGCTGCTGCCGCGCCGCTATGCGTTCACGCCGAGCTGGTTCGCGTATACCGCGACCGCGCTCATGATCGCCCCGATGGTGCTCGTCGCACTAACCAAGGGCGGCGCAGCCTGGAAACGTTTCGAACGCTTGGCGGAATTCTTTGCCGTAGGTATCGCGCTCGTTGCCAACATCGGTAATCTGCTGGTCGTCTCCTATGACCTGATCGAGAACCCGGGCTCGCTCGAGCCGGTGCCCTTGTTCTACACCTCGATTGGCATTTGGACCGGCAACGTCCTCATCTTCACGCTGCTCTACTGGCTGATCGATCGCGGCGGCCCCGATGCGCGGTTGAATAATAGGGCGCACTACCCTGACTTCGACTTTCCCGCGATGGACGATCCCGACCACGTTCCTCCAAATTGGCAGCCCGGTATCGTTGATTACTTGTTTCTTGGATTCACGACGTCGACGGCGTTTAGTCCAACCGAAGCGATGCCGCTTACATCGCGCGCCAAGCTCTTGATGATTCTCCAGAGCGCGATCGCGCTGATCACAATCGCGATCGTCGCGGCACGGACGATCAATATTCTGAAATAGGTGTAGCTGTGGGTCGATCGTTGAGCATGCGCACGCCGCGCAGCGCGGCGCGACCCAACACGTTTGCGTACGTCGGGAAGGACAGCGGGATCCGCGCGAGATCTTCCACCGCGAGTTTTGCCGTCATCGCGATCGCCGCCATCTGCGCGACCTCGACGGCGCGTTCGCCGACGATGTGGCAGCCGAGAAGCATGCGCGTCCGCGCGTCGATTACCAGTTTGCAGAAGCCGCGCGTGCGCCCATCGATGATCGGGCGTGTCGTCTCGTTGTAGTAGGCGACCGCAACCAGGACCACGTGCGCTGTGCGCGCGGCGGCTTCGGTTAGGCCGACTTGCGCGTACTCCGGATCGGTAAAGCTGCCGATCGGATCGGCGCTCGCGCTTCGGGCGATGTGCTCGGCGCGCACCGCGTTGGTCGCGGCAAGGAATCCATCCCGAACCGCCTGCGGCACGAGCATCATGCGGCCGGTGATGTCGCCTGCGGCAAAGATATGCGCGCTCGAGGTTTGCAGCGCATCATCGACACGGACGCGCCCGCGTTCGTCAAGTTCGACTCCGGCCGCAGCAAGATTGAGACCCTCGGTATCGGCAACCCAGCCGACTGCGCTCACTGCCAGCTGGGCCTGCACGCTTTTCTGTACGCCGTCTTTGCCGAAGATCATCGCAACACCATCGGGAGCCGTTTCGAAGCGTTCGATCGCGCCGAAATCTTCGTGCACCACGATACCGTCTTCGCGAAACGCTTCGGCCATCGCCGACGACACGAGCTCATCCTCGGTCGGTAAGATGCGCGGACCGGCTTGTAGGAGCGTGATGTGCGTGCCGAATGCATGAAAGATCGATGCGACCTGCGCGCCCGTCGCGCCGGCACCAATAACGAGCAGCGATTTCGGAGCGGCCTGCAGACCAAAAGCGTCCGCCGGCGTCACGGTAAGCTCGAAACCGGGCAGGTTGAGACGGCGGCTGATGCCCCCTGCGCAAATGATGATCTTTTCGGCGCGGATCGCCGGAGCTCGCTCACTTTCGAGCGTGTTGGGATCCTGAAAGCGCGCGGTTCCCGCATGCTCGTAGACGGTTACACCGGCGCGATCGATCTGCGCGCGCAGCGTCGAATGTGCCGCCGCTTCGAGCACGACATCGCGTGCACGTGCGAGCAACCGCGTGTAGTCGAGTGAAACGTTGCCGACGTCGATGCCGTACTGCGGCAGTTGCCGTGCTTCGCGCACGAGTCGTGCGGCATGCGCGAGCGTTCGCACGGGTATCGGGCCGTCATTTGCGGCCATGCCACCGAATGCACCACGGGTGACGAGCACCGTGCGGGCTCCGAGATCAGCGGCGCGCAACGCCGCCGCTGTGCCCGCCGGCCCCGCGCCGATTACCGCAACGTCGAATGGTTGGGCTTTTGTCATGGTGCACCGAGCATAAAGCTTGCTCCAAACGTGAGCGTACGTGAGTATGAAGTGCCGGTCGCTCGCGCGACACCTTCGATTGGATTGGCAAAATCGAGCGGCGTGTTCACGCCGCCGTAGGTGGCTTGCAACTGAAAGCTATGCGCCACGAGTTGCGCGGTGTTAATAAGCAGCGGAGTGACGTTGCTGGAAAAGTTGTGCGAGACCACGAGTGCAAGCAGCGTTCCACCGGGCGATCGCCAGAACGGAACCGCTTGTGGGATGAACGTCCACGTTCGGCGATTCGCCGTTGACGTCGCTGCGTTTACGACCGGAAATGCCAGGCTCACACCCATGCTCCGCGCCTTATTGGTCGCAATATTGAGCAGCGGATTGATCGTGTACTCGGGACCGGGCGCGGCGAGTCCGGCCGACCCGGTCGGAGCCGCATAAATCAGTAGTACGCCGCCGAGAATGCCCCGCGCGCTATCGACGTACACGAGTTGCTTATACCAGAACTCCATGTCGGTCGATCCGGCTGCGAGCGTGACGCCTTGCGCGCTGGTGACCGTCGAAAAGGAGGGCGGGATAAATGCGATCTGTGCGTTGTGCGTGATTCCGATATTGACCAGCGTCCCCGGATAGCCCAACCCCCATCGCGTGCCGCTCACGGTTGCGTTTGCTCCCCCGGTGTCGAGCATAACGCCGGCCGGAATCTTTGTCGTCGCATACGTCATCTGCACGCTTGCTTCGCCGGCGACAAAAACGCACGGTGACGCCGCGAGATACTTTTTGAGCAGCTCCTGCGCCCCGCCGCATGGGTCACGCTGCACCGGCGCTGCCGACGGTGCCGGCGATGGCGTTGCGGCAATCGCTACGCACAACAGACAGGCGATCAGCACACTGCTATTTTGGGATGGCTATACGGATAAGTCAACGATATGCTGGCTTCGATAGAGCGAAGGAGAGAACATGTCGACTGATTTTGGTGATTGGACCACGCCTGCCGCAATGGCAATCCCGAAAGAAGGTTATTTTACTCTCGAAAAGGGCGAGTACGGGCCGGTATTTCCTCGCACGCCCGCGTGCTACGGCTTCACGATCATTGCGAAATTGAAGAAGGGGCGCGAGGATGCAATGCGCGGGTATGCGGAGACGATTCAGAAAACGCTTCCCACTAATCCGACGTTGCTCGCGCCGCTCAAGCTCCACTACCTCAAGTGGGTCATGTTCCCGATCGGTGGCGAGACCTATTTCATGTATCAAGGCATATTCGATACCGACTTCGACAAATACACCGACGATGCGGTCGCGCTCTTTACATCGATCGGCGTAAGCACGTCGTTCGAAAACTTGGAGGGTTTCCCGGAAGATTGGAAGACGAATGTTCCGGCATTTGTAAAGTTCGTACGTGAGCACCATCGTCCGAGTTTCCTAGAGTATGGCGAGTATCCATATGTAACAGCGGATGAGATCAAGAAGGCCTTGCATATAAAGAAAGCCTTTGGCGAGATGCTGGATCAAATGCAGTGAGCACCGGCCGCACCTACAACCAGTTTCACGTTCCGCGCAGGTACGAGCGCGGCAAGCGCCGGCTTAGCGTGTATTGGGCGTGGAGTTACCCGTTCGAAGCCAATCGCGACCTCACGCATCTCGACAACCGCTTCTCCTCGATGACCGAAGTGCGGCGCGTCGGTTGGCCCAACTACGAAACCGAACAATTTTCGCACGAGATGTTCCAGCAAGGTATTGCCGGAACGCTCGAACTCTTTCATCTCGGACTGGTGCCGTTTCAGGAACTTGCCGGCGAGGCGAGCGGAAACCAGGTAGCGGCGTACCAGCGTGTCGACCAAGCCGGCGTGCGGCTTCCGATCGATGAACGTATTCTCGCCGATACCGACACTCTGCTGATC
The DNA here is from genome assembly GCA_963726285.1 of Vulcanimicrobiota bacterium. GTDB lineage: Bacteria > Vulcanimicrobiota > Vulcanimicrobiia > Vulcanimicrobiales > Vulcanimicrobiaceae > Aquilonibacter. The sequence continues at coordinate 734,173 of CAVSBV010000003.1, read as the reverse complement.
TTCGGCCTCGACCATATTGCGACCAGCCAGGACGCAGCTCCCGAGGAGGTCGCTGCGCTTCGAGAGTTTCTCAAACGCGAAGGCACGGTGCTGCTGATCGGTCCGCACCATGACGTCGGCGCGACGAATGATTTCAAGCAGCGCGATATGGAGTATCGTCACCACGGCGACCGGCTTGTGCCCTCGCAGCAGCGTTTCAGTACGTATACGCGCGGACTGCTCAAAGGGCTCGGCGTTCCGGTTGAAAACCAGTGGGGGCTGCGGCCAGCTACGGTGGAAGGCACGCGCACGCCGGTACCCCTCGCGAAGACGACCGATCTTGACACGCGCGGCTGGCTCGATGGCGTTACGAACTTCGTCTTTCACCAGCATCTTCCGCACTACGCAGTGACGGGCGGCGACAGCAAATCCATCCACGTGCTCGCGCGTCAACCGGTGAACTTGGATCGGCCGCATCCGTTTACGGCGGCGGGCAACACGGAGTTCAATATGTTCTTGTGGATGCCGCCGTCGGGCGAGCGCGCGGGCGACATCATCATGGCCGACTCGACGCTCTTCGTAAATCTCTTCGGCGGCGACGAGAGTCTGCGGAACTTCTGGCGGAACATCGCCACCAAATGATTGTCTCGCCGGCGCTCGAGCTCGAAGACATTCAGGCCGCCGTGCTGCGCCCGCGTCCGTCGCCGTTTGACGCGACGTATATGATTCTGCGCATCGATGACCGCGACGCCGGACGCGAGTTGATGCGCCGGCTCAGTACCGCGGTGGTCTCCGCGGCAGACCCCGCGAGCGCAGGGCGAGACACGTGGGTGAGTGCGGCGCTGAGCTTTTCGGGCCTGCAGGCACTCGGCGTTCCGGAGTCGTCGCTCGACTCGTTTTCGCCGCAGTTTCGCGAGGGTATGGCGGCGCGCGCGAAACGGCTCGGCGACGTCGGCGAAAGTGCTCCCGAAAATTGGGAAGCGCCGCTCGGCTCGCCCGATGTTCACGTGGTGCTCACGGCGGTTTCTACCAGCGACGCGCAGCTCCAAGCCGCGGTTGCACGCGCGCAGAAAGCCGTTGAAGGGCTGCCGGGTGTAGAGGAGATCTGGCGGCAACCCTGTCACGTGATGGCCGACGAAAAAGAACACTTCGGCTTCAAGGATGGCATCAGTCATCCGGCGATCGAAGGCAGCGGCGTGCCCGGAACCAATCCGCACGAAGTGCCGCTGCGACCCGGTGAATTCGTCCTTGGCTACCCGGATGAGATGGGCGACACGCCGATCGTGCCGCAGCCGGAGATATTAGGCCGCAACGGCAGCTACATCGTCTTTCGCAAGTTGCATCAGCGCGTCGCCGCGTTTCGTCGTTATTTAAAGGAAATCGCGCGCGACGCGCACGATGAGGAGTTGCTCGCGGCAAAGATGATGGGGCGCTGGCGCAGCGGCTGTCCGCTCGCGCTCGCGCCCACGGCCGACGATAGCGCAACCGGTCACGATCCGACGCGCAACAACAACTTTCTCTTCAGGGCCGACGATGCGATCGGCTACAAGACGCCGCTCGGCTGCCACATTCGACGTATGAATCCGCGCGATGCCGATGTCGCCGGGGTTGTGCGCATCCATCGCATGATTCGCCGCGGCTCAGCCTACGGACCGGTCCTTCCCGACGGCGTGTTGGACGATGACGGCGCCGAGCGTGGCTTGATGTTCGCGTTTGTCGGCGCGAACCTCGGGCGCCAATTCGAATTCGTGCAGTCCGAGTGGATGAACGACAGCGCATTTTTTGGAGGTTCGCACGAAAAGGATCCTACGACGGGCGCGAACGATGCCACCGGAGCGTTTTCAATCCCACACCGGCCGGTGCGACGCACGCTGCAAGGCCTGCCGCGTTTCGTGGTAACGCGCGGCGGCGAATACTGCTTTCTTCCGAGCTTGCGCGCATTGCGCTGGCTCGCCGACCCTGCAGGCCCATCGTGACTGCTCCGGCGCCGCCTGAAATGATGACCCTCATCGAGGATCACATCAAGGCCTTCAATACCCAAAACACCGACCTGTTCCTGGGCGTCTTTGACGAAGACGCGATCATCATCGACGGCATTGCGCCCTATCGCTGGTTGCACCCCGGTGCTCCGGCCAAGTGGCTCGCAGACGTGGAGAAATGGCGCAAGGATCTCGGCGTGACCTACGAGCACCTAGCGTACGAAATGGGCTTCTGGAATGTCGAGGGGCCTCACGCGTACGCCGTCATCTCGGCCACGCTTACGGTGACGATTCAGGGCCAGACAACCGCGAGGACCGGCACGCTGGCGTACACGTTCTCCAAGCAACGCGGCGAATGGAAAATCGGCGCGCAGGCCTGGGGACGTACGTCATAAGGGTCAGTTCGCGACTCGCGTTACAACAGCGCCTGATTGAGCAGGCGCAAGCGATCGGCCATGATGTTCATGACCTCGATCGAAAAAAATGGATGGATGCCGATGAGGTTGATGAAGCGCTTCTGATCGATCGCGGCAACTTCAACCGGGCCTTTCGCGCGCGCAGTGGCGCTGCGCTCGCGGTGATCGATCAGCGCCATCTCGCCGAAGATGCCGCCGGCGTGCACCGTCTCAACGATCTTGTCGTTGATCACGATTTCGACGTCGCCAGCAAGCACGACGTACATGACGTCACCTGCGTCGCCGGCCGCGAAGAATTGGTGGCCGGCTGGAAACTTCTGCGCATTGGCGCTGTTCCCGAACATAGAAAGGTCGGGCATGAACTCACCCTCCGCTCGTAGTGGAATTGCCGGAGTCTTGGACAGCGAGAGGGAAGCCTCCCGCGCGAAACTTGACGCTTTCGGGCATAATCGTCTACTTTGCTCATACAGATGAGCGTAGAGGACAGGCGCGGTCGCGGGCTCCGCGACCTTCGCATTTCGGTAACCGACCGCTGCAACTTCCGGTGTGTCTACTGCATGCCCAAAGACGTGTTCGGCCCGGGCTACCAATTTCTGCCGCACGCTGAACTTCTGTCCTTCGAAGAGATCGTTCACCTCGCAAAGATCTTTCACGAGCAAGGCGTGGAGAAATTTCGTCTCACCGGGGGCGAACCGCTCATGCGCAATGGGATCGAGCGGCTCATCGAAATGCTGGCAACCAAAATGCCGGGCGCCGTCCTTTCGCTCACGACCAACGGCTCGTCGTTACACGCGAAGGCGAAGGCGCTCAAGGCTGCGGGACTCACGCGCATCACAGTCAGCCTTGACTCGCTCGACGATGCAACCTTTCGCGCGATCAACGACGTTGCGTTTCCGGTTGCAAGAGTTCTCGAGGCCATCGATGCCGCAGCTGATGCCGGCTTCGCGCCGATCAAGGTCAACATGGTGGTCAAACGCGGTATCAATGACGCGCAAGTCGTCGATATGGCGCGACACTTTAAAGGCTCGGGACATATCGTGCGTTTCATCGAATACATGGACGTCGGCACAACCAATGGCTGGAAGATGGACAACGTCGTTCCCAGCGCCGACGTGGTACGCGCGATTGACGCGATCTTCCCGAGCGAACCGGCCCAACCAAACTACGTTGGAGAAGTCGCGAAGCGCTGGCGTTATAAAGATGGTTCGGGCGAATTCGGCGTTATCTCCAGCGTCACCGAGGCATTCTGCAGCTCGTGCACGCGTGCGCGACTCTCGAGCGATGGAACGCTCTACACGTGTCTCTTTTCGAACCAGGGCCACGATCTAAAATCGCTGCTGCGCGGCGGCAAGAGTGACGAAGAGATCCGAGACGCGCTCGTAGCGCTTTGGCGCAACCGCGACGATCGCTACTCCGAGCTTCGCACCAGCGAGACCGCGAAGGCATCTAAAGTAGAAATGAGCTATATTGGCGGCTAGCGCTCCGGTGAAAAGCGACTTTGCTTCGCTCGGCCTGAATCCGGCAATTGTGGAAGCCACGACCGCGCTTGGTTACGAAGAACCGACGGCGATCCAGCGCGAAGCGATTCCGCCGTTGCTCGAAGGCCGTGACGTACTCGGGCAAGCAGCAACCGGAACGGGCAAGACGGCGGCGTTTGCGCTCCCACTCTTGCAGCGGATCGGGAAATCGGGCGACGGGGCACGCTCGGTTCGCGGACTGATCCTCGTGCCCACCCGCGAACTCGCGATGCAGGTCGCGGAGGCGGTGCACAAGTACGGCCGGCTGCTCGGAACGAGCGTTCTACCGGTCTATGGCGGACAATCGATGTCGCAGCAAATACGAGCGTTACGGCGTGGAGTAGACGTTGTCGTTGCGACGCCCGGGCGCGCGCTCGATCTCGTGCGTCGCGGCACGCTTGCACTCGGCACCGTGGAGTTTCTCGTCCTCGATGAAGCTGACGAAATGCTTGATATGGGTTTCGCCGAGGAATTGGAAGCGATCGTCGCCGCCGTTCCCGCCGAACGGCAAACCGCGCTGTTCTCGGCAACCATAGCTGCGCGGATCAAGAAGATTGCCAAGAGCTACACGCGCGACGCGGTGTATGTCACGATTGCGAGCGAACAGCCTGCGGCCGGTAAAAGCTTTCGCGTGCGTGAAGTTGCCTATGTCGTTGGGCGCCCGCACAAGGCTGCCGCGCTCGGGCGCGTGATCGACATGGAGTCGCCAACGTCGGCAATTATCTTTTGCCGGACGCGTACCGAAGTCGACGAACTCACCGAGACGCTTTCCGCGCGCGGTTATCAAGCCGAAGCGATTCACGGCGGTCTCTCGCAAGAACAGCGCGACCGGGTGCTGCGCCGGTTCCGCGACGGAACCTCCGAGTTACTCGTCGCTACCGACGTCGCAGCCCGCGGTCTGGACATCGAGCATCTCTCGCACGTCTTCAATTTCGACGTGCCGTCGTCGCCCGATGCCTACGTGCACCGGATCGGGCGCACCGGCCGCGCTGGACGCGAAGGCGTCGCAATTACGCTTGCCGAGCCGCGCGAACATCGGCTGCTGCACAACATCGAACTGCACACCAAGCGCAAGATCCGCGTCGAAGCCGTTCCCACCGTTCACGATCTTCGCGAGCGCCGTTTGGAGTTGACGCGGGCCTCGCTCGAAGAAGCGCTCGAGGCGGGCGGCCTGGAACGCTATCGTGGCGTCGTGGAAGGGCTCGCATCGCAATACGACGTGCTCGATCTTGCTGCAGCTGCAGTAAAACTGGTGGACCAGGGTCGCACCGAGGCGGAACAAGAGGACGTGATCATTCCGGCTGCGCCGCTGACGTCGGCGCCGGCGCGAGACGGCCGTCGGCGTGGTGCCGCGACGTCGCAATTGGCGGGCGGAGAGATTGCGAAGCTATTCGTTGGCGTCGGGCGCGCCGCCGGAATTCGGCCGGCTGATTTGGTCGGAGCGATCGCAAACGAGGCCGGCATTTCGTCGCGATCGATCGGGGCGATCGACATTACCGACCGGTTCTCGCTGGTCGAAGTTCCTGAATCGCAAATCGACGATATCATTCGCAAGCTGCGCGGCGCGACGATACGCGGAAAGAAAGTGCTTGTGCGTCGCGATCGCAAACGCTAAGCGGGTTTTTCCGAGACGATCGTCAGGGTCTTGGAGTCGACGCTATAGTTCCCAGCCGAAACGAGATTATTCGGATCCGCGCAGATCACGCTGTTGTTCGGGCCGTAGATAACCACGAGGCCCGGCGGACCGCACGCCGTCTGCGTCAGGTGATAACTTTGCAGCAGTTTCGCGCCCGGGCTGCTCGGCTCGACTTGATACGACGCGATCGCCTGGTTGTTCGCCGCAACGATCGAGCCGTACACCGCAGCCGATGTGGCGCCCACCGCAAACGGGCCCCAGAATCCGCCGCCGTAGTAGTACGGTGCAGCGTACCACGGGTAGCCGCCGTTCCAGCCGTACACGGGGTAGCCCCCATAGACCGGATTGGTTACTGTCGCGCCGTGATAGACGGTCCCGTTGTTTACATATCGTGCTTGAGTGATAGGTCTGGCCGTACGCATTGGTTCCGGTTCCCGAACCGCTGTACGTCTTGTTGTGCGTGTTGCCGCTGCCGGAGTCCGAATAGGAACCGTACGGTGTACTGCCGCTGCCATTGTGATTGTAGTTGCCGCTGTTCGCGTTTCCGCTTGTACTACTGTTGTGGCTTGCGTATCCGTTGGAGCTGCTGCTACTGTGCGAGTAGTTGCCGTTGGTGCTCGCACTGCCGGTGCTCGTGCGACTCGCGTTTCCGTTCGTCGCTGTGGTACTTCGCGAATAGCCACCGCCCGTATTCGTCGCAGTGGTCGTGCGGCTCGTACCGGCAGGTCCGGTGCTCGAGTGACTGGCGGTGTCGCCGTGCATATCGAAGCCGCCGCCGCCACGACCGCCGCCCCCGCGACCACCACCCCCGCCGCGTGCATCACTCGTTACGGGCACGAGGATGAAGAGCAGCGCGAGAGCTGCAATGCGTCGAGCGTTCATTTTTGAATCCGATCGATCACGCCGGTGAGCGAAACGTAGGTTCCGGCCTTCGTTTGAATTGACAGCAGCACGCCATGCGGTGGAAGCTGCGTCGAAGAATAGCTGAGTTGCTGCGTTGTCGTTCCGGGGTTGAGCCATACTGTCCCGGATTTGAGCGGTATGTGCGTGCTTTGCCCATGCTGTTCGAGCGTGGCGTCGTAAGGTATGCACTGCAGGAGTTCGCCGACCTTGTTGCACGCGGCCTTACCAAAGACGAGCGTTCCTTGGCCGTCGCTCGAAGTAATCGACATACTTTCGGTAGTGACATCGATCCGAACGTTAGTGTAGGTCTTGGTCGCGCCGTCGCGCTGCTGAATGCGTGCCGTTCCCGTCGCGCCGGCGGGACCGTATGCCGCGGCGCCTACCGTAACGGCCAGAGCCAGCGACAACAGGACCCGCGCATCATTTCGAGTCTTCATAGCTCCCCAAGTGTAGGCCCGGCCCTAGCGCGCACGTTATCCTGAAAAATGCGCTATGATCCAGGGGATGACGGGCACGCTGTTGCTGGTAACCGGTATCCTCACCGCCGGCGCCGCCGTCGGGCTGTTCTTTCCGCGGCAGCTTCTGGCGATTCTCCTTGGCGAGCGGGCACCCGCGCCGCCGACGGTCTTAATCGCGCGCCATTGGGGCTTGTTGGTTGGATTGGTCGGCGGCCTGCTGATCTGTGCCGCCTATCATCGCGGAGATTCGCGTGCCGGTAATGATCGTTGCGGCGACCGAAAAGCTTGTTCTGGGTGGCCTTGTTATCGCGAGCCCGCTGCGCAGCCGGCCCATTACGTTGGGCATCGTATCGGCGGATGGCGTGATGGCAATTCTCTACATTGTGACGCTTCTGAAATTGGGTACCTGACATGAGTCGTACGCCTGCGTCGCGCTTCGGCGAGCCCGCTGAAGGCGACGTCCCGGAGGACATTCGGGAAATTTACCAGACCAGTCAGCAAAAGCTCGGCTTCGTGCCGAACGTGTTTCGCGCGTATGCGAAGCGGCCCGAACACTTCCGCGCGTTTATGACATATCACGATGTGCTGATAAAGGGCCCGAGCAATCTCACGCGTGCGGAGCGCGAAGCGATCGTCGTCGTTGTTTCCAGCGAAAACCGCTGTCAGTATTGTATGACCGCGCACGGAGCCGCGCTGCGGATTCTCGGGAAGGACCCAATCCTTGCCGAGCAGATCGCGAACAACTGGCAAACCGCGGATCTGACGCCGCGTTTGCGCGCCATGCTTGCCTTCGCTTCGTACGTGAATGAGCCGGGCTTTGCAGCCGCCGACGAGGACATCGCGGAGATGCACGAAGCCGGATTTTCCGACGATGACATTTGGGATATCGCGGCGATCGCTGCGTTCTTCGGATTCTCGAATCGCATGGCCGGCGTCATGGACATGCGACCAAACCCCGAATTCTATTCGATGGGCCGGTGACTATCATGTGGCTTCAGTACATTGCGTACTTCTTTGCCGGCGCGTTTCTGACAAACGGCATTCCGCACTTTGTCAGCGGTTTGATGGGGCGCGCCTTTCAGAGCCCGTTTGCCAAACCGCCCGGCAAGGGGCTCTCTTCTTCGACGATCAACGTGGTTTGGGGTTTCTTCAACTTTATCGTTGGTTACGTTCTCGTTTTGTATGTCGGAAACTTCGACGTACGTTCGTTGGATAGTCTCGCCGTGGGGTTGGGTGCGCTTGCTATGGGCGTGATGCTCGCACGCACATTCGGAGCGCTCCACGGCGGAAACGCTCCAGGCGGTTCTACTTGACGATGAAGGTCATCGCCATTTGCGCGTGACCCGTACCGCACACGATGCTGCAATGCGCGACGAACGTGCCGGCTTTCATCGGCGTCGCCTTGACGATTTGCTCCTTCGCAGTGAGGACTATACTGTTGATCCCGACCTCGGGGACGTTCAACCCGTGGATGCCCTGCGCGGCGCGAAGATGGAAGACGACGGGCTCGCCTTTTTTCAAGCGAACAACAGCCGGCGAAAAGCTGAAGTTCTTTGCCGTAATTGTGACGTCGTTCGTCGCCAGAGCGGGAAGCTTCCCCGCAAGGAGCACGACCGCGAACAGGATCAGGGCGATGAGCGTGAATCGTTTCATTATTCTCCGATCGGTTTTTTCAGTTCGTTCTCGATCGCATCGGCGAGCAGCGGATCTTCGGGCGTGAAATCCGACGTGAATCGCCCAACGACCGTGCCGTCGCGTGCGACGAGGAACTTCTCGAAGTTCCAGAAGACGTCGCTTGGGTCATTCCGTGAAATCCCATACGACGCCATTTGCTTGCTGAACGAGCCGTCGGGCTTCTCCGTTGCACGCGGTTGCGAGGCGATTAGCGCGCGATAGAGCGGATGTCGAGCTTCGCCTTGCACGGAAACCTTCGAGAACAGCGGAAAATCGACATCGTACGACGTCGAACAGAACTGGGCGATCTCTTCGTTTGTTCCCGGTTCTTGCGCGCCGAAGTCGTTGGCGGGAAACCCGAGCACGACGAGGCCGCGTTCGCGGTTGTCGCGGCGTTCCGTCGATTGTTGCAATCGGGATATCGTAAATTGCGCTCATGGCGCCTCCAACCCGCAAAAGCTTGGCCATGGCATGCGAATAATCGGGCCCGATCGTTCTTTACCCGGAGACTCCGTAGATCAGGGCATGCCTGGGATGTCGCAGTAGGCAATAGCTGGGTTAGTGCTATTGTTGAGGGCGATGTAATACGTCGAGAGAGCGAGATCACGCGCTCTGCATGCATGGCCTTTGCCCTTTGAATCTTCGATCCAGGCGGTCAACGATTTTATCATGCAGGCACCGATCTTGATTGTCCTTTTTGCTCTTGCAGCCAGCACGAAGCGGTCGTCCTTGCAGAATGCGGTGCGGTAGATAATGTCGACATGGGCGGGCGTGTCCGTATTGTTCTGTACGGAGACGGCTCCTCCTAACGACGCGAGTGCGGGTTGCATCGACGCGAGAGTGAGGAATGCGCCGAACAATGCAAAGAAAAAAGCTCTTTTCATAGTCCCTTCTTTCCGGTGGACGATGGGCTCAATGGTGGAAGAGGTTCCCTGAGAAAGCAAAACGCCCGCTCAAAAAGCGGGCGTTTTCAATTGGTGGAGATGAGGAGACTCGAACTCCTGACCCCTTACATGCGAACGAAAAGGATTGTCGTTCGGGTCAGGCGCAAGTCGTGCAAAAAGCCCTGTTAGATCGAGGCTTTCTCCACGTCTCAGTATCCGCGAGAATACGCAAGTATCCGCCAGAATCCGTCCCTTGGTGGTAGTTCGGTGGTAGCATACCGTGTGTACGAAGCGTCGTGACCTGGTTCCGTTCCTAAGATAGCCGGGCCGATTGCTTGGTTAGTCCTCTTCCTCGACGTCAAACATTTCGGCCTCCTGGGCAGTCCGCTCAAAGACGGCATTGAACACTGCTTTGGGAGGCCGCCGGTACTGGCGCACGACGCCGGTCTCGACGCACCGGGAAAAGGTCGTCGAGGTCGATGACCACCAACCCGTGCTCGAGCGCCTTGTCCTGCAGCCTCGCGATCGTCTTGGCGTGGAGCTTGTCTACGTCGAGGGCTTGCTTCATCTGCGCCCGCGTAATCGCGAATCTCTCCCTGTTCTTCCCGCGGAACTCCGCCTCGTAGATGTCTCTGTAGAGCTTGGCAACCACGTCGCCAAGCTTTTCTTCGGTTACAATCGCCATTGAGACCCCTAGATCAAGAAAAAATGTCTATAGATCATAAATTGCTGTTGTTCCAGAGTCAATCCCCGGCGCTTTTTGAAAGCGAGCGCCCTAGGAAGCGAAGGGGGCGGAACTCGGGGTAGATCAGTCTTGGCGAAACACCCAGGTTTCAGACCGGTATTAGACAATGTGAGACGTGCTATGTTCGATTCGCTACCTGAACCAGATGGGCGCCCGTTCCCGCCCGGCATGCGCCAGTACAAACGGTCACCTTTGCCCTGGATTTTCAGCAGGAGCGCCCCCCAAAGTCGGACGATGGCTTGCTCTGGCGCAGCCTACTGACGAACTCCGGGCTGAAGACGGTTCGGATAGGTCAGGCCAATCAGCAATCGCTGCATCTTGACACGGTCGCGGCCCTCTCCCCGCGCCTAATAACCGAGCGCGAGGGTTGGGTCGTTCACCTCGAAGACGGAGTCTCTAACTCCGGCCTTTATCCCACTGGCGTGAATCTTGAGCGCTACAGTATCCCGGCTATGACGTGTTCCGCACGGAGTGCGAACGTATCGTCGACGCAACGCTGAGTCTCTTGCAGCCGAAAGTCCAGGTCCGACTTTCGCTAACCTATTCGAATGTACTGAGTGACGCGCTTGCTGCAGCTCCAACCTTTTGGCGCGGGAAGGTCCAGCCCGCTTTTCTTGGACCAGTGCTATCAGACGACCTTACGCCAAGCTACAAAAGCGGCGTATCCGCTTACGCATTTGAGTCCGATGGATGTGTTGTCGACTTGAAAGTAGCACTTCAACCCGACCGGGCCTTCAGTGGCTGCCATGCGCTTGTATTCCGCTCAGAAGCGGCTCTTCCGCAGATCACATCGCTTTCGCGCGGTAGTGTGCTGGAGTCGCTCGACTCGTTACACACGGTTCTTTTAAAGTTATTTTATGCCGTGATCGACCCCGTTTTCGTTCGCAAGATGCGCGCGACTGAGGCTCAATAACTTGGCCATTCCGCTGTCGCATCGTCGGGCAGGATCATCGCTCAACACTGAGCGGCCAAACAACGCTCCCGCTTCGGATCCGGTCGTGTTTCCGCCATCGACCAACTCGGAAGTTCCGCCTGGACTCACGACGTTTACGCAAAATCTGGAGCAGACAGCGCAATATACGCGAGTGCCCTAAACATGACGGTAGATCTCCATCGGCGTGGCCCGGAAGGGGAAGCGATTTCGAATGACTACCTTGGCCGGATGGAGCGAGCTACTTGGATACAGCTCGACAGCATACTTGCCTCCCGTGAGAAGCTCAATAACCCCGTGCGTTCCTCACTGCCTCTAGCAGGCTCAACGACAGAGGAGGACACGACCTCTGCGTCCGGCTGGTCATTTTTTAGCAGGTTCTTAGCGTCGCAATTGCTGGGCGGTGTCATCGATCTTCGTTTTTCTCGCAGCGGTTCAGAGCCGACGCGCAGCGCGCGCGTGGTAGACTTGGCGCAAAATAACGATCTAGGCGCCTCTACTGTGCTATATGAATTTCCGGCAGCCCAGGACGTGGATCCAGCAAAGGACCAGAATCAGGGTGAGAGGGATGACCGTGTGGTCAGCGATGCTGCAATTCGCGGATTATCAGGGGCGGTTCCTGACGCCGATCGCGGATACTGGAGCGAAGTACGTGATCGACTCTTGAGTACGCTGACTCTCTCGCTCCACGAACTCGCTACAGTCTTGGGACTGTCGTATGGCAATGTGCAAGCACTTGGGAAGCGGCGACCGCAAACAAAGACGACTCGCCCGCTATTGCGCCTCGACAGCATGGTAAGAGCTTATCTCGCAGCCGATCCAAACCGGCGCGCAATGGTTACGCGGTGAAGGGTCGCAACTGTTGCTTGCGCGCGGGATGGAAGCCTTCCAAGCAATTGTCGATCGCAAATTGTTCCCGGGACGCTCCGAGACTGCAGCGCTTAGTAACATTCGCGAAGAAGAAGCGGAAGAAGAGCCTTCCTATGTTTCCCACGAGCTGCCGCCGGCGACGACGGGAGAGTCACTGTAGGATCGATCATTGTTTCGCCCAGAGCACGGCCGCACCAAGGACTTCACCTGGCCCGAAGGGACACTCGAGGCCTGCGACCGTTTCCAGCAGGGCGACGTCATCGAGACAGCTTCTCTCGCATTCTCCTACGACGCCCGATTCGCGGTAACCCCAATTGCTCGCGAGTATGCTGTCGGCAAAAATGGGATGACGGGCGCGCGCGTCGATCTGCGATATGCGATGATTACGTCACAGACATGTGATCTCGGCGGTCGGCGGGCCCAGAAGTACCCCTTAGTTCTTCTGCACCCGTTTACAATATCGTGGGACAGGTTCCCAGCGGCCAGGACAATCAGATTCGCAACGATCTGCTCCGGGAGTACATTCCCCTGGACGGCCCACGGTTTGCCGGCGTCGGGGAGCTTTGGGTTGCGGATCTACGTTTCGAAACGGCATTTGAAAAAGGCGTATTAGTGGACCGCGATCCTATCGATGCGTTTAGCACGGATGAGGGATACCTCCGCTGTCGTCGCAAGGTTGGGCGCGCTCACTTTCGACCAGCCCCCTCTGAAAACGTTCACAAATACGTCCTTGAGCCACTTCGCGAGCAGTGGGAGTCGGGTTCGCTCGATCCGCTGGTGATCCGCGACTTCGTCATGAAGGCAACGCCAAAAACGGTTGCCGCCGATGCCGTCCGACTCTTCATCGTCGTACGTGAAGGCGTCGATGTCGATGAGCAGCAAGCGAGATATGACGAATGGTACGCGACGCATGCCCCTAGCGTACCGTCCGAGCTGCAATTCCTCGGTATTGAGGTGCGTTCTCCCGACAAGTTTACGTGGGCCGACTTCGAGGGTGCGGAGGTGGAAGATGTTTTCACGTGACTGCGGTCGGAGTTAGCTAAATGATCGCAGTCGAGCAATACGATGGAACGTGTGGAAGCCGAGCGACAAATCCGTGTCTGGAAAGGTAATATTGTGTCATTACACTATGCGGCAGAAAAGTTCTATCTCGCTACTCTTGGCCTTGCGACTGGGGTCGGTGACATCAATGAGCGGCTGGAACGCGCTGCAACTGGGTTAAGCGTGCTCTCCAACCCCAAGGTCGATCTTCCTAAAGATATTCGCGATGACTTTGATGAGCTTTGGGGAGAGTTAACTGTTCGCGAAGCAGAGGAGCCTGGTGAGGGGACTATTCGCGCGACGACTCGCCAACTTGACCCAGAGGATGCGCGCAGTCTTGCGGAGCGCATCTTTAACATGTACTTTGATGTGCTTGGATCACGCCGTTTGGACGACCACGTGAAGAATAGCGGCCTTGAGCTCTGACGAGCAGAGCGCTGCCGCCTCGCAAACGAGCGTGGAGCAGTTTCTTTTTGGCATTCGCGCTAGACGTAATCTATTGCAGACGCTTTTTTATGCAACACGAAACAGCGCTCGTGACGCATGGGCTTTCCACCTTCGTGCCGAGAATAGCAACGCGCAGGGTCGGGAGCCGCTTTCTGGCCTGGTCTCAAGCATCTTCCACACGTTCGACAAGACGGTGGCCGAGCAGACCGCGCAGGACGCTGCATGGGCTCTAATGCTAATCATTGACTACGCGCTGCGGCGACTTGAAGATGGGATAGCCCCGATCAAAGCGCGCACTCTGGGGCCAACATTGCCAGCGGGCATACGACTTAGCGCCATGATTTGGGCAATCGCCAACCAGGCTCGTCATCTTCACGGATGGATGCATACTGCGCAAGGCGAGCTTGAATCTAACCCTTCCGTCAGGTCATCCGCGCTTTGCAGCACGATCCTTTGAATCCTAACGTGGCTCGCGAAGTTATCGCCGCGCTGCCCTACGAGGCATACATTGATCTTGAAGACGCGATTGTTGCCATCGGAGAGGCTGCGCAGAGTCTTAAAAGCGCGATAGCACAGGTGCCGATTGAAGATCTCGCGTCTGTCCTGGTTGATCTTTGCGCTAAACGTAGCTGCTCTACTTATCCTGACGTGGAAATTGACCCGGGATCCAACTGGCGTTGCCCGCATTGTCGCATCGGTAGTTGCGGCTGCCGCCGCGATGTTGACGCTCGTGAATGGCGCAAGAACGAGCCGAAGGATTGCTGCACTCGAGACTGGACGTTACCCAAGGTGCGCCCGGGTGCGGCGGATCGAATTGCGAGTCGTTTGCTTGGAGAGACGGCTCAGACGGTCACGATCGCGGGCGAAGGTGGCGACGACATTCGTGAAGTCGCCGCGGCGCTTCACGCTTCGCTCGCGATCGCGAGGTGGCACGTCCGCGAGATGCAACTTGGTGGTACCTTGTGGGATTCAGGCAGAGGAATCATGGTCTATCATTCCGTGGCCGCATCCGCTGCGGCGACGGCTTTGGTCGATGCACTTCAAGCGGAGGGACTACCGGCGGTGGATGCTGGGGACTGCACCACGAGTCTACCGGTGCATATTGCGTTCCGGCGACCTTAAACGACGTTGGGTTTGAGACGAATATCGAATGGCTCAGATCCAAATTGATTGGTGGTCAAATCGCGAAAGTGCTTCCTAAATTCGGCCGGCGAAAATCCGCCAAGCAAAGAGCGTATCAACGTCTCTAGGTCTGCTCCTTCCACGGAAACGTAAACATCGATTCCCACGTCGTCGTATCGATGTGCCCGAAAGCGTCCGAGTTGCCGCCCGTAAAAATCGGGAGGTACATATTAGCAATGCCGTAGAGCACCTTCATCACGTCATCGATCTGATGCAGCGGAATGTCGATTTCGGGGGCCTGGCGGTCCTGATGTGCCACGTATTTGTTGGCTGCGACTTCTATGGGCTCGATAGGGCAGAGAGCGCCTTCTTTACGCCTCCGATATGCTTCGTTGAAAGGCGTGTAGGTGACTCAGCTACGAGGCCGTAGACGGACTTCGCGCGGTCCTCGTATCTTTGCAGTTCCGCTCTTTGGAAGTTCATGCGCCGACCGCGTTCCAGGTGTGCATCGATGCAATCCTGGAGCGTGTAAACGTCTGCGTTTCGCTTTAGCTCGTCAAGAAAGTGTACAAGTGATACCGTGCCTTGTACCGTATCGATCTGGCGGCGAATGCCGATGATAGTGGCGTCAAGCAGCCCACGTAACAGGAACTGATTGAGATAGAAATAGGAAGGATGAAGCTGCAATGGCTTGCTCTCACCGACGATACGGATCGTCGCCTTGGTGCATTCCCAGCACGTTGCCAAAGCCGCCAGCGAGGCTCCAACGGTGTCTGCATCATCCTTCCAGCGAGCGATCAAGGCTGCGCGGTCGGCCTGCGTTAGCGTTAATCCCATAATATCGATAGCTCTCCTCGGCCTTCGAAGCGTTTATCGCGGTGCGAGCATCGTCTATCGCCTCAGCGTGCATGAACGTAGCAATATCGGCGGTTATCCGATGCCTAGGTGATACGGCTTAAGTAAGGCTGCCGCGCAAGCCCTGGGAGTGGAGGCGAGGCCACTCGAAGATAGCGTCGTGAACCGGCTTTGGAATTGGTGGGCCTATGCGCCTGCGTCCGAGCGCGCCTTCGTCGCGGCCACTCTCATCGGCTGGGCGCTGGTTCAGCTCGAAATCTGGTTCTATTGGAACCCGCATCGGTAAGATGGAGCATCATCGATCAGCGCTACTAGACGTTCTTTGGTATCGAGCCAGAATTGAAATTCTCATCAACTCGGATTCGCGAGATGAACGCCGACGGTAGATCTTAATAAGCTCGTCTCAGACTAAATTTGTGTTGGCATAAATTCACCTGGTGAGTGGGGGTTTAGCTTAGACGATTCGTTCAACCCGTTGATCCGGGTGCACGGCATGTGCCCATACTGATCAGCATGGCAAGGGCAGGAGCAACCGCCTCAATGCGCCGACGATGCGTTTGCGTATCAGGAAAGGCAATAGCTACGAGCGATCCGGGCTCGCTAGAACGTAACTCGCACGCCACTGCCACGGAGTCTCGCCTAACGTCGTCGCGCAGCGTATGGGGCACGCTACGACGCGGATGACGCTCCACACCTATGGCACGTTCTCACGGCAGCACAGCGTGCCGCTGCCGATAAGCTTGATGCGATCTTTGGTGGTAATTCGGTGGTAGTAGAGTCTCCGAGCACGTCATCCGTCGAGAAAAGAAAAACGCCCGCTCTAAAAAGCGGGCGTTTCCAATTGGTGGAGATGAGGAGACTCGAACTCCTGACCCCTTACATGCGAAGCAAGTGCTCTACCAGCTGAGCTACATCCCCAAGGGCCCCGCAGGGCAACGCGAGGGATTATACGCCCCGGGCTTCCCACCTGTCAAAGACAAGGTGCGCCTTCCAAAGCCGACTAAAGTGGCCATTAGCTTGCTGGCTTTCGATTGGTGAGGGACCCATGGCGGTATTACCTCGTCTTATAGCGCTTTTGTCGGCCGTTACGCTCCTCGCTGGATGCGGCGGCGGCAGCGCGCCGCCTACGCTCGGCGGGGCTCAGGCGGCCTCGAACGGCGGTCATGCCGCAGAACAGATTTCCTTTATTATCCCGGTGGCGGCCGCCGCAGGATCGAGCCGGCGTAGAAACACGCTCCCCTCGTCCACCCAGTCGGTGGTCCTTGCATTCAGCGGGCCCTACGGCGCCGCGCTCGTGCCGGCCGTAGCGCCGGTGACAATCAACACCAACACATGCACCACCATCTCTACCGGATTGCAGTGCACAACGACGGCGAATCTTCCCGTTGGGTCGGTCGTCGGTTCGGTCGCGGCCTACGCGGGAGCAAGCGGAACTGGCGCACTGCTCGCGCTCGGAACGTTCACGCTTACCGTTGCGCCTGGAGCTACGGCCGCTGTCACGTTGACAACGAGTTCGAACTACGAAATGTTCAGCGGAAACTCGCTCTCGGCTACACTCGCCGTCGATCACGTTGCCGACACGTTTACGGTGAACACCACAAACGTAACGGGCGGCCCGGTAACGCTCAGCGGTACGATTGTTCCGCTCGCCAATGGCGACATCAAGGGGACGATTACCAACAATGGCGGCAGCGCGGCAGACCCGATCGGCGACATCGTGCTCTTTCGCGAATTACCCAATGGTGCGGTGATGCTCGAGGATTCGGGCAATGCGTCGCCGCCATCGCCGTGGGATGGATCAACGAGCACCGGCGGCGCGGGGCTCGGTGTCGCCAACCCGAGTTGCGCGACCGCATCCGGCGCGTTTCCCATCGACCTGATCAGCTTGTCAGGCAACGGTTTTACGGCCGCTGGATCGAGTCCGAGTCAAGCATCGATCGTTGGCACGGCGACTCTCACGTCGACCACGCTCGTAGGGTCAGGTATTGCGTACGATATCAACGGAAATTCGCAGGGCGCGACGACGTCGGGAACGATTAGCTGCAGTGGCAACATCTACGTTCCGTCGTCGAACAACGAGCCGACGCTTGGGTTCAATAATCTCGGCGTGATCGTCGGCGCAAACGGTAATGGCAGCAACAATTTAAATCCGTCGGTCGTCGGGGTGGCGGGCTTCGTCAATCCGGCGAGCGTCAGCATCCCTGCATTGATCAGCGTCTCGTACGATGGTTTCGTCGTTAGCGGAAACGGCGGCACCAGCAATTCAACAGTGCAGCCCTTCACGGCGACACCGATCTCGACCGGCTTGCAATTCTGTCCCTACACCGACATTTTGAACAACGTCCCCGCAACGGGAACGAACTGCCTCACCATCACGGTCGTCTCACAACCATATCCCGGCCTCCTCTACGCATCGTTATCAAATGGAAAGGTTGCGGTGCTTAGCGTTGCGCAGATCAGCGGCAAGTATGCGATCTTCGGTCTCGCGGACGTGGGTACGAACACCACGTCCGGCGTGGCGGGAAATTTCGTCCTTTTCCAGCACTAGACGCACAACATGCTTCACGTCCTCTTCGCGGTCGCGCTCAATAGCGCGACCGTCGCCTCAAAAGATTCGCGCTGCAACGACATCCACATCAACGCGATCGATGCTCAATTTCGGAACTTTGCGCAACATCCGGCGAGTCCGAGCGGCCAGACCGAGCGTGGGACGGCAATCGCGCAGGCGCAGAGCGACGTGCAATCCGAGCGGGTGATTCTCGCCGGCGTCTGCTCCGAAGACGCGTACATGCCGTTTGCCGCGAGGCTCTACGCGCTGGATGCCTGGGCCGATGTGCTGGGCGAGCGCAACAATACGGTGAGCAGCCCCGGACCCTGTCCCGGCCGCAGATAAGAAGCTGATGGCGGCCGCGGCAGCGAGTGCTTGGACAAAGCTTGCTCAAGCGGCGTCCATCCCCAAGCCGCCGGCGCTCGTCGCCACGCTCACCCCGCAGATTCAGGCGCTTGCCACGCAGGCGGGGATCACGCTGCCGAGCTTCCCCGAAGCCACGCAGTTCTGGGAGCAGAAGTACGAGACCGACGCCAAGGCGGCGATCATCGAGTGCGCCTCCCAGCACAGCCCGACCCCAAAGCCGCAGATGATTTTGCAAATCATTCGCAAATAGAAGGGGCATGGGAGTCCGGTCCGATTACGTCACGCGACCGCGCGAGCAGATCGCCACGATCTTGCGCGCGCGCAAACGCTTCATCTCCGCTGCGGAGATCCACCGCGCGCTCGAGGGCACGCAAGCCAAGGTTTCGCTCTCCACGGTTTACCGAACGCTCGAACATCTGCTCACGAAGGGCGATGTGAGCGTGCGCGTCGATCCTGCCGGCGAGTCGACCTACATGCTCTGCGAGCCCGAGCAGCACCATCACCATCACGCGATCTGCCGCATCTGTGGCAAAGTCGAAGACGTCGATTGCACGGCGATCGAGCAATTTTCCGATTCGCTGCGCTCGCTCAACGGATTCGAACTCGACGAACACACGATGGAATTTTTCGGCCGGTGCAAAGCATGCCGCTGAAGCAGCTTTGTGCGCTTGCGGCCGTAGCCGCGCTCGCCGCGTGCAGCAGCGCGACGACGGCGAACACCGCTGCCTCGCCCGCGGCGAGCGGACCGATCCCGGTCATCACCACGATCTCCACGTTTAACTCGCTGGTGCAAGGCGTTGGCGGCGATTTCGTGCGCGTGCAAAGCATCGTGCCGGTTGGTGCATCGCCCGAAGATTACGAGCCGACGCCGCAGGACGCAGTCACGATCTCGCAGGCGAAGATTCTGGTTGAGAACGGCGCCGGGCTCGAGTCGTGGCTTGCTCCGATGCTCAAGAACGTACCGTCGGCTGGATTGCGTGTGGTCGTCGGCGCCGACGGCTTGGCAGTAAAGAACGACAATCCGCATCTGTGGATGGACCCCGAAAATGCCAAGGTCTATGTCGCCAAGATCCGCGACGCGCTCATTGCCGTCGATCCGCCGCACGCTGCGCAATATCGTGCGAATGCACGCGCCTACCAGAACAAGCTCGAAGCGCTCAACTCCTGGATCGGCCAACAGATACAGACGGTTCCTCCCAACAAGCGCTACATGATCGTCTTCCACAACGCATGGCAATATTACAACGATCGCTATGGCATAACGACGCTCGGGTTCATCGAGGCCAATCCGGGCCAAGATCCCAATCCGAATCAGGTTGCGCGTCTCGTCGATCTGGCGCGCTCGCACCACGTGCACGCGATTTTTAGCGAACCCGAGTATAGCAAGAAGCTCGCGCAACAGATCGCGAGCAACGCCGGCGTCCGTGTTGTCACCGATCTCTACGACGACTCGATCGGAGCCAATCCCCGCGTCGGCGACTACATCTCGATGCTCACCTACGACACCAACGTCATCGTCGGCGCGCTGAAGTGAGCGCGCAGGCCGCTGACGCCGTCCGAGTCAAGGACCTGGTCGTTCGCTACGACCGGACGCTCGCACTCGATGGCGTGACGCTTGCGCTGCACTTTGGTGAAGCGATGGGTATCGTGGGCCCCAACGGATCGGGCAAGTCGACGCTCCTCAAATCAATCGCGGGACTCTTGACGCCGGCGAGCGGCGAGATCGTCGTGCTCGGCACGGCGCCAAAGAAGATTTCCGCGGGATCGCTTGCGTACGTGCCGCAGATCGAAGCCGCGGATTGGTCGTTCCCGGCGACGGTGTGGGATGTCGTTGCGATGGGACGCTTCCCGCGTCTGCACTTCTGGCAGCACTTCGGCGAACTCGATCGCGGCGCGGTCGAAGAGGCGCTGCGCGCGGTGAATATGTTTGATCTGCGCAAGCGGCACATTGCCGAGCTCTCGGGTGGGCAACAGCAGCGGGTTTTTGTCGCGCGCGCGATCGCGCAACGTCCGCAGTTGCTCTTGCTCGACGAACCGACCACCGGGGTCGATGCAGAAACAGAAGAAGCGCTGCGCAAGGTTGTCCGCTCGCTTGTCGATGATGGCATGCCGGTGCTGATGACCACGCACGATCTCGACCGGGTCGGCGAGTGGTTCGACCGGCTTCTCGTGCTCGACCGGCGCGTGCTTGCAATCGGCACGCCGCAAGAGGTCGTTGCATCCGGCGCGTACGCATCTATTCGCGAACATACGCACACGCACGGCCACGCTCGGAGCCTGTGATGGACGCCTTACTCGTACCGTTCCAGTACGCGTTCATGCAGCGCGCGTTCGTTGCGGCTATCGCGGTCGGATTGCTGTGCTCGGTAATGGGCACGTACGTCGTGCTGCGCAAGCTGTCGTTTATCGGCGACGGCATCGCGCACGCCTCGTTTGCCGGCATCGTGATCGCCTACATTCGCGGCCTCGACTACTACGTCGGCGCGGCGATCGTGGCGGTGCTCACGGCGCTTGGCATCGGGTTCGTGCACCGTCGCGGTAACATCTCGCTCGATACCACGATCGGCGTACTCTTCACTGGAGCGTTTGCGCTCGGCGTGTTTTTGATGAGCCGCTTGAAGAACTACGCGGTCGACCTGCAGAGTTTTCTCTTCGGTGATATTCTCAGCGTGAGCGCCAAGGATCTGCTCTTTATCGGCATCCTCAGCCTGCTCATCGGGATGACCGTCGTCGTACTCTTCCGCGGTCTGCTCTACACGACGTTCGACCCGGTGGTTGCCCAGGCGAGCGGGCTGCACGTCGAAGCGATTGAATACGTGCTACTCGTGATGCTGGCACTGACGATCATCGTGGCGCTGCAATCAGTCGGTATCATCTTGGTTGCTGCGCTGCTCGTGACGCCGGCGGCTGCCGCATATCAACTTACCAATCGCTTCACGCCGATGATGGTGCTTGCGGTTGTGCTCGGCGTTACCAGTACCGTCGGTGGTCTGTATCTCTCGTACTTCTTGCGCAGCTCGAGCGGGGCAACGATCGTGCTGCTCGCGACGATTCTGTTCTTTGCGGCGCTCGGCTTGAAGCGCTTGCGGCTACTCCTCCCCGCGTAAGACGCGCCACTGCTCGTTACCGAGTGCTTCTAAGAAGCCGGCTTGTGTGAGGGCGTCGAGCACTTCGTGCAGCGCGGCGCGTTCGTTCTTGTTCGGCATGCCGGCCCAACGCATCGCCGCGTCGTTGAGGATAATCGTGGTACCTGCAACGAGCAACTCGCGCACGAACGATTCGGAAAGTTTGACGCGCTCCATGCGACGTTGCACGGGTTCGAGTGCCGCGGCAAGTGTGCTCATTGTTGGTTCCTCTCGGGTGGGGTTACGAGCGAGGTGAGTGCGCGGTCGGCGAGACCCGGCAACCATTCACCAAGTACGGTCATTGCGGTTTGCCACGGAATCGCGTTCACGCGTGAGACGCGCCGCTCGACTCCACGCAAGATCGCAGCCGCGACGGCGTCAGGTTTTGCATGCCACGATGCCGGCCGCTCTTCCATTCCCGACGCGCGCGAGAATTCGGTGTCGACAACGCCCGGGTCGACGTAGGTCACGAAGACGCCGCGTGCGCGCAACTCGCGGCGGAGTTGGATCGCTGCAGCCCGGATCGCCGCCTTTGCCGGCGCATACGCACCGTATCCCGGCGACGGTACGCGCGCAAGTCCCGAGCCGAAGAAGACGAAGCCGCCGTGAACCTTTTCGACCTGCGGCAGCGCTGCGCGCGCGATGCGAAGCGGAGCCGCGACGTGCAACTGCCATTGGCGGTCGATCTGCGCTTCGCTCTCCTCCAGCAATGCTGAGGCGTGTGCAGATCCGGCGTTGTTTACGACGACGTCGATGCGCCCAAACGCGCGCATCGCGCGCTCCACGATTGCTTGCGCGCTTTGCGGCGCGAGCACGTCGGCGACCAGCGTTTCGCAATGGATTTCGCGCGCCAGTGCATCGAGGCGATCGCCGCGCCGTGCGACCGCGAGGACGCCCCAACCGCCGGCTGCTGCGCGGCGCGCGAGCGCCGCACCGATGCCGGAACTAGCTCCGGTAACGACGATAGAGCGCATCGATGCCTCCCGGAAGTTGCGCGTAGAAGGCAGATTCCTCGGCGATCGGTGGCGGCGCAGGCAGTACTTCGCGTCGCTGCTGCGCGAAGCGCGCGAGCGTCCGCGCAACCGGCCGTTCGCTGCCGTCGGCACGGATCATTCCAAAGTACCGTTCGTGTTGTGCCTGGTCACACGGTGGTACATCGTAGAGTGCGCGGACATAGTCCGACCAGCACCACCACATTGCACCGATCGTGCCGATCGCATGCAGTCGCTCGAGCACGCTCTGCGCGTAGGAGCTCATCTCGTCTTCGTCGAGACACGAAAACGCGCCGGACACACGCATGTCGGGCGGGCACGCCGGGTTCCCGAATTCGCTGAAGAGCAGCGGTTTGCGCGCGAACGATTGCATCAATTGCGCGTAAAACGGCACGACGTCGGTGTCGAGCCGGCCGCGCGAAAACGTTGCGTACACGGAATAGCCGTGCATCGTTGCAAGCGTCCAGGGTTCGGCGAGCGACGATGGACGCAAGTTCCGGTCGCGTTCGACGTCCTCTCCGTGCGTGCCGCCGGTGACGCCTCCGTTCGAGGTCTCGACCAGCGCGTGTGTTAAGCGCGCGCTCCATTGCGCAGCATGCTCCGGTGTTTGCGGTTCGCGCAGGTTGGAGAACTCGTTGCCCAAGTCCCATGCATAGAGCGCCGGGTGGTCGCGCGTGCGCTCGCCGACCGCGCGCGCGAAAAGCTCCTGCGCATCGAGCAGTCCGGGATCGTGGTAGAAATCGCCGATGCCGAACGGCGAGGTCGCGTCGTGCGAAAGCGTACGAAAGCGTCCGTGCGGCGTGTTTGGATCGAGCGACCAGGCGGGCAGCCAATTCACGCCGCTCATGTGCCCGCAGAAGAGCGTCGGCATCGCGCGTAGCCGGGCGTCGGCAATGGTTTGCATGACCGCGTCGTAGCGCTGCAGCATCGTTGGATCCATGCGCTCGGGTGCGGGTTGGAAGTCGTCCCAGCGCAGAAAGAACCGCACGAGTTCGAAACCGTAGCTCTTGATGCGCGCCATGTCCTCGCGAATCTCGCCGAGATCGAAGCGCTCCCACATGTACATCGCGCTGCGGCGCGGCCAATAGTTCACGCCGAGCAAAAACACCGACATTGTCGTAGGGTGTCCGTCGCCGCGACTCGAAGCGCCTGCACGTGACGCAAGCAACGCAAGCCTTGGTTGGCATTATCATGGGGAGCCGGTCTGATTGGGACACGCTCTTGCCGGCGCGCGAAACGCTCGAGGAGCTGCAGATTCCCTGCGAGATGCGCGTGGTTTCGGCGCACCGCATGCCCGATGAGATGTTCTCCTACGCGGAGAGCGCCCGCGCGCGCGGCTTGCAGGCGATCATCGCCGGCGCCGGCGGCGCGGCGCACCTGCCCGGCATGGTTGCCGCAAAGACGTTGGTGCCGGTGATCGGCGTGCCGGTGGAATCGAAAGCGTTGCACGGGATGGACTCGTTGCTCTCGATCGTGCAGATGCCGCCCGGCGTACCAGTTGCCGCGATGGCGATCAACGGTGCGGTAAATGCGGCATTGCTCGCGGCACGCATCGTCGCGTTGCGCGACGAAACGGTCGCTGCCTTGCTCGGTGCCTACGTACAGCGTATGCACGACGCGGCTGCTTCCAGCACTCCGTGATCCGCACGATCGGCATCATCGGCGGTGGTCAGCTCGGGCGCATGTTCACGCTCGACGCGAAGCGGATGGGCTTCGATGTGGTCTCGCTCGATCCGCAAGAGCACTCGCCGACGGGACAAGTCGCTGACGAGCAGATCGTGGCGGCCTACGACGATATGGCGGCGATCCAACGGCTTGGCGAACGCACCGACGTCGTCACGTACGAGTTCGAAAACATCGCGATTGCGTCGATACAGTATCTCGAGCAGCATGGCTTTCGCGTGATGCCGTCGAGTGACGTCTTGCGCATCACGCAAGATCGTCTGCTCGAGAAGCGCTTCGTGCGATCGAGCGGCATCGCAACCGCAGACTTCGCCGACGTCAATCGCCTCGACGACCTTTCGGGACCCAGCATGTCGATCGGCTTTCCAGCGATCCTCAAGACCGTTCGCGGCGGATACGACGGCAAGGGCCAGTGGCGCGTGACCTCACTCGACGAGGCGCGCTCGGCATTCTCCAAGGGCAAAGGCGCGCAGCTGATCTACGAGAAGGTCGTGCCGTTCATTCGCGAGCTGAGCGTGATTGCTACCCGGGCCGCCGACGACACGGTCGTCTGTTATCCGGTCGGTGAAAACACGCACGATCGCGGCATTCTCACGATGACCGTGGCGCCGGCGCGCATTAGCGATAACGCTCGCATGCGCGCGCGAGCGATCGCGACGACGATCGGCAAGAAACTCGGCATCGTCGGAACGTATTGCGTCGAGTTGTTCTTGATCGCGACCGGCGAACTTTTGGTCAACGAGATTGCGCCGCGCCCGCACAACAGCGGGCACTACACGATCGACGCGACGCAGTGCTCGCAGTTCGAACAGCAGGTGCGCGCCGTTTGCGATCTACCGCTTTCGGAGCCGAAGATGGAGCGCAGCGCGATCATGATGAACATCCTCGGCACCGGCAAGGGTGACCACCTCACCGGCGAGGCCGAGTTGCTCGAAGATCCGTCGATCGTGCTGCACATGTACGGCAAACACCATGCCGTCGACCGGCGTAA
This sequence comes from Vulcanimicrobiota bacterium, assembly GCA_963726285.1. GTDB lineage: Bacteria > Vulcanimicrobiota > Vulcanimicrobiia > Vulcanimicrobiales > Vulcanimicrobiaceae > Aquilonibacter. Next base: position 709,011 of record CAVSBV010000003.1, on the reverse strand, counting down.
GATGGGGCACTTTACGATGCTGGTCGACGGCCCGGTTGATGAGCCCGCGATCGCGCGCGCCAAAGCTGCGCACGCAAAGTTGGGCTGGGACTAACTGGTCGCCGTGCGCATTCCGTTCAAGCGGAAGGCGAGGCCGAGTTGCATGACGCCGAAGAGGATGGCATAGATCCCGATCGTCCACGCGATGGCGAACGCTCCTGCATCGACGTCGCGGAATACGAGGATGCCGAAGATGATCGAGACGACGCCGGCCAGGATGTATAACCATTCGTTGTTGATGACGTCGCGAAGTTGGAATCCGGCGACGATCTCGATGATGCCCGTAATGACTGCCCAGAAAGCGACGGCGTAGACGAGCACGACGGTGCTGAACGCCGGCTGCGTCCACACGTAAAACGCTACGACCAAGCCAAGGATACCCTCGAGTAAGAGCGCCCACCAGCGCGTGCCGCCGATGCCCGTGAACGCCGCAGCGAGCGCGAAGATGCCGTCGACAAACGCATACGCGCCGAAGAGTATTGTCAGCGCTACCAGCGCGGAGCCGGGATACACGATTGCTAGGATGCCGAAAATGACGCCGGCGAGACCACGGATGAGGAAGATCCACCAGCGATTGGCTAGAGCTTGTACCATTGTGACAACCTCCGATCAGTTATGGGCGTAGCATAGCACGCCGCGCTCAGAAGCCAAGCGACGTGGGCTTCGCCGGAATGTCGGTATACGCCATCGGGCGATCCCACCAGTCGTGCTTGCGCCAGCGTACTTGGTCTTCGGTCGGCGGCGGCGGCAGCCTCTGCGCCAGGGCGAGGCGGTACGCCGCGAGATACCGGTCGATCATCCGTTCGACGGTGAACTCACGATCGACGCGTGCCCGGCACGCCGCGCGGTGAAGCGACGCGAGGTCGGGTACCTTTGCTACTGCGTCATCGACGCTTTTGCAGACAAAACCCGTGATACCGTCGACCACGATCTCGGGAACCGAACCCATCGCTGCGCCGAGTACCGGTGTGCCACAGGCCATCGCCTCGATCATCGTCAATCCGAAGCGCTCCGGACGCGTGGTCATGTGCACGAGCGCGAGCGCATTTCCCAGCAACTCGTCGCGCGCTTCGCGCTCGACGGCGCCGAGAAACTGTATGCGATCGCCGTCGATGTGCGGCGCAACCTGTTCGCGAAAATAGGTCTCGTCGTGTGGAATCGCCGCCATCTTCAGGCGCACGCCGGCACGCTTTGCAATCTCGATCGCCAGATGTGTGCCTTTCTCGGGATGGAAGCGTCCGAGGAATACCAGATAGTCGCCGGGCCGATCGCGGTAGGTGAACTGGCTCGGATCGATGCCGTTGTACGCCGTCGAGAGATACGCGAGACCCGGATCGCGATCCGCATCGCTGATCGAACAGAAGAAGCTGCGTTGAGCGCACGCGTAGTATGCTGCGAGAATCTGTGGCGAAGAGAAGCCGTGAATCGTGGTGAGCAGCGGCGGCGCGCTCGTTGCGAGTGCATACGTCATCGGCTTCCAGTCGAAGTTGTTGTGGATCAGATCAAATTCGCCGGCGCGCCGGAACAGCTCACCGACGTGCAGTGCGGTGAACACTTCTCCGTTGAGGGCTGGGTCTTGATTGAGCCCAACCGGCACGACCGATGCCAGCGTTCCACCAAACTCAGAGTTTCCGGTCGCAAAGAGTGTGACGTCAATCCCGCGCGCGCGCATGCCTGCGGCGATGTTATAAGCGATCTGCTCCCACGGCCCATATCCGGGCGGTGGTGCAGGCCAGGCTATCGGGGCGAGGACGGCGAGACGCACGTTCCAGCTTTAATTACACGTTGCGGGTCGCGCAGCGTGCGAATATCTTCACGTATATCGCGCGCAAAGAGCACGGCGTCGGCCGGCTCTCCCGGAGCGAGCACGCCGCGATGCAATCCGATCAACTCGGCCGCAACGTTGGTTGCGGCGTGAAGCGCTTGCTGGGGCGTCATTCCCAACAACTGGTGCATCAGCTCGACCTCGCGTGCATAGTTGTCGTGATCGTTGAACGGCGTCCCCGCATCCGAGCCTCCGGCGATCTTCACGCCGGCTTCGTAAGCGCGCCGGATGTTGCGTAGCATCGCTTCATTGACTTGTTCGGCCTTCTGAATGACGAATGCTGGTTGGCCGCCGTCGTGGATGTGTTCCAGGATGCACGTCGGCGCGGCCAGCGTGGGAACGAGATAGACGTTGCGGGTCTTGAAGAGCGCGATCGATTCATCGTCGAGCATGTGGCCGTGTTCGATCGAGTCGATACCGGCGCGTAGGGCATTGTTGATACCCTCGGTACCGATCGCATGCGCCGCCACGCGCAATCCATGCCTATGTGCCTCGTTAATCGCGGCTTCAAGCTCGTCGGGCAGCAACTGCGCGTTGCCCGGGACCGCACCCTTCGTTAGCACGCCGCCGGTGGCGATCATCTTGATGCAGTCCGCGCCGGCGAGAAGCTCTTCGCGCACCGCCTTGCGCGCGTCCCATGGATTGTCGATAGGGCGGCCGATCCACCAACCGTGGCCGCCGGTCATGCACAGCGCGCGTCCGGCTGCGCGCATGCGCGGGCCCGGAATCGCGCCGCCATCGATCGCATCGCGCAGGGCTTGCGCAATACCGAGTTGCGAACCGAGGTCGCGCACTGTCGTAATGCCCGCGCGCAACGTCTTCGCCGCGTTGGTAACGGCTGCGAGCATGGCTTGATTCTGGTTCATCGCGGCGATTGCAGCCATCGTGTTCGCTTCGCCGCTGCCCACCATGTGCACGTGCGCGTTGACGAGTCCCGGCGTGATACATGCGGCGGTAAAATCGGGCGCCGTGCCTTCAGTTGCATTGCGAATCTCCGCAACGCGTCCGCCGTCGATCATGAGGTCGACGTTCTTGCGCGGTTCGGCAAGCGTGCCGTCGTAGAGGATGCCGGCGCGAAGAATCATACTTGCCAGAATCTTGCCCTATGCGCTACGGAGACGATCGATGAGGTCTCTTGTGGAGGCAAAGTAGCGACGGTGCGTATGTTCGAGAGACGCCAATGAATCGGACTGTAAGATAACAACCTCTACGGAGTCATCGGGCACGGCCGCTTCGTGCTCTGCCTTTAATCTGGCCACAAGCGCTTCCTCGCGCTGTTCGTCCCCAAACTCCTCGAGTCGAAGGAGCTGCCCCAGCCTCCGATCGTAGACCAGCAAGAAGATCATACTTGTGCAGCTTTCTCTATTGACTTAAGCATCTCATCGTCAACGCGTCGTATGACTCGTCGGAGCTTCTTAAGGGCGCTTTCCGTCTCGGGCCGTCCGCCTAAGCCCTTTGCGGACGCCCACAGCTTGTCAATCTCGTAGAAGACTTTTGAGCAAGCTTCTACTGCCTTCTGTAGGTCCTGTGATCCACCGCCATACTTTATATCGGGCTCATAAACGTCGGAGATTTTTTCAACTGCTTCGGCCCAGAGATGTTGGCGCCGCGTTCTAATCAGAATTTCGTAAGGGAGGCCAAAATCGGTAACAACGACGTGCGTGGCTCGATACCCAAACTGTGGCCTTGCGCGCCTATCGATTACTTTGATGGAGGAGAATGCATCATCGATTTTTTCAAGCAGGGCATCCTGATCTCTCAGATTTCGGACCACGATGCGACAGCCAGCGATGTCTTGCATCTGCGACAGCCTGATTGGAAGTCGCTGCAGCTTCTGCTTCATTGAAATCGAAGCTGACCATATCAAGCCGTGGGCCTACTACCCCGATTTGCGGTACGAACTCGACAACGGCAGAACTCTGTGCCTGAAGTGTCACCGGAAAACGTATAAAGAGGTGTTTACGCACCGCAAGAAAGTTGCCTGAGCGCCCGTTGGTGTCGTACGCGCCAACGGCTTTGCGTATGGCGCGCCCGACGTGCCGTGGAGATGCATCTTGGATTTAGGACGATTTTCCCCCATGCCTCAGTCGCCACTTGTCGATCCTTCGTCATTTTACATAAGCCGCAAAATGCCGCGTCTTTACTTGGAGCCGCTCGGAGGCGCCGGCAAACGTCGAGAACACCGGCAATTCCTCCACGCCGCCGCCCGGCAGCGCAGCGATCGGTACGAGCGCGCCGTCGACCTCGCCTTGCACGCCGCGCAGCACCCACACGAACAAGTCTCCGCGAACGTCGGCAGCGGCAGCAAACGCCGTCGCTTCGAGATCGGTCGTGCGATCGACGGGCGTGCCGCCCCCGGCGGCAACGGTGTAGACGTGTTCGGGCGTGAGCGTCGGCGTCGATGTGCTGACAAACGCGATTGTCTTTCCACCGTCGATCCACGCAATCGAGGCCGCGCTGCCGATCTCCGCCATGCGTGCAGACCCGCTGCGCGTGCAGCGATCGATCGATCCGCGCACGTCGTGATGGCCGATCTTTCCAACTTGCGACAGCACCGCAAGCGCACCCCCGTCGGGCGACCACGCCATCTCTTGTCCCGAGGCCACCTCGCGGCACCACCACGCGCCGCCGCTTCCGTCGACGTTGACGACGTATGGCGTCGAAACATCATTTTTGACGACAGTCCGCACGCGCTCGCGCGGATCCTTGGGTCGGTCCGACGCGAGCGTTGCAATCCGCCTACCGTCGGGCGAGATCGTTAGGTTGCCGACTCCCTGCGGAAGATCGGTGAGCGTGACCGGCGCTCTTCGACGGCGGCAGCACCGCAATCTACCGCGGCGTGTCTTCCGCCTCGAGCCGTGCCGTAGAGGCGGCCGTCGTGCGTAAAACCCGACGGCGTGAAGTCTTTGGGAATACGCAAGCGCATCGCTCCCCTGCCGTCGACGCAGCACCACTCCTCCGCACTCGGGCCTTTTCCGACGCCGTGCTCGACTCGATAAAGAACACGCGTGCCGTCGAAGCTGACGCTCTCCGCCGAAGCGGTACGCAATCGCTTCCAAACGTCGGGAGTAAATGCATGTGCGAGGATCATTTTAAAATAAGTTCACGAATCAGTTCGGTGCCCAGAAGTTTTCTGTACCCATTCCGGAGCGCTCTGGCCTTGTTCTGACACTCGGTGCTACAGATTACTTTGCTGGCCACTGCTTCTAGCTCGACTCCGTTATCTAAGGCCGCAGCCCCGTTTTTAAAAGTGATGAATAAAATTATATTGGGCTGATCTGGTGATCTTGGAGTGGCCTGGAAGACCTTGTAATCGATGATTAGCCCAGCTTTCTTCATGGCTTCCATGGTTGGTTTCCATGTCGAATTTAGCCAATCGATGTACTCTGCAAAATGCCCGTATTCGACTGCTATGTAGTCCTCCTCAGTGACCGGACCGTCGGTATACTGGCGATCATTCTGGGCACGTGCAGTCAGCGAAAGTGAGGAGGCTGCGAAACACATGGCTAAAGCAATAGTCGTAATCAGTTTCATCATTTTCTCTTCTCCCGTTGTGATGTCGGCGATGGCCCGGCCGTCAGAAGCTTCGCGAACCAGTGATGCGCGTAAGGTTCCTCGTTGAAGGGGGCCACTTCTTGGTATCCGGCGGCGCGATATAATGCTTGAGCTTCGTTGAGGTTGCGATTGGTTTCGAGACGTATCGTCCCAACCCCGAACCCCCGTGCGTGCGTTTCCAAGGTCTCGAGGATATGTCTTCCGACGCCGAGGCCGCGCGCGTCGGGGCGAACCCACATGCGCTTGACGTCGCCGTCGCTTCCTTCGACTTTGAGGCCTCCGCAACCGATCGGCTGGCCGGCGAGACGCGCGATGACGAACACGCCGGAGGGCGGCGACATCTCTTGGGGACTTGCGGAGAGGGTCTTTGTGGGGTCGCAACCTGCGTCGAAACGCTCGTTGATTTCTTGAAAGTACGCTTTGAGACACACGCGCGCGTCAGGACTGTCCGGCGGTTCCACAGCCAATCGGACGGCGGACGCGCGGATCAGGCGCTCGACCTCGGACATTGCGGAAATCAAGCGCTCGCGTTGTCTGGAACTGAGGCTAGACAGAACGGATTCCGCAAACTCGTTCGAGCGACGATCCAGCTCCATGACTTCGCGGTGTCCCTTGCCCGTCAACTTGACGCGGACGACGCGCGCGTCATTCGCCGATGGCTGCGTCTTCACCAAGCCCTGGCCTTCGAGCGATCGCAGCAGGCGGCTGGCGTAGCCGGAATCGAGGTCCAATCTCGCTCGCAGCTCACGCACGTCGGCGCCGTCAGGACCAACTTCGTATAAGAATCTAGCTTCGCCAAGCGAGCGGTCGCGATTCAGAAACCGGTCGGAAAGGGCCCCAATATGCTGGGTGACGGTCCTATTGAAACTCCGGAGCCGGCGCACTTGCTCGGATTCCATTATCTGACTATAGTCAGATACTACTCTTCCGTCAAGGGATGCCGTCCTGCCGTCGAGTTCAAACCGCCTAAATTGAAAGAGTTAGTCTTACCGCTACGGCGCGAGATTGGGCAACGTGTTAGTTTTTGGAGCTTCCTAACAACGAGCGCATCAACGTATTGGAATCGATTCCGATACTCGTCAAGTGCGTCGAGCAGTACTGGAGACTGCTCATTGGCCCTCAATCTATCACCGAGCGCGTCGATCCTGGTCTTGCTTAACGTCTCGGACGTCAGCCAATTACTCGTGCCGCCCTACGCGCCTCGGCTTCCATCGCCTGGAACGCCTTGCTGGTCAGGTCGTGATCGAGCACGCCGCGGATAAAGCGCGAGGCGGCCCGCACGCTTGGCGATGTCGACGCCGGTTTCGATGTGCATGCCATCGAGCATATAGAGCACGTCCTCGGTGCCGACATTGCCGGTAGCGCCGGGCGCATACGGGCAACCGCCGAGGCCGCCCGCGGAACTATCGAAGACGTGCACGCCGTGCTGCAATGCTGCGTAGAGATTGGCAAGCGCGGTGCCGCGTGTATCGTGGAAGTGATAGGCCAATTTGTCGAGCGGCACGACGTCGAGCAGCGCGGGTGTCAGTTCGTCAACTTGACTCGGCACGCCGACGCCGATCGTATCGCCGATTGAAAGCTCGTCGCATCCCATCTCGATCAACTTGCGGCTCACGTCGACGACCATCGCCGGCGTTACCGCGTCTCCGAAGGGCGAGCCGAACGCCGTCGAAACATAGCCGCGCACCCACACGCCGTCGCGCTTTGCTGCGGCAACGACATCGGCGAACGTCGCGATCGATTCGGCGATCGTCATATTGATGTTGCGTTTAGTAAAAGTCTCCGAGGCAGCGGTAAAGACCGCGATTGCATCGGCGCCGGCATCGCGCGCGCGCGCATAGCCTTTGAGATTTGGCACGAGCACCGGGTAACGCACGCCGGGCACCTTGCGAATCCCGGTGAACACTTCGGTCGCGTCGGCAAGCTGCGGGATTGCTTTCGGACTCACAAATGACGTCGCTTCGATCCAGCGCAGACCGGTCTGCGAAAGCAGATCGATATAGCGAATCTTGTCGGCAGTCGCGACCGTCACGTGTTCGTTCTGAAGCCCGTCGCGGGCACCCATCTCGACGATCGTTACCGATTTTGGCAGTGCCATCGTGCTTACGACCCCTTCGCAGGTGGGCGCAGTTCCACGAGCGGAGCCCCGCCGGTTACGAGTTGGCCCTCTTTTACGAGCACGGCGCCGACAGCACCGGCGAACGATGCCTCGATCCGGTGCTCCATCTTCATCGCCTCGAGCACGATCAAAAGCGCATGCTCTTCAACGTTGTCACCCGCGTTGACCGCAATCTTGACGATCTTGCCGGGCATCGGCGCGCTCACGCGGCCATCACCCACGCCGGCGGCTGCCGCCAGGCCGCTCGACTGCGCGGTCGGTGCCGCCACCGTTGTAAACGCAAAACCCGAGTCGGAAAGCGCGCGCGGATCGAGCTCGCCTTCGATATCGCCCGCGAGCAGCCAGCGCCCGTCACCAAGCGATGATGCCGACACGCGAAAGGTGCTCGCACCGGACGTAATCCAAATCGGAACGCCGATGCCGCCGACGCGCCATGGAATCTCGCCGTGACGTATCCGTCGCGCAATCTCCGAGAGCGCCGCTTCACGCGGTACTTCGCGCGGCGTGAAGATCGATTCGTCGAGCCGCTGCGCGAGGAAACTCGTCGTCGTGCGTCCATCGCGAAACCATTCGTCGCGCACGATCCAGCGGAGGAGCGGAAGATTCGCACGCACGCCGTCGATCGAGAACGTATCGAGCGCCACTTCGAGCCGTGCGATCGCTTGCGGGCGGTCGCTGCCGTAGACGATGAGCTTGGCGAGCATCGGATCGTAGTAGACGCTGACCTCGCTCCCGGTCGTGACGCCGGCGTCGACGCGAATGCCCGGACCTTGCGGCGCGTCCCAGCGGGAGATTCTGCCGGTCGAGGGCAGCATGTGATTCGCCGGATCCTCGGCATAGATGCGCGTTTCGATCGCCCAGCCGCGCGGCCGCACGTCGGCCTGATCGATCGTCAAGCGTTCGCCGTTGGCGATACGCAGTTGCCACTGCACGAGATCGACGCCATAGACCAGTTCGGTCACGGGGTGCTCGACCTGCAAGCGCGTGTTCATCTCGAGGAAATAATATTTCTCGTCGCTATCGAGCATGAACTCGCAGGTGCCGGCGTTGATGTACCCGACCGAGCTTGCCGCGCGCACCGCGGCGGCGCCCATTTCGGCGCGTAGTTCGCGGCGAGAGCGCGACCGACGGAGCCTCCTCGACGACCTTTTGATGACGGCGCTGAATCGAACACTCGCGTTCGCCGAGATGGATCGTGCTTCCATGCGCATCGGCGAGCACCTGAAACTCGATATGTCGCGGATCGCGCAGATATCGCTCCAGGAGCACGGCGTCATCGCCGAATGCCGCGAGCGCTTCACGTTTGGCCGCGGCGAGCGCTTCGTCGAATCCGTCGAGCGATTCGACCACGCGCATCCCGCGGCCACCCCCGCCCGCACTAGCTTTGATCAATAGCGGGAAGCCGATTGCAGCCGCTTCCTTTTGTAAGCGCTTGGGAGATTGGTCGTCGCCATCGTAGCCGGGCACGGTCGGTACATCGGAGGCGCGCACGCGATGTTTGGCCTCGATCTTGCTGCCCATAGCCTGCATTGCATTCGGCGGCGGTCCGACCCAAATCAAGCCGGCATCGATGCACGCCTGCGCAAACGGTGCACGCTCGGAGAGGAAGCCGTAGCCGGGATGGACCGCATCGGCGCGCATCTCGCGCGCGGCGGTCAGCACTGCATCGATATTGAGGTAGGATTCGGGAGCAGGTGCGGGCCCGACGCAGCGTGCATCGTCCATAAATTGCAGATGATACGCATCGGCGTCGGCCTGTGAGTAGATCCCGAGCGTCGCGATGCCCATCTCGTGCGCGGCGCGCGCGACGCGCACGGCGATCTCGCCGCGGTTGGCAATGAGGAGACGCCGGATCATTTCGTGCGCTCGAGAAATGCGCGCAGCCCGGCCTGGCCTTCTTCGCTGACACGTTGCTTCGCAATTGCAGCAGCGGTGATCGCGCGGGTTTCATCGTAGGTCGCTGCCGACACGCGGGCGATCAACGCTTTGGCAGCAGCAACGGCGTTGGGGCCGGCGGTGCGCAGCTCGCTTACGACCCGTTCGACGGCGGCGTCGAGCGCATCGAGCGCGACGACTTCGTGCACGAGCCCAATCGTAAGGGCACGTTGCGCGTCGAAACGCTCGCCGGTGAGAAAAAGCGCGCGCGCGTGTGAGACACCGATCTTCGCGATGACAAAGGGCGAAATCACTGCGGGAATGATCCCGAGTTTGACCTCGGTGAATCCAAAAATCGTCTCGGACGAGGCGATCGCGATATCGCAGACGGCCGTCAATCCGGCACCGCCGCCGAGCGCAGCGCCGTGGATGCGGCCGATCACCGGCTTGCTGCAGCGATCGATCGCGCGGAACATATCGCTCATCGCTTCGGCGTCGCCGACGTTTTGCTCGTAGCCGAGTTCGAGCGCGCCGCGCATCCAGTTGATGTCGGCACCGCCGCAGAACGTCTTTCCTTCGCCCGCGAGAACGACCGCGCGAACGGCGTCATCGCTGGAGAGCGCGGTGAAGGCGTTACGTAACTCGCGAATGACCTCGGCGTTGAAGGCGTTGCGGACCTCGGGGCGGGCGAGCGTGACGCGCGCCACGCCGTCGGCAGTGTTGATGTGGGTCGTTGCCATGCGAGAGAGGCGATTTCGACCGCTGATCCAAGGCCGCCTGGGAGGCGTTATAGTAGGCATATGAAAGCCGGTGAGCGGATCTACCGCTATGCGGTCGCGACACGTGCGAGCCACTGGGTCTGGGTCGTCGCCTTTGCGGTCCTCGTCTCGAGCGGGCTGCAGATCTTCAATGCGGCGCCGTTTTTGGATGCCTCCGACACCACAAATGCTGCGCATCGGGTGCTCCAAATCGCCTCGCCGTCGGACGGCGTCGGCACGACCACGATCTTCGGATACACGTTCAAGACGACAGGGTGGCTCGGCTACACCGACGATGGGATGGGCGGGCAATCGCCGCGCGCGTTCCCCGGTTGGATCACGATTCCCGCGTATCAAGATCTGGCCGACGGACGACGCTGGCATCTCTTCTTCGCGTGGATCGCGATCGTGTGTGGCCTGGCGTGGGTGATCTCGGCCGCGATCAAAGGCAGTCTGCAGAACATGCTTCTGCGCCCGAGCGACATTCCAAAGTTATGGCCGATGCAGGCGTACTATTTAAAGCTGCGCAAAGAGCCGCCGCCGCACGGCATTTATAACCCGTTGCAAAAAGCGGCGTATACGTTCGTGTTCGTGGTGCTCGCGCCGGTGATCGTCCTGACCGGCATCGCACTCTCGCCCGGAATCGACGCGATCGCGCATCCGCTCACGTGGATTTTCGGCGGACGCCAGTTTGCACGCCTGTGGCATTTTGTCGCGATGTTTGCGTTGATCGGCTTCTTCCTCGTGCACACGTTCCAAGTGTTGACGCAAGGCGTGCTCAATCAGATGAACGCGATGGTCACCGGCTGGTATCGCTTGCACAAAGGCGACGGAGTCGGCCCGTGAAGCGCCGCCTCTTCGTCGCGACGACGATGTCGTCGGCGCTCGCCGCGTGTGCGCCGATCGGCACGGCGCTCAACGGCAACAGCGGATTTCACAGTTTACTGGGCTCGGCGCAAACGCTCAACCACGCGTTGATCGACACGCACGGGATGGCCAAAGAGTACAAGGAAGGCGACATCAGTTCTGAGTTTCCGATCGATAGCTTGCCGACACCATCGGATGCAAACTACACCGCGTTGCTGCGCGGCGACTTTCGTGACTACAAGTTGATCGTCGACGGCGCGGTGGCGCGGCGCGGCGTCTTTCCGCTTGCGATGCTCGAGCGGCTCTGCAATGCGACGCAGATCACCCGTCACGATTGTGTCGAAGGCTGGAGCGTGGTTGCGAAGTGGAGCGGCATTCGCCTTGGCGCAATTCTCGATCTCGTCGAGCCGCGCAGCGATGCGCGCTATGTCGTGTTCCATTGCCTCGATAAGGATGACCAAGGCACGCAATACTACGAGAGCCTCGATCTGCACCAAGCGCGCCATCCGCAGACGATCCTCGCGATGCGCATGAACAACCGCCCCGTACCGCCCGATCACGGTGGTCCCGTGCGCCTCAAAGTTCCGACGCAACTCGGATACAAGAGTGCGAAGTGGGTTTCGCGCATCGAAGTCGTCGGCAGCTACAAGAACATCGCTGCGGGTGGCGGCGGCTATTGGGAAGACCAAGGATACGAGTGGTACGCGGGCATATAGCCCGAACGTGAACATCGACCGCGGGTTATGCGACGCAATTGAGCGAGCGGCGCTTACGGCGATACAGGGCATGGCTCGTTATGGGCAGGAGCGATTTCCCGAATTGCGCGGCGCCACACAGGCTATCGCCGGCGGCATCGCCGTTTTCGCGGGCGTGGGATCTCCATTCTCCGAGGCGATCTGCATCGGTCTGTGGGAGCGCGCCGGCCGCGATGAAGCCGAAGCGGTCACGGCGTTCTATCGTACGCGCGGCGCACGGCCGTGCGTTCACGTAACGCCGTACACGGATCCGGCATTCGTTCGGGCGCTCATCAAGCTTGGGTACCTGCCGCTCGACTTCGAGAGCGCATTGACCGGCGATCTGGGTGCGATCGGCGGTCGCCGCGATCCCCGCGTGAGCGAGATGCGCGATGCGGGCGAGTGGAGCCGGGCGACCGGGAGTGCATTTATGGACGGCGCGCCATGCGATGAAGCAAACGTGGTCATCGGATCGATTGTCTCCACCGCACCGGCCTCGACGGCGCTCGAGATTCGCATCGACGGCGCGATCGCCGCATCGGGATGCATGGACGTGCTTGGTGAGATCGCCGGGTTCTACGGGGCCGCAACCGCGCCGGCTTTTCGCGGTCGCGGGCTGCAAAGCGCGCTGATCGCCGACCGGATTGCCCGTGCGCTCGAACGCGGCGCACGTTTTGGTCGTGTCACGACCAGGCCCGGGAGCACCTCGGAGCAGAACCTCCTTCGTAGTGGTTTCGTTCCGTTGTATACGCGCACGCTTTGGGGGATTCCATGCAGCGATTCCGACTCGGTACTTTAGCGCTCGCCGTCCTTTTTGCGTTCGGCGCGACGGCGCTTGCGGAAGAACCGGCCCACTTCACCTACAGCCCGCAGCCGCCCGGCACGATCGTGCAGAGCCAAGTCGTGTATCTGGCGGGACAGGCGATGCACAGTCAGTGGCGCGGCGTGGTCAGCAAGAAACTCGTCGGAACGTCGGCCGGCATGTCGTTCTATCAATGGTACGTCTCGATCTATGCCATCAATGACACGACCTATCAGCTCAAGTATCAATCGCCGGCGAATGGCGGCCCGTTCGACAAAGTCGAACGGACGAGTGACGCATCGATGTGGTTCCCGGCGCAATCCGGAGAGATCGTCGGTGCGGCGCAACTGATGGGGCAAGGCGTCGAGCAGCTCGTCGTTTCCACGCATCAGACCGGCGCCGACTGCGGTTCGGCCGATCTCACGATCTTCACGTTCGATCCGAAGAAGAACAACGTTGTACCTGCCGCTACCGTGCAGAACGGCTGCGATCTCTCGGTGAAGATCGTCCACGGGTCAAACGGCGATACGCTGCAGTTGAGCGGACCGTACTACAACGCCACCGCGCCGATGTGCTGTCCGACGAAGCCTAAGGCGACGGCCACGCTATCCTTTTTCAACGGCAAGTGGGTCGAGAGACCGAACTACTTCAAGGTCTATCCGAATTCGTTTCCGCGTCCGTGAGCGCGCGTAGCGCCCACGTTACATACGGAAGATACCAAAGTGCGTCGGCTCTTGCGGCGCGTTCGCCGCTGCATCGAGGCCGAGCGCAATCACGTGACGCGTGTCGAGCGGATCGATGATCCCGTCGTCCCACAACCGCGCCGTCGAGTAGTACGGGCTGCCTTCGTGCTCGTACTTCTCGAGGATCGGCGCTTCGAATTTCGCTTTTTGCTCCGGGGTCATGTCGCCTTTGACGGTTGAGAGCACGCCCGCGGCCTGCGGACCGCCCATCACGCTGATGCGCGCATTCGGCCACATCCAGAGTTGGCGCGGCGAGTACGCGCGGCCGTTCATGCCGTAGTTGCCGGCGCCGAAGCTGCCGCCGATGATCACGGTAAACTTCGGCACTTCCGCGCAGGCGACGGCGGTGACCAATTTTGCGCCGTCTTTGGCGATGCCGCCATTCTCGTATTGTTTGCCGACCATGAAGCCGGTGATGTTCTGTAGGAAGAGCAGCGGTGTACCACGCTGCACGCACAGCTCGATAAAGTGCGCACCCTTGAGCGCGCTCTCGGAGAACAAGATGCCGTTATTGGCGATGATCCCGACCGGGTGACCTTCGATACGGGCGAATCCGGTGACGAGCGTCGTACCGTAACGCGCCTTGAACTCGTGAAATTCCGATGCATCGACCAGGCGCGCAATGACCTCGCGCACGTCGTAGCTGGTGCGGCTGTCCGACGGGATAATGCCGTAGATATCGCGCGGATCGTACGCGGGCGGTTGCGCGTGGGTCTTGTCCCATTGCTGCGGCAACTCGCGGTGCAGGTTGCGTACGATCTCGCGCACGATGCCGAGCGCGTGCAGATCGTCGTTGGCGAAGTGATCGGCCACGCCGGAGATGCGCGTGTGCACGTCCGCACCGCCGAGTTCTTCGGCGGTTACGACTTCGCCGGTTGCCGCTTTGACCAGCGGCGGGCCACCTAAGAAGATCGTGCCGGTACCGCGCACGATCACCGTCTCGTCGCTCATCGCCGGCACGTACGCACCGCCTGCGGTGCACGAACCCATCACCGCGGCAATCTGCGGGATGCGTTTGCCCGACATGCGCGCTTGATTGTAGAAAATGCGACCGAAATGATCGCGATCCGGAAAGACCTCGGCCTGCAACGGTAAGAATGCACCGCCGGAATCGACGAGATAGATGCACGGGAGGTGATTCTCTTGCGCGATCTCCTGCGCGCGCAGATGCTTCTTGACGGTCATCGGGTAGTACGTGCCGCCTTTAACCGTCGCATCGTTGGCGACGATCACGCACTGCTGGCCTTCGACGGCGCCGATGCCGGTGATCATGCCTGCACTCGGTGAGTCGTTGCCATACATGTCGTACGCCGCGAGCGCCGAGAACTCGAGAAAATCCGAGCCGGGATCGATCAGCGTATCGACGCGTTCGCGCGCGGTGAGTTTGCCGCGCGCGCGGTGCTTTGCGATGGCATCGGGACCGCCGCCGGCGCGTGCAGCAAGCAGCCGCTCGCGCAGCTCGTCGCACAGGGCCGTCATCCGCTGGGAATTGCGCGCGAAGCTTTCGCTCTGCCGGTCGAGGCTGGTTTCAAGAAGGCTCACGAGGGGCGCGATTCGCGCCTGCTTGCCTTTAACCCGTCCCTCATGTCGTTTGGCCGTCGCGCCTCGTTACAATAGCCGTATGGCTTCGGGATACGTGCGCCCAACCGGGCGGCTTGACATTATGACGGCGCTTGCGCCCTACGCGGGACCGTGGGACGACCGCCTCGCCGCGCATCTGTTGCGGCGCGCGGGTTTCAGCGGCACGCCCGATGAGGTTGTGCGCTTCGCCGCGATGAACGCGCATGACGCGGCGGAGAGCCTGATTCACTTCACCGCGTCGCCGAGCGATGCGCCGAACGTGATGGCGTATCCCGATCCGCGCAGCTTTGCGATGATGGGCGCGTCCGATATGTCGAAGCGTGACGCGGCGAAAACGCGCCGCCAAACGGCCGTCGCCAGCATTCGCGACCTCCAGCTGTGGTGGCTGAACCGGATGCTCACGACGACCGCGCCGCTGCAAGAGAAGATGACCTTTGTGTTGCACGGGCACTTCACGACGGCGGCGATTCAGAAGGGCGTTTGGCCGAATCTGGTCCTTGCGCAGAATCAGCTCTTCCGTCAGTACGCGCTCGGCAACGTGCACGATTTGACCCTCGCGGTGAGCCGGGATCCTGCGATGCTCCTCTATCTCGACAACGCCGAGAATAATAAGTCGCACCCCAATGAAAACTACGCGCGCGAGCTGATGGAACTCTTCACGCTTGGGATCGGCAACTACAGCGAAAACGATATCCGTGAGTCGGCGCGCGCGTTTACCGGCTGGACGATCGACCGTCGGACCGGCGAGTTTTTCTTTAACCCGCGCACGCACGACGACGGCACGAAGACGTTTCTCGCGCGCACGGGCAACTTCGACGGCAAGGATATCGTCGATATCATCTACACGCAGCGCGCGGCCGAGACGTTCTGGGCAACCTCGCTGCTGAGCGCCTTCGTCTACAACGATCCCGAACCCGAACTCGTCGACGCCTTCGCTAATGTGATCGCGCGCAACCGCTTCGAGCTCGCCCCCACGATGTCGATGCTGTTGCGCAGCAACGTGTTCTACTCGGATCGAGCGTACCGGGCGCTGGTAAAGAGTCCGGTCGAATTCGTCATCGGCGCGCATAAGCAAATGGGCCTGAGCAAGATCATGGACGGCACGCCGGCCGCATTGAACGCGATGGGACAGATTTTGTTCTATCCGCCCAACGTCGCGGGGTGGCCCGGCGGCGCGAACTGGCTGACCTCGCAGATGCTGATTGCACGCGAGAACTTCGTGGCCAAGCTCGTCAATGCGCCGGATATGCAGCAATCCACCTGGATGGGTCAGGTTCCGATGGACGCAAACAAAGCCTCGCGCGACCTCGTCGCAACGATCTTGCAGGGCGATGCCCCGGCCCAGGCCTATCAACAACTGATCGCTTTTCTCAACGGCGCCGGCACCTCGGCGCTTGGCACACTCTCAGCAGAAAACTACCAAGAACGCGTGCGCGGTGCCGCGTACCTTACGATGGCGATGCCCGCCTACCAGTTAGGATGATGATGACGATGAAACGCGGACGCTTTGTGCTCGGTGCGCTCTCCGGCCTGACCGTAGTAGCGAACATGGATCACGTGCTCGGGCGCGCGCTCGCCGACGCGCCGCTGCCCGGGTTGCCCGGTGGTGACGAGCGCATGCTGCTCTTGATCAATCTGCAAGGCGGCAACGATGGACTCAACTGTATCGTGCCGCATAGCAACCCGCTGTACTACCAGATGCGCCCGACGCTTGCGGTCCCGCAGCACGACGTGCTCGCGATCGATAACGATTTCGGGTTCAACCCGCAGATGAAGGCGCTCAAAGCGATGTACGACAAGGGCAACGTGGCCGTCGTGCAGAGCGTCGGGTATCCCGATCCCGATCACTCGCACTTCCGCTCGACCGAGATCTGGCAAACGGCGGCGCCGGATCGCTACGAACATACCGGGTGGCTCGGGCGCTACCTCGACGACGCAAATCTGCCGAAGAGCAACCTCTTCAACGGCGTCGCGGTCGCGCAGGTGCTGCCCGAAGTGCTCGTGTCGAACAAGGTCGACGTGCCGTCGATTGCGAGCTTAAACGGCTACGGTTTGCTCAGCGATCGCAACGCCGTCTCGAAGCGGACGTACACCGAACTCGTGGGCGACAACAGCTTCCCGTTTGCCTCGCCGTATCTGGCGCACGTTGCCGAGATCGAAGATCACGCGCAGCGCGGTTCGCAGGAGTTGCCCAAGCTCGTCGCCGGCTACAAGACCGATGCAACGTATCCCGCGACGGCGCTCGGGCGAAGCCTTGCGCTCGCCGCCCAGATCGCCGGCAGCAATATCGGAACGCGCGTGCTCTACGTGCAGCATGGCTCGTTCGACACCCACGTCAATCAAAAGGCGGTGCAAGACCGATTGCTCGGCGAGTTCTCCGAGGCGATCGCGGCATTCTATAGCGACCTCGCCGCCCACGGAAACGACAAGAAAGTGCTGACGGTGACCTTTAGCGAATTCGGCCGGCGCATTGCCGAAAACGGCAGCCGCGGCACCGATCACGGCGAGGCTTCGCCGCTTTTCATGATCGGCGGCAACGTCAAAGGCGGCCTCTACGGGACGAACCCCGACCTGAGCAACACCAACACCGGGAACGTGCGCTTCTCAACCGATTTCCGCAGCATCTACGCGACCGTGCTCGAACGTTGGCTCGGCCGTCCCTCGCAGAACATCCTCGCCGGGAATTTCGCACAACTGCCTATAATCGCCTAAGGGTGTCTTCTCGGGTTCTTTTTCTCGGTAGCGGCGGCGCACGCTTCGTCGTTGCGCGTCAATTTCGCGCCTCGGGCGGAATGTGGTTGCGTTTCGGCGAGACGCAGATTCACGTCGATCCCGGACCGGGCGCGCTCGTGCGGGCGCTTTCGCACGTTCCGCCCTGCAATCCGCGCGAGCTCTCCGCAATTGCACTTTCGCATAAACACCTCGATCACGCCGCTGATGCGACGGCGATGATCGAAGCGATGACCTCGGGCGGCTTTCACAAGCGTGGGATGTTGCTTGCCCCCAAAGATGCGCTCGAAGACGAGCCGACGGTACTGCCGTACGCGCAACGCTTCGTCGAGCGTATCGCGGTGCTCGAGCCGCAGAGCGGCCCGTATCGTATCGGCGACGTCGAAATGCACACTTCGATCAAGCACCATCACGCCGTGGAAACCTACGGCATGCACTTTTCCTTCGAAGGTCTGCGCGTTGCGTATTTGCCGTGCGGCCGGTACTTCGAAGGACTCGCCGCCGACTACAAAGCGCACGATCCCGACGTGCTGATCGTGAATGTCTTGCGCTTCTCCGACGCGATGAACGTTGACCACCTCACCTGGGACGACGCGCGACGCGTGGTCGAAGAGGTCGCTCCGCGTGTCGCGATCTTCCAGCACTTCGGTACGAAGATGATCGAGGCCGAACCAGGCAAACTCGCGCAACAGCTCGAGGACGATCTTGGTCTTCGCGCGATCGCGGCGTATGACGGGCTCGAAATCGATCTCGATACCGAGGTCGCAGCGGTTGCCGGTTGAGCTCGTGCGCCTGCAGCCGCAGGCGCTGGATCCATTCTATCGAGCGCACGACCGCGAAGCGTTGCGCGCGTTCTACGAGTTTCCGGTTATTTGGCACGAACAGTCGTATGGGTTTGCCGCTGTCGATGGCGAGGAGACGCTCGCAGGCGGGACGCTACGCGTCGCGGCGTCGCTTGGCAATATCGATCGTTTGATCGTCGCGCCGGCGCACCGTCGCTCAGGCCTCGGCCGCGCGATTCTGGCCGAGATGGCCGATGTGGCGAATTACTACAACTGCCACAAGATGACGGCAATGGTGCCGCAGGGCCGCAGCGCGCAGCGGTTCTTCGAAGCCTGCGGCTACGCCGTTGAGGCGGTGTTGCCGCAGCACACGTTTAAACTCGACATGGCGATGATGCGGAAGTTTCTGCTGTGAATATATCTAATCCGGGACGCGGCGGATTTGTTGCCGCGGCGGTTGCTGCTGCCCGAACGGCTCTTGTTGCGCGCCGCGGAGCTTTGGTCCCATGATCCGCTCCAACTGCGGATATTGATGCAGCGATCCGCGATAAAACAGCACCGCGCCGTTTACGCTTGACGCGGTGACGACAGGGCCGCCGCCATCGAGCAGCGCTTGCGCGTCGTTCGGGCTGCGGTTGACGTTGCCGTCGCTCCCGATGTCGTAGAAGATTCGCCCGGCGCTCGAGTGCGCGTCGATCTGCGTGCCGCTGGTTACACCGATTGCAATGCTGCCGCGGTCGGTTTCGAAGTGTGCGAGACCCGGATCGAACATGCCGTTGTCAAACAGAATCGAGCCGGTCAGGCTCGTGACTTGAATTTGGCTCGCGCGACAGTTGTTCATAAAAACGTTGCCGCGTCCGGTCCGCAGACGCAGGCGCGGAAAGGCCGAATTTGCGATGAACAGCGGGCCATTGTTGACTTGCACGGCCGCCGTCGTTGAGACGTTGTTCAAATGCACTTCGCCGGCGGTGACGTGCGCGACCAGCGCCGTTCCGGTAAAGCCGTCAACCGTCACCGAGCCCGAGCGCACATTCGCGAGCACGAGCGGCGTCTGCGCGGGGATCGTCAGCGTAACGTCGCCTTCGCCGCGAACGACCAGCGCATCATGTTCACCTGGCGGAAACGGCGGAAGGATGAACGCTTCGGGCGCGAGCGTAAGATCGCCGCCGGGCGTTCTTATCGTTTGCGACCATAGAGGAAGTTGTTGCGGCGCGCGTGCACCCACCTCGCGCGGCGGTGCATGATTCAACGTTACCGACGGGTCGGACTGGACTTGTATTGCGGGGCGATCCCAGGTGCGAATTGTCACTGAGCCGCCGTCGAGTTGGATCCAGACAAAAGGCGCAGGCGTCGTAGGGATGAGCGCATTTGCGGCATGCGCGCGTGCCGACATGCCGGCCATAAACACAAAAACAGACAGGAGCCCTGCGAGCCCCCGCCGCCAAGTGGTCGCCATTACCACTGATGATAGTCGTCGGGCGTGCAGCGCTTCATGAAGACTGGGTGAGGTTCGGTCCGATCTTCGGAAACCGAGCTCGAAAAAGGGCGCCGCTTGGAGCACGCTGTGCCTTGATCTCGCCACCGTGCACGCGTGCGATCGAGCGCACGATGGCAAGGCCGAGACCGGTTCCCGGCACGTCACGCGATCGCGCTTTGTCGGCGCGATAGAAACGCTCGAAGATGTGCGCAAGTTCGTCGTCGGAAATGCCTGGGCCGGTATCGGCAACATCGATCCATGCGGTACTCTCGTCCTCGCCGATCTCCACGCGCACTGCGCCTTCGCTCGTGAATTTGATCGCGTTGTCGACCAAGTTGCTGACGAGCTGACGCAGTAAATGTGGATCGCCCAGGACGATCGGTGACGGGTTGGGTGCATCGAATTCGAGTGCAAGTTGCTTTTCGGCGGCGCGCGGCGCCGCGTTGCGCACGGCTTCTTGTGCGACAAGCGAGAGCGAGACCGGCTCTTTTGGGATCATATCGCCGCGATCGGCTTTAGCGAGGGTCAGCATGCCGTTGACCATATCGGCGAGCGCGCCGCTCTCGTGTTGGATCGTCTCGAGACTCTCGCGGCGAATCGTCTCGTCGCGATCTCCCCAGCGCAACAAGAGTTGCGCGTTGGCGTTGATCGAAGTGAGCGGTGTCTTCAACTCGTGCGATGCGTCGGAGATGAACTGGCGCTCGCGCGCGAACGCTTCCTGGAGTCGCGCGAGCAAATCATTGAAGCTGCGCGTCAGCTCGCCGATCTCATCGCCGCGTTGCGCGCCGGGCAATCGCTCGTCGAGCCGTTCGGAGCCAATCTGGCGCATCGCGCGTGAGAGCCGTTCGATCGGCGCGAGTGCGCGACCGGCGATCAGAATCGAGAGCGCGACGACGAGAATCGCCGAAACGAACAAGATCAAGACGATCGTGCGGCTGGTTTGCGCGAAGGTGCGGTTGAGTTCGTCGAGCGATTCAGCGACGTGGACGACGACCGAGAAGGCCCCGCTGCGCAACAGCCGGTCCTCGATGAGATACGGCCGTCCGTCGATCGTCACGGTACCGAAATTCGCGCGAATGCTTAGGCGCTGATCGTCGTGTTCTTTGGGATGATCGTTCCGCCCAAATTCGGCGAGCGCGCGATAGGATAGCCGAAGATCGTGTCGACTTGAATCGAAGTCGTGGGGCCTTGCCACGTGGCAAGGTTGTTGCCGTTGAATATTTGAAGCAGCGATTCGTCGGCGTTGCCGACGTTGAGCGGCTGCGTGGCGCTGACGATCTCCGACATCGTGGCGTCGATGCGCGAGCGCGCTTCGTCGTAGAGAATCGCTTGGAAGCGCCAGACGATCGCGGCGCTCGTCGCGCCAAGCGCGGCAACCAGCAGCAGGGCATACGCGGCGGCGATTTGCCACCGAAGCGAGAGTTTCAATCCCTGATCGTGTAGCCGACGCCGCGCACCGTCGTAATCAGCTTCTCGTCGAAGCCCTCGTCGATCTTCCCACGCAGGTAGCGGATGTACACGTCGATGAGGTTGGAGTCGCCGAGGAAATCGCTGCCCCACACGCCGTTGAACAGCTCGTCGCGCGTGTGCACTTTGTTGCGATGCAATAACAGATATTCGAGCAGCGCGTACTCCTTCGCGGTGAGCGCAATCGGCCGTTCGCCGCGAGTGACTTCGTGGCGGTCGCGGTCCATCACCACATCGCGATAGTAAATTACGTTACCCTGCGGTTGCTTTTCGCGCAGACGCGCCCGAACGCGCGCGAGCAATTCTTCGGTCGCGAACGGTTTGGTCAAATAGTCGTCGGCGCCGACGTCGAGACCGCTCACGCGATCGGGCACGCGATCTTTTGCGGTCAACATGATGATCGGCACGCGGCTCTTGGCGCGAATGCGGCGACACACTTCCATGCCGTCCATGCGCGGGAGCATCAAGTCGAGAATGACGAGATCGGGCTCTTTGAGTGCCTTTTCGAGACCCTCGAGGCCATCGCGCGCGCTCTCGACGTCATAGCCTTCGTGCTCGAGTTCGAGGTGCAACACGCGGCTGATCGCTGCGTCGTCCTCGATGACAAGGACTTTGAAGCGCTTTTCCGGCTCACTCATGTGAGCAGGGTTAGCGACGATCTGCCGTCTTGCCCTGCGGACGCCGTTGGAATCCCGTGAAAATCGAGAGCCAAATCGCGGTAGCCGCGCCGGCCGCGATCCAGCCGAGCAGCGTCAAATTGGTGCTGGCGTGTAGCGTGGCTGCGCCGACAGCTTGCAACGAGTGGACGAAGAGTGAGGCGCCGCCGCCGATGACCGCGGTGACCAGCCAGACGATTACGGCAACGAGCGCGCCGAGCGTGATAACCTCGCGCAGCGAGAATACCGGGGCCGGGCGGTAGATCGTAGCCGAAAGAATGGCGGCGCGAAGGTCAACGGGCGGCTCTTCAAATGGTAATGCGAAGAGCGCAGCATCCAGCGCAGCGTCGTCTTTAAAGTTCATTTTCGGCTACCTCCTCCGCGCGAAGGATCTTCCGCAGATGTTCCTTGGCCCGGAATAAATGTGTCTTTACTGTACCCATCGGCAGTCCCAGCACTTCGGCGATCTCGTCGTACTGTTTACTCTGCAGATGGTAGAGTGTGATGACCGTACGGTACTTCTCCGGCAGGGCATCGATCGCATCGTGCAGGCGCCGTGCTTGGTCCAGCGCGATTGCCTGCGCTTCCGGCCCGGGGCTCGTATCGGCCCGCTCCGGCATTTCCTCATTACTATAACGTTTGCGGCGGTTCAATCGGTCGCAGCAGGCGTGATAGGTGATCGCAAAGATCCAGGTCGAGAACTTCGCACCCGGCTTGAACGTACGCAGCGAGCGATAGGCCTTGAAAAAGGCTTCTTGCGCGACGTCCTTGGCTTCTTCGACGTCGTGCAGCGTGCGATAGGCGAGGTGATACACCGCCCGGTCGTAGCGTTCGACGAGCGTTGCAAAAGCCTCGGAGTGACCTCCGAGCGTCATCGCCACCAGCTCGCCGTCGTCGGGGCCGGGGCGGACCGTCGTATCTATACGGCGCGCCTCCAACAGTGCTGCAGCCACGCCTCACCTACCCCGCAGTGGCCGCGCGTGTTTCGCATCGCGGCCTGAAACACCGTGGGCGCCTGGCCGTATCTGTGGCAGGAAAGAAAACGGAGGCCAAACCCCACCATGGTCCTGACAACGACGCTGAACAAAACGCTCCCCCACGGCTCCCGCCCGACGATTCCCGCCGGCGGTACAGACTCCGCGCAAGCCCTTCGCCCCACCTTTGAGGGCTGGGGACCGCGTCTCTAAATGACGAACGGAACCTGGAAACAATGAGCCACGATACTGACAACCTCGTCGCGCTGGTCGCGATACTAGTGATCTTCGGTGCGCCGATGGGTGTGTGGATGTTATCGAAAATCCACGCGCACACCGAGCGGATGGAGATGATCCGCCGGGGCATGGCCCCGCCGCCGCCGGGTATCCCGCACAATCTGACGCCCCCCAACATGGGCGCGATGCCGCCGCCGAACATGGCGCCTGGCAAACGCGGTTACAATCCACCGCAATATGAAGATTATTACTACGCGCAGCGGCAACTCCGCCGCGGCATACAGGTCGCCTGCATCGGCTTCGCCCTGCTGCTTGGCTTGAGCACGATCGGTCCCTTAAGCGGAAATCCGTTCGGTCCGTGGCTGCTCGGTGGCTTGATCCCGATGTTCGTTGGGATCGCGCAGATCATCAACGCCGTGCTCAATGGCGCGCGGTTGCCCGGATTCGGCGCCCCGACTACGTGGAGCCAGCCGACCAACGTGGGGCCGCCGCCCAACGTCCCGCCAGGAGCGGGCGTGCCGCCGCAAGCCCCGGCTGGACCGTACGCCTGGCGTCCGGGCTCGACGCCCGAGATCGAGCGTCCGGTTCCACCGCCCGATCAGCGCTAGCCGCGAGACGTAAAGAAACAGCAACGCCGGTTCGAAGAACCGGCGTTGTTGTTTGGAGCGGAGGCTTATTTATAAGGACGTTTTTGCTCGTTCGTGGAGGAGCTATTTGCAGGATACCAACGCTATGGCCCATCCTGCCGCCGTTCTCGTACGTACGAGATACCCGTCCGCAGTACGATCGTAGACCTGGTAGCCGGCGCGAAGCGCGTCAGCCAGAGATTTAAAGACCATGAGACCTGCCATCTGCGGACCCTCCTTTCCGAGCTTTCACTCTCTATACCATATAACGGCTAATGTAGCAGTGCGGTTCACCTATTAGCGCAGACTTTTTTTAAAATTTGGCGAAAACGCATCCACGCATATGGCCGGCGTCATGACATCCGCATCAATCCATCACGCGCTTGTTCTGGATCGGCAAGAGCTTGCACCGGGTGTCGTCCTCTTAGGATTTGACGCGCCGGAGCTAGTAAGCGTGACCCAACCAGGGCAGTTTGTCATGGTCGCGCCGCCCACCGGCGAACGCGCAGCGGTCGCGCTCGGCATCTATGAAGCGAGCGGCAACCGAGCAAGTGTAATGTTTTTCGTGGTAGGAAAGCGCACGGCCGAACTCGCGGCCTTGCACGCAGGCGAGCAGATCGAGCTTGCGGGTCCGCTTGGCGTTGGCTTTACACTCGATAATGCTCGCAACGTCGCGATCGTCGCCGGAGGCGTCGGCATCGCGTCGGTCTTGCTTCCCGCGCAAGCCTTGCTTCGAGCCGGATCGCGGGTCCGTTTGTACTATGGTGCGCGCACGGCTGAGTTGCTCGTCGACCGCCCGCGTTTCGCGCGCGACGGTTGCGAGATACTTTGCGCAACCGACGACGGGAGCATGGGCCATGCGGGTTACATCACCGAGTTACTTGCGCAAACGCAGGACGTACCGGATTTAATCTTGGCATGCGGCCCGACGCCGATGCTGCGCGCGGTTGCGCGCGTCGCAGGTGAGATGAACGTACCGGCCCAGCTCTCGCTCGAAGAGACCTTCGCATGCGGCGTCGGCGGCTGTTGGGGCTGCGTCGTGCCGCTAATGCGCAGCTCGGCGCAAGCACCGAGCTTTCCGCCGGCGGAACAAAACGGCAGCGATGTCGTCTACGCACGCGTCTGCAAGGAGGGCCCGGTCTTTTGGGCGCACGAGCTGCGATGGTAGACGTAAGCGGGATCGATCTAAGCGTGCGCATCGGTGCGCTCGAGCTGCCGTTCCCCACATTCATGGGCAGCGGATGCTACGGCAGCGGCGAAGAATTTGCGCCGTTCGTCGATCTTTCGCGTATCGGTGCAGTCGTGCTCAAGAGCGTCACGCGCTCGCCGCGCCTGGGCAATCCCACACCGCGTCTCGTGCATACGCCGGCCGGCATGCTCAACGCGATCGGTTTACAGAATCCCGGCATCGAGTGGTATCTCCAACATGACGTCGCCAAGTTTGCGAATCGCCCGTGCGCGGTCGTCGGCAGCGTTGCAGGTTTTAGCGTCGATGACTACTCTTACGTCAGCGAACGGCTCGCCGCGCGCGACGAGATCCATGCGCTCGAAGTGAATATCTCGTGTCCGAACGTCGCAAGTGAAGGCGAGACCTTTGCCTGTGACCCGAATCTCACCGCCAAAGTCGTTCGCGCCGTGCGCGCGACAACCGACAAGACGTTGATCGTCAAGCTTTCTCCCAACGTTACCGACATTGCGTCGATCGCTCGCGAAGCCGAAGCCGCCGGTGCAGATGCGCTCGCCGTAATCAATACGGTACGCGGCATGGCGATCGACGTCGATCGCTGGCATCCGCGCTTGGGCAACGTCACGGGCGGACTCTCCGGCGCGGCGATTCGCCCGATTGCGGTGCTTGCCGTCTATGAAGTGGCGCGTGCGGTAAAAATTCCGATCATCGGGCAGGGCGGCATCGAAACAACCAGCGATGCACTCGAGTTCTTCCTCGCGGGCGCGAGCGCAATCTCGATTGGGACCGCGAACTTCACCGATCCGCAGATTCCCGTGCGCATCGTCGAGGAACTCGCGGACTACCTGCGGTTGCGCAACCTTCGGTCGCTGGCTAAGATAGTCGGAAAGGCAAACGTCGGATTCTCGAATGCCTATCAATACGAAGGAGACGAAGGTTAGACGGATGGCTCAACTCGTTGTCGCGCTCGACGTTCCGTCGGCCGAGGATGCCGAACGGCTGATCGACCAACTCTACGAGCTGGACCCGATCTTCAAGATTGGCCTCGAGTCGCTATGCGGCTATCCCGAGCGCATCTTCTCGTATTGCGAAGCGCGCGACGTGCGATTCTTCATCGATGCGAAGCTGCACGATATCCCGCGTACGGTCGGTGCCGCGGTTACACAGCTCGTACGGCCCGGCACGCACATTATCAACGTGCACGCGCTCGGTGGCGTGGAGATGATGCGCGCTGCCGTCGAGGCGGCGCAAACGCGTGCGGGCGAGCTGGGCATCACCGCGCCGCATGTCTTTGCCGTCACGATTCTCACCAGCCACGGTGCCGAGGACTTGGGTGAACTCGGCCTGCAAGGTGGGCCGGGAGAGAACGCCACGCGTCTAGCTGCGCTTGCGCGCGACGCGGGCTGTTCGGGCGTCGTGTGCAGCGCGCACGAGGTTGCCGATCTCAAGAGCTTCTTCGGGTTCGACTTTCTCACGCTGACCCCGGGCATTCGTCCGGCGGGTGAGGCACACGGTGACCAAAAGCGCGTGATGACGCCCGCGCAAGCCGTTGCCGTCGGTGCCGATTATCTGGTCGTCGGTCGTCCGATCACGCAAGCTGCCGATCCGGCTGCTGCGGCACGTGCCGTGCTCGACGATATGCGCGCGCTTGTCTGAGTTCGATCTCGAAGCGGCGCTGCGCGAGCGCGGCGCGCTATTGCACGGACACTTCCGCCTGAGCTCAGGTCGTCACAGCGATCGCTTCATCCAAAAGTTCCGCATTCTCGAAAGCCCGCCGCTGGTCGAAGCGGTTGCCAAGGCGATCGCGTCCGCGTTTCGGCAAGTGAGGCCGACGATCGTCGTCAGCGCTGCCGTCGGCGGCATCGTGCTCGGCTATGAGGTTGCGCGCCAACTCGGCACCGATGCAATCTTCGTCGAGAAAGAAAACGGCGTGGCGATGCTGCGCCGGAGCTTCAAACTCTCGCCGGAAGATCGCGCACTTGTCGTGGAAGACGTGGTAACGACCGGGCTTTCGGTACGCGAAGTGATCGACGTCGTGCGCAAGCATGGCGCGCAAGTCGCGGGCGTCGGGATCATCGTGCAGCGCGGAGAGGCCGATTTCGGCGTGCCGGCGCGCGCGCTGCTCGACATGCCGATCGAGTCATTCGATCCGGACGACTGCCCGTTGTGCAAAGCGGGACAAGCTATTGACGATCCGGGTTCGCGCCGCAACTAAGGGCGATCGCCCGTTCATTGAATCGCTTGGCAAACGCACGGCGATGGATAGCGTCTCGTCGTTACGGCGCGTCGATCCAGCCGCTGTGCTCGAGAACTTCGAGCGCCTGCTCGCAGTCGTCGAGAAGCGCGAACACTTGGCGTTGATTGCCGAATTGGATGAGCGGCCCGCTGGGTTCATGTTGACGCTCGACTCGCTCCCCGACGAAGTGACCGGCGACGATCAATCGTTTATCGTCTATATGGCCGTCGAGCGCGACGCCCGCGGAACGGGTATCGGCTCGGCGCTGCTGGAACGGGCGGAGCATGAGGCTCGCAAACGGGGCGCTCCCTACATGGCGTTGATGGTCACCGAGGAGAATACCGCTGCGCGCGCGCTCTACGAACGCGCCGGGTATCGCACCGAGCGCCGGTTGTTGTGCAAAACGCTATAAGCCCGAGCGCATGGCGCCGCCTCTTTTTCATCGTGGCCGGTCTTGCGGTCTTCGTTGCGCTCTACGTCTTTGTTTCGCACATTCCGCGCACCGTCTCGATCTTTCTGATTGCGGCGTTCATCGCATTCGGCGTGCAGCCGGTCGTTCGGGCGCTGACCCAGCGAAAAGTGCCGAAGGCGCTTGCGATCACAATCGTCTTCGTCGTGCTCTCGATCGTCATTATCGTGGGCTTGCTCGTGATCGTACCGTTGACGATCGCGCAACTGCAGCTGCTGGCCACGAATGCACCGTCGTATGTTGCCGCAGTCGAGAGCTGGGCACACGAAGCGCAAGATTGGCTGCAAACGCGCGTTCCGGGTTTGCACGTTCCTAACAGTGCCTTCGACATCGGACAGTTGGGCGGACAGAGTCTTTCGTCGCTCGTCACGACGTCGCTTACCTCGCTCGGCGCGATTCTCATCGGGACCGCGACCGCGTTTTTCGTGGCGTTCTCGTCGATCGTGCTTTCGTTCTTTTTCCTGCTCAACGACGCGCAGATCGTTAACGCATTTACGTCGCTCTTTCCGGCCAAGCGCCGGCTGACCGCGCGTAAGCTGGCACTCGAGATTACCGAAACGTTCGGAAGCTTTATCTCGGGACAAGTCCTGGTCAGCGCGATCACGGGCGTTGCCGTAACTGTGCTCACCGCGCTTATTGGATTCAAATTCTCGTTGATTCTCGGGATTGTCACTGCGGTTGCGTACGCAGTTCCAGTGATCGGGATGTTGATCGCGCAAGCGATCGCCATCGTGTTGTGCGCACCGCAAGGCGGCTGGATGATTCTCTGGGTGCAGATCATCATGTTCGTGATGGCGCGCGTCAGCGACAACGTGCTCGTACCGAAGATCATGGGCGAGTCGGTCGGCGTATCGCCGATCGGCGTGATGTTTGCGGTGTTCGCGGGTGGCGAATTATTCGGCATTCCTGGGCTCTTGCTTGGTATACCGGCAGCTGCGCTCATTAAGATCCTCTGGCGGTACTTTGTCACGCCGTGGCTGTCTGCACGGCTAGATCGGGCGTGACGGTTACAAGCTAACGCGCGGCGGGTAGATTCGAAACGGGAAAGGTGTGACCCGATATGGATGACCGTTGGATCGTGCCGGGCAGTACGCGTCCGCGTCCGCCCGGAGAGTTCGTCGCCGTTCCCGATCCGAACGAGCGAATCAGCGTGACCGTGATCGTGCGCTCGAAGCATACCAGCAAGCCGTTGCCCGGACACCTCACGCGTGAGGAGTTCGCGGCTGCCTACGGCGCCGGTGATAGCGACCTCGATCGCGTCGCGGCATTTGCGCAAGAGGCCGGGTTGAGCGTCACCGAGCGTGATCCGGCGCGCCGCGCGCTACGCGTCGAAGGCACGATCGCGCAGATGTCCGATGCATTCGGCGTAACGCTCGGCACCTATCGTGTCGGTGCGACGACGTTTCGCGGGCGCACCGGCACGATCTCTGTGCCGGCGGGTCTTGCGAATGTAATTGAAGCGGTTGTGGGATTGGATACGCGGCCGCAGGCGCGAGCACGCTCCCGCATCGCGGTGAGTGCCGGGGCGTCGTTTACGCCACCGCAGGTCGCCGCATTCTACGACTTTCCGAGCGGCGCAGACGGCAGCGGCGAAACGATCGCGATCCTCGAGCTCGGAGGCGGCTACAGCGCGAGCGACTTCGCCGCGTACTGCACGCAGCTCGGCGTACCGCAAGCACACGTCGAGGTCGTCAGCGTCGATGGTGCAACGAACAATCCCGGCGCCGATCGAGATGCCGATACGGAGGTGATGCTCGACGTCGAGGTTGCGGGTACGATCGCGCACGGTGCACGCATCGTCGTGTACTTTGCACCTAACACCGACCAAGGCTTCATCGACGCGGTCTCGACGGCGGTGCACGACACGACCTATGCACCCTCGGTGCTTTCAATTAGCTGGGGCGACGCGGAATCCAATTGGACGAGTCAAGCGATGACCGCGCTCGACGATGTGTGCGCCGCAGCGGCAGCCATGGGCGTGACGGTATGCGTCGCGTCCGGTGACGGTGGATCGAGCGACGGCGTGAGCGATGGGCAGCCGCACGCGGATTTTCCCGCATCGAGTCCCCATGTGCTGGGCTGCGGCGGCACGACGATACGCGCAACGAACGGTTCGATTTCGTCCGAGACCGCGTGGAGCGACTCGGGCGGCGGTGTGAGCGACGTCTTCGCCGTGCCGTCGTGGCAAGCCAGTGCGAAAGTTCCGGCGCCGCCAAATCCAAGCGGCGGCCGCGGCGTCCCCGACGTCAGTGCCGACGCCGATCCAAACTCCGGGTATAGCGTGCGCGTCGATGGATCGACCGTCGTGGTTGGCGGCACGAGCGCGGCTGCGCCGCTGTGGGCCGGACTCATCGCGCTGATGAATCAACAGCTTGGTACATCGGTTGGATTCATCAATGCGAAGATCTACGAGCTCGCGGGATACCCGCGTTCGCCCGGGCCGCTCGAGGATATTACCAGCGGAAGTAACGGTGCGTACAGCGCGGGCGTTGGCTGGGATCCGGTAACCGGCCTCGGACGTCCCGATGGCGCGCGCTTAGAAGCGGCATTGAAGTAGCCGCGCTACATCGTCTCGGGAGCGCTGATGCCGATGAGCGCGAGAACTTCCGCGAGCACCGATTTGGTCGCGATGCAGAGAGCAATTCGCGCCAAACGCAGGTCGCGCTCGTCGACGAGAATCGTGCATTCGGTGTAAAACTGATGGAAGTCGTTGGCGACGTCGCGCGCGTACTTGGTCAGCCGGTGCGGGGCGAGATTGTCGACCACGCCTTGCACGACGCGCGGCAATTCGGCGAGGCGGCGTGAAAGCGCGATCTCCGCATTGTGCGTCAGCGTCGCAAGCGACGCGTTTCGCGCGGCATCGACGTCGGCCGGATCGGCGCGCCGCAGGACCGAGGCAATGCGCGCGTGGCCGTACTGCACGTAGTAGACGGGGTTGTCGCTGCTCGCTTCGACGGCAAGCTTTAAGTCGAAACTCAAGGGCGAGTCGGTCGCAAGCATCGTGAAGAAGAAGCGCGCCGCGTCGACGCCGACCTCGTCGAGGATCTCGTCGAGCGTCACGATGTTGCCTTCGCGCTTGCTCATGCTGACTTGCTCGCCGCCGCGCAACAGCGTGATTTGTTGCGCGATGAGGATATCGAGCCGGCCCGGGAAACCCATCGCGGCCGCCGCCGCCTTCAGGCGTCCAATGTAGCCGTGATGATCGGGGCCAAGGATATTGATCGCACGATCCGAGCGGCTGAGTTTTTCATAGTGATAGGCAATGTCCGGCGCGAAGTACGTCGGGTTGCCATCGCTGCGAATGATGACGCGGTCCTTGTCGTCGCCGAACTCCGAGGTTTTGAAATACTGCGCGCCCTCGTCTTCGTAGATGAGGCCCATCCCGCGCAATTTGGCGAGATCTTCGTCCATGCGCCCGTTGTCGCGCAGGTCGGCCTTCTCACTATACCAGCGTTCGTAGTGCGCTCCGAAGCGTTCTGCTGTTGCCTTCTGCTCGGCCACGATCGCGTCGCGCCCAAGCTGCGCGAACTGCGTAATCGGCGCTTCGTTTAAATCGCGCCACTTCTCGCCATCGCGCCTGACGATGCCCTGGGCGATTGCGATCAGATAATCGCCTGGATACCCTTCTTCGGGAAACGGATACGACGGATCGTAGTGCTGCATGTACCGCGCGAAGAGCGAACGCCCGAGTGTCTCCATCTGCGAGCCGGCATCGTTGATGATCCACTCGGCGAACACGTCGTACCCGCAGAAGCGAAACGTGCGCGCAAGCGTATCGCCGATCGAGAGCGTGCGGCCCTGCACGACGACGAGCGGGCCGGTCGGATTGGCGCTGCCGAATTCGAGCGAGATCGTCTCGCGGCGTGGAAGCGCGCGACCAAAGTTGGCACCGTCGCGCAGCACCTGCGCCACCAGCGCGTGCCAGAGCGGCGGCGCAAGCCGGACGTTGATGAATCCCGCCACCGCATCGATCGACGCAAAGCGCGCAGCTACAGTGGGCGAACCTTCGCGCAGTTTTGCGATCAGCGCATTCGCCACGTCGTTGGGCGAACGGCGCGCGACCTTCGCTAGTGTGAACGCGAGGTTGGTTGCGAAATCGCCGAACTCCGGCCGGCGCGGCGCTTCGAAGGTGACGGGCGCCGGCACTGCATCGGGATACTCGCGCGCGGCGATGCCTTCGAGCGCGCGCGCAAACGCGTCGAGCGCATCGTCGGGAAGCATCGGTTCAGCGCCTCCGGCTGAACCCGCGTCAGTGGTGGTAGGGTTCATTGCGCGTGATCTTCGCCGCGCGGTAGAGTTGTTCCAGCACGATTGCGCGTGCCCACTCGTGCAAAAAGGTCAGCGGTGAAAGCGACCACAGCACGTCGGCGCGTTCGCGCAACGACGCGTCCGCGCCATAGGTTCCGGCTACGACAAAGGTCAGGCGCGAGATCCCGGCGTGCGTCGTGTCGTTGATTGCCCGCGCGAGTTCGGGGCTCGAAAATGCAGCGCCGGTGCGCTCCAGCAACCACACGCGATCGTCGGGTCGCAGATGTTTGAAGATCCGCTCCGCTTCTTCACGCATCGCAGCCTGCGGATCGCCGCCGTGCGCGGCTCGTACTTCTACTTCGTCGTAGTTGAAATAGGGTTGCAGGCGCTTGCGAAATTCAGTGCAAGCGTCGGCGACGTACGGTGTGCGAATCTTGTCGACGGCGATCAGCCGTAGCTGCATGCAAAGCGCGTTGCGCCGCGGCGCTCAATCACGCCTTCGAGTTCGAGCATTGCGAGTTCGGCAAGGGCTTGTGCCGGCGCGATGCCGGTCGTCGCGACCAGCGCGTCGAGATCGCTCTCGCCGCCACGCAGTGCGCGTAACAGCTCGCCGGCATGCCCGTCGCGCTCGATCGATCGAGGCGGCACCTGCGCATCCAGGCGCAGCACTTCGAGCACGTCTGCGGCACTGCGTGCAAGGATCGCGCCGTCGCGGAGCAACGCGTGACAACCGGCGACGTGAGCGCGATCGACATCGCCGGGTACGGCGAGCACGGGGATGCGCGGTGCCGCCCAGCTCGCGGTGTTCAGTGCACCGCTGCGCGCAGGCGCTTCAATCACGACCACGGCATCGGCTAGCGCAGCGACGATCGCGTTGCGTGCGAGAAAGTGCCACGGTTCGGCGCGCTGTTCGGGCGGAAACGGCGAAAGCACCGCGCCGTGCACGAGCATGCGCTCGGCCAAGTCGTGGTTCCGAGGCGGGAAGAACCGCGCATGTCCGCTGCCGAGCACGCCCACGGTCGGCGCCGACACCTCAAGCGCGCCCTCATGGGCAGACGCATCAATCCCGAGCGCCAGCCCGGAGATGATGCAGCACCCTGCGGCGCCCAGATCGCGGGCAAATGCGCGTGCAAGGCGCCTGCCGTAGGGCGTCGCAGCCCGGGTGCCGACGATTGCCACACTGGGCCGGCGCAGCCCCTCGAGGCTACCGAGCGCCCAAAGAGCCTCACCCTGCCAGGCCAGGCCGCGATCGCCGCGGAGCGTTTCGAACACCGTACGGGTGGTATACTCCGGAGCATCCACGGGTCAGCCATCCCGACGAGGGATCGCCTCGACAAGGGGGTGGCCAAAGGAGGCCCCCAAGCGTGCCCGAATAGGGCCAGCCGCATCAGCCCGAAGCTCTGGAGGATCCTCAGGTGGCAGCAGAAGCCTATTGCGTCAAGTGTAAGACTAAGCGTCAGATCAAAGACGCCGTACAGATCACGATGAAGAACGGCCGCCCCGCGACCGAGGGTAAGTGCCCTGAGTGCGGGACAAAGATGTTTAAGATTGGAGCCGCTAGCTAGCGGCTAGACCCTTCGTTTCGCAATTTGAAAAGGCCGCTGGCGGGGGACGCCGGGCGGCCTTTTTGCGTTTACTAGGGATAGTGCCGTATAATACGGACACCTACTATATATAGTTCCGGGGTATTCGAGCTGATTTGTCCGACGTGTCGCAAGAGCGAAACCCGCGTGGTTGACTCTCGCGACGACGAAACTGTTGTCCGCCGCCGCCGTGAGTGCTTGGCGCCGAGCTGCAAGCACCGCTTTACCACGTACGAGCGCATGGAAGCCCCGCGCCTCTTCGTGGTCAAGAAAGACGGACGACGCGAGCAGTACAGCCGCGAGAAGATTCTCAGCGGTTTACGCAAGGCGTGCGAAAAGCGGCCGATTTCCGAAAACCAAATGGAAGCTGTTGCTGCCGACCTCGAACGCGATCTCTTCGCGCGCGGCGAGAGCGAGGTTCCCTCAACGATGGTCGGCGAGAAGCTGATGGAGGCGCTGCGGACGCTCGATCCGGTTGCATACATCCGCTTCGCAAGCGTCTATCGCTCGTTCCGAGACATCGAGAGCTTCCGGGAAGAGTTATCGCAACTTCTTTCTAAATGACCCCCACGATGGATACGCTCGTGCGGGTAGCGCTCAAACGACTTCCCGGCGCGGCTGATGTGCCGCTCCCTTCCTACATGAGCGAGCTTGCCGCAGGCGCTGATCTGTGCGCTGCGCTCGACGAAGCGCTGACGCTCGCTCCCGGTGGACGCGCGCTTGTGCCGACGGGACTTTCGATTGCGCTGCCGGCCGGCTTCGAAGCACAGGTGCGGCCGCGTAGCGGGCTTGCGTTGCGCGATGGTATCACATGCTTGAATGCGCCCGGGACAATCGATGCCGACTATCGCGGGCCTATCGGCGTTATCCTCGCCAATCTTGGTTCGGTTCCGGTTACGATCAAACGCGGCGATCGCATTGCACAGCTCGTCATTGCGCCGGTTTCGCGCGCGCAATTCGATGTCGTCGACGAGTTACCCGAGAGCGTGCGCGGCGACGGCGGCTTCGGTAGCACGGATCGCGCGCAATGAAAGTCTACATTGTCGGTCGCGGCGCTGTCGGCAGTTATCTTGGCGACAAGCTCGAGTCGATCGGCGTCGAGGTCGCCTACGCACCGCGTGCGCTCGATGCGGTGACGCCTTTTGATGCTGATGTCGCGATCGTCGCGACCAAGGCCTACGACACCGAGGGCGCAATCGCAACCTTGCGCAAGGCGA
The DNA here is from genome assembly GCA_963726285.1 of Vulcanimicrobiota bacterium. Taxonomy (GTDB): domain Bacteria; phylum Vulcanimicrobiota; class Vulcanimicrobiia; order Vulcanimicrobiales; family Vulcanimicrobiaceae; genus Aquilonibacter. The sequence continues at coordinate 674,225 of CAVSBV010000003.1, read as the reverse complement.
TCGCCTATCCCGAGAAGTGCGTGTTCGTCTCGCCGCAAAACGGCGTAACTAACGAAGAGAAGCTTGCAGAAGCCTTCGGCGCGAACAACGTCGTCGCTGCGGCGCTCACCGTGCCGGTCGATCGCAATCGCGATGGCCATGCCAGTGCAGCCAAAGAGGGGGGCCTCGCATTCGCGCCGGTGGGCGAGACCGCGTTCAATTGGCTCACTGCGACGTTTGCGAGCAGCGGGATGCGCGTCACCGTGCTCTCGGATTGGCGAGCGCTCAAGTGGAGCAAGCTCACGCTCAACGTTGTTGCCAACGCGAGTTGTGCGATCCTCAACGTGTTGCCGGCGCGTTTGGTGCACTTCGAGAAGATCTTTACCCTCGAGATTCGCATGATTCGCGAAGTTGGAGCGGTGATGGCGGCGATGAAGATCAAGCCGATCGATCTTCCGCGTTATCCGGTGCGCGCGTTGCTCGCCTCGGCGTCATTACCGAGTCCCGTCGCACGTACGGTGATGGGCGCGAGCATCGCCGGCGGCCGCGGCACAAAGCCCCCTTCGCTCCTGCTCGATTTACGGGCGGGCAAGCCGCAAAGTGAGGTCGGTTGGCTCAACGGTGCGGTCGCTGCAGCCGGGCAAATTCACGGCGTCCAAACGCCGGTTAATAGCGTCTACACGCGTGTGCTCGAGGACATCGCGCACATGCCGCAATTGTGGGCGAAATATCGCGAACGGCCCGAAGCGCTGGTGGCCGAAGTCGAAGCCGAGATGTTGCGCGTCAAAGCACTCAAACGAGGAGCATAGGTTCCATAATCATGCGCGATCCCAACGTTCCCGAGTCGCTCGAAGGCTGGTGGATTCTCCACCGCATGTTTGCGTTCGACCGTCGCGCGTGGGACGGGCTTCCCGAAAAACGGCGCGCGAAATATGCCGCGCACGCAAGCGATCTGGTCGAACACCTGCAGTCCGGCAAGGATGGCGATGTGGGGCTCGCGCAGATCATCGGCCACAAAGGCGATCTGATGATCACACACTACGCGCGTACCTATGATGGGCTTGCATACGCCCAGACGCTGGTCGATAAGCTCGAAATGCGCGAGTACTTCCAGGCACTCGGCTCCTACGTTTCGGTGCTGGAACTTGGAATGTACGAAGCCACGGCAAAGATTCACGCAGAGCTGCAGTCGCGCGGAATGACACCGCAGACGCCGGAATGGATCGCAGCATTCGATGAACTGGTGCGCAAGCAGGCCGAGAGCCCGTACGTCGGACCACGCTTGTGGGCCAAGATTCCGCGCCGCCGCTATGCCTGCTTCTATCCGATGAACAAGAAGCGCGATGGCGTAGACAATTGGTTCATGCTGCCCTTCGAAACCCGCGCGAAGATGATGACCGAGCACGGCAAAGTCGGCCGCTTGTATCATGGCACGGTTACGCAAGTGATCTCGGGCTCGATCGGCTTTGATGATTTCGAATGGGGCGTCGATCTCTATGCCGACGATCCGCTCGTTTTCAAAAAGCTCATCTACGACATGCGCTTCGATGAAGCAAGCGCGCGTTTTGGAGAATTCGGACCGTTCTGGAGCGGCGTGCAATTCTCGTCGAGTGAGTTACGTGTCTTTCTCGACGGTGACGCCGTCCCCGCGCTCGACACTACGTCCTAACGCGCCGGTTCATCGTCCCAGTCGGCATCGGCCACGGCCGCGTCACCAATCCGAAGAGCGCCATCGCGACGGTAGCCGCGCCTCCGATGCTGAACGCGAGCGCGGTTCCACCGCGTTCGCAGAGCCAGCCGGCGAGCAGCGAACCGATCGGTCCGCTTGCCAGGAAGACGTAGTTGTAGAGTCCACCCACGCGACCTTGTAAGAAGCCCGGCGTGGCGAGTTGGACGAGCGCGTTTGTGCTCGCCGTGTAGATCGTGTACGCGATGCCGGTGACGATCAACGCGAGCGCGACCGGCACGACGTGCGACTGCAGCGCGAGCACGCATTCCGCGACACCGAAGACCGCGCACGCGCTTAGAAGCAGCGTCCGCGATGCGCGACTGCGCGACGCGGCGACGAGCGCGCCGAGCATTGCGCCAAGACCAAACGCTGCGGCGATCCAACCGTAGGTCTGCGCGCCGCCGTGCAACGTTTGTTGCGCAAGCACCGGCAGAAGCACGTTGAAATTGATCGCGAGAAACGAGACGACGAACATCATCGCGAGCACGATTGCAACGGTCTTGGTATGTCGCGCGTAGTGCAATCCGGCGCGAATCGAGTCGAGTAGCGCTCCGCTGCGACGCAACTCGGCCTGCGCATGGAACTCGCTTGGCCGCATTGCGGCAATCGCCCAAATGACGGGAATGAAGCTGATTGCATTGAGCAAGAAGCATGTGCCGAGGCCCGTGGTCTCGATGAGCACGCCGGCGAGCGCGGGCCCCACGATCCGCGTCGCGTTGTTCAAACTCGAATTGAGCGCGATAGCGTTGCCGAGTTCGGAGCGACCGACCAGCTGCACCATCAGCGCCTGGCGGGTCGGACTGTTGAAAACGAGGATGATGCCGCGCACGAGGGCGATTGCGTCGATGAACCAGACGCTTGCAAAGTGGGCGTACACCGCAAGGGCCAGCAACAAGGCGCACGCGGCCATGGCGATCTGGGTGACCAGCAGCGTCTTGCGGCGATCCCAGCGATCCGCATATGCGCCACCGACCAAGCCGAGCAATGCGTACGGCCCGTAAAAGAAGAATCCCAGTACGCCGACGGCCTGCGCCGAATGTGTAAGCTCGAGGATCAGCCATGCTTGCGCGGCGGTTTGCAGCCACGTCCCGATCTGCGAGACGAATTGTCCGGCGAAATAGAGGCGATAGTTGCGATGGCGCCGGAGGCTCGCTAACATGGCCACGTTCTTGTCACATAGGAAGTCACAAAGCCTTGCGCGGAGCCTTTCACGATAGGAATAGGGAGGGCATATGGTCAGGTTACGAATCGCAGCCTTTGCAACAATTCTCATGCTTGCTTTTGGTACGCTTGCGCGCGCCGACGAAGGGCCGACGTACAACGGTCCGGAGAGCGCGAGCGAGACGGCCTTTGTGCAGTCGATCCAAAAAGATTTGATGGCGCGCTTTCCGCGCGCGAGCGATGCGGAGAAGGCGGGCTACATACGATACACGAGCGAAGACGATACCGGCGCGATTAGCTACGCAAACAAGCAGTGGAACGCCGATCCAACGCACCCGAGTCAACTCTGGTACGACAAGAACGGGAATCTGCTCGGTGCGGACTTCTCGGTCCCGCGTCCGAACAAAGAGCCGCGCCCGAATTTGTGGGGCATCAATCCCGGACGCTGGGTGGATTTTGACGGGCACATCCACTATGTCGCGCAGGCCGACGGTAAGATGATCTACGATCAATACATGATGAACGCAGATTTTACGCAGGCCGGGGGAAGCCTGACGAATCCGTCGGCGGATACGCTCGTTAAGGCGGGCAAAGTTCCGAGCGCGAGCAACGTCGTGACGATCTTTGAGTTTCCGACGCAATGGGATCTCATCGTCTGGGTCAAGCCCAATCCGAGCGGTGCGTTCGCCGATAAGAACCCGACCGTAACGCCGTAGTCCATCTGGAACTTGTGCCTCCATAAGTATTTCATAAGACGGCTTTCCTATACTTGAGGCATGATGGCCCATCGCATGATCGTCCTCTGCGCAGCTATGCTGCTTGCATGCGCCTCTTCCGCATTTGCTACCGATGTTAACGCGCTTACCATCAAGATGAACGCAAGGCATGGCAGCGGTGAAAGCGGTACGGCGATCCTCACACAACAGACCGATGGTCTGCACGTTGTGCTCAACATCGCAAACGCGCCTACCGGCATCTCGCAGCCCGCGTACATCCATCGCGGCACGTGCGACATCCTGAACCAGACGCCGCAATGGCCGCTCAATGCGGCAGTCGACGGCAAGAGCGAGACGGTTCTTGCAAACGTGCAGCTTGGCGACGTCGCCGGTGGGAAGTATGCGATCAACGTCCACAAGAGCGCGGACGAGGTTACGACATACGTCTCGTGCGGAAATATAAGGTAGGCAAAGGGGCCGAGCAGTCTCTTTGCTGATTGGCGACCCTGTGCGCTGGGAACAACCTCGTCAACAACGTCGAGGAGAAACAACGCAATGAGCGACCCAGTTATTGTGCACGAAGACACCGGCAGCAACGCCGCGGTGCTCGGTATCGTCTTACTTGTAGCCGTCGCAATTGTCGCGGCGCTGTTCGTTTGGCATCCCTGGTCTGTAACGTCGACGACGAATCAGACCACGGTCACGCAACCCAATGGTCAAGGCGGCACGACCGGCAATTCGTCCTCGTCAACGACGACCACGACCAACACCAAGCCTTCGTCGCAGCCCTAGGCGCGGGGCCTAGGGTTTAGTTGGTTCCGTTCGTGGTTATTGTGATCGAGCCATCATCGGAATGAACGTGCATCGCTGACCCGCCGCTGCCGACGCGAATGCTCTGCGCAGCGCCATCGTTGCCGTGCTGGCGGACGCCGTCGACGCGCAGGCTGCCGTCGCTCGTCGACGCGTCGACCGTAACGTCGGAACCGCGCGCAAACGTCACCTTGATATGCCCGTCGCGAGTCGTAAGGTTGTACTTGCCGCCGGTTAAGGCGGTGAAATTGCGCGCTTCGATCCAGCCGTCATTACTGCTCAAATCGAGCGAAGGCGACGTGACATCTTCTGCCAAGATATGCCCGTCGTCGGTGTGTGCGGCGATCGTGCCTTCGACGTGCGTGAGTTCGATCCGCCCATCGAGCGCTTTGACCGTGATTCCGTTCTTCAGGTCCGAGACTTCGGCGTTGTCGCACGCGTTGACGATGACGCTCGCGGTGGCCGGTACCTGCACTTCGAAATGCTGGCGCGAGCTCGAAAATCCGAGGAACGTGATCCAGCTGTAGTGATACGCGGGACGCGAGATGTGCACGCCGCTGCCGTCTTGCGCGACGGTGAGTTGCGGATAATCGCGCGGGCTGCGCAGCGTCATGCCGGAGAAGGTCGTGTCGTCTTTTACGTGCACCATGCTGTCACTCGACACGCCGATCGTGACACCGGAATTCGGATCGTCGATCGTGACGCGCGGCGCGTTGCCGGCAGCGATCGGCGCGAAGGTCTTCGCGGCGAAAATCGCGCCGTTGCCGCCGCCGGCGGCCAAGGCATCACCGGAGATAGCCCCGCGGATACTGTACGCGGCGAGCCCGAGGATGGTGACCTGGGCGGCAACTAGCGTCGCCACGACCATGGCGCGGGATGGACCGTTCATTGCTGCACGCATTCTACAGGCAACTACGGCGGGGGCCCTCCGGTTGTTTCAATTGAGCGATATGGATGCCGGCTCCGCGACTCCAGCACCGGCGTAAAGCAGCGGACGACGTCTAGTCCGTCTCGCGCGCGTTGAGATCGACGAGCGCGCCGTTAATCCCGGTGGCGCGTTCGGATGCAAGGAACGTCAGCACCTCTGCGACTTCTTCTGGCGCGGCGGCTTCGGCGAACTCCTCAAGGCTGCGATAGGCCTCGGCACCGGCGAACGCAACGCCCCCGAGCACTAAGGCGTTGGCTACAATGCCGTCGCCCTTATGATCGCGCGCAATGCCGAGCATCAACGTGTTCACCGCCGCCTTGGCGGCACCGAAGAGGGCGCGGCCGGGCGCGGGATCTTTCGAGGAGCCGGCGGTCACCGTGACGATCCGCCCGCGCGAGCGCGCGCCTTCACGATACGCTTGCGCGAGCATCGCGCGCACGGCAGCAGACGCAATCGTGTACGCCGTCACCACGAATGAATCGAGATTCCCTCGCAGATCGGTGAGCGACGATTCAGCAAAGGTAATTCGCCCGAACCCGCTGCCGGCGAGATTGACCAGTGCGTCGATCCGGCCGAACCGCGCGACCGTCGCGGAAACGGCCCGTTCAGCATCGTCGGGATTTGACAGATCGGCTTCGATCGCGTGGGCGCCGGCTCGCGCTTCGGGCGAGAGGGCTGCGTCGATCGTCGCCAGTGCGCGCTCCCGGTCGCGCGAGATGACCACGACTCGCGCGCCTTCGCGGACCAGGGCCGTCAGCGTCGCGGCGCCGACGCGACCGGTAGCGCCGGCAAGTAGGATCGCGTCGCCGCTGCAGTCTCCGCGCGCGCTCATTGCAAGAGTACCAAGTCGGCCGCTTCCTTGGCGTCATTCAGAAGCTTTTTGCGCGATGTGCCCATCCGTGCACGCATCGTCAGACCGCGAACAAGGTCGAGGACCTGGCTCGCGCGCGCGGCGACCGGAAAGTCAGATGCGATTTCTCCCGCGCTGATCGCGTCGCGAAAACGGCTTTCCACTAGCGCCAAGGCGCCATGCTCCGCGTTTTGCAAAAACTGCCGAACCTCAGCATCGTCCACGAGCGGCGCGACGCACAAGAGAAGACATCCCGGGGCGGATCCTTTTTCGGTCGCAGTTTCTACTTCGTGCTTTAGGAAGGCGACCAGCGAATCGCGCAGAGCCTTCGGCGAGAGCAGTGCCTTCGCGGAGAGAGCGCCCTTCCTGTTGGCGTACGCCTGGAGGACACGCAAGAATATGCTGCGCTTGGACCCAAAAATTGAATACAGGCTTGGCCGCCCGACGCCCATCCCGGCGACCAGATCGTCGACCGTCACTCCGTCGTAGCCCTTAGACCAGAAGACCTGGATCGCTTTTTCCAACGCGGCGATCTCGTTGAAGCTGCGCGGTCGGCCACGCGGCCTGGCCGCCTTTTGAATCATTTAGTTCGAAATTCCTTGCCCTTGGTCATCTGATCCATTATAGTACGGAAAGGTTCGAAATTGGCGAGTCGCTATGGAGGCGCCCATGGAACATTCGATCGCTCTCGTGACCGGCACCACTTCCGGGCTCGGTTATGCGGCAGCCAGCTTGCTCGCCAAAAAGGGCTACCGCGAGGTCATCGTCACCGGGCGCAGCCTGGCCCGAGTCCAGGAAACGGCCGCTCAACTCGCGGCTGAGACCAACAAACAGGTTTTCACGCCGCTGGAGCTGGATCTGGACGCGCCGCCCAGCGTTCAATCCGCCCTCGCCGAGCTGGTCAAGTGGGGTCGGCCGATCGATTTCCTACTGCTAAATGCAGGGATGATCGGGGGTAAGAAGCGCGTGATCACTGCGGCGGGTATCGAGGCGCATCAGACCCCGCTCATCGGCCATCATCAACTGACCGTCGGGTTGCTGCGCGCCGGCCTGCTGAGCCCCGATGCGCGGATTGTTATCGCCGGTGCGGAGCCTGCCCGAGGGGGCGTGCCCATGTTCAGCTACACCGACGTGCCGGCCCTCGCGGCCAAATACCACCATGGTGACCGAACCGCCGCAATTGAAGCCCTGTTGTACAGCGGGCCGAACGTGAAGTACGAGCCCAACCGGGCGTATGCCGACGCGAAGCTCATTATCGCTTGGTGGGTCGCGGCGCTGGCGCGCCGGCTACCCTCCGGCATGGCCGTGTACGCTGTCTCACCCGGTGCCGCGACCGACACCAAGGTGGTGCGAAACGCTGGCCCGGCGTTGAAATATTTGTTTATCCCAATCTCGAACCTCATTCCCGGCATGAATCAGACGCCGGAGACCGCGGCCCGTCGGTACCTCCAGGCGTCGGAGTTCGGAACCGACGTCTCAGGGCAATTCTTCGCCTCGGCTCAAGGGAAATTCTCAGGCCCAATTGAGGCGCAGCGCCACCCACACCTCCACGATCGCGCCAGCCAAGAAGCCGCGTGGCACGCCGTCGTCAAGGTCTCCGGCGTCGACTTCGTCGGCCCAGCATCGTTGAGCTCGGTGTCCTGAATAGCTTGCCGATTTTCTTAGCCGCCGCGCTCCTATGCTGCGTAGGCGAGTCGGTGGAGTTACTCAGCACCGGTGTGTTTGTAGCGCAGCTTTGACGCCCTCGCACCTTCAATAAAGCGCTCATAAATATTGTTCACAGGTACCCCATAGCCAACGATCTCTACGTTCAACAAGAACCCCTCATTATTGATCCACAAAATGGTATCGATTTCTGGCAGGTTCGGTGCCTCATGTAGGGAGGGGCCATCGCATGACCCCTTTACGGGAGACGGCGGCCCAGAAATGACGTGAATATCGCAATACCCGTCCGGGTCGTAGTCGTCGACTTCGCAGGAAGTTATTTGGGCTTGCAACTCGGGGTAGCCAAGTGTAACAAGCCGTAAGAACGATTGCTCCGCCTCATTGGGAACGTGGAAGCGAGGCTCACTCACCGCCGCGATCCCGCAGTAGCCGACGCAGCATACAAAACTCGTTTTGCAAATCGGAAGTAAATCCTCGGCGTGACTGCACTGCGGCTAGCCCGTTCCGGGCACGCCTCCCCTAAGGCACACGTGCGGTCATCTTTGTCAACGGCAAAGAGCGACACATGTAATTTGAAAAGCTCGCCCTTGGCGGCCTTCTCATCGTTCGGGAGTCCTAGTTCACTCGCGGCAGCCGTTGTCTATTCGGAGACAATCTCACCGACGAAGTCCGAAAAACAGATTCGCAGAAATACGAAATTTAATGCGAATCATCTCCGTTTGAACTGCTGCTAGTTTTTGACTGATCGCGATGTTCCAGCGCCCGAAATGCAATGCCTAGCACGACTCCTAAGAAAAAACCTGCTGGAGCAGGTGCCATGATGTGGTGGCCTAGGATTCTTTGGACAACAAATAGAGACACGCCGACCGCTATTCCAAGAATAGAAAGAAAAGCGAATTGGCGAAAGTCTTTCGTAAATCGCGATAGCAGAATCGCATAGACGAATCCGCCAATGGCACTGATTAGCTCTACACGTAGCAATACGCTCACTCTACTCTCGTCTCGGGGTTTGCGGTCCTCCAACCCCATTCGCCAGCGATTGATGCGTACACTAGTTCCGCGATTTCGCGCCCGATCAGCCTCTATTGGGAGCGGCAGATCCTCCCGGGACGTCGAGTTCCTGTTGCTACCCGACCCCGGCGCCCAAGTAGCGTCTTCGAGAGAGGAAACTGCGAGCGTTGTCGCAAGACTTTTTGCGACAGCGCTCGTCACCTAATTATGCGAAAAGATCCTTTTAGCCAAAGCATCTTGAGTCGAGAGCAACTTCCGGCAGCTGCGGCAATTGAAATCGGCAAATTTGTCGCCCTCGCCGCGATAGTCTTCAGTCTACACAGTGTCCTCTTTCGCGATTACTCCTACTGGAAGGCGTTCGTGGCGATGGCGCTGTCGGTCGAAGCTGGCGAACTCACCTACGTCTTTCTTCTTCGTCCACTAAGAGGTCAGCCGCCGATTCTCCGTAGGCGTCCGACCGATAATTTCGAGACGTGGCCGCTGGGGAACGGCGTGAAATGGTCTCGTCTCGGCGAGCGGTACAGCAGCGACGAGTTGATACTAGTTTTTGGCGTCATCGCTGTGATGCTGCTGGCTACGATGCTCTGGACCGCCCGAATGTAGAGGACGTCCAGATCGCGTTACTTTTCCCCTAGAAGATCTGATGCTCGACTTGCAGCTTCGGCATCTCGTGCGAGACGATACGGGCGCGAAGGTTCGCACTGACCCGGCCCCGGAATTCTCCACCTATTCCCGGGCTACTCGTCACCTCCATGACCAGCAAGTGCCCAGGATGCCGATCGACTGCAGGCGCGAGACGGACTGAGGTAGGATCAATAACGTGCCCAGTGGGCCTCTGTTCGCGCCCATTGCTTTCGTGGGTGGGATCTGATATGGTCCGATTCTTCTTTATGACTGCGCTCGCACTTGTATTTGTCGTCGCGGGCGTGCTTAGGTCGACACCCGTCGCAATTTGGGTTTCACGGCGCACAGATTACTGCTCGGGGCTCCGGATATGCTCGCACTCGGCGAGAAGCTGTGAGACGGTCGTCCGGCTCGCTGCCGCTCATGAGGCTTTCTTTCGGCCGCTCAAGGGCGATAAGAAGAAAATGGTGTCCTACTTGCAGGCGCTAGTTCGAGCGAACGACTTGACTGAGTCGTAGAAGAATCTGCACATGAAGGTGTCAAATCTGCCTGGGCCGCGCGGCTTTGGCGACGGGAAGCTCGTTCCGTTCGCCGATTGCGTCTGGACCGCGACGACACCGGTTCGATTCGCCGCGACGTGGCAGCCGCATGTGATGACTGTCGTCAAGCTTCCCAGCGCAGGCGTACTGCTGCACTCGCCCTGCCGGCTGTCGCGCGAGTTATTCGAAGCTGTTGCACAGATCGGTCGCGTCACCGATGTGATCGCGCCCAACTGGTTTCACGACCTGTATCTTACCGAGTATCGCGCCGCGTATCCGGACGCGACGTTTTGGGGGCCGAGCTTCTTGAAGCGTCAGCACAAGACGCTGATCGACCGTGTCCTTGGCGGAGAAGACCGTCCGGAGTGGTTCGCGGACATGCCGTACATAACTGTGCCCGGACCGCTCACCTTCGATGAAAGCATCTTTCACCACGTGGCTACGCGAACGCTCATCGTCGCGGATCTGCTCATGAATGCTTCGATCGTCGACGATGCGCCGATGTTTACTAGGCTTGGCTACCGCATCTTCAAACTCGATGGAAGGCTCAAGGTATTTCCACTCCTCATTTGGTTCGGTCAAGCGCGAAGCCCGGCGCTGGTCGCCGCAGTGCGCAGAATTTTCGAGTGGAATCCTCAGCGGATTATCGTGGGACACGGCATACCGATCGATCATGATGCCGTCGAGCAACTGCGCGAAGCCTTTGCCTTAATGAATCTCTAGACGCCTCGGATGCGAATCGTTTGGTAACGTCAGAGGCGGGCTCTTAGCCGGGACGCCGCAGCCGAAAGGTATCTTAGCGGCCATTTTGACGCAGCGCGATCAGGACGCCGACACTTCAGTCGCGGATCTCGCGAACCCGCCCTGGAGACTGCCCTTTGGGACCACACGCGATGGGCGAGGATCGATAGGACCGGATGGAACGATTGCCCGCCGAGGGCAAATCAGCGGGGCGATGGCTCGCAGGCAGCGTCCGCTCCCATTCAACCCGACCAAAACCTTCGTGAAGTCCGGGTTTTTGCTGTTCCCGCCGCGTCGGCATTCCGATTCCCGGTTTTTGTGGCACAGAAGTGGCACGCAACCTTGCCGTACGGATGCAAAAGCACAACGGTAAGGCAGCCGAGGCCATAGGCTTGCCTGTGTGATCTTACGCTAAATCCGCAAATCTTCTATTTGGTGATCTCGTGCTAGCGCCATCGTTCAGGCGGCGCGGCCATCGAGTCGCTCCAAACTGCGGTACTGGATCGCTTCGGCGATGTGTTCGGCGCGGATGTTCGGCGCGTCGGCGAGGTCGGCGATCGTGCGCGCGACGCGAGCGATCCGGTCGAGCGCGCGCGCCGAGAACTGTCGCTTCGCGCTTGCATTCGCCAAGATGCGCATCGCAGCGTCGTCGAGCGGGCAGTACGTACGCATCTGGCTCGGCGGAATATCGGCGTTTGCGCCGATCGCGGTGCCGGCGAAACGCTCGCGCGCGATCGCGCGCGCCGCGACAACGCGCTCGCGAATCACCGGCGAGCGTTCCGCGCCGTCACGGCGCACCATGTCGTCGAACGGGACGCGCGCAATCTCGATCTGCAAGTCGATGCGATCGAGCAACGGGCCGGAAAGTTTCCCAATGTACTTTGCAACGGTTGCATCGTCGCAGCGGCACTCCGCGCCGCGCAAGCCGCGATACCCGCACGGGCACGGATTCATCGAGGCGACGAGTTGAAAGCGCGCGGGATACGTAAACGTGCCGGCGGCACGCGCGATCGTCACGGTGCCCTCTTCGAGCGGCTGACGCATCACTTCGATTGCGCCGCGGCCGAACTCGGGCAGCTCATCGAGAAAGAGCACGCCGTGATGCGCGAGACTGATCTCGCCGGGTTTCGCCAGTCGGACCACCGCCAACGAGCGCGGCTTGACTGATTGTGTGGTGCGGAAAACGAAACGGTCGTGCGCTCACCACGCCCGCACGGTTCGTCAGTAAACCGGCAACGCTGTAAATCTTCGTAACGTCGAGCGCTTCGCCCAGCGTCATCGGCGGAAGAATCGATGGCAAACGTCGCGCGAGCATCGTCTTGCCGCACCCGGGTGGTCCGACGAAGAGTAGATTGTGTCCGCCCGCTGCGGCGATTTCGAGCGCTCGTCTTCGCCGCCAATTGACCGCGCACGTCGGCCAAGTCGCCGTGCACGAGCGCATCGGCGGGATCGAGTGCCGGCGCTTGCGTGCGGCGTCGCCACTGCCCACCGTTGCCGAGCAGCACGGCAACCGCACTCTGCAGAGAGTCGACCGCATAGAGTTCAATGCCATCGACGAGTGCTGCTTCATCGGCATTGCGCTGCGGCACGATGAGTTTGCGAAAACCGGCGTTACGTGCGCCGAGCACCATCGGCAATATGCCGCTGACCGGGCGCAGCGTGCCGTCGAGTGCAAGTTCGCCGAGTGCAATAAAACTCTGGACCGCGAGGCGATCGATTTGCTCGTCGATTGCAAGCAGCGCGAGCGCAATGGCCAAATCGAAGGCCGGCCCCTCTTTGCGCACGTCGGCCGGCGAGAGGTTAACCAGAAGCCGGCCCGCCGGGTAGGCGAAGCCCGAATTGAAAATCGCGGCGCGCACGCGCTCGCGCGCCTCGGTAAGCGCGCGGTCGGGGAGCCCGATGATCGTCAGCGCCGGGGAACCGGCGGAACTATCGGCCTCAACCCGAACGACATAGCCTTCGATACCAAGCATCCCGGCGCAGAATGAAAGTGCGAGCATATCATGCACATACTGCGACGAAGGCGCGACGCACCTAGAGGGTGGGTGCGCCTTTGGGACATCGGCAGCGGCCTTGAAGTGCAATAATTCTCGGAGGAGAGAACACATATGCGGTTTATTGGCTTGGCTCTGGCGCTCATCGTACTCGCGTCGAGCGCACCTGCGGCGGCGCAGCAACACCAGCTATTCACGAAAAAGCTCTTTAATATCAGCCGGTGCGACGCGGAGGCGAACGTGTCCACTACGTATTCCGGATATACCCCCGGATTTTATCCGTATGCTCGGCCATTTTATTGGGGCGACCCCTACGGATACGGCTTCTATCAGCCGCCGGTTACGACTTCGAACCCCACGATGTATGTCGATTTCACGAACATCACCAATAAAGTGATGAAGGACGTGGTGTGGGGATTGGTTGCGAATGGCCGGCTCGTCGCTGAAGCACGCGACGTCGGTACCTTTTCGCCTGGTGCGGAAATCAAACACAAATACGGTATTAGCATCAACGCGTTTCCCTTGCAAACGGCATTGCCGAAATGCATCGCGCTGGCCGTAACCTTTGCAGATGGCTCGCACTACCGTAACCCGAACCTGCCTCAAGAACATCGGCAGATGTACGCCTCACCGCCGCCCGGTGCCGGGGCACCGATGCAGCCGATTCCGAGCCCACGTCCGTAGCCTCTACGTCGGCGATCCGTCGTGCTAATGCGCGCGACGGATCGCCGGCGCGACGATGCGTATCATCAAGACCTGTAGCACGGCGGCTGCCGGTACCGCGAGAAACGCGCCCGGAATGCCGAGCAGTGTGCCCCCGATCACCGTCGCGAGAATGATCAGCAAAAAACTCAATTGCACGCGCTGACCGAAAATGATCGGCGAGAGTACGTTTTGGTCGATGATCTGCACCACGCTGAAGACGATAAGTGCGATCAACATCTTCGTCCAGCCGCTCGTCGCGAGCACGACGATGAGGATGATCGGTCCGGAAATCACGGCGCCGACCATAGGAATCGCCTGGAAGATCGCGGCGATGAAGCCGAGCAATAGCGCATACGGCACCCCGAGGAACGCGACCGTGGCGCCCATGACGACGCCGACGACTGCGCCGTTGAGAACGACACCTTGCACGTAGGCGCTGAGCTTGGCGCTGATATCTGCCAGCGCACTGCTCCAATCCTCACGCGCGTGCGGCGGCATCAAGCTGAGCACAAATCGCTCGAGCTCGCCCTCTGAGAGCATCCAGCCGACTGCGAGCAGGACGATCAAGATCGCGTCGCCGAGCAGCACCGCAACGAGCTTGGGCCCGCTAATGATGAATGGGGCGAGGTACGTCGCGGCGCTGCTCGCACTGTTGGCGAGCACACTCGCAATTTGGCGGGCGGTCTGGTCGCTTTCGATGAAGCGTTGCGCGGCCGTAAACTGATCCTGCAGGGCGCTCGTGTAGCCGGGGAGTGCGCTGATAAGCCTTGCGAGTTCGGCGCCGAGGGGTTGCAGCAACACGAACCCAAGGAGGGCGATGACGACGAGCGTGGCGCCAAACACTGCGCCGACAGCGATCCCAAAGGGCATACGTTTGGTTGCGCGCGTAACCGCCGGTCGCAGGCCGGCCGCGAGCAAAGTGGCCGTGAATAGGAGCAGCAGTGCCGAAATCGCCGCCGCGAGGACGTTCCACAACAAGAACGCACCGGCGAAAACTGCCGCTGCGGTCACCCACCCACGAACGCTCGTCACGACTCGAACGTCTTCCAATCGTACGGTGTGAAACCATCAATTGCATCGTTCCACCCGATGCGGTAGCAGGCGCCGATGCCTTGTTCGTCATCGAATGCGGCTCCGCCGACCGGTAATTTCTTCTTCGGGCGAATGTAGGTGAGTTCAGTCGCGGGTACGGATCGGACGTATGCAGCGAGCTCTGGCGTGCCTTCGGTTGCAATAGCTACGTCGGAATTCGAAAGGCGCGCTAACGACCGTTTTGCAACGGATTGAAAGTACACGCTGCGCATGTCGCTCGAGAGAATCTTCTGCTGCATCGTGGCGAAGGTGCCGGCGGAGACTTCGATTGCATTTTCATAATTCGGAACCTGTTCGAGCGGCGGATTCAACAAGACGACGTCGGCGCCGGCTGATACGGCGTGTGCTATTGAGACGGGCGAGTTCGCCGCGACGCCGCCGTCGCAATACTGGTTGATCGTTCCATCCGGGCCGGGCATCTGCACCGGATCCCACAACAGCGGTACTGCGAACGAGGCAAAGATCTGCTTATGGAAGAGGTCGGCACTTGCTTCGCGCACGATCGTATGCGGTCCGAGCACGACCTGCAGCGCATTTACGATCTCCTCTCTCATTCCCGCCGACGCGTTTTTCGGCCGCATGTAGAAGTATTCGGGCCGTTGCATCGTGAGGTTTGTCGCCACCCACACAAGTGGCATCACCAGCGGCCGCTCGGGATCGATGTGGCGCGAAACCCAGTCGAGGACCGGCTTCGAATCGAAGAAGGCGGTTTGATCTTTCGTTAGCGAGGCCATTTGAATCGTTGCAGCAAGCTTATTTCCGGCCCCGCTCTGCGGATCGCGTAGCGCGGCAAACTGTGGCTTGAGCTCCAAGATGTGTTCTGCGCTCACGCCGTACCAGAGGTCGTGCAACTCGGTGTATTGCCCGGTCGCGACGAACCAGCCATTGAGCGCCCCGATCGACGTACCGCATACCACCTCATAGGGTGAGAGCGTTGCACCGTCTTTCACCCCGGCAGCGGTTGCGAGACATCCAATGATGCCTGCCGCGTACGAGCCGAGCGCACCGCCGCCGCTCAAGACCAGTGCGCGTCGCGCAGGCGCCGGCGAAACGGGTGCTGCGCCGAGCAGAGCCGGTGCGGCACCAGCCATTCCGAGCGTCATCAAGAAGTCGCGACGATCAGGCATCACCACATCATAGCCCCCGATGGCACCATTTCCCTATCCGAAACGCGCAGGAGTTGCACCCGCAAAGGAGTCGCTGCGCGTCGCGCGGATTGGCGTATCGAGATGTTTGATACCTGGGGCACGTGGGCCGCGAGCTGGTGGTGGAGTCTGCTGCTTTTTGCGATCACGATCGCGATTCACGCCGTCGGCGTCGTGGCGATCATGCGCGGAATCGAGCGATTTCGCGCCCTTTTTGCCGACATGAAGCAGCAATTTCTCGACACCACGCTTGGCGCAATAACGACAATCGTTGTCGTCGCGTTGGTACTCGCGACGTTGCACGCCATTGAAGCGATCATCTGGGCATCGGTCTATATGCTGCTCGGCGCGATTCCAACGGCCGCAGATGCCGTGCTCTATTCCGTCGACTCGTTCACGACGCGTGGTTCATCCGGACTGTTTCTATCAGCCGAATGGCGCTTGATGGGCGCGGCCGAGGCCGGTGACGGCATGTTGCTGTTCGGTATCAGCACCGCGTTCTTGTTCTACGTGATGCATCGCAACTGGAAAGTGCTCGTTCGTCTCAACGACGACTGAAGACTAGGGCGTGACCTCCTCGCGTGTGCTGCTTCGCTCACCCGCGTAGAATCCGTACTTGCCTTTGATCTTGCTCCCAGCCGGGTTTGGGATCACCGTACACCCACGCAACATCGATAGCGCGCGTCGGATCGTCAACGTAATCGGCGTAGTAACATTTGCCTTTGTACGGGCAGGTGTAGTCGTGCGACGAGAGTTGCAACTTCTTGCTCACCGTCGAAGCATCGAAATACCAATTCCCTTCGACCTGTGCGACTTTGTCGCCGGTAGCATCGGCCAGCACCGCTCCGGTGCGCTTTTCGATTATCCGTACACGCATGGCGGAGCTTTTTGTCGAGTCGAGAACTTCCGCCTTCATGCTCAAGCCGATCCTCGAACTCGACCGTCTCGTTTCCGCTTCCCCCGAACCGCATTCCGTCGCTGTCCGCGGCAAGGACGTATGGATCGGCTCCCGCGCCACGCGCCGCATCGACGTCATGGAGCGCGAGGGTTGGCGCAAGACCGGCGAGATCGATCCGCCCGGCATGCCCTGGGGCATGAACTTCGGCGGCGGCGCGATCGTCATGACGTGTGGTGAAGGCAACGACGACAATCGCCGCGTGCATCGCTACATCCCCGGCGAAGGCTTCGACGAATTTACGGTCGAGTGTCCTGACGATACCGGGTCGCATCTGGCGCTTTACGGCGGCCGCGTGCTCCTTGGTCAATGGTACAACAAGCGCTTGTTGTTGCTGGGCGATGATGGCGGTGTTGCGCATACGTGGAACGCGCCGCACGAGATCTGCGGTGTTGCGGTGATCGACGATGTGGCGATGCTGCTTGGCACGGATGACGAAGATACCGAGGATTATTTCATCTCACGCATCGACCTGCGCAACGGCACCGCGACCGATCTCGCAACCGTGCCATTCCGCGCGCGCGGTCTTGCCTGGGACGGCAGCCGGTTCTGGACCAATCACCGCGAAGCCGATCGCACCGTGACGTTCACGTTGTTGCCCGACTAGCGCGTGCATCTCACCCCGCTCGACTGGTGGATCGTTGTCGTCTCGCTTGGGATCACGTTTATTCCGGCGATTGTCCTGGCGCGACGCGCGAGCAAGAACACTGCCGAATTCTTCGCTGCCGGCCGTAAAGCGCCATGGTGGTTGATTGGAATCTCGCTCGTTGCTACGACGTTTTCGACCGACACGCCGAACCTCGTTACAAATTTCGTTCGCGACGGTGGCGTTGCTGAGAACTGGGCGTGGTGGTCGTTTCTGCTCACCGGCATGGCGACCGTGTTCTTTTATGCGCGGTTGTGGCGACGCAGCGGCGTCTTAACCGACCTCGAGTTCTACGAACTGCGCTATTCGGGTAAGGCAGCGACCGCGGTGCGCGCGGTGCGCGCGATCTATCTCGGGTTGTTCTTCAACTGCTTCATCATCGCAAGCGTGAATTTGGCCGCCGTCAAGATCGCAAGCGTGCTCTTTGGTTGGCCGCGAACCGAGACGCTGCTCCTGTGTGCGATCGTGCCGATCATCTTCGCGGCTGCTGCCGGATTGTGGGGCGTGATGGTGACCGACACGATTCAGTTCGGGATCACGATCACCGCCTCGTTCGCCGCTGCGTTCTACGCGATTCACGCGCCCGGCGTCGGCGGCTTGCACGGAATGATCGCGCATGTGGCGGCTGCGCATCCAAACTTACTTTCGATCCTGCCCAACTTTGGCGATTGGCCCACCGCGCTCGGTATCTTCGTTATACCACTCACCGTGCAATGGTGGTCGGCCTGGTATCCGGGCTCGGAACCCGGCGGCGGAAGTTACGTGGCGCAACGAATGCTTGCGGCGCGCACCGAGAACGACGCGCTCTTCGGTACCTTTGCATTTCAGGCCATGCACTACGCACTTCGTCCGTGGCCGTGGATCGTCGTCGCGCTTGCCTCGACGCTGGTGTATCCGTCACTCGCCGACATCCATGCGCGTTTTCCAAACGTTGCGCCCGAGTTGCTTGGCAACGACATCGCCTATCCGGCGATGCTCGTGTTTCTGCCGGCGGGTTTTGCGGGGCTCATGGTTGCCGGCTTATTTGCGGCCTATCGCTCGACGATCGAGACACACCTCAACTGGGGTACATCGTACCTCGTGCACGATTTCTATCGCCGGCTCTTTCGTCCTGACGCAACCGAGCATCACTACGTCTTTGTTGGGCGTGTCGTCACCGTGTTGTTGATGGTCGCGGCTATTGGCGTCACCTATCTGCTCGACACGGCGAAAGACGCATTCAACCTGCTGATCTCGATCGGCGCCGGCACGGGACTGATCTATTTGTTGCGCTGGTACTGGTGGCGCATCAATGCATGGAGCGAGATCAGCGCGATGTGCGCGTCGTTCGTCGTCGCGCTGGCGTTCTTTACCGCGGGGAAGTTCGGGCATGCCGCGAGCAGCACGACGACGCTGCTCGTCACCGTTGCGGTCACAACCGCGGTGTGGCTGGCAGTGACGTTTCTCACGCCCGCCGACGACCAAGCGACGCTCGCCCGCTTTTACGCCAAAGTACGCCCGGCCGGCCCAGGCTGGGCCCGGGTTCGGGCGGCCGGCGGCCTGCCTCCGTCACCTGATTCACCGACGCAAGCCTTCGCTTCGTGGATCCTTGGCTTGGTGGCCATCTATGGGGTGCTCTTTGCGACCGGTGCCTTCGTCTACGGGGAAGTCGTGCCCGGAGCTGTTTGGTCGGCAGTCGCCCTCGCGGCGACGCTTGGTTTGGTCCGCCTGGTGCGTGGTTCTCCACAGATTGCACAAGCCGAAGGTCGCTGATTGTGGACAACGAGGGGCGCTCTTTCGCTGCGGGAAAACGGACTGCTCATGGCTGAGACCCCGGATCGCCCGCGCAAAACCGGACAATTTGCGCTCGATATCATCATCGCCACTGCCGCAATTATCGTATCTGCTGCGTCGCTTTTCGTCGCCTTGCGGGCCGACCAAACGCAAGAACAGCTCCTCAAATCGAGCGTTTGGCCATACATCGAGTACGACACAAGCAACGCAACCGAGAGCGGTATCAACAGACTTGCGTATGAGATCCGTAATGCAGGCGTTGGACCGGCGATCGTCCGATCATTTGCCGTTGCCTACAAAGGGCACTATTACTCGACGCTTCGTGAGCTGATGGCAGCGTGCTGCGACATCCATCCGGGCAAACGCAAACATGGGATCTTTACATCGACTGTGCGTGACCGTGTCATCATGGCGCACGACGACATTATCTTCATCCAAGTTCTTCCGGCGCTAAGCGATACGCATACGTACAATGCGGTCAGCACCGCGCGCAGCGGCGTATCAATTCAGATTTGTTATTGTTCGGTGCTAGGAGACTGCTGGCTCTTCGATACCGCGGTCGATCCACAACCGAACCCCGTGCGAAAATGTCTACCCGTCAAGACGCCTTACATTACCTAAAGGAGACCACGTTGAAATCATCCCGCCCGCTCTGCGCAGTCTTGTGCGCCGTACTCGCCGCCTGTTCGAATTCGGGATCGAGTTCGAGCGCATCGTCGTCCCCGTCATCCGCTGCATCGGGCGGACCCGCGACAAAGACGATCGGCGTATCGATTCAGAATCGAGAAGCGCAGTTCTACCAGAGTATGGAGAGCGGCATGAAAGCCGAGGCCGCCAAGTACGGCTACACGCTCGTCGTGGTCGACGCCAATCGCGATAACGCGAAGCAGCAGAGCCAGGTCGAAGACTTCATTTCAAACAAGGTCGATGCAATTGTGCTCACGCCCTATGACTCGACCGCGATCGGCAGCGCAATCGCCGAGGCCAACAAGGCGAATATTCCAGTATTTACCGCCGACATTGCGAGCACGAGCAAACAGGGTACGGTCGTTGCGCACATCGCGAGCGACAACGTGCAAGGCGGTATGCAAGCTGCAAAGTTGATCTGTGCGGCTGTCGGCAAGAGCGGGAAGGTCGCGATTCTCGATGAACCGGAAGTTACAAGCGTGCAAGATCGCGTGAAGGGCTTCAAAGAAGGTCTGCAAGCCTATTGTCCAGGCACAACGGTTGTTGCCGATATCGACGCGGGTGGAGAGCGCGCGAAGGCCGATAGCTCGATGAGCGACGTGCTGCAATCAAATCCAAACGTCAACGCCGTCTTCGGCATCAACGATGATTCTGCACTGGGCGCGGTCAGCGCCATCAAGGCCGCCGGTGTGACGGGAAAGATCGCGGTTGTCGGCTATGATGCAGGTCCTGAAGCGCAAGCTGCGATCAAGGCGGGAACGATGTACGGCGATGCGATTCAGTACCCCGACAAGATTGGCGCGATGACCATCGACGCTATCCACGAGTTCTTCACCGGCAAGACGCCGCCGAAGGTCGTGCACGTTCCGGTCGGCACTTTCACCCGTTGAGTCAGTCCGCTCCACTACTCGAGATGCGCGGCATTGGGAAGTCCTTTCCCGGTGTCCGCGCGCTTTCGGACGTCTCGCTCACGCTCTACGCCGGAGAAGTGCTGGCGCTGGTGGGCGAGAACGGCGCCGGCAAATCGACGTTGATGAAGATTCTGGCCGGAGCGCAACGCGCCGACAGCGGCACGATTACGATCGAAGGCAACGAGGTCGTAATCGGCTCCCCGCACGACGCCGAGCGGCTCGGCATCGGGATGATCTATCAGGAGTTCAACCTCGTGCCGCAGCTTTCGGCGTTGCGCAACATCGTGCTCGGCAAGGAGCCGACGCGTAACGGTATGCTCGACGAGGCGGCGGCACGCGAGCGCGCGCAAGCCGTACTGACCGAACTCGGCATCGATCTGCCCTTGGATCGCACGCCGGCGCAGCTCTCGGTCGCGCAACAGCAGCTGATCGAGATCGTGAAAGCTCTCTCGAAGCACGCGCGCATCATCGTGATGGATGAGCCGACGGCTGCGTTGACCGACCGCGAGATGGATGCGCTTTTCGCGCTCATCGCGCACCTCAAAGCTGCCGGCTCCGGCATTATCTATATCTCGCACCGCATGGATGAGTTGCCGAAGATCGCGGATCGCATCATCGTGTTGCGTGACGGCGCGGTGGTGGAGACGCGGCCGGCCGCTGAATTCCCCGCGAACGACGTGATTCGCGCGATGGTAGGGCGACCGCTCGATACGCACTTCCCGGCGCTCGAGCCGGTCAAGCCGGACGCGAACGTCGTGCTCGACGTGCGCGATCTGGTGCGCCAACCCGGGGTCAACGGCGTGAGCTTCAACGTGCGCGCCGGTGAGATCGTCGGGCTCGCGGGGCTGATCGGCGCCGGCCGCACCGAGATCGTGCGTGCGATTGCGGGCGCCGACATTCCCGACGCTGGGGTCATTACGATCGACGGCAAACGTACGATCCTGCGCTCGCCGCACGACGGTATCGTCGCGGGCATTGCGTTTATCACCGAAGATCGCAAGGGTCAGGGCCTCGTGCTCGGCATGAGCGTGCGCGAGAACATCACGCTTGCGCATCTGGCGCAGTTCGTCAATCGCGAGCATCTGATTTCGATCACGCGAGAAGAAGAGACCGCACGAAGGATGGTCGAGGAACTCCACGTGCGTACGCCGAGTCCGGAACAGCTCGTGCGCAACCTCTCCGGCGGCAACCAGCAGAAGGTCGTGCTTGCGAAGTGGCTGCTCGGCAAAGCGCGCGTCTTTCTCTTCGACGAGCCGACGCGCGGCATCGACATCGGTGCGAAATCCGAGATTTACGCTCTCATGAAAACTTTGCTCGAGAATGGAGCTGCCATCGTCATGGTTTCCAGCGAACTCCCCGAGGTGCTCGGGATGTCGCATCGCATCCTTGTCGTCCGCGATGGCCGGATCGTGCGCGAATTCACGCGCGAAGAGGTTACACCGGACGCGGTGATTGCCGCGGCAACGGGGGCAGCTGCGTGAGGGCGATCCTGAAGAACCTCTGGCTGCGCAATGCGATCCTCGTGATCGTTGTTGCAATCTTCATGGGCGTCGTCAACGCGGCGGCCAAGGGCGCATTCCTCAGTCCGCGCAACCTGGTCACGGTTCTCGAGCAGATCTCCTACAATTGCATCCTTGGCGTCGGACAGACATTCGTCATTATTACGGCCGGGATCGATCTGTCGATTGGATCACTCGTTGCGCTAACCGGCGTGGTGATGGCGCAAGTCGCGAACCACCTGCCGTTTGGCGGCGTGGGGCTGGTGCTGGTCACGCTGCTTGCCGGTATCGCGATCGGCGCTGCGGCAGGATGGATCAACGCGCTGCCGGTGGTGAAGTTGAATCTTCCGCCGTTTATTACGACGTTTGCGATGCTCGAAGTGACGCTTGGGCTTGCATATATCGCGTCGGGCGGCCAACCGGTCGCGGTGAACGATCCGATCTTCTCGGCGATCGGTACGGGCTCGGTCTTCGGTTTGCCGGTCCCGGTGCTCTGGATGATCGCGGTTGTCGCAATCGCAGCGGTGGTACTCACGCGCACACGCTTCGGACGATATGTCTTTGCAATTGGCGGCAACGAGGAGGCGGCGCGGCTCGCCGGCATCGCGACTGCGCGTGTCAAGACGATCGTGTACATGATCAGCGGCATGTGCGCGGCGATCGTCGGCTTTCTCTATATGGCGCGTTTCTCATCGGGTTCGCCCGACACCGGCACGCACGATGAATTGCTTGAAGCAATCGCCGCGGTCGTCGTCGGCGGCACGAGCTTGATGGGCGGACAAGGCTCGATACTCGGCACGTTCTTTGGCGCGCTCTTGATCGGCCTACTCTACAATGCGATGAACTTGATCCACGTCGACTCGTACTTGCAAAAAGTCGTCCTCGGCGTCGTCATTCTACTCGCCGTCGTGCTGGACGAGTTGCGCAAGCGCTACCTGGCAAAGGCGTAACGGACGCTCGTTGGGCTAGTAGTAACGCATATGAACTGCACCGCTGGGGTCACGGTTGTCGGACTGTGGTTTCTCGTTTTCGGTTCTTTTGCGGCAGGAATTGGCATCCGAACTCGGTTGCGCACGAAGGTTTTCGATCGGAAGGCAACGCCGACAGCCGTAGGAGGCGCGCTGGCTGCCGCTCTCGGGATCTGGGTAACTGTCGCGCAGATTCGCTGCGGCTTCCCCCTGCCCAATCTGCCATCATTGATCGGCCCGCTGAAGTTCACGTATTGGCCGCCTCAAATTGTATTCGTGATTTTCGCCGCATTTGTCGGTTTTCAAAACTCAAAAGCGCTACGGCGAAGCGAGCGTTTTGTCGTCATAGCCTTTTACGCCCTGTGCGGTTTTGTGATCTCGCAAGGCGCGGCATTCCACACCGGCATCGAAGCAAAGCGCTGGTTTGTGGTGTTCGTGTTGATTATTGGCGCGGGCGCGCTGGCTCAGTTTCTCTACACCAGGCGCGGAGGATAGATTGCCGCGGTCCCTCGACTACGCTTCGCTACGCTCGGGATGACAAAAGAGAAAAGCCGCACGGATGCGGCTTTTCGAGCGTCTTCCCAAGCGAACGAGCTCCCCGCTTGTTAATCTAGAATGGAAAGTCGTTTTGCGTGAGTCCGGCGTTCAGGTTGTAATCGGTGAACGACTGATCGAGCACGATCGTCGTGCCGGCGTAAAACGTGTTGCGTACCGGCCAGTGTGTGGCCTGCGAAAGATACATCCGCTGCTCGGTCACGCCACCGTTACTCGCCGGATCGGCGACCTTGAGCGTGAGCAAATCGGTTGCGACGCCGCCGACCGTGCCTCCGGGCGTCTGCGTCAGCTCACCTTTGACGTCCGTGTACAGCGCGACGATGTTCTGCGCGAGACCGTCGGGAATCGTGTAGCCGCGTAACGAGGTTGCTCGTCCGTCGTGGAGATCGACCTTGAGATGGATGCCGGACAGGAATCCACCTTGATGGCCGCTGACCTTGTCGCCGCCGGTCCATACGCCGCCCGCGCCTCTGTCTGCGCCCGATTCGATCAGCGTTTTGGCAAAGTGCGGCTTCATGAACGAGTAGTCGTAAACACGGTCCTGCGTGTCGCCGCCCTTTACTTCGTGCGAGTGCAGCTTGTACGTGTACGAGGTCACTTGTGCGAACGCGGCATTGAACGCGTCGATAGCCGGCGCGGTCTGCGCGGCGCGAACAGTAAGCGGTGCGGTCAGCGCTGCGAATGCAGCGGTGACAAGGATGAGTGCGAGATTGCGTTTGTGCATGGACCCTCCGTTTACAAGTTGGCCGTGCCGGCCCCTGGTTCTTCGTAGAGCAGCGTTCCGTGCTTCCCCTCCACGCCGATCAGGACGTCGCACTTCGCGTCGGCTGCGATCTCTTCGATCGTGCGCCCGAGTGGGGCTCCGGTATACTTTCCTTCGCGGAAAGAGCCGAGGATGATCAGGTTGGCCCGTTCGCGCTTGGCAAGGTCGAGCACTGCTTGTTTTGTCGAGCGTGCCTTGATGATCTCCGTGCGAATCGAGACGCCGCTTTGACCGGCGATCTGTCTCGGCTGCGCCGAGTGCATCCAGCGCGGCGCGCTCTTCGAGCGGCATCTCGGCATCCGGCGGCAGCGTGTAGGGAACTTCGATGACGTAGATCGCGAGCAGCTCCGAGCGCTCGCCACGCGCGAGCTTGGCTGCCAGCGCCATCATGTGGCTCGAGAGAATGTCGGGTGAAAAGACGACGATGATCGAGCCGACCATGCGCTCGAGTTCGATCGTGGCTTCCTTTGCAAGTTTCTGCACGAACGAAGCCGGCGGATGGAGCATCCACCAAATTGTCGAGCCGATCGCGAGGCCGATGATGAGGGCGATGAGCACGCCCGCAACGGTGATATGGACGGTGGCATCTTCGTAGATCATGCGCGTCGTGTCCCGAAGAGCGTGCGCAGACGAATCACGCCGAGTGCGACCATCGCAATGCCGAGCACGATGCCGGTAAAGCTCGCGCTGATCGGATAGGGCACCATCCGCACGATGATGAACGCGCCGACCCCGATCATTGCGACCGAGAGCACCGTGCGAACGGCAAACACTAGCTTGCGCCTCCGCCCTTGGCGCGCCGTTCGTCGCTTGCTCGCACGTTCGCAACGTACTCGTCCATCAGCTCGAGTTCGCCTGCGCGACGCAGAATCTCGACTTGTTGGCCGCGCCAGTCGCGCTTCTTCGAACCGAGGAGCGGTAACCGCTTACGTGCGCGATAGAGAAAATAAAGAATGACGCCAAAGACGATCCACGACGGGCCTGCGATGCGCCCGATCGGATGCGTTATCAATGTGAATACAAGAATCGCGGCCATGCCGATGAAACCGATGACGGCGATGACCGGAAACTCCACGCGTTCGCCGCGGAACGTCATCGGGATGTTGATGGGAATCTTGAACTTGCGCGGACTCAGTGGGTCGGTCAGGCGCAACGCAACCAGCGCGACAAACACAAACGAGTAGCTCGTTGCCGCGCCAAATGCATAGAGATCACCTAGAAAGTCGATGCCGCTCTCGCCGTTGAAGTGCTTGGCGTAGATGGCGGCCATTGCCGGACTGAGCGACGGCAAGGCCGCAAAGATCACCTCGATCAGCGCGACGGCGGTAAAGACGACGAGCGAGACCATCGGCGTTCGGAAGCGCGGCTGAATGCGCTGGAAGAGCGATGGTAACAGGCCGTTCGAGGCCATTGCATACGCGATTCTCGAACTGCCGAAGACGCCGGAGTTGGCCGAGATCAAGAGCAAGATCGCCCCGAGCACCGGCACGTAGAAAGCGGCGAGTGCACCCCAGTAGGGAACCTCACGCGCGATCAGCGCGACCGCTTTACCATTGTTCTCGTTGTTGCCGAGGTACTGCCACAGCATCTGCGTGTGGCCGTGCGCGTCGAGCGGGATCGGATGCCAGGTGTGCATGCCGAGCGCCAAGTTTGCGTAGGAGAGCGCAAAGATCAAAATCGTGAGAATCAAGGCCGTCGACGTACGCGGGATGACCGAGGCCGGCCGCTGCGTTTCTTCGGCGGCTTGCGAAATCGATTCGAGGCCGACGAACGAGACGATCGCGAGCGAGATGCCCTTCATGAAATCGAATGGCGACGGCCAACTCGTCTGCATCGTATGTATCAGCAACTGCGGACTAAACGCAAACAGGAAGCCGAGCGAAAGGATCGCCGTCTCGCTGACCACATCGAGCGCGCTCACGAAGCCGTTGAACGCGGTTGACTCGCGCACGCCGATGATGTTGAGCACGCACAGGCCAACGATCAGCCCGACGACGACGATGAAGTGCGTCCATGCGTGCATGGGCGCACCGAGCACGGGCAGCAATTCACTCAGGTAATCGACGCAACTC
Source organism: Vulcanimicrobiota bacterium (assembly GCA_963726285.1). GTDB lineage: Bacteria > Vulcanimicrobiota > Vulcanimicrobiia > Vulcanimicrobiales > Vulcanimicrobiaceae > Aquilonibacter. The sequence goes on along the minus strand of CAVSBV010000003.1, from coordinate 647,707 downwards.
CAAGAGAAGAGGGCGATATCGATCGTGAAATCGAGCAGCACCGCCCAGCCGGCGATGAAGCCAAAGAAATCGCCCAGCCCGCGCGTGACGAAGTACTGACCGCCGCCCGCGACGGGATACGTTGAAGCGAGTTCCGTGTACGCGAGGCCGATGCAGACGTACACGATTCCGGCGAAGAGAAAGGCGACGTTCGAAGCACCGGCCGCGGCTCCGAGCACAAGGCCCAAGCCGACGAAGATGTCCGCGCCGACGTCCGAGTAGCCCCATGAGAATGAACCCCAGGGCGTGACCGAGCGCCGAAGTTCCGGCTTGCGTTCGCTCATCCTGGGTCTTAGAAGATAATCCCGATCGCGGTGCGTTCGAGCGCGTTGATCATGTATTCCGTGTGCGCATACTGCTCGTGCAGGCCGAACTCGTGGAAAATTCGCAGCGCTTCGTTGAGCCGGTTGACGCCGTCGCGCAGCTCGTTGCGATCGCGCTTGCCGTCGGTCGCCTTTTGCAAAACCATCGTCGCGAACTTCAGCGCAGTCTTCGCGTACTCCACTTCGTTGTTGATCGCGGAAAGCTCGTGCATCGCAGAAAGATACGCGTCGCGCGCCTCATCGTAGTCGCGCCGGCGCGTCGCGATCATGCCCTTGAGTACGTTCTCGAGCGCGTCGCTGCGGTTGCGCGAACTGGCGAGTGCCCGATCGAGTGCTTGACGCAGCGTTGGATCGGTCGTCGTTCCGCCCGACGACGGCGAAAACGTTTTGAGGGGTTTGGCGTCGGGTACCGGAGCCGTCTGCGAATGGGGCTGTGCGGTGGGGCCGAGCAAGGCTGAAATATCGGCCATGAACTCGCTCGCGTTCTGATAGCGCCGGCCCGGGTCTTTCTCGATCGCGCGCATGATCACGATTTCGAGCGCCTCGGGTATGTTGCGGTTGATCTCGCGCGGCGGCGTCGGCAAGTCGTGCACGTGCGAATACATCGTCGCGACGATATCGTCGCGGTCGTTGCGGAACGGCAGCGTTCCGGTGAAAATTTCGTACATCACGATGCCGACGGAATAGAGATCGCTACGTACGTCGGCGGGTTTGCTCAGAAAACGCTCGGGCGCAAGATACGAGATCGTGCCGACGATTTGTCCGGTGCGCGTGGTCTGCGTCACTTCGCTTGCGCGGCGCGCGAGACCGAAGTCGGTGAGCTTCGTGTGCTTGCCGTCTTCCACGATCATGATGTTCGAAGGCTTGATGTCGCGGTGGATGATCCCTTGCGAGTTCGCGTACTCGAGCGCTTCGAGGACTTCGTAGATATAGCCGAGCGCCTGTTTATAGCCGAGTTCGCCGCCCTCGAGCGCAGAAAGCGTCTTGCCGCGTACGAGCTCCATCACGATGTACGAAATGCCGGCGTCTTCGCCGGCATCGTATACCGCAACGATGTTCGGATGATTCAAACGCGCCATCGCACGCGCTTCCATTAAGAGGCGTGCGTTGGTTTCGTCGGAACGTTCGACGAGCACCTTGACCGCAACGTCTCGACGGAGCGTCTTGTCGAGACCGCGGTAGGTGTCGGCGGTTCCGCCGCGTCCTAGCAACTCGGCGATTTCGTAGCGTCCGCCGAGAGTCCGTCCTTGGAGTGAATCCACTAGCCCGATCTATCCATGGGTCAGAAAGCGTTTCGATGCACGGCTATGCGATTACCGTCTATCGTCACGATGTCGAAGCGAACCCGCGCCATCGGGGCAACGATTTGGGCATAATCAGACGCGATCACTCGTAGTTTTCGGCGTTTTCTCGCATCGACTGCACTCAGCGCCGAGCCGAAAGAGGGTCCCTCTCGCCGTTTGACCTCGACGAAAACAAGGGTCCTTGACTCGACGCAAACGAGGTCGATCTCGCCGCCTGGCACGCGGACGTTGCGTGCGACGACCCGGTAGCCGAGCCCGGCTAGGAACGCTGCGGCCAGTTCCTCACCCTTGCGCCCCTTCCAGCTGGTGCTCGAATTCTTCACTGTAATCCACTGCGTCGGGATCCTGGCCGAACAAGAGTTCGAGCTGGGCCGTCTTGACCCGTGCCCAAGCCGCGCGGTGGTGGACGCTCGGGCCGTGGACCCGGAGTGCCTCGATATGTGCCGGGGTCGCATAGCCCTTGTGGTCGGCGAAGCCATAGCGCGGGTCCTCGCGGTCGAGTTCCGCGAGCAGATCGTCGCGGTAGACCTTGGCGACGATCGACGCAGCTGAGATGACGGCGCAGAGGGCGTCGCCTTTGATGAGCGGCTCCTGCGGTCCGACGTACGAGCGAATGCGCACGGCGTCGGTGAACAGATATTCCGGGGCGCAGCCAAGTGCCGCGATCGCGCGCTCCATCGCAAGGACGCTCGCCCAGTAAATATTGATGCGATCGATCTCCGCAACGCTGGCCACGCCGATGCCATGCGCGACGACGCATTCGACGATTTCTTTGGCGAGTTCGCGCCGGCGCGGCGGCGCCACGACTTTCGAATCGTTGAGACCACGCAGCATCAGCGGTTCGCGCGCAACGACACATGCCGCGACCACAGGACCGGCAAGCGGACCGCGCCCAACCTCGTCGACGCCGCCAATCAATTGGAAGCCACGCTCTCGCGCGGCGTTCTCGAACCGGTGCAAACGATGCAGGCGCCTGCGCTCGCGCTCGTAGGCGTTCTTCTGTTTGCGCTCCTTATTCGTCATCGTCGCCCGGAGCTTCGAGACTGATGCGGCCGAAAACTCCGTCGTTGAACGCCTTGATGTACGATTGTGCCGCGTTGTGCTCGTCGATCTCGCCGCCACGGCGCACGAAGCCGCGTGTGCTTGCAAAGGCCGCTAGATCGGGCACCTTGGTGCGCCCAGCACTCTTGTCCACAAGCCAATGATAAAACTCGGTGCTCACCTCGTATGGATCGTAACGCTCGCGCGGTACCGCGCCGATCAGGGCAAGCTTCCACTGCGCTTGCGCGCTCGCGATCTTCGGCACGAGGATGCCCGGCGTGTCCATCAGCTCGATGTCGGCCGCGAGGCGAAACCACTGCAACTGGCGTGTGACGCCGGCGCGGTCTTCGGTTTTCGCGGCTCCGCGGCGTAGGAGCCCGTTGATGATCGAGGACTTTCCCGAGTTGGGTACGCCGACGACGATCACGCGCGACATGCCGTTGCGGCTTTTGGCCCGTGCGGTTACCGCGGCGAGAATGCGCGAGACACTCTGCTGCGCGCGAGCTTCAACCGCGATCGCCTCGCGATCGCGCGCCGCAAAATCCGCGACCCAACGCTTGGTGATCGCCGGGTCGGCCAGATCGTCGCGGCTGAGCACGACGAGGCGCGGACGATTGCCGATCAATTTATCGAGCATGGGATTTGCGTCGCTGCGCGCCGCGCGCGCATCTATCACCTCGACGACGATGTCGATGAGCTTGAGGTATTCGCCGATGCGACGCATCGCGCGCACCATATGGCCCGGATACCATTGGACGACGTTGTCGAGACGCTCTTTCATAGTGTGCCGAGCGACGGGAGCGGCCAAATGCCGGCGATCGCCTTTCCGGTCAATGCGTTCTCGGGAACCGGCCCAAAGGCGCGCGAGTCTTCGCTTACCGCGCGGTTGTCGCCGAGGACGTACACGTCATCCGGCGGCACGGTGCTCTCGGCTTCGCTACGGTCATCGGGGAATTGCACGTAGGGCTCGTTCAAACGTACGCCGTTCACGTAGACCACGCCGCGCTCGATGCGGATCCGGTCGCCCGGCAGCCCGATCACGCGCTTGATGTAGAGTTCCGGTGTCGCGCCATCGTGACGGAAGGTGACGATGTCACCGCGTGCCGGTGTACGGAGGCGATACGCGAGCGTGTTGATGACGACAAACTCTCCCGAACTCACATGCGGCGACATCGAGGGACCGGAGACTTGCCAAAAGCGGATGAAAAATGCTGCGATCAGCACGCCGAGGATCGCAAGTTGCAGCACGAGGCTCGCAAGCGAGCGCAATTGCACGAACCGCACCACGGGAGGTGCTCTTCGCGACTATTTCAGGATTTTCATCTGGTTGAACGGCCAGAAGATCAGGAATGCACGTCCGGTAAAGCCGGCACGTTCGCCCGTGCGCGGGCCGCTTGCAAACGTTCCCGCATCTTGCGCGAAGCCCCAGATGTGCGAATCCTCGGAATCATTGCGATTGTCGCCGAACATCATAAAGCAGTTGGGCGGAATTGTGTCGGGTGCAGTCCAGTGGGATTTCGGCGGAACGTTTGCTTGCGACGGGTCGAGCGCATGCCAGCCGAATCCATCGTTGACCCAAATGCCGTAATTCTCGATCTTTAGGTCGTAGCTCGGTTTTGCGGCGATGTAGGGCTCGCTCAGCGCAACATCATTGATATAGACGATGCCTTTGGTAACGTGCAGTCGCTCGCCCGGGAGGCCGATGACACGCTTGATGAAGTCGTCCGGTGTGGGGATGGGCGGCGGGAATACCACGACGTCGCCTTCGTGTGGTGCGTGGAAACGATACTCGAACTTGTCTACCAGCAGCACATCGTGGACTTCCAGCGTCGGGACCATCGAAGCCGACGGAATGTAGTACGTCCGCGCGACGAACGTGATCAAGAGCCACGCCGCAATGCCCGCATAGATGAACGGATCGAGATACTCGCGCGCGATCGCAACGCTGCGGCCCTTTGATGCGGCCGTCACCGGACGGATCGAGAGCGCTATGCGCGAAACCAGAATGATCGCGACCAAGCCGAGAAGATCGTAAGGTGTCATAGTACTTTCACGTGTGGCCAAAGAGTCATGAACGCTTGCCCGCGAAAAGCGGCTCTCCGTGCGAATCCCCACACGTGCGAGTCGTCGGAGTAATTCCGATTGTCGCCGAGCATGAAGTAATAGCCGCGCGGAATACGGTCGGGTGCCTGCCAGATTCCCCGCGCGGGCACGTCGGCCTGCGCGGGATTGAGAGCTTTACCGTTCACGTAGATGCCGTAGTTTCGGATCTCGAGGTCGTAGCTCGGAGGCTGATTTTCATAGGGTTCTGCGAGTGGGTTCCCATTGCGGTAAACGATACCGTCGGAAATTCGAATAGTGTCACCCGGCGCACCGATGACCCGCTTGATGAATTCATTGCTCGCGCTGCGGACGGGTGGTGCAAAGACCGCGATCTCGCCGTCCTGCGGAGAATGCAAACGGTATGCGAGCTGATCGGAGAGGAAGACGTCGCCGATCTGCATCGTGGGGATCATTGAGATCGAGGAAATGTAGAGCGTGCGGATGACGAAGATAAAGAGCAGTAGTGCAACCAGCCCGACGACGATGAGCCACTCGAGGCAGGTCCGAAAAACAGCGAAGGACGCGCGGCTGTTTACTTCGTCGCTTTCTTCTCTTTGATACGTGCAGCTTTACCGATCTTCTCGCTGAGATAGTAAAGCCGGCTGCGGCGCACGACGCCGCGCTTGCTGACTTCGATCTTCTCGACACGCGGGCTATGCACGAGGAACGTCTTCTCGACGCCGACACCGTGAGCTACACGACGCACCGTCACCGATGCTTTGGCCCCGCCGCCTTTGCAGACGGTCACGACGCCTTCGAACATTTGGACGCGCTCTTTGCCGCCTTCGACAACCTTGGAGTAGACCTTGACGGTGTCGCCCGAACGAAATTCGGGGACCGAGGCCTTGAGTTGCTCGCTATTCAGTACGTCGATGACGTTCATGGCACAATTCTCTATGGCGGCAGATGCAAAGACAGCGCGGGGTGGCCCCGCGACAACCTCGGGATAGTATCACGGGTCGGGGTCAGCCAGCAAGTCCTTACGACGGGCGGCGGTACGGGCGCGGGACTGCTCGCGGCGCCATGCCGCGATCTTCGCGTGGTCGCCTGAGAGCAGCACCGGGGGCACGTCGACCCCCCGGAAGACCGCGGGCCGCGTGTAGCTTGGATAGTCCAGCAGGCCGTTAGCAAAAGACTCGTGGGCGGCCGACTCGGGGTCGATGACCCCGGGCACCAACCGGGCGGTTGCATCCAGCATCGCGAGCGCGGCGAGCTCGCCGCCGGTTAAAACGAAGTCGCCTACGGTGAACTCTTCGATTGGATACAGGGCGGCTAAGCGTTCGTCGATGCCCTCGTAGTGTCCGCAGATCAGGACCAAGCGATCGAGCCCGGCGAGTCGCGCCGCCTCGTGGTGCCGAAACGGGCGGCCCCCGGGGCTCGGCACGGCGATCGCCCGGCGTTCATCGTCGGGCGCCTCGGCGATCAATCGGTCGAGAACGCGCGCAACAGGCTCGATGCGTAACACCATTCCCGCACCGCCACCGAACGGCGTGTCGTCCGCACGTTCGTTGCCTTGGAGTGCGTCGAGCAGGTGATGATAGCGAATCGCGATCGTTCCCGCTTCGACTGCGCGGCCAATGATCGACAGCCCGACGAACGGCGCGAAGACCTCGGGAAAGAGGGTGACAACGTCGATGGTGAGCATACGAGTCGTATGGCGGAGACCGAGCAGATCTTCCTTTCCGACGAGATCCTGACGTTGATGCGTAACGCTGCACGCTTGGCGGGCGAGTTGAAAGAACCGTTCGTTACCGTGCGCACACTGCTCGTCGCGCTGCTCGAAGAACCGACGCTCGGTGAAGCATTGGTCGAGGTTCTACCGCGCGAGAAGCTCGAGAACTACGCGTTGCCCGAAGATGCCGGAACGCGATTGACCGCGTCACGCGTGCCCGAGCCCAACGCGCAAAGCGGCGAGCGCCCGGCGCTCTTGCGCTTCAATACGCTGGCTTTCAAGGTTCCCGACGGTAGCAAAAGCGTATGGCTTTCGCGCGAAGCGCTCAACGTGTGGAATGAAGCCGCCAAGCGCGTTCCCGAAGGCGAAAAGTTGCTGCCCAAGCATTTGGCGTTCGGTATCGCCGCAGACGCAATTCGGTCGCCCGGCGTGCTAGCGGCGATGGGCATCTCGCCCGGCGATGTCACCGAGGCATTGCTGAAGCTTTAGACGGTTCTGCCGGTCGCTTCGACCGCGGTGAGTTCTTCGAGATACTCGAAGAGTTGCGGCAACGTGATCTTCTCGAGTGCCGTCATTTCCTTGATGCGATCTGCGTCTTCGCCTTCATCGCGAATGTAGCAGCGCGTCTCCACGCCGTTCTCGCTTTCGCTGATGAATGACACGGCGAAGCCGCGTCCCGGCGTTTCGTCGTAGATGCGCATCGTCTGCGGATTGAGGATTTCGATCGAGTGCGATGCGTTGTTTGCATCGAAGATCAAGATCTTGAGGTGCTCGTAGTTCGTGACTTCAATCGAGCCGACGACAAACACGTTCTTAGCGGAGAAAAATTCATGCCCGCGCTTGCTGCGACTCGAGACTTCGTAGAAGACTCGATGGGCGACGAAGCGGCTCAGGATCTTCCGGAGTGTCGCCAATGAGGCGAGCGTCTCCGTGCGGTTGCCTCGCGTGTAGATGATCTTCACGGTTGCGGACGAGCCTGCTTGCACAGGCCTGGGAGGAGTTCCTTTAAGTATCATCCTCTTTCCAATTCCCATGCCGCCTGTGTTGAGGCTTGGGTGCCCTAGGGCCGCGAGCGTACCCATTCTGAGCGAGCGGACCCGGGGCACCCGTGGCTGAACCAGATGGCGCAATGTTTTCTGTTCCCGATATCATGGTCGTTAGCGTGCTCGCGCTGCTGCTCTTTGGCCCCGATCAACTGCCGAAGATGATGCGCCAGGCGGGGCGTGTCATGCGCGAAGTGCAGAACACGTCGCATTCATTCATCGCCGAGATGGAGCGCGCCGCCGACGTTAGCGACGCAAAGGCGGCGACCCCGCCACCGATGCCGCCCTCGCCGAGCGAGATTCATCCCCCGCAAGACGACGCCAAAGGCCAATGACCGCGCGCACGTAGGCGCGCGTTTCGGGATAGGGCGGAATGCCGCCGTACCGGTCCACAGCGCCCGCGCCGGCGTTATACGCCGCGAGCGCATCGATATAGCAATCATCGCGACCCAGATGTGCGTAGTGCCCCATCAGGCCGCGTAAATGCACCGCTACGCCGTGGATGTTCTCGAGCGGATCGTCGGGATTCACGCCCAGGCCGGCAGCAGTCCCCGGCATCAGTTGACCGAGTCCGCGCGCACCGGCGCGAGAAACCGCCTCGTCGTGCCACGACGATTCAACCGCGATCAGTGCGACGAGGAGTCGCGCGTCGAGACCTTGCGCATCAGCTTCATGGATCGTCGTACGTGCCAGCAGCGCTGCGCGATCGCCGGAGAGCGCCGGATTGAAGAGTTGCAGCGCGTGCGCGTAAAGCGCGACCATAAGCGCAAACTGCCGCATGCACTTTGCAGTGCCGCGGCAGTTTCAAAATGGGACGCGCGACGAATTAAATGTTGAAGTTTTGGCGCAGCTCGGTGATACGCTGCGCGAGCTGCGTGCGCACTTGCGCGTGCAAGCGCTCTTTCTGTTCCTCGGGCAAACGGCGATAGACCATGTAGCCTGCGGCCGAGACCAGGCCGCCGAGCAGACCGATCAAGAGCGCCTTGCCGACGTCATTCTCAGTGTCGCCCTGCGGCTCACCGCCGAAGGCGCCTTGATAGCCGTTGCCGGCGGTATTTGACGCTGACCACTGCTGGTCGGGCGGCGTGGTGCGAAAGGTGTCTGACATGAGGTTCTCCTTCGGGATGCTCCCTATGTTACCCGGTTTGCGTGGTGCGTGTTACATGCACGTGCTGCGGATACTGTCGGGCGATCTGCTCGAGCGCAATCTCGGCGGTTGCCACGATCGCCACGACCCTCGCGTCATCGCGGTTGTTTTCAGGCACGCGCACGTTGAGGTGCCCACCGTGCATTTTCGCACCCGTGTCGATCTTCGCGTGTTCTTCGAGCCCGGCACGCGCCGCCTGGAGCACGGCGGAGACCGCGGCGCAGACCAATGAATATTCGTCCGAGCTGCTCGGTGGAAGCTCGACGTGACCGGATGCAAAAAACCGGGACAGCCGCTCGCGGCCATCCCGGTAGAAAATTACTTCAACCATGTCACCCTGAGCTTGTCGAAGGGCGTGTTAGAGGCTGATCTTCGTGATTTTGACTTCGGCGAAGCGTTGGCGGTGGCCGTTCAGTTTGCGGACGCGCTTCTTCGGTTTATAGCGGAAGACCAGGATCTTCTTGTCCTTGGCCTGGCGCAACACCGTGCCGGTCACGGTAGCGCCCGCAAGCGTCGGTGCTCCGACTTTCACGTCGCTGCCGGTGCTCGCGAGCACGACCTGATCGAACGTGACGTCGGCTCCGGCCTCGAGGTCCACGAGGTCGGTGCGAATGATATCGCCTTCCGCGACGCGCACTTGCTTGCCGCCGGTCTGGATGATCGCGTACATAACCGGGATACGATACCAGGGCCAGAGCTGGTTGACAAGCCCCGAAGGGGCACGTACACTTAGATAAGTCTAAAATATAGACTAATCTGGAGGCCTTATGGACACGTCGGAAGCGCGGGACCATCTCGAGATGGTCGACCGAATCATCGCCCAAAGCTCGCAACGACTCTGGGCCGGCGGCGAATTCTTTCTTGTCTGGGGCGCTCTCGGCGCGAGCATCGACGTTCTGGTCACGCTCGTGACGGCTGGCCGTATCCCTACAGCGGTCTTTTTCACGGCCTACGCCGTCCTAGTCGCAGCGGGTGTGGGTTTCAGCGTCATGCGTTCTCGCTACTACCGCCGGTACAGCGATCGCATGTCGCTAGCGCAGCGTGACTATCTGAACGTGCTTTGGCTCACGATCGCCCTTGCAACCATCGCAGCGTTCACGATGTCCCGGCTCTTCCATACGGTCACAGCCATGATGGCGCTGTGGAGTTTCGCCGAGACGATCCTGCTGTTCTACATCGGGGTTCACGGGAATCGGCGCGCGCAGATCGGTGGGGTCGTGATCCTCGCCTCGATGATCATCGCCAACTTCATTCCGGCATATGCGGGTTGGATACTCGCTGCGGGCGTGCTCGTCGGCTATGCTGGCTTCGGCGCGGCTGAACTTCTCGCCGGCGACTAGATCGATGGACGAGCTCTTGCTCTCGAAGATTCGCCTCGGAATCATCGCCGAGTTGCTTGGCTCCGAATGGTTAGCGTTTTCGACACTGCAGCACGCGGTGCAAACGACCAACGGCAATCTCGGCGCACACCTCGCGAAGCTCGTGGACGCGGCGTACGTCTCGGAGGAGAAGACGTTTGTGGAACGTCGTCCACAATCACGTTATCGCTTAACGAAAACCGGACGTGACGCGTTCGTGGCGCACGTAAAAAGCCTCGAAGGTCTGCTAGAGACAACGAAAGACGCGTCATGAATGCACTCAATTCGAACGCGGTTCGGCGTACCTGGATTTTTCTTGGCATTATCGCCGCGGCTGAATTTGTCTGGCTGCTTTTGCAGCCGGGTCCCTTCTTCCGAGCGGTGACCCTCCGGGCCGATCAGATTCCGCCGATTGGGTGGATTTCGGCACTTGCCGTCGTTGCGGCGACCGTGTTCACGAGCGTGCGCGGGCTCGACCTGGCCCCCTACATGGGCAACTTCTCGAGATTTCGGCTTCTCGGCCTGATCATCGCGGTGCCAAGTTCAATCGTTGAAGAGGCAGTCTTTCGCGGCACGGTGATGACCTTGCTGATGCGCGCGGGGCAGGGCGACTACGTGCAAGTGATTGTCTCTGCGCTAATCTTCGGTCTCGTGCATGCCGTCTGGGGTTTACGCGGTGGCATTCGTGCGGCCGCGAGTGCTGTTGCATCTACGAGCATGCTCGGCGCACTTCTGGCCTTTGTCTATCTGCTTTCGGGGCGCGCGTTATTGCCGTGCATTGTCGCGCACTTCCTCATCAATGTCGTGCTCGAGCCGTGGCTTGCGTATGCCTATGCGTTGCGCGCTCAGGGCGCGAGCGTCAATCGATCGACGGCAGCCTGATCGACTGCAGCGTCTGAATAGGGGAGTGGAAGCAGCCGGCCCGCGATCCAATCCGCGGCCTCGTCGGTGTAGTGGCCGCTGCCGGGTCGCCCCGATTCACCCTGCGGAATCGTGATGCCACCGGCGTCCCAATTGCCGACATCCCACACCGCGCGGAAGCTCTGCGAGAATCCGGTGTTCTGCACGTGCACCGTGTAGGCGTCGCCGTTGCCCGCGAACTTCGTACCGTTTAAGAACGAAGCGCCGAGCGCCGCGAGGGGATGTCTCACTTGCACCGCGCCGGCGGTGCCCCACGGTAGCGGAGACGGATCGATGACGGCGGCGAGCGCCGTGACGGCCGTCGGCTTTGCGCGTGTTCCGATCATTGCGGCGGACATACCGCCGAACTGGTGGACAAGCGCGAGCCGAAGATGGTACGCGTCGGTCGCATCGCGCGAATCGGGGGTGAAGCGGCCGTCCCACGCTGCGAGTCTTGGAACGTACGATGCGAGCTCGCGTTCACAGATCGAGAGCACGTCCATCTGCATCGAAGCAAAGTAGTCGACGTCGTAGGTCTTGCGCGCGCGCAGCATCTCCGCGACGCGGTGCGCACGGCATGGCGCAGTGAATGCGGCGCTCAGGCGCAGCGGATACGATGGTCCGTACATCTTGTTGTTCGACGTCCACACGATCGCATCGCGCGATGGCGCAACGTGCGGAAGCGCCTGAAATGCAACGTTTGGATACGTCTTGGTGAGATCGCTTGCCGGATGGATGTCGCGCGACCACACCGGATCGTTCGGGATTTGGCCTGCGAGCTGATAGGCAACACGACCGCTGGTGTCGGCGATGACAAAGTTCTGCGTCGGTCCTGGATACCCGCGCAGCGATGCGAGCGCGTCTTCGATGCTCGTTCCGCGATCGAATCCGGTGAAGGCTTCGAGCGGTGCGAGCGGCGTCGTATAGGCGTTCCATCGCACGAGCACCGCTTTGGTTTGGCCGCGTACGAGGACATCCGTCCCGAATTCGTGCGGCGTGCGATAGTAGCGCTTCGTGACATCGCGGCCGAAGCGCATGTGAAACGTCTCGGTTTGCCAATCGGCGGGGTTGGCCGTTGCGGGTGCCGCGAAGACGCTGAGCGCCGTAACGGTACCGTTGGTTGCGGCCCATGCGATGCGATCGTTGTGACCGAGCGTGACACCGGGCGTGCCGACCAGCGCGGCACCGGCAACGTGGAAGCCCGGCATTTGCATGTCGACCAGGTACCACACGCCTGGAATCGCTAGGTCGAGATGCGGATCGTTCGCGAGCAGCGCGCGATGCGTTGTTGTGTGCGCGGCGCCTGCGGCCCAGTTGTTGCTGCCGATCGGCGGGCGCGTGTCGAGGAGACTGCGGATGAGTGCCGCACGAGCGGCGGCCGGCGAGCAATTTTTGGGATCGGCAATGTGCGCGAGCCCCTCGGTCACCGCTGCATCGAAGCACGGATCGGTCAGCGGCGGTTCGTTGCCGATACGCGCCGCGATGTCGTTCCAGTTGTCGGTGAGATCGAGGACGGTTGCAAATGACACGGCGAGCGAATCCTGCGGATGCCACGGCGTCATGTCGTAATCGAGAACGCGAAACTCAACCGGCGTCGATTCGTGTTTGGCCGCGGCGTTGATGCCGTCGGTAAAGGCTTGCAACATCGAACGATCTCGCGCGCTGAGCTTCGCCCACTGGGCCGTGACGATTGCGCGCACCGGGACCACGCGAGCGTTCTCGTCGGATCGCAAGGCAGCGTTGCCGAGAATCTCGGAGAGATCGCCGTAGACGAAGCGGCGCAGCAGGTCGAGCTGGAAGAGCCGATCCTGCGCCTGCACGTAGCCCTCTGCAAAGAACACATCGTATTCGTCGGTCGCGCGAATGTGCGGCACGCCGCGACGATCGCGCAGAATCTGTACCGGAGCGTGAACGCCGCTGCCGGAGATCGTACCGGACACGGTCGCGGCAGAATGCATGCCGACCGCAATGTTTCCGGCGTAGAGCCCGGCCAGGAGGAGCATGATGGCGACGACGATGCCGATCGCGCCCAGAATCGTGCGCATTACAGGTCCACGTACAGCTGGCCGCCGGCTTCACGCACGGCGTACGTCTCGATCGGCATGACGGCGGGCAGTGTCGGTGCGCCGTCGCGCACGTCGAACGTCGCGCCATGACGCGGGCAGACCGCGCAATAACCCTCGAGCGAACCTTGGTCGAGCGGGCCACCGTCATGCGTGCACACGTCATCGATGGCATAAAAAGTACCGCCGACGTTGCAGACGAGAATCTGCAGTCCGTCGACGGTAAAAGGCTTGGCGGTTCCGGGGGCTATGTCGGCAGCGGCGGCGATGTGGCGTTCCATCACTGCCCGACTTGGCCGTCTAGCCGACGGCGCCTTCCATCTCCATCTTCACGAGACGGTTCAATTCAACGGCGTATTCCATCGGCAATTCCTTGACGAAGAAATCGAAGAAGCCGTTAACGATCAGCGCGGTTGCGTCAGCCTCGGAGAGACCGCGCGACATCGCATAGAAGAGCTGATCCTCGCCGATCTTCGAGACGCTCGCCTCGTGTTCGACCGTCGAGCGCTGCTCGTGAATCTTCATCGTCGGCTTGGTGTCGCTCGACGACTGATCGTCCATGATCAAGGCGTCGCAGCGTACGCGCGTCTTCGCGCCGACCGCGCCCGGAAAAATTTCGACCAAGCCACGATACGTGGTTTTGCCGCCGTGCGCGCTCACACTCTTGTTGGTCACAACCGACGTCGTGTTCGGCGCGGCATGAATCACCTTGGCGCCGGCATCCTGGTGTTGACCTTCGCCTGCGAATGCCATTGAAAGGATCTCGCCGCGCGCACCCTCGCCCATCAAGTAGATGGCCGGGTACTTCATCGTAAGCTTGGAGCCCAGATTGCCGTCAACCCACTCAACCGTCGCGTTCTTCTGTGCGATCGCGCGCTTGGTCACGAGGTTGTAAATGTTGCGATACCAGTTCTGGATCGTCGTGTACCGGATCGACGCGCCTTCGAGTGCGATCAGTTCGACGACTGCACTGTGCAGCGAAGAGGTCGAAAATTTCGGTGCCGTGCAGCCCTCGATGTAGTGCACTTTCGCGCCTTCATCGGCGATGATCAGCGTGCGCTCGAACTGCCCCATGTTCTCCGCGTTGATGCGGAAGTAGGCTTGCAGCGGCATCTTTACTTCAACGCCTTTGGGCACGTACACGAACGAACCGCCCGACCACACCGCGGAATTCAGCGCAGCAAACTTGTTGTCGGCCGCCGGAATAATGGTCGCGAAATACTTGCGCACGATATCCGGATACTGCTTGATTGCCGTATCCATGTCGCAGAAGAGCACGCCTTGTGCCTCGAGCTCTTTGCTAACATTGTGATAGACGACTTCTGATTCGTACTGCGCCGAAACGCCCGATAAGAACTTGCGTTCCGCTTCGGGTATGCCGAGGCGGTCGAACGTGCGCTTGATGTCGTCGGGCACGTCGTCCCACGAACGCTCGGTCTTGTCGGTCGACTTCACGAAGTAGTGAATGTCGGCGAAGTCGATTGCGTTGAGCAACTCGGTGTCGCCCCACGTCGGCATCGGCTTGCTGACGAAGATCTCGTAGGCCTTGAGACGGAATTCTCGCATCCAATCCGGCTCGTTCTTCATCGCGCTAATGCGCTCGACGATCTCGCGCGTCAGCCCCTTATCCGATTTGAAAACATAGTTTTCTTCGGTGTCGTGGAAGCCGTGGCGATAGTCCTCGGAAACAGGGAGTTGAATGGGCGTGGTCATGGCCTTACGAGGGTAACACGCCCACCCGTATAGTCAAGATAGTTAAGTGGTAACTGCATTTTCTTGGCGACGCAGGGCGCGGGCGAAGATTGCGGCGTGCCCGATCAGGTAGGTCGGCACGAGGACGAGCGGGATTAACGACCACGGAAGCGTGCCCACGGCCGCTGACCCCACGCCTGCGTGAATCAGCTGGGTTACCGTGCCGGGCCGTGACAGGACTCCGAGCGCGACGGCGTTGATCAGGTCGAGCATGCCGAAAGCGTTCCAGGCAAGGATGCGCGGGTGATTGAGCGGAGCGTGCTGGGCCAAGCGTGCAATCTGCAGCGCGAAGAGGCCGGTGATGATGTCACCGATGCCGGCAAAGTACGGGAAGGGGCCGCCCAGCCGTCCTTGCGCGAGTAGGACCAAGAAGAACAGCCCGACCACGCGGAAGACGTTGGCCCCGATGATGTACGTCGACGGTATGGAGTCGAACGCCGCGCGAAACTGCGGCGAGAAGCGCGTGAGAAGGGCGACCGTCACGAGGGGAAGCGCAAACATCAACCCAACCGCCGCCGGTCGATCGAAAGCACCCGCAACGGTAACGGCTACCGCGAAGCCTATCCAGGCGCCGGCCACGCCGCCAATCACGATCCGCGCGAGCGTGGAGGTTCGTGCCGTGGCGACCACGGTGGCCAGTAGCGTTCCGAGCGCTGCGCCAATCAGTACGGTTTCGAATGCATCCAGCATCTTGCGGCTCCTTTTTCAGTCACTTGCGTCGTGAAAGTGAGCCTACCATATTTGACTTGCGTGATGCAAGTGACTATGCTCAAGAGATGCAACGTGCCAGCTTATCTGCACTCGTGCCCTGTCCGATCGCGCGAACCTTGGAGATCGTCGGTGAGTGGTGGACGCTGCTCATCATCCGCGACGCCCTGATGGGAGCGCGCCGCTTCGAGGAATTCAAGACGACCGGAATCGCCGACAATATCCTCACTTCGAGGCTGAAGAAGCTGGTCGAGCAAGGTCTCCTCGAGCGCCGGCTCTACCAAGAGCGACCCGCCCGCTACGAGTATCTCCTCACCGAAAAGGGCCACGCGCTCGCGCCGATCGTGCTGGCCCTGCGCAGCTGGGGACGGCAATGGACCGAGGGCGCGGACTCTTCGGCGATCAGCCACACCGCATGCGACCACAATCTGACGGTCGCGGCGTTCTGCGAGCACTGCGAGCGCGCGGTGGGACGCGCAGAAGTCGCCGTCGCGCCCTCACGCGCTCTATCTTAAGGAGCTATTATCCCAAAGGGGTTTACAGGGGGGGGCTGGGGGGTTATCATGTTCGCCGGACCTGGGGTATTGAGCTTGGGCTGAACCCCAAGCGGTAGGTCCACGGTAGGGGGTAGGCGCGCCCTTTTCGCGCCATCGCGATGAATCGCCCGTGCACCGAAAAGCACCGGCAAGAGTTCGTCGATAGGTCGGGGACGTGACGCTGCACAGCAGGCGCCAGCCGACAAGTCCGGAGGTGGGATTCCCCCGAGGTCAAGGAGACCGGAAAAATTGAAGGCACTCGGTACGCACATCGTGTGTGAGTTGTCGGGCTGCGACGCAGCAGCACTCACCGACGTCGATGCGGTCCGCGAGATGATGATCGGAGCGGCGAAGGCATCGCGCGCGACGGTTATGGAGGTCGCGTTCCATCGATTTGAGCCTCAGGGCGTCTCTGGCGTGGTAGTGCTCGCAGAGTCGCACATCTCGATCCACACTTGGCCGGAGACCGGCTACGCTGCAATGGATTTTTACACGTGCGGCGATCATACCGATCCATGGCTTGCCTGCGAGTTTGCAGCCAAGGCATTGCAAGCTAAGACAATGCTGACGACCGAAGTCAAGCGCGGAATTGCACAAACCGGCGGTGCGTTCACGCACGTCGTCACCCGCGATCAGGAAACGACCGCGCTCTCCGCATAAGACCTTTCTCAGGGGAATTCGGCGAGGACCATTGCAAAGCAATGGTCCTTTTTGCCTTATCATCAGAAAGCACACAGGCGCTACCCTGCCGTTAACGTAAGACATTTGTCGCTAGAAGCCGGATATTCAGGTTATCGGAGGTTTTTCAATGCGCCATCCCGCGATTTTCATGGGCCTGCCCTTTGCTTTAATTGCGATCGTCGCCGGATGTGGCGGCAGCTCGACGAGCACCCCGTCGACAACGGCGCCGTCAGCGTCAGCCAGCGCGTCCACGTCACCGTCGTCGAGTTCGTCACCGAGCGGATCGCCAAGTTCAAGCTCGAGCCCGAGCACGTCACCGTCGTCGTCGAGTTCACCCGCCGGCGTCACCTGGACGTTCGCCGGATCGACCGCGTCGCAAAGCTTTGCGGCCGGTACAATTCCGCCCGCGGTGAATCTTGCTGCCTACCACAGCATTACCGTCAAGACGACGTTTGTTGCCCCGAGCTCGGGGAGTGGCACTATCAACTTTAGCGACGCGCTCAACGGTGCGCAAAGTGTCGTCGATGTTACGCCAAATACGTTGCCTGCGGACACCGCAAACGCAGGATACACGCCAGTCATCTATATTTCGATCGTCAATACCGGATCGAGCGACATCAGCTTTGGGACAGCCGTTCCAACGGTTACGTTGGGTGGTGCGAGCTTCGGAAGCGCCACGACGTGCAATCTCGATGTTTACGGGTCGATGGGTGCGGGCCTTACCTGGTTCACCGTTCCGAACGCGGGCGTGCCCAGCGGCGGTGCAGTCACGGTCGGTGGTGGCGCCTTAAGTGCGGGCAACACCGTCGACTTCAATCCTGGCGATCAGCAGATCGTCGCAGTCTCCTGCCACTAAGAATTGGCACAGATTTCACGGCGCTCGCAGGACGAGCGCCGTGAAGTCCAAAGCTCTCCCCCGATGCGTAACACGATTCTTGGCGCGCTCTTTGCGGTAGCGGCCCTCACGCTCGCCGCTGGATGCGGCAGCAGTAGCGGGAACACCACAACGCCGACGACTGGGCCCACGGCCACAGCCACTCCGACCTACGTTCCAACCGGTGCGCCGTCGACCGTAACCCCGGTGGGCATGGCTTCGCCCAGCAGCGCGAACATCGCCAACGCCGGCTACGGCTTGGCGCTCAACTTTCCGGCGACGACGACGGGCAGCGGCACGATGACCGTTACCGGATCGACCACGGTGCCGAGTGTGCCCGCCGGAATAACCGCGTATACGGCATCAGGCGCTACCGTGTTGTTCTACGTTTTGGTGCAGCCAAGTGCAACCGTGACGTTTCCCGCCTATCCGCAATTCCAGCTGACGATTCCGTCGACGATCGTGCCGCAGAATAACAACTTCTTCGGCGCGGTCTATACCAACGATGCGACGTTCCCGCACGGCAACAATGCGTGGTACGCGCAGTTTCTCGGCGCGGCGAGCTATAGCAGCCAGGTCCTGACCTTCCCGAACCCGACCACGCCGTTGACCTTTACCGCGGGCGAGTCGTACGTCTTCGCCCTCTACGAGATCGCAACGTAGGTCGAGTTCACGGGGGCGCCGTTTGCCAATGGCGAAGCCTGGTGCCCGCTATGCCGAAAACCGAACAGTGGCAGTGGTACGTCGAGGAATCCGCCCCGACCGAAGCCCATCACCATGCCATCGAGAACGTTTTTTACTCGGGACGCTCCGACTTTCAACAGGTCGCGGTGATCTCGACGCCGGTCTTCGGCAAGATGCTGATCCTCGACGGCGATACGCAGAGCTCGCAGGGCGACGAGAAGATCTACCACGAGACGCTCGTGCATCCGGCTATGGCCGCTGCCACCGATCGCAGTGAGGTGCTGATTCTTGGCGGCGGCGAGGGTGCGACCTTGCGCGAAGTGTTGCGTCATTCCGCGGTCAAGCGTTGCACGATGGTCGACATCGATGGCCTCGTTGTCGATCTTTCGAAGAAGTATTTGCCCGAGTGGGCCGACGGCGCGTTCGACGAGCCGCGCGCGAACGTCATTATCGGCGATGCGCTGGCCTACATGCGCGAACATGATGAACGCTACGGCGTGATCATCTCGGATCTCACCGAACCGCTCGAGGATTCACCGAGCAACATCCTCTTCAACGAAGACGTGTTCAAGCTGATCAAATCGCGTTTGGCGCCGAACGGAATCTACGTACTCCAAGCCAGCACCGCGGCATTCCACAACTACTCGCTGCACTGCAAGATGTCACGGACGCTGCGGCGCTATTACAAACACGTCGTCTCGTTTTTCACGTACGTACCGGCGTTCGATACGGATTGGGCTTTTCTCGCTTGCAGCGACACGGTCGATCTGGGCGCCCTCGACCCAGCATCGGTCAATGCATACTGCGGACAGTTGCGCGGTGAAAATTTCTTCTACGACGGCGAGACGCACGAACGGCTTTTTTCGCTGCCGCTCTACCTACGTCGTGCGCTGGCCGCTTCCGGTCCGGTATTTTAGAGGCTGCGATGTACACTGATTTTGCTTCGGCGCCACACCACTGGGAAAAAGAGAAGTCGCACTTCGTCGCGCTGCTCGATCTCAAACTCGAAAAGGTCGAGCACGGGAAGGCAACGATGCGGATGCCGTACCGCCCGGAAATCGCCAACGGTGCCGGCGCCGTGCACGGTGGCGCGATCGTGAGTCTTTGCGATACGGTCTTCTACGTGGCGCTCGCCTCGATCTACGGGCGCAAGCAAGATACGGTGACCTCTTCGCTGCAATGCAACTTCCTTGCGCCCGCTGTGCCCCCGCACGACCTGATCGCCGAAGCGCGCGTGCTACGTGCCGGCCGCCGCATCTGCTACGGCGAAGTGGAAGTGAAGAGTAACGGCAAGCTCGTCGCGCATGCGACGTTGAATTTTCTCAACAGCTATCCCGAGGAGGCGCCGAAGAAATGAGCACCTCAGCCGACCTGCGCCGCACGGCGCTCTACGACGAGCACGGAAAACTAAATGCGCGGCTCGTGCCCTTCGCCGGCTTCGAAATGCCGGTGCAGTACTCGAGCATCTTGAAGGAACACGACGCCGTACGGCATCGCGCGGGGCTCTTCGATCTTTCGCACATGGGACAGTTTGTGCTCGAGGGACCGAGCGTGGCTTCGTGGGCTGAGACGCTGACGATCAATGCGATCGAATCGATGAAGCCGATGCAGGCGCGCTATAACATCTTTTGCAATCCGCAAGGCGGCGCGCACGACGACACGATCTTCTATCGTCTCGCAGATCGCTGGTTGCTGGTCGTCAACGGTGCGAACGCCGATAAGATGTGGGCGCATCTCGAAGCCAACCGCGCGCAAGACGTGCACATGCAGAATCTGCACGGGCGTAACGCCCTGATCGCAATCCAAGGTCCGAAGTCGCTCGAGATCTTGCAATCGCACGTTGACGTCGATATTGCGTCGCTGAAATATTACTTCTGCGCCGAAGGCAACGTCTATGGCCGTCCGGCCGTGATCGCGCGCACCGGCTATACCGGTGAAGACGGCTTCGAACTCTTCGTGTTCGGCGAACACGCGCCGGAAATTTGGGCCGGGTTGCTGCGCGATCATGCGTCGGACGGCCTCGAACCCTGTGGACTCGGCGCGCGCGACGTGCTCCGTCTGGAGGCCGGCATGCCGCTCTACGGCCATGAGCTGACCGAAGCGATCACGCCGGTGCAAGCCGGGCTGCAGTGGGCGCTCAAGACCAGCAAGCCGGAGTTTATTGGGCGCAACGCCTTGATCGAACAGATGCAAGGTGACACCTACGATCGCATCGTCGGCCTGGTGATGAAGGGCCGCGCACCGGCGCGCGAAGGTTATGCCGTCTATTTCGAAGGAAAACCGGTCGGCGAAATCCGCAGTGGATCGATGGCGCCGTCGGTGGGCGGCCGGAATATCGCGACCGCGCTCGTGCCCAAGGCGGCCGCAACCGAAGGAACGACCCTTGAGGTCGATATTCGCGGCACGCGGCATGAAGCGACCGTCGAGCCTCTACCTTTTTACAAGCGCGCGAAGTAAGGAGCAATTCGAGTGGCGGACCCGGACAATCTGCTGTACAGCAAAGAACACGAGTGGGTGAAGATCGACGGCGACACTGCGACGATCGGCATTACAGACTATGCGCAGAACTCACTCGGCGATATCGTCTATGTCGAGTTGCCGCGCGTCGGTAAGCAGATCGACCAATTCGGGAACATCGGCGTCGTCGAGTCGGTCAAGGCTGTCTCGGATCTCTTCACACCGGTCAGCGGTGAAGTGCTCGAGACCAACGGATCGCTCGAAGCCGATCCCGCCGCCGTCAACCGCGATCCTTACGGCGCAGGTTGGCTCTTCAAAGTGAAGCTCAAAGATGGCGGAGAGCAGACCAAACTGCTGTCAGCACAGGATTATGGAAAAATTGCGCACGATTAGAGCGATGTTTGGGGGTGCCCTAGGGGAATCACATGCTCGTCACTCACGATAAATGCACCCCCTGGTACGGGGGCCCCACGAAGTGGGGGGCGCGGAGCCTCGGGCGGAGCGCCTTCTAAATGTATACGCCACACACGCAATCCGATATCAAAGCGATGCTAGGCGCCATTGGCGTCAAGTCGCTCGACGATCTGCTGCAAGTTCCCGACTCGATCGCGCTTCGCGCCCAGCTCGAAGTCGTTCCGGCGCTTCCCGAATATCAAATCGCGCGACGCTTCGAACACTTTGCCGCCAAGAATACCGGCGTGGACTACACGTCGTTTCTCGGCGCGGGCTCGTACCGCCACTACGCGCCGCCGGCGATCGGCGCGCTCGCAATGCGCGGCGAATTTCTGACCGCATACACGCCATACCAAGCCGAAGTCTCTCAGGGCTACTTGCAAGCGATCTACGAGTGGCAGACCTACATCTGTTTGCTCACCGGCATGGATATCGCCAACGCCTCGGTCTACGACGGCGCGACGGCCTTGGCCGAAGCCGCGATCATGGCGCTCAACGAGAATGGCCGTAAGAAAGTGCTTGTCTCGCGCGCGGTCGATCCGAATTATCGCGCGGTGCTCACCACGTACTGCGACGGGCTCGACGTCGAAGTCGATGAGATTGCGGTGACGGCCGAGGGAACGACCGACCTTGCGGCGCTTGCGAAGGCGGTCGCTTCGAAAGAATACGCGTGCGTCGCGCTGCAGTCGCCGAACTTCTTCGGGAACGTCGATACGCTTTCGTCCGATGCGCTTGCGGCCGTCAACGCGAGCGAGACCGTGCCGATTGCGGTCGTGAGCGAAGCAATCTCGCTCGGTGCTCTTGCGACGCCCGCATCGTGGGGCGCAGAGATCGTTGTGGGCGAAGGGCAAAGTTTCGGCGTGGCGATGGCCTACGGCGGTCCATACGTCGGATTCATCGCATCGACGAAGGAGCATCTGCGCCGCATTCCGGGACGGCTCGTCGGCAAGAGTGTCGACGGCCAAGGCCGCACCGCCTACGTGCTGACGTTGCAGGCGCGCGAGCAGCACATTCGCCGCGAACGCGCGACCTCGAACATCTGCACGAATCAAGCCCACTGCGCACTGATCGCAACGATTTATCTTGCGCTCATGGGCAAGACCGGTTTGCGCGACGTCGCCTCGCTTAATCTCGAGCGCTCGCGCGAACTTGCAACCGCCGTTTCAAAGCTCGACGGCGTCGATCTGAAGTTCAGCGCGCCGTTTTTCAATGAAGTCGTGGTCGACGTCCATCAAAAGTGCACGCGACGTCCTCGCGAAACTGCAAGAGCGCAAGATCCTGGGTGGCGTCGATCTCGGACGGTGGTATCCGGAACTTTCGACTTGCATCCTGATGAACGCAACCGAACTCACTACCTCGGGTGAGATTGATGCGCTCGCTACCGCTCTGGGAGAGATTGTTCGTGTCCACGCAAGCGTTTGATCGCACCGCCAGCCCCCTGATTTTCGAGCTCGGACAGGACGGGCGCGCCAACCAATACGTGGAGAAGGGCAAACCGCTCGAGCAATTTCTCCCGAAGTCGGCGTTGCGCGACGACTTGCCGTTGCCCGACAATAGTGAGCTCGACGTGATGCGCCACTTCACCAAGCTTTCGCAGCGCACGTTCGGCATCGATCTGGGCTTCTATCCGCTGGGCTCGTGTACGATGAAGTACAACCCGCGCATCAACGATGCGATGGCGACGAAGCGCGAATTCGCGCAGCTGCACCCCTACACGCCGGACGAATTGGCGCAAGGCGCGTTGCAGGTGATGTACGAGCTCGAGCGATCGCTGGCGTCGCTCTTCGGAATGGCGGCGTTCTCGCTCAACCCGGCAGCGGGTGCGCACGCCGAACTTGCGGCGCTGCTGATCGCGAAGAAGTATTTCAAAGATCGCGGAGAGTCGCAGCGCGACAAAGTGATCGTGCCCGATACCGCGCACGGCACCAATCCGGCATCCGCCGCGATGTGCGGCTTCAAAGTGATCTCGCTCCCCAGCGACGAGCGTGGGCGCGTCAGCGTCGAAGAGATTCAAAAGGTGCTCGGCCCGGATACGGCCGTGTGCATGATGACCAATCCGAACACGCTGGGCCTCTTCGAAGATCACATCGCCGAGATCGCGGCGGCCGTGCACGACGTCGGCGGCTTGATGTACTACGACGGCGCCAACGCCAACGCGATTATGGGCAACGTGCGCCCCGGCGACATGGGCTTCGATCTCATGCACCTCAACACGCACAAGACGTTCACGATTCCGCACGGCGGCGGCGGCGCGGGGCACGGCCCGGTCGGCGTAGCTGCACATCTCGTCGATTACTTGCCGACGCCTGTGGTACGGGCGGTGGCGAACAACGGCACCGGCGCACCCTCGGATGGCTTCACGTTCTCGCTCGATTTTAACCGGCCGAAGTCGATTGGCCCGATGCGCTCGTTCTGGTCGAACTTCGCCCACGCCGTGCGCGCGCTGGCCTACATCTATGCCAATGGCGCGGATGGGCTGCATCGCGTCTCGCAGCTCGCGGTGCTCAACGCCAACTACGTGCGCGTGAAGGTTGCGGAATTTCTTGAGACGCCGTATCCCGAAATCTGTCGCCACGAGTTCGTTGCTTCGGCACAAGAACTGAAGAAAGAAACGGGCGTCAAGGCGCTCGATCTTGCCAAGGCGCTGCTCGATCACGGCATGATGGCGCCGACGATGTACTTCCCGCTGATCGTGCCGGAGTGTTTGATGATCGAGCCGACCGAGACCGAGTCGAAAGAAACGCTCGATTACTTCATCGACGTGCTGCGCGAGATCGTCGCGGAGGCCAAGACGAATCCCGACGCGCTCTTTGCCGCGCCGGTCAACACGGTTGTCGGCCGCGTCGACGAAACCCGCGCCGCCCGCCAGCCCGACTTACGTTGGACAGCACCTGTATCATCCCGAGCGTAGCGAAGCCGCTTGTTGCTCAGTTTTGAATTTTGCCCGCGTGACAACAAGAGAGCCGCTTCATTGCTGAAGCGGCTCTCCCTCTGATGTGGCACAGGCCCGATACTCGGCCAGTGTACCACATCGCCCGGTCGGGTGGGACCGGGGTGGAGACGGAGGGACTCGAACCCGCGGCACAAGGTGTATCGGACCTGTGCCTCACCATGACATCCCCACGCGAGCTATATCCCGCGCGAGGATGCAAACAACAAGTGCCTACGCGCTTTCTTGTTGCTGAAGTTCGTTGCCTGACAGCGCATGAAAGAGCGTGCTGCGTTCCGCGTTGAGATTGGCTTCGCGGTTGCGGCGTTTGTGCGATGGAATGGAGATCTCGAGCGCAATGCGCGACGGCGATCCGCCGAGTACCACGATGCGATCGGCAAGATAGAGGGCTTCCTCGATATCGTGCGTGACCAGGATCGCCGTTGCGCCGACGGTGGCGATGATCTCGGCGAGTGCCTCTTGCAATTGCATCCGCCGCAGCGCGTCGAGCGAGGCCAGCGGTTCATCGAGCAGTAGCAG
This sequence comes from Vulcanimicrobiota bacterium, assembly GCA_963726285.1. GTDB lineage: Bacteria > Vulcanimicrobiota > Vulcanimicrobiia > Vulcanimicrobiales > Vulcanimicrobiaceae > Aquilonibacter. Next base: position 623,100 of record CAVSBV010000003.1, on the reverse strand, counting down.
CGACGGTTTGCGTACCAACGCACGTGCGAATGCGGCGCGCTGCGCCATGCCGCCCGAAAGCGCCTTGGGCAGCGTCGCACGCGCGTCTTGCAATCCGGTAAGTTCGAGCACCTCGTCGACGCGTTCGCGCTCGTCGGGCGTGCGCGCGGCGAAGCGCACGTTACGTTCGACGTTGAGCCACGGGAAGAGCCGCGGCTCTTGGAACACATAGCCGACGTCGCCTTCGACGTGCAATTGTGCCGAGCGGGTGCACGTCGAGCCCGGCGATCGCGCGTAGTAACGTGCTTTTGCCGCAGCCGCTCGGTCCGAGCACCGCGACGATCTCGCCGCGCTCGACCGTGAATGTCAGTCCTTCGAGTACGCGCAGCTCGCCGAAGCTCACCTGCAAGTCCTCGATACAGATTGCGCTCATCGCAGTCCGTCCGTCCAGGCCGTCGTGCGCCGTTGAATAGCGAGCATACCCGACTCGCAAAGCTTGCCCGCAATTGCCAGTAGCAAGATCGCGACCAGGATTTCATCCGGGCGCGAAATCTGCTGTCCCTCGGTGAGCAAGAAGCCGAGGCCGCGCGTTGAGGCAAGCAATTCGGCTGCGACGAGAAAGAGCCAGGCTTGCGTCAGCCCGATTCGCGCGCCTACTAGTAGCGACGGGAACGCCGCCGGCAACACGACGCGTGTCGCGACGCCGAATGGCTGTAGCCCGAGGATGCGCGCAACCTCGACCAGCTTGCGGTCAACGCCGTGGATCCCCGCAACGAGATTCACGTAGATCGGGAAGAATGCGCCGATCGCAATCAGTGTGATCTTGGCCGATTCGCCGATGCCGAGCCAGAGCAACAGGAGCGGTACCCATGCGAGCGACGGCACCGCGCGAATCGCTTGCAGCGTTGGGTCGATCGCGCGCTCGACCGTCCGATTCAACCCGACCAATGTTCCGAGCACAACCGCGAACGCCAGCGCGATGGTGAAGCCGGCGAAAACGCGCGCAGCGCTTGCGAAAATGTCTTGTTGCAGCAGTCCGCGCTGCCAAAGCGAACCGAGTTCCGCCAAGACGCGCGCCGGCGGCGCAAGCTGATCGGGTGCGAACCAGTGCGCGCGTCCGGCGACGATCCACAATACAAGAATTGCCGCGGGAACGATCCATGCGAGAAGCGTTCTACGCATGGTTGAGCGCAACGCGCGCAGGCGCTGGATCGGCAAGCGAATCAAATGCGCTCTGCACCGAGCCGACATCGGCAACGAGTTGTTCTGAGCGAATCACTGGGATCGTGCCGCCGACGGCATCGAGAAACGCCTTACCCGGCACCGGATCGGGGAAGCGCGTGCGGTCGTCGATCACCAGCTGTGCAACCTTGAGATCGACGTTCGATGCGTCGGCGAGAATTTTAGCGGTTTCTCGGGGATGCGCCTTCGCGTAGGTGTGCCCGAGTTCGTAGGCACGCAATACCGTACGCACGACGTCGGGATGCGCGGCGAGAAAATCTTCGCGCACGTTGAGCGCACCGTAGGTATTCCAGGCGATATTGCGATAGAGCAGGCGCGACCCGGCATTCAGCTGCGAGGCGGCCATATGCGGATCAAGCCCGGCCCATGCATCGACCTGCCCACGTTCGAGCGCGACACGTCCGTCGGGGTGCTGCAGTTCGACGATCTGCACGTCGTTCGATGTGTAACCGACCGATGCAAGTGCGCGTAGCAAGAAAAACCACGGATCGGTGCCGCGCGTCGCGGCGATGCGCTTGCCCTTCAAGTCGCGCAGCGATGAAAGTTTGGAATCCTTGCCGACGACGATCGCGGTCCACTCCGGCTGTGAGTAGAGGAAGACGGTATGCAGCGGCACGCCGTTCGCGCGGGCGAGCAACGCCGCGCTACCGGCGGTGGAGCCGAACTGCGTCGAGCCCGAGGCGAGGAATTGGTTGGCTTTGTTCGAGCCGAGAGAGAGGACCCAAGTTAGGGCCATGCCGTTGGCCGCGAGCGCGCGTTCGAGCCAGCCGTTCTGCTTGAGAATCAGGCTGACCGGATTGTAGTAGGCATAGTCGACGGTAATTGCATCGAGTTTGTCAGCCGCGCGCACGCGTCCGGGAAAGGCGAGCGCCGCAATCGTTGCGGTTGCGAGGCCCAGTGCCTCGCGTCTGGTAGGATTCATTATTTGCCTCCTGGTGAGATGGGAAAGCAAGAAGCCCTCCGCCGGATCGGCGGAGGGCTTCGTTTATCGAAATCGTGTCGCTGCGCTATTTCGAGATGCGAGAAGCCAACCTACGCCGATGGGCGCCGGGGACGTGACACATCTGACACATAATGTGCAGGTTGGACATGGACCCGACAATAGCATGAAGGGCGATATCGTGCAAGTGGGACCGACGTTGGCTGCGCTTCGGAGGCAGTACGGTCACGTAGAGCCGCCTGAACCGCGTACGCCGTTCGCGTTGATCGTGTGGGAGAATTGCGCGTATCTCGTCGATGACGAGCGGCGCGTGCAGACGTTTGCGAGCCTTCGTAAGACGATCGGCATAACACCGGTGAAGCTCGTCGCCGCAGGTCCGAAGAAGATCGAGGCCGCGATCCGCGATGGCGGGATGCAACCGCCGCATCGCGCTGCCAAAGTTTTTGAAGCCGCGCAACTCGCGCTCGACGTTAGCGACGACGAGTGGCGCGATCGCAAGGTGCTCAAACGCTTCCCCGGCATCGCCGATCCCGGCGCCGACAAAGTTCTATTACTCTGCGGATTTAGCGATGCGCCGACGCTCGATTCGAACGGCCTGCGCGTGCTCGAGCGGCTGCACGTCGTTGCTCTGGGACAAGCGTATGCGGCCGCCTACCGAGCCGGCGTCGGGGCCCTGACCGGGGCCGGCGTGAGGGGCAAAAAGGCGATCGATGCCTTTGCCCTCTTACGGGCCCATGGCCGCGAGCTGTGCAAGCGAGCGGCCCCGCTTTGCGGCGCTTGCTCGCTCCGCCGTGACTGCCCCTCATCCACCGAAAGAGGGTAACCCTTGTGGCAGGCGCTTCTTGGGCCCGAAAGCTATAATGGGGGTAATCGGGGGGCGCGAAAAAGCCCCCTTCCCTGTCTCCCGCAACGGGTCTATCGACATGCGAATCAAGTACGAAGTGTCGGCTGGCGGCTTAGTATTGCGGCCGCGCGAGTATGGTTTCGACGCGCTGTTGATCGGACGCGGCTCGCCGCGGATCTGGACGCTGCCCAAGGGGCACGTTGAGGCGCGCGAGTCAAACGAGCAAGCGGGGTTGCGCGAAGTTCGCGAGGAGACGGGATGCTGGGCGGAGATCCTCACCCGGCTCTCGGAGATTTCGTACTGGTTCTATGTCGGTAAGGCCAAGCACAAAAAGAGCGTGACGTTTTTCCTGATGCGCTACCTTTCCGGCGACACCGCCAACCACGATCACGAGGTCGATGAGGCCCGCTGGTTCGAGGTCCGCACCGCACGCAAGGCGCTGAAGTACGTAAACGAAAAGCGTCTGGTCGATATGGCACTCGAATACGTGGCTGCCAACCCAGCCCTCTTTCCCGAAACCGCCGTCGCACTATTGGCTGAACCGCAGAGCTCTTGATCGACAGCGACGCCCTTCACGTTCGGCTCGACGTTTTCGACGGGCCGCTCGACCTGCTCCTGAGTCTCATCAAAGAACAGCAGCTCGACATCTCTACTGTTCCGCTGGCTTCTGTCGCGGAGCAGTATTTGGCGTACGTGCGCATGATGGAAGACCTCGACATGGAGGTCGCGGCGGAGTATCTGGTGATCGCCGCAACGCTCGTTTTCCTCAAGTCGAAGGCGCTGCTTCCGCCGATTCCGCAAGAATTTCTCGACGAGACCGAAGAGAGCGCCGAGGAAGTCGAAGAGCGACTGCGCCGCCGGCTCATTGCCTACTCGCGCTACCGGGAGCTTGGCGTCCAACTTCGCGCTCGGCAAGAAGAGGCTAGCGGCTTCTACTATCGCGATTCCGGCGACCCTACGAGCGAGCTCGTGCAGCACTATCGGATCGACCCCGAGAAGCTCAAGCGCGCATTCATTCTCATGCTGCAACAAGCGCGGCCGGAGAAACGCGAGGTCGTGCGAGAACGCGTCTCGCTGCTCGCGCAGATGGATTACATCTCGCGCAAGATCAAGGAGCACGGGCAGCTGTCGTTCTTCGATCTCTGTCACGAGCTTGGGATGACGCGCGAGGTGATCATCGTCACCTTTCTCGCGATTCTCGAACTCGTGCGGCGTCACCGCATCACCTTCGAGCAGCCGGATCTCGAAGATGACATCATGCTCCTTCCGTTTTCTCATTCCATTGCACAAGGGTAACCGTGGACACGCAAGAGTTGACCGACGAATCGCAAGAACTTAGCGCCGAGGCGCTCGAGCTGCGCGCTGCCGCAGAAGGCGTGCAAGCCCCGATCGAGGCGCTGCTGTTCGTTGCGAGCGAGGCGCTCGACGCCAAACGGATTGCAAAACTCACCGGCGAGGACGAGCGTGCCGTCGCGCTTGCGCTACAGACGCTCGAGGAGCGTTACAGCAACGGCGGTGTGGTGTTGCGACAGGTCGCAGGGGGCTATCGCTTTGCGACAGCTTCAAACGTGCGCGACGTGGTTGAGGCTTATCTGCTGCCACCCAAGACCACGCTCTCGACACCTGCGCTTGAGGCGCTCGCGATCGTAGCGCATATGCAGCCGGTGACCAAAGGTGAGGTCGAAGCGATCCGCGGCGTCAACTCCGATAGCGTCACGAGCACGCTCTTGGATCGTGGACTGATCGCCGAAGCCGGCCGCAAGGATGTTGTCGGCCGCCCGATGACCTATAAGACGACGTCGCTCTTTCTGGAATCGTTTGGACTGCGCTCGCTGGACGATCTGCCGCAGCTCGAACTCGAGCCGGGTCAGCCGTTGGAGCTGAACTTGATCCTCCCGCCAGCCGCGCCGGAAGCCTCGGCAGAAGAGCAGCAACAGGAGTCCGAGTGACCTCGTTCGATCAACTCGTCAACGAATACGATGCGGGCCGTCTTGGATACGCGAACGATGTTTACAACAATCTGATCGCGTTCGGGTTGTTGCCAAAGCATGCGATCGTGGACATCGGCTGCGGCACTGGACTTGCTAGCGCGCCGCTGATCGAGAACAACTACAACGTTACCGGCGTCGATCCATCGCAAGCGATGCTGGCCGTTGCACGCGATCGTTATCCGCAGGCGAAGTGGGTGCGGGGGTCGGCCGAAAAGCTCCCGTTCGATGCCGGTTCATTCGACGTTGCGATCAGCGCGCAAGCATTTCACCATGCCGATCCAATCAAGGCTATTGGCGAGATCAAGCGTGTGCTTCGCCCGAACGGCATCGTTGCGATCTGGTGGAAAAGCCTGATGAGTGACGACCCGGTCAAACAGCTTCGCGACTCGATTGCTCGCGATATGGGCATCGCGCCGCTTGCAGCCTCATGGCGCGGCGGCTTCAAAGATTTTTATTCTGCGGGCTTCCGCGAGACCGGCGTTCGCGTGATTCCGTGGAGCACGATCGTCACACTCAACAAGTTTCTACAGTACGAACGCTCGCGCAAGATCGTACGCGACGAATTCGGCGCCGGCGCTTCCGAGTATTTCGAGCGTCTCGAATCGCGGCTGCGCGAGACTTTCGGCGAAGGCGATCCGATTCTGCCGCTGTCGTACACGCATTTTCTCTACCTAGCCAAGCTGTAGGCGATGCTTCTCGGGGTTCACGTTCGCATTTCGGGCGGCTACGCGAAAGCGATTGAATACGCAAAATCACTACACTGTAGCGCGATCCAAATCTTCTCGAGCAACGCGCGAAGCTACCGTGTCGCGAAGGTTGACCGGCCCGCGCTCGCGGCATTTGCGGCGATGCGCCGGGAAGCCGGCGTCGAGCGCAGCGCGATCCACACCGCGTACCTGATCAATCTCGGAAGCGAAGATCCGACGATCGTGACCAAATCGCTCGGCCTGTTGCGCGGCGACCTTGCCGTCGCGGCGGCCGGTTCGATCGACTACGTGAATACGCATCTCGGTTCGTACGGCACGCGCGACCGCGGCGAAGGCTTTGCGCAGATCTGCAGCGCGCTAGAGGCAGCGCTCGAAGACGTTGCGCCGAGCGTGAAGCTCGTGCTCGAAAATTCCGCCGGAGCTGGAAATCTCGCCGGCGGCACGCTCGAAGAACTGGGCCGCTTCATTCGCACGATCGATCACCCGCAACTCGGCGTTTGCCTTGATACCGCGCATGCGTGGGCTGCCGGCTACGCGATCGACTCGCAGAGCGGCGTTGATCGCTTTCTTACCGAAGCCGACGAGCAGATCGGGCTCGATCGCATTCCGATGTTTCACTTCAACGATACGGAAGTGCCGCTCGGTGGTAGTCGCGATCGTCACTATCATATCGGCGAAGGGCTGATCGGGTTCGATGGGTTCCGCGCCTTGCTCGCGCACGGCTCGGTGCGCGACAAGATGGCGATACTCGAAACGCCCGGAGAATTCGAAGACGACCTCAAGAACATGCAAACCGTCCTGGCCATCGAGAATGGCGTTCGTCGCGCACTTTGATATCGACGCGTTCTATGCCAGCGTCGCCGTTCGCGATGATCCGAGTTTGCGCGGGAAACCGGTTGCAATTGCGGGCCGTCATCGTCGCGCGGTTGTACTAACCGCAACGTACGAGGCGCGCCCGTACGGTGTACGCTCGGCGATTCCGCTCTACCGCGCGCTCGAACTTTGCCCGCAACTCGTGGTCGTTCCGCCCGATATGCAACGCTACAAGGCGATCTCGCGCGAAGTCTTCACGATCTTCGGCACTCGTGGATACGCGGTCGAAGGCCTCTCGCTCGATGAAGCGTTCGTTGCGCTAGGCGATATGACGTTCGACGAAGCGTGTGCCTGCGCGGCGGCGATCCGCGGTGAGGTGCGCGCGCAAACCGGGCTCACCGTAAGTGCCGGCGTGGCGGCCGGCAAACTTGTGGCAAAGATTGCCTCGGATAGTTGCAAGCCCGATGGGCTGCTCGCAATTGCGCCGGGAGACGAGGCGGCGTTTCTTGCGCCGCTGCCGGCGCGCAGCTTGTGGGGCGTCGGCCCGAAGACGGCCGCACGGCTTGAGACATTCGGCATTACAACGATCGGACAGATTGCCGCAATCGATGATGGGCGAGCGCGCATGCTCTTTGGGTCGTGGGGGCCGCAAGTACGCGATCTTGCGCGCGGCATCGACAGGCGCGCCGTCGAGCCGGAGCGTGAGACGAAATCGATCTCGTCCGAGACGACGTTTGAGTACGATGTACGCGACGAGCGAAAGCTCATCGAGGTTTTGCGCGAAATGGCGAGTGAACTTGCCGAGAAGCTCGAGCGCGAGGATTGCAGCGCCTCAACCGTCGGCATCAAGATCAAGCGCGCGGATTTTCGCGTCTTTGGCCGGCAGACGCACCTTGCCGAGCCGACGCGCGAAGCGCGATTGATCTATCGTGCTGCGCTGCATTGCCTGCAACGCGCGCATCTGGCCGGCTCGCCGATTCGGCTGCTCGGCCTGCGCGTAGCTTCGATCAGCTTCGGCGGCGCGAAACAGATCAGTCTGTTCGAGAGTTCACGTCGCGACGCGTAGTGCCGCGAGCGCGTTGCTCACGTGGCGCTGCGGCAAGAATTGCGAATTGAAGCTGTAAAGAATCTTGGCATCGTGATTGATCACGAAGGTTGCGCGTCCGGGAAGTATGCCGAGCGTGTTCGGAATCCCAAACGCCTTACGCGCGCTGCCGTCGGGATCGCTCATGAGCCGGAACGGGAGGTTGTACTTCTGGCGAAAGCGCGCGTGCGAGCGGCCATCGTCCGAACTTACGCCGACCACATCGGCGCCCGCCGCGACAAACGCTTCGTATTCATCGCGAAAACGGCACGCTTCGGTCGAGCACCCCGGCGTGTCGTCTTTCGGATAGAAATAAAGCACGATCGGCCTGTCGATCAGCGACGCAAGCGCGATCTTCGCTCCGGTGCTATCGACGAGCGTGACGTCGGGAATGCGGGCTCCCCGAGATAACATACAATCTCCCAAAATAGGCTCTGATTTACTCAGATTGAGGAAACGAGGCCCGAAGTTTGCTACGCGGCAAATGAGGGCCGAGTTGACGAAGAGATGTGTAAATCAGAGCTTATTTAAATGTGGTCCGAGCTCCAGACTCCGTCCACCTTCGCGTCGGCAGCTTCTTTCACCCATCGTTTCGCCGCGAGGCTCAGCGGAGCCACCATAAACACGGCCTTGCCTCGCTTGCGTACCGAAGCGCGCGGTAGAACGTCGCGCGTTGCTTCGACCGGTAGCCAGCCGGTGACGCGTTGCAAATCTCCGGCTGCGCTTCGCAGCAAGGCCGGAACGAGCGTCGCCGCTTCTGCGTCAGCAAAGCCGAACTCGTCGAGAATGTACGCATCGTGCTGTGGCGCGCGTGCGCCGAGAACGTACGCGGCAATCGCGCGCCCACGGCGCACGACGAGGTTGGTTTCGACGCTGTCGGGATGTTCGGAACCCTGGCGCATGCGCAGACGTAGCCACTCCCAAACGAGCGGCGTGCGCAGGAACGCCCAATTGCGATGCCGTTCGCCCAGATCGAAGCAGCGCGCGACGCCGACCCAGTCACGATCGTCGAGTCGTGCAACCTCAACGCGTGTCGTCGGCAAGCTGTCTGAGCGTAAGCTCATCGAGCGTGAGGGCAGCGCCACAAACCCGAGCGGCATATAGAACTCCGGCCGAATGTCGGAGAAGAGAAAGGCGATATCGACGCCTTCGGCGTGCGATCGGTCAAGCTCCATCGCAAGCATCGCGCTTGCGTAACCGCGCCCGCGGAATTCCGGCGGCGTAAAGACGGCGCCGATGCCGGTTGCGCGTAGGCGTTGGGAACCGACGCGAAGCGTGCGCTCGTAGCGCTTGAACGACGCGAGCAAGTGCTTTTCGTCATAGAAGCCGACCGTGCGGTAGTGCCGCCGTCCGTAGCCGCAGCGCGCGATCTCACCGATGTGCTCGACGTAGCGCGTCTGCGGACGCCCGCCCGCCCACAGCTCGGCGGTGAGCGGCAGCACTTCTGTCGCGTAGGTCTCGAAGTCGATGTTGCGCAGGTTCACTTGCGCCGCAGCTCTTCGAGAAACTCAGGTGCGGTGATGCCGCGCGTAGGGGAGCCGCACGCCGTGACAAGTACCGATGCTCGTGCGCGTGAGAGCGCGTACTCGAATGCGCTGCGCTCTTGTGCGTTGTACGCTTCGCGGGCTTTCGTACGATAGAGATAGTAGCTGAACTTTGCGGTTCGTGAGGCGTTCACCGACCCGGCGTTCTCGCGCGGAATCATGCCGAGGGTCGGACTCCAAAGAAATGCATCGGGCACGTACCAGCGCGGAAACGAACCCGCGCGTGCGTCGGGGATGGCCACGAATGCAAACGAACGGCCACGCGCGGCATCGAGGCTGAGCAGTTGCACGAACGCGGGATCGAGCGCAACGTCGCACGATTCGCAATCGCTCTCGGCCCGTTCGGCAATGTCGGTCAAGAGGTCGCCGAGCGTCGCCCCGGGTTGCAGACGCTGCAACTCGAGCAGACGATCGAACACGCTGACGCAGGATGTGCTGCTGTGCGCGCGCGCGTGCCGAACCCGGGGCGCCGTCACGAGCGAGCCCCTCCGACCACACTTTTCGCACGAATGCATCGAGCGGAAGCGCGCTCATCGCGCGCACCCAGCCTTCGCGGAGTTCGCGGAATTGCCGGATGCGCGCGCGCGCTCCCTCATTTAACGAAACGTCCGTTTCGCCGCGCAACACGTTCCATCCAAGACGCACGTCGCGCTTGGGGTTCCACCGGCTCGTTCGTTCGGTCGGCGCCTGTTCGGGATCGGGTGTAAAGAGCGCGGTCTGCGGATCGGGCGGGTCGGCGCACAACACGGCGACCGATGCGTCGGAAAGCGCGAGTGCTTTGCCCGAGAGCGTGCGCAGCAGCCACTCGTGGCGGAATGGATCCCACACGTTCCACAAGAGTGCGAGCGCGTCGAGTGCGTGACGTTCGGCAAAAACGTTCACGTCGCCGGCGATGGCGGCCGGGATGTCGCAATCGAGCAACGCGTCGAGATAGACCTGCACGTCGGCGCAGCTCCGGAACAGCAGGGCGATCTCTCCCGGCGGCACGCCGCGCTCGAGCGCATCGTGCACTTGCTGCGCAACGTATGCCGCCTCTTCCGCGAGGGTCTTCGCGCGATGCAACAAGACTTCTGGGGCCGCGGTGGCCGGCGTCAACTCGATTGTCTGCGACGCGCCGGCCAGAGCGATCTCGGGACGTGCACCCTTGAAACGGCTCGTGGCCGCGCGCGCATCCCCCGCGAAACTCACGCCGCATAACGGCGTTCCGTAGATCGCGTCGAGCAAGGCGCGCTGCATCGGAGTCGCTTCTTGCATTTCGTCAATGAAGGCGTGGGCGTATCGTTCCCGGATGGCCGTTGCGAGCTCGGGGCGCTCGCGCAGGCGATCGACAGCCCTAGCGATAGCATCGCTCTCTACGAGCGCATCGCTCACATTCGTGTAGGCAACGTAGCGTTCATAGAGCTTGTGAACGATCTTCGCTAGGTCGACCTCGCGACGGTATTGGCGTTGGAGCTCTTCCGGCGAAGCGTTGAGGGAGTCGCGATACGCGTCTTTTGTTGCAGCAATCAATTCCGCGTGTGCGAAGTTGGGAGGCTTGGCATAGAAGTCGGTTGCCCCGGCCAGTGATCGTTCGAGAAAGGTATGCGGGTCTATGCCACCGTCGCGCAGCTTACGAACCAGACGATAGGCGGCGTCGAGAAACCATTGCGGTCCGCGCAGCGCTGCGACTTCGGGATCGATTGCTCCGGTTCGCAGTTCAGGCCAGGTCAGATCGAAGAGTTGCGCTGCACCATCCGCGAACGCGCGGCGTGCCTCGATAGCGTCTGCAATTTGCACCGGCGTTCCGGCTACTTCGAGGACGATGCTCGCGAGACTGACTAGTTTGCACGGATGCGTTGCAAAGAAGTAGCCAGATCCGTGCTTCTCGTGGTAACGCGCCGCGCGTGCGCGCAGCGCCGTGGTCTTGCCGGTACGGCTCGCACCGGCGATCTGGAGCGAGGCTTCAAACGGCGCGTCGATTGCTGCGCGTTGTTCAGCAGTAAATTCGACGGTCATCATCGGCCAAAACGCTCTCGTTCGTCGTGCGGGCGATCGGCGCACGCGTCGCGATACGCGCAATACGTGCACGCATCGGGATCGGTCGTAACCGGAAAGTGCTCGAGTGAGCCGGAGCTCAACTCGCGACAAATGTCGATCATGCGTGCGCGGGCCCGCTCGAGATCTGCGACGGCGATCGTACCGGACGCCTCGCCGTTGCGCTTACCGGCCGGCGTAGCGACCGCTACGACTTCGAGCGAGATCGGCACGACGTCGAGCAATGCATCTTTGAGCGGAATGAGCGCAAGACGGGAAACACGGTCGCCGGCCGCCGTACGCGCCCAATAGTAAAACGGAAGTTGAAAGTCTTGGAAGCGGCGTACTTCCTCGCGGTATTCCGACGCGCTCGTAGCGATCGAACCCGTCTTGTAGTCGAAGATGCTGACCGTGCCGGTGCGATCGTCGCGATCCAGGCGATCGATGAATCCGACAAAATCGAAGCCGTCGAGTTCGAGGTTGATCGGAATCTCGCGACCGATGACCGTGAACGGGCCGCGTGCGGATTCGGCGAGGAGCCAATCGATGTAGCGCTCTGCCGTCCGTAGTGCACGCCGCCGCTGGAGCTCGAATTCGACGGCGATATCGAACTGATTGTGGAATCGCTCGAAAGCCCAATTGACGTAGCTTGCGATTCGTACGCGCATCTGCGCCTCGTCGCGCTCGTTCGGCTGTGGGAATTCGCCGTGAAAGTCCTCGAGCGCTGCGTGCACGGCGGTCCCATAGACCGATGCCGATGACGGCGCGTCTTCGACGGCTGCGCACACGTAGCGGTAGTACCACTTGCGCGCACACTGTGCATAAGCGTTGAGGGCCGAGGCGGAAAAATGCTTTTGCCGGGCGCGGACGCCCGCGCTCGCATCCGCCGATTGTGCCGAGGCGAGATCGAAAGCAGCGCCGTCATCGAACACCTCACGATCGGCGGACGGCTCGAGCGCAAAGAGCCGGTAGAGGTCGGTGTCGCGATCGATTGCATTGATGCGTTCGCTGAAGTGCAGCAAGGCATCGCGTTCTGCGGTTGGTACCGCTAAGAGCCCGCGAGCGATCGCATCTAGGAGCGGCGGCAGGCGCGTTGCGGCGGTTGCATAGGCCGCAGCAGTATCGTGCGGCACGCCCGAGCACGGCGAGCGCAGCGCCCGGATCAGGGGCGCTTCGTCTCCGGTAGCAAACCAGGCGCGTAGGTCGGCAACAAAAGTAGCGGCTAGCGAGGCGTTCACAATTCGCTAGTAGCAGTTAAAGGTCGCACCAGGCGCCCCTGCATCCGGCGTATAAGGGAGAATCATGCGGCGCATTATCATCGGCATTAGCGGCGCGAGCGGCAGTGCATACGGTTATATGGCGTTGCAGGCTTTGCGCGCGATCGGCGGCGTCGAGACGCACGTCGTTATCTCCGATGCTGCGCGTCGCACGATCGAACTCGAGATGGAAATGTCCGCCGAGGACTTCGAGGCGCTGGCTGACGTTGTCCATCGCGGCGACGACCTGGCCGCGGCGATTTCGAGCGGATCGTTTGTCACCGACGGTATGTTGATCATCCCGTGCTCGATAAAGAGCGCGAGCGCGATCGCCTATTCGATGAACGACAACTTGCTCGTGCGCGCCGCCGACGTCTGTTTAAAGGAAAAGCGCAAACTCGTGCTGGTCGTGCGCGAGTCGCCGTTGCACTTGGGGCACCTCCGCACGCTTTCGCAGCTGGCCGAGATCGGCGCGGTGATCTTGCCGCCGATCCCCGCGATGTATTCGGCGCCCCAGACCGTCGACGATATCATCGCGCACACGGTTGGAAAAGCGCTCGACCAATTCGGCATCCCACACGAGCTATTTAAACGATGGCGGACACCTGACTCTGTCAAACAGAGCTGAAGCTCTGTTCGTCAGAGTCGCGCGGCTTCGCTCGCGCTAATCAATTCCTCAGCCAACTTTACGTCTGTTATTCGGTCCACGTTGACGCCCGTCTCCGGATAAGGTGAAACGACTGCGCGCACCGGTGCGCCGAGCAGTTGCGACGCGCGGCGTTCGGCGCTTGCAATCGAAAGGCGTCCAAGCGCGAAGCGCGCGAGCACGTCCCAGCCGAAGAGTGACGCTAAGTGCAATGGATTCTTGCGCGCTGCGCCGAGCCGTTCGATGAAGCGTTCGAGCGCAGGAAGTACGCGCGGCTTTATCGCGACAAATCCGCCGCCGCAGTAGGTCGCCTCGCGCAGACGCGCCCACGTGTGCGGAACCTCTGGATAAATCGCTTCGTGCACCGTGCGTTCGACGCAGCCATACCCGAGGTCCGCATTGAGTTCTTGCGCGTGTTCGATAAAGTCGTCGATCGAGGCCGGCGTAAGGATCGGAAGATCCGAGGTCGTCACAAGCACAATCTCATCGGGCGGGAGCCCCTCGAGTCCGTTGCGCAAACTCACTCGAATCTTCGCGCCGTCCCGGCGGCATTCATCGGCGAGCGCAAGCGCCGGGTCGCTATGTGAGGCTGCCGGCGCAACGACGATGATCCGGTCGATCATTGCACTTGCACGTAGCGCGCGAAGCGTGCGTTCCACGAGCGTGACGCCGCCAATGTGCACGAAAGCTTTGTTAGCGACGCCCGGTTCGAGCGCGGCAACTTCGTCAGCCGAACCGCCGGCTAGCACTACGGCAGTCGTCATCGCCACGAATAGGCGCGTGCGAACGCCGTCGGAAAGCGTAGATATCCGGCATCCAACGCTAAGCGCGCTTCGATCGCGGCGATCGTTTCCGCATCGCGGGCGAGCGTGAAGACCGCCGAGCCCGATCCGGAGAGCAATGCATTTTGCGCGCCGGCGGCGCGCAACGCATCGAGGGCGTGCGCAACCTCCGGTGTCGACGTTGCGGTCACGTCGTGAAAATCATTCATCAGCGAGCGTTCGACGCCGCCGAAGTCTCCCTGTTGCAGCGCAGTGAGCGCAGCAAGCGAAATCGACGTGTTACGCGGACGCGACGGGCGTGCGACCGCGTCGAGTTGCGCAAATGCTGCGCCGGTTGATACGGCAACCGGCGGCTTGACGACGAGTACGTGCCACGGCGGGAGCGCCCCGACCGCCGTCACGCGCTCACCGGTGCCTTCAACCAGCGCCCCGGTATCGACGAGAAAAAACGGTACGTCTGAGCCGAGCGATCGCGCAATCTGTACCCAGTCGGCGCTGTACGTGCCGCCGAGTGCGCCGGCCATCGCCGCGCGTAGCACGGCTGCTGCATCGCTCGATCCGCCACCTAACCCTGCTTGCATCGGGATCATCTTGCGCAGTGTCAACTTCACGGCCGGAAGCGGATCGAGCGCGCGAACCGCTCGCACCGCCAGATTTTCCTCGCCCTCTAATGACCGATCGCTGCATGCAAAAGCAAAAGACGACGACGGTTCGATGTGCAGCTCGTCGGCAAGCTCGAGCGGCACCATGACGCTGCGCAGCGCATGGTAGCCATCCGGGCGGCGATCCAGCACCTCCAAGGTCAGGTTAATTTTTGCCGGGCAGGCGATTATCACCGCATCAGTTTCCGGCGAAAGGTGCGCTCCGGTCAAGGGCGTAGCTCCTTTTCAGTATGGGCCCGATCTATGACGCGCAGCGAAATGAGTTTTGCGCGTACGTCGTCCCCGAATCACAAACACCCTATGGGCTGTTGCTCGGGAACTACAAATCCTATGCGCAATCCACCGCAAAGGGTGGGGTGCGCGGCCTTTGGGATGCCGACACCGACAAGATCATCTTCGGCACACATTCCATCGCCTACCGGGTTATCGAGAGCGGCAACACGCTCTTTCCGCACCAGATCACGCGCGAGCTGACCTTTCTTCCGTACGCGCAGATCGCCGAATTTACGCTGGAACATCGCGTGCACGTCACGGAAGCATTTTTCGTTCCCTTTGGCGAGGCGTTCGATCGGACCGTGTCGTTTGTGGTCGACGTCACGCTCTACAATCCCGGCGCGACCCAAATCGAAGTTGCGGTCTTTCCGTGGGCCATGCTTGTCGGCCAGCGTTTCTACGGCGAACCCGAGAGCGAGGTGACCGCGTGGTCGCGCGACCGTTTCATCTGTTCCAAGAGTAACGAGAGTGGGGCCGAGCGCTGGTGGGGCGGCTCGCGCGAGCCGCGCGCGGTCGAGCTGTCGCTGCGCGAGCAAGTGCTGACCGAGAATATGCGTCGCGGATCGCTGCTGCCCGAAGGCCTCCCCGGCTTTGGGCACACTGCATCGGAAAGTTCGACCTTGGTCGGGCGGCGCATCTATGGCGCGTTCGAGTATCGCATCAAGATTGCGCCGGGCGCGCGCGAGTCGCTGCGGCTTGCGGTCGTCTTCCACAAAGACGGCACGGAGCAGAGCTTGCCTCGCCTCGAAAAGTTGCTCAAGGACGAGCGCGCGCTGCACGATACGCAGCGCTTCTACGCACGTCGCCTCGCGGACGCGCGATTCATGACGCCCTCGCCCGTAATCAGCCGAGGCGTGGCCTGGGCAAAAGCGAACATGATTCGCATCGTCAAGGATTATCCTGAGGGTTGGGGCTCGACCAATTCGCCGCCGTCGGATATCCTCGTCTCGCGCGACACGTCGTGGTTCGTGCACGGCTTCGACTACCTTTGGCCTGAGTTTAGCCGCGATGCGCTCGAAGTGTTCAATCGCTCCGTCGAGGAGTCGGGTTTGATGATCGAATACGTGCGCGGCGTCAACGGCTACAAGACCGCCTACGATCTGAACATCAACGACGATACGCCGCTCCACCTGATCGCGATGCTGCACCACTACAATGCCACACTCGACGAAACGTGGGTGCGCGATCGCTTGCCGCTCATAACCAAACTCGCCGATTACATGCTGACGCAGCGCGACGATCAGGGCCTGATCTTCTGTAAGGCCAAAGGCGTTGATATGTACGGTATCTCGTCGTGGCGCAACATCATTCCGTACTACACGCTCGACGGCGCGGTGACGGAGATCAATGCCGAGGGCGTCTTCGCGTTTGAAGCGGCTGCCATGCTTTGCGCCGTTGCGGGCGACTGGGCGAACTGGGAAAAGTACGCAAACGAATCGCAGGCGCTGCGCGAAGCCATGATGGACTATCTCTTCAACGACGATACGGGCGCATTCGTGTTGAATTACGATCAAGATCGCAACTATCAGGATAACTTCACTTCCGATGAGATCTTCCCGGTGCTCTTCCGCGTTGCCGGAATCGAGCAGCGGCGTTCGATCCTGCGCCGCTTGCTGGAAGCAGATTTTGTAACGCCGGTTGGACTGCGCACGATCTCGACGGCCGATGCGTGGTACTTTCCATCGTACGGATTTGGTCTGCTCGGCGGCATCTGGCCCGACCTCACACTTTGGTTTGCGGTCGCGCTCGCACGCGACGGCTTTGTCGATGAGAGCGTGCATTTCTTGGACGCCGTTTACGCGGCGATGGAAGTCGGCAGTTCGCGCAACACCGTGCCGGGCGAATTCGGCGAATGGTTCGATGGCGGATCGCTCGCGAATCGAGGAATGTACCTCTCGCCGTGGACCGGCGCGAAATATCTATGGGCGGTAGCAGAAACGGTTGGCGGGCTCGACGGCTATCGCACCAGCGGCCGCCCGCACCTTGTGCCGCTGCGCCCCAAAGGCTGGCAGTGGGTCGCTGCCGCACGCGTGCACTGGGGCGGAAAGCGCTGCAGTTACGTTATCGATCTCGTGCACGACCGCATCTACGGAGACATGCCCGAACTCTCAGCGGAAGAACCGTTCACCTGTATCTATGCGGGCAGTGACGTAAGCGACGAGTTAACGATCTCGCCGGTCGAAGTTGGCGCGGTGGGTTTTGAAGACGAGCACCATGCGGTACGTATCTTTGTGTGCAACATGCTCGACCAGGCGCGCCCGGTGCTGGTCGAATTTCGCGGGCACACCACACGCGTGAATATGGAGGCCGGTGAAATGCGCGAGGTCCAGCTCGTCGGCCACCCCACCGAACGGCGCGCGCGCGCGGCCAAACTCGACGTCGTGCCGGCGTAAGTGGACTAGATGCTCAATCGATCGAATCGCTTTGCGACCACGCTGCTCGCCGCAGGGGTCGCAGTGTTACTGCTCGCGATCTTGCTCGGCGAACACATGGGCGATCGCGTGATGGTCGAAGCGGCCGAAAACGGGAGCTTGAGCACGACGCCGATCGTGACGCCCGTACCCGAGGCGACCACCGGACCCTTCGGACCCGATTGGAAGAACTCGCAGGCTCTCGCGGCCGCGCCCGATCCGCATTTCCCCGATCCCCGCGTGCCGCCCAAGCCCTTGCCGACGCCCTCACAGGCGCCGTCTCCAACGCCGACACCGACGTGGACCCCGAACCCCAACGTGCCGATCTGGGACCAGACGAAGCTGCCGAGCCCTACGCCCAGCGCAACCACGTTCGAAGAGGACTCCAGCCAATCGAGCTCGCCGTCCCCGAGCCCCTCGCCTTCTACTTATCACTAATGTCTCCATTGGTTTGGCCTGTTACGATAGAGACATGGATCAGGCAACTGGAACCGTAACGGTCAAGCGCGGACTCGCGCAGATGCTCAAGGGCGGCGTCATCATGGACGTCGTGACCCCCGAACAGGCCATCGTGGCACAGGAGGCCGGAGCCGTCGCCGTCATGGCGCTCGAGCGCATCCCCTCCGACATCCGCGCAGACGGCGGCGTCGCGCGCATGAGTTCGATCGAGTTGATTGCGGGCATCATGGACGCCGTGACGATTCCGGTGATGGCCAAGGTGCGCATCGGTCACTTCGCCGAAGCGCAAGTGCTGCAATCGATCGGCATCGATTACATCGATGAGTCCGAGGTGCTCACGCCGGCCGACGACCTCTATCATGTCGACAAGCACGCCTTCACCACGCCATTTGTGTGCGGGGCGCGCGACTTGGGGGAAGCGCTGCGTCGCATCACCGAAGGCGCGGCGATGATTCGCAGCAAGGGCGAAGCCGGCAGCGGTAATATCGTCGAGGCGGTGCGGCACATTCGCGCGATCAAAGATATGATCGCACAGTTGACCGTCGCGCCGAAGGAAGAGCTCGTGGCGCGCGCACGCGACATTGGAGCGAGCTACGAACTCGTCAAAGAAGTGGCGCAGGCGGGTAAACTGCCGGTCGTGCTGTTCTGTGCGGGCGGCGTCTCGACGCCGGCTGATGCTGCGCTGATGATGCAGCTCGGTGCCGAAGGGATCTTCGTCGGTAGCGGTATTTTTAAATCGAAGGATCCCAAGAAATTCGCACGCGCGATCGTCGATGCGACGACACACTTCAACGATCCGAAAGTGGTTGCCGAGGCCTCGCGTTCGCTCGGTACCTCTGACGCGATGCCGGGCATTGATGTGCGCAAACTCGATCAATCGGAACTGCTCTCTACGCGTGGAAACTAAAGCCACCGTCGGCGTTCTCGCGCTGCAAGGCGACGTGGTCGAGCATCTCGCCGCGCTGGAGCGCGCGGGCGCGGCGGCCATTTCCGTAAAAAATATCGGCGACCTCGAGCGCATCGATGGCCTTGTGATCCCGGGCGGGGAATCGACGACCGTGATGAAGCTGCTCGACCGCTTTGGTCTTGCAGCGCCGATCGTCGAGCGCGTGCGCGGTGGCATGCCGCTGTGGGGCACGTGCATGGGGATGATCGTTGCCGCGCACGACGTTGCGGATCTCGAGCAACCGACGCTGGATCTCATCGACATTACGGTGCGACGCAATGCATTCGGCCGCCAAAACGACTCGGCCGAAATCGCGTTGCCAATTCCGGCGCTTGGACCGCAGGCATTTCCGGCGATTTTTATTCGCGCACCGTGGATCGAACGGGTGGGTCCGCGTGTGGAGCTGCTTGCATCGCGCGACGGCCACGGGGTGATGGTCCGCGAGGGCAATGTGCTGGGAACCTCGTTTCACCCGGAATTGACCCACGATCCGCGGGTCCACGCGTACTTTCTGACGATGGTCGAGAGCGCGCGCACGCATCAAAATCCGGTAGGGAAGGCCTCGTCGGCCGCGTAACTCTTAGCACCAATGAACTCGCAGGCGGCGCCCGACGCACAGACGTCGGGATTTCAGGGACAGATCCCACCGCTCGAGCCGTTGCTGACCGAAGTGATCGCAACGCTCGCGCTGGCGGCGCACGCCTATCTTGCGGATAACGACGGAAAGGAACCTGACTTTAGAGCGGCCGATGCTGCGATCGACGTTGCGACCGTAGCATTCGAACGCGTCAAAGAAAGGTTGCGGCCCGATGAGAGGTTAGCAATCACGCAGATGCTGACCGAAACGCGACTCACGTTTGTTAGAAAGCGAGGCATATAAATGCCTCGCTTTCACGCTTCTGAACGTCCCTCGTGTCGTTGCTGCGTCGGTCGTGTACCTCAGTACACTTCCCTCCTTGCGCCTAACGAGAAACGTTCAGGGAGATCGGCATCGTGAGCGACGTACTCGTCTTGAATTTCACGTACGAAGCGCTCAACATCACGAGCTTTCAGCGTGCGGTCAAGTTGATCTTCGCCGGCAAAGCCGAGATCGTCCACAACCTCGACCGCGTGCTTGCATCGACGCGCTACGAAATGCGTATGCCCTCGATCATCCGGATGCTGTACTACATCCGACGGCCGATGCAGAAGGTTGCGCTAACGAAGAAGAACGTGCTGATCCGCGACGACCACATGTGCCAGTACTGCGGAACGCGCGGCGAGAAGCTCATGACGGTCGATCACGTCGTGCCGCGGAGTCGCGGCGGTCCTTCGACGTGGGAGAATTTGGTCTGCGCGTGTATGCGTTGCAACAATCGTAAGAACAACCGTACGCCCGATGAAGCGAACATGTCGCTCAAGCGCAAGCCGCGTCAGCCGAAGTACATTCCGTGGATTCAGATCAAGCGCAACACGCTGCCGGGCGAGTGGGGCAAGTTCCTGTTCCTCTATAACGTCTCAATCGACGAGCGGGTCGAATAAGAGTCCCGCTTTTTGCTCATCTTTTCGTCAGCTCACCCCTCATTTACCATATAGTAAACGTCGGAGCTGAACAAAAATCGTAACTCTTACCGAACGGAATGAACTTTCCGCAGCTCGAGCAGGCGTATTCGCGGTTGCTAATCGAGTCGCTAGCGATTTTCTATGGAGCGACGGCAATCGTGGCCTACGCCATGCATCGGCTAGTTACGCGCGCGGCGCCCGAATAAAAGTCCGGTACCCATAACCACGATTCCCACGATTGCAAAGCCAAAGACAAAGTAGTCGAGATCGTGTAGCGACCGCGCGATCGTGCGCATGCCGAGCACGATCGGCCCGACGAAGAAGAGCACGTTGCCAAAAGCAAAGATCGGGTTCGGACGCGACGCGGTCATCCTGAAATTCATAAAGATGCCGAGTGCTCCGAGCAAGAGAAAAGCGCTTCCGAGCGCGACCATTTTCGTCACTGGGCGTTCGCATCCAGCGGCGCGAGCTCGTCGAGGTCCCGGCCATTTGTTTTTGGTCCGAAGATGCCGATATCGAGCGCAACCACGATCATCGCCGTGCAGATCAACGCGAAGACGCCCAGCGTCCCGTTCGCGCGCAGCACCGCTGCGATCATGAATGGCACGAAGATCGAACTAAACCGGCTCCATGAATAGACGAAGCCCACGGCTTGACCGCGGATGCGCGTCGGGAACAGCTCCGCTTGGTACGTATGGTAGGTGGCCGAGAACCACGCATTGGCGAGCGCGACGATCGTGCCGAAGAGGACGAGCGGAATCGGCGTGCGCGCAAGAGCGAAACAGAGCCCTCCCCCGCCGACGATAAGTGCGAGTACGACGATTTGCCATTTGCGCTGGAAGCGTTCGGCAAAGATCATCGCGAGCAACGGCCCGAGCGGATTGATGATCGCAATGAAAAACGAGTACTGCAGCGAGTGGGTGAACTCGACGCCTTGGGTGGCAAGAAAGATCGGCACCCATGAATTGAAGCCATAGAACCCGATCGACTGCAACAGATTGAACACGATCATCATCAGCGTGCGCGAGCGATAAGTCGAATCGAAGAGCGTCCGGATGACAAAGCCTGGTCCGGTGTGGACGATCTTTTCGTGCGCTTTTTGCCAGCGGGAAGAATCGGGAAGTCCCGGCAGCACGAACCAGATGACGACGCCGCCGAGCGAGCCGATAAGCGCGACGTAACGCCAGCCGTCCAAGCCCCAGATCTGGTGCGGCACCAGCAGATATGCGAGAAGCGCGACGACCGGGATCGACGTGTAGCCGATCACTTGCGTGAAGGCAACCCATTTGCCCCGTTCTTCTTTCGGGGCGATCTCGGACACATAGGCGTCGCTGGTGACGAGCTGCACGCCGATACCCACACCGGCGAGAAAGCGCCAGAGATCGATCCACGGACCCGACGGCATAAACGCCATCACGAGCGTGCAGAACGAATACCACACGAGCGAAGACGCAAAGGCCGTTTTGCGACCGAAGCGATCGGAGATACCGCTGAAAATGATCGTGCCGAAGAACATGCCGGCAAAGCCGCACGCGACGAAGCTCGCGAAACCGGTTATTGCGAACGGGGAGGACGACGTGGCGGTGAAGATGCCGGCTCTGATGAGACCGAGCGAGATGTAGGCGGTCATGAAGAGGTCGTAGAGCTCGAACCAAGCCCCGACCGAAATGCGCGCTACCGCGCCGCGAATGTTGGTCGCCATTATGAGGGCACCGGAAGGGGAAGCGCATCGCAGAACGCGCGACGCCATGCCGCTTCGACTCGTTCTATCGTCGGTTTCTCGACCACGGCGGCGACGCAACCGTCGGGCCGCACGATCAGCACCACCGGCGGCTTGACGTGCCAGCGCTTCGGCGGCGTCTCGATGGACAAGTGCGGCAGTCCAAGGGACAGATCGCCAACGACGATGACCATCGCGTCACCGGCGCGCTTGGCGCTCAGACGCGATCCGTCCGGGAGACGCAGATCGTCGAGCCGGCGACCAGCGAGCGGGTGACGATTGTCGACGATCGGCGAGTTGGCGTAACGCCCGTTGAGCATGCCGATCCCGCGACAAAGCTTGCGCTGCATGCCACGCACGCGAATCGCGCGCCCAAACGTGCGAATGGCAAATTGCCGCGCACGCATCGGAAAGGTAATACCAACGCGTGTGATGCGATCGGTCACGCGCTCGACGGTGTCGGTAATGATCTCGCGCCGTTCGCGGTCGTAACTATCGATGAGTGCAGGCGCGCAATGTTCCGCGCGGATCGCGAGGGCAAGCTTCCAGGCAAGGTTTGCGGCGTCTTGAATCCCTGCGTTCATTCCCTGACCTCCGGCCGGACTATTGAGATGCGCGGCATCTCCCGCGAGCATCACACGACCGACGGAAAAACGTTGCGCATGGCGGCGATGGATCTTGAAGATGCTGCTCCACTGCGTTTCGAAAGGGGCATCGCCGAAGATGTCACGCACGCGCTGCTGGTGCGCAAGCGGCGCAAGAACGTCTTCGTCCGAAAGATCTTTCGGTACCGAAGCCATTACCCTCCACGACCGATCACCGAAACGAATTGCGCCGCGCAAGCCGGGCAGATCGAACCGGACACGCGCCGTGACATCGGCCGGAATCTCGGCGTCGACGATCTCGTCGCTCAGGACGATACGTGCGTCATAGGTCATGCCTTGCAGCGTAAGACCGAGCGCCTGACGCACGACGCCGTGGGCACCGTCGCAACCTGCCACGAATCGGCCGAGCAGGCTTCCGGCGATGCCGGCGTTCTCGTAACGAACCTCGACGCTGTTTGCATCTTGCGTTAAGCCCGTCACGGTTACGCCGGTGCGAAGATCGCACAGCGGCTGTGCGCGCACCAGCTCGCGCAGGATGCGTTCGGTGTGGCTCTGCGGCAACATGAGTGAGCCCGGATCGTCGAAAACATCGTCGATCGCGCCGAAGTCGATGGTTACGAAAGTCGCCTGCGTACGTGCGTTGGTGCCGCGCAGCACGCGCACGAAGCGCGCCGCCTCTCGCAGCGCTCGATACGCTCCCCAGTCGCGGAGGATCTCCTGCGTCCGCGGCCAGATGACCGCGGCGCGAGATTCCTTTACGGGCTCGGCATTGCGCTCCAGCACGATTGAAGCCGATCCGTAGCGCGCAAGACCCAGCGCAAGCGAGAGCCCAACGGGCCCTCCTCCGACGATGATTACCGGCGTATCCACGCGAAGCTCGTTCGACTCATGATGCAAGCGGTGTCCCGCCTCTGGCTTCCGTTCACCCAGATGCAGTCCTTCGACTCGGCCGAGAGGACGTTCGTCCGCGCCAACGGCACGAGCCTGATCGACGCGCGCGGGCGACGCGTCTTTGACGCCGTCAGTTCGATCTGGACGATCATCCACGGGCACTGCCACCCCGCGATCGTCGATGCGATCGCGCTCCAAGCTTCCACACTCGATCACGCGACGACGCTCGGCGCTTCGAACCTGCCGGCTGAAACGCTGGCGTCAGCGCTCTGCGAATATTGTGAAACCGACTACGCGTTCTTCGGCAGCGATGGTGCAAGCGCGGTCGAGGCGGCAATCAAGATGGCGCTCCAGTATTGGCGCAATGCCGGCGAACCGCACCGTACGCGCTTTCTGCGTTTGGTCGACGCGTACCACGGTGACACAACCGGCGCGATGAGCCTTTCCGACATCGCCGTCTTTAAGTCGAACTTCGGCGCAATCACCTTCGAAACGCGCGCGTACGGAGATCCGCAAGATCTCGATGCGCCGGATGTCGCGGCGATTATCGTCGAGCCGCTCGTACAGGCCGCAGCGGGGATCCGCCTCGTTTCGCCGGAGCACTACGCGCCGTTACGCGCGTGCACGCCGCTCGTGATCGTGGATGAGATTGCAACCGGATTCGGCCGTACCGGTACGATGTTCGCTTTCGAGCAACTCGAGCTGCGTCCCGACTTGATCTGCCTTGGCAAGGGCATCACGGGCGGTGCGTTAGCGCTCTCGGCTGTGCTCGCGCGCGATCGCATCTACGACGCTTTTCTCGGCGCGCCTGAGGAGCGCAAGCAGTTTTTTCACGGGCACTCGTACGCCGGCAATCCGATCGCGTGTGCGGCGGCGCTCGCTTCGCTCGAACTGTTCGCGCGCGAAGCAACGTTCGAGCGCGCCGGCGGCATCGAAGCGACGGTCCGCGAGCGCGCCACCGTGCTGCGGGAACATGCTGCGATCGCAGAGATCCGCCAGGCCGGAACGATGGTCGGGATTGAGCTGCGCGACGCGCAGCGCGCTTGGCCGGTTGCACATGCGCTGTATGACCTTGGACATTTTACCCGGCCGATCGGCGCGGTCGTGCAACTCGTGCCTCCACTTTCCTCGAGCAACGACGAGATCCACGATTTCTTCGATGCATTCAACGAGGCGCTGGAGCGTACGCGTTGAGCTATCTCGATCGCGCGGCGATGCAGCTCGACGCTATCCGCGCTGCCGGACGCTATCGTGCGATTCGCACGCATGGCCTTTCCGGGCTGCTCGATTTTTCATCGAACGATTACCTCGCGCTCGCCACGCAACCGCAAGTCGTCGAAGCGTTTCGACGCGCAACGCGCGTCGGTTCGGGCGGTGCGCGCTTGCTCGGTGGAAGCCATCGCGAACACTCGCTGCTCGAAGAAGAACTTGCAACCTGGCTCGGTCGCGAGCGCGTACTGCTCTTTTCATCGGGATATCATGCGGCACTCGGTGCGATCAGCGTGCTTGCGCGGACGGTCGACACGATCTACTCGGATCGCCTGAACCACGCATCGCTGATCGACGGGATCCGCAGTACGCGCAACCCGCGGGTGATTTACAGTCACGCGGCGCTGCCGCCGCGTGCCGCACGCCGCGCAAGCGCACTGATCGTCACCGAGTCGATCTTCAGTATGGACGGAGATGCCGTCGATGTGGCGGCAATGCTCGCCGACCTCGGCGACGACGACGTCTTGCTGCTGGACGAGGCACACGCGCTTGGCCTGGTGGGCTCGCAAGGCGCTGGTCATGCGCGCGCGTTGCACGATCCGCGCGTTGTCGTGATGGGCACGCTTTCGAAGGCCTTTGGAGGCCAGGGCGGCTTTATCGCGGGTCCCGCGCCGCTGATCGAACTGCTAACCAACGCCGCGCGCTCGTTCATCTTCGACACGGCGATGCCCCCGGCGCTCGCCCTGGCGGCGCGCGTTGCGCTGGTGCTCATTCGCGACGGCGAGGAACTGCGCGCACGCGTTCACGGCAACGTGCGACGTCTGCGCGAGGGTCTGCGCCAGCTGGGCTTTCCCGCGATCGATGACCTCTCCCCAATCGTGCCGCTCGTGCTCGGGAGCGAAGAGCGAGCGGTAGAAATGGCTGCGCGGCTCGAAAGCAAGAGGATCTACGCACCGGCGATCCGGCCGCCCACGGTTCCCGCGGGTACGTCACGGATCCGGTTCTCCGTGCGTGCCGATCACCAAAGCGAGCATATCGACCTGCTCCTGCGAGGCCTTGCGGAATGCATCGTTACTTTGTAACCGGTACCGATACCGACGTCGGGAAGACGCGTGTTACCGCGGCGCTCGCGCTCGCCCTAAAGAACGCACGGCATCACGCCGATCGATCGTCAAACTCGTGCAGACCGGCCTCGCTCCGGGAATTCCCGGCGATGCTGCGCGCGCCGGCAAACTCGCGGGTGTGCGTTCGCTCGAACTTGCGCGCTTCGAGAAAGCCGCCGATCCGTGGTCGGCCGCGCTTGCGTACGGGCAACCCGAGGTGCATGCGGGCGAACTGGTCGACGCAGTCGCGCATATCGGTGAAGGATTGGTCGACCGAAGGTGCGGGCGGGTTGATGGTGCCGCTCAACGCACGCGAGCACTTCGGGAACATCGCCGTCGCCGGGCAATTCCGTACGGTGCTTACCGTCGGCCTCAAACTTGGATGCGTCAATCATGCGCTGTTGACCGCGATCACAGTGCCAACAAGCCGGGATCAAGCTTGTCGGAGCCGTGCTCGTCGAGCGCTGGGGTCCGACCGAGCAGAGCTACCGCGACGACGTCGCGCGCACGTTGCAGGGAAAGGCCGAGATTCTTGGCATTCTGCCGTTTGACGAAGACGAAGCTGCCTCGGTAAAAGCCGGCGCGCGCATCTTCGATTCACTGTTCAAATAGATTAACTAAAGAGGCACCGTTGCACCCCACGATCGCCGCCGCGCGCATGCGCGTGCATCGACCAAAAACTTCCCGCCGATCGCACAGCTGCTCGACGCGCTCGTGCAATTGCCCGAGAGCGAGGTTCCGGATCTCCTGGCGTTAGCGGATGAGGTGCGCGACGACGCACTGCGGCAACGGCATCGCCGTCGAGGTCCTCTACAACGCAAAAAAAGGCGGATGTTCGGAAGACTGCCACTTCTGCTCGCAGAGCGCGCGCTTTGCAAGCGACGTTGAGCCCGACACGCTCTCGAGCGTCGAAGGTTTTGTCGAAGCGGCGCGCGATGCGCACGCGCGCGGTGCCGGCGAGTTTTGCATCGTCGTCGCGGTGCGCGGCCCATCGACCAAGCTGCTCGAGCGCGTGTGCGAGGCCGTGCGCATCATCAAAGCCGAGCTGCCGCTCAAAGTTGCGGTCTCGCTCGGTATCCTGCGCGAAGATCAAGTGTGGCAACTCGTCGAAGCCGGCGTCGACAAGGTCAACCACAATCTCGAGACGTCGAAGCGTTACTTCCCCTACGTCTGCACGACGCACACGTTCGACGAACGGATGGCGACGCTGCAACTCGTCCGCGGGGCCGGTCTCGAGGTCTGCTGCGGCGGCATCATCGGCATGGGCGAAACGACCGACGATCGCGTCGACTTTCTGTGCACGCTGCAGAGCATCGCGCCCGAAGAGGTGCCGATAAACTTTCTTAATCCACGCCCCGGTACGCCGTTCCAGGATCGTTCGCTGGTCGAGCCGGTGGAGGCGCTGCGCTTCGTTGCGATGGCGCGCCTCGCGCTGCCGAGTGCGCTCGTACGCTTTGCCGGCGGCCGTGAGATCACGCTACAGGGTCTTCAGGACCTCGGCATGCGCAGCGGTGCAAGTGGCATCGTGCTTGGAAACTACTTGACGACAAGCGGCCGCAACGATCAAGATGACTTCGCTATGCTCGATCGGCTCGGCTTCGAAGTCCTTGCTTAAAGCGGCTCCAGCGCGCGCCCAGCCTCGGGCGGAGCACCGTTTAGACCAAACCAAGACGCCTTATTTTCAAGCGCTGCTTGACTACGTGGACTCGGGCGTCTTGCCGTTTCACACGCCAGGTCACATGCAAGGGCGCGGCTCGGAGCTTTCGTTCCGCGAGTTCGTCGGCGACAACATCCTGGCGATCGATTTAACGCCGATGCCCGGCATCGACGACTTGCTCCAGCCGACCGCGTCGATCAAAGAAGCGCAAGAACTTGCGGCCGAGGCGTACGGCGCCGACAACACGTTCTTCTTGATCAACGGCTCGACGAGCGGCAATCAATGCATGATGATGACCGCCCTGAACCCAGGCGAAAAGATCGCCGTGCCGCGCAATTCGCACAAGTCGATGCTGGGCGGTCTTGTGATGAGTGGCGCACATCCGATCTACATGCAGCCGGCCGTCGATCAAGAGATGCACATGGACCACACCGTCACGCCGGAGACGGTAGCGCGTACGCTCGAGCAGCACCCCGATGTCAAAGCCGTGTACGTCGTCTCGCCAACGTATTACGGCGTTGCCGCCGACTTGGAGGCGATCGAGCGCATCACGCACGATGCCGGCAAGCTGCTCCTCGTCGACGAGGCGTGGGGGCCGCACTTTAAGTTTCATCCGGCGCTGCCGCTCTCGGCGACCGAAGCCGGCGCCGATTTGAGCATCAACTCGACGCACAAGATGCTCTCGGCGTTCTCGCAGTGCGCCATGCTGCATCAGATCGGCGATCGCGTGCGGCTCGACCGGCTCAAGGCCGTGCTAAAAATGTTCCTCTCAACGTCGCCGAACTTGCCGATGGTCGCGTCGCTCGACGTGGCGCGGATGCAGATGGCGACGCAAGGCGCAGCGCTGCTTTCGCAGACAATCGAGCTTGCCCAAGAGACGCGTCAGCGGCTCAATCAGATTGAAGGCGTCTATTGTTTCGGCGAAGAGATCGCGGGACGCGAAGGCGTCTTCGCCGTGGATCCGACCAAAATGACGGTACGCGTCACCGGCTTGGGTTACACCGGTTACGAAGCTTCAGCGATCCTGCGCGGACGCCACAACATTCAGGTCGAGCTTGCCGATCTCTTCAATATCGTTGCGCTCTTTACGATTGGGACCACGCGCGAAGCCGCCGATCGTTTGGTGACAGCGTTTGAAGAGATGGCGCGCGAGGATCGTCCACTCGACATGTATGCGCCGTCGGGTATTCTCGAGCAGCGTCTCAAACGCGGAACGTATCATATGCCGCAGATTCCGCCGATGCGCATGCTGCCGCGCGACGCGTTCTTGGCTGATACGGAGTCGATCGAGTTTCGCAAGTCCGCCGGGCGTATCTGCGCCGAGACGATCTCTCCGTATCCGCCCGGCATACCGGTGCTCTCGCCCGGCGAAGAGATCACGCCCGAATTGGTTGATTATTTACGCCTCGAGCTCAAGGCCGGCGTGCGCATCCAGGGCCCGAACGACGACTCGCTGCGCAAGATACGCGTTGTCGTTGAATAGGGCAGCGAACCGGCTCCCTAGTGGTTGTCCAGGAACTCGACCCAAGATGTGGGAGGGTCGCCCGCACGCTGTGGGTAACTATGCACAAACCTTCTCTGGAGGCGAGGAACCGCGTTGGCCGTCAAAGCGCAGTCCGTTTCCCCGAGCTGGGAGCTCTCCCAACTCCTCGATATCTTCCCACTCCCCATCCGACAGTCGCTCGTCCGACTCCCCAATCTCGAAGACATCATTGAAGTCGTGCTCGACTTAGGGCGTCCGCCCGAGGCGCGCTTTGCGAACGATTTTCGTTATCTCTCCGAGACGCCGGTGTCAAACGAAGACATCGGGCACGTGTGCTCGCGCATTTCACAATTCGGCGCAGACAATCGCGCCGGCATCGAGCAGACGCTGCATCGCATCAGTGCGATTCGCAATCGTCAGGGTAAAATCGTTGGCTTGACCTGTCGCGTCGGTCGCGCGGTCTATGGCACGATCGACATCGTACTCGACGTCCTGCGCAGCGGCAAATCGATATGTTTGCTCGGTCGACCCGGTGTCGGTAAAACGACGATGCTGCGCGAATGCGCACGCATCTTGTCCGAAGATCGTAAGCGCGTCGTGATCGTCGATACGTCGAATGAAATTGCCGGCGATTCGGATATTCCACATCCGGGAATCGGCCTCGCGCGGCGCATGCAGGTCGCGGATCCGGCGCTGCAGCACGCGGTGATGATCGAAGCCGTCGAAAATCATATGCCCGAAGTCATTGTGATCGACGAGATCGGAACCGAAGCCGAAGCGGCGGCGGCGCGCACGATAGCCGAGCGCGGCGTTACGCTCATTGGTACGGCGCACGGTCAGACGCTCGAAAATCTCTTGATGAATCCGACGCTATCGGATCTGCTCGGCGGCATCAGCGCAGTAACCCTCTCAGATGAGGAAGCGCGCCGGCGCGGCACGCGCAAGACCGTGCTCGAGCGCAAGGCGCCCCCGACGTTCGATCTGCTGGTCGAGATTCAGGATCGAGATCGCCTCGCCATACACAAGAACGTCGCGGAAGTCGTTGACGCACTTTTGCGTGGCTACCAGCCGCAGCCGGAGATCCGTCAACGTACTGCCAGCGGCGACGTGGCGATCGTGCAAGAGGCCGATACCGAAACGATGCCGCAGCTTGCCGAGTCGATGGATCACCATCACGATCCACATGACGAAGGTGTCGACAAACCGCTCTACATCTTCCCGTATGGCGTTTCGCGCAACAAAATCGAGCGTGCCGTGCACAATCTGCGGATCAATGCGGCGATTGCCCGCAACTGGGACGATGCCGATGTCGTGCTCACGCTCAAGACGCTCGAGCGTAAGGGACAACCGAAGCTCAAGCAAATCGCCTCCGACAACGTACCGATCTATTCGATCAAGACCAATACGACGACGCAGATTCAGTGCGCCTTGCGCGACGTCTTCAACCTGGGCTCGATCGATCACGAAGATATCGCGCTACGCGAAGCCGAGGAGGCGGTCTATCAGGTGCTGCTTACCAATCAAGCGATCGAACTTTCACCGCAGACGTCGTACGTCCGGCGCATGCAACACCAACTCGCGGAGAAATATCGCTTGCAGTCGCGTAGCACCGGCCTCGAACCGAACCGCCGCGTCAGGATCTTTAAAGTAGCGGACTAGCCTAACAATTCGGAAGCCGAGACAGATCCGTTCCGCACGCTGCGCTGAGCTTTTTCCAGGTAACCGACGTTGGATGGAGGGGCTCAGCGCTCGTTGCTTTTTTGAACGCGCGAACGCGCGCGGGGTCTCCCGATCCGGTCAGGACTAAGCCGCGCAAGAGATTTTCGCGTTTCGCGTCCGGTAGTTGATCCAAAACCGAGATCAGAAGTTTTGGATTGGCCACCATCAACGCCGCCAGAGCGTCGCTTGTAATTTCGCCGGCGTAGCCGTCGGACGCTCCGAAGACTTGATACCGCATGAGCGTGTCGGCAGCGAGTTGGTCCGTTTTGGCCCGCGCGCCGACCTTGTCGAGAGCCGCCGTGACTTTGTCTTGGTCGTCCAGGCTTTTCGATCCACAGTAAACCACGGTGGCGGGCACCGCAATCCAACCGGTTACCGGTGCCGATATGTGCAGCCACCCGCTGCGATCTTGGTCGACGTCGAGTTCAACCGAGTTCGAAAGGGTTCGGACGATCGGTCCATTTGGTGCGCTGCGCACCGTAGCGGGCGTGTCTCGAACGAACGTGCCGCACCCACCAGCCAGCGCGAGAGCAAGTAATGCCAGCACGATTACAACGCCGTAATCTCGCCGTCTTCACTCACGAGAAAGCGAGTGTCGAAGGCGAGCATCTCATCGCCGCGCTTGATGCGGCTGTGCACGTTGAAGCGGTGCGCGGGCTTTTGCCCTGGCCGATTCACCAGGCCGCCGTAGAAAAGCTTGAGTAGCGGCGTCTGCCCAGGCTTTGTTGCTTCGAGTTTGTTCTGCGCGATCAGCATCGCCATGATCTTTTCTTGGAGCGCCATCGGCAGCAAGCGATACGCGTCATCGACTTTCTCGCTCGGCTCCTGGTTTTGCATCTTGCGCCGGTCGCTGTTTTCGGGCTCGTCGTTGACGTAGCGAATGATCGCGTCCCAATCGTCGGCAGCGATGCCGACGAATTCGCACATGTAGCGGTTCCAGGCCGATCCTTGATGCTGCACCTGATCCGAGCGCACGTGCTTCACTCGCAACGGAATGTTGCGATCGCGAATCCGGGCGATGATGTTGAACTGCTGCGCGGTCACCGGCTCTTGCAGGATGAACATCGCGCCGTTCGGAGAGAGCTCGAGGCCGACGCCGGATTTGAGCAGGTTCGGATCGTTCGGGTTGGGCTGATACCACATGTGAAACGCGCCGGCGCGCCGTTTATACTGGCGCCGATCACCGGCTCGGCCGAGAAACCACTCGACGATATCGCCGAACATTGACCCTGGAGATGACATACAAAGCCGCTCCGTCGAATACCGATCCGTGACATTCATCACGGTCGAAGGCATAGAAGGCTGCGGCAAGAGTACGCTCGTAGCCGCTCTTTCAGAACGATTACGCGCTTCGGGCAAGGAAACCATCGTTACCCGGGAGCCTGGCGGGACGCCGGCGGGTGATGCCATCCGGAAAATCTTCCTCCAGCCCGAGCTCACGATCGCGCCGCTGACTGAGGCGCTCCTAATTAGTGCGGCGCGGGCGCAGCATGTGCTTGACCTGATCGAGCCCGCGTTGCGGCGCGGGGCAATCGTTCTCTGCGACCGGTTTTCCGACTCGACCCTGGCCTATCAGGGCTACGGGCGTGGTATCGACCTGAAATTCTTACGTGAACTCGGCAACACGGCGACGGGCGGTCTCGAACCCGACCTTACCTTCGTGCTCGACATTCCGGTTGCGATTTCGCGCGAGCGCGTGGCCGCGCGGGATGCCGGCGCCGGCGATCGTATGGAACGAGAAGGTACCGAGTTTTACGAGTGGGTTCGGCGCGGATTCCTCGATCTCGCGCAAAAGTCGCGCCGCTTCAAAGTGATCGACGCGACCAAGCCGCCCGAAGAAGTGGCCGCTGAAGCCTATCGCAAACTCGAGGCGCTCCTATGAGCGACTTGCACTTCGACGTCATCGGCGCTGAAGGACCGAAGCAATATTTCAGTCGCATGACGCCGCAAACCCTCGCGCATGCATATTTGTTTTCAGGACCGCCAGGTGTGGGCAAGAAAACGTTCGCTGCGCGCCTTGCGCAATCGGTGCTCTGTCTTGCCCCCAAGGACGGCGTACTTGGCTACGACGGCACATGCGCATCGTGCAAGCTCTTCACCGCGGAAGGTGCGCATCATCCGGACTTTCTCGAGCACGTCGGGATCCTCAAGATCGGCGACGCCGACAACGCGATGGGCTTCTACGAAGGCGAGGACCTCACCGCACGCGATCTCGTGCGCCAGCTTTCGATGCAGTCATACAGCGGCGGCATGCGCGTGCTCTTGCTCGGCGATATCGACTTCGCGACACATCACGCGGCAAACGCGCTCTTGAAGTTCTTCGAAGAACCGCCGCGCGGCGTTGTGCTCATTCTCACGTCCGCGACGCCGGGCCGGCTCTTGCCCACGATTCGTTCGCGCGTCGTGGATCTACGTTTTCCGGCGCTCGCGCAAGCACACGTTCGCGAGATTCTCTTGCGTATGGGATATGACCAGGAGCACGCGCAACTGGGCGCGTCGCTCGGCCAAGGTAGCGTCACCCGAGCGCTTGCGGCCCTCGGAGATGAAGAGGACACGTTACGCTCGCAAGTCGCGACGTGGTTCTTTCGCGTGATCGACGGGGAAACGCCCGAAGAAGGCTGGGCGAATCGTGAAACGCTGGATGAAGGGCTCGATGTGATCAAATCGCTCGTGCGCGATTGGACGGCGCTTGGGAGTGCGGGAGATCGCGCGCCGCTGATCAGCGTCGACTATGCCGATGAGTTGCGCAAACTGCCCACGCTGCCGCCGCCCGAGGCGATCGCGGTGATCGACAAGCTCGACGATGCGCAGCGTCTCGCGCGCACCAACGTTAGCCCGACGATGGTGAGCGAGATCGTGCGCATGGCGCTCACCGGAAAGGCTTAGTGGTCTAGTAGAAGCCCCGAAATGCCGTTTCGTCATAGGTAACGGCAAATGGGAACGCCAGGTACGCAAGCGCGAGTGCGCGGAACACGGCGATGCCGATCATCGTCGGAATCACGCCGTATGGCGCGAGCGGAATCAAAAGGTATTGCGGCGCGAAGATCCAGAGCGCGACGAAGACGATCGCAAGCACGATACATGCCGGCCAATTGGCGCGGACTGCCCGGATCGAGCCCGAGATCGCGAGTCCACCCGGAAGACCGCCGATAGATGCCGCCGGTATCGTCAGAATCAAGAAGAAATAGGCGACGAGCTGCAGCACGAGCGAGATGCTCCCGATGCCGAGAAACTGCCCGATATACGCCGCGGCAAAGGTGACAAACTGAAAACCGATCGCGGCGAGCAGAATGCCTCCAGCCTTGCGTCGCGTCTCTTCCCATGCCTCATCGAAGCTTGCGCTATGGCCGCGCGCGATGTTGTTGGCTTGGATTACCGCGCCGCCGAACGCGAAGAGGTAGACGATTTGGATCACGAACTGGAACAGACCGGCACCGGCGCCACCGAGCGGATCGGTAAATAGCGTCTGCCAATACGAAACGAACATGTCGATGATTGCCGCTAAGAGCGGCAATGCGATTATCGACGGATGGCGCACGAGGTGGACGAACGCCTGTCCGTAGATGGCGAGATTGACGTTCGGTCCACCGCGTCGCATCGTCCTTAACCTCGCGATCCGGCGAGCGCATGATGGCACGAGCAATCGGCTTTGAGGTCGATCTTCTCGACGATCTTGCCGATGGCGTTCTTCACGCGATCGTTGTTCTTTTTGAAGACTTCCATGACTTCGTGATGCGAAACCGGCGCAATGCCGTCGATTCCAACGTCGTAGTCGGTGATCAGGGAAATATTGACGAAACAAATCTCCGCTTCGCGCGCAAGATAGGCTTCGGGATATTGCGTCATGTTGATCACTTCCCAGCCTTGGCTCTGAAACCACTTTGATTCCGAGCGCGTCGAGAAACGCGGGCCCGCAATTACGACCACCGTGCCGCGGTCGTGGGTTTCGATGCCAAGCGATTTGAGCGCATCGATTGCGATCGGGCGCAGCGTCGGACAGTAGGGATCGGCAAAGCTGACGTGCGTCGTGATCGGACCATCGAAAAACGTATCTTTGCGACCGCTAGTGCGATCGACGAGTTGATCGCAGACGACCATCGAGCCCGGCTTGACCTCTCGCTTGAGCGAGCCACACGCATTGGGCGCAATGATGAATTTGACACCGAGCATTTTCATCGCCCAGAGGTTCGCGCGGTAGTTGATGGACTGCGGTGGAAAGCGATGGTCTTTGCCGTGGCGCGGCAAAAACGCGACCTTCTTCCCAGCGATCTCGCCGAGCGCAACTTTGTCGCTGGGAGCGCCGTACGGCGTCTCAATCCAAACCTCGCGCGCGTTCTCGATCAGCGAATAGAATCCCGAACCACCAAAAACGCCGATGTCGGCGCGTTCCGTCGTCTCCATAATCTCCGTTCTTTAGGAAGTGATTTTGCCTGCGGTTGGTTCGAGGTGCGGGGAGCGGACCCTCGAAAGCGGGCTCCATGCGTCTCTTACTCGCCTTGTGCATCTTTGGTGTCACGGTCGCCGGCTGCGCCCGCACGGGAGGAACCCCGGCCGGCGAGCCCACGCCGGTTCTCACCGTCAACGATATCGTCGCCGTGCACCCGATCACCGGCACGCCGCCGCGCGCATTTAGCTGGTCGCCGGACGGGTCGCACTACGCGTATTCGGTTGCGGGTGCGCGTGAAAGCGATCCGCCGATCCTCTTCGTCCACGATATGCGCGCGGATCGTGATAGCAAGCTGGTCCCTGCGAAGTCGGAAGCGCGTGGATCGCGCTCGCGGGCGATCGCCCAGATCGCGTGGTCGGATGACGGATCGCACATCGCGTTTCTCAACGCAGGCGCGCTGCACGTTGCAAGAGCGGATGGAAGCGACGATCGTGTGATCGATCGCGACGCCGATTCGCCGCAGTGGTCACCCGACGGTACGCGCGTCGCATACGTGCGCGCGAACGACCTCTATGTGTGTATGATTGCTTCAGGCGCGTCGCCGAGGCGCTTGACGACCGACGGCTCGAAGACGCGCATAAACGGCGACCCCGATTGGCTCTACAGCGAAGAGATGAACGTCGAAGAGGCGTTTCGCTGGTCTCCCGACGGCGCGTCGCTCGCCTATCTTTCATTTGATGAATCCCCGATCGCGCCATTTCCGATTCAGGACTACCTCGTAACACCGGTCAACACGGTTGAGGAACAACTTTATCCGCTTGCGGGCGGAAAGAATGCGCGCGTCTCGTTGCACGTGGTGGATACGCAAAGCGCGTTATCGCGATTGCTCTACGACGGCGGCCCGAAGGACGAGTACGTCCTTTCGTTTGCCTGGACGCCTGACTCGAACGCGGTCTTCGACGAGATCGTGGATCGTCCGCAACACAACCTGCGCCTCGCGAGTTTTCCGCGCGAAACTGGCGCAGCACGCACCATACTGCGCGAGTCGGATCCGCGCTTCGTCGAGGTCGTCCCGCCGCCGGTCTTCATGCGTGACGGCAAGTCGTTTCTGTGGCTCTCTCCGCGGGGCGGCGTGCAGGCGCTCTTCCGTGTCGACGCTGCTTCGGGAACGGCAAAGCGCCTCACCGGCAACTTCGCGGTTGAATCCGTCAGGCGCATCGACGAGCACAACAACATCGCGTATGTGAGCGCGCTCTATCCCACGCGGCGCGATGAATCGCTCCTTGCGATTCCGCTCGCCGGTGGATCGCCGCGTAATCTCACTCCCGGTCCGGGAGCGCACACGGTGGTGATGCCGCAGCGCAACGGCGATTATTTTATCGAAACGTCGTCCGCGGTATCGGCGCCGCCCTCGATCGCGCGGCGCTCGCTCGACGGGTCGCGAACCGATACGCTGTTCCAGACGCCGGATCTTACAAAGTACGATCTCGCAACGACGAAGCTGATCGAGATACCGTCGAAGTGGGGGCCACTCGATGCGTTGCTCACGGTGCCAAGGGATTTCGATTCGTCGAAAAAGTATCCGGTCATCGTCACGGTGTATGGCGGACCGCTTGGCGTCGCGCGCGGCACGGCCGCCAATGCGTGGCCGGGTTTGCTGCCGACGCTTTTTGCGCAGCACGGCTTCTTATCGTTTACGGTCGATGGCCCCGCTTCGAATAACGATCGCGCCGCCAATGCGCGCATGTTCTCCTCGAGCATGGGCGAGATCGCGATGGCGGGACAACTTGCCGGCGTTGCGTGGCTGAAATCGCAGCCGTTCGTCGACGCGACGCGTGTGGGACTCTATGGCTGGAGTTACGGTGGTTATCTGACCTCGTTTACGCTTACCCACGCACCCGATGCTTTTGCATCGGGCATCGCCGGCGCTCCGCCGGCTGATTGGCGTTTTTACGACTCCGCGTATACCGAGCGCTACATGGGGATGCCGCAGAAGAACGCAGCCGCATACGATCGGACCTCGGTGCTACCGGCAGCGGGTAAACTCAAGGCGCATTTGCTGATTCTGCAGGGCACATCCGACGACAACGTACACTTAATGAACTCGATTTCGCTGGTCAATGCGTTTACCAATGCGGGGAAGGTCGTCGATTATTACGTGTATCCGGGCGCGCGCCACGGCCCGACGAAGATCGCGCAACGCCGCGATATAGACGCACGTATGCTGCGCTGGTGGGAATCGACGCTGAAATAGGCTATCGATTGAAATCCGACGGTTTGAGGTCGTCGAGGAATTTCTTGAAGCGCGACATCTCGGAATCGTCAACCGGCTTCTTGTCGGGCGCCGATTCCTCGAGCACGATCTTGTCGGTGACGTAAATGGGCGCCTTCATGCGCAGCGCGAGCGCGATACCGTCGGACGGACGCGCGTCGATCTCTTGCAATTCGCCGTCGCAACGCAAGATCAACTTCGCGTAGAACGTCGAGTCCCGAATATCGTGGATAATCACTTGCTCGAGCGCGGT
This sequence comes from Vulcanimicrobiota bacterium, assembly GCA_963726285.1. Classification (GTDB taxonomy): domain Bacteria; phylum Vulcanimicrobiota; class Vulcanimicrobiia; order Vulcanimicrobiales; family Vulcanimicrobiaceae; genus Aquilonibacter. The sequence continues at coordinate 585,667 of CAVSBV010000003.1, read as the reverse complement.
CTCGAGTGACTCGAGGATGTTGCGCATGAGATCGTGTGAGAGCGGGCGTGGCACCGCCGCGCCTTCGAGTGCGAGCGCAATTGCCGTCGCCTCGAATGGGCCGATCAAGATCGGCAGGTAGTGTGAGCCGTCCATGTCCTTGAGGATCACGACCGGATCGTGGGTGAGGAGGTCGATCCCGAGCTTGTCGACCTTCATTTGGCGCATAGCATGGTATCCGACACCCTCGCGGAAATCTCTTGCCCCCATGGCCCTATCCTGCGGTATCGTCGGGTTGCCCAACGTCGGCAAGTCGACCATCTTCAATGCTCTTACTCGATCCGCGCAAGCGCTGGCGGCAAACTATCCGTTTGCGACGATCGAACCAAATGTAGGGGAAGTCGCAGTACCTGACGACCGTCTGCGGGTACTGCAAGAGCTCGTACACGGCGAGCGCATCGTCCCCGCAACCGTTCGCTTCGTCGATATTGCCGGGCTCGTGCGCGGCGCCTCAACCGGGCAAGGATTAGGCAACGCCTTCCTTAGCCATATTCGCGAAACCGACGCGATCGCGATGGTTGTGCGCTGCTTCGAAGATGACAACGTGACACATGTCGAGGGAAGCCCCGATCCCGCACGTGACATCGAGATTATTGGGATCGAACTTGCGCTTGCCGATCTTGCCACCATGCAGAAGCGCCTTGACAAACTCGAGCGCGAGGCGCGTTCCGACGCGAAAAAGCGTCCTGCAATGGATGCGGCAAAGAATCTCGTTGCCGCGCTCGAGGCTGGTAAGCCCGCCCGGAGCTTCCCGGTGCAGAGCATGGAACGCGAGGTCGCGCGCGAGTCGTTCTTGCTGACGGGAAAGCCGCTGCTCTACGTTGCGAATGTCGATGAAGCGCAGATCGGCAAACCTGGTCCGCTCGTGGCCGCAGTGCAAGCGGTAGCCAAGACGGATGGCAGCGCCGTCGTCGTGCTCAGCGGAAAGATCGAATCGGAGTTGGCCGGTCTTTCTGATGAAGAGGCGCGAGAATTCTGCACGGAACTGGGCATCGAGCGCAGCGGCCTCGATGAGCTTGCGCTACGCGTGTATGATTTGCTGGGACTCATGACGTTTTTGACGGCTGGCGAAAAAGAAGTGCGCGCATGGACGATCGATAAGGGCACCAAAGCGCCGCAAGCCGCGGGCAAGATCCACGGCGACATCGAGCGCGGCTTCATCCGCGCAGAGATCGTCTCGTACGACGACTACGTCGAATACAAGACCATGGCGGCCTTGAAAAACGCCGGCAAAGTCCGCGCCGAAGGAAAAGACTACGTTATGCAAGAGGGCGACGTCGTAAACTTCCTCTTTAACGTTTGAAATCTTAAGACTTTAGTCTGCTTGGCAAGCATAGCGTGCCGAATGTTCAAGGGACTTTTCCGCAGTTTCCCGTAGTTTTGTGGGTTTGGATTCCTCTGGAGGCTAAAAAAATTCTATGACCACTGCGGTGCGCGAAGTCTCGGTTTTTGGAGACGGCATTGCCTATTTCAACGAAGCGGCCGATCTTCTCGAACTGGACTCGGGAATGCGTCGAATTCTTACGCATCCCTCGCGTCAGATTATCTTCTCGATCCCGTTCCAACGCGACAGCGGTGAGTTCGAAGTCTACACCGGCTATCGCGTGCAGTACAACTTCGCGCGCGGCCCGGCCAAAGGTGGTATCCGCTATCATCCCGGCGTGACGCTCGACGAGGTGACGGCGCTTGCGTTCTGGATGACGTGGAAGTGCGCAGTTGTCGATCTGCCGTTCGGTGGCGGCAAAGGCGGCGTAACCTGCGATCCGTCGACGCTTTCGATGAACGAGCTCGAGCGCATCACGCGCCGCTATGCCGCAGAACTCGTCGAGGTCGTTGGTCCCGATAAAGACGTTCCTGCCCCCGACGTCAACACGACGCCGCAAGTTATGGCATGGTTCATGGACACGTACTCGATGCACGTGCGCCAAAACGTTCCGGGCGTGGTAACGGGTAAGCCGCTCGAAATCGGCGGCTCGCGCGGTCGTGTCGAGGCGACCGGACGCGGCGTAACGATCTGCGCGCTCGACGAGATGCAAGAGATGAATCTGACGCCCGAAAACGCGCGCGTCATCATCCAAGGTTTCGGTAACGTCGGTCTTTACGCGGCCAAGTTGTTCGCCGAACGCGGATGTAAGGTCGTCGGTATCTCCGATGTGACCGGCGCGTTCTACAACAAAAACGGCATCGACGTGCTCGGCGCAGTCGAGCATGCTTCAAAGAACCGCAGCCTCGAAGGTTTCAAGGGCGGCGATCGCATCAGCAATGCCGAGTTGCTTACGTCGGATTGCGACGTGCTCGTCCCGGCTGCGCTCGAGAAGGTCTTCACCGCCGATAATGCATCCAAAGTCAAAGCGAAGTTGATCGTCGAAGGCGCGAACGGGCCGACGACGCCGGAAGCCGACCGCATCTTCAAGCAAAACGGCATCGTGGTGATCCCCGACATCATGGCCAACGCGGGTGGCGTGACCGTGTCGTACTTCGAGTGGGTTCAGGATCGCATGGGTTATTTCTGGAAGGAAGCCGAGGTCAACGAGAAGCTCGAGGATGTGCTGCTCGTGAACCTAACAGAGTTGCGTAAGATCAAGAATGCGCGCGGCTCGAACTTCCGCACCGCGGCCTACGCCCTCGCCATCGACCGCGTCGTGAAAGCGCTCAAACTCCGCGGTATCTACGCTTAGGGAAGCGGAAAAATTTGGATGAACCCGCCAAATAGTGCATCGTTCGCTACGGTCGGATTATAGGGATCGCCCGTAGCAATCGCGCTTAGCTGCGATGCGTTGAGTTGTGGAATGGTCATCCCGAACGATTGATCGGCAACAGCGATGAACTCGTTGGCAATGAGCGCGTAACCGGCGTTCGAAGGATGCAGTCCATCCCAGCTCACCAATCCACCGCCGTATTGCAGCGTCAACGTTTGGCCCCCAACCGAAACGCCGCTCGTTGAGAACGTCTGGAAGACGGTGTTGATCGGGACGAGCGCGACGTTGCTCCCCGACGAGGTCGCAACGCTGTCGATGACCTGAATGTAGGCGGCGTTGAGTTGTTGCACCTGTGCGGCAAATGCCGGGGTGAGATAGTACGTGCCCAAACCACTTCCGGGTTCGCCGGGAATGTCGAGCTGCGGTGCGGTGTTGCACGTGGTACCAAACGGCGCGCACCCGGCGAGTATCGTCAGGAGACCGCTATCGGTAAGATAACCGCCGGATGTGATTCCGTACTGGGTCCCGAGGTATGACACGATCGCTTGCGCATTCGCCGGAGCCATAAAGAGCTTTTCGAAAACATTTACCAAATTGGCCTGCGGGAAAAATTCCGGGACGGGATGCGCAGCGCTGCTCGTTGGTAGGATCGTCGGAAGGTCCGCGACGAGCACTTTCGCTCCCGTCGCGGTTAGCGATTTGACGATCTTCGTGAGGTCCGCCGCCATCTGCGCGGGCGTGTCGGTCGCGGGGCTGTTCCCTCCCGAGAAGAGGTACTTCAAAATGTCGTTCGCGCCGAGCCATACGGTGACGAGCTTCGGCTTCATTCCAACCGCGACGTTGAGTTCGGTGAGATTGCTACCGTAGGCAGCAGCATACCCACCGAGCACCGGTAGAAAAAGCTGATTCTCACTTTGCACGAGCGATTGCAAACCACCCGACGTTGGATCGTTCGGGAGCGTCGCGTATCCGCAGGTCGTGCCGGGCGCAGCCGGTGAGGGATTAACCACCGGCGGTCCGCTGTATGGCCCATTCATGTAGACAGCTTCATGCATCGTGATGCCGGGAATGCCCAAATCGGCAATGCCGATTGCCGGGTTCTCGCGCGTGCCCGGCCACGTCGTGGCCCCAAACGCCGACATATTGAAGTTCGAGCAGGCCGATTGCGTAGTGGTGAGCAGCGTCGACGCATTGAGGACGAGCTGCGTGTTGATGCCCGGCGCGTTGATTAGCGGGAGCACCGCAGCCGATGCGTTTACCGGCAGCAACGTTGGGTTCGTGACGTTATACGGTGTGTGATTGCACGCTCCGGCAGCCGAGGCTACGCAGTCATACATGTCTGCAAACCATCCGTTCGACTGACCCGGAGGTACGGCGTGGCTTGCATACGCCGATCCCGCGTAGGTCGTCGGTATTCCAAGGGTTGCATCGGCCTGTTCGCCGGCGGTCAAGCTGTCGCCGATTCCGACCAGTACCGGTCCGCCAAAGGGCGTTGGTGCGGTTGCGGCGCCGGTCCCGTTATTGAGCGCCGGCACGTTACCGCCACTTGGCGAGCCGCAGGCAGTGACTAAGGTAATCGCACAGAAACCGAGCAGCGCAAAATGCTTCGTCATTGATCCGTCCACACCTCAAATCGGAAAAAAAGGGGCCGACGCCATTACGGTTCGTCGGCCCACGTGAGGAAGCATTGGATAGTTTATTGGATGGTTTATGGTAGTGGAAACGGTGACATCGGGTTGCCGGCTTTCAACACGTACGGATCGTACGGATCGGTTCCGGCGATTCCCGTGAGTTGTGCTGCGCTCAGCGCCGGGATCGTCATGCCAAGCCCACCACTGGCAGCCGACGCATCCGCCGTTGCAATGAACTCGTTAGCGATGACGGCATACCCGGCGTTCGCTGGATGCAGTCCGTCCCAGCTGACCAGTCCGCCACCGAATTGCAGCGTGAGCGGTCCGGGAAGTCCCGGAAGCGACACGCCGGTCGTTGCGGCTTGTTGGAAGAGCGTGGTGATCGGAACGAGTGCGACTTGCCCGGGAGCCGCAGCCGCAAACTGCTGCGCGACACCGTCGATCGCCTGATTGTAGCCCGCGTTGAGTGCTTGCACTTCAGCTGCAAACGCCGGCGTCAGGTACACGGCGCCGAGCCCGGTACCCGGGCCGCTCGGATCGAGTGGCGGCGTTACGCAGAGTGGCGAGCCACCAGCGCAAAGCTCGACGACGTCGAGGAAGCCGGTCTCGGTAAGATAACCGCCTGCAGTGACACCGTACTTCGTGCCGATGTAGGCCACCGCTGCATTAGCTGCGGCTGCGGGAATGCCGAGCGATTGCAGATCCGCTGAAAGCTTCGCCTGCGGGAAGAACTGCGGAACCGGATTGCCCGTTGTCGGCAGCAACGTTGGCAGATCCGCGATCAGCACCTTCGATCCCGTCGCCGTGAGCGACTTCACGATCTTGGTGAGATCGGCGGCCATCTGCGTCGGCGTATCGCTCGCCGGTGCTGTTCCGGCCGAGAAGATAAACTTCAACAGATCGTTCGCGCCTAGCCATACCGTGGTGAGCTTCGGCTGCATACCGACGGCCACGTTGAGTTGGGTGAGATTGCTGCCGTACGCGGTCTGATAGGCACCGAGCACCGGCAGGAAGTACTGATTTTCTGCCTGCACCAGCGATTGCAAACCACCTGAGGTTGGATCGTTTGGCAGTGTTGCGTAACCGCAATTGCTTCCCGATTGCACCGGCGGTCCTTCGTACGGACCGGTCATATAGACCGTTTCGTGCATGGTAATGCCCGGAACGGCGAGATCGGCGATACCGGTGTTCGGGCTAAGGCGCGTGCCTTGCCACGTCGATGCACCGAACCCTGATTGGTTGAACGCCGAGCAACTCGATTGCGTATTGGCAAACAGCGTCGCTGCGTTGAGCACGATCTGCGTGCCAACGCCGGGCGGAGCGATGAGTGGCATAACGCCGGTTACGACGGAGAGATTGTTTGGGCTGTACGGTGTGTGGTTGCACGCGCCGCCGGTCGAGGTGAGGCAGTCGTACATGTCGGCCCACCATCCGCTCTCCTGCGTCGGATAGACCGCATTCCCCGGATACGATGAGCCCGAGTACGTTGTCGCTTGGCCGAGCAGTGAATCGGCTTGTTCGCCGGCGGTAAGACTATCGCCGACACCAACGAGCAGCGGACCGCCGGCTGGTGTAGGTGCCGTTGAAGGACCGGTGCCTTTCACGAGCTGCGGTACGCTACCGCCGCCGCCACCGTTACCGCACGCCGCAAGCGAGGCGACGGCGACAAGGGTCAAGAGTGCGAGATATTTTTTCATCATGGCGCCTATCCTTAAATCGGGAGAACGGCGGGCGAGCCGATGCCGAATTGGAGTTGGAATTGCGTGGCTTTGAGACCGCCGACCGCCGGCACGGTGCTCCCGCTGCATGGCAGCGAATAGCACTGGAAGTATTTGATGCCATAGGGGCTGTAGTTCGTCGGTCCGCCGCTGTTGAGCACGAACTGCACGTACGCACTCTTGCCCAAGCGTTCGGTCGCGCCGAGGAAGTACGCAATGAGGTGCTGTGCGTACGGATCGGTCGGGAGATAGTCCCGTGAACTCTGCGGCTCGTAGAAGAGGCGAAGGTTCTTATTGACACTGTACTCGAGATACAGGATCTGGTAGAGCTGCGCCGTGTTCTGCAGGTTGACGCCGTTGAGATGGTTGAGCCAGGTCGGTGCCAGCGTGAACGTGCCGAAGAATTTCGGCGACTTCAGGAAGGGCATCGTGAACGCAACCGACCAGTACTGCGCGCTGCGCGTCGGTACGCCGGTGACCGGCAATCCGTTGTTCGGATTGACGAACGGCACGACGTCGCTGCCGGGTTGTCCGGATTGGTTGATCTGTGACCAGCGCGAAACGTACGTCGGCGATATCACAAGGGGAACCGGATACTTTTCCTTGATGACGCCGAGGATGAGCAGCTTTTCATAGCTGAGCAGCAAGAACGAATCTTTGGTGGTCAGGTCGAGATTCTGTGCGCCGCAACCGTTGGCAGTCGTGCCGTTGAGGTTGACGCAGCCCGCTGCGGGAAGGCCGGCGGGCAAATAGAGCGGTACGGTTCCACTGTTGAAGCCGTACGGATAATGTTGCAATTGATAGAACGATGCAACGGCGCGCGATGTCGGATTGAATCCGTACCCGAGCATGCCGTCCATTCCGCCCTGCAGCCACTTGCCGTTGGCGGTGCCGATATCTCCCCACGGATACGCGATCGAGAGGTCGGCGAAATAGGTAAGCCCGGTTGGGAGACCCAATTGCTGTTGGCCACCGACGGGTAGCTGACTGACGGGAGGCACTTGTGCGACCGTCGGCTGCAGATTGTCCTGTTGTTGCGTCTGCGGCGAGGGTTGCGGTTGTGCTTTCTTTGCATCCATGGCGTTGCGGATCGCCGTATTTGCGCCGCTTACAACGCCGGTTGCGAGCGCTTGGCTTTGGTCGGCCGCTGCCGGCACGACGGAAAAACCGAACGAGACAGCAACAAGTAGTGCTGCGCTCGCCCGGATGAGGCTTTTGAGCATAGACGTTCTCCAAACTCGAGGTCCGGACTATTAAAAGTATCAGCTTCCGGCTGGCCTCAACTTCGGGGTTAAGAAGTTTAAAACCCTCGCAGTTTGGGACCCGTTTGGGTGCGTTTTTCCCCTAGTCTCCGGCCACCGGACTAGGCATTTTCGCTGTGTCTACAACATCTCCGCGTGGTCGGCCATTTGTCCGCTGCTGCCCACGCATTTCAAGTCCTTTGATGATCACGTAAAGCACCGGGGTGATCGCTAAATTGAGGAACGTCGAGAGCAACATGCCGCCAAAGACGACGGTTCCGAGCGAGTGGCGCGCGGAACTGCCGGCGCCGCTTGCAAAGACCAGCGGTATCACGGCGATGATGAACGCGATCGACGTCATCAGGATCGGGCGCAGCCGCGTCTGTGCTGCGCGCAGCGCCGCCGTGACAACGTCGGCACCGGCGCGAATTTGTTGATTGGCAAACTCGACGATCAGAATCGCGCTCTTGCTCGAGAGACCGATCAACATGACGTAGCCGACCTGGGCGTAGACGTCTTGGGCAACGTTGGCATAGAGCAGCGGTAACGGTATGTGGCGCAGGTTTATGAATGCGAGTGCGCCGAGCAGCGCGGCCGGCACGGCCAGCAGCACGATCAGCGGATCGATCCAACTCTCGTACTGGGCCGAGAGGACGAGATAGACAAAGATCAGGCCGAGCAAAAAGATCAACGCGCTCTGCGCGCCGGCTGCGATCTCGTCGAGCTGCAGGCCCGACCACTCGTAGGTAATGCCTTTGGGCAATACCTTTGCTGCGATCTGTTGCGTTGCGTCGATCGCCTCGCCCGAGCCGTGGCCCGGCGCCGCGTTGCCGTTGATTTCGACGTTGCGATAGAGGTTGTAATGCGTGATTATCGGCGCGCTCAGCGTCATCTTTTCGTTGACCATTGCGCTCAGCGGCGTCAAACCAGCGCCGGTGGCATTGGTGTTTGACGTCGGGCTTATCGGTGTCCCCGTCGTTGCGGACCGCACGGAGAGGTATTGCAGCGCCGCGGGATCGTTGCGATATGGCGCATCGGCTTGGACGATCACCTGCCACGAACGGTTCAGGTAGGTGAAGTTGTTCACGTAGAGGGATCCGAGGTCGACCTCCATGGTATTGAACACGTCGTTGAGATTTGCGCCAAACGATTGGACCTTGTTGCGGTCGACCTTGACTTCGAGCTGCGGCGAGTTGATCCGGAACTGCGTGAAGACTTGGCTGAGGCGTGGATCGCGCGCAGCTGCGCCCATAATCGCATATGCCGATCCGGCGAGCGCCGGCAACCCGAGATTGGCGCGGTCCTCGAGCTCGAATTGATAGCCGCCGAAACTGCCGACCCCGTTGATCGCCGGCGGATTCACGGCGAAGATCTGCGCTTCCGGGACGTTCTTGTAGAACATGTAGTTGAGGCGGCCGAGCAACCCGCTGACGGAATGTTGCTGTCCTTTGCGCTCGCTCCAGGGTTTGAGCAGGGTAAAGATGATCCCGCGGTTCGACGCCGATCCGGTGAAGCTGAAGCCGGTGACGTTAAAGACGTGGAGCACTTCGGGTTGCGCGCGGATGATTTTTTCCGCTTCGATCGCAATCTTCTGGGTGGCGACAAGCGAGGTGCCCTCTGGCGCTTGCACGAGCGTGATGAAGAAGCCCTGATCTTCATCCGGAATGAACGCGCTGGGCGTCGTGCGGAACAGCAGTGCCGTAAGCCCAAGCGCAAGCAAGAAGACGCCGAAGACCAGCCAGCGGCGGCGAAAGAGCTTCGGCAGCGTTCGTGCGTACCAATCGCGGAAGTTGTGCAGCCCCGCGTTAAACCAGCGGAAGAAGCCCCAATTCGATTCGGTCTCGCCATTGAGCAAACGCGCGGCGAGTGCGGGCGCGAGCGTGAGCGCTTGGAAAAGCGAGATCGTGATCGCTGCCGTGATCGTCAGCGCGAACTGTTTGTAGAGCTGGCCCGTGGTGCCTGGGAAGAACGCGACCGGGAAAAAGACCGAGAAGAGCACGAGCGACGACGCAACCACTGCGCTCTGAATTTCGCGCATTGCCGTTATTGTCGGTGCGGTGCCGGACGTGTGATCCTGTTCCATGTGTCGAGCGATGTTCTCGATGACGACAATCGCGTCGTCGACGACAAGCCCGGCTGCGAGCGTCAATCCGAAAAGCGTGACGGTATTGATTGAAAACCCGAAGATCTTCATCACGAAAAACGCACCGATCAGCGAAACCGGGATCGTCGCCGCCGGAATGAGCGTGGCCTTGGGATCCTGTAAGAAGAGGAAGATCACCAAGATGACCAGGATGACCGACAGGACTAGTGTGGTGACGACTTCCCTGATCGATTCGCGCACGAATAAGGTCGTATCGAATGCAACTTGCCACGTGATGCCTGCGGGGAAGTTGGTCTGGAGTTGCGCCATCTTTTGTTTGACCAAGTCGGCGGTCTGCAGCGCGTTGGCATCGGGGTACTGGAGCACGCCCATGCCGACGACATCTTCGCTGCCGTCAAAGCGCAGGTCGGTGGAATAGTCCTGCGCGCCGAGTGCAATCCGCGCGACGTCGCCGAGGCGCGTGAAGCCGCCGTTGGGATTCGCGCGCAGGATAATGTTCGCGAATTGCTCAGGCGTCGCGAGTTGGGTAAGCGCGTCGACCGCGTAGGTGTATTGCTGATTGGGTGGGCTCGGCGCTGAGCCCACGCTGCCCGCGGCGACCTCAACGTTCTGCCCTTGGAGCGCACTAACCACATCGCTCGTGGCGAGACCCTCACCGGCCAGTTTCTGGGGATTGAGCCAGATGCGCATCGCATATTGGCGTTGCCCGAAAATACGCACCTGCGAGACGCCCGGGATGCGTCCGAGATCGTTCACGACGTTGAGCTGGGCGTAGTTGCTGAGGAACAGTTTGTCGTACTTCGGGTTGTTGGACCGCAGCGCAACGCCCATGACAAACGCGCCGGAGTTTTTCGAAACCGTTACGCCGACCTGTTGCACGGTTTGCGGTAAGAGTCCGACCGCTGATTGCACGAGGTTCTGCACGTCGGCTGCAGCGATATCGAGGTTCGTTCCCAAGTTGAAGGTCGCAGTGATTGACGAAACGCCCTGCGCACTCGTCGAGCTGATATAGCGAAGGCCTTGCGCCGCGTTAACCGCGGTCTCAAGTGGATTGGTCACCTGTGCTTCGACCGCTTGCGGGCTCGCGCCGACATACGATGCAGTCACGGTCACGACCGGCGGCGCAATCTGCGGATATTGATCGATGGCGAGCGTCGGCAGCACGACCAACCCCGCAATCAAGATGATGATCGAACAAACGGCCGCAAAGATCGGACGAAAAATGAAGAAGCTGCTCATTTATCCTTCGAATGCCTGTTCGGCGTGGTACGAGCTACGTGAGAGCGGGCTCGATACCACTTGGTGGAAGCCCTTGGTCTTGGCTAGCGCCCCGAGGCGATCGAATTTCTCCGGCGTCACAAACTCTACGACGGGGAGATGCTTCTTTGTCGGCTGCAGGTACTGTCCGAGTGTGAAGATGTCGACACCCACTTCGCGTGCGTCATCCATCGATCGCTCGAGCTCTTCTTCGGTCTCGCCGAGTCCGATCATCAGCGACGTCTTCGTATAATGTTCGGGTGCGCGCGACTTCGCGTGCGCGAGGATATGAAGCGACTGTTCGTACGTCGCGCGCTTGTCGCGTACGCTCGGCGTGAGCCGGCGCACGGTTTCGAGATTGTGCGCGAAAACGTCGGGACGCGCGTCCATTACGATGTCGAGCGCGCGGAGATCGCCGCGGTAGTCGCCGCTGAGAATCTCGACCCTCGAATCCGGAACGCGACTGTGAATCGCACGGACGGTGTTGGCAAAAATGAGCGCGCCGCCGTCGGCGAGATCGTCGCGATCGACGGCGGTAAGCACGAGATACTTCCAACCCAGATCGCGCACGGCATCGGCGACCCGGACCGGTTCCATCCAATCAACGACGCCTTTGGGGTTCCCGGTCTTCACGTTGCAGAAGCGGCAGCCGCGCGTGCACGTGTCGCCGAGAATCATGATCGTTGCCGTGCCGGCACCCCAGCACTCGGCGATGTTGGGACAGGCGGCTTCCTTGCACACGGTGTTGAGCGCGAGCGTATTGACTTTAGCGCGAACGCGCTCGTAATCTTCGCCCGCCGGCAATGCGACGCGCAGCCACGACGGCTTGCGCACGCGCGCCGGTTTGTCGTCATCGATTAGATTGATTTCAATCGCCATATTATGCGGCACGACGAAGCGTGATACTGAACTCGCGCTCCAGCTCCTCAACCAAGACGGGTTTGACCTCGTCAATTGTGACATCGCGGCCGGTCTCGCGTGCGATCGATGTGATGCCCCGCTCGGTCAATCCGCAGGGGTTGATCAGCTGGTCGTAATCGAGCGTGGTGGAGACGTTGAGCGCGATGCCGTGCAACGATACCATCTTCTGCACTGCAAGGCCGATTGCGCAGATCTGGTTGCGCCCCACCCATACCCCGGCATGGTCGCTCCAGCGTTCCGCAGTTATCCCGTAGTGGGCGACGGCCGCAACGACGGCACCCTCGAGCGAGCGCACGAGGGGAACGACCTCGCGAAAACGCTCGAGCTTGCGAATCGGATAGACGACAAGCTGCCCCGGGCCGTGATAGGTAACGTCACCACCACGCTCGATGTCGACCAGATCGACGCCACGAGCGGCGAGCAGTTCGGGTGAGAGCAAGACGTTATCTCGTTTAGCTTGCCGCCCGAGCGTGATGACCGGTGGATGCTCGACCAAGATCCAGGTGTCGGGCTCGCGACCTTCCCGAACCGCCTGGTGCAGGGTGTGCTGAATCTCCCACACCTCGCGGTAGGGGCGGCGACCGAGGTCGAGCAGCCTAGCAATGGACCCCATAGACCCCTATGACTACTTTGCCCCCACCGGAGTTTTCGGTTTGGGGTTGAGGATATGTATTGCTTTACCGTGCGCGGCTTCAGCGGCGTCCATGATCGATTCGGTGAGCGTCGGATGCGGATGTATCGAGAGCCCGATATCTTCAAGCGTCGCACCCATTTCGAGTGCAATGACCCCTTCGCCGATCAACGACTCGGCTTGCGGCGCAACGATGTGCATCCCGAGCAAGAGATCCGTTTTCGCGTCACCGACCAGCTTGACTAAACCGTCGGTCTCGTTCATCGTGCGCGCGCGTCCGCTTGCCGCGAGCGGGAACTTGCCGATGCGTACCTCGTAGCCTTTGGCCTTCGCTTCCTCTTCCGAATACCCGATGGTCGCAACTTCGGGATCGGTGTAAACGCAGTTCGGAATGGCGACCGGATCGAACGCAGCGGACTTGTCGCCCGAGATCACTTCGGCAGCGACGACGCCCTGCTTCATTGCACGGTGTGCAAGCAGCGGCTGTCCGGTGACGTCGCCAATCGCAAAAATATTCGGCACTTTCGTACGGCACTGTGCGTCGACCGCGATGAAGCCTTTGTCGTCGGCTGCGAGCCCTGCCGCGGTAAGGTTGAGCGTATCGGTAACGGGGCGGCGTCCGACGGCGACCAGCACCATGTCGAACTCGCGCGTTTCGTCCTTGCCGTTCGTGCCTTCACCGTTGAACGTCGCTTTGACGATCTTGCCGCTTTTTTCGATCTTGCCGACCTTCGTCTCGAGCATGATCTCGACGCCCTGCTTCTTCAAGATACGACCGAGCGTCTTGGAGATTTCGAGATCGGTACCGGTGAGAATCTGCGGCAGCGCCTCGATGACGAGCACCTTCGCGCCGATGCGCGTATACACGGTTGCAAATTCGAGGCCAATGACGCCGCCGCCGACGATCAGCATCGTCTTCGGAATGCGTTTTACTTGCACGGCATCGTCGGAGTTGATAATGTACTCACCGTCGCGGGGCCACGCTTTGACGTCGATCGGCGCGGAACCGGTTGCAATTACGACGCTCTGGGCCTTGATCGTGTCGCTGCCATCTTTGGTCTTTACAACAATCGTGTTTGGGTCCTTAAAGCTTGCATCGCCATAAATGAATTGGACGCCGTTTCCTTTGAAGAGCGTCTTGACACCACCGACGTTCGCGTTGACGACATCGGTTTTGAACTTTGCAACGCCTTCGCGGTCGACGCCGGCCTTGGCAACCTTCAGCCCGATTGCGTCGGCATGGTCGATCTGCCGGATTACTTCGCCCACATGGAGCAGCGCTTTGGTCGGGATGCAGCCCCAGTTCAAGCAGACACCGCCGACCTCGTCGCGATCGACACAGATCACGCTCTTGCCGAGCTGCGCGAGCCGGATCGCGGCATGATAACCGCCCGGGCCCGCACCGATAACGACCGCATCAACTTGGTGTTCAGCCACTGCACTATGCTCCTGAAATGTGAGGATGGGGGGAAGCCCGCCCACTATACCAGGTTTCGCCGGAGGCGGCGCCGACCTATCCCGCGCTCAGCATCTCCGAGAGGATGGGACAGATGCGCGCGAGATCGAGCGCGGCGGCATTCCGGGCGACCTCGCCCACGTCGTTGGGGCCGAGTTGTTCCAAAATCGCCGCCTCGTCAGCCGTAACCTCGGCCGCGAACATCCCGAATGAGACCAGCGCGCGCTCGCTGCGATAACGGCGGGCTGCGGCAAGGGCGAGTGCTGCCATGCGCGCGTTGCCGCCCGCGAGCAAACGGCGGCCGGTAACCTCGGCGAGGCGCGCGATATAGAGCGGCTGCGGCAGGCGCCGCAGCAGATCGCATGCGACGAGCAGATTTTTAGTTGCGCCGGCGAGATCGCCGCGCGCAAGGCAGACACGTGCGAGCGTTTCGTGCACCCACGCGATCATCGTGGGACTCGCGTTCTCTTCGAAGCGCACGATCGCGTCCTGCGCATGCCCAACGGCCGCGTCGTACTCGGCCATCGCGTACTCGACCTCGGCAATGTCACCGAGTGCGATGCCGCACAGTGCGGGCGGTCCCTCGAGTTCGAGTGTGGCGACGGCTTTGCCCAGAATCTCCAGCGCGCGCGCATGCTCGCCGAAACCCTCGTAGAGCACGTTGGCCTGATTGATGCGCGCCGTCGCGATACCGCGTTTGTGTCCAACTTGTTCGTAGAAGCGTATCGATGTTTCAACGTACATCGTTGCATCTTCAAAGCGGCCCGTGTTGAGCGAAGCAACGGCAAGCGCATTATAAGCGCGCGCGAGCCCGAGCTGATCGCCCGCGATTGTGAACGCGGAGATCGTCAGCGGCCCGGTCTCGACCATGCGGTGATAGTCTGAAGCGGCGTTCATTACGCATAAGCCAAGGAAGTAGATCCGGCCGCGCAATTGCGCGTTCAGGCGTTGCGCGACGGACTCAAAGCGTTCGATCCAGCGCAGCCCCTCGCTGAAGCGCCCGCCTTCCGCCCAGATCTGCATCATTGCGGAGAGCACGTCGTCGATCGAGCCGAGACGGTCTTGCGGGCGTTTGAGCGCCCACGCGAGTGTTGCGCATAGGTCCGCATAGCGTACGTGCAAGCGAGCGACCGCACCCGCGGCGTTGCCGGTGCGAATCTGCGACCACAGTGCCGATGCTACCGCATTCATTCGGAGCGCGAATGCGTCGTCGAGCGCTCTGCGATTGCGCATGCCGGCAAGCATACGCGTCGCAACCGCGCGTATCGGCAGCAGCATGCGATAACCAAACTCGGTAGTCATCGCAAGCGAATTGAGCACGAGCTCGTCGAGCGCAGCCCGCACTTCGTCGCGCGTCAAGTCTCCGAGCGCACACAGATCGTCTTCGTCGAACTCGTCGGCATAGACGGAAGCCTGCGCAAATGCCCGCTTCGCGTTCTCACTGAGCTGGGAGTGCGTCCACGAGATGACATTGCCGATCGTGCGATGGCGCGGATCCGAGCCGCGTGTCGAACGCAATTGGTAGGGGCGCAGTTCGCCCAATTCATCGGCGAGCAATTCGAGGGAAAGGGACGCGAGGCGCGCTGCGGCGAGATCGAGTGCAACGGCCAGTCCGTCGACACGCTCGACGATAGACGCCACGGTTGCCAGCGTCGCGTCGTTGATTTGCGCGGGTTCGAGGCCGGCGCGTGCAAGGAAAAATGCGACGCCGTCGTCGCTCGAGAACGGTTCGACCTCAAAGACGGTCTCGTCGGCGTAGTCAAGACGCCGCTGGCTGGTTGCAATCACCGTGATATGCCCAAGGGCACGGACGGCATCGATGAGCGCCGACGTTTCGTCGGGCGCGTGCTCGCAGTTGTCGAGCGCGATGACCGCGGGCCGATCGCGCAGACGATCCGTCAACGTTTCGTGCGGCGAGCGACCGGGCTCTTGAGAGATACCGAGGTGGCTCATCACGGTGCCGACGACGGCTTCGGGCATGACGCCGGCCAACGGAACGTAAACGCACTCGGTTGCGCGCTCGCGCGCAAAACGTGTCACCGCTTCGTGCGCAAGGCGTGACTTCCCGACGCCGCCGGCACCGACGATCGTGAGGGCCCCGCCCCGCTTTAGAAAAGCGAGAAGTGCGCGAAGTTCGTAAGCGCGCCCCACAAAGGGCACGCGCGTATCGACCGCGTGATAATCAAGCACCGTACTCTTCCATTGTCGGCAAGCCTTGGGCGCCGGTTCATCGAAAATGGACCCCATCAATGCCCAACATTGGATGGTCCGGGGTTCTGCCCGAGCTTGACCGCGATTCAATCGTACCGCTCTATCGGCAGATCTACGAGCACCTGCGCGAGGCGATTTTGGCGGGTACGCTGCCCGAGTCGACCCGGCTCCCCCCCGAGCGGACCATGGCCGACCGGCTCAACGTCAACCGAAGCACGGTCGTCCACGCCTACCGGGAGTTGGTTGGCGACGGGTTGATCGAGCAGCGCGTGGGATCGGGCTCGCGGGTCGTGCCACAATTGCGCGGCGGGCAGCCGGAGCGGGCGGCCGGCGTCCCGTGGTGGATCACGTTGCCGCCGTGGCGTGTCGGTGAGTTCCCCAACATCCTCGGCGAGCTCGCAGCAAAACAGGAGGCGGGACGGATTTCGTTCGTGCAGGGCGTGGCTCCCGACGAGCCCTCTCCGCTCGGCGAACTCGCGCAATCATTCGAGCGTGTTGCGCGCGATCCGCGCTTCGTGCTCTCGTACGGCGATTCCGAAGGCTACGAGCCGCTGCGCGCTGCGGTCGCCGCCCGTATGAACGCGCGCGGTGCGGGCGCGATCTCGCCCAAAAACGTGATCGTCTTGACCGGGTCGACGCAAGGCATCATGATCGTGGCACAATCGCTCGCCGAGCCGGGCGACGAGATCATCGTCGAGTCGCCATCATATCCGGGCGCGTTGCAGATATTCCAAATCAACGGATTGCGCGCCATTCCGGTCCCGGTAGATGAAGATGGGATGCGCGTCGACCACGTTGAGGCGATCCTGCGTACGCGCCGGCCGCGCTTCATCTACACGATGCCCTCGCTGCACAATCCGACCAACGCCACGATGAATGCGGACCGGCGCGAACGGCTTGCAACAATTGCGCGGCGCGCCGGCGTGCCGATCATCGAAGACGATCCGTACGGGCCGCTCGCAACGCACGGTCTGCCGCCGCTGGTCAGTCTCGCACCCGATCACGTCGTCTATCTCTCGACTTTTTCCAAGACGATCGCGCCCAGTTTGCGGGTTGGATGGCTCTCGGCGCCGCGCATGATTCTCGAACGTTTGTTGCTGCGCAAACAAGCCTACGACATGGCGACGAGCCTCTACGTGCAAGCCGCGATCGTGGACTATCTCGAACGTGGCTACGATGCGCACGTTCCGCAGCTGCGCGAAGAGTTGCTGCTGCGCCGGACGCTGGCCGATGAGGCGATCGCGAAACATTGGCCGCACAGCGTTCGGGTGAGTGGCGCGACCGGCGGATTCTACCTTTGGGCCACAACGCCGCGCGAGTTGCGTGCACGCGCGTTGCTCGACGTGTCCGAACGACTCGGCGCATCGTTCCTGTTCGGCGAGGCGTTCTTTGCCGATTCCGGCGGAGACCACCATTTCCGCTTGGCGCTGACTGCGGTCGCGCGCAAGGAAATCGGCGTCGGCATCCGGCGCATCGGCGAAGCGATGGCAACGCTGCGTGCATAAGGCATTACTCGATTGGTACGCGCGGCACGGACGCGTAAAGCTGCCCTGGCGTGCGGTGCGCAACCCCTACTACACGCTGGTTAGCGAGTTTATGCTGCAACAGACCCAGGTGGATCGCGTGGTGCCCAAGTTCGAAGCGTTCGTCGCGCGCTTTGCGGATATCGCCGCGCTGGCGCGCGCAAGTTCGGGCGACGTATTGCGCGAGTGGCAGGGATTGGGGTATAACATGCGCGCTCTGCGACTGCACGAAAGCGCGGGCGTCGTAGTCGAGCGCTTCGACGGTGCGATGCCGGCGGAATCGCACCTTCTGCGCCAGTTGCCTGGGGTCGGCCCGTACACCGCCGCAGCAATTCGCGCATTCGGTTTTGACCTCGATGATGCACCCCTCGACGTAAACATCCGGCGCATCGTGCATCGGGTCCGCTACGGGCTCGAACATCCCGCTAAAGCTACGACGCGGGAACTCGATGAGCAGGCGCGCGCCATGGCCGTGCCCGGCGCCGCGCACGATTGGAACTCGGCGATGATGGATTTGGGTGCGACAATTTGCACGGCACGCGCACCAAAATGCTTGATATGCCCGCTGCGCGAGGCCTGCGCCGCTGCGCCGATCGACGCCGCCGCACTCGAGAACGCGCGACGCGAACACGCCAAAGCACCGTCTCCACAAAACGCTATTCGATTTGAGCGAACGACCCGCTTTGCGCGCGGGCGCATCGTCGACCGGTTGCGCGCACTACCACCGGGACAACGCATTTCGTTGCTCGACTTACATGGCGACTTGCAGCCGCTGATGCCCGAGCGTTCGCTAGAGGATGTGTGCAATCTCGTCGCAATACTGGAGCAGGACGGACTGATTGCCCGCGATGGAGAGGCAATCGCCCTCCGCGACTAGAGACCTAACACTCGAGGAGAACCACGATGCGTTTGATCGGCGCACTTCTCTGCCTTGCGGTCTGCGCGATGGCGTTGCCGGTTGCGGCGTTCGATTTTTCGGACGCTCGGCATGTGGTCGCACTAAGCAGTCCGCAGCTTTCGCCTGATGGCACGCGCATCGTCTACGTTCGGGGCGTGCCGGATTTTAAGGCCGATCGCACCGATCGCCAGCTCTGGCTACTCGACGTGCAAACGCGCGCGAAGCGGCAACTTACCTGGGATCGCAAGGGTGTCTCCGATCCATCGTGGTCGCACAGTGGCGATGCGATTGCCTTTACCGCAAGAGACAACGACCCGAAGGACCCGAAAGATCAGATCTTTGTACTGCAGATGGACGGCGGTGACGCTCGTCAGATCACGCATGCGAAGAATGGTGTGCTGAGCTATGCCTGGAGTCCCGACGGCCGGCGCTTTGCTTATACTATGCAAGACGACGATCCGAACAAGGCCAACGCCGAGAAGCATCTCGATGCGTTCCAAGTGCAGGACAACGACTATTTGCATCGCAGCGCGACGCCGCCGGTGCATGTGTGGATCTGCGATGCCGACGGTAAGAACGCGCGCCGGCTGACCAGCGGGACATGGAGTGCCGGCAACGTCGATCCAGGCAGTGGCGGTGTTCTCTCGTGGTCGCACGATTCCAAGACGATCGCTATCGAGCACTACGCCACGCCGTTTGTCGGGGATTCGCTCGGGGTGTACGTCGAGATGCTCGACGCGCAAACCGGCGCGCGGCGCCGGCTCGTGCCGGGCGAATCGCTGCAGAGCGGTCCGTCGTTTGCACCGAAGGATAGTCTCGTTGCGTACTCACGCAACACCAACGGCGACTACACACAAGGCGTCGATCTCTACGTTGCCGACACGTCGGGGAAGCGAGTTGCGGATCTGCGTTCGCAGCTGGATCGCAACGTCAACGGCGCGGCGTGGGATGGCCGTGGCGATGCACTGTGGGTTGCGACGCCGGACAAGGCGCACGGTGCGCTGTGGTATTGGCCACTGCACGGCCGTCTCACCCGGATCGACCTTGGCGCTGCACAACCAGCCGGTCTCGGGAATAGCACCAAGAGCGGCGCATTTGTATTCACTGCATCTTCGGCGAGGCACCCGGCGGAGATCTATTATGCTGCTTCACCGGCGAGCAAGCCGGTCGCGCTCACCGACGAGAACGGCTTCGTCGCAAAGGCAGGCGTGGCGCGCGCGGTCGCGGTCGATTGGCATTCGACCAAGGGCGACTTCGCCGAAGACGGCGTGCTCGTTTATCCGCTGCACTACAAGGGCGGCAAAGCGCCGCTGATTCTCTTGATCCATGGCGGACCGCAAGGCGCATCGACGCTCGGCTGGAGCAGTCAGGCGCAGGAGATGGCGGCGCACGGTTTCTTCGTGTTCTCGCCCAACTATCGCGGCAGCACGAATCTCGGCGACGCCTATCAACACGCGATCACCAACGACGCGGGCGACGGCCCCGGTAAAGACGTGATGGCCGGACTCGCGATGGTCGAAAAAAACTATCCGATCGATACGTCGCGGATCGGTGTTTCGGGCTGGTCGTACGGCGGTTATATGACGTCATGGCTGATCGGCCACTATCACGTTTGGAAAGCAGCGGTGAGCGGCGCGTCACTCGACGATTGGCTCGACGATTACAACATCGCCTTCTACTACGATACCGATGTGCCGTTCTTTAAAGGCAAACCATGGAGCCCCGGCAACATCGCCGAATGGCGCGCGCAGTCGCCGATTGCAGATGCACCGCAAGCAACCACGCCGACCTTGATCATGGGCGACATCGGCGACAATAACGTCACGATCACCAACTCGTTCAAGCTGTACCACGCACTCAAAGACAATGGTACAACGGTGAAGTTCATCGCGTATCCGGTGGCAGGGCACTTTCCTTCGGATCCGGTGCGCTCGGAAGACGTCCAAAAGCATTGGCTCGACTGGCTCGAGCAGTATCTGAGGTAGGAGAAGATCATGATCAAACGACTCGTTACTTCGCTACTGCTCGCGGCGTCGCTCAGTATCAACGCCGCAGCGGCCACGAGCACCTTCGCGCTGGACGATATCCCAAAGCTCGTTGGTGTCTCGAACGTCGCGATCTCGCCTGACGGCAAGCAGATTGCCTTTATCGTTTCGCATCAGAACCTCAAGGCCGACAAGAACGAGCCGACGCTCGAGCTTTATGATGTTGCGGGCAAGTCGACGCGGGCGCTCACCTTCGAACGCACGGGTCTTTCATCGCCTGCGTGGTCGCCGGATGGTACGAAGATCGCCTTTTTGGCAAACTACGGTAGCGGCGCCGACGTCAAGCAGCAACTGTGGGTCATGGATTTGCGCGGCGGCGATGCCTCGGCCGTGACGAAAGCACCACAGGGCGTCGAGGAATTCGCGTGGCGCCCGGACGGTGGCGCGATTGCGTACGTCGCACCCGACGAGCCGGCGAACAAGAAGGATGTCGAGAAGCATCTCGATGCGTTCGTCGTCGGCGACCAGGCCTATAACGATCGATCGGCGCCGACCAGCAATCACATCTGGTTGCTCACCTTCAATGCCGGCGGGACGGGCGAATCCAAACGCTTAACGAGCGGCACGTGGAGCCTTCCCTCGGCGCAGCCGCCGAGTTCGCCCGGGCCGCCGATTTCGTGGTCGCCCGATGGGAAATCGATTGTCTTCACCAAGATGCCGAACGCTTACGATGCCGATTCGGACGGCGCGGTCGTCGCTAAACTCGACGTCGCAACCGGCGGCATTACGCCGCTCACGTCACACGGTAAGTACGAAGGCTTCGGCGAGTATTCGCCCGACGGCACGCACATCGCGTACTGGTATCCGCAAAACGGCGATGAATCCGCGGTCAATGAGGTTTACGTCGCTCCTGCAAGCGGTGGCGAAGGCAATGACATCACCACGGACGCGATCGATACCAACGTCCAACGCTTCATCTGGATGCCCGATTCGAAGAGCCTCTTGATCTCGGGACACAAAGACACGGATGCCGCACTGTGGATCAAGCCGCTCGACGGCAAAGCCACGCGCGTCGATCTGCACGGCGCGCAGCCAAGTCAGGGCTTCTGGCTCGATGCTTCGGTCTCCAAGACCGGGGCGATCGCGTTTGCGGGAAGCGAACCCAATCATCCGACCGAGCTTTACTACATGAGTTCGGCGAGCGCCGTGCCGCAGCGCGTGACCGGCTACAACGATGCACTCGCGGCGTACAACCTCGGCGCGGTACATGCAATCCAGTGGCAGAACGACGGCTTTGCCGAGGACGGCGTCGTGACGCTGCCGCCCAACTACGATGCATCCAAGTCGTATCCGCTCGTGCTGGTCATTCACGGCGGCCCGAACTCTGCATCGATCACGTCGTTCAACGCGTTCAATCAAGTGCTCGCCGCTCGCGGCTACATCGTCTTCAATCCCAACTACCGTGGCAGCGACAATTTGGGCGCGAAGTATTGGTACGGCATCACCAACGATGCGGGCGCGGGTCCCGGTCGCGACGTGATGGCCGGTATAGCAGCGGTCGAACAAGCCCACAAGATCGACAAATCACGCATCGCCGTTTCCGGCTGGTCGTACGGCGGCTACATGACCTCGTGGATGATCGGCCACTATCACATTTGGAAGGTCGCGGTCTCCGGCGCGGCGGTCAACGATCTGATCGATGAGTATGCGCTCGCCGACAACGGCGTCGGCGATCGTTATGCGATGGGCGGCCCTTCGCCCTATGTCAAAGATCAGGCCAAGAACTACATCGCACAATCGCCCATCAGCGCTGCATGGGACGTCACGACACCGACACTAATCCTCAGCGACGTTGGCGATCAACGCGTGCCGATCACGCAGTCCTACAAGTTCTACCATGCGCTAAAAGATCGCGGCACGACGGTGCAGTTCTGGGCTTATCCGGTCTCAGGACACTTTCCGGGTGATCCGGTTCGTTCGCTCGACGTGTACCGGCGTTGGTCCAGCTGGATTGAGGGCTACCTGAAGTAATTGTCATCCCGAGCGTAGCGCAGCGTAGTCGAGGGAGCGCCACAGCCCTCTCGCGGCGTTGGGTCGTGCTGCCCGCGAAGACGCTCCTCGCGGCACATCGTGTGTGCCGCTCCTGCTGCGCGAGTTTTGCGCCACGATCAAAGGAAGTTCGCATCCTGCCAATGGCGCAAAACTTCGAGCCTTCGCTTAGCAGCACGACGCCACGCCGTTAGAGTGCCTAACCAGTACGATTAAAAACTCACGCCACGACCCTTCGGGGGCTGGCGTTTTTGATTTTACAGGAGAAGAAACTATGGCGGAAGATTTGATCCCGATTCGTTGGGTGTGCGCGCAAAACAGTGCGCACGAGTGTATTAGGCCAGCCTCGAGGCTTTTTGTAAGAACTCTTTCTTGGCACTTCAATCCACCTGAAAGGCCTTGCTTCGTACGCGGGTGCGAGGGGCAGCTACGATACGTGGCCTAGGGCCGAACTCGAAGTAAGCGCTGCGGCAATTTCGGTTGCGTGTTTGCGGATCTCACTGACGGCGGTCGTCTCGTACCAGAGCCCACGCAGGAGCGGTCCCATCGCGAGCAGCGCCGGCTGCGCCTCACCGGCGCGGTCGAAGACGCGGTAGTTGTCATCGGCATCGATGCCGAGCGCGAGCGCATCGGGCCGGAAGACGCCGCGCGCGAGCGCGTTGCGGATCAATGAATGCGTCACGGTGCGTAAATCGGCGTTGGGGCCCGTGCAGTTTACGACATAGGTTGCGTGCAATTCGAGCGGCCCTTCGGGTGCTTCGATATACAAGGTAATGCCGCGCGCGTTTGCCGCGCCGCCGCGAATGCGTCCGCGATGCATCGTGATGCGCCCCTCAGCGTTCATACGCGCGAAGGCGGCGTAGGTTGCAGGCGGCACGCGATAGCGATGAATCGCCCACATTGACTGCAGGTGGCGCAGAAAGCGCTTGCGCTCGCGGGTATTCCAGCCACTCCAGATTGCAGGCGTGATAACACGCAGCGATTCGATCACCGCGCGCCAGTCGCCCGAAAAATTGCTTACGGCGCGACGCAGCGAACGGAGCAGGCTGTACGGCGTGCGCGTGTCGAGCGCGAGCGTTGCGGGATCTACGCCGCGGATCGTGGCGTCTTCGACCAACGGCAGCAATCCGTGCCGCGAGACGATGTGCACGCGTCCACGAAATGCACGCTCATCGAGGAGCGCGATCGTATCCATCGCGGTAAGACGGCTACCGATCACGACGACGTCGGCATTTGGATCGAAGTGCGCGATGTCCGCTGTCCAAGGATCGCCGGCATAGCCCGGATGCCGTCGCACGCTTTCAGAAAGAAAACTGTCGTTGGGCGGAAGATTGCCGAGCGCAAGCACGACGGCACGCGCGTCATAACGACGGCCGCTATCGTCGCTGAGCCGGTAGCCGGTATTGGTGCGCTCGATGTCGACGATCTCTGCGCGTTCGAGCGTCATGCCGGCGTGCGCGGCGAGCGCGTTGGCGCTCGTGGCACGTAGGTAGGCGCCAAATCGCGCGCGACAGATCAGTGCGTCTTCGCCTTCGTCGACAAGGTAGCGCATAAGGTGGCCGTCATCGCCCGGCACTGCCGACATCGCGCGAATCGGACCGTTCATCAGGAGGCTCGCAGATTGCGGCGCGTACGCCGTGCCCGGACCGAGATCGGTGCGATTGAAGAAGGCGATGCGTTGTCCTGCGCTCGCTTGCTTTGCAAGCACACAGGCAAGCGCGGTGGCGGAGAAGCCGCCGCCGATCACGGCGACGTCGAGGCGCGCGGACGACATGGTCTTTTAGGTATCGGCGGGCGCGGCCGCCGACTTGTGGCGATCGATCATCCCCTCGACCGCGCGATAGATGCGCGGTACGAACTTCTGCTTATAAGGATAGAGGTCGACGGGGTCGCTGGTATGGACAAGCATCGCGGCATCCGCTTCAAACACGAGCACATGACCTTCTCGATCGATGCTGCAATCGATACCGAAGTACTCCAGGCCAATGGCTTTGCCGATCTGCACGAGCGTCGAAAATCGTTCCGGATCGAATGCGCCGCGCGGATCTTCAAGAAATGCCGCTTCCTCGTCGCGCATCCACTGATGCTCCGCCATCGGAGCGTTGTAATAGTGAATCATCCAGTTCGGAGAGATCGCGAGGTGTACGGGGTACGGAACGCCATCGACATAGACGATGCGATACTTGCGAAAGTATCCGTCGGCGCTTGCGTAGTCGATATAGGGGCTGACGAAGTACCGATCGGCGGGATGCTTCACGGTGTACGCCTCGCAAGCGTCTGCTGCGTCGAGCCGTTCGAGCCCGTGCCCTGCATGCGAGCCGAGCGGTCGCGCAATCAGCGGGAATGGGAATCGCACGGTGGCGTTGCATAATGCGTCGCGATCGACGACTGAGACCGGTGCGACGCGCGCCGCGGTATCGGCAAGCGTCGTGCCGAGCAGGGGCCGCGCGGTGCCCATTACGTGCGCCGGCGTATTGAGCCCGGGTTTACTCTGCGCGTGCATGAAATGATTGGCGAAGGCGAGGTACTGCACGGCTTCGGGAGACTCGGCGATCGTATTCCACACGACGTCGTAGGGCGGAGGCCGGTCGGTGACCGTATGTTGCTCGTCGATCAGATAGAGCTTGTGTACCGTCGTTGTCTCGCGGTCGAAAAGAAAATCAACCGGAATGTTGGTTTGCCAGTCTCCGGGTGCGCACAGGCAGAGCACGCTGCGCTGCGGATTGTTCGCGCGGTATGAGAAGAGGCGTTGCACACGAAGCGCCGCGAGCTGGTGTGCGAGCGCGTCCTCGCGTGCGCCGATCATTTGCAGCAGCTCGTAAAGTGCCATGTGCGAGGCGACACTTTCCTCGGTTGCTAGAGCGGCACGATGTTCGGCAACTGCGCCGGCAACATCTCCGGACTCGTAGAGCATCTGCGCAAGGTTCTGACGGAGCACGATGACGTTTGGATACTGCATGATTCCGGCGCGCAGCGCTGCGGCGGCCTCCGGGAGCTTTCCCTGTGCGCGTAGCTCGATCGCGGTCGCGTTGACCTCCGAGGGACTCGAAAACGTCATGCGGCATGGGATTCGAACGGCGTGCTGAAAAACTCTGCCAACTAAGTATGAAGATTCCGTTTCCAAAAAAGGTCGTTTCGCGCGAGGTCGCCGAGCAAGAGCTCGCGATTTTGGAGCGGACCTATCCGCACGCCGTGACCGCGCTGCACTACACGAACCCCTTCGAATTGCTCGTGTCGGTCATTCTCTCGGCACAGACAACCGACGCACGCGTGAATCTCACCACACCCGAATTGTTCGCGAAGTATCCTACGGCGCAAGCGCTGTCCAAGGCGAAAGTGTCCGACGTCGAGCAGATCATCAAATCGACCGGATTCTTTCGGATGAAGGCCAAGAACATCGTCAGCGCAGCGACCGACCTCGTGGAGAAATTCGGCGGCGAGGTCCCAAACGATCGCGATGCGCTGCAGTCGCTCGCCGGCGTCGGACGCAAGACCGCTTCGGTCGTGATGTCGGTCGCGTTCGCGGATGCCGCATTTGCCGTTGATACGCATGTCTTTCGCGTCTCGCACCGGCTTGGGCTAACGACGGCTACGACGCCGCTCGGCGTAGAAGAAGATGTTACCGCGCTCGTACCACGTGACAAGTGGCGCTTTGCGCATCATTGGCTGATTCTGCACGGGCGCGAGATCTGCAAAGCGCCCACGCCGCTGTGCGCACAGTGTCCGGTGAATCGGATCTGCCCGACGCCACCGATCATCGCGAAGCTGCGAACTATAACTGCAGCGGGCCGGATCGGTCGAGATGGGAAGGCCGCGGCAGTTCGGCGTCCTGCGCGACCAACTTCAACAAAGAAGAAGCGGTAAGCGCGTCACCATAGCCGGCTTCGGTGGAGATTTTCGAGATGTTGATCAGCGCGGGCACCGAGGCGCTCGGATCGAATTGATACTCACCGTCGAGGTCGAGGCCGGTGATGCGCACGAGTTGATGCACGTCGTCTAGATCGAGACTCACGCGCTGCTCGCCGAAGCGCACCCGTACGCGCAGCGGTTTTTCCAAGCGCACGATTTTGACAGCGCCTCTCCCGAGAATCGCGTCGAGGCGCTTGGCGCCATCGAGCAGACGCCCCACGAACAGGCGCAGCGAGGCTTCTGCATCTTCGCCGCCCGGTTGTGCAGCGTCGTCGCCGGCGTCGATCGCGCGTCCAATGTCGCGCCGCGCGCGTAGCCGCGTCGCAGCTTCCACGATCGGATTTTGGGCGGTGAACTCGGGCTTCATCGGGTCGGCCATCTTACCCAGCCTACCAAAAAACGACGGCGCAGTCGTACGACTGCGCCGCTATGTAGGAAGGATAAAAACGAGGGTTACGGTTTCTTGGTCGGCTTGGCGCTCGGCTTCGGCGCCGGCTTTTTGGTCGCTTTCGGGGTCGGGCTCTTCTTGGCGGCGGGCTTTGCCGACGACTTGGCCGTGGTCTTCATTGCGCCGGCCGACGCCTTCGGGGCGGGGCTCGCAGCCAACGCCGGGACGGTCATCAGGAACGCCGCAGCGAGGAACGATGCGATGGTCTTCTTCATGTAGTACACCTCCTTCCGTAGCAAGATACGGGAACGTCTTGCGGCGTTTGAATGCCGCATGGTGTGCTCCGTTACGTCCTAAAAACGCAACAACGTGGCGGGAAGTTCGCAGCAAGCGGGCGTCTCCCTTCGGGGCAGCCCAAGCGCCGCTATTTTGCTTTGCCGACCATCGCGCGCGAGATTACGAGGCGCTGAATTTGCTGCGTGCCCTCATAAATTTGCGTAATTTTCGCGTCGCGCATCATACGCTCGACCGGGTAGTCGGTGGAGTAGCCGAAGCCGCCCAGGACTTGGACCGCATCGGTCGTGACCGACATCGCAACGTCGCCGCACTTGAGCTTGGCCATCGAGGCCCAAAGCGAGACGTCGGGTGCGCCTTGGTCGCATTTCCGCGCCGCTTCGTAGAGAAGAAGGCGGGCCGATTCAACCTCGGTTTTCATGTCTGCGAGCATGAAGCCGAGGCCCTGATGTTGCCCGATTGGTTTTCCGAAAGCTACCCGTTCTTTTGCATAATTCGTCGCATAGTCGAGCGCGCCGGCGGCAATGCCCAGTGCTTGCGCGGCAATGCCTGGGCGCGATTTGTCGAGCACCTTCATCGCGATCTTGAAGCCTTCGCCCTCTTCGCCGATACGGTTTGCGGCCGGAATGATGCAGTCGTCGAACGCCAGCTCTACGGTGGGTGAACCGCGGATCCCCATCTTTTTCTCTTTCTTGCCGACGATGAAGCCCTTGGTGCCCTTCTCAACGACAAAGGCTGAAACACCGCGCGAGCCCGCGTTCGGATCCGTAACTGCAAAAACGCAAACCACATCAGCAACACTGCCGTTGGTGATCCAAATCTTTTGCCCGTTCAGCACGTAGGTGTCACCCTCGCGTTCAGCGCGCGTGCGCATCGAGCCGAGTGCGTCCGAACCACTCGAGGCTTCAGTGAGCGCGTAGGCGGCAATCTTCTTGCCGGAAGCAATGTCGGGAAGGAAGCGTTTCTTTTGCTCTTCGCTGCCGCCGATTAGAATCGGCAGCATACCGAGCTCTTGCACGGCGACGATCAACGAACTCGAGGCACACGCCTTGGCGATTTCTTCGACAACCTTCACGTAGGTCACGAAGGATCCGCCGAGCCCGCCGTATTCGGTCGGGATCGGAATGCCGAGCAGATCGTTCTGCGCAAAAAGTTCTTTGATGTCGGTCGGAAACTCAGCGGTCTCATCAATCTCCGCGGCGCGCGGTGCGACTTTTTCCGCAACCAGTTCGCGCACCATGTTGATGATCATGGCCTCTTCGTCGGCGTCGACCGCCGCAGGAGGTGCAATACTCATGTGCCTGGCTTCCACGGGGGAGGGAGCCGTTCCGTCCATCGGCGCAATAGCTTCACATGGAGAAAGTGTTCCAGTCGTGTGCGGAGGCGGTCGCCGATATCCGCAGCGGCGCCTCGCTCGCGGTGGGCGGCTTCGGCCTCAACGGTATCCCGCATAACCTCATCCAGGCGCTCCTCGAAGCGGGAGCAACCGACCTCGTGACCGTGTCGAACAATTGCGGTGTCGACGGCTGGGGCTTGGGTGTGTTGCTCGACCACAAGCGCATCCGCCGCACGACGGCTTCGTACGTCGGCGAAAACAAGGAGTTCGAGCGCCAATTTTTGAGCGGCGAGCTCGAAGTCGAGTTGACGCCGCAGGGCACGCTCGCCGAACGTCTGCGCGCGGGCGGCTGCGGTATTCCCGCGTTTTTCACGCCCGCCGGTGTCGGCACGCTCGTCGCCGATGGTGGTTTACCGTGGAAGTACAAGGCCGACGGGACCGTTGCACTTCCGTCGCCGGCGAAAGAGACGCGTCCGTTCAACGGGCGAGATTATGTCATGGAACACGGGATCACGTGCGACTTTGCGCTCGTGCGCGCATCGGTGGCCGACACGGCGGGCAACGTGGTCTTTCACAAAGCGACGCGCCAATTCAATCCGCTTTGCGCGATGGCCGGAAAAATTACGATTGTCGAAACCGAAGAACTGGTTGATGCGGGGCAGATCGATCCCGAGCAAGTGCATCTGCCCGGCATCTTCGTGCAACGGATCGTGAAAGTTGGCCCGCAAGGCAAACGCATCGAGCGCGTCACCACGAGGAAACGCTAATGCCGCTCACTCGCACACAACTCGCGGCGCGTGTTGCGCTCGAACTCAAAGACGGACAGTACGTGAACCTCGGCATCGGTTTGCCGACGCTGATTCCGAACTACGTCCCACATGGTATTAGTGTGACGCTGCAAAGCGAGAACGGCATACTCGGCATGGGCCCGTATCCGTATGAGGGCGAGGAAAATCCCGACTTGATCAACGCCGGCAAAGAGACGGTTACCGTTCTCCCGGGTGCGTCGTTCTTCGATTCCGCGCTTTCGTTTGGGATGATTCGCGGCGGCCACATCGATCTCGCGGTGCTTGGCGCGATGCAGGTTTCCGAACACGGCGATCTAGCGAACTGGATGATTCCGGGCAAGCTGGTCAAGGGCATGGGCGGCGCGATGGATCTCGTGCATGGCGCCAAACGCGTGATCGTAATGATGGAGCACGTGGCCAAAGGCAACGCGCACAAAATCGTCGAGCGCTGCGATCTGCCGCTGACCGGCAAGAGCGTGGTGAACAAGATCATCACCGACTTCGCGACGATCGACATTGAGCCACAGGGACTCGTCTTGCGCGAAGTTGCGCCGGGCATGACCGTCGACGAGGTTCAGGCCGCGACCGGCGCCAAGCTCCACGTGCCGCATCCGCCCGCGAGATGAAGGTCCCAGCCGGTGTAGCCTAACGCAACCCTAGGTGGGTTATGGCTAGTGCTATGTTAGAACGAAAAGTTTCTCTTGTGCTGCCGGCCCAGGATTTTGAAGAGGGCGGCGGCTTTCTGGTGCATCGGCCCTTCCCGGTGCAGGGCGTGCTCCAGGTCGATCCGTTCTTGTTGATCGACGAACTCGGGCCAGTGCAGTACGCGCCGGGCGAGGCGATCGGTGCGCCGGATCATCCGCATCGCGGTTTTGAGACCGTAACGTATGTCATTGAGGGCGAGAACCAGCACGCCGATTCGGCCGGCCATCGCGGTGAGATCCACGCCGGCGACGTGCAGTGGATGACGGCCGGTGCCGGCGTCGTGCACGCCGAGATGCCCTCGGAGCGCATGATGCGCGAGGGCGGACGTCAGCACGGGTTCCAAATTTGGATCAATCTGCCGAAGGCCGACAAGTTCGTACGGCCGCGCTATCAAGACGTGCGCGCGTCGCAGATCCCCGTGTGGCGTAGCGACGACGGCCGCGCGTGGGCGAAGGTGATTGCGGGTGAAGCGCAAGGCGTCGCGGGCGCTGCGCAAACACGCATTCCGATCGGATTCGTGCACTATCATCTCGAGCCCGCCGCGAGCATCGAGCATGCGGTCGAAGACGGCCACACGGCGATCGTGTACCTGATGTCGGGCGAGGCGCGTTTCGGTGGCGAACGCAAACATGCGGCGCGCGCAGCGATCGTCTTCGATCGCAACGGCGACGTAATTCCGGTTGAGAACGCCGGTAACGAGCCGCTCGAGTTTCTGGTATTGACCGGCAAACCGATCGAGGAGCCGATGGTGCGTTACGGGCCGTTCGTGATGAACACCGTTGACGAATTGGAAACCGCGTTCGCGGACTTTCAGTCAGGTCGCCTCGGCTAGCGCGACTTCGAGCGCCCCGCGGTTGAAGCGCACCGTCGCGAGTGCGATGCAGGCAGCGGTTTCAGCGGCGAATGCAAGCGATGCGACCAGGAGACCGGCTTGCAGGCTGCGCGAAAAAATGCCGGCCAGCACGCTGAGCACGGCCGGCGGCAGGCACGCGGCGTAAAAAAGCACTACGCGAATCACCATGCCGGGTCCGCGCTGATCGAGCATAGACGGCGTCAACGCGTATCCAAGCACGCCGATTGCCCGGCTTGCAACGATCGCCGAGCAAACCAGTAGCACGCTGACGACGACGAGTTTCGGTGCGGCAAGGCCGAATGCCGTGACGGTGAGCAGCGTAAAAAACACCATCAGCGGCAGCGTGCTGCCGAGCGTCCACGCCGAGAGTTTTGCAAACACGCTGCCGTCGCCCATCCACCACAACGGTTTGGCAATGTCTTGCGCGAGCGAAACGCTGCGCGTGGTTTGGATCACGAGCACGATGAGAAAGAGCGGCAACGCCGTGAAGACCGGAAGATCGCCGGACTTCTTCGCGAGTAAACCGGCTACGGAGCCAAGGAGCAGCGCAACCGCAATCCCGCCGGCGATAAACGCCGCTCCGTTTCGACGGCGAAAAAATGCGGCTTGCTTCCAGATCTCAACCCACGGTCCGCGCAATTGTGTGCTGCCCGAATGCGTCGGCTTTTTCGATGCCGGCATCGAAAAGACGCTTCCCGAGCGCATCCGCGCGCGGGTCGCTTCGAGCATGCGCGTCGATGCGTAGAACTCCGGATAGATATCG
This sequence comes from Vulcanimicrobiota bacterium, assembly GCA_963726285.1. Classification (GTDB taxonomy): domain Bacteria; phylum Vulcanimicrobiota; class Vulcanimicrobiia; order Vulcanimicrobiales; family Vulcanimicrobiaceae; genus Aquilonibacter. The sequence goes on along the minus strand of CAVSBV010000003.1, from coordinate 554,268 downwards.
CTTCCGTATAACGCGGTTCCGGCCAACGCGGCGACGACGGCGCCGTACACAATACCAAGTACGGTCGGGTTCCCGTGCCAGAGGCCGATCACGGCACGTCCCAAACCGAGGGACGCGGCAACTCCCGCAAGCTTCGGAAAGGGCGCGACGAGCGGCACGAGTGCGGCTGCAAGAACAAGCAGTCCAATGAGCGCAAGCGCGAACCACACGGATTTGAGATATGCAATGCGCCGTCCGGCGAGTGCCGCCGGCATTATGAGCACGACGAGGAGCAAAAAGATTCCGGTTAGCCCGAGGACCGGACCGACTGCACTTCCGCGCGCGAAGTAGATGGCGACGATAAATGCGCTGAACAACAAGCGTGGCATACCAGTTGCGAGTTGGCGCAGCTGCAGCCAAAGGATCACGACCTGTTGGCTCATTGCCGAGCGGGAGAAGAAGAGTGCATCGACCGGTTCACCAAACGCCATGGTACGTCCAAGATTCGTTGCCGACGCGAGCGTCGCGCCGAAGAGGGCCACCAAGAAGCCGCCAACCGCGGTCGCGTACGGCTCGGCCAAGTCGAATGATTGAATCAACGAGCGATGCGTAAGGTACGCGCGCGTATAGAACTGCACGAGCAGATAAAGCCCGATGAACACCCAGAGCAGCAATCGCGCGGGGCTGCGTACAATTGCACGGATTGCACTGCGAAATCGGCGCGAGTCGAGATACCAGAGCGCAGCCAGCGCGTTCATGCGGTGATGCGCAGGAAGACGCTTTCGAGATCCTCAGTGTCGGTCGCGAGCTCGGCGATCGGACCGTCAAAGATCTTGCTTCCCGACTTGAGAATCAGTGCACGTTCGCTCACCGTTCGCGCTGCTTCAAGCATGTGCGTGCTTACGATCACGATTTTCCCACCCGAGCTGAGGTCTGCAATGACCTCACGCAGCTCTCGTTGACCGGCGGGATCCAGGCCAACCATCGGCTCGTCCAAGAGCAGCACTGGTGCGTCCGCAATCAGTGTCGCGACGATCAGCGTCTTTTGCTTCATGCCCTTTGAGAGGGCCGCGCCGATTGTGTCGCGTTTGTCCGCGAGATTGAAGCGCTCGAGCAATGCTTCTGCACGTACTTCCCAGCCCGCGTCGAGGTTGCAACTGCGGGCGACGAAAACGATGTGTTCCCACACGGTGAGCGCACCATAGACTTCGGGATTTTCGGGGATGAGCGCGATCGTGCGTCCGCGCCGGGGTCCAAGCGTCTCGCCGTTCCAGGCGATCGTGCCCGCATCCGGACGAATCAATCCGCACAGCATGAGGAAGGACGTCGTCTTGCCTGCCCCATTGGGCCCGAGCATCGAGACGACCTCGCCCGGCCTTGCGTCAAAGGCAAGCGCCCGTACCGCAAGCATGTTGCTAAAGCTCTTGGTCAGGTCGCGAACAGAAAGCACGCTCGCAAGGTTTTACGTCGCTACAGCGGATTCCCGGAACTGCGCGCGATAGAGCCGCGCGTAGGGGCCATTGCGTGCGAGCAGTACGGCGTGTGAACCGCTTTCGACGATGCGGCCCTGCTCGATTACAAAGATCACGTCGGCATTGACGATGGTGGAGAGCCGGTGTGCGATGACCAAACTCGTGCGCCCACGCATCACGACGTCGATCGCCTCCTGGATGGCAGCTTCGTTGTGTGAATCGAGCGCGCTCGTGGCCTCGTCGAGGATGAGAACGCACGGATTCTTGAGCAGCACGCGCGCGATCGCCAGGCGCTGGCGCTCGCCGCCCGAGAGCTTGTGACCGCGCTCGCCGACCACGGTCTCGTACCCTAGGGGTAGCGTGGCGATGAAGTCGTGGATGTTGGCCGCGCGTGATGCCGCGATCAGCTCTGCGTCGGTCGCATCGGGTTTTGCGTAGCGCAGATTCGCGGCGATCGTGTCGTGGAAAAGATAGGTTTCCTGCGTGACGATGCCGATCCCGTCGCGCAGCGATTCGAGCGTCACCGTCTTTACGTCGTGCTCGTCGACGAGCACGCGTCCCTCTTGCGGATCATAGAAGCGCGGCACGAGCTGAGTGATCGTCGATTTGCCCGCGCCCGACGGGCCAACGAAGGCGGCCACCTGTCCGGGTTTGATCTCGAACGACATGTCGTGCAGCACGACGCGGTCGGTATCGTAACCGAATGTCACGTGATCGAAGCGTACGTCGCCCGCAATGTCGGTTAAGGTGATCGCGTTGGGGGGATTGTACTCTTCGGTCTTCATGTCGAGATACTCGAAGATCCGTTCGAAGACGGCGAGCGCACTTACGATCTGCACCTGCACGCCGACTAGCGCCGCGGCCGGTCCGTACAACCGTCCTTGGATATAGCCGATGAATGCGACGATCACGCCGACGTCGAGCATGCCCTGCACCGCAAGCCATCCGCCGCCGAGCCACACGATCGCGGGACCAACGATCACCATCGCCGTGATCGAGGCGAGGAACCAGCGGCCGACCATCGCCAGGCGCACTTCGAGGTTCATGAGCTGCGTGCCGACGTCGTAGAAACGCGCACGTTCGTAGGCCTCGCGCGCGAATGACTTGATCAGCCCGATACCGGAAATCGAAAGCGTCTCCTGGGTGATTGACTCGATCGCATCGCGCTGGACGCGGGTCTTCTTGCGAATGTCGTACATGCGCCGGCCGACTGGCCCAAGCGGTAGAATCATGAACGGTACGACGATCAGCGATATGAGCGCGAGCTTCCAGTTCCAAATGAACATCGCGATGACCGTCGTCAGGATCATAACGAGGTTCGTGATAATGGTGGTCAACGTACCGGTCACAACGCTGTCGACGTTGTCGACGTCGTTTGAGACGCGGTTCATGATCTCGCCGGTCTTCGTGCCGGTGAAAAACGCGAGCGGCATGCGGTGCAGATGGGCGACAAGCTGCGTGCGCAAGTCACGCATGATCCCTTCACCGACCAGCGAGTTCAACCAGCCCTGTGCGACGCCGAACCCCATCGAGACGAGCGCCGTGCCAAGAACGATCGCGACGTCGATCAGGAGCTCGCGAAAGTTCTTCTGTGGAATCGCGACGTCGATGATGCGCGCGGTCATCAGCCCAGGGACCAGTCCAAGCACCGCCGCGACGACGATGCAACCGAAGACCATCGACTGCTCGAACCAGTAGGGACGAAAGAGCGCGAAGGTTCGCCGCCAGTCGATCTTACGCCGAATTTTCGGTTGATCGGGCGAGTAGTTGTTGGACCACATCAGACCATGTCCAGCAAACATGCTATGCCCGCCGTAGTCCCGATGTCAGGTGTACTAACACGATCACGTCTATTTGGGCCGCCCCAGGGGAATCATTGCTTATCAATTTGCTTATGCGGCCCATGGCCTGGGGGCCCCACGAAGTGGGGGCGCGGAGGCTAGGCCGGAGCGCCTTCTAACGGGTGGACTGGTGCAACGTGACCTTGTTACCTTCGGGATCTTCTAACGAGGTGACTTTGCACACGGGGGTAGTATAGATGTCGTCGACCTTGACGCCATGCTCGCGCAGCGCCTTGGCGGTTGCTTCGATGTCGTCGACCTCGAATGCGACGCCGACACCGGTTCCGGGTTTGCGATCGATCCACGCAGAGGTCATCAGCGCGAAGCACGCGGGGCCGACATTGGCTTCGTTAAATTTTTCGACGCCGTCCTCTTCGTAGGCGCCACTAAACTTGAGACCGAGCATCTTTTCGTACCACGCGCGCGTGGCGCCAACGTTGTCCGACGGATAAGCAGTGAACGCGATATCCTTAATCACGGTAGGCTCCTTCTGGCGGTTACGAAGTCTTCTTACCGTTCCGCAGACCCGCCAACTCCTTGAAGAGTTTCTTCTCTTTGTCGTTGAGGCTCTGCGGGAGTTGCCCTACCAGGCGCACGTATTGATCGCCGGCGCCGGCGCCTTTGACCTTGGGCATGCCCTTCCCAGAGAGGCGCAGCAAACGATTGTTTTGCGTGCCTTCAGGAATCGTCATCGCGACCTGCCCGGCCATCGTCGGCACCTTCACCTCGCCTCCCAGGACGAGGTCGTAGATGCTGACCGGGAGATCGACGTAGAGATCGTCGCCTTTGCGCTTGTACGTTGCGTCATCGAGAAGACGTACGATCAGGTACAAGTCGCCGTTCGCGCCATTGTTGATGCCTACGCCGCCTTGCCCGGCCAGACGAATGCGTTGCGCGTCGCCGATGCCCTTGGGAATTGAGACTTCGAACTTTTTCGTGACCAGATTACGGCCGGTGCCGTTACACTGTGGACACAAGCGTCCGTTACTGATCCCGGTGCCGCCGCAGTTTGGACAGAGATCCTCAACCTGCAACGCCACGGCTTTTTTGCCGCCATCGTACACGTCGCGCAACGAAAGCTCGATCGTTGTTTCGAGATCTTGACCGCGCTGCGTGAAGGGCGTGCTCGAGGCTGACTGCCGCCGGCCAATGCCCGAAAAGAACATGTCGAAGAAGTCCGAGAACCCGCTGGGACCTGCGCCGCCGGCGGCACCGGCGTTGCCGGCGTTACCGAAGTCGAAGCCGCTGAAGTCGGCGGAGTCGGTGTAGGTGCGGTGGTACTGGCGCTGTTGTTCGGCCTGCCGCGCTGCGCGTTGCCAATCCGAGCCGAGCGCGTCGTACTTCTTGCGCTTCTCCGGATCACCGAGCACTTCGTAAGCCTCGGAGATTTCTTTGAACTTCTCTTCGGCCGCTTTGGTGTTTTCGGGATTGGCGTCAGGATGCCACTTGCGCGCAAGCTTGCGGTATGCGGACTTGATGTCTTTTTCAGCCGCACCCTTCGGAATGCCGAGAACCGCGTAATAGTCTTTGTAATTCATCCGGCGTGTTTTGCAACGAGTACTTTTGCCGGACGGAGCAACTCGTCGCCGATGGTGTAGCCTTTTTCGGCGACTTCCATCACGGTGTCGTCGGGAACGCTGGACGGCGCCGGTATGGTGCCGATCGCTTCGGCCACCTTCGGATCGAAGGGCTTGCCCTTGACGTCGATGACTTTCACGCCTTCGCCGGCAAGGATCGCTTCGAATCCGCGCAGCGTCTGTTCGATGCCGCCACGCAGCTTGTCGCCGCCCCCTTGATCGAAGGCGAGCGCGCGCTCGAGGTTGTCGATCACCGGAAGAAAGCGCTCGAGCAGCTTGCGACGGTGTTGCGTCACGATGGAACTAATGTCGCGCTCCATGCGCTTCTTGTAGTTCTCGAAATCAGCCATCGCCAGAAGAAACTTCTGGTAGTTGTCGTCGGCCTTGGCATTGGCCGCTTCCAGTTGCGTACGCAGGTCAGGCGTCGATCCTACGGGAGGATCGAGCGTCGCCTCACCCGCTTCGGTAAACAATTCGTTATCGTTCATCATATAATTTCGTCAAAGAACCAAGCATCATCGATGAATCGCGAGGCGCGGGTGGCACGGCGCTAGTTAGCTAGGCCGGGCCGCCCGCAACGACGCGAGGCGCGATGATGCGCTGGTTATTTGGCTTCTTTGAATTCCGCGTCGATCACATCGTCGGATTGCGCAGAACCGTTGGTCTGCGCGCCGGCGCCCGCCGCGGCACCGTCTTGCGGCCCACCCGCGGCTTCACCGTTCGGCGATGCGGCCTTGTAGAGCAGCTCGGCCATCTTGTAGCTGGCCGCCTGCAGCTTCTCAATCGCCGGTTTGATCTCGGCGATCGTGCCGTTCTCGCTGATCCGCTTGAGCTCTTCGAGCGCCGCCTCGACTTCGCCGCGCGCACCCACATCGAGTCTGTCGCCAACTTCTTTGAGCGACTTCTCGGTTGAGTAGATGAGGCTCGATGCGTTGTTGCGCACTTCGGCCTCTTCACGCTTGGCTTTGTCAGCCGCACCCTGCAGTTCGGCGTCCCTGACCATCCGGTCGACTTCCTCTTTGCTGAGATTGGTCGATGCGGTGATCGTGATCTGCTGCTCCTTACCGGTGCCCAGATCTTTGGCGCCGACATTCACGATGCCGTTTGCGTCGATGTTGAACGTCACTTCGATTTGCGGTATGCCGCGCGGAGCCGGCGGAATGCCTTCCAGACGGAAACGTCCCAAGGTCTTGTTGTCCCCGGCCATCGGGCGTTCGCCCTGCAGCACGTGGATGTCGACCGAGGTTTGACCATCTTCGGCCGTCGTGAAGATCTGCGACTTCTTCGTCGGAATCGTCGTGTTGCGCTCGATCAGCGTGGTCATCACGCCGCCCAGCGTTTCAAGGCCGAGCGACAACGGCGTCACATCGAGCAGTACGACGTCGCGAACTTCGCCCGCGAGCACGCCGGCCTGAATCGCCGCACCGATCGCCACGACTTCGTCGGGGTTGACGGTGAGATTCGGGTCTTTACCGGTGAGCTTCTTGACGAGTTCGAGGATCACGGGCATGCGGGTCGAGCCGCCAACCATTACCACTTCGTCGATTTGCGAGATGTCGATCTTCGCATCGGTGATCGCGTTCTTGAACGGCGCGATGCAACGATCGGTAAGGTCCGCCGTGAGCTCTTCGAACTTCGCACGCGTGAGCGTGATGTCGAGGTGCTTAGGGCCGTCTTGATCGGCCGTGATAAACGGCAGATTGATCGAGGTCGTCACGACCGAGCTCAGCTCGATCTTCGCCTTCTCCGCGGCTTCGGTCAGACGTTGCATTGCCTGCTTGTCTTTGGAGAGGTCGATGCCTTGCTCTTTACGGAACTCGCCGACGAGCCATTCGACGATACGATGATCGTAGTCGTCGCCGCCCAAGTGCGTGTCGCCGTTGGTTGACTTGACTTCGAAGACGCCATCGCCGACTTCGAGGATCGACACGTCGTACGTGCCGCCGCCGAGGTCCCACACGAGGATCGTCTCGTTGCCTTTCTTCTCGAGGCCGTACGCCAGCGCCGCAGCCGTCGGCTCGTTGATGATGCGCAGCACGTCGAGTCCTGCGATCTTGCCGGCGTCTTTGGTCGCCTGACGCTGCGCGTCGTTGAAGTAGGCGGGAACGGTGATCACCGCTTTGGTGACGCGTTCGCCTAAATAGTTGCTCGCATCGTTGACGAGCTTTTGCAGGATCATCGCGCTGATCTCTTGCGGCGTGTAATCCTTGCCGTCGATCTTAACGTGATAATCAGGATCGCCCATGTGGCGCTTGATCGAAGAGATCGTGCGATCGGGATTGGTGATCGCCTGACGCTTCGCAAGTTGGCCCACGAGACGTTCGCCGGTCTTGGTAAAAGCGACGACCGACGGGGTCGTGCGCGACCCTTCGGAATTTGGAATGACGACGGGCGACGGGCCCTCCATCACGGCAACGACCGAGTTGGTCGTGCCAAGGTCGATACCGACCACTTTAGCCATGAAATTCTTACCTCTCGATAAATGTCTGCGGAGCTCGGGACCAGCTTCTCTTGCAATCTCTCGCCGCGACCATTAGCCGATGCGAAGACTGCACCGAGGTAAGTGCAACGATCGCCTAGGATTCGGGGATGCGCTACGGGAGCGAAGATCTGCCTTGCCACTTATGGGCGCACGCAGTCGTAGTACCCGATTATCATACACGATTACCGGGTCTACTGTTTCCAACACCAAAGCAAAGAGGCGGGTTGCTGGGGCTACACTTGGTAAGCTAAAGCCTACCAAGTCGTAGCCCGCATCGCTGCTTAAGGTTGTTGCTGGGGAGCGCCTATTTGTTCGGCCGGCCGCTCCTCGAGGGTGACCGCGGCGAACTTCTTCACGCCCTGCGACCACACGTCGAGCCGCAAGACGTCGCCCGGTTTCTTCGAGGCGATGTACTTGCGCAGCGCGTCGGCGCTCGAGACCGGCTTGCCGTCAGCCTGAAGAATGACGTCCCCGGGGGAAATGCCCGCCTTGTCGGCCGGGCTTCCCGGCACGACCTGTACGACCGCGAGCCCGCCCGAGCCGGTATAGCCGATCTGGTTCCGTAGTCCCGAGGTCAAATCGGCCGGCGCAAAGCCGGCAAACCCGGTGTCGGTACCCTGGTGGAAGCCGGGATTCGCCAGCAATTGCGGCACCACGGTCCGGACGATGTTCGCCGGAATCGCGAAGCCGATACCCTGCGCGGCTTCGTCGGTGAGCTGATTGACGCCGATCACGTTGCCGTCGATGTTAATCAGCGGGCCACCCGAATTTCCCGGGTTGATCGGCGCCGAAGTCTGCAGCAGACCCTTAAAGTCGTAGTAGGCGTTATTGTTGCCCTCGGCGCCGACTTTTTCTTCACGGTTAAAGGCCGAGATCACACCGAGCGTCACCGTCTGTTGCAGCTCGTAGGGTTCGCCGATGGCGATCGCCCACTGGCCCTGCTCGAGCTTGTCGGAATCGGCCAGATCGAGCGGCGGTGGCAACTTCTTGTAGTTGTCGACCCTGATCACGGCGAGGTCGGCACCGATGTTCGCCGCAATCACGTGCGCCGGCACGTGCGCGCCGTCCGAGAAGATCACGGTGAGATTCGAGAGCTTCGCGCCGCTCGGCGGATTGACGACGTGCGCATTGGTGACGATGTCGCCCTTGGTGTCGTACACGAAGCCCGAACCCGACGCCTGACCCTTGTACTTTTGCACGATCCCCGGGCCTTGCTGGCCGAAGAACTGCTGGATCAACGGGTCGATCGGCACGACCTGTTGGCCGTTGACCGTCTCGGTAATGGCGACGACCGACGCTTTGGTGCGCTTGACCGCACTGACGATCCGGTCCTGATCGCTCACACCCGAGAGCGGCGCTGCAGCGACCGCGGGGGGCGTATGGTTGGGGCCGGCCACGTTGGTAAAGTGCGTGCTCGCGTAGAGCATCATAACGAAACTGCCGATGATGGCGCCCATAAGACCCACGATCACCGTGGGAATGACTCGTTTACTCACTGTTCTCCCGATCTACCGAAGGATGTTTATTAGGCTTTTCCCTACCAGCGCAAACGCGAGACGGTTACGCGGCGTTCCTCAAAAACTTGTAAAAGTGCGGCTGGTTGCTACCGGCTCGTCGGCCACGATCAGGCCGTCGAGGAGGCGCACGATCCGCCGCGCGTAGCGCGCAACGTTCTCATCGTGTGTAACCATGATGATCGTCCGGCCGCCTTCGTGCAACTGGTCAAAGAGGGCCATGAGCTCGGCGCTGGTCTTGGTGTCGAGGTTCCCGGTCGGCTCGTCGGCCAGGAGGACGGCTGGGTTGTTGACCAAGGCGCGGGCGATCGCGACTCGCTGCTGTTGGCCCCCTGAAAGCTCGCTCGGTTTGTGGTGGGCGCGCTCGGCCAGTCCGACCTCGGTCAGCATGGCGAGGGCGCGCGCTCGGCGGTCGCGCGTGTTGATGCCGGCGTAGAAGAGCGGAAGGGCGACGTTGTTGATCGCGTCGGTGCGCGCGAGCAGGTTGAAGCCTTGAAAAACGAAGCCTAGCTTGCGCAGCCGGATCGTCGCAAGGGCATTGTCGTCGAGGTGCGAGACGTCCTCACCGTCGAGATAGTACGTGCCGCTGGTGGCTCGATCGAGACAGCCGATGATGTTCATCATCGTCGACTTGCCGGAGCCCGAAGGGCCCATGATTGCAACGTATTCGCCGCGTTCAACGACAAGATCGACGCCCTGCAGTGCGGGCACGTCGAGCGAGCCGGTCTTATAGGTTTTTGTGATCCGTGCAAGGTCGATCGCGCGCGGACTATTCATAGCGCAGTGCCTCGATCGGGTCGAGCGATGCCGCACGATAGGCGGGATAGGAACCAAACGCGAGCGTTACGATCGCGGCAAAGGTCAGCGTAATGGCGAGGGCTTGCGCGTACGGCAGCGGCGCCGTGTAGCCGGTGAGCTTGACGATGAAAAGACTATTGATCGTGCCGCCGGCGATCAGCCCGAGAGCCATGCCGACCAGGCATCCGAAGCTGCTGAGCAATGCAGCCTCGATGAAGAATTGAATCAAGATCTGTCCTTTGCGCGCGCCGATTGCTTTGCGGGTGCCGATCTCACGGGTGCGTTCGTTGATCGAAACCAGCATGATGTTCATCACGCCGATTCCGGCGACAAGCAGCGACACCGCCCCGATCAAGCCAACAACGATCGTCACTGCGGTAAAGATCTGATTGATGCCGCCGGTAAATGCGGCCTTGTCGAAGGTTTGATATTGCACATCCTTGCCGATATTGCGCAGCTCGCGGATGCGGTTGATCACCGCGACCTCGGTTGCTGGGATGTCCGAGGTATCGCGGACGGTGAAACGCGCGGCGAAGATGCGGTCGCCGTGGACGAATTCGCGGACGTAGGTGCTGTACGGGATCGAAACGTCGCCGCCGAAGGTCACGTTGAGCAGGCCCTGGCGTGGTTGGGCAAGCACCCCAACCACCACGTAGCGATGCGTGCCGCCGTAGATACTGCTTCCGCTCGGATCGCCGCCGTCGGGGAAAAGGCGTTGATATGCGCGCCAGCTCAGTACGCCGACATCGCTTGCATTGGCAATATCGTCATCGCTGAGATAGCGTCCGTAGGCGAGTGGAAGATTCGCAAAAGGCGGATTCGAGTCGGATGAGAGCGTGAACCGTCCGACGTTGTGCCCGTAGCGCACGAGCTCTCGCTGGCCGCCGAGCGGCACAGCACTGGATACGTTCGGGACGGTCGCGACGATATCGCGCAAGTCCGAGATCCTCATCGCCGCTCGCGCAAAGTTGTTCTGAAACGAGCCGGGAAAAACCACGAACGAATTGTCGGCGAGCGCGCCGAGCGTCTCGCTGATCGATCCGGCCATGCTGTGCCCGAGCACCTCGATGCTGATGACCGCGAAGACGCCGATGATGAGGCCGATCGTCGTAAGAAACGTGCGCATCTTGTTGGCAATGAGCACACGCATCGCTTCTTCGAAATACATCATGAGCGCAAAGCTTCAATGGGGTCGAGCGTGGCTGCCCGGTATGCCGGATAAAGGCCGAAGAGCATGCCGACTGCGCCGGAGAAGCCGAGCGCAACCGAGACGACGAGCACGTATGGAACGACCAGCTCGCCTAACTGTTTGCTTAGAGCGAAAGCGCCGAGCGCCGTGAACCCGATCCCGAGCAACATCCCTGTGCCACCGCCGACGAGCGCCAGCACCACCGACTCCATCATAAATTGAAGGATGATGTCCTGCCGCGACGCGCCGATCGACTTGCGAATGCCGATCTCACGCGTGCGCTCGGTAACGGTAACGAGCATGATGTTCATGATGCCGATGCCGGCGACGATTAGTGCGACGGTACCAATTGCGGCCAGGCTCGTTCCCGCGATGTTCAAGACGTTGTCGAAGCCCTTGAGGAAGCCCGCCGCGTCGACGACCTGATATTGCGCCGATGCACCGTGAATGTGCTGCAGCGATGCAACGACCTGATCGTGTAACATGTCGGATGTGAAGCCCGGCGCAGGATAGATCGAAAGGTCGTCGGGCGGTTGGTTCAAGGCCCGGTAAAACGTCGAATACGGTATCGCGATGAAGTCGTTGCCGCTAAGTGCAGTGATGAACGGCGACTTGATTGGATTGTAGACGCCCACGATCGTATAGCGTCCGGCGTTCATCGTAAGCTCTTTCCCTAATGCATCGCCGTTCGGAAAAAATCGGTCTGCGACGCTCTGCGAGACCACGACAACGCGTGCCGCGGAGTCCACGTCCTCGGCGTCGAGCTTACGCCCGGCGCTCATCGTCAGCGAGTCGTCGTTTGGGTACACTCCCGCGGCGGAGACCGAGAAGTGGTCGCTGACCTTGCCGTAGCTGATCTTCCACGTACGCGTGAAATCCGGTTCGACCGCGAGGACTGCCGGGCCCAGATCGGCGGCGACGCGCGCCGCATCGCTGTAGCGCAGCGCGGCTCGTTCAGGGTACGTTTGCGACGAGTCGACTTGGACGATGATCGGAAACGTGCCGAACGACTTGAACGTCCCCTCGATGCCGCTCGTCGCAGCCTTGCTCAAGCCAAAGACCGTGATGATCGACGCGCTACCGATGATCATCCCGAGCATGGTGAGAATCGAGCGCGTGCGGTTGCGCCACAGCGACACGCCGGCTTCGACAAGGTACGCGAGGACGCGCGTCACGACGTGGACGGCAACGCCGATGGCGATGGCAACGGCGTCACGCGAGCGCCGTCGACGAGCGCCGGCGCCTTTGCGGCGACGATGACGTCACCGGGCTCGAGCCCGGAACGAACTTGCGTCGTGCTGTCGCCGGCACGTCCGAGCGTAATCGTCCGCTTCTTGGCGATGCCGTTATGAACCACGTAGACGAACGACGTTTTTCCATTCTTGTTGATGGCATCGTTGGGGACGACGAGCGAGTGCGGAAAGTTACTGGTGAGAATGTCGACATCCGCGCTCATGCCGTCCTTGAGAAACGACGGTGATTGATCCAAGGCAATCGTCGTGAGCACTTGCATTGCGGTGCTCGAGGTGTCGGTCGACTTCTGCGCGACCGGCTCGATTCGCGCGACGTGTCCGGGGATCACGCGTCCAGGAAAATCCTGTCCCGTGATGTTCGCCGGCTGCCCGACGTGCACGTTGATGATGTCTTGCTCGTCGACTTGGGCCTTGACGACGTACTTGTTATCGCCGGCGATCGTGAACAGCCCTTGCCCGGCCGTAACCGTGTCGCCCGGCTGCATCGGGCGCAGCGGATTGCTTGCCTCGGCTACGACGGTTTGTATGGTCCCGCTCATCGGCGCGACGATGCGCGTGAAAGATACTTGCTGTTGGTTCTGGGCGTTGAGGATTTTGCTTTTTTCGGCATTGGCTTGTGCAGCTTGCACGCTGTCCATGCCGTAGCCCGAGACTGCGCCTAACTTGAGCTGCTGCACGGCTTGATCGTAGGCGACCTGCGCCTGCTCGAGCTTCGCCTTGTCGGCGTCGACCTGATTGCGCGCGATGGCCTTTTGATCCAGCAACGCTGCGTCGGCAACGTACACACGGCGCGCTTCGTCGAGCGCGCTCTTCGCCGTGTCGACCTGGGCCTGGTATTGGACACGCTGATTCTGCTCCTGAATCCTTGCCGTCGAAACATTCGCTACCGCGTTGGTATAGTCGGCTTGCGAACTCGACGCGTTGTAGTCGAGCGTCGGATTCTGGATCGTGGCCAGCAATTCTCCCGCGGTCACGTGGCTGCCCGCCTTGACGAAAATCTGACCGATGTTCCCCCCGACGAGCGAGGGCACCGTGACCGTGTCCGCATTCAAAACGACGCCGTTTTCCGGCAGCTTCACCGAGAACGTCGTGTAGCTCACCTTTTGCAGCTTGACCGGTGTGGCTGCACTATCGCCGCGTTTGCTCGCGACCACGGCAACAACGATCACGACCAGCAGTGCGGCGACGACGATGATGATGTTACGAGTACGTTTCATGCAGTTCCTTATTTAGCAGGTCACTGTAGATCAGCGACGGCGGTTTGCGCCGTGTAGGTGCCGAGTGAGACGCGAAGCTTAACGACCGCCTCCACGTAGGAGACTTCCGCCGCAACATAGTCGGATTGCGCGGTCACGGATTGCTGTTGCGCAAGTATGACGTCGGAGAGCGCGATGATCCCCCGTTGGTACTGGAGCTGCGCGACCCGCGCGGACTCGGCGCCGAGCTGCGACTCTTCCTGCGCGTAACTCAACTGCGAGAGCGCGGTTTGGGCGCCGCGATAATTTTGCCGGATGTCGATCTGCACTTGAATTCGCGACGCGTCAAGAGACTGCTCGGCCGCAGCAAGCTGAGCATCGTCGTTGATGCGTTCGGTACGGCGCTGCCCCCAATCGACGAATGGCAAGCTGAACGTCGAGCTGGCGCTGATCTGCCAGAAGCCGGGCGTACCGCGCGGAACGACGATCGGTGTCCCGTCGGGATTGACGCCGATGACCTCGCCTGCAGTCGTCGGCGCGAATTCGTTACCGAAGGATGCGTTGAGGGCAATCTGCGGGAAGAGCTCGCGATCCCAACCTTTGCGCGTATATCGGGCTGCCGCAACGCCTTCGCGCGCCGCGATGACGTCGGGTCGAGCGTTGAGTGCGACGTCTTCGAGCGCATCGACCGATTGCGCCGGCAATTTTGGTTGTGCGACGGTCTTCGCGAAGACGAAGCGCTGATCGAGCGGCGCACCGATCGTCTGCGCGAGATCCTCACTGGAATTCTCGACGTCGGCCCGGGCACCAACGAGGGTTGAAGCGCTCTTAGCTTGTTGCACTTGCGCGCGCAGAACGTCGACGCCCGCCGCCACGCCGGCGTGTTCTTTCGCCTTTGCTGCGTCGACAAGCACGCTTTGGTAGCGCAGATCCGAAGCATCGACGTTAACGATGGCCTCTTTGGCAACCACGGAGTAGTAGGCGTTGGTCACCGTGCTCGCGATCTGGTTCTCGGTGTTGGTTAAGGTTTCGTCGGCTTGTGCCGCTGCGGCGCGCGCCGACGCGAGTTGCATGATGGAAAAACCGCCGGTGTCGATCGTCCAGTTCGTTCCGACCTGGGCCGTGTTCTGACTGAAGACCTGCGCCTGCGCCTGGCCGATGATTGCATAGGAGCCGGCGTAGTTGGCACTTTTGGCCATCACGTTTTGCAGCGAGCCGTTGACGGTCGGATATGCCGTTCCGCGCGCGATCGCAAGCGAATGCTGCGCGGATTGCGCGGCCGCGTACTGTTGCGCCACCGTCGGATTATGGTTGAGCGCGTACGAGATGGCATCTTGCAGCGTCATCGGCGCTGCCGATGCGGCCGCCGGAACGAGTCCGGCAGCCGCGATGACGACAAAGGGAAGTAGACGGTTCATTGGCCTCAAGGTTAACGAGCGAATGCTGCCGCGATCAAAGCCGGCAGCACGAGGGTAAGGCTCCCGCCAAGCCACGCTTGCACGCGCGGAACGCGGCCGACGATGGCGAGTGCTGCGACGCCTAGGCACATGGCCCAGACCGAGAATGGCGTGAAGACGGAAAAAAAGACGTGCAGTTTGCCGGTGCCGGGAACGAGCATACCCAAATTCGGCATGGCCTCCTGCACCGACTGTGCCGTGTTAAAACCGTCGGGTCCGCGTACGAGGACGATCACAGCGAGGACAGCCGAGCCGAGTCCCGCTATGACGGCGATGTTGCACTGCGCGGCCCAGTACTTGCTAAACGTACCATCGCCGCGTCCGATCGCGTTAAAGATCAGCATGATCACCGCGCCGATAAGCACGGCGATTGCAATGAAGATGGGCGTTACGATCCAAGCAAATGAGGCCAGTTTTTGTGTGAACACGAGACCGGCTTGTTGTTGTTCGGCCGTCTGACCGGCCAGCGCGGGGCTCTTTGCGACCATATTTGGCCAATCAGCAGTAACGCCGTGAACCGACGCGGGCACCATGAGGTACGACGAAATGGCGATGAGCACGATCGAGATCAAAAGCGCCCAGCCCCATGTGGGCGCGACGCGAATCGATTCGAGCGCTTCTTTCGGCGCCACAATAATATCGACGGCAGTCTTGAGTCCGTTGGCCTTCGGGGTGTCGACAGCCATAAGTCCCTCTCTCCGATGAGTGGTGTTGTCGGCTACCAGCACCTGCTAGCGCCGAGCGCGTGAAAATGTTTCAGCTGCACATCCTTTGGGCCTTGTAGTAGGACCTCCGCATCATCGGGAAGCGCGAGTAGCTGCTCGATGGTCATGCGGTGTTCCACAGCATTTTCAGCGAGCGCGAGCCGGGCGCGGCGCGCTTCGAACACGTGCAGCAGGAGCGTCGCGCGGATGTGGCGCAGCGCGCGCGCCGAGTAGGGCGATGCGTGCGGCGGGCAGGTGGGGGAGGCCGCGGGAGGCGACGCTGCGCCGAGGACAATACCAAAGGTAAGCGAGGTCACCAGGACCCGGGCGAGGTATCGATTGAGCATGAGCCTCAATCACGCGCGCGCTCGCGTGCGGAAAGTCCAAACACATTGAATCCCGACACCCTAATCGTCCCGGCCCCACCCCAGGAGCCCTACCTTCGCATCGTTCCGCTCGGCGGCTGCGGCGAAATCGGACGGAACATGACCGTAATCGAGACCAATGACGATTTGGTCGTGGTCGACTGCGGCCTGATGTTTCCCGACGAGGAGATGTTCGGCGTCGACATCGTCATCAGTGACTTCAGCTACGTGCGCGAACGCGCGCACAAGCTTCGTGCGGTGCTCGTGACCCACGGCCACGAAGATCATATTGGCGGCATCCCTTATTTCATCAAAGAATTTCCGCAAACGCCGATCGTCGGCACGGCACTCACGATTGCGCTGATCAAGGCGAAATCGCGCGAGCATAAGTTCGGTGATTCCGTCGACTTCGTCATCGTGGAACCGGGCGACCGCGTTGCCTACGGCGCGATCGAGACGGAATTTATCCACATCAACCATTCGGTTTCCGGCGCCTGTTCGCTCGCGTTACGCACGCCGGTGGGTACGGTCTTTCACACCGGCGACTTCAAGTTCGACCAGACCCCGATCGACGGCAGGCCGGCCGATTTTGCGCGCATCGCCCGGATCGGGGAAGAGGGCGTGCTGTGCATGCTCTCCGACTCGACCAACGCCGAGCGTCCGGGCCATACGCTCTCCGAACGCATCGTCGGCGAGGCGTTCACCGCGATCTTTCAGCGCGCCAAAGGCCGCATCGTCATCGCGTCGTTCGCGTCAAACGTTCCGCGCATCCAACAGGCGATCGATCACGCCGTGCAATTCGGCCGCAAGATCACCTTCCTCGGACGCTCGATGCAGAACGTCGTCCACTTCTCGACCGAGCTCGGCTATCTAAAGATTCCACCCGAGTCGCGGATCAAGATCGAAGACATCGATAGTTATCCACCCGAGCAGGTCGTGGTGATGACGACGGGCTCGCAGGGTGAGCCGATGAGCGGCCTGGCGCGCATGTCGGTGCGCGACCACAAGCTCTTCCGCGTGGTGCCGGGCGATACGATCGTTATCAGCGCCACGCCGATTCCAGGCAACGAGAAGAGCGTCTACAAGACGATCAACAACCTCTACAAGCTTGGTGCGACGGTCATTCACGGAACGGATGGCCGCGCGCACGTCTCCGGCCACGGTTCGCAAGAAGAACTGTTGTTGATGCTCAACCTCGTGCGCCCGGAATTCTTTATGCCGGTCCACGGCGAGTATCGCATGCTCGTGCAACACGGACGCCTCGCGGTGCAAACGGGCGTCGAGTCGGGGAACATCTTTATCGCCGAAGATGGTGATGTGCTCGAATTCACGGGTGAGTACGGCGACAAGATCGGCAAGACGTACGGCGGCAACGTGCTCGTCGACGGATCCGGCGTCGGCGACATCGGTGAAGCCGTCTTGCGCGACCGCAAAGCGCTTTCGAACGACGGTATCGTGATCGTGGTTATTGCCATCGACGCGGAAGAAGCGCGTATCATCGGTGAGCCCGACTTGATCTCGCGCGGGGTCTTCTATCTGCCGGAGTCCGGCGGCGTGCTCGACGAGTTGCGCGGCGAGTTGCGCAACGCGATTGCCGAGGTCTCGGTCGATGCGATCCGCGACGTCAACACGGTCAAGGAGCACATTCGCAGCACGCTCTCGCGCGCGATCAATCAGCGCACGAAGCGCCGCCCGGTCATCATTCCGGTCGTGATGGAAGTGTAGTGCGCTTCTTGGTCAGCGCGGTGCTGTTGCTCACTTTGTTGGGCGCGGGCAGCGATGTCCCGCAGATGACGGTGACGCGCGTCGCGCAGTCGCGCGCTGACCTGGCGCGCTATGCCAACTCGCACGCAATCTGCACGATCTGGAAGCCGCGGTAGCGGATCTGGACGGCACGATCGACCTGGATAGCATGTCCGCGGAAAACTTCACTGCAACGCGGCGCGTGCTCGTGCAGGCGTGGGTTAACGCGCTCAAAGCAGTCGAAGGCGCGTACGATCCCGCGTTCGATCCCAACGATCCGAAGAACCGCGTTCCCGGGTCATGCCTGCCGTCGGCGTGCGCTCTCGCAGGGCGACGCTGCAGTTGTTCAACAGTGTCGCGCCGGCAGGTTCACGGATTCGATTACGATGCACTCGATCGCATAACCTCGATCAAACCGGGATCAATAGGGCGCATCGTGCTGTGATCGACCAAGCTATGGTGAACAGCGGCCCACATCAATATCGCGTGCCGATGCACGCGAGCGACCTCGAAGTTCCCGCGACCACGATGGAACAGATCAACGCCTCGTCGGCAGCGCTAGGGCGTTATGCATCTTCGCAGGCGTTCAGCGATCTCAGCGCGGCGGTTGATGCCCTGGACGAACCGGTCAACGTGGACGCACTGAAGATCAACTTCGATAGGACGCGCGAGGCGCTCGTGCAGGCTTGGGGAGCGGTGATAAAGCGCATAGAAGATGCATACGACCCGGCGCTCAGTCCAAATTCCTATATCCTCGTGCGCAAGCTGGACAACCGCGCGATCGGAAGTCTCGTGGCATTACTGCGGCAGTTTAACAGCGACTGCTCGAGCTGCGTGCAACCTTCTGTTGACTTAGACAAACTGCTGGAGAAGGCGGGTCTAGGTCAGGCGACGCGCGCACGAATCGTTTTTGCCACGGCAAGGATGCTGCCATTAGCATCGCCCTAAGTTTACTCGCTGCCATAATTTACGGGTCGGCCGATTTTTGCGGTGGGCTTGCAACGCGCCGCACGCCGATGTTCACCGTTGCAGTGATCTCGCAAGCGGCGGGATTCGTGCTGCTCCTGATCGTGTTGCCGTTCACGCCGTCGCACACGGTTGCAAGCGACTACATCTTCGGTGCGCTCGCCGGTGTTGCCGGCGCGCTTGGCGTCGCGCTGCTCTACCACGCGCTCTCGATCGGGAAGATGGGTATCGTCTCACCGATCACCGCGGTCTTGGCGGCGGCGTTTCCGCTGGTCTTCGGTGCGTTCCGTGGCGAGCGACTCTCGCTGCTGGAAGGCTTGGGCCTCTTCCTCGCGCTGGTTGCAATCGTGATGATCTCGTTCTCGCTCGAGCCATCCGGGCAACGGGAGATATCGACCAAAGGCGTGCGCGAAGCGATCGTTACCGGGTTCGTCTTTGGTGCGTTCTTCATTCTGCTCTCGTACACGCATCCGGCCGCGGGCTTGCACAACCTGCTTGCCGCGCGCATCGCCTCGGTCAGCTTCTTGCTGGTTGCAGCATTCGCGACCCGTACGAATCTCGTACCCAGGCGCGCCGATCTGCCGCTGATCGTCGCCACCGGGTTGCTCGATATGACGGCGAACATTCTCTACGTGCTGGCGACGTTCGCAGGGTATCTCTCGATCGCCGCGGTGCTGACCTCTCTCTATCCGGCGAGCACGGTCTTCTTGGCACGCGTCGTGCTGGGCGAGCGGCTCGGACGCATACAAAAAGCCGGCGTCGCAATCGCGTTCGCCGGCGTTGTGTTGATTTCGCTTCGCTAGAAACTAGCTGGCGCGGATCTTCGAGAGTTGGATTGCGTGGGTATAGCGCGCGATCTCTTCGCGCTGGTAGCCGTCGATCTCGATGAACGCGACGCCATAGCATTCGCGCTCGCGCACCGGCTGGAAGCGCGTCACGACGCGTCCGCGCAGTGCCATCTCTTCGAACGGGCGGCGCATATCGGCGCGGCCGATGCGGCGCGGGACTGCTTGGGTCGTGTCGATCACGGCCGTCTCTTCAGGATAGATGCTGAGCACGCTCGAGGGCAGCGTGATGCGCAGGTCGAGCATCGTGCCGATAGCAACCAACTCTTCGCAATTCATCCGTATGCCGGTCGCCGAGATATCGCCGACCTTGCCTTCGCTCCATTTGTCACCTTCGCGACGGAAGCGTGCGGAGAAGGCGACAAGTGCGCGATAGCTTCCGCGACGGTTCATGTCGGTCGTGGGCAATTCGTCGAGCGACTTCTGAATCGATCGCGATGTAGCGGAGCGACGTTCGAGTTCACGCACGGCGCGCACAAGCGCATCGATCTGCGCTTCAGGCATCGAGTCGAATGAGAGGTGATATTCGAAACGCGCGCCCGATGCGGCGTTACGCCGGCCTTCGACGCGACCGCCGACGGCGATCGGCGCACAGTTGGCAAGACTCAGATCGAATTCGACTTCGGTGCCACGTTCCATCAACACGAGCGAACGCACGCGTGCGCCGTGAGCGTTGATGTCCATCAGCGTACCGTAGACCGGTGCCGGAAGACGGCGCACGCTCATCACGACCGGCATTTCGAGTGAAACGGCGGCGGTGCGCGGCGTCATCACCGATGCAACGGCCGGCATCACGAGCCGCGCGGGCGCGGGCGATGCGGCGGTAGCCTTCTTGGGAATCCAGCTCATGGTGTGTAGCCCTTTCCTTGGCGGGGTCTATTCGGACCGAAGTTTTGCGAGTTGGACCGCGTGCGTGAAGCGCGCGACCTCTTCGCGTTGGTAGCCATCGATGTCGGTGAACTGAACCCCATAGACTTCCCGGTCGCGGTTAGGGGCAAAGCGTGAAACGATCCGGCCGTGGACGATCATCTCTTCGAACGAGCGCCGGTTGTCGGGAATCCGGATGCGGCGCGGTCCAAAAGGCGTGATCTCGGTGCGATCCTCGGCGGCCGGATAGACCCAAAGAACGCTGTTCGGCAACGTAAAGCGCAGCTCGACCATCGTTCCGTGCTCGAGCTTCTCCGGCGTGATCAGGCGCAGGCCGCCGGTCGAGACGTCGTTGGCCTCGGCGGTCATTGCCGGCCGGCCCGCGATCCGGTAGCGAACCGGAAAGCCGACCAGGGTCCGCACGCTCCCGCGGCGCTGCTTTGCACTTACCGCT
Organism: Vulcanimicrobiota bacterium; assembly: GCA_963726285.1. Classification (GTDB taxonomy): domain Bacteria; phylum Vulcanimicrobiota; class Vulcanimicrobiia; order Vulcanimicrobiales; family Vulcanimicrobiaceae; genus Aquilonibacter. The sequence goes on along the minus strand of CAVSBV010000003.1, from coordinate 533,566 downwards.
GGAGTGGTGGTCCCCGTCGTTGTAGGGCGAGTGTCGGCGCGCGCCGCTGCCTCGCGGCGCTGCATTTCTTGAATCTCTTTGTTGAGAACGGCCTTCTCGGAGTTGGTCAGCTTGAAGGTGATCCCGTACTCGTAGCCGCCGCCCGAGGGCGGGGTGGCGCGCGAGACGACTTTGCCGCGCAGATGGATCGCGGTGTGTCCCGGGCGTTTGAGCTCGAAGCTCACGTCGCGGTCACGGTCGATCAGGATCAGCGAGCGGATCCGGCAGCCGGTCTCGGAGATGTTGACCAGGGTTCCATAAACGGGCGCCGGCAGACCGTCGATTTCAACAGCGATCGGAAGTTCGATCGATTGCCGATAAGTACGCCGTTGATTGCCCCGTTCAATACTCTGAACGGGACGGCCCTGAGCCAGAATCATCCTTTTGATAAAATCGGTCCCCCGTGGCTGCCTGCTTAACCAAAGAGCATCGCCGTACATATCCGAGGTCTCCGTTTGTGCGAAACTTTACACTCGCTAGAGCGTGGACCATACGTCGAGCTTGCGCTTGACCCCCTCGATGACGGCGTCGGTGAACTCGCTTGTTGTCGAATGGCCGCCGAGGTCGGCGGTCGCGATGCCCTCGTGCAAGGCCTCGAGCGAAGCTTCGTAGATCGCGCGCGAGGCGTTCGATGCGCGGCGGTCGTCTATGTATCCAAGCAGCGCGCCCGAGGCAAGGATCATAGCCAGTGGGTTGGCAACGTTTTTTCCGAACAGGCGCGGTGCCGTGCCATGCGGCGCCTCGGCCATGACGACGTTCGGTTTGAGTTGCTCGTCGAAGGAGAGCAGGATCGATTCGGCGCCGGCGATCGAGCCGAAGAGTTGCATCACGAAATCGGAGAGGCAGTCGCCGTCGCGATTGAGCGAAGGAATGACGAGCGGATAGTCGCCGGCATTTGAAATCAAGAGCGCATACGTTGCGTCGATGAGCTGCGGATCGTAGCCGACATCCGGATGACGCGCGGCGGCGGCGTCCATCTCTTCTTTGAGCATGCCTTCATACACCGGGCTGACCGTATATTTTGGTCCGCCGAAAACTTTCGCGCCCATCTTCTTCGCGTGCACAAATGCGTATTCGGAGACGTAGCGACACACGCTGCGCGAAATCACCTCGGTGCGCAGCGCAATCTCGTCTGCGCCTTCACCCTCGCGCCATTCTTTTGCGCCATAAGCATCGCCGACAGCCATGCGCACGATAGAGATCGGCGCGTTGATGCCGGCAACCGGACGTACGCGGGGAAGCTTGCGCCCGGTGCGCACGATGACTTTGCCGTCGATCTCTTGACGTAAGATCGCGTTGGGCGAGCCCACGTCGCCCTTTTGCTCGGGCGTGATCGTTGCGGCTTTGAGGCCCAAGCGATGCGTGACCATTGCGGCGGCCGCATCGTGTACGACTTGGTTGTTCGTCGCGCGACGATTCTCGAGCGAGAGATCGTAGCGTTCGAACGCAAGGGGAATGTCGATGACCGATTCATCGAGTACGCGCAGCGACTCGACGAGCAACTCTTCTCCGGTTTGGTCGCCGTCGAGGACGACGATCGTGGGGGTCTGCAAGTGATCTCCTAGTTAAACGACGAAGTAATATTCCCGATGGCACGAGTACGCCGTAAGGCAAGTGCAAGGAAGCTGAATCTCGAGATCGTCGGAATCGCCGCACTCTCCGTGGCGCTGCTGTGCGGAATCGCGCTTGCGGCTCCGGGAGCAACGGGCAACGTCGGCCGCGCGCTGGCGGGCGGGTTGCGCGAACTCTTTGGAGGAGGCGCTGCGCTTTTCCCGGTGCTGGTCGCACTTCTGGGAGCGATCGTCTTCCTCGAGATCAACGTCCCGCGGATGATCGCGACCCTCGGGTCCTCGGCGCTCTCGTACTTCCTTATCCTTGACGCGGCGCTAGGCGCATCGGGGGTGCATGGTGGCGGCATCGTTGGTGCGGGCATCTGGTCGACACTGCACGGCTTGGTCGGGACGGCAGGCGCGTGGATCGTACTGGTCGTGGGCACTGCGACGCTCACGCTCTACCTGACGCAAGTCAGCCTGAAGAAGCTGATCGGGCTGCTGCTCGGCTTCCTCGGCCGCATTCGATTGCCGAAAATTCCGAAGATCTCACTTGCGCTACCCGAAGGCCACTCCTCGTTGCGCGAGGCATTCGCGCTCCCGAAAACCGATCGCCCTTCGACAGGCTCAGGACAAGCTGCGTTCGACGTGACGACCGCTGAGGTAGACGAAGAGCCGGCTCCGGTGATAGTTGCGTCGCGGTCTATTGTTGTCGCGCCGCCGGTGGTTGTGACGGCGCAGCCCGCGCCCGTTGCGATGAGCGCGACACCCGTCGTCGGTGACTATGAGTCCGCCGATCTCGTTGCCACAACGCGCTCGTACCGCCTACCGGATCTCGCGCTGTTCGATCCGCCGCAAGCGCAGGTCGTTGATGACTCGAGCCGCGCACACGTCCTCGAAGATACCCTCGCGAGCTTCGGCGTCGGCGCAAAGGTGACGCACATCGAGCGTGGCCCGTCGATCACGCGCTACGAACTGCGCCCTGAACGCGGTGTGAAGATTTCTAAGATCGCGTCGCTTGCGGATGACCTGGCGCTCGCGCTCGCGGCAACGAGCGTGCGCATCGAAGCGCCGATTCCAGGCAAGTCCGCGGTCGGCATCGAGGTTCCCAATGCGACGGTCTCGGTCGTGGCGATTCGCGAGATCCTCGATGCGATACCCAACCGCGGCACGATTCCGCCGCTCTGGATGGCGCTCGGCAAAGACATCACGGGCCGCCCGGTCTTCGGTGATCTCGGTAAGATGCCGCACTTGCTCGTTGCCGGCGCGACGGGTTCGGGCAAATCGGTCTGTCTGAATACGATCATCGCGTCGCTGCTCGTCTCTGCGACGCCGGATCAAGTACAAATGTTGATGATCGATCCCAAACGCGTCGAACTGACGGTCTACAACGGTATTCCGCATTTGATCAAAGAGGTGATCGTCGACCCGCGCATGGCCGCGGGTGCGCTCTTCGAGATGACCAAAGAGATGGACGCGCGTTACGAACGCTTCGCCAAGGCCGGCGTGCGCAAGATCGAAGAGTACAACGCCAAGTATCCTGGCGAGAAGCTTCCTTATGTTGTGATCGTGATCGACGAGCTGGCCGACCTGATGTTGGTGGCGCCGGCGAAAGTTGAAACCACGATCATGCGTCTCGCGCAGCTCGCGCGTGCAACGGGCATCCACTTGATCGTCGCGACGCAGCGTCCATCGGTCGATGTCATCACCGGCTTGATCAAAGCCAACATTCCGTCGCGCATTTCGTTTGCGGTGAGCTCGCAAGTCGATTCGCGCACGATCCTCGATATGAACGGTGCGGAGCGTCTGCTCGGTCGCGGAGATATGCTGTACTTGCCGATCGATGCGCCCAAGCCGGTTCGCGCGCAAGGCGCCTTCATCACCAATCACGAGGTCAATCGGCTCGTCGACTTCTGGGCGAAGCAGGCGCGGCCCGAGAATCTGCTCGACGTCGAGGTCGTGCCGTTGAGCGACGAGGATTCCGGCAAGGGTGCCGACCCACTTTGCTACGAGGCCGCAAAGTTTATCATCGAAACGCAATATGCATCGACCGCGCAGTTGCAATCGCAGTTTTCGATCGGCCATCCGCGCGCCGTACGCGTGATGAAGCAACTCGAAGAATTCAAAGTCGTCGGTCCGCACGAAGGTACGAAGCCGCGCAAGATTCTGCTCGGCCTTTCCGAGTTGGAAGTGATCGCGTCGCGTCTGGGCAAATCCGACGACGCACAACAAGAGCTGTTTTGAGGATCGCGCAGCGCGCGGCCGTGCTCGCGATTGCCGTCGTCGCGTTCGCGCTGTTCTTAGTCCTCGGAAACGCTGTCGATCACGCGCCCGATCCGGGGTGGCTGATGCAGGCCGAGATTGCGTGGGTCAACCAGGCAGCGTCGCTCGCGTGGCTCATCACGTGGTTTGGTTTTTTCCAGGTGTTGCTTCCGCTTGCCATCGCGCTTGCGATTGTCGCCGTCGCTGTGCCGGCATGGCGCGCGCGTTTCACGTTTGCGATCCTTTCGCTCTTGATCGCGTGGCAAGGTACAGACCGCTGGCAACACTTCTTTGCGCGGCCGCGCCGCCCGGACTGGGTGATCAAACACGAGCTTTCCTTTTCGTATCCGAGTTCCCACGCGACGATCGCGATCGCGTTCTATGTGGTGCTCGCGATATTCATCGCGCGTAGTGCTCTGCCGGGCAGAGCCTGGGTCGTATCCGCGCTCGTGTTGCTCGCGGTTGCCATCATGTGGTCGCGGCTTGCGCTTGGCGCGCACTACCTCACCGACATCGCGGGAGGGTTCCTTTGGGGCTGCACGATCGTGGCCACGCTTGCCGCCTGCTGGCCCACAAATGTCTTCGAGGGGCGTACGGGTTCATCTTTAGAATAGGGTCCTGATGGCTTACCAGATGGACCCCCGGCTCGCCGAGATCGAAGCGAAGGTCGACGCCGGCACCCCGCTCTCGTTGGACGATGGGCTTGCGCTCTACCGCACGCACGACATCCACAATCTCGGTCGCATTGCGCGCAAACAGAAAGAGCGCAAGAGCGGGAAGAAAGTCTTCTACGTTCTCAATCGCTATATCAACTCGACCAACGTCTGCTTTGCCGGATGCAAGTTCTGTTCGTTTGCGGCCGACGAGTTCAAGGAGTCCGAACGCGTCTTTCGCATGACCGCCGATCAGGTCTACGCAAAGGCCGTCGAGACCGGTACCAACTTCAACCAGCTGCACATCGTCGGTGGCCACGATCCGCGTCAGCTCTCGCTCGACTATTGGCTGCCGCTGATGCGTCGCTTCAAAGAGACGCTGCCGCACGTACAGCTTTCACTGTTCACCGCGGCCGAGATCGAGTACATGGCCAAGCGCCATCGCATGGGCTTCCCCGACATCGTGCGCACGCTCAAGGAAGCCGGCCTCGACAACGTCAACGGCGGCGCAGCTGAAATTCTTGGCGAGCCGACGCGCTCGAAGATTTGTGCGAACAAAGTCTCAGGGCCGAATTGGCTCGAGATTCACGAAGAACTGCATCGTCAAGGCGTTGCGTCGAACGCGACGATGCTCTACGGGCACGTTGAGACGTTAGAAGATCGCGTCGATCACTTCATCAAGCTGCGAGAATCGCAGAAGCGGTCGCCCGGGTTCAACGCCTTTATTCCGCTGGCGTTCCACCCCGACGGCAACGAATTGTCGTACTGCGGATGGACGACGGGACTCGACGACCTTCGCACGTTCGCGGTTGCGCGTTTGATGCTCGATAACTTCGATCACATCAAGGCATACTGGATGATCCAAGGTCTGAAGATTTGCCAAGTCGCGCTGCAGTACGGCGCCGACGACATGGATGGCACGCACGGTTCGACCGACGAAGAGATGATCTATCACTCGGCCGGCACGCAATCCGGACAATACGTCGACGATCGCGAGTTCCGGCGCTTGATCGAAGCTGCGGGATACACGCCCGTGCGTCGCAACAGCACGTATGCTGAGTTTCCTCACGACTGGGCGCCGCCCCAGCCCGAAAAGGAACTCGTGCATGCTTAGGTGCGGACGGATTATCTACACCAACGATCTGCCGATCTATACGGCCTTTGACGTTGGCGCGATTGCCTATCCCGGTTCACTGCATGCCGATGTTCCATCGCGGCTGAATGCGATGTTGATCGATGGAGAACTCGACCTCAGTCCGATCAGCGCATTTGCCTGGGCGCAACATGCCGACGAGCTCGTGCTCTTACCGGATCTCTGCATCGGCGCACGCGACGAAGTCGTCTCAGTCGTCCTCGTGTCGCAGATTCCGCCGGCGCTGCTCGATGGTGTGCCGATCGCGCTGACCAGCGAATCGGCTACCGGCCGCAACCTCTTGCGGGTCGTGCTCGAACGACGCTACAAAGTGCATCCGCACTATCTCGAAACGGATCGTCCGCTCGATGTCGCGGCGCAGGGTAAGGCGGCGCTCTTGATCGGCGATTCCGCGATCGATGCGCTCGAACGATTCCCGGGCGAGCAAGTTTACGATCTCGGCACGCTGTGGCACGAGTGGACGCATCAGCAAACCGTCTTCGCGGTGTGGGCTGCGCGCCGCGACGCCTACGAGCGTAGTCCCGAAGCGATACGCGAGTGCATGCATGCGCTCACCGACAGTTACACCTGGTCGCGCTCGCACACCGCCGCGGTGATCGACGCCGCCCAGCGCGTGCGCCCGCGCGCGGCCGGCTTCTACGAAGAGTACTACGGCAAGTTGAACTTCACGTTCCACTCAGCCGCGCAGAGCGGGCTTGGCGCGTTCTGTCGCGAGCTCTTTGCGATCGGTGCGATCGACGCCGTTCCCCATTCGCTTCCGGAGGCCATTGGTGTCGTCACTCGCTAGTCTACTCGAGCGCGCTTCCTCCGGCGGCCGCCTGTCATTCGACGAAGGCGTGCGGCTCTATCGCGAAGCCGATCTGCACGAGCTTGGCATGGCGGCGCACGCGCGCCGGATGCAGCTTCATCCCTCGAACGTAGTCACGTATGTAATCGACACCACGATCGACTATACCAACGTGTGCAACGTGCACTGTACCTTCTGCGCGTTCTTCCGGCCCGAACATCATAAGGAAGGGCGCACGCTTTCGCACGACCAGGTCGTTGCACGCGTGAAGAAGGCAGCCGATCTTGGCGCGACCCAAATCATGATCCAGGGCGGCGTCAATCCCGATCTTCCGCTCACCTGGTATGAAGAGCTTTTCGGACGTGTGCGCGTCGAATTTCCAAACGTCGACATCCATTCGTTGTCGGTTTCCGAAATCACGGGTCTTGCCGAAGTCGAGAAGATGACGCCGCGGGCGGTACTCGAGCGGCTCAAGGCCGCAGGCCTTAAGTCGCTGCCGGGCGCGGGCGCGGAGATTCTCGTCGAGCGCGTGCGCAAGCGCATCTCTGCACGCAAGGTCACGCCGCACGAATGGCTCGACGTCATGCGACAGGCGCATCACCTCGGCATGAAAACGACGGCCACGATGATGTACGGCTCGATCGAAACCGACGAAGAGCGCCTCGAGCACATGCACGTCCTGCGCGAACTGCAGGACGAGACCGGCGGCTTCACCGCCTTCATTCCGTGGTTTTACGTTCCGTTCAAAACGCCGCTGCGCGGAAAAGAGGCGACGGCGCTCGAGTATCTCCGTGTCCTTGCGGTCGCACGGCTGTATCTCGACAACTTCGCGCATCTGCAGGCTTCGTGGCTCACGCCCGGTTTGAAGATGGGCCAGTTAGCGCTCTTCTACGGCTGCGACGACATGGGCGGTGTGATCATCGAAGATCGCGTGGTGCGCGACGCCGGCGCGAGCAACGAAGCGACGCGCCGCGATCTCGAGCATGCAATCATCACGGCGGGCTATACGCCGGTCATTCGCGACACGTACTGGAATGTACGCGACGACATGGCCTTAGCAACCGCCTAGAGGGCCTCTCTAATCGTAGCAGCGCCGAGGACCTCATCGCGATCGTCGAAGATGGCGACCAATTGGCCGGGTGTGACGGCGCGCAGCGGCGCATCGAAACGTAAGAGCAGCGTGCCCGGCGCCTCGAGAGTAGCCTGCGCCGCAACCGGCGTTGCGCGATAGCGCACCATCGCACGTACGGGGATCGTCCCGTTCGTGAAACGTTCGCGCTGCAGCAGGTTGACTTCGTCTGCACGAAGCGCCGTTGACAGCAGCTCATCCTCGCGACCGATCACGATCGTGTTCGTCTCGCGCTCGATGCGCGTTACATAGCGTGCGCCGTCGTTGTTTGCCGGCAACTTCGCACGCTGTCCGATCGTGTAATTCGCGATGCCGGGATGGGTGCCGACCGCAGCGCCGGCTCGATCGACGATCGGACCCACGCGATTGATTTCGGGATGGATCCGTTCCAAGACGTCGCGATAGTCGCCACCCTCAACAAAGCAGATGTCTTGCGACTCGGCCTTCTCGTGCACCGGCAGTCCCATGCGCCGCGCGTGCTCGCGCGTGACCGGCTTCTCCATCGTACCGACCGGGAGCAACAACGTGGCAAGCTGTTCGCGCGAGAGCTGGGCTAGCGTGTACGATTGATCTTTGGCATTTGGCGTCCGGTACAGATGCGGACCATGCTCGTCGTGCTCGAGCCGCGCGTAGTGGCCGGTCGCGACGTATTGCGCATCGAGACGCTGCGCGTAGGTCGCAAGCGTGCCGAGCTTCACGAAGTTGTTGCACGACACGCACGGGTTGGGCGTGCGGCCGCTCGCGTAGTCGTCGACGAAGCGGTCGATGACGTTGCGCCGAAACGTTTCTTCGAAGTTCAGCACGTAGTGTGGGATGCCGAGCACCGCCGCAGTACGGCGTGCATCGTCAAAGTCATCGACGCCGCAGCAGCTCTTGGCATGCGGTGCGCGCGTCGCAGAATACATCTTCATCGTCACGCCGATGACGTCGTAGCCGGCCTCTACCAAGAGGCCTGCCGCGACCGCAGAATCGACGCCGCCGCTCATCGCAGCGATTACCCGGGTTTTGCTTGTCATTTCCGTTGCACAGGATAACAGGAGAAAGGGACTAACTCAAAGCCCCAAATGCCAGCGCTGGGTGAGCGGTTTCGCGCCGCACGCGAGGCTCGCGGCCTCACGCTCTCGGACGTCGCCGAGCATATTCGTATTCGCTCGGTCTACCTGGCTGCCATCGAAGATGAGAGCTGGGCTTCGATCGGGGCGCCGGTTTATATTCGCGGGTTCCTACGCACATACGCCCGTTTTCTGGGGCTTGACCCTGAGGAAGTCGTCGCCGAGTTCAACGGACAGGCATCGGCGCCCCCCGCTCCGATACCGAGCGCCCCGGGCGCGCCGCCGAAGACGAGCTATCTAGCCGACGAGCAAGCGCCCGCCCGCGGACTTTCCCCACTTATCTGGATCGCGTCATTGGTCGCGGTCGTCTTGATCGCCGTCGTCGTCTTTAACGAGGCGACGCTCCATGCGCGGCAGACGGCCGCGGCACTTCCTTCTAATAGTCCGATCGTTAGTCCAGCGGCGAGCGCCACAGCCCTCGCCGCTTCCACGACCGCGAGTCCGGATGCGAGCGATAGCCCGGGCGCGAGTGCAAGCCCAGGCGCGAGTGCAAGCCCGGCGCGAGTGCAAGCCCGGGCGCCACGGTAAGCCCAGGCCCGAGCACGACCGCAGAGCTTGCCGGACCGAACACCCTTGAGGTACGTTTCTCCGCCCCCTCCTGGCTTAGGGTCACAGTTGACGGCAGTGTTAGCATGGAGGGTACGTTTCCGGCCGGAACGGTTCGCCAGTTCCACGGAAAGGTCGCGACGCTGCGGATCGGCAACGCCGGCGGCGTCGAGATCATCGTCGACGGCAAGAGCTTAGGTAAATTGGGCTCGGCCGGGGACGTCGTCGAGCGCAGTCTTACCCTGTAGGAGCCTTCATGCCGAGCGAATCGTCGTTCGATGTCGTTTCACGCGTCGACCAGCAAGAGCTGGACAATGCGCTCAACCAAGCGCGGCGCGAGATCGAGAATCGATTCGATTTCAAGAACTCAAAAACGTCGATCGAAAGCGATGGGAAGAAGATCACCATCGTTTCGGACGACGAGTTGAAGATGCGCAACGTCATCGACGTCCTTCAAGGTAAGGCCGTGAAGCGCGGGATCGACATCAAGGCCTTCGACCTCGGAGAGCTTGAGCCGGCGTTTACCGGCACGGTGCGTCGTGTCATCACGCTGCGCAACGGTATACCGAAAGACAAGAGCAAGGCGATTATGGAGCGGATCAAGGGGCTCAAGCTCAAGGTCAACGCGCAGTATCAAGACGAGCAAATTCGTGTCACAAGTAAAAGCCGCGATGACCTGCAGAAGGTTATCGCCGACTTGAAAGCCGCGGACTTTGAAATGCCCCTCCAGTTCATAAATTATAGATAAGATGATTTTGTCAAATGTGATGTGTCAGCGCCCCTCGGGGAGTCTTGTGCGGATCGAAATGCTGAGGCGCCTCGCAAATGGGGGCCCCAGCGAAGCTGGGGGGCGCGAAGGCTGGGCCGGAGCGCCTTTAAGATAATGCCAAGCGTAGCTTTCGTCAGCCTCGGCTGCGCAAAGAATCTGGTCGACACCGAGGTCATGATCGCAAAGCTCGGCGCTGCCGGTTACGATCTCGTTCCTGACACGCGCGATGCGGATACGGTCGTGATCAATACGTGTGCGTTTATCGACCCGGCCAAGGCTGAATCCACCGAAGTGATTCTCGAACACGCGCAGCGCAAACGGCGTGGACAGCAGCTTGTTGTTGCCGGATGCCTCGCGCAGCGCTACGGCGAGCAGTTGCAATCGCTGATCCCGGAGATCGATGGTGTCGTCGGCACGGGCGCCTACGGCAGCATCGTCGAGTTGCTTGACGATGTCCGCGCCGGACAGCGGCCGATTAGACTCGATTTCGAGGCCGAGCCCGAACACGATTTTCTCCCGCGCCTAATCACGACGCCGCGCGCGACCGCATACTTGAAGGTAGCCGAGGGCTGCGATCATCCGTGCACGTTTTGCATCATTCCCAAGCTGCGCGGGAACTTCCGCAGTCGCAGTGAGGAATCGCTGCTCAAAGAGGCACGCGCATTGGCCGACGCGGGAACCAAAGAATTGATTCTGATCGCGCAGGACACCTCGATGTACGGGCGCGACCGTGGGACGCGTCGCGGCGGACTCGCGCAATTGCTCGAACAGTTGCACGAGGTTGACGGAATCGAGTGGATTCGATTGCTCTACCTCTATCCGGCGACGGTCGATCGCGAGCTGATCGACGCGATGGCCGCGCTGCCGAAGGTCTGCAAATACATGGACATGCCCCTGCAGCACGCCCATCCCGAGGTATTGCGCAAAATGTTGCGCCCGTCCAACGGCGAGCGGTACTTGGAGATCATCAACGACTTCCGCGAGCGCATCGCAGGCATAACGATGCGCTCGACCTTCATCGTCGGATTCCCAGGCGAAACCGAGGAACACGTGTCATACCTGCAAGAGTGGATCGAACGTGCGCAGTTAGATCGCGTGGGGTTTTTCGAGTATAGCTCCGAGGAAGGCACACCCGGCGCGGAGCTTCCGGGCAAAGTACCGGCACGCGAACGGCGTAAGCGGCTCGTCCGGTTGCGAGAGGCGCAACGCCTTGCCTCAGAGCAAGCGCGCAGCAAGCGCATCGGTGAACGCGTTCGAGTCTTAGTAGAGGAGCGGCGTCGTCTGCGCAAGAGCGATCCACTTCGCGCGGCGCTCGGCGCGAACGATGTCTGGTTCGGGCGTTCCCAGGGTGAGGCACCCGGCGTTGACGGCGGCGTGTACTTCGACGCAGACACGGCCCCGGGTGAATTTGTCGATGTAACGCTCGGAGGCCATGGGCCGTTCGATTTCTACGGACACGTATCCGTACGGGAGCTGGTTTAATTCTTGGGTAAGCATCTCGATCCCGATCCGACGCCGCCATTGGAACAGCGTTTGCCGCGCTGGGTCCGACGCACTGCGCTCGTCCTCGGGCTCATTTTATTGGGCGCGGGCTCCGCGCTGGCCGGCTTCGCGCTCTTTACGCACAAGAATCCGATCGAGGTGATCGCGCAGCAGTTCGTTCCCACACCGCAAGAGGTGTTCGGGAAGTCGAACCTGCTCGTCCTCGTCGAAGGCGTAGACTACGACTACAACGGGAAGGACATCGAGTTTTCAAAAGAGTCGCGCAGCGACATGATCAAGGCGGTCAATCTCGATCTCACCGGCAAAGGTGTGTACGCGCTTTCGATCTTGCGCGATATGGAAGCGACATACCCCAACGGGAGCGTTCACAAGATCAATCAGGCACAGTCCGATGGTGGACCGGCCCAGGCGCAAAAAATCATCGCCAATTTTCTCGGCATACCGGGATTCGATCGCTATGTGCTCTTGCGGATTGATGCGACCAAGGACCTAATCAATGCGATCGGCGGCGTTGACGTCAACGTAAAAACGTCCGACTGTCTGATGAATCACACCGGATGCACGGGAGGCCGCGTCGATTACGACGACTCGTGGGGACATTTGCACGTGCACCTCACGGAGGGTGTCCACCACCTCGACGGCGACCAAGCAGTGAGCTATGGTCGTTTCCGTCACGACTGGTGCAGCGATCCATGTCGCGTGATGCGTCAAAACGACGTCATCATGGCCGCGCTTAACAAGGTCCGCGGCGACAAACTGAACACGTTCATACATGCCGGTGCAATAATGAACGTGATCAACCGTGACGTACAGACAAACTTTACGCAGTCCGAACTCGTAACGTTGGCGTCCTATTTTTCGGGACTGAATTTGCATAACGTGCATTTCGCGCAAACGCCGTACACCGGCGATGAAGAGCTCGCCGACGGTGATGATCTCGTTCCGAATAAGCCGGAGATCGCTAAACTCGTGCAGACGATGCTGGTCGCTCCGCCGACGCCGGAAGCGTCGCCGGATGACATGGCGCTCGCGGCGATTCCTGCGAGTTCGTTGCGCGTCGATGTCGAGAACGGCAGCGGCGTACCCGGCGCCGCGAAAACGATCGCGGACCAATTGAAAAAGGCCGGGTTCATGATCGGTGACGTGCGCAACGCGTCCAGCACCGATCTTCAAAAAAGCGAGATCGATGAGCATTCGACCGTGACATTTGCGGGCGCGAAGGTGCGGGCGGCGCTCCCGCAAGCATTGACGAATATTGCCGTGGTCGCTCAGCCGGTCGCTACGAGTTCCCCCAGCCCGAGCGACGTAACGGTCGTGGTCGGCCGGGATCTCGCCACTATCGCGGTCGCGAGTCCAAAGCCGCCGAATATGCGGTGAGTCGAAACGTGAAAATCATTCTTTCTCTCGTCGCCTTGTTCGCGATCAGCGCAGGCGGCTTCCGAATCTTCCGGCACGAAAGCAACCTAGTGCCTGCTATTGTCACTCCCCATATGGACGTGTACAACGAATTCTCGGGTGACGTTTCTGCGCGATTTTACCGCGTCGTGCATCAAACAATTGCGGCCGATCGCGAGCCGCGGCAGCGGTTGATCGCTCTGACGTTCGATGATGGTCCGTATCCGATATTTACGCCGTTGCTCCTCGACGAATTGCAGAAGTATGGCGTTCCGGCGACGTTTTTCTTGATTGGCCGTGACGCACAGCAGTGGCCCGAGATCACGCGTCGCATCGAAGCCGATGGCAACGAGATCGCCGATCACACCTACTCGCATCCGAATCTCGACCAGGAAACGCCCGCGCAAGTGCAAGACGAAGTGTTACATGGACGCGACGTGCTGTGGTCGATTGCGCACGATCCGTCGGTACGCTTTTTGATGCGTCCGCCGCATGGGCGCTACACGCCGGCGACGCTTCGTACATTGCAGGGGATCGGCTATCACGTCGTCTTATGGACCGACGACTCGGGCGATTGGCGTACGCTTACACCGGAGCACATCGCCGACGACATGCTCAAGCATGCAAGCGCGCCCGATATCGTGCTCTTGCACAGCGGAAAGCTGGCCACGATCGAAGCCCTTCCAACCGTGATCGAGCGCTTCCGCCGTGCGGGCTATCGTTTCGTCACAGTAGGTGAAATGTTGCGTTTGACCTCGCCGCAGGCGATCAATCACCCGGCGCGGATGGCCGTCTGAGCGCTGATGCCTCGACAAATCATCGACACCGAGTCGAGCAAGCCGGCGTACCGCAGGCGTCTCCTCATCCGCTGGACGATTATCGTCGTGCTCTTTATCGCGGCGGTCCTGGCTTGTCTGCGGCTTTGGCAGGCGACGCGTCCCAGGATGTCCACCGGAGCGCTGCTCGTTCCAGGAAAAGTCGCCCGGATACTCAAACCAGGGGCCGGTTCCCCCCGCTCGGGACCTCAATTTAGGAGAGAAGATGCTTCGTAGGCTTCCCCTCGGCTTCGCGGGAGTGTTCGCGGCTGCGATTGCGATTGCAGCGTGTAGCTCACCGACTGCCACTCAGACGATCTCGGTCGGTCCGAACTTCCCGTCGCAGACCCTGTACGCGGCTAACGTCACGCAGAATGCAGTGAATATTTATGCGACTGGTTCGCCCAACCCGAAATCGACCGGAGGCCCTCTCTACCAGATTGGGGGATCGAGTACATCTATTGCCGGTCCGCAGTATCTCGCGTTCGATAGCACGAGCGATCTATGGTTGACGAACTGGCTATCGAGTACTTCTTCGGGCGAAATTCTCGAGTTCAAGGCGCTGGCGACCGGAAATGTGATACCGTTCCAATCGTTTCCGCTCGGCAACATCCGCCCGCGCGGCATCGCTGATCTTCTCTTCACGTTCACCGGTCAGGCGACCGGCATTGATGTCCTCGTCGTCGCGATTACGGATCCCAGTCAACCCCCGGCTTTCAACAGTGGCCTTGCGTTCTTTGCCGGGTCGACGCTAGGTTCTCCGTACGCGACGCTGGCGGGGCCCGCGACCGGGTTGAATGTGCCAAGCGGCGTCGCCGTCGACGCCAACAGAAATGTCTACGCCGCGAACTTACAGGGCGCATCGGTGACCGAATATACAATTCCGTCGGCTTCGCCAACGGCATCGCCGACGTCGACACCTACGCCGACGCCTTCGCCAACCGCGACACCGACGGGCGCAACCGCGTCACCGTCGCCGACGCCCGCGCCGACGCCGACGCCGCAGAATTTGGCCCCAGTTGCAACGATCGCGGGAGCGGTCAGCGGCATCAATCAGCCGACCGGCATCGCGATCGACAGCAACAATAACATCTACGTCTCGGATCAAAACTCAACGATCTGTACGCCGAACTGTCCGGCGATTCTCATCTTTGGACCGGGAGCAAATGGTGCAGTCGCGCCAACGCGTTTCATCGCCGGGAAGAATACGCTGCTCGTCGCGCCGACCGATGTTAAGGTTGACAAGGCCGGCAACATCTATGTGGCCGACGAAGCCACGGGGACGGGCGTCATCTATGTGTTTGCGCCGACGGCGAGCGGCAATGTAGCCCCGATGGCAACGTTGAATTCACCGGGTGGGGTTATTGGACTAGGTCTGGCACCCTAGCCTCGAAAGGAGCACCCGGTTCGAGCCCAAGTCGATCGCCTTGCGTCGCTGACACGCTTGGCCGATGCAACCACGCCGCAGGCTAAGGCCTCGGCAATTGCCGCTGGCGCGCTCTCGTGCGTTTCGCACGGGGTCGCTACGGTATTGCTCTTTGACGATGAGGGTGTCGCCGGATCGACCGAGCCCGCGGATTCGGCGGGCTTTGCGTTGCGCGACGGTTCAACCGAACTTCGGCGGCTGTTTCTTCACGCACTCGCACGCTTTGGGGATGGCAGCATTTCGTTCGTCGCACGCGACGCGCAGCGCGCGTTCGTCGGGGTCAGCTCGACAATCGGCGAACGCGATCTCCTCTTCGCGCCGTTGATGGCCGGAGGCCGCACCCTCGGCGTGGTTGCTATCACGCTCGATGGCGAGCCGCCCGACGACGAGCGCGAGTCGCTCACCGTCTACTGCGCCGTCGTCGCGCGTATTCTCGATTCGGAGCGCGCGCTCGCCGCTGCACGGCGGCAGTCGCGCGACAGTCAACTGTTGACGATGGTCAACGAGCGCTTGCATAAGTCGCTCGATCGTCGTGATGTGCTCTTCGGCATCGTCGAAGGGGTGCGTTCGGCGTTTTCCGCCGACCGGTGTTACGTGTACGAACGAATGGAAACGGGAGACAGAGCCGTTGTCGTTGCGGCCGCGGTTAAGGGCGGCCTTTCGAGCGCGTCCAAGTCGCCGGTTCCACTCGACGTCGACCTGCGCAAAGTCTTCGGCGGCCTGACGGTGCGGCGCGAAGATATTGCCAACATGGAGCTCTACGGCGCCGGTGCGCGCAGCGCGGTAGCGATGCCGTTCGTTGTCGACGGACGCGTCGAGGACGCGCTCGTGCTCTCGTTCGATCGGCCCGGTGGTTTTGACGATGCCGATATCGCCGCGCTGCGTTCGCTTGCATTTCACGTAGGGCTTGCGCTATCGAATGCGCGTCTGTACGAACGCGAACGCGCACGCCGCACGCAAGCTGAGTCGCTCGAACGCGTCGTGCGCATTCTGCGCGACACGCAGTATGTCGACGAAGTGCTGCTGGTGTTCGTCGTGACCGTTTCACACGAATTACCGCTCGATTGTGCCGCGTATTCGATCGAAGGCGACCAACTAATGCGCCGTGCCGTGCGTGTCCGCGAACAGCGCGGGTTTGAGCCTGCGGCGGCGATGGACCGGGCGCTGCTGGAGCCGTTTCTCGCGGTCGACGAGCCCTCCGACGTTTCGCTGTTGCCGCGTGTCGCGCGCGACGCGCTTTTCGACGGCCGTCCGGGCGTGATCGTTCCGCTGCGACTCGAAGGCACGCTTTGGGGTGCATTTGTCGTGCGTGCGTCCGAGGGAGGATTGGATTGGCCGGCAGAGGAGCGCTCGACGTTCTTCCGCACGCTCGGATCGCATCTCGAGATTGCGCTCGCCAATGCGCACGCGTACGAACGAGAATTACGCCGTGCACAAGAGCGTGAAACCTTCGCCGAAGCGGCGCGCACGATCCTCAGCCACGCGGCGATCGGATCGCTCGCCGATGTGATGTGTCGCCTCGCGACCGCGCTCGTGCATGCCGATCGCGCGTGCGTGTTGCGCTGGAGCGGGACGCGCTACGAGGTCGTTGGGCGTTTTGGAGACGACGCCGACGCGACCATCGCGGACAGCGGTTTCGACATGGAACACCGAGCGGAGCGGTTGAGTGCGCTGGTCGGTGACGAGCGCCGCGTCCAGCGTCTGATCGACGGACCTGGTTATCTGGTGACGCCGCTATCGCAAACTTCACCCGGTGCAGGCGACACGATCGATGCGTTCTTATTGGTTGGGCGCGCAAATGGCGAGAGCTTCGGTCGCGACGATCTGCGCATCATGCAAGAGCTCGGCGCATTGCTTGCGTTGGCATTGCGCAATCTCGAGCTTTACGAGGCCATGGGTCTCGCAAACCGAGCGTTGCAAGAGTCGAGCGAATTCAAAGATGATTTGCTTGCAATGCTCGCGCACGACTTCAAGGGGCCGCTCACGGTTATTCTTGGCTATTGCGAGCTGTTGTTGGAAACGGCGTCTGAGTCACGCGATGAGATCGAAACCGTACACACGCAGACCAAGCGGCTCGTGCGTCTTTCGGAAGACGCGCTAATTTTAGCACAGACGCAAGCGGAAGGTTTTTCGCTTGCGCGTACGACCGTCGATGTGGGCTCGTTCGTAGCGGAGTGCGTTGCCACAACCGCGCCGAATAATCCGCGGCTGCGCGTGCGCGTTCCCGAAACACCGGTAAGGGTCGAGCTCGACCCCCACCGCTTCCGCCACGTGATCGACAACCTCGTCTCCAATGCGCTCAAGTATTCGACCGAGGATGTGGACATCGTCGTTAGTGCTCGCGACAGCAGTGTGGTGATGGAGGTCCGGGACAGCGGGATCGGCATCCCGCACGAAGAGCTTTCGACCCTCTTTACCCGCTTCGGACGCGCCAGCAATGCGCGCAACAAGGGTATATCTGGTTCGGGCATCGGGCTCTATGTCGCGCGCAAAATCGTCGAGGTACACCGCGGCACGATTGCGGTGGAGTCGCGCGAGAACGAAGGGTCGACCTTTATCGTAACGCTCCCGGCTCGGTAACTTTACCCGCCTTACGGCCGGGGAGCTGGGAAGCAAACTTTTAGCCTTGGAGAACGTTATAAAGCCCTATGGCATTTCTTCGAACCCTCTTTGACGGCAACGAACGCGATATCGCGCGCCTCCGGCGCACGGTAGAGCGCGTCAACGCGCTTGAACCTGCGATGGAGGCACTCTCCGACGAAGAGCTGCGCGCCAAGACGGTCGAGTTCCGCGCGCGGCTCGCCGAGGACGCATCGCTCGAAGAGATGTTGCCCGAGGTCTTTGCCGTCGTCCGCGAGGCAGGCAAGCGGACGGTCGGCATGCGTCATTTCGACGTCCAGATCATGGGCGGCCAGGTGCTTTTCGAAGGCCGGATCGCCGAGATGAAGACCGGCGAGGGCAAGACGCTCGTGGCCACCTTGCCGATTTATGCGCGTGCGCTCGAAGGGCGCGGCGTGCATTTGGTGACCGCGAACGACTACCTGGCACGCCGCGACGCGGAATGGATGGGGCAAATCTATCAATTCCTCGGGCTGACGGTTGGAATTATTCAGCACGGCCTGGAGCCGGCCGAGCGGCGCGCGCAGTACGCGTGCGACGTCACATACGTCACGAATAATGAAGTCGGCTTTGACTACTTGCGCGACAACATGGCGTGGCAGGTCGAAGATCTGGTTCAGCGCGAGCTGTACTTCGCGTTGGTCGATGAAGTCGATTCGATCCTCGTCGACGAAGCACGCACGCCGCTCATTATTAGCGGCCCCTCGCAAGAGTCGACCGAACTCTACGAAAAGTTCGCGCAGATCGTACCCCGCCTGAAGAAGGGCGAGGATTACACGGTCGACGAGAAGGCGCATGCCGTGCCGATTACCGAAGCCGGCGTCGCGAAGGTCGAGAAGATGCTCGGCATCACCAACCTTTACGATCAGCGCAACATCGAGCTTGCGCATCAGCTCAACGCTGCGCTCAAAGCCTGGAATCTCTTTCATCGCGACCAGCAGTACATCGTCAAAGACGGCGAAGTGATCATCGTCGACGAGTTCACCGGCCGCTTAATGCACGGACGCCGCTATTCGGACGGCATTCACCAGGGAATCGAAGCCAAGGAAGGCATCAAAGTGCGAGGTGAGGATCAGACGCTCGCCACGATCACTTTTCAAAATCTCTTCCGCCTCTACGATCACTTGGCCGGTATGACCGGTACGGCAAAAACGGAAGAACGCGAATTCCGCGACATCTATGGCCTCGACGTTGTCATCGTGCCGACGAACCAACCGATGGTGCGTAAGGACAACGCCGACATCGTTTTCAAATCCGAACGCGCCAAATTCGACGCGGTCGTCGATGAAATTATCAAGGAACACCAGAAGGGCCGTCCGGTGTTGGTCGGTACGCGCTCGATCGAGAAGAGCGAATTGCTCGCAACGATGCTGCGCCGCAAGGGCGTCGAGTGCGAGGTTCTCAACGCAAAGTACCACGAAAAAGAAGCCGAGATCATCAAGGACGCTGGGCAAGTAGGCCAGGTTACGATCGCGACCAACATGGCCGGCCGCGGTACGGATATCAAGCTCGGCGAGGGCGTCGCAAAGAATGGCGGCTTGCATATCATCGGCACCGAGCGGCACGAGTCGCGCCGGATCGACAATCAGCTTCGCGGGCGCTCGGGCCGTCAGGGCGATCCGGGTTCGTCGCGCTTCTACATTTCTTTAGAAGACGAAGTGATGCGCCTCTTCGGTGGCGATCGATTGACCAGCGTGATGGAGCGCTTTGGTTTTACCGACGAGCAGCCGATCGAGTCGGGCATGGTCTCGAAGTCGATCGAGCGCGCCCAGAGCAAGGTCGAAAACCACAACTTCGAGATCCGCAAGCACGTCCTCGAGTACGACGACGTCATGAACAAGCAGCGCGAGATCATCTATGGCGATCGCCGCGCAATTCTCGAGGGCAAGTTCGACTCGCGCACGTTCATGTTGCAGTCGCTCGAAGCGAAAGTCGACGAGGCCGTCGATCACAACGCGCCGGAGAATGCGCACCCGAGCGAGTGGGATCTCGATGAGATGCTAAACGCCCTCGATGTAGTCTTCCCGGTCAAGCGCGCGCTCAGCGTTAGCGACCTCGAGGGTAAAGACCGCGAAGAGATTCGGCGGACCTTGCGCGATAGTGCCGTCGCGGCATTTGAAGCAAAAGAGAACGAGGTCACGCCGCAGATCATGCGCGTGGTCGAGCAGCGCTATCTGTTGCTTCCGATCATCGATCGGCAGTGGGTCGACCACCTCTACGTGATGGATCACTTGAAGACGGGCATCGGCCTACGCGGCTACGGACAAAAAGATCCGCGCGTCGAGTACGAAAAGGAAGCCTACGAGATCTTCGAGTCGCTCAAGAACAATATCGCGGACGAAGCGATCGGCGGTATTTTCCGCGTGGTAATCGAGCACGGTCCAGCGCCGGGCGAATCGCCGGACGCGGGCTCACCCGCGTCATTGCCACCGTTTGAACCGATTCCGGCCGGCGCGATGGTGCCGCAAGCGGCGCCGCAGGGCCGTCTCTCATCGCAGGAAGCCGAGCATCTGCTCGGACCGGCACCCGGTGCACCGCGTCGGCCACAGCAGCTGCACACCAATCTTGGCGACGGCGAACCGGCAAGGCCCGCGCGCTCCGAGCAGAAGGTCGGGCGTAACGAGCTGTGTCCATGTGGAAGCGGCAAGAAGTTCAAGAAGTGCCACGGCGCGGGCGCCGCTTAGGGGAACCGGCTGCCATCCGGTGCGTAGCGTTGCATGATCGGACGCTCGAGCGAAGCGCAGCTTGAAGATCCGTTGACCATTGCGCCGCCAAGATCGACGTTGTTCGCCGCGACGTTGACATCGACGCCCGCTCCGTTCTGCGTCATCGTCGTCGTGATCTGACCACCGTTCTCGTTCCGCGACGTGATTTGCAGCGAACCATTCTGATTGCGCGTGACCGTCTCGTTGCCCAGTTGTACCGTCTGGCCTGGATCCAGATTTTGCGCAAGGCCGTCCTGCGTAATCGTCGCATTGCCGTTGTTGTTTAGTGAAATTTGCGTTCGTCCGCCCTGCGTCGTGACCGTCGCCGATTGATTGTACGTGACGCCGCTCGCGTTCGGCGGCGTGGTCTGGGTGGAAAGCTGGTAACCGCCGTGAATCGAGTCCGAGTGCAGCAGGTCGGGTTCGCTCTGCATGTCGTTCCACGTGCTGCCGTTGAACGAGAGATGCGGATCACCGACCGATCCGCCCGAAGCGTTGGAAAAATACTGCTCGCTGCCGTAGTCTGGTGAACCGCCCATCCAGCGCGAAATTGCCGAGCCGGCTTGTTGCATCCACGAGCCCGCCCGCTGGCCCATTTGCATGAACGGCGAACTGATCGGATTGCTAAACGGATTGAGAAAGGACATCGGTCCGAAGGGCAGCGACTGCCCTGCCTCTTCGGCCGACAGCACCATGCGGGAGATCGCGTCGAGGCTCCCCGAGCCGGAGCTGTAGCCGGGCAGAGCACCGGGGCCGTCGGCGAATGCACCCTCTCCGAATTGTGGCATCTCGAGAAGCTGCGGAAGTGGATCCGGGCGCTGCGACCACTGCGTGTACATGGTAAACCTCCGTTGTGTATTGCTCGCCTCTCCATCCCGCGCAGCACCCCAGGCAGCAAGGGTGCCGCGCATCGTGCGAGAATGCCCGGTGCGCTATGAGCGACTCCCAGCAAACGACCATCACCCGCCTACACGACCGACTGACAACGCTCAAGGAGCGTCTTTGACTACGTAGGGAAAGCGCGCAAGATCAGCGAGCTCGATCTGCGCTCGCGCGACGAAGGTTTTTGGAACGACCCCGAACGCGCACAGCGTACGATGAAAGAGCTGGCCGATCTACGCGAGGAGCTCGCGCGGATGGACGGCGTCGAGCGCGCGCTGCGCGATGCACGCGAGCTGCTCGAACTTTTCGCCGGTGATGCATCGGTCGATGGCGAGGTCGATGCGAATCTCGAGCAGGCGGGCAGCGCAATCGATGAACTCGAGATGGCTGCCAACTTCGACGGCGAGTATGACTCGCACAGTGCAATTGTGAGCATCAACGCCGGCGCGGGTGGTGTCGACGCTGCCGACTGGACCTCGATGTTGCTGCGTATGTATCTACGATGGGCCGATCGTAGCGGATTCGCGACGCAAATCGCTGACGTGTCCGAGGCAGAGGAGGCCGGTCTGAAGTCGGTGACGTTCTTTGTACGCGGCCGCAATGCGTACGGTATGCTCGTGAGCGAGCGGGGCGTGCATCGTTTGGTGCGTCTTTCGCCGTTCGATGCGGCGCATCGGCGTCACACGTCATTTACCGCGGTTGACGTCATTCCCGAGATCGAGGCCGACGAAGCGACGAGCGTCGAGATCAAACCCGACGATCTTCGCATCGAGACGTTCAAATCGGGCGGTGCCGGCGGCCAGTATGTCAACAAGACCGAATCCGCCGTGCGCATCATCCATGAACCCAGCGGCATCATTGTTGCCTCGCAACAAGAGCGCTCGCAGGCGCAAAACCGCGACGTCGCGATGAACATCCTCCGCGCAAAACTCGTGCAGCGCGCGGCGGAAGAGCGTGAGGCGAAGCTCGCGGCGGTGCGCGGGGATCGCGCGGCCAACGAGTGGGGATCGCAAATACGCTCCTACGTGTTGCAGCCCTATCAACTGGTGAAGGACCACCGCACCAACGTCGAGACCGGCAATGCGCAGGGCGTTCTTGACGGTGAGATCGATACGTTCATCTGGCCGTATCTGCAACAGCGCCGTGCGTGACCGTTTTCCGTGGGTCCTCACGCTCGTTTACGCGGCGCTATTCACGCTGCTCGGGGCGATACGCTATCACGCGCATAGAAATCTGGTCGATTTCGGCATTTTTGCGCAGACGGTAGCGAGCGCGTTCAGCTGCTTCTGCAATCCGATCGAAGGTAGCCACTGGGCCTTTCACTTCTCGCCGATCCTCTATCTCGCCGGTGGAGTCGTCGCAGTCTGGCACTCGCCGCTCGCGTTAATCGGTTTGCAGTCCGTCGCATGCGCGCTGGTGATTCCACCGGTCTACGCGCTCGTCGTCGGACGCTCCGGAAAGGCAATCGCACGCTGGGCCGCGGTCGTGGTTGCACTCTATCCCGCGCTCGCCGGCCTTACATTCGTCGATTTTCACGAGAACGCGTTTGCGCCGGCGGCCGTAGCGTGGATGCTCTGGGCGTTCGATGCCGGCCGCATCGTGCCAGCCGCAATCTTTGCACTGTGCGCCGTCGCGGTCAAGGAAGACCAGGCAATCTTCGTCGGTATCGCTGCTGCAGTGGGCGCATGGCGCTTTCGTCGCACGTGGCCGGGACGGGTCGCGCTTGGCGTCGCGACGCTCGCGTTTCTCGCCGTCTTTGCGTTTTTTTCGAGCATTCAACCCCATCATGTCGCGAATCCGCACTGGTCGCCCGAGCGCTTCTATGCGTGGAATGCCGGCGACGTTCGCGCGCTGTTCCCGCTCGGGATATTGCAGCGGCTTGGATTTCTGCTGTTGATACTGGCGCCGCTGGGCTTCTTGCCGCTGCGCTCGCGCATGATGTGGTTGGCGCTGCCGCCGCTCGCCGAGGTGTTGCTCTCGCGCATGTCGACGACGTTCACGCTCGGCACGCACTACGCGGGGGCATGGCTTGGCTACGTGCTGGTTGCGTTTGCGTTCGCCGTGCGAAAGCTTCCTCCCGAACGCGCGATGCGCTGGATGTGGGCGTGCACTGCGCTATGCGTGCTGGAGCTCTTGGTCGCGAATCCCTTGCACCCCGGCCTCAATCTCCATGCACCGCAGGCGCGCGATGCAACGCTGGATGCGGTGCTCGCTTCGCTGCCGAGCAATGCCTCAATCGCGACGCAAGAAGAAGCCTATACTCATCTCGCGCTCGACGACCCAAACGCGCGGCTTCTCCCCGACGATCCCGGTGCCGGCGAAGACGCATGTTACGTCCTGATCGATCGCGATTTCCCGGACTCGCCGCGCCTGCAAGAGTACGGCGCCGCTTTGCAAGAGCTGGTGCGAGAACGCGCGTACACGATGGTGAGGAGCGACGGGGGCGCCGTGCTCTACCGCTCGAGCAGATCGTGCAGCGCAGCTGGAACCCGATCGGGCCATGTGCCGTCGGCGCGTAGCGCGCGATAGGGCGCGGCCCACGGCGCCCAGCGTGCAAGTTGCAAATCAAAATCACGAATCGGTGGGAAGATGGCAACCGTTGGGGTACCGACCATGCCCGCAAGGTGCACGGCGCCGCTGTCAGGGGCGACGACGGCCGCGGCGTTTGCGATCGCTTCTTTCCACGGTGTCAGTGCGCCGAAGCGCTCGACGGCAATTCCGCTTGCGGCTTCGATGCGTTGCGCGTAAGCCGACTCACTCGACGCCGCGATCGCGTGCACGGTGCCAACCTGTGCGGTTGCGCGCAGCGCGCGCACGACGTGGGCGAAGTCGATACCGAGCCGCTCCCACTTGTCACTAACTTGAAACGCGATGCGCGTGCCGCGCGGCACGTCGTTTTCCAGGACTATCGGACGGAGCACGCTGGGATCGCGCGGGATCGGCATATCGCCGAGAAGTTGCCGGCCCAATTCCCAAAGCACGACGGATTCGTGCGGCGCACGCAAATCGAGTCCGGCGCTGCGCACGATTGCCCGCGTCAGAATCAACGATGCCCAAATCGTCTTGAGCGGCTTCCCCAGGCCGTTGACAAAGCCGACGCGGTGTAGCGAACCGACGGCTCGCGCTAACCGGTAGCCACCGGGATCCTCCGACGCGATCAGCGTATCGGTGTAGCCGTTCTCGCGCAGGCGGGCGCCGAAGGCTCGAATTTCGCGCCGGTTTGCCAGCGTCGACGAGCGGAGGCTGAAAGGTACAATGTAGGTTGTGCGCGCAGCGCGCGATGAGAAGATCTCGGCGTTGACAGCGCGCATCACCAAGTCGACCGGAATTGCGCGTTCGCGCAGCGCGGCAAGCAGCGGGGTCAGTGCGAGTGCGTCGCCGATCGCGTCGAGGCGGATCAGGAGCACCGATGGTGAAGTCAGCGGCATGACGGCTGCCCAAATTACCGCTTGTACGCTCCCGACGCCTGCCGCCGGCGCCACGGTATGATCGCACCCGAGTCCGTCGTCACCTTCGACGAGCTCGAAGGTTATCGAATCATAAAGCGTTACGGATATGTTTCGGGCGTTGCGTCGCGGCCCCGCAACCGTCTGCGCGCCACCTTTCGAAGTCTCGGGATGCTCATTGGGATGGCTCCCGGTGAATTCGTGAGCGACGCCGAGCAGTTGCGCGGTGAGGCACTCGACGGCATCTATCAACGGGCAAGCCAGCATGGAGCCAACGCTGTCATCGGCCTGAGTTTTCACGTCAGCGAAAGTCACGACGGCTCGTGCAAAATCGTCGCGTTCGGCGAGGCAGTGCTCGCGGTACGCAACGAGAGCGCGAATGCTTGAGGAGCGCGCGCGGCGCGCGCGATTGCTGGCGCAGTTTGCGACAGTAACGGCGGCATGCCGGAAGTGCGCGATCGGCTTTGAGCGTCGCAATAACGTCTACGGCGAAGGCGACCCGTGCGCAAGCCTTATGGTCATCGGCGAGGGTCCGGGCGAGACCGAGGATTTGCTCGGGCGTCCGTTTGTTGGACGTGCAGGGCAACTGCTCGACAAAATGCTCGGTGCTATCGGCTTTGCGCGTGAAGAAGTATATATTTGCAACACGGTCAAGTGCCGGCCGACGGTTCCCGGGCCGCGCGGGCCAAAAAACCGTGCGCCCGATCTGACCGAGATGGCGAATTGCCGGCCGTACCTCGACGAGCAGATCGACATCATTGCGCCGCGCGCGATCATGGCGCTCGGCGCGCCGGCTGCCAAGTCGTTTCTCGGACGAGATTTTCAGATCACGAAGATGCGCGGGCGCTGGTACGAAGGCCCCTCGAGTATCCCGCTGATGGTCACGTTTCACCCGGCCTACGTCCTACGCCAGACCGGTGGTGAGCTAACCGCGGTCAAGCGCCTCGTCTGGGCCGATCTGCTGGCCGTGCGAGCGAAGCTTGATGAGCCGGTCGTGGTGCCGGAAAAGCCCCCTGAGCAAGCATCGCTCTTCTGATAGAGTAAGGGTATGACCCGGGACCCTCAGACAATCTGGTTTGATGACGCAGCGCGCCGCGCCGGCTTTGCCGACGCGGATGATTTCACGCGCGCGCTCGACCTCAAAGGCTATCGACTCAAACAGATTTATCGTGCGGCGACGAAAGAATTGCTTGGCTCGATCGGCGACGTGACCACGTTGCCAAAGGAGCTGCGCTCCGGCCTGGAAGAGCGCGGTTTTTCGTTTTCTTCCGTCGAGCCGATCGTCGTGCAGCAGTCGAACGATGCACAGACGACCAAGGGTCTCTTTCGGCTGCACGACGGGAACGAAGTCGAAGCGGTGCTGATGGAACACTACGGCGATCGCACGACCGTCTGCATCTCCTCGCAGGCCGGCTGCGCCTTTGCATGTGCATTCTGCTCCACCGGGCAAGCCGGGTTTACGCGCAACTTGACCTCGCGCGAAATCTTCGATCAAGCGCGCTACTTCGCGCGGGAACTGGCGACGCGCAACAAGCGCATCACCAACGTCGTCTTCATGGGCATGGGCGAGCCGTTTCACAACTACGATGCGGTGATGGGCGCGGTCGCGCTGCTCAACGATCCGCATGGCCTCGGCTTGGGACATCGGCACATCACGATCTCGACCGTCGGTCTCGTCGACAAGATCGACCGCTTCGCGGATGAGGGCTTGCAGGTCAATTTGGCGATCTCGCTTCACGCGCCGAATGAAAAAGTGCGCAGCAGCTTCATGCCGGTCAATCGCAAGTTTTCGCTCGAAGAGCTAATGGCCGCGTGCGAGCGCTACGTTGCCAAGACCAATCGCAAAGTATTCTTCGAATATGTGATGCTCGAAGGCGTCAACGACTCGCCCGAGCACGCCCGCGAACTCGCGGCGCTCATGCGCGGTAAGCTTTATCACGTGAATTTGATCCCGTACAACACGACGCCCGATGGTCCGTTTGCCGGAACGCCGGATGCGCGCATTTGGGAGTTCGCCGCCATGCTCGACAAGGAAGGCGTGCCGACGACGGTGCGCAAGAACATGGGCCGCGACATCGCTGCCGCCTGCGGCCAACTGCGCGCCGAAACACAACCCAAAGCGCACAAATGAACGAAGCGCCGCATTACTGCGGCGCTTCGTGCGCTTTGATGTGTCTGCCGGCCTGATACAAAGCCGAAGATAGCACACCTCTGGCGACTTCGCAACGGTGGGTGGCACCGTCGCGGCTGGAGCGCCCGGGAATCGGACCCGGCGCTGCCCGGTGTATCAAGCCGGCAGTCGACACCATCGAAGCGCCCCAGCTTGTCTCTATCCCGCATTGCGGATCTTACGCTAGAGGGCGAATTCTCCACCGGTATACAGTGTGCCGCCGCATTCAAGGCCGGATTTAATATTGGTTTGGGCAATCATCGAGGCTACGTCGAACGAGCCGTCTTTTAGGAGTCGCGGTTCGTAGTGCGTAACTGCCGAACTGTCGGCGCGTTGATCGCAGCGGGCAAAGTCTAAGCGCAGCGTGTCGTACGAGCCGGTGTGGATCACGAAAGACATCGGAATGGTAAACGTGTCTTGCGGTAAGATGGTGAATTCACGTGCTGAACCCATTGGAATCCACACGGCGGAGTAGGTGTAGAGAAGGACGGGCCTGGAGTCGACGAGCCCGTAATTCCCGGTCCGCAGGCCGGTCGTGCGTTCTGCCGGAGCCGCGACGCTGGTCCGATCGCTGTAGCGTATGCCGTACGCGTTGACGATGAGACCGCCCATTGCCACCGATGACGAGCCGAGGTTTTTCAACGTGATTGTGACGGTGACGAGCTCTTTGCGCGCGGGCAGCGCCTCATGGGTGGCGGAGCGCAAAATCTGTATATTCGGGACTTCGGAAGCGGGCTTGATCCGCTCTTTGTAAACGAACTGATAAAAAGCCCAGATCGCAGCCACGACCAGCGCAGCGATTTCTACGATCTGTCGCCACTTTGCAAGAGACGACGGATGCGAATAGACGTGATAGTCGCGAGCCATGCAGAGGATGTTCAGGGGCTAGCCGGAGAGTGCCTTGCGCCAACAAATGTCGAGGCGCCGCATCCCTGCGGCACCCCAGCGCGGGCTCAATCCCACGCGGACGTCTCAACGTCAAGAGTTGCCGGATAACGCGAGCGCGAAGTATCGGTAAGGCTTATGGACGTTAGTATCGTGACCGTGCTGCTCTTGGCCGCCACATCTTGGAACTTTCAGCTCTCGCCCGAAGAGCAGGCGGTGCGGATCCTGGATTACGGCGCAAAGCAGCCGCCGACGGTTATTCGTGTCAACACGGTCGGGCGCTATGCGGCGGTGCTTACGCGCGGTGGCACAATGGAAGGCTCACCGGTAGACTCACCGATTCTCTTCGAACATTTCTCGTTCGGTTGGCAAGCACTAGAATATCTCAATTTTCAGTGCCGGTTAGATTTGCACATCACGAACGCACAAGACCGCGCGAAGCTCATGCGCGGAATGCCCGCGATGCAACACGAATCGGCCTGTGGGGATTCGCATGACGTGACGCATGACGTCGGGCCCTCAGCCGACGTTGAAGCCGTGCGAAAGCTGTCCGGCGGCCCGTTAGTGCCGTCCGTCGCTGTATCCGGAAATTGGGCGATGGGTACGTGGTATGGTGCCGGCGGTGGCGACCAGTTGTACCGGCGTCGCGACGGCGAATGGCGTTTCGTCCACGCCGACGGCGGCGAGATGGGAATAGATCAAATGCGACGGTATCACGTTCCACGGTCCGCGTGGTGCGCGTTCGGGATCCCCGGCGCAAATTGCCATTCATCGAAATAGTCGCCATCGCGCTGCTCGTTTTCGTCGATCTCGCGTTTGCAATTCGCAGCCTCGCTATTTCCATGCGCTCGCACGCGGCGATTGAACCGTCGCCAGCGCCGCTCGATGCCCCCGAGCTGAGCATCATCGTCCCGGCGCGCAACGAAGCGCGTCAGATCGAGCAGTGCGTGCGCTCCTTGCTCGCGCAAGACTACCCGCACTTCGAAGTGATCGTCGTCGACGATCGCTCGCACGACGACACCGCTGCGATTGTCTCGCGCATCGCCGCAGAAGATTCGCGCCTGCAGTTGATCGAAGGCCAACCGCTCCCGCCGGATTGGGTCGGCAAACCGTGGGCGTTGCATCAAGGCGTAGCGCGCGCGCGCGGCGAGTGGTTGCTCTTTACCGACGCAGACACGATTCACGAATCCAACGCGGCGACCGCTGCAGTTGTTTATGCGCGAGCACACAATCTCGATGCACTCAGCGTACTGACCGAACAAATAATGGCCACGGCCGCCGAACGACTGTTTCTGCCGAGCATCTTGTGGATCATCGCGTTTTCCATCGGATCGCTGGATGCAATCAACGACCCAGCGAACCAGAGCGCGCTCTTCAACGGGCAATACATCCTCGTACTGCGTCGCGTCTATGGTGAGATCGGCGGTCACGAGGCCGTGCGCAACGAGATCGCCGAAGACTTAGAACTCGCGCGGCTCTTCAAGCGCGATGGGCGGTTTCGCAGCGCGCTCGTCGGCGCGGACGGACTCGTGCGGGTGCGCATGTACCGCTCGTTGCCCGAGATCTGGGAAGGCTTCGTCAAAAACTTCTGGGTCGGCGCACGCGATCAGCAAGCCCGGGCGTGGGTCGGAATCGCGTTGCTCCTGTGCATTTCGCCGTTGACGCCGATCGCGTTGATCGTTGCGCTCACCATGCACGCATGGCTTGCGGCGGTCGCCCTCGCGCTCGCGATGGTCGCGACGATTGCCGGCGCTTGGCCCGGCATGTATCGCCTTGGACTCGGCGCGGCGTCGTCGCTCTACCTACCGTTCGGTATAGCGTTGGTCGTAGCGATTTTCGTAACGTCGATCGTGCGGCACGCGCGCGGCGGCATCATGTGGCGTGGGCGGCGCTACGTGTGAGGCTCGGCCTCGTAGAACTGCAAGCAAACGCCACTCGGGATAATCATGTGGAACTCGCGCCGGCCCCACGGTTTGATCTCAGGAGGCGTGATCCGCACGCCGATGTCCTTGAACTCGTCGTAGAGCGCGTCAAGGTCGTCGACGCTGATGCTGAAACTCGCATTGTTGGCCCACTCTGCATTGTCGTTCTCGACCAGGTTGAACGCCACCGCATCACGCTGGATGCCCGCGCCTCCCGTTGCTTCATAGGTAATCGTGAAGCCCATGCGCTCTTCAAAGAACGTCAACGCGTCTCGTAGACGAGGACCGGCCGGAATCATCGGCACGACGCTACGGAATGTTGCTGCCATACCCCATGTCTTCTTGACAGGGCGGATCAGCCCATGTTAGGGTGTGCCAACATGATTTTAGCCGCGCTCCTTCTCGTACTCGTAGTCCTTATTAGCCGTTCGACGCCGAATCGGTTGGGATTGACTACTGCGTAAAAGGTAGCGAAAACGCACTAGTAGAGGCCCCGCCGGATTCGGCGGGGCCTCTTTTTTTTGAAGCTGGAGGTTCATCGTGCACACGCGCACGGGCGCAGCGATCGTTCTCGATACACTCGAGAGCCTGGGAGTCGAAACGGTGTTCGGCTATCCTGGCGGCGCGATCATGCCGCTGTATGACGCACTTTACGATCATCGTATCGTGCACGTGCTCGTACGGCATGAGGCTGCGGCGGTTTTCGCTGCGAGCGGCTTTGCGCGCTCGACCGGTCGTGTGGGCGTGTGCATCGCGACATCGGGCCCCGGTGCCACCAATCTGATCACCGGGATCGTCGACGCGATGATGGACAACGTTCCGCTTGTCGCGCTCACCGGCCAAGTGCGCACGACGGTGATGGGCACGGACGCGTTCCAAGAAGTCGACGTCGCTGCGATCACCCATCAGGTCACCAAGCGCAACATCGTGGTCCGCTCGATCGAAGCGATCGAGCCTGCTTTGCGCGCCGCCTTTCGCCTTGCTACCAGCTCGCGTCCGGGCCCGGTGCTCGTCGATTTGCCGACCGATGTCTTGCGCGCATTGGAAGCGGCGCGGACGAACGAGGTTTCCGAGCACGTCCCGGCGCGCGATCGGCCGCGCGCCGAGGCGCACTCGCTCGACGCGGCGGTTGCAGCATTGCAGCGCGCGCAGCGCCCGGTGTTGATCGTCGGCGGCGGCACGCGCTGGTCGGGGGCAACGGAGATCTTCCGTTCGTTCGCGGCGCGGATCGGTGCTCCGATTGCAGCCACACTTCATGGCCTCGGTTGCGCCGACCCCGGCGATCCTGCGTACCTCGGGATGCTCGGTATGCATGGCTGGAAACGCGCGAATCTTGCAGTTGCCAATGCCGACGTAGTCTTCGCGCTGGGCATGCGATTCGACGATCGCGTGACCGGCGATCCCGCGAAGTTTGCGGCGAACGCACATACGATCGTGCATGCCGACATCGATGCGGCCGAGTTCGACAAGGTCGTGCACGCGCACGTGAAGTTGCACGGCGATCTGCGCGAAACGCTGGTTGCACTCGATCATCGCCTGGCGCGCGTGACGCTCCCGTCCTTCGAAGGGTGGCGCGACCAGGCGTGCGCGCGGCACGAACAACTTCCACATGACGACGCACGCGACGGCCATCTCTCCGCCACCGACTTCCTCGACGCGCTTTTTGCGGCGCTTCCCGAGGATGCGATCGTTACGACGGATGTCGGACAGCACCAGATGTGGGCGGCGCAACGTGTGCGCGCGAGCCATCCGCAGCACTTTCTCACCTCCGGTGGCTTGGGTTCGATGGGTTTCGGCTTGCCCGCGGCAATCGGCGCGCAAATGGCGCACCCGGGACGCACGGTCGTTGCGATCGTCGGGGACGGCGGTTTCCAAATGTCGATGGCCGAGCTCGCAACGCTGCGCCGGCATAATCTTCCGGTGAAGATCGTCTTGCTCGACAATCGCAATCTCGGTATGGTGCGGCAGTGGCAAGAACTCTTCTACAACGCGCGCTATTCTGCAACCGCGCTGCCCGACAATCCGGAATTTACGACGATCGCGCGCGCCTACGGGATCGAAGCGCGATTAGTCGATCATGCCGAGGCACGCATCCCAGCGATCAAACGCATGCTGGAGTCGCCCGGTCCGATGCTTTTGCATTGTGCCTGTTATCCGCATGAAAACGTCTGGCCGATCATTCCCTCCGGCAAGGGCGTCGACGATTTGATGGAGACGATTCCCGCGTGAGAACCGTCACCGCCAACGATGGGCGCATACTCGCCCGCATCATCCACCTCGCGCACCGCTTCGGCTGCACGTACACAAGCGTTGCAGCCCAGCATAGCGGCGCCGACTATCGCATGGAATTCGCATTCGCGGGTCCTGGCGATGCGCTGCGCCGGCTCGACGCCCAAATCACTAAACTCCTCGATGATGACAGGGAGACCACGGAATGAACGCCCTCTACGATCAAGACACGAATTCCAGCGCACTGCGCGGCAAGACGATCGCGGTGATCGGCTACGGGAGCCAAGGCCGCGCGCACGCACTCAATCTGCACGAATCAGGGTATCGCGTCGTCGTTGGCTTGCGCGAAGGTTCGCAGTCTTACGAGCAAGCTCGTCGCGACCGTATCGACGTCCAGACCGTTGAGAATGCGGTTTCTCTTGCCGACATCGTTATGGTGCTCGCCCCGGATGAGGAGCACGGTGCGCTCTACATGCGGGCAATTCACGAGCATCTCAAGCCCGGCGCGTATCTCGCGTTTGCGCACGGCTTCTCAATACACTTCGGCACGGTCGTGCCGCCCAAGACGACCAACGTCTTCATGGTTGCGCCGAAAGGGCCGGGCTCGCTCGTGCGCAGCGAGTACGAAGCGGGGCGCGGTGTTCCGGCGCTCATCGCCGTGCATCAAGATCCGAGTGGCGATACGCGTGCCGTTGCGCTCGCGTATGCTGGAGGCATCGGTGCGGGCCGCGCCGGTATCCTCGAAACGACCTTCCGTGAAGAGACCGAGACCGATCTCTTCGGTGAGCAAGCTGTGCTCTGCGGTGGACTTACCGCGCTCATCACCGCCGGCTTCGAGACGCTGACACAGGCCGGTTACGCGCCCGAAATGGCCTACTTCGAGTGCATGCACGAGATGAAGCTGATCGTCGATCTGCTCTATGCGCGCGGCATCGAAGGCATGCGCGACGGCATCAGCAACACCGCGCAGTTCGGCGATTATACGCGCGGCCCACGCGTGATCGGGGATGAGTCCAAAGCGGCGATGCGGGCGATCCTGGCCGAAATTCAGAACGGCGCGTTCGCGCAAGAGTGGGTCGCCGAGCATGTGGCGGGCAAGCCGCGCTTCAACGACTACAAGCGCAAATCCGACGCGCATCCGATCGAGCGTATCGGCGAAAAACTGCGCTCGCTGATGCCGTGGATGCGTGAGCCGGCACCGGCAGGAGTGGCCGCAGGGGTGGGCGCCGATGAGGACATGAAATTCCGCGTATGCTAAGTCATACGCTTACTCAAGGCGCTACACGAGCGGCAGCACGCGCGATGTTCAAAGCCAACGGGTTTACCGACGACGACCTGCGCAAACCCCTGATCGGCATCGCGAACACCTGGACGGAGACGATGCCGTGCGGCTATCACCTGCGCGATCTGGCCGAAAAAGTCAAGGCCGGCGTGCGGGCTGCGGGCGGCACGCCAATGGAGTTCGGCACGATCGCGATCAGCGACGGGATCACGATGGGCACGCCCGGGATGAAGGGTTCGCTCGTCAGCCGCGAGGTGATCGCGGATTCAATCGAGCTGATGGGACGCTCGCACTACTTCGATGCGATGGTCGGTCTGGTCGGCTGCGACAAGACGATCCCCGGAACCGCCATGGCGCTCGCGCGTTTGAACGTGCCGTCCGTCATGGTTTACGGCGGCTCGATCGCGCCCGGCAAACTCGACGGACGCGATCTCACGATCATCGACGTCTTCGAAGCGATCGGAGCGCACGCGCGCGGGTTGATCGACGATGCCGAATTCAAAGCCATCGAGGATCGTGCGTGTCCGGGACCGGGCGCGTGTGGCGGCCAGTATACCGCCAACACGATGGCAATGACGATGGAGTATCTCGGGCTCTCGCCGGTCGGTAGCGCAAGCGCCGGCGCGACATCGGAGCGTCGCAAGCAATGGGCCTATGACGCGGGCACGATTGTCATGGACTTGCTTGCCAAAAATGTGCGACCGCGCGATCTTCTCACGCGCCCGTCGTTCTTGAACGCGATTGCGCTCGCCGCCGCGACTGGCGGCTCGACCAACAGCGTGTTGCATCTGCTCGCGATCGCGCATGAAGCCGGCGCGCAGCTCTCAATTGAGGATTTTGATTCGGTGAGCCGGCGCACGCCGATCATCGCCGATCTGCGCCCCGGCGGGAAATACGTCGCGCTCGACGTCGACGCGGCGGGCGGCACGGTTCTGATCGGCAAGCGTCTTGCCGACGGGCATCTCGTCGATGCGTCGGTCATAACTGCAACCGGTCGCAGCTTCGCACAAGAAGTGGCGACTGCGGTCGAGACGCCCGGACAAGTCGTGATCGCAACCGCCGAGCATCCGTTCAAAGCGCACGGCGGACTCGTGATTCTTAAAGGAAATCTAGCGCCCGCTGGTGCGGTCGTAAAGATTGCCGGCTCCGAACGGCTCTATCATCGTGGTCCGGCGCGCGTCTTTACTTCAGAAGAGGCTGCAATGCAGGCGATTCTCGACGACGCGATTGCACCGGGCGACGTGGTCGTGATCGCATACGAAGGTCCTAAGGGTGGTCCCGGCATGCGCGAGATGCTCAGCGTCACGGGCGCAATCGTCGGTGCGGGATTGGGCGAAAGCGTCGCGCTCGTTACCGATGGACGCTTTAGCGGCGGCACGCATGGCTTGATGATCGGGCATGTCGCGCCGGAAGCAGCGGTCGGCGGTCCGATCGCGGCTGTTCGCGACGGTGACGAGATCGTCATCGACGTCGAAGCGCGCACGCTCGACGTCGCGCTGACCGAAGCAGTGATTATCGAGCGTCTTCGCGCGTGGCGTGCGCCCGAGCCGCACTTCCGTGGCGGCGTCTTTGCCAAGTACGCCGCGAGCGTCGGATCGGCCGCGCTCGGTGCGGTGACGACGACGGAGGTATGTCCGTGATCGCACCAGCCCCCGCGCGCGAGCGCATGTGGTTCGACGGCGCGCTCGCCAATGCCGACGAGATCGCCGTGCGGCCGTTCACGCATGCGCTGCACTACGGGTCAGCCGTTTTCGAAGGCATCCGCGCGTACGAAGCGCGGCGCGGAACCGCCGTGTTCCGTTTGCGCGACCACTTGCGCCGTTTCTATACGTCAGCTACGGTGTACGGCCTGA
This sequence comes from Vulcanimicrobiota bacterium, assembly GCA_963726285.1. Classification (GTDB taxonomy): domain Bacteria; phylum Vulcanimicrobiota; class Vulcanimicrobiia; order Vulcanimicrobiales; family Vulcanimicrobiaceae; genus Aquilonibacter. The sequence continues at coordinate 498,434 of CAVSBV010000003.1, read as the reverse complement.
ACATCGAGTACGATGAAGTAACGCTCACGCGCGCGGTCTTCGATACGCTGCACGCAAACGCGTTTACCTCGGGCTACATCCGGCCGCTGGCATATTTCGGCGAGAAAGGGATCTCGCTCGCGCCGGCGTTTCATTGCCCGACCCACGTGCTCATTGCGCTCAAACCGCTTGCGGGGTCGCTGCTCGGCGACAGCGAGGGCGTGCGCGTCACGATGTCGAGCTGGCAGAAGACGCCGTCGCGATCGATGCCGTCAACGGTGAAAGCCAGCGGGCACTATATGAATTCGATTCTTGCGCTGCAAGATGCGCAACGCCGTGGTTTTGATGAAGCCATTCTGCTCAACGACCGCGGTGATGTGGCCGAGGGAACCGGCGAAAACATCTTTCTCGTTAGGAATGGTCGCCTGCGGACCAACGATGCGAGCGCCGACGTGCTGGAAGGCATCACGCAAGCGACCGTCGTTGAACTTGCGCGCGACCGCGGGATCGATGTTGAAATCGGCCCCATCGCTCCGTCAGAGTTCTTTGCCGCGGACGAGGTGTTTTTCACCGGCACTGCCGCCGAGGTGATGCCCATCGTACAAATCGACGAACGCATCTTGCCGTCTGCGCGCCCGGTAACGGGCGAGTTGCAGCGCGCGTACGCGCAAGCGGTACGCGGGGCCGATCCGCGGCACGTCGACTGGGTCGAGTACACGCGCTGAGTTAGGAGGCCGTCATGGATACTGTCGAGATCTTCGATACCACGCTGCGCGACGGCGAGCAATCGCCGGGAGCAGCGATGACGGCATCCACCCGACTTAGAATCGCGTGCATGCTCGACGACGCCGGCGTCGACACGATCGAAGCGGGGTTTCCGATCTCAAACGGCGTTGCCTACGCGAGCGTCAAAGCGATCGCCAAGAGCGTTCGGCACGCCCGCGTGGCGGCGCTGGCGCGGTGCACGGCGATCGATGTGGAGGCGGCGGCCGGAGCCCTCGAAGACGCGCGCCGGCCGCGCATCCACGTCTTTATTGCGACCTCCCCGCTGCATCTGCGGCATAAGCTCGGCATCAGCGCGCGGCGCGCGGTGGAAATGGCGTCGGATGGGGTGCGACGCGCGCGTACCTATTGTGACGACGTGGAATTCTCCGCCGAAGACGCGACGCGGTCGGATCCGGATTTTCTCGTGCAGATCTTCTCGGCCGCGATCGCCGCGGGCGCGACGACGGTCAATGTTCCGGACACCGTTGGCTACACCACGCCGGCCGAGATGGAGCGCCTGATCACCTACCTGCGCGAGCGCATCCATGCGATGGAGCGGGCGCGTATTAGCGTACATACCCACGACGACCTGGGCATGGCCACGGCCAATGCGCTTGCCGCCGTCCACGCGGGCGCTCGACAGGTGGAGTGTACGATCAACGGAATCGGCGAACGCGCAGGTAATTGCGCGCTGGAAGAAGTCGTCGTCGCACTGCGAACGCGCGCGGAACTCTTCAGCTGCTCTACGCGCTTTGATACAGGTGCATTGCAGCAGCTCTCAAAGGCAGTCGCGCGCGGCACGCGCATGCCGGTACAGAAAAACAAGGCGGTCGTTGGGAAGAACGCCTTCGCGCATGAGTCCGGCATTCACCAAGACGGTGTGCTCAAGGAGCGCTCGACGTACGAGATCGTCGATCCGCAATCCGTTGGACGCACGACGACGCTGACGCTCGGGCGCAATTCGGGGCGGCACGCCCTGTTCGCTCGCGCGCAAGAACTCGGGCTGCACTTCGACGACGAGAGCCGTCGCCGCTTTACACAGGCTTTCGATCGGCTCGCGGCGGAGCGCGCGAGCGTCAACGATCGAGACTTGCTCACACTCGCACGCGAGAGCGCGCTCGCGGAGTGCGCATCATGAGCGCTACCTACTTCGACGCACTTTGGGATGCACACGTGGTCGAATCGCTGCAAGACGGTAACGATCTGCTCTTTATCGACAAGATCGTCGCGCACGAGATCACGACGCCGCCCGGTGCTATACAAATCGAGCGGGATTTTAGCGACGCTCTTTACGATCCAGGCGCGATCGTCGCCGTGAACGACCACGTTTCCCCGGCAAACGACGCCGCCACCGCCGAGCAGGCGCGGCATCTTCGCCGGTGGGCAAAGCGTCACGGTATCGAGCTCTATGACGTCGGCGACAATGGGATCTGCCACGTGCTCGTTCCCGAGCGGGGATTCGTGCGCCCCGGGATGACGTTGTGTTGCGGGGACAGCCACACGTGCACCCTTGGCGCGTTCGGCGCGATTGCCTTTGGCGTCGGCACCACCGCGCAAGCCGGTGCAATGCTGGCGGGATGCGTCGTCGTCAAGCGGCCGCAGGTCATGTGCGTGCGTATCGTTGGGATGTTGCGTGGGGCGGCAACCGCCAAAGACGTTGCACTCACGGTCGTGCGCACGCTCGGCGCCAGCGGCGCGCGCGGCTACGCGCTCGAGTACTGCGGCAGCACCGTCGAGGCGATGTCGATGGGCGAACGCATGACCCTGTGCAACATGGCAATTGAGGCCGGTGCCACAACGGGACTGATTCGCCCTGACGCGACCACGCGCGCGTACCTGCACGTTCGCGGCACGCCCTTTGCCTATGAGGAGCGTTGGTACGCGTATGCCGGGCTCACGTCCACGTATGCCAAGACGATCGAGATCGATGCGAGCAGCATCGTTCCGCTCGTCACGTGGGGAACCGATCCGTCGCAATCGGTTCCGCTGGGTCAGCGCGTTCCTGACGGCGCGAACGACGATTCGCTCGCGTACATGGGCCTGAGCCCCGGCGCGTCAATGGAGGACGCGGAAATCGATCAGGTCTTCATCGGTTCGTGCACGAATTCGCGACTGCACGATCTTCGCGCCGCGGCGCAGGTTTTGCGAGGTCGGCGCGTGCGCGTTCCGACAATCGTAACCCCCGGCTCGCAAGCGGTAAAACGAGAAGCCGAACGCGAGGGACTCCACGACGTCTTCCAAGATGCGGGAGCGCTGTGGACGCATGCATCGTGCGGGCCGTGTCTGGGCATGTCGATGGGCGTGCTTGCCAAAGGCATGCGTTGCGTCTCCACTTCGAACCGAAACTTCCCCGGCCGCATGGGAGCCGGGGGACGGGTGCATCTTGCATCGCCCGTCGTTGCGGCGGCGTCGGCGGTGCTTGGGCGCCTTCCGACGCCCTCGCAACTCGACGAACTCATGGGGACAACGGTATGCGTATAAGTGGAAATGTTTTGTCGCTGCCGTTCGACGGCATCGACACCGATCAAATCATTCCGGCGATACACCTGACGGTGATCGAGCCCGGCGGCCTCGGCCCCTATCTCTTCACGGGGCATCCTACATTGTCAAAGCGCCTAGGTGAGGCGCCCACCGCGTCGATCCTGGTTGCCGGTGCCGACTTTGGTTGCGGCAGTTCGCGCGAGCACGCCGTGTGGGCACTGCGCGAGCGCGGCTTTCGTGTCGTGATCGCGCCGAGCTTTGCGCGAATCTTTCTCGAGAATGCCTACAATAATGGGCTCGTGCCGGTGGTGCTCGCGCGCAAGGAAGTGGACGCGTGCGCCTGTGCGCAATCGCTCGCGATCGATGTCGAACGCGAGTGCGTCACGACCGATCGCGGCGAGGTGTTCGCGTTTGCGCTCGATCCTTTGCGCAAGACCTTTCTCGCCGGCGGCGGCTATATGAAGTACTTGCAGGAGAAGATTCCGGCAATCCGCGCCTGGGCCGCGGCGCGAGCCCCGATGTAGAGCGGGGAATCCGGGGGGCTTGATAAATGTAATAGCCCCTATGGAGACCCAGACCCCGCAGAACCTCGTCTCGATGGACGAAATCACCGCCCTGGCGAAACGCCGCGGGTTCATCTTTCAATCGAGCGAGATCTACGGCGGGCTCAACGGCTTCTGGGACTACGGCCCGCTCGGTGCCGTACTCAAGCGCAACGTCAAGAACGCGTGGTGGCGCGAGACGGTCGAATTGCGCGACGACGTCGTCGCGTTCGATTCGTCGATCATCATGCACCCCGACGTGTGGAAAGCTTCCGGACACATCGACGCTTTTCACGACAAGCTCGTTGATTGCAAAGTTTGCAAGCACCGCTTTCGCTACGACCATCTCAAGGACAAGCACCAATGTCCGGATTGCGGGAGCAAAGACAGTTTCACCGAGCCGCGCAACTTCAATCTCATGATGAAGACGCAAGTCGGGCCGATGGAAGATACCGCCTCGCTTGCCTATCTGCGCCCCGAGACCGCGCAAGGCATCTTCGTCAACTTCAAAAACGTGTATCAGACCGCGCGCAAACGGCCGCCCTTCGGCATCGCGCAGATCGGGAAGTCGTTCCGCAACGAGATCACGCCGGGCAACTTCACCTTCCGCGTGCGCGAGTTCGAGCAGGCAGAACTCGAATATTTCGTACCCGACGACGGCAAGGATCTCGATGCATTCCACGAGTGGGTCGAACGGCGCAAGGCGTGGTACTCGCTATATGGCGTGAAGCGCGATCGCCTGCGTTTCTACGAATTGACGCCGCAGGAGCGGCCCCACTACGCAAAAGCGGGGATTGACGTCGAGTATCTTTTCCCATGGGGTTGGGGCGAGCTCGAGTCGATTGCGCATCGCGGAACCTACGATCTCGACGCGCACATGGCGCTCTCGGGCAAGGATCTCCAATACTTTGACGAGGCGACCAAGACGCAAATACACGCCGATCTTGATCGAGAGCTCGGCCGGCATGGATCGCACCACGCTCACGATGCTGATCGATGCCTACGAGCGTGAGAAGAGCGTCGATCCCAACGGAAAAGAGACCGAGCGCACGGTCCTGCGCTTTCATCCATTCATCGCTCCGGTGCAGGTCGCGGTCTTTTCCCTCGCCCGCAACAAGCCGGAACTCGTCGAGCGGGCGCGGGCAATCGAGGCGGCACTTCGGCAATCGCACCGTACGCAATATGACGAGGGCAACATCGGACAACTCTACCGCCGTCAAGACGAGATCGGCACGCCGTTCTGCGTCACCGTCGACTACGACACCCTCGAGGACGGAACGGTAACCGTGCGCGAGCGCGACTCGATGCGCCAGGAGCGCATCGCAGCCGACGCAATCGAGCGCTATTTTGGGGTACAACTCCGCTAACCGGAGGTAGGAAACGTGGCGACTACGATGCCGAAGACGACCGCGGATACCGCGGCGACAAAATACGTCTACTTTTTCAACGAGGGCGATGAATCGATGATCGATCTCCTCGGCGGAAAAGGCGCCGGTCTGGCAGAGATGACGCGCGCGGGACTTCCCGTGCCGCAGGGCTTCACGATCACGACGCAAGCCTGTCTTGAATTCTATCGCGAGGGTCGCACCTATCCGCGCGGTCTCGATGCGCAGGTCAGCACCGCGATGCGAGAACTCGAGTCGCGAACCGGCAAGACCTTCGGCGACGCCGCGAATCCACTGCTGGTATCCGTACGCAGCGGCGCGCGCGTTTCGATGCCCGGTATGATGGACACGATCCTCAACCTCGGGCTCAACGACGCGACCGTCGTGGGGCTGGCGAAGCTCACGGGCAACGAACGCTTCGCCTGGGATGCATATCGCCGCTTCATCATGATGTTTTCGGAGATCGTGCTCGGAATCGAAAAGGAGCACTTCGACGAGCTGATCGATGAGCGAAAAAAGGCCCTCGGCGCGCAGAACGACCCGCAGGTCGATGCGCAGTCTTGGCGTGCGTTGGTCGATTCATTCAAGCAACTTGTGCGCGAAAAGGCGGGACGCGACTTCCCTCAAGACGTCATCGAACAGTTGCGTCTGGCTATCGGCGCGGTCTTCGACTCGTGGAACTCGCGCCGTGCGATCGACTATCGCCGGTTCAACAAGATCTCCGACGAGTGGGGAACGGCGGTCAGCATCGTCGAGATGGTCTTCGGCAACATGGGCGACGATTCGGGTACCGGTGTTGCGTTTACGCGCAATCCCAATACGGGCGAGCACGTTATTTTCGGCGAGTATTTGACTAATGCGCAGGGCGAAGATGTCGTCGCGGGGATTCGCACGCCCGAGCATATCGCCGATCTCGAGCGCACGCAACCCGAGATCTATAAGCAGTTCCGCGATATCGCCGAGCGGCTCGAGCGGCACTATCATGACATGCAAGACATCGAGTTTACTGTCGAGCGCGGCAAGCTCTACATGTTGCAAACGCGCAGCGCTAAGCGCAGTGCCGAAGCGGCCGTACGCATCGCACTTGACATGGTGCAAGAAGACTTGATCGATCGACGCACAGCGGTCTCGCGCGTATCCGCCGCGTCACTCGATCAGCTTTTTCACGCGCGTCTCGATCCAAAAGCCAAGATCGATGTTATCGCGAAGGGCCTCAATGCTTCGCCGGGAGCTGCGACGGGGCAAGTCGTTTTCACTGCCGATGACGCGGTCGCGTGGAAAGAAGCCGGCAAAGACTCGATCCTCGTGCGCGTCGAGACCACGCCGGACGACGTGCACGGGATGATCGCTTCGCGTGGCGTGCTCACCGCAAAGGGCGGCGCGACGTCGCACGCCGCGGTCGTGGCACGCGGCATGGGCAAGCCGTGCGTGGCCGGCTGCGAAGCGCTCGAGATCGATCGCCGCACGAAGATCGCGCGCATCGGCGAACACGAACTGCACGAAGGCGACTGGCTCACGATCGATGGCAGCACCGGCAACGTCATTCTCGGCAAACTCGCGTTGATCGATGCACCTACCAAATTGCCGGACTGGCTGGCCGTGTTTCTTTCGTGGGCCGACGAGGTGCGGCGGCTCGAGGTCTGGGCCAACGCCGACACGCCCGAGGACGCTCGCAAGGCGCGCGAGCTTGGCGCGCAAGGCATCGGACTCTGTCGTACCGAGCACATGTTCATGCAACCGGATCGTTTGCCGATCGTGCAAGCGATGATCATGGCAAACACGGCCGCGGCGCGTGAACCCGCGCTTGAAAAACTGTTGCCGATTCAGCGAAAAGATTTCGTGGGGATTCTCGAAGCAATGGCCGGCTTGCCGGTGACGATTCGCCTGCTCGATCCGCCGCTGCATGAATTCTTGCCGTCGCTCGAACAGCTACTGGTCGAAACCACGGAGTTGCGGCTTACCAAGGGTACGGAAGACAGCGAATATCAAAAGAAGATGGCGATGCTGCGCCGCGTGCAGCAGTTGCACGAGCAAAACCCGATGCTTGGATTGCGCGTCTGCCGTTTGGGCATACTCTTCCCCGAAATCTACGCGATGCAAGTCCGGGCGATTTTCGAGGCAGCGTGCGAACTCAAGGCGCGGGGCGTCGATGCGCGTCCCGACGTGATGATTCCAGGAGTCGGAACAAAAGAAGAGATGCGGGTCACCTACGATGCGGCTAAAGCGGTTGCCGATGCCGTGATTGCGGAGCGCAAGACCCCGCTAGCCTATCACATCGGCACGATGGTCGAACTGCCGCGCGCATGCATTGTCGCCGATGAGCTGGCTTCCATTGCAGAATTCTTTTCGTTCGGAACCAACGATCTCACGCAAACCGCCTACGGCTACAGCCGCGACGATGCCGAAGGCAGCTTCATTCCGGTGTACCTCGAGAAGAAGATCTTGCGCGACGATCCATTTCAGGTGCTCGACCGTCAGGGTGTCGGTGCGTTGATGCGTCAGGGCGTTGCACTTGGGCGCGGCGTGCGCGCGGATCTCAAGATCGGCATTTGCGGCGAACACGGCGGCGAGCCGGCGAGCGTCGCCTTCTGCGACCAGCTTGGGCTGGATTACGTCTCGTGCTCACCGTATCGCGTTCCGGTCGCGCGCCTGGCCGCAGCCCAAGCGACGCTTGGCACGCTGGACTAACAGACTTTGTCGATCAAAGCTAAAGCTTTGCTCGTTAAAGTCGTGACCCTTCGGGTCCCTTTCGATATTCTGCGATGATCTCGGCGCAGATCTTGCGCGCCTCACGCACATCGACGCGATCTCGGCGCACAAACAACTTGCGCCAATAGGCCTTGCCGCTGAGCTTGGCAATAACGTCGGAAACTTCGCGCGCATCCACGAGCCCCGACGCTGTGCCGACCCACACGGTTGCTCGGCCCGGATCGGCGCGCAGTGGTAATCGGTGCATGACCTGTGATTGTTCGTCGGCCCACACCGCGTCGTCGCCGAACGTCTTGCGTAACGCAGCATCGCTCGCCAAGAATGCGTCTTGTTCGGAATCTGCGTTGAACTCGGCGGCAAGCGCATAAATTCGAATACGCTCCCGCAAGGCGCGAGCGGCCTCGCTCTCGCGGTCGCGTAACTCGTTGAGCACGCGGAAGTCGTCCCAGCGCAGGAATTCATCGACCGGATCGAGCCGGCGCGGGTCGGGCCAGAGTTCACGCAGTACGTCTTGCAAGATCCGCTCGAACATTCGCGTCGTGTGGTGAAAATATACCGATGCGAACATCATATAGCGCGCGACGACAAAGGACTCGAGCGCCCGGACACCGCGAGCGTCGATACCGACAACGCTACGCCCGTCGCGCTCGAAGAGTCGCAAGGATGCGACCAGCTGATCGGCGTCGTAACGCCCGCTCGCGACGCCGGTAAAGTAGGCATCACGCAGCAAGTAGTCCATGCGATCGGCGTCGAGGTTCGGTCCGCTCACCAATTCGCGCAACGCCGGATAGCGCGCGTTCGGGTCACCGACGATCAGTGCGAGCACGTCGGCAGGATCGATTTCGAGCGCCTCGATGCCGTCCCGCAGCGCCGGCAGGGCGAGAATTTCTTGCGTGCGCAACTCGTGACGCACGCCGAGCACTTCTTCGCACGCGTGACTAAAGGGTCCATGACCGATGTCGTGCAGCAGCAGCGCGCAGCGCACCAGCCGCCGTTCGTATGCGCGCTCGGCGCCGCTGCCTGCATCGCTATAGCGGATGAGGCTGTCGTAGGCACGCGTCCCCATCGCGAGCGCGCCGAGCGCGTGCGTGAATCGCGAATGCTCGGCCGAGGGAAACGCAAGGTAGGCAAGGCCCAATTGACGCAGACGCCGCAACCGCTGCATCGGCGCCAGATCGAGCAGGCGGGCTTCGCCCGGTTCGAGCTCGATGAAGTGATGGACCGGATCGAAGATGCGCTTCACGTGAGCGGAGTGGCCTCCGACATGAGGATGTGTAGTGGCGTCATGGGCACCACGGGCGCGACTGGCGAGGCGCGAGGAGGGAGCATAGTTGCGGCTCTGTGACCGACGATGCAACGAAGCGAGCGCGCCCGTGCCCGTGCTGCCCAATGACCCTTCGGGCTGCGCATTTTCGGGCGAGCCACATCGTCGCTCTTCGCTCGCAAAGCGCTGCTTTTGTCGCTCATCGCTCCTCGTGGCTCATCCCGAAAATGCGCAGCGCCGCTATACATCCTCATGTCGAAGGCCACTGGCTTCGTCCACAGGGATTCGGCGGCCTGGGGCGAGGATAGTATGGTCACCACGATGCCTCGCCTCGACCAAAGCGTCATTCGCGAGATCCACACTCGGATCGATATCGCAACGTTCATCGGCCAATACGTCTCGCTCAAGAAGCGCGGACGCGACTTGGTTGGGCTCTGCCCGTTCCACGGTGAGAAGACGCCCTCACTGCACGTGCACCAAGAAGAAGGCTATTTCAAGTGCTTCGGGTGTGGCGTCGGCGGCGATGTCATTGCGTTTGCCATGAAGCTCGAGAATCTGCCGTTTACTGATGCGGCGCGTCTGCTCGCCAACAAAGCCGGTATCGCACTCGAAAGCGAAGATCCGCGCACCGCGCGACGGCGCAACGAGCGCGAAGCGATCTACGAAGCCAACGCAATCGCAGCTGCGTACTTCGAGCGCATGTTGCGCGCGCAAGCCGGCACAAGTGCGCGTGCATACTGCGAGAAGCGCGGATTCGGCGAGGCGATCGTCGAGCGATTTCACCTCGGCTACGCTCCCGACGGCTGGAACGGACTCACCGATGAATTGCGCGCGCATGGCGTCGATCTGCCTCTCGCCGAAAAAGCCGGATTGGTAAAGCCGTCGCAGCGCGGCGGGTACTACGACTTCTACCGCAATCGCTTGATGGTGCCGACTTACGCAACGACGGGTGAGGTCATTGCATTCGGGGGTCGCGAACTAGGCAGCGGCGAGCCGAAATATTTGAACACGAGCACCACGCCGGTGTACACCAAAGGCGAGCATCTCTTCGCGCTCAATGTCGCGCGGCGCGCCGCACAAGCTGAGCGCACGTTGATCGTTGTCGAGGGCTACCTCGACTGCATCGCGTTGCATCAAGCCGGCTTCGAAGGCGCTGTCGCCGCGCTCGGCACGTCGTTCACGGAGCGCCAGGCAACCGAGTTGCGTAAATATGCCGACAATATTTACTTATGCTTCGACGCTGACGCCGCCGGCAGCAGCGCTGCAACCAAAGCGGTGGATATTGCGTCTAAGGTAATCGAGCACACCGGGTCGAGCGTCCGGGTGGTGGCCTTGCCCGCAGGCGACGACCCCGACAGCTACGTGCGTAAGCACGGAGCCGAGGGCTTTCAAGCCCTGCTGGACTCGGCCAAGCCCTCGATCGAGTTTAAGCTCGATCCGCAGATCGACCGTCTTCGCTCCGGATTCGACTCCGCGTCGACGATTGCGCGAAAAGCCGAGGCACTGATTCGAGAATTAACTCCGCGTGAAGAATGGGACCGCTGGCGCGTGTACGTTGCCGGACGGCTGAAGGTGAACGTCGATGACCTTCGGAATAGCCGCTTCCTCGCGAACAGTGCCAACTTTTCACCACGTTCCGACGGAGCGAGCACAGCGGGAAGTCGCCATGCTCCGGTCAATGGACGTTTTGGAGCGCTGGAATCGCTTTCGTTCGAACGCGATGTACTCGGGATCGCCGTCGAAGATCCCGCGCTCGTGCTCGAGTACGCGGATCGCATTGCGCCCGACCGCTTCCGCAACGAGGTGTATCGGCGTACGTACCTGCTGCTTCTCGGCCACGCAAACGAACTGCGGACTGCAGCTGATGCGCTCGCGGCGTGCGAGGACGATGGTGAAGCACGGGAGTTGCTAGCATCGCTCGGGCACCGGGACCGCAGCGCGACCGTGCGCTACGGCGACTCGGACGAGCGCCGCGCGCATCTCGACCGCATCGTCGAGCGGTTATCGCTTGAGGACGAGACGAGCCGATATGCCGAGATCTCCCGCTCGATCGACAAAATCTACGAATCGGGGCAATCCGTCCCCGACGAACTCATGGGTGAGTTCGAACGCCTTAAGCTGAAGCTAAAGAAGTAAACCGAAAATCACGAGTCTAATTGTAGGAACCTCCGCGGGCCGAGCCCGCGGCACAAATATGAAGAAAGGGGGTGACGTCAAAACTATGCCACGAAAGAAGTCCGCAGGCGCGGTTGCCGAAGCGCAGCCCACACTAACGCTAGAAGAACTCAAAAAGAAGCTAATCGCGCGTGGAAAGCAGCATAGCTCGCTCACGTACGAAGAGATCAATTCTGCGTTCGATGCGCTCGACGACGTCAACCCCGACGAAATCGACGGCCTGTTCGAAGAGATCACTGCCGCCGGGATCGAGATCATCGACGAACAGAAGGACGAGAAGCCCGAGGGCGAGGCGGCCGAGGAAGAGCAAGAGGAGCCGATTCCCGATGGGCTCTCGCTCGACGATCCCGTTCGCATGTATCTCAAGGAGATCGGGCGCGTACCGTTGCTCTCGATGGAGCAAGAGAAGTCGCTTGCGATGCGCATTGAAGCGGGCGAACTCGAGTTGCAAAAGAATGGAACTGCGGATTCGCGGCTCGTCGCCGACGGCGAAGAAGCCAAGCGCCAGCTCACTGAGGCGAATCTCCGACTCGTCGTCTCGATTGCGAAGAAGTACGTCGGGCGCGGGATGCTCTTCTTGGACCTGATTCAAGAGGGCAATCTGGGTCTGATCCGCGCGGTCGAGAAATTCGATTACCGCAAAGGCTACAAATTTTCGACCTACGCAACGTGGTGGATTCGCCAGGCGATTACGCGCGCGCTGGCCGATCAAGCGCGCACGATTCGTATCCCCGTGCACATGGTCGAGACGATCAATCGTTTGATTAAGGTCTCGCGCCAATTGCTCCAAGAGCTGGGTCGCGAACCCTCGGTCGAGGAGATTGCCGAAGCGATGGCGCTTACGCCCGAGAAAGTGCGCGAGGTGATGAAGATCTCGCAAGAGCCGATCTCGCTCGAAACGCCGATCGGCGAAGAAGAAGATTCACATCTTGGTGATTTCATCGAAGATCAAGAAGCCGTCGCGCCGGCCGAAGCTGCGTCCGTGATGCTGCTCAAAGAGAAGATGGCCGATGTGCTGCAAAACCTCACCGAGCGCGAGCGCAAAGTGCTCGTGTTGCGGTTTGGCCTTGAAGACGGACATCAACGTACGCTCGAAGAGGTCGGTCAGGAATTCGGCGTGACGCGCGAACGCATCCGCCAGATCGAAGCGAAGGCGTTGCGCAAGCTGCGCCACCCGTCACGCGGCAAAGCCCTGAAGGATTACTGGTCTAACGAGTAGCCGGGGGATCGCATCGGACCCCGGCTTCCGGGAACCACTCGAAAAGCCGCATCCGTGCGGCTTTTCTGTTTTGCGACTTTTGCGTCTTCGCGGGCAAATGCGGACTCGGGGAGAGTTGTTACGCGGTGCGGAGTTTTTGACGCTTTTCCGGTGAACGCAGCCACTCGACTGCGGCCGGATTTACCGTGTCGGCTTCGATCGAAACCACGCGGAAGTAGTTCGGATCGATCTCGTAGATGCGCTGCGCGCGTTCGGGGTCGGCGAAAACCCCGACAATCCGTCCTGCGCCCTTCGTATCGACCACGACATGGGATTGCGCCACCGGCGTTACTCCATCGATTGCGCGTTAGCGCTCGGATGCACGAGCGGGTTCATTTCGGCGAATGCGCCGCTCGGATTGTTCATCACCCATACTTCGAGATCCCAAATCGCGGGAAAGACGAACACGTGCGTGACTTGCGACGCGTCTTTGGCTTTACCCAGCGCAACGACCGTCGCCGCTTGTGGGTTTTCGGAGTCGCCGCCTGCCGCCGTCCATTTCGCCACGCTCGTTGCGCCATAGGTTTCTTTGCCGTTGACGTTGATGACCCAGTGGATGTGCTTACCGAAGCGGTCCCAGCGTCGCGGATCGACACCCCAAAGATTGGGCTTCGCTCCCTCAGCGTACGGTCGCGAAAAATCAGCGCCGAGCAATTTGCCGTCCGCACTATACCAAAGCTGACTCGGATGTTGTGGATCGCTCGAGGTCCAGGCGAGGTTGGCGTAGCTAATCGAGCCGGTCTTGTCTTCGTTGGTATAGCGAAAATAGCCGGCGGCCTGCGCTTGTGCGATCGTCGCAAAGCGCGAGTTCAGGTCTTGCTGGACGCCGCTGACAAAAGCTACTTCGGCGCCTTGCGGTTTCGGTGAGAGCGGCGGCGGTGACGCCATCTGCGCGAGTACAACCGACGATGACACCGCGAGCATTGCGATAAACGCGGGAAGAAAACGACGAATCACGTTGCGGCTCCTTTGTGCTAGTTCTTCGAACGAGGTGACGGCATTCCGCCCGGCGTGGGTAGGCCCGGCCCCATGCTTGGCGGCGCAAGCTTCGGCGAATACGTTGCATTGACCGTTGCCATCGGCATGGCCCGGAACGACGAGACGGGCGTTTCCGCGTTGAGTACCAACGGTGCGGGTGTTTCTATGGCAACTGCTCCGTTCTTGGCAACGACGACGCTCGCATCGGTAATTCCGGTGATGTGGGCGCCTGCTTCGGCCTTGAAGTTGCGGCCTTTGCGAAAAACGTGGAGAAGTAGCGTCGGATACCACTGATCACCGATCGTGTTTTCCGCCTCTGAGGTGGATTCATGGCCCGAGGAAACGTTCACGTTGAGGTGTGAGATGCGGGCGTGCATCGGTACGGCGCGCCCATCAGGAAGTGTGAGCGGGCGAAAGTAGATGTCGACGAATCCGTAGATGTCCGGATTTGACGCAGGTGAGGCGTCCGTGACTTTGATCTCGATCGGCGTGCCGGCGGGCGCAACGGTGACGTCTTGCACCACCAGCGCTTTTTCCAGGTGCGCTTTCACGATGTCGCCGGCCTTGGATGACGACGACGAAATCTCGCCGTCCAGTACGAACGCGAGCTGCGAGCCGATCGGTAACATATTCGAGGGAGAGGCAGAGAGGGGCGTCGCGGTCGGCGACCCCGATGGGCGCACGGTTTGCAACGGAAAAGCGCCGACTCGCATCGGCGAGAACGGAGCTGCAGCGGCGAGCGCGACGCTCGCCGCAATCAACGTTGCGAAACTAGCTCGCGCGCTTCTCGCGTTCGGCTTCCTGTGCAGCCGCGGCGCGCTTTCCTTCTTCGATAAGCTGCTTGACTTTTTGGCCACCTTTTTGTCCGATTCGTTCGTAGAAGTCTGGGCCGTAGCGATCGCGCGTGGCTTCGCCACCTTTCTTTCCACCCTTCTTACCGATCTGCTCGTAGAACTCGTGACCGTGAGCCTGTTTTGTTGCGAGCCCACCCTTACGACCGATTTGTTCGTAGAATTCGGGCCCGTACTTTTTCTTCACCGTCTGACCGCCTTTTTGGCCGGCTTCGCGGACCGACATACCGGTGGTCTTCTTTGGTGCTTCGGGGGTTGCCATGTTGTTCTCTTTTCCAATGTTGGGTTGCCGTCCAGAGGGACGGCGAACGTCGTGCATATACTAGAACGCAGGTTCGAGTCTTTTGGTTGGGGGGCGGTACAAGAATTGAGGTCAGGTTTGCGTTCAGCCATCCTTATCGCCGTGGGGGCCCTGGTGTTTCTCGGGGCAGTCCCAGCTACCACCGCCCAGGAGATCGTGCGCCTCGAATCCCGGCGTTCGCTGGGAGACGGCCAGTTAGCACTTGCACTAGCCTCACCCGACGAGGCGATCGCGGCGCGCGCGGCCCTGGCCATCGGGAGGGCGAGGCTGGATTCCGGCGTGCCGTTGCTCGCTGCGCACCTGACCGACCGCCGCGACGCAGTGCGGGCCTTTAGCGTCTACGGCCTCGGGCTGATCGGCCAGGGTTACAACCCGGGAGCGATCATCGACGCGACGCGCGATCCCGCCGATGCCGTCGTCGTCGCGGCGCTCGATGCCATGGGGCGCTACGAAGAGGCGAAGAACCTGGTGGGCGGCGATGCCGAGCAGCGAGCCGCCGGCGCCGCGATCCGCGACCTGGCTGCTGCGCGATCGGTCGATGTGCGCGGCAAGGCGGCCCTTACGCTCAACTACTTCGCGGACGGCCCCGAGGGCGCCGCGGCCGCTACTGCGTTGCAAGACGCATTTGCCAAAGAGACGGACCCCGGTGTACGCGAGCGGATCATGTGGACCGTCTTCCGCCGCTATGCAGTGAAGGTTCCCGTCGCGTTCTTGCGCGGTGGGCTGCGCGATGCGGACGAGGTCGTGCGCATTGAAGCGGTGCGCGGATACGGCAAGCTCAAAGACGCGGCGCTCGTTGCGGATCTGCAGCCGCTGCTCAACGATCCGTCGTGGCGCGTGCAAGAGCAGACCGCTGAATCGATTCGTCTCTTGCAAGGCGGCAAACTCAACGATCATTGGACCGCGATTCCGTCATTCGTGCATACGCCTGCGCCGTTGCCCGATCGATTCGCCGCGTTACCGGCAATGCCGCGCGTAAGCCCGCCGCCGGGTGCCCCGCAGCCGGGCGACATGCCGTCGCCACTTCCGCTCTTGCCGCAAACCGCGCGCGACATGCTCGGGCCGGCTCGCGGCTTGCACCCGCGTCTGCGCATCGTGACGACGCAAGGGAATATCTATGTCGCGCTCTATCCGGAGTGGGCGCCGCTGACCGTTACGAATTTCTTGAACTTGATGAATCGCGGGTTTTACGACAACAATCCGTGGTTTCGTATCGTTCCGGACTTCGTCGTGCAGACCGGCGAGCAAGATGCCAAGAACACACCCGGCCCGGGGTACACGATCCCGGCCGAAGAGAATCCGCTCGAGCAGAACAGCTACGTCATCTCGATGGGGCTGGATTACGACGACAAGACGAACTCACCGATTCGCGATTCGGCGGGCAGCGAGTATTACATCACGCTCTCGCCGCAATACCATCTCGACAACGCATTCACGGTTTTCGGTGCCATGACGAGCGGTTTCGACGTACTCGGACGGCTCACCGAATCGGATAAAGTGATCCGCATCGAACGCGTTGCGGATATCGAACTTTAAAAGATCTTCTCCGAGTCGAGCAAGATCGTCACCGGACCGTCGTTGACGAGTTCGACCTGCATGTCGGCGCCGAATTCGCCGTACTCGACGTGGAGTCCCAACGTCCCGAGCTCCGTTCCGGTTAGCTCGTAGAGCTCGCTTGCGCGCGGCTCTTTTGCCGCGGTGATAAACGATGGACGCCGGCCTTTGCGGGCGTCGCCGTGCAACGTGAATTGCGAAACCAGCAGAATTGCTCCACCCGCGTCGAGCACGCTGCGGTTCATCAAGCCGGCATCATCCGGGAAGATGCGCAGGTTTGCGATCTTCTCGGCGATGTAACGCGCGTCGCGCTCGCTATCGGCCATTGCCACGCCGAGCAACACCATGAGGCCGCCCCCGATGCTGCCGGTCGTGCGCTCGTCGACGCGCACGCTTGCGCGTAACACGCGCTGCACCACCGCGCGCATCGCTGCGCTACTTGCTCCAGATCGAGGTGACCGCGAAGAGCGCGTTCTCGCGCCGCTCCATGACCCTGCGATAGAAATAGCCGGCCCAATGCGTACCGTACGGCACGTAGATGCGCATGCGATACCCGTCGGCGACGATCTCGCGTTGGAGCTGCGGCCGAACGCCGTAAAGCATCTGGAATTCGAAGCGATCGGGAGAGATGCCGCGTTCGCGTACGAAGGCACGGATCTCGTCGATCACCTCGCGATCGTGCGTGGCGATCGCGGGGTAGTTCCCGCGTTCGAGCAACTCCTTGGCAAGGTCGAGATACTGGGTGCGGATCGACGGCATATCTTTGATTGCAAGGTCGTCAGGCTCGTTGTACGCACCCTTGCAGAGCCGGACGCGCGCGCCGAGTTCGATCATGCGCGCGACGTCGCGCGGTGTGCGCTTGAGATAGGCCTGGAGCACGATGCCGACGTTCTTATCGCTTGCGTAGGCGCGCTCGAACAGGTCGAGCGTAACCTGGGTTACGGCGCTACCTTCCATGTCGATGCGCACGAAGGGGTCCGCGTTGCGCTGCGCATGGTGTAGAATGCGGGTGAGGTTGTCCAAGGCAAAACGTTCGTCGATCAAGAGTCCCATCGCGGTCATCTTGATCGAAACGTTGCTTTGCACGCCGGTTTCGCGAATGCGGTCGAGCACGGCGATGTATGCGTCGCGCGTCTTGATTGCAGCATCGCGCTCGAGTACGTCCTCGCCGAGGAAATCGAGGGTAGCCGTCATACCCGCCGCATTGAGCTCGCGAACCGCGGCAATGGCCGAATCGACCGTTTCGCCCGCTACGAAGCGCTTGGCAAGGAAAAAGAAGTTCTTCTGAAACCCCGATCCGGGGGCAAACAATCGGTCGAGAATGGCCATGTCGAAGGGCACTACGCCTCGGGGGGACGCCCCCCTCCATTATGGAAAGTTTACCGAACCCTCACGCGACCCCCTAAGGCGTTAAAGTGGCATACCCGAATGGCTGAAGAGATGATTCAGCGCAACTGGCGGGTGCTGATTGCCGATGACGATCCGGCGATCTGCACGCTCATTGATACGGTTTTGCGCAAAGGACCGTATGAAATGGTCATGTGCAACGATGCCGAGAGTGCGCTCGTTGCCGTGGATCGCCAAGGTCCGTTTGATATTATCATCTGCGATTTCATGCTTCCCGGTATCTCCGGCCTGGATCTGGTCGAGCGCCTACGCTCGAAAGAGGCCCTGCGCGGCGTGCCGATCTTGATGATCTCCGGCCACACGAACTATGCGATGGACGGCCGTGCCAAGAATGCGGGAGCCAATCTCTTCCTCAACAAGCCGTTTACGATTTCGCAGTTGCGCTCGGCGGTAACCCACCTTTTGGCCAAACGGGACTCGCTCACCGGCGTCCAACTCTTCTGATCAAGATCCTCTTCATCGCGCTCTCGCTTGCACTCGACGTGTTTGCGGTGAGCATCGGGGTCGGCATTCGCGGCGGCTCCAAGCGCGACCAGCTACGCATTGCTATCGCTTTCCCGTGCGCCGAGATCCTCATGAACTGTCTTGGTGCATTGCTTGGGAAAGTGATCGGACAACTGATCGGTGACGCAGCCGGCTACGTTGGCTTTGGTGCACTGATCGCGGTGGGCGGGTACATGATTATCGAAGCGCGCAGCGACCTCTCCGATCGCTCGCCGATCGACCCCGGCAGCGGATGGGGGCTCCTCGTGGCATCGCTTGCGATCAGCCTGGACTCGCTTGGCATCGGGTTCTCGATTCTGTTCGTCGGCGTTCCCGTCGGCATCAGTCTCGTCGTCATCGGCGCATTCGCGGTCGCCGCAACGCTGCTCGGACTTCGACTTGGCCGCATATTGGGTACCCATGTCGAGGACGCAGCCGAGATGCTCGGCGGCATTTTGCTCGCGCTCACCGGCGTGATCTTCATCGCGCTCAAGGTCCTGCACATCGGCTAGCGGAAGCGCGGCTTTATGCACGCGCGCGTTGGTGAATCGCTTCTGCAATTGTGGCATGACAGTGGTGCGCGCTCGCTGGTCGTCGTGGGTACGGGCAAGAACGCCGGCAAAACCGTAACCTTGCGCGCGATCTACGGTGCGTGTGTACGTGCGGGCGATGCGTGCGCACTTGCCTCAATCGGACGTGACGGTGAAGCCGCCGACAGCATCGATGCCGTCGCAAAACCGCGGCTGTGGCTCGAAGCCGGTTGCGTCATCGCAACAGCCAGGGATGTACTGCCACGATCGCCTGCAAGCGAAGTGCTGGCACTTTCCCCGTATCTCACCGCGGCCGGTCCATTGCTCTACGCCCGGGTGCGTGCGAGTGCACACTACGAATTGATCGGACCGCCCAGCGCGTCGGGGCTGCGAGCGGTCGTCCGCGACCTCTTTGCCTACGCCCCGCGCGTGCTCGTTGACGGCGCGGTGGACCGCGTTGCCGCGCTTGCCGGCGGCGAGGACGCAATCGTTGTCGCAACCGGTGCGGCCACCGCAGCGACGCGCGAAGAGGCGGTTGATGATGTGCGTGCCCTTGTGCTGCGTTTGCGTACGCCGCGCGCCGACGATGAAACGGAATGGCTGGCACTCGACGGAGCGCTCACGCCGTCCCTTGCTGCGCAACTGATTCGCGAAGGCGAACGACGCGCGGTCGTCGTGCGCGACCCGACGCAAATTGCCCTTACCGGCAAGACGGCGCTGTACGCTTTCGAGCGCTTGACGATTCGTTGCCGCCGGCCGTTGCGACTCATCGCCACGACGATCGCCTCGATCGGCCGTGAGCGTGCCTTCGAGCCACGTGCATTCGCGCGCGATGTTGCGCGCGCAACCGGATTACCGACGTTCGACGTCTACACGTCGGAGCGCGCTGCGTGAAGCGGATTAGTCTGCTCGATCCGGCGAGCGCGCACGCGATTGGCTTCGAGTGGTTGCGTGCTGCGCTTGCCCCGGAGAGTGTCTATGGTGAAGACGCTTTCGCCGAACAGCGGCCCTTCATCCCAGGAGAGGAGCGCCTCGCATGGCAGCGTGCCGAGCGGATTGCGCGGATCGCGGCTACATTCGATCTCGCGCACCTCGATCGCGCGCGGGAGGCGATGCGCAATGTCCCCGACGCGCGCCCGGCACTTGCGCGAGCGTCGATGGGGGATGTCATCGACGATGCGCATCTGCTTGAATTGCAGCGCTGTTTCGATGCTGCGCAACGCCTGGACGTCCTTGTCGGGGGCCATGCCGACCTTCCCGGCATTGCCGGCGACGCGTTGCGCGCGTGCGCAAAGGCACTGGAGCCGGGACGGACCAGCGAAGGCTTCTTTCTTTCTGACGGTTTTGATTCCAAACTCGCTGCCGCGCGTGCCGAACACGCACGTGCGCAGGCAGCGTATGAAGCTGCGCGCGGTCGTGCCGCAGCAGCGGTCGCACAAGCGTTGGGTCGCGAGCTTTCACTTCCCGAATTCATCGTCATGCGCGCTGATCTGCACGGCCCGCTGCCGGCGGGCGTGCGCGTCGTACGCGAGGCGCCGACGTACCTGCTGTGCGAGCTTGATCCCGACGAGCGCATACTCGGCGCACTTGACGCGCGAGACGCTGCCGGCGTTGCGGTCGCGCAGTACGAGGAAGCGGTACGGACGCAACTGGCGTCGATCATCGGCGCGCACGCGAGCGCACTCGATGCGGCCATGCAGGCATTCGGCGAGGTCGACGTGTTGCTCGCAGCGGCTCGCTTTACGCGTATCCACCGCTGTACGGTTGCGACCGTTGCCGATGACGCGCAATTCGCCATTTCAAGCGCCCGTTTTTTGCCGCTCGAGGCGGAGCTTGCCGCACAAGGACGCGCGTTTACGCCGGTCGATGTTCGGCTTGACGGCATCGCCGTGCTCACGGGTCCGAACATGGGCGGGAAGAGCGTTGCACTGCGCACCTGCGGGTTCGTGGCGGCGTGCGCGGCGTATGGTCTTCCCATGCCCGCGCAAGCGGCGCACGTCCCGCTTTTTGGCGAGATCGTGTGGCTCGGCATCGGCGCCGACGAAGACAACGAGACGGGCGGCCTGCTCTCCTCATTTGCGCGGGAAGTCGTTCGCCTGCGCGACGTACTCACCGGAGACGCTGCAAAGCGGCTGGTGTTACTCGACGAGTTCGCACGCACGACCACACCGCGCGAGGGCAAGGCGTTGCTGATCGGGGTGATCGAACGTTTGCAAAAGGAGCGCGCCTGTGGACTGGCCGCCACGCACTTGGGCGGCGTCGCCGCAGCCGCGCGCGTGCGCCACTACGCGGTCCGCGGGCTGCGTGGAATTCCGCAACGTCCCGCGACGACGGACCTTGCGGAGGCGCTGGAAACACTCGCGGCCTCGATGGATTATACGTTGGAAGAGGTCACGAGCGAGCGTACGCAAGACGCTGATGCAATCGCCCTCGCCTCACTGCTCGGTATCGACGACGGCGTGATCGCGGCTGCGCGCCGCGCGATGGAGTTGGAATGACCCGAATCCTGTATGAAGCGGCCTCGCTCTTGTTTGTGGGTACGGCACTGTACGATGCCGGCTTTGCAGTCACGCACGGCGTCCCGTCGGCGTGGGCCCTTTTCGTCGCACCCTGCCTGGTCTATGGAGTGATCACGCTCTCACAGCGGCTGCCGATTGCATCGCTCAATCTCACCGTGAATGTTACCGCCGAGAACGCACCTCGTATCGAGCCGGTGGCGCGCGAGTTCCTGGCCTCGATAAAAGCGTTCACGCTAGGGCTGATCCTGTGGGTGAACCAGTTTGTGGTCTTCCGCGGCTCGATGCCATTGTTCTTTCTCGTCGAAGGCGCATTTTTAGTAATGATCTTCGCATCGGTCTTCGCGTTTCGTGCAAAGCTTAATAAGCTGGCATGATGCGGTCGTTGCGCATCGTACTCGATGCAATCGCGTTCTTTGCGCTCTTGGTGCTGTTCACGCTCGCCATCGATCGCGGCTGGCATTGGGTGTACTGGCGCATTCCCGTGCTGACGCTTGCCGTCTACCTCTTCTCATGGACGCTCGAGCGATTTCCCGAACGCCGCTGGGTGCATCTGGTTATCGTCGGCGCGCGGGTAGTGATCGTGCTCGCCGCTTGCTGGGCGGAAATCCAGATAGCGCGCTGAAGATTACCTAGCCGATGCAACCGCTGATTATCACGTGCGCTCCGGTCGGCGCTGAAGTCATGCTCGATCAGACGCCGCACCTGCCGCACACGCCGGTCAAGCTCGCCGAGACCGCGCGTGCCGTTCGCGATGCCGGCGCGTCGATCGTCCACGTGCACTGCCGCAACGACGACGGCAGTAACACCCACGATGTGCTGCGGTTTAAGGAAGCTTATGACGCGATTCGCGGCGCCAGCGACCTGATCGTGCAATTTTCGACCGGCGGCGCAATCGGGATGACTCCCGAAGAACGTGCAAGCGTACTGCAGTTGCGCCCGGAGATGGCGACGCTCACCTGTGGCAGCGTGAACTTCGGCGATGCACATATTCGAGAACAGCTTTCCGATCATGCGCGGGATCTTGGCCAAGATGCGTCAACACGGCGTGCGTCCCGAACTCGAGATCTTCGACAAAGGGCATCTGGCGAACGTGCGCGTGCTCGCGAAGGAAGGGCTGCTCAGCCTTCCGCAGCACGTCGACTTTGTGTTGGGAGTGCCCGGCGCGCTCGAAGCGACGGTGCAGAACCTCTGCGATCTGGTCGACGACTTGCCGCCGGGGTGCACGTGGTCGGTCGCGGGTATCGGGCGTGCGCAGACCCCGATGGCGATGGCCGCGATTGCGATGGGCGGCCATGTGCGCGTTGGGCTGGAGGACAACCTTTATTACGGCAAAGGGCGCCTGGCACGCAACGAGGAGCTTGTTGCGCGCGTCGCGCGCATCGCCGCGGAGGCCGGTCGGCCGGTCGCCAGCCCCACCGAGGCACGCGAGATTCTGGGCCTCCAGAAGTTAGCCGCCGCTTAACGACTCGTGAAGGTGTCGAGACCCGCGCCTTTTAACTAGCGGCCGTTCGTGTTTACCTATGTTGTGCGGCGGACGCTGGCGGCGATTCCGCTCTTATTGCTGATCTCGATCATTCTGTTCGTGATCTTGAACAACGCGCCCGGCGGGCCGCTCGCGCCCTACCTGCAGAACCCGCACATTACGCCGGCCGACATCGAGCGGCTCAAACACAACCTCGGACTCGATAAGCCGATCTGGTTCCGGTATATCGTCTGGCTTGGCACGATCTTGCACGGCGACTTCGGCTATTCGACCAGCAACTCCGAGCCCGTGTTACAAGCGATCGCCGAGCGGCTCCCCGCGACACTCGAACTCATGGGCGTTGCCTTCGTCGTTTCGCTAAGCATCGGTCTTGCGGCTGGAATCTTTTCAGCCGTGCGTCCGTATTCGTTCGCTGATTATTTTATCACGACGCTGGCCTTCTTCGGCCAATCGATGCCGGTCTTCTGGTTTGCGTTGATGTTGCAGCTGCTCTTCTCGGTGCACACAATTCCGTTACCGGGCGGCTACGCGATCTTCTTGCCGTCCGCCGGCATCAGCACGACCGACAACTTCGATCTCGGCGACCGCATCGAGCACTTGATCATGCCGGTTATCGTGCTTTCGCTGCTCAACCTCGCGCTCTACTCGCGCTTCATGCGCTCCTCGCTGCTGGAAGTCACGAAGATGGACTACATGCGCACAGCGGCTGCCAAGGGGCTCAGCGGCGCGACGATCCTCTTCAAGCATGGGCTCAAGAACGCGCTGATTCCGGTCGTCACGGTGGTCGCGATCTCGTTTCCCGGCATACTTGGCGGCGCGATCGTAACCGAGACGATCTTCGCGTGGCCGGGCGCCGGGCGCATGTTCTACAACGCGTTGCAGCAGAGCGACATCGCGCTGATGATGGGCTATCTGCTGATCCTTGCAACCGCGGTGGTGTTCTGCAATTTACTTGCCGACGTACTCTATGCGTGGCTGGATCCACGCGTGGCGTATGATTAACCCCCCGGACGACGCGGTATTTGCCGCAACGACATCCGCTTTCGACGATCACGACGATACCGTCTACTCGAAGGTTACGTTTTGGACGCGCTTACGCCGCCACAAACTTGCGGTTGCGGGTATCGTCGTACTCGCGCTCATTGCGCTCAGTGCGATCGTCGCGCCGCTGCTTGCGCCCTTCGATCCCAACGCCATCGATAATGTAAATTGGCAAGGCACGCCGTTACCGCCGTGTTTTGAAGCGCACCTGCTGTGCGGTGGGCATCCGCTGGGAACCGATGCGGTTGGGCGCGACCTGCTTTCGCGCTTGCTTTTCGGCGCGCGGATCTCACTGCAGATCGGCATCTTCACCGTACTCTTCGAAGTGATCATCGGCGTTATCGTCGGTGCCTTCGCCGGCTACTACGGCGGCTGGGTCGATTGGGTGATGATGCGCATCACCGATGTGTTCTTGTCGATCCCGCTCTTGCCGTTGCTCTTGGTGTTGACCGCGATCGTTGCGGCGAGCTCGAACAAAGCCGCGCTGAGTTTCTGGGTGATCGTGCTGATCATCGGCGCGCTGTCATGGCCGACGGTCGCGCGTTTAGTGCGCGCATCGTATTTGGTGCTCCGCGAGCGCGAGTTCGCCGAGGCCGCACGCGCGGTCGGAAACGGCAATCTGCGGATCATCTTCCGGCATCTCTTGCCCAACGCCGTCGCGCCGATCGTGGTACAGGCCACCCTCGATGTGGCAAGCGTCATCGTGCTCGAGTCGACCCTGTCGTACCTCGGCTTCGGGATTCAGCCACCCACCGCGTCCTGGGGCAATATGCTCTCCGATGCGCAGGCCAATCTCCAGATCGCCTGGTGGGCCGCGGTCTTCCCGGGCCTGTGCATCCTCTTTACGGTCCTCTCGATCAATTTCATCGGGGACGGGCTGCGCGACGCCCTTGACCCCAATATGAAGTAGGCGATAGACTACGCAGGTTGCCCGGGCGAGCCCGGGTAAAAAATGGACGCCCGTGCGCAGGTGGCGGAATTGGTAGACGCACCAGCTTGAGGTGCTGGCGGGAGAAATCTTGTCCGGGTTCGAGTCCCGGCCCGCGCATATTTGCGAACTGAGTCCGAGGTGTTTGCCTCGGGCTCTTTTCGTTCACTTGGCCAGAGTATTTGGCCAGAGTATAACGGTGGCGGCTGCCGGTGGGGTATCGCAGCGAATCCGGTGAGGTGTTCGCTGCGACAGGTTACGGGGTACGCGTGTGCGGATCGGGGGGGCCGCCAAGCACGACGATCGCATTGACGACCATGAGGAGGAAGACGATCCCGCCCACCCACAGCGCATCGCCGCGCGGAAGCCACCCCGCCAAGCCCGCCACGATCGCAGCACTCCAGAGCACCAGGCCAACACGCGTCAAGCGCCAGGTGCCCCGGCACCGCCAAGCGACGACGATGCACAGGATCGCTGCGATGCCCATAAGGCCGAGTCCCAGCATCACGGCCCCGGCGTGTAGTCCGAGGGCAGCGGTCCGCTGGGGTTTTGCCCCGCGCCTTGGCCCGAACACTCAAGGTTGACGGAGACCTGCGCGGCGCTGACGCCAGCGAGGCCACCGGCTCCGGCCGCACCCAACGCCGTGCCGGTTGCGAAGGTCACTTTGCCAGCCGTGATGATGGCCTTTGCCGAAGGGACCGAGAGTGCGAACATGCCGACGACAAAGGCAAAAAACGTCGCGTTGAGATTAGCAAGTGATTCGTTGCACGTGGGGGACATCTTGGGATAGCCCACCACCGATGCGATCGTGAAACTGCCATCGACCGCAATCTCGGAATTGAAGTCATCGCCTAGGTTCGACGTTGGAAAACCGCCGCTGCTATCGCTGCCGGTGATGAGCAAACCACCTTCGACAGCTTCGGCCGAATCGCCAAACTCATCGGTGAATCCAGACTCGGCACACCCGGTTTCAACACAGGCGCAATCGGCGGGTTTGAGTGGGCCACGCACCGCAAGCAGGAGGCAACTTTGCGGGAGCGCCGTGGCTTTGATCTGTGGCGCAGCCGCCACACTTGGGGACGCAGGGAGCGCGCCGCCACCGCCGGCGCATGAGGCCAAAACGAGTGCACCAATGAGCACGCATGCTAGTTCCTTTTTCATATGTCACACCTTCAAAGAAACGAGTAAGGCATAAGTGCGGCTCTTCACTCGCCTGGCCGCTACTTCGCTTCCGAACCTTGCTTCCCTTATAGAAATTTTTGCGGCGAGTGGGGTTGGTGCTGCGTGCACCTCTACAGCTAGACATGATCGACAGAACGCTGTGCAGCCTCGCTGCGCTCGCTGCGAGCACAGGTGACGGGACTCCCCAATATGCGCGGGCGAAAAAAGAGAGGGCGATTCCCCTGGGGCTGGTTCCACAGGCGGCCCGCGCGGCCGCCGCGTGTTACGGATGACGATGGTTTGGCCGGAGCACCGGTTCCGCGTAGGCCTATCGTGCCACAACTATTGGGTCGTGCGGCGATTACAATCCCAGTGGACGATCACGCAGACGTGACGGCGATCGCTACTCGCGCCTGATCCGATGCGCGCTCTGCGCTATTCAGGCAGTTAGCATGAAAAGCATTATCCCGAAAGCGGGGCGTGACCGCATAATGGCACGGGGCCCTTCAACGGGGCCCGTTTGCCTGCTCTGAAATTTTGATACTTCTGAATCGTAAGGGCGCGAAACACACGGGCCCGCCCGTTCGTAGTGGAAGGCGTATGCTCTTCCAGGAGACATCGGAGACGTCATCGTGTGGTTAACGCGCTTCGCCATTACTCGTCCGGTTATTACCGCCATGATTTTCGTGGCGCTGGTTGTGTTTGGCACGATCTCGTATTTCCAACTCGGCCGAAGCAATAATCCCCCGGGAACGACGTTCCCGATCGTAATCGTTGCCGCGTCGTATCCGGGTGCGTCTCCGCAAGACATGGAGAAGCTGGTCATCAAGCCGGTCGAAGATCAGCTCGACGGCCTCGATCACCTCGATCAAGTCAGCGCGACCGCACAAGAAGGCTCGGCCGTGCTCGTCGTGCAGTTCAAACTTGGTACCGATCTCGATTTGGCGGCGGTCGACGTCCAGCGCCGCGTTGATACCGCGCGCGTTTACATGCCCACCGATTTGAATCCGCCGAGCGTCGAAAAGAACGGCGCCAGCGAACCGCTGCTCGACCTCGCGGTGAACTCAACCTCGCTCTCGCAGCCGCAGATCGCGGACTTGGTCAACAATCAGGTCAAGCCGCTGATCGCGCAGATTCCCAACGTTGCGCAGGTCGACGTCTATGGTACGGCCGACCGCGAATTCCACGTCATGCCCGATCCGATAGCACTGGCGGGAACCGGCGCGACGCTCGAAGATATTTACAACGCAGTTGCCGCCAATAACAATAATGTTCCCGGCGGCATCATGACCCAGCCGACGCGCGAAGCGACGGTGGCCATTCACGCCTACATCGATCACGCGAGCGACCTTGCGGCGATTCCGCTTTCGCCGGCCTCGGTGCTGCAGTATCCGGTCAAGTCGCTGAAGATCGGCGATGTGGCACAGGTGGAAGACGGCCACATCGAGATGCGCACGCGCTCGCACTACAACGGGTTGCCGCGCGTGTATGTGGAGATCGATCGCGACATCAATGCTGACGAGTTGAAGTCGACGGCACTCGTACGCGACAAGCTCAAAGACATCGAGGCCCAGTTCCCGCAACTCAAGTTCACCGAGATCGACGCACCTGCTGACTACACCGCGAAATCGCTACTGGGCGTCGGGCAGTCGTTGATCGAGGGCATCTTCTTAACGGCGATCGTCATGCTGCTCTTCTTGCACGCGTGGCGTAACGCCGTAGTCGTGATGATTTCGATCCCGACCTCGATCCTTGCGACCTTCATTGTGATGCGCGCGTTCGGCTTCCACATCGATACGATGTCGATGATGGGCCTCTCGTTGATCATCGGTATCTTGGTCGACGACTCAATTGTCGTCTTGGAAAATATTACGCGTCATCGCGATCTTGGCGCAGACCCGATGAGGGCCGCGATCGACGGCCGTACTGAAATCGGCA
Organism: Vulcanimicrobiota bacterium; assembly: GCA_963726285.1. Taxonomy (GTDB): domain Bacteria; phylum Vulcanimicrobiota; class Vulcanimicrobiia; order Vulcanimicrobiales; family Vulcanimicrobiaceae; genus Aquilonibacter. Next base: position 470,702 of record CAVSBV010000003.1, on the reverse strand, counting down.
ACGCCGCGATCGCGATCACGATGGTCGACGTCGTCGTCTTCCTGCCGGTGGCGTTCCTGCCCGGCATTGTCGGCGCGTATCTCAAAGAGTTCGCCGCGGTCATCGTCATCGCGACGTTGTTCTCGCTCTTCGTCTCGTTCACGCTGACGCCGCTGCTTGCCGCGAAGTGGAGCGTGATCAGACGCACAGAGGCAACACCGGGATGGCTGCGCGCGCTCGACAGCCTGGTCGTCAACGTCGCATTCTTAGTAACCGCTGCGTTGGCGTTTGCAATCGGAACGATTTTCCAGGTCATCTTGCTCAAGGTGATCGGGATTTTGATCTTAGCGATCCTGATCCTCAACCTGTTCGTGCACCGCTACGACGCACTGTTGAATGTTTATCGCACGAGATGGTTGCCGTTCGCTCTCGAGCACGGTACCTTTGTCATCTTTACCTGTTCGCTCTTGCTGCTCAATGCGCTCGCGCTAGTCGGCGGCGGCATGAACGCGGTCTATATCGACGGCATTTGGCTGGTTGGCCTGGTGGTGGCGTATGCCATCGCAGGCTACATGCGCGGACGCGCACGGTACATGCGCGGACGCGGCAACGGTTCGGTGGGCGGTTTTGCGTCGCTTGGCACCTACCGGCCGCTAACCATTCTGACCTTCGTGATGCCGGTCGCGCTTGCGGCTGCAATGTTCTCGCTCGGCGTGAGTTTCGACTTCGTGCCGGCGACGCAAACCGGCCACATCAACATGACCGTGACCTATCCCCCGGGCACACCGATTGCGACGACCGATCGCTACGTCACGCGCTTGGAGAACGCGATCCTCAAGCTCGACGGCATCAAGGATGTCAGTTCGACTGTGGGACGTAAACCGTCGGGTTGGGGATCGTCGACCGGCGGCAACTACGCGCAGCTCGGCGCGAACATGCTGGACAACCGTCGCGGTGACACTAACAAGACGATTCCGAAGATTCGCGACCTCGCCTATCTCGTGCCGGGCGGACAACTGCAAGTCGCAGGCGACAGCGGGGGTGGTTCGGGCGCATCGATCTTCTACTCGCTCTCGGGCCCCGAAGACGAAATCGCCGGTGCCGCTGAAAAAGTCGCGGGCGTGCTGCGTGCAACGCCGGGTTCGGTCAACATTCAAACCAGTGCTGAAAATGGCGCACCGCGCCTCAACGTCGACGTCGACTCGGCGAAATGCGCAATGATTGGCGTGAACCCCTCCGATGTTGCGACGGTTGCGCGCATCGCAGTCGACGGCGCGGTCGCCACGCGCGTACGCACGGCGACGGGTCTTGTCGATGTGCGTATCCAATTTCCGCAGGCTTGGCGCAAAGACGAAGATCAACTGATGAACGTGCGCGTGCGGTCGAATGACGGCTCGTTGATCCCGATCTCGTCGGTTGCAACCTTTACGTGGACGAACGCGCCAACCAAAATCGAGCGCCTCAACCGCGAGCGCGTCATTAACGTGCTCGGCGACGTGCTTCCCGGCTACTCGCTCGGCGCCGTCACGAGTCCGCTCGAAGAGAAGATGAAGCAGCCTGGATTCTTACCGCAAGGCGTCGGCTTGACGGCGCAAGGCGACACGCAGTTCATGCAAGAGACCTTTGCCAACATGGGCGTCGCGCTGCTCCTCTCGTTCATGCTCGTGTACATGCTGATGGTCATCCTGTACGGCTCGTTCCTCGAGCCGCTGATCGTGATGTTCTCGGTTCCGATGGCCATCATCGGTGCGCTGATCTTCCTCGCGGTGATGGGCAAGCTGCAACCGGAGCAAGGGCAATCGCTCAACATCATCTCGATGCTCGGCATCATCATGCTCTTCGGCCTCGTCGCGAAGAATGGTATCTTGCTCGTCGACTACTCGAACACGTTGTGCAAACGCGGCATGCGGGTGAAGGACGCCGTCTTGCAAGCCGCCGGTACGCGTTTCCGTCCGATCATCATGACGACGGCCGCAATGATCTTCGGTATGCTGCCGCTCGCTCTCGGTTTTGCCGAAGGCGGCGAATGGCGGCAAGCGATTGGTACCGTCATTATCGGTGGACTGCTCAGCTCGCTCATCCTCACACTCTTCCTCGTGCCGATGATCTACAACACGTGGATGGGCTGGTTCGAGCGGCGTGCCGACCGCAAAGCCGTTCAGCGCGAGCTGGCCACGGCGCCCACGGCTCCCGCCACCGTGTAATATGCGTTCATGGTTGGGTATAGATGCCCAACCATGAATAAGACATCATTCCGCGCCGCGTGTGCGGCGACGCTCTTTCTCGCAGCGAGCGGACCCTCCGCGGTGCTCGCACAACAGAATGCCGGCGTGACGGTCGTCGTCAACGGCAGCCCTATGCAATTCGATCAACCACCGGTCGAACAAGCCGGCCGGGTTTTCGTGCCGCTGCGCGGCATCTTCGAGCAATTGGGCGCAAGTGTCGTCTATCAAAACGGTCAGATCAATGCAACCGGTGATGGACGCAACGTCTCGTTACAGATTGGCTCGTCCAACGCGACGGTAAACGGCCAAACGCAGACGCTCGACTCGCCGCCATTCGTCGAAGGTTCGCGCACCCTCGTGCCGCTGCGTTTCGTCGCGCAAGCACTGGGCGCCAACGTCGACTGGAATAACAACACGTCCACGGTGACAATCACCGGCGGCCGTGGCGGCGGCGATCGCGGTGGCGCCGGTTACAACCCGCGACCGCGACCCCCGATGAACGCAAACGCATACTTAAGCAACCGGGAGCCGCAAGGGCTCGCGCAAGGGCGCTTGCCGGTCATCTCGGCCGATTTCGCCGTTCCAATCCGGCGCGACTCGGTGCGCATCAGCCTCGACGGCTACGATATCACCTCGAACGTGAACTTCAACGGTAACGGGTTTGAATACACGACGCGCCGTCCGCTGGGCCCCGGCTCGCACACGGTTCGCGTGACCGGTACGACACGGGATGGCGGGCAGTTCGACACGGCCTGGGATTTCCGCACGTAAAAGGTGAAGCACCACGGGTGCGAATCGACATCTGGAGTGACGTCGTCTGCCCGTGGTGCTACATCGGAATTACCCGCTTCGATCGTGCGCTCGCGAGCTTCGACGGAGAGGTAACGATTCGGCTGCATCCGTTTCAACTCGATCCGGATGCGCCGATTCCCGGTGTTCCAGTGCGCGAGTTCTATGCGGCCAAGTTCGGCGGCGAACTCGACGCAACGATGGAGCGCATAACCAGCGAAGGCGCACGCGAGGGATTGACCTTCAACTGGGATCGCGCAATCAGAGGGAACACGTTCGATGCGCATCGCGCGATCGCGTATGCGCGGCGTAGCGATCTGGATCGCTTGCTCGAGATGCAGCTCTTCCGCGCGTATTTCACCAGTGGACTCGACATCAGCGATCGTGCTGTGCTGGTAGACGCGGGTGCACTCGTCGGTGTCGATCGCGCCGGTCTTGCCGCGTATCTCCAAAGCGATGACGGCGTCGACGAAGTGCGCCGCGAACTGGTCGATGGTATCGAGCGCGGAATTACCGGCGTGCCGAGCTTCCTGTTCGAAGACGAGTTTCTGATCCCCGGTGCGGTCGACACGGCGAGTTTCGAACGCATCCTCGAACAGATGCGCGCCTTGCGGTGACGCCGCGCACACGCCGTGCGCTCGTTACCGGTGGCGCGAGCGGTCTTACCGCCGGCATTGCCGCGGCACTCGCCGCCGATGGGTTCGAGCACATCACCATCACCTATCGCGGGAGCAAGCCGGCGGACACAGTCGCCGCGATCGAACGCTCCGGCGCACGGGCCAGCGCAACCAAACTCGATTTCTCGGGCGCGCCGGATGCGATTGCGGCCGCGTTGGCAGAGCTCGTCGAGCGCGAGGGCCCATTCGACACACTCGTGCACGGCGTCGGCACGTTGATCGTCAAGCGCTTCGCGAACCTCAACGTCCATGACTATGAAAAGCTCTTCGATGCAAACGTGCGCAGCGCGGTTCTCGCTTGCACTGCTGTGCTGCCGGCGATGCGCGCAGCGCACTTCGGGCGCATCGTGGTCTTCGGCAGCAATGGGTCGAGCGAAACCCGCCCCTACCGTGGTTTCAGTCTGTATCAGGCATCGAAGAGCGCGCTGGTTGCGTTCGCGCGCACGCTCGCGGTCGAGGAAGCCGAGCACGGCATCACGGTCAACGCCATCGAGCCGGGCGATATTCGCGACAAAACGCAAAGCCGGGAGCAGGCGCGTGCTCAGGAGAGCCCGATCCCGCGGGGCCGTCCGGGAAGTTTTGAGGATCTGGCCGATGTCGTGCGTTTCTTAATTGCACCCGAACGCGATTTTATCACCGGGGCAGTGATCGCCGTAACCGGAGGGTTGACGCAGGCCGACGGGCGAAACGCGCACCATTCATGAGTTTCCGCGATGATACGGGGACGCACCGCCCCTTTGCGCTCCCCGGTTCCCGTCTGCAGTACGGTCCCGACAAAGTCGTCTCTGTCGAGCACATTGAGCTCTATCTCGAGCCCGATCTCCAAGCGCATACGCTCGATGGCGACTGCACGACGGCGGTGCGCGCATACGATGAGCCCGTCGCGCGTTTGGAACTCGACGCTGTCGATCTGGTGGTTAGCTCGGTGACGCGCGACGGCAAGCCATTGCCCTTTGCCGTGCGCGATGACAAGCTCGAGGTGCGTTTCGATCCGCCGCTTGCGCCGAACGAGCGGGCAGCATTTCGCGTCGCGTATCGCGCGACGCGCCCGCGGCACGGTCTGTTTTTCGTCGAGCCGACGGCGGCGTATCCCGCGAAGATCCGTCATGCCTGGACGCAGAGCCAGGATGAGAACGCGCGCTATTGGTTTCCTGCGCTCGATTATCCGGCCGAAAAGCAAACCTCGCAAACGACGATCGTCGTTCCCAAGGGGCTCTTTGCACTGGGCAACGGGGCGCTGATCGATCGCCGCGACGAAGGCGAGAAGACGATCTTTACCTATCGGCAAGATATTCCGCACAGCACCTATCTGATGACGATGGTCGCCGGCCCGTTCGTCGAAGCGCGCCAAGCCGATGCTGGAGCGCGTAACGTTCCGGTGTACTATTACGTGTTGCCCGGCCGCGAAACCGATGGCGAACGCGCCTTCGGCGACACGCCGCGGATGATCGCGACCTTCGAAGAAAAGATCGGCACGCCGTATCCCTATGCGCGCTATTCGCAGATCGCGGTGACGGACTTCATCTTCGGCGGGATGGAAAATACATCGGCAACGACACAAACGGATCGCACGCTGCACGATGCGCGAGCGCACCTCGACTTCTCGAGCGACCCGCTCGTTTCGCACGAGCTTGCGCACCAGTGGTTCGGCGATCTGCTTACCTGTCGTGACTGGTCGCAAGCCTGGCTCAACGAAGGGTTTGCCACCTATTTCGAGTGCGTCTGGCGTGAAGCCGATCTCGGCTACGATGAGTACCTCTATGACGTCTTCGGCTGTGTTTCGCGGTACTTGGAAGAAGACAGCGATCGCTACCGTCGCCCCATCGTGTGCAACCGGTATCGCGACCCGATCGAGATCTTCGATCGTCATCTCTACGAAAAAGCCGGCGCGGCCTTGCACATGCTGCGTGGCGAACTCGACGACGGGCGTTTCTGGCGTTCGATCGCGCGCTATGTCAAGCAGAACGCGCAGCAGAACGTCGAGACGATCGACCTGATTCGCGCGATCGAAGAAGAGACCGGACGCAATATGCGCGGGTTCTTCGATCAGTGGTTCTACCGCGGCGGTCACCCCGATGTCGAGGTGAGCGTCGCGTGGGATGCAAAGCGCAGCGCTGCGACCGTGACGATCGATCAAAAACAGACCGTCGATCAAGACAATCCGGCCTATCGCTTCGACGTCGATTTGGGTTTCTGCGCCGATGTGCCGGACAAGCCGGCAGCGAACGCCGGACCCGAAGCACTCCCGGGCGAGCGGCGCATCCGAATCAGCGTCGAGCGCGCGCACGAGACCATCACCGTCCCGCTCGACTTCGAGCCGCTGCTCGTGCGATTCGATCCCGGCGCGTGGCTGCTAGGAAACATCACCTACAAGTTCGGTCCGACGCTTGCCGCTGCGACGTTGCGCGGCGAACCCGATCCGGTCGCTCGCATTCGCGCCGCGCGAGAACTTGCAAAAGACGGATCGCAGGTGGCTCGCGATGCGTTGCGCGCAGCCTTCGATCGCGATCCGTTCTGGGGTGTGCTCGATGAAGCTGCGGCCGCGCTCGGCGCAACGCGTGCGCCATCGGCACGCGACGTGCTTCTCGCGGCGTTGCGCCACCCGCATCCCAAAGTGCGCCGGGCTGTTGCGGTCGCACTCGGGAACTTCCGGGAAGAGGGCGTCGCTACGGCGTTGCTCGCATGCGGTGCCGATGACGAATCGTACTTCGTGCGCGCTGCCTCGCTCGGGTCACTCGGCAAGACGCGCGATGTACGCGCGTTCGACGCACTCGCGGATGCCGTTGGCCGGCATACCTGGAACGGGACGGTGGAGGCTGGTGCTGCGCGCGGCCTTGCCGAGCTCGCCGATGCGCGCGCGGTCGATGTGTTGCTCGAGGCGATCGCGCTCGGTAACGATGAAGGTTTGCGGCGCGCAGGTGCTGGAGCGCTTGCGCGTGCCGGCGAACTACTCTATGACGAGCGCTCGCGTATCGTCGACGCGGTCGTGGAATTGCTCGACGACCCGATGTTTCTCGTCCAACTCGCTGCAATCGCCGCTGCCGAGCGGTTGGAAGACCCGCGCGCGCTCACGGCGCTCGAGCGTTTAGCGACGAGCGGTTTCGATGGCCGCGTGCGGCGCGACGCCGCCGAAGCGGCGATGCGCATCCGCGAAGCCCAAAAAGTTCCCTCCCAAGTGAGCGCGCTGCGCTCGGATCTCGATACTCTGCGTGAAGAACAGCGTTCGCTACAAGAAAAACTCGACAAGATCGAAGCGCTCCCGCGGTCATAAACGCCGGCTCGCCGTTCTCGTTGTACTTCTCGTCATTGCGCTTGCAATCTGGTCGATCGTACGCGGTATCCTATTGCACGCGCCGGCGCGGCAGGCGGCGACCGTGACCACAGCGGTAGCACCCCTGCGTTCGACGCCGCAGCCCGCGCCGTGGAGTCCCTCGGAAATGGCGCATCTTCGCACCGCTCTCGACGGAGCGTTTGCGCGCGCGCTTTCCGATCGCTACAGTCTGATCGTCATCGACGCAACCGGCCGAGTCGTCTATGCGAAGCGCGAGCGCGACGCCGTCACGCCGGCGTCTGCGCTCAAACTGATCGTTGCGGATGCGGCGCTCAATTTGCTCGGACCGGCCTACCGCTTCCACACTGTACTCGCCGCAACGCATGCGCCCGCGGATGGGCGGCTCGACAGCGACCTCTGGCTGGTTGGTTCGGGTGATCCCTCGTTGCGCAGTGACGATCTGCGTGGCGGCGTGAAGCTCCTCGCGCGCAGCGGGGTGCGTCGCATCGACGGTCGCGTAGCGATCGATGCAGGCGAGATGCGTGCTCCGGAGATCAATCCGCACTGGGATCCAAGCGATGCGGATCAAGATTTTCAAGCGCCGGTCAGCGCAGTCTCGCTCGACGGCGACACGATCGAGACGCAGCCGAATGTCTGGGTACCGGCCCATGACATCCCGGCGGTGGTCGGTGCGACGCTCCAGCGAATGCTAGCGCACGCTGGCATTACGACTGCAGATCGACCAATGGTCGCGAACGCACCGCTCGATTCGATCGTGCTCTGGGATCATCGTTCGGCGCCGCTGCGAATGCTCGTGCAACATATGCTCTACTTTTCGGACAATCACTATGCCGAGCAATTGATGCGTACGCTCGCGGTCGACGCCGGTCAGGCCGGAAACGATGCGAACGGCCTTGCGATCGAGCGCGACTTCTTGAGTTCGCGCGGGATTCCGATGGATGGCTTGCGTCTATTTGACGGCAGCGGGCTTGCGCAGGGCAATCGCGTCTCAGCTATCACACTGGCTCGTATTCTCAGCGACGCCGAACTGCGCGACAATGATGCCGAGCTCTACATGCTGCTTCCGGGCGGCGGTCGCGATGGAACGCTCACCGACTACGATTTCGTCACGGCAGCAGGCCGTGTGCGCGCGAAGACTGGAACGCTCAATGACGCAAATTCGCTTGCGGGCTACGTTACGACGATGCATCATGGTCGCGTCGCTTTTGCGTTTCTGATCAACGATTCACCCGGCGATCCCCGTACCGCCTACGTGCAAGCGGTCGATCGTCTCGCAACGTTTTAGGAAGATATGCTCGATTACGATATACTCACGAAGCTTTTGGGACGCGCGCTGCGCTACGGCGGCGACTATGCCGACGTCTTCTGCGAACGCCGCCGTTCCTATGCGTTTCGCTTGCAAGACGAACACATTCACGACGGCACGACCTCTGTAGTGCAGGGTGTCGGCATACGCGTGGTGACCGGCGAGTCGGCGGGCTACGCCTACTCCGACGATCTCTCACCCGAAGCGTTGCTACGTGCAGCCGATGCGGCGTCGTTGATCGCGCGGAACGCGCCGGCGCAGGCATTTGGCAAAATCGATTTGCGAGCGCAACGTGTGCCGGCGCTCTACGATCAGTCGCGCGCCGAGCATGCACCCGCCGCGCAGTACGTCGAGCTACTCGAACGGGCCGATCGAGCAGCCCGTGCGTACGACCCGCGCATCATCGCGGTCAATGCGAATCTCACCGACGAACTCCAAGACGTGTGGATCGCGACAAGCGACGGACGCTTCGTCCACGATCATCGGCCGATGGTTACGCTGGGCGTGCAGGCAGTTGCCAGCGTGCGCGGCGAGCGCGGATCCGGTTATGCCGGCGATGGCGGACGCACGTCGATCGGGTACTTCGACGAGCATCGACCCGAAGTGCTGGCTGCCGACGCAGCGCGTATCGCGGCAACGAATCTCGATGCCGAACCGGCACCGGCCGGGGAAATGGAGATCGTTGTCGGCGCGGGCGGCGGCGGCGTGTTGCTGCACGAAGCGGTCGGCCACGGACTCGAAAGCGACTTCAACCGGCGTGGTACGTCACTCTACAGCGGACGCGTCGGCGAACGCGTGGCGAGCGAACTCGTCACGATCTACGACGACGGCAATCTGCCCGAAGAGCGCGGCAGCATTACGGTTGACGACGAGGGCGTTCCCGGGCAGCACAAGATCCTTGTCGAGCGCGGCGTGCTCCGCGGGTACATGCAAGATACGCTCAACGCCCGGTTGATGGGCGTTGCACCGACCGGCAGCGGCCGCCGCCAATCGTATCGTTTCTTGCCGCAGCCGCGCATGTGCAATACGTACATGCCGCCGGGCGAATCCACGCCCGAAGAGATCATTGCTTCGACCCAGCGTGGACTATATGCAAAGGCATTCGCGGGCGGTCAAGTCGAGATCAGCAAGGGTGACTTCGTTTTCATGGTAGCCGAGGGCTATTTGATCGAAAACGGCAAGGTGACGACGCCGGTCAAGAACGCAACGATCGTCGGCAACGGACCCGATGCGATGACCAAGGTGGTCGCGGTCGGTAACGACGCGCGCCTTGCACGCCGCCACTACACCTGCGGCAAAGGCGGCCAGCAGGTGCCGGTCGGCGTGGGCATGCCGACCGTCAAGATTTCCTCGATCACGGTTGGAGGGACGGCTGATGAGTAGAGACCATCTCTCGATCTCTTCGGATGAAGCGCTTGAGGCCGTCGTGCGAGCCGTCGATCTTGCACTCGAGCTTGGCGCGCAAGGCGCAGAGGCGTCGCTCAGCAGAACCCAGCGCTTTCACGTCGAGGCGCGCGACACCACGATAAGCAAGCTCGAACGCTCGACGGGCTCGGGCATGCACTTGCGCTTGTGGAGCGATCGCAGGCGTGCAAGTGTCGTAAGTACCGATGTACATCCCGATGCGTTGCGAGCTGCGGTCGCGCGCGGTCTAGACCAGCTACGCTATGTCGCGCAAGATCCATATGCGGGATTGCCGGAGGATTGTGGCGTCTACACCGGCGAGCTTGCGCTGGTCGATGCATCGATCGCGGGCCGCGATGACGCGGCGAAGGTAGCGGACGCGCTGGCTCTCGAACACGCGATTCGCGCCGCCGATTCGCGCATCGTCAACTCGAGCGGTTCGCACTATGCGGACGCTTCGAGCACGATCGCGCTCGCAAACTCGCGTGGTTTCCGCGGAACCTACGCCACGACGAGCGCATCGCGTTCAACGGCACCGCTCGCGCAAGAGAACGGTGCGAAGCGCACCGGACACTACGGCAGCGCCGGGCGCTTCATGCGCGATCTCGAGGAGAGTGGCGTGGTCGCAGGTATCGCCGCAAGACGAGCCGTCGAGATGTTCGGGGCACGCAAACCGCCGACCATGCGTTCCGCCGTCATCTTCGAGCGTGACGTTGCTGCTGCGGTGCTCGGTGACATCTTCGCGGCCGTCGCGGCATCGCACGTTGCCGTCGGCAACTCGTGGCTCGCCGATCGCGTCGGCGATCGCGTTGGGAGTGAGCTCGTCACGATCGTCGACGATGGTACGCTGCCCAGCCGCTTGGGCAGCGCGCCATTCGATGGCGAGGGCGTCGCGACACGCCGCACGCCCGTCTTTGCGGGCGGGGTGCTGCGCTCGTTCCTCTACGACAGCTACTACGCGCGTAAGCTCGGGGCGCAGACGACCGGTAACTCCACGGGCGGCGGCATCGGCGCCAACAATTTCTACTTGGAGCCGGGATCGGAAACGCTGGCCGAACTGATTGCGGCCACGCCCCGCGGCGTCTTGGTGCTGGACACCATCGGATTTGCGACCGAGCACGCAACCGGAAGCTATAGCCGGGGAGCACGCGGCTTCATGATCGAAAACGGCGAGCTAGCCTACCCTATCGACGAATTCACCGTAGCGGGGAGCTTCCCCGATATGCTCGCGGCGGTCGATGCGGTAGCGAGCGATCTGCGCTTCGACGGCTCGACGGTCTCCCCGTCGTTCCGTGTCGCGGAGATGACCATCAGTGGGAATTGAGGCAGATGCCACAGGTAGCGATTAGTTTTTCTCTGATCATGCGGATCGAGATGCCGAACGAAAACGGCGCATTTGGAATCTTGGCAAACGCGATCGGCGACGCAGGTGGACAAATTGCGGCGGTCGACATGCGCTCGGTTACCCGAGCGAAAGTCACGCGCGATGTCACGATCAACGTCGGTTCGGATCTGATCGGTAACGAAGTGCGTCGCTCGGTTGAGTCGCTTGACGGCGTTCGCGTGATCTCGGTCTCCGATTCGACCTTTCTCGCCCACCTCGGCGGCAAGATTCGTATCGAGCCAAAGATGCCCGTAAAGACCCGTAAGGATCTTTCGATCGTCTACACACCCGGCGTCGCGCGCGTCTCGATGGCGATCGCTGCAGACCCGAGCAAAGCGTTTCAACTCTCGATCAAGCGCAACACCGTCGCGGTCGTAACCGATGGTACGGCGGTGCTCGGTCTGGGCGACATCGGTCCGCTCGGCGCATTGCCGGTCATGGAGGGTAAGTCGGCGCTCTTCAAGCAGTTTGCCGACATCGACGCGTTCCCGATCTGTCTCGATACAAAAGACGTCGACGAGATCGTTGAGACGGTCGTACGCATTGCGCCGGTTTTTGGCGGCATCAATCTCGAAGATATTTCCGCACCGCGCTGTTTTGAGGTGGAGCAACGGCTCATCGAGCGACTCGATATTCCGGTCATGCACGACGATCAGCACGGCACGGCCGTCGTTATCCTCGCCGCGTTGATCAATGCTGCGAAAGTCGTGGGCAAGGATCTGCACGATCTACAGATCGTGGTCTCGGGCAGTGGGGCCGCTGGTACCGCGACGATCAAGATGCTGCTCGAGGCCGGGGTGCGTGATGTTATTCCCGTCGATCGCAATGGTGCAATCAATCGTGAAGACCGCTACGACAATGCGCACTGGCGCTGGCTCGCCGAGCACACCAACCGCGAGAATCGCCGCGGCACGCTGGGCGACGTATTGCGCGGAACGGACGTCTTTATCGGCGTGTCTGCGCCGGGAATACTGAAGCCCGAGGATATCGAAGGGATGGCGCGCGACCCGATCGTGTTCGCAATGGCCAATCCGACGCCGGAGATCATGCCCGACGTCGCGGCCCCGGTCGCGGCCGTCGTGGCCACCGGGCGTTCGGATTTCCCCAACCAGGTCAATAACTTGCTGGCCTTCCCGGGAATCTTCCGTGGGGCGCTCGACGTGCGCGCGAGCCGGATCACAGAAAAGATGAAAATCGCCGCGGCCTACGCGATCGCCTCGATCGTGACCGACGAGGAACGCAGCGCCGAATACATCATTCCGAGCGTTTTCGACCCCCGCGTGGTCGATGCGGTGGCCAAGGCCGTGGCGACCGCGGCCGTCGACGAAGGCGTCGCCCGGCGTACGCTGGTAAAGTCTGAGGAAGAAGAAATCGATGCTAAGGTATAAGGCCTGGAAAAAACGAGCTTAAGGAGGCACTGGTGGCCCTAGCCAAGATGTTGGTAATCGAGGACGACGAGGATGTCGCCCGGCTCGAGCAGACCGTGCTCGAGCGCGCCGGTTACGAAGTCAAGTTGACCGCGAGCGGCGCCGAAGGGCTCGAACTCGCCGATACGTACAAGCCCGACGTCGTCGTGCTCGATGTCGGATTACCCGACATCTCGGGGCTCGATGTGTGCACCTCGCTCTCCAACTCCAACAACGCGTTCATTTTGATGGTCAGCGGCCACTCGCGCGAGCAGGATATTCTTCTAGGCCTGGGCCTCGGGGCCGACGACTATATCACCAAGCCGTTCTCCGGCAACGAGTTGGTCGCGCGAATCGCCTCGTTCTTGCGCCGGCGCGAGAAGTTCACGCAGAAGAAAGAGGGCAGCAACGTGCTCGCGCTGGGCAGCGCGCAGCTCGACCGCGACTTTCATACGCTGTTGAACAACACCACCAACGTCCCGCTCACCGCGCTTGAGTTTCGTCTGCTGTGGTTCTTAGGTGAGGCCGAAGGGCGGCTCCTAACGCGCGCGCAGATTCTCGAGCATGTCTGGAACGACACCTCGGGCGTCCCGACGCGCGTTGTTGACGTACACGTCGCGGCGCTGCGCAAAAAGCTGCTCGAGGTCGACGCCCCGCTCGAAATCTCGAGCGTGCGGGGCATCGGCTATCGTCTCGACAAGCGTTGATCTCCGGCTCGACAATCGAGACGGCGCGTCCACTCTACGTTCAACTAGCCGATCAATTCGCGCAGGCGATCGAGTCGGGCGCGCTCGCGCCCGGCGCGCGATTGCCGGCAATGCGCGAGCTTGCCCGTGAACTCGGGTGCGCGCTGGTTACTGTGTCGCAAGCCTACGAGCTGCTCGTAGCGCGCGGCCGCGTGATTGCGCGCGTGGGCAAAGGCACGTTTGTCGCCCCGCCGCCCGAAGCGCAATCGCCCTTTGCGCGCCGCTGGGAGCCCGACGTCTCACGCTTCGCGCGCGCCCAGCGCTTGGATGGGGTACTGGAGCAGCTCACGCGTGCAACGCATCCGGGTGCAATATCGTTTGCCGCCGGGCATCCGGCGCCCGAGACGTTTCCGCTGCAAGACTTCGGCCGCGCCGTGCATCGCACGTTGCTCGACGACCCGCCCGAAGCGATGCAGTACCGTTCGTCTACCGGCGACACCGATCTCTGCGAGACGCTAGCGGCCCTGCTGCGCTCGCGCGGCGCGCGCGCATCCGCTCATGATGTGATCGTGTGCAGCGGTGCGCAGCAAGCCGCAGATCTGGTTGCGACCGTGCTCCTCGACGATCGTAGCGTCGTCGCAAGCGAAAGCCCGACGTACTCGGGGACACTTGGCGTCTTTGATGCGCGCGGCGTAACCTACGTCGAGGTGCGCAGCGACAGCGATGGCGTGCGCGTCGATGACGTCGAACGTGTATTTTCTGAATATCGTCCGCGGTTGTTCTACGTCAATCCGATCGCGCAGAATCCGACGGGCGCCGTGCTTCCCGCGCGCCGCGCAAAGCAGATTGTCGCGCTTGCGCGCCGCTACGACGTGATGGTCCTCGAGGATCAAACCGGTTGGCAGCTGACCTACGACGCGCCGGCGCCGCAGCCACTCGCAGCATTCGATACGGACGGCCGCGTCATCTTAATGGAAAGTCTTTCGAAATCGATCTTTCCGGCGTTGCGCATCGGCTATCTCTATGCACGCGGTGCGATCGCGGAAGCGCTCGAAGTTGCGAAGGTGCGCGCCGACGTTTTTACCTCGACGCTGACGCAGCGGGCACTCTGGCGCTTCATGAACGCACCCGCCTATGCCCGACACCTGCGCAGCTCGCGTGCGCTCTATCGCGCGCGCCGCGACGCTTTTGTGGATGCGCTGGCAACGCACGTGCCGTGGGCTGCCGTGCGTCCTCCGGCCGCCGGTGTCAACGTGTGGCTCGCGCTGCCCTCGCGCATCTCGACGCAAGCAGCGTTCGACGCCTGCGCGCGCGAAGGCGTGTTGGTGATGCCCGCAGAGCCCTTCTATCCCACGCGTTCGGGGCCGCCTGCGCTCCGTCTGTCGTTTGGTGATAACGACATCGAGACAGCGCGCGAAGGCGTGCGCCGCGTCGGAGCCGCGCTACGCGACCCAGTGGAAGCGCGCGAACTCGACGGTGTCGTACGCGAGCAGCACGAGTGAGGCAAGTACGACGGCTGCTCCTGCAATCGGCACGCGCTGCACCCAGCGAAAGCGATAAGGATTGGTATCACGGTGAAAGCGTAGCGATCGGCTGCGATCGGCTCGCCGGCGAAAAAAATGAGCCCAATTGCCAAAAGGCCGTAGAGCGTGAGCAGCGTTCCGAGCGCTTTGCGCTGCACGATGAGCGCAATCGCGCCGAGCGGCACGAGCACGACGAGCAGATTGCTGCTCCACAAGCCGATGATCGATTGGAAGACGCGATACCACGCAACGATGTCGATCCCGCCGGTCCTCCAACCCGCCTCCGCATGCGCGAATGCAAGCGGATCACCAAAGCGCACAGCGCAGAAGATCGCGAACAAACCGACTCCGCCGAACGCGAGCATTGCGGCGGAAATTGCGCGCGCGCCGCGACGCCGTACAACGGCATCCACGACCAGTGCTGCCGCCAGAGCGATGCCGAGTGCGCTCGTTGCGCTCGCTGCTGCACCGGCGAGGCCGCCCGCAACGCGTGCCTCGCGCAGGGTCCACCAGAGCGCGAGCGCACTGAAAAAGAGATAGGTTCCTTCGTGATAGGCGACGCTCGCGAACAACGAGATCGGGCATGCACACGTGACGGCGACGGTCCAACGCGCCGTCGCAATGGTAAAGCGTTCGCGCGTGAGCGCATAGAGTATCGCAAGCGCGCCCAGGAACGCGATATTGCTCACCAGTACCCCGGCGAGCGGCCAACTGATTCCCGCATGCAGCAACAGCGATGCCAGGATCGGATACAGCGGGAAGAAGGCAATGTCCGACTTGTCCGTTTGAATTGTGAAGCCGTAGCCGTGTTGCGCGATCGAGCCGTACCAGGCGCCATCCCAGTTTCCCGCACTTGCGAGCGGGTGCGGCGTCGCGTAGAAAAGTGCCGCGACGACGATTGCGCGCGTCACCAGCCAAGCGGCCAACACAAATCGCATGCCGGGCTAAGTCTTCGCGGAGGCTGCAGGTTCCCCGCGTCACGCGTCCGTAGCCTAGGCGAGTGAACTTCCGAGGACCCATGATGTCGGCGGCTTTGGCCGCCGTTTTGCTGGGTGCCGCCCCCCGCCCGGCGCCCCAGTATGTCTACTCTGCCCCCGCGGCCTCGCGCCCGGCCGGCGCATCCCCCGAGCGACCCACCGCCGCAGTGCTACCCGATGGGCGCATCGCCGCGCCGCTCGGCGTCGCGACCTTCGTTGGAACCGATCCCCTCGGGGTTGCCATATCGCCCGATGGACGCTTTGCCGTTGTGATCAACGCGCAACAGAACGCCGCGCTTGGAACGGCGCCGCCGTCCGCGCCGAATATCGTCGCGGGGTACAGCATCGCTGTTGTGGATACGCAAACGATGCACGTCGTCAGCGTCTATCGCGACGCGGGGCTGACGCTATTTACCGGTGTTGCCGCAGCGAACGATCCGAACGATCCGTCGCAGACGATCGTCCTGGTCTCAGATGGTGCGCACGGGCTCGTACGCTTCTTCAGTCTGAACGGTGAAGGCACGCTAACGCCGCAGGGACAGGTTCTCATTGCCGGATTCCCCGACAAGATTGTGCTTGGGGCGGGTGGCCGCGTCGCATATGTGACGAGCAACCTCGGCAACGGGGTCAGTGCGATCGATCTCGCGTCGCGACGTATCGCCGGCAGTGCAAGAACCGGCTACTTCCCGGCGGGTGTCGCGCCGCTGGGCGAACGGCTATACGTCGTCAATGGCGGTGTCTCGACCTACTCCGCGCTGCCGGTGCCGGTGGCACAGCCGGCATTTACTAGCCCGGTTGCCGATCAGATGCAGTCGTCCTCGCTTTCGGTGTTCACGCTCGATCCCGGCGGTGCCATCGACACGCAGGTCGCGCCCATTCCCAACATGCCGATGGATCCAATTCCCGACAGCGTGCAGAACGTCGGCGGCGCGCGACCCGATGCGATCGTTGCACGCCGAACCGGTGGCTATGCCTACGTCGCGATGGCAAATGTCGATCGTGTTGCAACGGTTATGCTCGAGAATGGCGATCCACAGGTCGTTGCCGGATTGGATCTGCGCTGGTTCGTCGGCGCTCCTTACGGGACGCAGCCGAGTGCGGAAGTGCTTTCGCGCGACGACAAGCGGCTCTATGTCGCACTCGCCGGACTCAATGCAGTGGCTGTTGTCGATGCACGCGATCCGGCGCACCTCCATCGCTTGGGCTTGATTCCGACGGCATGGTATCCGTCGGCACTCGCGCTTTCGCCCGACGGACGGTATCTCTTCATCACTGCGGCAAAGGGTGTCGACGGTTGGGGCGAACTGCAGCGCGTCGATCTCAAAACGTTGCTACGCGTCGATGCCAACCCGTTGCCACTCGTCGCGGCAACGCAGTCGGCTCTCAACTATGACCGCAGCCAAAGTAGGGCGCGTCCCAATCCGGTTGTTCCGCCGTTACTTTCGGGCAAGCGCAGCAGTTCGATCGATCACGTCGTCTATATCGCCGTCGGCGACGAAAGCTACGATACGATCTTCGGCGACCTCGGTCGCGGTAACGGAGAGCCGTCGTTTGTCGTCGATGGCGCGAGCCAAACGCCGAACCTGCATGCGCTTGCGAATGCCTATGGTATCGCCGACAACTTTTACGTCGCCGATGCAAACCTCGATGCAAACGCGCAGGCTGCGCTTGGTGGTGCGGCATCGTTTTACGCACAACGCGTGCTTCCCGTGAATGCGTCGCGGCTGCCGCTCGACGATCACGGGAACGATCCCGAAGACTATCCCCGAGCCGGCTATCTGTTCAACGCGCTTGCGCGCGCCGGGCTGTCCTATCGCGACTACGGTGGATTGCTCGTGCTCTCGGGATACCGCGCGCAACCGCCGGCAAGAAACGGTGCGCGTGCGCGCAGCCTCTATGCGCTCAATGTGCCGGCCTTGGCCGCGCTCGATGGACACGTCGACCTTGCCTACCCCGGCCCGAATCCGGCAATCGGCGACGATGCGCGGGTGAACGAGTTCACGAGCGATATGGGACGTCTCGTGCAGGACGATCAAGAGCCGGCGTTCACCTATCTCTGGTTGCCTGCATCGGCTCCCGGCGGGATGGCGGCGGCCGACCGCGCGCTGGGGGCGGCAATCGCATTTCTGAGCCGGACACCGCACTGGTCCTCGACCGCGGTATTCGTTGTCGGTGAGGGCGTTACGGGCCCGCGCGATCACGTCAACGTTGCTCGCAGCTATGCGCTGGTGGTCTCGCCGCTCGCGAAACCCGGCCACGTTGGCCATGCGCATCTTTCGGTGGCGAGCGTCGTCAAGACCGAGGAAGAGCTGCTGGGACTGCCGTCCCTGTCGGTCGCCGACCTCTGGTCGACCGATATGGCGGATTTCTTCGGGCAAGTCCCGTATCCGTCGACGTATCAGGCTCTTCCCTGACGTAAGGAACGGATGACAACCATCGATTTCGGCCCGCGCCTGGTGGGAACGCCCACCGGTAAACTGCGCGCCGCTGTCCTCTTGAAGCCAAACGCGTCGCTCGAGCGGGCAACCGCCCTTCCGGGCGAGCCGGGCGCGGTCTATTCGCGTGCGCTCGAGCAGCACGAGATCTTGCGCAAGACGCTCGGCTTTTTTGGCGTCGAGACGATCGTGCTCGAAGCGCGCGGTGAGGATCCGTACGAGACGGCGATCGGGGACGCAGCCGTGGTCTTTGAAGATGGCGCGATGGTCATGCGGCCGAGTGTGATGTCGCGTCGCGCCGAAGCGGATCGCTTTGAAAGTGAGTGTGCACGCCTCGACGTTCCGATCGCCGGAACCGTGGCTGCGCCAGGTCTGCTCGACGGTGGCGACGTCTTATTGATCGCGCGCACCGCGTTCGTCGGTGTAGGTCCGCGCGGCAACGAGATCGGCCGCTCCGGCTTCACGGCGGTCGCTCGTGCGCACGGTTTTGATGTGGTGAACGTCGCGCTCGCACCTGGCGCGTGCCTGCGATCGGTCGCGGCGGCGGTGGCGCGGGATACGGTTGTGATCGCGCCCGATAAGGTCGATGCTGCCGCGTTCAAGGGTTTCCGGACGATCGAACTCGAGCGCGGTGAAGATCGCGCGGCTGGTGTGGTCTGCTTGGGCGAACATCACGTGATCGCCGACGTGCGCTATCGCACCTCGCTCGCGCGCATGCGCAAAGCCGGCATTGTCGTCGAGGGCATCGATCTCTACGATTTCGAAAAAGTGGGCATTACGCCGTCGCTGTTGGCTCTTGCCCTGAAACGCGACTGAGTGATCTGTGATCCCCGAATGATCCGCATCGCAGCCTCAGATGAGGCGCGGATACGAGAAGCGATGAGCGACAAAAGTGCGCCTTTGCGAGCGAAGAGCGACGATGCAGGCGCGCCTTATCTGAGGCTGCCCTCCGGGTTCGCGCATTCGGGCGCTTCAGCATCGTTGCTCATCGCTGAAATGGCTTACGCCATTCGGCACTCTTCGCGCCTCGCTGAAACAACCGAATACGTGAACGACGCGGGTCATTCGGGGGTCGCAGATCACTAGATGCGCGTCGCAGTTGTTTCCGACATTCACGGAAATCTTGTCGGACTCGATGCCTGTTTGGCGGACCTGCACAGTCAAGGCGGCGCGGATGCGATCATCGCGGCCGGCGATCTTTGTATCGACGGTCCCAAGCCCAAGAAGGTGCTCCAACGTCTGGAAGAAGTGGGCGCGCAGTCGATCCGCGGCAACACCGACCGTTATCTGTCCGCGCCGGGCGGGGAGCGCTTTGAGACGCCCGAACACGCGCAGCTCGAATGGACGCGACGCGATCTGGGCGAGAAATGGCTCGGATGGCTCAACGATCTGCCGTTCGCGATTCGCATTGGCGAGGACGACAATCAACTGCTTGTCGTGCACGCAAACCCCTCCAACGACGACGAACACCTCTGGCCCGATGCCGACGACGCTACGCTCGAACGGCTGATCGGCGACGAATCGGCGACGACGATCGCCTTCGGTCACCTGCATCTTCCGTACGTGCGCGTGTGGCGCGGTAAGATGTTCGTCAACGTTGCGTCGGCCGGATTGCCAAAAGACGGCGATGCACGCGCCTGTTATGCGATTTTCACCGAACGCCGTGACGGCTGGGAGGTCAAGCACCGCCGCGTTGATTTCGATGTGAAGAAAGTTGCAACCCAACTCGCCGATTGCGGGATTCCGGGGAGTGTGGAACTGATCGCTACGCTGCGTCGCCACCGCTACCGTCGTCTCAAAGGATTTGTGCCGTAACACCTGCGATCCAGATCGAGCATCTCGTCAAGCGCTATGGAGACTTTACCGCCGTCAACGATATCTCGCTGCGCGTTGAGGCCGGCGAGTTCTTCGGCTTTCTCGGGCCGAACGGCGCGGGCAAGACCACGACGATCAATGCGATCGTCGGCCTTGCCAAGCCCGATGCCGGATCGATCAGCGTCTTCGGCCACGACAACAGCACGCAATGGCGCGAAGCGCGTGCGGCGATCGGTCTTGCCCCGCAAGAGTACAATTTCGATCGCTATCTCTCGATTCGCGATGTGTTGATCTTTCAGGCGGGTTACTTCGGACTGCGTGGCCCAGCGGTGCGTGAACGCGCCGACATGTTGCTCGATCGTTTTGGTTTGACCAGCAAGTCGAACCTTGAATACACGAAGCTTTCGGGCGGCATGAAGCGGCGGCTCACGCTCGCCCGCGCGCTCATTCACGAACCGAAGCTGGTGATTCTCGACGAGCCGACGGCGGGCGTCGACGTCGAATTGCGCTTAGAGTTATGGGACTTGCTGCGCGAGCTCAACGGCGACGGCCTGACAATATTTCTCACCACGCATTATCTCGAAGAAGCGGAGGAGCTGTGCAAGGACATTGCGATCATTCGCGACGGTCGCATCATCACGCAGAAGCCGACGCAAGAGTTGATCGCTGACGGTGCAAGCCTCCAGGAAGTCTTTTTGGAGCTGACCCGCGCATGATCGCGATCGAGCGCTTTAATGGCGTCGCGCTATGGACGTTGATCAAGCGCGAGATGATCCGGAGTCTCAAGATCATCAACCAGGTGATCTGGCCGCCGATCATCTCCACGCTGCTGTACGTCTTCGTCTTTGGTCTTGCCCTTGGGAGCAGCATCAAGAGCGTGCAGGGAGTGAGCTATGCCCAATTTCTCATCCCTGGATTGATCATGCTGCAGACCATCGACTCATCGTACGGCGAGTCGTCGAGCTCGATTTTCCAGGCGCGCTTTATGAACTCGATTCAAGAGATGCTGATCGCGCCGATGTCGGCGCTCGAGATGGTGCTCGGCTACGTGCTCGGGTCGCTCGTGCGCGCGTGGCTGATCGCGGCGCTAATAACGGTGCTTGGCGGCGTGCTCGTGCACAGCTGGCCGCGAGATTGGGCGTTGTACTTCCTCGTGCTGACAGTTGTCTCGGTCCTCTTCTCATCGCTCGGACTGATCTTCGGACTGATGGCCGAGAAATTCGATCATCTCGCCGTGCTCAACACCTTTGTGATTACGCCGCTCACCTTTGTCGGTGGTGTCTTCACCTCGGCGCAGATGCTGCCGCCGGTGCTGCGCGCGCTCGAGCTTGTTAATCCGATTTTCTATACGATCGATGCGTTTCGCTATAGCTATACGGGTGCGAGCTATCTACCACTGGCGGCATCGCTCGGTGCGATTGCGCTGCTTGCAGTCGCTGCGTTTGCGATTGCGTTACGATTGATGTCGATTGGGTACAAGCTGCGCACATAGGGCGCGACACCAAGAAGGGATTGCATGCTCGCACCGTTACTTGCCACCATGGGCCTGTTGCCTTGGACGGGAACCGATTTGCCGACCGCTACGCAGGCCGCGGCGAAGTACCGTTTGACGATTTCGGGCAAGCCGGGAGCGACCGTGCATCTGAACACGAGCGGCGTCGCGAAGGGCTGGATCGCAGCATTTTGCGATACGCGGGTGTGTTCGCCGACGCAACTCACCGAGACCATTCCGAAATCCGGCAGCGTCGTCGTGCAGTTCGAGTTGATCCGCGAAATAGACGACGCGCCGCATAAAAGCGGCGCGATCATCTCGAGCAGCGACGGCTCGCGGTTGGTGGTCCCGCAAGCCTCACGGTAGGTTAGGTGTGCTCGCGCACCTCGCGTTTCGCTTTGTCGATTTCGGCCTGCGTGCGATGCTTTGCTTCGTTGGCAAGCGACGTTAGCTTCTCTTCGGTCGTCATGTCCTCGCCGGCGACCTCACGCCGCGTCTTTTCTGCCTCCGCGGTCGAGCGGTGCATCGTCTCGTCGATCGAGTCCTTCGCGTTGCGAATGGTGTCTTTGATCTTGTCAGATGTTCCCATGGGCTCTTTCTACCCAGGCGTAGCTGATTCGCAAACGGCAAGCGTGGGAATCGACTATCCAAGAAAGTGGAGGATAGGACATGGGCATTCTTGCTTGGATCGTATTGGGGCTAATTGCGGGCATGATCGCGAAGGCGATCGTTCCGAGCGGGCCGGGAGGCTTGCTCGGTGACATCATCGTCGGCATCGTCGGCGCGTTTATCGGCGGTTACGTGTACTCGCTCTTCGGCCATGCGGGCGTTACCGGATTCAACCTATGGAGCATTGTGTGCGCCATCGTCGGATCGGTGATCTTGCTCACGATCATCCGCCTGCTGACGCCGGCACGCTATGATGTTTCGTAACTAGAAGAAGGGATCGTGCTCGCGTTCTACTTCGATCGTTGAGGGTGGACCATGTCCCGGCATGATGGCGGTGTCGCCGGGCAACGTGAATAACTTGGCGCGCACGTTATCCAGGATATCCGCATAGGTGCTCTTGTCGCCGTACGCGCCGCCGACACTTCCGGAAAAGAGAATATCGCCGGTAAAGACGACCGAATCGACAAGATAGCAAACCGAGCCGTCGGTATGTCCGGACGTGTGGAGCACACGTATCTGCGCGCCTTCACCGAAGGGGAACGTCGCGCCGTCGTTCGCGGCGAGCGCCGTCGCGCCGAGCGCACCGATCGCGTGGACATCGAGCGGATGCATCACGATTTTTGCGCGCGGATATTCTTTTGCGACAGCCGCAGCCGCGCCGCTATGATCGTTATGCTTGTGCGTGATGAGGATGTACTCGAGATCGAAGCCGCCGTCACGCAAGAGCCGCAGTAGTCGCTGTGGCGACCCGGCTGGATCGACCAGCGCCGCGCGCCTGCGGTCGCCGCGGAAGATCACGTAGCCATTGCTGTTGGGCTGAGAGTCCTGCGTGTGCTGTTGGACGCCGTCCATCGTAACGTCTGGCGGAACGAATGCATTCGCAGCGCGCTCGACAAGGCGCTCGGGGTTCAGTTTCAACGCACGAGCGAGGGCGCGCGCCTGCTCGGCGCTTGCGGTGCCATCATCGTTAAGCCACGCCCCGATCTCGTCGGCGTCGATGCCGGTGCGTAGCGCGAGCTCACGTGCATCGAGCTGATTGCCGCGCATCGCCTTGCGCAACACATCGCCGAACGTGTCCTCCAGTGGTATCCTCGGCCAGCTATCCATGGCGGCCTCTTCTCCGCGCAACCGGGAGCGCCCGCCGGCGGGTCGAAGCCAACACAACCATGGAACGAGTCATCATCATCGGATCGGGCCCTGCCGGGCTGACCGCCGCAATCTACGCGGCGCGCGCGAACCTTCAACCGCTTGTCCTCGCGGGCGGTCTCTACGGTGGGCAGCTGATGCTCACTACCGACGTCGAGAACTATCCGGGCTTCCCCGAAGGCATCATGGGACCCGACTTGATGATTAAGTTCCGCGAGCAGGCCGAGCGTTTCGGCGCACGCATCGAGAACGTCGACGCGATCTCGGCTGATTTCTCGCGGCGCCCGTTCATCGTGCGAACCGCCGATGAAGAGTTTCACGCCAAGACGGTAATCGTTGCGACCGGCGCGAGCGCGCGTTGGCTGGAGATTCCGGGCGAGGAGAAACTACGTGGCCGCGGCGTGTCGACATGCGCAACCTGCGATGGTGCCTTCTTTCGTGAAAAGCACATCGTGGTCGTCGGCGGCGGTGATTCAGCGATGGAAGAGGCGCTGTTTCTCACACGCTTCGGGCGCCGCGTTACCGTCATCCACCGCCGCGAAGGCTTGCGCGCGAGCAAGATCATGGGTGAACGCGCCCGTTCGCACGCGAAGATCGATTTCATCTGGAATACCGTCGTCGACGAAGTGCTCGGCGATACGCATATGACCGGCCTAAAATTGCGCAACGTGCACGACGACACGGTGATGGAATACGAGGCCGACGCCCTTTTCATCGCGATCGGCCACACGCCGAACACCGCCATTTTTGCGGGCCAACTCGATCTCGACGAGATGGGCTACATCGACTCGCCCGACGGGAGCTCGACCAATATCGACGGTGTCTTTGTCGCGGGCGACGTCAACGACATCCGCTACAAACAAGCGATCACCGCGGCCGGCTCCGGCTGCAAGGCGGCCATGGATGCGGAGCGCTATCTCGAGGCGATGGAGTTCGAGATCAAAGAAAGCGTCGCGAGCTAGGGACCGCTGCCTCTAATACAGTCGCGTGCCGTTGGACACGGGATACTGCGGCCGTACGAGCACCACGTTGCCGTCGGGATCGTTCATGCCGAGCACCAGCACTTCGCTGACGAATCCGGCGATGCGCTTGGGCGCGAAGTTGACGACCGCGCACACTTGCATGCCGATCAACTCCTGCGCACGGTACACGACGGTGACCTGCGCTGAAGAGTTGCGTTCGCCGATCTCCGGGCCGAAGTCGACCCGCAACTTGTAGGCCGGCTTGCGTGCACCTTCGAGCGGCTCGGCGCTGAGCACCGTACCGGCGCGAATGTCGACGCGCTCGAAATCATCGTAGGCGATCGTCATGCCGGTACCAGTAAATCGTGCAGCGCGTCGTCGAGCGCGCTGAAGCGGAACATATAACCGGCTTCGAGCGTGCGCTGCGGCAGCACGCGCGCGCCGGTAAGAAGTATGTCGGCGCCCTCGCCGAGCATCACGCGCAGCGCGATGCTCGGGACTTTCGCAAATGCCGGGCGGTGGAGTATGTGGCCGAGCGTCGCGGTGAACTCGTGGTTGGTCACCGGGTTGGGTGCCGTCGCATTGAACGTGCCGCTCGCGCCGTCGAGCGCCATGCAGTAGATGCCGGTGACGTCGTCGATGTGCACCCACGAGAGCCACTGCTTCCCGCTCCCGAGCACACCGGCAAAGCCAAGCTGAAACGACGGTAACATCTTTAAGAGCGCTCCGCCATCGCGGCCAAGCGCAACGCCTGTGCGCACTATGGCCACCCGCATGTCGAGCGCTACGGCCCGTTCGGCTTCACGTTCCCATGCCGCACAGACTTCGCCAAGAAAATCGTGACCGTGCGGGCTCGCTTCGGTATAGGTTGCGCTCTCGCTCGGCGGATAGTAGCCGACCGCCGATGCAGCGATGTACGCCGCAGGACGCGTGCCGCCGCGAGCAAGCGCATCGAGGAGTGCGCGCGTTCCCTCGACGCGGCTCGTACGAATCCGTTCCTTTGCCGTGCGTGACCAGCGTTGCGCAACCGGCTCGCCTGCGACATTGACGACGGCATCACAGGTACGTACCGCTTCGGCCGCGGCGCGTGGGTCACGCAGTGATGCCGATACGACCTCATCGCCACGGCCGGTCAGCGCGGCGCGCAGATGCTTGCCGATAAAACCCGAAGCGCCGACGAGCCCGACCCGCATCGGTCCTACCGCATCGTTGCCGCAGCGATGGTGCTGGTCACGTTGTCGAGCTCGTTGACGGCGCGCCCAACGGCCGCGGAGATCGCAGCTTCGTTGCCGCTGTTGATTGCCTGGCTGATCGCTGGTAATGGAACGGGGGTGTAACCGTTGCGTCCGTATGCCAGCTTGTCGAGCCTATGCACGACGTCGATCTCGACGTTCCCGTTCATCCCGCGATGGTCGGTAATAGCTGCCTGCTTCGCAAAACGATTTACCGCCGCAAAGAACGGCCGAAGGTCGTTCATCCGTTTGCCCGCGATTGCTTGCGCGCCGTTACTCAACGTTATCGCGTAGGGGGCGAGATGATAGGGAACGGTGCCGCTCGCCAAGCGCATCGTGAGCAGTGCAACGAGCTGTCCGATCGCGCGTTGATTCACGAAGCCCGGGTCAGCCTCGGTCTGGACGTAGTTGATATCGTCGAAGCCCGAGTGGTAGACACCGAAAACTCCATGAAAGCCGACCTGCATAATCGGAATCCCAAGCTCGTAGAGGAATGGTTCGAAATCCGAGCCGCCGCCGGGACCACGCACTTGCATGACACGCGCTTGCTTCTGCCACCGGTTGAAGAGCGTTTGCGCGGGTAGTGCTGGGTCGGATACCCTTTCGGTTGCGGGAAGAATTGCGTCGGCCAATGCGTCGGCCGCGCTCGCACCAAAGAGCTGACCGGTTGCGATCTCGTCTTCGTTGATATAGGCGATACAGCCACTCGAAAGTTCGCCCGCGTGCGTGCGCACGAACGAGGTGGACCCGACCTCGCCGATTTCTTCGCCGTCGAAACCGGCGACGACGATCGAGTAGCGCGGACGCCAGCCGCCGAGGTAGAGTGCGCCGAGTGCGCGCGCTGCCTGCAGCACGACCGACGTGCCCGAACCATTATCGCTGACGCCATAGACCCATGCATCGCGATGTGCTCCGATCACCACACTGTGGGTCGGATCTGTGCCCGGTAAAATGCCGATGGTATTCCAGAGCTTTGCGCCGTGCTTGACGTCCATGTGTACGGTGAGGCGGAAGGGCACGTGGCTGATACCGTTCGAGATCGTCGCGAGCACGCGCCGCGCGACCAGCGCATTGACCGGGAGCGTCGGGATCGTGATCGCGCCTTCGATCAACGCACCGCGCTGCACCGAACCCAGCGGACGATACGGTCCGTCGGGATAGGCGGGGCCGCTTAGCGATCCCGTCGGCGACGCCGGATCGTCGAAGAAGATGACGCCGCTCGCCCCGTGCTCTTGCGCGCGCTTGGCAAGATCGCCGCGAAACTGCGCGCCATAACGAATGAGCGCAATGCGCGTACGTACGTCGACGCCTTTCGCTGCGAGTGCTTGATAGTCGCTGGGAAGTCCGCTACCAGCGTCCACAACATTGGCGATTGCAACGCCGTCGCCGCTCCACGCGTTAAACGGCGGTCCGGCATCGTGTCGCGTTCCGTCGGGATCTTGCGGAATCGGCACTTCACCCAGCTTGTACTTGATCCAGTGCGGGTTCTCGAACTCTTCGAGCGCGGTTTGACGATGAAGCGGCACGTCGTGCGTGAAGGTTTCGAGCGTCGCATTGAAGCCGGCTGCGCTAAGCTGATCGCGCATCCATTGCGCGATATGATAGTCGCCGGGCGTCGAGGCGTAGTGCGATTCGTGGTTGATCCGCACCGCATCGGCTTGCGCCCCAGCTGCGGTAATCACGTCGAGTAGGCGTTGCTCGTCGGCGCGCTGGTCGGCGCGCGCGGGTCCGGCTAGCGTGCAGAGAAAGCCGGCGCACAGGAACACAGCAATCGTACGGTTCAGGGGAAGGGCCCTCCATGGTACTCCACTCAAGCGTTCGTGCGCAGGAGGGCCCGAGCCTCGCGCTCGAGGCCTTGCGCCGCCACCTTGGGGTGGCTCAGATAGAAGAGCGTCATCACGTCGAGGACGAAGCGATGGGCCCGGTCACCGGGCAACGCGCGCAGGCGCGCCCGGGCGGTGGCGAAGAGGATCCGCACGCGCGAGCGAAGCGCCCCGGCGCCGCCGTACACGTGGCTGAAGTTCAATTCGCCGTGCTCGCGGTCTTCGGCTTGGTCGATGAAGGCGTCGAGGAGTACGTGCAACGCGCTGACATAGGGGAAGTACGCATCGTAGGTGCCTGCGATAGCGTCACGCCGACCGCGAAAGGCCTCGAATAGCGGACCGTAGACATGGAACTGCGACCCGGCTGCGCACGCAAACTCGTGCCAGTCGATGTCGGCGTAGCGGTCGCGGTGCCCCTCGTACCAGGCGACGCAGCGTTGCTCGCGTTCTCCTGCCGGGTAATGCTTGTGCGTCTGCATCTCGCCGTAGAGCGCGGCGGCATGCGCAAAGTGCGGGGTCAGGAGGTCGAGATGCGGTGCAACGGCGAGTGCGCGCTGCGTGCGCGCGACCAGATCGCGCAAGTACCCGCCGTCGTCACCGGAGGGTCCGCGCGCATAGTAGTCGCGTAATGGTGCGTCAGGATTGAGCGCATCCGCTATCGCGAGATGCAGCACCGGATAAGCCTCGACGCCGACGTCGGGGTGACGGTCGCACAGGTTGTCGAGATAGTCGTAGATCGTTTCGAGCGGTGCGACGATTGCGACGTAGTTGCGCGCGGCATCCGGCGGAAGAAACGTCGCAAGAATGCAAGCGCCGGCAACGTGGTAGGCTTTGCGATCGACGCTCGAAAGTGCCTCGGCGCGCAATTGATCATCGGGTATCATCTGTGCGCGTTCGCGAATCGCTTCGAGCGACGCAGCCGAAAGTGGAACGACGCGGGTCATAAAGCGCACCAGCTCGAGCGCAGTGCTCGGTCCGCCGGCGAAGAGCGCGCGCAGACGCTCGGGACTCCCGAGCACGGTGCGCAGCGCGAAGACAATATCTCCCAACATCGCTATAATCCCGCGACGAAACGGCCGGGATTGAGGATGTGCGCCGGGTCGAAGCGCGCCTTGAGTTCACGCATGCGTTCGAGGCCATCGGGCGGCTCGCCCCAGACGTTGAGGGACGCACGGTGCGGATGGCTCCCGGCAATGACGATCGCGCGCGGTTCCGCATCGTGGAGCGCGTCGTCGAACATCTCGATCTTTGCACCGAATGCGCGCGCATCCAGATCGCTGACGCGAAAGAGCAGATCGCCGTTCATTGCGTCGACGATGGTATCGGTGCGGAGTTCGAGCCGCTCGGCGAGCGCCTTGCAGGCGTCAGCGCGCGGCAGCACATCGTCGGGAAACGCGGCGATGCGATAGGTGATCGAGCGTTCGCCGAGCCCCGCAATATATGCATCGACGATGCGTTCGAAGGACTCGCGCGCGCCGGCGTCCACGATGCGCGTATCGGGCACTCCAGCCCGCCCCATCGCAGAACGCACGTCGCGCGTGGCGCGAGCTACGGCGTTATCGCTTCCCTCGAGCAACACGCAAAGGCGTCCCTCGTCGCCGTCCTCACCGTCGACCGTGCCGTGATGGCCTTCGATCCAAAATGCCGCTGACGGTGCAATCGGAAGATGTTCGAATTGCGCGAGTGCTCGCTCGCGCGTGCCCTCAGGCAAACGCAAGTGAAACATGCGCGCAACCGGCTGAGCGGCGATCGTCTTGAGGTTGATTTGCACGAGCACTGCGAGCGTGCCGAATGAGCCGACGTAGAGACGGCTCATGTCGTAGCCCGACACGTTCTTTACCACCATGCCGCCGGCGTGTGCAATCGAACCGTCGGGCAGCACGGCGATCGAGCCGATCACGAAGTCACGCGGACGGCCGTAGAGATGACGTCGCGGTCCGAGCCATCCGGCGCTGAGCGTACCGCCAATCGTTGCATCGGCTGCGCGCGGCGCATCGAACGGTATGTGGGTGCCGTGTTTTGCCAGGCGCGTCGCGAGTGTGCGCAGTGTGACGCCGCTTTGCACCGCGATCGTCAGATCTTCGGGTGCGTCCTCGACGATTGCGTTGAGTTCGACGGTCGAGAGTGTGACATCGGCGCGCAATGGCGTATGCCCCATACCGCGCAGCGTATTGCCTCCGCGAACAACCACTGCGCGACGCTCGCGCGTGCACGTAGCAAGGAGTTCGGCGATTGTTTCTATCGTCACGCGACCGGTGCGACCTCGGCGCAGCGTACACCGGCCGGGAAGATCTTTTCAGGATTGAACGCCTTGTGCGGATCGAACACATCGCGCACGCGCGCCATTGCGGCAAGGTCCTCGGTCGTGTAGATCGCCGTCATCGCCTCACGCTTTTCAAACCCGATGCCATGTTCGCCTGAGACGGTGCCCCCGAGATCGACGGCCATTTGCAGAATCTCGTTGCCGGACTCGATCACCGCGGCCACCTGCTTTTTGTCGCGTTTGTCGTAGCAGATCATCGGGTGCAGATTGCCGTCGCCCGCGTGAAAGACATTTGCCATCGTCAAGTGGTAGTCGCGCGCGATTCGCTCGACCGCGTGGAGCGCTTGCGGAAGTACGCTGCGGCGCACGCAAACGTCTTGGAGATAGTAGTTCGGCGCAAGCCGCCCCATTGCGCCCGCTGCACCTTTGCGCCCGGCCCAGAGCGCGTCGCGCTCGGCCTGCGATCGCGCCGTTCGCCAGGAGTTTGCGCCATGTTCGCGCGCGATGTGCGCGATCGCGCTCTCGTACGCATTCATGTCGTCTTCGAGACCAGCGTGCTCGATCAAGAGCACTGCGCCCGCGTCGGTCGGATAGCCGGATGCAAACGCCGCCTCAACCGCGCGCGTCGCGACAGCATCCATCATCTCGAGCGCCGTGGGCACGATACCGGCGGCGATGATTGCCGAGACGGCGTCCGACGCGGAGTCCACAT
The DNA here is from genome assembly GCA_963726285.1 of Vulcanimicrobiota bacterium. Classification (GTDB taxonomy): domain Bacteria; phylum Vulcanimicrobiota; class Vulcanimicrobiia; order Vulcanimicrobiales; family Vulcanimicrobiaceae; genus Aquilonibacter. The sequence goes on along the minus strand of CAVSBV010000003.1, from coordinate 440,505 downwards.
CGGCGAACGTGGCAAGCCACACGCGCACGGCTTCGGGTTGCCGCATGAGCCGCACCCACGCCGCAGTTACCAAGCCGAGGGTTCCTTCGCTGCCGACGAATGCTGCGGTGAGGTCGTAACCCGGACGATCGATGTCGGTCGTAAAGACTTCGCCGCGGTCATCGACGATCTCGAGCGCGAGCACATGATTGATCGTAGTTCCGTAGGAGAGGCAATGCGGTCCGCCGGCGTTCGTCGCGACGTTTCCGCCGATTGTCGAAATGCGCTGCGACGATGGATCGGGCGCGTAGAAGAGTCCGTCGCGCGCTGTTGCGCGCGACAGGTCGAGATTGATCAGTCCGGGTTGCACGCGCGCGCGACGGCGCGCGGGTTCGTAGGCGAGCACGCGATTCATACGGGTAAACGATACGACGATGCCGCCGGCGATCGGCACGGCGCCGCCGCAAAGACCGGTGCCGGCGCCGCGCGCCACGATCGGTTCGCCGCAGTCTCGCGCAATCTTAACAACTGCACTAACCTCTCGCGTACTCGCCGGTAACACGACGGCGGTCGGAAGTTGTCCCTCGGTGTACGCGTCAAATGCATAGGCGCGCAGGTCTTCGGGCGCAGTCTTAACCGCGTCCGCGCCCAGCGCGTCGACCAATCGTTCCCGGAGCATCCCAGGCTGACTTTGGGTGAGCAGGAAGCGAGGCCTGCCCGCGACAACGCCTCACCACGCGTGTTCTTTTCTAAGAAGAAAAAAGGTGATGCGGCTAAGGGTGACGCTGCGGCGAAACCAAAGGCGCCGCAAAAGCGGACGTCATTTCGGATGCCCGTCGAGTTTGACGTGATGTACACGCTGCGCGGCCGTCAGGGGCGCCGCCATGGGCGTGCAAACGACCTCTCGGCTGGTGGCTTGCGCCTCTCGACCGATGAAGATTTTTTGAAAAACTCGATCCTCGATGTTGATTTTCAACTGCCGGACGAGTTCATCGGGGACCTCACGATCGAAAAGGAAGTCTTCAAACAGACGCCCTTCGGCCTTCGCCCCGAAACGATAAAGACTGCCCCCGCGCCGTTCTCGCCGATGCGGATGAGCGCGACCGTGCTTTCGACATTTTATGTGCCGGCGACCAAATCGCTGGCGCACGGCACGAAATTCATCGACGTTCCGGAAGACGAGCACGAAGAATTGCAGCGCTTCATCCATCTGTGGCAGTTGCACCAGATTCGCCTCCGCGCCGAATCCCTGAAATAACGGCCCTTTGTCATCCCGAGCGTAGCGAAGCGCAGTCGAGGGAAGCGCCTCGTAGCTGTTGCTCGCGAAACTTCGAGCCTTCGCTTAGCAACAGCTATCGAGGCGCTTCATTCGGTCGCACAGCTACGAGGCGTGGCAACGTTGCGTCCCAATCGTCGAGTAACTTCCGCGATCTCGGACTGCGCGTCGCATTGCCATGCGCTGCAAGTAATTCGCGCACAACTTCGGCATCATCCGATGAAAGCGGCGTGCACGTGACGGATTCGACATTGTAGCGCTGCTCGCGTGCGAACGATCCGTCGGGATCGTACACGTAGGCAGTGCCGCCGGTCATGCCGGCGCCGAAGTTGCGACCGGCAGTTCCGAGCACGAGCACCGTGCCGCCGGTCATGTACTCACAGCCATGTTGTCCGACGCCTTCCACGACGGCCGTCGCGCCCGAATTTCGTACGGCAAAGCGTTCGCCCGCACTTCCTGCGGCAAAGAGCGAGCCGCTGGTGGCGCCGTAAAGTGCAACGTTGCCGAGAATGACCTGTGGTTGCATAGACCGGCCGACCGCGCCGCTCGCGCGTAGGACGATCGAACCGCCGCTCAAGCCTTTGCCGACATAGTCATTCGCGGAGCCGTCAAGTTCTAGCGTCATGCCTTCGGTTGCAAATGCACCGAACGATTGTCCAGCGGTCCCGTGAAGTTCAAAATGGAGGTCGGGCCTCGCGGGTAAATCGGCAAGCGCGAGGTGTCCCGCGAGACGTGCGCCGAGCGTTCGGTCGGCATTACATATGCGCTCGCGCAGCCGGTACGGCGTGCCCTGCTTCGCCGCGTCCATCGCAGGCTCGATCCAGGCAAGATCCAGCGGCACGCGATCGACCGGGCGATCGTTGCGATCACCTTGGTGCGAGAGCGGCCCCTCGTCACCGCGAGCGAGCATTGCACGAAGATCAAGGCCGCCATCGTCGCGTACTTGATCGACCAGATCGACGCGGCCGATTGCTTCCGCGATGCTGCGCAATCCAAGCGAGGCCAAGAGCGCCCGCACGTCCTGCGCGAGGTTGGTGAAGAAGCGCACAACGTGTTCAACCTTGCCACGGAACTTCGCGCGCAGCTCCGGGTTCTGTGTTGCGATGCCGGCCGGGCACGTATTGAGATGGCACTGCCGCGCCATGTCGCAGCCAAGCGCGACGAGCACGGCGGTTCCGAACGCAAATTCGTCCGCGCCAAGCAACGCTGCGATGACCACGTCGCGTGCGTTCGCGATGCCGCCATCGGTGCGCAAGCGCACGCGTCCGCGCAGGCCCTGAAGCATCAGCACTTGCTGCGCTTCGGCTAGGCCGAGCTCCCATGGGTTGCCCGCATATTTGATCGACGACAGCGGCGAAGCGCCGGTTCCACCGGCATAGCCGGCGATCGTAATGAAATCGGCGTAGGCTTTGGTCACGCCGGCCGCAACCGTTCCGACACCGAGTTCCGAAACAAGCTTCACGCCGACAGCGGCACGCGGATTGACGCACTTGAGGTCAAAGATAAGCTGCGCAAGATCTTCGATCGAATAGATATCGTGATGCGGCGGTGGGCTGATCAGCGTGACTCCTGGTTGCGCGTGGCGTAACCGCGCGATCAACTCCGTAACCTTTGCGCCGGGAATTTGACCACCCTCGCCGGGTTTCGCGCCTTGCGCGATTTTGATCTCGATCTCTTGCGCACGGGCGAGGTACGCGGCCGTTACGCCGAAGCGCGCGGAGGCAATCTGTTTGATCTTGTTCTCGTACGGCGCGTCCTCGCCGCCTTCACCCGTGTTTGAACGCGCGCCGAGTTCGTTCATCGCCTGCGCGATCGTCCGGTGGGCTTCCGGGCTCAAACTGCCAAGCGACATCGCGCTCGCGACAAAGCGCCGCACGATCGGGTCGACGCTTTCGACTTCGCGTACGTCGAGCGGCGCAGCAGCTGGCCGCAGCGTAACCAGGTCGCGCAGCTCGTGCACGCCACGATCTGCAACCGCATGGGTGTAGCTCGTCCACGCGGCGGGAAAGTCTTCGACCGCTGCACCCCGCACCACGCCGGTAGCGCTCTGGAGCGCGCGAACCGTGTTTGGTTGCCAGCTATGAATCTCGGCGAGCTCGCCGCGGCGGAAGCGGATCCATCCGTAGTCGGGCAACTCGCCGTCGCCGTGACTCCAGGTCTCGCGCACTTGCTGCTCGATCTGCGCAAAGGTGCGCCCCGAGAGTGGCGATGTTGCGCCGAAGCAGCGCTCGGCAATCGTCTCGTGCAACCCGATGATGTCGAAGAGCTGCGTTCCTCGATAACTGTCGAGCACCGAGATGCCGCATTTCGACATGATCTTCGCAATGCCCAGATCGAGCGCGCGGATCGCTCGCGCCTCTCCCTCCTCGCCGGCAACTGCACGCACCGTTTCGAAGGCAAGCCACGGGCACACCGCTCCCGCACCATAGCCGATAAGGACCGCGACGTGATGCACGTCGCGGGCGTCACCCGCTTCAACGGCGAGGCCGGTGCGCGTACGAATGCCCCATTCGACGAGCGCGCGATGCACGGCGCCGAGCGCAAGCGCCATAGGAATGGCCGGCTTCGCGGGCGTCGCCATGCGGTCGGAGAGCAGCAGCAGTCTCGCATCGGAACGGCGCACGAGTTCCACCGCTTCTTCGCAAACGCGTTCGATTGCAGCCTCGAGTGTTTCGTCGTCTTGGAGGACGCAGGCGATGCGGTCGAGTCCGTGCAGTGCCGCAATCTGCCCGAGCGAGAGGACCGGCGAGTCGAGCACCAGACCCGGAAGGGGCGCGTGCTTATCGAGGAGATGCGGCCACGGCCCGAGCCGCGTGCGTAGCGAGAATACGTTAGCTTCGCGCAGTGCATCGATCGGCGGATTCGTAACCTGCGAGAAGCGTTGCCGGAAGTAGTTGTAAATTGGACGCGGCGCGCGGCCGAGCGGCGCGAGCGGCGTGTCGTCGCCCATCGACCAGAGCGGTTCCTTCGCGTCGGCAGCCATCGGCTCGAGGATCATCTTGACGTCCTCGCGCGAGTAGTTGAAGCGGTGCTGCAGCTCCACCAGTTTTTCCGGCAAGAGCGTCTGCGCCGCAACCGGCTCGAGCCGTTCATCGTCGATCAACTCGCGATATGGTGTGTCAGCATCGAACGCGCGCGTAAGATCGCTGTCAAAGAGCACGCGCGCGTTGCGTACATCAAAGGCGATCATCTGCCCGGGCCCGAGGCGGCCGCTGCACACGACGCGTTCGGGGTCGAGATCGGCGATGCCGACCTCCGAACCCGCGACGATCAATCGATCGTCGATCGTGTACCGGCAGGGTCTTAACCCATTGCGATCGAGCGCTGCGCCCACGAAGTTGCCGTCGGCAAAGGCCACCGCGGCCGGTCCATCCCATGCTTCCACTACGTCAGCGTGGTAGCGATGGAAGAGCGATTCGTGCGCTTCGGCGACGGGCGGCATCAACATGCGCAGCGATTCGCAGACGGTGCGGCCGTGACGAGCGAGCAGTTCCGTGACTTCGTCGAGGCTGCCGGAGTCCGAAAGTCCCGGCGTCAGCAGCGGTTCAAATGCGGGAGGGAGCGAGGCGCGCCGCGCCTCCATGCGCGCGCGGTTGCCCCAGATCGTGTTGATCTCGCCGTTGTGTGCGAGGAGCCGGAACGGCTGGGCCAGCGACCAGCGCGGCAGCACGTTGGTCGCGTAGCGTTGATGAAAAACCGCGAATGCGCTCGCGAACGATGGATCCGCCAGATCCGGGTAAAACGCCGCGAGGTCGCCGCTTGCGCAGAGCGCCTTATAGACGATGGTTTGGGACGAGAGCGAGCACGCATATGCGGACGGGCATGCGCGCTCGAAGGCCTTGCGTAATAACGAGCAACGGCGCTCGAGTTCGTCGGCGCCGTTGGTGGATGGATGCTCCGTCGGTGCTGCCGTTAGCAGCGCTTGCCGTATCTTCGGGAGTCCATCTCGAGCCTTCGGGCCGAGAAGCGATGCATCTACCGGTACATCGCGCCACGTAATCTCTACGAAACCGTGTTCTGCAATGAGCTGTTCGAGGACGGCTGATTCGTATACGAAGTTATCAGTAGAAAGAAAGAGCATCGCCACGGCATCGGCGGCGAAAAAGTCTCGCGGTAGTTGGGTCAGGATGCCGACACCGTCGCTGCTGCGTCCGTCGGAGGCGACGGCTCCGCGGTGGCTCAAGCGGGTAAGCGCGACTAGCGCACGGTCGACAACCTCGCGGGCCGGTCGTCCGTCAAGCGCCGCAACAAACCCGACGCCGCAAGCGTCGTTGTCATAGCGCGGGTCGACCAGCGTTCGAGCCATGCCCAACTATACGACAGACCCCCGGCTCTTGTATAGTCCGGGCGTCCAACGTTTAACCGAGTGTCTAATGCCGCCGTGGCGGCCGATAGCGTACGCTTAACCCACGATGACTCAGCATAACCTGGCGTTTATCACAGGGCATGCACGTGGGAGCGAATCGCTCGATGCGGTCTTGCTCGCACAGGTCGAACGCTACGTGGCGGCCGGCCGGAGAAACATCGTTATCGTCATGGACACGTTCCCCAATCTCGAGGAAGCAACGATCGCGGCGCTGCATGGGCTGCTGCGCCGCGCATCGGAGCTAGAAGCGCGTATAACATTTGTTGCGCTCGAGGATCGCATTGTGACTGCCTTGCGTGCCGTGCCGCTCGCCGATTCGCTGAGGATCATCCGGCGCGTTGACGAGCTTCCCGGCGCCGCTTAACCGCTTAGTAGAGAAGATAGCGCGCGCGGAGCGCGCGAAATTCGTCCAGACGCGGCTGCCATGCTGCGAAGAAGTCGGCCGGTGCATCGCCGGCCGCGAGATGCGAACGCATTGAGGTTGTGCCCCAATCGCGATCGATCGCACTGGTGTTCTTCAGATCGAGGAGCCGTGGTGCAATCGCGCGTACGGCGCAAAGGATCTCGACCGCGCTGCGCACCGCAAGAAAACTGTGCCAATCGAAGATCATCAGCTCAACGCCGCTCAGTTCTTTCCCGTTCCAAAAGCCCGACGTTGGCGACCAGGCTGCCGTACGAAAGTAGACACCGGGAAGATCGAGCGCATTGAGATGTTCGGCCAATGCATCGCCGTCGAGCCCGGGCCCACCCGCATAAAAGAACGGCTTGGTCGTCCCGACACCGCCGTTCACGCCGGAGCTATCGATTAATCCCGTGCACAGATACGGAAACGTCGTTTGCCACGTCGGAATGTTCGGCGAGCTTGGTACCCATTGCAGTCCCGTATCGGGCCAGACCATCGCGCGCGTGTAGTTGCGCATCGGGATGACGCGCAGTTTCGCGCCGATGCCGAAGTGGTCGTTGAAGAGACGTGCCAATTCGCCGACCGTCATACCGTGACGCATCGCGATCGGATAGAGTCCGATGAACGAAGACTCAGCCGGTTCGAGCACCGGACCTTCGACCGTGCTGCCGACCGGATTGGGCCGGTCGAGCACCCAGAACTCCTTGCCTTGCGCGGCGGCACTTTGCATGCCGTAGGCCATCGTCGAGATGAAGGTGTACGCGCGCGACCCAACGTCTTGAATATCGAAGAGCAGCACATCGACCTCGTGCAGCATCGCTTCGCTTGGATGCCGCGTCGGTCCATACAGGCTATACACCGGAAGCCTCGTGGCTGCATCGGTGTACGAGGGAACGTACGAGCCCGCGGTGCGGTCGCCGCGAAATCCGTGCTCGGGCGCGTAGATCGCGCCGAGTTTGATCGCGGGGTTACGCCGAATCGCATCGACGAGCGTGACGAGACGCGAGGTGACGCCGGTTTGATTGGTAATGACGCCGACGCGCCGGCCGTTTAGCTCGCGCCAGGTCTGCGTGAGGAAGACTTCGTCACCGAGCGTGATATTCGCAGGCGGAAGCGTGCCGGCGTAGGCGACTGCCGGCAGTGCAGCGAGGCTAGCGAGAAAAGCGCGGCGTCGCATCGGCGTCCAAAATTCCGGCGCGGCGGGCGCGCGCAAAGAGTTCATGAACTGCGGCGATGCCTTCCTCGCCCACGTCGTCACTGTAGTCGTTCACATAGAGTTCGATGTGTTTGCGCATCACATCGTCGCTCATTTCGAAAGCGTGCTCGCGCACGAACGGCATGATCGCATCTTCGTGGGTGCGTGCGAAGTGCAAGCTTGCACGGATCGCCTCGTTGATATCGTGCGCTCGCTCGGCTTCGAGATCGTTGCGTACGAGGATCGCTCCGAGCGGAATCGGCATCCCCGCGACCGACTCCCACCATGCGCCGAGATCGGCCACGCTAACGAGGCCGGCATCGGCGTAGGTAAAGCGCGACTCATGGATGATGAGCCCGGCGTCGACGGCGCCGCTTGCAACCGCGGGAATGATCTGATCGAAGCGCAGCGCTTGTGTCTGCGGCCGCGCACCTAACGCCAGTTGCAAAAGCATGAATGCGGTCGTGCGTTCGCCCGGGATCGCGATGCGCAAATCGCGCACGCCCGCGAGGTCCGCAGCAACGCCCGGACGGGTGACGATCAGCGGACCGCAGCCGCGACCGAGTGCGCCGCCCGCCCGCAGAATGCGATAGTCGCGCATCAAATATGGAATTGCACCGTAGCTGACTTTGGTGAGTTCATGTTCGGTGCGTGCCGCAGCGGTGTTGAGTTCTTCGATGTCGGCGAAATGTACGCGTACCGAAGGCGCTCCTGCGAGCAGACCGTTGGTGAGCGCGGCGAAGATGTAGGTGTCGTTGGGACACGGGGAGTACGCGAGGGTGAGCGTACGAACGTCAGTCGGCATGAGCCATGGTGTAAAGCAAGTCGAGCGTCGCGTTGAGGACGCGTCGCAAGCCCATGATGCCGGCGTCGAAATTCCATTCACTCTTCGAGCGCTCACCGACGATGTTCGAAATGCCGCGCACCTCGATCGCCGGTATGCCCGCGAGTTGCGCCGCGCGTAAGACGGCGAATCCTTCCATCGACTCGATCTCGGCGCCACGTCCGCGCAGGTGCGCGGCGGTCGCTTCGGTCGCGGTGACCTGCGAGACCGTGATGCCGCGCACGAGTGGAAAACCTAGTGCGGTGATCGCTTCGATCAGTTGTGTATCCGAAGGCACGCGATCGGCCAGTAAATTCCCGGGCGGAAGCACGAGCGGCGCGCCGTTTTCCTGTTGAATCTCGAAAAGCTCCTCGCCGACGACGACACCGTCGCCCACGTGTGCAACCCCCTCGAATGCGCCCGCGATGCCCGCATTGACCACCATATCGTACTTTTGCGCGATCAGCGCGCGCGCGACGCGGGCAGCCGCATCGACCGGGCCGATGCCGGCGACGAGCGTTTCGACGCCCGCGCGTGGACCGAGCCACTCTATTTCTTGTGTCACAGCGCAAACCAGGAGAATCATCTGACTCCGATCATCTTGTGCGTTTGCAGGGAGAGCCGAAACCGCTCCGGATGTGCTTTTGCATATTCGAGCGCAATCTCCACGTTCTTTCGCTTGTTGCCCTCCGGCTGGAGCAAAATGACCGGTTTGTCTGTAAAGAGTTCGAGATGCTCCTCGGGCACGCGCTCGTCGACGATCAGTTTGGCCTCGTTTGCGCGACGCGCCATCTGCGGATCGACACGTTCCTTCGGGGAGACGCACAACCACACGTCGTCGGGAAGTTCGGTATAGATCGTGCCGTTTGACTCGATGTGGACACGGCGGCCGTCGCGCCGCAGCGCCTCAATAAGCGCCGGCGTGTTGGCTTGCGCAAGCGGCTCGCCGCCGGTGAGAATGACCATCGGGCAGTCGCCACCCTCGGCGCGAACCATCGCAACGACCTCCTCAATTGGCGCAAGGAACTTCAGCGAGTAATCGGTGTCGCAGAAATCACAGGCCAAATTGCAGCCGGCAAGGCGCACGAAAACCGCCGGCGTACCGCTCCACGTGCCCTCGCCTTGAATGCTGTAGAAGATCTCGGAGAGCTGTACCATCACCACTTCACGCTCCCGGCCCGAAATCGGACCGCCGCAGCACCGCACAACTGGTTGCCGTTTCCCAAAGTACGAGCTCGTCGAGTTCGGCGAGGTGCGCTTCGAGGCGCCGCCAGATCCACATCACGATCTGTTCGGCGGTTGGATTTTCCAGGAAATCGTTGAGGTTTTGATGATCCAGCACGTCGATAGCCTCGCTGCGGACCACTTGCTTGATCGTATCGAAGTCGGCAATCATCCCGCGTGCCGGGCCGTCAGATTGTAAAGGTCCGCGCACGGCTACTTCGAGCCGGTAGGAGTGCCCATGCAGGCGGGCACATTTTCCCGGGTGATACGGAAGTACATGGGCCGCTTCGAAGCGGAAGTGCTTGCGAATCTGCATAAGAACGTTACCCAAATCGTTCGCGCCTCTATGGAGCGAGTCCGTTGTCTCTACGTATCAACCGGGAAGAGCTCGTGGTCAGCGCCGTCACCGGCGAGGTGGCGCCCATGCTGCTCAACACGGGCCTCTACGACGTCAGTTTCGAGGGGAAGCCGTTTATCGTACCGTCGGTCGGCGGTATCACGCCCAACGTGCGCGTTGGCGCATCGGCCTTTGCATTTATGGCCGATCACATCGAGCCCGCCGTCTCCGTAAAGCATCCCGACACAAAAGTGAACACCTCACTCAACGTCCTTGCCTGCATCGGTAACGAGGCGGTGGTTACATCGGGTGATGCCAAGGGCGAACGCGGTCGCGTGACCGGGAAGCACGGCGGTGTCGAGCACGTGATGATCGACTTCTCGCCGGATGCAATGCGGCGCATGACGATCGGCGACAAGATTACGGTCTGGTCGTGCGGGCTTGGCTTGCGATTGCTCGATCTTCCGGACGTTCGCGTCTTCAATCTCGATCCCGATCTGATGCATCGCATGGGCATCGAGTTACGCGGTGGCCGGTTGCGCGTACGCGTTGCGCGCATTGCGCCGGCAACGGTCATGGGTTCGGGACTCGGACGGTCGACCGTCGTGCGCGGCGATTACGACATTCAAACCTTCGACGACGAGACGGCTGAAAAATACGGCTTGCGCGAATTGCGTCTTGGCGACGTGGTTGCAATCAGCGATGCCGACAATTCGTACGGCCGCGTCTTTCGCAGCGGCGCGATCTCGATCGGCATCGTGGTGCATGGCAGCTCGTTTGTGGCCGGGCACGGGCCCGGGGTTACAACGATCCTGACCTCAGCGAAAGGCGACATCGACGTCGAGGTCGACGAACAGGCAAATCTTGCCCACTACTTCAACGTCCACTGAAAGCTGCCGATCGCGCTCCACTGATACGGCTGCGTGCCGTTCCAATCGAAGAAGCACTCACCGATCGCGCCGGCGGCCTTGCTTGCGTCGAGACTCGCCGTAATCTCGTCTGCAGGCGGATAGCCATTGCGGCCTTCGGCCGTCGTTTGGCCCCCGATAGAGACCGGTATCGTGCGTCCTGCTTGCGCGAGGATCGTCGTATAGGCGCGCTGGATCATGGTTTGCACGAGCGCCGGCGTGAAGTTGGCTTGACGCGTCATCATGCGCCAATACGCCATCGGTTGTAACACATCGGCGTCCCGCGCGATCTCGCGGTACGGATACGCCGTGTTATCGAGATGCTCGAGCGAGGGATCTTCGACCGTCGCAACGATCAAGTACTTCTGCCCTACGGCTTCGCGAAGATCGTGCTCGTACATCCAGAGTGCAGCGAGGCCATGCGGATCCGCGCCCATGAAATCATCGCCGCGCTCGAGATCGATTGCGATACCACGCAACGGCGTGCCGCTGGTTGTGCGATACTCGATCGTACGCATCGAGTTTGAAAGATCTTCGTAGGTCACTTCGCGGGGCACGCTCCACCCCATCGGGACAATCCCGTGTGCAGCCAGCCCGTCGATGATAGCGTCGATCGTCGGCTTGGCCTGCGGCGGGATCAGCCATTGCGCACCGTAGGTCGTGCGCAGCTCGACGTAGTGCAGACCGGCGCTCACCGCCTGATTGACGACCGCGTTCGGATCGAGTCTCCCGTAGTAGTTATCGTCGAGCGGATTGACCGACCAGTAAAGCCACATGCCTTTGCCCGACGCTAGCGCGAGGGTTGCCGTAGGCAACCCGGCCGGCGTTGTGACGAGTGGAAGCTTCGCAACAGACCCATCGCGTGCCACGATGTAGCGATAGTGCTTCCCGGGGACGACGGTTGTGTCGCGATAGGTCGATGCCCCCACCGGCAAGGTTGCCAGCGTCGTGCTGTGGTCGCTTCCATCGACGCGCGTGATCTCGACCGGCGTTTCCGCGCGAGGAAACCAGCCGATCTGTACCATGTGCGGTCCGAGTGGCGCCGCAACAACGCGCGGTTGCGTCCACGAGCGCGTATCCGCATGGACAACGACGGTTCCGATCGCCGGCTTGTTGGCGCGAATCGTAGCAACGACCGGACCGTCGGTGTCGACGAGCACGACCGCCGCGGGAGAACCATAGCGCATCCGATTCTGCCACTGCACGTGTCCACGATCTGCCGACCAATCGAGATCGCTGTTGGCGAGGATCTGCGTCGGCTGGTTTTGCGCATCGAGAAAATGCGCAACGAGCAGCAACCGCGCCTTACCGTCGGGATCGAAGCCTTCGATACGCCGCTCGATCGTGAAGTGCGTTGCCGGGTTTCCCATGTAAACAGGTGCGTCGGACGGTGCGGGCGCGACGATCGCGGCAATCATGCCGAGGTGTACGCAAGCGCGAGGTTGCACGCCTGCTCGAGTCGTGCGTCATTGCGCGCGCGTGCAGATTCCAGCGCGTAGCCGGCATGGTGGCGTGCGCGGTAGCGCGCGAAACGCCAGGTGCGCTCGTCAACCGCGCCATAAGCGGCAAAGAACGCATCGTGTGAAGTAGCCGGGGTCATCATGTGCACGACCGAGAGGTCGACGGCTGGGTTCCCGTAATGCACGTCACCCCAGTCGATGACGCCGCGCAGACGGTTGTGCTGGTCGAGCAGTAGATGACGCGCGTAGAGGTCGCCGTGCACGACGCACAACCTCCCGTCCAGTGGCATCTCGTCGACGCGCAGGCGCGCAGGGTCGAGCTTTCCGATCGTGTCCGGCGGCAGTCCCGCATCAAGCAGCGGCTGCGGATCGATTGCGTGCAGCGCTTTGAGGAAAACGCCGAGATCGTGCGCCAACACACGCCGATCGTCATCGCTGAGTTCGCGCGAACAGCCGGTTACGCCCAGCAGTATTTCGTAGCCGCCGAAGTGCCACGGATACGCTTCGCTCGGTTCGCCGGCGTAGCGCGGCAGCGGTACCGGAAACGGCACGTTCGGCGCGATCAACGGTAGCGCTGCCAACTCGGTTTTCATCAACGGTGCGGCGATCGTACGTTGCGGAAAGCGAAAGACGAGGTGCTCTTCGACCAAGAACGCCGCATTGTCCCAGCCGCTTCCGATCGCGCGGATGGACGCTTGCGCAAACTGCGGAAACTGTGCAGCGATCGCGCGTCGCGCTGCTTCAGCGTCGACGTTGATCTCGGGCTCCCACGGTTTCACGTTAGCGCTGAAGTGCTTGCTCGAGATCGGCGATCAGATCGTCGGCGCGCTCGATGCCGATCGAGAGGCGCAGGAGTGACGGGATAATCCCCATCGCGCGTGCCTCCGCCGATGTGCTCGAGTTTGGCCACATCGCAGCCGGTTGCGCCACGAGCGATTCAACGCCACCCAAACTCACTGCAGAGTGAAAAAGCTGCAAGCGATCGATCGTGCGGCGTGCATCCTCGAACGAAGCGTCGATCTCGATGCTGAGCAGACCGCCGTACCCGCGCATCTGTTTTCGGGCGACATCGAAACCGGGATGCGATTCGAGCCCTGGATAGTAGACGCGTGCGACGCGCGGATGCACCGCCATGGCGCGCGCGACGGCGAGTGCGTTTGCATTGTGACGCTCGACGCGCATGTCGAGCGTGCGCAGCCCGCGCAGCAAGAGCCACGCTTCGAACGGCCCAAGCGTCGAGCCTAAAATGTGGTGGGTTTCCCAAATGCGCGCAACCAGCTCCCGCGAAGAGACCACGACACCGGCGATAAGGTCGGAGTGGCCGCCGAGATACTTCGTCGCGCTGTGCAGCACCACGTCGACCCCGAGGTCGAGCGGCCGTTGGTTGACCGGTGTCGCGATCGTATTGTCGATGCTCACGAGCGCGCCCGCATCGTGCGCGATGCGCGCGACGGCGCCGATGTCGGTGATACCAAGGAGCGGGTTGCTCGGCGATTCGAGCATAACGAGTTTCGTGTTCGGGCGCAGTGCGGCTTTGAACGCAGCTGTGTCGAGCTGGTCGACATACGTAACATCGACGCCGAAGCGCGAGAGCACGTCGTTGAAGAGCGCGCGCGTTCCATCGTAAATCATGCGTTGCGCAATAACGTGCGCGCCCGATGCTGTGAGTGCGATCGCGGTCGACGCGATTGCGCCCATCCCCGATGCGCTGACCATTGCTGCCTCGCCGCCCTCGATTGCGGCAAGAATGCGCTCGACCGCGCCATGGTTCGGATTGCCGTACCGCGTGTAGAAGCGCTCGAAGGTTGGCGTCTGTGCCGCCGCCGCCATCGCGTCTGCATCATCGAACGTGAAGGTCGAGGTTTGATAGATCGGCGGTGTTACGGCTACGCCCGACGCGGCAGTTCTATCGCCGTGGACGAGTATCGTTTCGATTCCGAGCTCGGGTGGCTGCATTATTAGTTATTCGCGCTGGATTTCGATTCCGCCCGTCGTCACGGTGAGGTCGGCGACGGCGCTTCCGTTGCCGATCTTGCCTTGCGCATTTTGTCCCACCGTCGAGCGGTTTATTGAGAGCGGAAAATCGGACTTGACTCCTCCCACCGTAGCGCTCGCCGTGATGGTGGCGTCACTATTGGCCGGTAGCATGAGCCTGATTCCACCGACGCTTGCGTCCATGTGCAGGTGTTGCGCGCCGCCGAATGCTGCCATGGTCGATTCGATGGCGCCGGTGCTCGTGTGTTCTTGCACGTCGCCCGTGAAGCCGATAGATTTGATCGCACCGAGACTCTGCTCCAACTTCAACGCCGTATGTGCGGGCGCATGGATCGTATACAGCACTTTGGCGTTCGACGACGCCGGCGGGAACTGCGTATTTACGGTCAGCGTCGATCCCCGCGGTTCAACCGAGATTTTGATCGCATCGACGGTATCGGCGTTGGGCCCGCGCTTGGTCGCGTTGATCTCAACGCTCGGCTTATCCCAGGCTTCGATATCGATCGACCCGACCGCGTTGTTGACCTCGAGCGTCGCCGGCGCATTTGCAATCGTGGCATGGAAATCGGAGCTGATGCGGTCGCTGTCGATCCACGAGCACCCGGCGAGGGGAAGGATACTGAGCGTGGCGAGGGCCGCGTAGGCGGGGATAAGACGCAGATCTCTCATGTCTCATCATACATTTGACAGCATGGTGGGGTTTCGTCTAATATATAACCAAATGGTTAACAATGCACCAACGCTCAATGCGATCTTCGCCGCCCTGGGAGACCCAACGCGGCGCCGCATCGTGGAGCGGTTGGCGCGAGGGCGGCTCACGGTGGGCGAGATCGCCTCGGAATTTGCGGTATCGCAGCCGGCGATTTCCAAGCACCTCAAAGTGCTCGAACGTTGTGGGTTGCTTACCCGCGAGATCGACGGACGCGTGCATCATTGCAGTCTCGACCCCGTCGCAATGCAGTCCGCATCGACGTGGCTCGATGAGCAGCGGCGCTTCTGGAAAGGTGCTTTCGAACGCCTGGATGCCTACTTCGAACGCACCACTGACACGACTGAAAGGAAGAAACGATCGTGAACAACGCGACGACCCTCCCAACTACACTAATGATGAAGCATACGTTCAAGGCGCCAATCGAGCGCGTGTTCGAAGCGTGGAGCACTCCCGAAATCATGCGCGAGTTCATGTGTCCCGGCGAGATCACGACGCAAGCACAGGCCGACCCGCGCGTTGGCGGTTCGTATCGTATCGTGATGCACAAGCCGGATGGAGAAGAACTTGTCGCGTACGGAACGTATCGCGAACTGACGCGACCAACGCGTATCGTCTGCACGTGGCAATGGGAAGAAGACGACCCGGCCCTTGCAAAGGAGACATTGCTAACGCTCGATTTCGCGCCGCGTGGCACGGAAACGGAACTTACGCTCACGCACGAAAACTTCCGCGATGCGACGCAGCGTGACAATCACGCCGGCGGTTGGGAAGACATTATGGAGAAATTGGAGCGCGTGCTGGCATGATTGGGTTGACCGGTCTGGACCTAAGCGGCTACATGGTCAAGAATGCCGCACGCGCGATCGCATTCTACCGCGACCTCTTCGAGATCGAACCGTTCCTCGTGTATCCCGAGAATCGCGGCGCCGAGTTCGAAATGCCTGACGGTTCGACATTCGGGTTGTGGGGCGGTGGCAGCAACGCGGCTATGCCGTTCCAGCCCAGCAACGGCATCCTCTTTGCGGTCAAGGACTTCGACGCAGCGGTCGCTGCGCTCAAAGCGCGCAAGATCCCGGTCATCATGGAATTGGATCTTGCGCACTGCCGGATGGCGATGCTCAACGACACCGAAGGCAACACGCTCACGCTTCACCAGCGGAAATCTGCACCATGAAAAGCGATCTCATAATGAACACACCGCCGATCGTCTCGGCACAAGCGTGGGAGGCCGCGCGCGAGCAACTGCTCGTAAAAGAGAAGGAATTGACGCGCGCGCGAGACGCGCTCGCCGCGCAACGCCGGCGGATGCCGTGGTTCGCCCTCGAGAAAGCCTACGAATTCGAGGGGCCAAACGGCAAGGCTCGTTTGCTCGATCTATTCGAGGGCCGCCGTCAGCTGATTGTCTACCGGGCCTTTTTCGAACCCGGCGTGAAGGGCTGGCCCGAACACGCGTGCGTCGGCTGCTCCTTGATGGCGGATCAGATCGCCGATGTTTCGCACCTGCATGCGCGCGACACGAGCTTCGTCTACGCGTCGCGAGCGCCGCAAGCGGACATCGAACGCGTGAAGGCGCGGATGGGTTGGACGTTCCCCTGGTACACGATAACCGATGAATTCGACGCCGACTTTGGCGTGGACGAATGGCACGGAACCAACGCGTTCATTCGCAACGGCGATCGCGTGTTCCGTACCTACTTCGTCAACAACCGCGGCGACGAAGCGCTCGGGAGCACGTGGAGCTATCTCGACCTAACCGCACTTGGACGCCAGGAAGCGTGGGAAGTCTCGCCCGAAGGCTACCCACAAACCGAACCCTACGAGTGGTGGAACTGGCACGACGAATACGGGAAGAGCGCAGGGCCGTTCGCTTAAGGTTTCTCGAAGCAGACGATTTCGTTGTTGTCGCGGTGACTCGTCCAGAAGCGCGTGCCATCGTACGTGAGACCGCGCGCATCGAAGGGAACGGAAGCGAGCACCGTGACCTGCGGCGTCTCATTGTGGGCATCGACGCTCCAGAATTCCAGATTCTCGAACTCTTCGTCGCCGGTAATGAGATAGAAGCACCCATCGGCAATGGTCATACCGACCGGCTTTCGCTTGAGCGCGATCTCGCGAATCACGTCGCCTTGTCCATCGAGCGCGACGACCTTACTGTACGCTGCTTGCGAGAGGAAGAGTGTGTCGCCGTCAAAGGCGAGATGCGAACCGGTGAGATCGGGGCACGCGATACGATCGTTCTTGAAGCCGTGACCGGGGATGAAGCGATAGATATAGCGATCGTAGTCTTTTTCGCCGAAGCCGAGCACGACGCGAAATTCGTCGCCGACCATCGTCATGCCGAATGGGCCGCCGGGCGCTTGTGCCTCGTCGCTGACCGTCCACTTCTTTGTATCGATCGCGTAGAGCCGATGCGTTTCGCGGCTGGCCATCCACAACGTGTCGCCGTCGGAGGCGAGACCTAGAGGCATCGGTGCGGGGGAAGGAAGCCGCAGCAGTTCTTTGATTGCGTGTGTTGTTTCCACGATTATAATGCTCCATCGGCGGTCATGCGTTCGAGTCGTTTCTTGAGATCGGCAAGGAAGCCGCTCGCCACGTAGCCATCGACGACGCGGTGGTCGAGCGAGAGGCATGAGTTCATCACAAAGCGTGGCGCGAATGAATCGTCATCGCGCACGAGCAGGCGCTTCTCGACCGTTTCCATCGTAATGATACCCGCCTGACCTGCGTTGATGATGGGAGCGGAAGCCCAGGACCCGTTGGCACCGTTGTTATTCACCGTGAACGTACCGCCGGCGAGATCGTCGGCGCCGAGTTTATTGCGGCGCGTTTTGTCGATCAGCTCGCCCGCTGCAATCGCCAAGCCTTTGATCGAGAGCTTGTCTGCGCCCTTGATGACCGGAACCATCAACGTCGTCGGGAGGCCGATGGCAATCCCGATGTTGACGTCTTTATTGACGTAGATGCCTTCGGTTGTGAATTTCGCATTCATCAGCGGGAATGCGGAAAGCGATTCGACGACCGCGCGAATGAAGAAGGGCAAGAGCGTCAACTTGTAGCCGGTCTCGCGCTCGAAGCGATCCTTTTCACGTGCGCGCCACTTCCACACGCCGGTGACGTCGATCGAGGTCATCGTCCAGGCGTGCGGCGCGGCCTTGATCGACTCGACCATGCGCTCGGCAATGATCTTGCGTGCTTGCGTGAGCGGGACGAGCGTGCCGGGAATCGGCTCACCATACGTCGACGTCCCCGAGGCCGGGGGCGCGGAAGGCGCGGCTGCCGGCGGCGGCGTTGCCGCAAAGTTGGTGCCGACCGAGATCGCTTGTCCGACCGCGGCAGCCGGTCCCATGCGCGATGCGGTCAAGACATCTTCGGCGGTCACGCGCCCGTTCGAGCCCGAACCGCGCAACGTACGAATGTCGATGTGATGTTCGCGCGCGAGCCGGCGTACGGCCGGCGATGCGTTGCGCAACGCATCCTGTGCGAGCGCATCGGCTTCGGGCTCGAGCCCGCCGGGCGCGCCGTACGAACTCGGAATCACGTTCTCGCTGCGCGCGTGGCCGTTGCCTTGCTTCGGTTCGAGCTGCGGAATGTTGAAGCCGGGGACCGGATCTTCTTGCACGCTCGATGCCATTGCAGCCGGCGTCGAAGGTGGGTTCGCTGCCGACTCGGGTGCACTCGTCGATGCGCCGACCTCGTCGATGACCGCGATCGCGGTGCCGACAGGAACGGTGTCGCCTTCCTTTACTAAGACCTCTTTGATGACGCCGGTAACCGGCGAGGGTACTTCGGCGTTGACTTTGTCGGTCGAGACTTCGAGAAACGCTTCGTACTTTTCAACCGAGTCGCCGACTTTCTTGAGCCATTGCGCGACCGTACCTTCAGTAACGGTTTCGCCAAGCTGCGGCATCGTGATTGTGGTTGCCATGTCAGTGCCCTACCTCAGAGGTTTGGTGCATAAAGTCGCGAGCGCCGGAGCGCGCCGACGAGGCGCGAGGAAGGAGCATAGTCACTGCTCTGTGACTGACGAGCAACGACGTCGGCGCGCATCCGCCGCCGCGACCCGAAGGGCTGGTCGTTTGACGGGCGCGCTCGTCGTCACTCTTCGCTCGCAAAGTTCTACTTTTGTCGCTCATCGTTTCTAGAGCGCGCCTCGTCAAACAACCAGCTTTATGCATAAAACCTCTGTGGTAGGGCACTAAAACTTCACCAACTCTCGCATTGCATCGGCCATCTTCGCGGGCGACGACATGAACTCGTGCTCGAGCGGTTCCGCGTACCCCATCGCCGGAACGTCGGGCCCGCACAGCCGCCGGATCGGTGCGTCGAGTGCAAAGAGCGCGTTCTCTGCCACCATCGCCGAGATCTCGGCGCCGATGCCGCCGAATTTATTGTCTTCGTGCACGATCAACAACTTGCGCGTCTTCTCGACGCTGTTGAGGATCGTCGTTTTATCCATCGGGCGGATCGAACGCAAATCGATCACTTCGACCGACAGACCGTCGTTCTCGAGGTTGCGTGCGGCTTCGAGTGCCCAATGCACGTAGAGACCGTACGATACTACGGTCAGTTGCGTGCCTTCTTTGAGCACGTTGGCTTTGCCAAGCGGGATCGTATAGTGGCCCTCGGGGACCTCGCCCTTGATCAAGCGATAGGTCTTCTTGTGCTCGAGAAAGAGCACCGGATCGGGGTCGTCGATTGCGGCGTTGAGCAGGCCCTTGACGTCGGCGGGAAACGCCGGCGCAACGATCTTGAGTCCGGGCACGTGATAAAAGAGCGCCTCGATCGATACCGAGTGCGATAGTGCGCCACGTACACCGCCGCCGTAGGGCGTGCGGATCACGAGCGGACAGGTGTACTCGCCGTTGCTGCGATAGCGCGTCTTGGCCGCTTCGCCGACGATTTGGTTGAACGCCGGATAGATGAAGTCGGCAAATTGAATCTCCGCGATCGGGCGCAAGCCTTCCATCGCCATACCGACGGCGATGCCGACGATCGACGCTTCGGCGATCGGCGTGTCGATGATGCGCTGCGGGCCGAACTCGTTGATGAAATCTTTGGTGATCAAGAACACGTTGCCCCGTGCACCGACATCCTCGCCGAGAATGATCACGCGGTCGTCGGCCTTTAACGCTTCGTAGAGCGTTTCGCGAACGGCCTCGACGTTGTTGAGAACTTTCGAACTCGTGCTCACTGCCACGGCTGCCATGCTCCTTCGTAGAGATTCAAATAGAGATCCGATGCTTGCGGGAAGGGCATTGCCTCGGCTTTATCGGTTGCTTCGTTGGTTTCGCGCAGTACGTCTTTCTTCAGCACGTCGATGTCGCGTTCGCTCACGACGCCTGCTTCGATCAACGCATTTTCGTAACGTGGCACGGGATCAAGCTTGCGATGCTCGGTGACCTCTTCGCGCGTGCGATAGGTCATATCGTTGTCGTCGGTCGAGTGCGCAAGGAAGCGGTAGCACATCCCTTCGAGCAGCGTCGGGCCGCCGCCGCTGCGCGCGCGCTCCATCGCCTCGTGCACCGCGCCGTAGGTTTCGATCGGATCGAAACCGTTGAAGCGCGCGCCCGGCATCCCGTAGCCGGCCGCGCGTTTCCAAATCTCAGGCTGCGCCATCTGCTTAGAGAGCGGCGTCGAGATCGCCCACTCGTTGTTTTCGACGAGCATCACCAGCGGCAGCCTGTGAATCGCCGCGAAGTTCATCGATTCGTGCCACTCGCCTTCGCTCGTCGTGCCGTCGCCGCACGTCGTGAGCACAGCGCGGCCCTTTTGGCCGCGGTACTGCATCGCATACGCGGCACCGACGGCGTGCGGGATGTGCGCCGCGAGAATCGACGAGAACGACATGATGCCGGTCGACTTCGAACTGTAGTGGTTCGGGAATTGCCGTCCGCCATTGTGATCGGCGGCGCGCGCAAAGATCGAGAGCATGATCTCGTAGGATGTTAGCCCGACGCCGAGCGCGAGTCCGAGGTCGCGGTAATATGGTGCAAGAATGTCCTTGCCGCGTGCAAAGGCCATGGCCGCGCCGGCTTGTAACGCTTCGTGCCCTTCGCTGCCAAGCGCAAATGGCACTTTGCCTTGCCGATTGAGCTGGAATCCGCGATTGTCGAGTTGTCGCTGCAGGAGCATATTGCGAAGCATCTGCCGCAGCTGGTCGTCGCTGAGTCCGCGACGATCCAGGCTCTTGGCCTTCGTGTCGGTTTTTGCCATCGGTTACTTCCCTAGGGTGAGGTTTGGCGCAGGGCCCGGGAGTTGATAGTGCGAGCGGCCCTAGGGAAATCCTCTCCCGCAGGTCTGCTAGGCGAGCGAGCGTAAGCGGCCGCCATGAAGATCCGAACGCACATGCGCTACGCGCTCATTGTTGCGCTCTGCTGGGCGGCCATCCTGGCCGCGGGTGTTCGCGCACAGGCGGCCATCGAATACTGTCCGGCTCGAGCGCAGGTTGACCCCATCGGGATAAGCGCGCCTTCGGATGGCTCGCCTCTGCCGTCATCGCTGTACAGCCTCGTCTTGTCGGGTTTAAGCTCGCGCACGGTTTCCGGAACGCTCGTGATGCATACCGAGAATGGATGGTATACATTGCCGTTCACTAACGTTGTGCTCACCCAATATCAGGAGCAATGGCAAGATCAGTATGTGCGCTTCACGACTCCGCTGTTTCTGTCACCGGTGTTCTATCTAAGATTTTCACAGCCGGTTACCGTGAGCGGCTGGTTCGTGAGCGAAGCGTCGACGAGCGGTGAAGTCGTCTTCGGATGGGACGCGAAGGGCAAGGTCACGTGCGCGAGCGGGAGAGATATCTCGGTTGTTGCCTTTGGCGCGAAGGCCAGTACCAGCACGCGAGTTTCTCGGGGCGATTTACACTGGCTCAATCCTTTGCCCACGTCAAGCGCAGCGCCGCCATCCGACACGCCGATGCTCACGCCGGCACTGACCAGCGCCCCAGGTTCGACCGATTGCGCGGTGCCTTTTGCCGATGCGGTTGTAACCAAAGCCGTTGCGCCGTCGTTCCCCCCCGCATCACGTGGAGAAAATGGTGAAACGTTCGTGCAAGTGGCGGTTAGCGCCGATGGACACTTGGACGACGCATGGGTCTGGGGGCCGTCGGGAGATAAACTGCTTGACGCCGCGGCGCTGGAAGCAGCCCAAGATTCGAAGTATGCACCTGCACGCGCATTCTGCCAAGACGTGCCCGGAATGTACTTCTTCCGCGTGCAGTTCCATTCGCCATGAGGACGCTTGCGCTTCCGCAGCACTTCACCACCTGCGATTGGGACGACATTGCTGTTAGCGAACATCCCGGCGAAAGCGGTTCTGCGTTTTGGAAAACGCAGGAGCACGAAGGGATCAGGCTTCGCATGGTGCGCTATACGCCCGGCTACCTCGCCGATCACTGGTGCGAGCGCGGACACGTGCTGTTTGTGTTGAGCGGTACGATCGTCACCGAGCTGAAGAACGGGGAAACGGTAACGCTCGGTGCCGGATCCAGCTATGCGGTTGCTGATGGCGCGTCCTCGCATCGCTCGCGCACGGAAACAGGTGCGACGCTTTTTATCGTCGACTGATATAGGGCCATGATTACATCGTCGATTAAGGTGCCTACAGAGGAGCTCGTCCGCTTCCGCCGGCACTTTCATGCGAATCCTGAGCTCTCGCTGGTCGAGTTTGAAACGGCCGCGTTCATCGAACGCGAATTGCGCGCGTGTGACTTCGACGAGATTCGTACCGGCATCGGCGGAACGGGGATTCTCGCGACGCTCAAGGGCGGGCGTCCGGGGCCGGTGACACTCTTGCGCGCCGACATGGACGGACTGCCGATGGATGAAGTCGCCGACGTACCCTATCGCTCGCAGCGCAAGGGTGCGATGCACGCGTGCGGTCACGATGGCCACATTGCTATACTGCTGAGCGCGGCGCGCGCGCTATCGCTGCATCGCGAACTCATTGCCGGCACAATCGTATTTTGTTTTCAACCGGGCGAAGAAGGGCCGGCCGGCAACAAGCTGATGATCGACGACGGCGCGCTCGAGAATCCGCACGTCGACCGGTGCTTCGCGCTGCACCTCTACAGTGGGCTCGAGGTCGGCAAAGTCGGCATTCGTGACGGCGCGTTCTTTGCATCCTCGGATCGCTTCACGCTGACGCTGCGTGGCCGCGGTGGACACGGCGCAATGCCGCAAGTGACCGTCGATCCGATCGTCGGGGCCTCGCAGTTGGTCACGATGCTGCAAACCATTGCGAGCCGCGAGATTGCTCCCAAGGACCCCGTTGTTGTCACGGTCGGAACGATGCATGCGGGCACGACCTTCAACGTCATTCCGGACAACGCCGAGATGATGGGAACGGTGCGTGCATTCAACGATGAGGTACGCCGCTCGATTCCCGAACGCATGGAGCGCATGATCGAGGGCGTGTGTACCGGGATGCGGCTCGATTTCGACTTCGAATACCTGTGGGGCTATCCGCCGACGGTGAACGATAAGGCGATGAACGACGTCGTACGCGCTGCCGCTGCGCGCACGATCGGCACGGAGAACGTGGTCGATCCGCACGACGTGGTGATGTGGGCTGAAGACATGTCGTACATGATGGAGTTACGACCCGGCGCATATTTCGTGGTCGGCGTGCGCGGCCCCGACCTTGGCATCGAGCCGCAACACTCGTCGCGTTACGACATCGACGAGCGCGCGCTCGAGGTGGGCTTCAAAATGATGGTGGAGTTAGCGCTGATCGGTTAACGTTGCGGAGTGTGTCGATCGCCATGCGCATCGCGACGAAATCAAACGTCACTGCGGTCTTGCGAAAGAATTGGTGCGAGACGGTCCCCGTGACGGTGAAGGGGAAGATCCCGTACTGATCGCCGCTCGGAAAATAGACGCCGTCGAGATTGTCGACGGTGCAGGTGCCGATCGTTAGACTCGCCTTGAACGGTAAGCTTGTGACGACGCCTCCGCCGCCCACGCCGCTTTGCGGATGCGCGGTGTCCGCGACGATGTTCGCGGCGTCAAGTCCAGCTTTGGTGAGTTGCAAGCCGAACGTCCCGCCGGTGTCGACGTTGAAGAGTCCGACCGGCCCATTTCCCGCATGGCCCTGCACGAACATAAAGTGGTCGCTCACGAGCCATAGCGGGACGATCGCGTCGCCGCGCATCGCGGCGTCGCGTTCGAACGTATCGGAGGCATCGCGGTCCTCGAGCGTGAGCCGGCCGCTGCGGTAGTCGAGGGTTGTCAGAAAATGCGCGAAGAGCGCCGTGCCAAGAATGCCATCGGCGCCCATATCATGCGGAAGCGGGAGTACCGTTGCCGGTACGTTGCTGATTTGCCACCCACCGAGAGCGAGTTGGTCCACAACCGCCTTTGACGTCGCGGCGTGCTCGCCGCCGGCAAAGGTGCCTTGCCCGGCTGCGCTGGTCGTGATGCCAAGCGATTTCGCGAAGTTCGCGTCGAGGACGACGTTCGGCGCACCGGTATCGATCAGAAAATGCGCCTCGCGTCCGTTGACCTTAACCGCGACCATCGGCAGCGGGTCTGTCTGCAGAAACGCGGCAACCGCGGGACCGTCGTGCGGTGCGACGCGGTCGATGGTTGCATCCATTCGAGCGGCGATCGTCGCGCGGTTTCCAGCGATGCGTGGATCGCTTGGCGCGACGCGCGAAAGGACGTCGAGCCAATGCTGCGCATCGGAGAGATCATTTTGGTAGATCGCGAGCCGCGTCAACCCAAGAGCAGCGGCGGCATCGCTCGGATTGGCTTGAATCGCACTGATGTAGGCGCTTTGCGCGGCGGCAAAATTTCCGCGCTTAAACGCGGCGTCGCCGTCGATGGCGGCCGCAAGGACCAGTGGAGCGAACACCACAGACTATTGATCGCCGCGCAGAAACTTCTGAAGAGATTCCGAGCCGGACTTCATCGCGGCCTCGAGGTTATCGAGCGCAGCCTTGGTCTGTTCGCTCGTAATATCGGCGCTTTGCTTGGCTTGATCCATCAGCGTTTCGCGCAGCTTGTCGCTGTCGCCGAGCGCCTGTGCGATGCGGTTCTGTAACTCCCGCGCCTGTTCCATAGCTTTATTCATGAAATCGTCGGTACTCATGAGGCATCCTCGCTTTCTGTAACGGTGAGGACCCAACGGATCGCCCGCGCATATTGGTCCAGTTCGCGCAACGCCCGGTCAAAGGCCCGGTACGTGGCATCCTCGTTCCATCGTTTACCCGTACTGCGTGCTAAATGTTTCCCGTATGCAAGCGCCGCGTCCAATTGTCGTTCGATCGCCGGCCATTCGTCGCGGAGCGCTCGCTCGGACGCATCGCTCAAACGATCGATAACCGGTGGTGCAGGCAGGCCTGGGTCGTGCATGGCGCACTCGAGCCGCACCAGCGCGTACTCACTGCGCGCGGTGATGAACGAACCCAGGAGTTGCACCAGCCGAACGTCCATATAACCATTATGTCCGATGTGCGACGCTATGTCATCGTAGGCAACGGCTTTGCCGGGACGACTGCCGCCGAGCAGTTGCGCAAGCACGACCCATCGTGCGAGATCACGCTTTTCGGCGACGAGCCGTACCCATTGTACAACCGCATCTCGCTGCCGCCGATGCTGCGCAGGCAACTTCCCGAAGAGAAGGTCATGATGCGCGACCTCGCAGACCACGAGGAGCATCGGATCGAACTCAAATTGGGGACTCGAGTCAATGCGGTCGATACGGAGGAACGCGTCGTCATTGCCGACGGGCACGAGTACCCGTACGACGCATTGCTTATTGCGACGGGTGGGCGCCCGAATCCGGCACCCGCGCCGGGTGGCACCGGTGCCAGCAACGTGTATAACTTCCAGTACCTGGACGACACGCGCGCAATCTCGGAGCAGATCGACCGCTCCAAGACCGGCGTCGCGATCGGCGGTTCGTTCATCGCCTATGAATTGGCCGAAGCCTTCGCCGCGCGGAAAATCGAGACGCACTGGATCATCCGTGGTCCGCACGTGCTGCACCGGCTGCTCGACGATGTGGCGGGCGAATTCGTCGATGAGGCGGCAAAGAACGACGGCGTGCACATGCACTATGGTGAGGAAGTCGCCGAATTTGTCCGCTCCAACGGCGTCGTAACCAAAATCCGCACCAAGAACGGGCTTGAGATCGCGGCCGACTGCTACGGCGTCGGCTTCGGCCTAACGATGAACACCGAGGTTCTCGCCGGTACGCCGGTCGAGATAAGCAAGAACGGCATTATGTGCGACGACCATCTCGAGACCAACGTGCGCGGCGTGTTCACTGCCGGCGACATCGCCGACTTTTTCGATCCGATCCTCGAGATGCGCTACCGCATGGGCACGTGGAACAATGCAGGTGCGCACGGGAAACTCGTCGCGCAGAACATGATGGGCGGCAGCGAGGTCTATCACGATGTTCCCGAATATTCGTCGCTGCTCTTCAAGGGTCAAACGATTACGCAGTTCGGACTTTCACCTGACTTGCAACCCGAACTCGAAGTCGCACGCAAGATCGATCGCGAGAAGAATTGGTACCGCGCGCTCTTCTTTTGGCAAGAACGCCTGGTTGGCGGGATCATGCTCGGTAAAGGCAACCGCGCCGGCAAACGCAAGTACGTCGAGGCGATCAAGAGCAAAGAGCGCTTCCCGAAACCGCAATGGGAAGCCATGCTGGACTGGACCGCTTAGGGTCGCTGATTCGCCAGCTCTTCGGCTCCTCAATCCGGACGAATCATCAACCCTAAGCGACGGAATCTCTGACTGCCTTCACAAATGCGTCGATGTCGGATTCGGTCGTGGCCCAATGGGTCATCCAACGTACTTCCGGTAACGCCTCGTTGAAGGTATAAAAGAAGAACTGCTTTTGTGTTCGCGCGATCGCCGCGCGATCCATGATGGCAAAGATCGCGTTGGCGCGGACCGGGCGCGTAATGGTTACGCCGGGAATGTCGCGCACGCCGGCCAGCAGCCGCTGCGCCATGGCGTTCGAGTGAGATGCGTACCGGAGCCACCGGTCGTCGGTGAGCAACGCCTCGAATTGCGCCGCGATGTAGCGCATCTTCGAAGCGAGCTGCATACCTTGCTTGCGTGCGAAGAGTGCCACGCCATCACTCAACTTCGGATCGAAAAAGCAGATCGCCTCGCCGCCCATTAGTCCGTTCTTTGTGCCGCCGAAGCTGAGGATGTCGACGCCGACGTCTTTGGTGATAGCACGCGGCGTCGTCTTGAGTGCCGCGGCGGCATTCGAGATGCGGGCGCCGTCCACGTGCACGAGTAAGCCGCGCGCATGCGCAAATGTGCACAGCTCGAGCAACTCTTCGGGTTCATACACGTCGCCATACTCCGTCGTATTCGAAATTGAGACGACGCGCGGTTGCGAAAAGTGCTCGCCATGCCCGGCGAGCAGGTAGGGCTCGAGATCGCGAATGCGCAATTTGCCGTCGGCGGTGGGGATCGGAATGACTTTTGAGCCGGTGAAGCGTTCGAAGGCGCCGCACTCATCGGTTTGGAGATGCGCGCTCGCCGGAGCGAGCACAGCCTCCCACGGTCGCGTGACGCAACTGAGCGCGACTACGTTTGCGCCCGTGCCGTTGAAGGTGAAATAGACGTCGGTCTGGGCGCCGAAGTGTTCGCGGAATTTGGCGGTCGCGCGCGCGGTCCATGGGTCGTCGCCGTACCCGATGGCGTCGCCCGTATTCGCGTCGAGGATCGCTTGTAGGATCTCGGGTGCAACCGGCGCGTTATTGTCGCTTGCAAAGCTGCGCTGCATCATAGCGTCACCGTCGTTCCTCGATACCCAACATCGGCCTTCCATCCAAATGCGCCACGGGCCATTGCGGCCAGCGCCGAAGCTGAGGGTGCTTCACCGTGCACGGCGTACAGATGCGGCGTGGTCGTGCAGGTCTGCAACCAGCGGTGCAGTTCGTTGCGATCGGCGTGGGCGCTGAAACCCGAGAGGTGCACGAGCGTTGCGCGAATCGGGATCGTGTCGTTGTAGAGCCGTGACCGTCTTTGCCCCGTGGGTGAGGATGTAGCCGAGCGTTCCAAGGGACTGATAGCCGGGGAAGATGATCGTCGCCTTGGGATCGCCGATGTTATTGTGCAGGTGGTGCAGCACGCGGCCGCCCGACGCCATCCCGCTTGCCGAAAGGATCAGGTGCGGACCCGTCGACGTCATTGAGTGCCTTGGATTCCTGCGTCGTGACGTGCTGGGTGAAGTTCGCGCACGCCGAACGGCGTCGAAGGTGAGTCATTGGGAATCGGCTTGTGCGCATCGGGAAAGTGCTCGAACACGGCGTCAACCTTTTCAGCCATCGGGCTGTCGAGGTGCACGGGAAGCTTCGCAATCTGCGAATCCTGCGCTTGCAGCGTCGCGATCGCAAGCAGGATGTCTTGCGAGCGTTCGACGGCAAATGCGGGAATCACAATTGCACCGCCGCGCGCGATGCCGGCGAGGATCGCTTGACGCAAGTCTTCGAGCGGTTGCGGCGGATGGACCTGATTTGCGTACGTCGATTCGCAGATCAGATCGGTGGCTGCGCCCATTGCCTCGGGATCGAAGAGCAGCGGACGGTCGTAGCGCCCGAGATCGCCGGAAAACACAACGCGCTTGCCTTCGAATTCGAGCGCCGCAAACGCCGAACCGATGATGTGTCCGGCGTCAAAGTAGGTCGCTTGTATCGTGCCTGCGACGTCGAAAGCCTTGTGGAGCGCAATGGGCTGCACGAGTTTCATTGTGCGCTCGACATCTTGCGGATCGTAGTACAGTGGCGGCGCGTAGGGGCGCTGGTGTTGATACCCGCGCTCTTGCAGTTCTTGTTGCAGATTGGCTGAGTCGTCGAGCACGATTTGCATCACTTCGCGCGTCGGCGGGGTGCAGAAGATCGGGCCCGAGAACCCGTCGTGCACCAACTTCGGCAAATAGCCGACGTGATCCAGATGCCCATGCGTGACGATCACGGCGTCGATCGCGCTGGGTGCGATCGGGAGCGGAATGGCGTTGAGCGCAACGACGTCTTTCGTGCCCTGAAACATGCCGCAGTCGACGAGCACGTGCTTCGAGCCGACCGTCAAAAGGTGTTTACTGCCGGTTACGACTCCGGCTGCGCCGATAAACGTCAGCTCAGCCACGATCGAAGACCACCGATGAGGGAAGGTCCAGACGTTGATACTCCTCCAAGCACCGATCGACGAGCTTCTCTGGATTGTCGTCGGTTAAGATGATCGAGCCGGTCTCTTTCTTCACGAGGCCGGCGATTTTGGTGAACTCGTTGGAGATGCCGCCGGAATTGGTGAGGATGCCGATCAATTTGCCTTCGTCGAAGGCGATCGCGAATTCACCGAGCGTGCCGCTTCGACCGCCGACAAAGAGGACGAAGTCGGAGCTGTGAATGTTATGCGTCTCGCGACCCATTAGTCCCGACCCGGTAAAGACCATAGCGGTGTATGGTTGCAGCGGAGAATCGTAGACCTTCACGTGCTCCTCGCGCGAGAGCGCGGGCGAGACGCCGAGACTTATCCCACCGCTTCGTGTGCGCCCAGTACCGCCGCGTGTGGAAGGCCGGGACACGCGCCGGTCACGATCGTCGCATCGCGCTTGGCGATGCGGCGGCCCAGACGGCGCGCTAGCGCAAGCTCCGCCTCAGTAATGATTCCGCCGGCGGAACCCATCACCCCGATTTGGATTTTCATGGAAGGGAGTGTTTATGGCGATACAAGAGCCCACCTACCAGGAGATTGCACGGAGATGGAAGGCGCTGCGCGCACGTGACGTGCGCGTGCGCGAAGTCGCATGCGTCGGAGCGCCGCGCACGCTACTCTGCGCAGAGTATGGCGATCACGCACTGCCCGCGATTCACATCGCCGCAGGCGTGCACGGCGACGAGCCAGCCGGACCACACGCGTTGCTTGCGCTGGTCGAAAACGATGACCTCGATCCGCGTTTTTCGTATCGTTTGTGGGCATGCACGAACCCGACCGGCTACGATGCGCGGACGCGCGAGAGCATCGATGGGCTCGATATCAATCGGACGTTCGGTCGCGGAGGCAGCTCGCCCGAAGCGAAGGCGATTATTACCGCCAATCGCGATCTAAAGTTCGCGCTTGCAATCGATCTGCACGAAGACGATGAGTCGAGCGGTTTCTATTGCTACGAATATGGTGATGCGGGTATTGGCCGCGGTCTGATT
Source organism: Vulcanimicrobiota bacterium (assembly GCA_963726285.1). Taxonomy (GTDB): domain Bacteria; phylum Vulcanimicrobiota; class Vulcanimicrobiia; order Vulcanimicrobiales; family Vulcanimicrobiaceae; genus Aquilonibacter. Next base: position 410,649 of record CAVSBV010000003.1, on the reverse strand, counting down.
GACATGCTCGCCGCTAACGGCACGCCCATCGATCCGCGCGACGTCCTCATGCCCGACCCCGATGCCGAAGCCGAGAAAATCGGCGGCCGCACGCTCACGCAGTTGCTCATGCGCAATGCGGCGCGGCTCGGGCTGACACTCGAGACACCGTCGGCGGTGCTGCCGTTTGAAGCGCGGGTTGCGACTCACGTCGCAGCGGTGAAGCACGCCCTTTCGCGAATATTGTAGGCATGGCGCAACGCGATCAACTCGAAGTCGACGTGCTCTTCGTCGGCGCCGGCCCGGCGTCGTTGGCAGGTGCGATTCGTCTAGGACAACTGGCAAAGGAAGCGGGCCGCGAGCTCGAGATCCTCGTGATCGAGAAAGCCGCCGAGATCGGCAATCACGGCATTTCGGGGCTCGTGCTCGACCCGCGCGCAATCAACGAGCTCATGCCGGATTGGCTCGAGCGCGGTGCTCCCGTTGACGCACCGGTCGGTCGCGACGAACTCTGGTTCCTGACGAAGAGCGGGAAAATCAAGGCGCCGTTCACGCCGCCGCCGCTCAATAACCATGGCAAATACGTCTCGTCGTTGCAGCGTCTGACGAAATGGATGGCGACGCAGGCCGAAGCGCTCGGCGTGCAAGTCTTCGGCGAATTTCCGGGTCAAGAACTCTTGTGGGACGGCGACCGCGTGATCGGCGTGCGCACCGGCGACAAGGGCGTCGACCACGACGGTAAACCCAAAGCGAACTACGAGCCGGGCGCCGATTTGCTTGCAAAGATCGTCGTTCTCGGCGAAGGCCCACGCGGCACGCTCGCCAAGCAGGCTGTTCCGCGGCTCGGTCTCGATGACGGCAAGGAACCGCAAGTGTATGCGGCCGGCGTCAAAGAGCTGTGGCAATTGCCCGACGATCGTTTCCCGGCCGGCACGGTGATTCACACGCTCGGCTATCCATTACCGCCCGAAACGTTCGGCGGCGGTTTCATCTACGGGATGAAAGATCGCGTGCTCGACATCGGCCACGTCACCGGGCCTCGACTACAAGAATCCGACAACCGATCCGCACAACGAATTGCAACGCATGAAAGAGCATCCGGAGATTCGCAAGATGCTCGACGGCGCGAAGTTGATTCGCTACGGCGCAAAAGCGATTCCCGAAGGCGGCCTCTTCGCCATGATTCGGCCGTACAGCGACGGCCTGATGATCGCGGGCGACTCGGCGGGCTTCCTCAACGGCATGCGCCTCAAAGGCGTACACCTCGCGATGAAGTCCGGGATGATGGCTGCCGACACTGCGTGGGACGCGCTGCAAGCGCAGAAGTTCGATGCCGAACAACTCTCGGTGTACGAACAGCGTTTCCGCGATTCGTGGGCCTACGAAGAATTGCGCGGCGCGCGCAACTTCCACCAAGGTTTCGAGCACGGCATGTGGGCCGGCGTCGTTAATGCGGGACTCGCCACGTTCACCGGCGGCCGCGCGTTCGGCTTCATCGACAAGCTGTCGTCAAAGCCCGGCTACGAGATGATGGAGAAGGCGGGATACCGGCCGAAAGAGACGCCGCGCGCTAAGATCGATAACGTACTTACCTTCGACAAACTAACCGACGTCTACAACTCGGGCACGATTCACGAAGAGAATCAGCCGAGCCATCTGAAGATCGCCGATACGAACATCTGTCGCGACCGCTGCACGGTCGAGTACGGCAACCCATGCGCGTATTTCTGTCCGGCCGCCGTGTACGAGCCGATGTTCGAAAAAGACGGCGACGAAGGCGCGGTGCACGGACGCATTCAGATGAACTTCACCAACTGCGTGCACTGCAAAACGTGCGATATCGCCGACCCGTATCAAATCATCACGTGGGTCCCACCGCAGGGCGGCGAAGGCCCCGTGTATATCGGCATGTAGTGGACGCGCTCGTCGTCGGTGGCGGACTAATCGGTCTGGCCATTGCGTTTGAGCTCGCGCAACGCGGCGCAACCGTGCGGGTCTACGAGCGCGGGGAACCCGGCCGCGGGGCATCGTGGGCCGGCGCGGGCATGCTCGCGCCCTACGCGGAGCGCATCGAAGACGAAGCGATGCTGGACTTGTGTCGCGTTTCGCTTGCGCAGTATCCGGCCTTCGTGCAGCGCGTGGTCGAAGCGAGCGGCGTGCAGGTCGACGTGCGCCTCGATGGCATCGTCGAGACTGCGTTCGATGCAGTGCGCCTCGAAGCACTCGCAGCGTTCGCGCACGTACTTGTAGCACGGGGCGTTCCATGCGAAATGCTCGATCGGCGCGCAGCATTTCTTGCCGAGCCGGCACTCGGGAAGCACCTGCTGGGCGCGCTGCTCATCGAAGGTCAAGGCTACGTCGACAATCGGCGTTTAGGGCGCGCACTGCTCGCGGCGTGCCGCGCACAGGGCGTTATCGTGCATGCACCGGTTGCCGACGTAGCCATCGAATGTGATGAGCGTCGCGTCTTGGGTGTGCGCAGTGAACTCGGTTTTTCGCCGTCATCGATCGTGATCAACGCCGCGGGTGCGTGGTCCGCGCACATTTCCGGTGTTCCGCACAATGCGGTTCCGGCCGTCACGCCGGTAAAAGGGCAGATGCTTGCACTCGCGGTGCCGGATGGTTTCTTGCGTCGCGCCACGTGGGTGCCGGGCGCGTACCTCGTGCCGCGCACGGATGGCCGTTTGCTGATCGGTGCAACCGTCGAAGACGCCGGATTCGACGAGCGCACTACCGCTGCGGGGATCGACTCGCTTCTCCACGCAGCACTCGCTGCAGCCCCGTCGCTCGGCGCTTTCACCGTGACGGAAAGCTGGGCCGGCTTGCGACCGGCGACACCGGACGGGCGCCCGCTCATTGGACCAACCCCGATTGACGGTTTGCTGCTCGCGACCGGGCATTACCGCAACGGGATCTTGCTGGCTCCGGCTACGGCTTCGTTGATTGCGAGTTTTGTCGAAACGGGCGATGCGCGGCCTCTCGCCGAATTTGCGCCTCGTGAAGGCTACGATCAACGGCGAGGGGCGTGAGGTGCGGGACGGAACGACGATTGCGGCGCTGCTGGCAGAACTGGGCGCTGCTCGTTCTGGAATTGCCGTGGCATGCAACGACCAGGTCGTGCGGCGCGCCGAATATGAAACGCGCGTGATCGCCGATGGTGATGCGATCGAGATCATCAAGGCCGTTGCGGGCGGCTAGGGTTAAAATGCAAAACGACATCCTCAAGATCGGGAAATACGAGTTCACATCGCGCCTCATCGTCGGGACGGGCAAGTATCCGTCGATCGAGGTCATGCAGGCCGCCCATGAAGCCAGCGGCGCGCAGATGGTGACGGTCGCAATTCGCCGCATCAACATCGACGATCCGAGTGGCAAAACGCTGTTGGACTATATCGATCGAACGAAGTTGCGCATTCTTCCGAACACCGCCGGTTGCTACAATGCGAAGGACGCCGTGCTCACCGCACAGCTCGCGCGCGAATTGCTCGACACCGATTTGATCAAGCTCGAAGTGATTGGCGACGCGCAAACGCTGCACCCCGATGCACGCGGCACGCTCGAAGCTGCAGAACAACTCGTGAAAGACGGATTCACGGTCCTGCCGTACATCGGCGACGATCCCGTGGTTTGCAAACAGCTTGAAGAACTCGGGTGCGCAGCCGTAATGCCGCTCGCTGCGCCGATCGGTAGCGGCCTGGGCGTGTGCAATCCGTACACGATTGCGATCATCAAAGAACGGGCCAACGTGCCGGTCATCGTCGACGCCGGCGTCGGCACCGCGAGCGACGCGGCGATCGCAATGGAACTCGGCGTCGATGCACTGTTGATGAATACGGGCATCGCGGCGGCTAGGGATCCCGCGCTGATGGCGGATGCGATGCGGCACGCGGTGATCGCCGGACGCGAGGCCTTCCGCGCTGGGCGCATGGAGAAGCGCCTCTATGCAAATGCGTCGAGTCCGATGCGCGATCTGATCGGAACCAAGCACGCATGATCGAGGAGATCAGCGTCGACGAGTTGCAGCGGTGGCGCACGGAGGGCAAGCAGTTCGTATTGCTCGACGTACGCGAACCCGACGAAGTTGCAATCGCGCGCGTCGCCGATTCGATCTGGATTCCGATGCGCGAAATTCCGCAGCGTATCGGCGAGCTCGATCCGGTAGTGCCGGTTGCGGTGATGTGTCATCATGGCGGGCGCAGCGAGCGTGTCGCTGCATTTCTTACGGCACGTGGATTCGCGCAAGTCGTGAACGTCGATGGCGGCATCGACGCGTATGCCGAGCGGATCGAACCCTCGCTCGCGCGCTACTAAGCTCGTTTCGTCGCGACAACGAACCAATGGATTGCGTCGCGTAGCGGAGCTTGGGGGTGTGCCCATTTTCCGGCGATGTCATCGACTGCAACCTCGCGCATCGATTCGATGGTAAAGTGCGGGGCGAGCAGTTCGCCCAGCCGGACCCGATCGAAGTATGCGTGCGCGACGCCTTGCTCGTCGCCGGCGTGCGGCGCATAGACGTCCGGTTCGAGCAGCGCCCCGGTACCGTATCGCGCATCGCGGGTTGAGCCAAAGGTCCCAAAGAGCGGCGCACCGCGTTCGAGAGCCGCAGCGATTGCGGCCAGTTCACCCGCGATCGACGCCGGCGTGCCATGCAGTAGCGCGTGGGTCGTGAGTGCTGCCGCGTACCTGGCGTCGGCCGGCTGCGAGCGGACGTGGAACCCCGCCGCCTCGAGGGCGCGGGTATTGCGGCCGCTTCCCGGACCGATCTCGAGGATCCGCGCGCCGGGGCGATCCCGGAGGCGTTCGATTAGGTCGAGCGCGAGGGGATGCGGCGGGCGGGGGACGGCCTCTGGCGAATCGGGGTTCATCTATGGCGACCGAGACGCTCATTATCGTCGTCGGCGGTGACTACCTGGCCTATGAAATCTGCCGCGAGATTTTGAAGACGGCTGGGCAGCGCGTTGCCCTCGTGTGGAAGCACGAGGAGGAACGCGCTGCGAATTTGCTTGCCCAAACGGTGGCAAAGTTCCATGGCGAGTTTCCCCACACGTTTTCGCACTATGCACTCGACCCGGCCGAATCCGCGAGTCTGCGTGAGGCGGGCCTCGAACCGGTGGGCTCGCGTCCCGACCAGCCGAACTATTGCATCGTCGCCGTCTCGCAGGACGATCGCCTGAACCTGCGCGTCGCGCTGATTGCGCGCGACATCAACGAGCGCACGCGCGTTACGATTCGCCAATTCAATCCGGTGCTCGGCCACAAGATCCAAGAAGGACTCAAGTACAATTGCACGGCGATTTCGCCGGCTGCGCACGCGGCGGCGACGTACGCGGCGTCGGCCGTCGATCCGTCGTGTTTCTATGCGCTGCCGTTTCCCACGCTCGAAACGCTGGTCGCAAAGTCGGTACACCGCCACGATCATCACGGTGGCGACAATAGCGATCGCGATGGTAAACCCGACGGGACCGGAAGCCTCTTCGGTTTTTGTGAACGCGATGCGGAAGAGTTCGGAATTGATGGGCTCGACGTGATCGCGGCGGAAGCGCACCTCGGCGGCCGTATCGTCGCGATCGATGGGCGACCACCATACATTTGTCATGGCGATGAGGATCACGCTGACGGCGACTTGCTTTCGGCACCGATCCCGGAAAAAGCCCGCGTTTGCGTGTTCGGTCCTATTTCGAACATCAAGCGCACGTGGCCGCAGGGTGAGCGCCGCCGGGAAACGTCGTGGCGCAGCCGCATGCGCGAGTCATTGCGTGATGTGCGGGTGGCAGTGCAACGAACCGAACCGATTCTGCGAACCGTGTTCACCGTGGCGGCCGTGTTGTATCTCGTATTCTCGATCTACTTCGCCTTCGCGCTCCATCTCAACCCGATCGCCGCACTCTACTTTGTGATGACCACGATGACCACGGTTGGGTACGGCGACATCTCACCGTGCGTGAAGCCGTGTCCGGCGGAATACTCGTTCGCCGAGGCGATCACGCTGCTCGTTGCGATGAGTACGATGTTTGCCGGCGTAACGATCGTCGCGGTCTTTACCGCTACGGTGACCTCGTCACTCAATGCGGCGACGTTGCGGCGCACGCGCGGATTGCGTCGCATTCATCGCGCGGGCCATGTTATTGTTTGCGGCGCGGGCAACGTCGGCTCGCTGGTTATCGATTACTTGCGCGAACTCGGCGAAGATGTCGTGGTCGTCGAGCGCAACCCCGATGCCATCTTGATCGAACTGGCCCGCGATCGAAAGATCGATTTGCTAACCGGCGATGCTACGAACGATGAAACGATCGCCTACTGTTCGCCCGAGCGCGCGAAGGCGCTCGTCGGCGTCACCAATAGTGACACGGCCAATCTCGAAGTTGCGCTTGGTGCGCGGACGCGCACGCGCGAACAGGCGCACTCCGACATGCACGTCGTCTTGCGGATCGACGACCTGGCTTTCGGCGCCTCGATCAAGCGCCACTTTGGAATCGCCTCGTTCTCGACCACCGAGCTCACCGCGCCGACGATCGCCGGACTCGCGCGGTTCGAAAGTACACGCGGGCGCTTTGCGATCTTTGCTGAGAGCGGCTTTGCACGAGTGTTCCAGCTCGCGGAACGCTTCCAAGGCGCCGAAAATGCGCCGCCTCCTGCGCCGCCGGAACGGCCGGGCTACAAGGTGCGGTGGGTTCCGCTCTACGCGTGGCGCGAGACCGGCGGCAAAGGTGTTGCCGTCCCGGTACACAAGTTTGATCAGGACGTCAGACCGGGCGACCGCCTGTTGTTTATGGTACCGCTGGACCAATTTAGCGAGGCAAACAATTAGAAAGGATGGGAATGCTAGCCGCGGGTGACAAGCTCCCCAACCTCACGGTCGCGGACGATGCAGGCAAGCCGGTCACAACGGCCGAGCTGCTTGGTGGGCCGCTGATTTTGTATTTCTATCCGAAGGACGATACGCCGGGCTGTACCAGCGAAGCCTCGCAGTTTCGCGACCTCTACGGCAAGTTTCAGGCGAAGGGCGCGCGGATTGTCGGCGTGAGCCGCGATTCGGCAGCGTCGCACCAGAAATTCAAAGCGAAGTATAAGATTCCGTTCATGCTACTGGCCGATACGGAATCCAAGCTCTGTGATGCGTTCGGTGTGATCGTCGAGAAGAACATGTACGGCAAGAAGTCGATGGGCGTGCAGCGTTCGACATTTCTGATTGATGGAAAGGGCGCAATCGTCAAGGTCTGGCCGAAGGTCCAGGTCGACGAACACGCCGATGAGGTGCTCGCATCGCTACCGTAATGGCCGCCGCGATGCGCGTGCGCGTCGTCGGCTCGAGTGCATCGGTTCCGCGTCCTGGGCGCGCGTGCAGCTGCCATTTGATTCGTGCTCGCGGCACGAATCTGTTGCTCGACATGGGCACCGGGGCACTCGCCAATCTACGCATTGTGATGGACTATCCGGATCTCGACGGCATCGTGATCACCCACATGCACGCCGATCACTTCCTCGATTTGATTCCTCTACGGTACGGCTTGAAATACGGCCCCCTCTTGCGGGATGACCGGATGCCGGTGTATCTGCCGCCGGGCGGCGAGAAGCAACTGCGCGACGTTGCCGCAACATTCGCAGCCGAAGGTCCGAGCGATTTTCTCGACGAGGTCTACGAGATTCACGAGTACGATCCGGCGGAGACGCTCGAGATCGGGCGCTTGACGGTCACGTTTGCGAAGACGATTCACTACATCGATGCGTATGCCGTGCGCGTCGAACGGGATGGTGCGAGCGTCTGCTATTCAAGCGACACCGCACCATGCGCAAACGTCGAAGAACTCGCGCGCGGATGCAGCATCTTCCTGTGCGAAGCAGCGCTTGGACTCGCAGTTGAAACGGGTCCGATACGCGGACATCTTTCGGCCGTGGAAGCGGGCGAGATGGCGCAACGTGCAGGCGCGCGTCGCCTCGTGCTCACGCACTACGGCACGGAATTTGCGCCGGGTGAATTAGAAGACGCCGCTCGCAGCGTCTACCACGGCCCCTGCGCTATCGCCGATGACGGCACTGAGCTCACTATTTGAGACCGTAGCCCACTACACTCTCAAATGGCTGTTGCCGTGCCGCTAGGTGCTGTTTGCTTTGGGCTGCTTTCGAAAGAAGGCTCGAAGTTTTGCGCCATTCGCAGGATGCGAACTTCGTTTGGTTGTGGCGCAAAACTCGCGCAGCAGGAGCATCACACGAGGTGATGCGAGGAGCGTCTTCGTGAGGAAGCAGCCCGAAGCAAAGAGCGCGTCTGAGTTCGCGTTTTGGGGGTCGCCGCGGGGCAGCGAAAACTGAATGAGCGCGCGCACCGGGGCGAGGCCGCGGCTTACGACCGCACATGGCGTTACCGTCAGCCCCAACTCCTCGAGCCGCGCTTTCGCCGCGAGTAATTCGCGTCCCGACGTTACCACGTCTTCGAGCAACAACACGTGCTGGCCGGATGAATACGGGCCTTCAACATACTCGTCCGCAAACGCGCCGTAGCCTTTTGGCGATTTCCGAATGGCGATAAGCGGAAGGCCCGACATCTGCGACACGACCGTCGAGATCACCACGCCGCCCAGCTCCGTGCCTGCAATCAAATCGGGATTGATTTCGGTGATGATCGGAACGAAGAGCCGCGCGATGCGTCGCAACACGTGGGGATCGGAGAAGAGCCGGAACTTATCGATATAGTAGTCGCTGCGCACGCCGCCGGAGAGCACGTAGTCTCCGCGCGTCAGCGCGCGCTCGACGATGATCTTGCGCAACCAGACGAGTTCTGGCATCGGACCGACGGGTTGGTTGGGGAGACCTAAATGCTCCATTGCCATGCGTTCCAGTTCTCGACGACGGGGCTTGGGTCGAAACCCTTGAAGTCGGAGTTGATCGGGTGCATCTGACGCAGATAGTTGATGAAGATCTCCGGCACATCGCGCGCCAGCAGCGCTTGCGTCTTTGCGTAGGCCGCCTTGCGTGAGGCTTGGTCGTAGTGGGTCAGAGCCATGGTTTCTGCAGCGTCCATCTCAGGACTACAATACCGGGTGTAGTTGTACCCGCCGGGCGGGACGTTCTTGCACATAAATTGGGCCGAATCGTCGGGGTCGATGCCCGAGTACCAGCCGTCCACAACCATGTCGAAGTGTCCGTTCTGCAGGACGCCCCCCTCACCGGCCGGTGCGTAGAGCTGCGCTCCCGGGAAGAGCTTGATCTGCGCCTGGATGCCGATGCGGTGCAACTGCGCTTGGATCAGCAGCGCGAGCTGCTTATACGTCGCGTTAGAATTCCCAGTCACGAGCAAAATCGACGGCGGGTCCGCCCCCAGCAGCGACTTCGCTTTGGCGATGTCGTAGGGAAACGAACGCACTTTCGGATCGAAGGCCCACATCCAATCCGGTATGTCTTCGCTTGCAACCGTCTCTTGGCCGTACATCGTGTCGTTTACGAGACTCTGCTTGTCGAGCGCGTAGGCGATCGCTTGACGCACGCGCACGTCCTTCATCGCGGGGCTTGCGGTGTTGATTTGGACGTCGTAGTAGCCGTTGACGCGCATCCAGACGATCTGGGTTCCCGGAATGTTCTTCACTTGCGGATACAAGTGAATCGACGCCTGGTAGATCCAGTCGATCGCATGCGTGCGCAACAGTTCGACCGACGTATTTTCGTCGGGGATCACCTTGATCTCAATCCGTTTGAGTCCCGGCTTACCTAAGAAGAAGTTGTCGTTCGCGACCAGCGCAACGTGATCGTTATGAACCCACTCCGCGAAGCGGAACGGCCCATCCGAGACGGTCGGCTCACTATTGAACGGAATCTGGTTGACGTTTGGATACTTGGACAGCACGTGCTCGGGCGCGACGCCGTATGGCTGATCGCTGTCGGTAAAGAACGTGTTGACGAACGGCGAGAATTTTTCTTTGAGGTGGACGATCACCGTCCACGGATCCGAGGCATCGATCGACTTGATGTAGTCGTAGCCGTGGCGCGAGACGATGTTGTTGTTGGGGTTCATGAGCGCTTGCCACGTCCACCGAACGTCTTTGCTCGTGAACGCTACGCCGTCGCTCCATTTGACGTCTTTGCGCAAGTGATAGGTGATCGTCAGGCCGTCGGCGCTGATCCCGCCGTTTGCCGTGCTCGGCACCTCAGTCACGAGCAGCGGCTGCTGCACGCCTTGCCCGTTGGGCTGAATCAAGGGCAGGAACATAAAGCGCGCGATAAAGACGTCGGTCGTGTTCGAGGTAAGGAGCGGGTTGAGGTTCTTCGGCTCACTTTGAATCGCCACGCGCAGCACGCCCGGAAGGGTCCACGAATGCCCGCCGCCGCCCGCTTCATCGGGGGCTTTCGAGCACGCGGCAAGGAGCCCGGCAAGGGCGAAAAAGGCGAATAGACGTTTCACCAAGCGAAAAGCCTCCCGAGGAAAGGGCGAAAGAAACCCGCCCTTTATTGCCCTAGGCCCTGGAAGCCACCTTGTTGCCGGGTACTGGATCGTAGCGCTCGTGGCGTGCGGAGAAAGTGCCGAGCCCCTGCGTTCCTGTCCGGAGTTCCGTGATGTAGCGCGCGAGTTCGACTTCCGGCACGTGGGCTTCGACCACATCGAAACCGGTCTGCTCGGCCGGGTTCATCCCGAGAATTTGTCCGCGCTTGCCGGTCAGCTGCGCGATCACCGTCGAGGTGTACTGGGTCGGAACCGTCACCATGACGCGCGAGATCGGCTCGAGCACGGCCGGATGGCATTTAGGCAGCGCATCGCGCACCCCCATGCCGGCAGCGGTTTTGAACGACTGTTCGCTCGAATCGACGTCGTGGTACTGCCCGTCGTAGAGCGTGACGTGGAGGTCGGTAACGGGGTAGCCGTTGGGCCCGTGCGTTAACGCTTCGCGCACGCCTTTCTCCACGGCCGGAATGAATTGGCGCGGAACCACTCCGCCCACGATCTTGTCCTCAAAGGTCACGCCGGATCCGCGCTCGCGCGGTTCGAAACGCAGCCAGACGTCGCCGAACTGGCCGTGGCCGCCGGTCTGGTGCTTGTAGCGCGAATGGATCTCGGTGCCCGCGGTGATCGTTTGCAGATACGGAATCTCGGGCGGTGCGGTCTCGACTTCTACCTTATACTTACGCGCCAGCCGTTCGACCGCGATCGAAACGTGTTGCTCGCCGCACCCGAGCAGTAACAACTCGCCGGTTATCTCGGCGCGCGTCAACTTCAGCGACGGATCTTCATCGACGATGCGTGCAAGCATCTGGAAGATCTTGGCTTCGTCGATCCGTTCTTTCGGCTTGACCGCGATCGCAAAGCACGGCTCGGAGAGCACGACGCGCGGAAACAACACGCGTCCGTTGCTGGAAAGTACGTCGCCGGTCTTGACCGGCTCGAGCCGCGCGATCGCGACAATCGCCCCGGGCCCCGCCTCGGTGATCGACTCTTGTTTCTTTCCCTGCAAACGATAGAGGCCGCCCGAGCGCACTTTCTCGTCACCTTGTGAGATGTCGGTGAGCGTCGCGTCTGACTTCAGCGTTCCGCGCACGACGCGCACGATCGAAAGTTTCCCGGATTGTGGATGGATCACGGTCTTAATGACGTGTGCAATCACCGCAGCGGCCGGATCGGGGTCGATAGCGCGCCCTTCTGCATCCAAAACCGGCGCGTCTTTCGGTGATGGGAACCAGCGCTCGAGCGCGCGCAAGAGTGCGGGGACGCCTGCGCCGGTTGCACCGGCACATACGAGCACGGGAACGATTTGATCGTGCGAACACTCGCTGCACAAATCGCGCTCGACCTCGTCGAGGGGCGGCTCCACGCCTTCGAGTAATTCTTCCATCAAGTGGTCGTCGAAATCAGCCATCGCTTCGAGCAACTCGCCGTGCGCACTGCGCACGCGTTCGAGCACGTCGCCGGGAATTGCACTCTCGTTCTCGCCCTCGGCGTCGAACGCATAAGCTTTCATGGCGGCGAGGTCGACATACCCGCTGAAGCCGCTGCTCTTTTCGGTTGCTGCCGCGCGGGTGAAGAGGGGCCACTGCTCGGCAACGACATGACGTCCATAGAGCGATTGCAATGCAGCAAGCGTGCCGTCGAAATCGGCTCCCGGGCGATCGAGTTTGTTGATGACGAAGCAATGCGGCATCGTGCGCGACTCGAGAAAGTCGACCAGCGTCTTGGTTTGCACGACACGCGCGGGATCCGCTTCGACGACGATGACGGCCGCGTCGGCGCCGCAGACAACGAGTTTGGTCTCTTCGAAGAAATCGATGAATCCCGGTGCATCAACAATCGTGAGATCGACGTTGCCGCTCGTGCAGTGCGCGAAACCAGCAGTCGTGGTTTGCGCGTGCGAAACGTCTTCGGGTTCGTGATCGGTAACAGTCGTGCCGTCGGCGATCGAGCCTCGGCGTGGAATTGCGCCACTACGTGCGAGCACGGCCTCCACGAGCGTGGTCTTACCCGCGTGATGCGGGCCCACAAATGCAATGTTGCGTTGACGCTCGATGTCCATGGCCACTCTCCACTTCGCCTAGCGGCGTTTAGTCGTTTTCTTCTTTGCTGATCCTTTTGGCTTAGCGGCCGGTTTAGCGGCGGTTTTTTTTGCGGGTGCCGCTTTTTTTACGGCCGCTTTCTTCGCAGGCGTCGCTTTTTTTGCGGGCACGGCTTTTTTTGCCGCGGCCTTCTTAGCGGGTGCGACTTTCTTTGCGGGTACGAGTTTCTTCGCGGGTGCCGCTTTCTTCACGGGCGCGGCCTTTTTCGCGGCTGCCGCTTTTTTCGCTGGTGCCGCTTTTTTCGCGGGTGCCGCTTTTTTCGCTGGCGCCGCCGTCTTCGCAGGCGCGGCCGCTTTCTTCGCAGACGCGGCCGTCTTCGCCGGAACTACCTTCGCGGGCGCAACTTTCTTTGCGGCCGGCGGTGCCGTTTTTTTCGCGGGTGCGACTTTCTTTGCCGGCGGCGGCGCAGCTTTTTTCGGCGGCGCGACCTTCTTTGCCGACGCAGCCTTTGACGAAGCGGCCGATTCGGGAGTGCGCTTCGACGTTGACTTGGGCGTTGGCACGGCGTCGGGTTTCTTGGTCGTGCGCTCCGGACTGCTCGCTCGCTTCTTTGGCCCCGCGTCGCGGGCTTTCGCGCTTTCGCGAGCACGCGAGACGAGTTCGGGTGCTTCGGGAAGACCGAGTTCGGCGCGGCTGAAGCCGCTGATGCTGCTGCCCGGCTGTACCGGTTCGGGCGCACGCTGGGCGTGCGCTTCGAGATGCTCGCGGGTTGCGCGCAGCACGACGCGCGCGAGACGTCCGGCGACCGGGAACACGACTTCGTTGATTCCGCACTCGTCGAGCATGTTGCAGGACGACGTCGAACGCGCCGCCTTGATCCTTCGGACTGTGCGCATCCGAGCCGATCGCAATGCCGACGCCGCGCGCGTGGGCTTTGCGCATCAGGCGCTTGTTCGCTGCGATGTACTTGGCGCGATGCTCTTCGCTGTCAGCGCGGTAGATCTGACGCGTGTTGATTTCGACGGCCATCCCGCGCGCGTGGGCGAGATCGAGCAGGCGATCTTCGTATGCCTCGAGTTTCTTCTCGTCGGGCCAATGCCCTAGAATTGCCGGCCGATAGAAGTGACCGACGATGTGCCCGGGCAGCTTCTCGATGTCGTCAAAAAGGCGCGCAGTGTAGAGTTCCCAGATTTTATCGACGCCGACGTGGTCGAAGAGATACGCGAACTCCGGATTGTCGTAGGGCCACATGTAATCGGCGCCCTTTTCCGGATGATCGATCGGCAAGAAATGGACCGAGCGGATAATCCCGTCCGGCCGCATCGCATCGACGATATTCTGCGCATCCGGTCTGGCACGCGGATCGTTGTCGACCTCGGCACCGATCGAGAAGCGCATGCCGCGTCGCAAGCTTTCGCCGACGACCGCAGCGTGGGCTACGTCGACTCCCGCAGTTTCGGCTGCGCCATAAAGGTCGCCGGCATGCGCGAGTTTGAGCGCGCGCCGGACGGTGTGCACGGCCCCAGGATCTTCAAATGTGAGATAGTTGATGTGGTCGGTCACCATCAAGAAGCGCGGCGAATTTCGCCGGCACGCATGATAGAACCACAAGAAAAAGCATCCGCGGCGAATACGCGATTGGCCGCTCCTCAGCGAAGGGACGGTGCTCGCCTTTGGCGTGACCGTGGACGTCCGGGATCGCGGCAATACGAGGGTCGCTCAGCGTTCTACTTCCTTTACACCGCGAGGTATCCACGCGCCCGGTTTGGTTGCACCAAGACGCGGAGTCGAGGCCGATGGCGTGCGCTGGTCGATCCAGGGCACGACGGTCTCAACCAAAACTTCGATGCCCTTTTTCATTAAGTCGAACGACATCGAGGGATTCGACTCGCTGCCTGCGGCTATTGCCTGGGCGGGCAGATACGGCATGTGGATCGAGACCGACCAGTGCCGGCGGCACACGCGTGTTCGGTGAGCGCGAGCATTTCGTAGAGGGCCTGGTTTCCAATAAATGTGCCGGCCGAGTTCGAAACGTACCCGGGGACACCGGCCGCGACCCAGGCTTCGATGATCTTTTCGAACGGCAGGTTGGAGATCCGCGCCTCGGGGCCGCCGCGCGTAACGACGTCGCCCTTGCGCGCAACACCGACGTTATCGGCTATTCGAAGTCGAGTACGTTGACCGCGACGCGCTCGAGCGAAAGTGCCGCGCGTCCGCCAAACTGCGAAAGGAGGATGACGATCTCGGGCTGATCGAGCTGCAACGCCTGTTCGAAACGCTCGCGAATATTACGCGTCTCGACGGGGATGACCCGCGACGCGACCGGGCGTCCGGCGAGAAGCGCGCCCTCAAAGCTACGCGCGACCATCTCGCTCGGGTTGACTTTATCACCGCTGTGGGGCTCGAACCCGGCGATGAGGACATGCCTAGCCACTACATCTAGGTTACAGCTTGCGCGCGATGTAGCCTTCCATCTTGAGCAAGCGCGCCTTCATCTCGATCCCGTAGCCGTAGTTGTGGAGTTCGCCTTGCGCGTCGACCACGCGGTGGCACGGGAAAAATAGCGCCACCGGATTGCGGGCCATAACCTGACCCACTGCGCGTGCCGCACGCGGGCGGCCGATTTGCGTGGCAACCCACGAATACGATCGAACCTCGCCGGGCGGGATCTGCGCCGCCGCCCGTAACGCGGCCTGTTCGAATGGGGTCAGATCTTCGATGTCCACGATCTGGTCGTCGACACGCCAGGTGCTAAAGAATTGTTCGAGCGTGAGGCTCAGCCACGGCGGCGCCTCGCCGGCCAGTACCGGCCGGCGCAGGCGGCTTTCGACACGCGCGCGCACCGCTTCGAATGCTTCGCCGGTATCGATGCCGATGTAGGCGATGCGCGCTTCTTTAAATCCGACGTAGAGACGGCCGATCGGCGTCTGCGCCGATGCCAGGATGACCGGCGTCGTGCGCTCGCGGATTCTGATCATGGCGATGTGCTCGACGACACGCTTGGCGAGATCGCATGACGGCTCGGGTTGCGGTAGGCATGAGAGACAATACGCTACGCCCTCGAACTCCTCGTAGAGTTCTTGGCAATGGTCGCAGGCGCGCAGATGAATATCGACGGCTTCCTTGACGGATTCTTGACAGTCGTCGCGGACTTCATCCCACAGTTCTTCGACATCACGACAGCGCATGCAGAGGGTCTCCTTCGGGGGCGTTGCGTCCGATTTGCGGACCGAGAATGCGGCGCAAGATCCGGACCGCGCGGTGGACGTGCGACTTGACCGTGCCGATCGGTTGGTGCAGAATTTCGGCGATCTCGGGATGGCTGCGCCCTTCGATGAAGCGCAGCGTCGCGGCGGCGCGCAAATGCACCGGCAGCTGCAAAAGCGCCTGCTCGACAAGTGCGACCTCGGCGTTCTGTTCGACGATCGTCTCGGGCTGTGGCGGACCTTCGTTGGACTCACGCAGCAGAGCGTCGGGATCGGCGAGTGCGTCGAGCGCGACGCTGGTCGGGCGTTTGCTGCGCAAACGGTTGCGCGTCACGTTGAGCGTGATCGTGTAGAGCCACGGCTGGAGACGCAAGTCCGCGCGCTGCTCGAGCGACATCTTGCCGAGCGCACGGTACGCGCGCACGAACGCGTCCTGGACGATCTCCTCGGCGTCTTCGCGGTTGCCGGTCATGCGCAAGGCAAAACCGTACAGGCGACGCTGGTAGTCGTCGACGATATGATCGAAGTTCTCGACGCTCGGCGCGGCTTTGCTCGACGCCCGGCTGGACGACGGCTTGGCCGGCTGGACCGCTGATGGCACGTAGACTCCCTGTGGGAGTGGTGCAAGCACGCTCATACGCTGCTACTTGACCGCTCCCGGCCTCCCTCCGGTTTCACGCCACGATGGTGAAAATCCTGAAAAGGTCGCCAGGGCCGCCGACCTCGGCGAGGGAACCCTTGCACATGGTACACGACGTGCCGCACGCACCAGTTTTGAGAACCGCCGGTCGCCTTTGCGACGCGGCGGTTTTTGTTTTCGGCACACGAGAGAGGACGTACATGCACCAGACGATCGAACCAACGGAGATTTCATTCGACGCGTATACCTTGTGCAGTTTCCTACCGCAACTCGACTCGTCGCGAGCAATTCCCCTCGTGCTCATCGGATACCGTCGCAATCAAGATCCGTGGTTCGTCTGGCTCGTTCCCAAAGAAGGTATCAGTGCGGTTGGTCTAACCGACGATCCGTACTACGCCAAAGTACTGCACGATCCGCATAGCTACTTCACGAAAAAACTTTCGAAGTATGTCGAAGAGACCGGCAGCGTGAAACGCGGCATCGAGATGCTGATCGACTGTCACCAAAATCATCTCGCATTTACGCCCGTCACGAACCTCTCGCAAATGCCTTTCCGGCACCCGCTCGAACTCCGATTAGTGGGCGCAATCTAGAATCTAGATCGCGTGCGAGCCCAGTTGCATGGCCGGGTTGCCGTCCGTAGCGCGGATAGCGCGGTGATAGATGATGCGCACCGGAACGGCGTCGTTGCCGCTCTGCAGTTTGCCATCGATAGTAAGTGTCGCGTCGAGCGCTAAGAGCAGCGCTCCGGATTCCGCGTAGTACGCGGTGCCGTCCATGTGCATCGTGCCCGAAAGCAATGCGTCGGGGTGCTCGGGAAGCGTGCCGGTCATTGGGCCATCGGCCTTGAAGCGGACGCCGACCACCGCGTGGCCGTGTACCTTTCCGCGTGGAGCGGAATGCAGAAAGCCCGAGAGGCGCGATCCCCCTAGCGGCGAGGCCGCCTCGAAGGGCACCATGCCCTGCAGACGTTCGAGGTCGCGCAGCGTCGTTACGTCGAGCTGAACGGCGAATGGTTGGTTGAGCACGGTAAGAAAATCAGGATCGTTATCGCCGCGATCCTCGAACGTGCCGT
The DNA here is from genome assembly GCA_963726285.1 of Vulcanimicrobiota bacterium. Taxonomy (GTDB): domain Bacteria; phylum Vulcanimicrobiota; class Vulcanimicrobiia; order Vulcanimicrobiales; family Vulcanimicrobiaceae; genus Aquilonibacter. The sequence continues at coordinate 393,281 of CAVSBV010000003.1, read as the reverse complement.
CGCGCAACAGCTCTTGGACGAATTGTCCGTGCACGTTGGCTTTGCCGCTCTCGTCGAGACGCGTGTAGTTCACGTCGGCGACGTAGCGGTGACCTTGACTGTTGGATGCGATGGCGAGCCGCTCTACCCCGCGGTAGGTGATGTGCGTTGGTTCGAGCGTCTTGCCGATCCGGTACGTGTCTTCTCCGGCGACGCCGTAGAGTTGATCGGCGAGCGCGCACAGGGTGAACGTGGGGATCAGCGCGGCAGCGATGATCGCGACCCGAAGCCTGAAATGCATCTCCTACCTTTTACACTATCATCGGCATCAAGAGCGGCTCGGTTCATAGCCGATCGCATCTAAATACACGAGCGTGCAAAACGCTTGTACAGGCGGCAAGAGAAGCACAACCGAGACAGCGTTTGCCCAGAAGAGCGGCGCGGGAATGTGGTGCTCCGTGAGCGCGCTCTGCGCCGCAATGACAACAATTTCCGGGAGAACCATGACGAGCATAAAGACGATCAGCGCGCGAGCAAACGCTATCCCCCGCCACGCAACCGTAATGCTTGCGGCGAACGATCGCGGCACAAGCAGCCACCACGGTTCAGCGTCGTCGACGACGGTGGCATGTACGTCGGCAAAGATCAGCGAGACGGCGATGATGATCACGCCGGCGCCGAGCAGCTTATCGAAAACATCGCCGGCGGCGACCGACTGCAATCCGATTATCGAGACGATCGCGACGAACAGGTCGATAATCAGTACCGCCCACGACCGTTCGAGCACGCGCAACCACGTAGTCGCGACCGAGAGATCGCCGCGGACGTCCGCATAGGTAAATGCGGTGACGATAGCGACGAAAAATGGCTCGATAATGAGGGACGCGGCGTTATTCGCTATCGGCGGCTTTGGATGCCAGTTGAAGACGATCAGGGCTTCGGCGCCGATGACCATCGCAGCGGTGAGCAGATAGAGCACGGCGTGGCGTACGAGCGAACGAAAACTGCGCCCAAGAAGGACGAAGAGCGACGTACGGGGGGCCGGTGATGAATCTACGGCTGCAGCTCGAACGTTGCGCGGCTGCCGTGGCTGCGGTTGCGGTTAAGGAAGAACCGCACACAGACCGTGTTTTCGCACACGACGACAGCGTCACCGTCGGCGAAGTGACGGCCGTCGACATCGACGGTAAAGTCGCCGGCAGCGAGGCCCGCAAGCGTGCGGACTACGTTGCGCTGGAATTTGTCGTGCGGCGCGCGTTCGCCGATCACTTCGCGCACAGCGAGCGCGAGCAGTTCGCGCACGCGCAACGGTGTCGCAAGCGCAAACGCTGCCGAGCCGGCGGTGCTTACGGCATGGAGATCGAGCGGGACGCGAACGCGAATCACAACGTATCTTTTGGCGCATCTTCGAGGAGCCGCCTGCCGCGAGGGAGTACGTTGTACCCGATGCCTCCCTTTGGGAACGTGCCGGCGCAGACGCTGGTCGATGCCGTGGAGAAGCACGTCGCGCGTATGGATGACGCCGCACTGGCGGGTGTCCTTCGTGGTGGCGTGTCTTCGATGCCGCAGGACGCGCGCAGCGCACTCGTTGCCTCGATCTTCGACGCATTCCGCGACCGCGGCGAGTCGTCGGAAGACGCCGCCGAGGGTGCGAATGCTTCGCTCGATCGCCTTGAAGGCGCCGACGCGCACGCAGTCGCGGCGCTGGTAGAATACGCGGGCGCGAATCCTGGCCTGCTTAAGGAAGCCTTGACGCATTTCGCAGAGGAGCACGCAACACAGCTCGAGGGATTGCCTGCGCCGCTCGTCGACGGCATTGCCGGCACGCTCTCGTGATCGATAACCGTTGAGCGATTATCCGCGGCGCCGCCGGCTCGAACCCGAACCGCCTAAGCGCGGCGGGATCCCCATCATTCCGCTGATGATCCTCGTGGTCTTGTGCGGCTTGGCACTCGGCGGCCTGCTGACGAAATTCTTCGGCGCGGGCGCGGTGAAGGCGCCAACCCCGGCACCGAGCTTTACTCCGCTTCCTGAAGCCACCGCGACATTCGCCGCGGCGCCGTCGTTCGCACCGTCTGCGTCGCCTTCGCCGTCCCGTAAGCCGGCGCACGAAAAAACGGCATCGCCGCTACCGTCGGCCACGTTCATTCCGGGCACAACGCCGGGAGCTAGCGCTTCGCCGAGCACATCGCCGCATGCGACGTCATCACCAAAGCCGAAGCCAAAGCCTACGCAAGTCGTCATCGTGCTCACACCGACGCCGGCAGCCGTGACCCACGTAGCGAGCGCAGCGACCCACGCAGCGAGCGCAGCGACCCACGCAGCGGTCGTATCGGCGACTGCAACGCCACCGGCGGTTGTTGCCGCTCCCACCTCCACACCGGTGCTTATAACCGGTGCGAACACCTCGGAGCATGCTCTCGCGATCGTCAACGCGTACATCAATGCACTGGCTCGCGGAGAATCTTCGACGGCAGCGGGCTATTTGGCGAGCGGGCTTCCGACCGAGTCGTTCATCAATCCGAACGTCACGGTGAACGTTTCCGACATGCGAGCCGCGCGCAACAGCGACGGAAGCTACGGTGTCACAGGGCAGGTTGCCACGTCAAAGGGCACCTATTTCGTGAACTTCACGCTTCGCATGGGCGCGTACGGTCTGCAAATCACCGAACACTCCGCAACACACATTTAGCTTCGCTTTGTCATCCCGAGCGTAGCTGCGTAGCAGCGTAGTCGAGGGACCGCTACCTGCGTCTTGCTTCGGGCTGCTTCCTCACGAAGACGCTCCTCGCGGCGCATCGTGCGCCGCTCCTGCTGCGCGAGTTTTGCGCCACAACCAAAGGAAGTTCGCATCCTGCGAATGGCGCAAAACTTCGAGCCTTCGCTCGAAAGCAACTCGAAGCAGGACGCATCTGTATCAGTCGCCGAGCTGCTTTTTAGCGGGGCGAATTGCGGCCGAAGTATTGAGCAAGAAAGGCTATTGCAGCGATTACGAAACTCACTATGGTAAAGGCGACGGTGCGAGCGCGCACGTCCCACGCCAGGCGAATGTCCTGCTCCGTCGTCGCGTCGCCACGGGTGGGCCACATGCGCAGGCCTACCAGCAGCAGGCACCCAAGAGTCGGTAAATCCCAGGAGCCGTTCTAGAGCTCTGCTCCGAGGCCGGTGTTGGCGCGAACCTGGAGTTGATTGAACATCGCTTCAGATTCGGCATCGCGGAAGAGCAGCGTGCCTACAATCGAGGCGAGAAAACCGAGCGGAATCGAGACGATTCCGGGATTGAGCAGTGGAAAGATCGCGTGCGCGCCCATCACGCTTGGGCTCAGAATCATCAGTGCGAGCGACGAGATCAACCCGGTGAGCATGCCGCATATCGCACCCGCACGCGAAAACTGCTTCCAGGTGAGCGCGAGAATCAGCGCGGGCGCATTAGTACTGGCTGCGACTGCGAATGCGAGGCCGACGAGAAATGCAACGTTGACCGTGCGCAAGCCGACCGAGATGAAGATCGACGCGAAGCCGACGACGAGCGCCGCCGTGCGTGCGACGAAGATGTGCTCGCGCTCCGTTCCGGCGCCGCTGCGAATCAAGCTGTACCAGATGTCGTGGGCGAAAGCGGACGCGGCGGCAATGGTGATTCCGGAGACCACCGCAAGAATCGTCGCAAAGGCGACCGCCGCGACGAACGCGACGAGCAACGGGCCGCCGAGAGAGTCGGCCAAGAGCGGCGCGGCGAGGTTACTGTTTTTCTCCGGTACGATATAGCCGGTCTTCGCCAACTCGTCGTTGAGTTGCGGCGCGGTCTCGGGATGACGGATGATGTAGCGTATTGCCTGCGTGTCGCGCAGGTGCTTGCCGATGTCGTGCTGACCGACAATGGTTCCCGCGCCCAAGCCCATGACGGTGGTCAATAAGTAGAACGCACCGATCAAGCCCATCGCCCAGCCTACCGATATCCGTGCCGATTTTGCATTTGGTACCGTGAAGAAGCGCATGAGCACGTGCGGCAAGCCGGCCGTTCCGAGCACGAGCGCGAGGCTAAGCGACAGCAGATCGAACGCGCCATGTGGTCCGCTAAATAAGAGTCCCGGTTGCAGCAGGTTGACCGTCGCGCCGCCGCCGGATGCAGCCGACGCTGAGGCGCTTAGGAACGCGAAGAGCGAGAAGTGAAAGTGTGCAAGTACGAGCACGCTGAGCAGAACCGACGCGCCGAGTAGCAATGCAGCTTTGATGATCTGCACCCACGTCGCTGCGAGCATGCCGCCGAATAAGACATAAATCAGCATCAGCAGTCCGACAACTACGATAGCGTAGGTTTCATTGATCCGTTGCACGAGCAGATTGATCAGCGAACCGGCCCCGACCATTTGCGCTACCATGTAGAAGAGCGTGATCGTGAGGGTGCTAAGCGCGGCGATCGCGCGCACGCCACGCCCGCGCAAGCGGAAAGCGATCACGTCCGCGACCGTGTAACGCCCCGTATTGCGCAGCGGCTCGGCAAGCAGAAACAGCACTGTGAGGTATGCGACGAGCCACCCGATCGAATAGAGGAATCCGTCAAAGCCGTAGAATGCGATCAGGCCGGTGATTCCGAGAAACGATGCCGCCGACATATAGTCGCCTGCGATCGCCCATCCGTTTTGCACGCCACTGATCTCGCGGTGTGCGGTATAGAAACCACGACTCGACGTACTGCGTCCAGACGCCCAATAGGTGATGACCAGCGCCATCGCAACAAAGATCGCGAACATCACGAGCGTTGCTTGCGTCATCGCGTCAGCCTCGCTTGCGTGCGCAGCACAAGTTGTTCGGCGCGATCGTCAAACCCACGCGCTTTTTGCATATAGACGGCAAGAAGCACCCATGCCATCAGGAATTGCGCGATACCAAAGGCGTACGCGAGCGTTAGCGGTCCGAGGACGCGCTGATTCATAAACGCGGGTGCGTAGACGATGCCGAGCGGCAGCGCGAGATAAAAGAGCAGGGAAAAAATTGTGGCGGGGACGATGAACCGGCGTCGCGCTCCCATCAGCGCGATGAAGTCCGGGTCATTCGCAAGCTCGTCCCATTCGCTGGCCGTCAAATGGTGGTGCTGCATCGGGCCGCCTTTCGTTACTGCGGCGGTCGTATCCCCGCGCGAATAGTGTCGCCAATCAATGCGTCGACGGCGAGGCCGGTAAGGAACGTGACGATCGCGATGAGCGAAAAGTCCCCCGAGGAGACATAGTGCAGCCGACCAAGCACGGCAAAAGCGAGCAGCGCGAAGAGTATCCCGAGGAGAAAGCGTAGTGGCCGAAACCTGGGGGCACGGCTTGGATCGAGTACGATCAAGGCCGCCGCCGCGCTCGCGATCGCGACGAGCAGGTAGAGAAACGCGCCGATGAGCGCGAGCAGTGTCCTACTCTTCGTCCGGCCAGCCGGCGATCTCGCCGATAGCCGCGGTCTTGGCAACGCGCAAACCGAGCGTCGCACACTTGAGCCGCGTCGGACTTATGCCGATGCCAACGTTCTCGAGCACGACGTCTTTCGAGAGCTTGGCAATTGCCTCCAAGCTCATCCCTTTGATCGTTTCGGTCAGCATCGACGCCGACGCTTGACTGATCGCGCAGCCTTTTCCCGAAAACCGCACGTCGCGCACGACACCGTCATCGACGTCGAATTCCATGCGGATCGTGTCGCCACACAGCGGGTTGAGATCCTCCGCCGAAGCGTCGGGATCGGTCAGGTGCCCAAAGTTGCGGGGGCTACGGTAGTGGTCGAGGATGAAGTCGCGGTAGAAGTCGTCCATGCTTACAGCTTGAAAATTCGTGCGGCCTTTTCGATGCCCTCGGCGAGAGCGTCGATATCGGCCTTCGCGTTATAAACATAAAACGAGGCTCGCGCGGTTGCTGCCCAGCCCATTTTCTCCATTAGGGGCATGGTGCAGTGATGCCCGGCGCGGATGCAGACGCCCTCGGTGTCGAGAATCGACGCGAGATCGTGCGCGTGGACGTCGGAGAAATTGAATGAGAGGACGCCTGACGAGATCGCCGGATCCCGTGGCCCGTACAGCGCCAAGCCGCGCGATTCGAGCGGCGCGAGCCGTTCAAGCGCGTACGCCAGCAACTCTCGCTCGTGCGCACGCACCCAGCCCATCCCGAGCTCGAGTAAGTAGTCGACCGCGGTACCGAGCGCGATCGCGTCCGCGATGTTGCTCGTGCCGGCTTCGAACTTCCAGGGTAGGTCGTTGAACGTCGTGTGCTCGTACTCGACCTTGCGAATCATGTCACCGCCCGCGAGGAACGGCGGCATCGCCTCGAGTAGCGCACGCTTGCCGTACAGCACACCGATGCCGGTTGGCCCAAGCATCTTGTGACCGCTGAATGCATAGAAATCCACGTCGAGCGCGCGCATATCGACCGAGAGGTGCGGGATGCCTTGCGCGCCGTCGACGAGCACGGTCGCGCCGGCTGCGTGCGCGATCGGAATAATGCGTTCGAGCGGGTTGATCGTGCCGAGCGTGTTGCTGACGTGCGTAATCGCAAGCAGCTTTACACCCTGCAATAATCCCTCAAGGTTGTCGAGCTGCAACACGCCGCGATCGTCTGCGGGAATGAAGCGCAGCGTCGCGCCGGTTTTTTCGGCCAGCAACTGCCAAGGGACGAGGTTCGAGTGATGCTCGAGCTGCGACGTGAGGATCACGTCGCCGGGCTTGACGTTTTGCAGGCCCCAACTGTAGCCAACCAGGTTGATCGCTTCGGTCGCATTGCGCGTCCAGATCACTTCGGACGACTCGGCGTTGATAAAACGCGCGACTTTGGCGCGCGCCTCCTCGAAGGCTTCGGTCGCGCGGGCAGCGATCTCGTACACGCCGCGATGAATATTCGCGTTGTACTCGCTGTAGTACGTGACCAGCGTATCGATCACGGCTTGTGGCTTCTGCGATGTCGCTGCCGAATCGAGGTACACGAGGCGCTTACCGCGTGAGGTCGGCTTGTGCAGGATCGGAAAATCGGCGGCGATCGCTTGCGGTGTGCGTACGGCAATCATGCGGTGATTTTTGCCTCGAGCGCGGCGCGCAGTTCCTCCCGCAGCGCTTCGGTCGGGAAGCGGTCGATCGCCGGTTCGAAGAATCCGAGCGCGATCATGCGCTCAGCTTGCATGCGTTCGATACCGCGGCTGGTCATGTAGAAGATACTCTCTTGATCGAGGGCGCCGACGGTCGCACCGTGATAGGCCTTCACGTCATTCGCCGCGATTTCGAGTGCTGGGATCGAGTCGATGTGCGCGCCTTCGGAGAGCAAGAGGGCGTCGTCGCGCAACGCCGCATCGCTGTGTTGCGCATCCACCGCGATGCGAATATTGCCGACAAACCGCCCTTGTCCGCGTCCCGACGCCGCGCTCTTGACGAGCGTGTCCGAGGTCGTGTCCCCGACGCGGTGATCGAGGTTGCTGATCACGTCGACGTGCTGGGTACCGGTCGGAAAGAAAACCGTCGCGATGTTGGCATCCACGCCGGGCTCGGCGAGAGTTACCCCAATGTCACTAACCGAGAGCGCCGCGCCGAGTTCGGCATTGGCCCATGCGACGCGTGCATCGCGCCCGGGCCGCGCGGCACGCGTGTAGAGCACGCGCGCACTCTCCGGCGCGAACTGCGCAGACGCGTAGGTCACGTCGGCATTCGCATCGGTGACGATCTCGGCTACGCCGCAGACGAAGGCTTCGGTGCCGAGGTCGAGTCGCTCGATCACGGTGAAGCGTGCGCCACGTTCGGCAAGCACGACCGTGTAGGGATAGATCGCTGCGTTGGCGGCAGCGCGGTAGCGCACGACGATCGGCTCGTCGAGGGCGCAGTCAGCCGGGACATAGACGAACGCACCGAGGCCGGCGTGCGCCAGCGCCAGGTGCGCGAACTTGTGTTGTGGTTCGATCGCCACACGGAAGGCCCGCGCGAGGAGATCAGCATGGTCGCGTGCCGCGGTCTCCAAGTCGACGGCAATCGCGCGCGACGAGCCGCTCTCGATTGTCACGCTGCCGGCTGCGCTGTCGTCGCTCGTGCTGGGCGTGAGCGTCTCGAGATCGATTTTCCAGTACCGCCCCGGCTTCTCGCGTCCGCTGCGCGTCTGCGCAAACGCGCTCAGCGCGGTGCTACGCTCCTGCGCAGAAAGAAGATCAGGCAAGTGCGCCGGTCTCCTCACGCAAGGTGTCGTAGCCTTCGCGCTCGATGCGCTGCGCGAGGTCGTGTCCACCGGTCTTTACGATGCGGCCGTCGATCATGACATGGACGACATCAGGCGTGATGTGTTGCAGGATGCGCGGATAGTGCGTGATGATCAGGAAGCCGGTCGACTTGCCCTCGTCGCTTGCGCGCAAGGCTTGTATCGTATCGCCGACGTCTTTGAGTGCATCGACGTCCAGGCCCGAGTCGGTCTCGTCGAGGACCGCATACTTCGGCGCGAGCACGGCCATTTGCAGCATCTCGAGCCGCTTCTTTTCGCCGCCCGAGAAGCCGTCGTTGAGATAGCGTCCCAAGAACGACGGATCCATGCCGAGCACATCCATCTTTTCGAGCAAGAGCGCTCGGAATTTGGACGGCGTAAGTTCGCCCGGTCGCACGGCTTGCCGCGCTGCATAAAGGAAGTTCGGGACCTTCACGCCGGGGATCGCCGCGGGATACTGAAAGGAAAGAAAGAGTCCGGCGCGCGCGCGTTTGTCGGGCGCGAGTGCCAGGAGATCCTGGCCGTCGAGCGTCGCCGTCCCGGCGGTAACGTCGTAGTGCGGATGCCCGGCGAGCGAGAAGGCGAGCGTCGACTTGCCGCTGCCGTTGGGGCCCATGAGGGCATGGACCTTCCCCGGCTCGACCACAAGGTCGATCCCTTTGAGGATCTCGTTCCCCTCGACGCTAGAGTGCAGACCCGCGATGCGCAGTCCCGTTTCGGACACGTAATTTCTCCCACTAGAATATTGCTTGGATAGCTTAGGCCAGGCGCCCGCAGAAAGTCAAGGATTTACTTTACTATCTAGGGGTTCCCGTGATAGGATACCGGCGAAACGCCATGCAGGTCGACCGCTTTTTCCAAAGTACCCGCGGCAAGATCGTTGCCGAGCTGCGCGAGCGAGGCTCCGCCTCCGCCGCTGACCTGGCCACGCTCTTCGGGCTCTCGCCCAATGCGGTGCGCCAGCAGCTGGTCGTGCTCGAGCGCGACGGGTTGGTCGAAGAGCGCGCCGTGCGGCGCGGCCCAACCAAGCCGACACTCCAGTTTTCGCTGACACCCAAAGCCGACACGCTCTTTCCGCAGCAGTACGATAAGATGCTTTCTGCCGTGCTGCGCGAGGTGCGCGAGCAGTTCGGAGCGCCGGCGGTCGAGCAGATCTTCGGCAGCATTGCGCGCCGGTCGGTCGAGAAGATCAAGCCACGCATCACCGCCGGTGATGCCGAGGGCAAGGTTGCGCAGCTCACCCAAGTGTTACGCGATCGCGGCGTCGTCGCCGAATACAGTTTGATCGACGGCGGGTTCTTGCTCCAGGAACACACCTGCCCGTACTCCGGCGTCGTCAACGAGCATCCGGAAGTATGTTCGGTGATCCATCAGGTGATGGACGAAACGCTCGGCGGCGAGCACAAACAGACTGAATCGCTTGCCAACGGCGGCAAGAGTTGTACATTTGAATTGAAGGGGATCAACTAACACCGTGGATTTTGCGAAGTTCCAGCGCCTCGTCGAAGCCCGCCCGGGATTCCACACGATGGAAGCACCGACGGCGAGCGGCGAGTATTTCAGTGACTCGTGCGGCGATATGTACAACTTCTTCCTGAAGGTTGGACCCGGCGCGGTGATCGAGGATATCTCGTACTTTACGACGGGCTGCGGCTTCGGCACCGCAACCTGCAGTCTCGTGGTCGAGCTCGCGAAGGGCAAGACCGTCGATGAGGCGCTTTCGATTTCGCCAGATGAGGTCGAAGCGCAACTTGCCGGCTATCCCGAGAAGAAGAAAGACTATCCCGAGCGCGCGCTCGAGGCATTGAAAATTGCCATCGATGACTATCGCGCGAAGGTGGCAAGTGGTGCGGTTCCGGATTTCGGATCGATGGAAGCGCCCGCGCGTCAGGTGGCCGTTGCCGTAGCGGTGTCGCCCGAGCCGGCCAAAGACGCCGACGGCAAGATCACGATCTCATTGCGCTAATTCGCCGCACGACGTAGCGCGTCGTGCGTGCATCCGGCAGCGATTCAAAGAGCGCAAGCTCCGCGACGCGCAGTTGCATCGCGGCGACATCGAGCAGCGGCAGCGGTTGTGTCGAGCCGCCTTTCACGCGGGCGATCGTCGCGTGCGCAACCACATCCTCATCGAAGCTAAATCCCATCGCCGCATAGCGTTCGCGCAGCGCGGTTGCCAGTGCGCGAAACGGCGCGCCTTGTGCGCGCGAGCCGACGTATATCACACGTGGGCGTCGCTCGTGCGGAAAGGCGCCGAGCTTATCGAGGGTCAGCGCAAATGCATTGTGCGCTGCCGCAACATTGTCGAGCATGCTCTCGACCTCGGGTAGTTGCGCGGCGTCGACGCGGCCGAGAAAGGCCAGCGTGACGTGCAGCTTCTCAGGCGGCTCGTACCGTGCCTCAAAATTTGCCGCGCGGAGCCGATCCTGTGCGCACACGCAGCCTTCGCGTGTCGTCGCATCGAGTTCGATGCCGGCGAACAGGCGCATTAGCGAAGGTACGGATTCGTTGCGCGCTCCTCACCGATCGTGGTGAAAGAGCCGTGCCCCGGCACAACCGGCGTTGCGTCAGGATAGTCCATCAACTTGCGGTGGATCGAAGCGACGATATCTTCCATCGACGTGCCACCCAGATCCCAGCGGCCGATGGCGCCGGCAAAGAGTGTGTCTCCCGTGAGCAGTGTCCTGGTGTTGGCGCCGTTTGCGATTGCAAAGCAAACGCTGCCCGGCGTGTGCCCGGGCGTGTGCAATACCTCGCACGTCACGTCGCCGACCTTCATGCGTTCGCCATCTGCGAGATCGCCGTCGAGTGCGACAACCGGCGGCAAGGGCGGCAACCCGAAGAGCTTTACGAGCCGCGCTTGGTCATGATAGATCGGCAGGTCGTCGTGATGCAGCAGCGCGAGCGCACGCGTCGCCTCGCGTAACCGGCCGACATCGGCAATGTGATCGAAGTGCGCATGTGTATGCACGAGATACTTCGCGCGTAATCCAAGGGCCTTGAGCCGGCGCAGCACGTCGTCAACGCCGTCGCCGCCGTCGACCACGATTGCCTCGCGCGTCGCCTCGTCGCCGACAATCGTTGCGTTGCAGGCCAGCAATCCGACCGGAAACGTCTCGACGATCACGGCTCCCCCAAATGAAAGAAGTCGCGAAATTCGCCGTCGTAGTAGCCCAGTGGACTGCCCTCGCGTGCCGCGCATGCGAGCACGCGTCCAACGAAAATGGAGTGCGACCCGGCATGGTGTTCGGCTTCGACCGCGCAGTCGAAATACCCGATGGTGCCATCGAGCACCGGCGCGCCGGTTACGTCGGTTGACCAACTGATGTCGTCGAATTGGCGCTCTTTGATTTGTCCGGAAAAGCGTACGGCGAGATCGCGCTGCGCGGCATGGAGCAGATTGACGCAAAAGATGCGCGAACTCGAAATGTAGAGATAGCTGCGCGCTTCACGGTTGACGCAGATCAGCAGCATCGGCGGATCGGTCGAGACGCTGGCAAATGCGCTGAGCGTAATCCCGCGGGGCTCGCCCTCGCGCAGCGACGTAACCACCGTGACGCCGGTTGGATGGCGGCGCATGACCGCCTTGAACGCGGCCGCTCCGGCCGCGTGCGCGTTCACTTTATACGCGCCCCGATGGCGATACCGTCGCCGATCGGCAGGATCGTTGCGTCGAGATCGTGGCGTGCGAGAAAGTATTCGTTGAATTCTTCGAGCCCGCCGATCAAGCAATCGTCGATCACAACGATTCCCGAAAGTTTCAGCATCGGGATCACTAAATCGAGATACGCACGATAGTTCTCGCGGTCGGCGTCGATGAACACGATATCGAGGTTGCGCTGCTGAAAGTTCTCGAGTAACTCGAGCGCTTGCTGATTGGAGATCGTGATGTAATCGTCTTCGCCGGCGCGCTGAAAGTACGACAGTGCGATTTCCGTGCGTTTCGTGTCCGGATCGATCGTCCAGATTTGCCCCATCGGCGGTTGCGCCAGTGCCATCCACAGCGTCGAGTAGCCGTAGCCCGTCCCGATCTCGAGTATGCGGTTTGCCTGCATCATGTGCACCATGACGGAGAGGAAGCGTCCCGTCTCACGGGTGACGATCGTAATACCGTCCTTGCGGCCGTGCTGTTGAAGCTCGAGCAAAAGCGGCGGTTGCTCCGAGTGCAGGGCGTCGAGATAGCGCTTCTGGTCGTCCATCTCCGGCTCCAGTTAGCGGGGAACTCACGCCAACCTGCTCGAAACAGGAACACCTCTATGGCCCGGCGACTGCGACTCTTTCCGCTCAACTCGGTGCTGTTTCCGGGCGCCGTGCTAAATTTGCATATCTTTGAACCGCGCTATAAACAAATGATTAACGAATGTCTCGAGGCGGGCGAGGGATTCGGGGTCGCGTTGATTGCCGAGGGCGCGGAAGCCGGCGATCCCAACGTGCTGCCGCACGACGTTGGTTCGATCGCGGAAATCGTCGACGTGCAGCCGTTGCCGTTCGGACGCTATTTCATCTCGACGGTCGGGCGCAATCGTTTTCGTATCCGCGAGGTTGTCAGCCGCGAACCGTATCTGGTGGCGGAAGTCGACGAACTGGAAGACTCCGAGCAATACGCCGACCGCGAGGTCGACGAGTTGCTGCCGGCAGTACTCGAGCGCTTCGAAGAATATCTAGCCATGCTCGTCGAGTTCTCGGGACAAGAGAGTACGGTAGATCTGCCCGATGACGACGCGTTGAGTACATCCTATCTGATCGGTGACATGCTGCAAGTCGCCGAGCGCGTTAAGCAACGTCTGCTCGAACTTGCCGATACCAAGGCGCGCCTGCGCGCTGAATACGATTTCCTCGAACGTCTGCTCCCGCAACTGCGCAAGTTGGTCGAGCGCCGCCGCGTAGAGCTGCGCGAGCGCCAAGAAAACGGCGAAGACCTTTCATATCGCGGCTCGCAAGAACAGTTCTTCGGGAAATTCTTCTCGCAGAATTAGTGTTCTCGGGCTTCGACTACATCGCGGGTTCGACCACGCTCGTCGCAATCGCATCGTGCGATCGCTCCTGCTGATTGGCTCGCCGCTCTCGCCATCCTGGCTTCGCGTCTCGTCCAAACGATCTCACCCGCAACATAGTCTCGCCCTTAACGCTATTCTACTCGTCGTGGGTTGGATGAGAACGTTATCGACGTTTGATGTCGGCGGCGGTGCCGAGTGCGACGCCGATGGCGACGCCGATCGCTAAGCCTGTTCCGACGTTGTGCATGCCCGTCCCGACTGCGAGACCGATAGCCGCGCCAATTGCGATAAAGACGCCTAGCCGAGACTTCATCGTGCGATGTCCATCCCGGACATGTGTTCCGCCGATTTCACAACGTTGCGCAGCAGCGCGACGTTGGTTACCGGGCCGACGCCGCCGGGGACGGGTGTGATCGCGCCGGCGACGTTGACGGCTGATTCATAATCGACGTCACCTTTGAGCACGCCGTCGATGACGGTCGTACCGACGTCGATCACGGTTGCACCCGGTGCGATATCGTTACCACCGATGAGTCCGACCACGCCGGTTGCGACGACGACGACGTCAGCCATCTTGACGTACGGCTGGAGGCTCGCGCTCTCTTTGTGCAAGATGGTGACCGTGGCGTCGTGTCCGAGCATGAGCATTGCGACCGGCGCGCCAACCACAATCGAGCGCCCAATCATCACGGCGCGACGTCCGCGCAGCGGCCAGTGCGGGCTGCGTTCGAGCAAAAGCATGACGGCTGCCGGGGTTGCCGGCACGTATTCGGTACCGCTGCCAAAGGCCAAGTGCCCTTGATTGGTCGGATGCGCGCCGTCGACGTCCTTGCGCACGGGAATTGCATCAGCGATCTCGCGGATCGATAAGTGCCGCGGCAGCGGCTGTTGGAGCATCACCCCATGCACGCTTGCATCGTCATGCAGCCGTTCGAGTCGCGCACGCACGTCGAGCGATGTCGCCGATGCGTGAAGCCGGTCGATGGCAACCTCGACGCCAACGCGCTCGCCGGTCTTGACCAGATTGCGGACGTAGGCGCTGCTCGATTCGTCTTCGCCGACAAAGACGATGACGAGTCTGGGATGAATACCGGCATCGCGTAGCGCACTCGTACGGCCAAGGAGTTCGGCGCGTAGTTGCGTGGCAAGGGCGCGGCCGTCGAGAATCATGGCGGACACTCGGTCGCGGTTTCGCCGGAGAGGAGGAGAGGACCCTGGAACACGTGCGGCGCGAAGTGCGCCTAGGATCGAACTTTGGGCCCGACGCCTTTGAGCGGGCCTTCGATCGTTTCGTGCAAACCTACAACGTGATGCCGGAGCGCGCACGGTGCAGTCCCGACGTGCTCGAACGTTTCTGCCATCTTTTTGAGTCGGGCGTTGACGCGGCGCGGCAACGCGAAGTGCGCTTTCGTGGAATCCCGTTGCTCGCGGCCGTGCTCCCGAGCGGTACGATCGCCTTTGAGGGCGAGGTCGATTCCGACCGTATGGGCGACTGGTGAACGTCCGTCTGCGCTGGCTGTTGATCCTGGCCGCAGCGGCGATCGCGTTGCTGATTTTGATTCCGTTGTTTCGTCCATCGGGCTCATCGGTATCGGGGCCGACTGCGATGGTTGGGCAGGATGCTCCGGTCTTTGCGCTGCGCGACGATAACGGAAGCGCGGTCTCGCTCGATCAGTATCGCGGCAAGATCGTCGTCATGAACCTCTGGGCGTCGTGGTGTCCACCGTGTCGCGCAGAGATGCCCGATCTACAAACGGTCGCGCGTGAATTCGCCAAGGACGGCGTAGTGGTCATCGGCGTGAATCAAGGTGAGTCGGCGGAACGCGCCGCGGCGTTTGCGCACTCGCTCGATATCGCGTTCCCGATCTGGGTTGACGATTCGCAACGCTACGGACGCGTGTATGCTGCCCTCGGCTTGCCGACGACCGTCGTGATCGATCGTCACGGCGTCGTTGAACGCGGCTTTGACGGACCGCTCACGATCCAACAGATGCGCAACACCCTCGCCGCTGCGATACGCGCTTCGTGAACGCCACTGCGATTCTTGGTGCGCTCGTCGTCATCGGCGTCGCGGCGCAGATCCTCGTGCCCGGCAACCCGCTCTTTCACACCGGCTGGTACAACGTTGGACTTGCGGCCGCCGCGATCTGGGGAAGCCTCAAGGCGAGGCGCATGCCCCTTGTCGCGTTCGGGATTGCGATTATTGCCTTCGCAGGCGTTGCAAGCGGTTTGCTCGGGCCCGACTCGCGCACAGTTATCGGCGCGCCCGGAACGAGCGTGCACGTCGATGAAGTGGGAGGATCGCTGCTTTTTCCGCTCGTGCAAGCCGACGCGCCGGTACTGCTCGAGCGCGGCTCGAAGGCACAGCCGGTGGGTGCGTGGCGCATAACGGCAACCGCGGTGTTGCGGCGCGTTCCACGCAGTGTCGTCGGCATTGAAGCTTTCGATCAACGCGGGGCGCACCTCACGATCACACAACCGACGGGGAGCGCCTTTCTCTCGCCCGTGCTCTTGATGCAGAGTACGCAGAATATCGACGGGCTCAACCTGCCGTACGACTCGTTCGCGGTTCCTGCAGCGCATCGCATTGTCAAAGCCGTGCTCTTCTCACAGGCGCAAGCCGCCTCGATGCCGGCGCTCGCCGGGGCTCGCAGTCCGGTCGTTCTGTTCGATCTCGAGGATGACACCGGCGTATCGATTCCGCGCGGGCTGGGCGTCGCACCCGACGGCGGTAGCGTTGTACTCGGGGGCGTGCGACTGCGTCCGGCCGTCTTGACCTATCCCGCGATCGAAGTCGTCTCGATTCCAGATCTCGCGGTCGTCGCCGCCGGTGCACTCGCGATTCTTATCGGCCTGCTCTTGACGTGGCGTGCACGGCGGGGTAAGATCGCCGAACAATGACGCACGCATACGTTCTGCCGTGCCCGCCGCAGCCGCATCAGGAGATGCCGGTTCGGTAGCGCGCGTCGTCTAGCAACTTTTGCAGCGAACCGCTCCGGTTACCGGGGCGGTTCGTTTTTTTTGGTATCGAGGGAATCATGCGAATCGGAATCATCGGCCGTGGAACGTTGGGAGGCGCGCTCGAGCGCGGGTTCGAGCGGCACCCGCACGTGCGCGCGATCGACGCAACGACCCGTGCTTCGTCGGGTCGCAACCGCGAGCTGACGGAAGCCAGCGATATCGTCGTCGTGTGCGTGAAGCCGCGCGACGCCGCCGAGGTGTGCACGCAGATTGCGCCGGTGCTTCGCACCAATCAGGTGCTCATTTCCGCCGTCGCGTCGGTCGACACGGCAACGTTGCGTGGTTGGACCGACGAGCGGACGCGTGTCGTTCGTGTGATGCCGAACACGCCGGCCCGCGTCGCCTCGGCGATGACGGTCCTCGCGCGCACGCAGCACAGCAACGATGAGGCGTTCATCCGTACACGTGAGTTATTCGATGCGTTCGGCCGTACGCTAGAGCTCGATGAGTCGCTGATGGATGCGGTCACGGCGATCAGCGGTTGCGGTCCCGCGTTTATCTTCGTCGCAATCGAGGCGTTGATCGATGCAGCAATCGCGCTGGGAATACCTTACGACGCGGCGCGCATACTCGTCGCACAGACGGTGCTCGGGTCCGGCCGCCTCGTGCTCGAATCCGACGCCCATCCCGGGCAACTCAAACATGAGGTGACCACGCCAGCCGGCCGCACGATCAAAGGCCTGATCGAATTAGAGGACGGCAAACTCCGCGCCACGCTTATCAAAGCCGCGCTCGCCTCCGCGCGCTAAACCGCAAACGGCCGCTCTTGACGTCACCTAAGAGATCAACTACCATATGGTTGTGGATCCGTTAAACGTTACCTTCACCGCTTTGTCGGATGAAACGCGACGGGCGATGATTCACCGGCTCGCCCGTGGTCCGGCGACCGTTCATGAGCTCTCCGAACCGTTCGATCTCTCGCAGCAGATGATGTCCAAGCATATCGCTTATCTCGTTCGCGCGAGGATCGTCGAGAAAGTCAAGCGCGGGCGTGAGAGCGTTTGCATGCTGCGGCCGCAGTCGCTCAAAACGGTCAGCGAGTGGGCGCTGCGCTATCGCCAGTTGTGGGAAGAGCGGTTCGATAGGCTCGAAGCCGTCGTACATCGGATGAAAGAAGTGGAGGGTCAACGTGGCAAAAGACGCCGTCGGTAATATCGAGCGCATGATCGTGTCGAGAGTCATTGATGCGCCCCGCGAGATCGTTTGGAAAGCATTTACGCGGCCGGAGTACGTGCAGCAATGGTGGGGGCCGAACGGCTTCACGTCGCCGTCGTGTCGGAGCGACTTCCGCGTTGGAGGCATGTTCCTGTATTGCATGCGCTCGCCGGATGGCCAGGAAGGGTGGACGGGCGGACAATTTCACGAGATCATTCCCCATGAAAAGATCGTGTATTCGCTGTACTTCGCCGATTCCGACGGCAACCGAGTGGATCCGGAAGAAATCGGCGTCGAGCACGAGGCCATCGATGGGGTGTACGACGAGGTACGATTCGAAGATCTCGGTGATGGCCGGACGAAGGTCACACTTATCGGCAACGAGAGCATGGAAAGCGCACGGGCCAGCGGCCAGCTCGAAGGCAACCAGCAAACTCTCGATAAGCTTGCCACTGTCGTTGCGACGTTGTAGCGGGGCGCGCTAGAACTCTGTCGCGCTGGTAAACGTGAACTTGTCGATCTTGGCTGCGGGAACAACCATTTGATAGCCGTACGAGCCGGTGCGCCGCTGCGTGTTTGAGAACTCCACTGCGCCGAGCGCTTCCACAACGCTCTGATTGAAGCGCATGTTGCGCACGCCGCCGGTGATCTTGCCGTTCTCGATCATAAACGTTCCGTCACGCGTCATCCCGGTGACGATCGCACGCTTTTGATCGACGGTGCGGATGTACCAGAAGCGCGAGATCAAGAGCCCGCGTTTGGTCTGCGCGATCAATTCTTGTGTGCTCTGCGTTCCCGGTGCGATCACCAGATTGAGCGGTTGCGGGCCGTACGCGTTCGGCGCCGGCAACGCGTGCCCCGTGTTCGGGCGATCGAGTTTTTTTGCATAGTAGCTGTCGGTCACAATATCACGAACGACGCCGGCTTCAACTAAGGGCAAGCGCGACTTCGGCTGTCCTTCGAAGTCGAACGGCATCGAGGGGGCGAGAGGATGCGCGTAGTCATCGACGATCGACACGCGCTCGTCGAAATGCCTGCGGTCGAGTCCGTCGGAGAAGAACGAGGAGCCATCGTTGAAACTCTGCGCTGAGAAATGTCCGGCTAAGTACGTGAAAAGCTCGCCGAATGCAGGCGGCTCTAAGATGACGGTCCATACGCCGGGATCGATCGCACGCGGTTTCGCGCTCAAACGCGCGAGCTCGACCGCCCGCGCGCCGGCGTCGTCGCCGTCGAGCGCGCCGAAATCAGCGCTGTAGTGCTCGGCGAAGCCGGTCGAGTCGCCCGCCGTGACTTTCACGTTGACGGCAGCATTCGTGCCGTCGTACGACGCGAGAGCGCCGGACGAATTGGCAATCGTCACGCCGTTACTCGCGCTCGAGACGTAACCAGCGCACCAATACTGCGCGCGCTCCGCGTGCGCGATCACCGCATCGCAAACCCGCGCGCGCGCCGCGGGGTCGGCCGCTGCTGTCGTCTCGACGAACGCTCCGGCCGGAGCCCGCGTCGGAGCGCCTGCCGGTAGCGTGGGCACGCCTTCGTCGCGCGGCGCGAACGAGGCCATGTCACGCGCCCGCGCAAGCAACGCGTCGATCGATGCATCGCTGAGGTCGTTGGCGGCGGCAACACCGGTGCGTCCGTCGACGATTGCCCGTACGGCGATCGTTACGTTGCTCGATGCAAGATTCTGGTTCGAGATGCCGTGGGTGAAGCGCGTCAGCGCGTCGTCGCCGGTCGAGATGCGCACCTCGGTTTGATCGGCTTTCGAGCGCTCGACCGTGCGTCGTGCGATTGCTTCGCGTTCGTCTTGGATCACTTGTAGCCAACTCCCACGTTGACGTTGCGGAAGCGCGCCGGCGATGCGGCCTGCGTGGTGCGCCCGGTTTGCATCGGCTCACCCTTGCCGCAGTTCGGCGTGCCCCACGCATTCCACGAACGCGCGTCGCCAATCGCATCGCACGAGTTCCAGAACTGGGGCGTCATGCCGGAGTAGGTCGGATTCTTGAGCATCCGCCCACGCTTTCCGTTCTTGATCTCCCACCCAATCTGACAGCCAAACTGAAAGTTCAGGCGCCGGTCGTCGATCGACCACGAGCGATTGCTCTCCATGTGTATGCCGTCCTTGACGTCCTCGAAGAGCGCGTCGAAGGGGACGTTGCCCGGGAGCAGGTTTAGATTGCACATGCGGATCATCGGTACGAATTCCCAACTCTGCGCACGTACGCAGGCGTTGCTCTCGCGGCCGATCGCACGTGCCGTATCGTTGCTCATTTCGTAGCCGCGTAGTATGCCGTCGCGCACGATATCGGAGAGGCCCGACTTTGTACCTTCGTCGTCATAGCCGCACGTCGCCATGCCGAACGGCAGCGTGTTGTCGATCACGATACTGACCAGCGGCGAACCGTACTTGAGCTTGTCGAGTTCATTGACTTCGAGGAAGCTCGTTCCCGAGAAATTCGCCTCCCAGCCCATGACGCGGTCGAGCTCGGCAGGATGGCCGCACGATTCGTGGATTTGCAGCGAGACCTGTGAACCGCCAAGGATGATGTCGAACGTTCCGCTCGGGCACTGTGGCGCGGTGAGAAGCGCGGTTGCTTCTTCGCCGATGCGCTGCGCGTTTTTCGTGAGCGCTGCCTCCTCGACGATCTCCCAGCCGCCTCCCTTGTAGAGTCCGACGTCGCCGGGATACGTGCGTGTTTGCACGTCGCCGTCGCCGACCGCCATCGCTTGTACGCCGCTGCCGGTTTGAAGTATGGTCTGCTCGATTGCGGAACCGATCGAGCTGTAGAAAAATTTCTCCGTGCGCCAGAGATCGAGCCATGCGCGCCCGACTGCGATGCGATCGCTTGCGTGCGCGAGCTTCTCGGCTTCGAGCAAGAGTCCGACGCGCTCGCCGAGCGGGACGTCTTGCGGATCGCGCACGAACGGCGTTGCGTAGCGATCGACGTATGCCCGCAGCGGTGCGGCGCCGAATTGATTGCGCGCAATGGCCGCGCTTGCGCTTGCGATCGCGACGGCACGGGCAGCGCAGCGATCGATGCCGCCCTCGGAGAGATCGCTGCTGGCGGCAAATCCCCATGCACCGTCGACAAGCGCCCGCATGCCGTACCCGCTACTGCGACTGTCGGCGAGTGAGGCGACAACGCCATTGCGTACTTCGATACGCTCGCTACGTACGATTTCAAAGCGGATGTCGGCGTACTGCGCGCCACGAACTGCCGCGGTGTCAAATGCGCGCCGTGCAAGATCCTCGAACCCCATAGGCCGGGTGTTACGGTCGGTCGGGCTTCGTGCCTGCCACCACGGCGTGAAGATTCTTTATTACGATCCGCCCGGCAAGCGTCGCTGTTGCATTTGCACCGATTGCATAGATTGCGACCAACCGGGCAGGCTGCGCAAGCCCTTGCGGCAACCGCACGACCACGCTGCGCCAGCCGGCATGGTCCATCGGGCCAACGGCGAGCAAGACTTCTTCATTAATCGCGTTGCGTAGCACGAGCTTGAGCAGTGCCCCTTGCCCGTCATCCTTCACGTCGAACGCGACAGCAATGCTACGTTGCGGAAGCGTGGTATCGGTGAGCAGATAGGCTGCGCGCTCGGTCGGATCGAGCGCGTAGTTCAATTCAAGGCAGCCGCTGCACTCAGCACTCGGACCGGCGTTGCCCGCCCCGCCGCGCGGTACCGTCATGAATGTGGGTTTGGTATCCAACGGCGCATCGTGGAACCCGACCGTAACATGCGTGTTGACCAAATGATCGCCCAGCAAGAGCGAGACCAGCGCATCGGCGCTTGCAGCGGTAAGCGTACCCGATGCATCGATCGATCCGCCTTGTGCTCGCCACGGAAGCTGGGCGGGTAGCGCGATCGCGTAGCCTTGCGTATCAAACGCATGCGCCTGCAGATTGAGGCGCCCGCCTTGTGCGACGCTTGGGTCCTGCGGAAGGATCACCACGCGCGATGGATCCTCGTATACGTGCACCGGCATGCGCAGGGTGAGTGCGCCGGCGCGGGCAACAAGCGCGCCATCGCCCGCGCGTGATGCCGTGAAGGTGCCGTTCGTATAGGTGCCGAGCGTAGCCGGTTCGATATGAACGTTGAGCGGCACATCGGTCGACACGACATGTTCGTCTACATCGGTCGCAGCGATTCGCACGGCCACGGTTGCACCGGGCAGTGCGCGTACCGCAAGCGGTTGCGCAACGAGTTGTGCAGGCGCGCCAACCGGCGCCGTATCGTAGACGAAGATGCCGTCGGCGACTTTGCGCTCGCGACCATCGGAGGGCGCGTCCGCGAGCGTCGCACCGCGTTCTCCCGGTACGCGTACCGCGATCTCGGAGGAACCGCCGCCGTCGAACGCCATGCCGCGCACCGCGCCCAAAGCGCGCATCAAGACCGAAAACTCCGCGCGCGTGATACCAACCGAGAGCTCCGGTTGCCGTCCGTCGACTTCGAGGAGATAGAGCGTGCCGTTCGCGGCGATTGCCGCACCGCTGCACGGGATGCGCTGCGCATATTCGCCTCCATTCGGGCCGTCGGCATCGTCGGACCATGCGCCGTTATCCAAAATCAGCGGACCGCCGCCGACGGCGGCAAGCATGTCGCCGAGCGCAATGGGGCCAAGGTCGCCGCTTACGCCGATCGTATCGCCCACGTTCGGCACGCCGGCGTTCGTATATGCGTCCAGACCGATCGCAAGGTAATATCCGGGCGGTTGCGCGACCGTGTTGTCGACGACGCTGCTGACGCGGTAGGTGGAAAAGGGCGGATTGCCGCTCGTCGGCGCAAGCGCGACGAGGGTGCGATCGTTCGACGGCGCGACCGCACCGAATGCCGGCGTGAGCAATGTCGTGCCGCGGCCCGGATCAGCATTGAGCGCTTCGAGCGCGACGCTGTGTTCTGCGAGCTGCACGGTTCCGACGAGGCTGGCTTCGAGGATCTGCGGCGGCGCGGAACGTGGAATGATGAGCGCGTAGCGCTTGCGCGGCGAGCGCACGAGCACGCCGTCACGCACGACGATGTTGGTTGGACGGTTGGTCCTCCCGATGTCGAAATAATCGGCGTTGAGACCGGCGATCGCTCCGGTGCGCGTGGCCATCGACGAGATGGTTTCACCGCCCGACGCGAGGGCGTCGTCGGCCAGCACGCTGTTGAGTTGAACGTTGGCCGCATGCGGCGCGACTGCAATGACGTGCACAACGATAGGGCCGGCGTCGGTGAGCAAATTGTATTCGCCGTATTCGACCCCCGGCGCGATAGGCTCAATCACCGGGGCATCACTCGTAATGCGCGGAAATGGCGCGGCCACATCGAGGTGCGCCGGCAAGAGCAACGCGAGTAACGCTGCGATCATGATCGCCCATGCCAGATAGCGACTGCCAGCGGATAACCCCCGGTTGCAAACGGCGCGCCCGCGACGCGCTGCAGCGTTTTCGTATTAAAGACGTCGATTTGATCGCTTCGCGCGCACGGAACCCACAGGATGCCGCGGTCGAGCGTTGGCTTCCACGGCGTGTCACAGGTCTGCAACGGTGCGTGCACGGATCGCAGCGTCCGGGCGTCGAGCACGTCGACGGCGTTCGTGTCTTCGTCGGTGACGTAGAGGCGGTCGTGCACCGGATCGGCGGCGATGCCGATCGGAAACGCCAAACGCGCGCTGCGCGCAACGACGCGTCCGTCGGCGGTATTCACCGCAACGACGCTGCCCGCAGCAGCGAAGGGTGACTGAAGGCTTTGGTTTGAGACGGCGTACAGACGTGCACCGTCGTTCGATAACGCGAGTGAGAAGACCCGATCGACGATATGCAGTCGTCTCACTTCGACCATGCTTTTTGCATCGACAACGGATACGGTGCCGTCATTCACGTTCGCGACGTACACCCATTCGTGCGCGGCATCGATTGCGAGCCCTTCGGCCGTCAGACCGAGTAGGCGGCGCGAAACATTCCCGGCTGCATCGATGCGCGTGAGCGCACCGGCCCCATCGACGTCGCGATTCGTGATAAAGAGTGCTCCGCCGCGTGGATCGAACGCGAGCTGGTCGCAAAGCGGCACGTTTTGAAAATGATAGACTCGCCAGGGGCTCAGTGTCGCGATCGTTGCGGTCGTCCCGTCGGTTGCCGCAGACGCAAGGCGGCCTTGCGGATCGATCGCGACGTCGCCGGGCGCGCCATCGATGCCGAACGCCGCGCGCGCACGAAAGGGCGCGCGCGCGTCGTGCACGATTACCCCGTCGTCATAACTTGCGACCGCGATAAAAGGCTGCGTCGGATCGGGTGCCGGCGCGACCGTGAACGTGCGGGCTGCCAGGCCGTGTGGTCCGGCAGCAATCAAGGTACTCTCGCCCTTGTCTGGACCGCTGACGATGTCGCGGTACGGTGCGGCGAATCCATAGACACCGCTCGGAAGCACGCTGTCCGGAAGATACGGAAGCGTTGCGCCCGCAATCGCGCCGGCAGCGCGATGTATGGGGAGCGCGCGTGGCACGGCGGCAAGCGCGAGTGTGAGCAGAGCGAGTGCGAGGCGGCGCTTCAATGTGCTTGGAAGTACCCGATAATTCCGATGACAAGGCCCGCCGCACATAGGCACGTTGCAACGATCAACGTGAAACGCGCGCCGGTCAGCGCCGCGATCGAAGCAAAGGCAATCGAAATTTCAAAGAGGGTCGTAGCGATCTCGAGTGTTTCGAACGAGGTCAAAAGCGCGACGGCCCGATCTTGCAGCGAAGCGGCTTCGGCTTCATACGATTTGGCTTTGTCGTAGGTCCCGATCGACGTACGCTCTTCGTCAGCCAATGCGTTGGGCTGCTTCATGACTTGGTAGAGCGTGATGCGTAATTGGGTCGTCTCGTAGTGGTTGTACTGGTCGGTCGCCTTCGCGGTGAGCAACACGGCTTGGTTACGTAAGGCCAGGGCTTGAATCGAACGGTGATGCGAGTAGAGCGTGCCGAGTGCCGCGAGCACCGCAACCATTGCAGTGAAAAACGGAACCAGGCGCGCGTGCATTGGCAGCTTTACGGGTCCTCTCACGTCGCGCTCGTCTCGCCCGCGGAGAGCGATTGGACGAGCTCGACCCCGGCGGCCACGTCTGTCCCAGGCGCGACGAGTGTCTGCGCGGTGCGCTGCGGGTCGAGTGCGAAACTCGCAATGGTGAAATCACCGAACGTCCCGGCAATCACGGCGCCATCGGGGTCGACGGCGTACGCGCGCCCGGCTTGCCGGTCGAAGACGATCACGTACATCCGCAGCTCGGCGGCACGGGCGCGTGCGATCCGTTCGAGCCATGGATGTGATGCCCGCGCGTCGAGCACGGCCATGCGATACCCGGCCAAGCGATACGCCACGAGCACACCGGGATCGAATGCGTCGTTCGCATCGAGTCGTATCGCCGGAAGAGCGAGATCGATCGCAGCAAAATCATCGTTGCCGTCGGCTGCAAGAGCAAAGTCATTCTCGAGAATCGCAAGCCGCGCGCCGATATCGGCGGGCAAGCTGGTGCGCTCGATCGCAATACGCAGCGGTCTCCCGAGTTGTGACGCGCGGACCGAAGCATTCGGCACTACGTCGCGGTGCGCTGCCGGCGGTAGAAGCTCGAGTTGCGCCTCGATCAGCTCCTCGTCGCTCTGCGATGCTAGCGCCACGACCTCGCCGGAAGCATCAACGATCTGCGACTTCCCGCAGTACGCGACCATGTTCAATTCGATACCGCACTTGTTGGCTGCAATGAATGGCACGCCGTTCTCGAATGCGCGCACTCGCCCGAGCAGATCGGCCTGCAGGTTCTCGAGCACCTGCGGATCGCGTCCGGAGGTTACCCACGCGGTTGGCATCACCAGCATTGCTGCGCCGCGATCGACGAGCGTACGCGCGATGCCGGGCATCCGCCCATCGGCGCAGACAAGCACGCCAAGTTTTCCGAGTGAGGTCTGCACGGGAGCGATCGCTGCTCCCGGTGCGAACCACTGGCGGTCGAAGTGCCACAGAAAAAGCTTGTCGGCTGAGCCGGCGAGGCTGCCGTCGCGGTCGATGACGAGCGCGGTGTTATAAAGCGTTGCATCACGACGCACTGCGGCGCCGGCGACGATAGCGCACCCGGCGGCGCGCGCGACGCGCGCGAGCTCGGCGGTTGCATCCCTAACCAAGCGTTCGTCGACGTCGTCGTCGCCGAGGACATATGCGGGGAACGTGCCTTCTGGGAGTACCAGCAGATCGTGCCCGTGCGCCGCACGTTCGACGCGCTCGAAGAGCGCATCGCGCCGTTGCTCGTAGTCGGCGCGGTCGTGCGCGCGCAGCTGCAGCGCGGCGATCCGAATTATTGGTGGCACTGAGGTGCTGTTCTACGCGGGAGCCGCTCCTGGCCTTGCGAAACCTCTGCGGCGATGACGCTATGCCGCCCGCGGCATCGCTGTAAGGAGAAGACTTCGTGAACCGTAGCCTATTGTATCGGAGCGCCGCGTTTGTTGCACTCGTTTCCACGCTCGCGGTCTCCACGCTCGCCGCGACGTCCAAACCGGCGGCTAAGGCACCCCCAAAGGACGCCTGCGCAACCAAGACGAGCAAATACGCGCATCAGGAATGCGAAAACTATATCCACGCCGCGCCTGGCGATGAGTATTTCGGCCGCATGAAGATGAGCTTTCTCGGAATCAACAACACGTTCCACGACGAGACGATCCGGGCAGGCGACTACACGACCGATTCAGCGATCATCAACAAAGTCGCATTCGCCGATGAGGCGCTCCAGGATTGGAGCCGCAGATATCCCGGCGATCCGCAACTCGCGCGTAGCTACTTTCTCGCGATCGTGATGTATAAGAAGATCTATACGGTTGATGGGCAGCACAAAGCGTGGACCTACATGCACGTGCTCACGCAGCGTTTCCCGACGACGTACTTTGGCAAACTCGAGAAGGCTGACATCGCCAAAGGCTTTACCATGCACTACTTTGCCGATCCCTTGCCGTGTCCGACGCCGCTGCCTAGTGGCGGTACGTCGCTCACCGTCGTTTCGTATGCGACACCGGCACAGACGCCGACGCCTGCGCCTGGTCAGCCGTCGGTTCAAATCATCACGCCGCCCTGCATTCAGCCGCCGCCTCCTCCGACAGTAGCACCCTTGACGACGCCGACCCCGTAAAAAGAAATGGCCTCCGGTTTCCCGGAGGCCATTGTTCTTACCGGTGATTCCGTCGTTTACGGAATCTTCAACCCGATACCGATGTACGGTCCGAAGTTGGACGCGTTGCTCGGTGCATTGGTCTTGTTGTGGTCCGACTCACCCAGCGCGCCTGCTTCGAAGAAGAGCGGGCTGTGATAGAGCGAGTACACAACGCCTAGTTCACCCTTGAGGATGTTGTAGGAGAGTTGGTACGCGTTACCGCCCGGATCCGTGAAGTTGCCCTTCACGTTTCCGTAATACCACACGTTCCCGAATATCGAGAAGGTGCGGTCGAGATCCGGAAGCTTCTCAGCGCCGAAGCCGATGTTCGACATGCGCGGATAGCCTGCGTTGTTTGAGCGCCAGAGATAGCCGACACCGATGTAGATGCGCGGCTGGAGAACTCTGAGTCCCAAACGTGTCTCGAAGTTATAGCTGCTGACCGAGAACGCCGGAACGGCCGTTGAGCCGAGTCCGCCGATCGTCGTCACGTAGCAGCTCGCCGCGGGCGTGCCGAGTGACGTCGCGGAGCAGTTATGCGCGTAGTTGAGTTGCTCGTAGTTGCCTTCGAGCATCCACGGCACACCAAATGCGTCGAATTCCGCGGCACCATGGATTCTCCACGAGAAGCCATTTGCCGTATTTGCGCTGGCGGTATTGCCGGCGCTGAATTCGTCGTAGACCTTTTGCGAGATAAGGTAGTCACCCGCAACGTAAAGGTCATGATAGGGTGTCGCAACCGGCGCCGGTGTCGGCGTGGGCGGTGGCGGTGCCGGGGTTGGCGGCACAGGCGTGGGCGTCGGCGGCGGCGTCGGCGGGATGTACCGCACGACGACGATTTGCCGGTCGGGCACCCACTGAACGTATGCCCCCATGCCTTCCGAGATCACGCGCACGGGTACGAGCACGTGGCCTTGGTACATGATCGGCGGCACGTCGAGCGGACGCGATTCGCCGTTGATGACAACTTCCGG
This sequence comes from Vulcanimicrobiota bacterium, assembly GCA_963726285.1. Classification (GTDB taxonomy): domain Bacteria; phylum Vulcanimicrobiota; class Vulcanimicrobiia; order Vulcanimicrobiales; family Vulcanimicrobiaceae; genus Aquilonibacter. The sequence goes on along the minus strand of CAVSBV010000003.1, from coordinate 365,810 downwards.
TTTACCGACCGTGACTTTCACGTCGGCGCCGGGTTTACTAACGTCCACCGTCTTGCTACTCGCATCGTACGATACGGTCGCACCCATTTGCTCGAACATCGATCGAAGCGGGATCAGAATGGTGCCACCGCGCACGAGCGCAGCGAGCACGCGAGCCTGCTTGAGGACATCGGGCTTGGTGTAGACGTGGTGGTCGTTGAAGAGAATCGGGATCTGCCCCGACGGCGGGGAACCGAAGTTCGCCGGCGGAGCCGAGGTGCCGCCCATTCCCTGCGCGACCGCGTTGGTTCCTATGTTTCCATGCGGCGCGGAGGTGGGAGCGGCGACCGCATTAAGTCCGAAACCGGCTAGTACTAGCGCGGCCAGGACTCCGGTGCTCAGTCGCTTCAATGTTTCCTCCTAGATGTGTTTCGTGAATCCACGAGTTGGCTCGGGGCGCCTTTTTAACGCGCTTTTGGGCCATAGCCCACCCTTCCGGGCATAACGGGCATAGCCCCCCGAGACAATCCTTCTTAATGTGTTCGGGAGGCCGTTTGCCCCCCCTGCAGTGAGACCCAGGCTACCGTGGGGTATTTTTACCCTATCCGGAGGCCAACTTTTCTTCGAGCTTTGCGAGAAATTTCGAGCGCTCGATGAGATAACGTTCGTGCGTTCCCTCGGCAACGGCTTCCTGTTCATCGAAAACGGCAACCGCGAAACTCAAGCGTGGCCCGTCTACCATCACGACTTCAACCTCGGTGCGGACGATGAAACCAACCGGCACGGGCTTGTGATGTTCGAGGTCGATGTGGGTGCCGAGCGACACGAAGTCGGGGTCGAGCATCGGCTCGATACATGCAAGCGCGGCCGTCTCGACCAGCTGCACGAGCATGGAGGTCGAAAGTACGTCCACGCCCTTGTTACCCGCCTTCTCGGCCGTCATCCATTCCTCGACCCGAGTTTGAAGGCTGTACGCGCGGCCGATCTCCAGTTTCGCGCTCATGCCCGGGGAGAATACGCCTAAACCGAGCTTGGTCCTAGCGGTGTTCCACCTAACGTGGTCATATTGTCAGGAAACCAAGGCAGGATCGTGAATCAAAGCGGGCGGGTCGCGCGTATCCAGCCTATAGAAACGCGATCTGCTCGAAAACACAAAGGGAGTATCATGCATTACCAGCGAGCCGCGGCCTTCGGACTGGGCGCGATTCTGAGCTTGTCGGCGTGCAGCCAGGGGGCGCAACACGGACCGCCACCGCTGAGCGTCGATGTCGCCCCTGCGGTGCGTCAGAACATCGCGACCTACGTATCGTTAGATGGGCAAGTGGCACCCCTGGAACAATCGACGCTGGCCTTTCAGCAGAATGGCACGATCACGTCGATCTCCGTCAACGTGGGTGACCACGTGACCGCCGGGCAGTCGCTCGCGTCCATCGACGGTTCGGTGCTGCGCGCGCAGGCCGCACAAGCCGCGGCCCAAGCACAACAGCAATCGGCAACAGCGCAAGGCTCGCAAGTCGGCCTTCCGGTTCAGATTCAAACGAATCAAGCCACGCTACAGACCGCGCAGGCTGCGCTGCGCAACGCGAAGCTCGTCTACGATCAAGATGCCGCCCTCGAAAAAGACGGCTACGTTTCCGAGGCACAATTGGAATCGGCCCGCGCAGCCTACGTCCAGGCTTCGCAGGCCTACAATACGGCGCAGATCGGTTTGCGTAATAACGTGGTGAGCGAACAGAATACAAAAGCTGCCGTTGCTGCCGCGCAAGCCGCGGCCGCGAACGCGCGCACGCTCAACACCCAGGTGGCACAAACCACGCTCTACGCGCCTTACGATGGCGTGATCACGCAGCGCCTGCTCGATCCGGGCGCGTACGCCGGACCGCAATCGCCGGTGCTCGGGATCTCGCGCGTTGCGAAGTTGTGGATCAACATCAACGTGCCCGATACCGACCTGCCCTACGTGCGTCCGGGATCGTCCGTGACCTTCACCTCGAGTTCGTTGCCGGGTCAGACGTTCCACGCGAACATCACGACCGTCAACGCTGTGCCAACCGCTGGCACGCTCTCGTACCTCGCGCGCATTCAAATGGAAAACCCCGGCAGTCTGCTGCGCGGCGGAATGCTGGTAACCGCGACGCTGCCCCGGCAATCGCACAACAATGCGATCGTCGTGCCGCGTTCGGCGGTGGCGCAGACCGAGAATGGGTATGCCGTCTACGTCGTGGGTGCAGACAATAAAGCGCAGGAGGTTCCCGTGCGCGTCGGGGTGCAAACCGACACGCTGTCCGAGGTCATTTCGCCGAAGGTAGAGCCGGGAGTGAAGGTAATAACCACGCGTCCCGACACGCTCAAAGACGGAAGCCTCGTCGCTATCAACTCCGGCGGCAATGCACCGCCTAACGGGGGAAGCCCACCGAAATGACCTTGCCTCGCCGCTTTATGGCGCGATCGCTGTCCGTTGCCCTCGCGCTAACTTCGTGCGCGCCGCTGACCGTAGGCGCGCAGACGTCGCAAGCGCCGATCACCGTTCCGACGCCGGCACCACTGCCGACAACGTCGGGAACGCCTATTCCCTACCCGGCGTACGGTTCGCCCGCGCCTGACGTTTCGCAGCAGCGGCAGAAGCCGGGCGTCCCGATAAGCGTGAACTTGAATCAAGCGATCGATATTGCGGTCGTGCAAGCGCCGGCGTTTGCGTCGGAGCGCGCCGTGTACAACGCAATTGCCGCGAAGTACGGCGCCGAGAAGAGTGCGCTGTTGCCGGGGGTTTCGGCGCAAGCATCGGTGAGTAAGTCCTACGGCACGTTCGGTACCGGTGGCAATTCGGCGAACCCGAACGCAACAGCCGCGCCCGCCTCACAAACGCAAGAATCGGCGACGATCAACGTCCAGCAGTTGATCTTCGACGGCGGAAGAACGATTGCGGGGATCCGCAGCGCAAAGGAGAGCGACATTGCCGGACGTGACACGCTGCTGCGTCAATTGCAGACGCTGGCGTTCAACGTCGCCACGACCTATTACACGTTGCTCGAGGACAACGCGAGCGTACAGTCCGATAATGCGCTCGTACGCGAGTTTGAAATCAACGAACAATTCGTCACGGCCCAGATTCGCACCGGTGCCGCGCCGCGTTCGGATCTTGCTGCGGCGCAGTTCCAGACCGCGCAGGCGCGCGGCGCGCTAATCACTGCGCAGGGATTAGCAATTGCCGCGCAAGGGACGTTTGCGACGACGCTCGGTCTCGATGCCGACACGGCGATTTCGCCGCAGTTGCTCGGGAGCTCGCCGCCGCAGATGCGCGTGCTCAGCTATCAACAGTCGCTCAACGAAGCGCTGAAACTGCGTCCGGATTTTATGTCGGCCGAACATATCGTTGAGTCGGATAAAGAGAACCTGCGCTTTGCCAAGCTCGCGCGCTTCCCGTCGATCATCGCAAGCGGAAGTGTCGGCAAAGAACGCAGTTTAATTACTGGCGAAAACGCGGTGCTTCCGTACTCGAACCCGCAGTCGCTCGGCGCAACGATGTCGATCCCGATCTTCGATCAAGGCCAAACCAATTTCGCTGTCGCGCAAGCGGCATCGCAGTTGGATCAAGGCATCGCCGCTCTCACCGCGCAGCGCTTGACCGTGCAATCCGACGTACGCGGCGGGTTGGCGAATCTGATCTCGGCGCGGGCAGCGCTTGTGCAAGCCCAGGCCGAGGTCACGAGTGCAACCGTGACGCTGCAAGCCACGCAGGCGCAATATAAGGTCGGCGCAACGACGATCACCGCGATCGTCACGGCCGAGGCGAATCTCGCGACCGCGCAGCGCGACTATGTTGCAGCGCTCTACGGAGAGCGTCTTGCCGAGCAGCAGTACACCTTCGCGCTAGGGGCAAGCGACCTGACCCTTTAAGGTAGGGGTGATGTCCTCGCACCCTACGGTATCCGCGGCAGTCTCGGATCCGGTAAATGCCAGCATCCTGGCGGTCTCTGAAGACCGCCTTGCCGGTTTTCAACTCGACCCGTTCGGCGAGATCGCGGCGCGCAGCGACGTGGCGCCTGAGATCGTTATCGAGCGGGTCGTCGCGATGCTGCGCGCCGGCACGATCCGCCGCGTGCGTCAGACCTTGATGTCGACGAACCTTGCGCGCGGCGCGCTCGTCGCATGGCAGGTCCCAAACGAACGTCTCGATCGCGCATTCGACTACATGTTTAAAGAGGATCCGTTCTCGGGCCATGTGGTGATCCGCACGACCGACACCGCGACGCCGGGTAGTACGTATCGCTTGTGGACGACGCTAAAAGTTCCACAGGGCTACTCGCTGCAAAAGCATGCGGAGTTGCTCGCGCGTGAAGTCGGTGCCGATCATTTCCGCTTGATGCCCGCCAAGATGGTGTTTGCGCTCGGCGTTGGCCACGTGCGGCGGCGCGGGCTCGAACCCGGCGCGCGTGCCGACACGCTTGCCGCGCCGGCCGATACGGCGATCGTCGAACTCTCCGACCTCGACTGGCGCGTCCTCACCGCGCTCAAACGTGAATTTACGCCGGAAGAAATCGTGCGCGACCTGTGGCGTGCCCGCGCGGCGCAAGCAGATGTGTCGCTCGAGGAATTTACGCGCGTTGCTCGCTCCCTCAACGAGCGCCGCGTGATCGGGCGCTTCTCGACGTTTCTCGAGCACGTCAAGGCGACCGCAAATGACGAACGCGTGACGCGCTACAATGCGCTGTTTCATTGGGCCGTACCGCCGGGGCGCGAGATGGATGCGGGTCGTGAGGTGGGCCGGCACTACGTGATCACGCACGCGTATTGGCGCGAAGGCGGACCCGAGTTCAAGAACGTCAACGTCATGGCGGTGGCGCACGGCATGGAGAAAGAGAAGGTGCTCGCGCACAAGGCGGCTATCGACGAGCATCTTCGCGAAGCCGGCATCGACTTTGGATACACGAACGTGTTTTGGGGCGGCCGCAGCGAGATCAAACCGTCGGAAATCACACCGCAGGCTTACCGGGAGTTTTGCGCGCTGCACGGCATCGATCCGCAATCGATGCGTGGCGAAAACGCTTGAGGAGCCGTATCGGCGGCGCGGCGCTCGCGCTAACACTGCTTGCGACGTCTTGTGCTAAGGTCGACGTGACGACGAGCGCGGGCGAGCGGCATTCCTGGACGCACCCCGGCGTGCTGCGCATCGGCACGAACTATGACGTGAAGTCGCTCAACCCAGTGCTCGACGGCAACGCGCTCACGCTCGACGTATCGATGTTCGTCTATTCGTACGCAGTGCGCTATGATGCGTCCGGACACCCGGTTGCCGATGCGCTGCGCGAAGTTCCGACGATCCAGAATGGTGACGTCAGCCAAGACGGTCGCACGCTGATCTACAAACTTCGCCCAAACATCTTGTGGCAAGACGGTAAGCGGCTAACCTGCGAGGACCTCAAGTTCACGTGGCACTACGTGATGGATCCCAAAACGAACATCGCCGTTACCGACGGATACCGCGACATCGGATCGATCGATTGCCGGACGCCCGACGTCGCGGTGGTTCATATGAAGCGGCTCTACGCTCCGTTCTTACAGCAGCTGTGGGGCGTCAACAGCAATGCCCCGATCCTTCCCGAGCATATCCTCGCATCCTACGTCGCCGCGGGCACGCAAAACACCGCGCCGTTCAACGCGATGCCGATCGGCAGCGGACCGTTCAAGGTCATTCAGTGGGAGCGCGGCACGGTTGTGCGCATGGCTGCCAATCCGAACTATTTTCTGGGCAAGCCCAAACTCAACGAAGTCGACTTCTACTACGAACCTGACGAGAACACGCTGGAAACGCAGGTGCAGACGCACGCCATCGACGTGCTCGCGCGCGGGACGGCGATCAACTGGCCGCGCTATCAGGCTTTAGCCGCGCAGCCCGATTCGGGATTGAAAGCAATTGTCGTAGAATCGTTTGTGTTCGATCACATCGACTTCAATCTGCACAATCCGATACTCTCGGATCTGCAAGTCCGCCGCGCGATCGCCTTTGCGACCAATCGTCCGGAGATCATCGCCAAGATCATGCATGGCGCCGACACGCCTTCCGATAGTCCCGAACCGCCGTATTCATGGGGCTATACGACCAAGACGGTGCACTATGCGTTCGATCCGGCTAAAGCGCGCGCGCTCTTGGACGCAGACGGATGGCATGTGGGGCGCGACGGCGTTCGCGTCAAGAACGGAACGAAGCTTGAATTCAACTTGAGCACGCAGACCGAATCGACGATCGGCAAGGCCCTGCAGGCCGTGTTGCAGCGCGAGTGGCACGACGTCGGCGTACAAGCCGACGTGAAAAACTATCCGACCGCGGAGATGTTCGCAAACGGCAGCGACGCGATCCTCGAGGGCGGCCACTATGATTCGGCAACGTTCGCGTGGTCCGGTGCGGCCGACCCCGATCTCGACCCGCTCTACTCTGCCGACAATCTTGCGCCGCGCGGGCAAAACTCGCTTTTCTGGGTGAACGCGGCCGCAACCAAGGCGATGCGCGATGCACTCGGCACCGTCGATCAGCCGGTGCGCAAAGCTGACTATGTCATCTTTCAACAGCAGCTCGCAAGCGACGTACCAACGATCATCATCGGTTTTCGCAAAGTGCCGTACGTTTATAATTCCGACCTGAAGGGTTACGACCCATCGCCCGTCATCTCCACATTCTGGAATCCGTGGGAGTTATCAATATGAGACGTTTCGTTATTGTAGTCGTGGCGCTCGCGCTGTGCGCGTGCTCGAAGGCCTCGCAGCAGTCGGAGGGCGGACGGGTCAATAGTTGGACAGTGCCGCACGTGCTGCGTTTCGCCAATGCGGAAGACGTCAACACGCTCAATACGCTCCTCGGTCAACAAGCGACGCTCGGCTACATGTCGTCGATGACCGCGGCGTATTTGATAAAGTGGAACGCGCATAATCTGCCCTATCCCGAGCTTGCGACGGAGGTACCGACCAAGGCGAACGGTGGAATTAGCGTCGACGGTCTCGCGATCACCTATCACCTGCGCAAGGGACTGAAGTGGTCGGATGGGACGCCGCTCGACGCCGACGATGTGGTCTTCACCTATCACGTAGTGATGAACCCGGCGAACAACGTAACGAGCCGAGCCGGCTGGGATTTGATCACGAAGATCGACGAACCCGATAAGTACACGGTAATCTTCCATCTGAAAAAACCCTACTCACCGTTCATCGTGACGTTCTATTCAAGTGCCGGTGGGAACCCCTCGATTCTGCCCAAGCACCTTCTCGCGCAATATCCGAACATCAACAACGTGCCGTTCAATGCTCTCCCCATCGGCGCTGGGCCATTTAAGTATAAGGAATGGAATCGCACGCAAAAGGTCGTGATGGTGCCGAATCCCTTCTACTTCCGCGGCCAGCCCAAGCTCGCGGAAGTCGACTTCGACATTATCCCGAATCGCGACACGGTTCTAACCACGCTGCAGTCGCATGCGCTGGACATGTGGACGAACGTTCCAGGCGCCTATTACGCTCGCGTGACCAATCTCAAAGGCTTCAGTGTGTTGAGCGTGGCCGGCTATACGTGGGGGCACCTCGACTTTAATACCGCGCATCCGATCCTTGCAGACCCGATCGTGCGGCACGCCATCGAGCTCGCGACGGATCGTGCGACTCTAGACCGAAAGTTCCAACACGGAATTCAAACGCTGCAAGAGACGCCGGCGTCGCGCAGCGCTCCCTACTACGACCCACACATTGGACTCGTTCCGTTCAACATCGCCAAGGCGAATGCGTTGCTCGACGCCGATGGCTGGAAGCGTGGGCCGGACGGCATTCGCGTGAAGAACGGCACAAAATTGAACCTGGTTACCGTGATCCAAACCGGGTCGCCCAACGTCGACAATGAGATCGAATTTTTTCGCTCGACGTGGCAGCAGATCGGGGTCGGCATTGAAGTCCGGCACTACCCCTCGCAAATGCTATTTGCGCCCTACGGCGACGGTGGTATCATCTACAACGGTAAGTGGGACGTCGTGCTCTTCAATTGGGTCGGCGATCCGATCGGAGATTTCTCGTTCCTCTTTGCGTGCGATCAGATTCCACCACGGGGACAAAACGACGTGCGCTGGTGCAACCCGGTTGCGAATGCGGCGATCGAGCGGGTTTTCTCCGACTACGATCAGTCGCAGCGCAACGCTGACGATCGCGTCCTCTTTGAACAACTCGCCAAAGACCTTCCCGAAGTCGTGCTCTATACCGTCGCCGACGTGTACGTGTATAACAACGACCTCAAGGGCTTCCATCCCAACTCGGTTACCCCATTCGACAACATGATGAATGTGGACATTTGATTGGCTCATATTGTCGTCACTGCAACCCTTATTTGCTAAAGCAAACTGCGGGTTCCAGTTCCTAAATCTGAGCTCAATCAAATGTCCACATTACGTTTGGAGCGTGTAGATGGCTAGGCGTTCGATGATACCGTCGTTGCCCATCGCGTAGGCTGCGCCTCCAGGAAAGCGCGCTTCGAACATCTCCTCGTAGGGGCCGAGCTTTGTCGGCATGCCCGTCATGTGGCCGAAGTGTTCCGGCAACGACGTGACCGGCATGCCGATTTCGATTTCGCCCGGCACGAGACGGAAGTGCGCGTCCTGCGGCTCGAGCTTCGGCGCGCGGTCGACCTTGGGCAGATAGAGCTCGGCCGAAGCGATTAGCCCTTTCGAATAAAAGATGCTCAGCAGTAAGCGCGTGTTATTCGTACCGCGCACGCCATACGAGTGCCAACCGCGCGTTGGATACATAAACCCGATGCCGAGAGCCCGGTCCACGTCGGCCTTGGTCGTCGTGACGTCGAGTGCAATGCGCTCGCTGAAGATGAGGATCGGCTTGTCGGCCGGCGGCGGCGGCGTGTCCTGTTGCTTGTGTGCGCGTTCGTAGATGTTCGCGAGGATCTCGACCGCGCGCTGCATCGCAAAATCCGGCGGGTTTTCGCTCATAATCTCCCTATACCCGGAAGTGCGCCTTGCGCTTGTCCCACGACGTAAATGAGCCCGATAATCGTCGCGAGATACCACAGGCCGACACGCGCACGCGCGCCGTTGGTCATCGAGGCTGCGCGCGGATCGACCTGGCCGCGAAATGCGCCAATCATCGCAGGCACGCCCAATAGCGCGATGAGCAGCACGAAGATGATCGGGACATGCAGCCAAAACGCGGCGGCGACAAAGATCACCGCGCCCGCAATCCACAGTGGCGGCCAAATCGCTCCGATTACGCGCCCGCCGTCGAACGGCAGCACGGGAATCATGTTGAGCAGGTTGAGCAACGCGCTGAGGTCGGCGCAGACGAACCAAAAGCGGTCGCTGGTCGCGTTGCCGAGTACGTAGCAGACGCCTGCGAGCAAGAGTCCCGTGACGGGACCCGCGAGCGCAATGTAGGCGTCGGCTTCCAGATCGGGCGCGAGTGCACCAACCGTGTACGCTCCAAAGAGAGGAATAAAAACCGGCGCACGCACCGGCAATCCGTACGCGCGATAGGCGAAGTAATGTCCAAGCTCGTGCGCTGCAAGCAGCAACAATATGACGACACCGAGGCGCCAGCCGAAGATCGCGACGTAGACGACGAGCGAAAGGATGAACGTCCAGCTCACCGCAAACAGCTTTGCGCCGATCAGCACGAACTTGAGATTGAGCAAGATCGCGAGGAGCGTTTTGAACTTGAGCGCGGCGACGCCAAGTGCCGCAGCGATCGTCCCGAGGCCGCCCGCGCGGCGCCGCGCTTGCTGTTGTTGCGGCGCCTGGGGCGCGACCGGCGCCTGGTACTCGCCTTCGACGGGGTGCTGTTCGTGCATGGGAGAACAGCATTCATATGGATCGCTCGTCACGTCCTGCGCGCATCGTCATTCTCGGCGGCGGTTTCGGCGGTATCGCGGTTGCGCAACGTCTCGAGCGCCGGCTGCGCCCCGGTGAGGCCGAGATCACACTGATCAGCCGCGAAAATTTTTCGGTGTTTACGCCGATGCTTCCCGAAGTCAGTTCAGGGGAGCTCGAGAGCCGGCACATCGTCACGCCGATTCGGGCGCAACTGCGCCACACGCACTTCATCCTGGCTGATGTTCATGTATTGGATCCCTCGGCAAACACCGTCACCTTCACCCACACGCTGACCGGCATAACGGATTCGATCGTCTACGATCAGCTCGTGATTGCGCTCGGCTCCTCGACCTCGACCTTTGGATTGCCGGGAGTTGCCGAGCGCGTCTTCGCGCTCAAGACGCTTCAAGACGCCGACATACTGCGCAACCGGCTCGTCTGGTTGCTCGAACTTACCGATCCAACCGACGATGCCGCGTTACGCAAGCGCTTCTTGACGATCGCAGTGGTTGGCGGTGGTTTCACCGGCGTCGAGGCAACGGGCGAGTTTGTCGAGCTCTTTCGCAACGTATTGCGCTTTTATCCAACGATCGATCCGGCGATGGTGCGCATCGTGTTGATCGAGGGCGGCCCAACGTTGCTGCCGGGCCTGCCGCACCGCATGGGCGCGTATTCTGCCGACTTCTTGCGCAAGCGTGGCGTGGAAATTATCACCGGTGATGGCGTGGCAAGCGCTGACGATGAGGGCATCGTGCTGCAGAGCGGGCGGCGCATCGAAACCGCAACGATCGTTTGGAGCGCCGGCGTCGCGTCGAGTCCAACGATTCGTGACTCGGTACTGCCCCTTACCAAACGGGGCGCGATCATCGTGGGTCGTGATTTTCGCGTCGAGGGTCTGCCCAACGTATGGGCGCTCGGCGATTGCGCGACGATTCCTGACGGCAAAGGCGGGTACTACCCGTTGACCGCGCAGCACGCGCTTCGCGAAGGGCCGGTTCTCGCGAATAATTTGATCGCGACGTTGCGCGGCGAGCCGATGAAGCCGTTTTCGTTTAGCGCGCTTGGGATGATGGCCTCGCTCGGTGGGCGCCGCGCGGTCGCACAACTGCCCGGCGATCGCGTCCTCACTGGATTTCTTGCGTGGATGTTGTGGCGTACGTACTATTTGCTGCGACTACCCGGGCTCGATCGCAAGCTGCGTGTCGCCTTCGACTGGACGCTCGAACTGCTCTTTCCGCGCGATATCGCCGAACTGCGGGTCTACTCGCGCGAAGCGCAATCGAGCGCGGCCTCGGATGCCGGCCTGAAACCTCGCGATTCAGAGGTGCATCTCTAAACGCATTGTCATCCCGAGCGTAGCGAAGCGCTTCACCGTTGCCGCCCGCGAAAACGCTCGTCGCGACACATCGTGTGCCGCTCCTGCTGCGCGAGTTTTGCGCCACGTCCAAAGGAAGTTCGCATCCTGCGAATGGCGCAAAACTTCGAGCCTTCGCTCAGCGGCAACGGCAAAGCGCTGCGAACAACTACGGCGGTCCCTCGACTTCGGCGCTGCGTTCGCTACGCTCGGGATGACAAACGAGCTAGACCCACGCGTCGGGTGGTCCGGCGTAGACTTCGGTGTAGAGCGTCGATGGGTCGGGCGACGGTTCGTTCTCGACTGCGTCGGTCGTCGCGTTAACGCGCGCGGCGATGCGTTTGCGCGTCGCTTCGATCTCGTCGTGCGTCACGACGCCGGCGTCGACCAAGCGCTGCTCGAAGCGCGGAACCGGATCGTTGACGCGCGCCTGTGCAACCTCTTCGCGCGTGCGATAGGTGCGTTCGTCGTCATCGGTGGTATGTGAAAGAAAGCGATAGCACATCGCCTCGACTATCGTCGGGCCGCCGCCCGAGACCGCCTTCTGACGCGCAGCGTGCACGGCTTCGTAGACTGCAACCGGGTCGAAGCCGTCGACGACGACGCCTTCGATCCCGTATCCCTGCGCGCGCGCGGCGACGCTCGGGTTGGCCATCTGCTTGGAGATCGGCGTCGAGATCGCCCACTGATTGTTCTCGCAGAGAAACACGACCGGCAGTCTGTGGATCGCGGCAAAATTGATCGATTCGTGCCACTCGCCTTCGCTCGTCGATCCCTCACCGAACTGACACAGCACCATACGATCGGCTTCGCCGCGATGCTTGATTGCGTACGCTGCGCCGACGGCGTGCGGGCACTGCGCGGCGAGAATCGAGGAGATCGACGCAATGCCGTGCTTCTTGCCGCTCACGTGGTTGATGATCGACTTGCCGCCGGTCGTATCGGTTGCACGCGCAAACTGCGAGCGAAAGATGTCTTCGAGTGGAAATCCGCACGCGAGCGTGATGCCGGTGTTGCGGTAGTAAGGGTAAAGCAGATCCTTACCGCGCACGAACGCCATGCCTGCGCCGGCTTGCACCGCTTCGTGCCCTTCGGACCCCATCGCGATCCCGATCTTACCTTGGCGGTTGAGCTGGAAGCCGCGCGTATCGACCGCGCGTTGCAAGAGCATGTTTTCGAGCAGGGTGACGAGTCGATCGTTCGCGAGCGAAGTCGCGGCCGGTGCGGGACGAGTGGAAGCCATGGCTGAACTCGTTGTCTGTGGAAGCGCGACGCCCCTACGACATCGATTCGGTCACCGACGTGGCCTTCCGTATCTTTGCGGAACGCGGCTTCGACGCAGCATCGATGGAGGATGTCGCGAGGGCCGCTGGGATCACCAAGGCGAGCATCTATCACCACGTCCCGAGCAAGGAAGCCCTGCTCGCCCGCGGACTCGATCGTGCACTCTCCGCGCTCTTTAGCGTGCTCGAGGAACCGGATGCGACTGCGGGAACGCCGCGCGCACGCCTGACCGCGATCGTGCTGCGGGTGGCGGAGATCACGATGTCGATGCGCGCCGAGGTCAGCGTGCTTTTTCGGGTGCGCGGCAACTCGGCAACCGAACGCGACGCTGTGGAGAGGCGGCGCACCTTCGATGCGCGCATCAGCGAGCTCGTGCGCGAGGCCCAAGCCGCGGGCGAGGTGCGCAACGACATCGAGCCGGCCTTGATCGTCCGCCTGATCTTCGGGATGTCCAACTCCCTCGTCGAGTGGTACCGGCCGGACGGCCGCATCGCCGCCCCGGCGATCGCCGAAGCGATCGAGCAAATCGCCTTTGAGGGCATTGACGGCCCAAGCGCCGGATCGTAAGATTTAGGCTGACCTACCGTTCGGTAGGGACAGGAGAAACATGAAGCTGCGCAGTTACGTCGAGGGAGCCTGGTACGAGGCCCCGGGTGGATTCGCCGAGGTCGCCTCGGCGATCGATGGCCGACCCGTGGCCAGCGTGTCGAGCCAGGGGATCGATTTCGGGCGCGTCCTCGATCACGCTCGGCGGGTGGGTGGTCCCGCGCTACGTGCGCTCACGTTTCACGAACGCGCCGACGCGATCAAGCGTCTCGCCGCGCATTTAGAAGAATGCAAGGAGCGTTTCTACCTCCTCTCGTTTCAAACCGGCGCAACGCGCAAGGATAGCTGGACCGATATCGACGGCGGCATCATCACGTTGCGGTCGTTTGCGTCCAAAGCGCGTCGCGAATTGCCCGATGCGCGCGTTGCCGTCGAGGGCGCACTCGAGCCACTTTCAAAGGGCGGCACATTCGCCGGGCGGCACATCATGACGCCACTGCGCGGCGCGGCGGTGCATATCAACGCCTACAACTTTCCGTGTTGGGGTATGTTGGAAAAGCTGGCTCCCGCGATCATTGCCGGCGTCCCGGTCATCGTCAAACCCGCCACGCAGACGTCCTATGTTGCGCACGCCGTGTTCGAAGAGATCATCCTTTCCGGCATTCTCCCCGAAGGCAGCGTGCAGTTTATCGCCGGCAGCCTGGGTGATTTGCTCGAGCGACTCACGGGCCAAGACGTCGTGTCGTTTACCGGCTCGGCTTCGACCGCAATCAAGCTGCAGCGCATTCCGGCGATGACAGAAAACAGCGTGCGTTTCATTGCCGAGCGCGACTCGCTCAACGCGGCGATTTTGGGACCGGACGTGCGCGAGGACGATCCGGAATTCGACTTGTTTGTCAAAGAAGTCGCGCGCGAGATCACGACCAAGGCGGGTCAACGCTGCACGTGCATTCGCCGCGCAATCGTGCCGCGCGGCATGATCGATCGCGTGCAAGCTGCACTTGTGGCGCGGCTCGACCGTGCCGTCCTCGGCGACCCGCGCAACGATAAAGTCACGATGGGTGCGCTCGTGAGCTGCGGGCAACGCGATGACGTACTCGCCGCGGTGAAGGAGCTTGCGCGCGAAGCGGTTGTTGTGTACGGCGACCTCGACGCGCCGCCAGATCTCATCGATGCGGATGCCACGGCCGGTGCCTTTCTCTCACCGATCGTGCTGCGCTGCGACCGCCCGCTGCAGGCGAAGGGCGTGCACCGCATCGAGGCGTTCGGACCGGTGACGACGCTGATGGCCTACGATTCGCTCGACGATGCGATCGAGATCGCAAATCGCGGCGAGGGCAGTTTGGTCGCGTCAATCTTTTCCTATCGCGCGGCGACGGCCGATGCGCTCGTGCTCGGCATCGCGCCGTTCCACGGTCGCGTGCTCGTGGTCGATCGCGACGACGCAAAGGAGCAGACCGGACACGGTTCGCCGCTTGCGCCGCTCGTGCACGGCGGCCCGGGACGCGCCGGCGGCGGCGAAGAGATGGGCGGCGTGCGCGGTATCTTCCATTATATGCAGCGCACCGCGGTGCAAGGCACGCCGCAGCGCATCGCGACGGTGACCGGCGTATGGAACCCCGGCGCGACGGAGCTGCAGGCCGACGGCCATCCCTTCGAGCGGGCCTTTGAGGAGTTGCGGATCGGCGAGACGTTCAATACGCCGGCGCGCGAGATAACGCTCGACGATATCGAGCGCTTCGCGCACTTTACCGGCGACGAATTCTACGCGCACATGGATGAAGCGGCTGCCAAGGCGAGCCCGTTCTTCGAAGGGCGCGTTGCGCACGGGTACCTCGTGCTTTCGTTTGCAGCCGGACTCTTCGTTCGTGCGGAACTCGGGCCGGTGCTCGCGAACTCCGGGCTCGAAAACCTACGCTTTCTTACGCCGGTGTATCCCGGTGATGCGATGCACGTGCGCCTTACCGTCAAAGAGAAGCGGCCGCGCAAACCGGAATACGGCGAGGTACGCTGGTCGGTCACGGTCTTCAATCAGCGCGATGAGGTCGTTGCGACCTACGACCTCCTCACCATGAATGCAACGGCGGCGCACGTGCCGGCATTGGCGGCGGTGTAACTATGTATACGTCAATCAGCGACGGCATCGTTGAAGGCTCGAGTGACGAGCGCGAAGCGGCGTTCAACGCGCGGCTCGAGCGCGGCGTCAAGGTCGAACCCAACGACTGGATGCCGGAAGCCTATCGCAAAACGTTGACGCGTCAGATTTCGCAACATGCGCACTCTGAAATCGTCGGGATGTTACCCGAAGGCAACTGGATCACGCGCGCACCCTCGCTCTTGCGCAAATTGATTCTGCTCGCAAAAGTACAAGATGAAGCGGGACACGGGCTCTACCTCTACAGCGCCGCCGAAACGCTCGGCACGTCGCGCGAGGCGATGGTCGAGGCGCTGCTTAGCGGCAAAGCCAAGTATTCGAGCATCTTCAACTATCCGACGCTCACTTGGGCGGATGTCGGTGCGATCGGCTGGCTCGTTGATGGAGCAGCAATCATCAATCAGATTCCGATTACGCGCTGCTCGTACGGCCCGTACGCGCGCGCGATGGTGCGTATTTGTAAGGAAGAGAGCTTTCACCAGCGCCAGGGTTTCGACGTGAT
Organism: Vulcanimicrobiota bacterium; assembly: GCA_963726285.1. Classification (GTDB taxonomy): domain Bacteria; phylum Vulcanimicrobiota; class Vulcanimicrobiia; order Vulcanimicrobiales; family Vulcanimicrobiaceae; genus Aquilonibacter. Next base: position 350,145 of record CAVSBV010000003.1, on the reverse strand, counting down.
GTGGAAGCTTGCGCACGGGACTCCCGAGCAAAAGGCGATGGCGCAGGACGCACTAGATCGCTGGTGGTGGCCGGCAGTGATGATGTTCGGACCGCCTGACTCCGCGTCGCCGCACAACGAGCAGTCGCTGCGCTGGAAGATCAAGCTCTTCACCAACGATGAACTGCGAACGAAGTTCATCGATCAGACCGTGCCGCAAGCCGAGCAGCTCGGTTTGAAGATTCCCGATCCGCAGCTGCGCTGGAATGATGCGACGCAGCACTACGAGATCGGACCGATCGATTGGGACGAGTTCTATCGTGTGATCAAGGGCGACGGTCCGTGCAACCGCGAGCGCTTGCAAACGCGCAACGATGCCTGGAACGACGGCGCCTGGGTGCGCGACGCGGCGATTGCCTATGCGAACAAACGTGCCGCGGCCGAAACGAGCGTCGCGTGACGAGCAAAGAGTGGCCCCTCTGGGAGATTTTCGTGCGTAGCGAAAACGGCCTTGCGCACAAGCACGTCGGCAGCCTGCACGCCGCCGACGCCGAAATGGCCGTACAGAATGCCCGCGACCTGTATACGCGCCGCAATGAGGGCGTGAGCATTTGGGTTGTGAAGTCGAGCGATATCGTCGCCACCGACCCGTCGCAAAACGAAGCATTTTTCGAGCCGTCGGAAGACAAAACGTACCGTCATGCGACGTTCTATCCCGTGCCCGAGGGCGTCAAACACTTATGACTGGTCACCCTGAGGCGCGAGCGAAGCGAGCCTCGAAGGGGCACGTCGAGTATGTGCTTCGGCTCGGCGACAGTGCGCTTGTGCTCGCGCAGCGCAGTGCGGCGTGGATTGCGCATGCACCGATTATGGAAGAGGACGTCGCGCTGGCGAACGTCGCGCTCGACCTCTTCGGTCAGGCGAGGCATTGGCTCGACTATGCCGGCGAGATCGAGGGCAGAGGGCGTGACGCCGATGCGCTCGCGTTTCATCGTGACAGCGGCGATTTTCACAACCTGCTGCTCACCGAAGCGCCCAACGGCAATTTCGCCGATACGATCGTACGTGGCTACTTCTACGATGCGTGGGCCAGTCTCGCGCTGCAAGAACTGACGCGTTCGCGTGACGAGCGTATCGCCGCGATCGCCGCGAAGGCTGCCAAAGAGACGGCATATCATTTGCGCCGCAGCGAAGATTGGCTGATTCGCCTTGGCGACGGCACCGAGCTGAGCCACGAGCGCGCGCAGCATGCCGTGGACGATTTGTGGCGTTTCACCGGCGAGATGTTTCTCGGCGACGAGATCGATGCGGAGATGACGGCGGCAGGCATCGGGTTCGATCCGGCAGCGCTGCGTGACGCATGGCTCGCACGCATCGGCGTTGCGTTTGCAAACGCAACACTCGCGCAGCCGGCCGACGGCTGGATGCAACGTGGCGGAAAGCAAGGACGTCACACCGAGGCCCTGGGCTACATGCTTGCCGAGATGCAGGTGCTGCCGCGCACGTACGTAGGTGCATCATGGTAGCGCGCGCGTGGGAGTGGCTCGACGCGGTGCCCGATCCGGAGTTGCCGTCGGTAACGATCACCGATCTCGGCATCGTGCGCGACATTCGCGAGGAAGCGGATGCGCTGGTGGTCGCATTGACGCCGACCTACTCGGGTTGCCCGGCCACCGCCGTCATTGAAGAAGACGTCACGCAAGCGTTGCACGACCATGGCGTGAAGAACGTGCGCATCGAGCGTCGTCTCGCTCCGGCGTGGACCACGGACTGGATCACGCCGCGCGGCCGCGCACGCCTGCACGAGCACGGCATTGCACCGCCCGCGACCGATATCGCCGCCGGTCCGGTTGTCTCTACGATCGTACGCTGCCCGCGTTGCAATGCGGGCAACACGACGGAAATCAGCCATTTCGGCTCGACGCCGTGCAAAGCACTATATCGCTGTGAGGCTTGTCGCGAGCCCTTCGACTACGTGAAACCATTCTGATGGAATTTTATCGCCTGCCGATCCAGCACGTGCGCAAGGATACGCGTGACGCCGTCGTCGTGGAACTTGGCGTGCCCGAGGACTTGCGCGAGGCGTTTGCTTTCACGCAAGGGCAATATCTCACCGTTCGCGCGGCGATTGCCGGCCAAGAGGAGCGCCGCTCGTACTCGATTTGCACGAGCCCGTTCTCCGGGAAGTTGCGCGTTGCGATCAAACGCGTCGATGACGGGATCTTTTCCAGTTGGGCGCATGGCGAGCTGCGCGCGGGCGACGAGCTCGAGGTGGCGTCGCCGCAGGGTCGCTTCTTCGTGCCGCTGGATCCGTCGAGCACGCGTAACTATCTTGCGGTCGTGGCGGGCAGCGGCATAACGCCGGTCCTCTCGCTGATTGAAACGACGCTCGAGCTCGAGCCGCGCAGCCGCTTCACGCTGGTTTACGGCAATCGCTCGGCGTCATCGACGATGTTCCGGGAGGAATTGCAACATCTCAAGGATCGCTATCTCGATCGCCTGGCCCTGATTTTTATCACCAGCCGCGAGCGTCAGGAGATCGACGCGTTCAACGGCCGCATCGATCGCGAGCGGATGCTCGAGCTGTGCAAGGGCTGGATCGATCTCACCGCAACCGACTACGTCTTTCTGTGCGGTCCCGAATCGATGATGGATGCCGTGGCGCACGCGCTGCGCGAGAGCGGTTTCCCGCCGGAGCACACGATCGTCGAGCGCTTTGTCACCGATGGACAGGTTGCGCGCGAGCGCCGCGAACGCGCCAAGGTGCAGGCCGAGCGTATCGTCCATGCGAGCGTCGTGCTGGACGGCGCAACGCGCACGTTCGAGATTCGCAAAGACGTCGAGTCGGTACTTGACGCGGGCTTGCGCCAGGGAATCGACTTGCCGTTCTCGTGCAAGGGTGGGATTTGCTCGTCGTGTCGCGCGCAACTTGTCACGGGAGAGGTTGATATGGACGTGCATTTCGCACTGGAGGACTACGAGGTGCGCAGCGGCGTGGTGCTCATGTGTCAAAGTCATCCGGTGAGCGATGAGCTCGCGCTCGACGTCGACGCGATCGCGGCCCAGCTCGTATGAGCAGCGTACTCGTCTCGCGTGAAGGCGGCATCATGCGCGTCACGCTCGACCGCCCCGAGAAGCTCAACGCCTTCGATGCCGAGATGGCACAAGCGACACGTGCGGCATTCGACGAAGCTGCCCGCGACGATCGCGTGCGCGTGGTGCTCTTGACCGGGAACGGCCGCGCGTTTTGCGCCGGGCAAGATCTCGCCGAACCCGGCGTCGCGCCGGGGAGTGACTTGGGCGCGACGATCGAGCGGAGCTATTCGCCGATGATTCGCGCGATGCGCGCGCTCGCCAAACCGATTGTTGCGCGGGTCAATGGCGTTGCCGCCGGAGCAGGTGCAAATCTTGCCTTTGCGAGCGATATCGTCGTCGCTGCGCGTTCGGCGTCGTTTATCGAGTCGTTCTCGCGCATCGGCTTGTTGCCCGATTCGGGCGGTACCTGGATGCTGCCGCGGCTCTTCGGCCATGCGCGCGCGGTTGCGTTCGCAATGTTGGGCGAACGCATCACCGCGGAGCAGGCCCATGCGTGGGGCGCAATTTGGGACGTCGTCGACGACGACAAGCTCGACGACGCGTGCAACGTGCTGGCAAGCACGCTCGCCCAGGCGCCGACGCGCGCGCTCGGCGCGATAAAAACGGCCTTCGACGCGGGCTGGACGAGCACGCTCGATGCCGCGCTGGATCGCGAACGCGACCTGCAACGGATCCTCGGCGCAACCCGCGACTATGCTGAGGGCGTTGCAGCCTTCAGCGAAAAACGCAAACCGGAATTCGAGGGGCGATGACGACGACCGACGCGCAGACGCTGGCGGAGCAGTGCGCAGACGCAATGTATAGCCGCGATCGTGCATCGCAGACGGCGGGCATGCAGATCGAGGCGGTCGCGCCGGGCTATGCACGCGTGTCGATGACGCTCCTACCGCAGATGGTCAACGGGCATCACATCGCGCACGGCGGCGCAATCTTTGCGCTTGCGGATTCGTCGTTCGCCTTTGCCTGCAACTCACGCAACGTCCCGTCGGTCGCGCAACACTGTTCGATCACGTACATTTCTCCCGGACAAGAAGGCGAGAAACTCGTTGCGGAGTGCAAAGAATTGAACCTCGCGGGCCGTTTCGGTATCTACGACGTGACGATCACCGGCGGCGACGGGCGCGTCGTTGCGATCTTTCGAGGTCACTCGGCCGCCGTACGCGGCAATGTTATCGGCGGCAATGTTATCGATGGGAAGGAATCTTCGTGAGCGGGATCGCCGCATTTATCTGCGATGGCGTGCGTACGCCGATCGGCCGTTACGGCGGGAGCTTGGCTTCGGTGCGCGCCGACGACCTCGCGGCGATTCCGATCGCCGCGCTCCTCGCACGCAATCCGCTGCTCGATCCCGCGGCGATCGACGAAGTCTATCTCGGATGCGCAAATCAAGCCGGCGAAGACAATCGCAACGTCGCGCGGATGGCGGCGCTCCTGGCCGGATTACCCGAGCGCGTACCGGGCTCAACGCTCAATCGGCTCTGCGGCTCGGGACTCGATGCCATTGCAAGCGCGGCGCGGGCAATTATTGCGGGCGATATCGATCTCGCCGTTGCGGGAGGCGTCGAGAGCATGACGCGCGCACCGCTCGTGATGTCCAAAGCCGGCTCGGCGTTCGCGCGCGATCAGGCCGTTTACGATACGACGATCGGCTGGCGCTTCGTGAACCCCGTAATGAAGGAACGCTACGGCATCGACAGCATGCCGGAGACCGGCGAGAACGTGGCGGCCGAATTCAACGTGAGCCGCGCCGATCAAGATGCTTTTGCATTACGTTCGCAGCAACGCGCCGCTGCGGCGCAAGCGTCGGGCAGATTAGCCAAAGAGATCGTGCCGGTCGAGATACGCACCGGCAAAACCGCGACATCGGTCGAACGCGACGAGCATCCGCGCGAGACGTCGCTCGAGAAACTCGCCGCGCTACCGGCGCCGTTTCGCGCCGGCGGTACGGTCACCGCCGGGAATTCGTCGGGCATCAACGATGGCGCGGCTGCGTTGATCGTGGCATCGGAGCAAACGGTCGAGAAGTTTGGGCTCACCCCGCGCGCACGCGTGATCGGATCGGCGACCGCAGGTGTCGCGCCGCGCGTGATGGGCATTGGGCCGATCTTCGCAACGCGCAAACTGCTCGCGCGCACGGGCCTTGCGCTAGCAGACTTCGACGTGATCGAACTCAACGAAGCCTTTGCGTCGCAAGCGCTGGCGACGATGCGTGAACTGGGCTTGTCCGACGACGCTGCACACGTGAATCCGAATGGTGGCGCGATTGCGCTCGGCCATCCGCTCGGCATGAGCGGTGCGCGACTCGCGCTTACCGCCTCACTCGAACTCATCGAGCGCGGAGGCAAGCGCGCGCTGTGCACGATGTGCATCGGTGTGGGACAGGGGATTGCGCTCGCCATGGAACGGGTGTGACGACCGCCGAACTCGAACCGATCGAACGCGCGAGCCGTGATGCGCTCGCCGCACTCCAACTCGAGCGGCTGCGCACTGCCATACGGCGCGCCTACGAGCGCGTGCCGTTCTATCGTGAAGAGTTTGAGCGCGTAGGTGCGCACCCCGACGACCTTCGCGAGCTCGGCGATCTTGCACGCTTTCCGTTCTTAGAGAAGAAACATTTCCGCGAGAACTATCCCTTCGGACTCTTCGCGGTGCCGCGCGAGCAGACGGTGCGCCTGCACGCGTCGAGCGGAACCACCGGCAAGCCGACCGTCGTCGGCTATACGCAAAACGATATCGACACGTGGGCGCAATTGATGGCGCGATCGATTCGCGCGGCGGGTGGCGCTCCGGGCGACATCGTGCATATCTCGTACGGCTACGGGCTCTTTACCGGCGGACTCGGGGCGCACTATGGCGCCGAACGGTTAGGCTGCACGGTGATTCCGATGTCGGGCGGCCAAACCGAAAAGCAAGTGCAGCTCATTACCGATCTGCAGCCGCGCATCATCATGGTGACGCCGAGCTATATGATCGCGATCGCCGAAGAGATGCTGCGTCAGGGAATCGATCCGCGTGCGAGCAGCCTCGAGATCGGCATCTTCGGCGCCGAGCCGTGGACCAACGAGATGCGCGCCCAGATCGAGGCACTGCTCGGCATCGACGCGGTCGACATCTACGGCCTCTCCGAGATCATGGGCCCCGGCGTCGCGGTCGAGTGTCTCGAAACCAAAGACGGGTTGACGCTGTGGGAGGATCACTTCTATCCCGAGATCATCGATCCGCAGACCGGCGAGGTGCTACCCGATGGATCGTTCGGAGAACTCGTGCTTACCACACTTACCAAAGAAGCGCTGCCGGCTATTCGCTATCGCACGCGCGATCTGACGCGTCTCTTGCCGGGTACCGCGCGGCCGATGCGGCGTTTGCAACGGATCACCGGTCGATCCGACGACATGCTCATCATCCGCGGTGTGAACGTGTTCCCATCCCAGATCGAAGAGCTCATCGTCCGCGACGAGCGGTTGACGCCCCACTATCAGTTGCATCTGACCCGCAGCGGCGCGCTCGACGAAGTGGCGCTACGCGTCGAGGTGAACCCAGGCGTGCCGGAGACCGACTTCTTCGACTGCGCCCACGCGCTCGCGGCGACGATCAAGAGCTACGCCGGTGTGACGATGCATGTGGAGGTCGTCACACCGGGCATCGATTCCGCGTTCAGCGGGCAAAGCGGTCCGCGTCGTCGATCGACGCTAAATTACCGACACTCCGCCGCTGGCGGTGCAAGTCACGCTAAGCACGTTACCGAAGTATTGGTCTGAACCAACGGAGCCGAGAACGCTACCCGCTGCCGGGTAGTTGTTCGCGCTGTAGGTGAAGTTTGCAACACTTCCCGAACTCGGGTCGCTCGCCAGCAACACGGCTTCGACTTGTGTCGTGCCGACCGTGTTACATTTGATCGTGATATTCTCTCCGTAGAGTGAATGATCGTCGGTGCCCGGAGTGCTGTATGTTGTTCCCGGTTGCGTGATCGTCACGATATTTTGACCATCGGGTTCGACGATCTGATACGAACCGTTGTCGAACGGAACCGGATTACCGGAAGTATCCTTCTGAAACGGGATCGCGTCACCGGCTTCGTCCGCGACGAACACCGTGATCGCGAATCCGCTTGCTCCGTACGTTCCGGTATTACCATCGCACAATGCATCGCACAGATAGGCCGACTGCATCACGCCTTTGAGAACGAGCGTCGAGACGTTGTTCGGTCCAGGCTGGAGATTGAGCGTGGTCTGACCCTCGGTGAGAACGTAGCCGTCCGTCGTGGGGATACAGAGTTCGCGTCCGTAGACGTCCGGTTCGCATGGCCCGTTGGTTTCGACAATGCCGAGTGTGTGCGTGCCCGGGGTGGTTGTGTAGCCGAAGGCAACAACCGCATACGGTTGATTACCCGAACCGCTACCTTGGGAATTGGTGTACGTGTACGTCACCGAATACGTGAAACTTCCACCGTTCGGCAGCGTGCCCGAACCACTCGGGCCTGTTTGGCCTTCGGTAACATTCCCGTTTGGCTGGAACGGTATTGCACTGAGCGTAGTAGCATCGAAAATCACCGTGAAAGCGCCGTTTGTGCTCGCGTCGACGAATTCGGGCTTCTTCGTGCGGGAGCTCAGGCTTTGTGACGGAGCGCCGCTGACCTTTGTGCCGAGCGGAATTGAGAACGTGACCGTACTGGTCGCGGTTGCCGCTGCTTTGTTTTGGCTAGCGGAATTGGGCGCGGTATTCGGAACGGCAGAAGATACACCGCTGCCACCCCCGCAAGCGGCAAGAGCGAACGCGCTAACAAGCGCCGAGGCGCGAATAATATTACGCATGATCCTTTTCTTCATTTCTTCGGATGTCCGGTAGCTTCGATAATGACCACGCCGCCCGCGGACGCCGTTGGCGTCGGGGTTGGCGTTGGTGTTGGCTGGTTGGCGTTGCCGTTGGCGTCGGCGTTGGCGATGACGTCGGCGTCGGCGATGTTGTCGGCGTCGGCGATGTCGCCGATGCGGCTCTGCGTCGGCGACGTTGTCACCGGAGGCGGACTTTGCGTTGGTACGCTGGTTGGCGCAGTAGAGGGGGCCGGCGTCGGCTGGGTGCTGTTCTGCGGAATGACGATCAGCGCGAAATAATATGAGAGCGCCGCTTGCAGCGTGAACGGGCTCGGGTTGCTTGTAAAGCTAACGGTCGTTCCGCTCAGGCTCCCGGGTCCTTCGAAGCCATATTGCCAGCCGAGGCTGGGGCGCGTCGGATCGTAGAGCGCGAGATAGTAGCTCGCGTTCGGGAAGTTGTCTGCCGAGGGAATCGCGATCGTAAAGCCGGGCGCACTCGGCAGGACGATCGTCGCGCTCGAGTAGATTTGGATGTAGAGAAGTACCGCCGAATTAGTCGGCAGCGCGTCCCTGCGGACGGCTTGCACGAACCGCGCGAGCGAGAGCGGTGGCGCCGACGAAAATGTGGTGTTCGAAACGACGGTCGTGAGTAGCGCGTTGGTCGCGGTTTGGGGAAGTGGAAGCGACATGGCCGGCGCATAGCCCGCAACCGCCGGGAGCGCCACCGGCTCCGGCGTAGCACCGGCGCTCGCGGTGGGCAGAGAAACGGTGACCTGGGTCGCTACCGTTTGCGCCGTCGAACTCGGCGCCGCAATCGGCGTAGCGGTACTCGTTGGGAGCGGAACAATTCCATGGCTGGAGGGGCTGCACGCTGCCATCAACAACGCGATGAACGCAACAGCAATACCGGGGGCTGTGAAGGCCTTTTTGCCCATCTATTCCTCGTCAAAATGAGTCCTAGGTCGGGCCTTTTACGATACACGACCGTCACGATTGCCTTGTAAAGGCAGTGAGCGTAAAAAGCCTGGATCACATTAAGCCGTCGGGCAAGGGCAGCCGCTAGCTCCCTAGCATCAGATGTGGTATGCGCACGTTGGGCGCAGGAAAGAACCCGCCACGTTGGATCGCAGCAGGGTCCAACCCGGTTTCGATGAGCGCGTGGACAGCGACACTTGCGATCGTGATCGCGAGCCGTGCAGCGACGCACGCATGGCTGCCCTCGCCAAAGGTGAACGTGCGGCCTGCTGCTTCGGTGTCATAGTTCGCTGCTGCGAGCACAACCAAGACGCTCTCGCCACTACGCACAACTGCATCTTCAACTGCAATCTCGCGCACGGCGAAGCGCCGCGTGTTGTGAACCGGCGGATCGAGCCGCGCGACCTCGGCGACAAACCCAGCGAGTGTCTTCGGATCGCTCACGATCCGGCGCGTGATCTCCGGCTGCGCGACGGCGAGCTGGTAGAGCGTGTTGCCGATCAGTCCGGCGGTGCCGTCATAGGCCTGAAAGAGCAAGCTGATGGCGCCGAAGCGCTCTTCGGCGTCGGGAAAGCGTTCCGCGAAGATCAGCTCGAGCGCATCGACTGCGCTCGAGGCGCGCGGAATGTCATCGGGACTCGCGCCCGGGCCTATGGCGCGCGCGAGTGCACGCGCTAAGTCTTCAATCCCCGGTATGCGAGCGGCGGTAATCCCAAGCAGCGTTGCGACCGCGCGCGATGGAAACGTGAACATCAACTTCTGCAGCGGATCGCGCGCGAGATCCGGCATCGCCGCTGCAAGTGCGCCGACCGGCATCGTATCGACCAGTTCTTGGACGAAGCGGTGACGCGGTTCGTGTGCCGGACCGTCGGTCATGCGTGGCATATGCGCAAAGAGTTCACCGATCCGTGTGCCGAGCATCACCGAAGGAACCGGCTCGTTTTGCGGGCGCACGTGGAACGCACCGTTGCGAAGCACCGCGTCCACGGCTTTGACGCTGCATGCGACCCAACAGCGCAGTTCGGCATCGTAGTAAAACGGATGCTCGATGGCTTGGCGCGCGTAGTAGATATACGGGTCGTCGGCGGTCGGAGCCGTGAGCGGCGTCAACGTCACAAGGTGATCCCGAGCCGGCGGCGGAGTTCGCGTTTGCCCTCGGGTGTCACGCGCAGCGCCCGGTCGTTCGCGTTGCGCGTCACCCAACGTTTGTGTACGAGCAGGTGCAAGACGCTTGCGCCGAGGCTTCCGGCGAGATGCGGACGGCGCTCGGTCCAATCCATGCAGGCGCGCGCAAAGCGCCGCCGTTCGCCCTGCACGTTATCGACGTCGACGCCGAGTTCGGAAAAGATCCTACGTCCGTGCGGTGCGAGCGTAAAATCACGACCGTCGGGTGCGAGTGCTTTGCGCTCGATGAGCCGCTCGGTGACGGCGACGCCGAGCTTTCCGGCGAGATGGTCGTAGCACGAGCGCGCTTCGCGTAAGCGTTCGAACGCGGTGGTTTGTCCGAGTGCGACGATGCGTGCCGGGCGCGCAATCGCCGCCAGCGTCTCGATTGCGTGTCCAACCTCGGACGAAGCAATGCGGAAGAAGCGATGACGTCCAGCCGAGCGCCCGACGAGTAAGCCGGCGGCAACGAGTTTTTTAAAGTGCGCGGTGGCGGCCTGCGGCGTCATGCCCGCAACCGAAGCCAACTCCGAGGCGGCCAAGTCGCGCCCGTCGAGAAGCGCGAGGAGCATTGCCGCGCGACCCGGGTCACCAATCAAGGCGGCGACCTCTGCGATGTTGGGATCGGCGCTTCGTCGTGCGGTCATACGCCTATGATAGCGTACCGATGCTTCACGCGCACGTGAATGATTAGGCCAGAGCGCCCAAACGGAAGGTCGCAACGAACGCCTTGAAGACCGTGTGAATGTCGGGGTCGGTGAACCGCACCTCACGTCCACTTACCCGCTCGAAGCCGGGAATGATCGCGACGTAGTCTGCCTGCTCGGCTTTGGTGAGCGTCACGCGCATCTCGATCGGCGATTCGAGCACGAAGGGTTTGGCGTTTGCAGATTTTCCGACGGCCGCTTCGGCGCCGATGGCAATCGCGCGCTGCGCTGCAGCCGGCGACATCGAGTTTGCGCTCAGCGTGCCGATCGATTCCTTGACGATGACGCCGTGCACCCACGGCATCTGTGCCTGCACGCCTTCGACGGTCGTACGATCGCCGGTGACCATCAAGAGCGGCACGCCGTGCGCGCCGATCAGCGCCGCATTCAAGGTGGCTTCGCTGCAGCGCACGCCATTGAGGTAGAGATCGTAGATGACCGCCGGCGTGTAGGTGTGGCAAAGGACCGCATCACGGTCGCCGATAGCACCATGGTAGCCGATGAAAAATGCGCCGCCGAAACTTGGATCGCAGTCCTGTACCATTGAGTATGGTTTGCGATTACCGAAGACGACGCGAATATCGCTAGGGAGGTCGTCAAAGAGCAGATTGCGCATCGGGCCGTGCGAATCGTTGACAACGACGCCGGTAACGCCGGCGCGCCGAGCGCCTTCGATCGCCGCTGCAACCTCGAGCGTGTAGTAGCGCCGGTAGATTGCATAGTCAGGGTGCGGCGTGCGCGCATCGACCTGCTCCCATGCGCTAACGCCGGCCACGCCCTCCATGTCGCTCGAACAGTAGAGTTTCATGCCGGCATATTCGCGGCACCGCCGAGACGCATCGCGGCGAGAAATGCCTGAAAGACCATCAAGTAGTCGTCGTGCCGATAGCGCACGGCCCGCCCGCCGATCCGCTCGACGCGCGGCAAGAGTTCCATGAAGTCGGCTTGTTCGGTTTTCACGGTTTCGATGACCAGCTCGATCGGCGGTGCAAAGCGAAACGGCTTTGCCTGCGGGAGCGCGGCAAGCGCTTCACGCGCGCCGTCGGCAATCGCTGCGCACGCGGCAACCGGCGTAAGCGAGTTGGCGCCGAAGTACCCGATCGCGTCTTTGACGACGACGCCGGTGACCCACGGAAGCACCGCCTTCACGCTCTCGACGGTTGCCCGGTCGCCGGTGACGAGCACCACCGGCGTGCCGAACTGCCCGAGGATCGCGGCGTTGAGCACTGCCTCGCTACATGGCGTGCCGTTGATCCGCACGTCGTAGAGCGTTGCATCGCTGTAGGTGTGTGAAAGCACGGCATTCGCTTCACCGATCCGCGCATGATAGCCGGTGAAGAACGCTGCGTCGAAGCGCTGCTGCGCGCCCTCTGCCATCGAGAGCGGTTTGCGTGCGCCCGAAATCATACGCACGTCGTCGGGCAACTCGTCCCAGAGCAGATTGCGCATGTCCCAGTGGGAATCGTTGACCAAAAAATCGCTTCCGCCGGCCTGGCGCGCACCGTCGATCGCGGACCGCACTTCGCGCGTCATGTAGCGCCGGTACACGGGATACTCGTGCGCGTTGGAGGGATCGACCTGCGCCCACGAACAGACGCCGGCCGTACCTTCCATGTCGGCGCTGACGTAAATCTTCATGGCTGTGCTTCACGCAGGCTCTCTTGCGCCTCGGCAAGCCCGGTTTGTGCGGCCACGTTTCTGGGATTGAACTTCAGCGCACGCTGGTAGAGCGGAATCGCTTGCGCGAACTTACCCGCCGCCAGATATTCATCCGCGAGCTGCGTGATCGCAACATCGTCATTCGGGTGTGCCGCAATGCGTGCACGCAGCGCGGAGAGCTGTTCCATCACCGCGGCGGGTGGCCCGCCGCCTTGCACTGCGGTGGTCGAGCCTTGTGAAAGACTCGCCGCATTGCCGCTCTTCCCGAAGACCGAACCGGTCACACCAAAACCAACGGCAATCAAATATCCCATTACTCCTAAGAAGAGCACGGCAAAGACGGCTACGATGGGAACGTAGATTCGCGGCGGAAGTCCGCGCTCTTGCTTGTTCACCGGTTTCTGGTATCCACCAAGAGTCGTTTGGACGAAAGGCGAAACGATTCATTCGTGGTCCCCAATGAAGCCGATCTCCAACTGCTCTTTGCCCGCCTGAACTACGAGCATTTCAACGGCGAGATCCCCGATTGCCGTATCCGCTACAACGCGCGGTTCTCGAATTCGGCAGGTCGCATCACCTACGGAAATCCCCTGCTCATCGAACTGTCGGTGAAGCATTTCCGTAAGTATCCCGAGGCACTGGAGGAGACACTACTTCACGAGATGATCCATGCGTGGTGCTACGCGCGTTGGCGCGACACCGGCCACAGCGCGCGCTTCAAGCGCAAGATGCGCGATTGCGGCCTGACCTCGATCTATCACGATCTGGGTAACGTACGGCCCTTGAATGAGTCGTCGAAGCGCTATATCCTGCGCTGCGAGGAGTGCGCGTTCGAGGTGCTCCGGCGCAAACGCCCGGGCAAACCGGCAAGCTGTCCTCGGTGCGACAGGCGCCGCTTCAATCCCAAATTTCCTCTGACGATCTACGAGATCACCGGCATGGACGCCGTGGGCGATACCGTGGAGGGTCTCACCGCGGCTCGGCGCGCAGCGCGCTAGCGATTGCCTCGAGCTGCGCGCGCAGCGGCGCGAGCTCCAGGCGGACGGCATCGGCAATTGACGCGTGCGAAAGCTCGTCGCTGACTGCGAGCACGTCGAGGGCGCTACTCACACCTTGCGACATCGACGAAAGCGCGGCGATCTCGTCAGGTGCGTACGCTTCCCCGCCGGCGCGCTCACCGAGGACCACGACGCCGAGCAGCCGTCCCCGGGCGAGCATCGGAAGCGCCAGCGCGCCGCGCAGCGCGCTTGCATAGCGGTGCGGGTCGATCGGCACGTGACGCGCTTTGAGCGCGAGCACGGCGGCATCGTTCTCGTCGATCACCGCTTGGATGCCGTCACCGAACGAACGCGCCGGTGTGAAATTTCCAGTCCCGTCGAGAAAGATGGCACCGCTCCGCGCATCGGTGTGCTCGTGAAGATTCTCGATGGCGCGATCGAGCAGTGCTTTCTCGTTGGTTACAAATGCGGCCTCGCGTCCGAACTCGACCAGCGCGCGTTCGTCCTCGTGGCGCTTGTGGAAGAAGACGCGCTCGACGACGCCGTCGACGCGGCGGTGAATCGGGTTCAGCGAGAGGCCGAGTACGAGCGCCAGCGCCGCGTTTGCGACAAGACCCGTCGCGTGACTCACGCCCATCAGTACGGTATTCAGCAAAAATTCCAGCAGAATGAACGATGCAACCACGATCAGTGAAATCGTAGCTACGACTACGGTGCGGCTGAGTACGAATTCGAAGTCGAGCACGCGGCGTTTGAGCAGCGCATACGTCACGAGCCCGGCGCTCAGGAGCCAGATGCCGTTGGAAACGCTGATGAGGGTGACATTGAGGAACCAGGAGGTAATAAAGACCGCAATTGTTTGGGTGAAGGCGGCGGCAAAAAGCGCTATCGGCAGCGGCAGTAGCAGCCATGCTGCGCGCGGCCGTTCGTCGGCCGGTGTTGCACGGACCGCGGCAAATGCTGCGAACGCGACCAACGCGTACGTGACGACGTCGATCGAGAGGCGTAACGGCGATACTCGGTAGATAAACGGCAGGGGATCGAACCAGAGCGTCGCAAGGCCGGTCGCAGCCGCAACGTCGGCGAGAAAACCGATACTGACCAGCGTGATCGCCGCACACGTCACGATCGTACGCAGGCGCGACGGTTGCCCGGTGCGAGACGAAAGGCGCAACAATAGCAGCGGAGCAATTGCCATGCACGCGTGCGCGATGATGAAGAGCACGAGCTGGAGTGTCGCTGAGGGCGGAACGAAATAGCGCGGGTCGAGTAGCACGGTCGAGAAGCAGAGGAGCGTCAGGATTAGCAGCCTTGCATCGGGACGCGACCATTGGCGCAAGGCTAGCAGGAGCGCGCAAATGCCGAACCAGAGCGCGGCAAGCAACGTGAGGATTTGAGGCGGCATTTTCCACTGCGCGGCGCCTTCCCACGACGTGCTTCCGATGACGCTATGCGTCGAGCGGTTGCCGCCGCGCTCGATGGTTACAATCGTCGGACGCGCGGCACTGAGTTGGGCCACGACGGCAATGCGCGACCCGAGCGACTGCTCGCGTAAATCGATCAGGTCGCCGTTGCGTATTCCTGCGCGCTCGGTCGCGCCGCCCGGGCGGGGCTCGACGATGCGCACGGTGTAGGGCGCAGCGCGCAGCGCATTGGAGTCCCACCAGCCGAACCACGGGCGCCCCCCGATGCCGAAGAGCGTGGCGGCCACGAAAAGGGTGACCAACAGCGAGAGCAGGGACAGGGAAACCAAGCGCCAGCGCATCAAACCGTCCGTTAGCTCGCCAAAGAGGCGTTCCTTCCCCGACCTAAGTCCAGGCCGAGATTCCCCGCAGGGGTGAAGATAGGTGTTGCAATGACGACTGTAAACAGCACCACTAACGGAACGACCAAAACGCGCGTCGAGTCCGACTCGATGGGCAAGATCGAGGTCCCCGCAGATAAGTACTACGGCGCGCAATCGGCGCGTTCGCTCATCCACTTCGATATCGGTGAAGGCTCGTGGCCGAAGGACCGTATGCCCAAGCAAGTGATCGTCGCGATGGCGCAGCTCAAGAAAGCTGCGGCGCTCGTCAATCACGATCTCGGCAAGCTCGACGATGAAAAGACGAAGCTCATCGTGCAAGCGGCCGACGAAGTGATCGCCGGAAAACTCGATGCGCACTTCCCGCTGCGCATTTGGCAGACGGGCTCGGGCACGCAGACGAATATGAACGTGAACGAAGTGATCTCGAACCGCGCGATCGAGATCGCGGGCGGCGAGATGGGCTCGAAGAAGCCGGTGCATCCGAACGATCACGTCAATATGTCGCAGTCGTCGAACGATACGTTCCCGACCGCGATGCACATGGCCGCGGCCGAAGCGGTGGTCGAGATGCTTCCGGCCGTGAAGGCGCTGCGCGATGCGCTCGACGTCAAAGCCAAGCAGTGGAAAGACATCGTCAAAGTCGGGCGCACCCACCTGCAAGACGCGACTCCGCTCTTGCTCGGACAAGAGTTTTCGGGCTACGTGACGCAGCTCGATCGCGCGATGAAGGCGATCAAAGAATCGCTCGACCCGATCTACGATCTCGCGATCGGCGGCACCGCGGTCGGCACCGGGCTCAACGCGCACCCGGAGTTCGCCGAGCGCATGGCCAAGAAACTCGCCGAATTGACCGGGCTGCCGTTCCGCTCGCATCCGAACAAGTTCACAGCACTTGCGTCACACGATGACTTCGTCTTTGCCTCGGGCGCGCTCAAGACGCTCGGCGCCGCGCTGATGAAGATCGCGAACGACATTCGCTGGCTGGCCTCGGGCCCGCGTGCCGGTATCGGCGAGCTGATTCTGCCGGAGAACGAGCCGGGAAGCTCGATCATGCCGGGCAAAGTCAATCCGACACAGTCCGAACAGATGTCGATGGTCGTGGTGCAAGTCTACGGCAACGACGCGGCGATCGGCTTTGGCGCGTCCCAGGGCAACTTTGAACTCAACGTCTTCAACCCGGTGATTCTCTCGAACTTCTTGCACAGTGCGAACTTGCTGCGCGACTCGTGCACGATGTTCCGCGAGCACGCGGTCGAAGGACTGCAAGCCAACGAAGCGGTCATCAAGAAGTATCTCGATGAGTCACTGATGACGGTGACGGCGCTCGCGCCGAAGATCGGCTACGACAAGGCTGCCGAGATCGCCAAGACCGCGCACCATGAGGGCACGACGCTCAAAGCGGCGGCGCTCAAACTCGGCCACGTCACGTCAGACGACTTCGATAAACTCGTCGTGCCTAAAGAGATGACGCACCCCAAGTAGGCGCTATTTACGCGGCGAACTTACCCACGAAGCGTGCGAGATTCTCGCGCGCTTCGTGCGTTATTTCGTAGAACGCGACGTTGTAATTGGGGCTCGCCGCCTGATGGGCGACGACGCGGCCACGGACGGTCACGCTCTCGCCGCCGAGCGGAATCTCGAGATCGATTGAGGCGCCAACCGGAATCTCGTCTTCGGTATTCATATGGACACCGCCGGTCGAGATATTGATTGCGTGCGCGCGGCGCGCGCCCGAACCGAGTTTCTTATAATGCAAGGTAAAATCGACCGGCACGCGCACGCCTGTGCGTGTTAACCCATCGATGCTCTTGACATCGGCCTGTGCGACGGCACGAACGCGTGCCGCTTCGTTTGCTTTGGCGATGGCTTCGGCTTGGTCGCCGGCGTTCAATGAGAGGACGTACGCGTAGCGCGCACCGTTCTGCTTGCTCGAAACGACCTTGCCGCGGATCGGAACCGTCCCGGCCCCGTGCACCGCGAGATTGAAATCGAGCTGCGCGCCGACCGCAAAACCGTGGACCGAGCGCATCCGGCATTCCGTTACGCTCAAGTGCTCGATGATTGCCATCACCGACGGGGTGCCGATGCCCTCACGAACCATCGTAGGAACTTCCAGCGACGTATGCGCTGACGATTGCGAATCTGCCATAACAAATAGGACGTCGGTAACTTTCGGCCTCCGACTTAGGTCGGCACGTGTGTGGCGGCCTCGTAGACGAGAGCTTGACTCTGCGTTTGCGCCTGCTTGACCCTGCGTTTGCGCCGCCTTTACGATTGGCGGTCGATGAAAGCCGCGATGCGCTCGCGCACTTCGCCCGTCATCTCGTAGAACGCGACGTTGTAGTTGGGACTTGCTGCCTGGTGCGAGACGACGCGACCATGGACTCTGACCCGCTCGCTCCCGAGCGGTACATCGAGTTGGAGCGCCGTTCCGACCGGGATGTCATCGGCCACGTTCATATAGATGCCGCCGGCAGAGATGTTCAGGGCGCGGGCGGTTCGCGAGGTCCCGCCCGGTCGTGTGTACTGAAGCTCGAAATCCACCGGTATGCGCACGCTTGCACGGGTCAAACCGTTATCGGTCTTGACATCCGCGGTTTGCCGACCCGCGCGCGAGCGCGCCAGTTCGACCGTTTGCCGAACAGCGTCGGCCTGCGCCGGGGTGCCGTGCAGCGATACGACGTACGAGAAGCGCGGACCGTTTTGCTTTATCGACGCGATCGTACCCTGCAGCGCCAGCGTTGGCGCGCCGTGAACTGCGAGTTCGAATGCGATGTGCGCGCCGATTGCAAAGACGTTGACCGAGCGCATGCGGCATTCCGTACCACTGAGGTTCTCGATCATCGCCATGACCGGCGAGCCGCCGGTGACGTTAGCCATCGTCGGAACTTCCAGCGACGAAAACGCCGTTGCTTCTTGTTCACCCATTAGCCGAGGCTTCTGTCGGGCAGTTGGCAACCCTCTAGTGGATGATGTGGCGTAGGACCAAAGACCCTGCTACCGCCAAGAGCGCAATACCGACAAGGATTAAGAGCTGCGGCGACTTCAGGCGCAGCGACAAGCGTGCGCCTACCGGTCCGCCCGCGAGACCGCCGGCCACGAGCGGAATGACGTCGGGCACTTTGACGTCGTGTTGCAGCGCGTGCACGAGCAAGCCCGTCGGCGACGTGAGGATGAGAACGAAGTGCGAGGTCGCGCTGATCGCGTGTGCCGGAAGACTCGAGAAGTACAGCATCGACGGCACCGTAATCACGCCGCCGCCGATACCGAAGAGACTCGACGCAAGGCCGACGAGAAAGCCAAGCCCGACGGCGGCCCGATACGACATCGGCTTTGTGCCGCCTGCGGCGTGTTCGACGCGTCCGGCCATGCGCAGTCGCGCGTTGAAGATCATATCCAGCGCGATTGCGACGAGAAAAATGCTGAAGACCCAGTCGAACGTTTGCGGCGAGATGCGTTTGCTCAGGAGTGCGCCGACGATGCTGCCGGGCAGTCCGCCGCTGGCGAAGATCAACCCGAGCCGAACGTTCACCTGGCGCTGCAAGAAGTACGTAAATGCGCCGGCGCCGCTGTTGGCGGTCACGAGCACGAGCGACGTGCCTGCGGCTTGATCCGGCGGAAGATTGAAGACGAGGCGCAAGAGCGGCACGAGAATGAATCCGCCGCCTAAGCCGACCATCGAGCCGCATACGCTCGCAATGAACGCAGCAACGAAGAGCTCGAGCGTAGGCAACATGCTCGGAGCTTCCCCCTAATTATGCGGTGGCCGGCTGTGCCCGCACCGCGCCAATAGTCGCAGGCGCGCTCTCTTTTACGTCGACGATATTGTAGATGCGGATCGGATCTTTCTTGCCCTTGACCGTAACGGGCTCGAGTTCGTCGCCGACGACGATGTCCTTGACCTCTTGGTAGGTGTAGTCGCTGATGATGATCTCGCCGGCCTTCGCCACGTTGTAGAGACGCGCTGCGAGGTTGACGTTGTCCCCGATCACCGTGTAGTTCATGCGCGAGCTCGCACCGAGATTGCCCATCACGACGTCGCCGGTGTTGATGCCCATGCCGACGGTGAACGGGCGCTTACCCTGAGCTTGCCATTTTTCGGCGAGTTCCAGGATCTTTTTCTGCTGCGCGACGGCAGCGCGCACCGCGTTCTCGGCATCATCGGGTGTTTGATACGGCGCGGAGAAGACCGCCATGACGCAATCGCCGATGAACTTGTCGACATAGCCGCCGTAAGCGAAGATGATCGCGCACATTTCTTCGAAGTACTCGTTGAGCTGCGCGTAGATCTCCTCGGGCGTCATCGTTTCCGACATCGCCGTGAAGCCGCGAATGTCGCTGTAAAAGATCGTCGCTTTGACCTTCTTGCCCTTGAGCGCAAGCGCGCTGCGCGGGTCCTCGTGCGAGAGGATGTCGCTGACGATTGCCGGGCTCACGTGCATGCCGAAGAGATTTGTGACAATCCGCCGCTGCCCGGCCTCATACAGCACGCGATAGAGTCCGACGAAGAGCGTCGCTGCGATCATGGCAATTGCCACGTGTACGAGGTCGAGCCAGTACAGCTTTACGACGAAGAGCCACTCGTTGATGTACGCGTACACGAGGGTCGAGACCAGCGAGATCGCGATCGCAAACGTCGTCTTCATGAAGTTGAACGCAAGCGCGATCAGCAGCGGGAAAAGGACGATCAAGAAAATCTCGAGCCACAGCGGTGCTTCGGTGAGATAGATGTGACGCATCAACTGATCGGCAAGCCGCGCGTTGGCGAAAAGGCCGGGAAATTCGGCCGATCGAGCGGTGTGCACGAAGTCGCCCTGCGCTTGCGCAGTGTTGCCGATATAGACGAGCGCGCCGTTCACCGATTGCCGTAGATCGGAAACCGATTCTTGGTACGCGTCCGAGAATGAGAGGGGGTTAGCGATGAAATCGGGCGTGTGCTCCTGGACTTGTTGCCCGTGATCGGTCGTGACTTGCCGCACCGAGACCTTGGGCACGACGAGCAAGAAGCGGCCGTCCCCGTCGGTCGGAAGCGTGCTCAGATCGATCGCATGTCCCGTCGCTTGCTCGACGCCCGCGGCAGCGAGCGAGAGGAACGTGCGATTCGCATACTCACCACTCGCGGCGGTCTTGATTTGCATCCGTTGACCGATTAGCACGTTGCCCGGGAAATCGACGGACGAATAGCCGATGCCCTTCGCGTAGGGAAGGAGCGTCGGGGAGGGCAGCTCGATGCCAAGCTGTCCCGTGCTCGTCGTGTTGATCGGGAAGGCAAGGATCGTTGGAATGCTCTTCAGTCCGGCAACGAACCCTTGGTCCTCGGCCGGGTTGGCCGCAGGTTCGATGAAGTCGATATCGATCGCGACCGCTTTAGCGCCGGCCGCCGCGAGTTTCTTGAGCATGTTTCCGTAGATGTGACGCGGCAGCGGATACTGATGCAGTTCGGGGACATTGCTACCGAACGTGACTTCGTCGATCGGAATGACGACGATCTTGCTCGTCTTATTGTCGGTCTGGTCGTACCATGGCACGCCGAAGCCGAGCTGCTTATCGGCGTTGAGCGCTGCGAAATGCGTCTGCAGGTCTGTGACGCGGTGGAAGAGCGGGACATCGTCTTTCGCGATGAGCAGAAGCGTCAGCGCGATCGCACTCGCCGCCGCACCGAGTAATATTGCAATCAGCAGCGACTGGGTGCGAGCGTTCATGGAAGCTCCTTACAATGGGTTATGCGTTGACGCGCCCGATGTAGCGCCGGTCGCGTGTGTCGATTTTCACGACGTCATCCTGGTTCACAAAGAGCGGCACGTTCACCGTTGCGCCGGTCTCGAGCTTCGCCGGCTTGCCCGTGTTCGTTGCCGTGTCTCCCTTAAACCCGGGATCGGTTTCGACCACCCGCAATTCAACGTGCGGGGGAAGATCGACGCCGATCGGGACGCCTTCGTGCTGCTGCACGTCGACGACCATCCCGTCTTTGAGGAAGTCCGCCGGATCGCCGATCACTTCCCGCTGGATCGTGATGTTCTCGAACGACTCTTGATCCATGAAGTGGTAACCGTCGGCATCATTATATAGGAGCTGCATCTGGCGGTTGTCCACGGTGGCCCGTTCGAGCTTCTCGCCCGCGCGGAAGGTCCGCTCGAGCGTCGTGCCCGTCTTGACGTTCTTCAAGCGCGTGCGCACGAAGGCCGAACCCTTACCGGGCTTGACGTGGAGAAACTCAATGACGGTCCAGAGGTTGCCGTCGACCAGGATGGTGACGCCGTTGCGTAGGTCGTTCGAGGAAATCATGACCCGCGTCTATACGGGTCGCGCCGAAAAAAGCCCTACTAAGACCGGCCGAAGAGGCGAATCGGCCCTTCGGTCCCGGCTCGCAGCCGCGCGAGGTTCTCACGGTGCGTCCACAAGATGAAGAAGGCAAGAAAGGTTCCGAACGCGGTTTCAGCCGGCGAGCGCGTGAACGCGTAGAGCGCGAAAGGCGAGACGATCATCGCGAGCATCGAGCCGACCGACGAATACTTCGTCACGAGCAGCGCTCCGAATATCCACGCGGCAACGCAAACCAAGCCCGCCGGCCACGACAGGGCGAAGATTGCGCCGAAGGCGGTCGCGACGCCCTTGCCGCCTCTCCACCCAAGCCACGGCGAAAAGCAATGGCCGAGCACCGCGAACGTTGCGGCAAGACTGCCCAGTCCTTCGGCGACCGTCCATTCCATGTTCGTCGAGCCCAGACGTGCCACGATCCACATCGATGCCAGTTGTACCATCGGCGGATGCAGCGCGAGAAGAACCGGAATCGCGCCTTTGCCCGCGTCGAGCAGCAATACGGCAATCGCGCCCTTTGTGCCCAGCGTGCGTAGCGCGTTCATCGCACCGATGTTACCGGAGCCCGATTTGCGCAGATCGGTGTGGTACATGAAGCGGCCGATCAAATAGCCCCACGGAATCGAGCCGATCAAGAACGACCCGACTACGACGAGCAGCGGGATCACCGTTCGTCGCTCTCGTTTTCGCGGCGCGGCCGGAACTCGAGCGTCAACGGCACACCCTCGAAATCGTGTTGCGTGCGAATCGTGTTTTCCAGAAAGCGCTTGTACGAGGTTTCGACGAGCTCGGGATCGTTGCAGGAGAAGACGAAGAGCGGCGGATGCACCGCCGGCTGCGTGGCGTAGTAGATCTTGAAGACTTTGCCGCCGCGTGACGGCGCCGGATGCGCGAGGATTGCATCGCGAATCAAGGCATTGAGTTGCCCCGTGGGAATGCGCCGGTCGAGGTTCTCGGCGACGCGCGTTACGATCGGCATCAAACTTCCCAAACGACGTTTGGTCTTTGCCGACAGAAACGTAATCGGTGCGAATTTGGCAAACGGAATGAGGTCGTGGATCACCTCAGCCAGTTCGTTTTGACTGAATTCGCCTTGTTGTTCGCGCGCGAGGTCCCATTTGTTCCCGACGATGATCAGACCTTTACGCTCCTCGATTGCCAGACCAACGAGGCGGCGATCCTGCGCCGTGACGCCGACCATCGAATCGAAGACCAAAAGCGCGATATCGCAGCGCGCGATCGCCTTGAGCGAACGCAGCGCCGCGTAATATTCGATCGCGCCGTGCGCTTCGGGTTTCTTGTTGCACTCCGGCCGTGTCGATCAAACGAATCGTACGGTCCTGCCACTGCAAGAGCGTGTCGATCGTGTCGCGCGTGGTGCCGGGAACATCGGAGACGATCGTGCGCTCTTCGCCGAGCAAGGCATTGAGCAGCGAGCTCTTGCCGACGTTGGGTCGTCCGATGATTGCAAGCGCCAGCTCGTCGCCGAGCACCGCGTTGGGCGCATCGGGCGGGAGCAACTCCACGACGCGATCGAGCAAATCGCCGGTGCCTTCACCGTGAATTGCCGAAACGGCGACCGGCTCGCCGAAACCTAGCCGTGCAAACTCTCCATGCACCGACGCAAGCGCGCTTGGCGACTCGGATTTGTTGGCGACGAGCACGATGCTTCGACGCATGACGCGTAGGATTTGTGCGACCTCTTGATCGAGCGGATTGAGTCCCACTTGCGCATCGACGACGAAGATCACAACGTCGGCTTCATGTGCCGCAGCTTCGGCTTGACGTCGCGTCGCTTCCGCGAACGCATCACCGTGCGCGCTGTCGGCATCGGGATCGATGCCCGCCGTGTCGACCATGCTAAACGTACGTCCGCGCCATTCGCACAGCGCGTAGAGCCGATCGCGTGTTACGCCGGGCGTGTCCTCGACGATCGCCAAACGCTGCCCGATCAGCCGGTTGAAGAGGGCGCTCTTTCCGACGTTTGGACGTCCGACGATGGCCACGGTCGCGGGTCGCAGCATGGCACTAGCGGGCACGGGGGTCTCTTGCACCGGCTCTTCTTTCGTGGGGAGCGGAGGCGTCCCCGCGTGGGGCGAAATGGCCGGGTGCCCGATGCCCAGGATATATATTGAAACGTTCGGCTGTCAGATGAATGAGGCCGACTCCCAGTACATCGCCGACCGCGCTCGCTCCGCCGGCTACGAACTTGCAACCAAAGCCGAAGACGCAAGCGTGCTCGTGCTCAACACATGTACCGTGCGCGACAACGCCGAGCGCCGTGCCTACGGGCGCATGGGCCACTTCAAGACGCTCAAAGATCGTGATCCGAACCTGCGGCTGATTGTCATGGGATGTCTGGCCGAGCAGGATCGCGACCGCATGCAGACGCTCGTGCCGCACGTCGACGCGGTCTTCGGTACGAAAGAACTCGTCGAGTTGGGCGATCGATTGGATGAATGGTCCTTCGAGGCTTCCCTTCGGGAAGCACCTCAGGATGACGGAAATGCTAACAACAACTCAGACGAGGGAGCAAGCGACGAAGAACTCTATCGTGCGATGGGTGGGACTGCCGACGCGATCGTTGATGCGTTCTCGCACCTGCGCGGCGTTCGTCACCGTCCAGCGCGGCTGCTCGTACTACTGCACGTTCTGCATCGTGCCGCACGTGCGCGGCCGCTTCGATCATCGACCGATGCACGAGATTGTCGCCGAAGCGCAGCAACATTTGAAAAACGGTGCGCGCGAGATCATGCTGGTCGGGCAGACCGTCAACGCGTGGCGCGACGCGGCGAAGGATCAGGACTTCGGCGATCTCTGCAAAGTGGTTGCCGCGCTGCCGGGGCTCGAGCGTCTAACCTTCATCTCGCCGCATCCGAAAGATTTTACCGAGAAGGTCATCGCCGATTTGGCTATCGTGCCGCAGCTCAATCCGCGCATGCACTTGCCGCTGCAATCCGGCAGCGATGCGATGCTGCGCCGCATGAACCGCAAGTACACCCGCGCGCAATTCGAAGAAAAACTTGCGCTCGCGCACCGCTACTTGCCGGCGTGGGCGATTACGACCGATATCATCGTCGGATTCCCGGGCGAGAGCGACGCGGACTTCGAGGCGACGATGGAACTCGTCGAGACCGGCGTTTTCGCCAACGCCTACACGTTTATCTATTCGATCCGGCGCGGCACGCCGGCCGCGCGCTGGGAGCAAGTACCGCGCGAGGTGTCATCGGCGCGCTACCAGCGGCTGATCGATGCACAGAACGCCGCGACGCGCGCCTACCACGATCGCAAGCTCGGCACGACAGTGCGCGCGCTGATCGTGGGGCCATCGAAGAAAGATCCCAACAAACTTACGGCCAAGGCGCTCGATAACGTGACGATCATCGCGCCGAAACCGGCGGACTATGACGAAGCGCGCTACGCGCGCGAACCGTGGCTCGATATTGCCGTCGAGACTGCGCACGTGTGGGGATGCATGGGAACGATCGTGCACCGCGCCGCGCGCTTTGAGGACGAAGGCATCGCGGTCGAGCGCCCGGTGATCGATCTCATTGCCGGCTAAGTGGCCTGCGATGCCCGGAGGTCGTACGGCGCTGCTGACGTTCGGAATGAGGGGCAAGGAGCGATGAGCGACAAAAGCAGCGCTTTGCGAGCGAAGAGCGACGCCGCAACTCGCTCGAACGTCAGCAGCCCTACGGGTCATGGGCAGCACGAGCGCGCTGGCATCGTTGCTCCTCGGTTACAACGCTACGGCGTTGCGCCCTCGTTGCGCCTCGTCTTCGCGCTCGTGGTGCCCATGACGACGCACAACATCCGGGCGTCGCAGGCCACTACGTGAGTGAGGCCGTCAAGTACTCGCCGATGCTCGAACAGTACTTCGGGATGAAAACACGCTATCCCGAAGCGATTTTGCTCTCACGCGTCGGTGATTTCTACGAAGCTTACGGCGACGACGCGCAGACGATCGCGCAAGCACTGCAGATCGCATTGACGAGTAAAGAGTCCGGCGGCGGCCGGCGTGTCGCAATGGCCGGCGTGCCGCACCACGCGCTCTCGGGCTATCTGCACAAACTCGTCGCGCAACGTTTTATCGTTGCGCTGGCAGAACAACTCGAAGCCCCGGTTCCCAATAAACTCGTCAAGCGCGACGTCGTGCGCATTGTCACGCCGGGCACATTGATCGAAGAACAACTGCTCGACGGCAAGAGCCACAACTACCTCGCCGCCGTGACACTCGTCGGCGAAACTTTTGCGCTTGCGTATGCGGATATTTCCACCGGGCATTGCGCGGCGACCGCGCTCGAAGGCGAAAGCGCTTACGACGAAGTGCTGGCCGAACTCGCGCGCGTCGGACCGGCGGAGATCGTTGCCGATTTGCCCGCCGGTGTCCGCGCCGCGATGGCGGGCGCCCTCGAGGCGACCGGCGCACGCATCGCTGCGCCCGCGATCGGCCTCGTAGAAGCGCGCGCACGCGAGTTCGTCGACGGGTTCTCGTCGGATGAGCTCACCGCGATCCACCGCGCGCTCGACGTGCTCGCCGCGTTCGTGAAGCGCACGGCGATCGCCGGAAACGTCGAGGGTTTGCGCGGGGTGGACTTCTATCGACATCGCAACTTCCTCGCGCTCGATCCCGCCACACGCAAGCACCTGGAGTTGGTTCGCGCGCAAGGACAGAATCCGCGCGCAACCCTGCTCGCCACACTCGATCAGTGCGCAACGTCGATGGGCTCGCGTATGCTCGGACGCTGGATTCTCGCGCCGCTCGTTGAGCGCGAAGCGATCGTCGAACGTCAGGATGCGGTGCAGACGCTGCTCGACGAACACGCGCGTCGCGATGCGATGCGCGAACTGCTCGCGGGATGCTTCGACCTCGAGCGGATCGCGCAGAAGGTGCGCTTCCGTCGCGCGCTGCCGCGCGATCTTGCTTCGTTGCGTCGCACGCTCGATGTCTTGCGACCGCTTCCACAAATTGCGCCACCCATGCTCGCGGCTACGGTGGCCGGCATCGGTGATTTCACCGAGCTCTACGACGACCTCGTGCGCTCGCTGGTCGACGAGCCGCCGGCGCTGCTGGCCGACGGCGGCGTGATTCGTCCCGAAGCCGATACGGAACTCGCGCAGTGCGTCGCTTTGCGGACCGATGCACGCAGCAGTCTCTCCGCGCTCGAAGAGCGCGAGCGCGAGCGCACCGGGATCAAGTCGCTGCGCATCAAGTATGCAAGTGCCTTCGGCTACGCGATCGAGATCAGCAAATCGCAGGCGGCCAACGTACCCGCCGACTACGTGCGCAAGCAGACCCTCACGACCGGTGAACGCTATATCACGCCCGAGCTCAAGGAGCTCGAGCTTGCGATCTCGACCGCGCAAGCGCGGCAGCAGCGACTGGAAGAGCGGCTCTACGGCGAGCTGGTCGAACGCATCGCCGCGCGCGCCGAGGACTTGCTTTCCGCCGCGGAAGCGATCGCGCGGATCGACGTCCTCTCGGCGCTCGCGCAGTGTGCGGCGGAGCGCGGTTATGCGCGGCCGCGGTTCGTCGATGAAAGCACGATCTCTATAGAAGAAGGCCGCCATCCCGTGATGGAGGCCGTACTCCACGCGCACTTCGTTCCCAACGACCTGCGTCTGGACGCGCATGCGCACCGCTTCATCTTGCTTACCGGCCCGAACATGGGCGGGAAATCGACCTATCTGCGGCAGACCGGTTTGCTGACGATCATGGCCCAGATCGGGTCGTTTGTGCCGGCCAAAGCGATGCGCTTGGGGGTGGTTGACCGAATCTTTACGCGCATCGGCGCGGGCGACGATCTCGCCTCGGGCCAGTCAACCTTTTATATGGAGATGGCAGAGGCGGCCAATATCTTGCGCCGGAGCACCCGTCGCTCTCTGCTGCTCATCGACGAAGTTGGGCGCGGCACCGGCACAATCGACGGGCTCTCGATCGCACAAGCGATCTGCGAATATCTGCTCGGCCTCGAGGCGCAATCTCCGATGGCGCTCTTTGCGACGCACTTCCACGAGCTGTGCGCGCTGGCCGATCATTGGCCGCTCGTCGCGAACTATCATATAACTGCGGTCGAAAACACGGCCCGCGACGGGGCGCCAGTGTTCTCGCACCGGGTCCAACCGGGCAGTTCGTCGCGCTCGTTCGGTCTCGAGGTTGCGCGCATGGCGGGGCTGCCGCCGGCGGTGGTCGAGCGCGCGCGCGAGATCGCCGATGCGCTCTCGGGTCAGCCCGACGTCGAAGCCGCCGCCCCGTTGCGTCGCAGGCTGGCAAAAGTAAGCAGCTCCGAAGAGCAGCTCTCCCTTCTGCGCTTGGACAATTAAGCAAGCCAGGGCCTTAAGCCGAACTTAACAGAAGACCCCTATTATTGAGGCGCGTGCCGAGGGTTGGCACGGTTGCTCTTCTCTGGAGGCCCCATGCGTTTGGCAAAGCTCTGCTCAGCAGGTTTCGCTGCTGTTTTAGTTGCCGCTCTCACCGCGTGCGGTGGAAGCAGCAGCACGCCCGCGGCTCCTACGCCCACGGCGACCCCTGTACCCGCGTCCCCGGGTGCGCTGCAAATCGCGTACACCAGTTCCTTCGCTAACAGCCCGGCAACGGCGACGCCGCCGGCAATTGCGTTCGGCGCCGAGACACAGACCGTCTCGGTTACCGCCACGCAGGCCAATAACACTACCGGATTTTCGGCCGCGGCAGCGACCGCGTGTGGAACCGCCGTAACGGTTTCCCCGGCCACCTCGACGACCGGCGCATTTACGATAACCGCGGTCAATGCGATCGCCGCCAGTGCAAACTGTACGGTCACCTTTACCGGTGCAACCGGAACCGCGACCGTCGCGGTCGGCGCCTCGGTGCCCGCGCCGGGCGGCGTTGTGATGAGCTGGGTTGCTGATGCAGCCTACGCCACGCAACCCGCACCGATCACGCCGCTCGCAGGTCCGATCAACTTGATCGGCGTTACGTCGACGTTCGGTGCTATTCTCGTCGTGAGCGAGACGCACTACGTGAGCACGTTCAACGCTCCGGTCGTTACTTGCGGTGCGAATCTCGCGGCGCTCACTGCCGCAACGCAGGGTAACATCGCCGGACCATCGGCCGCGCTCGGCCAGACGCAAGTCTACTACAACGTTGCCGCGGCCGCAGCAGCAGTCGGCTTCGCGCCGGCCGCGTGTACGATCACGGTCACCGATAATCAGCCCACGCCGTCAACAGGCACGATAGGCGTGTCACTCACCACGACCGGCGGAGGCATCAACTAACATGCGTTTCACACAACTCAGCCGAGTTATCACGCTGTGCGTCGCGGCATCGCTGTTCGCAGCATGTAGCGGCGGACACAGTGGCGGCATGCTGCCGGCCGGTACACAATCCGGAACGGGAGCGCCGAGCAAAGCCGCGGCGGCGACAACGTTCCACGCATTCATCCCCTCGAGTTCGGCCACAACCAGCAGCAGCAGCAAACGGCCGCAGTACATTAGCAGCCAGGGCACGTCGTCGCTTGTCGTCTCGGTCGTTCCGACCGATCCGGCCGAAGCCGCGCAATGGTCGACGCTCTACGGTGCGTCCGGTTTCACCGTTTGCTACAACATCTTCACCAGTGGTGCGATCGCCTCGCCGCTTGCGCCAGGCGTCACCGTCACTGCGGTGCCGGGCGGCTATAACGTGAACTTCCCGTTCCCGTCACCGCCGGGACAAGACACCTTCACGATCTCGCAGTACGTCGGCGCGTGTTCGGCAACGGATCCGTACGCGGCTCCGACCGCAGCGCCTTCGCCGGTTCCGACGCTCTCGCCGGCGCAGTTGATCATCTCGCAATCGCCGCCGCTCGTCGTCAACATCGTGGCGAATGCGAATCCCGCGAACAACTTCAACGTGCAGTTGAGCGCGTGCAACACACCGCCTGGGGCGGGTCCGGTCAATCAGCCGGCTCCGATCACTTGCGCGGTGCCCAATCCGCCCGGAACGGCTACGATCACGCCGACACTCGGTGCGACGGTAGCATTCGTCTACCTCGCGCAATCGACGCCGGCGTTGCCAATCACCCTGGGCGCGCCAATTCCGCTTCCGATCGCCGAGCCGATGCGCGAACAAGCCGTGTTCACGTCGGTCGCAGCGAACAAAGTCGGATTCCCCTTGCCGGTGGTCGGCCTCACCGCGGCCGGGTACGCGATTCCGTACACGGCACCGGTTGCGCCGAACACGACGCCAAGTTCGGGACTCTTACCGAAGGCAACCGACAGCATCGTCGTTACCGCGAGTGAAGTCGACGTGAGCGGTGCGAATCACTTCGCGCTCGAACTCGTCGACGCCACAACCGGCGCGGTTGCGCAGAGCTCCGCAACCGGCGGTGCCGGCATTACGCTGCACTCGGTGAACGCGCTCGCGTGTACCGCTTTCCCCGCCGATTGCGGCGGCGGCGGTGCAAACGGCGATCCGTACGTGCTCGTTGCAACGTTCGACGGTTCGTCGGCCGCAGCAAGCACATCGATCACCGTTACGATGAACGCAACGTTGGCCGGCGTGGCACAACCCGCGCAAACGACCACGATCAAACCGCAGGCTTCGCTCTTTACCGCAGTTGCGGCAGGGCCGGCCAACGGTTATACGGATACCGCGGCGCCGTACACGGCGGCAGCGGACATCTTGAACATCGCGTCTACGGCCGGCAACGTCGCAGCCGGTGGTCAGGGCTACTGGGTTACCGACGGCGGTAGTCTGCACCAAGTCGGCGGCGCGACATACGCCGTCACTGGTGGACCCACGAATCTGACGGGCATGACGCTGTTCAACAACACCGCGCTGACCGCTGGGCAGATTCTGGCCGTGGACAACGGCCAAACTGCAAGTCCCGCATCCGGAGGACCCTTCGGTACGGGCAGCGCCACTCCGATAAACAGCGGTGTCTACGTCTTTGATCCGGTTGCGCATACGAGTAAACCGCTCGCGGTGCAATTCGGTGCGGGCAACTATATTGCGTTCGGTAAGCCGCAGGCGATCGCGTTTGTGGGCAACCCGACACCCCCGGGGTACGCATACGTCGAAGCGGGCGGTAGCATCTACGCTATCGACCTTACCGGCAACGGTACGCACGGCTTGCAGACCGATGCGTCGACGAACTTCTATCTGGCGGACCTGCAGTTCACGCCGGTTCCGGTGACCGGACTAAACGCCGGCACCGATACTGGCTTTGATATGTTTGCCGGATCGACCGCGGGGACACTCGTCCTTGCGGACACAGGGAACAACCGCATCGTTTCGGTCAATGTCACGACCGGTGCGGTCACCGCGATTGCGTCGGGACATCCGTTCGTTGGTGTCAGCATCAACGGCACGGGCTACGTTGCGAGCGATACAGCGGGCCAGATCTACAACATCACGAGTGCCGGTGTCGTCACCTCGCTCGGGCTCTCCAACGGTGCTGCACCGAAGGACGGCGTGGTCGGCGTACTCGGAACGAGTCCGCTCGCTCCGATTCCGTACACGACGCAAGGCCAAACGGCGAACTTCTTCGGAAGCGCGTCCGTACCGACGGTTCCGTACAACATCCCGCCGTTCAGTGCGGCTGGCCCGGTGTTCGCGGTAGCACCCGCCGGTATCGCCGCGGATACGTCCAACGCGACCTTCGGAGCAACTGCGGGTGTAACAACCTCCGGCTTCGGCATCGCGTTCATCCCGGCCGCGCCGGTGCCGGCGAGTACGGCACTTACCGCCGGTTCGTACCTCTTCACCGATAAGGGAGCGCTGCGGACACTGGTTCCCTAGCGTACAAACTCCCGTCATGAAGAAGCGAGGGCGGTCTACGGACCGCCCTCGTTCTATTTTAACAATCTCCAGAAACCATGATGTCGCCCAGGACGCGCGATGCTACGGTTGGGTCTATGGATGCGGACCGAACTACTTGATTGCGGTTACGTCGTCCGGTGTTACCGGGGCCGCTTTATTCCCCCACGCGGATCGAATGTATGTTGCGACTGCGGCGATGTCGCTCGCAGAGAGCTGGCCTCGCCACGACGGCATGAGGTTGCGCCCTTGTTCGATCGTCTTGATCAGCGCGGCGGGGTCGGAAGCGATGACGAACGCGTTACCGGCGAGCGCGGGTCCGGCACCGCCTTTGCCGCTCGCGTCATGGCAGGTTGCACAGTGCGTGGCATAAACCGACGCGCCGACTTCTTCGGCAACGGGCGCGCCTGCAGTAGCGACTTCTTGCTCGGTCACAGCCGAGGCGTTATTGCCCCAGCTCGAGCGAACGTAGCTTGCAACGGCAGCAATGTCGGCGTTGGTGAGTTGTCCCTTCCACGTCGGCATCTTTCCATTGAACGTTTTCCCGTTGACGGTCAGTGGTCCCGAGCGGCCGTTGACGATAATTGCGATCATGGGTTTCGGATCGGCAGCGGCGACAACCGGATTTCCGGCGAGCGGCGGATACGCGTCCGTGCCCTGACCGGACGCCTGATGGCACGTCGCACATTTAGCCGCAAACAACCCGGAACCGCTCAGCGCTTTGGGCGCGCTGGCAGCGGCGACCTGATCTTCGGAAACGGCCGGCGCTTTATTGCTCCAGGCAGAGCGCACGTACGTGAGCACGGAGGCAATCTGTGCATTGGAGAGCTGACCGCGCCATGCCGGCATGTTCCCGCCGTATTGCTTGCCGTTGACGGTGATTGGTCCGGTGCGCCCGTTCAGCACGATCGCGACGATATTGGAACTGTCGGCTTTGGTGACGTCGGGATTTCCCGCCAGCGGCGGAAATGGGCCGAGACCTTGACCACTTGCTTGGTGGCACGCAGCGCATTTGGCGAGATAGACGGCCTTGCCGTCACTCTGCCCTCGCGCGGTGTTGCCGGTGAAATTTACGATCGTCAAGGCGGCGAAGATGCCGACGACGAGTGCGACCGGTATCGTGCGATTTTTCAACGCGCGGCCCTGCTTTCGTGCCTGAGTATTCTTCAAACGTTCCCGAGTTCTTCGTTCCCGCGCAAGATGTTGCGGGTAGGCTTGACTTAGTCGCTAGGCTTTCGAGGAGATCGGCATGCCTTTACCCAGTCAGGATCGAGTCGCGCGATACGTCATAATCGCCGGGGCACTCGCGCTGCTTTTCGCAGCGCTCACGCCAAAAGTGCGGGCGATGCCGAACTTCGCGCAAGCGTACGGCGTGCAATGCTCCGTCTGCCACACACAAGTCCCCGCCCTCAATGCCTACGGCCGTTACATTCAGCGAACCGGATACGCACCGCTCAGTCCACGCGTGCTCAAGAAAGAGCTTCCGATCTGGCTCGATCTTCCGGTGAGTTATAGCGAGCAAACGCCGAACACGCCGTCGTGGGTCGCCGATGCGGGTTTGCACGCGGATGGGACGATCGGGCCGGGCGTTACGAATTGGTCCTACCACGTGCAACAGTGGCTCGTGCAAGACAATCAGCCGGGCGGTCTCGACACGGCCTGGGTTGCGTATCACAACCTCTTTGCGCGTTCGGGCCACCTCTTTGCCGGGAAAGTCGCGGCGCCGGCGCCATCGTCGTTTAGCCAATGGTTCGATGTGTCCGGCATTTCGGTCAATTCTGGGGCCGAGCTTACCGTCGGCGAGCACGCCTATCAACTCGATGCGAATCGTTGGGGCTCGAAGTTCGTGTACGATCGCGGTTCGCTCGACGCCGAGGTCGCCTATCTCACCTCCGGCGCCGATCTGAACGGCTTCAACGATTACAGTGCCGATACCGACAAGTCGATGCAATATAAGGTGGCGTTTGCCAACCAAAAGAATCCGCTCGAGGTCGGCTACTACGGGACGCGTGGATCCTGGCCCCTGATGGAAGGCGGCTTCGATCAGTATTACGCCAACGCGTTCTACGTGCAGCGCGATCCGGTCAAGTATGTCCCCGGCGTTTTGGTTACCTACCAGATGGGATATGACGGCAATCCCGGCAATGGCGCGTCCCCGGCCGCGAGCAACGCCGCGTCGTTTGAGCTGTACGATAACATCGGTCCGCGCGCGATGCTTTCGGTCGGGAAGCAGTTCACCAACGATGGGATGGGAAACCAGGTGCAGATCGGCAACGTCGACGCTTCGTATCACGTGATGCGCTTCGTCTTCATCTATGCCGAGGCGTCCTTCGCTCAACAACAGAAGCCGACGTGGAACGGTCTGATTTGGTTTCCGCTCCCGGTCGGGCCACTCTAGCGCCGCGCGGATAATCGCCATGCCGGGCGAATACGCCCGGCATGCAGGCGTCCGCGATTCATCTCCTCGATCCAGTGACGGTCGGACAGATCGCCGCAGGCGAAGTGATCGAACGGCCGCAGTCGATCGTCAAAGAGCTAGTCGAGAACGCGGTCGATGCGGGCGCGACGCGCGTGACCGTCGTGCTCGAACGCGGCGGCACTGAACGCATCGAAGTGATCGATGACGGCGCCGGCATCGCGCCGGCAGAATTGCCGCTCGCGGTGCGGCGTCATGCCACGAGCAAACTCGTGCGCGCAGAAGACCTGGAATCGGTCGAGACGCTCGGATTTCGTGGCGAGGGGCTCGCGTCGATTGCCGCGGTTGCGCACCTCGAGGTGCATGCTCGCACACCTGCTGACCAGATCGGGTCGCGCATCGCCGCACATGCAGAGTCGGCCGGTCCAGTCGAGCCGGTCGCGGCCGCACCGGGAACGCGCGTCATCGTGACCGACCTCTTTGCGAATCTGCCGGTGCGTCGCGAATATATGAAGAGTGCGAGCGCCGAGTTCACGCGGATCTCGAGTTGGCTCTCGACCTTTGCGCTTGCGTATCCGCAGGTGACATTCGTGTTGCGTCACGACGGCAAAGACGTGTGGACCATGCCTGCAACCGCCGACCCACGCGAACGGCTTGCGATGGTGTTCGGGCGCGAGGCGGCTGCGACGCTCATTCCTTTGGAACCCGATGCTGCGCGTATGCTCGAGGGGAGCGTACGCGGCTTTATCAGCGCACCGGGTCACGACCGTGGCGATCGGCGCATGCAGTTACTCTTCGTCAACGGACGGCTGCTGCGCAGCACGCTGCTTGCCGGCGCATGGACCTCGGGCTACGCAACCTTCGCGATGATCGGACGTCAACCGTACGGCGTGCTGATGCTCGATCTGCCGCCCGAACACGTCGATCCCAACGTGCACCCGACCAAAAGCGACGTGCGCTTGCGTTTCGGTACGCAAGTTTTCGATGCGGTGCGCCGCGCGATGGCTTCCACGCTGCACCACCATGCGACCGCGCGTTTCGTCGACGCCGCTGGAGCGACGAGCGTGTCGGCCGCGCCGGCCGGCATCGATACGTCGCTTCCGCACGTGCAGTCGCTGTTCGAAACGCCGCTCGGCGATCCGAGCGATGTCCCTGGGCAGCGCACACGCGTCCTTGCGCAACTGCATCGCACCTATATCCTCGCGAGCGACGGTGAAGGATTGTTGCTGGTCGATCAGCACGCAGCCCACGAACGCATCGCGTATGAGTCGATCGTCGAGCGCGCGCGCGAGCACGCGCCGAGCGAACCGCTGCTGGTGCCGCTTGTCGTGGAACTCGATGCGCAACAGAGCGTCGCGCTCGAGCGCGCGCTCGAGCCGCTGCGCGAGGGTGGACTTGAAATAGAATCCTTCGGGGAGCGCACGTTTCGGATCACGGCAACACCGGCCGGCTATGGCGCGCGTCCGTTCGATCTGGGCGGGTTTCTCGAGGATATCTCCGAGGAGCCCAAGCAACGCTCGGTGCGCGAGCGCGTGTGGGCGTCGCTTGCGTGCCACTCGGTCACGGTCGCGGGCGAGCGGCTCGAATTCGACGAGATGACCAGTTTGGTCGAGCGCCTTTCGGTATGCATGAATCCGATGCACTGTCCGCATGGCCGTCCGACGATGGTGCGTTTGGCGCCGGGCGAGATCGCCAAAATGTTCAAGCGAATCTGATGCAGCGCAGCGTCTTGCTGCTCGCCGGCGCGACGGCGTCGGGCAAGTCAAACGCGGCAATCGCCCTTGCGCAGCGTTTTGATGCGGAGATTGTCGGCGCCGATTCGCGACAGGTCTACCGCGACATGCCGATCGGCACCGCAGCACCTACCGAAGAGCAGCGCAGCGCAATCCCGCATCACCTGGTTTCGTTTCTCGATCCCTACGAGCGCTACTCGGCCGCCCGTTTCGCGCGGGATGCGATCGAAGCAATCAACGCGATTCACGCGCGCGGCCATCGCGCTATCGTCACGGGTGGAACCGGATTTTATCTGCGCGCACTGGCCGGCGACGTCGCACTCGCGCCGCAACATGACGAGATCGTGCGCGATCGTCTCGCCCATGAGGCGCGCGTGCATCCACCGGAAGTTCTGTGGGAATGGCTCGTTGCGCGCGATCCGGATCGCGCCAAAGCACTCCAGCCGAACGATACCTATCGTGTGCTTCGAGCGCTTGAGATTGCGCTGGCGCCGGAGAGCGCAAATCCTGATCGCAGCTCGAACGCGGCGTTGCGTGCAAGCGGGATTCCGTTTGTCAAACTTGCACTCGACGTGCCCCTCGACGTAATCGACGCACGCATTGAGGCGCGCGCCGATGCAATGTTGCTCGACGGCCTGCTCGACGAGGCCGAACGCATCGGCGAAGGAGCAACTGCTGCAAATGCGGTCGGATACCCGCAAGCGCTAGCACATTTACGCGGCTGGAGCACGCACGCTGAACTGCGTGCCTCGCTCGTGCGCGCAACGCGCCGCTACGCGCGCCGGCAGCGTGCGTGGCTGCGCAGCGAGCCGGGAATCACCTGGGTCACGCCGCCATCGCTCGAAGCGGCGGCAAGGGAAAAGCTCGGTTGGCCGTAAAGAGCGTGAAGGTATGGCCGGCAGTCTTCAAGACGGCTTTCTCGCAGAGTGTCGACGCGCTAATACCGCGGTGACCGTCTATCTCATGAACGGCTTTCAATTGCGCGGGACCGTCAAGGGTTTCGATCCCTTTACCGTACTCCTCGAGTACGAAGGCAAGACGCACCTGATCTACAAGCACGCGATCTCGACGATTTCTCCGGTTGCACCGGTGGCGCTCAGTGAGAACGGTCAGTAAGTATCACGGCGCGCGCAACGACTTCATCATTGTGGACGCGCGTGAAATTCCGGTCGATGATGCGAGCGGCTTCGCGCTGCGCTGGTGTGACCGCCATACCGGCATCGGGGCCGATGGCGTCTTGATCGTGGGCGAATCAAACCGCGCGAACGTATCGATGCGCGTGATCAACGCCGATGGCACCGAAGCGGAGATGTGCGGAAACGGCGTGCGCTGCGTCGCGCGCTACCTCGACGAGCACGGCGAGGGTGACCGGTTCGCCGTCGACACGATCGGCGGTATCGTGCACACCGAAGTCGTCGCTCGCGGCGACATCTATCGCGTCCGTGTCGATATGGGAGCGCCACGCTTGATCAGCGTCAACGAGACCGAGCCGCAGAGCGCGATCGTCGAGGTCGGTAATCGGCACTTGGTCTTCTTTCGCGAAGAGATCGATCGCTTCGACCTCTCGGCGATCGGCGAGGCGATTCAAGACGAGCCCGCCTATCCCGGCGGGATCAATGTGCACTTGGTCGAGGTCGAAGGTCCGGCCGCGCTGCGCGTGAGACACTTCGAGCGCGGGGTTGGATTGACGATGGCGTGCGGCACGGGCGCGGTCGCGAGCGCGGTCGCTTCGATTACGCGTGGCGACGTGAAGAGCCCGGTGCTGGTGCGCGTTCCAGGCGGTGAGCTCACCATCGAGCACGGCAGCGACGGACATGCTTTTATGACCGGCCCAGCCGCGCACGTTTTCGACACGCAGATATAAGAAGCGGAGCGCCGTTATAACTATTGGGCTCGCGTACTGCGATCGCGCAGGGCGCATCTACTACGATCCTTCGCACACGCCCCTGGCCGACGGCGGCGTACTGCGCGAAGCGCATCCCGAGGAACTGATCCCTGCGCCACCGGGAACCGTGCAGATGATTCTGCCTGGGCGGCGTGCGCTGACAACGCGCGGAGCGCTGCGCGAGCGATACGCGCTGGCAGTCATCTTGCCCGCCGGTTACACGCGTTTGCTGGTCCCGGCGTACGAACGCGGCCCGGACGCACCAACCCTGCCGCTCTTCGGGTATACGTTCGCGTGTGTCGTCGACGACGAGTTGTACGTCGCGGCAATGAAAACCGACGAGAGCGAAAATTGGCAGCCGCGCATCTTTGCGCCAGGGGAGTTGGAAGCGATCTTGGATGCGCGGATGCGCACCGATCCCGGCAATCAAGTGCTCGCGCAAGTTGCGCTCTGCTCGCGCGAGTACGGGTGCTTCACCGCACAGAACGTCTTCCTCGAACGTGGCGAAGCCGCGCTCCCGGTTTCGCCGAAGTGCAACGCGCGGTGCATCGGCTGCATCTCCGAACAAGAGCCGGATGCCGGGCTGCCTTCGCCGCAGGCGCGCATCGTCTACGAAACCGCGGCCGACGAACTCGCTCGCATCGGCGTGCATCACTTGGAGCGCGTGCCCGAGGGTATCGTTTCGTTCGGCCAAGGCTGCGAAGGCGAGCCGTTGCTGCGCTCGATTGCGATCGCGGGAGCGATCGAACGGATCCGGGCAGCGCGTTCGAACGGAACGATCAACCTCAACACGAACGGCAGCATGCCCTCCGCGCTCGAGCGCTGCATCGATGCGGGTCTCGACGCGGTGCGCATCAGCCTCAACTCATTCCGTCCACGCGTCTATGCGGAGTACTATCGCCCGATCGGCTACACACTCGACGATGTTTTCGATTCGATTCGGCTTGCAGTCCGTCGCGGGTTACGGGTCAGCTTGAATCTCCTGACACATCCCGGCGTGACCGACGACGAAGACGAGGTCGCCGCGATGACCGCGTTTCTCGCCGAAACGCCGGTGACCATGATTCAAACGCGTACGCTCAACATCGATCCGGAATGGTATTTCGATGCAGTCGGCCGCGCGCGCAATCCGCTGGGCATGCGGCGGGTCATCGAAGCGGTGCGTCGAAGCCACGTTGCCGTCGGCAACTTCACGCACACGCATTAATCATGAAGCTCTGGCAAATCGTTGCGCTGGTCATCGCCGGCGTCGCATACGATCTCATTGAGCCCGGGCGCCTGACCTACGCCTTCGGGCACGCAACGCTCTATGTGTTGTTGCCGGCACTGCTTTTCGAGGCGGCGTGGAACCTGCGCTACCGCGCGATGCTGCGCGGGTGGCGCGCGATCGTCACCCTTGCCGTGCCCGGCGTCGTACTTACCGCATTACTCATCGCCGGCGCGTTGGCCGTCGTCCAGGTCCCGCTTCGGATCGGGCTCTTGACCGGCGCGATCCTCTCAGCGACCGATCCGATCGCAGTGATCGCGGTGTTCCGGCGTCTACGCGTACCCGTATTGTTGAGCACGATCGTCGAATGCGAGTCCCTTTTCAACGACGCGATCGCGGTTGCGCTCTATCGCGCCGTATTGGTGGTCGTGCTGACCGCGGCGGTTGACCCGCTGGACATTGCACGTATCTCGCTCGTCGCAATCGCCGGCGCCGCGGGCGGTATCGCACTCGGTGTTGCGGTCGCATTTGGCATCGCGGCGTTGCTGCGTAACCGGGGAAGTGCGCGACTGCAGATCGTCGCGACGATGTTTTGCGCCTACGCCACATACTTCGCGGCGGACTACGTACACTGCTCAGGCATCTTTGCGACAATTGCAAGCGGGATCGCGCTGCGCTGGTTCGAGCGGCGCTGGATCAGCCTCCGGGTTGCAGAAGATGTGGATCGCTTCTGGGACGTCGTGGCGCTCGTCGCCAACGCGCTGGTGTTCTTCCTCGTGGGCGCCGCGCTCGATATCCCAATCCTCCTCCACGATCCGGCCTTCGTGCTCGCGACGCTCGTCGGCGTTGCGCTAGCACGGATTGCCGTCTCGGCGCTGTTGCTGCCGGCCGGCTATCCACGCGAATGGCTCGATGTGATCCGTATCGCCGGGATACGCGGGGCGCTCTCGCTGGCGCTCGCATTGGCGCTTCCGGCGAACGTTCCGCAGCGTGACGCCATTGTTGCTGCGACCTTTGCCGTGGCGCTTGCGACGATCATTTCGTCGACCTTTACCGTACCGCCGGTCGTTGCACGCGCGAGACGCCGTCCGAACGGATAATCCGTTCGGAGGCTGGGCACGCGCTGTTGCCCGCGTTACGCTACGAGCGATGTTCCACGCTTTCGTACTGGCGGCGCTCGTTGCCGCCACGCCCACCGCGAGTCCCACGCCTACACCCGCTCCGACGGCAAGCCCGACGCCCACGCCGCCCTATTCGCTGCACGGTGCGCTTTCGGGATATTCCGAGCACACCAACAACGTGAATCCGGCGGGCGCACTGGATACGCCCACCGGCGTCGACCTTACGGACCGCACCGACGTGAGTAACGCACTGCTGACGCTTTCGAAGAATACGACGCAGTTGCAAGGCAGCGTGACCGTAGGTGCCTATGCGTTTCCGGTCGTCGGTCAAGCGATAAATCCAACGACGCAGCAAGGTGTGAATTCGACGCTCTACGGTTATGTGCCGGCCTACGACCTGGCGTACGTCCCGAGCGGAAACGTGACCGTCAGCGCGGGTCAGCTTGCGACGTTGCTCGGTCAAGAAAACGGCTTCACCTATCAGAACTACGATATTCAGCGCGGCCTCGTATGGGCTGCCGAGCCGACGTTCAGCCGCGGCGTCCGCGTCGCGTACACCAACGGGAAGATCTCAGGCGATCTCGAGTACGACGACGGCTACTATTCGGGCGGCAGCGGGCGCGCCGTCGAAGGCCTTGCCGGCTGGGCGCCGACCTCGAACACGAATTGGTCGTTCGCGTTCATCGTTCCGGGCGCCAATACGCCGCCGAACGTCACCGCCGCAATCGCGAACAAGCGCGAATACGATTTCATGCTCACGCAGACGTTCGGCAAACTTTCGCTCGAACCGTATGTGCTCTACATCCAGTCACCGGCATCGGCGTCGCTCGGCTACACAAATAGTGAAAGCGCACTCGGCGGGGTCGTGCTTGCGAACTACGCACTCGGGAGCGCCTATTCGATCGCAGGCCGCGTCGAATCGTTCAGCAACCATAGCACGACATCGGACTCATCGCTCAATGCCGATCTGGTCGGCTATGGGCCGGGCAGTCGCGCCACGACATGGACGATTACACCCGAATATCATCCCGGACCGTTCTTCGTTCGCGCGGAATATTCGCTCGTGACTGTCAACAACGCGACCGCCGGGTTCGGACCGGCGGCGACGCTGACCAATCAATCACGCTATCTCGTCGAAATGGGGGTGCAGTTCTAATGCAAGTCGACGACATCATCGGTCTCATTCTAACCATCGCGGGGCTGGTGTATCTCACCTACGCAATGCTGCGTCCGGAGAAATTTTAGGAGCTGTCATGTGGCTTGAAATTGGGATCCTCGTTCTTGGGGTCGTCCTCTTCGTACTGTTCGATCGCTATGTTGAGTGGCTAGAGGTACTGTAAATGACGCTCATCGGTTGGATTGAAGCGCTCGTTATCTTCGGGCTCGTCATTCTTTGCGTCAAGCCGCTCGGCGGCTACATGGCGCGCGTTTTCCAGGGCGAGCGCACGTTGCTCACGCCGGTGCTTGGACCGCTGGAGAACGCGATCTACAAAGTGTGTCGTGTCGATCCCGCGCAGGAGATGAAGTGGTACACGTACCTCTTCGCGGTGCTGGGATTCCACGTCGTCGGCCTGGCGTTTCTCTACGTGCTGCTGCGTACGCAAGCGTGGCTGCCCCTCAATCCGCAAGGATTCGGCAATCTCGCACCCGATCTCGCGTGGAACACGGCCGTCAGTTTCCTTACCAACACAAACTGGCAGTTCTACTCCGGCGAAAGCACGATGAGCTATCTCTCGCAGATGGTCGGCTTGGCGTGGCACAACTGGGTCTCGGCAGCGCTCGGCGTCTGCCTGGCGATCGCGCTATTTCGCGGTATCGCGCGCACGACGGTGTCGACGCTTGGAAGCTTCTGGGTTGACCTTACCCGGTGCTTACTCTACGTCTTTCTGCCGATCTGTATCGTGGGTTCGCTCGTGCTCGTATGGCAGGGCGTTCCGCAGAACTTTCACCCGTATACAAATGTCGTGTCGATCGAGGGCTTCAAACAGACCATTACGCAAGGCCCGATGGCTTCGCAAGAGTGGATCAAGGAGATGGGCACCAACGGCGGCGGCTTCGTCAACGCGAACTCCGCCTCGCCGAACGAAAATCCCACGCCGTTTAGCAATTTGTTGGAGCTCTTCGCGATTTTCCTGATCGGTGCAGCGCTGACATATACGTTTGGCCGCATGGTCCGGGACACGCGACAAGGCTGGGCGATCCTCGCGACAATGTCGATCATTTTTCTCGCGATGTTTGCGGTCTGTTACGCAAGCGAAGCGGCGGGAAATCCGATCGTGCACAGCCTCGGCGTCGCCGGCGGCAATATGGAGGGGAAGGAAGCGCGCTTCGGAATCGCCGCATCGGCGCTGTTCGCCACGATGACGACGGTGACGTCGTGCGGTGCGGTCAATTCGATGCACGACTCCTTCACGGCGCTTGGCGGTCTGGTTCCGCTGGTCGACATTCAGCTTGGAGAGATCATCTTCGGCGGCGTCGGCAGCGGCATGTACGGCATGCTGATGATGATCGTCCTGACGGTCTTTATCGCCGGGCTCATGGTCGGTCGTACGCCGGAATATCTTGGGAAGAAAATCGAACGCAAAGAAGTGCAGCTCGCAATTCTGTTCTTCCTGATTCCGCCGGTCTTCGTACTGATTCCGGCGGCAATCGCGTCGGTGACGCCGATCGGTTTGGCGACGCTCAACAATGCGGGACCGCACGGATTCTCGGAGATTCTCTACGCCTTCACCTCGATGGTTGGCAACAACGGCTCGGCTTTCGCAGGCATCGGCCCGAACGTCTTCTACAACGTGCTCGGAAGCGTGGCGATGCTATTCGGGCGTATCGGGATGTTTGTTCCGGCGCTCGCACTGGCAGGCACACTCGCCGGGAAGAAGGCCGTCGCTGCGGGATCGGGCACGTTCGAGACGCATTCGCCGATCTTCATTGCCCTTTTGATCGGCACGATCGTCATCGTGGGAGCGCTCACGTTCTTCCCCGCTGATGCACTCGGCCCGATCGTCGAGCAACTGTATATGCTGCAAGGAAAGACGTTCTAAGTCATGCTATCGCAGAAACGGCTCGAGCGCCGGCCGAAATCGCGCTCACTCTTCGATCGCGAGATTCTTGGTCGCGCGCTCGTCGATTCGTTCAAAAAGCTGGATCCGCGCTGGATGGCGCGCAACCCGGTGATGTTCGTGTGCGAAGTCGGCGCGCTTGCGACGCTGCTCTTCTTCGTGCGCGATCTCATCTCGCATGGCCCGGCTGGCTTCGATTTTGCGATTTCGATCTGGCTGTGGTTTACGGTACTCTTTGCCAACTTCGCCGAAGCCGTCGCCGAAGGACGTGGTAAGGCGCAAGCCGACGCGTTACGCAAGACCCGCACGGAAACGCTGGCGAAATTGGTTGTTGCAGGAGAGACGGAAACCGTTCCCTCGAGCAACCTGCGCAAGGGTGACGTCGTGCGCGTGATCGCGGGAGAGCTGATTCCCGGCGACGGCGACGTGGTCCACGGCGCTGCGATGGTTGACGAGTCGGCGATTACCGGCGAATCGGCGCCGGTCGTGCGCGAAGCTGGCGGCGACCGCAGCGCCGTCACCGGCGGCACACGAGTCATCTCCGATCAGATCGACATTCGTATCACCGCTAATCCCGGCGAAACGTTTCTCGATCGTATGATCGGTCTCGTCGAAGGCGCGTCGCGACAGAAGACGCCCAATGAGATCGCGCTCTCGATTTTGCTCTCGGGGCTCACGATCATCTTCTTGATCGCGGTTGCCACGCTCTCGCCGTACTCGATCTATGCGGGCCAGCCTCAATCGGTAACCGTGTTGATCGCGCTGCTCGTGTGTCTGATTCCCACGACGATCGGTGGCTTGCTCTCGGCAATTGGTATTGCCGGCATGGACCGAGTCATGCAGCGCAATGTTTTGGCGATGAGCGGTCGAGCGGTCGAAGCCGCCGGCGACGTCGACACGTTGTTGCTCGATAAGACCGGCACCATCACGCTTGGGAACCGTCAGGCATCCGAAATCATTGCGGCCGAGGGCGTTTCGGGCACGGATGCGACGCGCGTTGCCTATCTCACGTCACTGCCCGACGAAACGCCGGAAGGCCGTTCGATCGTGACGCTCGCGCAATCACAGGGTATTAACGACCCCGAACCTGCGGGTGCAACGTTCGTACCGTTCAGCGCGTACACACGCATGAGCGGCGTCGATCTGCCCGATGGCGGCAAGCTGCGCAAAGGTGCACCCGATGCCGTAACGGCATGGGTGCGCGATCAGGGCGGCAAACCGGTGGAAGGCCTAGCCGCGGTCGTCGAGCGCATCGCACGCGCCGGTGGCACGCCGCTGCTGGTTGCGCGTAATGCGCAAGTCCTCGGTGTCATTCATCT
Organism: Vulcanimicrobiota bacterium; assembly: GCA_963726285.1. Lineage (GTDB taxonomy): Bacteria > Vulcanimicrobiota > Vulcanimicrobiia > Vulcanimicrobiales > Vulcanimicrobiaceae > Aquilonibacter. Next base: position 306,113 of record CAVSBV010000003.1, on the reverse strand, counting down.
CAAAGATATTCTCAAGCCGAATATGAAGACGCGCTTCGATCGGCTGCGCGCGATGGGCATCCGCACGGTGATGATTACCGGCGACAACCCGCTCACCGCCGCGGCGATCGCGGGCGAAGCCGGCGTCGACGACTTCCTGGCTGAGGCAACGCCCGAAACCAAGATGTCGCTGATCAAGCGCGAGCAAAACTCGGGACGTTTGGTGGCGATGACTGGTGACGGCACCAACGACGCTCCGGCGCTAGCCCAAGCCGACGTCGGTGTTGCGATGAACTCGGGCACGCAGGCGGCAAAAGAGGCCGCCAATATGGTCGACCTCGATTCGGATCCGACCAAGCTTATCGAAGTCGTCGAGATCGGCAAGCAGCTGCTGATGACGCGCGGCGCGCTCACGACGTTTTCGATCGCCAACGACGTTGCGAAATATTTCGCGATCTTACCGGCCATGTTCGCAACTGCCTATCCCGCGATGAACGCGCTCAACGTCATGCATCTCTCCACGCCGCAAAGCGCGATTCTCTCAGCAGTGATCTTCAATGCGCTGATCATCGTCGCGCTGATCCCGCTTGCGCTGCGCGGCGTGCACTATAAGCCGCTGGGCGCCAATCTCGTGCTCCGCACCAACGTACTGGTCTACGGTGTGGGCGGCATTATCGTGCCGTTCATCGGCATCAAGCTCATCGACGTAATCTTAGCCGCGCTCCATTTAACCTGAGGATTATCATGGCGAATGTGAACACCATCAAAGACAATACGCTCAAGCACCTCGGGACGTCGGTGCTTTTCACGGTCGTCACCGTGATTGCATTCGGCCTGATCTTTCCGCTGGTCATCACGGGCATCGCACAAGTGCTCTTCCCGTGGCAAGCGAACGGTGAAATCGTCAAGGTGAACGGCAAGCCGGTAGGCTCGGCGATTATCGGGCAACTGTGGGTGAAGCCGCAGTACTTTCACGGCCGCCCGTCGGCCGCGGGGAAGGGCTACGATCCTACCAGCACCGGTGGAACGAACTTCGGCCCGACGTCGAAGAAGCTGATCGATTCGACCAAAGCGACAATCGCCGCGCTCAAGAAAGAGAATCCTGACGCGACGATTGCGGTCCCCATGGATCTCGTGACGTCGAGCGCGAGCGGCATCGACCCGGATATTTCGCCCGAGGGCGCGTACTACCAGGCGCCGCGCGTTGCGAAAGCGCGCAACCTGCCGGTCGCGCGCGTGAACGCGCTGATTGCGCGCACCACCACGCCGCGCACGTTCGGCATTCTGGGCGAGCCGCGCGTCAACGTGTTGCAGCTCAACATGGCGCTCGACGACCTCAAAGTCTAAGCATCGGCGTCGTCGTCGGCGACGGTGACGGCCTTTGGGCGCGCCAGTACGAGCAGTTCGAGTGCGCCTGCGTCGAGCAAACGGCGAGCAAAAGAATTGCGCGCGGGCCAGCGCGGCGTGCGGTGCGTACCGCCGATCGCGATATCGGTTTGGGGCCGGGAGCGCGCGATCTGCAGCAGACGTATTGCTGCATCGTCGACGTTCCGCTCATCGATCCAATCGACGTTGAGCACGCGGGCCGCATTAGCGAATTCTGCGAGGATCGCCTCGTCGACGCGTTCGCGCCGTTCGGCGATGTGCGCAACGGCAAAGTCGACTTCGAGACGTACCGCCATCCGCGAGGCTTTCCGCAACAGTAAGAGATCTTCGCGCCGGGCTACGATCGAAAGCAAGATGCGGTCAAAGGGTGCAGCGATGCGTTCGCGTGTTTCCGCGCGAAGTGCTTCGCGGATCGCGAGTTCACGTAGCGCCGCGAGGTTTTCGGTGCGAAAGAAATTCGCGAGGGCCGGTTCGATGCGTTCGCGTGGGTAGATCTTACCTTCGCGCAGGCGCTCGCGTAGCGTTTCCGGGGTGACGTCGATCAAGATCACTTCGTCAGCAAGCGTCAGGATGCCGTCGGGCAATGTCTCGCGTACGAGCGTTCCGGTGAGGCGAAACACCGCATCGCTCAACGCTTCGAGATGCTGGATGTTGAGCGTCGTGATCACGTTGATGCCTGCGCGCAGGAACGCGAGCACATCGAAGAAGCGCTTGGGTGCGACCGAGCCGGGCGCGTTGGTGTGCGCGAGCTCGTCGACCAGCACGACCTGTGGATGGCGCGCGAGCACGGCATCGCGATCCATCTCGGTGTAGGTGATGCCGTCGACCGAGATCGTCTTGCGTGGAATGATCGGGAGGTTCCCGATCATTGCCTCGGTCTCTGCGCGTTTGTGGGTCTCGACGTAGCCGATCACGACGTCGACACCCTCGTCCTTGAGCTGGTTGCCGCGATCCAGCATCGCGTAGGTCTTGCCGGCGCCGGCGGCAGCGCCGAGATAGACGATCAGTCTCCCGAAGCCGACGCGCATGCGATCGCCGAGCACGCCGGAAAGTGGCGTGGTAAGTGATTGCCGTTCAACGTACGTTTGCTCGGTGTCGAGGATCGCGACGTCGCGCTCGACCGGCATGTTGACCAGACGTGTACTGAGTTTGCCGCGCGAAAAGATTACCATCGAGGCGCGCAACGCTTCGAAGTCGATGCGGTCGGGTTCTTGCGAGGGTAGAACCTCGGCATCGTGTGCCGCCGCAATCCGTGCGATCTCGTCCAGATCGCAGGCGGGATCCGGCAAGATCTCGAGTGCGAGATCGAGCGCCGCAGCGAGGGGCGCGCAACGGTCGATAAACCGCGCGTAGTCGGTGCCGGCCGGGACGATCGTTACCGCGCTCGACGTCGTTGCGGCCGAGACCGTGGGAATCGTGAGCTCGTCGATCGTGCGCAGCAGCAGTTCGCGCAGCATGGTCAGCGTGGATTCCTTATAGAGCCCGCTCTCGGCCCGCGCGATGTCGCCCTCGCGCACAATCAAGCCTTTCTGCAGACGTTCGCGCAAAATCTCGGGGGACGCGTCGAGGGCAATGACTTCGTCGGCACTCTTCAAGAACGAGAGTGGTACGATTTCGCGCACGGGGTAGCCGATCAGCCGCTCCGCAGTGACGGAGACCGTTTCCAGATGCGCGATATTGAACGCGCCAAGTACGGTGATGCCGGCGTTGCGCAGCTCGAGCGCGTCCTGCCAGCGTTTGCTGTTGCGTGCGTTGCCTAAATTATCATGGGCGAGTTCATCTAAGAGGATGACGTCGGGGTGCGTGGCGAGCGCAGCGTCGAGATCGAACTCTTCAAAACGATTTGTGCCGATGGTCACCTGACGCGGCGGTATCCGCAGCAATCCCTCGGTGAGGCGCTCGAGGTCGGGACGCCCCTTGGTTTCGATCCAACCAATCGCCACGCGTCGCCCCGCCGCTTGCAGCCGCCGTGCATCTGTGAGCAGCCGGCGCGTCTTGCCGGCACCTGGCGCCGCAGCGATATACACGACGAGCCGCGCGCGTTCCCCGAACTCCCGCAGAAGTGCCTCTGCAGAGCGGCGGCGTGCGGCTTCGCGTTCGTCGGCGGACTGCTCCATGACCTTCGGCCGGTTCTTCAAAATGAACGGAGTCCCCGCTGCGCGAAGCGCACGAGTAATGGCGGCACTCTGCTATGCGCTTTTGGTAATTGCGTGGGTCATCGACCTTGTGACGCCGCAGCTGTTTGTTGTCGCAATTCTGTTCAACGGCCCGATCGCGCTCTCGTCGATTGCGCTACGTCCTGCACTTACCATTCGCCTCGTGATTCTCGCCGAGCTCGCGAATCTGGTCGCCGGCTACGTGAACGGCGTGCAGGCCGGGCATCACTGGAATGCAATCGCGATCGGCGACCGGTTGCTCTTAGCGGCAAGCTTTGTCGGCGTCGGTGTATTGACGCTGCGCTCGCAGGAGAATGCGCGCCGTGCCGGCGAGAGCAGCGAGCGCGAGCGCCGGCTGATTCGCGAACGAGCGCTGCGCCGCGCGATGGAGCAGGTGCGTGCCAGCCTGAACATGGAGATCGTCATGCGAAACGCCGTACGCGAAGCGCAGCGTGTTACGATGGCGAATCACGTGCTGCTCGTGTCGCGTGCGTCATCGCTCGACCTGCCCGACCAATATGAAACTGGAGGCGATGACGTCACGCTCAAGCGCGAACCGCTCGCGCCGGAGTTTGGCTCGCTTATCGAAAGCGCGCGTTCGCGCGAGCGCATCGTCACGGTCGGCGCTAACGATCCGCTGGCAGGGTTGTTGCATGAATCGGTGACCGTCGCAACGATCGAACTGGACAACGGCACGGTAGCGTTGATCATCGGTTGGGGACCGCGCACGCCGACATCCGAGGAGCAAGAGGCCGTCCAGGACTTTACCGACAACCTTACGGTTGCGTTGCAGCAAGCGCGGCTCTTCATTCGGCTCGCAGAACAAAACGAAGAGATCCTGCGCGGACGCAGCGAGCTACAAAACCGCAGCGAGATCATTCGCGACATCGTCTACGCGCTCGCGCACGACTTGCGCACGCCGCTGGTTGCCGCCGACGTCACGATGAACCAGGCGCTCGAGGGCGCCTACGGCGAGTTGCCCGACCGCTATCGGCAGATTCTCGAGACGACCCGTGCCTCCATCGCAAGCCTGCGGCGTCTGGTGGAGACGCTGCTGCTCGTCGCGCGCTACGAGTCAGGCGAGGATTCGCACCGGACGCGTCGCGAGGAGATCGCGCCGCTCATCGAGCGCGTAACCTCCGAACTGCTCCCGGTTGCGCGCGCAAAGGGCGTGCGTCTCGCGGTCGCGCCGGTCGCGGCGGATCTGTCGATTGAAGCCGATGAAGATGAGATCGCCCGCGCGGTTACCAATCTCGTCGCCAACGCGATCGAAGCCACGCCGAACGACGGAAGCGTGCAGGTGGAGACGGTGGTGCACAACGGGAGGTTCACGGTCAGCGTGGTCGACGACGGGTATGGCGTTGCAGCCGATCGACGCGCAGCGCTATTCCAGCGATTCGGCGGCGTACGTTCGGGCGGCGGCACGGGCCTCGGGCTCTATATCGTGCGTCGCATCGCGGAGAAATACGGCGGACGCGCAGGATATGAGGCGCGCGAACCGCGCGGCAGCCGATTCTTCATCGAACTTCCGCTCGCCGGAAAGGGATCGAATTGAACGACCGCACGCGCGTGGTGATCGCAGAAGATCATGCCCTGACTCGAGCGGGCATGAAGACCGCACTCGAAGCGGCGTACGATGTGGTTGGCGAAGCCGCCGATGGCGTAAGCGGCTACGATCTCGTCGTTGCAACGCGCCCGGACGTTGCCGTCATCGATCTCGGCCTGCCCGGCATGGACGGCATCACACTGACGCATAAAATCCGAACCGACTCACCGCGAACCCACGTCGTGATCATGACGATGATCGATCTCGAGGACGAAGTGCTCGCCGCATTAGCCGCCGGCGCGGATGCCTATTGTTTGAAATCGTCGCCGGTTTCGACGCTTGTCGATGCCGTACGTATCGCGAGCGAAGGCGGCGCGTACTTTGACCCGCAGATCGCCCACGTCGTCCTGGCGCGCTTCTCGCATCGCGCACCGGCGAGTGTAACGAGCTCGCCGCTGACGCCGCGCGAGAGCGAAGTGTTGCGCCTGATCGCCGACGGCAAAGCCAACACCGAGATCGCCGCCGTATTGAACATCGGCCTCGGCACGGTGAAGGGCCACATCCGCGATATCCTCGAGAAACTCTCGGCCGCCGACCGCACCCAAGCGGCAGTCGTCGCCTTGCGCAAGGGATTTATCTAACCTGTCACCCTGAGGTGCGAGCGCAGCGAGCCTCGAAGGGTCCGCGCATGCGGATACGGCCCGTTCAAATATCCGTAATGGCCGCAATGATCGTCGTATCATTCGATGGCTGTGGTCTTGCTCACTTTGGCCATGACGATGCGCCGAAAGGCTGCTCAAAATCCACGATAATTTCGAGTCGCTACGATAAATTGGCGGCGACTATCTTTGTGACGCTAGCAAACGGTACCACGGTCCACGTCGCGAAGAGATGGACGGTCCCTCGACTATGCTTCGCTACGCTCGGGATGACACAAGAGCTACGCTCGGGATGACACAAGCCGCGCTACTTTGCGATGGCGGGGGCGTGGAAGACGGCTTGCAGCTTTTCGGCGGCGCCGTTTTTCACGACGGCAACGATGCGATCGCCCGCGTGCAACATCGTATCACCCGTCGGGATGACGATGCCCTCATCGCCGTCGCGTTCGATCGCGACGATCACGCTATTACGCGGCAGGTTGAGATCGCACAGCGCTTTGTCGGTAACCGGCGAGCGCTCGGGCACGCTGATGCGTACGAGGCTGAGATTGCCTTTGCCGAAGAGGTGCATCGTCTCGAGCGCCGCGGAATAACTCGTGGCGTTGACCTGCTCGTTGAGCACATCTAGGATGATCTCGGTTGACGAGATCACGATGACCGGATCGTCGGCATCGAGTGAGTCGAAAATCAAGCGGTTGCGCGGATTGTTGACGCGCGCAATGCAGCGCGCCTTCGATTTCTTCTTGGTGAGCAATACGACAACGAGATTGTCTTCATCGTCGCCCGTATCGGCGACGACGACGTCGGCGCGCGCCACGCCGGCTGCATCGAGCACCGTCGGATCGCAACCGTCGCCGACCATCGTGACCTGGCGGTCGATCAACGTATCGAGCGCCTTGGCCTTCTTGTCAACTTTTTCAACGACGACGACTTCGTGATTCTGTTGGATGAGCGCACGCGTCAGGTACGAGCCGACCTTGCCCCCGCCGACGATCAGGATGAACACTAAGCTACCGCCTGCGGCGTACAGCCGGCAAACATCTGCGCAAATTCGCTGATCGCTTCGGGTGCGACGATTGCATTGATCTTGTCGCCCTCTTCGAGCACGAACCCGTTCGAAGCAACCATGACGCCAAGCGACTCGCGACGAATCGCCGCGACGCGGATGCGCCCAGCACGCTCGATCTGTTCGATCGTCTTGCCCGCTTCGTTCGCACCGACGGTCGCCGAGAGCGAGGTGACTTTGCCGAAATCAAAGGTATGGATCGGGTCCCACGGCGCCTGCATGAGCGTATCGCGAATCAATTTGGCGCCGACCGTGGTCGGCACAACTGTCTGAATCCCGAGCTCGCGGTACATCTGCCCGCGCGGCGGATCGTAGATGCGGCAGACAACGCGCTCGATCTTGAACATGCGCTGCGCGATGAGCGCCGCCATGATATTGCGGTTGTCGCCGTCGGTAACGGCGACGAAGCCATCGGCATTTTGGGCGCCCGCTCGCTTGAGCACGTCGTAGTCGATGCCGGTGCCGACAACGACGTGGCCGCGGAAGTTCGCGCCGAGGCGTTTGAAAGCGGTGGGATTTTCGTCTACGACGATCACTTCGTGACCGTCGGCGTCCAGGAGCTTCGCGAGTGCCGAGCCGACGCGGCCGCACCCCACGATGAGATATCGCATTAGCGAGGAAGAGCGTTCCAAAGAGGCGGCCTTAACCCCTTGGAAGCGCTTGTGAAGGGCTTCCTCCCCTAAGCAGGAGGGTCGGCCGAATGTAAGAATAGACGGGAGTTTTGTCGGGGCGTGGCTCAGCTTGGTAGAGCGCGTCGTTCGGGACGACGAGGTCGCTGGTTCGAATCCAGTCGCCCCGACCATTCCTGTTAAGGTCTTGCGTTGTTCGAGAGATTCGGTCCGGCATCGCTACGCGTACTGCGCGTAGCCGAACAAGAATGCCGTAACCACAATCAATATTATGTAGGTGCCGAGCACCTAATGGTTGCGCTCCTCGAAGAACGCGATCCGCAAATTCTTCACGACTTAGATGCCGAAGGTGTCGATGTGCGCGAACTGCACGCCGACGTTCGACGCAATCTTGGCGCAGGTGAAGATCGGCTGTGGGAAGGCATTTTGGTGACGCCACGCGTGCGCAAGATCATCGTGCTGGCCGAGAGTTACGCCGGTGACGCCCACGTCGAGCCGGTCCATCTGCTGCGCGCGCTTCGTTCTGAAGGCGGCAGTCTTGCTGCCGAGATTCTCCGCCGCAGCATGTCCTCGCGAAACTCCGCCACCAGCGGCTAGGTACCAAAGCGCGTGGAGCATTTCCAACAGATCGCGGTTTCGCTGATCGACCACTACGGCTACGGCGGCCTCTTTGTTGTATTGCTGCTGGGCAATTTCGGCGCACCGGTCGGCGCGGAGATCGTGATGCCGGTCGCGGGTGCGCTCACCGCAACGGGCCATCTCCCGCTCTTGTGGCTGACGATCGTCGTCTCGGTGCTCGGTGAGCTCGCGGGCGCCACGGTCGGCTACGCGATCGGTCGCTTCGGCGGCCGGCCCCTCATCGATAAGTACGGCCGCTACGTGCACGTGACGCACGCCAACCTCGATCGTATCCACGGCTTCTTCAAGCGGTATGGCAGCTTCGCGATCTTCATTTGCCGGTTTCTCCCGTTCATCCGCGGCGTCGTCTCGATTGCGGCGGGCATAGCCGAGATGGATCTGCTGCCTTTCTACCTCTGGTACGCGCTCGGCTCGACGATCTTTTGCGGTCTGCTGATCTGGCTCGGTGTCGCACTCGGCCACCATCTGGATGCGGTGCTTCCTTTGGTCCACAAGACGGGGCTGATCGTGCTGATTGCGGCGCTGGTCGCGATCGTCGCCGTGTGGGTTATCGTGTGGCAGCGGAGGCAGCGCGCGCCGCGTAGCATTTAGTCGCACATGACCGCGCCCGCGCTAGAACAAACCCTCTCGCAGATCCCCGATGCGCCCGGCGTCTATCAAATGATTGGACGCAACGGCGAGATTCTTTATATTGGGAAGGCGGTCTCGCTCCGCAGCCGCGTGCGCTCGTATTTTCAAGACTCGGCCGCGCACCATATCCGCACGCAGGCGATGGTCGAGCGCGTCGTGGACGTGCGCACGATCGTCGTCACGAACGAAATCGAAGCGCTGATCCTCGAAGCAAACCTGATCAAACGCTACCAGCCGCCGTTCAACGTGCGCTTGCGTGATGACAAGCGCTATCCGTACCTCAAAGTCACGAACGAATCGTTCCCACGCGTGGTCTTTACCCGCATCGTCAAAGACGACGGTGCGCGCTATTTTGGTCCGTACACGAACGCCAAAGGCCTGCGCGAGTTGATCGACCTCGTGCGCTTGGTCTTTCCGCTGCGCACCTGCCGCGAGCCGATTGACGGGCGACGCAAGCGCCCGTGCTTGCAGTATCATATCAAACGTTGCCTCGCGCCGTGCGTCGGCTATCAGACCGAAGCAGACTATGACGGGATGATCGACGAGGTCGTGCTCTTCCTCGAGGGCAAGCAAGATTCGCTGCTTGCGCGGCTGCAGCACGAGATGACCGATGCGTCCGTCGCATATGAACTACGAGGCGGCAGCGCGCTTGCGCGATCGGATCGTCCACGTGCGACGGGTGACCGAGAGCCAGCTCGTCGTCTGGAAGTCGCGCCTCGACATGGACCTCATCGCCTCCGCGCGCGCGCAGGGCCAAGCCTGCATGCAAGTCTTCATGGTGCGCGGCGGCAAGTTGATCTCGCAAGAATTCTTTATTCTCGACGGCGTGCACGAACAGACCGACGAAGAGTTGATGAGCGGATTCCTCGTGCAGTTTTACACCGCGCGCACGGCGAGCGCGTACGAGCAGCCGGAAGTCTCCGCCTATACCCGCGTTGCGCGTGACCAAGAGCCGGCCGTCCCGGTGAAGACACGTGCGCGCGTCCGCAGCGCGAGCGCCGCCGCGATTCCGAAGGAAGTCCTGGTGCAGAGTCTGCCCGGCGAAGACCACGGCGTGATCGAGTCGTGGCTTTCCGAGGTCAAAGGCCAGCGCGTGCGGATCCTGCAGCCGCAGCGCGGCGAGCGCGCCGAGTACTTGCGGCTCGTGCAGAAGAACGCCGAGCAAAACCTCAAAGCCTACCTCGTGCATCAGGAGATTCAGGAGAGCGCCCAGGCGCGCGCACTCACCGAACTTGCCGACGCGCTCGAGTTGCCCGCGCCGCCGCACCGCATCGAGTGTTACGACATCTCGAACATTCAGGGCAGCAATCCGGTAGCGTCGATGGTCGTTTTTGTCGAAGGCCGCGCGAAGAAAAGTGACTATCGCAAATTCAAGATCCAATATGACAAGGGACCAAACGACTTTGCGATGATGCAGGAGACGTTGCGTCGCCGTCTACGCTACTTGCGGCATGAGACCGACGACGCGGCAAGCAAAACCGAAAAGGAACTTGCCAAGAAAGAGAAGTTCAACAAGAAGCCCGACCTGCTGCTGATCGACGGCGGCAAAGGCCAACTCAGTGCGGTGGTCGAGGTGATGGAAGAGCTCGATATGACCGGTCTTGCCGTTGCCGGTCTAGCGAAAGAGCACGAGTGGCTCTACATGCCGGGTAATCCCGACCCGATCGTCCTTGCGCCGAACTCGCCCGGTCTGCACTTGATCATGCGCATTCGCGACGAAGCGCACCGATTCGCCGTCACCTATCACCGTCAACGCCGGGGAAAGGCGATGACCCGCTCCTCGCTCGATGCACTCGCAGGCGTCGGCCCGGTGCGCAGGAAACGTCTGTTAGCAGAGTTCGGCTCGGTCGCTGCCATCAAGCGAGCGAGCATCGACGAGATTGCCGCGGTCAAGGGTATGACTGCAACACTGGCAGCGCAAATCAAGAGCGCACTGGAAGGGGGATCCTAATGCACTGGTTACTCCGCTTTCTTATTACCGCCGCAGCTTTATGGGCGATCGCGACGTACGTGCCCGGATTTTCGCTCGACCATTGGTGGAGCGCCGTGATCGCTGCGGTGATCTTCGGTATTGTGAACACGTTCATCGGTCCGATTCTCAAGCTGATCTCGCTGCCGCTGACGATTCTCACGATCGGGTTGTTCTCGATTGTCGTCAACTGGGCGCTCTTTGCACTCACGGTCTGGATCTCGCCCGGCTTCCATGCGACCGGTGTGCCGTGGCCGGTGTGGGAATCCACGCTCCTCGGGGCAATCATCATGATGCTGGTCAACATCTTCGTTACGGCACCGCTCGCGCGGGCAGAAGCCTAAGCTGCGCATCCTCGTAACCAACGACGACGGGGTCGAGAGCCCGGGCATTGCCGTGCTCGCGCAGGCACTGTGCGCGCTCGGCGACGTCGTCGTCGTCGCTCCCGACGGCGATCGTAGCGGCGTCGCCCATTCGCTTTCGATTCACTCGCCGGTGCGCATTCGCGAATTGCGCGGTCGCCCGGTCGTGACGTATGTGTGCTCCGGCACGCCGGCTGACTGCGTTGTCGTCGGCGCATATGAGGTCTTCAAGACCTTGCCCGACTTGGTGGTGAGCGGGATCAATCGCGGTGCAAACGCGGGCGACGACATCACCTACTCCGGCACAATCGCCGCGGCGAACGAAGCGTTGTTGATCGGCATTCCGTCGATCGCCGTGTCACTCGCCATCGCGTGGCCGATATCCGATGAAGAGCCGCAGTGGGCAACAGCCGCGCGCTGCGCGGTCGAACTCGCTGCAAAAGCGAGTGCATTGTCGCTGCCTGCGACGACGCTTTTGAATCTGAACGTGCCCAATGTCGAGGCGTCCCTGCTGCGCGGCGTGCTGCTCACGGCGCAGTCGCGCAAACGCTACCAGGACCGCACGGATCGCCGAACCGACCCGCGCGGAGAGACGTACGTCTGGATCTGGGGCAGCCACGATGCCGAAACGATCGAAGCAGGTACCGACTTAGCGGCGCTACGCGACGGCTACGCCAGCGTCACGCCGATTACGATCGACCGCACCGATGATGCGACGCTGGCGCGCCTGCGCACCTCGTTGTAGGAGCTGGACAGTCTAGCGGCTGCTTGTATTGCTGCCATAAACCTTACAATGCGGATACCAAGGGTCGTCTGTAGGGTATGGGGTGAGTATGAAAGTCCAAGAACACGAGTTGCTCGTTGAGCTTTCTGGTGACATCGATCTAGCGTCCTCAAACATCGTCCTTGATGTCGCGGGCTTGGAACATGTCGACGCAACGTTTCTGCGCTTTCTCGTGAATCTCAAGGACCATGCGGCAAAGGAGCGGTCGGCCACGGTAGAGCTCGTCGGCGTGACGCCTCGCCTGCGTCAGATACTCGAGATTACTGGCCTCTCCCGTGCGTTCGTCTGGCAAGCCGCAACCGAGACTTGTGGCACCGTGTTATCATAGGGGTTCCGACATGGGGCTGAACTAGGCTCGACGGGAAGATCCGTGGTCGGCGTTAGCAAGCGGAGTTGCGAGCTCTCCTAAAACGATCGCAACGGCTTAACTGCCAACAACGAATACGCACTAGCTGCTTAATCTAAGCTAGCTACCGGACACAGAGAGTCGGCCCGAACCGCTCTGTACTCCGGTCATAAACTCGGGCTGGTATGCGCGCGTGATTTGACGCGTCTACGAGATCAAGAATCTGCTGCGTACGGTAAGTCCCGCTTTGAGACGTCCGTCCGAGTAAGTCAAAGTCAAAGCTGAGCTTGGAGAATGCGCCGGTTAGGCTTTTCGGACTCGGGGGGCAGTACCCCGACAGCTCCACCAAATTACCGTACCTAGAAAAATGCACGACTTCCGTGCATTTTGTCTTTTTGGGAGTCGTCGATGAGTGTGCAAGTCGAACAAAACGGCTATGAGATGCCACCGCGCGAGGGTTTCACCGTCACGCATTTTCTCACGGTCGCCGACATCGAGCGGTCCGCTCGCTACTACGAAAAGGTCTTTGGCGGCCGCATTCTGAGCCTAGGCGACAGCGAGGGTGCCTCTGGGCACATTGCGATTGCGAATACGTGGCTCATTGTCAACGTCGGCGGCGGCCCCACTCCGGACAAACCAACGGTAACCCTGAGCGTCCCCGCTGACCCGGACAAGGTGAGCAGCTTTATGAATATCCGCGTCGCAGATATTCAAGCGTGCTATAGCTTATGGAAGAGTCGAGGAGCTGAATTCATCACAGAACCCATAGCTAAGTACGGCGAGACGCGCTGCTACATCCGTGATCCTGACGGTTATATAATCGAGGTCGGACAGAGCACATAGGCTCGCGTGGTTTTTATACCACGGTGATTTGCGGTTGGAAGTCTGCGGCAAAAAGACTCTTCGGAATCATCACGTGGACGCCGCGAACGATGTCGACTACCTGGGTCACGCGGAAGTTTCCGGCGACGCTCAGCAGCGCATAGGCATCGAGTTCGGTCATGTTTGCGCGCGTCGAAAGGAACTTGATCGCGTTGCGCGCGGCCGCGGCCATCGCCAGGTTGAGATCCTTGTCGAGGCCGAGTACGATCCAGTGCGTCGACGTCTCCGCGATCGGCCACGCGAAGTTCTTGTTCTTATGCAGCACGACCTGAATGCGCATTTCCTTCATGCCCGTTTCGAGCGCACTCAAGTTGATCTCGCCATCGCCTTGTAGCGCGTGCGAATCGCCGGTAAAGATCAAGGCGCCGGGCTTCCACACTGGGATGTACATGATCGAACCTTCCGACATTTCGCTCAAGTCGGTGTTCCCGCCATGTGGTCCGGGCGGTACCGAACTGGTAACGCCCGGTCGCAGCGGAGGGAAGAAGCCGTCGGGCGGCGCCACGCCGAGCGTGCCTTGAAACGGTTTGAGCGGCACATGCACCTTGGGCAGAAACTCGGCGCGCATCGCCGTCAGATCGAGATTCACGTATTTGACTTGTCCCTGCGGAAAATCAGTTGGCAGCAAGCCGGTACCGAGCGCGCCCGGATTGTTGAAGCATGCGGCCCAGTTGTTCGGCTCGAAGTGCTGATAGCGAATCTCGAGCACGTCGCCCGGTTGCGCATCGTTCACCCAGATCGGTCCGATGATGGAATGCGGACCGTGACCTGGGTTGGCGACGCGAATTGCGGCGAGTTTTTCGATCGGCACGCCCGGCTGCAGTTGATTGAGAAAATGTGACCACGTGTTGCGGTAGCTGATCACATCGCCCGAATCGACCTTCAGAATCGGCGGCAGCGTGGTGTCGTAGACACCGAGATGCGTCGTTTCGCTGGTCGACTCGACCACGTGCGTACGGCCGTTGCCTTGTGCAACGCGTCGCGACATGCCGCCCTCGTCCCCGGCAAAGGCCGGGCGCGCAAACCAAGGGCCGATCGCCGCGAGCATCCCCATGAATGCGCTCGACTTGATGAGTTCGCGGCGCGAGCGTCCGCGCACGCTCAGATGACCGTCGAGCGTCGCGCGATCGACCTCGTCCATGTGCGTGAGCCGATCCGCGGCTCGCTTGGTGTACGCCTGCTCCGTTAGGTCTTGGCGCAGTACGCCCTGGCCTTGCTCTTCGCCGCAGCCGAAAAAGCCGCCGCAGTCATGACGATGTTCGTCGCTCATGTAGACCTCCACAACGATAGGGAGGCAGCGTTCAGCGAAGCCGCCTCCTTCCCGTTGGCCAAATGGATAGAAGCGCGGCCCGCGGCTACCGTACCGAGCGGAAAGTCGCGCGCACGTCCTCGCTAAAGAGTTGCGGCTGCTCCCATGCCGCAAAGTGACCGCCGATGTCGTGTCTCTTGTAATACGCAAGCTTCGGATACGCTTTTTCGGACCAGCTCTTCGGCGCTTGGTAGAGCTCGTACCGGAACGCACTGACTCCAACCGGTACGGTGACGCCCTTGACGTCGAAGAAATCGAGTTTATTTTCCCAGTAAAGCCGAGCCGACGGAACGCCCGTGTTCGTAAACCAGTAGAGCGTGGCGTTATCCAGGTAGTCGTCGCGCGAGACGCCGCCCGGGTGTCCAAAAAATGCCGGCGCGAGCATCTCGTAACTATCCTTGTCGTGATCCAGCATCCACGACACCAGCGCAATCGGCGAATCGCTCAGTCCGTAGAGGGTTTGCGGGCGGTTCGACATTTCGACCGCGTAGCCAAGATGCTTCGCGTAGAAATCGCTCAACTGATTAAAGGCCTGCAGCTCGTCACCCGAAAGCGGTACCGGGGATTTGGCTCCCGACTTCGCGGCGGCCAAGATATCCGCCGGAACCGTACCCGGCATGTTCGTGTGGATTGCGATCGCTTTGTCCGGAGCAAGCAACGCTAACTCTTGGGTGACGTTCGCACCCCAGTCGCCGCCTTGCGCGACGAATTTTTTGTAACCGAGGCGATCCATCAGCACGAGCCATGCCTTTGAGATACGCACGGGATCCCAACCGAGCACCGTGGGTGCCGGCGAGAACCCGTGTCCGGGCATCGACGGAATGACCAAGTGGAATGCGTCCGATGCGCTGGCGCCGTGCGCGGTCGGATCGCTTAATAGACCGATGACCTTTTCTTGCTCGAAAATTGAGCCCGGCCATCCGTGGGTAATAATGAGCGGCAGCGCGTTTTCGTGCTTCGAGCGCACGTGAATAAAATGAATGTCCTGACCGTCGATCTCGGTGATGAACTGCGGTATGGTGTTCTGCCTCGCCTCACACTTGCGCCAATCGTAGTCCGAACCCCAATATTTCGCGACCGCCTGAATGGTCGCGAGTTGCACGCCTTGCGACTGATCCGCGACGAGTTCTTTTGAGGGCCACCGCGTCGCGTTGATGCGCCGGCGCAAGTCGGTGAGTTGTTCTTCGGGAACGTTTAATTTCGGAAACGGGCGAATCGTGGTGCTACCGCTGCCCGTCGGTTGCGCAACTTGTGTCATTGATTGTGACCTCTCTTGACAGCCGAAAAGACTCAGAGGAACCGCAGCAAATGTGGCCGCGGCTGTGCCACAAAAGCGGCGTCTATTGAGTCGAATCACTCAATCACGATAGCAGCGCGGCGCGCGCATGTCTATAAAACGCGATCGATCGTGATCGTGTGTTCGATGGTCGGTGCGCTCGACGATCGGGTGGAGAAGCTCTCACGATACAGTGCGTGTTGCAGCACGCCGGCTAGATCGTAGTTCGCTTGTATCGCGATATCGATCGACGGCGTGTTTGCGTTCGACTGCGGTTGGCCTCGCCCCGAGCGGCTCGAGTGCCAGCCGCCCATCGAGCTACCCATTGAGCCGCCCTGGCGGCTGCTGCCCATGCCCCCACCTCTTCCGCCACCATCGCCACCGAAGGACGAGCCACGCTGGTTTGAGTTGCCGTCCGCGATCAACGTGATGCCGGATGTGTTGCGCAGCAGGTTGATGTCGAGTGGAACATCCACTGGTGGCGGCGCTTGCGCCGGAGCGGGTGACGCGCTGCTCGAAGGCGCCGGCGGCGTGATGCTCATCGACATCTGCGCATGGTCTGCACCACCGAGCGACGCAGCAACGCGCCCGGGAAAATTCAATTGATCGAGGAGCACCGCAATCGATGCAGCGGAGGGATCGGCGGGGTTCGGTGCAGCCAGCGAAAGTCGGCCGTCGGCGGAGCGCGTCACGGTTAGCGCCGCAACCGGGCTTCCGGCCAAGCGCGCGTACAGCTTCGCGGGTGCTTTCCACGTGATGACGAGTGTCCAAACATCGGGCGCCTGCGTGGCGCCCATCGTCTTGCTCACGCGATAAGTGACGCTGTCGCCGACCTTCGCCGGGCCGGCAAATAACGAGGGCGGTGCGCTGACGCCCATCGCAAGGAGACCGGATAGGAAGAACATATTGGAATGAGCGTAACCTGAAAGACTGAGAGCCATACCAATGAACGCCGTGACCGTCGAGATAGCCATTGATCGTCGCGCTTGGCGATTCGCTTACGTACGGATATGGCTTGCCCTCTCCCGCGACGCAGAACTACGCGGCACAATATACGCGGCGAATTCACGGTCGACTCGTGAATCTCGCCGTTCCGGGTTCGCAGTGCGACGACGTCGCAAACAACGAGGTTCCGAAGATGCCGCGCGGCGCGTCGATCGTCATTCTCAACTGCGGGAGCAATGACATCGGCGGCTTCGGATTCAGTTTCGAAGGCAAGCCTGATGGCCGCAAGCGCACTGCGCCGGCTAACGATGCGGAGTTAGCCGAAGCCGAGAAGGCATTTGCACGCGCGATTGCTTTGCTTCGCGCAAAGGCGCCGCACGCAACCATCTATCTCGTGAATCTGCGCCATTGGCAGCGGATGACCGGACGAGAAGCAACGCAGTTTGCAAAAGACGTGAACGCGTGGAATGCGATGCTGGCGAGGACGGGCTTGCACGTCGTTGATATCAGCGACGACCCGCGCATGTATCAGACAAGATTCGTCTTACCCGACATCCTGCACCCGAACGCGGAAGGAAACACGGCGATCGCGAGCGACTTCCCTTGACAGTATGGATGCAAAACGTCTCGCCGCCGCGCTCAACATAGCGGTCAAAGCTCCGCAGTTTTCAAACAGCAAAGCCCGCGCCACCGCGCGTCAAGAGCCCGCCGTGAACTGGGCCGCAACCAAGGCGCTGAACGCCGACTTCAATCCTGACGTGGACGGCTTCGAGTCGTTTGTAATGAACGACGGCAGCACGTGCGCGTGGACGTCCGGACAGTTTCGCTACGTTGCGCGCTAAAGGCCGAGGTCGGACAGCCCAGGATGATCGTCGGGCCGTGGACCGAGCGGCCAGTGGTATTTGCGTTCGGCCTCGGTGATCGGCATGTCGTTGATCGATGCGAAGCGTCGCTGCATCAGGCCGGATTCGGCAAACTCCCAATTCTCGTTGCCGTACGAGCGGAACCAGGTGCCGCTATCGTCGTGCCATTCGTAGGCAAAGCGCACGGCGATGCGATTGCCCTCGAACGTCCAGAGTTCTTTGATCAACCGGTAGTCGAGTTCTCTCGCCCACTTGCGTGTGAGAAACGCGACGATCTCGCTACGGCCGCGCGGAAATTCCGCACGGTTGCGCCACTGGCTGTCTTCGGTGTAGACCAGTGCGACGCGTTCGGGATCGCGTGTGTTCCAGCCATTTTCGGCGGCGCGCACCTTGGCGATTGCCGTCTCGCGTGTGAACGGAGGTACTAGTGGCGTCGTGGTCATTTCGTCCTCGTATCGAAGGCATTGGAGCCCCTGTAGCCAAGCACGGTTGCATAGCTGTGGGAGGGACCATCTCTTGAGACGGTTGAGTGTGAGCATCCTTGCTTTGGTATTTGCGGCGGCGTTTTCGCACGTAGCCGTGGCGCTCGCGCAGGGTCAAGGCGCGACGATGGCGCCGCCGGCGAACTTCGGTTCGCCGCCGTCGGGCCAGATCCCGATTCTCTTTAACGACCACCACGTGTACGTGAAGCCGGACGTCCTCAAGCAGGGGCGGGTTCTCGCCGCACTGGTGCGTGGGGGCACCGTGCTCATCCCGCTGCGGTCGATGTTCGAACAGATGGGCGCGACGGTTTCCTACGACGCTGGGAGTAAGACGGTCGACGTCAGCAAAGCTGGTTCGGACGTCAAGGTCACTGTCGGTCAACCGATTGTCGTGATCAATGGCGAATCGCGGCCGCTCGACGTCCCGCCGATTATGTACCAGGGCCACGTCCTCGTGCCGGTTCGCGTTATCTCCGAGGGTATGGGCGCCTACGTGCAGTGGGTTCCCGACAAGCAGCTCGTCGTCGTGCGCTACATTCCGCCGACGCCGCCACCCACGCCTACGCCGCCACCCCCGCCGGTCGAAGCGGCGCCGCTTCCAACGCCCACGCCGTCACCTGTGCCTACCCCGGCCTTCAAGGTGTATGCCGCCGCCGACTACCTTTTGCCGAAGGTCTATAACGAGTTCAGTTCCGGGCAGACAACCAACAATCAAGACGGCTTCTCCTACGCGTTTCACGGAAATGCAGAGTTCAGTCTTTGGCACATTCCGTTCATCGTCGGTGGCAGTTTCGACCAATACAACTACGCGCACACCTGCGCGGTCAACGCGGGTGGAAATCCTACCGCCAACTGCTATGTGACGACGATCGGCGATGCGGGTTCGACAGCAGTTCCGGCCTTCACCGTTCGCAACTATTTAGGAGCTGCGCACCTCGGCCTGAACTTTTTCTTCCCGCGCGTCTTTATGGACATCGGATATCTATGGGCCGGCAACAACGCCGGGTATCCCTGGATAAAGGGGCAAGGTACTGGCCTCGAGTTGTTGCCCGACCTCGACCATCGGTTCTCGCTGTACGGAAATTGGACGTATTACGGGAACGTGGCGGGGACGACGAGTCCCAGCTTCACGGCCGGCAACGCGATCAAGTACGCCTACATCATCACGCGCTATGACATCGGTGCTACGTATTCGTTCCAGAACGTGCCGCTCTTTATTGAAGGCGGCTACAAGGGCGATGCCTGGCACGCGAGGTTCAACGCTCCGGGCAGCATGACCGTCGGCGGGCTTTACGCGGGCCTCGGCTTGCATTTCTAAAAATGTAGGCCGTTATGGCTAGAGTTCTCGTCGTCTTCTTGCTCCTCGCGTTCACGCTGCTGAGCACGGTTCACGCTGCGGATGGGCCGCAAACCGTCCCTGCCGATAACGCAGTTCGCGGCGAGCGTGCCGAAGGCTGGCTACCCCAAAGCCGTTCACCGGTCATGGCGCGCAACGGCATGGTCGTGACGAGCCAGCCGCTCGCGGCGCAAGCCGGCTTGCGCATCTTGATGCAAGGCGGCAACGCGATCGATGCAGCCGTTGCGACGGTTGCGACGCTCAACGTCGTCGAGCCGATGATGGTTGGTGTCGGCGGCGACGTCTTCTGCATCATCTATATCGCCAAAGAGCGCAAGTACTACGTGCTCAACGCGAGCGGCAAAGCGCCGAGCGGCGCTACGATCGCGCATTTCAACCAGCTCGGCTACCATGCCGATCCGAAAAATTGGGGCCCGTCATCCGGGATGCCGCGCGGCGGTATTCTCGACGTCACGGTTCCGGGTTCGGTGTGGGGTTGGGATGCGGCGCTGCGGCGCTTCGGCACGATGAAGTTCGACAAGGTGCTTGCGCCGGCGATCGAGTACGCGCAGAACGGGTATCCCGTTTCCGAACGCATCGCGCACGACTGGAAATTGCCGCCTGCGTTTCCGTTGCGCGGCTGTTGCACGCAGCTCGATCCCGATTCGGTCGAGACGTGGTATCCACGCGGCGAGCCACCGAAGGAAGGCGAGATCTTTCGCAATCCCGATCTCGCGCACACATTTCGCTTGTTGCAGAAGTACGGCAAAGACGTCTTCTACAGAGGCGAGATCGCGCGCGCGATCGTCAAAAAATCGACCATGCTCGGCGGGACGATGACGCTCGCCGATCTGGCAAGCTACAGCGGAGAATGGGTCAATCCTATCCTCGGTGCCTATCACAACAACATCGTAATGGAACTGCCGCCGCCGTCGCAGGGCTTCGCAACCATTGAGGCGCTCAACATCCTAGCCGAGTGCGTGCCGAAGGTTGTGCCCGGACAAACCCTTGCGTCGCTTGGTCCCGCGAATCCGGAGTACTGGCATTTACTCGTCGCCGCGAAACGGTTGGCATATCGCGACCTCTATCGATACAACGGTGATCCTGACGTCGTGAACGTGCCGGTTGCGCGCTTACTCTCGACCGAGCACGCGGCATCGCTTTGCGGACTGATCGATCCACATCACGAGATTGAGAATCCTCGCGGCAATGCGAACGGCAATGGCGATACGATCGTGCTCTCAACCGCGGATCGCTGGGGCAATATGGTTTCGTGGGTCAACAGCAACTTCGATGAGTTTGGCTCGGGTCTCACCGTTCCGGGCTACGGCTTTATCCTTCACGATCGTGGCGCTCTGTTCTCGCTCGATCCCGACAGTCCGAACGCAATTGCGCCGCATAAGCGCCCGTACAACACGTTGATGGCCGGCTTCATCGCCGACGGCTTCAGTCGTCCGCTGATGACGCTCGGCCTCATGGGCGGCGATATGCAGGCGCAGGGCCACGAGCAAATCGCGGTCGACATCATCGATCTCGAGGCTAACGTGCAACAAGCCGGCGACATTGCACGCTTCCGCGACGACGAGATCGGCGACGTCCTCTCCATGGAATCGCCGCTCTACAACCTCGTCGGCGAGAAGCTTGGTGCGATGGGCTACACCGTGAAGTCGACGAACCGCGGTCCGATGGGCGGGTATCAAGCCATCATGCTGCTGCCAAACGGCGTATACGCCGGTGGCTCGGATTTCGGTAAGGACGGCGAAGCCGTCGGCTGGTAGCCGGCGTTAGCCGCCGTGCGCTTTCTCGACCGCAAAGAGCATCGCCAGAAGGATGAGCACGATGCCAGCGGCCTTCTCGGCATTTTTTTCGAACTTGTGGCCGAGCACTGCGCCGAATGCGAGTCCGGTGAGCGTGAACAGCACGGTCGATATGGCGACCGTCCCGAAGAGCGGAAGTAATGGCAAGTGCAGTGCGGGTAACGCAAATCCGACGCCGAGCGAGTCGAGACTGATTGAAAGTGACGCGAGCAGCAGACCGCCGAGCGTCTTGACATCGAAGTCGTGCTCACTGCCTTCGGTGAAGCCTTCGCGTATGATCCACGCCCCGATGCCGGCGAGAACGACGAGACCAATCCACGTGGCGATCGTGCCGACGAGCCGGCCGAATCCCGCGCCGAGGGCCAAGCCGACAAGCTGCATCGCGATCTCGGCGATCGAGAAGGTCAGACCAAGGCGGATGCGCTGCGGCCAGGGCGGCTCTTTGATGCCGATGGCAACGGAGAGGGCGAGCACGTCCAGGCCAATGGCAACGGCGACGCCGAGTATACGGATTTGCGTCTCCAACGGGCCTCTCTTTAAGAATTAGTTGACAACCACCCGTGCATGCGCTACTCTCAACTAATAAATTAGTTTGGAGGGTGCCTTGCGAGTTCTAGCGGTTCTTCTGGCCTGTCTACTCGGAATCGTCGGAGGGAGCCTCCGCGCTGCCGCCGTCGCCTCAGCGCACGACAACGACCACTGTTGCGGCGACACCTGCATGGACACGAACGCGCAGAATGCGAACTGGGCCGGACGTGACCTGCACGGACAGACGATCGAATATACCGATCTGCGCGGCGCGAACCTGCAAAACGTCAATCTGCGTAACGCGACGCTCAAGTGCGTTGATCTACGCGGCGCCGATTTGCGCGGTGCGGATTTGCACGGTGCAGAACTCAAAGGTGTGAAGCTCACCGACGCCCGCTTGCAAGGCGCGCAGCTCGATGGCGTGCGCGCGATCGGTATCGCGGCTGAAGGTACAACGCTCAGTCAGCTTACCGACGACCAATTGCACAGCCTCATCGAGGATTGCACCGGCTGCGATTTCGAGCGCGCGGCGTTGCACGGGCGTAACCTCGCAAACGTGCGATTGACCGGCGTTAATCTGAGCCAGGCTGACCTTCGTGACGCCGATCTTCGCGGTGCGCGACTCGTCGGCGCCAATCTCGAACGCGCGCAACTCGCGGGAGTGAAGCTCTTGGGCGCTTCCCTTATTGGTGCAAATTGTTCTCAGGTCGACTTGACACACGTCGATCTAACCGGCGTGACCATGACCGGCATAAACTTCAGCAATCGATAGTTAATTCGTCGCGTCGAGCGAAACGAGCCCGAGACGCAGAGCCTTGGCGATCGCACGCGAGCGCGAGCCGACCTCGAGTTTGCCGAGCACACGCTCGACGTGCGTTTCGATCGTGCGCGGACTTACGACGAGTCGATCTGCGATCTCCTTGTTACTCAAGCCCTCGACGAGCAAGCCGAGAATCTCGCGTTCGCGCGCGGTGAGGTCGATTGTCGCCGTCATCCGCGATTCGCTTTGCTTCGGGCGCAGAAACGTCGAGGCGTACGCGCGCGCCAAGCGCGCTTCGAAGCGCGGGCCGTCGCGCGTGAGCGTGTCGAGCGCGGTCTCGAAGGCGGTCGTGCCCTCAGCCGCACCGCGCCGCGCATTTCCGACGGCGACACCGGCGAGTTCGAGCGAGACCAATCCGCGACGCTGCGCAAGAAGATGGCGAAACGGTATGAAGGCGGTGTTTGAAGCGCTATACACTTCACCGTTTGCAGCCGCGAGAAATGCGAGCAGATCAACGGCGACCGCGAGTCCGACGGCATCGCCTGCATCCACGGGCCGCGCATCTGCAATCGCGTCGCGCGCACGCGCAATAGACGTGGGTCCCGACGGCGGGTCGCTCAGGAGCGCATAGAACGCCGCTTCGGTCAATGCGATTGCGCGCTGGGCGGCCGGTGTCTCGACGTGCGCCGCTGCGCGTTGCGCGAGGTCGAGGGCGATCGCGTTGTCGTGACCCAGAAACGCCGCGCGTGCGAGCAAGATCTCCGAGAAGGCGCGAATGCGACCGATATCGGCTGCGTACCACGCGCGATCCGCGTGCTCGCGCGCACGCTGCGCATAGCGTACGGCGCTCGCGACGTCGCCGGTATGGGTAGCGATCTCGGCGAGTGCGATGTAGAGCGCGGCCTCCTCTGCGCGCAGATCGAGTGCCTGAGCAAGACGTGCAGCGTGTTCGCCCGCCTCGGCCGCGGCATTCGTGTGTCCCCACAGGAGCGCCAGTCGCGCAAACCACACGAGCGTCAGGGTTTGGAGCACGGCGCGGTTGTCGTCTTCGAGCACGCGGGTGAGCGCGTCAAGGGTGTCTTGCGCGGCATCGATCTCGCCGAGGGCCGTCTGCACGTACGCGCGCAAAATCGAGCTGTTAAAGAGCGCGACGATGTCATGGATATCGGGAAACGCCGCGAGTTCATCGAGGGCGGCTGCAAAGTCGAAGGCTACCGCGCGCGCCCAGCCGTGCAACACTGCGGCGGCAACTTGCGCAGTTGGGCCAAGCGTTTCGGCGCGCCGGCGCAGATCGTCGAGCATCGCTTCGTCGTCGCTGACCAGATGCCCGATATCGTACTCGAGCATTTGCGCAAGCGCGTTGAAGGCGAGCGGTGCATCACCGGAAGCGTTGGCCGCTTGCGCGGCGCGCGCGAAGGCCCCGCGTGCTTGTGCTGACGCCGCAGCCTTGTCGAGCAAACCCTCGGTGTAGGCCCGCACGTCGGCATCAGGTCCTCGCGCATCAATGCGCGAAGCGAGCGCGCGGACCAGCGCGCGATCTCCGGTTGCAATTGCAGCCTGTGCGTGCACGCGCAGAAATGCGCCGGCAGTCGCGCTGTCGGCGGCCGCATCGGCGTGATGGAGCGCCGCAGCGATGTGTCCGCTACTCGCACGCACAGCAACGGCGCGGCGCTGCGCTTCGCCTTCGCCGCCGCGTGCGCGAAGACGCTCGCGTGCGAGCCTGCGCAACAACGGGTGCACGCGATACGAACCATCGGCGATATGCTCGATCGGTGCGCCGGCTGCGCGCATGTCCGCGAGCGATGCACCGATCGTGGCAAACGCGTCGTGTGCCTCTAGAGCGCGAACGTCGATGGTTGGAAAGACACTTAGTTCTTCGAGCGCACGTGCGTGTTCGTTGCCGATTTCAGCGAAGATGTGGGCAGCCAGGTCCGGCTCGCTCCAGCCCGCAAGCGCGAGCGCAGCGCCGGCAACCCAGCCTTCGGTCGTGCGCGCGAGCTCGTCGACTTCGTGTGCGGCGAGGGAGCGACCAAACGTTGCGGCGAGCCCGTGCAGCTCACCGGAGTCGAGCGTCAGAAAGCGTCCGTCGAGCATGGTAATGCCGGCGGCCAACACGCGTGGGGGAGCGATCTGGGGAACGGCGCGTCCGAGTACGAGGATCCGCACGGACTCCGGCAACGCGTCGCTGGCTGCGTCGAGAAAATCCGCGAACGCGGTGTCGCCACTTAACGCCTGCGCGTCGTCGATGATGAGGACGAGCCTGCTCTCTACGTGCGCGAGTTCGGCCGCAAACAAGTGACCGAGGCGGTGCGGATGTGCGCGCGCTTCAAACCCGCCCAGCGTCATTCGTCCGAAATCCGGGCGCCGTTCGCGGACCGCTTGCACAAGCGCGGTCGCAAAGGCGCCGCGGTGCCACGGCCGCGCGCGCATCCACGCGGCGCCATCGTCGTTTGCAAAGGTGAGCGCCGCGGCGACGCTTTTGCCCGCGCCCATCGGCGCTTGCACGAGCGTAAGCGGGGCGCGCCTGACCGCTTCGAGCAACGTCTGCTCGACGCGAGGACGCGGGATCAGTTGAGCCAGGCTAAGCCTCGTGCATCGAGCGCGACGGGAGATGCTGCAAGAGATACACGAGTGCTCGCTTCAGACCTGCGAACGTCTTTTCGGCGAGCTTGCAACCTACGGCTTCAAAGAAGAGTCGCTCGGGCACGTCCAGGCCACATGCATAGTGCGCGTGCACCGAAAGAATCACGAGCGGGCCAATGCGCCGGGTGGTAATCGTGCCGGTCATCGACGGCAGCGGAACGTCGGCGTCGTGCGTCCACGTGAACGTCAATCCGTGCGCGTTGAGATTCTCAGGAACGAAGCGAAACCGCGCCTCCATCGGAGCGGTGCGCGTGTTTCCGCGCAGGCGTAGCGCAAATTCATCCTGATCTGTCGGCGTTCGGCCACACAACGCTAGTGTCTCGAGCGGATCGAGGGACCCGTGCAAGATCCAGACGGCGGATCGCAGTTCCGCAAGTCCATCACGCGTACGAAGCTTTGCCATGGCGTGGCCTCCGTAACCAAGATTTCGCGCTCGTGCGCTATGCTCCCGGCGCTCGATGCCCCAAGCAGGTGAGCAGCGCCTTTTGTGTACTCAGTTTGACACATAGCAACATTTTTCGCTGGAGGATCTTCGCATATGTTGAACCCCCCGAAACTAGCGAACCCGGCCGCGCTCGGACTCGCTGGCTTTGCTCTTACGACGTTCTTGCTCTCCGCAAAAAACGCGGGAATGCCGGTCGGCGACGCGTTTCTCGGCTTTGCATTCTTTTATGGCGGCGCAGCGCAACTGCTCGCCGGCATGTGGGAGTTCCCGTCGGGCAACACCTTCGGTGCGACCGCGTTTACCTCGTATGGCGCGTTTTGGATCGGCACGGGATTCTGGGTGATGTTCGTGACGCCAAAGAACCCGAACGATCTTGCGTTCATTCTTTTTGCGTGGATGGTCTTCACGCTCTACATGACGATCGAAGCGGTCCGCTTTACGGCGTTGCCCGTGAAGCTGGTCTTCGTCGTGCTCTCGCTCACGTTTATTCTGCTCTGGATCGGTGCAGGCTTCGGCGTTCCGTCGATGATTCAATTCGGCGGCTACGCCGGCATCGTGACGGCGGCGCTAGCCTTCTATGCCTCGTGGAAGGCCGTGCACGACGCACATCCGTCCCTACCCGTCTAAGACGAGGGCAACGGCGTGGCGGTGAACACCCATTGTTTGCCGTCCGCCGTTGACGAGCCCATCCCCTTAATCGCGCCGTTGGCCCCCATCGTCGCGTTGATGTGGACGTCGCCGAGCGTCGCAATGTCGAACCAGATGCTCGTCCCTTTGCTGCCGCCGTGCACCTGCGTGACGGTCCCGCCGGTGTCGGGGCGGTACGTACCGGTGACGTAGCCGTCTGAGATCCTAAAGCGGAGCTCGCCGGCATAGCCGAACGAATCAAAGCGACCGCGGATGTAGGTGTGGTACGCATAGGGAAGCGACGTGTCTTCAACTGCGACGGTCTGCACGATGGCGGGATGAATCAGTGTCAGCAGCAGCGCAAAAAGCATAGTGCTTCATATTAACATGCTGGCGCAGCGCTTTCCTGAACTTGCCGAGCATTCGGTCGCGCCGCCGGCCCTCGGCCCGTTTCCCGGAATCGAGCAAGCCGAGCATGAGATCTCCGCAGTCTGCGCCACCGACGATCCGCCGGCAGCGGCGTTTGCTTTGCTCGGCAACGTTATGGTGCGCGAGGGGCGCTACGTCGACGCGCTCGAGGCATATCGCAGCGCCGCTGATCTCGATCCTTCCGATGCGCTCGCGCACTGGGCGTGCGCCGAAATCGCGCACGTCCTCGCCGATGAAGAGACGAGCCGCATCTATCGCGCGCGTGCTCTTGCGCTACAACGCGTCTACCTCGATCCTTTGCCGGTTGGTGCACGCACCCCGATCTTGCTGTTGCTGCGTGATGCGCCGTATGCGGAAAACACGCCGCTCGAACTCGTGCTCGACCGGTCGCGCGTAGCGGTGCACAAATACTACGTTGAAGGTGAAGCGCATCCGGTGCTGCCGCCCTACGACCTTGCGTTCTGCGCATTCGGAAGTGCCGAAGCCTCCGGCGCGGCGACGCGCCGATCCCGTGCATTTCTGGCCGGCGCGCGCGCGGCGATCAACGACCCGGCGCGACTGGACGTCACCGCGCGCGAATCGCTCGCGGCAACGCTCGCGGGTATCGAGGGGGTCCTCGCTGCCGAGGCGAGCGTCGTCGAGGCTGCGCGAGCGAATGTCATTGCGTTGCCGGCGCTCGTGCGACCGGTCGACACTCACGCCGGCGTAGGGTTTGCCTACCTGACGACGGAGGATGACCTGCACATGCATCTCACCAGGTTTCCGGCGCCGCGTTACTATCGGTCGAATTTCGTCGAGACCCGCGCGCGCGACGGCATGTATCGCAAATTTCGGGTGATCTTCGTCGACGGAATCGCCTATCCGTATCATCTTGCGATCGCGCCGCAGTGGATGGTGCACTATCAAGGCAGCCCGATGCGTGAGATGCCGGCACTACGCGAAGAAGAGCGTGCATTTCTCGCAGAGCCGTCGCGAATTCTGCCGTCGTGGCACCACGTCATGCCGCAGATCGCAAGCGCGATCGGACTCGACTATTTCGGCATCGATGCGACGGTGCTGCCCGACGGCCGGCTTTTCGTCTTCGAAGCCGACGCGGCGATGCTGGTGCACGATGAGGATGCGCGCGACGTCTTTGCCTACAAGCGTCCGCATGTCGCGCGCATCCGCGAGGCGCTGCACGCGGCTATAACAAGCCGTATACGTCCAAGAACGCATTGACCAGCGCGGTGGCTTGACGCGACGCAACCTCGTTGTAGCTTGCGCGTGCGTTGCAGAAGAAGCCGTGATCGGCTTGGCTGAACACGACTTGCTCGTGGACGGCTTTGGCTGCAGTGAGCGCATCGGCAACCGCGCGATATTGGTCCGGCAAAATGTGTGTATCGAGACCGCCCCAGAACATCAAGATCGGTGCACGCTGCGCTTGTGCGAGCGGAAGGAGATCGGGCACGATGCCGCCGCCGTAGAATGAAATCGCCGCGCCGAGCTGCACGCGCGCGTTGGCCATATATGCAACACGGCCGCCCATACAAAATCCAATTGCGCCGATGCGCGGCGCGTCGATGCCTTGCCCGCGCAGCCAGGTGTACGCCGCGTCGATGTCGGCGTTAAGGCCGTCCGGCCCGAGCGCCGCCATATGTGGACGGATCGGCTCGAAATCGGTGTAACTGCCCTCGAAGCCGGGCCCGGTGCGATGAAAGAGCTCCGGTGCAATCGCCAAGAATCCAAGTGCCGCAAAGCGGTCGGTGATATCGCGCATGTACGCGTTCACGCCGAACGCTTCTTGGAAGACCAGCATCCCAGCGGTAGCAGTGCCGGATTTCGGACGTGCGACGTAGGCATTCATGGTCGTGCCGTCGGCGACGTGCAATGTCACGTGCGCGGTGTCGGTAGAAGAGGACACGGATTCTCCTTCTCGGTATCAGCCAGCATGGATGTCTTGCGTACTGTTACGGAAATTCACCTGGTCTTGGCGTTCCTCTCCGCGCTGTGTGCGGTGATCTTCAGTTGGACGCCCAACGGCCGTCGCGTGGTCAATGCAGTGGTGGCACTGCAGTTCGTCATGGGCCTGGTCGTCGCCGGAGTCATGGGCGCAAACCACGAGGTGCTTCCGCCGGCAGTCTGGTTGCATTTACTGGTCGCGGTCCTGATTCTTGGCGCGTATGGGATGGCGATGCGTTTTGGCAAGCGAGCCGGTGGTGCACGCCCCGCGCTCTACCTCTCAATTCTGGGGTTAGTGCTCATAGTCGTCAACATTTGGCTCGGCGCGCACGTCGCCGGGATGGTGTAACGTGCGCGCTTTACGAGTTGCCGTTCTCCTGATGCTCGCCGCGTGTGCAGCGCCGAAGGCCGGCTCAACGCTAACCGTCTACTACGCGCAACCCGATGGTACGACGCTCGGCACCTGGGACGTTTCGGTCCGTGCTCCGGCGGCGGGAGAGAACAGTGCGCAGTCATTGCACGATCTGGTTACCTACGCAGCGGTTCAGGCGGTCGCCGGGCCCCCTGCACAGACGTCGGCGGTGCGCTTTCCGCCGGGCACACGTGTGCGCAGCGTCGACGTCAACGGCTCGACTGCGGTTGTCGATCTCAGCAAGGACGTCGCCGCCGGCAGCGGCGGCAGTTATGAAGAAAACGGTGAGTTCAAAGGTCTGGTATATACGCTAACGGGAATTCCCTCAATCAATGCGGTCCAGATTTCGATCGAGGGCCGAACTGTAGAGACCCTTCCAGGGGGGCATCTTGAGCTCGATGCACCGCTTCGTCGCTCGGATTGGTAGCGCGATTGCGATCTTCGTCCTGCTCGGAACAACCGTCGTTCGCGCGGACACGGTAAGCTACGCGTTCCAACGCTCGACGATCACGTTTACGCACGTCGCCCACACCGCAAACGGGATCGCTCTCGGTGTCGAAGATCCAGCCTTCCGCTCGTTGCTCAAAACCCTCGGCGCAACGCTGACCGCGCGTCCGGGCGATCGCAACGTGTTGATCACGACCGCGGCCCCCGACGTTATCAGCTTCGGCGTGGGCGACGCGCAATACAGCGTCGGCCCGCTCACCGCGCAAGCGCGTTTCGCGCCGTATGCGAACGGCGATGAAGTCTTCCTTCCGTTCGACGATGTCATGCATGCACTTGGCATCGCGCCGCAGGACGGCATCCTCGAGCGGCTGCTCACATCCGTCGATGTGCAGGGCTATGGCGTGCAAGCGGTGCTCGTTGCGCGCGGCGCCGGGATCTTGCATCCGCGCGTCGTGAGCGAAAGCCCCGAGCGGGTCGTCTACGCCTTCGATGGCGTCGGTACGACGCTTGCCCCGCAACGCGCGGTCGATGCCGGCGGCATTCGCGCGATCGAAATCACCAGCTCGGGCACCGCACGCGATCCGCAGACGCTCTTGACGATCGAACTCGCGCCGAACACCCGCCACGATGCGCCGCAGTCCGGGAGCGGCGTGTTCGAAATCGCGTTCGGAGCCAATGGCAGCGCTCCGCCGCTGGTCGAACCGCTACGGGCCTCGGTAGCCGTTGCACCGATGCCCGCGGAGACACTAGCCCCGCCACCGGCCGATATGGTTGCCGCTTCGTCGTCACCGGAATCGTCCGCGCCGCCGTCCGGCAACGCGACGGTCAACAGCGTGACCGCGCAAAGTTCGAGCGACGGCGGGCAAAGCGTCGCCATTGCGGTCACCGGCAATGCGACGTACGAATGGCATCGCCTGCGCGCGCCGGACAATCGCTTTTGGCTCGATATCAAAGGTGCGCAGCTCGCCGGCGGTCCGCAGGATCAAGCCGAGGCCAACCCGTTGATTGCGCTACGCGTGCGCCAGATCGATCCGCAGACCGTCCGCATCGCGCTCTCCCTCGCGAGCGACAACGCGCTCGACGTATCGCCCTCGGCGACCGGCATCAGCGTGACCATCGGCACCGTTGCGGTTGCCGATACCGCGCCGCGCTCAGGGACGGGTTCGATCGGCGCGGTCGTGTCGGCAAACGAGCCGCAAACAACCGTCACACCGGTGCCGGCCGATGAATACGGCGCCCCGAACGATGAAAACACGTGGAAGTTCGGTGCGCAGACCTACGTGCCGACCAATCCGAAGTTGATCGTGCTCGATCCCGGACACGGCGGCAGCGATCGCGGTTCGATCCACGGGCAATTGCAAGAGGCCATCCTCACTTTGGACATCTCGCAACGCGTCCAGACGCTCTTGCTTGCGCGCGGCTGGCAAGTCAAGATGACGCGTACGATCGATCACGACGTCGACGCGACGCCCGCTAGCACGCAGCAAGCGATCCGCTTTGGGCACGACAACGCCGATGCATATGCGCTGCAAGCACGCGACGACATCGCCAATCTCGCGGGGGCGCGCATGTTCGTGAGCATCCATTGCAACGCATATCTCAACAGCGGGCCCAACGGCGCAACCGTCTACTACTCCAAGCCGATCGACGTGCCGCTAGCGCAAGCGATGGACCGCATCATTGCCGGCGCGGGCCTCAACGTGAAAGACGATGGTACGGTGAAGAGCCATCTCTACGTCACTCTGCACGCGAACATGCCGGCGGTCTTGATCGAGACCGCATTCTTGAGTAATCCGTCCGACTACACCAAGCTTTCATCTTCGGATTGGCGTCAAAAGATGGCGGAGGCGATCGCCGACGGCATCGACCACTACGCGCAGCAAAATCCGGTTCCGGGCAGCGGACAGTAGGATGTCTGCAGAGCTTCCCTCGTGATCGGGCTCTTCGATTCGGGCCTGGGTGGGCTTACCGTGCTTCGGCGCGTGCGCGAGCGTTTGCCCGACGTCGATCTGCTGTATTTTGCCGATCAAGCGCACGTACCGTACGGCGGCCGCAGCGCCGACGATCTCCACGCGTTGCTGCAGAACAACCTCGCGTGGCTCGACGAGCGCGGTGTCGAAGCGATCGTCATGGCGTGCAACACGTCGTGCGCGATCGCCGATCTCTATGGTTGGCCACCGACGAATGCGGAGATCTTTGACTTGCTCGACTCGGCGACCATTGCGCTGCAACGTTTGCGCGCACAGCGCATCGGCGTCGTCGCAACCGAGGCGACGGTTCGTTCGGGCGCGTACGGACGGCGCATTCGCAATGCGATTCACGACGGCGAAGTGTGGGAAGTCGCAGCTCCGGAGCTCGTGCCCCTCGTCGAGGCGGGTGAGATCGAGAGCGACGCTGCGCGCTCTGCGGTTGCGCGCGCGTGTGCCGCGCTACCGCCGGGGCTCGATGCCGTCGTCTACGCTTGCACCCACTATCCGGTGCTCGAGCGTCACTTTCGCGCAGAACTCGGCGATCGTGTGGAACTGATCGATCCGGCTTTCGTGCAAGCGACACGTCTGGCTGAGTTTCTTGCGCTCGATGAAACGCCGGTGGGTTCTGGTACGACGCGCTACGTGACCAGCGGCGACCCCGAACGCTTCCGCCATGGCGTCGCCGCAATCATGGAAGAAGATCCGGTCGTTTCACGCCTGTGATTGCGCTAGTCGGCTCCCGACCGCATGACCGTGCATTTTACCTTTAGCGTTGCGGCAAGACGCTCGAGCATCGCAACCGTTTGCTTCGTCTCGACCGACAGTCCGACACGGCAGTGCTCATCCTTTGAAAATCGCAGCTCCGCAACAAACGTCAGACGGTCTGGCGCTTTGTGCGAAACACTCCAGCTCTTGCGATTGACGTCTTTGTGCTTGTAGAGCATCTCGAGGAGCAGGCCCAGTGTCGGCGGCGGACCCTCCAGAGTGACGAGATATGCCGCGACTTGAAATGCTGTGGTTGGTTCGGACGCCGGTTCCATGGTTTCCCCCACCCGTAGAGGCCTACGCCGAAAAGGCGACTCGGCCATAATCACCTATCGGCAGTTTCGAGGATTATTCTTCGCGGTCCCGAGGGTCTGAGGTGCGAGCACTATTGTCACCCTGAGGTGCGAGCACTACATATTGTCACCCTGAGGTGCGAGCACTATTGTCACCCTGAGGTGCGAGCACTATTGTCACCCTGAGGTGCGAGTCGCGTAAGCGACGAGCCTCGAAGGGTCGCTCTATCGTTTTGAAGGTCGCTTCGCCATGCGTCGGACCTCCTTCCAATCACCATTCATTAGCGCGATTTTCTTGGCGCGACTCCAACCTTTAAGATGTTTCTCCCATTGCTCGGCGTCGTCGAAGTTTGCGAATTCCGAAACATGCACGCACTGCAGCGGACGTCGTTTGAATGTATAGCAGTGTTCATCCCAACCGTACTCATGCTGGCCAAGGCGCTGCTCAATATCGCTGGTGATGCCTACGTAGAACGAGTTGTCCGCGCAGAGTACCATGTAGACGTAGAAGCGTTTCATGTGAGTGCATCTGCTGCGAGCGCGAGTATCGGCAAGCAGACCCTTCGAGGCTCGCTGACGCTCGCACCTCAGGGTGACATGGTAACGGGCGACCCTTCGAGGCTCGCTGACGCTCGCACCTCAGGGTGACATGGTAACGGGCGACCCTTCGAGGCTCGCTGACGCTCGCACCTCAGGGTGACATGGTAACGGGCGACCCTTCGAGGCTCGCTGACGCTCGCACCTCAGGGTGACATGGTAACGGGCGACCCTTCGAGGCTCGCTGACGCTCGCACCTCAGGGTGACAATGTTGCCCCAGGGATGACACTACGCTACTGGAACAGGGCGCGGCGTTGGCGTTCGAGTTCGACCGTTGAACTGAGCGCGGCGCGGCTATCCGAGGCGTGTGATTCGACCAGCGCCGCCATCTG
The DNA here is from genome assembly GCA_963726285.1 of Vulcanimicrobiota bacterium. Taxonomy (GTDB): domain Bacteria; phylum Vulcanimicrobiota; class Vulcanimicrobiia; order Vulcanimicrobiales; family Vulcanimicrobiaceae; genus Aquilonibacter. The sequence continues at coordinate 272,865 of CAVSBV010000003.1, read as the reverse complement.
CGAATAATCGCCGTACATCGCGTAGGCGCGCCGCGCTTCATCGTTGGCGGCATCTTCGGCTTGTTCGAGCGTGAATTGTGCGGAGCTCGCAAACTGCTCGATCCGGCCGAAGGCTTCTTGTGCCATGCGCGCTTGCCGCGCACTGTGCTCGGCCTTAGCCACGCCGTTTTCGATCGCAACGCCCGCGGCCTTGCCGCGTGATTCGAGATCGCTCAGCACCTTGCGAATATTGACGGTCGAAGCTTTGGTCTTATCGGCCAAGCCACGGACCTCGCCGGCAACGACGTTGAAGCCCTTGCCGTGATCGCCCGCGCGCGCGGCTTCGATTGCGGCATTGAGCGCGAGGAGGTTCGTCTTGTCCGAAACCGAGCGCACCAGGTTGATGATATTAAAGATCTGATGCATCGACTTGGCAAATTGATCGAGCGCGTTGCGGCTCTGCACGGCCATCGACGAGAGCACGTTGATCGTATCGATCAGCTCGCCCACGGTGTCGCGCATGATGCGCACCTGTGGGGCCACCTGTTCGAAACGCTCTCCCAGCGCGAGGAAGTCTTTGGCGAGCTTCTCATTCGACGAACTCAAGCCCATCGATTGCTGCGAGAGCTGGTTGAGGCTCGAGATCTGCGAGCGCGATTGAGTGCCGATGGTGTCGCCGGTCGCGCGCACGGAATTGATCGAGCGGTCGATCGATTCGACGATGTCGTTGAGCGTGAAGCCTTGCGTCGAACCCGGCGCTTGCGGCGCGAGATTGATACGCGGCTGCCAGCTTTCGAGGTTACGATTGAGCAGCAGCCGGAAAACGTCGGTCGGAAACAGCGGCTCCATGCGCTCCCAAACGAAGCGCGACATCTTGACGAAATCCTCGCGCTCCTCGGGTTGCAGCTCGTGCACTTCGAGGTGTTTGCGCAACTCCGAGAGCGCGCGCGCGTCCTCGTCGCCCGAAATGCGCCGATGAAACTCGGTTGCCTCGCGGAACGCTTGTTCCATGATCGCGCGGTCGGGCGGCGAGAGCCCGCGCCAGCGCTCGATATTCCCGAGCACGATTTGCGTGTTATAGGTGTGCGCGGTCAGCGACAGGTAGCGCTGCACCTCGTAGAGCCGCGCGCCGAGCGTATTGGGTAGCGGGTTCTCTTGCGCGTCGACCTCGTGGTTTTGCAGTGAACGGTAGACATCGCCGAAGGCGATAACCTTCGGTGACGCACCGAGCGCGTGCATGAGCGCGAGATAGACGACCGAATCTTGAATGCGCACGCGCATCTTGCGCATGTCGGACGGGCGGCGAATCGGATGCAGGCTATTGGTAAAGTGCCGCATCCCATTCTCAAAATAGGCCAGGCCATGCAATCCGAACGATTCGAACGAGCTGAGGATGTTCTGGCCGAGCGGCCCATCGAGCAGCCGATGCGCGGCGTCGCGGTCGGGGAACACGAACGGAAGATCGAGTAGCTGCGCGAGCGGCACGAGCGCACCGGCAACATAGGTCGTCACACTGACCATGTCGAGTTCGCCCGAGCGGACGCGCAACAGCGCTTCCATCTCGTTGCCGCCCTGGAACGGAATCTCGAGTTCGATTTGCAAGCGGCCTTCGGAGAGTTCGAGCGTCCGTTGGGCGACGTACTCCCAGGCTTTCGATGGCGGATATCCCGGCGGCAGCAGCGTCGCGATCTTGATCGTCTGGTGATCGCTCTTCGCCGCCGTCCGCGAGCGTGCAATGTATTCGATCTCCGCGCCATAGTAGGCGAGGCGTTGCGTCGCAAACGCGGACTCGAGCGCTTCACGTCCTTGCGCCGCGGCGACGTTGGCAAGGCCATCGGTCGATTTGCGCATGGCTTCGGCGCCTTGGCTGTGTTCGCGACCGCTGATCACCGCGCGGTCGATTGTGACCGAAAGATCTGCGGCGAGTTCGGCAATCTCGGCGAGCGAACTGCGTGCGACGTCGGCGAGCGGCGTCGACGCCGCCGAACGTTCGGCGTTCGCGCGAACCGCCTTGATCGTTGCCTCGGCTTCGCGTTGGATTTCGATCACGAGCGTCTTGATCGCCGAGGTCGATTCGTTCGTCGTCTTGGCGAGCCGGCCGACCTCGCCGGCGACGACCGCGAAGCCCAAGCCGTGTTGCCCGGCGCGCGCCGCCTCAATTGCGGCATTAAGCGCGAGCAGTTGCGTCTCGTCGCTTACGTCTTCGACGAATTCGGTCATGCGCCCGATCTCGCTCATCAATCGCCCGAAGTCGTCCATCGCGGTGGCAGTATCGGCCGAGAGCTCGGCGAGCTGTTGCACCGAGGTCAAGAGATTCTCGACGACTTCAAACGAGTTGCCCAAATCCGATGCAGCCGCGCGCGCAGCGGATTGCGCACTTTGCAGCCGTTCGGCCGTTTCGCGCGAGGCCGATGCAAGCGTGCCGGCGGTATCGGAGAGGGCTACCATCAACGTGGTTTGCTCTTGCGCGGTCGCGGCGATCGCTTCGGAAGCCTGCCGCACCGCGTCCACTGCCGTCGCGATGCTTGCGTTAAAGCGGTCGAACAGCGCGTCATCAACGCGCGCATCGGAGTGGATCACCCTCCGTACTACGGGTGGCTGTCGAGGGTTCCTGCCACAATCATTGTAAAGGCTGTGAAGGTGCGCATACTTATCGTCGAGGATGACGTTCGACTGGCCGACGCTTTAGCGCGTGGGCTGCGCGAGCGTGGACATATCGTCGACCACGCGGCGAGTGGGGATGATGGCGAAACGTTGGCCGGCGAGGACGCATACGACGCGATCGTCCTGGATTTGAACCTGCCGGGACGAGATGGACTCGCGGTTTTACAGGCTTTACGCGCGCGCGGCATCGCTACGCCCATCGTAATCGCGACATCGCGCGACGAAACCGAAGACGTCGTCGCGGGGTTGGACGCAGGTGCCGACGACTATATTCGTAAGCCGTTTGCACTGCGCGAACTCGAAGCACGATTGCGAACGGTTACGCGGCGACCGCCTGCCTCGATTGAAAATCAACTGCAAGTGGGAACGTTGCTGCTCGATCTGGCTACCCGCCGCGTCGCGCGCGGCGAGCGCGCGATCGAGTGCACGGCGCGCGAACTGGCATTTCTCGAATACTTCATGCGCAACGCGGGTCGTGTGCTCACCCGTCCGATGATCGAGGACGCGCTGTGGGACCGCACCAGCGAAACGACGTCGAACGTGGTCGATGTCTACGTTCGCCGACTTCGCGTGAAGATCGACGCCGAGGGAGAGACGCCGTTGATCCACACGGTGCGCGGCATCGGCTACCGAATAGGTGCGACATGACGTTGCGCACGCGTTTGGCCTGGACGTACGGCATAGCGATGGCCGTCGTGGTTGCGATTGTTGCGATCGCATCATTGGTTGCGATCGATCGCACGTTGCGCAGCTCGCTCGACGCACGGCTGAATACCACGGCGTCGGCGATTGCGGCGTTGGTGGATGTACGTAGCGGCAAGTTGGTCTTCGACGCCGAGGACCGCCAGCAGATGCTCGATGTGCTCTCGTCGGCCACGAACGGCGCGATCTTCACGCCTAACGGGCGCGTGTTTGTCACCTCGACGGCGCTGATTCCCGCCGCGATCGCCGGCGAAGCGCAACATGGAGTGTTTGCCACGGCGCCCGCCACGGTGTTGGAGCGCGGTGCGCGATTGCGCGCCGTCTGTCGTCCGATCGCGCGCAGCGGCGTTGCATTCGGTTACGTCTGTGTGTGGGCGAGTGCGGCATACATCGATGACGTCGACCGCGATGCCGTCATCGCGATTGCACTGGCGGCGGTGCTGGCCGGCGGGCTCGTTGTCGTGGTCTCCGCGACACTGGCACGGCGCGCGCTCGCACCACTGCAAGCCTTCAGCGATCTTGCGACCGAGATCGAGGGACACGACCTTTCGCAACGCGTGCAACATGGTGGCGATGACGAATTGGGGCGCCTCGGTTCGGCCTTCGACCGTATGCTGGATCGTCTCGAATCCGCCTTTGCGCGGCAGCGGCGGTTCACGGCCGACGCCTCGCACGAGTTGCGCGCGCCGCTAGCCGTGATTCGCGCCGAGGCTGATACCGCGCTCCAGCAGGAGCGCGGACCGCGCGAGTACCAAGACGCTTTGCATACGATCGTCGCCGAGGTGGAACGCATCGACGCACTCGTCGACGCGCTCCTGCTCGTCGCGCGCGCCGATTCGGCGCGACTCCATTTTGAGCCGCTCGACTTGGCGGGGCTGGCCACGTTGCTTGCCGAGCGTTTCGCCGGCGCGGCTGCACAACGTGGCGTGACTATCGAGGTGACCGGCGCGCCGTGCATGGCGATGGCCGACCCTTCCTCGCTCGAACGCGCCTTGGCCGCGATTCTGCACAACGCCCTCGAGGTTGCGTCGCGGCGCATCGAGCTGCGGGTCGAGTGCGATGGTAGTCGCGCGACGCTCGCGACACTCGACGACGGTCCGGGCTTCAGCGCCGACGGGTTAGCGCATGCAACGCAGCGGTTCTGGCGTGAGGCACGCCGCGAGCGCTCGGGTACCGGGCTAGGCCTAGCGATCGCGGAGGCAATCGTTCGGGCGCATGGCGGAAGTTTGAGCCTGCATAACCGAGCCGAGGGCGGCGCCGACGTGACCGTGACGGTTCCGCGTTCATCGTAGCGTAATCTGCGCGTGGGACGATCCACGCTGTGAACCTTGCCGCTTTCGGACTGCGCTACGAGAAGGTCATCGTGTTCCTCGTTGCCGTGCTCGCGGTGCTGGGGATCGTTGCGTACACGCAGATCCCGGCGGCGATCTTTCCAAACATGACGTTCTCGCGCATCGACGTCGTCGCCGATGCTGGGAACCTGCCGCCCGATCAAGTGCGTGTCGCGGTGACGCTGCCGCTGGAACGGGCCTTTTCCGGCCTGCCGTCGGTGACGCGCGTTTTTTCAACCTCGGGTCAGGGCAATAGCGAAATCGTCGTAGAGTTCGATCCGAAGACCGCGGTACAAGGCGATCTCACCTATGTCGACCAGGCGATCGCACAGGTCTCGAGCGCGTTTCCCTCGACCGTCAACGTGCAAGCCAACATCATCAATCCCAACAGCGAGCCAATCGTATCCTATGCGCTTACCTCAGATACGATGTCGCAGACGCTCCTGCACGAGCTTGCGCAACAGTCGATGGTGCCGCGTTTCTACGGAACGCCGGGACTGGCGCGTGTTTCGGTCGCCGGCGGCCCACCGCGCGAATATCACATCGAACTCGACCCGAGCGCACTCGCCCAATACGGTTTGACCGCCGGCGATATTGAAGCGGCGCTAAACGAAGCGACCAGCGTGACGGCGATCGGACTGCAAGTCAAATACTACACGCGCAGCGTCGTTGTCGTCGATGCGGGCGTGCGCACCGCGGCCGACCTCGGGCAGATCGCCATCTTCACCAAGCATGGGTCGGTGCCGATCGATGCGATCGGTCGCGTGCAACTCGGTGTGGCCCCGCAAGCCGACCAGGTAAGCTTCGATGCGCGCAACGGCGTCATTGTTAGCTTCTACGCTTTGCCGGGGGCGGACGCCGTTCGCATGGGCGATGCCGTGGCGGAACGCGCGCGGGCCCTTGAAGCTGCGCTGCCGGCCGGGACGTCGTTGACGCGCTTTTGGGATCAGACGACGCTCGTCAAGGCCTCGCAGGAATCGTTGCGCGACGCAATTCTGGTCGGTGCCTTGCTCGCAATCGCCGTGATCTATCTCTTTCTGCGCAGCTTCCGCATGACGCTCGTTGCCGCGGCCGTCATTCCAATCGCGCTCGCGATTGCGATCTTTGCGATCGGTCGCACCGGCGAAACGCTCAATCTGATGAGCGTCGGCGGACTGGCAATCGCGGTCGGGTTGATCATCGACGATACCATCGTCGTCATCGAAAACATCGCGCGCAACCGTCGCGAGCATCCGGATCTGACGATCCGCAGCGTGGTCACGATGTCGATGTCGCAGATTGGCGGCGCGATGGCCGCATCGACGGCGACGACGGTAGTCGTGTTTGTGCCGCTGGCGCTGCTCACCGGCGTCAGTGGTTTTTTCTTTCGCTCGCTCGCGCTGACGCTGGCGACGTCGCTGCTTGTGTCGCTTGCGCTCGCGCTGTTCTTTGCGCCGGTCCTCGCACAACTGTTTCTGCGAACGCAGGAGCACGACCATGGTGGCGGCTTCATCGATGGCGTGCTGGTGCGCTACGAACGCGTGCTGCGATGGTCGCTCGAGCATCGTCGTGTGGTGTACGCAGCGTCGATCGGCGTGCTGATCGTCACCGTGCTGCTGCTCTCGCGCCTGCCCAGTGATTTTCTTCCAACCCTCGACGAAGGAGAGTTTGAGATCGACTACGTCCTGCCGGTCGGCACGAGCCTCGCCGCCTCGGATGCCGCCGCGCATCAGATGGAAGCGATCGTTCAACGCGATCCCGGCGTCGCCGCAGTTGGGCGCTGGACCGGCGTCGACACCAACGGGTACTCACCGACGCCACAAAATGCGGGCATTCTGCGCGTTCGCCTGAAGCCGGACAATCAGCGCCAAGGATATCCGGCGATCAGCAACCGCTTGCGCGACCAACTCGGCGCAGCGATTCCCGCTGCGCAGTTTGACTTCCATCAGATTCTCGAGGATATGATCGACGACGTCTCGGGCGCGCCCGCGCCGATTGAGGTGACGCTTGAAGGTCCCGATCAGGCGACGCTCGTTGCGCGCGCGAATGCGCTCGCTGACAAACTCTCCGACATCCACGGGCTCGCCGACGTGTTCTCGGGCGTGGTCTACACCGATCCGACGATCCGCCTCGCGCCCGATCGTCAACTGCTCGCGCAATTGGCATGGGGACAATCGTCGCTGGCCGATGCGCTCGCCGCGCAAGCGCAAGGCAACATCGCTGCGCAATTGCCGGGGCCCTACAATCTCGTGCCGGTACGCGTGCTCGTCGACGCGGCACCGGCAAGCGATGCGAGCGTAACGACACCCAGCGGTCCGGTGGGACTCTCAGCTCTCGCGCGCGTGGTGCCGGCCGGTCTCTCCACGACTATTTATGAAGAAAACGGCGCGCGCGTGATGCGGCTTACCGCGAGCCTTGCCGGCGGCAGCCTTTCATCGACGGTTGCCGGGATTGCCAAGGCGATCGCCGCCGCGCACCTCCCTGCGGGCTACCGCGCAACGATCGGCGGTCAGTATCGCGAGCAGCAACAGTCGTTCCGCGAGTTTGCCGAGGTGGTTGCAATTGCGGTGGCACTCGTCTTTGCGGTGATGCTGGCCACATTTCGTTCCTATCGCCTGCCGCTGGTGATTCTGACCGCGGTCCCGTTGGCGCTGATCGGCGTAGCGCTTGGGCTCTTCATAACCGGCACGCCGTTCAACGTCTCGTCGTTTATGGGGCTCCTGCTCTTGGTCGGGATCGTGGTGAAGAACGGCATCTTGCTCATCGATGTCGCGAACCGCCGTCGCGCCGCGGGTGACTCGGTCGAAAACGCGCTGGTTTCCGCGGGCCGCACGCGCCTGCGTCCGATCGTGATGACGACGTTCGCGGCGATCGGCGGTCTGCTGCCGCTGGCACTCGGCATCGGCTCGGGCGCTGCAATGGAAAAGCCGCTCGCGATCGCGGTGATCGGCGGTCTCTCGACCGCAACCGCATTTACGTTGCTCGTGATTCCGGTGCTCTATGCCGGCTTTACCGGAGGCACTGCCGTCGAATGATTTGCACCTTACTTGCGCTCGTCGTGCCGATTTTTTCGCAGCTGTCGCTCGGCGATGCGCAGAGCGCCGCACTCCAGCATTCGCCCGATGTCGCGCTTGCGCGTGCCAAAGTGCAGGAACAGCAAGCGCTTTTTGGTGTGTCGCGTTCTGCCTATGCGCCGGCATTAACCGCCAACTACGCAGCATCGCCGCAAGGCGTCGATCTCGATCGCACCGCGGAGCAGCGACTCACGACGGTAGGCGCGTCGATCGCGCTTGGCGATCTTTTTGCCGCGTCGCCGGCAATTGCGCAGGCGAATGCCTCACTGCGCGCAGCGCAATTCTCGCTTGCCGATGCGCAGCGCACGGAACGCATCACGGTCATCGGCTTCTACTACGATGCGCTCGATACGCTGGCAACGGTCGATGCGCGTCAGGTCGCGCTTGACGGCGCAAATGCAGAAGTGCGTGCGGCACAACTGCGCTTCAATAACGGTGATGCGCCGCGCCTTGACGTTGTACGCGCACAAGTTGCGCAAGCCAATGCACAAGCGGATCTCGCACGCGCGCGCGCCGATGCCCAGAATGCAACCGGCACGCTTGGAGAAGAGACGGCGCTCGACGCTGCTTCGCTGCGGACCGGTTCGCACGAAGAATCCGTCGTGCAACTCGTACCCTACGACATCGCGGGAGCCGTCCGTAACGCGTTAGCGTCGCGGCCGGAGATCGCCGCGGCGCAGGCCGCGGTCGATGCCGAGGAACACGCCGTGGAGGTTGCGCGCCGTGGGAACTTGCCACAGGTAACGCTTGCCGGCGGCTACACGACCGGCGTCGACTCGGCGATCAACGTCGCGGGCCCGAGCCTTAACATCAACGCGACGCTTCCGCTGGGAAGTGCTCCGCGCGATCGCGTTACCGCCGAACAAGCGCGCCTGGCGCAGGCGCAGGCGCAACTCGACAAAGTGCGTCGCGAAGTGACGATCGAAGTGAGTTCGGCGGTGCGTACTGAGATAGCACAGGGTGAAGCGCTGGCAGCGGCGGAGCGTGCACTCGGCCAAGCCAAAGCCGAATATGACGCGACGCAAATCGGCTACCGCAGCGGCGCCAGTTCGAGCCTCGACGTGGAGTTGGCGCGCAGCACGTACATCACCGCGCTCGTGACCGAGCTTTCGGCCTACTATGCGCAAGCGCGTGCGGGCGCAACGCTGCAACTTCTTATGGGAAATGAACATGCGTAGAAAATGGACCTACCTTGCCGGAGCGGTGGTTCTCGTGATTGTCGCGGGAATCTGGTGGATGCTCGCTCATCGCGGCGCCGCGGAGTCGACAGCCGAGATGATGCCCAACGTGCAACTCGCGGCGGTGCGCTACGGCGACTTCGCGGTCGTGCTCGACGAGAGCGGCTTCATTGGTGCTCCGGCCGGGAGCAGTACTCAGCTTGCGTTTGCATCCTCGGGTGTGCTGCGCACGCTCTACGTCCACGCCGGCGACCGGGTGGCCGCAGGGGAGTCGCTCGCGACGCTTGACGTGCAGCCGCTCGCGCTTGCGGCGCGCGGCGCCCAAGCCGATGCACGCGCTGCCGATGCAGCCGCGACAGCGGCGGCCGTCGACCGTTTTAGCACGCGACTCGCCGTCGATCGCAACGCGGTCGCGCGCGAGCAACGCCTGTACAGTGCCGGCGTCGTTGCTTTCAAAGACGTCGAAGATGCGCGGGCCACGCTAGCTTCCGATCAAGCCGACGCACGAAGTGCCGGCGCTCAGAGTGCCGCCGCGCAAGCGCAGGCTGCAAGCGCTGCCGACAAGGCTGCGCTAGCGCAAAACGACCTTGCGCGCGCGACGCTGCGTAGTCCATCCGACGGTGTGGTGACGGCGATTCTGCGTCGTGCCGGTGAGCCGGTCGATCCGAGCACGCCCGTCGTGGTGGTGGGTCCTGCCGATCAACACGAAGCAACACTGCGCGTGCCCTCGACGGACGCGGCGCAAATCGCGGCGGGCGACACGGTCGAGCTCGTCGTTTCGGGTTCGCGCCAACGCGCGCAGGGGCGTGTCGCGGCTGTGATTTCAGCCGTCGATCCGACTACGCAAACCGCGACGGTGATCGTCACCGGCGTGCCAGCCGATGCCGTCGCCGGAGCCGCCGTGCGCGCGCGCATCGCGGTGGCACGCGTGCGTGGTTTGCTGGTGCCGCAGAGTGCAATCGTCGCGGATCCGCAGAACGGCGACGATGTCGTGTTCGCGCGGCAGCGACAGAAAGACGGCTCGTTCAAGTTCGCGCAGGTCGCGGTCTCGGTCCAACACGAGGATGGGACGACCGCCTTGGTTGCCTCCGGTCTTCGCCCTGGAGAGCGTGTCGCGGCGCAGGGTGCGTTCGAATTGCTCGCACCGGCTGCAAGTAGTGACTAGAGCGGTGTCCCCACGTTGAAGAGATGGAAGAAGAGCACCGTCGACACCGTGCCGAGGGCTGCTCCGGCGATGACCTGCAGAAGCGTATGCGCTTTAAGGTAGACCCGCGCCCAACATACCATCGGAATGAGGACGAGGAACGGTAGCGTTTGATTGCCGTAGAGCAGCGTGAGCGCCACGAGCGGCGCGGTGATGCCGAGCGCATGCGTGCTGATCTTCCAGTAGCGCGTGATGTACTGCACGACGAGCGTTGAGAGCGTGTATGCCGCCATCGCGGCGATCATCAGGCGCGGTGCGTGGACCAGCCACATGGCGATCGTTCCACACAGATAAAAAACCACGAAGGCACCAAAGACCGCCTCGCGCTCGTGGCGCATCGACATGTCGAGATCCGAGACGCGGTCGGTGCCGTAGAGCCAGAAAACGTAGAGCATCGGGCCGATCGACGTGAAGAACGTCGAAAGAAAGAGCAGCCACCAGAAGTCGACCGTACCTCGCGCGCTCGCATGCGCCAGGATCACGAACAGCGCAAGCGCGGTCAAGAACGGGTTGAAGATCGTAGAGAGGATCCGAGCAAGGTCTCGCCAGGCCTTGCGATTTTTGATCGGGATGATCTCCTGGAGCGGGTCCTGCATTCAGTGTCTTCCTTGGCGTACCGGGCCGGAATCTCCTGAGGGCATGGAGAAACTGAGCCGGTCAATTATGGTGATCGAACGTATCGAAACCCCAGCGGACGTCAAGGCGCTCTCGCGCGACCAGCTCGACGTGCTCGCACGCGAGATCCGCGACATGCTCGTGGTTACGTGCTCGCGCAATGGCGGCCACCTCGCGCCGAATCTCGGCGTCGTCGAACTCACGCTTGCACTGCATCGCGTGCTCGACCTTCCCAAAGACAAACTCGTCTGGGATGTTTCGCACCAGGCTTATGTACACAAAATTCTTACCGGGCGTCGCGACCGGTTCCATACGTTGCGCAAAGGCGGAGGCATTTCAGGCTTCGCGATGCGCACCGAGTCTGAATACGATCCGTTCGGCGCGGGACATGCCTCGACGTCGGTTTCGTCGGCCTACGGCATGGCCGTGGCGCGCGATCTCGCCGGCCGCGACGAGACGGTCGTTGCGGTGCTGGGCGACGGAGCGTTGACCGGTGGCCTCGCGTACGAAGCATTGAACAACGCCGGGCAGCTCAACTCGAACTTCATCGTGATTCTCAACGACAACGAGATGTCGATCGCCCCCAACGTCGGCTCGATCGCCTCGTATCTCTCGGTGCTGCGCAGCAAGCCCTTTGCGAACTTCGTGCGCGAGCGCGCCAAGGGCGTGTTCGAACACATGCCGTTTGGCGGTGCCGCGCGCAAGGCGTTTGCGAGCGCCGAGATGGGTGCGATGCGCTTCGTTGCGCCGTCGGAAAAAGCAGCGGTCATCTTCGAAGAGCTTGGATTCCGCTACATGGGGCCGTTTGACGGTCACAACATCGACGCCCTGACCGATGCGCTCGAAACTGCGAAAAGCGTCGATCGTCCAGTGCTGCTGCACGTGCGTACGATCAAAGGTAAAGGCTACGAGCCGGCCGAGAAAGACTCGCGGACATTCCACGGCGTCCCGGTGTTCGACGTCGAGAACGGCAAGCTCGAGGTCAAGCCCGACGCGCGCCCGACGTTTGCCGATGTCTTTGCGGCTGCGATGATCGAACTTGCGCCGGCGCATCCCAAGATGATCGCAATTACCGCCGCGATGCCGGACGGCACGAAGCTTTCGAAGTTTGCCAAAGTGTTCCCGGAACGCTATTTCGACGTGGGCATCGCCGAAGCGCATGCGGTGTGCATGGCGGCGGGCGCCGCGACCAACGGGTTGCAGCCGGTCTGTGCGATCTACTCGACGTTCTTGCAGCGAGCCTACGATCAGGTCGTGCACGATGTCTGCGTGCAGAATCTGCCGGTCGTTTTCTGCATGGATCGGGCCGGCTTCGTGGGCGATGATGGGCCGACGCACATGGGGCTGTACGACATCGCATACCTGCGTACGCTGCCGAACATGTCGGTGATGGCGCCGCGGTGCGAAGACGAACTCTTGCCGATGCTCGCCCACGCGCTCGGCCGCAATGGGCCGGTCGCAATTCGCTATCCGCGCGGTTCGACCAGCGGGCGCCACCGCGACCCGGTTGCACCAATCGAGCACGGCAAGGCCGAGGTCTTGCGCAAGGGCACGGGGATCGCCATCCTGGCGCTCGGGAATACCGTCGATGTGGCGCTCGACGCCTACGACGTGCTCGCGAGCGGCGAATTTGGCCGCTCGGACCAGCTGCCGACCGTGGTCAACGCACGCTTCGCCAAGCCGCTCGACGAGGAGCTCCTGCAGGCGCTCGCCGAGGATCATGAACTGATCCTTACGCTCGAGGAACACTCGCTCGCAGGCGGGTTTGGCTCGGCGGTCGTAGAGAGGGTGTCGGATTTGGGCCTTGCGGTCCGCGTGCAGCGCATCGGCGTCGGTGACGTCCTCGTGCAGCACGATTCCCAGCCCAATCAACGGGCGCTCTTCGGACTCTCCGCGCAAGCCATTGCGGAGCGGGTCGCGCGTGCGCTCGATCCGCATCAGGAGATACGTCGTTGACCTTTCTACTTGCCGCCGCCGCGAAGGCAGCCGCTGCCACCACAAAAGTTCCCGCAAAACTTCCGCCGATTCAGCTACAGCAACAGCCGCTGCCGCAGCAAGTCGCAATGCCGCAGACATCGATTCAGGCGCATGCGGGCTGGCTGACGCACGGCCTCGCAGGCATTTTCATTATCGCCGCGGTTGCACTCGTCGTGCTGCTCGCAGTGCAGACGACCAAACAAGAGGGTCTCTCCGGCACGATCGGCGGCCGCGTTGAGTCCGCATATGGCCGCATGGGCGCCGACGAGCAGCTCAAACGCGTCACCGGATTTGCGGCAGTCGTCTTCGTCCTCACCGGATTCATTCTCTCACTGACGGGGATCTAAGTCCCTGAGCGCCCTGCTCGACGTACGCAATCTCCGTACGACCTTTCGTACGGAGGATGGCCCGGTCACGGCCATCAACGGGCTTTCGTTTTCGCTTGCGCCGGGTGAAACGCTTGGCATCGTCGGCGAATCGGGCTCGGGCAAATCGGTAACGGCGCTCTCGATCATGCGGTTGCTCTCGCGCAACGCTACGGTTACGAGCGACGGCATTTTCTTCGAGGGCGAGGATCTGAGCGCCAAGAGCGAATCGCAGATGCGCAAGATCCGCGGCTACAAGATCGCAATGATCTTTCAAGACCCGATGACGAGCCTCAACCCGGTGCTCACCGTCGGCGAGCAGATCGCCGAGGCGGTGCAGTTGCACCTGGGATACTCGCGCACCGATTCGCGCGCCAAAGCCATTGAGATGCTCAAGAAAGTCCGCATCCCGTCGGCCGATAAACGCATCGACGACTATCCGCACCAGTTTTCGGGCGGCATGCGCCAGCGCGTGATGATTGCGATGGCGCTTTCGTGCAATCCGCAGCTGTTGATCGCCGACGAGCCCACAACTGCTCTCGACGTGACGATTCAGGCGCAGATCCTCGAACTGATGAACGAGATGCAGGCTGAGACGGGCGCCGCGATCATCCTGATTACACACGATTTGGGCGTGGTGGCCGAAGTGTGCAAGAACGTGCTCGTGATGTATGGCGGCAACTTGGTCGAGTACGGAACCGCCGGCCAGATTTTCTCGGCACCGAAGATGCCGTACACGCAGGGGCTTCTCGCCTCGCTGCCCCGCGTCGACGATAGCGAACAGCGCCGCTTGGTGCCGATCAAGGGCCAGCCGCCAAATCTTCTCAATCTTCCGACGGGCTGCGCGTTTGCGCCGCGCTGCGAAAATCGCATGCCGGTCTGCGCAGATCCCGTCTGCCTGTATGACTTCGGGTCGGGTCACGTTGCGCGGTGCTGGCTCTACGAGGGTGAAGTACCGTGTCGCTGATCGAGGTTCGCGATCTCAAGAAGTACTTTCCGATCTACGAGGGGCTTTTTTCGCGGCACAGCGCCGACGTTAAAGCCGTCGATGGCGTGAGCTTCACGATCGAGGCCGGCGATACGCTGGGCCTGGTCGGCGAGTCGGGTTCGGGAAAGACGACGATCGGGCGCATGCTGCTGCATTTGTTGCCGGCAACCAGCGGCTCGATAAAATACGACGGACGCGAGATCACGACCATGCGCGCCGACGACGTGCGCCGGCTACGCAGCGACATCCAGATCATCTTCCAAGACCCCTACGCGTCGCTCAATCCGCGCATGACCGTCAGCGAGATCATTCGCGAGCCGCTGAAAATCCATGGGATCGCCACCGGCAAAGCTGCTCAGGATCGCGTCCAAGAGTTGCTGCGACTGGTCGGCCTGCGTCCCTATAGCGCCAATCGCTATCCGCACGAATTCTCGGGCGGCCAGCGGCAGCGTATCGGCGTCGCGCGCGCGCTAGCCGTCAATCCGAAATTTATCGTTTGCGACGAGCCGGTCTCCGCCCTCGACGTCTCGATCCAGGCGCAGGTGATCAACCTCCTGGAAGATCTGCAGTCCCAACTCGGACTGACCTATCTTTTCATCGCCCACGACCTGTCCGTCGTGCGGCACATCTCGACGCGCGTCGCCGTGATGTACGTGGGCAAAATCGTCGAGTTGGCTCGTCGCGACGAGCTCTACCGGCGTCCGCTCCATCCGTACACGCAGGCGCTGCTCTCGGCGATTCCAATTCCCGACCCGGCAGCCGAACGCAAGCGCATCGTACTCAGCGGTGACATCCCGTCGCCGGTCGACCCACCGTCGGGCTGCCGTTTCCATACGCGGTGTCCTGTGGCGTTCGAGCGCTGTAAAGTCGAAGATCCGGCATTCAAAGATTACGGCAACGGGCACTTCACCGCGTGCCACTGGGTCGAAGAACATAGTGGCGCTGCCCCGTCTATTACTAACGGCCCAGCAGTGCTGACTTAGCCCAGTTTGTCGTCAGCTCAACCCTCATTTACTTCTCCGTAAACTTCGGGTCTCGCTTCCTAAACCTGGACGAAGTCAGCTACTGCCTTAAAGTGGCGATAAGGCGCTTTCGTTATGATCCTCGTGTGATCGTTGCGCAAATTTCGGACCTGCACATTCGACGCCGCGGGCACGTGTTGCACCACATGCCCAACACTTCCGACTACCTTCGCCGCACGATCGCGCGGTTGCACACGTTGCAGCCACGTCCCGACATCGTTTTGGCGACCGGCGACCTCACCGAACGAGGTTCGCCGCACGAGTATCGACGATTGCGGTCGATGCTCGGGCGGCTCGAGATTCCACACTTTTTGCTCCCAGGGAACCATGATGATCGCGAAGCGCTCCGGCGGGCCTTTCGCGATCATCGTTATTTACGGACCCTCGACTCGCACGCGAGCTTCGCGATCGACGCGTGGCCAATGCGCATCGTCGCCCTCGATTCGACCACGCTCGGACGCTGCGGCGGCTTCGTCGACGACGAGCGCTTGATGTGGCTCGATGCGGAGCTGCGCGCGCATCCACGCCGGCCGACGATTCTTGCGATGCACCATCCGCCGTTTCGCACCGGTGTGCCGGGCCTCGATGCATATGGGTTCGAGAACGTCGATGGTCTCGCGGCGGTCGTGCGGGCGCATCCTCAGATCGCGCGGGTCATCGCCGGGCACTTGCACACCGTGCTCATGCGTCCGTGGAATGGCGCGGTCGCCTGTACCGCGCCAAGTACGTCGCCCCAGTTCGTACTCGGGCGTTCGCGCCTGGGAATCGGGGTCGAATCGGCGGGGTTCCTAATTCATGAATGGAGCTTCAACGCCGACGTCCATACGTTCATCGTCCGGTTAGACGGCGGCGTCGAGCAGCAGATAGCCTAGGAAAAAAATCAGGCGGAGATTTTTTACATCGTCCGCCTTCATTTAAACTAGGGTGGTGGAAAACTACGGTCGCAGGTTATTTGGCTTTCTTTTTGCGGCCGGCTTTTCTGACTTTGCGCACGACCTTGCGCGTTACTTTGCGGCCGACGCGGGCCTTCTTGCGTGCGACCTTGCGCTTCGCGCGGCCTACTTTCCGCTTCGCCCGGCCTACCTTACGTACTGCCTTTTTGACTTTCCGGCGGGTCTTACGCGCCACTTTGCGCTTCGCGCCGGCTGTCTTGCGCGCGACCTTGCGCTTCGCGCGACGGACCTTACGCACAACCTTGCGGACCTTGCGGGCAACCTTACGTGCTGCCTTGCGACGACGGCGCGGTTTGGCCGCTTCGGCCATCGTTTCGCCATTCATCATGGTATCGGAGTCCATTCATTCCTCCTCGTCCCCCGGGGGGACGAACAGCGCTAATTTGGACAGCGCACGAACTGCGCTTTAAGCGCAACTATAAAGGATTTCGTTCAATCATGCAAATCGCGCGCGCATGCACGCGCACACGTGCGCGCGTACGCGTACGCGCGAGGGACCCCCATCCTTCGACACGCTCGGGACGAAAGGTTTGCCGTGGGCTTGACCCCCGGAGTATACTGAACCCCGTGAAAAAGCCCCTGATCATCGTGGAGTCGCCGACCAAGGCGCGTACGATCAAGAAGTTTCTGCCGCCGCGGTACGTCGTGAAGGCGTCCGTTGGCCACGTGCGCGATCTGCCGAAGAGCACGCTGGGCGTTGATGTGGAGCACGATTTCACACCGAAGTACCTGACGATCAAGGGTAAGGGCGACATCATAAAAGAGCTCAAAAGCGCGGTAAAAGGCGCGAGCGAAGTCTACCTCGCAACCGACCCCGATCGCGAAGGCGAAGCGATCGCGTGGCATCTCGCCGAGTTGCTCAAGCTCCAGGATCCCAAGCGGATCGAACTGCATGAAATTACCAAAGATGCGGCGCTAGCCGCGATCAAATCGCCCCACTCAATCGACATGGATCGCGTGAATGCGCAGCAGGCGCGCCGCATCCTCGATCGCCTGGTCGGCTACAAAATCTCACCGCTACTGTGGGCCAAGGTCCGCGGCGGGCTCTCGGCCGGCCGCGTGCAGTCGGTCGCGGTGCGGCTGATCGTCGATCGCGAGCGGGAGATCATCGCGTTCAACCCGCGCGAATACTGGACGGTCACGGCGCAGCTTGCGACCCACCGTGACCCCGAGATCGTCTTCCCAGCCGACCTCGTCGCTCGCAACGGCGAGAAGATTGAAATCACGAATCAGGCGCAAGCCGATACCGTGCTACGCGAACTCGAGGGCGTCGCATTTTCGGTCGGCTCGGTCAAACGCCGGGAAGTCAAGCGCAACGCGCCCGCCCCGTTCACGACCTCGACGCTGCAGCAGGAAGCCTCGCGCAAACTGCGGCTCCGCGTGCGGCGCACGATGCAGATCGCGCAGGCACTCTACGAAGGCGTCGATCTCGGCGGCAGTGACGGCACGCAAGGTCTGATCACTTACATGCGTACCGACTCGACCCGGATCAGCGACTCGGCGCGCGATAGTGCGCGCGAGTTTGTGACCGCGACCTACGGCGCCGAATTTCACGGCGGCGCGACCTACAAGGTGCGCGAAGGCGCACAGGACGCGCACGAAGCGATTCGCCCGACCAGCGTGTCCCGGACGCCCGAGAGCGTGGCGCACGTCCTCAAGCGCGACGAACTGCGCCTGTACTCGCTTATCTGGGAGCGCTTCGTCGCCTCGCAGATGGCGCCGGCGATCATGGACCAGACAACGGTTGACATCGCGGCGGGCGCGTACACGTTCCGCGCCACCGGCAGCATCGTCAAATTCGCCGGCTTCACCCGCGTATATGAAGAAGGCAAGGACGAAGACGCGAAGGCCGCCGACGCAAGCGGCGCGCAACCGGCCAACGGAAAAGTCGGCAAAGGTCGCGTGCGTCTGCCCGAGTTGCACGACAAGGATGCGCTCGATCGCCGCGCGGTTGAGCCGAAACAGCATTTTACCGAGCCGCCGCCGCGCTTCACTGAAGCCACGCTCGTCAAAGCGCTCGAGGAGAACGGCATCGGCCGGCCGTCGACCTATTCGACGATCGTCGATACGATCCAAGCGCGCGGCTACGTGATGCAAGAAGATCGCCGCTTCAAGCCAACCGATATCGGCATCGCGGTCAACGACCTCTTGGCCGAGCACTTCAAAGAGATCGTCGATCTTGAAGTTTACCGCCGGCATGGAAGGCGATCTCGACAAAGTCGCTGACGGCAATGCAGATTGGGTCGGCGTATTGCGCGAGTTCTACACGCCGTTCGCACACGATCTCGAGGAGGCGGAGAAGAAGCTGCCGCGCCTGGAGATCAAAGACGAGCCGACCGATGAAATCTGTCCCAACTGCCAACGCCCGATGGTGATCAAGACCGGTCGCTTCGGGCGGTTCATTTCGTGCACGGGCTATCCCGAGTGCAAGACGACGAAGCCCATCGTGAAAGATACGGGCGCAAAGTGTCCCAAGGATGGCGGCATGGTCGTCGAGCGGCGCTCGAAGAAGGGCCGCACGTTCTACGGCTGCGCCAACTATCCCAAGTGCGATTTCGTCTCGTGGGATCGCGTGATTCCACAACCGTGCCCGGTGTGCGGCAGCCACGTCGTTGCCAAGAATCGCCGCGGCGGCGTCGTGCATCTCGAG
The DNA here is from genome assembly GCA_963726285.1 of Vulcanimicrobiota bacterium. Taxonomy (GTDB): domain Bacteria; phylum Vulcanimicrobiota; class Vulcanimicrobiia; order Vulcanimicrobiales; family Vulcanimicrobiaceae; genus Aquilonibacter. The sequence goes on along the minus strand of CAVSBV010000003.1, from coordinate 254,184 downwards.
TGTGCGGCAAACAAAGAGCACGACGTATCGTCGCTGGCAAAGGCCAACGGCGGCGACGAGGCGGGCGAAGACCGCGAACTCGCGGAAGTTTAGCTAAGGCGTCGTTGCCCAGGTTGCGGTGGTAATCTTCCAATCGGTGCCGGTGCGGTGTAATGTGAGCACCCACGTGCCGCGTTCGGAGAATGATTTTGCGCCCATCCGGCCGGTGATCAAGAGCGGGACGTTGACGTACGCGTCGTCACCCTCGCGATCGAGAACCGACTCCGTCGGCGGAAATGACCGTACGTGAAATTGGGTCGCATGCATCTTTGCGATGACGCGGTCGACCGAATGCCACCACCGCACGCCGGCGTCGGCGCCTTGCCACACGAACGGCGAGTTTTCATCGACGATCGTCGCGTCGGGTGCGAAGTTCGCTTGGAGTCGTGTGCCGTCGTCCGCATTCTGAGCGGCGAACGCGGAGTCGATCCGCTGAATAACAGCGGGCGGGGTCGTGATTGGCATGCAGCACCTCCTTGGCTAGAGAAGTGGTGATTCGAGATGTTTGATAGGCTTACCGTTATCGGTGGTGGTCTTGCGGGATGCGAAGCGGCGTGGCAGGCAGCGAATGCCGGCGTCGATGTCGATCTCTATGAAATGCGGCCGCAACGCAGCGGACCGGCGCATCACACCGGCCGGCTCGCCGAACTCGTCTGCAGCAATTCGCTGCGCGGCGCGGCACTCGAAAACGCCGTCGGACTTTTAAAAGAAGAATTGGCGCGCCTGGATTCGATCATCATCACGAGCGCGCGTGAGGCGGCGGTTCCCGCCGGCGGCGCGCTCGCCGTCGATCGCGAGCGTTTCGCCGACGCGGTTGAAGCGCGCATCACGTCGCATCCGCGCATCTCGCTCCATCGCGAAGAGGTCACGACGATTCCGCTCGATCGGCCGGCGATCGTCGCCTGCGGGCCCTTACCGAACGAAGAGTTCCTCGCCGCGCTCGACGCGCTGGTCGGCAAGCGCCTCGCGTATTTCGACGCGGCCTCGCCGATCGTCGCAGCGGATTCGATCGACGAATCGTTTATGTACCGTAAGTCACGCTACGAAAAGGGCGATGGCGACGACTATATCAACATTCCGCTCGACCGCGAGCAGTACGCGCAACTGCTGCACGACCTGCGCACGCTCGAACGCCATCAGCCCAAAGACTTTGAATCCGGTGGAAAGTACTTCGAGGGCTGCTTGCCGGTCGAAGAGATGGCGGTTCGAGGCGACGACACCTTACGCTACGGCCCGCTCAAGCCGGTAGGCTTGCGCGACCCCCGCACCGGCACGACGCCGCATGCCGTCGTGCAACTACGCAAAGAAAACGTCGAAGGTACCGCGTTCAATCTGGTGGGTTTTCAAACCCGGCTTTCGTGGCCCGCGCAAAAAGAAGCATTCGGGAAGCTACCCGGCCTCGCGAATGCCGAATGGCTGCGCCTGGGCGTGATGCATCGCAACACCTTCATCGATTCGCCGCGCCTTCTCGATGCGCGCCTGCGTTTGCGCGGGCATGATGCGCTCTATTTCGCCGGGACAGATCACCGGCGCCGAAGGCTACGTCGAAGGCGCGGCATGCGGCGCGATGACGGGCATTCACGCGGCGCGCGCGATCCTCGGGCTCGAGCCGGTGGAATTTCCGCGCGATAGTGCGTTCGGCGCGGTCGTCGCGCATCTGCAAAACACCGAGACACACGATTTCCAGCCCGCGAACGTTACGTGGGCGTACTTCCCGCCGCTGGATCCTTCTGTCACCCTGAGCTTGTCGAAGGGGGATAAGAAAGAGCGCCGCCGCCAAATGGCGGAACGCGCGCTTGTATCGATTGAGAGATTGCGATCAGAGCTGTTCGCCGCTACTTGATTGCATAGGTGATCGTGACGTACGACGAGACCGGTACCATGAGGTAGTCGTCCGGTACCTGGCCGGAATTGTTGCCCGGCGTACCATTGATGCCCCACGCCGCTGCGCATCCACCGTCGAGGCCGATCTGACCGTTTGCTTGCACGCTCAAGGGCGCACCGATGTGGACACCAAGATCTCTTGCGATCGATTCGGCCTCCGCGTGCGCCTTTGCGATGGCGTCTCGCCGCACGCCGTCGAATACCGGCTGACAGTTCGCCGCAGTCACGAAGATCGTTGCGCTGGTGAGGATCAGATTCTTCATTCCGGCAACGGCCGTACCGACCGTAACGATGCCGCTCTGCATCAACGCCGCCGTTGGATTCTTCACCGTCGCGGAGATCGAAGCAAGATTCGAGCCGCCGGGTGCGTTGAAATTTATCGGCCACTGGATGCTCGCCGGATCAGCGCCGGACTTCACCAAGGCATCAGCGATCGGTTGCAGCGTTTGCTTAGTGAGGGTAAGCGCGCGATCGGCGGTGGAGAAGCTTAGGGCGATGCGCGCCGACGTTGCCGGAATCTTCTTGCTTGCGGTCGCGCTGACCGAGATGCCGGGCGGCTGGGTTTGCGCTGCAGCCGGCAGCGGCAGAAGCAGGGCTGTAACAAGGATTGCGATTCGCTTCATACTCCCAATTACGTTCACGTGGATCGATGTGTTACTTGATCGTATAGGTAACCGAGAGATGGCTCTGAACCGGCACCGTGGCATAATCGGTTGGAGCGATTGGGCCTTTCGGCCCTTCGCCACTGTATTGTCCCACGGCGTACTCCGTCGAGCAGGATCCATCGGCCGCGTTTTGATCGAACGAGGCGACCGTGAGGGCGGCGCCGAGCTGCACCTTGAGATCGCTTGCGAGCGATAGCGCTTTTGCGTGCGCTTGCGACACGGCGTCGTGCCGCAGGCCTTCGAGGACGGCGCTGCAGTCCGAAGCGGTCAGGTCGAGCCAGACGCCGGTGAGCGTGACGTCTTTCATCGACGCGACAATCGTTGCGGCTGATTTGATACCGCCTTGTACGCTCGCAGCGGTCGGCTGCGAGAACGCAGCGGAGATCGACGCGGCGCTCCATGCGCCCGACGAGGTGAGGCCGAGCGGAACGTGCACGCTCGATGGATCGGCGCCGGCTTTTATCAGTGCATCGATAATCGGCCGGATGTTCTGGGCCGTAAAGACCGGCTGGTGATCGGTGCTCGAAAGCCCCATCGTGACACGCGCCAGCGTCGCAGGAACCCGGCTTTCTGCCGAGCCGTTGACGGTTATGGTGCGGTTGGCCGGCCCGGCCTGCGCCACGGCGGCAATCGGCAGCAGGAGCAAGGCAGCCACGAGGATCGCGGTTCGCGTCATGAAACCCCCAACGTTCGGAACGGGTAGAACGGTGACGATATGAGGATACGCTCCACAACCATTCTCGCCGTGCGCCGCGACGGCATGCTGGCGATTGCCGGCGATGGGCAGGTCACGCTCGATAAGACCATCGTCAAGCACAGTGCCCGCAAAGTGCGCAAAATAGCCGGAGGCAAGGTCGTAGCCGGCTTCGCGGGGTCGGCCGCCGACGGCATTACCCTGCTCGAAAAATTCGAGAGCAAGTTCGCGGAGTTCAAGGATGTGACGCGCGCCGCGGTCGAGCTGGCCAAGGATTGGCGCCAGGATCGCGCGCTGCGCCGTCTCGAAGCGCTGCTCATCGTCGGCACGCCCGAGCACCTCTTCGTCCTCTCCGGAACCGGCGACGTGATCGAGCCCGACGAGGGCATAGCCGCAATCGGCAGTGGCGGGCCTTACGCGCAGGCGGCTGCGGCCGCGCTCGTGCGCAACACCAATCTCTCGGCCGCGGATATTGCGCGCAAGGCGCTCGAGATCGCGGGTGAGATCTGCATCTACACTAACGACGACGTCACGGTTGAGACACTTCCATGAACGCAACACTTCCTGAGATCGCCGGTCTTACGCCGCGGCAGATCGCTCAAGAACTCGATAAATATATCGTCGGCCAAGGCAAGGCCAAGCGCGCGGTCGCGATTGCGCTGCGCAATCGCTATCGCCGGGCCAACGTGCGCGAAGATCTGCGCGACGAGATCACGCCCAAGAACATTCTGATGATCGGTCCGACCGGTGTCGGAAAGACCGAGATCGCGCGTCGCCTGGCCGGATTGGTCGGTGCTCCATTCGTCAAAGTGGAAGCGACGAAGTACACCGAGGTCGGCTACGTCGGACGCGACGTCGAGTCGATGGTGCGCGACTTAGCGGAAGCATCGATTCGTATGGTGACCGAAGAGCGGCGTGCCGAAGTTGCGGAGCTGGCCGAGAAATCCGCGGTCGAGCGATTGATCGACGCCCTCAATCCTGAAACCGCGGTCCGTCAACCGAGTGGCAACAATCCTTTTGCCGCGACGCTGGGTTCGATCTTCGGCAACAATGCGCCGCAACCGCAACCGCAGCCGGCACCCGCGCCGCCGAGCGACGCTGCGCGGATTCGCGAGCAAACGCGCGGCGAGATCGAGCGCGGGTTCTACGACGTGCGCTTGATCGAGATCGAAGTCGAAGAGACGCCGAGCATGCCGATCGGGATGCTCGGCGGTATGGATCAGGGCGGTGCCGATCTCGGCGAGATGCTCGGCGGGCTGATTCCCAAGCGTAAGACGCGCAAGCGCGTCACCGTTGCCGAGGCGCGTCGCATCTTCGTGCAAGAAGAAGCAGCGAAGCTGATCGACATGGATGCGGTGAAACGCGAGGCGCTGCGCCGCGCGGCCGAGGACGGCATCATCTTCATCGACGAGATCGACAAAGTCGCGGGGCGCGAAGGCGCGCGCGGCGGCCCCGACGTGTCACGCGAGGGCGTGCAGCGCGACATTCTCCCGATCGTCGAGGGCAGCACCGTCACGACCAAGCACGGCACGCTCAAAACCGACCACGTGCTCTTTATCGCAGCCGGCGCGTTTCACATCAGCAAACCTTCCGATCTGATTCCCGAATTACAAGGGCGCTTTCCGATTCGTGTCGAGCTCGATTCCCTGACTGCCGAGGACTTCAAGACGATCCTCACACAACCGAAGAACGCGCTGATCGAACAGTATCGGGCATTGCTTGCAACCGAAGGCGTGACGCTTACCTTTACCGAGGATGCAATCGACCAACTCGCAACCTTCGCGATGCAGGTCAACGAGCAGACCGAGAACATCGGCGCGCGCCGCTTGCACACGGTGCTCGAGCGCTTGCTCGAAGACGTAAGCTACGGGGCGCCGGAGGAACGCGGTGCGGTCACGATCGATGCGGCCTACGTGCGCGAGCGCCTCAAGGACGTCGTGGAGAACGCGGATCTCTCGGGGTACATTCTCTGATAATTCTCATCCATTGCCCAGGAAGGAGACGCTAGGATAAAGCCATGCTGAATCTGCGCAATCTTTTTGTTGCATCCGCGCTCGGTGTTTGCGCGATTGCTTTTGCCGCGTGCGGCGGCAGCGGGAACACGATCACGAACCCGACGCCGGGACCGACCTGTTCACCGGGAACGCCGGTGCAAATGATCTATCCGATTCCGGGCGCGACGGGCGTGCCCGATGCTCCGCAACAGATCGCCTTTGCGGTCGGCACCGCGCTCAACAGTAATTGGAATGTGTACTTGAGCAACGCGAGCAATGGCAACGGGACTCTCGGCGGGCAAACCGTGCCGCTCCAGACAATCACGGCGGGACAAGTACCTTCGCCGTCAGCCACGCCGTCGTTTGCAAATCCCGTGTACCAAAGCGTAACGCTGGGCACGAGCCTCGCGGCGGCGACCACGTGGTACGTCTGGATCAATAACACCTCGGGCAACTGCACGCCGCTCGGACCGTTGGGAAGCTTTACAACGCAGTAAGCTGGATTCAGCTTCGCTGAATCCGTTACGTTCGGCCCTTCGGGCCGATCCGTGCATGGGTGGCGTCTACCGGGGTCGTATAATCGCGCCCATGCCCTATCTCCGCGAGATCATCACCGACGGTCACCCCACGCTGCGCAAGGTCGCAAAAAGGGTCGACCTTAAGGAGCTCGATGATCCGCTTTTCCAGCAGTTGATCGACGACATGTTCGAGACGATGTACCATGCGCCGGGCGTCGGTTTAGCCGCGCCGCAGGTCAACGTCTCGAAGCGCATGTTCGTGATCGACGTGCAAGATGATATCCACGATCCGGCGGTCGTGATCAATCCGAAGATCGAACTCGCGGAAGAAGAGGTCGAATTGACCGAGGGCTGCCTCTCGGTGCCGGGCTACGTCGGCGAGATCACGCGCTTTGCGCGCGTCGCGGTGAGCGGGATCGACCGCAACGGCGAAAAGATCCGGCTCGAAGGCGAAGGGCTCTTTGCGCAGTGTCTGCAGCACGAGATCGATCATCTCAACGGTGTGCTCTACATCGATAAGGCGAAGAACGTCCGTCTGCCGCAAACCGACGAAGAGCGCGAGATCGCTGAAACGGCCGAGGCCTAGTCACGCGTACCTTGTTTTTCGGAACGAGCGCGTTCGCCGTTCCGAGCCTCCACGTCGTCGCGGAGAAGACCGATCTTGCCGGCGTTGTGACGCAGCCCGATCGTCCGGCCGGACGCGGACAGAAGTTACAACCGACGCCCGTCAAAGCCGCCGCGCTGGAACGCGGGCTGCCGGTATTTGAACCGGCGTCGCTCAAAGCGTTTGCGCAAGAGCTCGACGGAACGTTCGACATGTTCGCACTCGCGTCGTACGGCAAGATTCTGCCGCAGGCGATTCTCGATATGCCCAGACTCGGCGCGCTCAACGTGCATCCCTCGCTGCTTCCCCAGTATCGCGGTGCAACGCCGATACAAGGTGCGCTGCTCAACGGCGAGGCGTTTACCGGCGTGTCGATTATGGTGATGGATGCGGGCATGGATACCGGCGACATCGTGTCGCAAGAGCCGGTGCTGATCGAGCTCGACGACGACTACGGCACGCTGCACGATCGCCTCGCGCAGCGCGGCGCCGATCTGCTCGGCTACGCGATCGATCTCGCGAAGCGCGGCCCGCTGCAGCCCGTGCCGCAAGCGGGCACCGCGAGCTACACGCGGCCGATTCGCAAGGAAGATCTGGCCATCGACTGGTCGTGGCCGCCAAAACGGATCGTCAACACGGTGCGTGCATTTGCGCCGGTACCGGCGGCGCGCGCGACGTTCGACGGCGAGAGCGTCAAGGTGTTGCGCGCGCACGTCGAGCACGAACGTGTGATCATCGACGAGTTGATCGCGCCCAACCGCGGACGCATGAGCGGCGAGAGCTACGAGCGCTCGCGTCGCGATAAGGAGCGCACATGAACGCGCGGGAAGTCGCGCTGCAAACCGTGCGCGACGTGTTCCCGGCGCCGGGCACGGGCACCGAGCGCGGCGCGCAAGAAGCGCTCGACTATCGCGCGCGCAAAGCGAATCTCGATGCGCGGGATCGCGCTTTTGCGACCGAACTTGCGTACGGTTCGATCAAGATGCGCCGCGCACTCGACTGGTATCTCGAATCGTTCATCGGCGAGCGCAAGACCGAGTTGCCGTCGACGATTCACGAAATCTTGCGCCTCGCGGTCTACGAGCTGGTCTATACGCGCGCCGATACACATGCGACCGTGTTTGAATTCGTCAACCTTGCGAAGCGTTACGGCCACCGCGGCGTTGCAAATCTCGTCAATGCGGTGTTGCGTTCGTTCATTCGCGAGCGCCCACTCGATCCGACGCGCGACCTCTTCGAGAGCGACGACGAATATCTCGGCACACGCTACTCGTTGCCGACGTGGCTGGTGCGGCAGTGGCGCGCGGTATTCGGCGCACAGATCGAAGCGATCTGCAGCGCGGTCAACGAACCGGCGCGCAGCGCGGTAACGGTAAATACCATGCGCAGCAACGTGCCCGAAATCGTCGAGCGCTTCGCTGCCATGGGCATCGCCACGACGCCCTCCGCATTTGCTCCGGACTCACTGCTCGTGAATGAACCGGCGAAAGTGCGTGCGCTCGAACCGCAAGCCAAGGGCGCATGGTGGGTGCAGTCCGAGAGCTCGGCGATGCCGGTAGAGGTCCTGCAGCCGCAGCCCGGCGAGACGATTCTCGATGTCGCCAGCGGGCGGGGGAACAAAGCTTTACAGATCGGTGCCCGCTTGGCCGGTGATGGGAACGAGCTCTGCATCGAGCGCGACCCGCGCAAGGCTGCGACCCTGCAGGCGCGCCTCGAGGAGGCCGGGATCGCCGCGGGGATCGTCATCGGGGACGCAACGACCTCGCTGCTCCAGCCCGGGCAGCGCTTCGACCGCGTGCTCATCGATGCGCCGTGTTCGGGCATCGGCGTGATCGGGCGCCATCCCGAAGCGCGCTGGAAGAAGCAGCCGGGCGACGGCGAACGCCTAGCCCTGACGCAGCGGGCTTTGCTCGAAGCGTTGGCTCCGTCGGTCCACGAGGGGGGTGCGCTCGTGTACGCGGTCTGTTCCACCGATCCGCGCGAGACAATCGAGGTCGTCGAGTGGATCCGGGGCAAGGCCAATGTTGAGCGCGGGCTGATCCCTGCGGCGTTCGAGCCGTTCATCACGGAGGAGGGCGACGTCCTCGTTCCGCCCGGATTGGACGGCCGTGATGGATTCTTTATTGCAAGACTGGAGCATCGGTAGTTCCTACATTGCCATGAGTTGGTTTGCACGAATCGAGCAAGCGTGCGCTGCATTTATCGAGCGAACGTTTGCTAAGACGTTTCCGAGCGATCTGGAACCTGCGCAGATCGCGCGCAAGCTTGTCACGACCATGGAAGCCCGTACGCGTGGCGATGACGGTCACATGCTCGCGCCCGGATCGTATTTTGTGTATGTCAATCCCGAAGACTTTGCCCGTTTGCAAGAGCATCGCGCCTATCTTGAACGCGAGTGGGGCGAATTACTTCGCGATATGGCTGCCCGTGTCGGCGTGTACTTCTTCGACGGCGGTCCGAACGTAGAGATGGTTTCGCGCGAGAGCATTCCGCCGGGCCTCGGCGATGTCGCGGTCGCCAGCGACGTCACGATTTCGATTCCGAATGCACCGGCGCTCACGCCGCCCAAACGCTTTCATCTACGCATGATGAAAGGCGTACCGGCGTACGGTGTCTACTTCATCGACAAGTCGGCAACGATCGGACGCAGTGAGGAGAGCGATATCTTCTTGGTCGATCCGAGCGTATCGCGCAACCACGCCACTCTGGCGATCGAAAACGGCTTGGTCGACGTCGAAGATTTAAACTCGACCAACGGGACGTTCGTCAACGGCGAGCGCATCGAGGCCAAGCGTCGTGTTGTTTCAGGCGATGTCTTGACCTTTGGCAACACGCAGATGCGACTCGAGGCGCGCGAGTAATGCTCGCCGCGCAGTTGCGCATCGGCACCCTCGAGATCACGGCACTCCTTGCGCTCGCGGCGCTAATCGCCGCGCGCCCACGCAGTGCTGCGGCCGCCGAGCTCGGCGGTTTGCACCCGATCAAAGCCGTCCTACGCGTGGTGGAGTTGGGGCGCGAGCGCGTCGTGGACGCGCTGTGCCCGTTGACGATCGGGCGCGACCGTTCGTGCGAGCTGGTGCTCGCCGACGCTGAGGTCTCTCGCAAGCACGCGCGGCTCGAAACCCAAGGTGCCGTCGTTTTCGTGCGGGACCTTGAAAGCCGTAACGGAACGTTTCTCAATGGGCAACGCGTGGAAAATGCGATTGAAACGCGCGAAGGCGATGCCATCGACGTGGGAGCGACGCGGGTGATCGTGGAGAAGTTAGCCGCATGGACAGGATAGCAGCATGGACGTAGCGATTCGTGGAGATCGCGCATCGTGTCTTTCGCTGCAACTTGGGCCGCGTTCGTGGCTCTTTGCCGTCGCGCGGGGATTCGGCACGGTTGACGGGGTCGCTACAGCGCCGGCAACTTTAGAACGCCTGCGCGCGGAGTGCGAGCGCCGGTTGCGCACGGAGCGTTTTCGCCGCGCGGTCGATCGAGTGCAAGCTGCACCGACTGCCGTGCTTGGTGCACTGGCGCGCGTCAACGGTGAGCTCTTTGCGCGTAGCGCATCGCACGCCGACTACGTCACGGCAGGTTGCTCGATTACGCTGGCCGTCATCGTGCGGGGTTATGCGTGCGTGATACACACCGGCGGTACCGCAGCGTATCTCGCGCATCAGGGAGAAATCAGCGTACTGACCGGCGATGATACGCTCAGCGAAGCCGCGCAGGAACTCCTCGGCCGCGCTCTCGGCGCGAGCGCGTCGCTCGACGTTTCGGTCTCGAGCGTAACCTTCGATGCCGGCGACGTCATGATCTTGCTCGGCCATCGCGTGCGCGGCGACGTCGATCGGCGCGCACTGGTTTCACACGTCGAGCGATCGGGCGATAACGAACATCTCCTCGTCGTGCGCTTCGACGAGAGCGATCGCGCAATCGAAGAGCTTGGTACGCGTGATGTACCGCTCGTCGTATATCGTTCGCGCTTTGGTGCGCGGATCTCGCTCTTTATATCCGCGCTGGTCGTAGGGTTCGCGCTCCTTACCGCGTGGGCGCGGTAGCTCTAAGCGTACGCCGCGTCGTTCCGATGCTCGCTGCGCTTGCAGCGTGCGCGGTGATGCTCGCGTATGCGCCTGCCGGTGCAATCGGACCGCCGTGGCTGCTCGCGATGCTGGCCGTGCTTGCCCTCGCGTGGGTCGTACTGCAACCTATGACCACACGCCGTGACGATCTCTTGCCGGCACTCGCCGTCGTGCTCGCGGGTCTCGGGTTGCTCCTGGTAGCACGGCTTGCTCCCGATCTCGCGCAAAAGCAACAGTGGTGGCTGCTCGTCTCCCTGTTGCTTGCAATCGCCTGCGGACCCGTCTTTACGCGTTTTCGCCGTTTTGCAAGCTATAAGTATCTGTGGGTCGTCGGTTCCCTCGTGCTCTTCGTGTTGTTGTTGATCTTTGGACAGGAAGTCAACGGCGCGCGACTGTGGATCAAACTCGGCCCCGTGCAATACGAGCCAATTGAGTTGATCAAGCTCTTCATCGTGTTTTTTCTCGCGGCATATCTCGGCGAGACAGCCGACGTCATCGCGCAGGCGCGGCCGTGGTCGGTGCGCGCGAATCTGCGCTACCTCGGCCCGCTCTTCATCGGGTGGGGCGCATCGATGGCGATTCTCGTGGTGCAACGTGACCTCGGCATGGCGACTTTACTGCTGGCGACGTTCGCCGCACTGCTCTATGTTGCAACGCGGCGCATCGACATCGTGGTCGGAGGCATCGCGATCTTTGCGCTCGCCGTGTTCTGGGCGATGCATCACTATCCGTACGTAGAAACGCGTATCGCCGTGTGGCGCAATCCCTTTAGCGATCCGCTCGGCGCGGGCTATCAGTCGTCGCAGGCATACTATGCGCTCGCGGCCGGCGGCCTCTTCGGCACCGGGCTTGGCCTTGGACATCCGGGCTTTATCCCCGACGTCGCGACCGATTATGTCTTCGCTGCGTTCTGCGAGGAGTTCGGACTGCTTGGTGCGCTTGCCGTAATCGCTGCCTTCGCGGTGCTCGTGCGGCGAATGTTTGCAACCGCGACGGATCAGCCCGATCTCTATGCGAAGCTGCTCGGCATCGGCATGGCGGCGACATTGGGATTCCAGGTGTTTATCATCATCGGCGGGGTGATCGGGCTCTTTCCGCTCACCGGGATCACGCTGCCATTTATCTCGTACGGCGGCAGTTCGCTCGTCGCCAACTTTCTGCTCGTCGCCCTGATGTGGTCGATGAGTTCCCGCGTATGCAATCGTTCTGGCTCACGATTATCGCGCTAGCGCTCGCGGCAATCATCGCGGGATACGTGAGCGGGAACGCGACGACTCCGCCGCCGCTGCATCACGGGGCGCAGCCGCGGGTCGCCGCAAGCGTGCACGCGGTGATGCGCGATCCCTCGGATTCACGGGTCAACGATCTTTTTGCGGCAGACGACGTCGTCGTCGATCGCCCGCAGCGCGCGACGAGCCGCTGGCTCGAGCCGCAGCTTTCGATCGTGGTCGGATTGGCCGGCGAATCGCCGTCGATGGACGCTGCCTTCATGCAAACGAAGCTTCCGATCGCCTTCGACATCGATCCATCGGCTGCGCAAGCGACCGACGTCGCGCAGCTCGCGCACGAGGCGGGTGATGTCGTGTTGCTGCACCTCGATCGTGCGCCTACGCAAACGCAACTTGCGCAGTTGCGCAAGCGATTTGGTTCCTTCGATGGTGTCGCATCGCGCGCGATCGATGGTTTCGTCCAGGCGCTCGACGGAACGGGTCTCGTCTTCTTCGATGAGCGCGGTGACGCCAACGCGGGCGAGTTTGCAGCAGTGGGTATCCCAATAGCGCAACGCGACGCGACGATCGACGATCGCACGGCGCGTAGCTACATTCGCTTCATGCTTGCGCGTGTCGTCCAGCGCTCGCAGCTCGAAGGGCGCTCGGTTGTGCTGATGCGTCCACGGGCGCATTCACTCGACGTGCTTGCCGCGCTCGCCGCGACGAGGAGTGTCGAGTTCGTCCCGCTAACGCAACAACGATGATGGAACGATTTGCACGTGTGTCCGTCGCACTGGCGCTGGTCGGAGTGCTGGGTGCCTGCTCGAATAACGGTGGCAGCGCCTCGTCGTCGAGCAGTGCCGCGGCCTCGACCGAAGCCTCCGCCTCCGCTGCGGCCTCAACCGAAGCGTCCGCGTCAGCCGCGCCCGCCGGCGCGATGCAAGCGTCCGCCTCTGATGGCGCAAAAATCTACAACGCGAACTGTTCGAGCTGCCACGGGGCCACCGGCCAAGGTGTCTCGGGTACGTTTCCGCCGCTGGTCGGAAATCCGACCGTGACGGGCTACGACATTCACGTGATTCACATCGTCAAGTACGGCCTCAGCGGAAAGACTACGGTCGCAGGTGTCACGTACAACGGTATGATGCCGGCGTGGTCGCAATCGCTCTCGAATGCCGATATCGCCGCGGTGCTGACGTATATCCGCTCGTCTTGGGGCAATAAAGCCAGACCAATCAACGAAGCGCGTGTGGCAGCAGTTAACAAAAGTATGGAATAAAGAAGAGCTTACGTCGTAAGCTCTTCGCCTCGCCACGTTACTTTGTTGCCGAAGAGTCCGGCGGCCCAGACGGCGAGGCCGAGGCAGTCGCGTAGCGGAAGCAGCCACACGGGCGGTGTCTCGCGCGCATCCAGTGCATCGCGCGCGGCGAAGTGCATCGCCGCGCGAAGCGCGAGTACCGTACCCAACACCGCCCATGCGGTCGCGCTTTGCGCTGCGAACAGCACCCAGATGAGCGCGAACGGCAACGGGAAGGTCACGAACGAGAACACGTAGCCGGCGGTTTGCACGGAACGAATCGTGCGTGCCCAGCGCAGCTCGTGGAGCAACAATGCAGAGACACTGGGCTCGGCGACGATGTTGCGAACGACGTAACGTGAGAGTGCAACGCGCAAGCCATGCGCCGCGATCAGTGCACCCAGCATGTAATCATCGGCGAGATGTGGTGCGAGTGCGCCAAGACCGCCGATCGCTTCAAGTGCGCTACGACGGACCGCCATCGTCGAGCCAAGACAAAACCGGGGCGGCCCGGCGAGCGTCGCCACGAGTACCGATGGCGCGAACTGATCGTTGAACTGCAGTGCACCCAACTGCGATGCGACGCCGCCGTACGCAACGCCGGCATAGAGGCACGTTGCGGCGCCGACATTCGGGTCCGCAAATTCTGCGCCAACCGCAGTGAGATAGCGACGGTCGACGCGCATGTCGGCGTCGGCGATAAAGAGCAGGTCGTACTTTACGCGCGCGAGCATGTTTGCCAGGTTCGCGACCTTGGGGTTGCCGCTGACCGTCCCTTCGCCGATGACCAGCGCAAGATCGCGCTCGGGAAAGTGCGCGATCACGCGGCGGATCACATCGATTGCGGGATCGTCGCGTTGCTGCACGCCGAAGATCACCTGATACTGCGGGTAGTCCTGATCGCAGAACGAGCTGAGGTTTTCGAAGAGTTCAACCTCGAGCCCATGGATCGGCTTGAGTATAGTCACGGCGAGGCATCCCTCACCCTGAGGGGCGAGCGCAGCGAGCCTCGAAGGGCGGCGCGTGAAGCGCAGCAGTGCAAAGAGCGCGATCGCGCAGTACGCGATGCCTGCAAGACAAACGATCAACACGCGGGCAGATCCGAGTAAGTCAGCATGGCGATGCCCGCCGCATCGAGTTTTGCGCGGACTTCTGCAGACGTGAGCGCGTCGAGTTCGCCGGAGAAATCGTAGTTTGCAATCTGTGGATCGATTCCGTCCCACGGGCCGGTTGCCGGATGAAAGTACATCTCGCACACGCCCGCCGGAAGCTGGTCGAGCAGCTCGAGCACGCGTGCGCGCGTCATGTGGCCGGAATAGCGAATGCCGTAGACGGTATCATTGGTTGCGATATGCGCCCGGTGCAGGCGCCGGCGCATCAACGCGAGCCATGGACGCAGGAAGGCTGCATCGTGCGGTTCTTGCGGAATGCGCACCGCTTGCATCCCGTACTCGCGTCCGACCTTGAGCATGATGCCGAGCACGGTTGGATGGACGTGCATGTGATTTTGTGCGTTGACGTGGTCGAGCGGCAGACCGGTGCGCGCAAAGGCTTCGAATTGCGCGCGGATCTCGGCTTCGAGCGCGCGCCGCGCACCGGGATGAAAGAAGAAGCGGAAGCCCGCGCCGACGAGATCGCGTGGGAACTCGCCGTTGCGGTCAACTAGCGGGCGGACTTCTTGCGCAGATAATAGGGGACGACCGTTGACCAGCACGAGATGCAGCCCAACGCGCAATGTAGGCAGTGCGCGCGCACGCGCGACCGCATCGTTCGTGGCCGGTGCCGCGACCATCAAGCTCGCACTGCGCAGAATGCCGCTGCGATGCGCGCGTTCAACGGCTTCATTTACTTCTAGTGACAGGCCGTAGTCATCGGCCGAAACGATTAGCTGCTTGGTCATTGGAGGGCTATAGAGTACCGTGGCGAACGCTGCGTTCCTTTATGACTCTTTTACGTGAGCGGCAATCACGTACGCGTGAATATCTACGCAGCGCAGACCTCCAGTTCAGTGAAGAATTCGAGCGAATCATGCGCCATTCGTTCGACTACGCCGATCCGCTCTGCGCGAGTCTCGTGTTGTGGGCTTGCGACGCATGCGGTGGTGAATCGCAGGGTGTGCTGCCCGTTGCAGCGTCGGTGGAGTGTCTGCATCGCTTTTCGGCTCTGCACGATGAATTGCAGATACCGACGCCGGCTCCGATCGAAGGTAAGACGACGTCGTCGATCTGGGGTCTTGCGCAAACGCTCAACGCCGGTGACGCATTCTTTGCCCTCGGTCTCGGACTGCTTGCAAATGATGCGGTGTACGGCGACCGCGTGCTCGATGTCGGTATCGTGCTGGCAAACACCGTGCTGGTCGGAATCGAGCAGCGCAATCGTTTGATTCGGGCGTCGTCGCATGCGCGAGGAAGTGGACGCTACCGCATCGCCTACGAAGGCACGCAAGTCCTGATGTTGGCTCTCAGTTTGCGCGTCGGCGCGATGATGGCCGGTGCGACGCCCGCAATGGCCGATAGCTTTGCCCGGGCGGGGCGAGTGCTCGGTGTTGCCACGCAGCTGCAGGGTCAAGCGCGAGGCGCTCCCAGTCTATTAGCGAAGCGGTATGCAGCTAAGGCGTTCGCGATCGTGGAAGGGTCGCCGCTCGCGCCTAGGTACAAAGGCGAATTCAAGGAGATTGCGTACGAGCTTGCAGGGAGCTGAAAGCGGCCGCGTAGGCGACGCCAGCGCGGCCAGAAAGGCCGACCACCTTCGCATCAACGTCGAACAAGACGTTCGTGGGAAAGGTGTAAGCACGGGATTCGAACGGTATCGCTTTGAGCACTGCGCGTTGCCGGAGATGGCACTCGCGGACGTCGATCTAAGCGTCACCCACTACGATCGCACGCTGCGCTCGCCGATCCTCATCTCGTGCATGACCGGTGGCACGCCGGAAGCCACCGGGGTCAATCGCACGCTCGCGCGTGTTGCCGCGGAGTTCGGCTTTGCGATGGGTCTGGGCTCGGGACGCGTTCTGCTCGAAGATCCAAGTACGATCGAAAGCTTCGACGTGCGTTCGGTCGCTCCGGACGTGTTGCTCTTTGCGAACCTCGGTGCCGTACAACTAAACAAAGGGTATGGCGCCGCGCAGTGTCGCCACCTGATGAAGCTCGTGCAGGCCGATGGTCTTATTCTGCATCTCAACCCGCTTCAGGAAGCACTCCAGCCCGAGGGTGATACCGATTTTCGCGGCTTGCTCGGACGCATTCGCGAGCTATGCAGCGGCCTTGACGCGCCGGTCATCCTCAAGGAAGTGGGTTGGGGGCTCAGCGAGCACGTCGTGCGTGAACTCTTTCGCGCCGGCGTTGCCGGCGTCGACGTTGCCGGTGCCGGCGGAACATCGTGGAGTGAGGTCGAGCGATACCGAACACGCGAGAATTGGCGCGTGCGCGTAGCAAGTCAATTCGCGAGCTGGGGCATTCCGACGGCCGAGTGCGTGCGCGGCGCGCGTGCAGTCGAACCCGATGGGCTCGTTATTGCCAGCGGTGGAATCCGCGACGGCGTCGATGCAGCCAAAGCGATCGCGCTTGGGGCCGACCTTGTCGGGATCGCCGGGCCGTTCTTGCGTGCCGCTGCGCAAGGCACCGATGCCGCGCGCGATCTTGCGCGCGAAGTCGTCGAAGTCTTGCGTATCGCGATGTTTTCGCTCGGGGTGCGCTCGATCGAAGAGCTCAAAGGAAACGACAAGTTGGTGCCGGCGTGAAAGCCGTAACACTCGCCTCCGCTGACGCCTACTGCCGCGCGCTCACGAAACATCATTACGAGAACTTCATCGTTGCCTCGGGGCTCGTGCGGGCGGACATCCGGCGTGACCTTGCGCGGGTCTACGCATTTTGCCGGACGACCGACGACCTAGGCGATGAAAGCGCATCGCGAGATGAGGCGCTAACCCGCTTAGCGCGATGGCGCGAAGAATTGCAAGGGACGTTTGCCGGCGCGACGCCGTCACATCCGGTGCTCGTTGCGCTGCACGAGACCATCACGCATCGCTCGATTCCGCAGCAGCTGTTTCTCGACCTCATCGACGCGAACGTGCAAGACCAGCACGTCAGCTCGTATCAGAACTGGCCGCAACTCGAAGCTTATTGCAAGCTTTCCGCGGCGCCCGTCGGCCGCATGGTGCTTAGCGTCTTCGGTGTAACCGATCCACGCTCGCCGGGGTTATCGGACGATGTGTGCATCGGACTGCAACTCGCCAATCACGCGCAGGATGTCAAGCGCGACGCGCAAATCGGACGGCGCTACTTGCTCGACGACGAGGTCGTTGCACTTGGTACGTCGGGGGCCGTGCGTGCGTTGGTCGAACGTGCGCGCCGGCTACTCGACTCCGGCCGTGGCCTCGAAGCGATGGTGCCTTTTGCGCTCGGCTTGCAGTTGCGCTTGTACCGCAAAGGCGGCCTCGCGATTTGCCGCGCGATCGAGCGCCTCGACTATCATACCGAGGTGCGGCGACCGACGATAAGCACGCGGGAGAAGCTCGCAATCCTCTTGGGGAGCTATGTCCGCAGCACTTAGTTTGGCCGAGGCCGAGCGATACTGCCACACGATGGCGCGTCGCGAAGCAAAAAATTTCTACTGGGGATTCATCTCACTCCCGCGCGAGCAACGCAATGCGATCTATGCGCTCTATGATTTTGCGCGTCAGGTAGACGATGAAGCCGATGCGGCCGCAAACACGCCCGACCTCCCCGGCCGCCTGCAGCGGCATCGCGAACGCCTCGCAAAGTGCGTGCGCGGCGAATATGGCGACGATCCGGTCATGCAGGTGCTTTCGGTCGCGGTCGCGCGCTTCTCGATTCCCGAGCGCGAGCTGCAGATGCTGGTCGACGGCTGCGAAATGGACGGAACGAAGACCCGCTACGAAACGTGGGACGAGCTTCGCGTCTATTGCAATCTGGTCGCGTCGGTCGTCGGACGGATGTGCGTGCGCATCTTCGGTTTCGACGATAACGCGGCGCTCGAGCGCGCCGACGATCTGGGCATCGCGCTGCAACTGACCAACATTTTACGCGACGTGCGCGAGGACGTCGGGCTGGGACGTATCTACCTGCCGCAAGAAGATCTGCAGCGCTTCGGCATTAGCGAGGATGCGCTGGTGAGCGCCGGACCCGTTGAAGGCTGGGAAGCGCTGATCGGTTTTGAGGCGCTACGCGCTCGCGAGTACTTCACGCAAGGCTACAGGGTGCTGGACTATATCGACCGCCGTCCAGCGGCGTGCGTGCGCACGATGGCCGGCATCTACGAACGCATTTTGGAGAAGATCGAACGCGACCCCACGTTGCCGTTGCATCGTCGCGCGGGACTCTCGGGCACGGAGAAGCTCGGCGCGATGGTGAGAGCGTGGCTGGGCAGTGTAGCCGTCGTCGGCGCGGGGCTTGCCGGGCTTGCCGCCGCGCTCGATCTGCGCGAACGCGGATACGACGTCGAGATCTTCGAGCGCACGCGGCTACTCGGCGGCCGCGCGACGTCGTTTGAGGTCGGCGGGCGCGAGATCGACAACGGCCAGCACGTCTTTCTGCACTGTTGCGATCGGTTTATCGCCTTCGTCGAACGCGTCGGCATGGGAGACACGCTGCACGAGCAAGATCGCTTCGATGCGCTCGTGCTTGCCCGCGACGGCACGACCAGCCGCTTGCGCGCTGCGTCGTTACCAGCACCGTTGCACTTGCTCGCATCCTTCGCCGGCTACGCCCATCTCGATGTTGGCGGACGCCTGCGCGTGGCGCGCGCGCTTGCAAGCGCCGCGCTTGGCGGCAAGCCCGATCCCGGGCTGACCTTCGATACGTGGCTGGATCGCAACGGGCAAGACGCGGAGACGCGTCGCGCTTTCTGGGACCCGTTCTTTATTCCCGCGCTCAATGCGTCGTTCGAATACGTGAGCGCTACCGATGCGTTGTTCGTCGTCTCGACCGCGTTTCTCCGCAACGCGTCGGCGGCGCGATTCGGGTTTTCAACGGTACCGCTTGCGCACATCGCCGCGGCTGCAGCCGCGCGCGCATCGGCCGTACACGTTTCGACCGGCGTCCTCGGGCTCGACGTGCGCGACGACGGCGTTGAACTGACTTTGCCCGACGAGCGGCGCGCGCACTTCGATGCGGTCGTGCTCGCCGTCTCGCCGCGCACCACGGCAAAGTTGTTGCAGGTGCCAGAGCGCTTTGGCGTGCACGATCTCGATACGTACGATCCGTATCCGATCGTCGACGTACATATCTGGCATGACCGCGGTCCGCTCGGCTTCGATTTTGCTGCGGTGCTCGACTCACCGCTGCAGTGGATTTTTGAGAAGAGCGAAGGCTACGTGTGCTGCAGCATCAGCGCCGCAGGCGAGGTATTGACGGTCCCAACCGCAGAACTCGAACGCATGGCGTGGCGAGAACTGCAAACATTTGTGCCGGCGTTGCGCGGCGGTACCGTCGTCCATGCCGCAGCGACGCGGAATCCCGAGGCGACCTATCTGCCCCGGGTCGGTGCGTCGCGCACGTTGCAGCGAACGTCGCATCCACGCGTCGCCATTGCCGGTTCGTGGACGGAAACCGGATGGCCCGACACGATGGAAGCGGCCGTCCGCAGCGGTACCCTTGCGGCGGAGGCCATCGCGGTATGAGCGATGCGCTAGAGCGCAGCGTCGCGTGGCTGCTCGAACGTCAGCATGCCGACGGGTGGTGGACGGGCGAGCTCGAGACCAACGTCACGATGACGGCGGAACAGATCTTGCTCTACCGTTTTCTCGGCGTCGACGTCGCGCCGATGCGCGACGGCGCCATGAAACATCTGCTCGGCGCGCAGCGCAGCGACGGCTCATGGGCCCTATACTACGACGGGCCCGCAGATTTGAGCACGACGATCGAATCCTACGTCGCACTCAAGGTGCTCGGGTGCGATCCGCAACGTCCGGAGATGCAGCGCGCGCTCGCGGTGATTCGCCGGATGGGCGGCCTCGCGCAGGCACGTGTCTTCACCAAGATTTGGCTCGCGCTCTTCGGCGTCTACCCGTGGGATGGTATCCCGTCGTTGCCGCCGGAGATCATCTACTTTCCGCTTTGGATGCCGTTTAACGTCTACGATTTCGCGTGTTGGGCGCGTGGGACGATCGCGCCGCTCACGATCGTTGTCTCGAAGCGTCCGGTCCGTGCGCTTGGCGTCGACGTGCGCGAGGTCATCAATCCGGGTACGGAAGCCGCGATGCATCACGTGCCCGGTTCGGGCTGGATGTGGTGGCTCGACGGCGCGCTCAAAGTCTACGATCGACTCGGCGAGCAGCCGCTGCGAACTTCGGCGATGCATGCGATGACCGATTGGATCGTCGAACGCCAGGAAGCCGACGGCAGTTGGGGCGGGATTCAACCGCCGTGGGTCTATTCGCTGATCGCACTCGACTTGATGGGTTTTGGGCTCGATCATCCGGTGATGCGCAACGGTCTCGCCGGCTTCGATCGCTTCATCGTCAACGATAGCGAAGGGTGGCGCGTGCAGGCGTGCATGTCGCCGGTGTGGGACACGGCGTGGGCGCTGCGCGCGCTCGCGCTCGCGGGCTGTACGCGCGACGATCCGGTGATGCAGCGTGCGGTGCGTTGGCTCTTGCAAGAGCAGATTCCCAACGATGCGCCCGGCGATTGGCGCGTGCGCTCCGACTTTCGTGGCGGCAACGGCTGGGCATTCGAATTCGATAACGACGCCTATCCCGACATCGACGATACGGCGGTCATCGTGTTGGCGTTACTCGAAGCCGGTGAAGCAGACGTTGTGCGTGACGCGGTTGAGAGTGGTACAGCGTGGACGCTTGCGATGCGCTCGGGTAACGGCGCATGGGCGGCATTCGATCGCGACAACACGCGCGAATTGCTCTATCGCATGCCGTTCGCGGATTTCGGCGCACTGATCGATCCGCCGACCGAGGATGTCACCGCACACGTCGTCGAGATGCTTGCGGCGCTGGGACGCGACCCGAGCGACGCGGACGTGGAGAGCGGTGTGAACTATTTGCGCGCAACGCAGCGGCCGGATGGCTCGTGGTGGGGCCGCTGGGGCGTCAATTTCATCTACGGCACGTGGTGCTCAATATCTGCGCTCGGCATGCTCAAAAGCGGCGCCGACATGATGGAGCGTGGTGCGGCGTGGCTTATTTCGAAGCAAAACGTGGATGGGGGATGGGGCGAGAGCTGTCATTCGTATGCCGATGAATCGTTTGCGGGCGTCGGCGCAAGCACGGCCTCGCAGACCGCCTGGGCGGTCAATGCGCTGCAGATCGCGGGCCAGGGCAACCATCCGGCAGCGCAGCGCGGTTTGACCTATCTCAAGGAGACCCAGACGCGCGATGGAACCTGGGAAGAGCCGTATTGTACGGGAACCGGCTTTCCCAAAGATTTTTACCTGAACTACCACCTGTATCGCCATCTCTTTCCGATGATGGCGCTGGCAACCGAAAAGCGAGAAAACGTTGAGTTCGTTCCAAGAGAAGTTGACCGTCGGGAGCTACATCTTCGGTAAGAAGCTCAAAGGCGAGAAAAAGTACCCGCTCGTGCTGGAGCTTGAGCCGTTGCTGCAGTGCAACCTGGCGTGTGCCGGTTGCGGGAAGATTGACCACCCAACCGACATCCTGCGCAAGCGGCTCAGCGTCGAAGAGTGTATGGCAGCCGTCGATGACTGCGGCGCGCCGTGCGTGTCGATCGCCGGCGGCGA
This sequence comes from Vulcanimicrobiota bacterium, assembly GCA_963726285.1. Classification (GTDB taxonomy): domain Bacteria; phylum Vulcanimicrobiota; class Vulcanimicrobiia; order Vulcanimicrobiales; family Vulcanimicrobiaceae; genus Aquilonibacter. The sequence continues at coordinate 232,496 of CAVSBV010000003.1, read as the reverse complement.
GCCGTTGATCCACGACCAGATGCCGCAGATCGTCGAGGAATTGCTCAAGCGCAAGAAGTTCGTCTTCCTCTGCACCAACGCGCTGCTGCTCGAGAAGAAAATCGACCAGTTCAAACCCTCGCCGTATTTTTCGTGGATGATCCATCTCGACGGTCTCAAGGCAGGCCACGACCAGTCGGTGTGTCGCGAAGGCGTCTTCGAGAAGGCGATCTCGGCCATCAAGGTTGCCAAGGAAAAGGGCTTCAAGGTCATCACCAATACGACGTTCTTCGATCGCGATGATGCGAAGTCGATTCGCGCCGTGCTCGACTATCTCAACAACGATCTCAAAGTCGACATGATGCAGATCTCGCCGGGTTACGCCTACGAGAAGGCGCCCGACCAAGATAATTTCCTGGGTGTCGAACGTACGCGCGAGATTTTCCGCGAAGCGTTTGCGGGCGACAAGCGTAAAGAGTGGCGCCTCAATCATAGTCCGCTCTACCTCGACTTTCTCGAGGGCAAAGTCGATTTCGAGTGCACGCCATGGGGCATTCCGTGCTACACCGTCTTCGGTTGGCAACGTCCGTGCTACCTGATGAGCGACGCACCGTATGCTAAGACGTACAAAGAACTCATCGAAGAGACCGATTGGGAGAAGTACGGCCGTGGTAAGCATCCGAGTTGCAACAACTGCATGGCACATTGCGGGTACGAACCGACGGCGGTGATCCGCACGACGAGTTCGATCAAGGAATCGATTCGCGCAGCCCTTGGCACCAACTGAGCGAGTATTTCTAACCGGCGGTTCGGGTTTTGTGGGGGCGCACGTTCTACGTGCGCTTCTTGCTGCGGGCTATCGCGTTCGCGCGCTTGCTCGCACGCCAATGGCCCCGATCGAAGGATGCGAGATCGTTAGCGGTGATCTGCGTGAGCCGGGGAGCTTCACGCGCATGCTCGACGGTTGCCGCTACCTCGTGCACTGCGCCGCGCAGTACTCATTTGGTCCGCGCGATCGCGAGACGCTTGCGCGGGTGAACGTCGGGGGCACCGAAGGGTTGTTCGCGGCGGCATATCTCGCCGGCATCGAGCGTGCGATCCTCACATCGAGCTCGGCGACGCTCGGCCACGAAGCGCACGTAACCGCGCGCGCGATCGACTATCACGAATCAAAGATTTTGCAGGAACGCGTCGCGTTTGCGAGCCGCGTGCCGACGATTGCGGTGTTACCGACCGCGCCGGTTGGGGCCGGCGACTGGAAGCCGACGCCGACCGGGGGGATGATCGTCGACTACATGCGCGGGAAGATGATCGCGCGTCCGCCGGCAAGCGGCGGCATCAATCTCGTCGATGTCGAGCAGGTCGCGGAAGCGCACGTTGCTGCGCTCGAGCGTGGCGTTGTCGGCGAACGCTACGTCATCGGCGGCGAGAATTTCACCTACGACGCGCTGTGGGACGTGCTTGCGGTGCTGACCGGGCGGCCCGCGCCGCGCATGCGCGCGCCGATTCCGCTGATGTATGCCGCCGCGTGGGTTGACGAATTGCGCTGCCGCCTGACGGGTGCTACACCCTTCGTGCCGATGGAAGGCGTGCGCATGTCGCAGCGGCGGATGTTCGTGGACGCAGAACCGGCCGCAGCTGCGCTCGGCATTGCGGTCCGTCCGGTGCACGATGCGCTGATGCGTGCGGTTATCTGGTTTCGCGACCACGGCTATGCTGCCTGAAGCGCCGACGATCGTCGCGGCAACGAGCTTGGAAGCGCGGGCCGTGCGACGCCGCGCTCCGCAAGCAAAGGTGATTGAATCAGGCGTCGGGCTCGCGCGCCTGGATGGTGCGCGTGTTTCCGGCGTCGCGATCAGTTGTGGCCTCGCCGGTGGTCTGCGTGCGGATCTGCCGACCGGCACGATCGTTATCCCAAGTGCGATTGCCACGAGTGACGGGGTTGCAATCGCATGCGATGCTGCCTGGACGGCGCGCTTGCGCGATGCGGCGCTGCGGCTGGGCTATGCGTATATCGACGCCGCGCTCTTGACGAGCGATGCGCTCATCGTCGGCGATCAGCGCAATGCGTGGGCGGCGCGCGGTTTTGCTGCCGTCGATATGGAGACGGCACGCATTCCGGCGCAGGCCATCGCGGCAGTGCGCGTCGTGCTCGATACACCGCAGCGTGAACTCTCGCCGGATTGGCTCAATCCCTCGCGCGCAGCGCTCAATCCGAAAAATTGGGGGCAGATGTTCTGGCTCGCGCGCGAAGGCCCGCGTTGCGCGGACCTTGCGGCGCGCATTATTGCCGCGGCCCTCTGACAAAGAGCGCTGACGCCGAACCGACTGCGAAGGCTAGTGCGGCGAGCGCAAAAAGCGTGCGATAACCGAAGAGCGAACCGTTGAAGTGGTGGATCAGCGCGGCACCGATGAGCGGCGCGATGATCGCGGGAACGTGCGTTGCCATGCCCCAAATCCCGAGATCGCGCGCAACGTCACGCATCGCCGGCATTGCGTCGAGCGCCAGCGCCCAGCCGTTCGAGAGCACGCCGCCGTACCCGAGACCGAAGATCAGTGCCGCAACGAACACCGACGCTTCGTAGGGCGCGATTGCGTACCCAAGCGCGGCAAGCGTCATCGGAATACCGCACAGCGCAACGATGAGCTTGCGATACGGGCGGATGCGATCCGAAAGGATGCCCAGCACGACACTCGAGGCGACGGCGCCGATGAGTCCGGCGATGCCGGTGAATCCGGTGCCGCGCGAGGGATCGGCAACGTGCAATACGTCGCGGAAGAAGTAGAGCACGAACGTGCCGAGCAACGTGAGGCCGAAGACGATGCACGCGCGTCCAATGAAGACGACGATGAAGTCGTACCAATCCCGAATATGCGCGTGATCGTCGGCTTCGTCTTCGCGTGGTGCAAGGCCGCGCAGTGAAAACGCACTTACCGCGACGAGAACCGCGCAGCCGATAAAGACGTTTTTCGGTTCGGCGAGGCCGCCGTAGATAAGCCCAAAGACGGTTCCGAGGAGCGTTATCGCGCCGCGAATTCCGGAGGCAACGCCCCACAAGGATCGCGCGATCGCGTCGGGCAGCATCGCCTGATACGCCGTCGTGCTAACCGCCTGTCCAACCGTGCCGATCAGGATCGCTTCAAAAAACGTGGGGATCGTGTGTGCGCTTGCGGCGAGCACGAGACCGATGACATTGAGGGCTGCGCCAACGAGCGCGATGGCCTGGCGCGGCGTGCCTTTGCCGCGCAATTTGTCGGAGAGCGCGCCGACCGGCCAGGGCAAGAAGACGTTGACGACGTTGATCAGACTGGCCAGCGCAGCATACGTAGCGACGTGATTCACCGGCGCGAGGTGCACGAGCGCTGATGGAATCGCAATTGCCAAAAGCGCTGCTTCTTGCAGCGAGAGAGGCAACCAATAGACGTTTACGAGGAGAAGCGTGCCGAGCGAGGCGCGATTAGCGACAAAAGTCGTGCTTGCGAGCGAAAGTAACGATGTCGCGGGACGCCGTTGACGCAACCCGACGGGAGCGAATGTATTGTGATGTATGGAGTGGGACACTAGCTCCAGAGTACGGAGAGCATGGAGATCGAACCTCCGTCGATCCCTTCGACGGGAAAACTCAGGCGGTCGCCCTCGTCCGAGGCGCCCATCGCATAGAGCAGCGGCAGATAGTGATCCGGCGTCGGCGCGGAGAGAAGTGCATCTTCACCGAGCGACTCGTAATCGATGAGTGGTTCGAAGACGCGCGAGGTCAGCAACTCTCGCGCCTTCGCTTCAAAGCGCTGCGCCCAATCGAACGGTTCGGTGGAATGACGGCCCCACGCAAACGCTTCCAGGTTGTGAACGATGTTGCCGCTTGCGACGATCATAACGCCTTCGTCGCGCAGCGGGCGTAACAGCGTACCGATTTCGAAGTGCAAAGCGGGCTCGAGCGTTTCGTCGATGCTGAGCTGCACGATCGGCACGTCGGCATTGGGATAGACGTGCGTGAGCACCGACCACGTGCCGTGATCGAGCCCCCAGCCCTCGTCGCCGGTGGCGCCAAAGCGGGCGAGCATCTTCGTGATGCGTCCCGCCAGACCACGGTCGCCCGGCGCGGGGTAATCCACGGCATACAGCTCACGCGGGAATCCGCCGAAGTCGTGGATCGTGCGCGGATACTCGTTCTCGGTTACGAGCGTGGCCGGCACGTACCAGTGTGCAGAGATTGCCACGATCGCGCGCGGACGCGGCAGCGCTTCGCCAAGGGAACTCCACGCAGTGGTGTAAGCGTTGGTCTCTATAGCGTTCATCGGATTGCCATGGCCGAAAAAGACGACCGGTTGACGCATTGTCGTAGTACTCATGTTAAAGCCCATTGGAGGTATTCAGGTGAAGGAACCTTCGGATTCGGTCACGCGCCGCGGCGCTCTAAAGCAGATCGTGCTCCCAGCTTTGGCTGCGGCATTTGCCGCAACCGCCCTGCCGGCGCAGGCTTCGGACAACAAGAAGCAGTTCCACTATCAAGATAAACCTGGACCGGCCGGAAAGAAATGCAGCAACTGCCGCTTCTTTCGCGCCCCCAGCGGGTGCTCGATCGTTACCGGAAAGATCAGCCCCGATGGTTGGTGCATTGCCTGGGCAAAGCGGTAGCCGTCTACATACTGGAAGCACCGATGAAGCGCTGATAGGCGTCCGCTTTCAGCTCGCTCACGCTGCGCCGTACGATCCTGCCGCCGTGGGCGGCAACGATTGCGTCGATGGCATCCGCTGCCCTGTCGCCGGCGTGGATCAGCAGCACGTGATCGCCGTCGGGTAAGGCCGCACTCAACTCGTCAAGCGCTTCGTCGCCTGCGCCACCCGGAAGATTCGCAATATCGAGCTGAGGCGGAAAGGCTGTTTCGACATCTGCCAGCTCGAGATCGCCCGCGGCGTTACGTTCGTACACGGACGCGCTGCGCACGTCGAGCGCTCCGGCGCTGACTGCGCGCTGCAGGTCCGCGTGGGCGGCGATGGCGGCGTCGTGCGTTGCAAAGATGGCGGCGATGTAACTCTCCATGTACGTAATGTACCATTTGGTCCTAGCTGAAGGAGGTAGTGGCAGTTACTTTCTCGGCTAGCGGCGCCGGAGCTACCATCGGGGCATGAAAGAATTAGCTTCAGAAATTGCCGGAACGGTGCGGTTGCGGGCATCGCATGGGCAACGTTCGCACTGAAGATCAAACCGGCCGCGGAGGCGGCAACTACGTAAGCGACGTGCCCTTGGTTTCCGGCGCCCATCGCAGAGCAACACCGAGGCCGACGAGTGAAATCGCAATTGCTCCGACGATCACGCTCGTGATGCCGTAGTGCGCGAGGAGCAACGGCAGCGCGAACGTGCCGATAAATGCGCCAACGCGGCTGACCCCGGCGGCAAACCCGGTCGCGGTGGCGCGAATCGCAGTCGGAAAGAGTTCGGTTGGATAGGTCAACTCGAGACCGGCCGCGGCGCCGATGCCGATCGCGTACGCCGCAAACGCAAGCACGACGATCGCGGCATTGCCGGTGAGGAGCAGTGCAAACGCTGCGACGGCGATCGCAAAGCCTGCGATACAAAGCGGGCGGCGGCCCCAACGTTCGACCAGCGGCAGCGAGAGCAACGAACCGATCAGAAACGCGGCCGTGATCGCAACACTGCCGACGGGCGAGGCTTGATCGCTCAAGCCAAGTGCCGCGAGCACGGTAGGCGCAAATGTGTAAATCGCAAAGAGCGGCACCACTTGCAGCAGCCACATGACCGAGACGAAACACAGCGCGCCTGCGTAGCGCGGAGAAAAGAGCGTTGCAAACGAGGCGTGCGCGATCTCGCCACGTTGTTGGGCTGCCTGCCACAGCGGTGTTTCGGGAGCGCTGGCACGCAGCAGCAAACCGATCGCCGCGATCAGCGCTGGGCTCGCTAGGATCCATCGCCAACTCTGCGGTCCTGTGCCGAGCAGCGCATACCCCACGATATACGCCATCATCGCACCGAAGAACCACGCGACTTGCATGCCGTTGACGGCTGCGCCGCGCAAGCGTGCGGGTGAAAACTCGGCGATGAGCGCGCCCGCGATGGGATAATCGGCGCCAATTGCAACGCCAAGCACGAAGCGTAGCGCGATGAGCTGCCAGACGTTGGTTACTGCGAGTTGCGCGAGCGACGCGACAACAAACACCGCGAGGTCGGCGAGCATCAACGTGCGCCGTCCATAGCGATCGGTCAAGCGGCCGAACACGGGCGCGCCGACGAGGATGCCGAGCAGCGTCGCAGCGCCCAAAAGGCCCGTCATCGCCGGAGTCAGTGCGAACTGCGGACCGAGGGTAACGAGCGCGAGGCCGACGCTGCTGAGGATGTATCCGTCGCAGAATAGCCCAACGTTGGCATAGACCAGCAGCTTTAGGTTGATGGAGTCTTTCCTACGGCAAGTGAGCAGGCTCGCCCTATGCGGCCTGCTCCGACGCCGGAGGCGGCCTTATCGTGTTCTAAAGTCCCATCCGGTGGAGAATGAGGCGCCGGCTTGCGTGGTGCCCGTCACGGTGACTTGGTGCATACCGGGGTTGAGCGCAAACGTTGGTGTCACGCTAAAGCCCGTTGCGTTCGTGTAGACCTCTCGGGTCAAATCGCGCCCGTCGACGGAAACGCGTAGCGAGCCGCGAGTTACCGGTTCGCTGTACGTGGCGCGTATCGCCGGGTCTTGCGTGCGGGTTGACTCCGACTTGCTCGGGGTTTCGTTCGAAAGGTAGAACGACTGATTTCGCGGCGCGTTGTAGTTATTGCCGCCGTTGTTATTGTTGTTACCATTGTTACCGTTGTTATTGTTGCCATTGTTACGGTAGCCATTGTCGCGACCGGCGCCGTTGCTATTGCCGGAGCCGACGATCGTTACGGTCGAGGTGTTGTTGTTCCAGTCAACCGATGCTCCGAGCGCCTGTGCGATGAATCGGAGCGGCACGAGCGTGGTCGCACCAACGAGGAAGGGCGCGTCGTCGAGATTTTGCGTCTGGCCGTCGACGGTTGCCTGATTCGAGCCGATGCGCAGCGAAACGTTGCGCCCATTTCCAGTAGCGTTGATGGTGCCGTTGTCATACACAACGGTGGCCCCGAGGTGCTCGAAGACGCCGCGAAGCGGTACGAAGACCCGGCCGGCGCGCTCGACCGGTGGCTGGCCGAACTGCATTTGCGAGCCGTTGACGACAATCGCAACGGTGCTTTGCGCGAATGCCGGCTGCGCAACGGCGAACACGGCGCAGAGTGAGATCGAGGTGGCGACGGCAAGAGCCGTGCGTCGCACAATCGTGATTTTAAACATAATCAGACGGTCGTCGTCGCGGCCTTGTGCAACGTCGAGCTGATCACGTCAAAGGTCTTGACCAGCGGATGGCCCTCAACCAAAGTTGTCAGCGACTTGAGCACTTCGGGATATGCCGTCTGATTGTAGGCATCGGCGCTCTCCTTGCGATCCCATACGCTCACGGAAATTGCTTCCGCTCCGCCTGGGGTCGCGAAGAACATCGCATCTTTAAAGCCCGCTTGCTTGCGAAGAAGCGGCAGGATCTTTTCATCGATGGTTTTCGTCAAATCGGAGACATTGTATTGATTCGGCTTGAGTTTCATGGTTAATACGCGAGAGAACATGTAATCCTTAAAAACAACGACTCGACCGACGGCTGAAAATCAACCAATAAAAAACTGCCCTGCACCGAGAACCGCGTTTGAAGCGGCAGTAACGGTGGGCAGCTTTTTTTATTGTCGCCTAGAGTCGCTGTAGTAGTGCTGTACCCCAAAAACGAGTGCTTGAATCATTAGAGGCTCTTAATGAAGGGTCAAAGCTCCGGCGGTAGGGCGATTCGCACGGGAGGTCCAAGTTGGGCGGCAACATGACCCATAAGGTTCTAGCCGCAGTTAGTGCCATCGCGCTGTTTCTTTTTGCCGTTCCGGCGTTCGCGGGGCCGACGGCGCTTCGCGAGATTCCCGCGTCCGGCATTACCATTGATAAGGCAACACTCGTCGAGCTCCAGCAAGCTGCGACCGCCGGCATTTGCGTAGCCTTTACCAATGTCAACAGCGTTGCAGCAAAGCGCGTGGAGTTTCTCTACGCGCTGATCGACAAGGACGGCAAAGTCCTCTACAGCTCGGTTCACGAAGCCAAAGGTGTGTTCGCGCCTAAGGCGGCGATCGCGGGCATCAGTCCGGTACTATGCGAAACCATGTACGGCGTGTTTTACGGTGGGAGCACGATCGGCGTAAGAGAGGGGCAGGGGTCTCTCGTCGTTTCGGTATCGCAGGTTGATTTTGCAGATGGGAGTTGGTGGCACGCCGGCCCGGATGTTACGGGAGCCGTTCTGCCGCAGCCTGACTCTGCCGCACGCCTCGTTCGAAGCTTCTCATGGGAACCGGGGGAGAGCACGCAAGAGTGTGCGTCGATCGAAAATCGCGGGACCGGAACGCTGCGGCACGTTCGCGTCATGTTCTCGCATATCGCGGATGACGGCAGCGATGTCGTCGACGACCCGTTTGATGTCTATCCGGCGCTTGCGCCGGGTGGGACAAGAACGGCTTGCCGAGGTTGGAATGGATCGCTTTCGCTCAGGGTCGGTACGGCCCCGAATGGGCAGCAACCAGAAATTTTGGTGTTCGGAAAAGCGGCACGACTTGTTGCCTGGATGAGTCAGGTGGACTTCGAGGGCAGCCCATCGTGGAGTGCGACTGCGCCCGATGTAAAGGCGCTGTCCGCAGCGGTTGTTCCGAACACGAGCGACTATTCGCATGCGGTGTGGTGGTCAAACCAGCTCGAAGTTCCCGAGGCACTCCATCAGCAATTGGATTCCGGCGTTGAAATTAGCAAATCGTACGCCTGGGCACCCGGGGATGTGAAAGAGTGCGCCGACGTTGTCAGTCACTCGTCAAAGCCCGTGAAGCGCGTGCGCTTGATGTTCGCACATCTCGCGCGTGACGGCAGCGCCATCGCGCCCGATGAGCCCCTTGACATAAGTGCGCCTCGTGGATCGACTGAGGTCGGCGCTACGACGCAAATCAGTTGCCGCGATTTCGATGGCTATGTTGTGCTGCCGTCACTGTCGCAAGATGGAAGCTCGACGCCCACGGTGCTCTTCCAAGGGCAGCCGTCAACGATTGAGGCGCATGTCGACGAAGTTGATTATGCCGACGGCACCGTATGGCATTCGACAATTGTGCCGAATTAGCTTACGACGGCGAGCCGATAGTTGAGTTCCCGCTTATGTTGCACGAGGGCGTCTGCACGAGCACATCAGCAAATCCTACCGCATTAAGGTTCCCCTGCATTTCGAAGACCGCCATGCTGCCGTCCAGCGTAGCATGTCCGACCAAGTCGTTGATCACAAATTCCCCGGTTGAATTTACGACGTACGCGGCCGGAAAATTGGGCTGGTCGGCTGTCGCAGCCGGAGACGTATTCGCAAAAGGAGCCGGTTGCAGGCTGACATTGCCGCCGAGAAGACCGCCGGCGAGCAGCGTGACGGCATTACCGTCTTCGTTCGTTCCTTGCGATGTCGCGGTGACAACAAACGCCGTTGGAAGGGAGCCGGCATCACAATTGCCCGCGACTCCAGTGTACGTGAGCGGATATTTCCCGATATAGCTTCGCGGCGCACCAGGAGCGCTAGGCGATTGCGAGTTGACGAGGCCTGAGCTTCCCGAACAGGCAACAAAAACCAAAAAGGCAGCGACGGCGCCGCCATACCGCAACACATTTCGCATTAGCACGCGTTCGCCGTGTGCAAAGCGGGCACATTTTCGGCGTCGCGCGCGGAGCGCTTCGACAATTATGTGGAATTGCGAGTTAGGGTATCGTCGTTCCGAGTGCGCTTGCAATCGGTCCGGTCGTCGGCGAGCCGTTCACCGTTCCGGCGTAGTTGAAAACCGGCGTCGCGTCGCGCGATCCGTTGGTCGCGGTTCCGCCGCCAGCGAGGCCGGCAGTGGACACGCAGCCGGCTGCATCACTGTTGACGGTCGTCAGCGTTCCCGCGTTGACGAAGATGGCTGGGCCCGCCGCGACGCCACCGCCGCCATCTAAGAGTCGCATCGCCATTGCCGCCGGCGAGCCCGACAAGCGCTCCGCCGGCGCCGGCGACGGGGTTGCCGCCGCCTCCTCCGCCCCCGAGACCGCCGTCGCCGCCAAAGGTGCCCGCGCCGGAGCCCACGCCACCGCCTCCTCCGCCGAAGCCGCCGGCTCCGCCACTGCCTCCTGAAGCAGCGGTGCCGCCTCCGCCCCCGCCGCCGCCGCCAAAGCCGCCGCTGCCGCCGTCGGCGCCAGTGCCGACGCCGGTAGCGCCGTTAGCGCCGCTGGCGATTGCCGGCGTAACCGCTACCGCCCGCACCACCCGCGGAAGGGATGCAACAGCCACTGCCGCCACCGCCACCGCCTCCGCCAGCCCCGCCGGCACCGCCAACATTGGTCGGGGGACCCGGGCTTCCGCCGGCGAGCACGCCACCGCCGCCACCTCCACCGCCGGAGGTGCAGCAGGGGCTGAGGATGGTGAGCGCGCCGGCTCCTCCGCTCGCGTTAAGGCCACCGCCGCCGCCTCCACCTCCGCCATCCGAGCCAGTGAGTGAACCGGTCCCGCCGCTTCCGCCGATGGCCGAAGCATTCGTGATGTAGTCGTTCTTCAATGTGACGACCGCCGTGCTCTGATTGATGAAGACGCCCGCACCCAGCCCTGCGCCGCCTCCGCCTCCGCCGTCGATCATGCCCGGGTTCGAGCCGCCGTTGCCGCCCTGAGCGGTCACGTTCTGGATCTGCAGATTCGCGAGCGTCACCGTACCGCTATCGATGAAGAACGCGCGATAGCTACTGCCGCCGTCGACAATGACGGCGCCGAACGTACCACCGTCGACGATGGTATTCGCGGAAATTGGCGGCAACGGACCGGCGAGTGTGATTGTGCACGGTGCGGCGACGGTGCAGTTGGCAAAGGTGATGGCGCTGCCAGGCGTCGCATTCGCCGCGAGAATCGCGCCGCGCAAGTCGTACGGGCTGCTACTTCCCGCGCCGGTTCCCGGTGGTGATCCCGCGACTCGCGTCGCTCGGGACGCTCACAACGATTCCGTTTGCCGCTATGTCGAGCGAATACGCGTTGCTCGCGCCGTTATTCGTCGTCACCGTGACGTTTTGCGAGCCGAACGTAGCGCTGCCGGCGATCACGAAGCTCGCGGTCAACGACGTTGCGTTCGTTACCGTCACGCTGTTCACGGTGACGTTCGCACCTGCCGCTACGGTCGTGCTCCCACTCACGAAATCCGTCCCGGTCAATGTCTCGCTTATGGTATTGCCGGCCGCACCGGTGGCTACGCTCAATGCGGTGAGCGTGGGCGCGGGGAACCGTAGCGTTGCCGTCGCAGCCGTAAAGCCGGTTGCATTCGCGGTGATCGTCGGATTCGCATCGAACGCGGCAGTGTAATTTAATTTGATGCCACTCGTAGGTTGTGTAATGCTGGTCTGCGTGAGTGAGGAGTTGCCGCTCGCGTCAGAATCGCTGAGCGCAAGAGTGACGGGGCTGCCGCTCGCGTTCACGTACACGCCGGGTCCGACGATAACGTTGCCGTCCGCATCGAGTGCGTTCACCGTCACGCCGACCGAACCGGCGGTCCCTGGTGTCACCGTCGGCGACGCGAGCGAGAGCGCGAGCGACACCACAACGCCGTTGAACGTCACGTTGACGGTGTTGGCTTGATTGGCGACGATCGTTTGCGTCAGCGTGCCGGTCGAAAGCAGGTTGCCTGCGCCGTTGGTGGCGTCGTAGAGGTTCACGGTGAAGGTATCGCTGCCGACGGGCGCGCTCACGGTCCCACTGCAGACTGCGGTGCAATTCACGGTGATCGGCGTGGCGCTGCCGACCGCGATCGTCGCGGATTTGGTCGATACCGAGACGTAGTTGGGCACACGTCGCGCGTGCGCGCCGGTCGCGGTCGGCACGACGATGTTGAACGAGACGACGACTTCTTGCGTCTTTTGCTGCGTTGGTTGCGGCTGCGGCTGTTGCTGGGGGATGACGCCAGTCGTCGAACCGCCGCCGCATCCGGCGAGAAGCGCGAGAGCCAAGATGGTAGCGGTGGCGACACGCATCTTACGAACCTCCAACCGTGGTCGTCGTGACGCCGATCGTCAGCGTAGCGTTTTGCCCGCCGCCGCCGGTAATCGTGAACGTGCAGCTTCCCGCCGCGATCGGCGTTACGGAAAACGAGGCGGCAGTCGCGGTGGAGATCGTTGCGATACCGGTGCAGGTGGTCCCCGACGCAGTAAACGCGCCGCTATAATTGCCTTGCGTTACCGTCACCGTTTGCGCGTTGCTTGCTCCGGTCGCGGTGAACGCCAGCGACGACGGCGAAAGCATGACGCTGCCGGGGCCGGGCGTGGGCGTTGCGTAGGCGTGGGCGTCGGACCGGCGATGAATGGGCCCGCAGCCGGGTAGCACGCGGAGAGACCAAAGCTCAGTATGCAAGTGGCAACAAGGGCGTACGCCCGGCCGCTCATTCCTCGGTACTATCTCGAAGCCTGAACGCCATCCCTGCCGCGCTATGCCGCGGCGCGGAAATCGAGGGCGAATAGGCGCTCAACGTACTCGAACATCTGCGGATCGATCGTCTGCAGACGAAGCTTCGTTGCGCGCGGCCAGTGTGACGCGGGATCGTTCGCTTCGACATACGCGCGGAGTGCCTCGGCAAAATATTCATCGATGCCGGTTGCCGCATACGGTGTAATGAAGCTGCGCGCGTTGATGAACATGCGGCGAATCTGCGGATCGATGCCGGATCGATAGACGCCGCCGCCAAGTGCGCAGTCGAGCGCGTGCCCGAACTCATGGGCGACGGTCATTGCGCTGCGCGAGCGCAGATAGACCGTGCGCTCTTCAACGACGAACAGGCCGGCCGGCGGTGCCGGCCAGCTATCGACGTCAATCCCTAAGCGGGCGAGCGCCGGTGAAGCTTCACGATACATTTCGCCGCGATGCAGCGGCGCAACGTAGGTGTGATGATCGTGCGCGAACCGCAGTGCGCCGGCGCCGAAGCGTTCGAGGGTCCCGGCGATTGCACTCGCTCCGACGGGGCGGTTAGGCACGATAAGGGCTCGGGCAAGGCTGGAGCAGTCTCCCATGAGGAGACAGTTTTGCGCAGCGCTGTTACCCGAAGGTGGCTAAAGTGTGGCTACTTTTTGGAGTTGGAAAGGCCGTCGAGCGCGTACGGCTTTTGCACGTAGGTGTACTTCTCGCCACACACGCGGCACACGTTGAGCGGGCTGCCGAAATGTTCGTGCGGGGGATAGACCTTCGGCGGCGCGGCTGCGCGTTTTGTCTTAACTGCGACTTTGACAGGGACCGGGGCAGTTTCGGGTTTGGGCTCCATTATATGTATGTACGTTTCCGGCTCTCGAGCTGAGAGCTGCGCGTATTCAGAAGTGAACACGTTCCTGCTTTATTCGCGATTTTTGAGGATTTGGCCTCTGTGTGATAGGCTTGGCGTATGGACGCGCAAGAATCGGGATTCTGGCAGCATGACTACGCAGCGATGCTCGAACGTGCCAAAGACGAGCGAAAATTCGTACTCCTGGATGTGTTCAACCCTGGTTGAGGGGGATGCCAAGCGCTGGATGCCGTGACGTATCCACAAGACGAGGTCAAACAAGCGATCACCGCGCACGCGATCCCCGTGCAGATCGACAACTCCGACCCCAAGAACCAGCAACTGCTCCATTCCATTCACCACATCTGGACGCCGGATATCCGGGTCATGCATACGGACGGGTACGAGATGTATCGCTGGGACGGGTTCCTTCCGCCGTTCGAGTTTGTGCCGCGATTGCAGTGCGGGTTCGGGCTAGCGTTTTTGCGTTTGAAGCGCTGGGATGAAGCCGAGCGCTGCTATCTCGACGTGCTGCGCCGCTTTTCAACCAGCTACGCCGCGCCGGAAGCGCAGTATTATCTTGGCGTCGCGCGTTACCGGCGCGATCCCGACAGCGACGAACTGTTGACACAGTGGGCCGAGTTGCGCTCGCGTTATCCCTCCAGCGAATATCGAGTCAAGCAATCGTTTAAAGAACTGCCGCAATAACGCCGGAGGGCGAAACATGATGCAGGCCGTCGTACTCAACGGGATACGGAACATCACGATCGAACCGATTGAGGAGCCGGCACTCCGCGCACCGACCGACGTGCTGCTGCGTCTGACGTCGACCGCGATCTGCGGCACGGATCTGCACATGTACGAGGGGCGTCTGGGCGGCGGGGAGCGGTTGGTGATCGGGCACGAGCCGCTCGGCGTGGTCAAAGCCGTCGGTGACGCCGTCGTCAACGTCCGCGTGGGCGATCGCGTTACGGTCCCGACCCACATTTGTTGCGGCTTCTGCGCAAACTGCGTACATGGCTACTCGGCGCAGTGTCTCACGACCAATCCCGGCAAAGCCGGCGGCGCCTATGGTTATCCCGGCATGGGTGGCTATATCGGCGCGCAAACCGAGCTCTTGCGCGTGCCCTTCGGTGATGCCAACTGCGTGCGGCTTCCGGGCGAGCCGGGCGATCGCTTTGAGCACGACTTCGTTTTGCTCGCCGACGCCTTGCCGACCGCCTATCACGCGACGGAGCTGGCGCAGGTCCGCACCAACGACATCGTCGTGATCTACGGCGCAGGCGCAATCGGGCTGCTGACCGCGATGTGCGCGTTTGTGCGCGGGGCTGCACAAGTGTTTATCGTCGACGCGATTCCGGAACGGCTGGAGAAAGCCGGCGAGCTCGGCGCAATCCCGATCGACATGTCGAAGGGTCATGCGGCCGACCGTATTCTCGAGCAGATCGCGCGCGAACGCACGGGCGTCGCCTGGCGCGGCGAAGAGGCGAACGTCGGCGCAACGGTGTGTATCGATGCGATCGGCTTTCAAGCCCGCGATCCACGCAATTATGCGGTCGAACATCCAACCACCGTCATCGACGATCTCGCGCGGATCGTCGCACCCAAGGGCCGCCTCGCCATCATCGGCGTCTTTCTCGACAGCGATCCGCTCGCGCGCGGCAACGAAGCGCGACGCGGCGAGTACGTCATCCCGTGGGGCACGCTCTTCAAAAAAGGCGTGACGATCGGCATGGGCCGCGACGACGACGAGAACTACAACGATCATTTGCGCGATATGATCGTCGCCGGCCGCATCCGGCCGAGCGCAATTGTGTCGCACCGCCTGCCGCTGCGCGATGCGGCCGACGCGTTCGCGAAGTTCGACGCGCGCAGCGACGGCTACATCAAGGTCGTCCTCGAACCGTAAATCCCAAAAGGAGAAGACGTGAAAACCATTTCGTGTGGCCTTCTTTTCATTCTTATTTTGTCGGGATGTTCGCAATCAAGCAGTTCCAACACGGCAGCATCGCCGGCCGCAAGCGGCGACTGGCC
This sequence comes from Vulcanimicrobiota bacterium, assembly GCA_963726285.1. Taxonomy (GTDB): domain Bacteria; phylum Vulcanimicrobiota; class Vulcanimicrobiia; order Vulcanimicrobiales; family Vulcanimicrobiaceae; genus Aquilonibacter. The sequence goes on along the minus strand of CAVSBV010000003.1, from coordinate 217,104 downwards.
CAATTCGGGCTACACGCTCGGTGACAATCGCTATGCGCCCTCGACCATCACCGCGAACAACGTCGCACAACTCGCTCCCGCATGGACGACGCAAATCGCCGACACCGGCGAACAAGAGGCAGCACCGATCATTGTAGGCGGCACGATGTACGTCTCGACGCCGCACAATTCGGTACTCGCACTCGATCCTGCGACCGGCGCGCTCAAATGGGATGCGTCCTATACGCCCTCCGCCGTACTTGACTTCGCCGTGAATCGCGGCGTCAGCATTGCGAATGGCAAGGTCTTTATCGCAACGCAGGATTGTCGCGTCCGTGCACTCGATGCCGCGACCGGCAAACAGCTTTGGAGCACGGTGGGATGCTCGTTGCAGGCCAACAACTGGTACTCGATGGCGACGTATGTCTACAACAAGATGTTGCTCGTTGGTGTGGCCGGTGGTGACTTCGGCGGCAACGGTAGCGTGCAAGCCTTCAACATCGACGATGGCAAAAAGCTCTGGCAGTGGGACACGATTCCCGGTCCCGGTCAGCCGGGACACGAAACGTGGCCCGGCGATTCATGGAAACACGGCGGTGCGGCGTTGTGGGGCGGCCTTTCCGTCGATCCCGTAACCAACACGCTCTACATTGCACCGGGCAATCCGGCGCCCGATTTTTATAACGGCAGTCGCAAGGGCAAGAACCTCTACGCGGATTCCGTCGTTGCACTCGACATTTCGGGTGCGCAACCGAAGCTGAAGTGGTACTACCAAATCACCGACACTGACGTGCACGACGCGGATCCAGCAATGCCGCCGGTCCTCTTCGATAGCAGCGCAAACGGCCAACCCCAAGCGCTCCTTGCCGAAGGTGACAAGGGCGGCAACTTCGTGATCCTCGATCGCACGAGTGGCAAAGTGCTGCAACGGCTCGCGGTTGCGCATCAAGCGGGCTTGAATGAAGACCCGACGCCACAGGGCAAAGAAGCGTGTCCGAATCATGGCGGCGGCGTGGAGTGGAACGGTGGTGCGTACGATCCGACCACGAACTACTTCATCGTTCCGGTCACCCAAGAGTGCGGCATCTTCTTTGTATACGCGGTGCAGCCGCCATGGCAGCAGGGTCAGAATTATCACGGCGGCCCCATGGCCAAACGTCAAGACGGCACGGGGCTTGTCAACGCGGTTGACGTCGCGACCGGCAAGATCGCGTGGCAGACGCCGCTGCCGTATCCGGCGCAAGGCGGCGCGACATTGACGTCGACGGGTTTAACCTTCACGAGCGACCTCGCCGGCAATCTCTACGCACTCGATACCAGGACCGGTAAACAACTCTGGACCTATGCAACGCACACCGCGATCGTTGCGCCGTTTTCGCTCTACACCGCGGGCGGCCAAGAGTATCTCGTTGTCGTCGGCGGTGAGCCGGGGAATCAAAAGACCCCCAACGTCCCGGTGAGCAAAGGCGACTACGTGATGGCGTTTCGCGTCGGCGCGACGAGTCCAACGGCAAATGGCATCAATGGCCAGAGCGTAACGATGGTGGCTGCAGCAGCCGGCGTCAAACAAGCGGGAACTGCGCCATACACGGTCGCGCAAGTGCAAGCCGGTAAAGCCGCATACACGCAAAATTGTTCCGCCTGTCACGGCGCGCAGCTACAAGGCATTTCAGCGCCGGCATTGGTCGGCGCGGGCTTTGCCGCTACGAAGCTCAGCGTTTCAGAAGTACGTGGGATCGTCACCAAGCAAATGCCGCTTACCGCGCCGGGCTCGCTGAGTCCAACAACGTATGCGGCGATCATGGCGTACGTACTGGCCAACAATTGCGTGAAGCCGGCGAGTCCGGCCGCGCCGTTCCCGACCGCGGATCAGCCCGCGTTCAAGACCGTGGTGATTGCGGGGCAGATCTGCCCCCAGGGAGGCTCCGAGTAACTTTATCGGGCAAAGCTAAGTTGCCGGGGGCTTGCGCTTGGAACCCTTATTAGATTTAATAATGTTCTATCTAATATGAGTCCCAAACCCACGCCGCAAGCCGAAGAGGTCCTCCGGGGCCCGATCAAGTCCAAGACCGTTTTCCCGGTCCTGGTCCTGCATCTGCTGGCCGAACAGGCCGACACCGGCTCGGGTTTGATGGCCCGGATCGAGGCGCTATGCGCCGGCCTTCTCGGCGGTGAATACCAACACGGTCTACCCGCTGTTGCGGCGCTTAGAGGAGCGCGGATTCATCGTCGGGGAGTGGGAGCATCCCACCAAACGTTCGCGCCGCTACTACAGCGTCACCGACGCCGGCCGCGCGCGGCTCGAACGCATCAAGGACGGCATGCTTCCGTATCTCGACACGCTGGCGGGGTCTATCGCCCGTCTGCGCAGCGAACTGTATAACATCGACGCCGCCTAATCGGCGGAGGAGAATACGACGAGGATGAGCACCTACCAAGCCCCCCTGCGCGACATGCAATTCGTTCTGCGCGAGATTGCAGGCGTCGATGAAGTTGCGAAGCTTCCCGGATTCGAAGACACGACCGACGTGTGGGAGTCGATCCTCGAAGAAGCCGGTTCATTTGCAACCGGCGTGCTCGATCCGCTCAATCGCGTTGCGGATAAAGAAGGCTGCACGTGGAACAACGGCGCCGTCACCACGCCCAAAGGCTTCAAAGAAGCGTACAAAAAGTTTGCCGATGCGGGATGGATCGGATTGCCGGTTCCCGATGAATATGGCGGACAAGGTTTGCCGCAGTTGCTGCTCGGAGCCGACGCTCGAGATGTGGAACGCCGCGAACATCGGTTTCGCCAATGGGCCGCTGCTCAATCAAGGCGCGATCGAAGCGATTGAACTCGTCGGTTCGCACGACCAGAAGCAGAAGTGGATTCCCAATCTCGTCTCGGGCAAGTGGACCGGCACGATGAATCTCACCGAGCCGCAAGCCGGTTCGGATCTCGCGCAAGTGCGCACGAAGGCCGTGCCGAGCGGCGATCACTACCTGCTCACCGGCGAGAAGATTTTCATCACCTTTGGCGAGCACGACATGGCCGAGAACATCGTCCATCTAGTGCTCGCGCGCCTGCCGGATGCACCCGAAGGCGTGAAGGGCATCTCGCTCTTCATCGTGCCCAAGGTGCTCGTCAACGAGAACGGCTCACTCGGCGAAGTCAACGATGTCGTCTGCGCCGGTATCGAGCATAAGCTCGGCATCAACGGCAACCCGACGTGCACGATGAAGTTCGGCGAGAAGGGTAAAGGCGCCGTCGGCTATTTGGTCGGCGAAGCCAACCGCGGCCTCGAGTACATGTTCATCATGATGAACGCGGCGCGTTTCTCGGTCGGCGTGCAAGGCTATGCGGTCGCGGACCGCGCGTACCAGCACTCGCTCGAGTATGCCAAGGAACGCGTGCAGATGGCCGATGCCGCGACGCGCAGCAAAACCCCGGTGCGCATCATCGAGCATCCCGACGTGCGTCGTATGCTGATGTGGCAGAAGGCGAACCTCGAAGCGATGCGGGCGCTCTCGTATTACACCGCGGCATCGCTCGATTTCGCCAACAAGCATCCGGATGAAAAAGTGCGCAAGCAGCACAAGGCGTTCATCGAGTTGATGATTCCGGTCGTCAAGGGTTGGTGCACCGAGACCGGTGTCGACCTGTGCTCCGTTGCGTTGCAAGTCTTCGGCGGCGTGGGCTACATCGAAGAGACCGGCATCGCGCAGCAGTACCGCGACGTGCGCATCACGACGATCTACGAAGGCACGACCGGCATTCAAGCGCTCGATCTCGTCGGCCGCAAGCTGATCCGCGACATGGGCGCGACGGCAACGACCGTCATCAAAGACATGGAGAAGTCGGCCAAGGAAGCGGCTGCGCACAGCAACGCCGACGTGAAAGCAATCGGTGAGGCGCTGCTCAAGAGCATCGCATCGCTGGCAGAAGTTTCGCAGTGGATCGGCATGAACGCGATGGGCGATCTGCACAAAGCCTTCGCCTGTTCGGTGCCTTATCTCAAATTGTGGGGCGTGGTCGCGGGCGGCTGGCAGATGGCGCGTGCCGCGAAGATTGCGGCCGACAAGATCGCGGCGGGCGATAAGGATCCGTTCTATCCGGCCAAGATCACGACGTCGAAGTTCTACGCCTCGCACGTACTCACGCAGGGCGCGTGGTACAAGCGCCAGATCATCGACGGCTCGGGCGACGTGATGACGCTGCCCGAAGATGCATTCGAACTCGATCGTAAGACGGTGGTCTACAGTATAAACGATGGCCTTCATCAAGACGGAAGACCGCGACGGCGTCCGGATTATCACGCTCGATAATCCGCCCGTCAACTCGCTCTCGTTCGCACTCTCGGCCGAGCTCGTGCCGATCATCGAAGCGGCTTCGGCCGACCCGAAGATCAACGCCGTCATGTTCATCGGTGCAAACGGTCAATTCTCGGCCGGTGCCGACGTCAACGACTTCAACACCGAGCCGACGGCGGAGACCAAGACGATTCGCGACGTCATCGCCGCAGTTGAAAAGAGCGATAAGACCTTCGTTGCCGCGATCGAGAAGAACGCGCTCGGCGGCGGTCTCGAGCTTTCGCTTGCGTGCGACTATCGCGTCGCGCTCAAAGACGCAAAGATCGGTCTGCCCGAAATCAAGCTGGGCTTGCTGCCCGGCGCCGGCGGCACGCAACGCTTGCCGCGTCTGATCGGCGGGCAAGACGCGCTCGACATCATGCTCAAGGGCCGTAACGTCAAGATGGACGAGGCCAAAGAAAAGGGCATCGTCGATCAAGTCGTCGAGGCCGACCTGCTCGATGCTGCGCTTGCGCTCGCAAAGGAAGGCGGTAAGCGCCGCGTTTCGCAGCGCAAGGGTTTCATCGGCAAAGGCATTGCCGACAACGCGTTGCCGTTCATCGTCTCGCAAGCGCACAAGATGGTGCCGCCCGAAGACAACGGCGGGTACGCTGCGCACAAGTTGATCGACGCGGTTGACGCCGCGTTCGAGTTGCCGTTTGAGTTCGGGCTCGCGCGCGAAGCGCGTCTGTTCGAAGAGCTGGTGCGCTCGAAGCCGTCGGCTGCGCTTCGTCACGTGTTCTTCGCGGAACGCGAACTGGCGAAGATTCCCGATCTACCGGCGGCCAAACCGCTCGAGATCAAAAAGGCGGGCGTGATCGGCGCCGGCACGATGGGCAGCGGCATCGCGATCACCTTCGCGCAAGCTGGTATTCCGGTGCACATCATCGATTCGAACGAAGACGCGATCGATAAGGCCAAGCAGACGGTCATGGGCATGTTCATGTACCAAGTGCAAAAAGGCCGCCTGACGCAAGAAGAGGCGTGGAAACTCGGACAGTCGGTGCAATTCACCGACGACTACAACGAGCTTGCCGATGCCGACGTCGTGGTCGAAGCCGTCTTCGAGATCGATGGACGTCAAGAAACAAGTCTTCGCCAAACTCGATGCGATCGCGAAGCCCGAAGGCATTCTCGCCACGAACACTTCGACGCTCGACATCGACGAGATGGCCTCGGTGACCAAGCGTCCCGACAAGTTCATCGGCCTGCACTTCTTCGTGCCGGCCAATATCATGCCGTTGCTTGAGATCGTGCGCGGCAAGGACACGTCGCCCGAAACGATCGCGACCGCGTTCAAGCTCGGCAAGGCGCTGCGCAAGACCGCGGTGCTTTCGGCCAATGCGTTCGGCTTCATCGGCAACCGCATGGTGATCGACTATGCGCGCGCTGCGGGCGAGCTTGCAGAAGAAGGCGTCTCGCCGATGCGCATCGATGCGGTGGCCAAGAACTTCGGCTTCCCGATGGGACCGTTCGCCATGGGCGATCTCTCCGGCATCGACGTTGCCTGGCACATCGCTAAAGCGCGTCCCGACATCGCCAAGGGTCGCACCAACGTCGTCGATCGTTTGGTCGAAATGAAGCGGCTTGGACAGAAGACGTTGGCCGGCTACTTCAAGTACGACAAGAGCGTGGGCAAAGGCCGCGAGCCGATTGCCGATCCGCAGATCGATGCGCTCTTTGCGGAAGAAGCCAAGAAGGCGGGCATCAAGCCGCGCGACGTCAGCGATCAAGAGATCCTCGATCGCCTGACCTTTGCACTGATCAACCGTGGTGCGTTCTTGCTCGAAGAGGGCGTCGCGCTGCGGCCGGGCGACATCGATATCGTCTACGTCTACGGCTATGGCTTCCCGCCGCATCACGGTGGCCCGATGTGGTACGCCGATGAAGTCGGCGTGAAGCACGTCTACGATCGCGTGGTCGAGTTCGGCTGGGAACCTGCACCGTTACTCAAAAAAATTGCTGAAGCGAATGGAAAATTCGCAGACCCATCTGTCACCCTGAGCTTGTCGAAGGGTCGAGGAGAACTTACCCATGCGTGAGGCGGCTATCGTCTCAGCGGCGCGCACCCCAATCGGGCGCGCATTCCGCGGTGCATTCAATCAAACGCCGGGCGCCACGATGGCCGGTCTCGTCGTCGAAGAGGCGATGAAGCGCGCCGGCATCGATCCGGCAGAAGTCGAAGACGTCGTGATCGGTTCGGGCTTGCCCGAAGGCGCGACCGGCAATAACATCGGCCGCACGGCCGCGCTGCGCGCGGGCTGTCCGGTGACCGTGTCGGGACAAACCGTGAGCCGTTATTGCGCGTCGGGGCTCGATGCGATCGCAGCGGCCGCGAAACGCGTCATCGTCGATAATGCGGATGTTGCAGTCGGCGGCGGCGTCGAGTCGATCTCGATGGTGCAGAACTACCTGAACATGGAGTTCTACACCGAGGATTGGCTCTTGCGTCACTCGCCCGACGTGTACATGCCGATGCTTTACACCGCTGACAACGTCGCGAAGAAGTACAACATCTCGCGCGAGTCGCAAGATCAGTACGCGCTGCAGAGCCAGCAGCGCACCGCCGAGGCGCAGAAGGCCGGCCGGTTCGACAAAGAGATCGTCGACCTCGCAAGCTGGAAGTACGTGCAGGACAAAGACTCGGGCAAGGTCAGCGAAGAGCACGTCGTGCTGACGAAAGACGAAGGCAACCGTCCCGACACAACGCTCGAAGGGCTCTCACAGCTCAAGGGCGCGGTGCCGGGCATCAAAGATACGACGATTACCGCCGGCAACTCGTCACAACTCAGTGACGGCGCCGCTGCGGTCGTGATCATGGATTCGAAACTTGCGCAACAGCGCGGACTCGAACCGCTCGGCTTCTATCGCGGCTTTGCGGTCGCGGGTTGCGAGCCGGGCGAAATGGGCATCGGCCCGGTTTTCGCCGTGCCGAAGCTGCTCAAAGCGCACGGTCTGACGATCGACGACATCGGGCTGTGGGAGCTCAACGAAGCCTTTGCGGTGCAAACGGTGTACTGCCGCGACACGCTCGGCATTCCCAATGACCGCTTCAACGTCGACGGCGGCGCGATCTCGATCGGCCATCCCTACGGCATGAGCGGCGCACGCATGACGATGCACGCACTCATCGAAGGCAAACGCCGCGGCGTCAAATACGTCGTCGTGACGATGTGTATCGGCGGCGGCATGGGCGCCGCAGGGCTCTTCGAAATCGCTTAACGCCGCGACCCAGGGCTGTACAAGACCTGGGTCTTATTCTTTGGGCATGAACCCGTTGCTCGCGGCCCTTCTGCTCGTGAATGCGATGGTGCTCTATGATGTACCGTCATGGACGGTCGGCATCGATTCGCGTACGACGGACCAATGGCTGGCGGAAGCCCCCGGTTCGGTCTTTGCTATCAACCGCGGAAATCTCGTCGCCATCGACACCGCGACCGGCGAGATTCGATGGAAATCGCCACTACGTCCGCAAGGTGCGCCGGCGGTGACGCATGGTGCGCTTGCGGTCGCAACAGATCGCGGCCTCGCGTTTCTCGATCCTGCTCGTGGATCGACGCGAAGAGTACTTACCGGTGTCGGCGCGACGTCGCTTGCCGGATCGCCGTCGACCATCGTCGCGTTCAACAGTCACACGAGCGAACTTTGCGCATTCTCGGCGAGCGGAGTCCGCCATTGGTGCCGGGAGCTCGGCACGTACTACCGAGACGGGACGGTCTTCGGCTTGGGCGGTAATCTTGTCGCCGTTTCTTCAAATGCCGGCTGGGTATTTTTCGATGCGGCCAACGGGCGCGCCGTCGCATCGGCTGCCGATGCGGACACGCTCGTCGGCAGCGACGGCCGCTACGTATGGTTTACCGTGCGTGAGGGGGGCATCAAGGGGCTCGATCTCGACACGAATCGCACGTTCGTCATGCACAATCAGATCGAACGTGGGCAGGTCATCGCAGAACACCAACGTGCCGTTGCGGTGATCGGCGGCCACTTAACGCTGATCGACTTGCAAACGCGGCAGAGCTCGCCTCTGCACATAGACGGCCGCTGGATCGGCGGTCCGGTAGACGGCAAAATCTTCATCGAACGCGGCGATGGCCTCTATTTGCAGTCGATCGAGCCGGGCGCGAAAGCAGTTCGAGTTGCTGCTTACAACAGTGAAGCGCGCTATGTCACCAGCGACCGGTCAACCGGCTACGTTGGGCTGCGCAACGGAACCGTGCTGGTCATCGATCTCGAGCAGGATAAGCTCTTGCACAAGTATGCGACGACCTGTGATTTCTACGAGGGCGTGACTGCGAGCGGTGCAACGACCGTGGTCCATTGCGATTCTGGCACCCAATCGCGACTGGTAGGATTTTCGCGCGAACGCTAGGGCTTTCCGACTGTCGAGAGGTTCGTCGCGTCGATGAACCCGATGAAATCACCGGGCTTTCCGTCGACGGCGTAAACGGTGATGACGCATTGCCACGGCGTCTTGTTCGCATCGACGAAATGGAACGTCTGTGACGCAAGCGCGGTACCCGTCGAGGACGCTCCTGGCTGCCACCCCGCCGCGCGCATTTGCGCCGAGAAATTGTCGAGAAGTTTTTGCGCAGATGACGCACCCGAGATGTAGGCGCCAGATTGCCCGGTTTGAATTCCCGATCGTCCGAGCCTCATGGTCGCGCCGGCCGGTGCGTGCAGTTCGGGCAGCGCCGCCGCCATCACCCGCTGCATCTGCGCCGTCATCAGCTTTGCCATCGCCTCGGGTCCACCGCACACAAGGTCGGCCATTTTGGCTGTCTGCGCAACGGTGACCGTTATATCGGTCGGGTCAGCACCGGTCCAGATGCTTATCATTGGGGCACTGGCTTTGCAATAGACCGATGAACTGGGACCTCTCGACGGGACGAAGCCGCCGGCGCCTCCATCGAACGGTGTGTGTTTATTTGCCCAGCCGGCTGCGGAGAGCGCTGCACGGTACGCATTCATCGCATCGGCGGTGGCGTCGTAGAGCACTTCATACGAGTCCGTAGTGTCGGCTTCGCCGGCGGTGTCTGTCTTGCGATGTATGCTGCCGAGGACGGTTACATCCGGCAATGGGACCTTCGGCATATCAGCCGGAAGCTTCCCGACGAAAACTTCGGCTTGGCCGCCGCCGTATTGCATAACGAGCCGCTGTAAGAGCAGCGTCGTCTTATCAGGCGTTTGTCCGGAAGCCGGCAGTGCGGCTGCGACAAGAAGCGCCACGAGAAGAACGAATGTTCGCTTCATAAAACCCTCCGGTCCGTAGAACTACTGACGACGCGGCTTGGCGGCGCCTGATAGGATCGCCGCATGAACACCAACGCTAACGACGAGCTCGGGACGTTTCTTGCATCCGCCAAGATGCACGGCATGGCCGATGAGACGCTGGTCTCGCTGCTCCGCTTCAACGGCTGGTCCGAGCGGCGCATTTTCCGGGCGCTAACCACATACTACACCGATGCGTTCGGTATGCCCATCCCGTCGCGCGGCGGGTACGCCGAGAACGCGCGCGACGCGTTCCTGTACCTCCTCAACTTCATCACCCTCGCTTTTTGGACGGTGGCACTCGGCCAGATCTTTTACACGCTCATCGCGCATTGGCTTCCTGACGCTGCCCAGGGCCAATACTATGGTGTGTCGCTGCTGGACCAGATCTCGTGGCAGACGGCGACCGTCATCGTCGCCTTTCCGATCTTCATCGTCGTGCATAACCTCATTGCGCGCGCCCTGCGCAGGCAGCCGGAGAGCTACGAATCGGGCGTGCGCAAGTGGTTGACCTATATTGCGCTGGTTCTTGCAGCGCTCGTCGTCCTCAGCGACGGCGTGTGGTTTGTCAACGCTTTTCTGCGCGGAGAACTCACGACGCGCTTCATCTTAGACGAGCTGGTGCTGCTGGCGCTCGGCGGTGGCGTCTTCGGGTACTACCTTGCGACGATTAGCCCGCGCGAGCGCGTGGCGTGACGGCGGAACGCGTTTTCGGCGCAGCCGCGCTGGTGCTGGTTGCAGCCGGAATCATTCTCGCGTTCACCTTTATGGGTTCGCCGAGTCACGCGCGGGCAGTCGCAATCGACCGGGGGCGCATCGACGACCTCGCGCGCATCGCCGGAATCGTCGACGAGCGTGCGCAAGAGGCGGGCGCGCTACCCAAAGCGCTTCCCGCCGACATCGATGCGACCGATCCGCAAACGGGGAAGCGCTATGAATATCGACGCATCGACGCGGAACGCTACGAGCTGTGCGCCACATTTCTGCTCGCCGGCGGTGCCGACGAAGCGCGCTACACCTACTACGCCCGGTCGCGGCGTTGGCAACACCGCGCCGGGTACGCCTGCTTTACGTTGCGGTCGTGAGTTACAAAGGTCCGCTACGTTCTTTCGCGCTTTTTCCGGTACTCGGTAACCGCGCGGTCGGCCGCGCGGAAGGCTTCCGACGCGATCGGAATTCCGGCATAGACGCCCGCTTGTAGAATGATTTCGACGATCTCGTCTTCGGTCACGCCATTGTTCAACGCGCCGAAAATGTGCACTTCGAATTCCGGCCAGCGCGCGAGCGACGCGAGAATCGCAAGATTGACCATGCTGCGTTCGCGTAATTCGAGTCCCGGTCGAATCCACACGTTCGACCAGCAGTGTTCCTCCGCAAACGCCCGGAACGCGGCCTGAAATTTGCTCGGCGCCGGGCCGGGAGCATCGACGTAGGCGGACCCGAGCACCTTGCGACGCAGCGCTTTGCCTTTTGCTAACCGTTCTTGTTCATCCATAGCTATAGCCCGAAGTACGCCGCGTGGACGGCGTCGCTCGCCTCGAGTTCCTCGCGCGTGCCCGAAACCCTGACGCGTCCGCCGTCGATCAAATAGCCGCGATCCGCAAGCCGTAAGAACGCAACGTTCTGTTCTGCAAGCAACAGCGCCGTGCCGCCCACGATCGCCGTCTGGAGCACTTCGATTAATTGCTTCACAAACACCGGAGCCAGCCCCGATGACGGCTCGTCCATCAGCAAAAGCTTCGGCTGCGAGACAAGCGCTTTGGCGATACCGAGCATCTTGCGCTGGCCGCCCGAAAGCGAGGCTGCGAGATTTTTGCGCTTCTTTGCGAGATCGGGAAAGAGCTCGTACATAGCTGCGCTCCGGCGACGAATCTCCACACCGCTCAAGAAATAGCCGCCAAGTTGGATATTCTCGTCGATCGACAGCGTGGGCAAGACGCCAAGCTCCGACATAAAGGCGATCCCGCGGCGGATGCGCTGATTCGGCGAGAGTTCCTCGATGCGCTCGCCTTCGAAACTGATCGATCCGGCGCGACACGGCAACAGTCCAATGATCGTTCGCAGCAGCGTGGTTTTCCCCGCACTGTTTGCGCCCAGAAGGATAACGGTTTCTCCCGGCTCGACGTTGAGATCGATGCCCCACAGAACGCGTAGCTCCCCATATCCTGATTCAACACCCTGCACGTCGAGCAATGCCATCGCGCTATCCTCCGATGAACGCGGCGACGACATCGGAATTCCGCGATGCGTCGTGCAACGTTCCTTCGAAGAGCACGCATCCCGCGCTGAGGACGATGACGCGATTGGCGATGCGATTGAGGAAGTCGAGCAGGTGCTCGACGACGATGAGCGCGATCCCACGCTGCGCGAGTCGCACGAGTAAGTCCGCAACAATGACCAACTCTTGCGGATTGAGCCCGGCGCCGATCTCGTCGACCAGCAACAATTTCGGATCGGTCGCGAGTGCACGCGCAAGATCCAAGCGCTTCTGCTGATTGACCGTGAGATCCGAGGCTAGCGCGTCCGCGTGATCTTCGAGCGCGACATCGGCGAGTACCGCGCGCACGGCGGCATCTTCATCGGATCGCGCAACGTGTGCGCCGAAATGCAGCGCGACCTGCACGTTTTCGTATGCGGTCATCTCACGGAACGGCTTTGGCACCTGGAACGTACGATTGATGCCGAGCGGCACCCGTCGGAAGGTCGGCACGCGGTCGATCGCTCGGCCGCCGAATATGACATGGCCGGCATCGAGATGATAGATACCCGAAATCAGGTTGATCGCTGTCGTTTTGCCCGAGCCGTTCGGTCCTACCAGACCCAAAATCTCGCCGCTGCGCACGGAAAAACTCACGTCACTCAGGACGGTGAGGCCGTTGAACTGCTTGCTGACGTGCTCGAGCGAGAGCAAGGTATCAGATGACACGGATACCTCGCCGGGTGAGCAGCGACATCACGCCGTTGGGTAGGAAAAGCACGAGCAGCACGATGAGCGCACCGTAGATGAACTCGAAGTATTGCGGCGTCGAGATTCCGACACCGTTATAGAGCGCATCGAGTACGATCGCACCGACGACCGGGCCGATCACGGTTCCGACGCCGCCGAAGAGCGCGAAGACGATCGCAAACACCGAGATCTGCAGCGTGAAGACCGCGTCGGGATAGAACACCGAGAGGCTCCATGCGTAGACGCCGCCGGCAAGTCCGGCAATTGCAGCCGACATCAGCCACACGATCAGCCGTCCGCGTACGACGTTGATTCCCGCCATGGCCGCGCTGGTTTCATCTTGCTTGACCGCGCGCATCCCGAGGCCAAATCGCGAGAAACGCAGATATGCGGCGAGCGCCGTCGCGATCAGGGCCACCGCGAGCATCGCGAGGTAGGCCATCGGAAGGTTGTAGACCTTGTCGATTTTGAGTCCGTACGGCCCACCGGTGATACTGGCAAGATCCTGATTGGAGACGACGTTGAAGAGGACTTGCGAAGCGGCGAGATTCGCGATCGAAAAGTAGGGCCCGCTTAGGCGCAGCAGCGGCCCAAGGATCAAACCCACGAGCACGGCCGTGACGCCGCCGAGCACCACGCATCCCAGCACCGGGATCCCGGTGTGTAGTACGAGCAACGACGTCGCATAGGCGCCCGCGCCGAAGAACCCGACGTAGCCAAACGGCAAATATCCCGTGAAACCGTAGAGCAGATTCAAGCCTTGCGCGAGCGCCACGAACGTGAGTATCGAGAGCAGCAGGCTGCGATTTCCGTAGAATTGCGGTGCGATCAAAAAGACCGCCGCAATCACCGCGAGCGTGATCGTCGTCGCGAGTATTGGGCGCTTGATCGTCATGCCGTGCGCACCGACCGCCCGAGAAGTCCCGCCGGCTTGATCAGGACGATGATGAGGAGCAGTGCATAGGGCACGAGGTTCGACCACGACGGAAAGAAGGTTTGCATGAAGAGCGTTCCGATGCCGAAGACGAGACCACCGACGATCGTGCCGAGCGGATTGCCCAACGATCCGATGATGATCACGGCGAACGACGTCGTCGTCAGTTCGTTTCCGATATCGGGTGATATCGAACCGAGCAGATAGGGCACGAAGACGCCGGCGGTTCCCGCTAACGCAAGGCCCATGATGAAGGAGATCGCCGAGACGTGCTGCACGTCGATTCCCGTCGCGAGCGCCTCTTCACGATTCGACATGATCGCCCGCGTCGCGAAGCCGAGGCGCGTGCGCGTGAAATACAGATAGAGTCCCAGTGCGGCGAGCATGCTCACCCCGGCAGCGACCCACCAGCTATCGGGAAAGGCTTGCCCGAAAACGCTGATGTTTCCGGCGCCGAACGCATCTTGCGGCAGCGAGCGCTGGTCGGCACCGAACACGCCGGTGAGCACCGCATCGATCATCTGCGCAACACCGAAGAACAGAATAAAAGACAGCATCTCGGGATTGCTGCTCTTTTGTAGCCGTGGAACCACGGTATAGAGCGGAATCCCGATGACGATGGCTCCGAGCACGGAGAGCGGGATGCCGTAGATTGGATTGAGATGCAGGTCGCGGCTGAGAAGATACGCGCCGTATCCACCCAGCAGCACAAACTGGCCGTGCGCCAAATTGATGATGCGCATGACGCCGAAGATGAGATTGAGCCCGAGCGCGACGAGCGCGAAAAACACGCCGTACAAAATGCCGCCGATCAGCGGGTAGGCAAGCACACTCATGGTATGACAATTCCCGCCGGCATTCGCCGGCGGGAATCCTCGCGATACAAAGCCCTACTTCTCCGGTGCTGGGTACACGGCGCTTCCCGTCGCCTTGTCCTGCGGATAGACGACGACGAACTTGTTCCCGTCGCCTTCGGGGATGAGCTGCGCAACCGGTAACAATTCACCGAGCTGCGCGCCGTTCTCGTTGATCTTGAACTCGCCGAGCAGCGTCGTGGTCTTGCCCGACATGTCCATGAGTGCCTGATGGAACGCGAGTTGCGTGAATTGGGGCGCGCGCCCAAGCATGTCGCCGACGATGAGTCCGTTGTTATAGCCGGCACAATTCAGGAAGTTCGGCGCTTGTTTTGTTGCTTCCGTGAACGCTTTCACGAACGCATCGGTAGTTGGACCGACCGTGACGCTCTTGAAGTTCACGAGCGGCGGGGTCGGATAGGTGTAGGTGTAGGCCAGCGCCTTCGCGCCGACATTCTTCGAGATCAAGCTGTACAGCTGGCCCGGGAAGATGGTGAACACCATCTTGAAGTGCAAGCCGCTCGACGCGTAGTCGCGCAAAAACGCGATGTCGTTCGGATTGTACCCGAATTCGAGCACGGCATCCGGGTTCGTCGCGGCAATCGTATGCAGCAAGACGGCGTAGTTGGACTCGGTGGTCGGAACACCATTGTAGTAGACCGGTGTCACGCCGCCCTTGGCGAGCTCGGACTTGAGCGTCTCGGCTTGCGACGCGTCGAAGTCATTCGAATCGTAGATCACCGCGACGCGCGCGATCTTCTTTTCGAGCAGGAATTTCGCGAGCGGAACCGGCCACACGGCCGACGACGGAATGCTGATGTCCGCCAAATAGTCGGTCTTCTTGGTGAAGAAGTTTGCGCCCGACCCGGTCGGATCGAGCAGCAACATATGGTGCTCCTCTGCGAGCGGAATCGCGACGGAGGTCAGCACCGAGCCGAAGTCGGCAATCAGCACGTCGACCTTATCTTGGGTGATCAACTGGTTGTAGAGGGTCGTGGCGGTCGTGGTTGAGCTCTGGTCGTCATAGGCGATGATTCGCACCGGAATCTTTTTATTGAACGCCTTGACGAAAATGCCACCGGATTTATTGACTTCCGCGGCCCAATATTTGAGGCCGTCGATTTGGCCTTGGGACGCAACGGCGAAGGTGCCGGTGCTGGCATAGAGGGTCCCGATCTTAATCTCGGACGGCGCCGAGGCGGCCTGCGAGAGCCGCGGGAAGCCGATCGCTAGGAGGAGTGCGGCAAGCACGGCACATGCGAGAATCCGCAGTGCCGGACGACGACTGTTCATCTACTGTTGCTCCTTGCCCATATAGAAGTGCGACAACGAAAAGTTCTTCGCATGCGCAATAGTCCGCCCTGGGACCAACGTCCTCTTCGAAGTACGCCAAGCGTCAACGGCGCGCATCAAGCGCGGCGTTCTCGACGCGGATGCGCCACGCAAGCAGCGCCGCGTTTGCCGCGGTAAAAAGCAGGGCGATCTGCCAGGCCCCGAATGCGAGCGGCAGCACCGCGATCTCGATGCACACGATCGTATAGTTCGGATGGCGGACGATCGCATAGGGGCCGCGGCGCACGAGCGGCGCGCCGGGCAAGGTGATAACGCGCGTTGTCCAATACGGCCCGAGCGTCGCGATGATCCACACGCGCGCCAGTTGCGCAAGCACGAAGATTGCCAGGAGATAGAGATTGGGCAGCGTCGCGGGAGGGATGAAGAAGAACATCGCGAGCAGCCAGCCCGCGTGCAGGACGATGAACCACGGATACTGCTCGCGCGCGATCTCAACTGCACCGCGCGCAAGCAGCCGGCGCGTGTTGCGCGCGGCATAGAGCAGCTCGGCGACGCGCAGCAGTGCGACGGCGGCGAGAATCCACCAGAGCGGTGTCATCGTTCGAGGGTTACAAACGCGGCGGTGAAGCCGGGACCCATCGCGGAGAGCAGCGCGCGCTGCCAGGGCTGCGTGAGCGCGCCTTCGCGCAGTGCGCGTTCGAGCACGAAGAGCAGCGTCACCGCGGACATGTTGCCGTAATCGGTGAGGATCGCGCGCGAATCGGCCAGCGCACCCGGCTCGATACCGTAGGCATGTTCGAGCGCCTCGATCACTTTCGTACCGCCGGGGTGACTGAGGAAAATGTCGATATCCTTGCGCGTCAGATTCGACTCCGCGAGATAGGCGTCGACGACGTCGCGGAACTTCGTTTCGACGAGGTTGGGAATGTCGCGCGAAAAAATCGCGCGCATTCCATCGTCGGCGATATCCCAGCCCATCACATCCAGCGTGTCTTCGAAGGTGTACTCTCCCGACGCCGCAATCGACGGGCCGGTGCCACCGGATCGCAAGATCGCCGCAGCGGCGCCGTCGCCGAAAAGCGCCGTCGCGACGATGTTGCTTTTGGAGAAGTCATCTCGACGAAACCACAGCGCGCAGAGTTCAACGACCAAGAGCAGGACGGTCGATCCCGGCATGGCTTGCGCCATCATCGCCGCGCGGGCAAGACCCGTTGCTCCGCCGACGCAGCCCATACCGAAGATCGGCAAGCGCCGAATGGTGCGCGAAAACCCCAACGTGTCGACGAGGCGCGCGTCGAGGCTAGGAGTTGCTATGCCGGTGGTCGAGACAACCACGACCGCATCGATGTCGGTCGCACGCACCGACGCGCGTTCCATTGCGTCGCGCGCGGCTCGTTCGAGCAGTGCTTGCGCGGTTTGGAGGTATACGGCGTTCCGGTCGGGCCAACTGTGCGTCTCGTAGTACCAGTCGATCGGCACGCATGAGTACCGGCGCTTGATGCCCGTCGTGCTAAAAACGGGCAGCAAGCGCTGTACGACTTCGGAGCGGGAGAACATTGCGCGGACACGCGCAGCGATGTCTTCTTGCTCGAGTACGAACGGCGGGACCGCCGTGGCGATCGCCTCGAGCGTTACTGCGTTGTCCAGGCGGTTTTGGTTTGCTACGACTTCTTGACCCAGGCCGTGCACCAACCGTTGGGACTAATCTTACCGGTTACGACGCTGCACGAGCTTGGTGGCTTGAAGAGCTGGCACGTCGAACATTTGTGGCCCGTCTTGGCATCGGGCTTGTCTTGATATTTGAACTGCGCCTTGTTGTCGGCGGCCTCGGCTGCGGTGCCCGTCAGCGCAAGCGCGCCGGCAAGGGCAGGGAGCACGATCAGGGTGCGCAATGCGTCCTTGCGCGATTGCTTCTCGGACGAACGATCCATATTGGGGCCCCTCCTGGAGCCCGTTTTCGGGCGAAGGCGGTTCCAAGCCTGGCCCAAGCGTTGGTCCCTATTCTTGGGAACCATGGGAACCATGGATAGCTTCATGCCCCGCGTCTGCGTAATTGACGACGAACCCGATATACGTACGCTGCTGGAATTAGAACTTTCTGACGCCGGCTTCAATGTACGTAGCGCGCCCGATGGTCCAAGCGGCCTAGCCCTGGTTCGCGCATGGGAACCCGACGCGGTGCTGCTCGATGTGATGATGCCCAAGATCGACGGCATCGCATTGCTGCCCGAACTCCGCCGCACCACGCAAGCGCCGATCTTTATCGTCAGCGCGAAGGGCGGAACGGACGATAAGGTGCGCGGCCTCGACCGTGGCGCGGATCACTACGTCGCCAAGCCTTTCGAGATTCCGGAATTGATCGCTCGCTTGCGCTCCGCACTGCGCCGGCCGCGCCTAGAATCACCCCAGATCGTCACCTTCCGCGATCTCTCACTCGATCTGCAGACGCGGCGTGTGATTCGCGACGGCAAGGCGATCTCGCTCACCACGCGCGAGTTCGACCTGCTTGCGGCGTTCGTGCGTGAGCCGCGCCGTGTGTTTACCCGCGATCAATTGATCACGCAAGTGTGGGGCGACCACTCCTCGGTCACCGGGAACGCGGTTGAGACCTACATCTCGTACCTTCGGCACAAGATCGACTACGGATTCGAAGAGCCGCTGCTCCATACGGTGCGCGGCGTGGGATACGCGTTGCGCTCGACACACTAGTCGAGCTACCTTAAAACCATGCTGCGGTCGGTCCGCCTCCAACTCATTGCCTCGTTCCTTGCGGCGTGGCTTGTCTTTGCGCTGACGATTTCGGCGGTCGTCCTCCTGTTAGTCAGCGATATCACGCACAATATCGTGCTGGCCGATGTCAATCTGGCCTCACTGCGCATCACGCGTTTGGCTTTCCAGTACGCGCTCTCGGGCGGCGCGCAGCCGACCGACGTCGAGGCGCTAGCGCTCGCCGAGGTACGCGGGTTGCACGTTCGCGTCACGGTCGTGCCGCGTGAGGGATTTGGTTACGGACCCTTCGTCATAACGCCGGGCGAAGCGCCGCTGCCGCAGAGCGGCACACCGCCGATCGGAGTCGGGCCGAATGCGCAGATTCAAAGCGTGACGTTCGGAACGATGCGCGTCGACATCGTCCCTGATATGGGCTATGTAGCATCAACCAGCCGCGTATGGCTGATCGGCGCGATCGTCGTCGACCTGCTCACGTTGATCCCGGCGTGGTTTCTGGCGTCGATCGTCTCGCGACGCACGCTCGAGCCGCTGCTCCATACGACGCGCGCGCTCGAGTTGTTCGCCTCGGGCGATTTCACGCCGCACGCCGTCACGACGCGTCAACGTACCGAAATTGGCGATCTGGCGCGCGCCTACAACGCCGCAGTCGAGCAAATTACCGACGCTTTCGCCGAGCGCACCGCAGCGATGGAAGAGATGCGGCAATTTGTGGCCGATGCGGGGCATCAGCTACGCACGCCACTGACGGTGCTGATGGGCCACGTGAGTGCGCTCGTCCCAAAGACCCCACGCGAAACAACGATCTTTGCAAACATGCTCGCGCAGAGCCGGCGTATGAAGGCGATCATCGACGACTTGATCGTGCTTGCGCGGCTCGAACACGGCGATCGCGCGGCGTATTCAATCGACATGCGTGAGCTTGCAAAGGACGTCGTCACGAACTTCCGTGACGGCGGGTTCGATCGGGTGCAGCTCCATGCAAACGGCGAAGCCTACGCGAAGATCAATCCGAGCGAACTGCTCGACGCGCTGACCGCCTTGGTCGAAAACGCGCTAAAATATGCGCCCGCGGGGCCGGTGACGGTCACGGTTGCGCGCGAGGGCGAGCAGACATCGCTTGCCGTTGAGGATTCGGGACCGGGAATGAGTGAGGAAGACATCGAGCACGCCTTTGACCGGTTCTATCGCGGTGAGGCAAGTCACGGCGTCGATGGCACCGGGCTTGGACTCTCGATCGTGCGCCGCGGCGTTGAACGCTCCGACGGAACGGTGACGCTCGCGAATACGGGTCATGGGTTACGCGTTGTGCTTGCATTTGCCACGAGCGAACCGGAGGCCTGAGGAGAGCACCTCCCCGACTGCGAATGCGCGGTGTATGAAGCATCGCTTCCTTATTGCGTTCGTAAGCGTCGCAATCTCGGGTTGCGCGGCGCCGGCCGTTCATGCCGAATTTTCGGCACAGACTGCGCCGAGCGCAACGGTGGCGCCGGCTGATTTCGGCGCGCTGAAGTGGCGCGTTGTCGGCCCAGCGGTAATGGGCGGACGGCTCGATGCAGTCGCCGGCGTGCCCGGCGATCCCAATACGATCTATCTCGCGCACTCGTCGGGCGGACTCTACGTGTCGACCGATGGCGGGATGACGTTTGCACCAACCTTTGACGCCGGTCGCACAACCGCGATTGGCGCAATTGCTGTTGCGCCGTCGGATCCGCGTGTGCTCTACGCCGGAACGGGCGAAAGCTTCCCGCGCAATACCGCGGCGCTTGGCGACGGTGTGTTTCGCTCCGATAACGCGGGGAAGACCTGGCGTTCGTGCGGACTGGCTGGAACGCAGCACATCGCGAAGATCGCGATCGATCCGACCAACGCGAACGTCGCGCTGGTTGCTGCGCTGGGCCCCGAGTTCTCGCCGGGTGGCGAACGCGGTGTCTATCGCACGACCGACGCGTGCCGTTCGTGGCAGCGTGTGATCTGGGTCAATCCCACGACCGGCGGCAGCGACGTTGCGTTCGATCCTACCAATTCGCAGATCGCGTTCGCGGGCACGTTTGATTTCTTACGTCAACCGTGGACCTTTCGCGGCGGCGGCGTCGGCAGCGGGCTCTATCGTTCGACCGACGGCGGCGCGACGTGGACGAAGTTGACCGATCCGGCGCGACACGACGGCTTGCCGGGCGGCATCATCAATCGCGTGGGCCTTTCGATTAGCGCGCATCACCCCAACGTGGTCTATGCGATCGTACCCACCAAGACCGGTGTGCTGTATCGCTCCGACGACGGCGGGTTGCAGTGGCGACTCGTGAACAAGAATCCCGACCTCGTCTTTCGACCGTTCTACTTCAGTCAAGTGCGCGTCGATCCCGATCGCCCCGACGTCGTGTGGAACATCTCCGGCGGCTTGCAGCGCTCGACCGACGGCGGTAAGAAATTTCACGGCGTCGATGCGGGCGGCGACAACCACGACCTCTGGATCGATCCGAAGAATCACAATCGCCTGCTGCTCGGCAGCGACATGGGCTTCGACCTGAGCAACAATGACGGCAAGACGTGGTCGTTCTTCAACACGATTCCGTCCGGGCAAATCTATCGCGTCGGCTACGATCGCGACGTGCCGTATCACGTGATGGGCGGCATGCAGGATCACGAAGTCTGGTGGGGCCCGAACACGTTGTGGAACAATACCGGCGTTTCCAACGGCTCGTGGCGCAATATCTCGGACTGGGGCGACGGACAATATGCGTGGCCCGACCCGCGCGACAGCACGATCATCTACGAAGACACGCACTTCGGCGATATCACGCGACGCAATCTCGTAACTGGCGAGGCGCGCTATATCGGGCCGCAGCCGCTGATCACATTCGGCACGGGTGCGGGCACGTCGAAGTACCGGTTCAACTGGAGCGCGCCGCTGTTGATCTCGCGCTACAATCCAAGCGCCGTCTATTACGGCGGCAACGTGCTGTTTCGCTCGTTCAACGCCGGCCAGTCGTGGACAGCGATCAGTCCCGATCTTACCCAGCCGTGCGATCCGTCGTGGCTCTTACCCAGCGGTGGTCCGCTCACGCACGACAACACCAACGCCGAGACGTACTGCACGATCTGGTCGATCGCCGAAGGTTCGGTGGCGGGGTCGATCTGGGCCGGCACCGATGATGGCCATCTCTACGTGACGCGCGATGACGGCACGTCGTGGACCGATTTGAGCAAGAACATCGCCGGCGTGCCCGCGCACGCGATCGTGGCGTCGATCGAACCGTCACGCGTCGATGCGAAGGTTGTGTATGTGACGTTCGACGCGCACCGCTTGGGCGATATCCATCCATACGTGTTCATGACGCGCGATGGTGGATCGAAGTGGACGCGTATCGACCACGGCTTGCCGTTGTGGGCCTATGTCGTGCGCGAGGATCCGCATGCGTCGTCGTTACTCTTTGCGGGTACGGAAGACGGACTTTGGGTCTCGTTCGATCGCGGCACGCACTGGCAAGATTTTCGCCTGGGAATGAATCACGTGCCGGTCTACGATCTGCAGATCCAGCCCGATGCGAACGATCTCATTGCCGGCACGCACGGACGCGGCTTTGCGATCTTGGACGACATCGCACCGCTCGAAGCTCTCGCGCGCGCAGTCCAAGGTGAGGTCGCACTCGTTGCACCGGCGGACGCATGGCGATACGCGTCACGACCGTACTACGACATCGGACAGAACGCGTTCGTCGCCGACAATAAACCGTACGGAGCAGTGATCTCGTATTATCTCAAGCCGCACCCTGTGCCAAAGACCAAGAAAGGGAAGAAGTCGCCGCCGAAAGAGAAGGCGACGATCGAGATCCTCGACGCCGGCGGTAAGGTGATCCGGCATCTCGACGGCACGACGGATGGCGGGGTCAATCGCGTGGTTTGGGATTTAGCGGTCGATCCACCGAACTGGCCGCACACGACGCAAGATCCGCGCCCGTTCTACGTGTTCTATCCGCTCGAAATCGACGGACCCGAAGTGCTGCCGGGCACATACTCGGTACGGATTGCGGCGCGCAATGCGACCTTGACCGTGCCGCTGCGCGTGCGGCTCGATCCACGCAACGATGCGACGATCTTGGACTTGCGTGCGCAATACGATGCACTCGCGCGGCTCGCGATCGACCAAGAGCGCGGTGAAGTGTGGATCGCGCAACTCAAGAATCATGGGCCAAAAGCTGCTGCCTTGGCAGACGAGCTTCGCAACGGCAATGGCTCGCAGAACTCGGGCTATCGGCAACCGGCCAAGGTCATCGATCAGATTGCGTACCTGCGGCACATCATCGCGACGTCGTATACCGGGCCGACCGATGCACAAGCAGCGCTGATGCAGCAGTACGAGCAGCAGCTTGACGCACTTGGGAAAAAGGTAGCGGCACTGCATCTACCGCCGTTACCGCTCAAACCGGAAAAGCATGAGCTTCATCGGGAAAAGCCTGACCCCTGAGGGCGCGCTCGACACCGATACGCTCGCGCAAGGCGAGCCGTCGCTTCCGCACGCCTTCACGTGGGATAGCGACCGGATCGAAGTTGGGGCCGTGCGCAAGACCTGGCGCTCGACCAAAGACGATCGCGGCGATACCTACGTCAAAAAGCACTGGTTTGAATTCGATACGACGGACGGGCGCATTGCCGTCGTCTACTTCGACCGCGGCGCTCGCAAAGGTGCGCCGCGCTGGTGGCTTTACACGCTCGCATGAAATTGCGCGGCCGGTCGTTTCCATTGGTATGCGCTTTGCACGAGGGTTCCGCCTCCGCGCGGCTCTCACGCTGGTCACAAAACCGGTGTCGAGCACGTGGAGAATTTGATGTTCCGATCAATCTACGCAACAACGTCTACCACATCGCGGGTTTCGCGACGATTGGAAGGCTAGCCGCCACACACGTTGGGCCGGCCGCGGTTTCGTTTTCAGACGTTTCTGAAGGATCAAATGAATGGTGTCACGCCCGTATCAAACCGGTCAGGACTTTTGAGGTGAATCGATAATGCGGGGAAACCTGTCTTATGAATTCGTGCTCGTAGTCTCGATTGTACTGCTGGGCGCAACGCCGACCATTCCAGCGACCACTGCTGCGCGCATTGGCGTTTCCACATCCGCGCTCGGTCGATACGCGTCAACGCACGCGTTGAGCGACCTGCAATCCGCCATTCTCGGGCTTAGCGGTACAATCGATCCGTATTCCCTAACGCCGCAAAACTTCAATGCTACCCGTCGAACGCTCGTGCAGTCATGGGCGCCCGTGATTAAAGCGGTGGAAAGCGCATACGAGCCTGGGTATGATCCTAACGACCCGAAGAACGTTCCGAGCTTCTGCGCTCCACCCCCAGTGCCTGATCAGACTGTGTGCACGCAAGCCATGGTGGAACAAAACAGCGCGAAGCGGCTTCGCGCGAACCACTACGCTACGGTTAGCCATTTGGACGACCTTGCGATGGGATTGTTCGAGGTGTCCGTTCGCACGCTAAATGAAATCGCCCCGTCGGGCGAAGGGGCTGATTTTAGTGCCCTGGATGGACACTCTAAGGAATGGCGGCATCAGCGAGGGCCGAATGGCAAAGCTCGACGCGATGCTTTACGAAGGTAGCGTAAGAGACTCAGCAGCCATAGCTCCTCAGCGGAATAACACAGCTTAGTTCAAGCTGAGCGGGCGGTAGCGAATGCGTTTGGGGCGCGCAGCCTCTTCGCCGAGGCGTTTGATCTTGTCGGCTTCGTAGTCATGGTAGTTACCTTCGAAGAAGTGCACGCGGCTCTCGCCTTCGAACGCGAGGATGTGCGTCGCGATGCGATCGAGGAACCAGCGATCGTGACTCGTGACCAGCACGGTGCCGGCAAATTCCGCGAGCCCGTCTTCGAGTGCACGTAAGGTCTCGATGTCGAGATCGTTCGACGGCTCGTCGAGGAGCAGCACGTTGGCGCCAACGAGCAGCGTCTTTGCCAAGTGTAGCCGTCCGCGTTCGCCGCCCGAGAGCTGCCCGACGTTCTTCTGTTGATCGGCGCCCTTGAAGTTGAAGCGACCGAGGTACGCGCGCGAGTTCATCTCGAAGCGGCCGACTTGTAAGAGATCTTGCCCTCCGCTGACGTCTTCCCACGCGGTCTTGCTGCTGTCGAGTGCCTCACGACTTTGATCCACGAGTGCGAACTTGACACTGGGACCGATAATGATCTCACCGCTGTCGGGTTGTTCCTTGCCGGCGATCATACGGAAGAGCGTCGTTTTACCGGCGCCGTTGGGTCCGATGATGCCGACGATTGCACCCGGCGGTATCACGAAGTTGACGTCGTCCATCAAGAGCTTCTCGCCGTAGGCTTTGCGCACGTGCTTGAACTCGATGACGCGCTCGCCGAGCCGTTCCGCGACCGGAATGAAGATCTCTTGCGTTTCGTTGCGCTTTTGATATTCGTAAGTCGAAAGCTCTTCGAAGCGCGCGATGCGGCTCTTGCTCTTGGACTGGCGGCCCTTGGCGCCTTGACGCACCCATTCGAGTTCGCGTTTGAGGGCTTTCTGACGCGCGGATTCGGCGGCTTCTTCAGAAGCCAGACGTTCTTGTTTCTGATCGAGCCACGAGCTGTAGTTGCCCTTCCACGGGATGCCGCGACCACGATCGAGTTCGAGAATCCATTCGGCGGCGTTATCGAGGAAGTACCGGTCGTGCGTGATCGCAACGACCGTTCCGGGAAAGCGCTGGAGAAACTGTTCGAGCCACTCGACGCTCTCGGCATCGAGGTGGTTCGTCGGCTCGTCGAGCAGCAACATGTCGGGCTTGGAAATCAGCAAGCGGCAGAGCGCGACGCGGCGCTTCTCACCGCCGGAAAGCGGGCCGATCTTTGCATCCCACGGCGGCAAGCGCAGCGCGTCGGCAGCAATCTCGAGTTGCTGATCGAGATCGTCGCCCGCGGCTTGCAGAATCGCTTCGAGTTTCGACTGCTCCTCGGCGAGCTTCTCGAAATCGGCGTCGGGATTGCCGTACTCTGCGTAGAGTTCCTCGAGTCGCTTGCGCGCGGCGAGCAACTCGCCTAAACCCTCTTCGACCGTTTCGCGCACGGTGAGGTGCGGATCGAGTTTCGGCTCCTGTTCCAAGAAGCCGATGGTCAGATTGGGCGCGGGTGCGGCGTCGCCGTCGAATTCGGTATCGACGCCGGCCATGATGCGCAGCAGCGAGGACTTCCCTGCGCCGTTGAGGCCGAGAATGCCGATCTTGGCACCGGGGAAGAAGCTCAGCGAAATATCTTTGAGGATCTGACGCTTCGGCGGCACCATTTTGCCGACGCGAAACATGGAATACACATACTCAGGCACGCGGGGCTACTTCGTCGGGATTTGTGCTTGTCATCCCGAGCGTAGCGCAGCGTAGTCGAGGGACCGAGCCGGGCCTCTGCGAAGGGGGCACGGTGCTTGCATTGCTCCTTGCCGTGGCGCTCGCGAGCCCGGTGCCGACGAACAATCCCATCTGCGTGCAGTACTATCACGACGCATGCAGCGAAGCGCTTGCGGCGTGGCTGCCGACGTACGCACTGCTTCCCGATTCCAAGAAAAGCCCACGTCATACTTCAGAAGAAGACGATTTTGTGTACGAGGGCAAAAGCTTGCGCACGAATTCCCCGATCGAATTTCAGGGGCCGCGCGATGGGACATTCTTTGTCTTTGGCAATGCGGGACCACCACGAGGACGCGTAGTGTTTGATTCGGCACATCACATTGCGTTTTATTCGATGGGTTGTTGCTCATGGCGAGAGTATGCCCTTGGATACGCGACGTCGCCGCCGCCCAAGCCGCTTGCAAACCGTAATCTCTCCAATGTGCGAACGGCACGTGGCATTCGTCTTGACGCATCTGTCGCCGATGTCGAGCGCATCTATGGCGCAAACTCGCCGCTCGTCGCTACGAAGACGCCGCACGTCTTCGTCCTCTCCTACAAAACCGGGCTCAAGATGCCGGCGGATATTAAATCACCGTGCGAACAGGATGAGGACTTCTATTTCCGCGACAATCAGCTGGTGCTCATTCAGCTCGGCAATGGCTGTTAGAAGGCCGCGATGATGCTCGGACTACTCCTCGCTGCAGCGCTCGCGAGGCCGGTGCCGACCAATCCACCGATCTGCGCGCAATATTTTCCGTCGACCTGTAACCAAGCAGTGGGCGAATGGTTGCCGCAATTTGCGACGCCGGACGCATTCTGGGATCACGCGACGCACATTACGCAGCGCGACCGCTTCCCGCAAAACCCGAAGGGTGGGACGCTCATCGTATTCACGGTGGAAATGCAGAAGGCGTATGTCATATACGACGCGGCACACGGCAGAGTGTTCTATGAAACCGGTTGTTGTTCGTGGGATGAAACCGTCCTCGCCTACGTATTCGCGCCACCCAAGACGCTGGCGAATCAGAATCTTTGGCCGCTCAAGACCGTGCGCGGCGTTACGCTCGGCATGGATCCCTGGGAAGTCATGCGGATTTACGGTAGTTCTGAGCGACGGATCGTTGAGAATACCGATCTGATCGTTCTTGCCTACACCACGTGGCCGCCGCGCAATAAACTGTCCAAGACGAAAAGCGAGTGCGGACAGTTCGAGAATTTCTACTTTCGTCTCAACAAACTTATCGAGATCCAGATCGGCGACGGCTGCTAGCCTTCGCGCGATTCCTTCGATAACTCGACGATCGTGTTGGTGCTGTCCACCGCGCGGTCGCAACTGGTGAGTAGCGCGGTGGTCGCGGGACCGGTATCCGTCTCGAGTGCTTTCGCTGCTTCTGCGTAGGCATCGCGCAAGCCCGATGCTCCGTCGAAAGAAGCGCCCGCGAACGCTCGCGCGAGTGGTTCGAGTTGCGGGTATGCGGGCGTTTGCGGATCTTGATACAGGCTCGAAAGGGCGGCGTTCGCCAGGCCCAGCCGCTCACTCGCCGCCATGATCCCGAGAGCGGCATCGGGATCCATTTCGTGCGTGTGGCCGGGCTCGCTCAGCATGCGCTCGAGAGATTCCTCGGCAGCGGCACGCAAGGCCCACACACGCGGGCGTTCTGCGCGCAATTTAGCGGCATCGCGCGCGCTCGGCTCGATCAGTCCTTGTAACATCAACCTCGTATAGTCGAGCGCGGCGTTCACGAGCGCACGCAGCGCGGCGGGCGTACGCGTTGACTCCCAGGTCGGCCAAATGACGTACGACGCCATCGCGAGCAGACCGCCGGCAACCGTTGCGACCAAGCGGTTTTGGACGGCCGTAGCTTCGGGCGTTCCTACGAGGGCTAGCAAGAACACAACATACGCCGTGACCGTCAGACTGAAGAGGCCATAGTTGAGTTGGAACGCTGCGTAACTGATTGCGGCAAAGAGAATTGCAAGCCCAAGCGTTATGTGTGGGGTGTTGGGTACGGCGACGACGATCGCGGTTGCGGCGACGACGCCGACGATCGTTCCGGCGATGCGTGCAACGCCGCGCGAGAAGGTCGTCGTAAAGTCGGGCCGCAGGACGAGCGCCGCGGTCAGGGTGATCCAATAGCCGCGCTGAATCGGCAAGACGTCGGCAAGCACACCGGCTGCAGCCAGCGTTACCGCGAGGCGAACGGCATGACGTCCGAAGGCTGAACCGAGATGAAAATGCTCGCGCAGTGTGGCCAAAGGCCGCTCGAAGTTCGGCAAATGCGTGGGGTAGTGGAGCTCGGGTAGCGCAAATCCGCCCAGCGGCACGCTCGCAGATCGCCATGCAGCGCGCAACTGCCCGTAGAGCGCACGCAGATTGGGATCGTTGGTTTCCGCATTGACCATCTCGTAGAGCGCGACGTTCTCGGGCGCGTGCGCATCGTCGAGCGCTTGCGCGATTGCTTCGAGAACCTGCGCGATGAGCGGACGCAGCCGCGCGTATTTATCGCCGCCGACGGTGGCAAGCAGTGCGAGCGACGAGCGCAGGCGGACCGCCTCATCGAGCAGGCTCTGGAACGCCTCGAGCACGAGCGGACGTCCGAATGGGCGCGGATCGGCAAGCGTTTTGCGTACTTCGGTGAGTTCGGCGCTCGAAGGTACATGGGTTGACGCGTCGCTCGATTTCGCGTACGCCGCAAGCTCGCGGTACGCATCGGCGAGTGCATGCCGTTCCTGCGGGTAGCGTTCGATCGGCCAGAGCACGACCAGCAACAGCGTCTGCAGCAAGCCGCCGGCAAGCATGACGAGCGCGGTTATCGCGGCGACGTGCAGCGGCATGGGATAGCGTTCGAAGATGATCAGTGCGGTCGTTGCATTGACGCCGATTGCCGATGCGCCCGGGCCGAGCGATGCGAGCATGCCGTAGCCGAAGCCCCAGACCGCAAGCGCTAAGATCGCGAGTTCTGCCGAGTGCGAGCAGAGCGATGCGACCGCAGTCGACAGCGCCATCGCGAGTGCCATGCCCAGCATCGTGCCGGCGCGCGTGCGGTAGACGCCTTGCAGCGATGCGAATCCCACGCTGAACGCGCCGATGCCCGCAGCCACCGCGTAGATCGGGACGCCGCTGGCAAAGCCTGCGAGCAGGGCGACGGCAACGCCGATCCCGCAGCGCACGGCAAAGACCGGCTCGACGCCGTTGCGTTCGATCCGAAATGCGCTGGTAACGATGCGTTGAATGACTTGCTGCATGAAGAAGCTGCTCTGCTCGGTCGTCCTCGCGGTCCTCGCTTTTGCGGCGCCGCTCCCGCTCCTTAGCGCAGGTCCGACAACTGTGAGCGGAATCCCGCTCGATGCGCCATGGAAGGTGACGATCTACGATCTCGCTCGCAAATCATTTACGCACCCGGCCTGGGGTTGGCAGCACGGCGAGCGCAACTATCAAATCGCGATGCAGCTCGCTCAGGGGGACGGGCTCAAGATCGACACCGACGTGCTCTTTGCAGCCTGCATGTTGCACGACATGGCAGCCTTTCCGCCCTATCAGGCCAAGGGCGAGCATGGCGACGTTGCCGCACGCGAGAGCGAATCGATTCTGCGCGACGCCGGCTTCCCGATGGCGAAGTTTCCAAGCGTGCAGGCCGCGATGCGCGGGCATATGTTCTATAGCGATCCGGGTAGCGATCCCAACGCGATCGTGTTACACGACGCGGATTCGCTGGACTTTCTCGGCGCGATCGGTGCGGTGCGGATCATCTCGCTCACCGGCGCATCTGCAGCGAGCGCCGCGAGCGCAGTCAAACAGTTGCGCAGCTTCGTGCATGACATCCCGCCGAAGTTGATTACCAAGACGGCGCAGCGCATGGGCGCGCAACGTGCCGCGGAATTACAGACCTTCCTCGACGCGTACCAGAAAGAATCGTTTGACGGAACGCTACCTTAGGCGCTAGCCACCTACGGAAACGGGCGCATGGCCGAAGAGCGGCGGAATGAAGTGGCCGGCTAGATACGACAGCACGAAAACGACGACGCCGAAGGCCACGATTTCGAGTCCTTTCGAAAGCGGATTGCGGTCGGTATTACGTGCGGCGTAATATCCGACGCCGAAAAGACTGAGCACGGCGAGCACGAGCGCGAGAATCGTCGATCCGGTCATCGTGAGCGGCACGATATACGCGACGATCGGAATGAGCGAACCGGCGGCAAACGAACCGCCCATCGCCAGCGGCGCGCGCAAGTCGCTCTCCTCGGCAACGCGCGGATCGATGCCGAACTCGTCCCGCATCATTTCATAGAGGTAGATGTCCGGGTGCTGCGTCAGGCGGCGCACGATCATCTGCGCCTCCTCGGCGGAGAAGCCTTTCATCTTATAATAGGCGACCTGCTCGGCGAACTCGCCCTGCGGATCGGCGGCCATCTCGCCCTTTTCCATTTCAATCGTCGCCTGGACGACTTCGCGCTCGGACTTGCCGCCCAAGTACTCGCCGACCGCCATCGAGAGCGCGCCGGCAAGCATGGCCAAAAATCCGCTGATAAAGACGGCCGAGCGATCGCCTTCGGCAACACCGACGCCGGTGATAATGCCGAGCGTGGTCAAAATGCCGTCTTGCGCACCGAACACGATCTCGCGCACGCTGCGCTGTTCCTCGAGTCTGCGGCGCTGCAGCGTATCGGGAATGCGCGGCTTCACGGTCTGCCAACCCGGAATGTCGGCGACGACCTCGGTGACGCTGGGCTCCTGTGGATTCATGAGCGGTGCTTCCGGGCGCCGGTGGCGAATGGCCTCTTTAATGGAAGAGTTCGGAACGCCTAATTTTCATCGCGTGGGTGAGGCGGCGATTTTGCTCGCGTGCAACGAGCGTGGCGTTGCGACGCAGCGGAGGATGTGGGCGCTTGCGCGTGGCGCACGCGCATGGCCGCACGTGCGCGAAGCCGTCGCCGGCGACGGCAATCTGACGGTGGCGTTCGAGCGCGATGCGATCGACTACGAAGCCGTGCGCGATCGGCTTGCGCGCGCGTGGGCGAACGTGCATGACGATGTGGAAAGCGCGCGCACGATCGAAATTCCCGTTTGCTACGACGGCGAAGATTTGCGGGCAGTCGCCTCGGCGCGCGGCCTGAGCGAAGATGAGGTCATTGCGCTGCACGCGGGCGGCGACTACGTCGTCGCTTTCGTTGGGTTTCTTCCGGGATTCGCGTATCTCGATGGGCTCGATGCACGGCTGCACGTGCCGCGTCGCGCGCAGCCGCGCATGCGGGTACCGGCCGGATCGGTGGCAATTGCGGGCGCGCAAAGCGGGGTCTATCCCTTCGATTCGCCCGGCGGCTGGCACATCATCGGCCGTACCGAGCTGAGCATGTTCGATCCCGATCGTGTTCCCGCTGCATTGTTGCACCCCGGTGACGCCGTGCGATTCGTCGCGAAATGAGCGATCGCGCGATTCGCATCGAGCGTGCGGGCCTGCAAAGTCTCGTTGTCGACCGCGGACGATTCGGCTTGCGCCATGAAGGTGTCGGATGGTGCGGTCCGATGGACGCGCGCAGCTACGCAACGGCAAACGCGCTGGTTGGCAATGCGTCGGACGCGGCAGCAATCGAAATCGTGCTGGGCGACCTCAGCGTCGCTTTTGAATGCAATACGTACTTTGCGTTGACCGGCGCCGACTGCGGCGCCGAACTCGGCGGCGAGCCCATTCGCCCATGGTGTGCGCACGAGGTCTACGCCGGCCAGCGTTTGGTGTTGCAGCGTCCGCGCTCGTGGATGCGCAGTTATCTCGCAATTGGCGGAGGCATCGATGTTCCGGTCGTGCTCGGTTCACGCACAACCGATCTGATGGCGAAGATGGGTGGATGCGAAGGTCGTGCGCTGCGCTCGGGCGATCGTTTGCGGATCGAGCTTGCGACCGCCGCACCGCAGCGCGCCGCCGCTGCGCCGCCGGCGCTTTCGCTTACACTGCGCACGATCGCGGAGCCGCCGCTCGCCGCGCATCTCTGGGATCGCGCCTGGACGATTGGACCGCAAAGCAATCGCATGGGCTGCCGCCTGCACGGGTCGCCGACGCCGCACAACCTGGGCGCGTTGCCGTCGCGCGCGGTGTTTCCCGGCTTTATTCAGCTCCCGCCTTCGGGTGAACCGATCGTGTTGATGAGCGATGCGCAGACGACCGGCGGATATCCGCTGGCCGGCGTGGTACTCGAAGAAGACCTGTGGATGTTGGCGCAAGCATCGATCATGGCGGAGGTCCGCTTCGTGGAACACGCGCTGTGACGAGCATCGATCTCAATGCCGATCTCGGCGAGGGCTGCGGCGACGATGAAGCGCTGCTCGCTATCGTGACCTCAGCGAACGTCGCGAGCGGCGGACATGCGGGCGACGTGCACACGATGGAGACCACCGTGCGCGCCGCGATCCGGCACGGCGTCGCGATCGGCGCGCATCCGTCATATCCGGATCGGGCCGGCTTCGGACGCGTCGCGATGGAGCGCTCGCCGGACGAGATCTTCGACGACGTGTTGGAGCAGACGCGCGCGCTTGCGAACATCGCTGAAGCCCAAGGCGCACGCTTGACGCACGTCAAGGCGCACGGTGCGCTCTATAACGTCGCGGCACGCGATCGCGCGGTCGCGGACGCGATCTCGCGCGCAGTCGTCGCCTTCGACCCGGAACTCGCGATCGTCGGGCTTGCGGGCGGTGCGCAGCTGCTCAGCGCGCGCGCCCACGGCTTGCGCGCGATTTCCGAGGTCTTTGCCGACCGCGGCTATCGGTCCGACGGATCGCTCATCCCACGCGGGCAGCCCGGCGCGCTGATCGAAGAGGTCGAGATCGTGGTTGCGCAAGCACTCGCGCTTACGCGCGCGGGGGCGGGCCAAACGATTTGCATCCACGGTGACGGTCCGCATGCGCTCGCGTTCGCGCGCGCGATACGCGCTGCGCTCGAAGACGCCGGCATCACGGTCGCGGCGGTCAGCGCGGGATAAAGTCGTCGTCGGGCACGCTCGCGGGAAACGCGATGTCGTGCAAGTCTTCGCTGACATGTTCGGTATGCGACGCAAAGAGGTTGTGCGAGGTTGCCTGCGCATCGATGTGCACGATCGTCCAGAGCCTTTGCGTGCCGGCCGGCGCGAAATCGTAGGTGATGTTGGCCGTGGTGCCGTTGTACGGCCACGCATAGGTGAGGCGTATGACGTCATAGGTCGTTGTGTCGATCCAGAGTTCGCGCAACGGATACTGTTGCGGGTTGCGCAGCGGACGAAGCCGCAGATGATACACCGCGTGTGCGTCAAGCTGCACCGTTTCGAGGTACGAAATATCGTAGGCGCGATCGACCGCACGTACCACCGCAATCGTCTGGATCGGATCGGCCGCGAGATTTGGTGGGGCCGGCGGAGGCGTGGCGCCTTGCGCAGGCGCACGACGGAAGAAGCCGAGTGGCGCCCCGGCCGGGCCGAATGCGTACCCGCCACGCAGCAACACGATTCCCGGACGCCCATCGGCCGTCAGCGTTTGCACGAAGGTGCGGCCGTCGCCAAGCCGCACGATGAATTGCACCACGGTGCCGGCGCTGCAGCTTTTCTCAAGAAACGTCACGTCGCACGGTAACGTGAACGACTCGTACGGCGGCATCGCGCGCGCATTCCACGTCGTTTGCGCGCGCGTGAAGATCGCATCCGGATCGGGTGCGTTCGACGCGACGGCATGGTAAAGTGGAAGGGCCATGAAGTTGCCTTTATATCATGTTGACGTTTTTACGTCCGAGCGTTTCGGCGGAAATCCGCTCGCCGTGTTCCTCGACGCCGAGGGTCTCGACGGTGAGACGATGCAAAAAATTGCACGCGAGATGAACCTTTCGGAAACAACGTTTGTCATGCGCCCGAGCGACGATCGCGCGACACACCACGTGCGCATATTCACGCCGGGACAGGAGTTGCCGTTCGCCGGGCACCCGACGATCGGCACGGCCTTCGTGCTCCAGGAGTTCGCGAAGGCGACCCCCGACCTTGCGTTCCAAATGGAAGCCGGGATCATTCCGGTACGCAAGGAGGGCGATGTACTGTGGATGACGCCGCCGCCGGCGGAAGCGTTGAGCGCGGCCGTCGATCGGGCCGCGGTCGCGCAGGCGATTGGGTTGCCCGTTTCGTGCGTCATGATGCCGCCGCAAGTCTTTGGCGGCCACGGCGTAGAGTTCTTGTGCGTGCTGCTCGACACCGAACAAAACGTCGATTGGGTCATGCTCGATCGCGGGGACTTGGTCAAGGCAACGACCGTCGATGTCGGCGAAGGCAACGTGCTGATCTGCAGTTATCAAGGCGGTAAAGCCTACGCGCGTATGTTCGCTGCGGTCGCGAGCGGCATCGGCGAGGATCCCGCAACGGGATCTTCCGTAGCGCCACTGTGCGCGGCGCTTGGCTGGTGGCGACTGCTCGATCAAAGCCGCACGCACATCGACGTGCAACAAGGCGTCGCAATGGGACGTCCAAGTCAGCTCAAAGCACGTTTCGCCGTCGAAGGAACGTACGTGCAGCAGATAGCCGTTGGCGGTCAAGCCGTGGCGGTTTACGAAAGTACTTTAGTACTCTGATAATAGGGCGACGTCAAAGCTGCCCCACGAACCGAGCATCGTCACGGCGTCGTCGGCTTCTTTGCGCGAGGGGCGCACGAGAAATGCAACGGCTTTAATGCCGAGCGTCGCCGCAGCGCGCAACGCGCGCGCATCTTCCTCGCGGCGGATCTCGCCGGCGAAGAGATAAGGTACCTTGACGCGTATCGCGGTCTCGACCAGATCGATGACGCGGCCTGGCTCGGGACCGATCATCTTATCGCCGTAGCGCGCCAGACGTGCAGCGGCGGTCGAGCAAATCCATTCGCCTTCTTCGGAAGACGCGACGTGTACGAGGGTGATCGCGCGTTTGCGATTTTCGTCGCGCAATCGTTCCATCAACGGTACCAAGTTCGGCACGTTGATGCTCGTCGTCGGAAAAAGTTCCCGATTGACTTCCGCCATGCTCCCCAATTACACGCGTTGCGCGAAGGTTCCCACGGGGAAGCTCCCTCGAATAGTCTCCGCCAGGCGCTCGATCGCTGGGCGGCGCGGCACAAACGCGCGGTGGAGGACGCGAATCGCGCGCGACGAGCGTTCGCCCTCGAGCGGTCGGAATGCAATCCGCGCAAAACGACCCTCGAAGTGCGCCCGCGCGAGCTCGGGGACGATCGTCATCCCGAGTCCCGCTTCGACGAGATTAAGGACGGTCTCAAGCGACGTTGCGGAGAGATCGCTGCGCAGGCCGCGCCCGTGCGTTTGCCCACACAGCGCCAGCGCCTGGTCCGAGAGGCAGTGTCCATCCGCTAATAAGATGAGCGTAGCCGGATCCAACTGCTCGACGCTAATGCGCGTTCGCGTTGCGAGTGGATCGCTGGCAGGAAGCGCAACACTAAAGGCTTCGTCGAAGAGCGCAATTTCCGAGAGATTTCCGTCGGTGTGTTCGGTCGCGACAAGTGCAGCGTCGAGGCGCCCGGCGTGAATCGACTCGAGCAAACGGTGCGTCATATCTTCGATGACGACGAGTGGCGCGAGCGGAAGCTGCGTCTGCAACGGCCCGAGCACGCCCGGCAGCAGATACGGTGCAAGCGTTGGGATCACACCCAAACGGAGCGGGCCGACCATCGGATCCGCGCGCGTCTGCGCGAGCTCCTCGATGCGTGCGACGGCGCCAAGCGCAAGTCGCGCCTGCTCGAGCACGAGCTCGCCGGCAGGCGTGACCCGAATGGTGCGGCCGTCGCGCTCGAAGAGCTCAACCCCAAGTTCGGTCTCGAGCTTGCGGATCTGGGCCGAAAGGGTCGGCTGCGCCACGCCGCACTCCTCGGCCGCCCGGCTGAAGCTGCGGCGCCGCTCGAGGGCGAGCGCGTACTGAAGGTCTTTGAAATTCATAGCTTTGCCAAATGGAACGTTCAGGCTCCATTGGCTTGGACTTTGTGGTTTCCTAGGCCTTGGCCGCGACGAACTAGGCGCTGCGCCAAAGCGCGCGCGCGACGTCCCTACACCCGCTCGAGACCGGAACTAGGCCAGGCGGCGGTCGCCCTTGCGCCGTTCGTCCGCACGCCGGTCGAGGGTAACCGCGATCGAAACGATCCGGCGGTCGCCTTGACGGCGGTCGGTGCTACGCCTGTCGGTGGTGTTGGTCATCGACATAAGGCAAGTATTCTTGCAAGGTGAGGAACGCGCCCGCTACGGGGATGATGTGCAGACCACCGTTTTGAGAAATGGATCAAATTGCGCAACCTCTCAGGA
Source organism: Vulcanimicrobiota bacterium (assembly GCA_963726285.1). Classification (GTDB taxonomy): domain Bacteria; phylum Vulcanimicrobiota; class Vulcanimicrobiia; order Vulcanimicrobiales; family Vulcanimicrobiaceae; genus Aquilonibacter. The sequence goes on along the minus strand of CAVSBV010000003.1, from coordinate 181,112 downwards.
ATCACTCGGCTTCATGGCGTAGCCTTTGCGCGATGCTAGCTCGCTTGTTTCCGAAGCCCCTCGGATGGACCGCGGTGGCGCTACTCGCGTTCGCCGTCACCGGCTGTGGCGGTGGCGCTACGCGTCATCATCGCGGAGCGAGCGGGGCGACGACGCAAAGTATACCGGTCGCGACCGCGCGGCCGGCGAGCGTGAAGCCGCAAGTGCAGATAGCCGGCATCGTCGCGCCATTTCAAAACGTCGCGATCTCGAGTTCGCTCAGCGAGCCGACCGATGCCGTCAACGTGATTCAAGGCGATCCTGTGCGCAAGGGACAGGTGCTCGCCCTTCTCGATACGACCGATTTGCGCGCGAACTACAATGCCGACGAACGCAACGCCGCTTCGGCCGATGCACGGGCAACACAAACGAAGTATCAAGCGCAGCTCAACCTCGGCCAAGGCAGCAATCAAGTTGAGGCTGCGCGGGCAGCGATGAACAACTCGAAGCTCGTCTATCAACAGGACCAAGCGCTTTATTCGAGCGGCTATGTGTCGAAGTCGCAGCTCGAAGCCGCGCGGGCGGCCTACGTAGGCGACTTGAATACGTACAATACCGCGGTACTCAATAATCAAGTCAATGGCAACAACACGCAGGGCTTGCAAGCAGCGACGGTCGCCGCATCCATTGCGGACGCGCAGTCCGCGCACGCGCAAGCCGACCAAGTTGCGGCGCAGATTGCGCGCGCGACGATTATCTCACCGGTCGACGGCGTGGTGGTCAACCGCAATCTCAATCCGGGCGAATATCCGGGTTCGCGCACGATCTTTACCGTACAGCAACTCGATCCGGTCTACGCTGAGCTGAACGCATCGTCGTCAAACGTCTTTCAAATTTCGCGTGGCGCGCCGGTCGCTATCGCAGTCGCCGGCATCACGAGCGCGGCGTATGAGGGACATGTCAGCGCCGTCCTCGGTCAAGTGCAACCGGGTTCGACAAATTTCACGGTGGAAGTGATCGTTCCGAACCCGGGAGATCGGCTACAGTCGGGTATGGCGGTGACCGGCACGATTACGCTGCCCACGGTGACCGGCATCGGGATTCCAACCGCCGCATTTTTGGATGATTCACACACGACCGTCATGGTCGTCGCATCCGACGGTACTGCCAAACAACAGAGCGTGAAAGAACTCGGCAGCAACGGAACGACCTCGATCGTCACCGGTATCGCGCAAGGCACGCAAGTGGTCTCGAACGGGCAGCTCGGTATCGCGTCCGGGCAACAGGTCGTCGGACAAGCGTCCGGTGCACCCAATGCGTCTACCGATCCGGCGGCTTCTCCCGGGGCGTCGCCCGGATATCGCCGGCACCGCGGTGGCGCCTCGCCGTCACCTTCGCCGCCACAATAATGTGGCTCACGCGGCTGTGCGTCGAGCGGCCGACAATCGTCTTCGTCTTGCTCGCCCTGATCGTTGTCGCCGGTGCAATCGGCGGATTGACGATTACCCAGCAGCAATTTCCTAACGTGGACTTTCCGACCATAAACGTGCGTGCGAGCTATCCGGGAGGCTCGACGACCGAGATTCGCGACGCTATCGTGCGTCCGCTCGAAGACGCAATCGCGGGTGCTCCGAACCTGCAGTACATCCAAACGACCGTGCAGCAGGGCCAAGCCTCGATCAGTGCGACCTTCGAACTGTCGTCGAATAAGACGACCGATCTCGTGCAAGTACAGCGTCGCGTGCTCGTCGCGCAATCACAACTGCCGAGCGATATGCCGGCCCCGACGGTCGCAAGTTTCGATCCCTCGCAACAAACCGTGCTTACCATCGGCCTCGATTCGAGCGCATATAGTCCCGGAGCGCTTTCGGCTATCGTGAGCAACAATATCGTGCCCGCCCTCGAACAAGTCAGCGGCGTCTCGAATGTGAACGCGGGCGGCGCTGTCACCCCGGCTTACGAGGTCGCCGTCAATCCGAATCTGCTCAACTCCGCGGGCTACACGCTCAACGACGTCGTCAGTTCGATTCAAAGCAACAACAACCGCGAACCCGGTGGCATCGCCTACCTTCCCGGTCACGAGACGACGATCGATGTGCGCGGCGATCTCACAACGGAAGCGTCGGTTGCAAACCTGCTGATCGCGGCGTCGTCTTCCTATAAGACGTCATTCGGCAACGCGAGTTATAGCATTCCGGTAGCCGCGGGTGTTCCCGGTGCGCCGCCGGTAGCGTCGAGCGAGACGGCATCGGTCGCCGCGAGCAACGCGTCGAGCGCGCTTGCGCTTGCGACCGCGCCTACTGCAGCGCCGGCGTCTTCGAATGCGCAGACGTCGACAACCTTAAGCGGCGGCGCTCTTGCGACGCAAGCGCCGATGACGACGCCGGGTCCGCCGTCGTCACCGCCGCCCGCGCCGACGGCGCCGCCGATCCCGCAGCTCAACCTGGTGACGCAGTATCCGATGGCGACGTCCGGAGGCTCCGGTGCATCGCCGGCGAGCGCCGGCGGGGCGGCGGCGGCGGGTTTTCCGGGCTGTCACTTACCAACGTGAATGCGTGGACCTATGCGCCCCGCCAGATGCGCATCTCCGACGTCGCAAGCGTGAGTGATACGTTCGAGCCGCAGCGGCAGTACAGTTACGTCGGCACGATTCCCACGATCTCGCTCAGCGTGCAGAAAGCCACCGGCGGAAGCGAGGTCCTCGCCGCAGACAACGTCTTGCGCGCATTGCCCGGAATCGAGCGCCAGTATCCGCAGATCCACTTCCAAATTCTCAACAACCAAGCCGCATATACGACCGACCAGATCATGGGCGTCGTCCGCACGCTGAGTGAAGCAATTATTATCACGGCGATCGTGATGCTCTTTTTCCTGCGCTCGTGGCGCAATGCGATCGTCATCCTCATCGCCATCCCTTCGTCGTTGGGTGTGACGCTCGCGCTGATGAAGGTGTTCAACTTTTCAATCGATACGGTTTCACTGCTCGCGATGACGCTCATTATCGGTATACTCGTCGACGATTCAATCGTCGTGCTCGAGAACACCGAACGTCACCATGCGAACGGAGAGCCGCCGAAGGAGGCCGCGATCAAGGGCCGCTCGCAGATCGGCCCTGCCGCGATCGTGATCACGTTGGTCGACGTCGTGGTGTTTCTGCCGATCGCATTCCTCCCCGGCATCATTGGACGCTTTCTCTCCGAATTCGCACTTGTCGTTGTGACCGCGACGTTGACCTCGCTCTTCATTTCATTCACCGTAACGCCGTCACTTGCCGGCAACTGGTCGCTGCTCTCCAACTGGAAGCCGCCGAAGCTCATCGACAAATTTACGGCGCTCTTCGAGCGGACGCGATTGTGGTATGCGCAGACGGCACTCCCCTGGGCGCTCGAGCGCCCGCGATTGGTCGTGATCGTGTCGTTCGCAGCGGTCGCTGCGTCTCTGTCGCTGGTGGTCTTCGGTGTGGTCGGCTTTGAGTTCATGCCGGCAGTAGATCGCGGTGAGGTTTTCGTGCAAGTGACGTATCCGACGGGTACGCCGCTCGCGCAATTGAATGCGAAGATTTCCGCACTCACCAAAGAGCTGGCAAAGATCCCCGCCGTGCAGTCGCAGACGGCACTGGCCGGCGCGACGCAAGCCGGTTTTGGCGGCACGGTCAATCAGGGTAGTGTGGGTCAAGTACACGTCTTCTTGCAAGACGATCATAAAGGCACGACAGATTCTTGGGCCCAGCGCTTCGGCCTGATGGCGCAGAAAATTGCGCCGGGCGCAAAGATCGTCTCCGTTGCCGCAACCGGTCAGGGCGGCGGGAGCGGACAGCAGATCGACTATATTGTAACCTCCTCCGACGACACGCCGGAGAAGTATGCGCCGCAGATTCTGCGCGCAATGCAAGAAACGCCAGGCGCGATCAACGTGAACAGTTCGCAGCTCAACCTTGCGCCGCAGATCGATATCGACTTCGATCGCGACCGGGCGCGTGTGCTCGATATGAACATCGGACAGGCCGCGAGCGCCATTCGCGCTGCATTCGGCGGCACGCTGGCCGCGCAGATTCAGACGTCGCACGGCATCAAGTACGTGCAAGTACTCTATCCGCGCAGTTTCCAGACCTCGATAGCCCTATTGCTCGCTCTTCCGATGCGCACCAACAGCGGCAATATCATTCACTTGGCCGATGTTGCAAAGCTCGTTGAAGATCCCTCGCAAGTGCTAATGACGCGTACGAACCGTGAGACGACCGTCCACATTCAAGCAAACTTGGCTCCGGGAGTTGCGCTTTCGACGGTGCAGAAGCGTTTCGAAGCGAACCTTGCCACGCTGAAGCTTCCGCCTACGGTCTCGGTCAAGCCCAATGCCGGCGGCAATCAGGCGAACGCGGCCCAATTGGGAGTAAACATGTTGGGTGGGCTCGGGCTCTCGCTCGTGCTCACCTACTTGTTGATGGTCGGACTGTACAATAGCTATCGCCTTCCGTTCATCATCATGTTTGCCGTGCCGGTCGCAACTGTTGGAGCATTTACCGCGCTCGCCCTTACACGGCAAGCATTGAACCTCTACTCGCTGATCGGCACCGTGCTCTTGGTTGGCCTCGCTTCGAAGAACGGGATTCTTTTGGTTGACTTTGCCGACCACATGGTGCAACAAGGCATGGATCGTGTCAGCGCGTTGGTGGAAGCGGCAAAAGAACGCTTCCGTCCGATCGTGATGACGACGTGCGCAATGATCGCGGGCATGACGCCGATCGCACTCGCGCTCGATCCGGGCGGCGCGCAGCGCCAGGCACTCGGCGTCGTCGTGATCGGCGGCCTGATCAGTTCGCTTGTTTTGACCCTCGTATTGGTGCCGGTTATGTTCATGTGGCTCGGGCCGAGTAAGCCCAACCAGGAGGCAGGCCCGTTATGAAATTTACCCGGCTCTTTGTCGAACGGCCGACGCTCGTCTTCGTTTTTCTCAGTCTCGTCTTGATCGCCGGTTCGATCTCCGGCTTCAGGCTGGTCAAACAGCAGTTACCCAACTACGACATCCCCTCGATCCAAGTGCTTCTGACCTATTCCGGCGCGTCCACCACCGAAATGCGCGACGCGATCGTACGTCCGCTCGAAGATCAGATTGCCGGATCTCCGGATCTCAGCTACGTCCAGACCAATATTGAGCCCGGACAGGCCTCGATCGTTGCCGTCTTTTCGCTGACGTCGGATGAGAACACGGACCTGGTGCAAGTGCAAGGCCGCGTGCAGAATTCGCTGCATCAGTTGCCCAACGATTTGCCGACGCCGCAGATCTCGATCTACAATCCCTCCGAAGCCGTTGTTGTTTCGCTAGCCGCGTCATCGTCGACGCTTTCGCTCGGAGCACTCTCAGCCATCGTGACTAACGACGTGGTGCCGGCGCTCGAACAGGTTCAAGGCATCTCGTTCGTCCAAGAGAACGGCGATGTCACCGCGTCGATCCAAGTCAACGTCAATCCGAATAAGTTGACGTCGTCGGGTTTTACGCTCACCGACATCATCAACGCGATCTCGAATAACAACGTGCGCGCTCCGGGCGGAATCGTCTACGAGCCCAACCGCGAGACAAATCTCGATATTCGCGGCGACATCCAAGACGTGCCGACGGTCGGAAATTTACTCCTAGGCAATACCACGACAGCCGCGAGCGGCGGCAGCACGTCGAGTTTGTATCCATGGACCACGACCTCGCGGCTCTACCGCATCTCGGACGTGGCGAACGTGCAAGACGCCTACGAGACCCAGCGCGTCTTTGCCTATACGAACGGTACACCGGCCATCGAGCTCGACATCCAGAAGGCGGCCGGTTCGAGCGAAGTCACCGCGTCCAACGCGGTGCTCGCGCAGATTCCGCGCCTCGAACAGCAGTATCCGGGTATCAAGTTCTCGGTCCTCAACGTGCAGTCGACGTACACCAAAGACCTACTGTCGGGTGTCACGCGCACGTTGATCGAAGGTATCATCATCACGGCCATCGTGATGTTGTTTTTCCTGCGTTCCTGGCGCAAGGCGGTAGTCGTCATGATCGCCGTGCCGGCGTCGTTCCTGGTCACGCTTGCCGTGATGAACGTACTCGGTTTCACGCTCGATACCGTTTCGCTGCTCGGCATGACGCTGATGATCGGCATCCTGGTCGACGACTCAATCGTCGTGCTCGAAAATATTTCGCGCCACCAAGAAGAAGGCGAACAGCCCAAAGAAGCCGCCATCAACGGCATCTCGGAGATCGGCGTGGCGACGATCGTGATTACGCTGGTCATCGTCGTCGTGTTCTTGCCGCTCTCGTTTCTGCCGGGCCAAGTCGGTCTGTTCTTACGCGAATTTGGTCTGGTTGTAACGGTCGCGACGCTGACATCGCTGTTCGTGTCGTTTGCGGTGACGCCGGCGCTCGCAGGACGCTGGGCGCTGTTTTCAAATTGGAAGCCCTGGGGCATCATCGATCGCTTCACCACATGGTTCGACGGCGTGCGCGTGTGGTACGCACGACGCGCGCTGAACTGGGGTTTGGAAAACCGCGGGCTCGTGGTATGGGTCTCGTTCCTCAGCCTCGTCGCCGCGATACTGCTCATTCCCCTGGGCATCGTCGGCTTTGAATACATGCCGCCGGTCGATCGTGGCGAGCTCTTCGAAACGATCAATTATCCTACGGGTACACCACTTGCGACCACGACAGCTGCCGTGCGCAAAGCCGAGCAGGTCGTGCTTCGTTCGCCCGACGTCGAATCCGAGACGTCGATCTCGGGCGCGTACCAAGGCGCATTGAGCGGCTTCATTAGCAATGGCGCCGTCGCCCAGATCCATATCTTCTTAAAGAACGGACGCCATCGATCGACCCAGTATTGGTCGCAGCAACTCGCAAGTCAGATTCAACAGGCGCTGCAGGGCCAGAGCGCACAGGTCATCGGCGTGCCGTCAACCGATCCGCAGGGCGGTATCTCGCAGCCGATCGGCTACGTAGTTGAGAGTGCGACAAGCGATCCGAGCGCATCGGCGGCCAAAGCGTTCGCTGTACTCGAGCAGACGCCGGGTGTGATCGATGCAACGACGTCAAACTCGCTCGATTCACCCCAAATCGAGGTGAACTTCAATCGCAATGCCGCGCGCGCGCTCGACGCCGGCATCGGCACAGCCTCAACAGCGGTACGTGCGGCCTACGGCGGCTACACGGCGACGCAGTTCACTGGGCCCAATGGGCTCAAAGACGTGCAAGTAATCTACCAGCAGCGGGATTTGACGAACCTCGCCGGTATCTCAGCGATTCCGATTCGCGCGAACAACGGCTCGATCATCCGGGTCGGTGACATCGTAGACTTGCAGAACGTTCCGGCTCCGCCGTTGATCATTCGTCTCGAGCGTCGGAACGTCGTCTTGCTCGGCGCGAACGTTACACCCGGCGCAACGCTTTCCAACGTTATTCGCGACTACGAACGCCGGTTGCGTGGGCTCAAGCTTCCCGCGGACATCACCGTCGTTCCCGTGGCCGGCGGCAACCAAGAGCAAGTGGCGGATACGACCTACGAGATGACGATCTCGCTCTTGCTTTCGATCCTGCTCGTCTATCTCTTGATGGTCGCGCTCTATAATGGCTACGTCACGCCGTTCATCGTCATGTTCACCGTGCCGGTTGCCGTCGTCGGCGCCTTGGGCGCGCTTGCGCTCACGCACCAAACATTGAATCTGTTCTCGCTGATCGGTGCGATCATGCTGGTCGGCTTGGTCGCGAAGAACGGCATCTTGTTGGTCGACTTCGCGAATCAGCTGCGCGACCGCGGCATGACGAAGCTCGATGCAATCGTGGAGAGCGCACACCACCGGTTCCGCCCGATCGTAATGACGACGTTCGCGATGATCGCCGGTATGTTGCCGCTCGCGCTCGCGCTCGACCCGGGCTCGCAAGCCGAACGGCCGCTGGGCATCGTGGTCATCGGCGGCCTCTCGAGTTCGCTCGTGCTCACGCTGCTCTTGATTCCGATCATGTACCTGCGCTTCGCGCCGGACGACAGAAAAGACGAAAAGCTAGTCAAGACGCCAACGCGCGAGCCGGTCCAAGTATAAACGTGTCATCCCGAGCGTAGCGGAGCGTAGTCGAGGGACCGACGCGACGTGGTGCATCGCTTCACCGTTGCCGCCCGCGAAGACGCTCCTCGCGACACATCGTGTGTCGCTCCTGCTGCGCGAGTTTTGCGCCACATCCAAAGGAAGTTCGCATCCTGCGAATGGCGCAAAACTTCGAGCCTTCGCTTAGCGGCAGCGGTGAAGCGCTGCAAACAACCACGGCGGTCCCTCGACTACGGCGCTTCACCGACTACGCTCGGGATGACACGATTAAAACAGTGTTTCTTGCACGGGATCGTTGTCGACGAGTACATCCGGTGCGTCGTACCGTGCATCGTTGAGGCGCATCGAGACGCTGCGCGCCTGCATTGCCTGCGGATCATAGGGCTTCAAGTATCCGCGCGCCTGTTCAGGACCGAGATCCTTCGCCGCGAGCCAGCCGTCGAGTTCGTCGTCTTTGAGAATCGCCGGCATACGGTCGTGCACGGGCGCGACGAGTTCGTTTGCCGGAACGGTGACGATCGCACAGGGCGGTGGCCCATTCGTGACCGGTTCGAATATGCCGGCAAAGGCAAAGACGCGATCGTCCTTCATCGTGTAGTAAACGGGCTTTTTGCCGCGCCACTCATAGAAACCATCGGCGAAGATGATGCAGCGGAACGGAAGTGCGCGTTGCGTGACGGTTTCGGCACGCGCATTGATGCGCCCGTCGATGCCCCATTGCAGCGGTGCCACGCGGTCGCTGCCGTCGTCGAGTACCCCCAGTACACCTTGGGTCGGCGCGATGTTGAAGCGAGGCAGGCGATACTCGCTAAACTCCTCGAACCCGTAGCGCGGATACGCGGCGCGGATACGTAGTGGCTTCGTCAGGGTAAAACGTCCGCACATTCTCCCTCCGATTGGAGCCTGCATGAAGATCCACCTGGGGACCGTTGGGCACTTTGGACTCGCCGTTCGCGACCTTCACGCAAGCGCGAAGTGGTGGCAGCGGCTCTTTGCGCTCGAGACGATGTTTGAAGGCAGCGACTACATCGGACTCACCAACGACAACATCACAATCGTCCTCTTCATCGGCGAACCGCACCCCGAAGCCATCGAACATATCTCGTTTCACTTGCCGAATATGGCAGCGCTGGAGAGCGCGCTTGCATGGCTCAAACAACACGGCGTCGAGGTGGAAGACGCGGGCAATGAAATCGGCCCGGAAGCTCCAGGCTCGAAAAACATGGGTATTTGGTTTCGCGACCGCGACGGGTACAGGTGGGAGCTCTCGGTGCTCGCGAAGCGTCGTGGATGAATGCATGGCGCAGCCTTTGGGCTGGGGCGGCTGCGGACCGCCGTAAGGGGTTAGTTCGGAATAAAGGTATATGTCGTCACCGCGGTCTGCGCGCTGGTTGGGCCGCCCGAGATTTTGACTTGAAAGTTCATGACGAAGCCGAACGGATTGCGTCGCGCGGTCGTTCCTGAAGCGCTATCGATCAGCAATAAACCTGGGCTGGAGACGGGTACGACCGTATCGACCGTCGTGTCATAGGTGAGGCCCGTGAGCGAGAGAGACGCGCTCTTGTCCACCGATGAAAGAAACTCGTTGCTCGGCGATCCGGTGTTCGCCGGATTGCTATCGGTCGACACGTAGAGATCCCAGCCTTGCGGACTGGACGCGTCGGTGTTCACGGTGACGCTCGCCGTGTCCGTCGCATTAAACATGCTGCCATCTGCAACGCTCCCGACGTTGATGAAACTCGGTCCGAACGTGCAACCCACACAGTTCGGTGTGGGGTTGGTGCCGGCGTTGACGTCTGCCGACGGGTCGGTCGTAACGTTGATAGACGCCGAGAGCGCGATGTTCACGTTGGCGTCGTTCGTCCATGTCGGATAGACGGGCGCTGTGCCGCTGTTCGCTGTGGCGGCGAACTGATAGCTGTCGTTGACGCGGTACGGGGCCTTGGCGGTGAACGTCACGTTCATCACGCCGCCGGGTGCGAGCGAGCAACTCGAGCCGCCGACTACGATCTGACCATCCGCGCCAGCAGCCGTTGCGCTGCTGTACGACGTGATACTACATCCCGAGAAACCCGATCCGCTCAGCGCGGCCGACGAACTCGACGTGCCACTTGGTCCCCAACCGGTGATCGTCCAGGGTTCGCCGCTGGAATCGGTGCCGTTGACGCCGCTGACATCTTTTCCGGGAATCGTAATCGTCAGTTGGGTTAGGTTGTTGCCGGCTCCGGTAGTGCTGGTGTTTTGGACCGTATAAACGTACGCATTTCCGTAGGTCGTATTCGAGTCCGCACCGACGAATGGCTCACTGCTCTGCGGGACCGTCGAGGGGCTTCCGACGGGACCGATAGCCGAGAATCCTGCGGTAATATTGAGCGCCGAAACGCTGAGGTCGAGGGCTTTGCCTTGCGACCATCCGCCGCCGTTTGCCCCGTGCGCGTACATAGTGATCGCAATCGTCCCGGCACTGCCGCCGGCAGCGACATTCGCAGTAAAGTCCAAGCCGGCGCCGGGCGAAAGCGCATGCGCTTGTTCGATCGCCATCGTACACGCAGGCATCCCGTTGTTCGGCGGTTGGTACGGAGCGCCGTATTCGTTTGCACAGAGCCCGAACCAATAGTAGAGATTTCCGCCGGATGTGTAGCTGCCGATCTCCGACCAGCCGCTCGTGAGACCCGTGAAATTCGATAGCGTGTGCCCGGCGGGCACTTCCAGGACGACGGCGTCGATCGAATCTGGAAAAGGATCGGCTCCCGCCGAGGTGTTGGTGATCGCAAAGGCAACTGGAGGCGCGGTATTCGTCCCAATTGCTGCCGGGGCGACGGTCGCGCCCATCAGCGAACTATTGAGCGAGTAAGCGACGAGCGCCGTCGAGTCGACGGTCTGTGGATTACTCGTCGACGTGTACACTTGCCACGTGCCGTCGGGCGTTACGCCGAACGTATCTGGGCTGAGGACGTCGATCGCGGTGTCGGTGTATGCGAACGATGCCGATGGCGGTGCGGTTACGTCGATATAGATCGTCTGCGATCCACCGCCGTCGGGGATGCCGGTATTCCCGCCGGAGGTGCGAAAGCACACCTCCGACGACGGGGAGCCGCCGGGGCATGCGCGCGTGGACCAGCCCGACGGACTGCCGGCGTCGACGCTAAGCATGGAATCTGCGAATTGTGCCGGCATCAGCAGCGAGAACTCGCGAACTGCGCCGACGCTTGCACTCGACGTATTCGTGATGGTTACCGCATAAACATCGGCAACGTTCGAAGCGAGCGTCGTCGGTGACGTATCGGTATAGATAACCGACGTCTCGCCGGCGGTCAGCGCGCGTACGGTGTAGCCGTGCGCTTCCTCATTTGCATGGAGCGTCCCGGCGCCGTCACGATAGCCGTAGAGGAAGATATGTCCCGTTGCGGCCTCCGTCGCACCGTTATTGTTGTTGAAATACACGGGATTGGTAGCGATGGTGAGGTTCGCTTGCGACCACGTGAGGCCGTCACGCGGCAACACCGACGTCGAACCGGTGCACCCGGTATTGCACGTATTGTTGCCGCTCGGTCCTTGGAACTGCACGTCGCCGAGTGTAAGCGACGCTCCCAGGGCGAGCCCCTGTCCGGTCGTTAGCGGGAAGGCGTAGATCGTGCAGTCGACTCTGTTGCCGGTTCCCGCGCACGAGTTTGAAACGTTCCAGGTGATACCGGCGGTATCGACGAGCGTTTCGGTCTGACAATTCGCGCCACAGCTCGTGCCATCGAGGAGGGTTATCGTGATCCCGTTGGTGCCGTCGTCGAAATAGATACCTTGGATCGGATCGCCGTTGTTCGTACCGTAGGCAGTGTTACCGGTATTCGTGAAGGAAAGGCCGCTGATCGTCGCGGCGCTCGTGACGTTGAGCGCGTTACCAGACGGATTCGTAAACGCCGTGCTTACTTGATAGCCGACGAGGTGGAATGCCTGCGTGACGATGACGCTGGACGTTGTCTCGTTGAGCACTGCAACGGAATAGGTGTCGAGATTGTAATTCGTCGCGAGCTGTGTCGTACCGAATGTGAACCGCTTGCTGATCGATCCCGCGTTGCCGGTGCCGACCTCCCAGCTCTGGACGACTTGCCCCGTGGGATCTGTGATGGTCGCAATGACGTTGGTACGCGTCGGCAGGCCCGTCGCTTTGAGCTGGAAATCTTTGTCGGAGTTTTCGTTGCCCTGATCGTAGGCGAAGGTCGTCGCCGGGGTGCCGGCGGGAACCGGATTGGGTGACGGATTGCCGCTCACCGGCGTCAACGTCATCGCGGCGGTAGTGGCAGTCGCGATGAGTGAGACTTGGCGCTGGACTACGCGCTGCTGCGCGGTTAGGTCGTAGACGACGACCGAGTAAGTGCCGGTTCCGTTTGCTGCCGAGAGCGGCCAGGCGACGTTGAGCACCCCTGCAGGCGCGGTTAGATCGCCGGTATCGTGCGCTGGATTGCAAAGTTGCTTGACGAGTGGCGCGGCCGGCGATTCCTCGGGTGCGCTGAAGACACAAGTTGGTGAGACCGAGGTCGACTCGACGTAGACTTCGTAGCGATCGCTCGCGCTCAACCCAACGGCTTTGACGTACACATCGGTGCCGCTCGCGGCGGTAAACTGCGAGCTTTCGTTCGTGTCGAATTGGTCGGAATAGGTGTCCAGGTAGACGCTCGCGCCGACCGGCAGATACGCAACCGTGATCCACGCATTCTTGGTGACGTCGAGCGTGCCGAAGACCCAGACGCCCGGCGTGCTGAGCGTCGTGCATTCTTGCGGAGCATTGCGGGTGTAGGGATTGTTGCCGGTCGTGCACGTTGAGTCCACCACGGCGTTGGTGGAATTTGCCGGAATGTAGAAGTCCTCGAGCGTGTCACCGCCCGTGGCGTAAGCAGGGCCATCGACGAACTGCGTGGCGATCTCACAGCCCGTATTGTAGATGTTACCGACCGTCGTACCACATCCGGTTTCAGTGGTTACGGTGAGATAATTGCCGTTCGCATCCATCGGGTGTAGCCGACCGGCGGTGTCGAGCGGCGTGCGCGCGGGGAGACGAGGCAGGCGCGCGAGCGGGACGATATGGCCATAACCGGAGGTTACTGGCTGCACACCGCCGACCGGTCGTCCAAGCGGCGTGGGAAAGCGTATCGCTGGGAGCGGCGCGGGTCGGATGCGCAAGCGGCCGGGGAGATGAGCGCCGGCAACACCAACCGAAGCGATCGCAACGATAAAAAACGTCACGATACCTCGCATACGTATCGCGTACGGGTTATGAGGAGTTTGCATACAGGCTGCCTACACGATTGTCGGCAAGCAACGTCGTGGAGGCTGTCACGCGCGTGTTAGCCGGTGGCCAATTTCCGGTAAATGATGCCCAAGGTCAACTGTCCAGCCGCGCAAGATTAACCAGCGTCACCGCTCACTTCGTGACCAATACCGGGATCGTCGATCGTTGCACGATGCCTTCGGCGACACTGCCGACAAAGAAATGCGAGAGCCCTTTGCGTCCGTGCGTACCCATGCAGATGAGTCCGACGTTGTTTTCTTGTGCGATGCGCAAGATCTGATTGCAGGCATCGCCTTCACACGCTACGGTTGCAACAGCGAGGCCCTCTGCCTGGCACGATGCTTGCACGGTATCGAGCAGCTCGCGCCCCGAGTCGCGCAGCATTTGGATCGCGTCGACCGGGTATGGCGACTCATACCCAGCTACGATAACGATCTTCGACGGATCGACGGAGTTTACGAGGAGTAGCTTTGCGCCGTCGAGCTTTGCGAGGCGGCATGCAAGTTCGGTTGCGGCTTTTGACTGGTCGGAGTCGTCGACTGCAACGAGAATCGTATTGAACATTGTGGGTTCCTTTGTGTTACCAGGTACGCATGCCCGGTGCGAGATAGGCGTGGCTGTGGAAGAGTTCGATGAAGGGGCCGGTGTAGGCCAGGACCGCAAGTATTAGCGCGACGACGCTCCAGCGGAAGAGATGCTGCAGCATCGGCGGTGTTGGGTCGCTTGCGGCAGTGGGAACCGCAAAGTCGGCCATCGTGTCGTGCGTCTTCTCGTTTTTGAAAAGCGTCCCGATCGCGACCGTAGCGAACATGCAGATGCTGATGAAGAGGATCCCGCCTCCGGCTGCGGCGAGCAGCATCGAGGGTTCCCACGATTGCGCGACCGTTGCGCCGGCGTACTCGACCGATGCCGTGCGGCGTGGCGCACCGAGTAATCCAGCGACATGCATCGAGAGCGACATCACCAGCATTCCGAGGAACCACAGCCGCGTCTGCCACAACGCGACGCTGCGTCCCCACAGCTCGCGGCCGGTAAGTCGCGGGATCAGCCAGTAGGTCGCACCGATGAACGTCAGCGCTACCGGACCGCCGACGGTTACATGGAAGTGTCCGACGATCCAAATCGTGTTGTGCACCATCGTATCCATGCTGTACGAGGCATTGATCAGGCCGCCGAATCCGCCGAGAATGAAGAGCAGCATGCCGTAGGCGGCGCCGGAGAAGAACGGATCGTTCCAAGGTAGGAATCGGACCGTTGCGATGAACCCACGACGCCCCTGTTTCATGGCGGCGAGTTCGAACGACGCGAAGATCGCGAAGGCGGTAAGGAACGAGGGGATCGCCACACCGTACGTCATCACCATATGCAGCAGTTTCCACGCCGAGTTGATGCCGGGTTCCATGAATTCGTGGTGGATGCCGACTGGGGTCGAGAGCACCAAGAGCATGAGAAATGTGAGGCGGGCGAGCCCGTCGCTGAAGACGTTCCCGTTGTAGCGCGTCGGTACCATCGTATACCAAATGATGTAGGCGCCCATGATCCAGAAGTACACCAGCGGATGACCGAAGTACCAGAAAAACATGCGCGTGAGCATGACGTTGACGCCCGATGTCCAGCCGAAAGACCATGGAATCAGTAACGCCATCTCGGCAACAACGCCAAGCGTCGCGATGATCCACATCAAGAACGTTGCCGCCGCCATGTAGACGGGTAGCGGCAGCGGCGTGCCGGCGGTCGTGCGCCGGAAGTAAAAGGCGTTTTCGAAGATATCGAAGGCGACGACCCACGTGCCGACGACGAGCAAGGTTGCTCCGAGATAGAACGTCGGTGCAGCTTTCAGTGGCGCATAGAACGTGTAGAGAACCGTTGCGTTGCCGCTGAGGATGGTGACTGCGGCCATCGCCGTGCCGACGAGCATGAGCCACCAGCCAAGCCACGCAACGCCGAGTTTGCGCTGCGGTCTCGCGATCGTGCGGTAGACGACGAACTCCGACAGGCCGGTGATAAAAAACGTCGTGAAAACGAGGGCCATGAGGACGCCGTGCGCGGTAAGCATACGGTAATAGTCGAACCACGCGGGAACCGTGATGGCATTCGCGCGTGAAAATCCTTGGAGCACGCCGAAGACCGAGCCCAAGCAGATAGCGACGGTCGCGGTATAGACGTGCGCGAGCACGACGCGATTTTCATTCGGTTTTGCAATTGTAGCCGTGTACATTACTTGACCTCGATCGTGCCGTACATGTTTTGGTGGCCGATCCCACAGTACTCGTTGCAGACGAGCAAGTAGGTGCCGGGTTTGCTAAAGCGATGCGTTGCTTCGTTGACCCAGCCGGGTATTGCCATGATGTTCACGTCTGTTTCCGCGATCTCGAAGCCGTGCACGACGTCGGAGCTCGTAACGAAAAAGGTCACGGAGCTACCCACAGGAACGGTGATCTTAGCTGGACTGAACATAAAGACTTGTGAGACGTAGTAGGCTTCGTAGCTGCCATCGGGCTTTTGACGCAGACCCGGATGGTCGAACGGCGGTGTTGAGGAAACCTTCGTGGGGTCGATCGTTTGATCGCCGCTGGGCGGATTGAAGTTGTCGGCGATGGCCGCAATGAACACCGTAGACATAAACGCGAGCAGGATGAATATGCCGAAGATCATCCACCAGCGTTCGTAACGATGAATATGCATTACCAGCGCTCCGCGAGGAGCCAGAATAGGGCGAACCATCCGATCAGGAATGCCAGGCCCATCACGAGGACAAAAGCCAATGTGCCGGGGAGAGGAACGTCCCGGTCGCCGTGGTCGGTACTCATATCTGCAACCCTACGGGCAAGTCGAGCGGAAATGAAGAAGCCGTCCTTCTCAAGACCTGCAATATTTGGGGGTGGGCGTGGCCGGTAACGTGTTGATCGTCGACGACGAGCCTCAAATCGGCGAAGTACTCGCGGGCTATCTGCAAGCTGAGGGTTTTTTGCCGACTGTGAACACCACGTTCTCGCAGGCGATGGAGACGCTCGCGCAGAGCCGGCCGGAGCTGCTGTTACTCGACGTCACCCTTCCGGACGGGAGCGGTTTGGATATTCTCCGACACGTGCGCGAGCGCAAGATTCCGGTGATCCTCGTCACTGCGCGGCGTGAGGAGATCGACCGAATCCTGGGTCTGGAGATCGGCGCGGATGATTATATCACCAAACCGTTCTCGCCCCGCGAGGTTGTCGCACGCGTGCGCGCAGTGCTGCGCCGCGCGGGCGGTCCCGTTGAAGTGGGGGAAAATCTTGGCGAGGTGCTTCGCTTCGGAGATTTGGAGATCGACGTTGCGGCGCACGAAGTTCGTATTGCGAACAAGCCAGCGCCGCTCACGCCGTCCGAATTTCGTCTTCTGGAAGTGCTGGCCCGTAACGCCGGTACGGCGCTTACGCGCTCGCAGCTTCTCGATAAGCTCACCGACGACGGGTCGATCTTCGAGCGTACGCTCGATCGCCATATCAACAACCTTCGCCACAAAATTGAGCCTGACGCAGCCAATCCATCGTATGTTTTTACCGTATACGGAGTCGGCTACAAGTTTCGCAAGCCGTAGTGCTCGCGCGCGTCACGAGAAATACCGTCGGAAATCTGCTGCAGCATGCGTTGCAAGCTGCGCTTGGCCACGCCGCGCAGTAACGTACTGTCGAGAAGCGTCCCGACGATGCCAAGTGGCGGCCGGTATTTGCCCTGCAGCCAAAGCTCGCTGTCTTTGCCGAGAGCATTGAGACTCAACGTGCCTTCGAATGCAGGGAAAAACCCTTGAGACATCGCGCGTAGGCCGAGAACGTATTCGGATTTCCTGGCGTGGTCTTGGATATCGATTGCTATAGGAACCTGCACCGATCCGGCGCTTGATGCATGAAGGTCGCTCAAGCTCACCTCGAGCGCGGGGTGCGCGTCCGCATCACTTGCTAACGCGTGTATGACTCGGCCAAGCGACTCGCGTGCGGCGGCAGGCGCCATGGCGATTGGTTCGCGCAGTTCAATCGTGCGTCCGTTCATTTCGTTTTGAGGGAAGGCGTCGGCTTTGCGGCCTCTTGCGTGTTGTAGGTTGTCTCGATTCGCACGGCAATTTTGCGCAAAAGCTCGCGAGCGGTCTCGTGCGCGATGCGCGAACCGAGCATGTTATCGAAGGCCGAGCCAAGCGCACCGAGCGGCGGCTGATACGCCCCTTTGAGCTCGAGAATCGACGTCGTATAATCCTCATCGGCGTGGATCGTCAGCGTGCCGTCGAAGGTTGGATACGGGCCGCTTTCCGGTTCCCAATGCAACTGCCACGGCTGATCGAAGTGCGACGGATCCTCCGCAGACCTGACTGCCACGATGACGTTCTTGCCAATCTCCGTCCTCGCCATGGCCGGAACGGCTAGCGTCAGGCGAAGCACGCGCTCTTGACCCGTTTCCGCTGCATTATCGAGGTCCTCGGCAAGCAGCTCGCGCGCGCGGTTGTAGGGGCATTTCAAATAGCGGCGCTGATAGAGCTTTGACATAGGTCAATTATGGCTGCTCGGTGGGAAGGTTGCGTGAAGAGTCCTTCTCCCTTTCTTCCGGTCGCAGCCCTCGTGGTTGGGGGCATCGGCATCATGAACATCGTGCTTGTCTCCGTCACGGAGCGCACGCGCGAGATTGGTTTGCAGGCGGCGATGCTTTCGACGATCGGCGGTGCTATCGGTGTGCTGCTCGGTGGGAATGACTAGGGCGAGTAGTGTAACGCTGCGGGCAATTCGCTCAGTGACCGTACTACAATGAAGTCGTGCGGAATGAACCTCGCGCTCGTCTCGCTGAGAATGAAACGAATCCCAGGAAGCTTTTCGCGCAATCTCACGAGCGCGTGTAACTGTTCAGACGAGCCGGCCTGCATGTAGACGATGACGCTTGCTATGTGCAGTTCGTGAACGAGCGCTTCGAGGTCGGCCGGCTCGATTTGCGTTCCGGCGAAGATTCCATCGAAACCCGCCTCAGAGGCAACAAGGGCACCCAGGAGCGGAGGAATTGCGCGATGGTATCCCGGCAGGCTTAGAGCGAGCACCTTCGGGGCGTTGCTGACGCGATATTTTGCGAACAGTGTCGACGAAATAGAAACGAGCGCCGCATCCAGAAGCAGTTCACTGGTTGGTCGTTCTGCGCCCTTGCGCTCCAGCTCCGCAAGCAAAGCCGACATGATGTCGTCGCCGAATTCGGCAGCTCCGCGCACCAATGCCGCGTAGAGCAAGTCCTCGCCAAGCTGCCAAAGATTTCGAGCGCGCAGAGACTCTATCAGCCGTATGACTTCGGCATCACCGGATTGGCCCGGAGGCACCGCCTGGCGTATGATTCCGCGCAATTCGCTCGTTGGGTGATGGGCTATGCTCGAGATCGACGCGCCGTCGCCGACGAGCTTGCGTAGAAGCAAGAGCCGTTCTAGATCTGCGCCGCTGAATGCGCGCCGGCCGTTGCGAATGCGTCGCGGAGCAATTGCGCGATAGCGCCGCTCCCAGGCTCTAATCGTATCGACCGACAGGTTCGCTATACGTGCGACCACGCTGATGCTCAATGCGGGACCCGCATGAAGTGCCGCGTCCATGCGCCGATCTAACTCCTGCGGGTTCGCGCGCAGCGTTCGATTTCGAGGCGCAGGCGACGCAGCAGCAGGCCGCCGGTGATCCAGGCGAGATGCCGTCCGATCAGCGCGTCGAAAAGCCTGCCGAGGCCCGCAAACGGCGCTCGATAGGCGATGCTGAATTGCAACTCGGTTCCCTGCGGGGCGTGTGGACGTACCGTGAGCAATGCACGAGCAGACGGGAATGCGCTGACCCTGGGGCGCCAACGAAACTCGAGAGCCTCGTGGCGCCGCACGCTATCGGTGAAATCTTCGACAACAAGCACCGAGAGGTCGGTATTGACGAGCAGTTCTTGAATTCGTCCCCGCCCCGCGGCACGTTGCAGATAGTCTTCGGCACACTCGATTGCCGCAGAGAAGGGGCACGTTGCAAAGGCATCTCGCCGAATGGTTCTCTCCACCGTGTCAATCGTCACACACGCGTGTGAATATTCGAGGAAGATTCGGGTATGATAGGTCCGTGGACGTCGGTATCCGCCGCCGCGTAACCGCGTGGGCAAAGAATCTTGGGCCGGGACTGATCACCGGCGCCGCGGACGACGATCCGTCGGGCATTGCAACCTACTCGATTACCGGTGCGTCCACCGGCCTCTCGATGTTGTGGACCGCGTTGATCACGACGCCGATGATGGCCGTGATCGATGGGACGTGCGCGCGCATTGGACTCGTGACCGGGAAAGGTTTGATGACGGCGCTCATCACGACGATGCCGCGTCCCCTCGTATATGCGCTCGCGATCTTGGTTGGGCTCGCCAACACCTTCAACATCGGCGCCGATCTCAACGCGATGGCTGGTGCGGCGCACTTGCTTACGCGCCTACCCGTGGTGATTTGGCTTATCGCCTTCGCCGGCGCGATCATCGTGGTGGAGGTGTTTTTTAGCTATCAGAGCTTTGCGGACGTCATAAAGTGGCTCTGCATCACACTCCTGGCCTACGTCGTCACCGCGTTTATCGTGCACCCTCATTGGTGGAGCGTGCTCTTCAATCTGCTTGTTCCACACGTGGAGCTGAACGGCGCTTGGCTCACTACCCTGACCGCGGCGCTCGGCACGACGATTACACCGTATCTGTTCTTTTGGCAAACCTCGATGACCGCCGAGGAGCGCCAGGCGCGGCGGCGCGCCGAGGGTCGGTCGAGCGAGGCGAATTCGCGGAACATAGGCGCTGTCCACGCCGACGCTAACACCGGCGCGATCTACTCCAACGTTGTGATGTTTTTTATCATCGTCACGGCAGCATCGACACTCGGTGCGCATGGCGTAACGCACATCGCCACCGCACAACAGGTGGCTGAAGCGCTTCGGCCGCTCGCCGGCAACTTCGCCTTCGCGCTTTTTACGCTGGGCATCGTCGGTACCGGATTGCTTGCAGTGCCGGTCTTGGCAGGTTCCACCGCGTACATGGCGGCGGAACTTCACGGCTTTCGCGAGGGGTTGGCAGTACAGTGGTGGCGCGCGCCGGGATTCTATGGCGTCATCGTCGCCGGCGTACTCGCAGGTGCTTGCATGACCCTTGCACGCGTCGATCCCGTCCAGGCCCTATTCTGGTCGGCGGTCTTTAACGGCGTCGCCTCGGTTCCGCTGATCTACGCGCTGATCCGTGTCGCGCGCGACACGCGCATCCTCGGGAAATGGACCGTTACTCGTGCCGCGCAGGTTTGGTTGTGGCTCGCATTCGGGTTGATGCTGCTGAGCGTCGCGGGCATGATCGCTTCGTGGTTCATCCACTAGTGATCATTCTTGCGCTCAATGGCGGCTCATCGTCATTGAAATATGCAGTGTATCGCGCCGGGGAAACGATTGAGGAACTGCGCGCGCAGGCGCTCCCCGCGGGCGGTAACGCCGCCGAAACGCTGGCCGGCGTGCTGGCGGAGGTTCAAAGTCCGGTCGATGCCATCGGGCATCGAATCGTCTTCGGTGGAGCCACCTTCGAGACACCGGTGCTCGCCGACGATGGGATCATGCGTGACCTCGAACAACTCGTTGATATCGAGCCCTTGCACCTGCGCGCTGAGCTCGATCTGGTCTACGCCGCGATGCATGCATTGCCGAAAGCGCCGAATGTACTGTGCTTCGACACAGCCTTTCATCGGCGCGCGCCGGCGATAGCACATCGGCTCCCACTTCCGGCTGCCTTGGATCCGCTCTTGCAGCGCTACGGCTTTCACGGGCTATCCTACGAGTACGTGGCATCGAAGCTGCCTCCCAGTGCAGGTCGCACGATCATCGCGCATTTAGGTTCCGGTGCAAGCTTGTGCGCGTTACGCGACGGCGAGCCGATCGACACGACGATGGGCTTCACGGCGCTCGGCGGCTTGATGATGGGAACGCGACCGGGCGATTTGGATCCCGGCGTGCTGTTGCGCTTGCTGCGCGACGACGGGTATTCGGTCGAAGCTCTGAGCGAACTGCTCTATGCGCGCAGTGGCCTGCTCGGCGTTTCGGGGACGAGTGCTGACGTGCGCACCTTGATGGCGCAGGTGTCGACGAACCGGAATGCTCGCGACGCGATCGAGCTCTTTATCTATCAGCTCGTCAAGCATGCCGGAGCGATGGTTGCCGTGTTAGGCGGCCTCGATACGCTCGTCTTCACCGGTGGGATTGGCGAACATCAGCCAATGATTCGCGAGCGCGTCGCCGGTGCACTCGGCTATCTGCGTCCGTTCGAGGTGCACGTCATCCCAACCGATGAGAACCTCATGATTGCCCGGCACGTGTTGAGCGTCCTGAACGCCTAGTCTTCGGCTTCCAGTCGTTCGAGCATATCGCGCGTCTTGCGTAAACTCTCGGCGACCACCTCGAGGCGGTCGCGGGTCGCCGGCACGATACCGTCGGCCATGCCCTCGACGTTCGCAAGTGCGATGCCGAGGAGATTGCGAAGGTCGTGCCGCAGTTGTGCTTTCTCGCGCATGCACGATTCTGCGACGTTCTCGTTAGATGACCTTGCCGGAAGCCGGTTTCCGTTGCTCGAGTACGCCCCCGATGCAACGGTTATCGTCGATGCCGAAGGACGTATCCGGCTGGTCAATGCGCAGACCGAGCGGCTCTTCGGATACTATCGTGAGGAGCTGATCGGTCAGCCGATCGAGATGCTGATCCCCGCCCGCTACCATTCGCGTCACGTCGGCGAGCGCAAGGGATACTACGGAGATCCGCACGTTCGTCCGATGGGCGTCGGGCTCGAGCTCAACGGGCTGCGTAAGAACGGCTCGGAGTTTCCCGTTGAGATCAGTCTCAGTCCGGTCACTGCGCGCGAGGGGACGTTTGTCTCGTGCGCAGTGCGTGATGCGTCCGAACGTCAGGCCTTCGAGCGACAACTGAGGGAACTCAACACGGCGCTCGAAACCGCAAACCGCGCGAAGGACCAGTTCCTAGCCTCGATGAGTCACGAGTTGCGCACGCCACTCAACGGCATTATCGGGTTCACCGGCACGCTGTTGATGCAATTGGCAGGGCCGCTGAATGAGGAGCAGGAGCGTCAGCTCGAGATCGTACAGTCGAGCGCACGCCATTTGCTCTCGCTGATCAACGACATCCTGGATTTGGCCAAGATCGAGTCGGGTAAGATCGAACTTGCATCTGAGACTATCGTGATCGAGGATGTCATCCACGAAGTTTCCGCATCGCTCGCAGCGCTTGCGGAGGAGAAGCGGCTCGAGTTCACAACGCGGGTTGCGGACGGCGTCGGATCGGTGAGCACCGACCGGCGTGCCCTTTCCCAGATCTTGCTGAACCTCGCAAACAACGCGCTGAAATACACGGAGCGCGGCTCGGTGCGTATCGATGTCGCAGCGTCATCCCACAAAGGTCAAGCCGCGGTGGCCTTTCGCGTGAGCGATACGGGGATCGGCATCAAACTCGAGGATCAGGAACGTCTCTTCAACGCGTTCGAACAACTCGACCTCTCGAGCACGCGACGCTATGAAGGTACAGGCCTCGGACTTTACCTCTGCCGCAATCTCGCAGCCCTGCTCGGCGGTGACCTCGCGGTCGAAAGCGAGCACGGCAAGGGCAGCACCTTCACGTTTACACTTCCGAATCGCTAGCGCGTGGCGAACGTGCTGGTCGTGGATGACAACGCGATTAATCTCGACCTCATGCTCTATCTGCTGCGCGCGTTCGGCCATCAGGCATTTGGAGCAGCCGATGCACTCTCCGGGCTGAAGGCGGCAAAGGCGGATGCATACGATATCGTGCTGACCGACATTTTAATGCCCGGCATGGATGGCTACGAGTTCGCGCGCCGTCTGCGAAATGATTTGGCGCTCGTAGCGCCTGTCGTGGCCGTTACGGCGCTTGCGATGCCCGGCGATAGAGAACGTATTGCGGCGGCGGGATTCGAAGGTTACATCGGCAAGCCGATCGAGCCGCGTACGTTCGTCGCCCAGGTCGAGGGCTTTCTGAACATCGCAACGTGATGGCGAGCGTTCTCATCGTCGACGACGACGTCAATGCGCGTCTTCTGCTACGCACCTTGCTCACGCACGCCGGGCACGCGGTGTTCGAGGCTGCGGACGGTCGCGACGGGCTCGCGCTCGCATTCGAAGTCGAGCCGGATCTCGTGATCTTCGATCTCTCGATGCCGGCGATGAGTGGAGCTGAGTTCGCGCGCGCGCTTCGCAAGGATTCGCGCACGCAGGCGACCCGGCTGGCCCTCTATACGGCGACGGTGATTGATGCGGCAACACGCGACTTCATGGATATCTATGGCGTGGTTACGGCGCTCCCTAAACCTGCGGAACCCCGCGAACTGCTCGCCGCCATCGACGGAGCACTCGGCCACCGCCACTGACGAATCTCGGGCATATCCTCGCCATAGCGATCGATGTAGGCGGGATGCTCGAGCAGCTTGTCGCGTAAGAGTTGCTGCGCGTGCGCACCGCGATTCTCGATACGCCTTGCACGCGCGATCGCATCGGCGGCGAGGTGGAAGCGGTCGAGCTCGTTGCGCACGGTCATGTCGAAAGGCGTAGTCGTCGTGCCCTCTTCGCGATATCCGTGTACGTGAAAATTGTCGTGATTCGGACGGTTGTAGGTGAGCCGGTGAATCAGCGCGGGGTATCCATGGAAGGCGAAGATCACGGGCGCGCAATCGGTAAAGAGCGACACAAACATCTCATCGCTCAGGCCGTGCGGATGCTGGTTGCGCGATTGCAAGCATAAGAGGTCCACGACGTTGACGACGCGCACGCGCAGCTCCGGAACGTGCTCGCGGAGAAAATCGACGGCTGCCAGCGTCTCGAGCGTCGGCACGTCTCCGGCACAGGCCATAACGACGTCGGGCTCAATGTTCTCGTCGTTGCTCGCCCAGCTCCAAATGCCGGCACCTTGCGTGCAATGCCGGATAGCGGATTGCATATCGAGCCACTGCCACTCGGGCTGTTTGCCCGCGACGATGACGTTGATGTAATTGCGGCTGCGTAAGCAGTGGTTCGCGACGGAGAGCAGCGTGTTAGCGTCGGGCGGCAAATAGACCCGCGCGGTGTCGGCTTTTTTGTTGACGATGTGGTCGATAAAGCCGGGATCTTGATGACTGAAGCCGTTGTTATCTTGGCGCCACACGTGCGACGTCAGCAGGTAGTTGAGCGAGGCGATTGGACGGCGCCACGGCACTTCGCGCGACATCTTGATCCACTTTGCGTGCTGGTTGACCATCGAATCGACGATGTGGATGAACGCTTCATAACAGGGGAAGATTCCGTGGCGGCCGGTGAGCAGATAGCCTTCGAGCCAGCCCTCGCAGAGATGTTCGCTCAAGACTTCCATCACGCGCCCGTCGGGCGAAACGTGATCGTCGTTGGGGATCACTTGCGCGACCGAGCAGCGATCGGTGGCCTCGAAAAGGGCATCGAGGCGATTTGATGAGGTTTCGTCCGGACACATCACGCGGAAGTTGTCGGGATTCTCACGCACGATGTCGCGCAAGAGGGCGCCGAGCGGGCGGGTTGATTCCGCCAGCACGCTTCCGGGCATCGGCACGTCGACGGCATAGTTTTCGAATGCGGGCATCACGAGCTTGCGCAACAGTGCGCCGCCGTTGGCTTGCGGATTCCGGCTCATACGCCGCGCCGTCCGAGGTAACGTTGAAATCACGGCCGGTGTGGGACGTCCCTTGGCGTCGAACAACTCTTCGGGTCGATAGCTGCGCATCCACGCGTCGAGCTGCGCGAGGTGCGCAGGTTGCTCGCGCACGCCGAGCAATGGCACTTGGTGCGCGCGAAAGGTCCCTTCGACCGGCACGCCATCGACAAATTTCGGTCCGGTCCAGCCTTTGGGTGAGCGCAACACGATCATCGGCCAACGCTCGCGCTGCCGGAAGCCGTTTGCACGCGCGTCGTTCTGGATCGCGCGAATGCGCATCGTCGCACGATCGAGCATCGCTGCCATGCGGTGATGCATTGCGGTCGGGTCATCGCCCTCGACGAGCAGCGGTTCGTAGCCATATCCTTCGAAGAGCGCGACGAGCTCATCATTGGAAATCCTTGCCAGGACCGTTGGGCCTGCGATCTTATAGCCGTTGAGATGGAGCACCGGGAGTACGGCGCCGTCACGCTGCGGATTCAAGAATTTATTGGAGTGCCACGCCGTGGCAAGAGGACCGGTCTCGGCCTCGCCGTCCCCGACCACCGCACACACGATCAAGCTTGGATTATCGAACGCCGCACCGAACGCGTGCGCCAGCACGTACCCGAGCTCGCCGCCTTCGTGAATCGATCCCGGGGTCGTCGGCGAGGCGTGGCTCGGGACGCCTCCGGGAAACGAGAACTGCTTAAAGAGTTTGGCCATCCCCGATGCGTCTTGCGGCACGGCCGGATTGAGCTCGCTATAGCTTCCTTCGAGATAACTGTTCGCGAGCATCGCCGGTCCGCCGTGGCCGGGACCAGCCATGAAGAGCACATCAAGATCGTCGCGAGCGATCACGCGATTGAGATGGGCATAGACGAAGTTCAAGCCGGGTGTCGTGCCCCAGTGCCCTAGCAGGCGCGGCTTGATATCCTCGGCCACGAGCGGGCGCTCGAGCAGCGGGTTCCGGTCCATCAAATAAATTTGGCCGACGCTCAGGTAATTGGCGGCACGCCAATAGGCATCGAGCGGGGCAAACTGTTCGTCCATGCCCTCCACGCTACGGCGATCTTGGGAATATTCCAAGAACGGATCGGTTCCCAGGTCGTTCACGCCCCTTTGGTAGCCTCACGTCAATGAAAGAACTACGCGAGCGTATCCCAGTCGCGTGCCCGGTCGAGGAGGTCGAGGCCGGTTTGATTGGGTTTTTCGAAGCTCGTCAGGATGCAAACGGTATCACCCAGATGCGCCTGCGCGTCCCGATGGGTGGCGCGATTTCGCTCGAACGTGAGGTTCGCATCGAGGCCCGCGAGACGCGCGACGATCAAAACCTCAACAATCTTATGCGTATCGCGTGGGAGCCGGTTGGGAGCGTGATGTTTCCGCGCTTTGAAGGCTCGCTCGTGGTATGGGGCGAGGACAACCCGAACAGCAGCTTCGTCGAATTAACCGGAGAGTATACTCCACCGCTTGGGGCAGCGGGACAGGTCTTCGACGAAGCGATCGGCTACCGCATCGCGCAAACGACCGCGCAGCAATTCCTCGGCGACATCAAGCGCGAGATCGAAGCGCGCGCACGCTTTACGAAGAAAGATCGGACCGCGCGATCGCATTGAGCGCGACGCCGATCGAACCCAGGCCCAGTGCCGTGTCGCGCAGCGGCGCAACGACGTCGGTTTTTTGCTCGAGCGCCGTCATCGTTTCCGCAACTTGCTTGCGCGTCCACTCCACCCGCGCTCTGCGCTCGTCGAGCGTGAGATCGGCGTCACCGGGCTTCACGAGGGCGCCCAGGCCCGAGAGCATCGAGTCCTTAGCACGCGCGAAGTGCTCGGCTGCGGTAAGACGCAACACCGCTCCCACGATCGCATAGACTGCCGCGACGATCAGCGCGGCGAGCCACAGGCCAACACTGCTCGCGAGAAACACGATCGCACTCACTGAGACGCATGCAAGCGCAAACCCACCGCACACGCTTCCAATCGCGAATTCCTTCGCCGCGACGCTGAGTTCGTGACTTTCGGCCTTCGCTAAATCGACCTCATCGTCGACCAGTTCGGAGAGGTTGCGATGCAGGCGGTTGAGCAACACCTTGGCTGTTTGCGCACGTAACTCATCGGACGGCGCGGTTCTCACGTTGTGTAGCATTTACACGTAAACGTTCCCGTCCCGCAAACGGCTCAAACTCGCGCCTTTAGCCGCTGTGCCCAGACTGAGACGACGGTAAGCGTGAGCGCAGCTGCAACGAGCGCCACCGCACTGCCGAAACGGAAAATCAGTAGCGTGCCAACGAACGCGCCGAGGAACATCATGGCGACGGATCCGACGCGCCGCCGCCAACGAACGTTGTTGCCGCCTGCGAGCGAGGAATCCATGGCGATGCCGGTTAGCGTCTGCGTGATCACCGTGGTGGTGATATCCGGGACGCCGAGACTGCGCACGACCGCGTTCTGCAGACCCATCGAGACTGCGAGCACGGCGATGATCACATAGGCGACCGTCGCATCGTTTGTGAAGAACCATGCGAGCACTGCGGCGCCGAGCATCAAGAAGATCTTGACGACGGTTGTTACCGCGAGCAGATGCGCCTCGTTTTCGGCATGGCGACGTCCGAGGCGTCCGCCGATGACGCCGCCGCAGAGGAACGCGCCGATCGCGATCAGGTTGCCGGCGATCGAGATATCCTTCGCGCCGGCAAAAGCAAAGCCGAGCAGCACGACGTTGCCGGTCATATTTGCTACGAACGCGTGTCCGAGGCGCAAGAAAGCGACCGCGTCGATCAAGCCCGACACGAACGTGAGGCCGAAGAGCAGCGGCAGCAGCGAATCGCTGTCGTTGTTGGTGGCGACCTTCAATGAATAGCGCCGCGTTCGGAGAGCAGCGGTGTTCCATTGCGTCCTCTGCGCTGCGCGATGATCTCCGCGAGGATCGAGATCGCGGTTTCGCCTGGTGTCGTCCCGCCGATGTCGAGTCCTACCGGCCCGCGGATGCGCGCGAGCGCCTCGTCGTCGAAACCTTCCGCGCGCAACGCCGCGCGCCGTGCGGCCTGCGCGCGACGGCTTCCGAGCAGTCCGATGTAGGGCGTGGACGAACGCAGCGCGCAGCGCAACGCCGGGAGATCGAACTTTGGATCGTGCGAGAGTACGACGAGCGCAGTGTGCGCGTTCAGCGCGCGCGGCAGATAATCGTCGGGCCATTCGTGCACCAGCACGGCATCCGGAACGCGCTCGGCCGTGGCAAATGCCGGGCGCGGATCGACGACGATCACGCGCAGATCGATGCGGCGCGCCATCGTGGCGAGTGCCGCCGAAAGCGTGGTCGCGCCGATCAGCACGAGCGTGTCCTTCGCGGGGAAGGTGTGTTCGAAATCGTCGACGGTAAGGACGACGTCGCGTTCGCCCGCGACGATCGCGCGCGCATCGTCGAGAAAGTCCGGTTGTGGCCGCCAAATCGCGAGCCGCATCTGCGCACCGCACGCGGTGCCGCCGGTCAATTCGTCGTCGCTATCCAGATTGACGTCGAGGTGCCGCACGACGCCATCGCGCAGCGTTTGCACGGCGGCTTCGATGATCTCGCTCTCGTAGCATCCGGCGCCGATGTTGCCCGCAATATTGCCCTTTGCATCGACGGCGATGCTGGTGCCGAGCGGCGCCGTTTTCGCTTCGCGCAACTCGATGAGCGTGGCGAGTGCGAACGGCCGCCCTTCCTCGAGCCATCGAAGCGCAGTCGCAAACACCTCACGCATCGGCAAGACCCTGCCAGTCGCCCAGCGACGCAAGATATGGAAGGACCGCTTGCATCCCGCGCGCCGTGGGCGTAAAACCGGCTTGCGCCGCGTGCGGGTTGACCCAGGCAACGCCCGCGCTGCGACGCGCGATCTCGCGCATCGCGTGCTCCAGTGCGCGCAAATCCCCAACATCGAGGCCGTCGCTTGCGACGATCACAAAGGTGCGATCGTCGAGGCGCGAGCCGAACGTGCGCACGAAGGTGTCCAGGCTTGCACCGATGCGCGTGCCTCCACCCCACGCCGCTCCGAGATCGCCGAGGCGACCGCGACGAAGGTCACGGGTGATCTCGCTCAACGCCGTGCTAAAAACAAATGCGCTCGCCCGTAACGTCTGCCGGCACAACGCGTACGCAAACTGCAGAGCAACGGGTGCGTGCTCGCTCATCGAGCGGCTCGCGTCGATCAGCACGATGAAACGCGGATTGCGCAAAGGATAGCCGCGTTTGCGCAACGCGACGATCTCACCGCCGGTCTGCAAGCTCGCCCGCACCGTGCGCCGCAGATCGAGGAATCGTCCGCGCGCGGCCGGACGTAAGCGCCGTGCGCGACCGAGGCGCACGCGAGCAATGAGCCTGCGAGCCAGTGCGTCGGCGTCCTCGTTCGTCGCAATCGCCGGCGGCTGCGCTGCGGCCTCGGTTGGACTATAGCGCGTTTGCAACGCCTGCCAGCGTTCGGCGAGGCTTTCACTCTCTAACTCGAGCGAGCCGGGCGGACGCTGCGGGGGCGGTTCACCCGTGTCGTCCGGCCGAAACCGGCGCGCGTGTTTGGTTTGCGGCACGCCCGCCGCTTCGCTCGAAAAGAAATCAGCGAAGACGCGGTCGAAGACGGCGAGCTCTTCGGGACGGCTCGAGCACACCGCGCGCAACGCTGCACGCAACCGCGTGCGATCGCCCAGGCCGATGAGCTCGGCCGCACGAAGCGCGTCGTGGATTTCGGCGCGTCCGAGCGTGAAGTGGTGCTCGTCACGCAGCAACGCGCAAAACTCGACCGTTGCACTTGCGAGATCGGGCATGTCAGGGAAGCTCGGAGGAAGTCGCTGTACCGATCGCAAGGGGCATTTCCGGGGCAGATCGAGACGCATACGACGGAGCATAGCAAAGCGCTCTGTGACGGAGGATGCAACGAAGAGGTGCAGCGGAAATGCCCTTGCCCAAAGGGTTATGGCCGCGACGGTACATCTCCGTCGTCGTCGGCTCGGTCACAGAACACCCCGGATATGTTCCCTCACCGACTCCTCGGAGCCGCGACCGCCGGGGCCATAACGATCGATACATGGACTTCCTCCGAGCTTCCCTAGTGCGCCTGTACGGTTCCCAAACCGTAGTCCGCTTCGGGTGGCGGCGGTGCTGCTGCGGGATCGGCCGCGAGGAGATTCTCGTAGCGCCCGTGCAGCGAGCGCAGCAGCTCCCAATCTTCCTGCACCTTCAAGATACATCCCATCGTCGTGTCGAGCGTCTTGGCGTCGAGTGCGTCACGGTGGAGACGCACCAGCGCGAGGGCCCAGTCCAAACTCTCCGCCGTTCCCGGAACTTTTTGAAAGGGTTGCTCGCGCAGCCATTCCATGAAGCGTGCGATTTGCTCGGCAAGGCGCGTGTTGATGCCGGGTACGCGCGCATGCAGAATCTCGACTTCGCGCTCGAATGACGGAAAGTCGATGCACAAATACAGACAGCGGCGTCGCAGCGCATCCGAAAGATCGCGCGTGCGATTCGAGGTCACGATCACCACGGGGCGTTCTTTGGCGCGGATCGTGCCGATCTCGGGGATCGTCACCTGAAACTCGCCGAGCACTTCGAGCAAGAACGCCTCGAAGGCCTCGTCGGCGCGGTCGATCTCGTCGATCAAGAGGACCGGCGCGCTCTCCTGGACGATCGCCTCGAGCAACGGGCGGCGCAGCAGGAAGGCTTCGCTGAAGATCTGCGCTTCGCGAGTTTGCACAGAGGTGCTGTCGCCCTCGGTCACACGCAAGTGCAGTAACTGCTTCGGATAGTTCCACTCGTAGAGCGCGCTTGCGGCGTCGAGACCTTCGTAGCATTGCAAGCGAATCAACGAGGTGTCGAGCACATCGGCGAGCACTTTCGCACTCTCGGTCTTGCCGATGCCGGCCGGGCCCTCGATAAGCAGCGGTTTGCCGAGCGCAAGCATCAACTCAAAGGTGGTCGCGACGTCATCGCTTGCAATGTAGCCGTGTGCGGCGAACCCGTCGCGCAGCGCGTCCGCGTTCATCAGTGGCAGCAGTGATGTCCCCCGTCGCGTTCGATCTCCGCCTTTGGGGCGCACGCCGCAACGATCGCGGCGAGAATCGAAACGGCAACTTCACCCGGGGTGCGCGCGCCGAGGTCGAGACCGACCGGGTTGTGTACTTCTGCCAGTCGCGCGGGCGACGTGCCTTCTTGCTCGAGTGCGCCGAAAACCGATGCCGCGCGTTTGCGGCTGGCGAGCAAACCGATAAACGCTTGCGGTTCACCGGAGAGCAGCATCGCGAGCGCACGCTCGTCGTAATGCCCTTGCGACGCGATGACGGCGATCAGCCGCTCGCGTTGCGCGCCGATGGCGGAAAGATAGCCCCCGAGAGATTCGATCTCAATAGCATCGGCAGCGTCGTCGTCGTTCAAATCGTGCAGCTCGTTGCCGGCGACGACGCGTTGCACGCGGTATCCCTCCAGCGCCGACGCAAGTTGTGCAAGCGCTGCGGCGACCGGCGTGTGTCCAACGACGAGCAGGGTGCGCGCCGGAAGATGCGGCTCGATGTACACGTCGACGGCGCCTTCGGACGCGCAGCCCATCGGCACCACGACGACTTCGGCGTTGTCGTCATCGCCTAAAGGCGTCGGGTCGGGGCGAATTTGCACGAGTCGTGCGATGCCGGTACGAATTGCGTCGAGACCTTGGCGCCGCACGATGTCACGCGAACATGAGCCACCAACAAAACCTTCCATCAGCCCGTCGGCAGTGACGATCGCGCGATCGCCTAGGTGGGCGCTAACCGGCGCACGTCGCACAACCACCGTCGCGAGCGCATACGGAAGCTGTGCGCGTTCCAGCACTTCAACCCGCTTGAGAAACTGCATTCTTGACATTCTCAAACGTGGTGGCGATCACTTTGTGCGACTGTGCGTCGAGCACGCGGCCGCCGATCGTCGCAACCGGACCGTTTACTTGCGCGCTGCCTTTCCAATCGAGCGTCGTTGTTGCACCGTTCTCACTCAGGTCTGCGCCGGCAAGCAAGTTGACGACGCTCCCCAACCCGCCGCCTGTGATTTTGATATCTAGATGGTTTCCGCTTGCCGCAGGAATCAGCGTGACGTTGAACTTGAGGTTGCCGCGCACCGGCCCCACCGCAACCTTGACGGTCGCATCGAAGTTATGCGCGTCTTTCACGTCAACCGATTGCACGTCGGGCAGGCACGATGCGATCTTCTGCGGATCGTTGATGAACGCCCAGACCGTCGCCACGTTTGCGGCGATTTGCTCTTGCCCGTTCCATTCCAAGTTCACGTGCGGCTCTTCGCTCCTTGGATCGCACTCCAGACTTTCTCGCGCGTGAGCGGCATGTCGATGTGCGTGACACCGTACGGCGAGAGCGCGTCGATAACCGCGTTGACGAAGGCTTGCGGAGAACCGACGTTGGGGCTTTCCCCGACGCCCTTTGCGCCGATTGGATGATGCGGACTCGGCGTTACCGTGTTGTTGGTCTCCCAATGCGGGGTCTCAACCGCAGTCGGTATCAAGTATTCGGTGAAGTCGGTGTTGAGGTTGTTCCCGCCGCTGTCGTACTTGATCTCCTGCATGAATGCGATCGCAAAACCTTCGGCGAGGCCGCCGTGGATCTGGCCTTCGACGATCATCGGATTGATCACGACGCCGCAATCGTCGACCGCTAGGAAGCGGCGCACTTTTACAACGCCGGTGTCCTTGTCGACGTCAACAACGGCGATGTACGTCCCGTACGGGAACGTGAGATTCGGCGGATCGTAATAGTAGGTCGCTTCGAGGCCCGGTTCCATGCCTTCGGGCATATTGGTGTACGCGGCGAACGCGACTTCTTTCATCGTCACGGTCTTGCCCGGTACGCCTTTGAGCGAGAACTTGTAGTCTTTCCACTCGACGTCGTCTTCGGAGGCTTCCATGAGATGTGCGGCGAGCTTGCGCGCCTTCTCACGAATCCGCCGTGCGCACAACGCAAGCGCACCGCCGGCAACCGGCGTGCTGCGGCTCGCGTACGTACCGAGGCCGTAGGGCGCGGTATCGGTATCGCCCTCTTCGACCAGCAACTCTTGCGGATCCAGCCCCAGTTCTTCGGCAACGATCTGCGCCCACGTCGTCTCGTGGCCCTGCCCTTGATGCCTCGTGCCGGCGCGCACGATGCCGGAGCCGGTCGGATGAATGCGAATCTCCGCGCTATCGAACATCTTGATGCCCAAGATATCGAAGTGCTTGCCCGGACCCGCGCCAACGATCTCGGTAAAGGTCGAAATGCCGATGCCCATCAGTTCGCCGCGTTTGCGTTTCTCCGCTTGCTCTTTGAGCAGGGCGTCGTAGCCGATGATGTCGAGCGCCTTCTTCGCAGTCATCGCGTAGTCGCCGCTATCGTAGGTAAAGCCCAGCGGTGAATGATACGGGAATTGTTCTTTCTTAACGAAATTCTGCATGCGCAGTTGCACCGCGTCGATACCGAGTTTATCGGCGAGGATATCCATCGCGCGCTCGATCGCGTAGGCTGCTTCCGTCACGCGGAAGGAGCAACGATAGGCGATGCCGCCGGGCGCCTTGTTCGTGAAGTACGCATCGACTTCGGCGAACGCCGTCGGAAAATCATACGAGCCCGTGACGATGCCGAACATACCGGCGGGATACTTGCGCGGATCGGCGGCCGCATCGAACGCGCCGTGATCGGCGGTGGTCGACACTTTAAGCGCCGTGACTTTGCCGGCTTTGGTCGCGCCGAGCTCCACATCCATATGGTAGTCGCGCGCAAAACCGGTGGTCGTGAGATTTTCGGTGCGGTTCTCGACCCACTTGACCGGCACGCCCAAAATCACCGACGCAACGGTTGCGACGACGTATCCCGGGTAGACCGGCACTTTGTTGCCGAAGCCGCCGCCGACGTCGGGCGAGATCACGTGAATCTTGTCTTCGGGTATTCCGGTAACGAGTGAAAACGCCGTGCGGTGCACGTGCGGCGCTTGCGACGTCATATATACGGTGAGCCGGCCGGTTGCGCCGTTCATATCGGAGACGCAGCCGCACGGTTCGAGCGGCGCCGGATGACAGCGCGGGGAGAGGATGCGTTCCTTTATCGTGACATCCGACGCGGCGAGCGCCGCATCGGTTTTCTCGCGTTCGCCGACCTGCCAATGGTAGATGTGATTGGTTTTAGCTTCGCGATCGTCGCGCAGGATGATCTTGTCTTCTTTGGCTTGATACGGACTGACCACGGGATCGAGCGGCTCGTACTGCACGTCGACCAGCTCCGCACCGTCGGCAGCAATTGCGCGCGACGTGGCAACCACGCCGGCAACTTCTTGATATTGATACAAGGCCTTGCCGATTGCCAGCACCATCTGATTGTCGAAACCGTGGAAGGTCGGAAGCCAGCCGAGCTTGGCGGCAACGAGGTCCTCGCCGGTTATCACGGCTTTCACGCCCGGTAGCGCGAGCGCGGCCGTCTTATCGATCTTCGTGATCTTGGCGTGCGCATACGGACTGTGCACGAGCGCTAAATACAGTTGGTTCGGCAGGTTGATGTCGTCGAGGTAACGGCCCTTGCCGCGAATGAAGCGCGGATCTTCCTTGCGCTTCATCGATTGGCCCATCGCGTGACGTTCGGGGAGCGCCTCGGTCGTCATGATGCCACCGTCGCCGGCGTCGCTTCCATGCTCGAAGCTTGCTGCACGGCCTTCACGATATTCTGATAGCCGGTGCAGCGGCAGAGATTGCCGGAGATGCCCTCGCGGATCTCGCTTTCCGTCGGGTTGGGATTGTGCTTGAGCATCGCGAAACACGTCATCAGCATGCCGGGCGTGCAGTAGCCGCACTGTAACCCATGTTGGTCCCAAAACGCTTGCTGTAGCGGATGCAGTTTGCCGCCTTGTTCCAAGCCCTCGACCGTTGTGATCTCGTGACCATCGGCTTGCACGGCGAACATCGTGCACGATTTGACCGGGCGATCGCCGTCCAACACGACGACGCAGCAGCCGCAGTGCGACGAGTCACAGCCTACGTGCGTGCCGGTGAGTCCGAGCGACTCGCGCAAGAAATACGCAAGCAGCAAGCGCGGTTCGACATCGCGCGAGTAGTCTGTGCCGTTCACCTTGACATTGATATTCATGCGAGCCCCCTTACGCCAAGACGTTCGAAGGTCGTAGTGAGCGCGCGCCCGACGAGAACGCCGGCCATCGCTTTCTTATATTGTACGGAACCGCGGTTGTCGGGCGTCGGATCGGCGAGCTTCTCAGCTTCGCGCGCTGCCGCCGCGATCAAGTCTTTGCTCGGCTTGCGCCCTTTGAGGAGCTTCTCGGCCTCGCTTACGCGCAGCGCTTTCGCGCCCATCGCCCCAATTGCAACGCCGGCCTCGGCGATCGTTCCGTCGCTCCCGAGCGTAATACGAGCGCCGGCGGACGCAGTCGCGAAATCGCCGACTTTGCGTTCGAGTTTGAAGTACGCGCCGCGCGTACGGGCATCGGGTGTCGGGAAGCGCACCTCGATTGCCATCTCGCCGTCCTTGACCGCGGTCGTAAACGAGTCGACGATGAAGTCGTCGATTGCGACGGTGCGTTCGCCGCTCTTCGAACGCAGCACCATCTGCGCGCGCGCAGTGAGCGCGGCGACCGGCCAGTCACCGGATGGATCGTTATGGCAGAGACTCCCGACGACGGTGCCGGTTTGGCGCACGACCGGATCCGCGACGACCGATGAGACGTCGGCGAGCAGCGGATAGCGTTGCGCGATCAGCGGCGAGACCTCGAGTGCAAAGTCGCGCGCGCACGCGCCGACGTGCAAGAAGCCGTCGCCTTCACGCACGTAAGCAAGCTCCGCGATTGGATTGATATCGACAAGGACGGCAGGGCGAGCGAGCCGGTAGCGCATCGCCGGAATCAGACTCATCCCGCCGGCAAGTACGCGAGCATCATCGCCGTGCGCGGCGAGTGCGCTGAGCGCTTCGTCTATCGAGCGCGCCCGTTGATAATCGAACTGGGCTGGAAACACGCAGTTCCTCCAATCCGTGGTGGGCTGGCTACGATTCGTGCCTTGGGTCGCTTTCCCCCGGCGGGTGACACGGTTGGCTAAAGCCGAATTTCGACGCCTAAACCGACGCGGCGGTCGGGTGGAATCTGCATGTCGTCGACGAGCGAGCGCGAGACGCGCGAGAGCCACGAAAAGAGCCCCCGTTGCCATGCACGCATCCCGCCGCTCTGCCGGCCCACGATGATCGGCGCGGAATAGAAGAAGGTCGTGCGTTCGTCATCGATGTCGAAACCGAGCGTATCGCATGCGCGGAAGATGTAGCGCAACGACGGTTCTTCCATATATCCGAAGTTTGCCTTCAGGACGAAGAGTGAGGGCGCGATCTTGTCGATGGTGACGCGATGGATCTGTTCGACATATGGTCGCGATGCCGGCGACAACGTGAGCAGCACGATCATCTTGTCGCGCAGAAAGGCCGGCATCCACTCGTGATTCCGCACAAAGGGCACGCCGCTCGGATCGCTGGTGAGCAACACCGTGCAGCCGGTGGGCGTCGCCGGAACGTGATGTTCCGCAAGATACTCCGCGACCGGTTGCTGATCGACGGTAAGCGCGCGGGCAAGCGCGCGCCGGCCGCGCAGCCAGGTTAGCGAAACGAACGCGATTGCGGCGCTGACGGCAAGCGGCACCCACGCGCCCTCGGCAAACTTCGGCAATCCCGAGGTAACGAAGATCGTATCGATCAGCACAAATAAACTGATGCCGGGTATGACATAGCGCTTTTTCCACTTGAAGACCGTTGTAGCGACGACGAAGAACGCGAGCGTTGTTGCGAGCATGGTGCAGGCGACGGCGAGTCCGTACATTGCCGCAAGATGTGCGCTGGTGCGAAAGGTGAACACCAAGATCAGGCACACGACGGCGAGCAACCAGTTGACGAAGGGGATGTACACTTGGCCGCGCTGTTGCTGCGAGGTGTGAATTACGCGCATCCGCGGCGAGAGGTTCAGGGCAATCGCTTGTTCGCAAAGCGTGAACGCGCCCGAGATTAGCGCTTGCGATGCAATGACGGTTGCGAGCGTGGCAAGCACGACCATTGGGATAAGCATCCATCCGCCGGTGAGCGCGTAAAACGGCGAATCGATTGCCTTCGGATCGCCCATGATGGACGCGCCTTGCCCGAAATAGTTCAGTAGAAGCGCCGGAAAGACGATCCCGTACCACGCCCAGGCTATCGGTATGCGGCCGAAATGCGAGAGGTCGGCGTAGAGTGCCTCCGCGCCCGTAAGCGCCAAAATCACGCTGCCGAAGATCAAATAGCCATAGATGCCGTGGTTAAAGACGTACCACAGCGCCCAATACGGATTGATCGCCGCGACGATCGCGGGATGACCGGCGATTGCGACGGCCCCCGCAATGCCGATCGCGAAGAACCACAGCAACATCACGGGGCCGAACACCGCGCCGACGTTCGCCGTGCCTCGCGACTGTATAAGGAAGAGCCCGAGTAGCACGGCGGCCGAGACCGGTACGATGAAGGGTTGTGCTGCGCTGGTCGCGACATTGAGGCCTTCGACCGCCGAGATCACTGAGATCGCCGGCGTAATCATCCCGTCACCAATCAACATCGCGGCGCCGACAACTACAACCGGAATGAGCCATCGCGTCGTAGTGAGTTTGCCGATCAGCCGTGGCGGCTGTGCGAGCGCGAGCAGTGCGAGAATACCGCCCTCGCCTTCGTGATCGACGCGCATCAAGACGGTGACATATTTGATGCACACGACGACGATCAGCGCCCACGCAAGCAGCGAAACGATGCCCAGGACGTTCGGGAGCGTGACGGTGGTGTTGGTTGCGGTAAAACAGGTGTTCAGCGTGTAAAGCGGGCTCGTGCCGATGTCACCAAACACGACGCCAAGCGCGGCAAGTGCCAAGGGTCCTGGGACCTGCGGGCGGCGCATGCGGCGGCGCTTCGCCGATTGACAGCGGCCCTCCCACGGGTTATCCTGATACCTAATTCGTTAGGTATCACGACCGGAGGTAAGGATGCCCCGTAAACGCTCCGAGACGCTGACCGAAGGCGAGCAGCGACTGATGGAAGTCATCTGGACGCGCGGCAGCGCGACAGTTGCGGAAGTGCTCGACGCGATTCCCGAGCGCGAACGGCCTGCGTTCAACACCGTGCAAACGATGCTGCGGATCATGGAGAAGAAGGGCTATCTGCGCCATGAAGAGCGTGGACGCGCCTTTATCTATCACGCGAAGATCGAACGCGATGACGCTGCGCGCGCCGCCGTGCAAAACGTCGTCAAGCGATTCTTCAATAATTCGGCCGGCCTGCTGGCGATGCGCTTGCTCGAAAAGGAAGAGCTTTCGACGCAAGAGCTGACGCAAATGCGTCAGCTCATCGACGAGGCTACAACTTAGACGTTCATTCCCACGGTTTGCCCGATGTTATGGAAGAACTGGCCGCACATGCGGCTGAAGTTGGTCCACGAACCCGCGCCATATTTGGCGTTGACGTCCGCGGCGACTTGGCCCGCGATCTTTGTGCCGAAAAGTGACGTAAAGAACGTGTCGTTGTCGAAGGTGATGCCGCCGTTGGTCACGCCGGCTTGCACGAGTTGTGTCGCAAGTGCCTGGCCGCCGGTCTGCGCGGGCGGAGGAATCGAGAGGTTGTTCTTTCCCGCGAGTTGCCACGCATCGGCGATCGCGTAGTCGAACATGTGCACGAAGCTATCCGCATTGGTCTGCCCATAGGCGGATGCAAGTTGATTCTGATCCGCGAGCACGGCGTCTTGGCCGATCATCGCGTCGAACGCGCGCACGGTCGAGTAGCTGCCCGCGCCGCCACCGCTAGCTATTAAGGATGACGCAAGCGTCAAGTTTGCTCCGGGCGGCGCTGGAGCGGCGGCTAGCAGCGTCGCGCACAGGAGTGTTACAAGCAGTTTCATGCCCGCATCGTACCCGTGACGAGATCGCTATCGAACGGTGCGCCCGCTCGCTGTGCTATATTGACGGTTCTCGATTTAGCACCTAACATCGAAGGATGTCGATGCAGCGATGCTGTCCGCCGGCCGAGGTTAGCAGAGACGACTTCGAGCCGACCGCGATGCTCTTGAAGGCGATCGCCGATCCCTATCGGCTTACGATGCTCGCGACCCTGGCCGCCGCCCCCGGTGAGGTTTGCGTCTGCGACTTCACCGATGCCCTTCCACTAAACCAGCCTACCGTCTCTCACCACTTGCGGATCCTGCGAGAGGCGGAGCTCGTCACGTGCGAGCGTCGTGGGACATGGGTCTATTATCGCATCGCATCCGATGCGCGGACACGCATAGATGATGCATTGATCTCCGTCTTTCAACAGAAAGTGCTGTCGTGAAAACCCATCGCGTGAACGCCACCCGCGTGTTGTTCATCTGCGTCCGGAACAGCGCGCGGAGCCAAATGGCCGAAGGTTTCCTCAACGCGCTGTGTGCTAGCGCGTTTCTTGCTGAAAGTGCGGGGCTCGAGCCCGGGACACTGAACCCGCTGGCAGTCACCGTTATGAACGAAGTCGGCATAGACATCTCGCAGAAGGGAACGCAGAGCGTCTTCGACGTCTTCAAATCAGGGCGACTCTACTCGTTCGTCGTTACGGTGTGCGACGAAACGAGTGCCGAAATGTGTCCAATCTTTCCCGGAATCGTGCAGCGCCTTCACTGGGGCGTGCCGGACCCTGCCGCCGTCGAAGGCTCGTACGAAACACGTCTACAGGCGTTCCGAGAAGCGCGCGATGCTATCCGCGCGAGAATCGAGGAGTTGTGCGGGGTGCCATGTCCGGCGTAACGCTGGGCCGTCGCTGCGTCGCGGAGTTCTTCGGCACAGCCATCCTGCTTGCGGCTATCGTTGGGTCCGGCATCATGGCGCAGCGACTCTCCGGCGGCAATATCGCGATCGCGCTGCTCGCGAATTCCATCGCGACGGGTGGCGTCCTTCTCTGTCTTATCCTCGCACTCGGTCCGATCTCCGGCGCGCATTTCAATCCCGCTGTTTCTCTTGCCGATGCGATGCGGCGAGGTCTCTCCGCGATTGAATGCGGCTACTACGTTGTGGCACAGATTATCGGGGGCATCGTCGGCGTTCTCGCGGCACACGCGATGTTCGGGCTACCTCCGGTGTTTTTCTCGCGGCACATCCGTACCGGACCGTCGCAATGGTTCGCCGAGTTCGTCGCGACGTTCGGTCTGCTGTTCATCATTTGGGGATGCGTGCGGTTCAAGTCACCCTTCACCGCGTTTGCCGTCGCAGGCTACATCGTGGGCGCATATTGGTTCACGGCCTCTACGTCGTTCGCGAACCCTGCCGTGACGATCGCACGTTCGCTAAGCGACACATTTGCAGGCATTCGGCCGACTGACGCTCCCGGTTTCATCGTCGCGGAGCTGCTTGGTGCAATCGCCGCAACAGCCTTATTTAGCTGGCTCGCTCCAGTCAGCGCTTCGCAAGCTCATGACGCATTGCTTCCCCACGATGGGGAATCTCGTGTCGCATAAGCCTTTCGTTCTCTTCGTATGTCGTCACAACACCGGTCGAAGTCAGATGGCCGAGGCGTACCTGCGCCACTTCGCCGGGGACGCAGTGGAAGTCGCGTCGGCCGGCACGGAAGCCGCCGATGTACCCAATGCGGGGGTTGTTGCGGCCATGGCCGAGGATGGCATTGACATCTCGCACGCTCGCCCCAAGCTCGTCGACTCCGCCCTTGCCGCGCGCGCCTCGAAGATCATCACGATGGGCTGCGACGTCACCGGCGTGCCGCGGATCGATGCGGATTGGGGTCTTCCCGATCCGAAAAACCAGCCTCCCGAGCGCGTGCGCGAGATCCGCGACCTCGTGAAATCGAAAGCGCGCGCGCTCGCTGACGAGCTCCTTATATAGTTTCCTTGGCGCTATGCCGGGCGTTGCGTCGGCACGAACTCCAAGTACGCTGCGGTCTTGCTCGCGGTCTGCGCGTCGTAGTAGCGCGAGATCACGTGCAGCGCCGCCGAGATGCCCGAGGTCAAGCCACCGGCGGTGATGATGCTGCCGTTGTCGACGAAACGTGGGCCGCGCACGAGCGTCACCTTCGGGAACTGTTTTGCGAACGCATCGTAGTATTCGTGGTGCGTCGTTGCCGATTTGCCGTCGAGGATTCCGGACTTTG
Organism: Vulcanimicrobiota bacterium; assembly: GCA_963726285.1. Classification (GTDB taxonomy): domain Bacteria; phylum Vulcanimicrobiota; class Vulcanimicrobiia; order Vulcanimicrobiales; family Vulcanimicrobiaceae; genus Aquilonibacter. The sequence goes on along the minus strand of CAVSBV010000003.1, from coordinate 139,942 downwards.
CAAGTTTGAACGCGCCGGTACACACCGACATCGTGATGTCGACCTTGCCTTGCTGGTCGCGTAGAACTTGCATGAACTTCTCGGAGCCGTCGCTCTGCGCGCCCACGACGATGATGTGCGGATCGGGAATGTCGCCGGCGTCAAACGAGTAGTTCGGCTCGACCCGCAGGCCGCCGGTCATCTCGACGATATTCGTGGTCTCAGAAACCGTGAAGACGTGAAATGGCATCCTGCCACTGGGCAACATCACGTCTTGAAATGTCTCCCAGGCCCCGGCCATATCGATCACGTTTCCCTGGCTCGAGATCATGAACGCGACGTTGATTTGGCCGCTTGCGGGAACTTTGAGCGGAGGGTAGTTCGCCGAGAGATCGGCCGCGTGCACCGCTCCCGGCACGGCTGCGGCGATGCCGGCTGCGGCGGACGCGGTGAGCAAAGATTTTCTGGTCATGGCGTTAGCATCGCGCGCGCGTGGTCGCGCGGTCTTGAACGGGATTTGCGCGAGTGGGCAAGGATCGTTCAAGACGTTCGCCCGGCCGGCGGCGAAGATAGGCGCATGAACGTGACACGGCTGGAGCCGGGGAAGTGGTACGGCAAGGTTGAGCGCGCCGCGCAAATAGGCGGCGTCAATCTTTCGATCGTGCGCCATCCGCATGCGCGACGAATCGAAATACACGAGCATGCGCTGTCATACTTTGCGTTCCTGGTTGCGGGTCAGTATTCCGAGACCTACGACGGCACCACCGTACAGTACGAGCCGTTCAGTATCGCCTTCCATCCGGCAAAGATCGTGCATTGGGATGAGATGGGCGATGATACCACGCTCTTTACAATCGAGCTTGGGGCCGCGTGGCAGGCGCGCATCGGCGCGCACTTCGACGTGTCGGCGTGGCGACTGGAATTGCAGTACGGTGAAACCGTGTGGCTCGCCGTGCGTCTGCTCAACTTGTTCCTCGATGGCGAGCTGGACGAACTCGAGATCGATGCGGTCATCTCCGAAATGCTCGGCATCGCGTTGCGCACCGTCGATCGCGACCGCCCGCAGCGCGCCTGGGTGCACGAGGTGAAGGCGATTCTCCGCGCAGAGTTCGCCACGCACGTCTCGCTCGAAGTGCTCGCGCAGCGCGTCGGCGTCCATCCCGCATCGCTCGCGCGCGGATTTCGTCTCGACGAAGGCACGACGGTTGGTGACTACGTGATGCGGCTGCGCGTACAGCACGCGTGCCGGCTCATGAGTAATAGCGCGGCGAGTTTGGCTGACGTTGCGGGCGCGTGTGGCTTTGCCGACCAGAGTCATCTCACGCGTGTGTTCAAATCGATTACCGGATTGCCGCCGGGGCTCTTTCGCGAACGAAGGATTTTAGAGACACAGGGCTGATAGGTTGCGTATGAACGTTTATATGACGAACATTCTTCGCTACCTAGTCGTTGCTGCAATCGCATTCGTGCTCGGGGCAACAATCGCGCGGATGCCACTTGCCAAGGCTGCGACCGCGCCGTTACAGCCGATGACGATCGATCTGATGGCGATCACGGCGGCCGATATGCCGCCGCCGACCGCGATCTTCCCAAATCTCCACGTCAAGCAGCTTTTCGCCACGGGTGGCGTAACCGCGCAACTCGCGCTGGGCAACGCGCCTAAGCACTACCATGCCAACGCGTCGGAGATTCAGGTGATCCTGGACGGCAGTGGGCAAGAGTGGCTCGGCGATCGCAAGGTGGATCTGAAGCCGGGCATGATGATCGTCATTCCGGCAGGCACTGCGCATTCGGGCACGGTTGATACGTCGGGAGGCAAGCTGCGATTGGTCGCGTTCAAGACGCCTCCGCAGGCACCCGACGATATTCATTTAATGCCTTAGGGCATGAAACAGCTACTTCGTCTTATCGGTGTCGCTGCCGTCGGCTTTGCCCTCGGTCTCGGCGCCGCGCATATGCCGCTAGCGCGTGCTGCTGCTGCGCCGTTGCAGGCCGCCGCGATCGATCTGCTCGCCATCTCACCCGATGCCATGCCGACGCCGACCGCAACGTTTCCGAACCTGCGTTCCAAGACGGTCGTCGTCACCGATGGAATGGTGGCGGCGCTTCAAATGGGGACGGCACTCAAGCACTATCACGCCGACGCAAACGAGATTCAGATCGTGCTCGCCGGTACGGGCACGGAATGGCTTGGGAACAATCAAGTTCCGCTGCAACCCGGCATGATGATCGTGATTCCGATGGGCACGAACCACGCGGGACTCGTCGACACGTCGGGCGGGAAATTGCGGTTCGTATCGATCAAGACGCCGCCGCAGGCGCCGACTGACGTGCATTTCGTACAGTAGCGCATGTTCGGGGTAATCATAGCGGTCGCGGTCGTTAAAACAACGATTGCGCTTTCCGCGCTTGGCTACCCCAACGGCATTCCGCTCAACGGCGGAGCGTTCACGGTACGGCTTCCGGCGCGACCGGGTGTGCAGAATATTTTGGTGCGCTTCCCCGTCCAGGCGACGGGTACGCTTGCGCACGCGCAAGTACGTCTCGACGTCGATGGCCGTGAGGTTGCTGCGCTGCGCGGTGAGAAGTTGCGCGGCGGGACGCTGCAGGCCGACGTTCCGATTCGAGCGGGCGCGCGCGACATCGATATCACGTTGTACTCGCGCCTCGCGCAATGCGGCGAGACAGATGCCGCGCGAGCGCGCATCAAAGAATCCGGCACCGTGGTCGTGTCACAGGAAGCAAATGCCGCGCGCTCGCCGCTGCGGACCTACGCTGGGACCTACACGATCATCGAATCGCAGCATCCGGATACCACCTGGCGAGAACGCGCGTTAGCATCAGCATATGCCCTTCACGTTATCGAACGGTGGCGGCGCGTTTCGGTCTCGCTCGGCCCAAGCCCCGAGCCGGGTGCGCTAGGCGTGACCGATCTGCGCCCCATCTCCTTGCGCAACCGAGCGCCGCCGCATGGTGCACTGACGTTTGCCGACTTGGGCGTCTCGCCGCTCGAACAATCCGGCGAGGACGTCGATTTCGTCGTGCCTTTTACCCTCGGGCAACTCGGTGACGTCCCCAACCGCCTCGTCGCAGAGCTGCGACTGCACGCGAGCGCACCTAGTCATCTCGATGCGATGTTCAACGGTCGCGAAATCAACACGTTCGTCCTTGCGGCCGGCACCCACGACGTGCGCCTGCCGATAGCAACCTCGACGCTCCGTGGCGTAAACACCTTACGCGTCGCGATACGCTTCGACCGCGCCCCGGTGTATTGCGCAACTGCTGCTCCCCAGGTTGCACTCGACGGCAGCGTGTTGCATTGGTCCGGCCATGGGGATGTAGCCATGACGCTCGAGCGTCGCGTCGGCGGGCTTTCGGGACGGGTCACCGTCGAGAGCGATCCGGCGATCTTCGCGCAAGCGTTCGTCGCACTCAACACGCTCGGCTCATTGAATCATACGATCGACGCGATCGATGTGCGTCCGCTCGATCGCGGCGCTCCGCGCGCGGGCGAGGTTGAGATCGGCGCTGCGACCGGCATTGCCACGGAAGGCAAAGGCTCTTATGGTGAGGTTCGGGTTGAACCCGACGGCGCAATCGTGATCTCGTACATCGGTGATCCGGCGGTACTCGACCGCCTCCCGCAGTTCAGCCACCTGCTCGCGACTTCGGATGGCACCCGCTTCGAATTCGGGATGACGGGCGCGCCGTCAACCCAAGGCGGCCCGTTCGCGACCCACGCGGAGATGCAACGAAGGATTCGCCTTGCGATGTATGCGGCGTTCGTCGTGGTGCTGGTGGTCGCGACGTTTCTCATTGCACGCCGGGCGAGACGCTTCTCGTGATCGTCGCGGCTATCATCATCGCTGACGATACCGGCTTTGCGCAGCGTCAGGCGTTCTACGATGCCGTCAAGGCCGGCGACGACAAGAAAGCGGTCGAGATCGGGAAGACGTATCTAGCCGCACACCCAGACCAAGATGCCTTTGCGCTCGACGTTGCCTACGCGGAGCTGCGAGCGGGCGACCACGCCGATGCGGTCGCGCTCTTCGAGAAACTCGAGGAATCGACCAATCCGCACGTGGCAAGTACCGCGCGCCAACAACTGGCGCTGCTCTCGGGCCGCCTCTCCAACTACGGCTACGCCTACAACGCCGTCCAATATGAGTCGCGCTTCAACGACATCATCTTCGACGGGTTCAACTACTTCAATCTCGCCGGGACGCAGCATTTCAATCTCTACGCGTCGCTACGTTACACGTACGACACGCAGTCCAATCCCGCGATCGGGCAGATCTATTTCGAAAACTATGTGGCGCCGGGAATCGGAGTACGCGAACGGATCACTCCGTACAGCTACGTGTATGCCGAAGCGGCGTATGCGATTGGTCTGGGCGGACAGCGGACGGTGAGCGAGGTTCGCTACGGTGTTGCCGGATCGCGCGACTTCGGATTGCTCAATTCTGAAAAGCCCCATGCACTCGTGGATGGAAACATTTCAGAATACTCGCGGTTCGACGGCAACGTCATCGGCTATCTGCAGATGCACTACGACGTAAAGTTTGCCGGCCATCTGCGGCCTGTCCTTGGCTGGCGCGCGTACGCAGACACGCAACGCCTCTCCTACAACAACTTTCTCGAAGTACAAGAAGGCGCGTTGTACTGGTTCACGCCGGGACTCTATCTCGAAGGCTTCGGCGTGCAGGGGACGTACGACGGCCGCGGGTCGATGCCGGTCCAGCCGCGCGGCTATAGCACGTGGCGCGTGCAGCTGATCTACGGCTCGCGGATTCCGTGAGCCCAATCACGCTAAGCTATGACCTCGCGATCGTCGTCGGCGACGCGATCGTCGCCGTTGGGTTGCTCTTTGCACTCTTTCGTATCGACGACATGATCTTCGACGCAATGTATTGGTGGACGTTCTTCGTCCATCTGCGCGCGACGTGGCGCGGCAACACCACCGTCGAAGAACTCCACGCGTTGCCGCAGCAGCGTATCGCGATCTTCGTCGCAGCCTGGCACGAGGACGACGTCATCGATCAGATGCTTGCATACGCGGCGGCGAACATTGATTACGATCATTTCGACATTCTCGTCGGTGTCTATCCGAACGATGAAGCGACGTGCGCGAAGGTCGCGGCAGCGGCGCAGCGCTATCCTAACGTCCATCCGGTGATCAACGATAAACCCGGCCCCACGACCAAAGCCCAGAACCTCAACTGCGTCTACCGGAAGATGCTGGAGATCGAAGGCGACGATCCTTTTGCCATCGTCGTCCTGCACGACGTCGAGGACGTGATCCATCCGCTCTCATTACGCCTCTACAATCGGTTTGTCCCCGAGTCGCAGCTGCTGCAGATTCCGGTCTTCGCGCTCGAGTATCCGTGGTACGAATTCGTCGGCTGGACCTACGCGGATGAATTCGCCAAGAATCATTGCAAGGATATGCTGTTGCGTGAGCGGCTCGGCGCGTTCGTACCGTCGGCCGGCGTCGGCACCGCGATGGCGCGCAGCGGGCTCGACCGCGTGGCGGAAAGCGAGCGCGACCTCTTTCCCGAAGGCGCGCTGACCGAAGACTATCAATTCGCGCTGCGGCTGCACCGTCATGGATTGCGGACCTCGTTTGCGCTGTTGCGGCTCTCACCGCAGCATCGCGGCGAGCCGAAAACCGCGGCCGCCTACATTGCGACGCGCGAGTACTTTCCAAACACGTTAAACGCGGCGATTCGGCAGAAGTCGCGTTGGGTTGCCGGTATCTGTCTCCAAGCTTGGCAGAAGACCGGCTGGCACGGAAATTTCGCGACGCGCTACATGCTCTATCGCGATCGCCGCGGCTTGATCGGGAACATGGGCGCATTCATCGGCTACATCGTCTTTGCGGCGTCGCTTGCGCTCGTAGTTTGGAACCACTTCGATGCTCGGGTTTTTACGCCGATTCTCCTAAGCGCGCGTTGGGTCGAAGTGCTTCTGGGGTTCGTGCTGGTGACGACGCTCCTCGAGCTGATTCAGAGCGCATGCTTCACGACGTGGATCTACGGCCGCCAAGCCGGGATCCTATCGGTGCTTCGCGCACCGGTCGCGGCATATATTAACGGCAGAGCGACCATCCGTGCGCTGCAGACGTTCATTGTCTCCCTCGTCGCGAATAAGCCGATGACGTGGGCGAAGACGGCGCACGTCTTTCCAACACAAACCACCCTCGAAACGTTTACCCGCGACGCCACGACTCCGTAGTCAGAGTTCGCGGGCGATGTAGCGCACCGTCTTGCCGCCTCGGTCCGGAAGTTGCGCACGCCCGACTTCTTTGAAACCCATCGCGGCGTGAAATGCATCGGACTGCGGGTTGGGCGGCTCGCTGTAGACTTCGGCGCAGATGACCGTGTGCCCATCGGCGCGCGCCTTCGCCATCAGTTCCTCGTAGAGTTTGCGCGCCTGGCCGGCCCCGCGCGCCCGCTCCGAGACGGCGACGCGGTCGACGTAGACGAAGCGCGGATAGCGCGCACGAAACCAGTGATGGTTGGGACTCTCATACGGGGCGCGCTCGTCGAACGCGATCAGCATCGCGTGCCCGTCGGGGGTGAGTTTTGCAAAATATGCGATGTCGAGCAGGGCGCGCAGCTCGTCCTCGGTGAGCGGCCAAAGTTGCGACTCGCACTCGCGGTTGAGTGCGAGAAGGCCTTCGATCATGCCGAACGCCGGCGCCGCTCGATCGGGAGCGTAACCGTCATCTTCGTACCATAGCCGCGGTCGGATTCGATGCATACGTCGCGGGCCAGGGTCTGTACCAGATACAGACCGCGCCCATCTTCGGTCAGCGCATCATCCGGAAGATGCGCAGCGAAGCGTTCGAGGCCGGGACCGGTGTCGACAACGGTGACAATTGGCGCCAACTCCGACCAATCGATCTCCATGCTGACCAATCCCGGCGCGTGCTCGACCGTATTAGCGAGGATCTCTCCGAGGATCAACTCGGCGGTAAAGAGCTCTTCATCGCCCTCAGCGAGTTCTTGGATGAAGCGCATGACCTCGTGGCGCGCCGTGTGTGCCGAATAGGCGTGATTGGAGTGGAAACTCCACGCGCGGTGCAGCGGCGCTTCGTCCTCGGTGCCGGCTTCAGTCACCGACGCTACGCGGAGCACAACGATTACCGCGTCGTCGCTCGGCGCATTGTCGCCGAGCACCGCGCGACGAATCCGCTCGGCGGGCCGCGCCGATGGCGCCATTGCGACCGCGTCGATCGCCGCTTGCAACGCACGCTCGCTCGCGTCGATGTCGCGATGGAATTCGGTAATGCCGTCGGTGTAAAAGACCACGACGTCGTTTTTCGCCAGATTCACGGTATGGCTGCGATAGTCGGGCGTATGCGAGACGCCGAGCGGAAGTGAACCGTGCGGCAACGCGTACGCGGTCCGGCTCGCACCTGCGTGGATCGGCGAAGGATGTCCGGCGCTTGCATAACGCAGCGTAAACGTGTCCGGCTCGATGATGGCTACGAGTGCGGTTGCGACCGTCGAATCGTAAAACTGTAGGAGCCGATTGACTTTGGTCAGGATCTCAGCCGGATCGTGAATGTCGATTGCCGTCGCGACGATGCTCTGGCGAATGCGCCCTGCGCTCACCGCCGCATTGAGACCGTGGCCCGTCACGTCGCCGATCGATACGACGATGCGTCCGCCGGGAATCGCAAATGCATCGTACCAATCGCCGCCGATGAGTACTTCTTGTCCGGCTGTTAAATACAGTGCGTCGAACCGCATGTGCGGGTGTTCGGGAAGCGTTTGCGGCAAGAACGCGGACTGCAGCGTCGTTGCAATGCGCGAGGTGCGCTCGAGCGTGCGGCGTTGATCGTCGATGTCCGTGTGCGTTCCGTACCAGCGCACGATCCCTCCGCGGTCGTCGCGCATCGGCTCTGCGCGCACGAGAAACCAGCGTGAGACGCCATCGGCGCGGCGCAGCCGCAGTTCGCGTTCGAACGGTCGACCGGCGGCGATCAGGCTGGTCCAATCGGGGACGCCGGACGAGAGCTCGTCCTGTCCCGCGAATTGATACCAGCGCTGGTTAAACCAGTCGATCGTGCCGGCGCGATCGGCGGTCCACACGATCTGCGGTACGGTCTCGGCGAGCACTTGGAAGCGGCGTTCGGCGGCCTCCATCTGCACGAGTGCTAGGCGGCGCTCCGAGGTGATCGCGCTCAACACAAGGCCGGTGATGCTGAGTACGGCCGTGTACAAGATGAACCCCGTGACGCGCTGGTCTGCGGAGAGCGTGTTGAACGGTCCGGCCCCATGTGCCGTTGCCCACAGCGCGAAGCCGCACACGATGACCATCAGGGCGGTCGTGGGACGGATGCCCGCGCGGAGTGCTGCCCACACGACAAAGGGATAGAGTGGAAACGCCATCGTCACTTTGCCGAAGAATTCGAGCAGTGAAAACGCTAGCGTTGCAGTGATGAGGATCGCCAGTTCGAGCGGCTTGGCTTCACCTTGTACGATGCCGTCACGAAACGCGTCACGCCACGTCAGGATGAAAGGCGCAACCAGCAAGACGCCCGCGGCGTCGCCGACCCACCACAAGCGCCACACCGTTCCGATCGAGGACCACGGCGCCAAGTGTGCGATTGCGAGTTGCAACGAACCGTTCGTGGCGGTGATGGTCATCGCCAGAACCGACCCGAAGATGACGAAGACCGCGACATCGCGGACGCGCGAAAAGGTGCGCTCGAATTTAAAGAGGCGAAGGAAGTATGCGCCCACGATCGGGCCGATGGTGTTGCCCGCCGCGATGCCGATCATCGTGAAGCCCGGCTCGTTGAGGTAGGCATTTGCCGCGAGCGCCCCCAGAAAGATACCGGGCCAGAGGCGGTACCCGCCGAGCAGCAGCGCTGCCACGGCAATGCCGGTAGGCGGCCACACCGCGGTTACCTGCTTGACCGTAAACGCGAGCGACAGTCCAATCTTTGCGAAGAGGACGTATGCGCTCGCGACAACTAGAATCCACGCTACATAGACGACGGCGTTTTGGGCCTTGACCTGCGCCATTACCGCACGCCTTCGTTCCGGCTGGGGCGCAGCCCCCTCATCGTTCGTTAAATCGCCCTTAACGCAACCCCACTAATGATGCCACTCGGTTCGTGCGCGCTCAACTGCCGCGACAGCCGGTTGCATTTCGGTGCCACCAAGGCGGAGCGCAACGTGCAACCACGACATTCCATCAACGTGCTCGAGCGCGTGCACGTTCGGGAAGATGCGCGCCGCTTCGTTAAGCGTCTCGACATAGTAACCCGCGTCGAACCAGGAAAAGGGGTCGGCGGTTCCGAGCGCCTGCGCCTGCAGCACGCGACCGAATAGCGCAACGGTCAATTGATCGTCGAGGCCGCGCCGGCGCGTCGCGTAGATCACGGCGCGGCGAATCGTTTCCATGCGGACCTCGATCGATGCGCCGGGAGCGAGCTGATCGAGCGTGTCTTCACGCAAGTGCGACAGGTCGTACGTAGGATCGGCGCCGTTCCATCCACTCGTTGCGAGCCATTGGAGCGAGCGCGCGGAGCCGATATCGTGCGGGTGACATATCAGAGGTGGCCCGGCCCACGCGGGTGCGGCAACGAGTGCCATGCAAAAGAACAGACCAGCGAACACACGGAATAAATGCATAACGGTTCTCCTTCCTGCTATCATGATGGCAAATCGTCGCCGAAGAACGCGAGTAACAGTGGCGTAACCCGAGGTAACTTACCGTAACATGAGCGCGATGGATGGCGATCCGGATGCCGTGCGCGCACACGTCGCACGGATAACAGCGAGCGAGCTCTTCACCGGAGCCGAGCGACTCTGTCGCTTTTTGCGCTTCACGGTCGAGTCGACGTTGAATGGACGCGCGGCGGACGTCAAGGAGTATACGCTCGGGCGCGAAGTGTTCGATCGCGGCGACGACTACGATCCAAGACTCGACCCGATCGTGCGGGTGGAGGCGCGCCGGCTTCGTTCGCGTCTGGCCGAGTATTACGCCGGCCCCGGACGCGACGAATCGCTTCGCTTAGAGTATCGCAAAGGCAGCTACGTTCCGATTGTCAGCGTGGCGCCGAATCGGGCGGACGTGCCTATCGTAGCGGCACGCCGTTCGCGTGTGGGTGTTGGCGTCTTGGGTGCCTCGATCGCGGTAATCGTCATTGGCTTGGCGGTGGCGTGGCTAGAGCAACAGCCGATGACCGCGCCGCTTCCGGCAACGTGGATCGAAGCAAACGACGGCACGATGGACGCGGTCGACGTCGCTTTGGCCGAGAACGTCGACGAGGACCTCGCGAATCAATCGGGTTCACGGGTGCTCGCATGGCCGATCATTGCGCGACACGCTGATTATCGTGGCATGCAGCTCCGCGATCTTGCCTCGCGTTTGCACGCGCCACAGCTCCTCGTCATTATGGTTCGCGATCAAGGAAGTGTGCGGCGCATCGACGTTTTCGCAATTGAGGAGCCCCAGGGACGCAAGCGCTTGGCTCTGACGTACTATGCAGATTCGTCGCTCGGCTTAGCTGCAGTGCAAACAACGTATGCAAACCGGATCGTGCGCGACCTCAGTCAGCGCTGAGCCCCGGCGACTTTCGCCGCGTGACCCGGGTCCCGGAGCATTGCCGGCGTACGGGCCGATCGTCGGCCGCCCTCGCATAGTGCCCGTCGAAGGATGTGAAACCGTCATCGAAAGTGACAGTTAAATGGCCTTCGTGCCGTTTATCGCGCAGCGTCGCATGAAGGTCGTGCCCATTGAGCGACCCTGAAATATAACCATAACGTCCGAAATGCCCGATTACGGTCTGCTCACGCACGATAATGCGAATCAGGCACGTGCCCAAGACCTCTTGCATCTCCGGATTTAAGCGGTATGCCGCGGTAGCGTTTGCCACGGGAGGTACTCCTGATTCCCACCATAGCGTGCCCCTCTCCGCGTCGAAATGGGTATCCAAAAGCGGCGAAACGCATGAAAAACTTTCCGGTCCTGGACAATGTTGCGATATCGGGAGCGTGTCGTGGCAAGATCAGGAGTAGCCAACAACGGGGTTTCGCTTTTATCATGCTTGATACGACCGCCCACCGGTACTCGCGCGACACGGCTTTATACCGCCGTAGTTATGGCCTTTCCGCGCGTGAGTCAGGTGATTTGGACCACTTGTATGCCGGAACGGGAGAGTGGTTGCAATTGACGCCCGGCGTGTTTACGTGCGCGAGAGCGCGCGTAACGACGCCATCGCTTCGCATCACCAAACTCGACCTAAACTGTGGCGTACAAATACGTAATCACGTTGAGCCGTGGCGACTCGTTATCTTGTTGTTGCGACCGGCAAACGGATGTGAGATCCTCGCGAATGGGAAAAAATACACGAACTCGTGCTGCGTGATTGCGTCCGGCGAAGAGCTGGCCGTAAACATTCTCGGCGCCGCGACGATCCTGTGGTTCGATCTGGACCGTCGCACGCTGCCCGAACACGACCGGACTTTCGCACCGGTGAAATTTGCATTTGCACCAGGGGCCATGCAATGGTGGTCGCTTGCAAGCTACGCCGCCGACCGTCTTGGAGGTGGTTCGCCGAGCGACGTGGACATCGAGCACGTCGTGCTTTCGATGCTGCAGCGCGCGCGTGGCCGTGTGGACAGCCCGGCGGACGCGAATCGTGAGAAGCTCGTGCGAACGGCGCTGGAATTGATGTGGGCGAGTATTGAGGAGCCATTGACCCTACGCGAGATCTGTACGGCGGCGCGCTGCAGCGTTCGCACGCTGATCTACGTGTTCAACGCGACGTTCGGCATGAGCCCGATGAAATATTTCAAGACCCAGCGACTCAATGTCGCGCATCGCCGTCTCAAGAGCGCGGAGGCGGGCGCACGCGTCTTTGACATTGCCGCCGATTGTGGGTTCTGGCACCTCGGTCACTTCGGCGTCGACTACAAAGCGTTTTTCGGAACGACGCCGCGAACGACGCCGCGCGACGAGCCCGTGCTTCGCCGTGCGCGCGATGATAGTGCGCAGATGCTCGTCGGAAGCATCGCGTAGCTGCCGATCAAGCGACTTGGCCCGGGGTTCGTCGCCGGCGCCGCGGATGCTGACCCAACGACGATCGCGACGCTCGCGGTCGTCGGCGCTGCCACGGGCTACATGCTCTCATGGCTCGTCGTGCTGCTCTTCCCGATGGTCGCGATCGTGCAAGCTATCGCTGCGAGCATCGGCACGGCGCAAACGAGCATTCAAGGAGCGATCCGGCGCAGCTACGGCTTGAATCTCGCGGTCGTCGCGCTGGTCCTGGTCGTTGCGGTTAATGTAATGACGCTCGCGGCCGACGCCGAAGCCGGAGCCGAATCGCTCACGCTGCTCTCCGGTGTTCCGCGCGACGTATTCGTGCTTCCATTTGTGCTTGCCGTCGCGTGGCTGCTCCTGACACATTCCTATGCGCGCATCGAGCGTATGCTCTCGTTCCTTCCGTTGATATTCATCTGCTACGGGGTCAGTGCAGTGTTGGCGCGACCCGACTGGGGCGCGCTGCTTCGCTCGTTGATGGTTCCACATTTCGCGCTGACCCCGGTCGTCACCACGGGCGCACTTGCACTACTCGGTACGACGCTAACGAGCTACGTCTACTACTGGGAGCAGATCGAAGTCACCGAACGCGGCGCGGTGGCTTCGCAGGGAGGCGCCCTGCGCGCCGATGCGGCGTGGGGCGCGCTCGTGCCCGCAATCTGTTTTTTGTTCGTGCTGGTGGCAACGGCGGCAACGCTTGGAAAAACGCACGTACTGGTGCAAACCGCGGCCGATGCCGGGCTCGCCCTGCAACCGCTGGCAGGACGCTGGGCGACGGCGCTCTTTGCCGTGGGACTGCTGGCGTCGGCGGCGCTTGCCGCGCCGATTCTCGCCGCTACCAGTGCCTACGTCGTCGCGCAAACCTTCGGTTGGCGTGGGAGTCTCGATGCACCGATCGCGCAAGCGCGCGGCTTCTACGCCGTCATCGTTGGTTCGCTAGCGCTCGCCTCGGTGCTGGCACTGGCCGGGTTCTCCCCGATCGCGCTGCTCTATTGGGCGTCGGTTGCCGGCGGCATTGCAACGCCGCTCACGCTCTGGCTGCTCGTGGCCATGGCGCGTAATCGCGCGATCATGGGTGCAAGCCGTATTGGAGCGGGTCTCGCTGCCGGCGGCTACGCGGTCGCCACGATCGTGACACTTTCGTGCGCGATCTTCTTGCTTCAGCCGTTGTTTTCGCCGGTCTCGACGTCGAATTCGGCGCGCAAACCTTCAGCGAGTGTTTTGCGTGCTTTTTCGCCTGCGGCTTCAGACGCCGTCTGCCATGGTTCCCATTCCTCCCAGCCGAGCGTCTGCGCGGTCAGGCGGAACCCGAACCCGACGAGAAATGCGATGATCGTCGACGCGATCACCGGAAGTCCAATTGCCGCCGCGCAAATGACATATGTGACGCCGGTAAGGAATGCAGCGAGCATCCAGAACTCGCCACGAACGAGCTGCTTGGGGATAACGAGGCAGGCGCTATCAATGATCCAGCGTCCCGCCGTCGTGGCGATCATCCCGATCAAGACGGCAGCGCCGTAGCCAAGGTGTGCGTCGAGAGCGCCTTGCGCGCCGACGATTGCGTACCACGGCAGCGTAAACGCGGTCATGAACTGGAAGAGCCCATCTTTGAACTTTGCAGCGCTGGCATAATCGATATACAACGCAAGGCACGCTGCACCGAGGCACAAGATCAAATACCACGGGTTGACGAGCGGCGAGGGAACTTTGTTGAGCAGCACGTCGCGAACGATGCCGCCGCCGATACCGCCTGCATAGGCGAGGATGATAATGCCGACGACCGTGAAATGCCGGTAGTGGTCGGGACGACGCGCGAGCAACGCGCCGTTGAATGCGTTTGTCGTCGCGGCGACGAGCGAAATGTAGTCTTCGAGTTTGAGTTTCTCGAAACCGAACTCCGAGAGGATGAGGGGAGTCATCATAGCAGCCCGAAAAGTCTAGCATGCAAGCCGGACCCCGGATATCCCGAAAGTGTAATTGTGAAAGGCGGCCAACGTGAAGCGCGAAACCGTTGACAGGTTCGTCGACATCGCCTCGGTGGCGCTTATCTCCGTTGCTGCCGTGTTGACGGCCGTCTGCGGCTTTCAAGCCAGCCGGTGGGACGGCGAGCAGACGCGCCTTTACAACGTCGCAAATGCGAGCCGGCTTCGCGCAGCCGAAGCCGCCGATCGTGCCGCGGTGTATACGTCGATCAACGTCACCCTCTTCCTTGACTACATCGATGCCGTGCAACACAACGATACGCAGTTTGCCCAATTCATTTATCGGCGACTTGGACCTAACATGCGGCCGGTGATGGACGCGTGGCTTGCAACGCATCCGATGACGAATGCCAAAGCGCCGACCTCCCCGTTCGTCATGCCCGAGTACACACAACGGATGCACGCCGGGGAAGTGCGGGAACAGGCCGTGGCCGCAGCCGATTTCCAGGATGCGCTCAACGCGCACCGCAATGCCGACAACTTCACGTTGCTCACCGTCGTTTTTGCGACCGTCTCGTTTTTGGCGGGCGTGAGCACGAAGATGACCTACCCGCGTCACGCGATCATCGTCGGTCTGGGTATTTTGGCCCTGCTGTACGGCGTGGGGCGGCTCTGGTTTCTACCTGTCCTATAAACGCAAAGCGACCAGGCGGCTGCCTGGAGTGTAGTAAGATGACCATTCTGGGTAAGCGTATGATAGGGTAATCCTGTACACTTGGCCTGTATGCGCGTTCGCTTGAAAAGGTCTCACGAATGCTACATTTGATCCTCAGCGCGGTGTTGACGGCGCAATCGGCCAATCAAAAGATGGTCGCACAAGCCGACCAACCTGCGCAAAAAATACCGATTCTCTATAACGATCACCACGTGTATGCCACGCCCGACGAACTCAAACAAGGACGTGTACTCGCGGCCCTCGTGAAGGGCGGTACGATCCTCGTTCCGTTACGTTCGATGTTTGAGCAAATGGGCGCCACGGTCACGTTCGACGCCGGCAGTAAAACGGTCCACGTCTCGAAGGCGGGATCCGACGTCCAAGTTACCGTGGGCGTTCCCGAGGTCACGATCAACGGCGAAAAACGTCCCCTGGACGTTCCGCCGGAGATCTATCAGGGTGTCGTTGTCGTCCCGGTGCGCGTAATCTCCGAAGGCATGGGTGCCTACGTCCAATGGGTGCCGGACCGTCAGCTCGTCGTCGTGCGGTATCTCCCGCCGACGCCGCCGCCGACTGCTCCACCGACGCCGCCGCCAACGACCCCGCCAACCCCACCGCCGACGCCAACGCCGACACCGAAGCCGAAGCCGGCCAACGAGGCGTTCATCGCCGGTGACTACTACATATCAGGGAAAACGTACGACGAGTTCAGTCCGGGTAACCGTACAACGGGCTCGTGGTTCGCTCGCGGTGCTCTCGAATATGCCAACTTCATGTTCGGCGTGGATTATTCGCAGTATCGCTATCCCCATGGCTGTATCAACATCGCGATTCCAACGACCGACTGTTTCGTGACGGTCGTCGGTAACAACGGTTCAGCCGCTGTTCCCGCGCAGACGATCCGGCGCACGATGGGCGAATTGCACCTTGGCTACAAGGTGTTCAGCCCGCGCGTGTACGTCGGCATCGCGTGGAATTTTGAAACCGTGGACGTCGGATATCCGAACCTGACCGGTATCGGATTTGGTGCAGAGAAGTTGCCGGATCTCGAAAATACGATCTCGTACTACGGCAGCTACTACTACTATCCGAATACACGCGGCACATACTCCGGGTTCGGTGTATCACTGCCGATGCAGTACTCACTGCAAACCTATAAGATCGGCGCGACATGGACGTTCCTCAAGCCGGTCTGGCTAGAGGTCGGATACGCGGGTAACCGCGGCAACGCAAAAGCTAATGCGGTGTTGCCGGGCTACACGAACAACGCTCTCTATGCCGGTTTGGGCATCTACTTCAACTACTAGTTCGCGCAACAGGGCAAGCAAAAACGGCGCAGTTCCAATCGGAACTGCGCCGCTTCTTTGCGCTACGCGCGTGTTGGGGATTACTGCATTTGGCGTTGCCCGACAACGCGCCCGACCGGCGGTGTTGTATCGGCGCCATTGCCCCAAACGCCGTTGAAGCTGTTGTTGTCGCCATTGAACCAGAACGAGAACCATCCCGAACCGTTCGGGCCGGTCCACTTTGCGTTGACTTTGTCCTTTTCGGTCATGTTCAATGCACCGTTGATAAGGACCGGACCGGCGTGGCATACGACAGCTCTGCCGGATTCGGTGCAGCGCATGGCGCCAACGAATGCCTGGGGACCACCGGCGCCGTACACGTTCCACGTTCCGGCTGCGGTGATCGGTGAGGGCGGGAGTACTTCGTTTGCGACAAACGAGCCGTTGGCCGAACGGCCATTGTAGCCCCACGTCCCGTTGAAGCTATGCCCATTGGGCGTGACGTAGACGGTCAACCAGCCTGCCCCGCCGGGGCCGTGCCACTTGCCGTTGATCTGGGTATCGCTCACGAATTCGCCGGTGAACCCGTTTTTCGAAGCGGCGCTCGTGCCGACAACATGGTTGCCCGACTGCGAGAGCGTGATCTGCGTGGTCGAGTTGCCGTTGCGTCCGGTCTGCTGAACGACCCAGGTTCCGTTCAAACTAGGCGGTGCCGCGAGCCCTACGCCGACTGAAGATGCTGCTATGGTGAGCGCAAAAAATGCCGAGAAAGCTAGACGTCTCATGTATATGTATCTCCTCCGCTTGCTATGGTAAGCGCGACCAATGACCGCAGGGTTGTGCTCGTCCTGGACAACCCCGGGGCCTTCCGGGCGGCATTCTGTTGAACTTAAGCCATGGACCGTCAAAAGGTCGCCGTCTGGGACGTGTTTATCACGTTCCTGGTCATCGGCGCGACCAGCTTTGGTGGCGGGGTGGTTGCATATCTTCGCAACGCGCTCGTCACGCAGAAAAAGTGGCTCGATGACAGCCACTTTCTCGAGCTAATGTCGATTAGCAATACGCTTCCAGGCCTCAATGCCACGAATATGTCGATTCTCGCCGGCGATCGTATCGCCGGGACGCGCGGCTCGATCGTTGCGATGCTCGGCATGTGTCTGCCCGGCTTCATTTTTATGACCGCGGCGGGCGCGTTGTACGGGATCAACGGCGACCGGCCGCTGGTCACCGCGGCGCTGCGCGGGGTCGCCGCAGCAGCGGTGGGGCTCATCGCTGCAACCTGGTATCAGATCGGCAAGAAGAGCGTCAAGGGATTTTACGACGCGTTGTTCATCGTGCTTGCGATTCTCGGGATCAACCACTTCAAGCTCTCGGTGCCGGTCGTGCTGCTCGCGCTCGGCGCACTTTCGATCTTTGCACATCGCCCCGCGAAGAAACACGCGACGGAGGACGATGCGGAATGGATCAGATCCCTGCAATAGCGCGTGTCTTTGCCTACCTGTCGCTCCTGACGATCGGTGGTGGTATGGCGGCCTATCCCGAGATGCGCAACCTCGTGGTCAACGTCCATCATTGGTTGAGCGGCGCGCAACTCGTGCACATCTACAGCATCGGGCAGGCCGCGCCCGGCCCGAATATGATGATGGTAGCCGCGATGGGCGAGCGCATCAGCGGCATCGCCGGCGCGGCGGTTGCCGCGCTTGCCTTTTTCGTCCCGACCGGCTTACTCACGTTTGTGGTCGGCCGGATTTGGAATAAGCTCGCGAATTGGCCGTGGCGGAACGCGATTCAAAACGGTTTGGCGCCGGTAGCGATCGGCCTTGCGGTGGCGGGATTGGTAACCTTCGGGCGCGGCTCGATCACCGGATGGGTGACCGGCGCGATCGCGCTCGTCGTGTTCGCAATAACGATGCGCACCAAGATCAACCCTGCCTTACTCATTCTCAGCGGCGCGATCGTCGGCGTCGTGGCACTCAGATAACGGAAAGGAGCCCTCCGTGGCTACCGCAATTACGGCGCGCGAGTTCAAACTGCTGCTCAAGCCGGAACTCTTCCCAACGAAACAGTCGGTCATCGCGTTCAACGAACGTCTCGGGAAGCTCGCCAAAGAGGCGGGAGTACAGTACGATCGATTCGACCGAGTCGATTCCGAGATGCGGTCGGTGCAATTCTTTGATACGGAGGATTGCGTATTTCGGAACAATCACGTGATCTTGCGGCTTCGTCGCGATCTCTCGACCGGTTGGCCGGATGAATCGTTCGAGGTTACGTTTAAGCGCCGGTCCCCGGATTTTCACGAGTCGGCGGATTTTGATATCAACACGACGATGAAAGAGCTCAGTAGCGGTAGGAAGTTCAAGGAAGAACTTATTCGCGGCGACGCACCTAATTCGATCAAGAGCATCTATTCCAACAATCTTATCGGGAACTATCCGGTCGTGAAGTTCGAACGCCCGATGTCGGAAATTGCCGAGATTTTCCCCGGTCTCAATGCGCTCCATCTCGACGGCTCGCATGTGGTGTCCGCGGTGCGCGGCGAGCGGATCGTTGAAGTCGGCGTGCGCCTCGGCATGTTCAGCTTCGGAAAGAATACGGCGGCGCACTGCGACCTCGCTGTGTGGACGCGTCCGGCGCAGGACACGTTTACGGTGCTTGTCGCCGAGTTCGGCTGGTCGTATCACATGCGCGGCGACGGGAGCAAGCAACAGAAAGCACACCACGCGGCAGACGCCTTTTTCAAAACGCTGCAGACGCCATTTGCGAATGATCTTTTTCAGGGCTCGACGAAGACCGCGCTGGTCTACGGAGTCGACGAGGTGTAAGAATGGCGAAGTGGTGGTTTGGCGGTTTTGCGATACTTGTCGCGATGCTGAGCGTCCAATACGCCGGCGCCCAACAGTCTGCATCGATGGATTTGCTCAAGCGCGCGACGAATCCGAACCCGGGGTTGAACTCGTACACGGGCAGCGCGCACCTTTCTGCGACGCTGCACATCGTTGCACCGATTCACAAGGAGTACGATGGAAAGGTCTACTACTTGCGGCCCAAGCGCAAGATCGAATTCGAAAACGTCACGGGAGCGCTGAGCAAGTTCAAAGATCTCATGTCAGCCACGCCGAGCTACGACGAAGCGATGGCGCAATATACGATCGCGCCGCAGACCGACGACGGCAGCGAGTCGACGTACCTGCTGGTACCGAAGAATTCCGGCAGCCGCGTCAAGAGTCTTACGGTGCGCGTCGGCGATCAAGCCGGGCTGATCGATCGCGCGCAGTGGGCCTACAACAACGGTGGGACGCTAACGTTCGAAGAGACGTATACAGGCGTTGGGACGTACCAATTGCCCGCTGCGGCAAATATCGCCGCCCGCTTTCCGGGTTATAGTGTCGACGGCACGATCACGTTTGCCAACTACGTTCCAAACGCGCCGGTATCGCCATCCGTCTTCGTAAGCCCTAAGCCGTAGTTCCGAAGCATGTCACAACCGAGAGCGTCGTCTCTTATCCGAAAAGCGCAATGGCCCGGCAGTATTTCTTGCGGCGAGCGCTATCGGGATAGGCTATTTCATCCACGGCGGCTAGAATACACCTAGAATTGCAAACTCCCAGGAGATGGCAATGTATCGTGTTCGTCCATTAACAATCGCCGGTTTGGCGATGCTTCTGACCCTTGGTCTTGCAACGCGTGTCAACGCGCAGCAAGCAGCGCCTGCGCCGTCGCCGAAGGCATCGGCCAATCCCGACGATCAGTGGCACTTCCGTATTACGCCGTATATCTGGTTGCCGACGATCAATGCGCGGTTTCATTTCTTGCATCCGTCGGTACCGCCCGGTGCGCCAATTGAAGGCAGCGCCGACGTGCAGGTTGGCCCCAACAATTATTTATCGAAGGTCAATAGCGGCGCGGAACTTGCCGTCGAGGCAGATAAGGCGGACGCGTCGGTATTCGCCGACGCTCTCTACCTCAATATCGGTAACGCCGGCGGGAGCGTGGTAAATATCAGCGGCCCGGGCGGAATCATCAATTTACCGCTCAACGTCGCCACGTCGGTACGTCTCACGACGACGATCGCGACGGGCGGCTTCGGCAAGCAGTTCTGGCACGTTGGCGACACCGAAGGGACGGCGTTCGTCGGGTTGCGTTATGTCAACCAGACCATCAACGCGGGATGGACGCTTACCGGGCCGATCGGGATGTTTTCACCTACGGGAACCGCAAGCGCGGGCAAGTCTGATCTCTTACCGCTGGCCGGCGTGCGCGGACGCTTTGGACTCGGAAGCCATTGGTTTGTGCCGGTCTACGGCGACTATGGCGGCAGCGGCTCGATTACGACCTATCAGTGGTTTGGCGGAATCGCGCATGAGTATCGCGGCGGCGCACAGATGCTGATTTGGCGCCAGATGGCGTTCTTTTCCAACAACGACAGCACGGAATTGCTTCAGAACCTCCATCTTGGTGGACCCTCGTTTGCGTGGTCGTTCTACCTCTAGCCTACACGCTTTACCGAGACGTTACCGATACATTACTGCGCACCACGGTCTCGCGGCTTAGGGTTGATTGAGAAACCGCCGACCACTTTTGCTAGTGGAGGCGGGTATGAAACACACGCAAACCTACCGCAATCAGCACGACGAGATTCGCCGCGCCGGGCAGGCATTGACCGAAGCCTTGGCGAGCGGCGATACGGCAACGATCCGCAAGTCGCTCTCACATCTTTCCGGTGTGATCGAAGCACATCTCTCGCTCGAGGAAACGTCCTTCTATCCGGCACTCCTAAAGTATGCTGACCCGGAAATTCGCCGGATCGCCAAAGTGTACCAGGACAGTATGGCTCGACTCGCCGCGATGTACACGGCGTTCCGGACGCGTTGGTTACATCTGCGCGCGATCGAAGATGACCGCAGCGGTTTCGAAAGAGAACTTCGCGAGATATGGGGCGCGTTCGACCGTCGTATCGACCTCGAAAACAAGACGCTGTATTCTATGGTCGACGGTCTCGCGAATATTGCCGTTTAGGCCTGCCCGTCTAATTCGGATTCCCGACAACCACGACGTCGACCATATCGTTGTCGTTCACATTCTCGGAAGTAACGACGCAGCGATCCACACCAGGCGTGACGCGCAGGTGCGCGGCGCCTTCGGGCGTGGCAATGCAGACCGGCGGTTTCTCAAACGGCTTTGCGTAATGGAATGTATACGTACCGTGGACGAGCTGCGCGCGTGTCGCCCATTGATTCGGCGCGCTCTGTAGCGATCGTTCCGAAGCGATGCTTCCGGCGAATTTCGCATCGCCCGCGCGATCGACGGCGAGAAGTTCGGTGAATCGGCGTGCGCCCGGCGCGGCGCGACGCACAGTGAATACGTCGCGGTCGATATCGAAGCCATCGAACCAACTCGGTGCAGCGAGGCTATCAACGCCCGAGAAGTCGACAAATGCATTGGTCAAGAATCCGGCTTCACGCGTTCCGTGGTCAGAGGAATTTATCACGCGCGCATACGGAGCGGGCGCGCCGAGTCCATCGAGTTCCATACCCTGACCGCCAACGACGACGGAACGAAACTGCGTCACGGCCAGCCCGAGCTGCCATCCGCATGGATCGGCAAAATCTTTGAATGCCTTGCAGCCGGGATTGTGGACCCAGAAAGCCGCACTGGCCGTGCCGCGATCGAACGGCATGTCGTTACGCTCGTCGAACTGCAAACCGAATGCCGGACGCTCGGCATTGAGCGAAAGCCACCCGCGATCGTTGTGGTTCGCGTTGCTAGTGAGCCACGAGTCGCCGTCAACGATTTGAAACGGATTCGCTCCGGCCGCTTGCAAAACGCCGGTTGTAACGATTCCGAGTGCAAACGTGAAAAGTGCGAGTGCCGTCTCGCGTGCGCGCAGTAAACTCATAGTGACCCTCCTTGGCCTCGTCGAGGTACGTTCGCTGTGGAGGGAGTGCTGCCCCGCGACCCTAAAGGCGCCTAGATAGGCGGATATATCGTGCGATTAAGAGTGCCGCTCTGGGCGATTCCTCTCGTGTACGCGGTCGCAAGCCTTACTCTTGCGCTGGTCTTCCCGCGCTTCGAGTACGAGCATTTTGCGGCGTACGATCGGGGGATAGCGGTTTCGTCGGCCCAAGCGTTTCTCTCGGCCGTCGCGTCGGGCATGATGTCGCTCACCGCCATCGTCTTTTCGATCGCGTTCTTGGTAGTGCAGTTTAGCGCAAGCGCGTTTTCCAAGCGGCTCGTGCTTTTATTCGGCCAGGATCCCATCATGTTCAATTCGCTTGGAATGTTCTTTGCCACGTTCATCTACGCGCTCGCGGTACTCTTGTTTGTCGATCGAAACGGGGACGGCAACGTGCCGTATTTTTCAACCCTCGTTGTCGGCGTACTGTTAGCGTTCAGTGTAATACTGCTTGGATTGCTGGTCCATCGCATGAGTCAGCTGCAGATCACGAGCGTGCTTCGTATCGTCGGCGACAAAGGACGGCAGGTCATTCACGAGACGTACGGTTTGCTGACCGCCGGTGCGACGCGTGACGATATCAAAGCGCTGCGGGTGCGCGCCGGGCAGATTTGTTCGGGCGCACCGTTGCAAACGCTCCGTTACGAAGGTGCGCCGCGCTCGGTTGCGAGCTTTGATATCGCCGGATTCGTTCGGCTGGCGCAGAGCGCGGATGCGGTGATCGTGATGGCATGCGCAGTGGGCGACACGGTTCCCGACGGTGCATTGCTACTGCGGGTCTTCGCCGCGAGCACACGCATACCGGACGCGAGTCTCTTGAATGCGCTGCACCTCGCGTGGTCGCGGACGTTCGAGCAGGATCCGAAGTATCCGCTGCGGCTGTTGGTCGACACCGCCATCATGGCGTTGTCGCCGGCGGTGAACGATCCGACGACGGCCGTGCAAGCGATGGATCAAATCGAAGATCTGCTGCATCGCTTGGGCGATTGCGTCTTAGACGTCGGTTACGTTACCGATGCGTCTGGGAAACTGCGGTTTGTCTTTCCGATGCCGACGTGGACGGATTACCTCTCACTCGGATTCGATGAGATTCGTATGTTTGGCGGTGACTCTCTGCAAGTGCAGCGCCGTCTTCACGCGGCGCTCCACGACCTCATCGGAGGATTGGCGAACGCGGATCGCGTCGATGCGGTGCGAACGTACCTCGACCATCTCAACGATGAGCTCGCGCATTCGAAGCTCGACGCGCTGGATCAGGCGACTGCGCGCCAACGTGACCGTCAGGGATTAGGCGTAAGCCGCCAGGAGAGCTAAACGGCGGATTGGTCGCGTCGATCGAACCAGCGGTATTGCAAAGTCAGGGTAGCTGTCGAAAAGTTTTGCCCGTAGTGACCGCTCAGCCAACGTGACCACGAGAGTCTCGTCGAGAAGTTTGTTCCAAACGGCTGCGAAAACGTGAGGCCGTAGCGCGAATTTGCTAATTCGTTGATTGCTGTCGCTCCATTTACACGCGTCGAACCGCCGGAATAGTAATTTGCATCGAGCGCCAGCCATTGGCCGGCCCGAAAGTTACATCCGGTGTGTACTTGAAAGATCGCGAGCGGCGCCTGCTGCAGGATGCCGCCCCCAACGTAATTGGTGTTGGCGCGAAAGATCCACATGCCGCCCGAGAGGTCGGCGAACCACTTTCCCATCG
This sequence comes from Vulcanimicrobiota bacterium, assembly GCA_963726285.1. GTDB lineage: Bacteria > Vulcanimicrobiota > Vulcanimicrobiia > Vulcanimicrobiales > Vulcanimicrobiaceae > Aquilonibacter. The sequence continues at coordinate 116,328 of CAVSBV010000003.1, read as the reverse complement.
GTTGCTCGAAACCCACCTCCGGCTTGAACGCCCAGCGATTCGAACCAACGTTGATCAGGTGTGTCGAATCGTAGGTTCCGGTCGGCGCGGCAACGGTCAGACTTATTCCGAGCGTTGTGCTGGGCTTGCGACGTGCGAACTCGCTTGGCGTAAGGGCTCGTCCCAGCAGTTCTATTCCGAGGCGCGCTTGCAGGTCCGGGAAGCCGTAGCGCGTCCCTTGTTGGGTCTGACCGTAAAAGGCGGCGGAAATGTTCGCGCCGAGATACGGAACCTTTATACCCCAGCTCGCCGTGCGGCCGGCAAAAGCGAATGTGTGCTGAAAACCTACCGCGGCCGTGCTGACCGAAGCCCGCACATCGCTAAGCGGAAGCGACGGATCGAGCGACACCTGCCCGGTTGAATTCGAAATTGCGCTCAGGAAGAAATTCGTGCCGATCGGTGACGGCGAGTAGGAACGGGGCTCGAGTTCCTGGCTCATCGCCGGGAGCGTTTCCACCACGATGGTCAACGCTGCGATGGCGCAACGCGCCAGCGACGCCACGAAGTTTTTCGTGTGCAACGTCAACGATCGGGTTGCGCGTCGATACGTCCTGCGCGCACGGCTGCTTTGAGCACCTCGTAATCACGTTCGGCCTGATCGGCGTAAGCCACTGCAAAATCACCCATTGCTTCGTCGAAGTCCTCGCCTTTGCCGAGGTACCCGGCGACCGCCCACGGACCGTTCGCTTTCGCGTGCGCGCGTGCCAGCGCCCAACCACATAAGCGTCCATATGTCATCAACATCGCTGCATCAAACGTTTCGATGAGCGGTGAAAGTTTGACGTCGCGCAGTTGCCGCACGTAGAACGTACGCCCGCGCTTACCTGTCGCCCAGCCCAGGAAGAGATCCGATGCAGGTTGCAGCAGGCGCTGCCCCTGTACCACGCGTTCGCCATGATGCGCGTAGGCGCTCACGCCCGCATACGCCTCGAGCACCGATGCGTTCGCCTCCTTCATTTGCAAGAAGAGCGGATTACCCGCCGCGGACGCAAAGAGCGCGATAAAGCACGCCGTCCCGACGCTCCCGATCCCGACGACTTTCACGGCGGCATCTACGAACTCGTAGCGATCGAACAGCACGCGCCGATCGTCTTGAAGCGTAAGCCGATATTGCGCAAAACCCTCGAGCATGTCGTCGAGCGAAGCCTCGAGCATTCCGTCCGGGTGGAAGAGGGTCGGCGGGGTGTCGCGGATCCGCGGTTTTTCGCCGGCGCTTTCGGTGAGTTTCGGGAACACGAGCTCGGAGCTCGATGCCGATGTCGCCTTCTCGATCCGGTGTCCGAGCGTCGCCTGCCAATCGTGCGGCAGAATCGCGGAGATATCGTCTGCCTCGATGCGGGAGTACCAGGCTTCCAGCACATCCATCCGGGCGAATTCGCGCATATGGCGGCGATAGCTGTGGGCGCACTTCACCGCGGCGTCGCGCGCGTCGCCGTTTTTCAGCCCGTTGGATCGCGCAGCTAATACAAATGAGGCGACGAGTCGCTTTACATCCCACTCCCACGGCGCGGGCAGCGTTTCGTCGAGGTCGTTGATGTCGAAGAGCAATCGACGTTCGGGCGACGCGAAGCCACCAAAATTGAGCAAGTGTGCGTCGCCGCAACACTGCACGTGGATACCCGTGGCCGGTGTTTGCGCGAGATCGGCGGCCATGACTGCCGCAGAACCCCGGTAGAAGGTAAACGCAGATTGCAGCATGCGGCCATAACGGAGGGGCACCAACTGCGGTAGTCGGGTTACGTCGGCCTCTTTGAGAATGTCGACGGGGTCGCGGCGATTGGCAGACGCAATCCAACTGGATTGCGCTTTGAGCGGCACCGTGTCGCGTAGCGCCTTCCCGGCAGCGGACTGATCTGCCGCCGACTCAAAGGGGTGTTTTGGAGTCGCAACCGTCGTGCTCATATCATCCTTATCCCGGCGTGGCGCCGCATGATAAGAATGTACCGCCGGCGCGGGAACGCGGTGTGAAGAAAGCGGGAAGAACGCCGAGGTGATCGCGGAATATAAAAACACCGCACGTGTGCGCGGTGTTTATTTCACTTAGCCCCAGCGGGATTCGAACCCGCGTTACCGCCGTGAGAGGGCGGCGTCCTAGGCCTCTAGACGATAGGGCCGTGGCTCCCGGTCCTCGACTCGAACCAGGAAGAACCGCTCCAGAGGCAGCGTGCTACCGATTTCATCAACCGGGATCAGGCAGCGACGGTTATACTACACGGTCCGCGGCCGGTCTTGCAAGGACCGGCGCCGTCGCTTGTTCTTCGCCCCGTAGGTGTCGGTCTGGCTGTGGCAGTTGGGACAAAGCATCCGCAGGTTCTCGAGGCGATGGTCGTCCTTGACGCCGTTGATGTGGTCGATATGGATGCTAAGCGGCGCTGCCTCAGCCACTCGACATGCCGCATACGTCGCAGCGGTTCATGAGGAGACCGTCTCGCAGGAGCCTCGCCTTGACGGCTATGTCGCGCGCGGCTTGTCCGAAGCAAGATCTCGACGAGGCGTCCCAAGCGGCCGAGATCGGATCTCGCCGCGCTGCCGGGCCTTGTGCCAAGCTGCGGCGCAGAAGCCGAACTCGAACCGGCATTGCCCGTATGTGTGGCCCTGGCCTCATAGTAGGCCTGGATCTCGGCCCAATCGTAGCGTCGCCGGCGATCGCGAATAGAGGAGTGGCTTGGTTTTGAAGCGCGCCGCGTTGGATCGCCTTGTTCCAGGCGGTGTGGGTGACCCGAAGCGCCTTCGGGCACTCGACGAAGCCATGGCCCTGGTCGTGATATTCGCTGGACCTCGTGCCTTCGCTAGTCGGATGAAACTGGCACGGACATCGGCATACCCTTATTATAGCGAACATGCGTTCGGTAGTTGTTTCCAGGATGTTAACGGCCGCGAAAAGGTGTGCAATAGATAAATCGGTGGTATGTCGAACGTATCTCGTGCGCACTATTTTCAAAAGGAGTTGTGAGTTTGCAAGCTATCGTGCTCGTCGGCGGTGAAGGCACGCGCCTTCGTCCGCTTACGTATGGAACGCCGAAACCGATGGTGCCCATTGCCGGCGTACCGTTTCTCGCGCGCACGATGGAGCGCTTATTTCACGCCGGCATACACGATGTGATTCTGCCGGCAGGTTACATGCCCGAAGCGATCATCGACTACTTCGGCGACGGTTCAAGCATCGGCATGAAGATCACGTACGTGATCGAAGAAACGCCGCTCGGTACGGCCGGCGCACTGAAAAACGTCGAACAATACATCACCGGCGCGTTTTTCGTGCTCAATGGCGATGTGCTCACCAGCCTCGATTTGCGCGCGATGATGGCCGAACACGAGCGTAAAGGCGGCATCGGACTCTTGCACCTCATTCGCGTCGAGGATCCCTCCGCATTCGGCTGCGTCGTGCACGATAGTGACGATCGTATTTCTGCCTTTGTCGAGAAGCCGCCGCGCGAAACCGCGCCGACGAACGAAATCAACGCCGGAACGTATCTTTTCGAACAAGAGATCCTCGATTTGATTCCGGCAGGGCGGAACGTATCGATTGAACGCGAAACCTTCCCACAGATCATCGCGAGTGGTAAAGGGCTCTTCGCCTATACCACGAGCGATTATTGGATCGATCTTGGCAAGCCCGAGCAATATCTGAGCGCTCACCGCGACGTCCTCGCGGGCCGCATGCCGCTCCTCGAGCTTGAACCCGGCGCTACCGGTGAAGGTGCGCCCGCGTTAAGTAACGTCGCCAAGCTACATCTGCCCGTCCACGCCGATGCCGGCGTCCTGGTTGATTCGACCGCTGAACTCGGCCCCAATGTGGTGCTTGGCGAGGGCTGTCGTATCGAGGCGGGTGCCATCCTGCGCGACAGTGTGCTCTGGGACGGGGTTATTATAGAAGAGGGCGCGATTGTCGAGGGGGCGATCGTGGCCAGTAGTGCGCGGATCGGTCGTGGCGCTCGCGTAGCGGCGGGCAGCGTGATCGGGCACGATGCGGTTGTCGGGGCGGGCGAGGTGCTCGGGCCGGATAGCCGGGTCGGCGCTTCGGCCCCAATCACCCGGTAGGCAAGCACGTTTTTAGAACGGCCGTGCCGGGTAACCCCTGATAAGCAGGGGAGGAGCTTCGTCGATGGTCTTGTTACTCGGTTCGTATCCGCCGCGTGAGTGCGGCATCGCCACCTTTATGCACGACGTGAAGACCTCGTTCGACGGTGCCTTCTCGACGCGCACCGATGTGATCGCGATCGACGAGCCCGGCGGCGAGGCACGGCGCTATCCGCCTGCGGTCGTCGCGCGGCTGCAAGAGCAGGACCACTACGCCTACCCCTTGATGGCTCGCTTCATCGACAATCATCCGGCCGATTACCTCAACATTCAGCACGAGTACGGCCTCTTCGGCGGCGAGCGCGGCGAATGGCTGATCGATCTGCTCGATCGCGTCACGAAACCCGTCGTGCTTACGCATGCACACCGTGCTGCCCGAACCCGACGACGTGATGTTGCGCGTTACGCGCGCACTCTGCGAGCGCTCCTCGCGCGTTGTTTCGCTTTCGGCCACCGGCCGCGATCTGCTCGAGCGCGTCTACGGCATCGATCCGCAACGTCTGCGCGTGATTCATCACGGCGTGCCCGACGTACCGTTCACCGATACGACCCTCTCCAAAGCGTCGTTCGGCATCGGCCAACGCATGGTCGTTTCAACCTTCGGCTTGATCAACCGCGGCAAAGGCCTCGAATACGCGATCGAAGCGATGCGTGACGTCGTCAAGCGCCATCCCGAAGTGCTCTACCTCATCCTCGGTGAGACGCACCCGGTCGTGCGCCGGCGTGAAGGCGAATCGTATCGCGAAGAATTGCAAGAACTCGTGCGTTCGAGCGGACTGCAATACAACGTGCAGTTGATCGACAAGTATCTCGACTTCGACGAACTCGTGTCGTACTTGCAGGCCACCGACATCTATTTGACGCCCTACCTCAATCCGGTGCAGATTGTCAGCGGCACGCTCGCGTACGCGGTCGGCTGCGGCAAGGCGATCGTCTCGACGCCGTACCTGTACGCGCAAGAGCTGCTCGCCTACGGGCGCGGATTTCTGTGCGAATTCCGCGACGCGCGCTCGATTACCGAACACGTCAACGCGCTGCTCGACGACCCATCGCTGCGCCGCTCGACCGAGCGCCGAGCCTATCGCTTCGGGCGCCAGATGACCTGGCCGCACGTCGCGCGTGAATACGGCAGACTTTTTGTCGAGCTTGGCCCGCCGGGCGAGATGCCATTAGTCACCTCCGCGTAGAAGAACGGCGGGTGGCACGAGCCTTCCCGCCGCTCGATCACCTGCTGACGCTCTCCGATGACGTCGGAATTATTCAGCACGCGCGTGAGAGCGTGCCCGATCGTTCGACCGGGTACTGCACCGACGACGTCGCGCGCGCGCTGATCGTCACGCTGATGCGGTTACGCCATGTCGAAGACGACGCGCAGTCACTGCGTCTGGCCAGCACGTATCTTGCCTTCCTCTATGATGCGCGTTTGGCCGACGGCCGTTTTCACAACTTCATGAGTTACGGCCGGGCCTGGCTCGACGAAGTCGGCACCCCCGACAGCTGTGGCCGCGCGATGTGGGCGCTGGGCTACGCGACGCGCTTTGCGCCGCGTGAATCCTGGCAGCGCGTCAGCGCGCAGCTGCTCGACCGCACGCTGTCCTGCGTCGACTGGCTCGAATACCCACGTGCGCAAGCGTATGCGATGCTCGGCATTGCGCATGCGGTACACGCTGAAGCGACGCCGGCGCGCACGCGCGCGCTTGGGTCGCTCGCGCAATCGCTCGCAACGAGCTACGCACGCGAGCGTCAAGACGATTGGGAATGGTTCGAGCCGATGATGACCTACGACAACGCCCGGTTACCCGAAGCCGTCCTGCGCGCAGCGCTCGCGCTCGGCGACCCGCGTCTGCTCGACATCGGCAGGAGCACGCTGCAGTTCTTAGAGCGCACGGTCTTTGAAAACGGCATCTTCGTGCCGATCGGAAACGACGGATGGTTCCGGCGTGGCGGCCCGCGCGCCCGCTTCGCGCAACAACCCCTCGAAGCGAGCGCCATGGTCGACCTGGAGCTTGCGGCTTTTGACGCATTTGCCGACCCCGCGCATCGCGAGGCGGCCGCGATTGCTGCCGGATGGTACGGCGGAAAAAATTTGCTCGGGACCACCATGGCGCACGCCGGTGGATGCTATGATGGGCTCGAAGCGTCCGGCCCGAACCGTAATATGGGCGCGGAGTCGACGCTTGCATACCTCGCCGCGGCCTACGCGTAAGAGTAGAATTGCCCATTCCCGGCGAAGTACTCCTGGATGATGATCCTCGAGACCGAAGCTTTAAACGATGTACAAACACAGGCCGTCGCACAAACCGACGGTCCCGTTTTGATATTCGCCGGTGCAGGAAGCGGCAAGACGCGCGTGCTTACGCACCGCATCGCCCTCCTACTTGGCGAACGTAAGGTCGCGCCGGATCGGATCCTCGCGGTAACGTTCACGAACAAAGCCGCCGGCGAAATGAAGACGCGTCTCGAGCGCATGGTCGGCGCGGCGGCGCGCGATCTGTGGGTCGGTACGTTTCACTCGATGTGTGTCCGCATGCTCCGTCGTGACGGCAGCAAAGCCGGTATCTCGCCGAGCTTCGCCATTATCGACGAAGCCGATCAGCGCCAGTTGATCAAAGACATTCTCGACGACCTCGATTACGACGAGCGTCAGCTCGCGCCGGGCGCCTGCCTCCACGAGATCAGCAAGGCCAAGAACAACCTGATCTGGCCCGACAAGTATCACGAATCGCAAACGTCGTTCCTCGGCGAGCGGATGGCTAACGTCTACACCGAGTACGAGCGGCGCTTGCGCGAATCGAACAGCCTCGATTTCGACGACTTGATCGTGCGCACGATCGACCTGCTCGAGCGCGACGCGAGCGTGCGTGAGAAGTACCAGAACAAATTTGAGTACATCCTGGTCGACGAGTATCAGGACGTCAACGTCGCGCAGTACCGCCTGATCGCGATCCTGGGCACCAAGCACAAGAACGTGACGGTCGTCGGCGACGACGATCAGTCGATCTACTCGTGGCGCGGCAGCGATTACCGCATGATCCTGCGCTTCGAGCAAGACTTCCCCGGCGCCAAGGTCTTCAAGCTCGAAGAGAACTATCGCTCGACGCAGCGCATTCTCGATGCAGCCAACGCGCTGGTTTCAAACAACAAGGACCGCGCGCCGAAGAAGCTCTTCACGCGCCGTGCCGAGGGCGAGGGCATCACGCTCTACGCCGCGGCGACCGAGCGTGACGAAGCGCGCTACGTCACCGAGAAGATCAAGCAAATGGTCCGCGACGGTGCGGCCTACAAAGATTTCTTGATCCTCTACCGCACCAACGCGCAGTCGCGCGTATTCGAAGAAGCGCTGATTGCCGACGGCATTCCGTATCGCGTGGTCGGCGGCGTCGGTTTCTACGCGCGTTCTGAAATCAAAGACGTCATCGCGTATCTGCGCTATATCGTCAATCCGGCCGACGCGCTGGCATTCAAGCGCATCGTCAACGTGCCGCGTCGCGGCATCGGGCAGCAGACGCTGGCCGCGCTCGTGCAAGCCGCGAGTGCGCGGGGCCTCTCGGTTGGCGAAGCGATCTTCGACAGCGAGCTGCTGCGAGAAGCGGTGCCCAAGAAGCTCAAGGAACTCGAGCGCTTTGCCGAGCTGATCCGCAGTTTCCGCAACCGCGCCGACGACATGGGCGTCGCCGATCTTCTCGTCTCGGTAATGGAAGATTCCGGCTACGTGCGCGAGCTGCAAGCCGAAGAGACGCACGACGCGCGTGCGCGCATCGAAAACTTGCAAGAGTTGATCGGCGTTGCGCGCGAGTACGAAGGCGGCGATCCCGAAGCTTCGCTCTCCGGATTTCTGACCAATGTGGCGTTGATCTCCGATCTCGATTCACTCGATCCCGACTCGTCCTACGTCACGTTGATGACGTTGCACGGCGCGAAGGGTCTCGAGTTCTCGCACGTGTTCCTGAGTGGACTTGAAGAGGGCGTCTTCCCGCACAGCCGCGCGTTAACCGACATGGTCGAACTTGAAGAAGAGCGGCGCTTGGCCTACGTCGGCGTGACGCGCGCGATGGATCGGCTCTTCCTTTCCTACGCACAGCGCCGCGCGCTCTACGGCAACACCTACGCGTATCCGAAGTCGCGTTTCATCGAAGAGATGCCGGGGCTCGAAGTACTCGAGAGCGACAGCGTCGTGCTGCCGCGTCCGTCCGGTGGCCGTTGGCGCGAGGTCGCAATTCACGAATCCGCGGGCGCGGGCATGACCATGAGTCTCAACGACGGCGACAAAGTGCGTCATCCCAAATGGGGCGAGGGTACGATTCGCGGGCTCGTCGGCGCGGGCGGCGATGGCCTCGTGACGATCGATTTCCCGAACGTCGGCCAAAAGATGCTCATGCTCAAGTACGCGCCACTCGAGAAGGTTTAAGAACCTAAAGGACCGCCGATGTTACGCGTTGCCGTGGCCGGCGCGCTCGGTCGCATGGGGCGCGTCGCTTGTACCGCACTGAATGAAGCCACCGACGTTGCATACGCCGGTGGTTTAGCGCGCACGCCCGTACCCGACGAGCATGTCTTTACCGACTTCGACGAATTGCTGCGCATCGAAAAACCCGACGTGCTGCTCGATCTGACAACCTATCCGCAGAGCGTGACGATCTCGACCAACGCGCTCGTGCACGACGTGCGCCCGGTCATCGGCGCGAGCGGCTGGACGATGCAAGACTGTGAGTCGCTCGATGCGCTGGCGCGCGAACGCGGGCTGGGTGCGATGCTGGTGCCGAACTTTTCGATCGGGGCGATCCTGATGATGCGTTTTGCAGAAGAAGCGGCCAAGTATTTTCCGAGCATCGAGATCATCGAGCTGCACCACGACGGCAAGAAAGACGCGCCCTCGGGTACGGCCAAGCTGACTGCCGAACGCATCACGCAAGGCGGGGGACCGGCGCAGGTTCCGATTCACAGCGTGCGTATGCGCGGACTGCTCGCCCACCAGGAAGTGCTCTTTGGTACCGATGGCGAGCTGCTGACGATTCGTCACGACTCACTTTCGCGGGAGTCGTTCGTTCCGGGGATGCTCGCCGCCGTGCGCATGGTCACGACGATCAACGGTTTGCAGGTTGGGCTCGATGCTTAAGGTTGCGGTCGTCGGTGCGACCGGTGTCGTCGGGGAAACGATCGTGCGCGTGCTCGACGAGCGCAAGGTGCCAGTCGACACGCTTGGCCGATTCGCGTCGCGGGCCCGTGACGGTGTTGAAGCCACGACGCCCGAGCGCTTGCGCGAATTCGACGTCGTCTTTTTCGCGAGCGGTGAAGATGCCAGCGAGACGTATGCACCGGCGCTGGTGGAAGCGGGCCGTTACGTTATCGACAACAGTTCGACCTATCGCATGCGCGACGGCGTGCCGCTGGTGATTCCCGAAGTGAACCCGGGTGACGTGCATCCAAACGATCGGCTTTTTCCGGTCGCCAATTGCACCGCGATCATCCTGTGCACGGCGCTCGCGCCGATTCGCGACGCGGCGGGTTTGCGGACCGTGCGGGTTGCGACGTACCAATCGGCGAGCGGCGCGGGTCGCGCCGGGCTCGACGAACTGCTGGCGGGCGAGCACGCGATCGTTCGCAACGACACGGAACCCGAGCCGTCGATTTTTCCGCGCCCGCTCGTACGTAACGTCATCCCGCAAGTCGGCTCGTTCGACGAAACCGGCTACAGCGGTGAAGAGCGCAAAGTTGCCGACGAGACGCGCAAGATGCTCGGGTTGCCCGAGCTTTTCATCAGTGCAACAACCGTGCGCGTCCCGGTGCGCACCGCCCACTCCGAAGCGGTGTGGATCGAGACCGATCGTGAAACCTCGGTCGAAGCGCTGGGCGCGGCACTTGCCGCGGCGCCCGGTGTGAGCTATCACGCCGAAGGCATCGTGACGCCACGCGACGTCGAAGGCACCGATCTCGTGCACGTTGCGCGCTTGCGCCGCGAGTACGAGCATTCCAATCGCCACTTCGTGCTGTGGTGCGTCGGCGATCAGCTGCGCAAGGGCGCCGCGACCAACGCCGTGCAAATCTTGGAGTTGTTGTTAGCGCGAGGTCTGGGAGCATGACGAGCGCCATATCGCGCATTGCGGTGCTCAAGTTCGGCGGAACGTCGGTTGCCTCGCGCGAGTTACGCGAAACCGCCTTTGCGCGCATTCTCGACGCGCGTGAAGCCGGATACGCGCCGGTAGCCGTCGTTTCGGCGATGGGTCGCGAGCCGGCCCCCTACGCGACCGATACGCTGCTCGGGCTCATCGGCGGTAACACCGGCAGTGCCAACGCCGACATGCTGGTCGCCTGTGGCGAACTCATTGCCGCCGCGGTGTTCGCCGAGGAACTGCGCGCGATGAACGTCGAGGCGGTCGCGATGAATGGTGCGCAGGCCGGCATCATCACCGATGGGACGCACGGTGACGCGACGATTTTGCGCGTCGAGCCGGGTGCGGTGACCGAGGCGCTCGAGCGTGGTGCCGTGCCGGTGATCGCGGGGTTTCAAGGCGTCACCGAAGATGGCGCGATTACGACGCTCGGTCGTGGCGGCACCGATCTTTCGGCGATTGCCATCGGCCACGCGCTCGGTGCGGACCGCGTCGATATCTACACCGATGTGAGCGGCGCGATGACCGCCGATCCGCGCCGCGTGCCGACCGCGCACGTGATCGACCGCGTCTCGCTCGAAGAGATGCACGAGCTGGCGCAACATGGCGCGAAGGTGATGCACCACAAAGCCGCGGGCTTTGCGCAGCGCACCGGCACGCGGTATGCAATCAAGGGGCTGCAAACCGGTGTTGGCACGGTCGTCGACGCAAGTTACGACTCGAAGCGCCCGGTCACGGGCGTGACCGCGTCGGGCCGCGTCACGTGGATCCGCGTCATTCGCGGTGACATCGAGAATCCACAGCATCGCATGCAGACCGAGCTCGAGATGTTCAAGCGCGTTGCCGATGCCGGCATCTCGATCGATCAAGTCACGATCAACCAGGCCGGCGTTGCGTTTGTCGTCGACGGCGACCGTGGTAACGACGTGCGGACGCTGCTCGGCGATCTCAATCTCGCGGTGCGCGTGCGTGAAGGATGTTCGAAGATTTCGGTGGTCGGGACGGCCATGCGCTATTTGCCCGGCGTCGTGTTCCAGTGTGTGCAAGCACTCAGCCGCGCCGACGTTGAGATCATCCACTGCACCGACAGCAACATTACGATTTCTATTCTCGTGCCCGAGGCCGACGTAACGCGCGCCGAGGCTGCCGTGCACGATCAATTCCACCTCGCTTCGGGAGGGGAGAACGCATGAGCCGACTTGGTACGATTTGCACCGCGATGATCACGCCGTTCGATGAACGCGGCGATCTCGACAGCAAGGAGGCCGCACGCGTGGCACGGTGGCTGGTAGAACGCGGGAACGATGGACTTGTCGTCGCCGGTACAACCGGCGAGGGTGCAACGCTCGACCTGCGCGAGCGGCGCGAGCTCTTCGGGGCGGTCAAAGATGCCATCGGCGCCGGCGCGGCGATGATTGCAAACGTCGGAACCAACGACGTGCGCTCGACGATTCGCGCCGGTAAGGACGCACAAGATGCAGGCGCGGATGCGCTGCTGGTCGTCGTGCCGCCGTACGTGAAGCCGACGCAAGGTGGCATGCTCGAGTTTTTCGGGGCCGTTGCTGAGGCGTCGGAGCTTCCGGTCATCATCTACAACATCCCCGGACGCGCGGTCGTGAACATGCTGCCGGAGACGCTGCTCGAACTTGCGCACCGGCACGCAAACATCGTCGGCGTCAAAGAGTCCAGCGGCGATCTCAAGCAGATTGCGACGATCGTGCGCGACCGGCCGGAACACTTCACGGTGTGGTCGGGCGACGACCATCTCTTTCTGCCGTCGCTTGCGGTTGGGGCCGATGGCGTCGTCGGCGTCGCGACCCACCTGTGTTCGCGCGAGTACCGCGAGATGCTGGCGGCGTTTCGTAGCGGTGACGTCGTGCGCGCGGCGGCAATTCACAACGGACTTTTGGAGTTGGTGGACGCGCTCTTTGTAGTGACGAGTCCGATTGCGGTCAAGTGGGCGATGAGCGAGCTCGGTTTCAAAGCCGGGCGCTGCCGGCCGCCGCTCGATACGCTCCCGCCGGCGCTTGCGCAACGTCTGCGCCCGCTCGTCGCATCGTATCTCACGACCGCGTAACTGATGGACTCGATCGAAGTTCTGGGATGCCGTCTCGATCTGCTCGATCAGACCGAGGCGACCGACGCAATTCTGCGCTTCGCGCACGACGGAAGCGGCGCGCTCGTGGTCACGCTCGGCACCGAGATGGTCGTGCACGCGCAGCACGATCCCGCGTTTCGTGCGGTGCTCAACGAAAGTACGCTCTCACTGTGCGATACCGTCGGCGTGCTGACGGTCGCGCGGCAAAGCGGCGCGGCATTGCGCGAGCGCGTGACGGGCGTGGAACTGGTCGAGCGGCTTTGCCAACGTGCTGCCAAGGAAGGCCTGCCCGTGTATTTCTTCGGTGGCGCCGAAGGCGTTGCGGCCGACGCCGCCGCGATCTTAGAAGTCCGGTTTCCTGGTCTGATCGTTGCCGGGACGCGCAATGGATTTTTCGGGAGTGAGGAAGAGGACGCGATTGCCGAGTCGATTCGCGCGAGCGGTGCGCGGATCGTGTTCGTCGGTTTGGGTTCGCCGCGTCAAGAACTGTGGCTCGCCCGCAATTTATCTGCAACGGGTTGTGGTGCGGGCATCGGCATCGGTGGTTCGTTCGATGTGATCAGCGGCCGAGTGAAACGCGCGCCGATGATTTGGCGACGGCTTGGCATCGAGTGGTTGTATCGCTTGATGCGGGAGCCGCAACGCGTGCGCCGTCAACTTGCGCTGCCGTATTTTGTGTGGCTGGTCGCACTCGATCGCCTCGGCATGCGCAAGCAGAATGGTTCGACGACGTGAAGGCGATGCTGTTGGCCGGGGGGCTCTCGACGCGCCTCTATCCGCTGACCAAGTCGGTTCCCAAACCTCTCGTTCCCGTTGCCGGCGTGCCGAACGCGGTGCACCTGATCAGGTATCTCAAATCGCACGGGTACGACGAGATCGCGATCAACGTGCACTATCTCGCCGACGCCATCACCGCGGCGCTTGGCGACGGGTCGGCCCTGGGCGTGCGCCTCAAATATTTGCATGAAGAAACGCTCATGGGCAGCGCCGGCGCGCTCAAGCCGCTCGAAGCGTTCTTTGGCAACGCAACCTTCGTCGTCGTCGGATGCGACGACCTGACCGATCTCCCGCTCGATCGCCTCGTCGCGATGCACGAGCGCGTGCACGCCGTCGCAACAATTGGCCTTGTTACGCGTGAGGCGGTAGATCAATACGGTGTCGTCGTCACCGAAGCGGACGGCCGTATTACCGGTTTTCAAGAGAAGCCGGCGCCGGGAACCGAGCGCAGCAAACTCGTCAACACCGGTATCTACGTATTCTCGCCCAAAATCTTCGGACGCATTCCCGCCGCGACGTTCTACGATTTCGGCAAACAGGTCTTTCCGGAATTGCTCGCCGACGGCTTGCCCTTCTACGGGTACGACGCGCACGATGCGTACTGGTGCGACATCGGAACGCCGGGTGAATATCGTCGCGCGAGTGACGACGTCGTCAACGGCATCTTCCACATTCCCGATACGCGCGCGAACGGCGCGGATCCGACGGCACGGATTGCTGCGAGCGCCTCGGTCGATCGCAACGTCTGGATCGGCGCAAACGCGCGCATCGGCGAGCGCGTGCGCATCGCTGGTCCCTCGGTCATCGGGGACGCCTGCGTGGTAGAAGATGGCGCGCACATCGAGGCGAGCATCGTGTGGGAGCAGAGCACGATCGGCGCGGGCGCGCAACTGCATGCGGCGATTGTGGGCAAAGAGACCTGCGTCGAGCCTGGGAGCATCCTCACCGGCGAGATCGTCGCCTCTAGTCAACCGGTCGAACGCGCGTGAACGAGCGCGTGGATGTTCCACGCGTTTCTGGATGTACTTTTTCCGCCGCAATGCGCCGGCTGCAACGCGATTGGCAGCGGGCTGTGCGAGCGTTGCCTTCCGCTATTCAGTCCGCCGCTCGCGAAGGCGTTGCCGACGCTGCGCGTGTATGCGCTCGGCGACTATGCAGGAGCACTGCGTCGCGCGGTGCTTGCACTTAAGGACGGACGTCGCGACGTTGCGCAGGCGCTGGGCGAACGGCTCTCCGAGATGGTCGCCGCGCCGATGCTCCTGGTCCCGGTGCGCACGACCGCCACACGCCGCCGCGTACGCGGGTTCGACGGGGTTGAATACCTGGCGCGCGTTGCGGCGCGCCGTACTGGCGCGTCGGTCACGTGCGCGCTCGAGCCGTTGCGCGGCGATGCCCAGCGCGGCCGCTCCGGCGACGAGCGACGCGCGTCGCGCGGCCGATTTTGGTGCGACGCAGGGCTGGTGCGCGGGCGCAGTGTGACGCTGGTCGACGACGTCTGCACGACCGGGACGACGCTCGAAGATTGCGCCGCCACACTGCGCGCCGGCGGCGCGATCGTTTCGCAAGCATTGGTGATCGCCATCGCGAACGATGAGCGCTGATGTTCAGTGGATTGATCGTGTATCGCGGTACCGTCGTCTCGAACGAAGCAGCCTCCGGCGGGGGCCGCACGCTCGTGCTCGATGCGAACGACGCGCGAGAAGAAGACGCGCACCCCGGCGACTCGATCGCGATCAACGGCGTGTGTTTGACCGTGACGCAAATCCACCACGATCGCGTCAGCTTTGACGTCGTGCCGGAGACAATCGAACGCAGCACGCTCGGCGCCTTGTTGCCGGGAGATCTCGCGAACGTCGAATACTCGCTACGCGTCGGCGATCGTATGGGCGGACACTTCGTCTACGGCCACGTCGATGCAACGGCGAAGGTGATCTCGCGCGTCTCAGAAGGACAGGGCGAGCGCATACGTATCGAGAGCCCGGCGGCGCTCGCGCCGATGATCGCCGAGAAAGCCTTCATCGCGATCGACGGCGTCAGCCTCACCGTCGCTGCGGTTGGCGACGGATGGTTCGAGATTGCGCTGATTCCCGAAACACTGGCGCGCACCACGCTCGGCGCGCGGCCGGTCGGATCACGCGTGAATCTCGAAGTCGATCCGCTGGCGCGCTACGCCTACTACGTGCTCGCCGGCTTTGGTAAGAAGTGAATGATGCCGACGCCGAAGGAGACCAAGCCCTTGGGCAGCAGAAAGCCGCTGAACGAATCGATGTCGACGGCAACGCTCGTATTCGAGTTGTCCCAGCGATAGTCGTCGATCCCTAAGTATTTACCGGTCGTGACGGTATAGCCGGATGGCAATGCTTCGGCCATCGCCTCTTTGATTTGCGGTTCGATATCGGCCACGGCGCCGACCATCGGGACCGTATCGCAATTCATGATCCACTTCGGCGAGAAATCGTCGAGGCCAAGGGTGTTGACGCTGTCATCATTGATGCGACAATTGCGAAGGACTGCGCCAAATGAGACGCTCGGGGCATATTCCATACTGCCGAGCTCATCTTTTTTGCCGGTCGTGCGCAGCGTCGTAAAATTGCTCGCTGCCGGCGGGACGCCGAGCGTGACGAAATTTGTCACGGCGTTGCGTAGCGCGGTGATATCGGCGGGCGTCGGGGCTTTGAGTTCGTGCACCGGCTTCGCGAGATCTTGGCCGATGCGCGGCCGCAAGCCGCCGTTGTATGTCTCGACGCTGACCCACAAGCCCGTCGCGCCGTTGTGCCAGGTAAATGTCGGATAGTCTTTGCTGTCACTCTTGCTGAACGTGTAACCTTTGAGTAGCGGGTTCAACTGGTCGGCGACGTATTTTTGGACTTGCGCCGGCTTCCACTTGTGCGCGTTCCACTCTTGTTCGAGGTACCAATTCTCGGCATGACCGGTCCATGCGAACTCGTCGGTGATGACGCACTTGTAGCAGCTCGTAGCGAACTGCGTCGCCGGATTGTAGCGAATCCGGTACACGTCGGCGTCTTTGCGTTCGCCGCGCATCTTTGCGTAGTCGGCCGGAGCTTGGAGGAGCATCAGCGCGACGAACTGATGCAACGTCTGCGTCGGTGCGTGGGCCGGGGTGGGCTTGGGCTTGGGTACCGCCCCTACCGTCAATACGAGAAGACCGCAAAAGACAAAGAGTCGAGCGTTCATAGTAACCTAGGTCTTCGTTGGTTGCTTGGTTGCTCCCGCGAGTCTTGTTGGCCGGTCGCGAAGGCGGTATAATGGTCATTAAATATGACCAGAAAGAAGAAAGCAATTCCCACTGCGCGCACGAGCGTTTCGCTGCTCATGCTGAAGTCTCGCGAAATTGGCGCGACCGATTTTAAGGCGCGTTGTCTCGAGTTGATGGACGAGGTAGAACGCCTCGGTATTGAGATCGTGATTACGAAGCATCGCAAGCCCGTAGCGCGTCTTGTACCCGCACGTCCGGTGTCGGCCGGCTTTGTTGGATCGATGAAGGGAATGGCCAAGATTCTCGGTGACATCGTCAGCCCCATCGACGTGGAATGGGAAGCGGATGAGTCCAATTTTACTTGATACGCATGTCGCGATCTGGAGCACGCTGGGCATCATCCCGGAGAAGGCTGGAAATCTCGTTGACGAGGCTGCCACAGGCAGCGAACTGCTGCTTTCGCCAATCACCGCTTGGGAAATCGGGTTGCTGGTGAGCAGAGGGCGATTCGCGGCGCGAGCGCCACTCGAGGACTATGTGCGCACGATGTTTTCACGACCCGGCGTGGTAACCGCGACGCTCACGCCCGCGATCGCAGCAGCCTCGACTCTCCTACCCGATGCAGTCGGAAAAGATCCAGCCGATCGCATTCTGATCGCCACGGCGCAAGCCTACGGCGCTCGTCTCATGACGCGTGACGATCGTATTCAAGCCTTTGCCAAGAAGACCGGGCTCATCGACTGTATCGCTTGCTGACCGATTGCAGTCACGCGGTGCCTCGGTCAAACGTGATTCCTTAAGGCGTAAGCTTTGGAGGTTCCATGAAGCCGTTTGCATTTTTGGTGCTTACTGTTCTGTGTGCTTCATCCGCGGTGGCCCAGGGTCAGGCGCAGCAGAAAAACCCGTACCCCACGATGGCTCCGGTCGAGCAATATCTCATGGCCAGTGCGGCCGAGGAAATCGCGCTCGCGCGCACCGCCGCACCGCCATCGGTCTCGGCGAAAGCCACGGTGCTCGTGCTCGACAAACATGGCTACCAGGTTGCCGTCCGCGGTACGAACGGCTGGACGTGTTTCGTCGAGCGCGCGTGGACCGGCGGTTTCGACGATCCCGAGTTTTGGAATCCGAAGAGTCGCGCACCGAACTGCTTCAATCCGCCGGCGGTGCGCAGCGTGCTACCGCAGTATGTCGCCCGTGCGAAATGGGCGTTTGCCGGCGCGACACGCGAGCAACTCGCCATGAAAGCGAAAGCTGCGTATGCGAGTCATCAGTTCACCGACCCCGCGCCCAACTCGTTTTCGTTCATGATGTCGAAACGAGGTTACCTGAACGACGCGACCGCGGGGCCGTGGCATCCACACATCATGCCGTTCATTTCGATGGCGCAGATTCCGGATTGGGCCGCAGGGTACGATGGGTCGCCGGTGCTCCTCGGCACCGGTTTTCGCGCCTACGAGCCGATCTCGATCTTTATTGTCGTGCGCCGGTGGTCGGACGGCTCGCTCGCCACGATGAAGTAGGACGACGAAACTGGCTTGACATTTGTCCGGATGATATACCTGACTCACCTGAAGTCACACGGCGTAGCAGGTCGTCTAACTTCTCCATCGGAGTTTCATCATCGTTCTTCATTCGGGCTCCGTCAAAGGAACGGCTGGAGCATCATCTGGGATTGACCTCAAAAGCCGCTCATGGACTTCGGCTACGGTATCAAAATCTTCCGCTTGCACGCCTGTCGGTAAATGGTTAAGTGGTTCCGCTAGTGGAAACCCCAATACTCTGCGAAGTGCTTGTCTAATCGCAATACTTGGGCCCACGAATGGTTCAGCCACTAAAGATAGTACGGTCATATATTGCTCGTCTGGTGTAATTCGTAGGGCCTCGGCCGATCTTCGAGCATTCTGTATCAAGTCTATAACTTGCTCTCGAAGTGTTTGTCTCTCAGGCCACAGCGCGAACTGAACGGTCATAGTTGCATTTACCGTTTGCGGCGCTTGCACCGCATGCACCGTAACTGTAACGGGGGGAATCAGAGCAGTAATTGTTGTTCGCAGGTATCCTAAGTCAGATTGAAGCCCAGCCATCTTTCCATCATTGTCGCGCCGTTCTCGTTGTCGCTCGAAATGATCTATAAGCCCAAAGGCAATCAGACCAAGGAGTGCCACTACGGCAATGACCGTTACTACCACGTAGTAGTGCGTCTTCACGCTCGCGGGTGCCGATGCAGCCAATGGGTTAGCCGTCGTATACCAGGCCAACCCAATGGTTGCACCGCCGGAAATGGTGCCAGCGAGCAATCTAAACACAACGACCCCTTCGCGTCCAGGTGCTCTCCGCCTCGGGTTTCGGAACCCGGAACCACCCTCGTCCTAAGGTGAGTGGTATATCATCTTGACATTTGTCAAGTCCGGGCCTAGCCTGGTGGGGCTATGAGCCAGTTTGCCGCCTCCCTCAACGCCGCGATCGACGCCGCGGGTCTCTCCGCTGCCGAGCTCGCCGCGAAGGCCGGGATCACGGAATCTGCCGTGTCGCTGCTGCGTTCGGGGCGGCGCGAGCCGTCGTACCGCACGCTACAACGGTTGACCGCGGTGCTGCCGGAATTGGCGCCTGCGCCGGCCGAGCGCGCTTCGCCATTTGACGCGATCGAGGACGCGATCGACGACATCCGCGCCGGCAAGATGGTCGTCGTGCTCGACGACGAGGATCGCGAAAACGAGGGCGATCTGGTGATGGCGGCCGAGAAAGTCACGCCCGAAGCGATCAACTTCATGCGCAAAGAGGCCGGCGGCCTCATCTGCGTCCCGCTGCTTGGGTCGCGGCTTGACGAACTGCAAATTCCGCAGATGGTGCGCGACAACACGGCCGTTCACGAAACGGCATTTACCGTTTCGGTCGAAGCGCGCGGACTCACGACGACCGGTATCTCCGCGCACGATCGCGCCGCGACGATCAAAAAGTTGCTCGATCCCGACGCGGAAGCCGCCGATTTCTTGCGGCCCGGCCACACCTTTCCGCTGCGTGCGCGCGAAGGCGGCGTGCTCGTGCGCGCCGGGCAAACCGAGGCCTCGGTCGATCTCGCGCGTCTAGCCGGACTCTATGCCGGCGGCGTGATCTGCGAAATTATGGCTGAGGACGGAACGATGGAGCGCCTCGACGGGTTACGGGACTATGCCGACCGCCATGGTCTGCGTCTCATCACCGTCAAGGACCTCATCGCTTACCGCATGCGCACTGAAAAACTCGTCAAACGCGTCGCCGAATTCAAACTTCCTACCACCACCGGCGAGTGGAAGGGCGTCGCCTACGAGACGACGATCGACGGCAACACCCACGTCGCGCTCGTCATGGGCGATATCTGCGAGCGGCAAGGACGTGCTCGTGCGCGTCCACTCCGAGTGCCTCACCGGCGACGCGCTGCACTCGATTCGCTGCGATTGCGCGGCGCAACGCGACGGCGCCATGGAGATGATCGCCAAAGAAGGGCGCGGCGTCTTCCTCTACCTTCGTCAGGAAGGGCGCGGCATCGGCCTTGCCAACAAGCTGCGCGCGTACGAGCTGCAGGATCACGGGGCCGATACCGTCGAGGCGAATCTCGCGCTCGGGCTGCCGGTCGATAAGCGCGACTACGGCATCGGTTCGCAGATTCTCGCCGATCTCGGCATCAAAGAGCTGCGGCTGATCACCAACAATCCGCGCAAGATCTTCGGTCTCGAAGGCTACGGCATCAAGATCGTCGGCCGCGTCCCGATGCAAACGCCGGCCGACGGTCCACAACAAGAAATACATGGCCACGAAGCGCGCCAAGTTGGGGCACATGTTCGACGAGACCGTCGCTTCGTGAAGCGCAAAGGCGAAAGCAACGGCAAGCTTCCCGCGGCTGCGCCGCAAGGTGCAGGGCGCCACTTCGCGCTCGTCGTCGCGCGGTTTTATCGCGAGCTGACCGATCAGTTGATCGACGGCGCAAAACGCGCGCTGGCCGATTGCGGCGTCAGCGCCGATGACATCGAGGTCGTCGAGGTGCCGGGCTGTTTCGAGTTGCCGCTCGCATGCCGGAAGTTGATCGAGGCCGATCGCTATGACGGGCTCGTTGCGCTCGGCGTCGTGATTCGCGGCGAGACGCCGCACTTCGACTTCGTTGCCGGTGAGTGCGCACGCGGCATCATGGACGTAGCAGCTCTCAACCTTGGTGCCGATCGGCTTCGGCATGCTCACCACCGAGAATATGGCGCAAGCGCAAGAGCGCGCCGACCCGGCCCGCGGCGACAAAGGCTACGATGCTGCGATCGCCGCCGTGACGCTGGTCAATATCCCCTCGAAATTGCCCCGCGCGGGCTTCCGCTCGTAAGCTGACCAAACCGACCGCCCGGACGGGAGGGAGGGGCGTTACTAAAGTAGCAATGTTCCCGGTCTTACCCGATCTTAACGGTTGATTAGCTCCCGGAGGCTCCAACCCAGTGGAAGACAAGATGATCACCTGCAAGGACTGCGGCAATCAATTCGTATTTTCAGGCCGCGAGCAACAGTTTTTCGCCGAAAAAGGGTTCCAGAATCAGCCCCAGCGCTGCCGTGAATGCCGTCAGGCCCGTCGCGCTCAGAACGGCGACCACAATCCCGCACCCTCGGGAGCCCGCCCGAACTTCGAGGCTGTCTGCGCGTCGTGTGGCGTCAATACGACCGTTCCGTTCCGCCCGCGCGGCGACCGGCCGGTGTACTGCCGCACCTGTTTCACCGCTCAAGTTCCGGCCGGGGTCTAAGCGCGGAGTCCCGAAAGGGATTCCGCCATGGCGCCCCACCCGAAAGATGAACTCGCCGCCGTCGCCTTCGACGGCGAGGCTTTAACGTACGTTGACCAGCGTCTGATTCCGCACGCGCTCGAGCGTAAGCGCGCGCGCACGGTCGAGGAGATCGAAGACGCGATCAAAACGCTCGCGGTGCGCGGTGCGCCCGCGATCGGAATCTTCGGCGCGTACGGCGTTGCGATGTTGCGTGACACCATCGAAAACGACGAGGCGTTCGCCATCGCCGCGCGACGCGTGCGCGATGCGCGACCGACCGCGGTGAACCTTGCGTGGGCGGTCGACCGCGTGCTGTCGGCGCGCGATATGCGCGCTGAAGCGCAGGCGATTCATCGCGAGCAAATTTCGATCGATGCGGCCATCGCCGATGCCGGCCTCGATCTGATTCCGAAGAACGCCAAGGTTCTCACGCACTGCAACACCGGACCGATCGCGACGGCCGGCGGCGGCACGGCGCTCGGCGTGATCATCGCCGCGCAGCGCGCCGGCAAACATCCGCACGTCTACGTCGACGAAACGCGTCCGCTGCTGCAAGGCGGCCGGCTCACCTACTTTGAGCTCGCACAAGCCGGCGTCGATGCAACGCTGCAAGTCGACGGCGCTGCCGCAATTGCGATGGCACGTAAAGCGATCGATCTCGTGATCGTCGGCGCCGACCGCATCGCGCGCAACGGCGACACCGCGAACAAGATCGGCACCTACGGTTTGGCGATCCTCGCGGCGCATCACGGCATTCCGTTCTATGTTGCGGCGCCGCGCTCGACGTTCGATTTTTCCATGGAATCAGGTGCCGGCATTCACATCGAGGAACGCGCTGCGAGCGAAGTTACCTCATTCGGTGATTCGAGGATTGCACCGGCCGATACGCAAGTCTACAATCCCGCCTTCGACGTGACCCCGGGACATTTGATCACCGCGTTTGTCACCGAGTACGGCATTATCCATCCGCCGTATCACGAAACGATTCCGGCGCTGGAATTGCGCCCGAACGCGAGCGCCTTCGCCTCGTGAAATTCTACGAGTTCATCGATAAGTCGCCCAAGGTCGGAAATCTCGTCGTCGTTGAAGGCACCGAACGTGCGCTGGCCGAGCGCGCGCTCGAGGTGCTCCTCGAACGGCTGCTGCCGCCCGATATGCGCGAACTCAATCTCGAGCGCATTCCGGCTGCGGAGTGGACCGATGCCGGTCGCGCGCGCGAAGCGGTGCAAGCGATGCCGTTTCTTGCCGACCGGCGCGTCGTCGTGGTGACCGATGCGCAAACGCTCAAGGCCCAGCCGCGACGCGATCTCTTCGACGTCATGGAATCGATGCCCGACGGCAACACGCTCATCGTGATGGACTTGCTTTCGCCGCGTTCGCAACGGCCGCAGCCACTCGGCGCGCAGGCGGGTCGCGCTGCGCTGCGCATCGACACGACGGCAAACGAAGAAGCGCGCGGGCGATTCGTCGATGAGGTGTTGGACGCACTTGGTGCGAGTGCCGAACCACGCGTGCGCAGCGAACTCGCGCGCAGTGAAGTCGATCTTGCGAGCGTTCGCAACGACTTGGAAAAACTCGCGCTGCTTGGAAAGAAGATCACCTACAAAGCCCTCGAGGGTGAGTCGCTTGCGATCGAAGATCCGAAAGCCTACCGCTATGCAAGCGCACTGGTCGAGGGGCACGTCGCCGAGGCTTTGGGCATTGCGCACGAGTTCTTTGCCAACGACCCGCGCGGTGCTGCGATACCGCTGCTCTCGGCACTCGCCACCGAGTGCGGATTGCTCTGGGAATTGGCACGCCCGGGTGGCGAGCTTCCGGCGCGCGCCAAATGGCGCGAGCGGATCTTACGGCCGATCGCCGGGCGCGTGGGCGAGCGGCGCGCCCGCATCGCCTACGAGCGAGCGGTACTCGGCGTCGAGGCGATCGTTACCGGCGCGGCCGGGAGCGACCCCGACGATCACCGTACGTTGGTCGAACGGATCACCGCCGAGCTTGCCGGCCTGGGCCGGCGTTAACTGCCGATAACTGAAGAAGTTATGGACGTCGTCGAAACGCCGCCGGTAGAGTCGCGCGCCACCGACCCGAAGCAGGAGCTTTCGGACGATGTGGAACGGGTGCGTGCCGAGCGCGATGAGCTCGACCGGCTGATCGCTGCTGACCGCGAGCGGATGGTCTCTATTCGCACGGCCCTCGATAATATGGTCAGCGCGGCGTGGCGCGACGTCTACGGCCAACAGCAAGCCATGCGCGAGCGCGATACGATCTCGAGCGCGCTCACGCTGGGGTGGACGGGCGCCTACCAAATCGTCATCGCGGCCGTCTTCGTACTTGCCGCGGTCGGCGCCGTCTATCTATTGCAAGGTACGGGCGTGATACTCGCGCTTGGCGGCTACCTCGTCCTCGCGTTCATCGGCTACCTCGTCTCGCGCGATCAGTGTCTCGCGCCGATCAAGAAGGCGCGCTCGAACTATCTCGGCAGCGATGGGAAGGACGTTCGCTTCGTCGCCTTCACGCGCTACGAAGCTTCGCTCAATCACCCGCTGATCGGCTACGACGGTCCAACCGACGGCGCACTGGAAGATCGCGCGTGGAAGATTCCCGGTGTGCGTGAGAAGGATGCGCTCACCGAGACGTTCGTCGAAGTCATCGACGAGCGACGCAGTAACGTGTTGCTGACCCGTTTTCCGGACAAGAAGCCGACACTCGTCCACGCCGATCTCGAGAATCCGTTCATCCGTTCATATGGAGTCTTTTTCCAGCGCGCGCTCGAGCGCCATTTGCCGCAGGTCACGACCCAGGCCGAAGAGTTCCGTGAGATCGTGTCGCGCATGGGCGAGCGCAAGGAACTCGACGATCGTTTGCGGCGCATGGAAGAAGAGTTGCGCGAATACGACGGTACGGCCGCGATCATCAAAGCGCTTGCGCTTCCGGCGACCGCGCGCAATCAATTGATTCGCCAGGTCATTCTGTATCGGCTCGATGACCCAGCGGTTGCGCGTGGACTTTTCCTGATCGGGAGCGACCGCGTCGACCTCACCGACGTGATGCAAGCCGTTGCGCGCGCGGCTGCTGCAACGTTGCTGCACCTGTCGTTTTCGCAGATCAAGATCGGGTACGTCGGTCAAGGCGCCTCGACGGTTGGGCGCATCTTCGGGACGTCGAAACGCGCCCGTGCAATCATTTTCATCGACGAAGCGGATCGCTTTTTCTCGACGACCGGATCGGCTGCGTACGAGGCGATGCGTAAAGAGGTCGTGCAAGCGTTGTGGACCGAGTGGGAGCAGCTCGAAGGGCACGTTGGCGCATGGGTCGTTGCCGGTGCAACAACGCGCGACGAACTGGACCCGGCGGCGCTCGCACGTTTCGGCACGATCATCGATCTCGTGCCGCAGGCTCCGGCCGGCGCCGAAGCCGCAACGATGGTCCTCGACGTGGCGGAGGGCGCGGCTGACGACGAGCCGCCTGTCGAGGTCGACCTGCCCGAACCCGTCGTCAAGCGCAACCGCATGCTCGCCGCGATGTTCGCGCATGTCGCGACAATGGAATCACAGGGCATCACGGTGCCGCGTGCCATCCTCATTTCCGGCCCCTCGCCGGCTGCGCGACTGACCGCGATCAAGAATGTCGCCGAGCAAACCGGCCTGCCCGTCATCCCCGCGCTGATCGACGACCTCGATGGCGCACTCGAGCGGGCACGGGCGGCGGCGCACGCGATCGTCGCGCTGGAAGTCCCGGCCTACGGGGATCCGGGCTCGATCGCTCATCTCGCGGTGACCATCGACCGGCTGACCGAGCGACGCGAGCCGATTTTCATCATCGCCGAGACCGCCGATGCGGGGACGCTCGACCCCGAGCTGCGCAGTCGCTTCCCCGAGCTCATCGACTTGACCGAGCTTGCGCCCGACGCGCGGCGCCAGAAGCTCACCGAGCTGCTCGCCGAGAAGCCATTGGGCTTCGATCTGCAAGCGGCGATGGAAGAGCTCGAGGCCCGGACCGAAGGGATGACCGAGGAGCAACTGCGCCACTTCGTCGACGAGGCTGGGCGCGCCGCGGCACTTCGCGCGATTGACATTGGTGCACCCGATCACGTGATCGTCGAACTGGTCGATTTCCCACATCGCACTTCGCCGACCGAAGTTGCGACGAAAGACGACGAGGCAGGCCTCTAGCTCAAGGCGAAGATCGCCCTCGTCCCATGGAATATCGCACGTACGCCTCGCCGTTCTCTTGGAGATACGGCCGCGCCGAGCTACGCACGCTCTTTTCCGAGGAAGAACGCCGGAAACTCTGGCGTTCCGTCTGGGTCGCACTTGCGCAGGCACAGGCACGCGACGGACTTGTTTCGGCGGCGGAGGTTGCCGATCTCAAGGCGCACGCACACGAGATCGACATCGACGCCGCGCATGCGATCGAACGCGAGATTCACCACGACTTGATGGCCGAAATCCGCGTCTTTGCCTCGCAAGCAAAGCTCGGCGGCGGTAAACTGCACCTCGGCGCCACATCGATGGACATCGAGGACACGGTCGAAACGTACCGGTTGCGCGTTGCGCTCGCCGAGATCGGCGCGAGCCTGCAGGCATTGCTGCAAAGCTTTGTCCCGAAAATTCGGCAGTACGCGGATCTGGTCTGCATGGGGTTCACGCATCTGCAACCGGCCGAACCCACGACGCTTGGGTACAGGCTCGCGGTCTACGCGCAAGACCTCGTAATCGACGATACCAACCTGCGCTTTGTCTTCGAGCAGCTCACCACCAAGGGGATGCGCGGTGCGGTCGGCACGGCCGCTTCGTACGAGCACCTGCTCGACCATCGCGGGACGTCGGGCGCGTTCGAAGCGCACGTGCTCGAACGGTTCGGTTTGCACGCACGGGAGATTAGCACGCAGACCTATCCGCGTAAACTCGACTATCTGCTGCTGAGTGCGCTTGCGGGCATCGGCGCGTCGCTTTCGAAGTTTGCCGCCGACGTGCGCATTTTGAGCAGCCCGGAGTTCGGCGAGGTTGTCCGAACCGTTCGGTCGTATGCAAGTCGGCAGCTCGGCCATGCCGTTTAAACGCAACCCGATCTTGAGCGAACGCATCGACTCGCTCGCGCGTCTGCTGCCCGCCTACGCCGACGTTGCGTGGCAGAATGCCGCAACGAATTATCTCGAGCGTACCCTCGACGATAGCGCTAACCGGCGCACGATTCTTCCCGAAGCCTTGCTCTGCACCGACGAGATCGTGTCGCTCGCGCGCAAGATCATCGACGGGCTGCGCATCGACGAGCGCCGCATCGCGCACAACCTGCGCACCTACGGACCGTTCGCCGGAACCGAGGCGGTGATGATGGAAGCTGCGCGCGCCGGCGGCGATCGTCAGGAATTGCACCAACGCATTCGCGATGCCGCGATGCAGGCGTGGGATGCACTTGCACGCGGTGAAGACAATCCGCTCGCGCAGACGCTCGCAGCCGATACGTCGCTAACCGCGCTCGTCGATCCCGCGGAGATCCGGCGGTTGCTCGATCCAAGTAAGCATGTAGGTACCGCGCCGCCACGCGCGCGCGCTTTGGCGGATCGCATCGACGCACTGCCGCCGTTCCCCAAGCAGAAGAGAGTGGAGTTATGATGTGTCATCCCGAGCGTAGCGAACGTAGTGAGCGTAGTCGAGGGAGCGCCGAAACCCGATTGCCGCCCGCGAGAACGCTCCTCGCGGCGCATCCAGCGCCGCTCCTGCTGCGCGAGTTTTGCGCCACGACTAACAGAATTTCGCATCCTGCGAATGGCGCAAAACTTCGAGCTCTCGCTCAACAGCAATCGGGTTTCTCGCTCCCTCGACTCCGGCGCTTTGCGCCTACGCTCGGGATGACAATGTATAGCAAGTTAAATGGGGCCGCCCTCGGGGAATCACGGCCTGAGAACATGGTTATGCGGCCCCTGTTTTTTGGGGCCCCACGAAGTGGGGGCGCGGAGCCTCGGGCGGAGCGCCGTTAGAATGAATAAGGGCGTAGAGATAGCGTCGGGCAAGACGAAGGTTTTATACGAGAATCCGGGTCACGCCGATCAGCTGGTCGTCGTACAGACGGACAATATTTCTGCCGGGGATGGGGCGCGGCGGGATGTGATTGCGGGCAAGGGACGCCTCGCGGCGCAGACGACCGCGCGCGTCTTCCGTTTGTTGAACCTGTGTGGGCTGCCGACGCACTATCTGAGCGGCGGTGAAGACGACGACAACAACGAGATGCTGGTGCGGCGAGCCAACATGCTGCCGCTCGAAGTCGTCGTGCGTGGCGTTGCGGCCGGATCGTTCGTACGCCGCAATCCGGGCGTGCAGCGCGGCATGCTGTTGGTGCCGCGCGTGATCGAGTTCTTCGTCAAAGACGATGCGAACCACGATCCGCAGATCACGCCGGACGAGATCGTTGCGCGGGGCCTTGCCTCGCCGGTCGAGGTCGGAGCGATGGGCGAGCTTGCACGGCTGACGTTCGACATTCTTTCGCATGCGTGGCGTCGCCGCGACGTGCTGCTGGTCGATCTCAAGGTCGAATTCGGCCGTTTGGTCGCCGGCAACGACAAGGGGCAACTCGTCATTGCCGACGTGATCGACAACGATTCGTGGCGTATCTGGCCGCAGGGGCGCGAAGATCGCATGCTCGACAAACAGATGTATCGCAACTTACCGACGGTCGACGATGCGGCGCTTGCGCAGGTTAAGACGGCGTATGAAGAAGTTGCCGACTTGGTCGGCACGTTTCCGGTGATGCGACCGGGCATGGCTGCGATTATCGCGGAGAGTCCGGAACGCAATGATGAACTCAACGCAGCAGTCGGCGCGTTACAAACGCTCGGCTTGCCGACGATTCGTCACATTGCCAACCCCACGCGCACGCCGGCCTTCGTGTTGCAACTCGTGCAGCAGTTGGAAGCGACCTTTGCGCGGTTGTTCTTCGTCGCCATCGCCGGCGACGATGCGCTGCGCGCGATGCTCGATGCGGCGTCTTCGGCACCGGTCCTGTGGTGGGACGGCAATGCGGCGTCGCTTGCGTTGCAAGCTGCAAAGCTGCTGGCACTCGACGACACGGTGTTGTACGGCCGCACGCTGCTGATGCAGGCCAACGCGCGCTCAACGGTGATGCACGCCGACGCCGCATTACAACAACAGCAACCGCAAAGTGGCTGAGATCGCCGGCGTCGCCTTACGCTCGGACGAACTCGCGCGCATTCGCGAGCAATTGGGGCGCGAACCCTCGACGGTCGAGGTGCATGCGTTCGATGCGCAGTGGAGCGAGCATTGCAGCTACAAGTCGAGCCGCCATCAACTCAAACGGTTGCCGACGAGCGGAACCTTCGTCGTCCTTGGACCGGCGGAAGATTCGGGCATCTTGCACCTGGGCGATTACAATGGCGAGCGCTACGGCATCGTGATCGCGCACGAATCGCACAACCATCCCTCGCAAGTCGTGCCGTTCGAAGGCGCGGCAACCGGGATCGGCGGGATCGTGCGCGACGTGCTGTGCATGGGTGCGCAGGTGATCGCCGTCGCCGATCCGCTGCGCTTCGGCCGCGTCGACGATCCCCATTCGCATCAGCGCTATGTCGCGCAAGGTGTCGTCGATGGGATCAGTGCGTACGGCAACGCGATCGGCGTGCCCAACGTCGCGGGCGACGTGTATTTCGACGAACGCTTCGACGACAATTGCCTGGTCAACGTCGTTGCGATGGGGATCGTCAAAGAGTCCGAGATCATTCATTCGTACGCGCCCGCCGGTGCCGACGGCTGGGACCTCGTGCTCGTCGGAAAGGCCACCGATCCGAGCGGCTTTGGCGGCGCGTCGTTTTCGTCGCTGACGCTCGATGTCGCGGATGAAGCCGCCAACAAGGGCGCGGTGCAGGTGCCTGATCCGTTTCTCAAGAGCGTGATCATGCGCGCCAGCTATCGCGTCTTTACGTTTTTGCATGAGCAAGGCGTAACCGTCGGATTCAAGGATCTGGGCGCAGGCGGCATCATGGGCTGCTCGGCCGAGATCACGTCCGCCGGCGGGTACGGTGCGCGGATCGATCTGGATGCGGTCAACGTGGCGGTCGAAGGCATGCGTTCCGAAGTTATCGCCGTGGGTGAGACGCAGGAGCGACTGCTGTGGGCTGTGCCGTCGTCGGTTACGCCGCAACTGCTGCGCATCTACAACGAAGAGTTCACGCTGCCGGAGATTGCCTACAACGCGCGCGCCGTGAAGATCGGCACGGTGACGGCCGAAAAGCGCTACGTGCTCACGCACGGCGGCAAGACCGTGATGGACGTCGACATCGAATTTCTCACCGGCACGATTCGCGACGAACTACCGTCCGCTGAGATTGCGTTGCCGGAGATCAAGAGCGAACGCCCGCTCGTGACGGGCGTGCAACTCGACGAGCTGGTCGAGCGCGTCCTTGCGCATGGCGACGTATGTTCGCGCGAACCGCTGTACCGCCGCTACGACGCCGTCGTACGCGGGCGCACGGTCATCCCGCGCGGAGCGGCGGATGCGGGCGTGCTCGCGCCGGTTCCCGGCAGCAAACTCGGCGTTGCGCTCGCGGTCGCGGGCAATCCGCGCTACAGCAGCATCGACGTGCGACTCGCAGCGGAACACGCGGTGTACGAGGCGGTGCGCCGAGTCGTTGCGGTCGGCGCGCGTCCGATCGGTTTGACCGATTGCCTCAACTTTGGGAATCCGCGCAAGGTCGATCACTATAGCGAACTGGTCGCGGCGATCGATGGGCTTGCGCGTGGGGCAGAGCGTTTTCACACGCCGTTCGTCTCCGGCAACGTCAGTCTGTACAACGAATCGGCGAGCGGCAAAGCGATCCCAGCCTCACCGATTGTCGCGTGCGTCGGCGCGTTGGGCGATATCGGGACGGTGGTCACGATGCCGTTTAAGTCTGCAGGCTCGGTGTTGTATCTCATCGGCAAACCGCAGGGCGCGCTCGGCGGTTCGGTGTTGCTGGACGTCCTCGGGCGTAGCGACGAGCATTTGCCGCGGATCGACTACGAAACGATTCTCGCGCAACACGATCTTCTGTATGAGGCGGGACAAGCGCGGATCTTGCGTTCGGCGCGCGCCATCGGCAACGGTGGATTGGTGGTTGCGCTGTGCGAGATGGCGTTTGCGACGATGCGTAAAGGGCGCGCGCACATCGGGGCGCAGATCGACGATTCGTGGCAGTGGACGCATGGGGGCGTTGGCGACCTCGAGGCGTATTTCGGCGAGGCCGGCGGATTTGTGGTCGAAGTTGCGGCCGGCGACGTCGAAGCCTTCGAAGGCATCGCCGACGACGTACCGGGTGTCTGCGAGATCGGCGTGACGATCGATCGCCCGATGCTCGCGATCGACGACGTGGCCTTCGATCTGCATCGGCTGCATCATATGTGGTCCGCGCCGCTGCGCGAGGTTTATCCATGAGCAAGCGCATCGCGGTCTTGGTTTTCCCCGGTTCCAACTCCGAAGATGAAACGTTGCGTTTGCTGCGCGACTGCGGCGGTGACGCGCATCTCGTGCATTGGAGCCGCGCAAAGTCGTTACCGGATTTCGATGCCTACGTGTTGCCCGGCGGATTTGCGTATGAAGACCGCATACGCGCCGGTGCGATTGCTGCCCATGACGTTGCGATGGATCACGTAATCGCCGGTGCGCAGGCCGGTAAGCTCGTGCTGGGAATCTGCAATGGTGCGCAGATCTTGCTCGAAGCGGGCCTCGTGCCCGGGACCGGGCCGGTGCGCCGACCGACTGCGGCTTTTACGCGGAACGGACCGGTCGCGCATTTCGTTTGCACGCATGTGTACGTGAAACTCGGCATCGATCCGGCGCGCTGCGCGATCACCGCCGCGCTTCCACACGGCGCGGTGATTCCGGCATGGACCGCTAACGGCGAAGGCCGTCTGGCAGCCGATGCAACCCATCTGCAAGAGCTGCAAGACGGCAACCACATCGCTTTCGTGTACGCGCACGGGGACGGCAGCGTCGACGAGACCGCAAGCCCGAATCAGTCCGCTCTCGGCGTGGCGGGCTTGGTCAACCGTGAAGGCAACGTGCTCGCGCTCATGCCGCATCCCGAACGCGACGCGTGGACGTTCAATCATCCCGATAAGCGTCGCGGCGATGACATCCTCGCAACGTCCGGGGGCGCCGTACTGTTCCGCAGCTTTGTCGAAGCGGTGATGCGCGCATGAGTACGCGCGCCGTCGCCATCAACCTCAAGATTCCCGATAACGCGGCGTATACGGCGCTCGTGACGCTGCGCCGGCTCGGCATCGAGATTACCGGCGTCGAGCGCTCGCAAATCGTGCGCTTCGAAAATGCACCCGAGCCGCGCGCGCTCGTTGCGATGGTCGAGCGTGACGAGTCGCTCTACAATCCCAACAAGCATCGTGTCACCGTCCTCGATGGCGACGCGCCGCGCGCGGGCGAGGTGTGGATCGTGCAGGACGATGCCGAGCGCCCCATCGGCTGGCGGCTCTACAGCGCGCCCGGTGTACCGGCGGGTCTCGACGTGCTCACGCAGGCCGCAGAACGTCTGCTCTGCAATCCCGCCATCGAAAGGGCAATGTTTCCGGAATGAATCGACCGTATACGATCGCGACACTGGGCTCGCATTCGGCGCTGCAGATCCTCAAAGGCGCGCACGACGAGGGCTTCAAGACGCTCGCGGTTGCCAATCGCGACACCGAACGACTCTATCGTTCGTTCGCATTCATCGATGAGGTGATGGCGGTCAATAGTTACTCGGAATTTCCGGGCTTAGTCGGCGAGCTCGAGCGCCGCAAGGTGATCATCGTCCCACACGGTTCGTTCGTTGCGTATCTGTCGCTCGACGAACACAAGAAGATGACGATTCCCTACTTCGGAAACAAAGCCGTTCTCGATTGGGAGGCGAGTCGCGAACTGCAACGCGAGTGGCTTACGCGCGCGGACATCAAGATGCCGCGTCAGTTCAAGTCGGGTGATGAGATCGACCGCCCGGTCATCGTGAAGTTGTACGGCGCCGGCGGCGGCAAAGGCTACATGTTCATTCGTGACAAGCGCGACTTCGAGCAACGGTCGAAGGAGCTGAAGAAGGCTTACACGATCCAAGAATACATCATCGGCGTCCCGCTCTACATTCACTATTTCTATTCGCCGCTCGAAGATCGGCTCGAG
Organism: Vulcanimicrobiota bacterium; assembly: GCA_963726285.1. Lineage (GTDB taxonomy): Bacteria > Vulcanimicrobiota > Vulcanimicrobiia > Vulcanimicrobiales > Vulcanimicrobiaceae > Aquilonibacter. The sequence goes on along the minus strand of CAVSBV010000003.1, from coordinate 84,078 downwards.
ATCATGTCGATGGACCGCCGCTACGAAACCAACGTCGATTCGCTCGGCCGTATCCCCGCCGCGGCCCAGGAAGGGATGGACGTGAGCCCGTCCTACGTCGTGGTGGGCAATCAGCCGGTGAGTTTGCGCGAATCGATGCTGGCCGAAGCGTTACGTATGGGCGAGAATGTGGTACGAGTCAGCAAGGAGATCGCGGGGCCGAAGGGCCTCTTCGGTGCGTTCTGCATCGAGACGATCATCACGCCCGACATGCAATTCTATATAATGGAGATTTCAGCGCGCATCGTAGCGGGAACCAATCTGTTCATCGACGGCTCACCGTACTCGTATCTCAATTACTCGGAGCCGATGTCGACGGGACGGCGCATCGCGCGTGAGATCAAGAACGCACTTTTAACGAACAATCTTGGTTTTGTCTTGGATGATGGCTCGGTGTTTTAGGAACCTCATCGCGGGCGCGTTGACCGCGATCATCGCGGCTACCGCGTTGCCGGCTCGAGCGGCGCTCGAAGCCGACCCTTCGACGCTGTATCAAGAGATGAAGGCGGCCTACGATAAAGCGCAGGCGGCACAGTGGGACTTCGTCGATCAAGAAGTCTACCTTTCGACGATCTTCAATGCCGGGCGTGCGTACTCGCTCCAGCGTCCGGACGATCCCGCGTTCACCGAACTCGAAACGTTGACCGTGCAGATCGGCTCGGGCCTGCACTACAATCCGCTCACCAACCACGACGCGGCCGTGTGGTACGTGCGTCAGGCGGCGGTGTGGGTGAGTCGCAACAGCACCGACCCTGCGCTGGTCGCGGATGCAAAGGGTTTGCTCGATCGCGTGAACTCCGAAGACGATCCCGCACATTTGGCGCGACTTGCCGACGAAGATGCTGCTGCCAATGCGTCGGCGTATCCGGCCAACTTCGACACGCGCTTGCAGACGCTCGAAGCGAATTGGCGTGGCTGGTTGATCACCGGCGATCGTTCGTGGCGCTCGCTCGCGTTCCAGAAGGCGGCGCAGGACGACTTTCCCCTCGCACACCTGCCGACGACGTACGGGCCGGAGTTTCTGCAGTCGGTGCAGCGTGCAGATAGCGGCAGCGGTGGCGACTTCACGCAAGGCGATCGGACCAACGCGCACAAGATCGAAGAGCACATCAAGGACCTGAAGGTGCCGCTCACGATCGTGAGCGTGACGTCGATGCCGCACGACAAGTACCTCACCACGCTCGCGCCGGCGGACGAATATTTCGGGCAGATGGGCTATTCGATTCTCGGCATCGAGAACGAACTCAAGCACATCAACTTCATGCTCGACTACAATTACGGCAATCGCGAAGCAGCGCAAACGGTGCTGGTCGCGCAATCGATCGACGACATGCACAAGGTGTATCCGCGCGACCGCGACATGCCGATGCTGCTGCTCAGCTGCTTGACGACGCTCCAGCGGATGGATAGCGACGATGCGAAGGCGGCAGCCGCGCACCTCCGCTCGATTCTGACCGTGGAATATCAGGACTCGCCCGAGGCGCGCAAGGTCTTAACGCCGACCCCTGCTTCGTCGTAAGATAGAGCCATGGACGTCGTTCTTGCCGATCGCCTCCAGTTCGCGTTCACGATCATGTTCCATTACCTGTTTCCCATCACCACGATGGGGCTGGCGCCATTTGTTGCGCTCTATACGATCGAAGGTGCGCGCGGCGATGCGGACGCTGCCAAGGCGGCGGTGTTTTGGACCAAGATCTTCGCTGTCAACTTTGCCATCGGCGTGGTTACCGGCATTCCGATGGAATTTCAGTTCGGAACGAATTGGGCCGCGTTTTCGGCCGCGTCGGGCTCGGTCATCGGGCAGCCGCTCGCGATGGAAGGCATCTATGCATTCTTCCTCGAGTCAATCTTCCTCGGCGTCTTGCTCTACGGCAAGGGTTACGGCCCGCGCTGGTTGCACCCGGCGTCATCGGTTGCCGTGTGGTTCGGCTCGTGGCTTTCGGGCTTCTTTATCGTCGCGACCGACGCGTGGATGCAACACCCCGTCGGCTACACGATTACGCCGGCCGGCGTGATCGAGTTGACGAGCCTGCCCGCCGTGTTGTTCTCGCAATGGGCGTGGTGGCAATTTCTCCACGTGCTTTGCGGCGCGCTGATCGCCGGTGGCTTCGTGGTTGCCGGCATCGGTGCGTACTATCTGCTCTCCAAACGCGAGGTGGCGCTCGCGCGGCGATTTGTCGATGCGGGCGTCGTCGTGGCGTTCATCTTTTCGGTGCTGGTGATCTTTCCGACCGGCGATCGCAACGGCAGCGACGTCTCGGATTACCAACCGATCAAGCTCGCCGCGATGGAAGGCCTCTTCAAAACGACCAAGGATGCATCGCTGGCCATCATCGGAATGCCCGATGTGCGCGCGCACGAGTTGATCGACCCGGTCTTTGTGCCCGATATTCTCAGTTTTCTTGCCTACGGAAGTTTCAGCGCGAACGTCAAAGGCCTCGACGCGTACGCCGATGCGTTGGAGCCTCCGCTCGAGCTCACGTACTACGCGTACCATGTGATGGTGGGGCTGGGGACGATCTTTGTGGCGATCGCCACACTCGCGGCGTTGTATCTTTGGCGCAATCGGATCTTCGAGTCGCCTGCGCTGCTTTGGGCGCTGATGCTGACGATGCCGTTTCCGTACATTGCAAGCGAAGCGGGCTGGGTCGTAACCGAGGTCGGACGCCAACCGTGGGTCATCTACGGGCTGATGCGTACCTCCGCCGGCGTATCGCCCACGGTCTCCGGCGGTGAAGCGGTCTTCACGCTGCTCGGCTTTGGCGGCATGTATTTGTTGCTCGGCGTGTTGTTCTTGTATCTGGTCCTGCGCGAGATCGCGCTCGGCCCAAGCGCAGTCGTGGAGCACGCTGCGGCATGAGCGTACTCGCCTTTGCGGTTATCGCGTTCATGCTCACGATGTACGTCTTGCTCGACGGCTACGATCTGGGCGTGGCGTCGATTACCCCGTTCGTGGCGCGCAGCGATCGCGAGCGTGAAGGCTCGATGCGCAGTATCGGCCCGTTTTGGAACGGCAACGAAGTGTGGATCATCGCCGGCGGCGGCGCGCTCTTCGCGCTCTTCCCAAAGGCGTATGCGTCGTCATTTTCGGGATTCTATCTCGCGTTTATCATCGTGCTCTGGCTGCTGATGTTTCGCGGCGTGGCGATGGAGTTGCGCTCGCACTTTCCAAGCGAGATTTGGCATCAGTTTTGGGACGCGTGCTTCTTTGGATCGAGCTTGTTGCTGATTCTGCTCTACGGCGTCGCGCTGGGCAACCTGCTGCACGGCGTTCCGCTCGGACCGGAAGGCTACTTTGACGGAACGCTCAACGAGTTGCTCAATCCGTATTCGATCATGGTCGGGCTCTTTGCCATCGCCGCTCTCATGCTGCATGGCACAACCTACCTGGTGATGCGCACGTCGGGTCAGCGCGGCCGAACGCGCGCGGCGACTGGTGCCGCGCTTGTGGGCGGTGACCCTGGTGCTCTATGTCGCCGTAACCGCCGCAACGGTCTTCGAGCGCGGCATCGGCTTTGCGTGGATTGACATCATTCCGTTCTTCTCGCTGGCGGCGCTCGTGTGGCTGCTCTTTGCGTCACTGAGCAAACGCGAGCGTTCCGCATTTGCAGCGTCGTCGCTCTTTGTAGTCTCGCTCCTGGTACAGGCCGCGGTGACGATGTACCCGTACCTGCTGCCGGCCCTCCCGCCGCGCCACGGCGGCATTTCGATCTTCGACGCATCGCCATCGCCGGTCGCACTTGCAAGCGCGCTTACCGTAACGATCGTCGGCGTGATCGCGGTCGTGATCTACGGCACGTTCGTGATGCGGCAGATGGCGGGAAAGCTCGCTATCGAGGAGTAACCGGGCGGGCGTGGACGTAGGAAAGACGCTTGCGACATATGACCGGTCGCGCTTGGCCCTGGCTTCGATCGGTAGCCACTCTGCGCTCGAAGTGGCGTACGGCGCACGTGCGCAAGGCCTGCGCAACGTTGTGCTCACCGCCAAGGGACGCGAGCGCACCTACTCGGAGTATTTCAAGCGCCGCGAAGCACCGATTGCGCGCGGCTGCGTCGACGAGACGATTGAACTCGAAGCATTTCCCGACATCTTGAACGAGCGCGTGCAAGAGCAACTGCTCGCACGCAACGCGATCTTCGTCGCGAATCGCTCGTTCGAAGTCTACCTGCACCAGAAGTTTAGCTACGACGAGATCGAACGCGGGATGCGCATCCCGTTCTTCGGGAACCGGTATTTGCTGCGTGCCGAAGAGCGCGACGAATCCGGAAACCAGTATGCCTTGATGGAGCGCGCGGGTATCCGGTACCCGCGGCAGTTCGCGACGCCGCAAGAGATCGATCGCCTCGTGATGGTGAAAGCCCCGCACGCGAAGATCAGCTTCGAGCGCGCGTTTTTTCTGGTATCGTCCCCGCAGGACTATCACGCGACGAGTCAGCGCCTTATTCGCGAAGGGATGCTCACGCTCGATGGCTTGCGCGATGCAGTGATCGAGGAGTACTTGCTCGGGCCCTCGATCAACTTGAACTTTTTCTACTCGCCGCTACTTGGCGAGCTCGAATTGATGGGCACCGACACGCGGCGTCAAACCAACCTCGAAGGTTTCCGCAACGTGCCGCCGTCCGTCTTCGAAGCCCTGCGCAACGTACCGATGCGCCTGGAAGAGGCCGGGCACATCGCCGCAACGTTGACCGAATCGATGCTCGAGAAGGCGTTCGACATGGGGGAGCGATTTGTCGCGGCCGCGCGCGAGGCGAATGCACCCGGCGTGATCGGACCGTTTGCGCTGCAGTGCATCATCGTTGCGGGACCGCCGAAAGAATTCGTCTGCTATGACGTGTCGCTGCGCATTCCGGGCTCGCCGGGTACGCGCTACACGCCGTATTCAGCTTATCGCTGGGGACGCGATGTGTCGGTCGGCGAGCGCGTCGCAATGGAGCTGGTTATGGCTCGCGACGCAAACCGTTTGGAAGAGATCCTTACCTAGCGCGAATGACGGTTGAACCTTCCAGCGCGCCGGCGAGCGCATCGGCGACGGTGTAGCCCATTTCGTGGAGCTTGCCGGTCAGCGGCGCGGGATCGGGCGCGCTGGACTCGACAAAAACGGCATAGCCGCCGGGCAGCATCGCGTTGCGGATAGTGATGAGGTGCTGCGGGACGATGCCGTTGAAACTGTCGACGCAGAGGGCGCGATCGACCAGCGGCCCTGCCGGCGTGTCGCCGACGACCAGGTTCTCGAGGCGCTCGGCGACCGCGCGTTCGGCGACCTCGGTGGTCGTGGTGGACTCGATGTCGCAGACCACGATCAGGACGTCGGGCCGGGCTGCCGCGATCTCCAGGGCATAGGGCGCCGTCGCCGAGCCGAAGGCCAGGATGCGGCCGTCGGCCGGAATCTCGAGCAAGCTTAAAAGCTCGGCGCTCGTGAGCCGTTGCTGTGCTTCCATGTCTCGACGCTCTTCTCGCTGGGCGCCCGCGACACTTGCCTCCGACATTTGCCGCATCGGGATAGTTGTGATTTTAGTCTGGGCATGGTAGCCTAAGTCGTCTAGGTTTCGCGGTCTGGTTCCCATTAGTTGGGCGAGCGAGTCGATTCCGAGAACATTCACTTCCGAGAACCTCAAGGAGTCCTCGTTAACCCATGTATCAAGATGAGTATCTGAACTGCGTCGATTGTTCGCGCCAGTTCACATTTTCCGCCGGCGAGCAAGAGTTCTTCGCAATGAAGGGCTTCGCCAATAAGCCGAACCGTTGCCCCGATTGCCGCGCTGCCCGCAAGGCAGCTGGTGGTGGCCGTGGCGGCGCAGGCCGCAGCGGCGGCGCCAGCGGCGGTGGAGCACCGCGCGAAATGTTCCGTGCAACGTGCAGCCAATGCGGCGGAGTGGCCGAAGTGCCGTTCCAACCGCGTGGCGACAAGCCGGTTTACTGCCGCGACTGCTTCCAGTCCCGTCCTTCATATCGTTAGTTTCCGTCTAACTACGTCAAGAGCGTCCCTCATGTGCAAAGCACACAGCGGGGCGCTCTTTTCTTATTAGCCGGAAACTTCCGGCATGAATGATCTAAGGTGATGGTGTGCCGAGGATTGCGAATTGGTCTTGTTCGCTGCACGACGTCGAGTTGTACCAGACCAAGACTCCGGGTCCGGTGGTTGCCGGCGGATTCCACTGCACGACGTCGATTTCCAATTGGTAAAAAGGTCCCGGTATCGTACCGGCGGCGGATAAGATCGCGAGCGAATTACCCACGACATATGCGGAGGGATACTGCGCGCTGACGTTCGTCGTGCCGCTCCACTGCAAATTACTACCGGCGAATGCCGGGCCTCCGCCGACGATCGTTCCGCTCAAGAGCGTCGTTGGGCCGCCGCTGCCCGAGCCCGGCGTCGTGCCGGTGATCTTCAGCGCCGTCGGCAGTACCGATGTGCCGCACGTCCCCGCAGCGCTTGTATACGTGATCGGAAACGTACCAATGTAGCTCGGGGGTGTCCCCGCGCCTGGCGCGCCTGACCCGTTGGGATTGACCGAGCCCGTAGCACCGGAACACGCCGCCACCGACGCGACGGCGAGAAGGATTGCACAATAGCGCAAGACGCTCATACGGCGGCTCTTCGACAGCGAAACAAGCGGGCTTTTTTCCTTAGGTGCGAATCGGGGTCAACCTCTAGGAGGACAACATGGCAACCCAAACCATCGAACGCGCTGGTCTTGTTACGGCGCGCGGAAACCCGATCACGCTCTTAGGTCCCGAACTGCGCGTCGGCGAAGACGCGCCCGAGCTGCACTTGGTCGGCGCGAATATGGCCGTGAACACGCTCGACGATCTCACCGATCACGGCAAGCGCGCCGCCTTGCTGATCGTGGTGCCGTCGCTCGATACGCCGACTTGCGCGATCGAATCGCGCACGTTTAACAAACGCTTAGGCGAACTGCCGCCGGGCGTGAAGCCTTACATCGTGAGCATGGATCTGCCGTTTGCAATGGTCCGCTGGTGCGGCGCCGAGAACGTGACGATGGATCTGCTCTCGGACTACCGCGACCATGCCTTCGGGTACGCGTACGGCGTACGCATCAAGGAAAACGGCCTGCTGATGCGCGCGAACTTCATCATCGGCAAAGACAAAAAGCTGACCTATGTCGAGCTGGTTCCCGAGATTAGTCAGGAACCGAACTACGACGCGACGATCCAGGCAGCGCAAGCGGCCGCTAAATAAACCAAACAACGTCGAGGGGCCGGCGACCGCAGGCCGAATGGGCGCTCGATGCCCCCGACGGTGTTTATCCTCGACTTCGGCGCGCAGTACAGCCAGCTCATCGCGCGTCGCACGCGCGAACTCGGCGTCTACTGCGAGATCGTGCCTTACGACATTACGTGGAGCGCGCTCGCGCCGCGCAATCCGGCGGCGATTATTCTCTCCGGCGGTCCCGAGAGCACGCTCGTTCCCGATGCGCCCGCGCTCGATCCACAGATCCTGCGCAGCGGCTTGCCGATACTCGGCATCTGTTACGGCATGCAGTTGCTCGCGCGCGATCTGGGTGCCAAGCTCGTCAAGCTCGATCATGCGGAATACGGTCCCGCGACGCTGACTACGGCCGAGGGCGAATCGACGTTCCTCGCCGACGTGCCGCTACGCTCGCGCGTGTGGATGTCGCACGGCGATTCGGTGGTTGAACTTCCGGCCGGATTCGTTGCGCTTGGGTCGACGCCGCGCTGCAATGTGGCGGCGATGGGCGATGCGCAGCGCAAGATCTACGGCGTGCAGTTTCATCCCGAGGTCGTGCACACCGAGTCGGGCATTACGATGCTCGCGAATTTCTTGCACGGGATTGCCGACCTCGCCAACGACTGGAAGATGGACTCGTTTGTCGATCGTGCGATCGCGGACATTCGCGCGCAGGTGGGCAACGATAAAGTGATCTGCGCGCTCTCGGGCGGCGTCGACTCGGCGGTTGCGGCGACGCTCGTCGCGCGCGCGATCGGCGAACAACTGACCTGCATCTTCGTCGATCATGGGTTGCTGCGCAAGGGCGAAGCGCAGTCCGTGCTCGTCGCGTTTCGCGACGTGATGCATTTGAAGGTGATCGCCATCGACGCACGCGAGCGCTTCCTCAAGAAACTCGAAGGCGTCGAGGATCCCGAACGCAAGCGGATCATCATCGGGCACGAATTCATCGCGGTCTTCGAAGAAGAAGCGAAAAAGATTCCCGGCGTGAAGTATCTCGTGCAAGGTACGCTCTATCCCGACGTGATCGAATCGAAGACGCCCGATAGTAAAGCCGGACACAAGATCAAGTCGCATCACAACGTGGGCGGCCTTCCTGAAGAGATGGATTTCAAACTGATCGAGCCGCTACGCGCGCTCTTTAAAGACGAAGTGCGCGAGCTTGGCCGCGTGCTCGGCCTACCGGAGCACATCGTGCAGCGCCAGCCCTTCCCGGGACCCGGCCTTGCGGTGCGCATCATCGGTGACATCACGCCCGATCGCCTCGACATCGTGCGCGACGCGGATGCAATCGTGCGCGAAGAGATCGACGGCGCCAAAGGGCTCGATCCGCATCCCTGGCAGTACTTCGCCGTGCTCACCCCGGTGCGCAGCGTCGGCGTGATGGGCGATGGACGCACCTACGCCAATCTCGTCGCGGTGCGCGCGATCACGAGCGAAGACGGCATGACGGCGGATTGGGCACGCCTGCCGCACGAACTGCTCGAACGGATCTCAACGCGCATCGTCAACGAGGTGCAAGGCGTCAACCGCGTGGCGTACGACATCACGTCGAAGCCACCCGCAACGGTTGAGTGGGAGTAGGATGCGATGACGTTTCTGCTGGCGGCGCTGATGTCGATCCAGGTCATGGTGTTGGGTGTCGCGCATCTCGAGGCGAAGCGCGACGTGCACAACAGCGTGTTTCAAGATAGCCCCCTCTCGCCCAAAAGACAGGCGCAGATCGCCGCAGTCGTCGAGCGCCTGGCGCGGTTTCATCCCACGAAGGTGCTGATCGAAGAGGCGTTCGGCAATCCGGTCTACGCCGAGCGCTACGCGCAATATCGTGCGGGACGGTTTGCGCTCGGGGCTAATGAGGTCTACCAGTTTGGTTTTCGCCTCGCCGCGCGCGCCGGCGACAGCTCGATCTATCCGATCGATGCCGACGGGCCCGCGCTGATCGACGAGAACACGCCGACGGGGAAGCGTATCGACGCCTTCTTGACTGCGCATTTCAAAGATATCCGCGACCCCGTATTCGACGCATACCTCGCGCACGACGATCAGATCGAGCGGAACGGAACGTATTTGGATGTGTTGCGCTATCTAAATACCGATGCCGCAATTCGCGCGAACGCCTCATGGTACAGCGTGATGGCCGGGCTGGGGCGCGACGCAGACAATGCGGGCGCGGCCTACGTGTCGCAATGGTATGCGCGCAATGTGTACATTTTCTCCAATATCACCAGCGTCGTGCGCCCGGGCGACCGGGTCGTGGTGATCATGGGCCAAGGACACGAGTATCTTCTGCGCGAGTTCGTGCGATTGAATCCAAACTATGACGTACGTCGATCCGTTGAGCTATCTCTGATGCGGATTCTCGTCGTCGGCAACGGCGCGCGCGAGGATGCGCTGTCGTGGAAGCTCGTGCAGTCGTCATCGTGCGAGGCGCTCTTTGCTGCGCCGGGTAACGCCGGGACCGCGTCGCGCGGCACGAATTGGGATATCGCCGCGACCGACGGCAAAGCGATTCTCGAGCGCGTGCAAGCCGAAGCGATCGATCTCGTGGTGCTCGGACCGGAATCGGCGATTGCTGCCGGTGTGGGCGATCGGTTACGCGATGCCGGCGTGCTCGTGTTCGGACCGAATCGTTCGAGCGGGCGGCTCGAGTCGAGCAAAGTGTACTCGAAGCGTTTCATGCAGCGCCACGGCGTACCGACGGCGCGTGCCGTTGTCGAGCATTCGCTGCAGGGCGCGAACAAAGCACTCGATGAGTGGCCCGGCGGTGGCGTGGTGGTCAAAGCCGACGGCCTTGCCGCGGGCAAAGGCGTCGTGGTGTGCGACACGGTCGCGGATGCGCGCGCCGTGCTTGTCGATTGGTATGGCAAGGGCAAGATTCCCGGCGGCGGTAGCGACGTGCTGCTCGAAGAGAAACTCGAGGGACGCGAAGTCAGCGTCTTTGCACTCGCGGATGGGCGCGCGATGCTTCCGCTCGCGGCGGCATGCGACTACAAGCGCGCGGGCGATGGCGATACCGGACCCAACACCGGCGGGATGGGCGCCTATTCGCCGCCGCATGGATTCCCCGACGACATGTTCGATCAAGTGCGCGAGCGCATTCTTGCGCCGGTCTTGCGCGGTTTGCTCGCCGAAGGTGAGCAATATGTCGGCGTGCTGTATTGCGGCCTCATGTGGACGAAGGACGGCCCGCAGGTCATCGAGTTCAACGCGCGTTTCGGCGATCCCGAAGCGCAGGTGTTGATGCCGCGGATCAGCGGCGACTTCGCGGGTTGCTTAAATCGTGTGCCGACGGCGCGATGGACTTGAGTTTAGCCTCGCTCTCCGATCAGGCGTGCGTCGGCGTGGTACTTGCGACGTCGGACTATCCGCGCAGCAGCAAACCGCTGAGCGGATTGAATCCCGACGTTGCCTTGGGTGACGGCGTGCAGGCGTTTTGGGGCGGCAGTTCGCTCGAGAACGGCGCGGTCAAGAGTAGCGGCGGCCGCGTGCTGACCGTGACCGCGCTTGGCGACGACCTTGCAACCGCGCGGGCGCGCGCCTACGACGCGGTCCATGCGCTCGCGGGTCGCATCGGCACGCGCGACCTCACCTACCGCACCGATATCGCGAAGCTCGGGAACTGACGTGAACGGCGCGGTCGTCCGCGATCTGCTGCTCGCATTGCAGGGGCTCAATGTGACCATTCTTGCGATTCAGGATTGGCTGCCGCTTGGGCCCTTCAATCGCGTGAAGACCTTGCGTGCCGAGCGGACGCTGATGCAGCTCGTGACCGTGACCGCGTTGCAAACGTTGCCTTTTGCATTCGGTCTCGTGTGCAGTGCATTTTACCGGTATGTGCCGTATCCGCCGTGGTTATACGGTTGGCTGTGGATCAGTTACGGGGCGTTCTTCCTCGGACAAGTACAGGCGTGGTGGATTCCGTATATCATTCCGTCGCAGCGCGGACGCCGCAAGAGCGTCACGCCGAATACGATGCACTTGATCCTGCATCTTACGACGATCGCAACGCTCGTGTTGCTCGCGCTCGAACCAAAATAACGGCAAGAAACGCAATCGACGCGACCAAGCAGGTGAGGATCGCGACGATGCCCGCTTCAGGACCAAACGTTCCGCCGGTGAGCCACGCGGGACCATCGAGGTGTGCCGTCACGGCGCTCGTAAGCACCGCATGGCCGGAGACCGTCGTTCCGAAGATCGGCCCCTCGCAGAAATTCCACGCAAAGTGCAGCCCAATCGGAAGCCAGAGGTTGCGCGCCGCGATGTAGGCTAAGCCGAGCAACACGCCCGCCTCAAGCGCGATCGCAAGCGCCGATTCCGCGGTTGCGCCGCGATTAGCTAAATGCGCGAGCCCGAAGAGGGTAGCGGAGACCGCCAACGCGATCCACGTTCCGCTCCACTCTTCGAGCAATCGAAACAGCACCCCGCGGAAGAGTAGCTCTTCGATCGCGGCTCCGGGTAGAAATAGGAGCGCCGCGACGGCGAGATCGGCTGTTACGTGTACCGCATCGATATGATAATGGCCGGTCAATGCAAGCTCCGCGATGACCGCGCAGAAAAGCAGCGCACCGATCAGGAGCCCCAACGCAAAATCGCGCGCGGCGTTTTTGCGCGGGAAGCCGATCTGGACTATCGAGCGTCCCGCAGTGAAGCGCTCGACCAGCGCGACGATAGCGAAGAGCGAGAGCGCAAGAAACCACGTCAGCGCAATGCTGCTCCACGTGCCATGCGCCTGTCGCGCGAACAGCAGCCCCGCCGAAACCGGAATCGCGAAGAGCACGACGACCACGACGATCCGAACGAGCGGAAAAGCAAGAAAGCGCTGCATCAGACGATATACGGCCGCCGGCAGGGGCGTGTTTCACCGCCTATCACGGGATAGGGAAATGAAAGGCTATGCCGATCCCCGGTCGCGCACTGCTGTTATCGAAGTCGTCGCTGGTGTTATTGTTGCACGAGCATAACGCCGGATCGCGTTCGCACTGATTGTGCGCGGAAACGACCAGCAGCGTGATCAGCGCGGCGCCGGCAGCGACGTAGAGCGCGGTTAGCGCAGGCGATGTGTGTTTTGCCGGCGTGGGCATTGGCGAGGGCATCGGCGTTGGCGTCGCAGCGAGTGTCGACGCCAGCAAGAGCGGCAAGAAAATCCGTTGAGGTTCCACAAGTTGGCTCCTTCCAGACGATCAGCTGCACTAAGCATGCGCGCGTGCGCTGACACGGTCTGGAAGAAACCTTGAAAATCAGCTACATCAATTGAGCGGTGGCTGTGAGGATCCAACGAGCGAGACTTTCAAGTCCGAGCGACGTAAGCACCAACCCGACCACGAGGCGGACGGCGAGTAGGATGCAGTGTCTCATCATATTGAGTCGACGAATCAGTCGCCTCAAAATCGACAGCGGGCCGCACGTTGAAGAAGAAATGCGCGGGCGCGATCGTTGTGAGCCAGCGCGGCGGCGCGTTCGAATTCCTCGCGCGCCTCGCTGAAGCGTTGCAGCTTTTCGAGTAGATCGGCGCGCACGCTCGGAAGCAAATGATATGACTTCAGCGCCGGCGCATCGCGCAGCGCGTCGACCAGTTCCAGCCCGGCCTGCGGTCCGAAAGCCATGCCGACTGCGACTGCGCGGTTGAGTTCGATGACCGGTGACGGCGTGAGTTGCGCGAGCGCATCGTAGAGTGCCGCGATCCGCAGCCAGTCGGTCTGGCTCGCAACGCCTGCGCGCGCATGACATGCGGCAATTGCGGCCTGCAGAGTGTAGGGGCCGAACGTACCAAGGCGCTCCGCGCGTTCGAGCGCAGCAAGACCGCGCCCGATCGCAAGGTGGTCCCACCGCGAGCGATCTTGATCGAGCAAGAGCACGGGTTCGCCGGTTGGTGTCGTGCGTGCGCGCATGCGCGAAGCTTGAATCTCCATCAGTGCGACGAGGCCGTGCACTTCCGCTTCATCGGGGGTGAGGTTTGCGAGCATGCGACCCAGACGTAGCGCCTCTTGGCAGAGTTCGGGCCGCAAGATCTCGCTGCCCGACGTGGCCGCGTAGCCTTCGTTGAAAATGAGGTACACGACGCCGAGTACCGCATCGAGGCGCGCCATGCGTTCTTTCGCGTCGGGAACCTCGAACGGCACGTGTGCTTCGGAGAGCGTGCGTTTAGCGCGAACGATGCGCTGGGCGATCGTGGGCTCGGATACGAGGAAGGCGCGCGCGATCTCGGGCGTCGTGAGGCCGCCGAGCAAACGGAGCGTGAGCGCAACCCGCGCCTCCACCGAGAGCACCGGATGGCACGCGATGAACATTAGACGCAGCAAGTCGTCGTCAACTTCGTGATCGAGTGCTTCGAAGTCGGGCTGCCACGTTTCACTTTCGCGAAGCTCGTGTCCGAGTTGCTCGTGTTTATGATCCATCATGCTTTCGCGCCGGAAGCGATCGATTGCGCGGCGTTTCGCAACCGCCATCAGCCACGCGCCGGGATTGCGCGGCACACCTTCACGCGGCCACTGCTCGAGCGCCGACACGAAGGCGTCTTGTGCGAGTTCCTCGGCGATACCGATGTCGCGCACGACACGCGTCAGTGCGGCGATCAATCTGGGGGATTCGATCCCCCAGATCGTTTCGATTACGTGCAGACGGGGTCGTCCACTTCGGCGAGTTGATACATCGTGCACGTCCCACCGCCGGCACAGTCGAGGAAGCGCTGCGCAACCTCAAGCAGATGCGCGCGATCGCGGACGTTGAGCACCGCATACCCGCCGACGATCTCTTTGCTCTCGGCGAACGGTCCGTCGGTGACGGCGATCGGGCCACCATTGCTCGTAGTGCGAAGGCTCACGCCGGTCGGCGTTCTTCCGCCCGTGTCGATGAGCGTACCGGTCGCGGTCATGTCGTTCGTGAGCGCGACCATCTTTTCGATCGTCGCGGCGTTGGGTTCGCCTTGCCCGCTCGAGGGGTCGAACGTATAGATTGAAAGGAAACGCATTAAACCGCACCTCCAAAGTCTTCGGGTTCAAAGAGTTGGCGAATTTCGACTTGCTCGCCGCGCTCGAACGGCGCGCGCGAGATGCGCTCGACGATCTCTTCCTTCGAGCGGCCTTGCAGCAGCCAGAAGCCGGCCACGAGTTCCTTGGTCTCGGTGAACGGGCCGTCGATGACCGTCGGCTTGCCGCCGGCAAAGCTGATTCGCGTGGACTGTGACGTCGGCTTCAGACCGCCGGCGCCGAGGAAGATGCCGTCGCGCACGAGCGCTTCGTTGAAAGCACCCATCTTGGAGAGCATCTCGGCGTTCGGCATTTCGCCGGCCTCGCTCTCCTTGGTGGCCTTAACCATGACGAGGAATTGCATGGGATCTCCTTATCGCTGGACCTGTATCTACCTACACATCGAACGACCTCACCCCAAATCGACAGATCCTTGAAAATTTCCGGGGCCCATAACGCGGCCCTTTACTTGTCACAGTGCGGCAAAGATACTACGATAGGCTCCACGCATGAACGAGCCTACGACACGCGATGTGCTGGATGTGTTGCTCGACTTTCGGGCAGCGGTCGAGGTGCGCTTCGACCGCATCGACGAGCACCTGACGCGACACGATCGGCGCTTTGACGAACACGACCGTCGTTTTGACGAGCACGACCGTCGCTTCGATGCAGTCGAGCGCCGCCTGGGCAGGCTCGAGACGAGAATGGAAGACGTCGAGTCACGCCCGAGCTAAATCAACGAGAGTTGGATTGCGGCTTCGCAGCGGATGCGCTCCGTCGGGCGTGCGCTGTGGAGGTTTGTGGCCGCTTTTACGCGGGTCTCGATCGCCTCAGCGATCGCGCGCGGGGCATAGGTGCCGCGGTATTCTTGCGCATACTGTGCGATGAGCTCCGGCCGATACTCGCGTAAGTAGCCAAAGAACGTCTCGCGCGTGATGTCGTGCAGATACAGCGTGTTGTGCCACACCTTGGCCGCGCCCGCGTCACGCGCAGCGCGCACGACGGCTTCGATCGATTCGGGCGCGTCGGTGAGGTGCGGGAGTACCGGTGCGAGCGCAACGTTGACGTGGATCCCGGCATCGGCGAGCATGCGCACCGCGCGCAACCGTTGCCGTGGCGGCGCGACGGTTGGTTCGATTTCTCGGGCGAGTTGCTCATCGAGCGTGGCGATGCTGATCGACACGCTGGCGCTAGCGGCACGTGCAAGGCCTTGCAGCACGTCGATGTCGCGTACAACCAGCGGCGAGCGGGTGATCAGACTCGCGGGCGACTGATAGTCGCGCAGCGCTTCGAGGATGCCGCGCGTCACGCGATATTTGCCTTCGAGCGGCTGGTACGGATCGGTGACCGTCCCGATCGCGACCGGCTCGCGTTTCCAGCTGCGCTTGGCCAGCTCGGTGCGCACGACCGCGGCGGCGTTGACCTTCACGTAGAGCTTGGAGCCCCAATTGCTCACGCCGTCCTGTTCGAGATACGTGTGCGTGCGGCGGGCGTAGCAGAAGCGGCACTGGTGGTAGCAGCCGCGGTAGGGGTTGATCGACCAGCTAAACGGCATGCCGGCTACCGCATTGATGATGCTCTTGGCGTGCTGCTCGATGACCTCAACTCCGCGCATGTTCCCTGGAGTATAATACGAACATACGTTCGTATCAAGCCCTTCGAGGCTCCCTGCGCTCGCGCCTCAGGGTGACAGGGACGCTGGCGTGTAACCCGGAGGGCGAAAGGGGGTTACTACAGAGAGCCATGGCTTATCAAGTTCAGCCCAATCCGTACCGCCGGGGTGCCGGGGTGGCTGTCTCCACCCAATCGCTGCTCGGTCAGGTCTTGGGGATCACCGCGCTCGGCATGTGCATCACCGCGCTTGCCGTTTATCTCTTTCCGAATGCGCCCTTTAGCTGGCTAGCGTTCATCGGGTCATTTGCGCTCATTATCGCGATGAACTTTACGCGCGCCAATCCCGGACTCTCGCTCGTACTTTTTTATGCGTTCACATTTCTCGAAGGCATTTTCATTGCGCCGATCGTGACGTACTATGCGCACACGGCCGGAAATATGGTGGTCTTCAACGCCGCGTTGACGACGGGCCTCGGCATGTTTGCGCTCGGAGCGATCGTGTACGCAACGGGGCTCGACCTGCGCCGCTTTTCGGGGATATTCTTCGGCGCGTTGCTCGTGCTGGTCGTGATCGGGATCATCTCGATCTTCGTCAAGTTCCTCTCGCCGACGATCTACTCGTGGGCGATCTTGGTCATCTTCAGCGGCCTCGTGCTGATCGACTTTGCCCGGATACGGGCGGGTGGCGACGGTCTGAGTCCCGTGCAGATCGCGACGTCGATCTACCTCGACGCGATCAATATCTTCCTTGCGTTGCTCCAAATCTTCGGCGGCCGAAGCAGCAGCAGAGATTAAGCACAGACGGAACCGCTCCGCGGCTGCTAGAATGGCTTAAGGCAGCGTTATGTGCGGGATCACTGGGGTTCTAACGCCCGGGCGTGAGGCAGCACGCTTGGCGTATTTCGGGCTTTACGCCCTCCAGCACCGTGGACAAGAGTCCGCGGGCATTGCCGCAGCCGACGGCGGCACGATTCGTTCGCACAAAGACATGGGCCTGATCGGCGCCATCTTCGACGAGGAAACGCTCCAAGATTTGACCGGGCACATTGCCGTCGGTCACACGCGCTACTCCACGACCGGTTCGTCGATCGTCGTCAACGCGCAGCCGCTGCTCGAATCAACCGAAATCGGCGATTTCGCCTTCGCGCACAACGGCAATCTCACCAACACCGATGAGCTGCGCGAAACGCTCTCGCCCACGACCACGTTGCAAGCGACCTCCGATTCCGAAGTGATGGCTAAGGTGCTCGTCGAGTCACCCGGCTCGATGCTCGATCGCATCAAGAGCGTGCTCTCGGTGGCGCGCGGCGCGTATTCGATCGTGCTGTGCACCAAAGATGAGCTGTATGCGTTCCGCGATCCGTGGGGAGTTCGTCCGTTGTGTTTAGGAAGTTTCGAAGACGGCGGTTACGCCGTTGCCTCGGAATCGTGCGCACTGCCGACGATTGGCGCGAAGTACATTCGCGAGATCGAGCCCGGCGAAGTCGTGCGCATTACCGCGAACGGCATTGAGTCGACGATCGTCGTGCGTGAAGATGCGCATCCCGCGATGTGCATGTTCGAGTATATTTATTTTGCTCGCCCGGATTCAAAACTCAACGGCCGTTCGATCTACATGGCGCGGTACGCGATGGGCCGCGCGCTCGCCAAGGAGCATCCGGTCGAAGCCGACGTCGTGATGGCGATCCCGGACTCGGCGGTGCCGGGCGGTATCGGCTATGCTGCCGAGAGCGGTTTGCCGTTCATCGAAGGCTTGATCAAGAATCGCTACATCGGCCGCACGTTCATCAGCCCCGATCAGGGCTTGCGCTCGCGTGGCGTACAGTTGAAGTTCAATCCGATTGTCGAAAATCTGCAAGGACAGCGCGTCGTCGTCGTCGACGATTCGATCGTGCGCGGCACCACGACACCGCGCATCGTCAAGCTGCTGCGTGAGGCCGGCGCAAAAGAAGTGCATCTGCGCATCACGTCGCCGCCGATCAAGCATCCGTGCTATCTCGGCGTCGACATGGCGACCTACGACGAACTCATCGCCGCCAACTATTCGGTCGACGAGATCCGCGCGATAACCGGTGCCGATTCGCTCGGTTATCTCTCACTCGAAGGATTAGTCGACGCAACCGGACGCAAACGCGAAGAGATGTGCCTCGGATGTCTGACCGGTGAATACCCTAACGTGCCGGCCGCGCACGCTTCGCGTGCAATGGTAGGTTAGTCGCCCTTCGTACGCATCTGAAACAAGTGTATACTTGCCCCGTTTGCGGCTGGCCATATGCGTCTCCGCCAGGTTGGAATCCGAAAGAGCAAATCAAAACTGTTATGTGACGCCGCCCTTCGAGGCTCGCGCTACGGCGCTCGCACCTCAGGGTGACAGGTGGCGGCGGTCCCTCGACTACGGCGCTTTGCGCCTACGCTCGGGATGACAAAGCGCCGCGCTACGCTCGGGATGACAAAGTTAGCTTCGCAGTGATTTGAAGCCGGCGCGGACCTCTTGGGAAAAGACCTGCGGTTGTTCCCACGCCGCAAAGTGCCCGCCGGCGCTCGCGCGGCTGTAATAGATCAGTTTGCTAAACGCTTTTTCCGTCCAACTGCGCGGCGCAAGGTAAATCTCGCCGGGAAAGACGATCGCGGCAGTAGCGAGCGACACATTGGCGGCGTTGAATGGGCTGGTCTTGTTCAACCAATAGGACCGCGCTGCGGAAACGCCGGTATTGGTCAGCCAGTACAGCGTGATGTTGTCAAGCACGTCATCGCGCGTGAGGGCGCCCGCACTATGTCCGTCGACCGTGTGTCCCGCTACTGCGGAAATGACGGCCGCCGCCGGCTGGTTCCAGCCGTCGCCGTGGTCCAGCAGCCAGGCCGCGAGGCCCACGGGCGAATCCGCGATTCCGTAGAGCGTTTGCGGCCGCGTATGCTGGATCGCAGCGTAGGCGAATTGTTTTCCGTAGAGCAATTGCAGCTGCGCGTACGCGTGCGCCTCGTCGGCGGAAAGACCGGCCGGCGCGGGATCGCCGCAAGAAAGCGACTTTGCAATGGCGGGCGGAACGGTCGCGGGCAAGCTCGTGTTGATCGCCAGTAATCCAGGCGGAGCTTGTTTCCCCATCAATGTTGTCACGACCGAACCGAGGTCGCCACCTTGCGCAACGTACTTATTATAGCCGAGGCGTTGCATGAGCACGGCCCACGCGCGTGCAGTAGCCGCGGTGTCCCAATCCGGCGAGCGCGGCTTTCCCGAGAATCCGTAACCCGGTATCGAGGGAATGACGACGTGGAATGCGTCTGACGCATTTGCGCCGTGCGCGGTTGGATCGGTCAGCGGCGCGATAACTTTGAGCTGTTCGATGATCGATCCGGGCCAACCGTGGGTGATGATCAACGGCAGCGCGTTTGCATGTTTGGATTTGACGTGGATGAATTGAATGTCGAGCCCATCGATCGTGGTGATGAACATCGGCAGTGCGTTCAGCTTGGCTTCGCACTTCCGCCAGTCGTAGCCGGTCGCCCAATACGTCGCGAGCGGCTCGATCATCTCGAGCGGTACGCCCTGCGTATCGTCGTTGACGGTTTCCCGATCGGGCCAGCGCGTCGCCTTGATGCGCCGGCGCAGATCGTCGAGATCTGCTTCCGAAAAATGCACGTGAAAGGGGCGAATAGCAGTGTTGGTGCCTGTTTGTGCGGAGAGCCCCGCTGGGAACGCAGTAGCTGCTGCAGCCGCTGCCGCCGTCGAAGCAACAAAGCCACGGCGATTGAGGAAGGCGTCTTCTGGCATGCAAAAATCCTCCGGACCGTTATTATACTAGCGCTCGTATAATGTTGTCGCGCGGTCGTCGCGTGTTTCCCAGCCGGCGCGTTCGAGTTCGGGTGTATCGCGGTCTTCAAGCGGATAACCGACGCACAAATACGCGATGAGTTTCCATTCCTGGGGAACGTCCAGTGCCTGCGAAACGACATCCGGTTCCAAAATCGAGACCCAGCCCGCGCCGATACCGTGTGCGCGGGCGGCGAGCCAGAACGTGTAGACCGCGTTCGCAGCCGAAAACGCGAGCATCTCGGGCATCGTCGCGCGCCCTAGGCCCTTCCCGGTCGCGGTCGATTCGTCACAAAACACCGCTAAATGCACCGGTGCGTCGCGCAGCCCCGCGAGTTTGAGCGTTGCGTATTTGCTCGCATCGTCGCCGGAATAGCCGCCGAGCGCGTCGGCGTTCGCGCGTTCGAACGATGCGACAACGGCGTTGCGGCGTTCGGGTGTATCGACGCGTACAAAGCGCCACGGCTGCGAATAGCCGACCGACGGCGAGAGCGCGGTTTCTTGTACCAACGCTTCGATCGTTGCAGCGGGAACCGGATCGCGGCGAAAGTGCCGCACATCACGGCGCCAGCGGAAGAGGTCGTGCAGCCGTGCGCGAAATTCGTCGTCGAATCGGGGAGCGTTCACGCGCTCGGGAATTCGCCTTCCCTGACCGCCGTTGCGTAGTCGCGCAGTGCGTTCGTGGTTGCAACACCGATCTCGGCGAAACGTTTCGCAAACGGTGGCGAATTTGGATACATCCCGAGCACGTCGTGCAACACCAACACCTGCGCATCGCAGTGTGGGCCCGCGCCGATGCCGATCGTGAGAATCGAGAGTTTTTCGGTGAGTTCGCGCGCGATCTCGAAGTCGACGACTTCCAGTACGATCGCATACGCGCCGGCCGATTCAACCGCGAGCGCATCTTCGAGCAAACGATCGCGGT
This sequence comes from Vulcanimicrobiota bacterium, assembly GCA_963726285.1. Classification (GTDB taxonomy): domain Bacteria; phylum Vulcanimicrobiota; class Vulcanimicrobiia; order Vulcanimicrobiales; family Vulcanimicrobiaceae; genus Aquilonibacter. The sequence goes on along the minus strand of CAVSBV010000003.1, from coordinate 63,513 downwards.
GCGTGCGCATGCGATAGCCCGGGCCGAGGCCCGCCGTCTGTGGCGTGATGCCGATGTGTCCGACGACCGGAATGCCCGCGCGATAGATCGCGCGAATTCGCGCCGCGACGTCGCTGCCGCCCTCGAGTTTGATCGAGGTTGCACCGCCCTCTTTGATCAGGCGAATCGCATTGCGCACGGCTTCCTCGTCGCTGACTTGATACGAACCAAACGGCATGTCGGCAACGATGTGCGCGCGCGAGGTGCCGCGCACGACAGCGGCAGTGTGGTGCACCATGTCGTCCATCGTCACCGGCGTCGTTTCATCGAAGCCGAGGACCACGTTGCCGAGACTGTCGCCGCAGAGAATCCAATCGATACCGGCCTCTTCGGCGAAGCGTCCGAACGGCGCGTCGTATGCAGTAACCATCGGCACGGTCGTCGAGCCTTTGCGCCGTTTGATTGCGCCGGCGGTTACGCGACGGAGTGCGGGGCCTTTGGCGGGTTCGTAGGGACGCGCATCATCTTTGAGCGGCGGGCGTGTCTGTGCCATAGCCGAACGTGCTTCTGCGGGCGTCCTCTATGGGCCCCTTGTCCGCGCCTCTCGGGGTGGGATAGGATGGCGAGAAGGAGACCGTGTTGAGCGCACAACCTATGGAAGTGCAGATGGCGCGCCTTGAAGGCGCCTATTTGCAGATCGCGGATCGATTAAACGGCATCGACCATCGCATCGAAGGTTTCGAGCAGCGGGTCGATGGCCGGTTCGCGCAGGTCGACACTCGGCTCGGACAGATCGAGAAGAAGATCGACGGCAACATGAAGACGACGATCAGCTGGATGCTCGGGCAAACTGTAGCGATCATTGGATCGATAGCCGCTGTGGCGTTTGCGCTTCACCGTTAGTCTATTCGTTCGACCCATTGCGAGCGCCACGCCGCGGCAGAAAGCGGTTCGCCGAAGTACTGCGTTTCGTGGACTACTTTGTTGCCTTGAAACTCGTGGATGTTCACCGTATACCACGGCTTTCCGTCGTACGTGATAACGACCTCGCTTACCCAAACCGTGCCGCTGCCCATTATCCGCAGCACTTTAGCTACGCTCGGATGATCCGGATCTGCGGCGCGCTGCGCGATCAGGTTCGCGCGACCGCGTATGCGTTCACCCGATTGCGGGAAGTCTAAAATGATGTCTTCCGCGTAGAGGTCGCCGGAAATGGGTTTCGCCCAACGTTGCTCGATCGCCGCGATCCGGATATCGGATTCGTCCATAAAGCATTACTCGAGGCTCGCGCTTACGCGCTCGCACCTCGGGTGACAGAAAGCTACGCGGTGACTTTAATGTGGCCGTCGTTGGCGTGGACGACCGGTGATCCGGCGAGCGTTTCGACAAATGAAACGAAGCGCGCGCACCGGTGTGCCGGTTGGGCCCTTGGCTTGCCACGCCGACTCGTTATCGAGATAGGCGGTGCCCGCGATATCGAGATGCAACCACGGCGTCTCATCCACAAACGATTTAAGGAAGGCCGCCGCGGTGAGCGTCCCGGCCGGACGTCCGCCGGTGTTCTTGAGGTCGGCGATGTCGCTCTTCATCGCGCTTGCGTATTCGTCGTAGAGCGGCATGTGCCAATAGCGTTCGCCGGTAGGTTTGGCGGCAGCGAGGAATTCGTTCGTCAGCGCGTCGTCGTTACCGATAGCTGCGCTTGCGGCGTGGCCTAGTGCAATGACGCACGCGCCGGTGAGCGTTGCGGTATCGATGATCTTCGTCGCGCCGAGTTTGTTTGCATACACGAGCGCGTCGGCGAGGATCAAGCGTCCTTCGGCATCGGTGTTGATCACTTCGATCGTCTTACCGTTCATCGCTTTGACGATATCGCCGGGCTTCGTCGCTTTGCCGCCCGGCATGTTTTCGGTGGCCGGCACGATGCCGACGACGTTGAGTTTGGGCTTGAGTTTGCCGAGCGCCCACATCGTCGCGATCACGCCGGCGCCGCCCGACATGTCGTACTTCATCTCTTCCATGCGCTCGGGCGGCTTGAGCGAAATGCCGCCGGTGTCAAACGTGATGCCCTTGCCGACAAGCGCGAGCAGTTCTTTGTTTCCCGGGTCGCCGGTGTACTTCATAACGATGAACTTCGGTGGCTGCACGCTTCCCTGCGCAACCGAGAGGAACGAGCCCATGCCTTCCTTACGAATGCGGGCTTCGTCGAAGACTTCGATCTCGATACCCGCGTCCTTGGCGCCTTTGACCGCTTCGTCGGCAAGGATCGTCGGCGTCATATCGTTCGCGGGCGTGACCGCAAGCCGGCGCGCAAAATTTACCGCTTCGCCAAGAATCGTGCCGCGCGCGACGCCGGCCTTGAGCGCGTTTGCGTCAAAGCCGCTCGCGAGAATCGTGACCGACTCGATCGCCATACGCTTTTCGGGCGTGTCTTGATAGATGCTCGTCTGAAACGATCCGGTGAGCGCACCTTCGACTGCAAACGACGCGCACGCCGTCTCGTTGCCTTTGGCTTCGTCGGGAAGCGCGATTGCAATGTGGGCGACGTTGCGACGGCCGAGGTAACGTACCGCGGCGCCCGCGTAACGCGCGAGATGTGCCGGCTCGAATTTCGAGCGATCGCCCAAGCCGACGACGAGCACGCGATGATACGGCTGATCCTTAGCGTGCAGCAGCGTGATATCCGCGAGCTTACCTTTGATCTCTTCCGATGCAAGTACGTCTGAGATCGCGCCCCCGAGCGCGGCATCGAGTGCCTTTGCAGCACTGCTCAGTTCACCACCCGTAAAAACTGGGACGACGAGCGCTCCCGTGCGCACGGCGACCGGCGCATCTTGCGCGATGAGGACTTGCATGGGCTACCTTTCGCTGAGGTGAAGTATGTCTCGGATGACTACAATTCTTGGGCGCTGGAGGCCTGGTGAACGACGAAAGTAGCACGAAAAAGGACGCGTACGCGCGAGCCGGTGTCGATATTGCTGCGGGCAATGAGGCCGTCGCACGATACAAGGAGGTCCTTGGCGCCTGGCGCCACCCCGATCAGATCGATGCGATCGGCGGTTTCGGCGGTATCTTTCGCTTACCCGGCGGTGGTGGTCGCGCGCTCGCTGCATCGGCCGACGGCGTCGGCACGAAGATTCTCATCGCAGCAGAACTGCAACGCTATGACGGCATCGGGCGCGATCTCGTCAACCACTGCGTGAACGACATTTTGGTCGTCAATGCAACGCCGATGTTTTTTCTCGACTACTTTGCTGCCGGTAAACTCGATCCGGCGATTGCCGCTGCGGTGGTTGCGGGATGCGCGCTAGCGTGTCGCGCGCACAACTGCGCATTGCTCGGTGGCGAAACGGCCGAGATGCCGGGGCTCTATTCGCGCGGGACATTTCGATCTGGCCGGTACGATCGTCGGTTTCGTCGACGTGGACGACATACCGAAGCCCGAGAGCGTCAAACCCGGCGATGTCGATCATCGGTTTGCCGTCGGTCGGACTGCACACCAACGGCTACTCGCTCGCGCGCGCGCTCATTCCGCGCGACGAATGGACGCGACGCTTCAATGGTGGGAGCTACGCCGACGCGTTGCTGGCCGAGCATCCTTCGTACTACAACGCGGTGCGTGCGATGCAGAAAGCAGTCACGGTCAAGACGATGGCGCACATCACCGGCGGCGGACTGCTCGAGAACGTGCCGCGCACGTTGCCGAGCAACGTCAAAGCGGTCTTTGATGCGGCACAGTGGCGCGTTCCGCCGATCATGATCGAGCTGGTGCGCCGCGGCAACCTGAGCTACGAAGAGAAGTACCGCACGCTGAACATGGGCGTCGGGTATACGCTGATCGTCGCGCCGGGCGACGCAGCGAAGGCGAGCGCGGCGGTACCGGGCGCGCGGGTCATCGGCCTGGTGGAAGCGCGCAACGCGGATGAACCGCAGGTCGTTATTCACGAAGCGCGATGATCAATCTGGTCGTCGACCTCGACGAACGCTACGCAACCGATGCAGCCGCGCGCGAGCGCATCGAACGTGGCGGCTTCGGCATCGCGGTCGGGCAGGGCGCGAACGATCCGGCGCTCGCGTGGATCGATGAAACGTTCGGTGGCGCCTGGAGCAGCGAAGTTGCCGTCGCGGGCTGCGCGCTCGCAACGCGCGATGGAATGCCGGCGGGTTTTGCGGCGTTCGATCCGCGCGGGTTGCGCTATGCGTGGTTACGCGGTGTCGCACGCGAACCCGGCATCGGCGTGTTCGGTCCGTTTGGTGTTGCACCTCAATACCGGGGTGGCAGCTTAGGCTCTTCGCTCTTGCACATTGCGCTCAGTGGGTTGCGGGCGCGGGGCTATCGGCGCGCGCTGATTGCGGCGACATCGGATGCGTTGCTCCCCTATTATCAGCGTCACACAGGTGCGCAGGTCGTCGAACGCTACGACCCTGCGAGCTTCACACCCAAGCCGGTGCGCACCGTCGTCCTTGCCTCGGGCAGCGGCACGAATTTTCAGGCCGTGATCGATCGCGTTGCTGATGGGCTTCCACTCGATCTCGTCGCGCTCGTTTCCAACAGACCGGAGGCGTACGCGCTCGAGCGAGCCCGGCGCGCGAACATTGCGGCGCTCGCGTTGCCATGGCAGCGCGAGATGCAGTCGCGTCACGAATACGATCGAACGCTGCAACATACCGTGGCGGAATACGAACCGGAACTCGTCTTGCTGCTGGGGTGGATGCATTTGCTCGACCCGGCGTTTGTTGGCGCATTTCCCGAGATGCTCAACATCCATCCCGCGTTCTTGCCGCTCGATCCCGCGCGCGATCGCGTCGGCATGCCCGACGGCACCACGATTCCCGCGTATCGCGGTGCGCGCGCGATACGCGATGCGCTGGCAGCAAATAGCCTGTGGGTTGGTGCAAGCGTCCACGAAGTGACGACCGACACGGATCGCGGGCGTGTGCTCGCTCGCAAACCGTTACGCGTGATCGGCGGTGAAGAAGAAGACGCGGTACTCGCGCGTTTGCATCCAATCGAGCATCAGCTCGTTGCAACTGCAATCAAGCGGTGGCTCTACGAGCGCGAATAGTTTGCGCGCGAGCTGGGTACAACGCTCGCATGAAACGAGAAATCATGGCGATGATGCTAACGGCAGCGCTTGGGGTCGGCCTGAGCGTTCCGGCGTTTGCACAAAGTCAGGAAACACAACAAACGACCACGACAACCACGACCACGGTCGACAAGGATCCGAACGCGGACATGAGCGACACGGGGGCGATGGGTCCTAACAATCAATACGGCGATCCCATTTGCGGTGTGTGGGTCAACGGGGTGTGGCAAGGAAACGGGCGTTGCCCCGGCTACGCCGTCGGTCCGCATCGCGCGCGCGTCGCCGGCACGATTACCATCGTGCGCGGACACCTCGTCACCGTTCAGATGGCCGATAAAACGATCGTGATCAACGACCAACCGGCGCTCAACCGCGAGATGAGCGGTCGCGTCGCGGTAGGCCGCCAGATCGTAGCATACGGCTACTGGCGTGACGGAAACTTCTACGCAACGGCGATGGAATAGCCGCTACCCTCTCGTGCGGCGCTAGGAGACCCGGCGATGCTGCTCGCCGGGTCTTTGCTTTTGCTATAGTAGGGTATGACGGTATCAGATACTCCCAAAAGTGCATCGCGGCTCGGGGCAATGATCTGCGTGCTTGCTGCGATAGCGGTTTCGCTTGCGATGCCGGACCGCTACGTGTTCGGAGGCGGGAATGTCGCGCCGACGGCAGCGTGGATACTCTTAGTGGTCTTCGGATTGTCACTCCTGAGCCGGTGGCTGCGGCTGCCGTCGTGGCTTTCGAATACGACGGTCCTCATCGCGGTCGCCATCCTGTTGACCGTGAATATCCTTAGCCTGATCAAGCTGATCCAACTGATTCTCTTTCACGTGAAAGACATCGACGGACACCGGCTTCTCGGCTCATCGGTCGTGGTTTGGGTAACCAATCTGTTGGCCTTTTCGCTGTTGTATTGGGAGATTGACGGCGGAGGACCGGACGAGCGTATAAATTCGGATAGTTGGCGTGCGGATTTTGTCTTTCCGCAGCCGGTTCGTTCGGTCGATATCAATCCGAACTGGCAGCCGAATTTTGCGGACTACCTGTTTCTCGGCTTCTCGACGGCGACGGCCTTTAGCCCCACCGATACGCTGCCGCTGACGACGCGAGCGCGTATGTTGATGATGGTCGAAGCCGGGGCATCCTTGATGACGATCGCCATCACCGCGGCTCGCGCGGTGAACATTCTCTCCTAGACGGCAATGTCTAGGACAGGGGTCAATCTCTTGGCACCCCGTGCCCTATGCTTCACTGGTAGCGTAATGCGGTAGCTAGGTCTCGGAGCGAGCTTACGGTGGCAAAGTCGGGCGGTGCAAGACTTCCGCCTCGACCAGTCATGATAAAGCGCACGTGAGGCAACTTGTTACGCAGTCGCAGGGCGGCTTGCATGTGTTCGAATGATTCCATCCCGGCGTGGATGATGACGCCGACGGCGCTTACGTCGTTGACCAGTGCTTCGATGTCGGCCGGCTCGATCTGCGTGCCGACATACATGCCATCGAATCCAGCCTCGCTCGCGACGAGTGCCGAGAGCAGCGGCGGAATCGCGTGGTGTTCGCCGGGTAACGTCAATGAGATCAGCGGCGGTCCGTGCGCGATGCGATACTTCGCAAAGAGCATCGACGACGTCGAGACGAGTGCGGATGCGAGCAGCAGTTCGCCGGTTTGGCGCAAGTCCACGTCGCGATCGACTTCAGAGATTACCGCCGCGACAATATCATCGCCGAAGCCCGCGGCGTTGCGCACGAGTGCAAGCTGCAAGAGATCTTCGCAGAGCAAGGAGAGATCGTGGACGCGGATCAAGCGCAGAATGCGCACGACCTCGGCATCGTCGGACTCGCCGCGCTCCGTTGCAACACGCGCCATGCCGCGTAACTCGCTCGTCGCACATGTCGCGACGCGCGAGATGGCAACACCGGTGGCCACGATATCGCGCAAAAGTATAAGCCGCTCTACATCGCGGCTGCTAAACACGCGTCGTCCGCCGTGGGCACGCTCGGGGACGATTGCTCTATACCGCTTCTCCCACGCTCGAATCGTGTCGATCGAGAGATTTGCGATACGCGCAACCGCCTTGATGCTCAACGACGGTCGAAGGCCTTCGATTGCTGTTGCTCCACTCACAACGCTCACCCGCCCTAACTGTCCTGGACAACCAGTATACTCTAGAAACTTGGGTAGCGGGCGATATTGTGTCTAGGACAAATGAACAGCCTGCGCGCACACCGGGCGAGGAAGCGCTAGCGCGACTTTGTGTAAACGCTTACCCAATGGTGCTGAGTGAGGCCTATGCGCGTTTGCTCGGATCGCACGCAATAGATCCTTTGGCACGTGTCGGCCGCCCGTGCGCGCTTGCAAATGCCGATGGGGCGGCACTCGAGTGCCGAGCAACGTGGTTGCGCGTGGGTTCTCGTGAAGTGCATTTGCAAACCGCGCCATGCAACGACTATCGCGTGTGTACGCTCTTAGATACAGAATTTAAGCCGTTTGCGAGCATGGGTACGCGCAGTGCCGGCAATGCACGACAGGAACTGGTACTGCTAGGACCGGGTAGTACTGCTTCTACTAGTCGCGACGTGCTGAGTGTCGTCTGTCCAAGCGACCTGATTGCCGTCGTAACGCATCACGTGCGTTACGGCCGCGAGAGCGAGGCGACCGATCCATCGCCCTTCCGGATCGAGGATCAAGACGGAGCCGCGTTAGTCGACTTCGAGCGTCCGGTGGAGACGCTCGATGCCGTCGGGCACGTGGAGACGTTGCGCCCCGAGCAATATTTCATCGATGCGCTTCGCGCGCTGGGCGAGATGTCGATTGTTCCGGGAGCGTCGGCGATGAAGCACGCCGTGCAAAAGAGCTTCGCCGCGATCGCCCTCGCCGAGCGCTCCGGCGCGACGTCAAAAGGTTGGGCGATCATCGATCATCGCGGACGAGAGCGAACGCCCGAGTGTCGCGCAGCATCCGCGCACGCGGGGTACTTCCCGACCAAGTCACACGATATACTCGAAGTTGTCACGCGCTGCGACGCATCGGGCCAGGCGCTCGACGGCGCGCGCACCTATCGCATCCAGTTCGAACGCTGGAACGAACCGCCCGCGCATGCGTCATGGTTTCTCTACGTTGCGCCCGCTGCGCCGGGGCGCGTCGATCTGGTGTGCACCGAACCAGCGACGAGTATCATGCTGGGTCCGCAACCGGTCAATGGGCGCCGCGAAAATTGGATCGAGACGCTACCCGGTCCGGCGCCGCTCGAGGTGCGCCTTATTCTTTGCTGGCCGTCGGAGCGGGCGCGGAGCCAGATGTGGGCGCCGCCGGCGATCGTTGCCGTTTGAGGACCTGACCGAGCAGATTCGCGACCACGAATTGGATGACGAAATACGTGACTACGACTTCGCTTACGACCGTATCGGGGAAGCTCTGGCCTGCAACGAGCAACCCGAGACTAAAGTTGCGCATGATCGTCGAGAGCGTCATCGTGTTGCGATAGGTTGGCTCGTTTCCGCCGAAGAGCCAGCCGGTCGCGGCGGAGAGCACGACGAGCACAAGGGTTGCCATGAGGCCACGCGAGCCGTAGACCGCAGCGAACGCCGCACCCATCTTCGGAAAGAGCCCGAAGCAAATCACGATCAGCGCGACGATCCACACGATGCCGGCCGCCTTGTGCAGCGTCGCTGCAACGGTCGCCATCCGCTCGCGCAGCGCGAGCCCAACGACGAGGGGCAGGAGTTGCAGTAACAGCAGGTTCGTAATGAACGACCCCAGTGCGATGTGGGATTGGGCCTCCACCGGTAGGACGAGCGGGATCGTAAGTGGCACGGTGATGATCGAGATCGCGGGCAAGAGCACCGATAATGCCGTCGCGAGTCCCTCGTTGCCGCCGTTCTTCGCGCCGGCCAGCAGCGGAAGAAACGGGACGCCGGGGGCGATCGCCATCAAGACAATACCCGTCGCAACGAAATCGTCGAGTGCAAAGACGCGCACGGCGATCACGCCGATGATCGGTACGACGATAAAGTTCGCGAGGAAGACGCGCGTCATGCAGCTCGCGTTGCGAAGAGCAGTCAACAGGTCTCGGTAGTCGCATCCCAGCCCCGCCTGCAACATGAAGGCGCCAAGGAAGACCGCGACGACGATTTTTTCCACTACTGCACCGAGGTCAGCGAAAGCGTTGACGTGTCGAGGTTATACTCGCCGGCGCTGACCGTTTGGTTGGGAATAGCGCAGATCACGCTGTTGTCGGGCCCGTAGACCACGACGAGATTGGGCGGCCCGCACTGCGTTTGCGTCAGCTTATAGTTCTGGAGCATGGTGGCGCCCGGGCTACTCGGCTGGACTTGGTAGGATGTGTAGGTTTGGTTGTTCGATACGATTGAGCCGTACACGGCTGCCGACGTCACGCCGATCGCCATCGCGCCCCAAAAACCGCCGCCCCAATAGTAGGGGACCGGTGCCCACGCAACGCCATGGTTCCAGCCATAATAGCCGCCGCCGCCATAGACCGGATTGCGCACGACCGTGCAATTGTTGCACGTGCGATTGCCGTTGTTGCTGCCGTTGCCGACATTGTTGCCGTTACCGCGGTTGCCGTTGCCGACATTGTTGTTGTTGCCGCCGCCCGGACGATTGTTGATGTTGTTGTTGTTGCCGCCGCCGGGACGATTGTTGACGTTGTTGCCGCCGCCGGGACGATTGCCGCCGTTGGCCGGCTGGCTCGGACGATTGCCGGCGCCGCCGCTCGGGCGCGACGCTGCGCTGGTATCGCGGTTGAAGTTGTAACCGCCGCCACCGCCGCTCGGGCGTGCGGGTGCTTGCGCGGGACGCGCACCGCCGCCGCCGCTGGGTCGAGCGCCGCCGCCGCCGCGTGCACCACCGCCACCGCCGCCGCGCGCTCCGCCACCGCCGCGTTGCGCCGCTGCCGTCAAGGGCGCGGCCGCGACGACGAGCGCAAGAAACATTGCAAGATATTTCATCGTGTTAACCCGCTATCGACTTTTCCGGTCACGGTCACATACGTGCCGATATCGGTTTTGATGGAGAAGAGAATGCCGCCCGGCGGCAATTGATGTGACGTGAATTGGAGCGGCTGTGGCTGATCTGTCGTGTTGACGTAGATCGTTCCGTTCTTGAGATCGAGCGGCTTGGTCGCGCCGCCTTGCTCGAGTGAGATCTTCGTGGGATAGCACCGCTTAATGTCGCCGACATACGAACACGCCGCCTGACTGACGACGAGCGTGCCTTTTCCGTCGTGCGTCGTGATGCGTAGCGTGTGGTTTATGACCTTGATCGAGACGTTGTCGTACGTCCGGACGGTACCGTCGCTTTCTTGCGAGCGTAGCGTGCCGGAAGCAAGCGCGGGACCAAGTGTCCCAAAGAAGAGCATCGCCGCCATGGCGATCGGAGCTATCCGCATATTACAAGTCCCCCGCTGTAACGATAGTCTGCAGACCTGGAGGAAGGCCTCGGTCGTCCAGGACAGCAAAATGAACGCATGGTCGGTCTCGTCTTAGCCGCTGCGCTCACGCATCTTGGCCTTCACGTGAAGCCCTGTACGCAAGGCAAGGCAAAAGTGCCGGCGCTTTGTGGCACCTACGGGGTCTACGAGGACCGAGCCGCGAGATCGGGCCGCCTGATTCCGATCAAGATCGTGGTGCTCAAGGCGAAGCATGCGTCGAACCGCGCGATCGTCATTATTGCCGGTGGTCCCGGCGAGAGCGCGGTGCCCTATGCGCCCTTCATCGCGGATGGCCGTTTTGAGAAACCCGTGGCACAATTGCGCGACCGCTACAACGTCGTGTTTATGGACGATCGCGGTATGGGCGACTCGAATGGCTTGCCCTGCGACATCACGCCGCAGTCAAACCCCGCGGCGTATTTTCTCGATCTGTTTCCGCACGACGTCATTACCAGATGCCGTGCGAACGACGCCGCGAAGGGCAACCTCGCGGACTACAATACCAACAATGCGACCGACGATCTCAACGACATTCGCGCGGCGCTCGGCTATCCGAAGCTGGTGCTCGACGGCGGCTCCTATGGCACGACGTTTTCTCTGGTGTATATGCGGCGTCATCCGAAAAGCGTGGAGAGTGCGGTGCTCAACGGCGTTGCACCGCCGGGATTCGTGCCGTTGCCGGGCGAGCCGATGGGTGCGCAGCGTGCACTCGACGATTTAATCGCCAAGTGTAAACGCGACGTAGCGTGCAATGCGCGTTTCCCCAACTTTGGGCAGCAGTTCTACGCGCTCGTCGCGCGGTTGAATAAAGGGCCGATTGCGGTGTCGCTCGTGCTGAAGCAGGGCGCAAAGCCGGTCACTGTGCGGCTCTCGAAGGCGGTCTTCGTCGATCACCTGCGACAGACGCTCTACGATCCGGGAGCTGCGGCGGCCATTCCGTACGTCGTCGATCGCGCCTCGCGCGGCGACACCGCGCCGCTCGCTTCGCTGATCAATATCGTCGCGGTCGGTCTCAACGAGGATCTGACCAATGGCGCGTGGCTGTCGTACACGTGCGCGGAGTTTATCCCGTTCCTCGATCAACGCGCCGTCGATGACGCAGCCGCACACTCGTTTGCAGGCAGCTTGCGTATCGAGGCGCAGCGCAAAGCGTGCGCTTTGTGGAACGTACCGGCAATGCCGGCCAGCTTCAACGATCCGGTGCACAGTGACGCGCCGGTGTTGATGATATCGGGTTCCGACGATCCGGCAACGCCGCCGAAGTATGCGCAAGCGGCCGCGAAGTATCTCCCCAACGCAAGAATTGCGTTGGTGCAAGGCGCGGGCCACGCAGCCGAGACGCCATGCACCGATGCGCTCGTGCTGCAATTCGTGCGCGCGCAATCCGCGAAGGGGCTCAATGTGAATGGCTGCTCGGCGGCATTTACAGTCCCGAAATTCATTATTGACGCAAAAGGCTTCGCGAATATTATCGACTAGCGCGCTTCACCGTCGGTTACAAAGCGAAATTAGGCCAAACGCTTCTGCTGTGCGCGCCGCTTTCGTGCTACGCTGAACTCCCCACGGAAGGCATCTCTTCCACGGATGGATTCAGGAAGTGTGCATATGTCAACCATCGAAACGGCGCTTCTGCCATCGATTGGTGGCGAACTCGCGTCTTCCGCCGCACTAACACCCACGGTCACGCTCCTACGCGCGACCATGAAGGCTGCTAGCGGCGAAACGATCACCGTAGCTCCCACAATCTATCGCGAATGGGTTTCTCTCAGTCAGGCCACGACCGCCTCCGGCGAGAAGGTGCAAGTCTACATCGGCTGGCCGATCGAAGATTTTTCCTTGCCCGACAAAGCGGAGGTCCTTTACTTTGAACGGGGTGCCATCGTGCTTCGTCCCGACGGACGATGCTTTGCGGTGTACGGCAGCATCTATCTGCATTGGCGTTCACTCTACGATCTCAAAACCAAAGTTGGTCTCAACATCGGCTATCCGACCACAGAAGAAGAAGCTATCACCGGCGGTCGCCGCTCGCGCTTCGACACTGCGGACGTCTATTGGAGCGCGTCGCGTAACGCAGCCTTCGAAGTGCACGGTGCGATCCGCGATGGTGGTACGCACTCGGCGGGTACTCGGGATTCTTGAGCTATCGCTCGCGGGGAATCTCGATCAAGCAAGGCGCAACGGAGGTTGGACGATTCGGTCATTTCGAGGGCGGAACGATCTATTGGTCGTCGACGACCGGTGCGTACGAAGTGCACGGTGCGATCCGCGACCTCTACGTCGACAGTTATAACGGCCCGCTCGGCTCGCTCGGCTTCCCACTTTCAAACGAAACGACGTCGCCCGGCGGCAATCGCAAGTACAACAACTTTCAGCACGGGTGTCTCGTGTACCACACCGACTCGGGAACGATCGACACGCTCACGAGCTTGGAAGTATTCGTTGCGAACATCAACGGGACGGGCAGCCACACGTTCTTCGAAAGCATCGGCACCTCACACGTGTGGGTGTATGCGAACTGCAACGTCACGACCAGCACCGGAATCAACGCAAACTTCCACCTCCCGCCAGGCGGGGTGACTACGCAACCCGCGTGCCGCACCCGGAACGTCTTCGCAATTCCGGCGTGACCGGTGGCATGACGGTTTCCTTGACGATGGACGGATGGGATCATTGCATCAGCACGAGCGATCAGCATCTCGGGACGCTGCACATGACCTTCAACGTCGACAACGACTTCGGCGTGAATCAACCGCGCCACGGCGACGACGGTGATTTCCACGGCGACGTCGACATGCGCCGTGCATCCATCGACAATCCGAACGACCCGAATTTCCGCCGTTCGGAATTCTGGAGCTTCCAAAATCCCAGCACGCCGACGCTCTCAAAGGCACAGTATGCCGAAACTGTGTTGCGTGGTGGACAAGAGAGCAGCGGCACTGGTTCGACAGCCTTTATCACGTCAAGTTCTTTAAGGGTATCGCAAGCGGTCGGAATGCTAGGATTGCTTGGAATCGGCGTACGCGGAGCACAACTATTCGCTCTTTAGCGAACCGATCTTCGCGGTCACGCAAAACAACGCCATACCCGAGATCAACATCAAGCAAGGCTATCAGCTCGGTGCCGCGTATCTCGATTGGTTCGTCGCGAACTTCTTGAGCGGCCATTTCTGGGACCCCATGAAAGTGTTCGCCGAGGCGCAAGCCGCATGGAACATGCGCGACTATCCGCTGATCTGCATCACTAGTGCCGATCTGAGTGGCGGCCATTGCGTCCGTCCGTGCCCGTCACCCTCGATGCCGAATCCGTTTGTGGAAACGGCGACGCAATGCATCATCAGCGTCGCAAATCCGAACGCGCCCGGCACCGACGGAACCGACGCGGCGAGTCGCATCATCATCGACAAGGCGACAAATACCTACTCTATTGCGCTTGCGAACGGTGGTCCGACATGGACCGGCAGTCATTTCAGCGGTGGCATCATGTCGTGGGTGCCGTTCTCGGTGGTGTGCAGCGAACCGCGTACGCCGTTCGTGGAATTCCTTGCACTCGCGCTGACCGCGGTCTTCATCATGGTTGGCGACGGTGCGACCACGACGCAAATGACCGACAACAACGGTCACGTGCTCTACAAGCCGGACCGCGCCGGCAAAGCAACACGCTGGGACGATCTCGCAACCGACGCGACACGGATACCGGGCCTCGTGCGCATTCCGCAGCACGCCGGATACTTGTCGCAGGGTCCGCTGATCGCCAACAGCTTACAAATCGATCCCGCGAAGCCGGCGCCGCCCCCCAAGGGCTTCTCGCCGGAGCTCTATCGCATCGTCGGCATGGCCTCGCCCTTCGGCAACCCGCCGACGCAGTCGGAGTTCGTTTCGCTCGGGCAGGCCGCGAATGCGCAGGCACCGGCGGCTGCACAAGCCGCGATCAACGGCGCGCGTGAAGTGGTAGCGAACGTCGCGAACGGCGCGGCGCCCGTGTTCAAGTCGCCGATCTCGTTCCAGACGGCCGGGATCATGACGATCAAGCATCAGCTCTATGGGCGTGGCACGTATACGTGGGCCACGAGCGCCGCAACCTCAGGCGCTGAAGTCACCGTGACGAGCAACGACGCGGACGAACTCAGTGTCGAGCGTATCGGCGCACCGGACCAAACCGTCGCGCTCAACGCAGTGAGCGGCAACACGCGAACCGCGGCGATGACGCTGCGCTCGCGCATGCCGCTTAGCGGGAATGCGGAAACCGTGTTCACCATGCAGAACATCAGCGTTCCCGCCGGTGCGACGTTCAAGGCAAACGTGCAAGCCGACGGCAAGACGTTACAGGTGCAAAACCTCGGCGACGATGTCTCGGTTCAGTTGCAGATGACCTCCGCGGGCAAGGGCACCGCAATGAAGACCCTGCAAATACCCGCCGGTAAGACGGCGACGCTGAGTCCGCAAGATATCAACGCGATGGAGTCGACGCCGCTCCAAGTCAACATCTTGGCGACACCCGGCGGCACGATCGAACAAACGCGACAGATCTAACCGCAACGAGCGAGGGGCCGGCGTGACTCGCCGGCCCTTTTTCGTTGTGCTAGGATGGGCGTATGGACGAAGTACAAGTCGACCAAAAAACCTATCAGATGCCTCCCAAAGAAGGCTTTACGATCGCGCACTTTCTCACCGTGACCGACCTCAAGCGATCCGCGGAATTCTATAAGACGGTCTTCGACGGAGAGATCGTGAGCATGGGCGATGGCAACGCACCGCCGTACATTAAGATCGCCAACACGTGGCTCATTCTCAACGTGGGAGGCGGTCCAACGCCGGACAAACCGACCGTGACGCTGAGCACGCCACCCGACCCCAATCATCTGAGTAGCTTCATGAATATTCGCGTCGCCGATATTCAAGCGTGCTACAAACTGTGGAAGAGTCGTGGCGCAACGTTTCTGACCGAACCGCTGGATAAGTACGGCGAGACGCGGTGCTATATCCGCGATCCCGACGGTTATATCATCGAGGTTGGACAGAGCAAAGCCGGATTCAAGTACGGCTAAGCCGTGGTCCGTCATGCGACGGTCCGCGTCGGCCCGGCGAACGTCTTCTACCGTGAAGCCGGAACACCAGGATGCGCGCCTATTGGAAGCAGCCTTCACCGGCCATTCGCGAATCAATTAAGGAACGTATGTCGCTCGATGGGGTCCGTGCGTCCTTTTTCAAGGCGTGCGCGATCCCCTGACGATCGAGCCCGAAGCGTATTGGCTCGATGCTGCGCTCCTTGCGCGCCCGGGGATGATGGATCTTCAGACCGACCTCAAGCTTGACTACAAGGCAAATATCGCGCGCTATCCGCTGTATCAGGCGTATCTGCGCACGCACCGGCCTCCGCTGCTAGCCATGTGGGGACAGAACGACATTTTCTTTATTCCGCCAGGCGCCGAGGCGTTCAAGCGTGACGTTCCAGATGCGGATGTCCGCTTTGTGGACGCCGGCCATTTTGCGCTTGAAACCAACGTCGATGACTATGCCGCGGCAATCCTGGAAATGAACGTTACGGCGTAACGCCGGTCTGGTCAAAGAAGCCCGGTTCGCTTTGACCGACTTCGATGATGTAACCGTCGGGATCGCGGATGTAGCAGCGCGCCTCGCCGTACTTGCCGAGCGGTTCGGTGAGAAACGTCGCGCCGCGGCTTTTCCATAACGCGACGCACGCGTGCATGTCGGCCACGCGAAGATTGAGGAAGCTACTGATCTTATCAGGATCGGGCGTTGTCAGCGACACCGTCGGCTTGTCGGGTGTTGGGCCGCCGCCACCGGTGAGAATGAGCCACGTGTTCGCGACTTGGACGAACGCCGGGTCACCGGCACCGTGCAGGCTTCGGCGCAGTATCGTTCCGCCGAACACGGTTGCATAGAATTGGGTCGACCGCTCGATGTCGGCGACGGTGAGCGAAAGCGCAGCGGTAAATCCGGCCTGCGGTGGCATCTGATAGTCGGAGGTCATCATTGCTAGAACATTATAGCTGGCCGGAGCCATGAGATGAATTGGCGAAGAGCCGTCCCATGTCGATAGCCTTTGGCGATCCGCAGCTGAAGCAGCTGCCGAAGATAAAGCCGCCGACCGATCACTCGGCGATGGCGATTGATTCTTCGGCGTCCGCGTCCGCGTCTAATGTCCATGCGCCGCACGCGTTGAACGTTTTACATACGCTCTCGGCTGCAAGCAATTCGGGCGGGGGCGGATCATCGTCGTTTGTGCATCCGATGATGTCGCTACAGAGCGCACAGCCCGATGACGAAGATGTGGAAGAAAACGATCTGGCATTTGCGAGCGACGACGAGAGCGGGAGTGAGGCCGATTCAGGGAGCGAGAGCGGCGACGAGTCGGACGACGAGGCCGACGGCGGCGACGACTCACTGGGGATGGCCGCGACGGCGACGGCCGCGGCTTCAGCCTCAGCCGCACCGAAGAAGAAGCGTCGGACCAAAGCCGAGATGGCGCTGATGCGAGCGTTGCAACCAAAGCGCGAAGCGCACGCACGCGCGGCGCGCACGAAAGGGTCGGCCGCTGCAGCAAAAACTGCGAAACGCGAAGGCGGATTCAAGGCAGGCAATCATCCCGAAATCATTGAGCCCGTTGACGTAGAGGGCTATCATGCGGCAGTCGCGGCGATCAACGATCCCGCGCTCAAAACGTTCATGAACTCCGCCAAGGTCAAGCTCGGAGATTCGGTCACGCAAGATATGATCGCTGCCGGTGACTCGAGTGAGTATTACCACGCCGCCGTCGCTCGCAGCGGCGAACGGAAAAAACGTGCGTCGGTATCGGGATCGAAGATGACGAGCGGCGGCAAGCGCAAGAAAGGCAAGCCCGGTAAAATCGCACGGGATCATCGCATTGCCGAGGGCTATCAAAAAGTCATCCTCGGGCACATCATTCAAAATGGGCTCAAAACTAAGGAGCAGGTCGCCCAGTTAAAGCGCTTTGTCGACGCGACGCACGGTCCGACCCCGGCCGGCAGGGCGCGCGCCGCAATTAACTTCAAGGCGATTGCAACCGCGGCAACAAGCGGAGCACCGGTGGCTGATCGCGTCCGCCATGCCGAAGCGGCGATGAACGATATGCGTAGCGGAACCGGCAATCTGCGCTTTGGTGACAGTGATTATAATACCGCCGTCGGCAGGGCTGGAGATTTCAACATGACACCACGCGGGTCGAGCTACACGCCGCGAAGCTACGAGCACATTGATTCACTCGTCTCGTTGGCGGAGCTAGGAGCGCTACCGCCGGCGATGGTGGCGCAGGCGGTCATACCGCCGCGACTGCGATCGACCGGCAAACCCGTGAGCACGGCCGATCCGGCTAGCACTGCGCAATACCAAAAGGATCTTCAAGCAGCCCAATCGGCGAGCCCCATAGCGCAAATGACGATGCCGCGCGCGGCGCGAAAAATTCAGCTCTCCGTCGTGACCTCGGGTGCACTGCGCCGACCGCCGCAGGTACCGATAGTTCACCCCCCGCACCCGACCTTGCCGCCGCCGCAAACCAATCCAAACACGATTCTATCGTTTATGCGTCAGATAAACAGCGCGCAGCCGCCGCCCCCGCCGCTCAGCTAAGAATCGTCGGCAGCGGTATCGACGTCGCGCACCGGCGTGGCATCGGGCGCTAGGCGGAACGGAACGACTGACGACGGAAACGCGCTGGCGAGTGGCGACAGGTGCGGAGCGTGTGTTGCGGCGGCCGCGGCGGCCGCGCCCGTATCATCACTCTTGCGCTTTGCGCCGCCCTTCTTAGCAGCCGGGACAGGTGGCTTATCAGCCGTGAGGGGCAGCAAAAACGACATCAGCTCACCGCAATCGGTGGCGGACCCTGGGAACGCAGCGCGTATCGGCTTCCCCCACCACCGCCGCCGCTTTCGTCGTCATCTTCGTCATCACGACGTCCGCGGTTCTTGCGTTTGAGCGCTTCGGCGGCAGCTTCATCGCTTTCGTCGAGGTCGACGCCGCCGCCGCTTTCGTCTTCATCATCAGCTTCGTCGCCGCTGCTCTCCGAATAATAGTCATCATTCTCGAGCGCCGATGTAAAATCTGGATGCATCGCGGTCGCGCCGCTGAGCACATCGCGTCCCTTTTGCGCCGACTCGATCATCGGAAAGGATTGTGGGATGCGTTTGAATGCGGCAGCGCTGGCTGCGCCCTGGCGAGCAAGCGCGCGAAACGCCTTTCCCATACCGGGAACGCGATTCTCTTCCGCGGTTTGCGGAATTGCGCTGAGTCCGGCGACGGCGAGCCGTTGTCGTGGTTGCATGCCGCTTACGTCGGCGGCACCGGACTCGAATGCTTGAACGACTCGTGCCCGGCCATTGGGTGCCGCCGCGGCAGCGGCAACTGCCGGTGCGTACGCGGGAGCACTGCCACCGAGTGACGCGCCCGCGTACTGGTCTTGCCGCATGGTAACCTTGATCTGTCGCGCCCTGCCGGTCGATATCTGAAACGGTCCGGCGCCTGATGCAACCGAGTCTTGCGTGCCTCCGCCGCCTTCCCAACGTCTCAACGCGCCGCTCATGGCCGCCACGCCGGGATGCCGGGATGTTGCATCGCCGGCATCCCGGCGTGCAACGCCGCGCGCGTTCGCGCGAGCGAGACGCTCGAGCGCTGTCCCTCGCGGCCTAATTACTTGTCGCACTTTTCCCGTGATGACGGGTCTGTTGCGTCCCTCTTCGTCCTTACGCCGTCTCCTTTTCAGGAGCACACTGACCGCGGGCTTGTCCTTTTTCTGTTTCCTCTTTCCCATTTGGATCGCACGCGTTGGCGGCGCGACGAAGCCAACGCGATCGAGCAGCGGTGCAGCGGAAACGCCCGCAACGACGCGATCGGCGACGGCATCGGCAACGCGTTCGTGCGCGTCACCGTCGCGGCCGACACCACCCGGTGGAACGGCGCCGTGCTGTTGCAACACGCCGTGTGCCGCTTCATGCGCGGCTAACCGCAGATCCGGTGTCGCGCCGAAAACGACGTGGCGATCGAAGGCGAATGCGTCGCCGCCGAGTGCGGCTGTGTGCGTCGTTGCTACCGGTCCTTGATGTGCGCTCAAATGCGCGATCGAATGGCGTCCGAACGACCGCTGGATTTTTTTGCGAAACGGCATTGGCGTTGCGTACATTCAGTCGTCCTCGCGCACAACCGTCGCCGGCCCCTTTGCAAAGGTCACGCGTCGTGGCCTTCGGCTGGGAGCGGTGCCGGGCGGCGGCGCGGCCGAAGACGCAGCGCGTGCTTTTGGCGCGTCGCGTTCGTCGCCCGAATCGCTCGCCTCGCCACGCTTGCGTTTTTGGCGGCGGTCTTCGCGCGCGGCGAAGTCAGCGGCCTCCGCGCTGAGCCGAGACGCGGCTGCTTCGGAACTCATGCCGGTCGAAATGTGCGGAAAGTCCGGTAGCGCTCTCCCTTCGAGTTCCGCTGTGCCTTCAAAGTTGAATTGCACAGGGCTACCTGGAGTGCCCGATGACGTCGACGGAGCCGCCGGTCGCGCTGCAGGCGGCGCCGCATGCGAAACCGCCTGGCGGAACATCGCGTCCTGCATTTGCTGACCCGAGGAACGAACGGGTTTGAACGCGGTGCGCGGATTGTCCGCGAGATGAAGCGACCTTATGGCGCTTTGTGCTCGCGGCGCGAGCATAGCAGACTTTGACGTGCGCGGTTTTGCTGCGCTTGCAAATCGGTCGCTCTGCAGTTGGCCAAGGCCGAGCGAATGCGAGCTGCTACCCGCTGGACTCTCGAAGCGTCGCGTTTGTGATGCGGGATTCGAGCGCGCGAGTTGCTCCACCGTGCGAACGGCGAGAGCGCTCGGAGCACTTCTTCCGGCAGCGCTCGTTCGCAGATCCGCGAGTCCCGACGGGGCGATGATGGCCGGTCGCCAGCGATCGGGGTCGTACGTGGTGCTAACCCTGAGATGACTGCTCGCGGCGGCTCGCGCCGAGATCGCGGTGCGGCTCACACCGCCGGAGGCAGACATCGCGGTCGCGGCGAGCGGATTGATGGTCTTCTCGAAACCGCCGATAGAGTCGACGTTTAGCGAACCGGAGAGCGGCACCATGTTGCTTGGGTCCGGTGGCCCGGACGCGCCGCGCTGATGACTGTGCGAGCCGTGAGCGCGTTCGCGGGTTGGCGCCGCGAGCACGTTCATGCCCTTGGTGGGAATCGCTTGACCGGTGGAACTGCGATCGTACTCCGGAAGATACGCACCTGACGCGGTGATCACGGGCCGTCCGGCTGTGGCCGCTTCGGGAAGAACGAATCCATGCGTTTCACGCGGCCGGTGCTCCGTATCGATCGTCGTCATCGTTGGACGAGCCGGCCGCGGCGTACGCAGCGTTTGCAAGAAATCTGCGTTAGAAGCGGCGGGGACGTCCCTCGGCTCGGAGCGGGTTCGGCGCACTTCGCGGAGTTTGCGCAATTGCTCGCGGAGCTCGCGTGTTGTGCGTTCCCTCTCCTCGTATCGCGCGCGATCAGCATCGCGGTCGAGCACTGCGGAAACGTCGGGCTGTGCTTCGCGCTGATGTTCAGCGAGCGTTGAGAGGTCGGCCGAACCGAGGCCGTCGGTACGAATACCGCTGCGCACGGTGTGCGTGCCGACGCGAAAATCCACCGACGATGGGCTCGGTGCCCGAACGATCGCCGACAACCGTGCCTTGAGTGCGTCCGACAACACCGGTCGCCGTGCTCCCGCCGAACCTGCACCGCTCGCAGCAGAAGAGGGCGAGCCGGATTGCGCAGGCTTCTTCTTGGCTTTTTTCTTCTTCACCGACGGCGGTAAGTGCATGCTAACGTGCAACTTGCCGACGCGCCGATCCCTAACCTGCTTGATGTAACTGTCAGACTAGTTCACACTAAACTGACACGAAGAGCGCGCGCTGCCCGTGCAGAAAACAACACCGTAATGAACGACGAGAATGGCGTGGAGCCGTCACCCGCGCTCGAACTTGAGGCCGCGCTGATTCCGCTGCGCGCGAAACTCGTTTCCTACATTACCGCGCTTGAGAACGACGAGCCGCGTGACGAACTACCCGCGCAAGAAGAGTTTCCATCTGCGCTAGCGATCCTAAGCGAGCGATTTCGCTTGTCGTCGTTCGAGTGCGACATCCTGTTGTTATGCGCGGCGGTGGAAGTAGACGGCCAGTTCGCTACGCTTTGCGCGCGCGCAAACGCCGACGAAGCGGCGACGGCGCCGACCTTCGGGCTCGCGCTCGCGGCCTTTGCGGACCCGGATTGGCGCGCTTTGTTGCCGTCCTCGCCGCTGCGGTATTGGCACCTTATCGAAGTGCCGAAAAATCAAATCCTGATCAACGCACCGTTACGCATCGATGAGACGATTCTCCATTTTCTCCTTGGCGTGCGGCAGTTGGACGAACGCCTCTTGAGCGTGACGCGCCCGATTGTTCCAGGGCGAATCACCGAGTCGCAGTGCCGCGCCGCCGAGGACGTCGCTGCGGCCCTGCAAACGCGTTCGAGCCGCAAGCCGATCGTACAACTCTGCGGGAGCGATGCGCTCGCGAAACGCACGATCGCGATCGAAAGCGCGCGCGCGCTCGACCTGAGCGTCATTCTACTTTCGGCGGTCGCGCTCACGTCCGACGAGAACCCGCGCCTCTCGGAAATCCTTTGGCAGCGTGAAGCGATCCTCGGCCTTGGCGCGCTCGTCATCGACTGCGACCAAATGGAAAGCGACGCATCATCGTGGACGGGTTTGATGCGTTTCCTCGAAGCCTTAGACGTGCCGATCATGCTCTTGGTCGCGCGCCTCCATCCGCTGACGGGGCTATCAACGGTGGCCTTCGACGTTGCGCGGCCGGAACGGGCCGAACAACAGGAAGAGTGGCGTCGCCTGGTCGGCTCGGGCGCCGAATTGGGACGGCTTCCCGAAGAGTTAGCATATCAGTTCGACTTCACGCTCGAGAAAATTGGACTCGTTTGGGATAGCGCGGTGGCGCGCTTCACCGAGACCGAAGATGCTATTGCCGCGCAAGCGGTAGTGGAAACGGTATGGAATAGCGCGCGCGCATTCGCGCGCTCCAATCTGGACGAACTCGCAACGCGGGTCGAGACGCGCGCGACCTGGGAAGATCTCGTGCTCCCGGCACAGACGACAGAGACGCTGCATAGCATCGTCGCGCAAGTGCGCCACCGAAACACCGTCTACCAAGACTGGCGATTTGGCAGCCGCACCTCGCGCGGTCTCGGCGTGTCGGTGCTTTTTAGCGGGAGCAGCGGCACCGGAAAGACGCTGGCCTCGGAGGTGATCGCTCGCGCGCTTCACGTGGATCTCTATCGCATCGACCTGAGCACGGTCGTGAGTAAGTACATTGGGGAGACCGAGAAGAATCTGCGCAAGATTTTTGACGAGGCCGAGAGCGCCGGTGTCGTGCTGCTCTTCGACGAGGCCGACGCGCTCTTTGGCAAGCGGGGCGAAGTCAAAGATAGTCACGACCGGTATGCCAACGTCGAGGTGAGCTATCTTCTCCAGCGGATGGAAGAGTACACGGGCCTGGCGATTCTCACCACCAACCTTAAAACGAATATCGACAGTGCGTTTCTACGGCGCCTGCGTTTTGTGGTAGATTTCCCGTTTCCCGATGCGCCGCAGCGAGAGCAGATTTGGCGTCACATGTTCGGGCCGAATGTTCCTGTTGAAGATCTCGACTATGCGCAGCTCGCGTCGTTGAGCGTGGCGGGCGGCGACATCTATAATATTTCGCTGAACGCTGCGTTTATCGCGGCGGCAGAGGAGCGTGGCGTAGCGATGCGTGATATCTTCTTGGCGACGCGAATGGAATTTGGGAAGCAAGAGCGAGTGCTTACCGCCGCGGAAACGCGCGGGTGGAACTGAGCAGGCGGAGGACCGAACATGTTGGCTTATGCGCGGAACAGACTTGGTGCGTCGGCGGCGGGGCGTATTTACAGAGCTTCCCAGGGGCAGCAAACGGTCCCGCTACGGTTTACGCACACGACCGCGAAACCACCCAAGCCAAAGCCAGAGCTCGAAATCGATAAGCTCCCGAAGTCAAACACGAGCATCTTGTCGCTTCTCCACCAATACGTGGCTACGAGTCTGGCAAAGAAACCGCCTCTCCCGTCGCCGGCGCCGCAGTCCGGGAGTGCTTCCTCCGCAAGCGCGCAGGCGCAAGCGGTGCACCGCGTCCACCACGATCCATGGGGTGCCGTGAACATGTTCATGGATCCCACCACGGGCGCCGTCAAGCATTCGCAAAAGTCGTTTGTAAACAGCTCGGGGCAGATCGTGCCGCCCGGGAAGAGTCTCAGGCCGATTCCTCAGGTTCGTGGGAAACCGGCGGACAAAGAGAAATCCGGCTTAACTTCATTCGCGGAAACGGCGCAATCGCGCTACGCGCCGCGAGGTAAATCGAGCTTTATGCTTTCAGCGCAAGCAACACCACAGAACTCGATTTCAATGGCCCAGGTGCGACGGGCGCTTGCGCGGTCAAAGCACCCCGCCCTCAAAGCGCAGGCGTCCGATGCTGGTAAGAAAGATGTCGGCGTGCCGCCGCATCAGCCACTGACCGAAGCCCAGAAACTCGCAATGTGGAACGCGCGCGACACCGAGCGTCTGATGTATCCGCGCCAAAATATCTCCGCGATCCATCGTCTTGTCCCACGTAAAACGCCAACGCCGTCGCCCGAGATCCTGGCCCGCCATGGGCTCGGTAAAGATGCTTCGTGGATCGACGTTGACGAGGCGCGAGCGAAAAAGCAAGGGCGACCGTTCGAACGCGCGAGCGCGCTCGAGACCCACCGCAAAATCACAGTGACGCCGAGAACCCTGGGTAAGGTTCAGAATATGCTCGCCAAACGGCGAACGATGACCCTGGTTCGTCAAATACGGAAATTGAAGAACCTGCACGCGACCGGAAACCTTAGCACCGCAGACGCGCAAACGCATTTAACATCGCTCGTGCGGCAACATGAGATCGGCGCGAGGCGTCTCGAAGCCGAGCGTCAAGTTAAGAAATAACGATCCTATTGTCAGAACAGTTTGAACTAATCTGACAACATCCAATATTTTGGAACAATGATCGTCGTTTTATTAGGTAATAAGTCCCGAAGGAAATAGAACCGCGCTACGGTAACCATCACGCACGACAAAGCAGTTGTCGTACGCAAGATCGAGTTTACAAATGTGCAGCTGGCGGTGTGGTGTTGTTGCGCGTGCTGTCGTCGATGCGCATTCCCATTTCGTAGCTAACGGACCGTATACCGGTCTGCGAATCTAACTTCACCGCGCACGCGGAGTTGGGGGTTACGCATGACAACAACGTATACTTATCCGGGCGTTTATATTCAGGAAATCTCAAGCGGGCAGCACATCATTACCGGTGTGCCGACCTCAATCACGGCGTTCGTAGGGCGCGCAGTGATGGGACCAACCGACGAACCGATGACGGTTGAAAGCTTCGCTGATTTCGAGCGATATTATGGCGGCCGGGCAGCGAATTTTCCGATGGGTTACGCCGTCTACGATTTCTTTTTGAACGGTGGATCGCAAGCCGTCATTGCTAGGGTCGAAAGCGCCGCGAAGGCGCCTGCCGCAGCAACGACGGGAGCGAAGGTGCTCGGCGGCACGATCGTAGCGGCCAACGGTGGCGCATGGGGCAACGATCTCACGGTGTCGTGGGATAACAACAACATCACGGATGCCGTAGCCGCGCAATATGCGCAATACGGTCTGGCAAAGAGTGAACTGTTCAATCTTACGATTACCTATCAGGTTCCCGGCGAGCCTGCGGCGACCGAGTCCTTCCCGGTGGTTTGCGGAAAAGCAGCAAAACCGCGCGGCGTCCCACCGAATCGTCTCGATCTCGTGCTGAGCACGCAATCGAACTACATGCGCGTCGCGACCGGTAGCGCGGGGCCGCTGCTCCCGGCGCCGACGGGGTCAATTACCGCCGGCAGCGCGGCCGCAAGCGGCGGTACCGACGGCGGTCTACTTTCGTACACAGCTACGCAAGTTGCCGCAGCTCCCGCATCTACACCGGCAGCTGCTGACGGCGATAGCACGGAGACACCCGCGGCGGATGCCAACACTCCGGCGGCGCAGGCCGCTGCAACGGCACCGCCGGATCTTCCCGGCGACGAGGGATCACGCACCGGCATCTATATGCTCGACCACGTCGATATCTTCAATCTGTTGTGCATCCCGTCGGACACGCGCACGACCGACGTGCCGGCAACGGTGTGGTCGGCGGCAACCGAATATTGTGCCGAGCGGCGCGCGATGGTCATCATCGATCCGCCCTCAACCTGGAGTGCCAACGCGAAGACCGGCAACTATTCGAAAATCCAACCCACCGATCTCGGTGTCGCCGGCGACATCGGGCGCAATGCCGCCGTCTACTTCCCGAAGGTCAAAGAAATCGATCCATTCATGGGAGGCACGACGCAAGTCGTTCCCGCCTGTGGAATCATTGCCGGTGTCTATGCCACGACCGACGCGACGCGTGGTGTCTGGAAAGCGCCGGCAGGCGTCGATGCTGCGCTGGTTGGAATCGATTCGCTCGAGATCAATCTGACCGATGCGCACAACGGCGATCTCAATCAGCTCGGCATCAACTGCCTGCGCAGTTTCCCAATCCTCGGGCCGATTGTCTGGGGCGCGCGGACGCTGCGAGGCGCGGATCTTCTCTCGGACGACTACAAGTACGTTCCCGTTCGGCGTCTCACGCTCTACATCGAAGAGAGTCTTTATCGCGGCACTAAGTACGCGGTTTTCGAACCCAATGACGAGCCGCTTTGGTCGCAGTTGCGCTTGAGCGTAAACAGCTTCCTCGGAGACCTCGCTCGCCAAGGTGCGTTCTACAGCTACTTTGTGCAGTGCGACAAGACGACTACGACTGCCGACGACATCGCTCGCGGCATCTGCAATGTCGTCGTCGGTATCGCGCCGGTAAAGCCGGCTGAATTCATCGTTATCAAGATCCAGCAAGTCGCTGGACAAGCTCAGTCGTAAGGAGACCATACAATGCCGGCTCCGCAATTTAAGGTAAATACCTATCGCTACGATCCGTACAAGAACTTCCGCTTCAAGATAAAGTGGGATAACACGTATGTCGCAGGGGTGAGCAAGATCAGTATCCTCAGCGAAGCACCGAAGCAGTAAAGTTCCGCGCCGGTGGCGATCCGAGCGTCGTTCGGGTCTCTCCGGGTCAAACATTGTACGAGCCGATCACGCTCGAGCAAGGTCTCACATACGACTTTGCCTTCGAGCAGTGGGCGAATAAGGTGTGGGACTATACAAATTCGCTCAAAGATGGGACGAGCGACGTCTCGCTCAAAGATTTCCGTAAGGACATCACGATCGAGATCTACAATGAATCCGGACAGAAGGCGATGGCGTTCAACGTCTATCGTTGCTGGGTTTCCGAGTTCCAGGCATTGCCTGAACTCGACGGCATGGCCAACGCCATGGCCATTCAGACCCTCAAGTTGGAAAACGAGGGTTGGGAACGCGACCAAAGCGTCACCGAACCGACCGAACAGAGCTACACCGATCCGTCATCCAACTAGTTGTGCGCATTCCGGGAACGGACGAGCTGGTCCGTGTGTGGGAGTTGGGCATGGAGCAACCCGCGTGGTATCGCGGGTTGCTTATGCTCGTTCCCGCATTTCCCGAGCTCTCGATCGGCGATTTAAGCGCCGTGGCACTCGGAACTCGGAACGCATATCTTTTCGCGCTACGGCGCTCGCTCTTTGGATCGACTCTTGCAGCGGGCGTTCTCTGTGACCGCTGCCGGGAACCGATCGAATTTGAACTGTGCGTTGAAGATGTGTGCAGCATCGACGACATCGAACGGACCTCGCCGGCACCTACTGAACCGAAGGAGCTGTCCTTCGACGGCGTGACGCTCAGCCTGCGCGCTATTACGAGCCGCGATCTCTCGGCACTAAGCCGCGAGACGCCACTTGCACAGGCGGAGCACGCTCTGCGCAAGCGAAGCATCGCGATCGTTTCTCCTAGTCCCGAGGTCGGGTCGATCGAGGACCTATCGCAGGAGCAGCTTACGTTGGCGATCGATGCCTTGCAAGAGCACGATCCCTACGCCGAAACCTGGCTTCAACTTAGCTGTCAGAGCTGTAAGCACGAATGGTCCTCGCTGCTTGATATCGCCGGATACCTTTGGGCCGAGATTTCCGCCGTCGTGCAACGCGTGCTTGATGAGGTGGCGACGATTGCCCAGGCGTTCGGCTGGTCCGAGCACGAGATTCTCAAAATGTCGCCCAGCCGGCGCGAGTTCTATTTAGCCAAGGGCGGCGCGCTCGCCGAAGAGCTCCGGTGAATTTCTTCGAGCGCGTGTTCCTGGAGGGGTTCGGCCTCTTCCCGAGCGTTCAACCGCTTGGGGCGTCGCGTTTCATGCCGGAAATGCGACAGCGCAGCGGAGATACGCCGCTCGCCTCGAGCGACGTCGGATGGAACGCGATGTATCGCGCCGAGGGGGAACCGGCGCAGCGCGTTGCCGATCTCGAGCATCGTGCGGTACTTCGTCGACGCCCTGCCTCGGTAGCGCATCGATCGCGAGCGCGCGCAGCGCAGCCGCAAGATGAAAGAACGCCGGTGTCGCCAACGGCACAATCGGCGCCACGCACGCAACGAGCCAACGCGCACTCGGCAGTGGATAACCCCACGAGCGATCAGGCAGGCGAGACGTCTGCGCAATCAGGTAACCGCGTCGAAGTGCCGTTTACTGACGTTCGCGCGGATTCACCACAAACGCCACCATCGGTGCCGACTACGCAATCGGTGCCACGCATGCAATCGGGCGACGGCTACTCGACAGCGAACACGCACACGGATAATGCACGAGATCCGGCCGTGCAAACGGTTAACGATACTCATGCGTCGCCTGTTGACGTGCATGCGGAGCCCGCACCAACTGCGCAATCGGTGCCGCGTACGCAGCCGGGCCACGACTATTCGGCAGTGGATGCCCGCACAAGCGATCGTGCAGGCGAGACGTCTGCGCAATTAGCTAACCATGCCGAGGGGCCGTTTACCGACGTCCGCGCGGAGGCCTCGCCAACAACACAATCGGCGCCCACTACGCAATCGGTGCCTCGCACGCAACCGGGCGATGACTACTCGGCAGTGGATGCCCACACGAGCGATCATGCAGGCGAGACGTCCGCGCAATCAGGCGATCGTGTCGAAGCGCCTGTTACTGACGTTCGCGCGGAGGCGTCGCCAACAACACAATCGGCGCCGACTACGCAATTGGTGCCTCGCACGCAACCGGGCGATGATTACTCGGCAGTGGATCCCCACATGCGCGATCATGCGGGCGAGACGTCCGCGCGATCGGGCAACCATGTCAGAAGCACCGTCTGTTGACGTTCGTGCAGGGTCGTCGGCAGTTGCGCCATCGGTGCCGCGTGCGCCCACGGGCGACGATTACTCGGCAGTGGATGCCCAAACGAGCGATTATGCAGGCGAGACGTCCGCGCACTCGGGCAATCATGTCGAAGCGCCTGTTACTGACGTTCGCGCGGAGGCCTCGCCAACAACACAATCGGCGCCAACTACGCAATTGGTGCCTCGCACGCAACCGGGCGATGACTACTCGGCAGTGGATCCCCACATGCGCGATCATGCAGGCGAGACGTCCGCGCGATCGGGCAATCATGTCGAAGCGCCCTTTACTGACGTTGGTGCGGATGCGCCGCCAACGCAATCGCTGGCAACTACGCAAGCGGGCGACGTACAACCCGCATCCGGGCAACCGTGTCAAGCACCGTCCATTGACGTTCGCGCGGGTGCGCTCGCCAACAACACGATTGGCAGCAACTGCGCAATCGGGCCACGCACGCAGCGTGGCCGCGACTATTCCGCAGTGGATGCTCACACGAGCGATCATGCAGGCGCGACGTCCGCGCGATCGGGCAACCGTGTCGAGGTGCCGTTTACTGACGTTCGTGCGGAGGCGTCGCCAACAACACAATCGGCGGCAACTACGCAATCGGTGCCAACTACGCAATCGGTCCCACGCATGCAGCAAAACGACGATTATTCGGCAGTGGACGCCCACACGAGCAATAGTGCACACAAGTAAATTTGCGCAAAGGGCCAACGACGTCCATGCATTGTCTCTTGACGCTGCATGCGGATCCGTCAGTAACTGCGCAATCGGTGCCACGTACGCAGCCGGGCCACGACTATTCGGCAGTGGACACCCGCATCGGCAGTGATGCACGCGAGACGTCCGCGCGATCAGGCAAACGTGTCGAGGCACCGTCCGTTGACGCTCGTGCGGAGTCGTCGCCAGCTGCGCAATCGGTGTCGCGTACGGATCCGGTCGGGCAACACTCGGCAGTGGACAACCGCACGAGCAATAATGAACGCAAGACATCCGCGCAAAAACCCAACGGCGTTCATGCATCGTCCGTTGACGTTGGTGCGAATGCGGCGCCAACGCAATCGGTAGCAACTACGCAAGCGGGCGGCGGCTATTCGGCAGCTAACAAGCACACAACCGATAACGCACGCGAGGCGGCCGTGCAAACGGTTAACGATGTTCATGCATCGTCTGCTGGCGCGTACGCGGAGGCGTCGCCAAGTTCGCAGTTGGTGCCGCATACGCAGCCGGGCCACGACTATTCGGCAGTGGACACCCGCACGGGCACTAATGCACGCAAGACATCCGCGCAATCAAGCGGCCATGTCGAAGCACCGTCTGTTGACGTTCGTGCGGAGGCCTCGCCAGCTGCGCAATCGGTAACCACGAAGTCGGCGCCACGTACGGATCCGGGCGGGCAACACTCGGCAGCGGACAACCGAACGAGCAATAATGCACGCAAGACATCCGCGCAAACGAGCGTACATGTCGAAGCACCGTCTGTTGACGTTCGTGCGAAGTCGTCGCCCAAGGCGCCATCGTCGACCGTCGCTACGCAGCCGACGGCGAAATATCGTATTCAAGTCAGTGCGAGACAGTGGGCTCCTACCATGGTCGCTCCACATAGCAGTCGGGCAGCAAATCGGCGCTATCGCGTAAGCCTCGCTCCGCCGAGAGCCGAGAGTCCGAAGATTCGCGCCGCATTGCCGGCGTTGCGCCCCAAAGTAAACCGGCCGGTGTCACCGCCGCCGTTGCGCGTGTCGATCGGCCGAGTGCGCTTTGCGGATGCACCCGCACCGCCGCCACAACGTGTCTTTAAGCGCCCGAGTCCAAACTATGGGTTAGCAGCATATCTAAACGGGCGTGGCGGGGGGAGCTGATGAGCAATTCGCTCGCCGTATCGACGGTTACCGCCGTCATTCTCGATATCATTCGCCAGTCGGTGCGAACGCTCGAGCATATGTCGGGGCCCGTCGTGTTGCGCGTCGGCAGGCCGCCGAGCGATCAGCCACCGTGGGTCGGAGTCAATGTGTTCCTCTTCCGAACGCTGCCGAACGCGTTTCGCAGAAACGATGACCTCCCGACACGCAGCAGCGATGGAGTGCTCGTGCGCAGCCCGCAGGTAGTGATCGATCTGGAATATCTCATTTCGTTCTACGGCGACGAGCTACGCTTTGAGCCGCAGCGCCTCTTGGCTGCCGCAACGATCGGCCTGACGAGCAATCCGGTTCTCACGCCGGAACGCATTCGCGAGACTGTCGCCAGCGCCGGCCCGAACAGTCCGCTCTGGAGTTCAAATCTCGACGGTCAACTCGATAGCGTGCGCTTAAACCCGTTGGATATGAATCTGGATGTGCTATCGCGAATGTGGTCGTGTTTCAACTCCCCGTTCGCTTTGACGACTGGCCTGGTCGCGTCGCCCGTCGTCTTAGATGCCGAAGTTCCCGGCCGACGCGAGCTGCCGGTCGCCTCGATCGGATCGACGGTTACGCCTAACGGCATCTTCTCGGTGTCCGGCATCGAGCCCGACGTGCTTGCGTACAAAAGGGACGCACCCGTGCGGATCCTTTCCGGCGATAAACGCAGCGGCGTGCACGCGCTCTTCAATGGCGTGCCCGTGGCGACGACGCCCGCCGACGATGGATACTCGGCGATGATTCCGCCCGATGCGCTTGCGGGCTTGAATTCGGTTCGTCTCGCCGTTGCAGCGGCGGGCGGACCAACGATTCTTTCGCCGGCGGTACACATGATCGTTGCTCCGGCGTTCGCCGGTGAGCCGATCCACGACGAGGTCGATGATCCGCGCGAGCCCCGCGGCGCAACGATTAAAACGATCTCTGTCGCGCTCGTACCGGAACTCTCCGCTAGTCGTGCGATTGTGCTTTCGCTCAATCCGATAGACGGTCAGGGCGCTCGCCAGTACACCTTCACGCAACCGTTGATTCGCCTGCTCGCGCGCGATCTGGCCGATCCGCTCGACTCGGGTTCGTTGAGTAAGGACATTCGAGCTGCCTTGTCGGCCGTTGGCTTTACGCTCTCGAGAAGCGCATCGATCGAGGTCGTGCAGACTGGAAAAGTGTGGATCATCGAAGACACGAACGCGTGGTACCGTCTGATCGACGACGGGTCGGCGATTCAGATCAAATACGGCATGTCGATGCAAAATCGAACGACGACCCTCGCGTTCGACGTCGGAACACTGGTGCCGGGAACGTACTTGATTTCGGTGACGTGCGGGGAAGATGCGCGTGCGTCAACGCCGCTTGTTCAAGATGCGAACGGAAGGTATAGCGGGCCACTTCTTGCCGTTGCGGGCACATCATGAGACGAGTGCAACGGCGCAAGAAGCCAAACGCCGAGCGCGTCCTTCACATCGGTGAGATCGTGCTGCCGCACGACTTGAGGGGACGTCGTGACTTACTTTCAAAGATCCAAGCTGAACTCGAGGCGCGCTTGTCATCACATGAGGGTGTATCCGATCATGCCGGCATCGAACTGCCGCACCCCGGCACGAGTCGTGCCTCGGGCGATCATCGCGTCGTCGAGCGCGTAGCCGGTGCGATTTCCAATCGCGTCCACGGCGGTTCGAAGTAATGCGCGCGCCGCGAACTTTGCGAGGCGCATTCATATCGCTTGCGTCGAATACTCCGAATCCGCCGATCATCAGCTTTGCTTACAACCCCGTCACGCTGGACCGGCAGCTCAGCCCGATGATGGTGGGTGGCGAAGAGGGCGATCGTTCCGAGGCGGTACGCTTTACCGCGGCACCGTCGCAGACGATTAATCTCGAAATCGAGCTCGACGCAACCGATGCGTTGGAAAAAGGCGATGCGACGGCGGTGAACTACGGCATACACCCGCAGCTTGCCGCGCTGGAACTCCTCATCTATCCGACGAGTCAGACCGTAACGACGAGTCAGAACTTTCTTACGAGCGGTGCGATGGAGATCGCGCCCATGACCGCGCCTCGCACGCTCTTCGTGTGGGGGCCGCAGCGCGTTCTTCCCGTGCGCATTGCGAGCTTTGCCGTCAAGGAATCGCTCTTTGACGCAAAGCTCAATCCGATTCGCGCGACCGTCACGGTGAACATGCGCATACTCACCTACTCGGATCTCGTCATCGGAAATCCGGACTATCAGCAGTTCTTGGTCTATCAACAGAACCTAGAGACCCTCGCGGGGATGTCGGGGACGACAACATACAGCGCGCTGGGAATCCAATCTTCCGACGTCACGTCATAGGAGCCTCATGTTTGATCGCACGAGCCGATATCTCGGCATCCCGATTGCTAGGTACACGTCACCCGGCGGCCTCGACATACTCTACGTGCGCCGCAGAATGCTCCCAACGCTCAAAGACGCCGGCATGGCAGGTACGTATGTGGTGCGCGATAGACAACGACTCGACACGATCGCTGCCGCCGTCTATAACGACCCAACCCAATTTTGGCGTATCTGCGATGGGAACGACGTGCTCGATCCGTTCGATCTCGTCGCAAACAGTGGGCGGCGTATCGTGATACCGCCGGTCCGCGCGCAGCAACTGCGCTCCGGTAACGGCTAACACATGCTGACCCAGGATCTTGGCGGCCTCTCCATTTCACTTTCCATTGGTAGCATGGTACCGAGCCCTGCCCCTTCGTTTGTCATGCAAGCACTGCAGCAGGTGCAGATCACGCTTTCGGATCGCACACCGTCGGGCTTCCAACTGACGTTCCACGCCGACCGCGCCGCCGGTCTGACCGCCGATTACCAGCTTTTGAGTTCAGGACTGTTTTCTGCCGGAAACCGGGTGATCGTATCGGTAACGCTGAGCGGCTCCTCCTACACGCTCATGGACGGTTTCATCACCCGCCAAGAACTCGCTCACGACAAACAGTCCGGTGCGTCGACCATCAGCGTGATCGGCGAGGACGTGAGCGTCTACATGGACATGATCGAGCTTTCGTTTGAGTGGCCGACACTCGGCGACTCGGCGATCGTGCTTGCGGTTCTCGCCAAATATGCGCTCATCGGGATCGTCCCGGTGGTGACGCCGACGCTTTCGAGCCTTTTCAGTAACCCGCTCGAATACGTTCCGCAGCAAAATAGCACGGACCGCGCGTACGTCGACCAACTCGCGCAGATGCACGGGAACGTCTTTTTCGTGCGACCGGCATTCAAAGTTTTCGGTGGGGTTCCCGTTAACTACGCGTATTGGGGACCGCCGCCGCGATTGGCGGCTGCAGCCTGGGGTTGGGCGAGTGGCGAGCAGCCGGCGCTTACGGTTGACATGGGTTCAGGCACGAATGTCGAGCAGATCGACTTTCAATTCGATGCGCTCGCGCCGGTAATCTTCACCGGTTTTATCCAAGACGACGAGACCGATCTACAACTTCCGGTGATTACCGCGTTTAGCACGCGCATGCCGCCGTTTGCTTCGTCGCCGGCGCTGCCGCTGGATCTGCCGTTTCTCAAAACCAAGCTGTACAACGATCCCCGGCTTGGCATCGTCAGTTCACTCGCGCTTGCTCAGTCGCAGACCGATTTCTGTGCAGACCGTGTGGTCACCGCGACGGGAACGGTCGACACCATGCGTTACGGTTCGATCATTCAATGTCCGGGCGTGATCAGCGTGCGCGGCTGCGGAGTGAGCTATGACGGCGAGTATTACGTGGAGGGCGTGACACACACGTTGGGTCGCGGATCGTTCAAACAAAAATTCTCGATAACGCGCGAGGGTCTAGGCTCTCTCGAATCGTCAGTTGCTGGATAGGGTGGAATATGGGTTGCGAATCAGCGGGCGGTGGCCGCGGCGGAATCAAAGACAATATTACCGGCGGCAATTTCAAACGGTTTTACGGCAAGCACCGCGGTGTCGTTCGAAACAACATCGATCTCGAGTGCCTCGGGCGCGTACAGTGCGAGGTTCCCGCGGTATGGGGAGGCACGTTTGCGTGGTGCATGCCGTGTGTTCCCTATGCGGGGCCGCAGGTCGGGTTTTATATGATTCCGCCAATTGGGGCCAACGTTTGGGTCGAATTCGAAGGCGGAGATCCGAACTATCCGATTTGGGCAGGCTGTTTTTGGGGCCCGCTCGAGACGCCGCTTGGCACCGAGCCGATGAGCATGATGCCGATGCCGCCGCATCCCTCGCAAAAAGTGATCAAGACGGAGTTCACGACGATCGTCCTTAGCGATGATCCGGCCGTCGGTGGCTTCTATATCAATGCAACCGATGAAGCCGTACCGGTTCCGGTCACGATCGTCGGAAACGCGCTCGGATTACGGCTCGACGCGACCCCGATCGACGGCGAGCCGATGACGCGCATGACCATGGTGACGGAAGAAGGCATCACGCTTTTCTACACCGAGGGCACGATCGCGATGACGGCCGCGGCAATCGAAACGAACATCGGCGCGACGACCATGATCTACACCGACGGTTCCACGACGCTGACAAGCCCCGAGATCAGCGCAACGGCAGAAGCGGCTATCGAGATTAGTGCCGGCGCGGATCTGTCACTGACGGCAGGTGGTGCAGCGGAACTGAGCGGCGGCGGAGACGTCTCCGTCGAGGCCGGCGGTGCCACGGAGGTTTCGGCGGCGGGCGACGTGTCGATCGAAGCGCTCGGAGCGGTGGAAGCGTCCGCACTTGGCGAGCTGGCGATCGAAGCGCTCGCGAACATCTCCGTCAGCGCGATTACGATGGACATCAACGGCGTCGTCGAGGTTGACGGCGATCTTCTGATCGACGGTTTGCAGCCGCTCTGCCTCTAATGCCGATGCTCGAGAATGTTCTCCAATTCGGGTATCCATTCCGCATCGGCGCGAATGGTGGGCCCGTCCATGTCACCGATCTCCGTCACGCCGAAGACATGATCGAGCAGTTACTGTTTACTGGTATCGGGGAGCGCGTCAACCGGCCAAGCTTCGGCTGCGCCATTGCTACCTACGTGTTCGAACCGGCCTCGGCCGAGATGCTTGCCGCGCTCAAAGCGTTGGTTCACAGCGCGTTGCAGACGTGGCTCGGCGACGTAATCGCGGTACAAGATCTCGAAATCCAGTTCGAAAATGAGACGCTTACGATTTCGATCGACTTCACGCTTTTGAGCAATCGCCAGCGTACGCAAGCGACCTTCGTCCGATGAAACAGGCGCTCGTGGCCGTTAACGGCATCGACAGTGTCGAAGTGCTCGTTGCTCATGCATCGAATTGGACGGTTCGCGTGCGGCTCAAGGCCGTGGGCGATGCAGCATCGCTGCTCGGTGCCGGCAACATCCGCGCGCGTTGGGTTGATGTGGTTCCATCCGACCTCGCGATCCTCGCGGTCGAGCGCGATGACGAACACGCGAATGCGGTGATCGTTCGCATCGCTTCGGATGTGCCGCGCACGCGGGCTGCGCGCATGGAAATCGAATTGACTGCGATCGCGGGACTCGTGGGCGATCAAGGCCGGATACAATTCCTGGTTCGCACGGCTCCGATCGCGGGCGCAGCTTCGGAGGGCGCGATAGCGCCGCCGTGCCACTCATTGAGATCGACTATCTCGCTAAGGATTACACGAGTTTCCGGCAGACCTTTTTCGATGTGCTTTCGCAGCGCATTCCTGCCTGGACCGAACGCCATGCTGCCGACGAGCTTGTGGCTGTCGCCGAGGTGTTAGCGTACTCGGCCGACTACTTGAGCGCATATCAGGACGCGGTTGCAACAGAAGCGTATCTCACTACCGCGCGCCTGCGTACATCGGTGCGCCGCCACGCGCGGTTTCTGGACTATCGTTTGCTCGAAGGGTGCGCGTCGCGTGTCCTGTTGGCGTTTGAAGTAAATGAGGACCCGGTCGGTATCAACGCCGGGATGCGTGTCACGGGCAAGGTCGCGGATGCGTCCGATCCGTCCCCATATATATCCGCGCGCTTCATGTCGGCGGACGTGCAAATCTTTGAGACCCTCGAGCCCGCCGTGCTGTACGTTGCGCTCAATCGGATGGAGTTCAAGCCGACGCCGATCGCGCGATCCAGGTGCTTCCGGCCGGCAGCACGCGAGCGATACTGCGCGGTGCCTATCCGATGCTGCGAAACGGTGCGTTATTGGTTCTCGAGGAAGAAGCGCGTGGGCGTAGGCACGCGGTACGCCTCTCGGCGGACCCTTGCTGGTGACGATCGGCGCCAGCGAAATCGGCACGCGTATTACGTGGCACGATGCGGATGCGACGCCGTTCGATCTGATCGTCGCTGCTCGAGACGAAGGCGGTAAGCAGCGGAACGACGTGACCGTGGTTCGCGCAACATCGTACCTGCGCAACAGGGGACACGGTAACCGACGAGGTCTTCACGTTCCAGCCGCAAATGTCAAGCGCGCGTTTGCGAGCCGGCAACCTCCTGTGTGCCGTACCCTACGATGCGCAAGTGCAAAGCGCGTTGCCGGCGACGGCGCTCTTCGCGTTGGATCCCGCAGCGGCGCTTCCTCAGATCATATTGCGCGGGCGAGAGCCAGGATCAGTGTACGCAGACATCTGGCGCGTGCGAAGAGATCTGCTCGAGAGTTCACCGTTCGCTCGTCACTTCGTGGTTGAGATCGAGAACGACCGCACCGTAACGCTGCGCTTCGGAGACGACGTGCACGGTCGCCGGCCCGTGTCCGGCACCGAATTTCATCCCGAATTTCATGTGGGTGCCGGCGAGGGTTCAGAGGTGGGTGCCGACGTGCTCGGGTCGATCATTCTCGACGACCACACCGGTCCCGACCAGCGCATTATGCGGGTTCGCAATCCTCTGCCAGCGAGCGGCGGGGTCGATCCCGAGGATCTCGAGTCCGCGCGCCGTGATGCCCCGGCAGCCTTTCGCCTGCAGCAACGCTGCGTTATTCCCGAAGACTTCGTGACCGCGGTGAAGAGCGACGCCCGCGTCGCCAACGCGATCACGGTGAAATGGTGGAGTGGAAGCAGAGTCGTTACCTTCGTCTACGTGCAAGCTCGCGACCGTGGAGAGACAAGCGCCCTTCTTGCACAACTTGCACCAGTCTCTCCGCGTTGACGGTCGCGGGCGAAGTGCCCGCGCTACGTGCTCCAACGTACGTTCCAATTTCTTGCGGATGCTCGTTACCATCGACCCGTCACGCGCGAAAGGCAGCGTCGTCAAGGCCGTACTGGCCGCGCTCGAGCAGTTCATCACCGATTCGCACTTCACGTTTGGACAGCATGTCTACGCAAGCCCACTCATCGCGGTGGCCATGGGCGTCAGCGGCGTGCAGGACGCGAATATCGCAAGCCTCGTGCGGTACGGAACGCAGGGCTACGCGACCGGGACCAAAGCGGTCGAGATCAAGCAGCACGAGATTGCACGGCTCGATAACGACCCGCTTCGGCCCGAACACGGTCAAATCATCATCGATACGGCTAGCTATGACTGAAATCAGTTATCGCGCCGGAACGTTTTCGAGCTTTTACGAGCGCGCGCTCGATCTCATGAGCGAGCCGACGATCAACGGTGAAGAGAATCCTCTCGCGCGGATCAATCACGGTCGCGATGACGGCATCGTGCAGAGCTTTGCCGCGGCGTGGGCGGTGCTCGGCGACATTCTCACGTTTTATCAAGAGCGGATCATCAACGAGGGCTATCTTCGGACCGCAACCGAGGAGTTCTCTGTCCGCAACATCGTCGCGCTGCTCGACTACGTTCCGCGCCCGGCACTTTCCGCGCGCACGGTTCTTTGCCTCACCGTTGCGCCTGCGCCGGGCGGCGCGTCGAATTTGACGATCCCGGCACACACGCAGATCATGAGCTTGCCGGCAGCCGGTAGCTTCCGGTGGTGTTTGAAACCGACGCACCGCTGGTTGCGTGTGACGGCTGGAATGCACGCACCGCGCTACGCACGACGACGTCGGCGCAGCCGATGCTCAACGGCGCGGCAACGCAGATGCGTCTCAACGGCATCGTTACCGGTATACGCCCGGGGATGATTGCCGTGATCGATGGCGTCGATCCCCTTTCCGGCGCGCATTCATTTTGTACGCACAATCGTGCGTGTAAGCCCGGCGGCGAATCGCGCATTCACGACGATCGCCTGGAATGAGCCGCTCGATCCGGCGCGCGCTACCGCGAGCATTATCGAAGTCCTGCGAGCGTCGGTGCTGCGCGATACCGCAAAACTCTTTGGTTCCAGCGCCATCGCATGGGCGAGCGTTCCGGTTGCGGCGAAACTTCGCTCGGGTGCAACGCCACGAGGCGGTATCGCTGTCGCGCTCGAGGGCGAGCCCGTCGCGAAAAATACCGGCTTGCCGATAATCAATTTTTGCGGCGGCGACGGGGCAGGACGGAACGTTGTGGGCGGCCGGCGACGGCGGCGTCTTCACCACGAGCGCGACGTCGCCGAGTTGGCAGTCGGCGTGGTCAACCGTACGGCGTCCGTACGTTCGCGCGATCGCTACGTATGGCGGGCGCGTGTACGCGGGAACGCAACGCGGCGAAGTCTTCGGCAGCACGGATAACGGCGCGTCTTGGTATCCGATCGGCGCGTCCGAAGGGCTCGTGCCGCAAAAGATCGGCGATGCACTGACGAAACTGCCGCATCGGTCGTACGCGCGTTTGCGTTCGCGGTTGGTCCGAGTCAGAACGACCCGCTCTTCGTCATCGTCGGAACCGATCGAGGCGTGTTCATGGCGGCCGACGGAGGCTCGACCTGGACGCCGCAATCGAACGGGCTTCCCGGCGCGCAAGGCGGCATGTCGACGACCGGTATTCTGAGCTTTGCCGTCAACGACAAGGTCGTCTACGCGGCAACAACAGCGGGTCTGTACAAAACGAACGTCGAGGTTTCGGGCACTACGCCAAGACTCGAATGGAGCCTCGTCAAAACAGATAGCGCTGTCGCAGCGCTCACCATTGCAGGAATGCAGGTGTTCATCGGAACCGCCGACGGTGTCTACGTGCAGACCGCGAGCAAATGGACGCGTGTGCTCGAAGGCGTTGGTGAGGTCAGCGTGCTCTCCGCCGACGGAGCAACGATCGTCGCCGGAGCACACGACGGGGTGTATCGTTTCACCGACAGTGGCAAGACATGGACAAAGCTCACGTACGCCGGCGAACGGCTATGCGCCGCCGCAGTTGGCGACGGTGTCGCGTTACTGGTCGCGCCGTTCGACGGGTTCTTGGAAAAGGATTGGCCCGGCATTGCCGTTGCCGGCGACACGTTCGCACTCGATGGAAGCTACCCGACGTTCGTGGAACCGGCTGGATCGCGCTGGTCCAAGATGAGCCCGGCGCGGCGTTTGCAGCGCGGGTGAAGAAGGTCGTGCGCGCGCCGCAGGAAGGCTTTGGTGTGCGAGCTGACGTCGCGACAATCGTCCTCGACAGCGCGGTACCCGAAGCGATGTTCGCTCGCCGCACCACGCGGGTTGCATGGAACGCCTTGTCGTGCGAGCCGTACCTTGATAGCGAAGATACGACCAACATCGTCATGGGACAAGACCTGACGCTGGACGGGATGGCTCCGTCGCTTGCATTGGGAAGCCGGCTCGCGATATCGGGTCAACGGGTCGGCGTCAAGACGATCGCGCCGATCGGCGGCGTGTGGCGCCGCGACGGAGGGCGTTGGTCGGCGATAGGCCCCGAGCAAGTTGATGCACGCGCGCTCGCGCTTGACGTGAACGGTGCGCTCTGCGTGGGAGGCGGTGCGCTGGTTTTGCGTTGGGACGGAACGCAGTGGGCTGAGGTTGGCTCGGGTATTCCGGATAGTAGCGAGCTCATGACGTTGCTATGCGCGAGCGGCGCATTGTTCGCGGGTCTACGTAACGGCGGAACTTTTCATCTCGACGGTGCGGCGTGGAAATGTGTTGACCCGTCCACCGAGCCGGTGATGTCGCTGTGCGCGCACGGCAATACCATCGTCGCGGGAACCGGCTTCGGCGTGCGCTATTCGACCGATGCCGGCGCATCGTGGCACAGCGCGAGCGGTTCGCTAACCAAGCTCGCCGTGTACGACCTGCGCTCGGACGGAACGCAAATCGTCGCTGCCACCAGCAGCGGACTGTATCG
The DNA here is from genome assembly GCA_963726285.1 of Vulcanimicrobiota bacterium. GTDB lineage: Bacteria > Vulcanimicrobiota > Vulcanimicrobiia > Vulcanimicrobiales > Vulcanimicrobiaceae > Aquilonibacter. The sequence goes on along the minus strand of CAVSBV010000003.1, from coordinate 22,606 downwards.
GTCCACGGACGGCACGGAATGGAGTGCGATTGCGTCGCAGCCGCCCAACATCGTCTGTCGCGCAGTCGAGCTTCTCCCCAAAGGGGTGATGTGCATCGGAACGCCCGGCGGCGGATTTCTCTTCGACGGGTCCAAGTGGCACCACGCCATTGCAGGCGACGTACGCGTGACGCGCGCCGGAGCGCAAGGCATGTGGTGGAGCGTGCGCGCCTTCGGCCCCTATGGCGATACGACGCCCTGCGCGATCGGCGCACCGAACGACATCCGTGCCATCCTCGACGACAAGGGTGTCGTGTACGCTGCGGCGCGCGCGTACAGCGTGTTTACTCCCGCTGACGGCAGTAAAACGATCCGCTTGGATCAACCGCTGATCGACGCGATCGATGGCTCGTTCGCCGACGATCTCGATCACGCGACGATGAGCACGGCGCTTCGCGCTGCGCTGCTCGCGATCGGCATCGAGTTCTCGCCGTCGGCTCGGATCATCGTCATAGCGCCGACGTCGTCGTGGAACATCGAAGATGGGCAAACGCAAGCCCACGCGTCACGGAACTTGCTTGGGAACATCGACATCTATCGCGACCGCGTCATGGAATTGATCGGGTTGCCGGTGCCTGTCGCATTCGATCCGGGAATTGCGCAGTATCGGGTGCGCGATCGGGACGGCTTCGAGGGATTCCTGTGCGCCACGCAGACGCAGCTTGCGATCGTGTCGGCGACGGCATCGTACCCGGATGTTCCGATATCGTGCAGCTCGACGGGATACAGATTTCCGGAACGACCACTGCGATCAGTTTTTCGCCACCGCTATCGAACTGGTACGACCCGCTGACGGTGAGCGTGTGCGGAAACGTCGTTTCCGCTTCGCATGGCGAAAGTTTGCCGATGGACGACGTGCTCGGCTCGGGCGATGGATCGGTCGGAAACCAATCGTTCGTGTTGCACCGGCCACCGCTCACAATCTTTCCTGCTGCAGACGGATCCGGTGTCGCACGCGCGCTCCAGATTCGCGTGCGCGGCAACTTGCCGAACGAACCGGCGGCCGCGGCCGACGCGCTTCTTCGGCGTCAGTCGCCGGGCAACGAGCGCGCGTACGTGGTGTGGCGCGAGACCGACTCGTTGATTCTGGAGGACGCGACCGCGCGCGCGTACACCGCGCGGGAAGACGAGAACGGTGTAACGACGATCGAGTTCGGCGACGGGGTACACGACGGCGTCTGCCCGCGGGATCCGAGAATGTCACGGCTGCATATCGTAGCGGTAGCGGTCCGGACGGAAACGTGGATGCCGGGCACCTTACGCTCATGCGCAGCCGTCCGCCGGTGTTCGCAGCATCCGCAATCCGATTCCGTCAAGCGGCGGTGCCTCGGCTGAAACGGCGACCGACATGTCGCGCACCGCGCCGGCGAGTACGCGCACCCTCGACCGCATTATCTCGCTGCAAGACTATGTCGATTTCGCGTCGACCTTTCCGGGTTTCGCGAAGGCCACGATCGACGCGCTCACGACGCCGGATTGGAGCGGTCTGGTCATCACGGTCGCTGCGGATGACGGCGACATCTTCCGCCTGACGACGGTTTGATGACGACGCTCGCGACCCAAATCGAGGGTCACCGCGCTCCCGGGGTTTCCGTGCGAATCCTCAGTTACGCATCGGCGCTCGTGAAGATCGCGGTGAAGGTGGTTCTTGAACCCGAGGTGACTGACGCTGGCGTCGGCGCAAGTCAAAGCAACGATCGAAGCGCTAACGTCGTTCGACGCGGCGCGTTTCGGCGTGCCGTTGCGCGCTGCCGAAATCGTGGCTGCGGTGCAACGGGTAGACTTCGTGCGCGATGTACGTCTGCAAGCCTTTCATCCTGCCGAGCACAGCCCGTCGGTCGTTCCACTCGTGCCGGCTGCAAAGGCGCGGTTCGACCTGTTGCGCGGTGTGCTGCAGGCCGAACTGGTGTTGCTCGACGAGCGCGCCGACGACGGCTTGATCGTCATCGTCACGGGTGCAGGCTCATGAGTACTGCGGGCATGGATCGGCTGTATGAGCTCATGCCGGTCGTCTACCGCCGCCGCGACATCAAGCAGCGATAGCACTGCGAGCGCTCTTCGACGTGTTCCAAGAGCAGTTCGATATCTTACACGCAGATATTGGAGCCCTCTACGACAACTGGTTCGCGGAGACGTGCGAACCCTGGCTTCTTCCTTATATAGCCGAGCTGGTCTCAGTCACGCGCCTGCCGGCCCCGAGCGAGGGCGACCCGCGGCTTACCGTGAATGCGCTGGCGTATCGCCGCCGGAAGGGCACCGTGGCAACGGCCGGGGCGTACGCGAGCGACGTAACCGGATGGGCCGTCCGCGCGGTCGATTACGCAGCCCTCGTCTTGCAAACGGTCAACGTGTTCGACGTGAACACGGGCGGGGGAAAATCCGTCGATGTGAGCGCGATCGGCGCGCTCGATGCGCTCGAGACGTGGCAGGAGACGACCGCGCACGGGTTTCACGTGAGCGAGCGGTACACGTTGCGCGACGTGGGGCTCTTCGTGTGGCGTATCAAGAGCCTTCCGGTCGAACGCACGCAACCGCGCTGGATGTCGCAGAATTGTTATACGTTCGATCCGACCGGGGTCGATACGCCGCTCTTCTCGCGCGTGGATGACACCACGCTTGACGTTCCGCAGCCAATCACGCCGGAACACCTCCGCGATCTGTTGCTCTTAGCGGTGCAATCGTCGCTTGTGCACCGGCTGCCGTTTTCGCTGCAGACGAGTGGCGATGACGTTTCCGCGGAACAGATGATCGTTGCGGATCTGTCCGATTGGCAGTTTCCGGCGTACGCGCGAGAGGATGTCGTCGCCGTCGATCCGGTGCGCGGGCGCTTTAAATCGGCCCCACGTTTCCAGCGGAGATCGACAGCGTGACGTATTGTTACGGCTCGCTCGGATCGCTTGGCGGCGGGTCCTATCCCCGGCGCGCCGATACGGCGGGGCACACCGAGCCGGTGTGGACTGGGACGATCGGTAGCGCAAGTCCGGCCAGCTCGGGATCTATGGATCGATCGGCGGGGCGCTTGCAGCCGCGACAGCGGCCGGTACGCGCGTGGCGGTGCTGGAGATCATCGATTCCGCGTCATACGACGAGTCGCTGACGCTCGCCAGTGCGGGAAAGTCCTCGCAGCGAATTGTCATCCGCGCGCGGTTGGGTCAACGGCCATCGATTCTGGGCGACATCGACGTCAGCGCTGCCGATGGTGAGTACGTGCGCGCGACGCTCGACGGTTTACGGATCGGCGGTGTGGTGCGTACGCAAGGGGCCGTCAACCTCGACATCGTCGATACGACGATCGTGCCGCGAGCCGGGACGGCTTCGCTGACCCTTGACGGCGCGCAATCGGGTGCGCAAATCTCGCTGCGTCGCAGCATCTGCGGTGCGGTCGTGGCCGAGACGGGACAAGTTGCCGTGGTGGCCGTTGATTCCGTGGTCGACGGCGTGGACTCACCGGCCGTGCAGGCGCGCGGCGTCGCCGAGGTAACGCTGGATGCGCTGCGATCGACGTTCTTCGGCGCGGTCATCGCGACCGAGGTCCGCGCGACCGACTCGCTTATCGGCGACGGGCTGCAATTGGACCGTCCGCGTCAAAGCGACGCTGCGTTTTGCGGGCTCCCGGCCGATACCTCGGATCAGATCGCGCTGCGCTCGTGCATCTTTCCCTCGGTTGCGCCCGAGTCGTGGTTTATCTCCCGTCGATTCGGTGACGCAGGTTATGCGGGACTAGGACTTTCGGCACCCGCCGAGCTTTTCGACGGTGCCTCGGACGGAATGGTCGTCGGCGCATTTCACGAACTCGGTCTGCCCGTTCGTCAACGCATGCTGCGTGCGGCAGGTGAGGCCATGATTCCCTATGGCCTCACGTTGCGGGTGCAGTATGAGACGTAGCGTTGCAACGTTTGGTGTGGGGTTGACATGAAGGGTGATTTTTCGCGTTACGCCGTGTCGTTGGATCGGCGACATTCACGCATTGTCGCGCAGCAGGGTCGCGTATCGCTTGACGCCGATTGGAACGAGCAAAGTGTCCTCATCGACGACGCGATTCGGTCGCTTACCGGTGACGTTTTGCACGGTGGGACAAGCGCACGCGCCGTGTCCGTGCCCGAGGCGCATCCGGGTCTTGGACTTATTGTACGCAGCGGCTGGGATTTCGACGGAAGCTCCTACATGGACCTCGGCCACCCGCGGCGCTTTCACCTCGGTGGATTTCGTCCGTATCGCTTCGAGTTCGAGATTTGTCCCCAATCCCAAGGCGATATCATCAGCCGGATCAATCGACACACAGACGGGCGCGTACAGGGTGAGTTTGCAATTGGGATCGACGCGCAGGGATTCATCTGGTTCGAACGTCTCGAGGTCATCGATCACGAGCTCGTGGTCGACGAGATTGAGATCGAGTACGACGGCGACGAAATCGAAATCGTTGAGGTAGAAGAAGAGATCGAGGTTACCGAGGTGCGCTCCCGGCGCATTCGCGCGGCGTGGCCGATCGCGTTTGGATCGTACGCGCACGTAGCCGCCGGCTACCACGACGGCCAAATCTTCATCTTCATCGACGGCGAGGCGGCAGCCATAAGCGAAGCGACGCGGGGCGCGCACAACCGGCGCACCCATCTGCTGGTCGGTGGCGGAATGGTGGATGGTGAACCCGCGCGATTCTATCGCGGCGTGTTCGACGCAGAAGAACTCACTGGGCTTGCGCTCGCGGACGACCGGCGCGCGGAGCAGTGGCCAGAACGCGTGCCCGCCGATATTTGGCTGAGCGCCGGGCGCGCGTATGTTGGCGGCGTTGCCGTGGACATGGAGCGTTCGGTGTTGCTGCGCGCGCAGCCCGAGGCACCCGGCGTCTACGTTTCCGCGCCTAGATCGTCACGGGGAAACGCTCTGCGCCTACGCCGATGTGTTTGAACGCTACGTGGATGCGGCGCAGGATCCGGCACTGTTGGAACCGGCGCTGCGCGGCGCCGATACGTCGGGTCGTGCACGCACCGTTGCGCAGATACGGCTCTTGCCCAAGCGTACCGCCGAGCGAACGCTACTCGCGTGGCAACACGACCGCGGCACCATGCAACTCTTTGCGCGCGCGCAGGCGAGCATTGCGGAAAACGCGCTGTATCGCGTGGAGGTGCACGCGGGTGGTGTGCTTGCCGGGAGCGACACGGCCGAAGCGATCTCCGTTGCGCGGCTGGATCGTTCATCGCGGCGTGTAACGATCGAGCCGCAGTTTGACATCACGGAGCGCTGGCAAACGAAACGCAAGCACGGTCGAGTTTGTGTGGGGCGACGGTTCGCGACAGATTGCATCGTTAACCTCGGCGATCGACAACACGTGGAGCTTCACGATTGACACGCTTCCCCAGTCCGGCGACGCCACGCTCGCGCTGCGGCCGATCGCGTCGGTAAAATTCTCACGCGACAATGCTTCGAACTCCTATCGCGTAACGCAAATCGATGTGCGCACATCGGTGGTAACGATTTGGAATCTCCCAAACGCACCGGTCGTGTTGGCCAAGGGCGATTGGGTCGAACTGAGCAACGATTAATCGCTCCTCGGCTTGGCTCCCTACGACCTGGCCTGCGTAACCAATGTTGACGTGTTGGCGCTGCCGTTTGTTCGCGTCACGCTGGATCGCGCGCTTCCCGCCGGGTTTGCTAGCGGTGACGGAAGCGGCGCGGTGTTGCGTCGTTGGAGCCCGGTTGGCAGTGCACAGCCGGCCGGCGTCGCCGCGCTGAGCTCGGCGCAACTGGTGCTCGATGATGTGTTCGAGGCCGGATTCTCCGATGCGACTTACTTCGCGGGAGACTTTTGGACGTTTGCCGTTCGTGTTGACATGGGACGGCCGGTGTCGACTGGCCGCGCGACGGAGGCGCCTACGGCGCTCGCGCGCCGATGGGCGTTCGCCATTCCTACGGTATCGTCGGCGAGATTGCGCGGCGCGAGTCGAAAATGGTCGTGCGCGATCGCCGTCGTCACTTTCGAAGCCTGGCCGAGCACGAGCATCATGAACATCATGAGCACAGAGCATCATGAACATCATGAGCACGGACATCACGAGCACGAGCATCACGAGCACGAGCATCACGAGCACGAGCATCATGAGCACGAGCATCATGAGCCCGAGCACCATGAACATCATCACCATCACGAGCACACGATCCCGCGGGGTTTTGCGATCCTTGGTGGGCCGCGGGAAGAGCCGCCTCGCGGATATCGCGACGCCGGTGTCGATGTGTTGGCGCGCGTGCGGAAAGCGCGCTGGCGAACGTTGCACGAGTCAGTCCATGCGGGCGCTGCGCAGGCAGTCTACGTGCTGGGACGCATGTACGTATCTTTGACGACGCGACCCTTTGGGAATGGGATCCGCACGCCCACGAACGTGCTTGGCGTCACCTCGCCGAGGTTCCAAATCGTGAATCGTACGGCGCGGCCTTCGTCACACTCGATCGTTCGATTTTCTTAATTGGCGGATGCTCTGCGGCGGGTGAACTGCTTGCCCGCGTACGACGCTACGACATCGAATCCGACACGTGGGAGTCTTGCACGCCGATGCCGGTAGCGCGCGCACACGCGGGCGCGGCGGGTGTGGGAGGGCGCATTCTCGTGTTCGGCGGTGTGGTCCGCGGATGGTTCGGTTGGGAGCACGCTACCGAACGTTGCGAAGAGTACGTTCCTGCGCGAGACGAATGGTCGCTGCGTTTCCCGTTGCCCGACCGGCGTTCACACGTCGCTGCGGTCGCCTACGATGACAGCATTTACGCGTTCGGCGGCCGTTCATCGCAGCACCGAGCGCACGCGATGGTATTCGCCTATTCGCTCACAACGGATATGTGGTACGACCGTGCACCACATCCGCACGCCTGCTATGAGGCAAGGGCGGCGGTTCTCGACGGGAAGATCTGGGTGGCGGGCGGCGTTTCTAGCGTTCGACACCGCGACGTTCCCGTGGCCCGTTTCAATCCGGACTCCAATTCGTGGAGTCTTGCGCCGCCATTAGCACGGAACCGCGAAGGCTGTCTCTGGTTAGCTCTGATCACGATCTTTACGCAATCGCGGGGAGGTCGCCGATCGGCGACGTGGCGCTCGTTGAATCATACGCGACGCACGTGGCCTACCGTGTTTTCGACCGCGAGTAAAATCCATCGTTTCGTTTTCGTACGCAGGGGTGTGTATCATGAAGGAAATCGATCGCAAGCTAACGTTGCTCGAACTAGCACAACGATTTGGTAACGTCAGCTTTGCTTGTCAGGTCATGGGATATTCAAGAGATAGTTTTTACCGCTTTCGTGGGGTGTACGATCGCGGCGGTCATGCTGCGCTCGCGAGCACCGATCGCCAGAAATCCAATCTGAAAAACCGCGTCGCGGACCACATCGAGCAAGCCGTCGTCGCCCTTTCGGTTCAGAATCCCGGGTGGGGACAAGCGCGTATTGCCTGCGTTTTGTGCGAGCAAGGTCTCGTGATATCGGCATCCGGCGTGCGCAGCATTTGGAAACGCCATGGCCTCGAGACCTCGGCGAAGCGACGTGGCAAATGAACAAGCCGATGCTCTTTCAGCGTCTCCCGCGGCTCATTCTTCCCTATAGCTCTCAGGTGAAGGCTCGCTACCGCTATCACCTTGGCAGCAGCAAGCCGCCCGATGCCTTAGACGTCGTGCTCGAGCGAGACGAGAGCGTTATGACGTGGGCTGACCTAGAGCTGCTTCAAAACGCGATCCTTGATCTGGAGGACATCAGCGAGCTTCGCCGCCACGTCTGGGCGTTGCGTGAAGAGGTCAAAGAGACCGTTTCCCCGATCGAATACGCGGATTACCTTGCGTCGTTGCCGCCCGCGCTCGCGACTGCCTCGCGAGACGATCTGGAGGGCGATGCGCGGCAGCTCGTCGCGTGGCTGAACGCCGCGTATGCGCTGCAGTTTGCGCAATCGCGCGTTCGCAATTGGATCTCGCGGTGTCTTTCGCTCGGGATCTTAGCGTTTCTCGTGCTTCTCGTTGCGCTTGCCTTCGGACTGCGCATTCCCGGCGCGGCCGGCACGAGCCTGACCTTCGTCGTGGTCATCGTAGCCGGCCTGATGGGCGCCATGATCAGCACCCAACAACGCTTGCAGAAGACGGTTACGCAGACGGTCTCGCGTTTGATGGTGCTCGAGAGCGGACGATTTACGACGCTGCTCAGCCCGCTAAGCGGACCCATTTTCGCGTTAGTGCTCTTCATGCTCTTTGTCGGCGGTTTGGTCAAAGGGGAGCTTTTCCCGAAGATTGACGCGCCGCCGGGAGGGAACTGGTCAATATTCCTGATCGGGGCTAGTCCCGATTCTGCCGTTGATCTTGCAAAGCTCGCGATCTGGTCCTTCATCGCGGGTTTCTTCGAGCGACTGGTTCCCGATACGCTCAATCGTCTCGCGATGCAAGCCGTACCCACGCCCACACCGTCGGGGCCGCCCGCGTCCGGCGTAACGACACCTGCTCCGGTGCCTGCTCCGGCGCAAACTGATCCGGAGACTGCATGAGAGGAAGTCTATGGCAATCACAGTCCAACAGATAGCGGATCGGGATGCCACCGAGAAACCAGCGTTCAACGTGACCTGGCATCCGGCGCTGATGGCCTATGCCGCGCAGTATACGGCCGCGGCTCAAAAGACGTCGCACGTGACGCCGTGCATGCTTGCCGCTATCGCCAATCGGGAAACCGGCGGAACGAACGAATTGCAGATCGGCGTGCCGCCGGGTGAGGGATGTGGCGTGGGCATCACGCAGATCACGGCGGGCGTAGACTGGAGCAATCTCGCGGATCCGTGTTATCCCGGTTACGGTTCGTTGATGAACCCACAGATCAATCTCGAGGTCTGCGCGGCGGCATTTCTGGAGCCGCTTCTGCAGCGCTTTAGTGGGGACCATCAATCCGCGTTTGCCGCGTACAACGTCGGCGCGGGCAACGTGGAGGAAGAACTCGCGAAGGGGTTATCTCCCGACGCTTGGACGACGGGCGCTAATTACGGCCAAAGCGTGTTCCGGGACTGGATCAATTTCGTGGCTGCTTCGCTCGGCATCGATGAAAACGAAATCGAATGGAGCAGTTGGAAGCCAAAATAGCTGCTGCGCGCGAAGTTAGAGAGGCTTTGTTAGAGCGGCTGTTGATGTACTCGCAGGCGGTGTCGTTGCCACCGCCGCTGTCGGCGTCGCTACGGTTGTGGTCGCCGCAGGCACAGTAACGCTAGGAACGGCCGCAGTCGTCGTGGTCGTGTTCGCCACCGGTAACGTTGTCGTGGTCGCCGGAGCGGAAGCTCTCGGGGGCGGGATTCGCGTCGCCACGAGTTGCTCGCGGAAACGCTTCAATGCGTCACGTTCAAGTTGGTTCACGTCGATCTGTTCGTCGCGTTCCGCCGGCACACTCATATCGGAGTATGGGGTTAGTCCTCGAGTCACGCGGCGCAGGTCGACGGCCCTTGCGGTGTGTCCGAGATGATAGTCGACGGCCGCGACCGTAGCCGAAACCGGATCATGATGTTGCAGGAACGTTGCGGCGCGCTCGTTATCAAACGTCCCATGTCCTCCCGTTTGAAATCCGGGAAGGCGACCGTTTTTCTTGCGCATGGTGGCGCGGGCCGCTCCCGGGTGCCCCTGTAACGTCCCGCTCGCATTGGGCGGAAACAACACCGCATCGGTACCGACGCGCGCAAGGTTCTGGGCATCGATCCAGTCTGCATCGATTGCGCCGCTCGCCGTGTGGAGCGTCGCGGTGGGGTGCATGCCGGCCACGCGGTTCGCGCTGCGCTCGACAAGTTCGGAAGCCGTCGAGGTGCGCAGGAGTTCGTCCTGGCCGCTACTCCAGCGTGCATCCCCCCTCATCTCGTCCTCGATCCGCACTTGGCCGGCTCGGTCGTCGCTGCTCATTGAAAGGAAGGCGTCGACCTCGGGGGCGTCTTGACCGGCACGCGCTCGCGCGAGCGCCGCGGCAAGTGAATGCGTTCCCGCTGCCGTCTGCATCCGCGCCGCGGGCGCTATTGACGTAGTCGTAGCTGCCGCGGCTGTCGTTGCCGCCGGTGTTGTTGCCGCCGGTGTCGTTGCCGTCGATGGTGCCGTCGCCGTCGTAGCCGACGCCGCCGCTGCGGCTGCGGTCGTGGCTTGCGAGCGGACTAGTTGCCGCGTCGCATACGAGTCCGGAAGATATTGAAGAAACGACCGCTCAAGATCATTTCGCGCACCCGCTGACGAGTACGGATTTTGCTCCAATATCGCTCGGTTTTGATCGCTGATCGGGGAGTACGGCGCGGGAGGCAGCGGACTGAGTGGAAGCAGAGCCGGTGGTGGGGTTGCAGGTGCGGCTGCGGAGCCCGAGTTCGAAGTGGGCGAGGAGCTCATCGTCGGCGTCGACACGGGCGGCACCGTCACCGCGAGATTCTTATGTTTTTTGTTGACCGGCGTGGAAGAAGTGATCGCAGTCGGCGCGGCAGCGGTAGCCGCAGCCGCGTCGGTCAAAACCGCCGCCTTGCGCTTCGGTGCCGCGCTTGCGCGAACTGATGCGGGCGCAAATGACACGGGCCTCCCTCCTCGTCGTGTCGTTCGCCTCTCGCGCGCTTATCCATCCCAATGACTATGTTTATGGTGACAGAGACGCGCGCGTTGCGCCGCACGGGAAATACACCGTGAAGATCGTTTCGCCGACGGGTACACCGTAGTGCGGCTCGGTGGCGAGTCCTTGAATCACCGATCCCGCCGGGAACGGACGTTCTGCCGACGTGTCATGATTTTTCGCGAAGCCGAGGATCAGCGTGCCCTTGAGAATCGTGTAGATGGCATAGAAATGATTCGTGTGCCACGGCGCGCGATAGCTGCTCGGAAGTTTCAGGATCATCAGCTGTCCGCACTTGTCCGATGCCTTGCCGCGCAGGTACGCGGAATAGTACGGATTGTTGAGACCGTCATCGGTGGCTTTGGTCCAGTGAATGTCGCTGGGCAGCGTGTAGATCGTCGCCGCGAGGAGAAGTGCAGAGAGCATAGCCGACCCTTCGAGGCTCGCTGCGCTCGCACCTCAGGGTGACTCAGCTCGCTGCGCTCGCACCTCAGGGTGACGCAGTTCGCTGCGCGCGCACCTCAGGGTGACTTACGATGGGCGCCAACAATGCGTGGAGTTTGGCGCCGTCGGCGAGGAATGCGTCGTGGCCGTGATTGCTTTCGAGTTCCAAATAGCGCGCGTTGAGGCGCTTTGCCGCTGCGCGAATCTCTTGCGGGCGGAAGAGCCAGTCGGATGAGATGCCGACGAAGGTGAGATCGACGCCGGGCGGCGCGGTGCGATCGCGCACGTCGAAGCTGTCCATCGCGTGGGTGAGCAGCGTGTAAGTCGCGCCATCCATGCGATCGACGAACTTGTCGCCCTGGTGATCGAGGTAGCCCTCGACGTCGAAGCCGTCGCGTCCGTTGCGGTCGCGTTTGCGGTCGTGCCGCTCGCGAAAGAGATCGTCGCTTTTGTAGGTGAGCATCGCGATCTTGCGCGCGAGCGCAACGCCGCGCGTGGGATCGAGCGCAATCGCTTCGCGCTGCACGGCGTTGAGCGCGATGCCCATCGCGGTATGATGATCGCTTGCGCCGATCACGATGGCGTGGCCGACGCGCTTTGGCGCATCGAGCGCCAACTGCAATGCTTGCATCCCGCCGAGCGAGCCGCCGATGACGACGGCGATGCGCGGCAGATCGAGTTTGTCGAAGACGCGCAGCTCGGCGCGCACGATATCGCGCACGCTGACCGGGTGTTCCGTGCGCGTTGAGCCGTAGCAGCCGCCGAGGACGTTGATCCCGATGATGCACCACTGGCGGCGATCGAAGAGCGCGCCGTCGCCGGCGATGCCGGGCCACCATTCGGCGACGCGGCTCGAACCGGTCAGTGCATGCGCGGCGAGCACGACGTTACTGCCGTCGGAATTCGGATCCGCGCCGTCGATCGTGACGCGCTGCTGGACCGCGGGGAGCGTTACCCCGCAGTCCAAATCCAGCGCACCGATATCGATCGTTAGCGTCACGCACTCGCGAGGGCTTGTTCGAGGTCGGCGATGATGTCCCGCTTGTCCTCGATGCCGACCGAAAGCCGGATCGTCGATTCGTCGACGCCGCTTTGCAGCCGTTCTTCCGGCGTGAGTTGTTGATGCGTGGTGCTCGCCGGATGAATCACCAGCGACTTCGCGTCGCCGACGTTGGCAAGCAACGAGAAGAGCTTGAGGCGATCGATCACCGCTTTGGCGCGTCGCGGCATCGCCGCGGACGCGGAAGGTGAGAATCGCGCCGCCGCCGTTGGGGAGATACTTCTGGCCGAGCGCGGGTATTCGGCAACCGATTGCACCTGCGGATGCGCTTCGAGGTACTCGGCCACTGCGTGCGCGTTGCTGCTGTGACGCTCGACGCGCAGGCCCAGCGTTTCGAGCCCTTGGAGGAGCAGCCACGCATTGAACGGCGAGAGCGCCGCGCCCACGTCGCGCAAGAGTTGGACGCGCGCCTTGATGATGTAGGCGATATTGCCGAAGACCGGCGCGTACTGCAGCCCGTGGTAGGACGGGTCGGGTTCGGCGAACTCGGCGAAGCGCGGATTGTTGCCCCAGTCGAATTTGCCGGCGTCGACGATCACGCCGCCGATCGCGGTGCCGTGGCCGCCGATGAACTTGGTCGCCGAGTGCACGACGATGTCGGCGCCGAAGTCGATCGGGCGCAGCAGATACGGCGTCGCGAGCGTGTTGTCGACGATCAGCGGCAGGCCGTGTTCGTGCGCGAGTGCGGCGTACTGCTCGACGTCGAGCACGTCGATCTTCGGATTGCCGATCGTCTCGGCGAAGATCGCCTTGGTGTTCGGGCGGATCGCCGCCGCGACCGCGTCCGGATCGTTGAAGTCGACCAGCGACGCATCGATGCCGAAGCGCTTGAGCGTGTGCGCGAACGCGTTGTAGGTGCCGCCGTAGAGCGAGGCGGAGCTGACGATGTGATCGCCGCTGCGCGCGAGGTTCAGGATCGAATACACGACGGCGGCTTGTCCGCTTGCGACCGCAAGCGCGGCCGCGCCGCCTTCGAGTTGCGCGAGGCGCTGTTCGAGCACGTCGGTCGTCGGATTATTGATGCGCGTGTAGATGTTGCCGAACTCTTCGAGCGCGAAGAGTTTGCTCGCGTGGTCGGTCGAGTCGAAGAGATACGAGGTCGTCTGATAGATCGGTACGGCGCGCGCTTTGGTCACGGGATCGCCGCGGTGGCCGCCGTGAATCGCGAGCGTGTCAAAGTGTGGAGTTGCTTCTTGCTCCAGGGTGGTGCTCATGGTAGTCGTTCCTTTTTCCCGGTCATGAGTAGCGCAGTTTCAAGCTGCGAGACCGGAGCTTCGAGGAGGGAGTCATCCCACAGCGGATAGCGTGGGAGTTCTGGATGACGCGAGAGTTGCTCGAAGAGCGGCGCGACGTGCAGCGCGCGGTTCGAGCGCGGGGAAATGCGCGACGCGCCGGTTGGCCACGTCGCGCAGCGCCGTCACGACGTCGCCGAGCACGGCCGACGCGGTCGGAAACCCGCCGGCGCCGGTGCCGGAAAGCAACAGCGGACCGGCGTCGCGCGCGACCACGCGCACGACGTTTTCCGGTCCGCTCGCTGCGGCGAACGGGTGCGCTTGCGGTACGAGGACCGGCGCAACTTCGCCGCTCGCGACGTTCGCATTCCGCGTGGCTGCTGCGACCAAGCGGATGCGATAGCCAAGCATTTGGGCGCGTGCAACGTCGCGTTTGCTCACCTGGCTGATGCCGCTGCGGCGCAGGCGCGGCGAAATCACCGCCATCTGAAACGCGAGCTGCATCAGGAGCGCGAGTTTGTGGGCCGCGTCGAGCGCCCTCGACGTCGCTGGTCGGATCGACTTCGGCAAAGCCGAGTTCTTGCGCGCGGGCGAGCGCGACGTCGTATTCTTCGCCGCGTTCCATCTGCGAGAGAATGTACGTGCACGTGCCGTTGACCACGCCGCCGAAGGCGTGGACGCTATCGCCGGCGAGCGCATCGTCGAGGACGCGGATGACCGGGATCGCGCCGCAGGCCGCGGCTTCGTAGCGCAGCGTGCGCCGCGTGCATGCGGCGAGCGCGAAGAGGCGCGGGCCTTGCGTGGCGATCAGATCTTTGTTGGCGGTGACGACCGTGCGGCCGCGTTCGAGCGCGTATTCGAGCAATTCGGACGCGACCGTGCGTGCCGCCGATGCACTCGATGATCAGATCGACGCGCGGATCGTCGATGACGGCGCGGGCGTTGGTGGTAAAGAGCGCGCGGATCGATTGCGGCCGGGCGCGCTTTGCTCGGATTGGCGATCGCGATCGCTTGCAATTGGTAGCGCACGCCGCTGCGCCGCTCGATCGCGTCGCGTTCCGAAAGCAGTCGCTGCGCGACCGACGCGCCGACCGTGCCGCATCCGAGTAATCCGATTCCAACCGTACAGTCCATGATGTTCGCGTGACCCTCCGAGTGATGAAAAAAAGAACAACGCCCCCGCCGTGTTGGCGGAGGCGTCGTTTGGATCGCTAGAAGAGTCTGCTACTCTCTGGTGCGCTCCACGACGGCCCACGCCTCATGCATTTGCATGGTGCTAATGGGACACATCATCATGGAGGTTGCCGAGAACATTTGCGCCAGGCTATCATGCCGCTTTGCGCTCCGTCAAGTACCGGCGCGAAATCAGGCCGCGCGCGGCGAAGGGCAGCCGGTAACTCCGGCTTGCGATCCCAGCGCGCTCGAAGGCGGCCGCGATGCGCGCGGCGATCGGGCGCCAGGCGACGCGACCGTGCACGAGCGCAAGCACGCTTGGGCCGGCGCCCGAGAGCGCGACGCCGAGCAGCTCGGGCGCATCGACCGCGAGCGCCTCGGCCAGTCCCGGGATGACCGCCGCGCGCTGCGGTTGATGCACGCGATCGCGCATCGCTTCGCGCAGCACGTTCCAATTGCCCGACGCAAGCGCGGCGCCGAGCAGCGCGGCGCGCTGCAGGTTGAAGACGACGTCGGCTTTGTCGTACTGCGCCGGCAGCAGTGCGCGTGCGCGTTCGGTTGCGAGATCGAAGTTGGGCACGACGACGATCGCGTGCAGCTCGCGCGGCGCCAGCGAGTTTGACGTGCGCCGCGCGCCGATGCGGCGATCACCATGCCGCCGTAGACGGCCGGCAGCGCGTTGTCGGGATGGCCTTCGAGGTCGCAGACGCGCTGCGCGAGCTCGTCGCGCGAGAGTTCGATGCCGTGCGCGCGCGCGGCGATCGTGATGCCGAGCGCACTCGCGGCGGCGCTGGAGCCCAGGCCTTTGCCGAGCGGAATGTCGTTGAAGATGTGCACGCGCACGCGCGGCAGCTCGCTGCTGACGCGTGTGCATCGCGTCGAGCAGCATGCGTTCGAAGCCGATGTGCGTGGGTTGCTGCGGCCCGCTGAAGTCGAGCGAGAAGCGGTGCGCCGGTTCGACCATTGCGCGGGCGCGCAGATCGAGCGCGATGCCGACGCAATCGAAGCCCGGCCCGAGATTCGCACTCGTGGCGGGCACGCTGACGAGAAACCGATCACGC
Source organism: Vulcanimicrobiota bacterium (assembly GCA_963726285.1). GTDB lineage: Bacteria > Vulcanimicrobiota > Vulcanimicrobiia > Vulcanimicrobiales > Vulcanimicrobiaceae > Aquilonibacter. Next base: position 7,031 of record CAVSBV010000003.1, on the reverse strand, counting down.
AACAGCATGTTTGTCACCCCGAGCTTCGTCTTTGTCATCCCGAGCGTAGGCGCGAAGCGCCGTAGTCGAGGGACTGCGAGCATCTTTCAACACGTGGCCGGTGAGAATCGCGACGACGTCGGCGTCGGGTGCGAGCTCGCCCGATGCACGCAGCGCCCGTAGGCCGGCGAGCGATGCGGCAGAGGCGGGTTCGCACCCGATGCCTTCGCGCCCGATCTGCGCCTTGGCTTCGAGGATGGCATCGTCGTCGACGGCGAGTTCGATGCCGTTGAATTGCTCGAGTGCGCGTAATGCGCGGCCGCAGCGATTGCGGTTTGCCGACGGCGATCGCGCTCGCGGTCGTGTGCGACGCCTTGTGCCGCGCGCACGAGTGCGAGGCGCGGCAAGCGATCGATCAGCCCGAGCGCGCGCGCTTCGCGAAAGCCTTTGGCGATCGCCGAGATGTTGCCGAGATTGCCGCCGGGCAGCGCGATCCAATCCGGCACGCGCCCACGCGCGCGCTTCGAGAATCGCAAACGCCGCGCACTTTTGGCCTTCGATGCGATAGGCGTTGATCGAATTGACGACCGCGGCATCGCTCGACGCGCTGCAGCGAGGCGAACGCATCATCGAACGAGCCGTCGACTTCGATCAACTGCGCGCCGTATTCGCGCATCTGCGCGAGCTTCGCATCGCTGACGCGGCCGCGCGGAACGATCGCGTAGGCATCGAGGCCGGCGCGCGAGGCGTAGGCGGCCATCGACGACGCGGTGTTGCCCGTGCTCGCGCAGACGACGGCGCGTGCGCCGCTGGCTTTTGCGGCCGAGATCGCAACCGTCATGCCGAGATCCTTGAACGAGCCGGTCGGATTCATGCCGAGGTGCAGATACGCGAGGCGATCGACGCCGGCGTAGCGCGCGCCCGACGCCGAATCGTAGAGCGGGACGTTGCCTTCGGCCGAGCGAGACGATCGCGTCGCTCGGCGATCGGCGGGAGCAGTTCGCGCCAGCGCCACACGCCGCTCGCGAAGAGCGGTTCGTACGACGCGCGGCGCTCGCGCACGACGCGCCGCAGGCCGATCGGATCGAGCCGCAGATCGCCGAGGACGAATTCGGGCAACCCGCCGCACCGGCAGACTTCGAGGGGATCGGCGACCGCGCCGCAGTCGCTACACTTCACGTCCATGTTGGCTCCCTGACAATGCAAGAAGCCCCGCACCAATCGGTGCGGGGCTTCGTAAGCTGTCCTTGATCTCGTGTTTTAGCCTACGTCAACCTGCACCGAACGACAGTGGTCGTGGTGGTGGTGGTCGTCGTGGTCGTCGAAACGAACGCCGAGATCATGGTTCGCCCACCTTAGCAGCAGCGGGGTAGGCCGGTCAAGGGGCATTACCGAGGGTTAACGTGTGGCAGAGCCGCCAGACCCGTCTCTGAAAAATTGGGGTCTTCTTAGGTCTGCGTCCGATTTAGGACTCTTAGCTTCATCCGAAGGTACCGCCCGTCGACGGAGTAGTGGGGCTGTACGCGGGCGACCACCGAATCGTCATCTTCGTCGTCAAAATCATTTGCCATCGGTTGCCAATTCGTTCGCTTCGTCGGCTCGCCCGTGCCGGTCAGGATCAACTCCAGCGGTGAAAAGAAATAGAAAGCCGCGTTCATCGGCTGGGGAAGCGAGCGCGCGACCGTGCCGCGGATCGTGACGCTCAGCGGGCTCTCTTCGCTTGTGGCCGTGAGCGCAAATGGAATCTTGGGAACGGAGCCGCCATTCGGATCGCGTTCGTACTCGACGTGGTGCTGTGGATTAGCCTCAGGTAAGAATGCGATGCCAGCGAGCCCGGCATCTGTGGCGGCCTTTGTAAGTGCGATACGAAGCAGTGAGAACACATCAAGGAGTTCCGCGCCCGCGGAGCCGATCGACTCAGACTCTGACCGATCGCGCGCAATGGCGTCCGTTGCGATTCCGCAAACATGTCACGCAGAAGATCATCGCTCACAAAGGTTTGCCTACTCCACTATCGCTCGAGGGGCGAGCGGCCCGGCGCTCGTTCCGCCGGCGTTTCAGTTCCAATCGCACTGTATTTATTCAGAGCTTTCCAGCACGATCGACAGGCTCGAAGCCGAGACCAACTTGCCGACAGTGCGATAGATCAGCAACCTGGCTGTTTATTCCATCGTGGTCTCAGGTGTTAGCATCAGGCGTGGCATCTCGCGCTTTCCCGACATCGCCGCGAACCTTCCGCGTTCGCTGATAGCCAGGCCCGATGTCTTTCGTTTGCTATGGTTGGGTCCAAAAGTAGAATGTCGGCTAAGGCAACAAAACTTGCGTCTTGCTCTTGCTCGTATTCTGCAACGTATTCGTGCTCGCTAATAAGACCTTTGGCGATAAGTAATCGTGCCAGAGCACGGAAGCGAATCCGTGATCGGACAACCTCGTTCACCAGCGCGTTTACGAGGTGCGGGGTTGTAACACTTGCATTTTCCATCTGCCGTTCTGCAGTCTTTACGAGAGGGGCAGTCTCGGGATTCTTTTAAGCCGAGCCACTTAAGCGGCCAATCCGTCCTGATAGTCGCTTAGCTCCGAGGCTACGAAAGAACGTAGCGCTTTAGGTTGAGGGATGCGGTTACGGCGCCGACCTCGACGGCCGCCGATGCAGTTTCGAATGCGAGGCACAACTTGAGTCCTCCACCTTTCGCGATTTTCGACAGCGTCTTCAGCGTGACGCCATTATTGGCGGCGTTTTCTAATTCGGACACCATCGTTTTTGACAGGCCCGCGCAGCGCGCGAATTCTTTCTGCGAGAGGCCGAGCTGCTGGCGCAATTCCAGCAGTAAAGCTGCGATCTCGGATAGCCCTGCCGACTCTTTAGCCAGCTTAGCCAGACGAGGGCTCGAATCAAGTAGTTCACTTAGCGCGTTGCGGTGTGCCATTTTTAATCTTGCTCTCTTAATTTAAGTATTCGTAAATTGGTTTCGGCGTGAGCTATGTCGGCGGGTTTAAGGTCATTGCGTTTCTTGATCACTGGGTGCAAGATAACTAAATCACTATCAGTCGGCCACGCCGCGGATAGGAGCCTTATCCAAAGATTCCCGCCACCAGGGACTCTGAATTTATAGCTCAGGACTTCGTCGCGAACTAGTTCCAGTCGTCCTTGCTCTCGCAGCGTATTGATTTGACTGTTTTGAAGTATGCCCAAATGATTCAGCAGGGCGACTTCGGCCTCGCGGCGCCGCTTCAGATCTTTTGCAATGAATATTTTGATGACATTGCGTTTCCCGGCCGTCGGCTCAAAGTATGTTATCGCCAAGGGTTTCCGAGTTCGGATTTTCCCGAACTCTCTCCTTTATAACACCTGGCGAGCAAAAATGTTCTCGCTTTTTGTGAATATTTGGAAGAATTTCTTCGTTGGCCGAGCATGGGAACAGCCATTCGAACGCCTTCTTGAGCCGCCCCTGAGCCCAATGAACTATTGGGCGTGGCGAACAGGCGTTCGCGGCTGCGACTGAGGGCTGTAGCGTATGACCCGACAAGGGCGAGCGCAAGCTCTAATGATTTTCCTCGGGAGTACCGTTTGGAGAAAGGCCGGGTCAGTGAACGGCAAGGATTGTTTTCGAGTGGCCACGCTCGGACTCGATGATTTCTCGGCTCTTGACCTATGACAGACGTCGGCGCTTAGAACGAACGCAACAGAACAGGAGCCGATCCGCGTCTCACCCGCGCGAAATCTCGCAGCGTTCTACCGAGAGACTCCGGTAGATCGCTGGGGTCGCTCGGTCGGAGTTAACTAGAAGACCCGCGACCGCATTCGCGATCATAATCCGTTCGAACGGCTCAACCACGATGTCCCTTGCTGTTCGCTTGAGTTCTTGGATGGCCGTCAGTCCTAGGCCACCCGCCTGATCGCGGGCAAAGGATGCGAGCCATACAGGGACCGTTCCGTCGTCTGAATAGTCTTGGTGTTTTCGCGACTTCTTTCCGACCACTCTGGGAACTGAGTTTAGAATTTCATCGGCGTCGGAAAGCCAAACGGGCAATGAGAACGTGACTTCCCCTGGCTTGTCATTTCGAACTTTAATATAGTAGCTCGCATCAAGATAATTGAGAGAGGGATAGGCGGTCGGAACATCTACGCGGCGTCTTAGGTCTTTGTCTGAATCCAAGGAATGAAGAAGGGTCGCCATCTCTGCAGCGACGTCGGCAGCGACCTCGTTGCTCGGATAGCCGCCGGGAATGTCGAAGACGACTTGGATGCCGTGCAACTTTGCCTCGAGCGCCGCGTCTTTTTTGCGAATTTCGCGCAATGCGTTAAACACTGCGTCCCAGTGGTTCTGAAAGTCCATAGCTTTCTGATCAACAAATTGGGTTACCTCGATGCGTATCGTGCGACCATCATGAAGCTCGGCTTCAAAATCCGGGGTATGAACGACTTGCCGCTCCCGGAGTCTCCTGATCGACTTCACTTCTCCATCAACGTCGCACGACACAAGGACAACGGCTAGCTGAGCAGCTTCTTCGAAGTTCTCCTCATTTGTGGGGTGCTCGCCAAGCGGCGTACCGTCGAAAACGATCGCTCCCCACCGCTGGCGGCGCTCCTCCATAAGGTCAGGGGCGCCGTCGACGCGCATCTTCGTCCGCTCCCAAAACGCGCTCGCTGTTTCTGGCACCGAAATCCTGCGCTGCCTATTCGACCGATCTCAGTGCGCGGGCGAGTTCGTCGTTCAGCTCCTTTAAGGCCAGCATTGATTTCGTTGCTGCGATTTCTTTAGCCGCTTCGACCAGTGGTTGTTCAAAACGCTGGTATTCGGGGGTTGCGGTTCCATATTGTCCGTCGATGCGAGCTACAACTACCCAAGACACGACTCCGCGAACGAAATCACTTTTTGCGTAGCCGAACACACGCTGAAGAACTTCGATACTTTGCATCGGCTGATAGCGGGGGTCTTTCTTGTTGAGCGTGTCCAGCTCCGGATATGGCAAAGTATCGAACATTTCGTCCCATTCCGACACATGCCGCAGCGTGTTTGTCCCGGCTCGGAGAAGCGTCGTCATCTTGATGCCGAAGTGATCCGGTCCATAACCGGGATAGAGGCCGGATTTTCCGAGAAGCTCTCGCGAATAGCGTTGCAGCGCGTCGTCAGCCATGAGAATCAACAACGAGGCCTGCTGGTCAGCCTGAACGTCTTCTGCTTCGGCATTTGCATAGAGCAGCTTCGGATAGTCCGGGTCCGAAACAACCTTCACTCCGGTGACCGTCGCGTAGAATGGATCGACGTCTTCTCCAAAGTCGTACTGAGCCCACATTGCTTGCTTCAGCAGCGAATTAGATGCATCCGAGGCGCGCCAGGCTTCGAGGTAAGCGCGTTCCATCGCACCGCGTGATCGCCGCAGTGTTGAACGAACTGCTCGTGTGGCTCTAGACGATACGGGTTGATGAACCTCGACATATGAATGATACCTCACGACCATGATATGCCGATGACCGTGCACACGCCAGACCCCCCACCCTCGGCTGTCATCGCGAGGATCCGACTCCACAGTCTCCAGAGATCCATCGCGCCGCCGATATTCTGCTACGTCACGCTCGGCGCAACCGTGACGAGCGCTGCACCACTCGTTTCGGCGTAGCCGTTGACGGGGCTAGTCGAGTACTGAAATGCCAGCTCAATCTCTTCCCGCGTGCAGCCTTGCGTTGATCCGAAACGCGCCAGTGCCTGATCAACGAGTGCCATTGCGGTGTCGAACAGTGAGCAACGGCGCGTCGGCGGGTGTGCCGGTGCGCGCGGCCGTGGTCTGCAAATCCCAGCCGGCTTGTTGAATCAGCGCGGCGACGACGCGCACGCGTTTCCCCAACCCGTGGTCGCGATTCCAGAGCAGATCCATCAAGCCGTCGGCGGCATAGCCCGGTTCGAAGCACGGACGCAGTTCGTACGCGTTCGCGCCGGCAAGCGGCGCGGTCGTGAGATCGTCGAGCGTCCATGCGCTGACGCCGTGCGTCTTCAGTTCTTGCGTCAGTTCGTTTTCGTCGGGGAATGCGGGGCCGATTAGCGTGCAGTACTGGGCGTGGAACGCATCCTTATATTTCGCGGCTTCGAAGGCGTCGGGTTGGGTGACATTCCCTTTGCCCGTCTTGCATTCGAACATCACGCGGTAGCCGAGCGGGCCGAGGATCGCGTCGCCGTAGCCGTCGGGAGCTTTGTAGCCGCCAACGTGATTGGTAAGAAAGCCCATGTGGGCGAACGCGTCGCAGACGGCGACTTCGAACGCAGTGGGATCGCTGCCGGTTGCGGTTGTCGCGAGGCGCGCGGCGAGCGCTTGCGCCTGCGGATGGGCGCGCGCGGAGGCGGCGGATTGAGGTTCGGCCAATCGTCGCCTTCGTTGATCCGGAAATTTCGATGCTCGTCTTGCACGATGTTTGGCCTGCGGCCACCGCCGATCGCGCGCGAAATGAATTCGATCAGCGCGCTATACATGTAGTGAGGCTTGTAGTCGGCGGCGAGCAGACGTTCTTTGACGGCTTCGTCGAGGATCTGGTCGGCGCTGCGCGTGATGCCGTCGGCGAGGATGTGCATGGCGGCGGCGATGGGGCCGGGTGTTAGAGTGAACACCTTCGACCAAGCTCAGGGTGACGTAGCACTTTTGAGAAGTTTTGTTCGCCGATGCGGTGGCGTTCGATCATCAGCGTGTCGCCGTGTCGCGCGAAGTGGGCGGGGAAGTCGGCGACCGTGATGCTCGCGGATGGCATCGTGTCGAGCAGTTCCCACGGGATCGGCAGGGCGATCGGCAAGTTTTCGAGGCCGCGCGCGCTATAGGGGAGCGCACTGAACATCCCGGGTGCATTGTCGTTGACGTGAATGTGCACAAGCGAGCCGCCGTGCGTGTTGGGTTCGGTCGTGAAGAGACCGCCGTGCACGGTCGCGAGCGCGTTGGCAAGTCCGTGCAGCCAGATGCGAACATCGTTATAGTTCGGCTGGTCGTCGAAGGGCACGAGCAGCGCGATGCCGCCCGTGCCGTCGAGCAGCAGCATCGCGTCAAGGCCGACGGCGTTCAATGCTGCG
>CAVSBV010000002.1:0-81161 GCA_963726285.1 Vulcanimicrobiota bacterium | reverse complement strand
CTGAAAATTCGAGTCGTTCGGATCGGCTGCGTAATATTCCAACCGGGATTAAGTGTGGTCGTCGTGCCAACGAGATTCGCGAACGGAGCGTTCGGAATGAGCAGCAACGAGCTAATGCTCTGAAGAACCGTCGCCGCATACCGTGGGGTCGAGGCCTGCATCGCGGACCTTGTGCCGCTGTTGGCATCTTCGATCGGGCTCCAGTTGAGCGCGTTTTGGGCCCCAGTTTGCGCCGCGACGATTTGATCAAACGTGAAGTCACCACTACTTGTGAGCAGCTGCGTTATGTAGTTTATAGCGGTCGTGTTGCTTTCACCACCTTGCCCATAACTAGGCACCGTTTGGATCCACGAGTAGAACGCATTTAGATTATGTCCTGATATTGCTGGACGGTAGCCGCCGTAACGGTGGACTTGCTGGAGGCACGTACGTTGCCCAACCGGAGGGTGGCGACGAAGCATCAGAAATCGTTGCACCGCCGGTGATAGGCTCCCTGGGGGAAGTCACCGTTCGGGAGGTCGGAACCAGTGGCAAGGACTAGGCTTTGGCTCGCTCCCGTCCGGATCGTCAACAACGACGAAATTTTCGCCCGGAACCTGTGAGTTGTCGCCCGCGACTATTGAACCGCTGTCAGTTGCGCTGTCACTGCCGTCGTAAGGCGCGTCCCCTGGTTGAACGTATTGATACCCAAGCATCTCGAGCGGAACGATGAGCGACTCGCGTTGAGCGGGCAACAGCTCGTTCAGCTGCGAAATAGTGAGCGACTGCAATTGGATTGGCAGCAGTTCGCCTAATTGTTGCGTCGACAAGGCCTGCAATTGCGGTGTACTAAGAGACTGGATTTCTGCCGGCGTGAGCGCTTGCAACTGCACTGCGGTGAGGTTCGCTATTTGCTGCGGCGTGAGGTCTACGACCGCCGCATCGGCGGGATCGTTGGCTAAGTCTGCGTTGGTCTTAAGATCAGCCATTTGGCTCGCGGTTAGTTGCCCTAGTTGCTGCAGCGTCAGCGACTGAATCTGCGATGTGGTCAGTGCTCGTATCGCACGCGGCTCAAGGTTCGCAAGCGTGCTGGGTGCTATCGCAGCGATCTGCACGCTAGAGAGTGCCTCGATCTGCGACGGACCGAGTGCATTGAGCTGGTTCGCCGAAAGTGCTTGGAGTTGCGCCGTTGACAGGGCAGCTAAGGCAGTCGGCTGCAGATTTGCAACGTTTTGCGCCGTAAGTGCCGCAATCTGACCTGTAGACGAAAGAGCGACCTGATTCGTACTCAATGCAGCGACCTGCGCAGGTGCGAGGGAGTTGATCAATGATCCCCCCAGTGGCGCAAGCTGCGTCTGCGTTAACGCTCCAGTTTGCGGGTCATCGAGGGATTGAAGCGCGGGGGTCGTGAGCGCCGCAGCGTTGGCGATGGCGGCGACTTGGTCGAGCGTGAACCCCTGCAGCTGGGCAGCGTGAGCGCTGAGACTTGCCAATCGCCAAATGCTGCGATCCCTCCAGGGCCGAGTAGATTGAGCTGCATCGCGCTCAGGGATCCCACCTGATCGGCGCTTAGCGCCGCGGCCTGAGTTGGCGTGATGCTCGCGAAAAGCGCCGTACCGATTGCCGATACGTTCTCACCCAGTGCATTTAGTTGTTGCGGGCTGAACGCACTAACATTGGCGGCATTAAAGGCCGCCACTTGATCGGACACAGTCCCGAAAGCTGCGCATCCGCTAGCGCGCTTAGGCTGCTTGTGGGTAGCGAGGCGATAAAGGCTGGATTGAATTCGTCGACGATATCACCGATCTCCGCAAGGGCGCTCGGATCAGCGACGCCAGAACGGCCAGACCAATTGAGTTAAGCTGCGATTGGTTCAGTGCGCCAATCTGGCTCGTCGTTGGATAGGGCGCTTGTGAAAGCTCCATACCGCCGAGCTGATCATCGCTTAGCGATGCGAGTGTTGAGGGCAGCAGTGAAGCGAGCGCAGCGCCAGAAAATGCGGCGATCCCGGTCGGCCCAAGCGTCGCAAGAATTGCCGCGGATATGGCATTGATTTGCTGCGGTGTGATCGAAGCCAACTGCGCACTCGTCAGGGCAACGAATTGATCGGGGGACAAGAGATTGATTTCAGTCGGGGTTAACGACGGATTTGCGCATTCGTGAGCTCCGATATGTCGCTTGTTGTGATCGCTGCGAGCTGCGCCGGATTCAGCGACGCCAGTTGCGCGCCGGCGAAGCTCGCCACTTGCCCCGTCGTGTATTCACCGATTGTGGTTGGCGTAAGCTCGCCGACTTGGGTGGCCGTGAGCGATGCGAAATTTGCAAAATTGATCGCGGAACAAGCGAGGCGAGCAACCCGTTAAGTTGCGCACCACTAAATGCGGTGATTTGTGTTGTGGTTATCTGCGAGATCTGATCGTAGCTAAAATCGTTGAGTTGTGCTGGCGAGAGTGAGGCGACAGCCGCGGGCGTGATACTACCAATGTTATTGCCGATCGCGACGAGTTGGGATGCCGAAAAGACAGCGATCTGGACCGGGGTAAGCGAAGCGACTTGCGCCGAAGTCAGCGCCGCTATTTCGGTTGGCGTGAGCGCGCTTATCTGTGCGTTTGATAGCGAAGCAACTTCGGCCGGGTTGAGACTGGCGATGCTGCTGCTGAACGCGCCAATCTGAGTCGGCGTGAACTCCGAGACCTCTTGCGGCGTGAGCGAAGCGACCTGCGCCGGCGTGAAGACCGATATCTCCGTTGGTTTCAGCGCGTTGATCTGCGCATTTGAAAGCAAGGCTATCTCGGCCGGGTTGAGGCTGGCGATGCTGCTGCTGAACGCGCCAACCTGAGCGGGTGTCAGCTCCGACCTCTTGTGGGGTCAGCGCCGAAACCTGGGCGTAGGTTAGCGCGGCGATATCGGCGGGGGTTAATGCGTTGAGCTGTGCGTCGTCCAGCGACGCGATCACGCTCGGACTGAGTTGCGAAACTTGGCTTGGGGACAGCGCAGCGATCTGTGGCTGAGAGAGCAGCGAGATCTGGCTTGGCAGTAAGTTCGCGAGCTGGGAATTTGCCAGCTCTGCGAGTTGCGCTGGGAAAAGGGCCGCGAGCTGCGCGGTGGTTAGCGCCTGGACTTGGGCCGTTGTCAAGGCGTCGAGCTCATCCGCGGTAAGGGCATCGAGTTGCTCGGGAGTAAGTGAAGGGATTGCGCTTACGGCAATCGATGGAATCGCGCAGCGCTGAACTGCGAGATTTGACCGGGTTTGAAACTTTGAATTTGGTCGCCATCGAGCACGGAGATCTGCGCCGGGCTCACCGTCGCCAGCTGTGTCGTCGTGAGCGACTGCAACTGCAAACCGCTGAGATCGGCAAATTGTTCGCCGGAAAGCGCTTGAATCTGATTCGGCAGCAACGACGACACTTGCGAGCCGGTAAGCGCAGCGATTTGCGATGCCGAGAGATCGCCGACTTGCTGACTCGTGAGGGCGGGAGCATAGAGTGCGGCGACCTGTGAGGGCGCGAGCGCGTCTATGCCGTTGTCCGTGATGGCGGCAACCTGCGCGCTATTGAACGCGGCCAGTTGCGCGTTGGTGAAGTTGGCTACCTCGCTGTCAATCGCGGTGATCGTTGCGGGGGCGAAGCCTGAAACCGCATTCGACGAGATCGCCTGCAGCTGCGTAGCAGATAGCGATTGAATCTGCGAAGGCGAGAGGCCGGCAACCTGTGCCAATGTTAGTTTCGCGAGCTGCGCGCTCGTCGCGGCCGCGGTGGCGCTATCACTCAGCGCGCCGAGCTGCGCCGCCGAGAGTTTTGCAAATGCTTGCGCGGTGATGGCCGCGAGTTGAGGAGCCGTAAAGTGCGGCGGCCTGCGCCGTCGTTAAGACCGCTTGCATTTGCCGTCGTGAGGCCGGCAAATGCGGCCGGTGTAATCGCTTCGATCGCTGACGGACTCAGGCCGCCGAGCGCTGCAGCCGAAAGCGCGCCAAGTTCGGTGGATGTGAGCTGGTCAGCTTGCGCTGCAGTGATTTGTGCGGTCTGGGCGGCGGTGAACCCGCTTGCTGCCGAACCGAACGCGGCGATCTGTGCGTCGTTGAGGGCGGCGAGCTGCGGCAGTGTGATGTTCGAGACGTCGGCAGCGGTCAGCGTCGCCAGTTGCGCCGGCGTGAACGCCGCGAACTGCGACGCCTCGATACCAGGCAGAACCGATGCGGGCACGACATTCAGCGACGAGAACGCCTGTAACTGACTCGAGGAGAATTGATTGAGCGTATTCGCATCGATGCCCGGAACGGAGGTCCACGTTGCGATCTGCGTTGGCGTAATCGCGCCGAGTTGCGCGCTCGAAAGCGCGTCCCACTGACTTGAAGAAAGGGCGTGGAACGCACCTGCGCCGAGCTCGGCGATCTGCGCGGGGCCTAATGCTGCGAGCTGGCTTGGCGAGAATGACGCGATGGCATCCGTCAAGCCGGCAAGACCCGCTGGTGAGAGCCCGCCGATTTGCGCCGTCGTAAGGTCGACAATCTGCGATGGCGAGAACGCCGCCACTTGTGCCGCCGACAGCTGGCCAATCTGCGCCGGTGTGAGTGCGGCAAGTTGGGCGGCGCTCAGGTCGTTCTCGATCTGCTCTGCCGTGATGCCTTGAACACCGGTGTTTGAGAGCGCCGCAATCTGCGAAGGTGTCAGCGCTTGAAACTGCGCGTCTGTCAATGCGCCGATCTGGGCGCCCGTAAGCGCACCGATCTGTGCGTTTGAAAGTTGCGCGATCACCAGTGCGGGAATCGCGGAAAGAGCACTCGGGGTCAGCGCGCCCAAGGTCGAAGGCGCAAGCGCAAGCAACTGCGTTTGTGAAAACGCGCCGATCTGCCCGCTGCGGTGAGCCCCAGGTGCTGCAGCAGCATTGATCGCGCCGATTTGGCCCGTCGAGAGCGTCGCGATCTGCGTTGCCGTGAGTCCACCTATGTTGAATCTGCTCAACGCTCCGATCTGAGCTGTCGACAGCTCCCCGATTTGTGCCGTGCTGAAGCCGGATACCCCGGCGCTCGAAAGGTTCGCCATCTCCGTAGTCGTCAAGGCCTGCGTTTGGGCTGTGGAGAGCTCGCCGATCTCGGCAGCGGTGAAGCCCGACGCCGCCGTTCCAATCGCGGCGATCTGCGCGGTCGAAAGTGCCGCGAGCTGCGCGGCCGTGAACGCGCCAGCGTCGCTCGCGCTAAATGTTGCAAATTGAGCCGTCGTAAACACCGCTAGCTTCGCGGGCGTCATACCGGCAATTGCCGAAGCCGGAATCGCGCCCAGATTGGCAAAGCTTTGAAGCTGCGCCGTGGTCAACTGGTTTAGCACCTGGGCGGTTAAGCCCGGCGCGGCCGACAATCCGCTCAACTGTGAGCCGCTGATACCGGCGAGTTGCGCGGCCGTCAAGGCGTTCCATTGACCCGCTGTGAGTGCTGTCAGCTGCGCGCTTGAAAGGCCCTGGATCGTCGCGACCGCGCACTTGCTGATGGCGGTCGGCGTGAACTCCGCGATCGTCGACGGTGCCAACGCATCAAACGAAGCCGTCGAGAACGCCTGAATGGCGATTGCCTGGATCTGTGCTGCCGAGAACTGGTTGACCACCGAGGCCGGCGCATTCATGACGACCGTGAAGGCCCCGAGCTGCGCGGTCGTGATCGCCGCAAGTTGCGTTGGCGAAAAGGCGCTCCACGCGCTTGCAGTCAGCTCATCGAGTGCAGCACCCAGGACATGCTCGAAATCTGGGATGTGCTGAGCGCAGCAATCTGCGTTGCGGTCAGCCCCGGGCTGCCGTTGCCATTTATCGCCCCGATCTGGCTGCTGGTTAGCGCCTGAATCGCCGGAATCGAGATCGATCCCAGCAGCGTGGGTGTGAACGCCGTCATTTGGGTGGTCGTCAACCCCGCAGCTTGCGCCGCGGTTAGCTGCCCGAGCTCGCTCGCACTAAAAGTCGTTGCTGCGATCGCGCTGATCTGTGCCGGCGTAACTGCGGCAAATTGTGCGCTCGAAAGGCCCTGGATCGCCGCGGGAGCGGCCAAGCCCATAAACTTAGGCGTGAATTCCGCAATCGTCGATGGGTCCAATGCATCAAACGACGCAACTGAAAACGCGGCAGTGGGAAGCACCTGGATCTGCGCCGCCGAGAACTGGTTGACCACCGAGGCCGGCGCATTCATGACGACCGAGAAGGCCCCGAGCTGCGCGGTCGTGATCGCCGCAAGTTGCGTTGGCGAAAAGGCGCTCCACGCGCTTGCAGTCAGCTCATCGAGTGCACCCCAGGACATGCTCGAAATCTGGGATGTGCTGAGCGCAGCAATCTGCGTTGCGGTCAGCCCCGGGCTGCCGTTGCCATTTATCGCCCCGATCTGGCTGCTGGTTAGCGCCTGAATCGCCGGAATCGAGATCGATCCCAGCAGCGTGGGTGTGAACGCCGTCATTTGGGTGGTCGTCAACCCCGCAGCTTGCGCCGCGGTTAGCTGCCCGAGCTCGCTCGCACTCGAAAAGTCGTTGCTCGCGCACCGCGCTGATCTGTGCCGGCGTAACTGCGGCAAATTGTGCGCTCGAAAGGCCCTGGATCGCCGCGGGAGCGGCCAAGCCCATAAACTTAGGCGTGAATTCCGCAATCGTCGATGGGTCCAATGCATCAAACGACGCAACTGAAAACGCGGCAGTGGGAAGCACCTGGATCTGTGCTGCCGAGAACTGGTTGACCACCGAGGCCGGCGCATTCATGACGACCGTGAAGGCCCCGAGCTGCGCGGTCGTGATCGCCGCAAGTTGCGTTGGCGAAAAGGCGCTCCACGCGCTTGCAGTCAGCTCATCGAGTGCACCCCAGGACATGCTCGAAATCTGGGGATGTGCTGAGCGCAGCAATCTGCGTTGCGGTCAGCCCCGGGCTGCCGTTGCCATTTATCGCCCCGATCTGGCTGCTGGTTAGCGCCTGAATCGCCGGAATCGAGATCGATCCCAGCAGCGTGGGTGTGAACGCCGTCATTTGGGTGGTCGTCAACCCCGCAGCTTGCGCCGCGGTTAGCTGCCCGAGCTCGCTCGCACTAAAAGTCGTTGCTGCGATCGCGCTGATCTGTGCCGGCGTAACTGCGGCAAATTGTGCGCTCGAAAGGCCCTGGATCGCCGCGGGAGCGGCCAAGCCCATAAACTTAGGCGTGAATTCCGCAATCGTCGATGGGTCCAATGCATCAAACGACGCAACTGAAAACGCGGCAGTGGGAAGCACCTGGATCTGTGCTGCCGAGAACTGGTTGACCACCGAGGCCGGCGCATTCATGACGACCGTGAAGGCCCCGAGCTGCGCGGTCGTGATCGCCGCAAGTTGCGTTGGCGAAAAGGCGCTCCACGCGCTTGCAGTCAGCTCATCGAGTGCACCCCAGGACATGCTCGAAATCTGGGATGTGCTGAGCGCAGCAATCTGCGTTGCGGTCAGCCCCGGGCTGCCGTTGCCATTATCGCCCCGATCTGGCTGCTGGTTAGCGCCTGAATCGCCGGAATCGACAAGGCACCAATCTGCGCCACGCTAAAGGCGGTCATCTGCGTGGTCGTTAAGCTGGCGGTTTGCGCCGCCGTCAGCTCGCCAAGCTCGCTCGTACTGTAATTCGACGCGGCGATCGCACCGATCTGTGCGGCGTAAGCGCAGCAAACTGCGCACTCGAAAGGCCCGCAATCGTCGCGGCACCGCACTTGCCCATGAACGTCGGCGTGAACTCGGCAATGGTCTATGGTGCGAGCGCATCAAACGAGGCCGACGTGAACGCGGCGATGGCAATCGCCTGAATCTGCGCCGTCGAGAACTGGTTGACGACCGAGGCCGGCGCATTGATAACACCCTCAAACGCACCTAGTTGGGCCGTCGTGATTGCCGCAAGTTGCGCAGGAGGTAGAACGCGCTCCAAGCACTCGACGCGAGATATTGCAGCGCTCCGAAATTCATGCTCGAAACCCGTGATGTGCTCAGCGCAGCAATCTGCGTCGCGGTGAGCCCCGGGCTGCCGTTGCCGTTCATCTCCGGGAAGCGCTGGCAGGTGTGATCGCACTTATCACTGTGGCCGCTCACCTGCGCGGACGTGATAGCAGCTACCTGCGCCCCTACCAAGCCCGCAGCTTGCGTAGTCGTCAGCGCCTCGAGTTGGGCCGTGCTCATGTATCCGGCTCCGATCGCGCCGATCTGCGAAGCGGAAAGGTCCGCGAATTGCGCGCTTGAAAAGCCCTGGATCTCCGCAGCCGTTAGTCCCGAAAACTGAGTGGTAGTCAATCCCGTGAGCTGGGAAGACGAAAGTGCGTTCAATTGCGTCGCCGTAAAGCCGTTCAGCACGGCCGTCGTCAAGCTACCAACTTGGGATGGGCTCGAGCGCAGCAATCTCGGACCCAGATAGGTCCGTGGTGTTCGATGCGGTGAGCCCGCCGATTGCAGCATTCGAGAACGCACTTATTTGCGATGACGAGGCTCCAATTTGCGGGGCGGTGAGACAGCCAGCCTGCGCTGCGTTCAGGCCGCTGACTTGGCTTGGTGTCAACAGCCGATTTGGTGCGCGCTCAAACCAAAGAGGCCGCTTCCTTTGTTGCCAGTGCATCGCCACCCAATGAGCCGACCTGGACGCGCTCAACACTTCGATCTGCGCATCCGTCATGGCCGCGACCTGCGTCGAGCGCAAGCGATTCATTTCGTAGGTGCTCAATGGCGCAATCTGCGATATGTTCAGTCCGGCTATAGTCGTCGGCGTCAGATAGTCAATCCATCCGATCGCGTTCATCTGATCCGCACTGAACGTGTTGACTTGCGCGCTCGTAAAGCCCGAGGTCCCCGCGCTGTCCAAATAGCCCAACGCATTGTCTACGAACCCAGCGGCTGCAGCCGGTGTGATCGCGGCAATTTGCGCTGCCGTCATCACCCGCACCGCGCCCGTACCGGAGACCCAAGTAAAGCCGGCGACCTGTGTCGCCGAAAGCTGTGCGCACTGCGCCGCCGTCAGACCAGTGACGTTCGTCTCCGTCAGCTCAGCAATATGCGACTGCGTCAGATATTGAATCTGTGCAGCATTGACGCCGCCGACTTGGGTACTATTCTGCACCGCAAAATTGAGCCCGGACACCTGCGCGTTGGAAAGTTCCTGAATCTGCGGTACGGAGATAACGTGGCTGATCGCGCCGATTTGCGCCGGCGAAAGGGCCGCAACGCGGCGCGGACAGTCCGGTGATCTGCGCCGGGCTCGCTGTCCCGAGTTGTGTCGTCGTAAACGACGCTACCGTTGCAGGTTGCAACGCATCGAAGTGGCGGTAGGGATCGCCGTTATCTCAACGACTGCAATTGCGCGTTCGAGAGACTTCGACAACGTTGAAGCGCCCGAAACGTCGTTACGGCGCCGAGTTGCGTTGCGTTAGCGCGCGATCTGCGCGGATGAAAGTCGCTCCACTGGCTCGCGGTAAGCGCCGGAGAGCGCCGCGAGTGAAGCCTGCGACTGCGAGCCGCTGAGCACGCCCACTTGCGCGCGGTGAGGCCCACGATGTTGGTTGCCGTGAGCGCACCGATTTGCGTGTTCGAAAGCGACGCGAGCCAGCCTTCGAGATCTCGCCGATCTGCGCCGAGGTGAAGCCGCGATCTGCGTGGTGGTGAGCCGGCCGCTTGCGAGTGGAAAGTTCGCCGAGTTCGCCTGCGGTGATGTAGCTCGCGGGCAGCGCCCCGATTTGCGTTGCCGAGAGCGACGCGAACTGCGCAGAGGTCAAACCGGCGACCTGCGTCGAAGAGAGGCTGGCAACCTCGGTCGTCGAGAGAATCGAGATCTGTCGCGGTCGTGACCTGATCGAGCGTCGATACCGTGATCCCGCGGATTGCGTACGTCGGCGAGGTCTTGAGCGAGTTAAATTGCGATGCCGTGAACGCATTGATCTGTGCGGACGCGAGACCGGCAACTTGCGTTTGCGAGAGCGCGCCAATTTGCGCGGCCGAAAACGCGGGAACCTGCGCTGTCGTGAAAGCGCCGAGCTGACTCGCGGTAAAGGCCGCAAACTGCGCCGTCGTAAAGCCCGCAATCTGGGCTTGACTGAAATAGGTGATCTGCGTCGCGGTAAAATACGGGATCTGGGTGGTCGTGAAGTAGCCCATCTGCGTGGGGCTGAGTTCGCCGATCTGCGCTTGCGTGAGCGACTGAATGTCGCTCTGCGTCATCGCCTGGATCTGTGCCTGGGTCCACGTCGATGGATCGCCCGAGGGCACGACCAGCGGCGACATCTTCAGCTGTGGCGAGTTGCCACCAGTGGTACCGGTCAGCGCAGGTGAAATGTTCAGCACTGTGCACTTCCTTGTTCACGACGCAAAAGCAAAAGAGAACGCGACCGAGGAGGCCCGTCTGCACTTTGCAATAGGAACAACTAGGGATCGCCTAGACGTCCCCGCCTTTTCGCTGATGTAGTTTGCGCTTTATCACGTCCATGTGACAAGACTTGTGCGTGACACCCGCATGAACGGCATCCATTGCCGTGCAAACCCGTTGAAACCGTATTCCACCGTGTGGAATAGGACGAGAGTACCAGTCAAAAAGACGATCGTCAAGGGAGTGTTAAGTAGTACAAATGTACTATGCCGCCGAGGAACCCGGGTGGTCTACTCCCACATCACTTCATCGACGTAGCAGTATTTCCAGTCCTCGCCGCGCTCGAACGAACGCATGATCGGGTGATGGGTGGCGTGGAAGTGCGCGGTAGCGTGCTTATGTAGGGACGAGTCGCAGCAGCCGACGTGGCCGCACTCGAGACATTCGCGCAGATGCACCCAGGACGCGCCGATCTTGAGGCAGTCCTCGCAACCGTTGGCGCTGGGTTTGACCGCGCGCACCGTTTCAGCGTTCCCGTGGGAACAGGGGCCTTGATCCATGGTGTCTCCTTATGAAGCGGTGCCGGGCCGCCAGGCCGAGCCATCGGCGTATCTCACGTAGATGACCGTGCCGTTCAACGCGGAGTGCTGACCGGCGACGTACAGGTTGAGGGCCTCGTCGATTTGTCCCTTGAAGGGGCGGCACTCTTTCTTGGTGCCGTCGATCGCAATGCCCGGCGAGAACTTGCCCCCGATCGTCAGCTCATCCGCGCCGACCGTATCGCCGACCGTGTCAACGTAGGAGAAACGGAATTCGACGGCCGTCGCGACCCGCTGCGACACGTTCGTAAACGCTGCGCACTCGTAGGGCGGATCCATGACGGTGGGGAGATAGTTATTGTTCGCGACCACGCCGTTGTCGTAGTACTGCACCGTATTGAGCGCATAGATGGCGTCGATCTGAATTCCGGACGCAACGTTCTGGACGGCAGCACCGTGGAAGACGTCGAGCCGTTGGTATTGGCGCGATGTGAGGATCAGTGCCAGCACAGCGTCAATCATGCTATCCTTCCCTTATGCCAGATCCGATGCTTGCTCCGCTGCCCTATGCAGACTGGAAGCCGACGTTGACCACGGTGCACCTGATGAGTCAGATCGTCGGTAAGATTCGCCTCGGTCACGTGCCGTACCGCTCCCACTGGTGGAACGTGACGCTGCAACCGACCGCGTGCGGGCTTTCTACCGGCCGCATGCGCAACGGGAATACGTTCTTCCAGATCGACTTCGACTTCGTCAACCATCAGGTCGTCGTGCACGCAAACACCGCGCATGCGCCGGCGGTCATCGCGCTGCACGATGGACTCAGCGTGGCCGAATTCTATGAAACAATCATGAAGACGCTGGCCGCATTCGGGATCAGCACCAAGATCGTCGATAAGCCCTACGGCATGGGCGTGGAAACACGCTTTAGCGCCGATCGCGAGCACGCATCCTACGACAACGTGATGGTGCGCCGCTGGTGGGAGATCGTGCTCTGGACCGCTGATGTGTTCGATCAGTACGCGAGCGAGTTCATCGGAAAAGAGAGTCCGGCACAGCTTTTCTGGCACAGCTTCGACCTCGCCCTTGCGCGTTATTCGGGCCGGCCGAAACCGGCCGCCAAGTGAGAATCCGGTCGAGCAAGAAGCCTACTCCCAAGAAGTCATCGCCGTTGGATTCTGGCCGGGCGACGACAAGGTCAAGGCTCCCACCTACTACACCTACACCGCACCCGAACCGCCGACATTGACGTCGATGCCGCTCGCGCCGGACGGCGCGATGTGGGTACCGGCGGGCTCCGGACATGAGGGCATCGTGCCGTACGACACGATTCGTGCTGCCGCCGATCCGCGCGCCGCGCTGCTTGCATTCGTGCACTCGGGTTTCGACGCCGGATCGAAAGCCGCGCAGTGGCCGGCGATGCCGCGCACCTGCCGTATTGCGACGACCTCTACCGCGCCGACGCGAAAGCTTCTTAGATCACTCCGCGCACACGATCCTCGAAGCGCGCGAGTTGGTCCGGGGCGATCGCCACGAAGTTGGTGTATTCGAAGTACTCTTCGTACCGTGATAGTTGAGCGTATACAAGCCGTCGCGTTTGAGTACGAACACGCGGTAGCCGTTGCCTTCGAGCAACGTGTAGGCCCCACGCAAGGTATCACCGGCGAGCTGCCAGGCGCGATTGTATTCAAACTGCACGACACCGCACCGCGCACCGCGAGCGTGTCGCGCGCACCGCGCAGCACGTGCAGATCGTAGCCTTCCGCGTCGATCTTCAACACGTCGACACGCGTCCAGTCCGCTTCCCGCAATGCGGATCAAGCGTGGTCACCGTTACGGCCCGCGTCGTGCCTTGCGTGCGCATGAAATCGGCAACGAGCGTACTCCCGCGACCGGCATTGTGCTCTTCGAAAAAGACAGCGATCCCGCCTCCGCTCCGACGGCAACGTTGAAGAGCGTGATGCGCGGAACGCCGCGAAAACGGCCTTCGAGTGCGTCAAAGGCGCTGCGCGACGGCTCGAACGCGAGGGCCGCAAACGTGCGGCCGTGCATCGCGTCAGACACCATCCCGAGCCAATCACCGACGTTCGCGCCCACGTCGACGAAACGATCGCCATACGACGCGACGCGTTCCACCAGCCACCGTTCGCCGCTTTCGAGCGCGTCGGGGCTCTCGGCGAGATGATATTTGATCACACAGCGACATTGATTGCGCACCGCGACCGCGAGCCGAACCGCTAGACGTGACTTCGCAGCGAGGCGCTGAAGACGGTCGAGCAGAAAGGAAGCCGCCATGCTCGCGCTCTTCGCGCTTCTTCTTCCCGCCCCGCTTTTCGAGGCGCCGACGTTACGCGGTGCCCACGTGAGTGCATACGTCGTCTCCGCGCAAACGGGGAAGCGCTTTACGCCCGCGATCCCGATGCAGCAATGATTCCGGCGTCGACGATCAAACTTCTCGTCGGCTCGGCATCACTCGAGACGCTCGGCACGGCATTTAGCTTCACGACGACGCTTGCGACCGACGGTGACGCGCTCTATCTCCAGGGGAGTGGCGATCCATTGTTGCGCCCAGCACGACTTCGACGACGCGGCGCGACACTCTCGCGACGCTGAACCTGACGCACTTTAGCGCACTCGCGGGCAACACGGGACCGGTACGCGCGCGCTATCCGGACGGCTGGCAAGTCGACGATCTCGCCTACGACTACGCCGCACCACCCAACATGCTCTCGATCGATGAGAACGCGCTGCATATCGCGCTGCGTCCCGCGGCGGTGGGCGCGCCGCCGACTTTAACCGTCACTCCGCAAACGACCGCTGTGACCATACTCAACCAGGCTACGACCGGTGCAGCCCGTTCTGAAGACACGACCGACGTGCGCTTGAGCTGGAGCGCGCCGGCGACCTTGATCCTCACCGGGAGCGTTCCCGCCGATAAGACCGATGACGAACTCGACGCGGCGATCCTCGATCCGTCGCAGGCAACGCTTGATCTCGTAACGGCCGCGCTCGCGAACGGCGATCGCGTTTCGTTCGCGTGTCCTGCGCGCAGGCACCGGCTGGCGCACGCGTCGTCTGGACGCATCGCTCGCCGCCACTTCCCGAGCTTCTCCGCGATATGTGGCAACCGAGTAACAATTTGCTCGCCGAATCGTTGCTCGACGCGCTGGCACCAACGCGCGACGCCGCGCTCGCGCGCGAACGTACCTGGCTGCAATCGATCGGCATCGATCCAACGACCATGACCCTTGCCGACGGCAGCGGACTCTCCGCCTACGACCGCATCAGCGCACGCGACTTGGTGACGATCCTGCAGCACGATTGGAACGGCCAGAGTCGCGCGGTCGTGCTCGGCGCATTGCCGGTCGCCGGGCAAAGCGGTACGCTCGCCAAGGTCTTTCACCGCGCCGCCGCTCGCCGGCAACGTCATTGCCAAGACCGGGCACGAGCAATCACACGCGTACGCTCGCCGGGTATTTGCAAACGCCGCACGGCACGCTGATCTTCGCGCTCTTGATCAACAATTGGATGGACGATGGGCCGCACGCGCGCGCCGACCTGCGCGCCTTCCAGTCGACCTTTTTGCAGGCATTCTTCGCATGAGCGCGCTACGCAAAGCCACCTCGATCGGCGATCTGCGCACAATCGCGCAGCGCAACGTCCCCAAGGTCTTCTTTCAATACGCCGATCACGGCTCGTACACGCAGCAGACGCTGCGCGCGAATAACGATGATCTGCAAGCGTTGCATTTGAATCAGCGCGTCGGCATCGACATGGGCACGCGCGATCTCTCTACCACAATCGCCGGCGAACGCTCCGCGTTGCCGTTCGCGCTCGCGCCGATCGGGCTGTGCGGCATGCAACACGGTGACGGTGAGATTCTCGCATGTCGCGCCGCGCACGCCGCCGGTATTCAATTCACGCTGAGCACGATGTCGATCTGCTCGATCGAAGACGTAGCAGCGGCGATCGAGCGACCGTTTTGGTTTCAGCTCTACGTGATGCGCGATCGCGGCTTCGTGCGCGACCTGATCGCGCGCGCAGCAGCGGCACGATGCAGCGCGTTGATGGTCACGATGGACCTCACCATGCTCGGCCAGCGGCACTGCGACGTCAAGAACGGTCTTTCCGTTCCCCCCGAGATCACGTTTGCGAACGTGCTCGACGTCGCGAGCAAACCGTATTGGGGCCTCTCGGTGCTGCGCGGGAAGCGCAAGACCTTCGGCAATCTTGCGGGCCACGTCAAAGGCATGGAGAGCGTAACCTCGCTCGCGTCATGGGTCAGCAATCAATTCGATCCCACGCTGAACTGGCGCGACCTCGAGTGGATTCGCGATCTGTGGCCGGGATCGCATCATCATCAAAGGCATCATGGATGCCGATGACGCGCGCATCGCAGCCAAAACCGGTGTGAGCGCGCTCGTGGTCTCCAACCACGGCGGTCGTCAGCTCGACGGCGCTCCCTCGAGCATCTCCGCACTGCCGGCAATTGTCGAGGCGGTCGGCGATGAGGTCGAAGTGCTGATGGATAGCGGCATTCGCAGCGGCCAGGACGTGCTTCGTGCGCTTGCGAGCGGCGCGCACGGCGTCCTGCTTGGACGCGCCTACATCTATGGACTCGGTGCCGCAGGGGAAGCCGGCGTCGCGCGCGCCATCGAGATCATCCGCAAGGAGCTCGATATCACGATGGGGCTGACGGCCACTGGAAGCGTCCGCGAAGTACGCCCGGACGTTCTTGCCTAGGCATCCAAGGCGCCACGAGCGGCGTTTAACCTAATATGAAGCGCACACGTTTTCTCGCAACCCTAGCGAGCGCCACCTTTGCCGCCCCGGCACTCGCGCGCGCCGCGGCCGCGGCGTATCCCGTGCATCATACCGAGGCCGAGTGGCAGAAACTCCTTGGCCCCGATCGCTACGTCATTCTGCGTCAAAACGGCACGGAACCGGCGTGGTCGAGTCCGCTGATTGCCGAGCATCGTCCCGGTATCTATAAGTGTGCCGGATGCAATCTCGAGCTCTTCACATCCGCCATGAAATACGACAGCAACGACGGATGGCCGTCGTTTACGACCGTTCTGCCCAGCACGACGCTGACGAATGCCGACTACGACATCCCCGGCGAAGCGCGCACCGAAGTGCATTGTCGCCGGTGCGGCTCGCATCTCGGACACATCTTTGACGACGGTCCGCCGCCGACGCACAAGCGCTACTGCATCGATGGGCTCGCGCTAGACTTCGTCCCCGCCGCCAAAAACTAGCGTATATAGCCAGCCGCCGAATCCGCCGCCCAGTAGCGGTGCAACCCAGAAGAGCCACAATTGCGAAAGCGCTTCGCCACCGGCAAAGAGCGCCGGGCCCGTGCTGCGCGCCGGATTGACCGACGTGTTGTCGACGGGAATTGCAATCAAGTGGATCAACGTCAGCGCGAGACCAATCGCGATGCCGGCAAAGCCGGTTGGTGCGGCGCGATGCGTCGAACCGGCGATCACCCACACGAACCCGAAGGTCAGCACGAACTCGATGATCGCGGCTGAGGTCATCGAGTAGCCGCCGGGCGAAAGATCGCCGTAGCCGTTGCTCGCGAACTGTCCCGCCGTCCATCCGGACTGTCCTGAGGCAATCGCGTACAGCACGGCGGCGCCGGCAATCGCGCCGACGACTTGCACGACGATGTACGGCAGCACGTCGCGCGCCGGGAAACGCTTCGCAAGCCACATACCAACGGTGACGGCCGGATTGAGATAGGCGCCCGAGATGTGTCCGATCGCGTAGGCCATGGTCAGGACCGTCAGGCCGAAGGCGAGCGCGACACCCGCGAATCCGATACCGAGTTTCGGAAAGCCGGCGGCAAGCACGGCCGCGCCGCATCCGCCGAAGACGAGCCAGAACGTCCCGAAGAATTCGGCGAGCAACCGCTGCGGTAATGGACGTGTGATCATGCGTATGCCTCACTGAATGGAAGAATTCGTGCTCGTTTTCCGTTGATCGCAAAGACGGCATTGGCAACCGCCGGAGCGATCGTTACCGTTGCGGGCTCACCGATACCGGTTGGAGACGCACCGCCCTCGACGATTGCAGCGTGAATCTCCGGAGCTCCGTTCATGCGCATAACCAGGTAATCGTAGAAGTTGTGCTGCTGTACCGCGCCCTTCTCGATCGTAATGATACTCGCCATCGCCATCGAGAGGCCGTAGTTGGTTGCACCTTCGAGTTGTTGTAACACGATCGTCGGGTTGACGACTTGGCCGACGTCCGCAACCACGAACACGCGATGCACCACCGGCATCTTGTCTTTAACCGACACCTCGGCGATCGTTGCGACCGACGTGCCGTTCCAGAACCCGAAGGCGAGACCGTGTTTGCTCCCGGCAGCCGGCGAGCCCCACGACGCATTCTTCGCGACCGTGCGCAACACGTTTGCGGCGCGCGGATTCTTCTGCAACATCGCGAGGCGGTATTCCAACGGATCCTTGCCCGCGGTATGCGCGCATTCGTCGATGAACGTCTCCATCACGAAACCGTTCCAATTGGCGCCGGGAGCGCGTAAGCTTCCCGGGGGTACGCCGCTGTCGGGATTGATGTACGAGACGTGAAGATTCGGAATCTCATACGGCGTGTTCATCACCGAGTCAACCGAAACGGCGTCGAGGCCATCCTTGAGCGGAAAGCCCAGCCCCTTCAAAATCGAGTCCATTACGACCGTGTGATCCATTGCGATGAGATTGCCATGCGCGTCGAGCACGCCCGTGACGTGATTCGCACCCATCGGTTTGTACCAATCGTGTTGGGTATCGTCTTCACGTTGCCAGATCACTTGCACCGGCGACTTGATCGCTTTGCTGACCGCAACCGCGTCATTGGTGAAGTCCGCATAGAGACGCCGGCCGAAACCGCCCCCGAGATAGGTCGTGTGAATTTTGACTTTGTCGGGCGAAACGCCCGCGATCTTCGCCGCGCCGAGCTGCGCGAAGGTCTGCACTTGCGTCGGCGCCCAGATCTCAACGCCGTCGCTCGTTACCGATGCGGTCGCGTTCATCGGCTCCATCGCGGCGTGTGCCGCGAGGTTACCAAAGTAGACGGCTTCGAGTTTGGTTCCGCTGACGTTCTTCGATCCGCGCGCGGTCGCCACGACCGCTCCTGCTCCCGAGTGCGCAAGCTCGAGATAGCGCGTCTTGAGTGTCTGTGTGCTTTGATTCGCAAACGGCCCATTATCGTAGACCACGCTGAGCGCGGCCTTGCCTTGAAACGCCGCCCACGAATTCGTTGCAACGACGGCAACGCCGCTCGGAATCTGCACGACGTCGGTAACGCCTTTGACTTGCTTCGCCTTGCTCGCGTCGAACGATTTGACTTTTGCGCCGAAGACCGGCGGATAGAGCACGGAGGCGAACTTCATCCCGGGTACGCGCACATCGATGCCGTACTTTGCGGTGCCGTTGACTTTGAGCGGCGTATCGGTGCGTTTGTTGACCTTGCCGATCAACGTGAACTGCTCGGGCGTCTTGAGCGTCGGCTTCGCGGGCGCTGGAATCAACGCGGCGGCGGAGACGAGGCTTCCGTAGGTCGCGGTACGGTTGTTCTTCGCATCGGTCACGACGCCGTCTTTGGTGGTCAGCGTCGACGGATCGACGCCCCATTGCTTCGCGGCTGCGGCAACGAGCATCGCGCGCGCACTTGCGCCCGCGGTGCGCAACGGCATCCACATCGACGCCGTGCTCGTGCTGCCGCCGGTTATTTGCGCGCCGAAGCCGGGATCTTTGTACGCGGCGCCGAGCGGTGCGAACTCGACGATCACGCTCGACATCGGAATGTCGAGTTCATCGGCGACGATCGTCGGCATGCCGGTGGCGACGCCTTGGCCCATCTCCGATTTATTCACGAAGATCGTTACCTTCTCGTCGGGATGGACGATCAGCCACGCGTTCGGCTTGAATCCCGCGGCTTCGGCCGAACTTTGCGGCGCGCTGCCGCTCTGGTTCGCGCAACCGGTCGCATTGACGCCGAGCACGAGACTTCCAGCGAAGATGGAGCCTATGCGTACGAAATCCGCGCGATTGATCGTCGTCATGACGCTTGGCCTCCGCCGGTTGCGCGCGCGACGGCCTTGCGAATGCGCCCGTACGTGCCGCAGCGGCAGATGTTCGTAATCGACGCGGCGAGATCGGCGTCGGTCGGATGCGGATTCTTCTTCAACAATCCGGAGATCGCCATCAGTTGTCCGGACTGGCAGTAGCCGCACTGCGGCACTTCTTCAGCAATCCACGCCGTTTGCAAGGCGTGCGGCTGCTCGGGCGTGCCGAGCGCTTCGATGGTCGTGACCGACTTGCCGTCGGCGGCGGAGCACGGCGTGACGCACGATCGGACCGCCGCATCCTCGAGGTGGACGGTGCAGCAGCCGCATTGCGCGACGCCACAGCCAAATTTCGTACCGGTCAGCCCTACGACGTCGCGAATCGCCCACAGCAGGGGCATTTCGCCGGGAACGTCGAGCTCGTGTTTTTCCCCATTGATAGTAATTGAGACCACGTCACCCTCCGTAAGCCGCGGCTCCGCGCGGCGAAGTTAGGAAGCGAACGTCAGCTCATCGTCAGCGTCGAGGATGTCGAGAATTCCGTCCATTTCGGGATGCGACGCTAAGATCGGATGCCGCTGCGCAACGAGCGCCTGATCTTCGGTAGACATACGGCTAACGACAAAGGTTTCGAGTTTGGCGTTCAGAGCCGACGCCCCCAAAGGGTCGATGCGGTCGCGCAGCCACGCGACAACGTCGTCTTCGTTCCGCGCCGCGGCGACCGCGTCGCGAAATTCGCCCATGTCGAGCCCAAGGCGCCGCACGACGAACGCGCTGAAGCCGGTATCATGATTGAGGAACGGACCAATGTCCCCGCCGGGCAATTCCGCCCGAAGCTTGTCGATCGTGCGCGGCAAGAAGTAGTACCCGAGGATCGTCTCGCGCACGCCACGGGGGCGATGGACGCGAAGGTCGAGCGGGGTCATCCGGGACTCTTCACGTGCTCGCTTAGATTGTTCCTCTAGTCACGCGCGCGCGGGGTGCGTAACACGTCCCGATATGCGTCACACTGTAGTCAAATCGCTTCCGCAGGACAAGTCCCGCCGCCAGGCACGCTCCACGCACGTCCATCTCATTGGGTGTCGCGCCGTCTCCGCTTGGATGTAATATCCACAGAGCGCCGGTTTGTTCGAGATGCTTGGCGTTACGCGCAATGCACGCAAGATCTTCGGGCGAGTTGACTTGCTGAACGATGACGTCGAAGCGACCACTCAGCTCCTTTGTCGGCGGATAATCTACGCTCGAGATGACCATCGCAGCGAAGATCGGATTCGTGATACCGCGCAGACACACGCGATGGATGGGCTGTATCCCCATCGTTTCCGTAATCATTGACCGCACCACCCTTTCGGTATTACTCACACCTTCGCGCGAGTACCGGGTGCGTGTCAATTCACGCCAGGCTCCGTGGCTTGGGAATTATTGTTTTCGTGACCCGAATGTATCTCGCGCGCCGGCCGGCGCGGCCGTTCCCTTTGTTACTGTTTCCGTACGTCTCGGTAAGTACGTGGTGGTTAGGGCAAAGATACCGCACATTTTCAACGGAATTATTGCGAGCATTACCATCGATGTGATCCAAGTGGACTGGGATCCGGCCGGTGCGCGGATTGCGTTCGGCCCAGCCGCATAGCTCGCAACATTCGCCATGCTGCTCCTTCAAATACCTACGAATGTGGCGCGAAGTCACATCATACGCTTTCGTGCCGTCTATCTCGGCATTGAGCCATCTTCGAACGAACAAACGTCCGATATTCGCGTTATCTTTTTGGCATCGCACTGAACAGTATTTTGCAGACTTTTCTCTTTACGCGATTGCCGCATCCGGCAAGGCAGAGCGCCCTGGGTCGCTCTTCGTCATAACACTGACTATACGCCATACGTCTGAGCAGTACGCGCTGGCACAATCAAGAACGCCCGGCTGTTTCCTCGGGCGTTTGATGTTCTGGAGCCGACGGTCGAGGATTGAACTGCGACCCATTGCTTACGAAGCAATTGCTCTACCACTGAGCTACGTCGGCGTACGGTGGGCGAAGGGCCGGGGACCCTGGTTCCACGGACGCGCCCGGTGCCCTCCCGCTCGAGGTCGAACAAGCGTAAAGGTGGAGTACGATGTAGCGGTCCTGGGACTGGGCGGCATGGGGAGCGCCGTTGCGGCGCACGCGGCGCGGCGCGGCTTGCGCGTCGTGGGCTTCGAGCAATTTCGCGCTCGTCCACGATCGCGGCTCATCGACCGGCCGCACACGAATCATTCGCAAGGCCTATTTCGAAGACGCGGCGTACGTGCCGCTGCTCGAGCGCGCGTACACGTTGTGGCGCGAGCTCGAGGATCGCTCGCAAACCGCCCTGCTCGATCTCTTCGGCGTCCTCATGGTCGGGCAACCGCACGCCACAACGATCGCGGGCATGAGCCAAGCCGCAGCAGCCTACGAAATTCCGGTCGAGCATCTCGACGCTTCGCAGCTTCG
The DNA here is from genome assembly GCA_963726285.1 of Vulcanimicrobiota bacterium. Lineage (GTDB taxonomy): Bacteria > Vulcanimicrobiota > Vulcanimicrobiia > Vulcanimicrobiales > Vulcanimicrobiaceae > Aquilonibacter. Next base: position 59,792 of record CAVSBV010000002.1, on the reverse strand, counting down.
CGCGCGCTTCCCGCGGCTTCACGTTGAGCCGCAAGAAGTTGGGATCTTCGAGCCGGACGCGGGCGTCGTCTTTCCCGAGCGCGCAATCGCCGCGCATCTCAATGACGCACGCGACGCGGGCGCCGCGCTGTTCGATAACGTGCGTATTCGCGGCTACGAACGCAAAAGCGACCGCGTCCGCATCCACCTCGGCGACGACGAGCACGTCGACGCGGCACGCGTCGCTGTATGTGCGGGCGCGTGGACGAACGACCTCCTCGCGCATTTGCAACTGCCCCTGCGCGTGCAGCGCAACGTGCAGTACTGGTTTGCGCCGTCGCTGCCGTGCGCGCCGCGCGACGTGCCGGCGTTCTTTTTCGAACGCGATTCGCTCCCGGCGCCGCTCTACGGCATTCCGGATCTCGGCGACGGATTGAAAGTCGCGTTCCACGCATACGGCGAGACAACCCACCCGGACGCACTCGACCGCGAGGTGCACACCCCCGAAATAGAAACGATGCGTGCCACGCTTGCGACGCTGATGCCCGATGTAACAATGACGTTGCGCGAGACCAAGGCCTGCATGTATACGCTGACGCCGGATAGTAACTTCGCAATCGGGCGCGACCCCAAGAACCCAAACGTCGTAATCGCGAGCGGTTTCTCAGGTCACGGATTCAAGTTTGTGCCGGTGATCGGCGAGATCGTAACGCAGCTCTTGCTCGACGAAACGCCGCGGCTCGACATCGGCTTCTTGGGGCTCGATCGGCTTACGGCCGGTACGTAAATCCCTGAATATAAGCGCCGCCGCTGTTGCCCCACACGACCCAAATCGTACCGCTACGCGGATCGATTGCCGTCGTGTGCACGCCGTCTGCGATCTTCTGCGTGTCGAGCAACTTCGGATCGCTCGTGCCGTCGAATGAATACACGGTAATGCTACCGCCGCCCGCGCAGGCAATCCACTGGTGGGTGGGCTCCCAGCTGCACTGATCGACCGAGGTCGGCATATTCACCTGATGCAGCACCTTGCCGGAGCGATCGTAGACCGCAAGAACGTTGTTTTCACCGCCCGCGATCAAGACGTGCTGATCCGCATCGTACTGCAGCGGATGATTGTTCTTCAGCTGTGGCGTCGGGAGCAAGCGCGATACCTTGAGCGTTTTGGGATCGATCACGGCGATCTCGCTATCGGTTGCGATGTTCTGGTAGACGTTGTGCGTCTGCGGATCGACTTGAATGTATTCCGGTTTGTGACCGGGCACAGTGATCGTCGCGATCTTCTTGAACGTCTTTGTGTCGATCACGAACACGCGCGTGCCATCGTCTTCGTCCGCATAAATGCGTCCGAGATCGGGGTCGTAGGCAATCGCATCGACCGGACCATCGACAATCGCCGTGCGTAAGATCTGCTGCGTCTCCGGATCGACTTCGCTCACGCTGCGCGCGTCGCCGTTGCCGGTATAGACGTGTCCCGTCGCGGCGTCGACCGCAACGCCCGCCATCGGACCAACGGGAACGACCGCGATCTGATTGCCCGTATCGGCGTCGGCAATTAAGAGGCCGCCACCACCGGGATGCGCCGCGTACACCTTACCGCGTGCAGAATCGACAGTAACGTAGTCAAAACCGCCGGCTGGGTCTACGGGTACGGGCTGCGTGACGGCAACGATCGGCACAGTGCTCTATCCTTTGCTTTCGGTATCGTGAAACGTCCCGCGCTTCGCGGAGCGATCGAGTTCGAGATCCTCCAAATAATAATAGACGATCTTGCGGTCGTCAAAGCCCACCTTTGCGAGCTCGCGACCGTTGATCTCGACGACTTCATGGATGTGTCCTACGCGCCCGGCGTAGGCATAGTTCACCTCAGAGTATCCCGGGTCGCCGGCCTTGGGGCGAGGAATCGCTTTGACGCCGCGGAGCGGGGTGTTATGGCGATGCATAGCGTAGACTTCGACTCATGATCATCACCTACCGTGGCAAAACCCCAAAAATTCATCCAACCGCATTTGTGGCGCCTACAGCGGTCCTTATCGGCGACGTCGAGGTTGGCGAGGAGTCAAGCATCTGGTTCGGAACCGTCCTGCGTGGCGACAATGGTCCAATTCGCGTCGGCGCACGCACATCGGTGCAGGACAACGCGGTCTTACACGTGACGACGTTAACGCAGATCGACGACGATGTCACGATCGGCCACGCAGCAGTTATGGAGGACTGTCACGTGAAGAGCCACGCTCTGATCGGCAGCAATGCCGTACTGCTCAACGGCTGCGTGATCGGCGAGGGTTCGCTCGTCGCGGCCGGCAGCGTCGTCGGCGAGCGGGTTGAGATTCCCGATCGTGTGCTTGCCGCGGGCGCGCCTGCCAAAGTAAAGAAAGTGATTGAAGGCGAGGCCGCACACTGGATCGAGATCGCTGCGGAAGAATACGTCCACCTCTCACGTTCATATATTAGTGAAGGAATTGATGTCCAACGTCCGTGAGCGCATGGCAAGCTTCATCGAAGGGGAAGGACACCGCGTCGATGCGACGCCGGTCGATCCCGGTTCGGGTGTAAGCGAGCTGCTCTTTCGCACGCGCGGGCAAGTGTTCTCGGTCACGACCAACGAGAACGACGCCGGCCTGCTCAGTATTTCGACAGCCTACGAGATCCCCGAATGGGCGCGCGAGCGCGCGCTCAACGCGGAGACACTCGAACGCGTGCGCGCCGAGTACGATATCGCGTTCACGCTGGCACACGACGGCAGCCTCTTTGTTGCAACGCTCGACGAGAAGGCCGACTCGATGCAAGAGCTGTTGAACGTGTTTTGGGCGCTCATCGCGCGCTTACGCGAAGCCGGGCAAGAAGCGATCGAAGACATCGTCGATCGTACCGAGAGCAAGGTTGCGGCCGAGAAGTTTATCAACTCGTTCATGATGGGGGATCAGTGAGCGATCCACTCACGGCGGTTGAGCAAGCGCTCGAAGACGAGGGACTTTACTTCACGCGAGACGATGACGATGACGCTTTCCGCGTTGCCTTCAAAAGCGAAGGCGATCGTTATTTCGTCGTTTCCTATCGCGACGATCCCACGTTCGTGATGCTCGGTTCGGGTTGGGCGCTGCCGGCCGGCGTTGATCCCACCGAAGCGATCGAAGTCGCGAATCGCCTCAACGTGCGGAAAAAATTTGTGAAGACGGCACTGTGGCAAGAAGAGAGCGATGTGCTCTTTACCGTCGAGCTGTGCGTGAGTTCTTCGGAAGAGGTACGGCCGCACTTCGGCCGCCTACTCAACGTCTTGCGCGATTCCGCAGTGGAGTTTTTCGAAGCGCTACGAGACGGCAGCGAACCTTAAGGCGGCGGGAAGTGGCTCTCGTCCGCGTAGGGGACGAACAGCGTGTACTCTTTCTGGAAGCGTAGATTGACGGAGCCGGTTGGACCGTTGCGGTGTTTAGCGATGATGAACTCGGTCTTATCCGGTTCAGGCCCCTCGGGGTTGTAGTAGCCGTCACGAAACAGAAACGCCACCATGTCGGCTTCTTGTTCGAGCGATCCTGAATCGCGCAGATCGGCGAGCATCGGGCGCTTGTCGTTACGGGATTCGACGCCACGGTTGAGCTGCGCAAGGGCGATGATCGGTACCCCAAGGTCCTTGGCCGTCACCTTCATCGTACGGCAGATCTCGGAGAGCTCTTCGTTGCGGTTGGCGTTCTTCTGCAAAGCGCCCGGACGCAGCAACTGCAAGTAGTCGAGGAACACCGCGCTCAAGCCATGGGTCGATTTGAGGCGACGGCAACGGCTGCGCACCTCGGTCACGGTGATGCCCCCGGTATCATCGAGAAAGATCGGCAGCTCGTTGAGGCTGCCCATCGCGCGCGAGATATCTTCCCACTGATGCGACTTGATGTTGCCGCGACGCAGATCGTGCATCGAAAGCTGCGCTTCGGAGCAGATCAAACGCTGGATCAACTCGTTGTTCGACATTTCGAGCGAGAAGAACGCGACCGGTGCTTGCGTTTCGCGCGCCGCTGCCACGGCGGCATTGAGCGCAAACGACGTCTTACCCATGCCCGGGCGCGCCGCAACGATTACGAAGTTGCCCGGCTGGAAGCCGGTGGTCATGTTGTCGATGTCGCGGAAACCTGAGGTCACGCCCGTGCGATCGCCGCGCGCATGGAAGAGGCGATCGATATGCTCGAAGGCATCCTTCATGAGGCTGTTGACCGCGGTAAAAGCACCGTTCATGGTGCGCTCGCCGATCGAGTACACGATTTGTTCGGAGCGGTCGAGCGCGGCGTCGACGTCTTCTTCGGCCTCGTAACCGAGCTGCGAGATCTGCGTGCCGGCATGAATGAGCGAGCGCAACGTCGACTTCTCGCGCACGATCGTTGCGTAGTATTTCGCCGACGCCGCGGTCTGTACGGTATCCATCAGCGAACTCAAGTACGAGAGGCCGCCGACTTTCTCGAGCTGATCGCGCGTGCGCAGCGCTTCCGCAACCGAGATCTTGTCGAGCGGCTCGCCGCGATAAAACAAATCGTAGAGCACGGCAAAGATCGTCTCGTGCACGTGCGCGTAGAAGTCTTCCGGGCGCACGATTTCGCCGACCGTCGACATGATCTCGCGATCGACCAGCACCGAGCCGAGCAGTGCCATCTCGGCTTCGAGGTTATGCGGTGGAATGCGGTCGAGGGAACCGCCGTGCAGATGCGAGACGCTCACGACCGGCTCTTGCGACGCCCGTTCTGTGCACGACCTTGCGAAGAAGTCGAACGTTTGGTGGATAGCCTGTGGACACGCAGCGCGCGAAGCGCTTGCTCGACCGTCACAATCGGGACGAGTTGCACCCCCGAGAGCGCCGCGTTCACCTCGCGCGCGTTCTCTTTGGGCAAAAGCATCGCGCGCATGCCGGCCTGACGTGCGGCATACAATTTTTCGATGACCCCGCCGACACCGCGAACCTTTCCCTGAATCGAAAGTTCGCCCGTGATTGCAACGTCCTGTGGCAACGGTGTCTTGGTCGTTGCCGAATACAGAGCGAGAAAGATCGCTAGCCCCGCAGAGGGTCCATCGATATTGCCGCCACCGACGATATTGATGTGCAGATCGAAATCCGACACGTCGATGCCGGTGAGGGCACGCAGCACGCTCGTTGCGTTGAAGACGGAATCCTTGGCCATCGATCCGGCGGTGTCGTTGAAGCGGATCGTCCCCTTGCCCTCTTGCGCGGCCGCAAACGCGACCGCTTCGATCTCGATGATGCTCCCCAGATAATTGTGGACGCCCAGACCAAAAGTCTTGCCGATCTCGCGCGCCGAGCGCGCGCGCACCAGCGTATGCGGTACAAGGCGGCTCGTTTGGATAACGACGTTGACGTCGTCCTCGGTGATCGTGACCTGCGCATCGCTGCGCTTGGGATCGACGCGGTAGAGCGCCTGACTGTAGGCATCGGCGACAATCTGCACCGCTTTGCGCCCCTCGATCGTATATGAGGCGATCAATCGCGGTACGCCACGCGCCACTTTTGCGCCGAGGCGCTTGACCGCGCCCTGGACGATAGAGACGACTTGGTGCTGCGTGAGCGGTGCAAAGAAAATTTCGGTTGCGCGCGAGCGAATCGCCGGATCGATCTCTTCGGGATCGCGGGTCGTCGCACCGATCAAGATGAAATCGGCCGGCGCACCTTCTTTAAAGAGGCGTTTGACGTAAGCCGGCACGTTCGGCGCGCTCTCGTCATAGTACGATGACTCGAAGGTCACGCGCTTGTCTTCGAGCACCTTCAACAGCCGTGTCTGCAAGAGCGCGTCGAGTTCGCCGATCTCGTCGATAAAGAGTACGCCGCCGTGCGCGCGGGTCACGAGCCCCAGTTTCGGTTCGGGAATGCCGGCCTCAGCGAACTCGCGGCGGCTTCCCTGATAGATCGGATCGTGCACGCTGCCGAGCAAGCGGATTGGTGGTCTCGCGCGGATCCCAACGCAACGTTGTGCCGCTGGTTTCGACGAACGGCGCATCCTTGGCAAACGGGGTGTACGGACGCGATTTCGCGAGTTCCAGCACCAAGCGCGCGGCGGTCGTCTTTCCAACCCCCGGCGGTCCGTAGAGAATCACGTGCTGCGGATAGGGCGAGCTGATCTTCGCGAGCAGCGCTTTGATTGCACCTTCTTGCCCGATGATTTCCGCGAGCCGCTGCGGGCGCAACTGCTGAAGCGCCGATGCAGCCAGCGTGCGCTGCTCGAGTGCTTCGAGTTCCTCGAGTTTGGCTTGCGTCGCGGGTGTTTCCGGGCCGGCATCGTCGCGCAACGCCTCGAGTTTGAGGTCGTGCAGATATTCCTGGTGCCGCGCGTTCATTTTCTCGGAGACTTTTTTGTCGATCGCGTCGCCAACGCTTTTCTGGGCAAGCAGATCGGCCATCGCCTCTTCGATTTCGGCGATCGCCCTGCGCTGCTGCGCGCGCGTCGTCGTACGCTCGATCGTCGGGTCTTCGAAAACCAGACGCGCGAGCGCAGCAAGACGATCCGAGAGATTCTGCGAGCGCATCATTTTCAATGCGCCCAATTTGCCGGCACGCAGCACGAGCTTATCTTGCCCGATTGCTGCGCCCAGCATTGCGTAGAGCGCCGAGACGACGCGGTTTAGCTCGTCTTCAACGCCATATTTGCGTCGCAGACGCGACGCGTAGGTGCCGTCGGTTGCGGCAGCCATGGTGCAGCCTACACAGCCCTATGAGGAGACGACGTTGATCGTCGCCTTCGCTACGACGTTGCGGTGCAACTTGATCTCCACCGGGTAGGATCCAAGTGCCTTGATCTGGCTCTTGATCTCGATCTTGTGCTTATCGACGTCGACCGCAAGTTTATGTGCGATCGCATTTGCAACGTCGGCATTGGTTACGGCGCCGAAGAGCTTCCCGTTTCCACCGGCTTTGGCTTTGACGTCGAGTTGCGTGCTTTCGATCTTGGTGGCGAGGTCTTTGGCATCGGCAAGCGTCTGCGCTTCGCGCTTCTCGACCGCACGCTTCTGATCGGCGTGCGCCGCGAGCGCGCCCTTGTTGGCTTCGGATGCAAGGTTGCGCGGCAGCAAAAAGTTGCGCGCGTAACCCTCGGCGACGTCGACGACGTCGCCTTTCTTCCCGAGCGCTTTGACGTCGCTCAGAAGAATGAGTTTCATGCTAGAACTCCGTGGTTATTCGGAAACGTAGGGAAGGAACGCGATGATGCGTGCGCGCTTGACCGCGGTCGTCAACAAACGCTGATGCTTTGCACAATTGCCCGAGATGCGCCGGGGAACGATCTTCCCGCGCTCGGACACGTACTTCTTCAAACGGTTGACATCGCGATAGCTGATGTCGATGGCCTTATCGGCGCAGAAATTACACGATTTGCGCTTTGGGCGGCGATCTTTGACCGCGCGCTTCAGCTTCGGCTTAGGAGCCACTGTAGTTGTCCTTTCGACTAGGTGGTTGAAAACGCAGCCCTTCGACAAGCTCAGATGAACTATCAGCGCTGCGTTCTAGCCAAGTGACCCAGCAAATCCGAGCCACTACCGGACCCTCACAAGGGGGACCGGACGGCACATCTTACCATGCCGGCCCCGCTCGTCCAAGTGCCTATTTATGCGAACGTGTGTTCGCGTCCGGCTCAGCCCAGTCCTCTAGCGCGTCGCCCCGAGCTCGATGCCAAAACGGTCCTGTTGCGTCGCGACGCCGATGGGGCCGAATAGCACCCCGGGAATTCCACCACGAACCGTCGTGTGGCCCCACTCGACCCGCAGGATGCCGTTACTTCCGAATTTGTAGGTCGGCGTAAGCGTGTATGTCGTTGCACCGCTCCCCGGGCCGTAGAGGAGGAACGCATTGGGACTCAAGGACGTGGCGGCCGCGCCGTTGGAGGCATCCTCGATCCGGAATCCGACCGAGAAAAGACTCGAAAACGTGTACGAGCCAAGCAGCGAGATCGCAAAGTCGGACGCGGTCTGCGCATATCCGAGCGGCGCCGAAGCCGGTGACGACACGAAGAGTATGTACGGTGAGAACTGCCACTTGCCCGCCGTATGCGTGTAGTAGAGATTGTACTCGGACTGATTCGCCACAAACGACGTGACGTTGCCCTTCGTGTTCGCGCCCGGGTTCATGCCGACGAAGGTGACCGACGTCGTGCTCGACGGCGCCCAGGCAATTGAATATTCGACCGTGTTGAGCGATCCGCTGAAGAAGCCGGTATTATACTCCGCCGCAACGCTCCACGGACCGTTGCTATATCCAGCATGAAAGCCGCGACTAAACACCGGCTCGAGCGCCCAGCCCAACCCGCGCTCGATGTTGACGTTCTGATAGGTGAACGCACCCTCGGTTCCAAGCAGCGTACCGAGTTGACCCGCGTAGATTGTTATATGTGAATCAGGTGACGTGTACGTAAGCTGCCAGAGCGGCAACAGGGTAAAGCAGCTGACGTTGGCGCACGCAACGCCGCCGTTCTGACCCGAATAGTTGTTGAAGGTTTGATTGAGTGACGATCCCACCGTCGGAAAGTTGTACGCGCCGACGGTTGCGGACGCTTTCCAATAACCCGACGTGTAGCTTCCGTTGACGAGCAGGTTGCTCATGTCCAAGCGTGCGAACCGATCGGCGCCCGACGGCGTGTCGAGCGCGCCCGTTGCATTCGCGTTATTGGTTTGAAAGCCCATTACGGTTACCGCTCCGCCGTACGTGCCCGAAGCAAACGGCGTCGCCGTCGGCGTGGGTGTCGGCGCTGGTGTGGAGGTAGCAGGCGGCGTCTGCTGTGCAGACGCCGCCGTTGCTCCCCCGCTCACGATCGCTGCAGCAGCAGCCGCAGCGATCGTCATATTGCGCACCCTCATGCGTGCGAGCCCACCGGAGGTGGAATCGTGCCGTTGGTCACGGGAATACCGGGGATCGGATCGATACCGTGGATTGCCAGGTCGCCCGAGACCATGTCGTCCTGGGTCACGCGCAACGGCACGATCAAGCCGATCACCTTCAGGATGATGAACGTGCCAACGATGTTGAGCGCGATAACAAAGAGCGCCGCTTCCCCTTGATGGATGAGTTGCGTGGGGCCGCCGCCATAGAACCAGCCCGAGACGGTCACGGTGGCTGCGTTCTTGCCGGCCGCGGGATTGGCGACGTATTCGACCATGTTCGGATCGGCCAAGAGTCCGACCATGAGTCCGCCAACCAAGCCCGCAACGCCGTGCGTATGCAGCACGGAGAACGTGTCATCTACCTTCTTCATGAACGAAAGCTTGCCGAGATAGTTCAGCGTAAGCCACGGAATGATCGTCACCGCGCCGACTGCGATTGCGCCATAGCCATTGACATAACCGGCGCACGGCGTGATTGCGACGAGGCCCGCGATCATGCCGTTGATCATCGAGACCGCATTGGGTTTGCCGGTTGCGAACATATCCGCGACGAGCCACACCAGCAACGCCGTCGCCGTCGCAAGGTTGGTGTTGAGCACGGCGGCACCGGCATCGGCATTGGCAAAATACGGATCGCCGCCGTTAAAGCCGTTCCAACCCAGCCACAGAATGCCCGCGCCGGCAAAAGCCATGATCAAGTTGTTCGGTTCGAAATCACGTTGATCGGCGAGCAGACGCGGCCCAACGACGGCAGCGGCAACGAATCCTGAAACACCGGCAGCCAAATGAATCACGTAACCGCCGGAGTAATCGACTGCGCCGAGTTGCGCGAGCCAACCGCCGCCCCATAGCGAGAATGCGCCGATCGAGTAGACGATCAGACTCCAGATCGGCACGAAGATCATCCACGCCTTGAAGTTCATGCGTCCGAAGACCGAACCCGCGATCAAGATCGGCGTGATCGCTGCGAAGACGAATTGAAAATAGATCATCGCCGAGCCGGGGAAATGCAGCTCGGGCATACCGGCTGCCGCAAGCGGCACGACCGATTGCCCAATCTCGAAGAACGGCGAGAGTGCAGGGCCGGGAATGCCGACGAGCGCCGAAAGAAATCCCGGACCGAGCTTTGCCGGATTGCCGAAGCTCATGTTGTAGCCGAGCAGCGACCAGCTCAACAGTACGACCGCAAAAGCGTAAAACACCATGACCGCCGAGTTGAGCGCCCATTTTTTCTTTACGAGCCCGGCATATAAAATCGCTAGCCCGGGAATGCTTTGCATACCTACAAAGGTGGCAGCCGTGAGTTGCCACGCGGTGTCGCCGGAACTCAGCCACTTCGGAGCTTCCAAATACGGATTGACGTCAGCTAATACAAACACGACCCAAACCTCAAAGGCAATGAGCGAAGATACATACTATCGTAGGGAGTGGGTCGCCCAGATACACTGGACAATCGACAAAAGAAAAAAGCTCTGTTTTAGCCAGATCGAGAAAGCCCGGCCCGCGGTGTGCAAACGAGCACATAAGGGCCGGGCTGACGATGAGATGGCTAAATCAGTGCTTTTTTAGAACTGATTCCAGAGATACTGGTTGTATACTTCGTGGTGGAACTGGACTTCCGGCGCCTTGACCACGGTGCCGAGCGCACGTGCACAGCGATCCGCCGCGACTTGCTTCAGCTCGGCGTAGCGCTCCTTGACGTCGTCGCCGAGCAAGGTGCTCGTCCACTTCGAGTCGCGGAAGGCCTTGAGCGCATCGTAGATGTTGTCGGGCAAATAAAGATCGGCTTGACGCAGGTTGGGCGTATTCGCAATCGCGCCTTCGAGGCCGGTCTTGAACACCGCGAGCATCACCATATATGGGTTCGCGTCGGGCGCGACCGAGCGCACCTCAACGCGTACGCTGCGCTCGTTACCGATCGGGAAGCGAATCATCGAGCCGCGATCGACGGCCGACGCCTTGATTTGATTGGGCGCTTCAAAGTGCGGATCGAGCCGGCGATAGGCATTGACCGATGCGTTAAGCATCAAGCAGATGTCCAGGCCGGCGCTCAAAATGCGGTCGGTGAACTGCATTGCAAGCGCGCTCAAGTTTTCTTCGCCTTTTGGATCCCAGAAAAGATTCTTACCATCCTTGGCAACCGACACGTTGGTGTGCATGCCGTTGCCGTTGACGCCGATGACGGGCTTGGGAAGGAAGCTTGCCGTCATGTCCATGCTAGTCGCGACCTGGCGACAGATCAATTTATACATTGCGATCCGGTCGGCCGCTGCAACGACGTCGCCGTAGCTGTAGTTGATCTCAAACTGCGACGGCGCGACTTCGGGATGGTCCTTTTCGTTTTCGAAGCCCATCGCGCGTTGTACTTCCGCAACGGTGTCGATGAACGAGCGCAGCGGATCGCCCGGCAGCGACTTGTAGTAGCCGCCGGTGTTGACGTATTCGAACTCCCCGGTTTGATAGAACCGCTGTTCGGCATCGACGCCGCCGAAGAGGAAGCCCTCGATCTCGTTGGCCGCATTGAGCGTATAGCCGTTCTTGGCGAACTGGTCGTTTGCGAATTTCTTGAGCACGCCGCGAATGTCGGCGGTAAACTGTGAGCCGTCGCGGTTGAGCACGTCGCCGAACACTAGGACCTTACCCGGCCCAAAGACGTCGGCCGGCGCCCAGTAAAAGGAAGACCAATCGCAGGAGAGGCGCAAATCGCTTTCGCGCTGCGCGGTAAAGCCGCGAATCGACGAGCCGTCGAAGGTGAGATTGTCATGCGACTTGAGCAAGAATTTCTTGTCGTAGTCGAGCATGTGCAGCCGGCCCTCGAGATCTGAAAAGAGCACTGTAACGGCCTTGATGCGCTTCTCTTTTTCGAGGTAGCTCAGACGGTCTTGCTGGATCCGCTCGGGCGGTACGCGGTCTATACGCTGTGCCTTCGCGGCCAGGTTGAGTTCCTCGAGCTCGGTATAGGACAGCTCGAGAAAATCACGCAGTTCCGGCATTCTTAATCTCCTTTGGCACGACGGTTACACAAGCCAAGGGCGGGACCTTTGTCCATTTGGCTAATTATCACCGCAATGGAATCTGTCGTCACCAGCCGCCCGGCGCTCGAGTTCATCCTTGCTCCGCGCACCACCGCCACGTTCTTCGAGCAGCACTTCGAGAAACTGCCCCTGCACGTCGAGCGCAACGACCCCGCGTACTTCGCCGACGTCTATAGCGTCGACGACGTCGAGGATTCGCTGGTGGTCGGTGCGCGTGAGCCTGAGAACTTCTCGCTGGTCAAGGCCGGCAGCGCCGACGTCATCGAGGACGACTTCACCTACGAGCGTCCGAGCGTCCGTTGGCGACTGACCGGCAAGGGGCCGCGGCGCTGGATCGATGCGCGCAAGGCCGTCGCGTACTTTGCCGATGGCTACACGTTGATTATCAAAGATGCGGCGCTCTTTAGCGCCCGGCTGCAGCGTTTCTGTAACCACTTACAACGTGATCTCATGGCGTTTGCTCAACCCAACATCTACTTTACGCCGCCGGCGGCGCAGGGATTTCAGGTGCATCATGACACCCACGACACACTGACGGCACAGATCACCGGCGAGAAAACCTGGCGCATCTACGAACCGATCATCCAGCTCCCACTCGAGTCGCAACCGTTTCACAGTGGAACAAAAGTCGAAGGACTGAAGTTGCTCGACGAAGTGCATCTACGCGCGGGTGATACGCTCTACATTCCGCGCGGCTTCCCCCACGAGGCCAAGACGTCGGACGCGGTTTCCTTGCACTGCACGTTCGCGCTTGCACCGGTTCGCGTAACCGACGTGATGGATCTGGCGCTGCGCATCGCAGGCGACCAAGACGTCGAACTTCGGCACGCGCTGCCCCCAGCGGTGCTGGCGCGCGAGGACCTAGCTTCGCGGCTGGGCGAGTTTTTCGAATCGCGCCTAGCGCAGACGTTCGAGACGCCACGCATGCAAGTCGCGGTCGACATCGCCCTCAACGAACTCTTTCGTCTCACGCGGCCCAACGCCAACGGTGCATTCGACCAGGCCTTGCACACGTTTGAAATCAAGCCGACGACGCGCGTGCGCATCGACGAAACGGTGCCCTACGTCGTCCGGCAGCGCGGCGACGGTATCGAACTGCTGATCGCAGGAAAGGTCGTCGCTTTTCCGCCGGTTTGCAGACCCGCATTTGAACGCCTCCAGCAAGGCCCGACGACGGCCCAGGAAATGGATCCGGCGCTCTCGCCCGAGCACCGCGCGCTCTTGATCAAGCTGCTCGTACTCGAGGGCTTGGTCGTGATCGATGACTATTCTTCGCCGTCGAAATAGTCGAGCGGCTCGCCGCGAATGAACGCGCGTGCCGGTTCTTTCACCCCGTACTTCTTGCTGTCGGGATAGTACCACGATTCGCCGAAGGGATTATCGGCAATGCACATCACGACAAGCTCTTCGGTATCGCCGCCGAAGATCTGGTGGGCTTCGCCGGGCTTGAATATGAACGCGTCACCGGTTTCTATCGGCGTGCGGCCGGCCGCATCGCGCACGATGCCGCGCCCCGAAAGAACGTAATAAAATTCCCACTGCTCACTATGTGAATGGTATGGGCACGATGGTATGCCGGCTGGAATGCGCTGAACTTCGACGTCGAACGGGTGACGCTCGAGCAAATCGGTCGAGTCGCGCTTGCGGCCGAGCGCAATGGAAAGCTCGCGGCCCCAGCCGCCCATCGTTTTCTTCGGGGAGAAATACTCGTCTTCGGAAACGTCGTTAACGTTGATCTTGCGCATAGCCATGACTTCGCGCGCTGGGTCCTTTGGCCTGGGGGAGCGCCGTGCTTCCATTTCGAAGCGAGGGTGGATGCGCATGCTGAGATGCTCGATGATCGCTGTGCTTTTGGCCGTTCTTTGCCGAACGCAGTCACTCGCCGACACCTACGACCCCACGCCGCTTAGCGCGGCCGAGATCGCCGAGAAGGCCCGTCTTGCCGAAGGTACGCTCAGGCCCGGGAAATACGTCGAGGTGAGGACGGTGCACGACAACAATGGTGAGAGCACCATTACGACACAGATTGACGGCGACGATTGGCGCACCACGGTCGAAGGCGGCAGCATCACCACGGCATCGGGTTCCTACCAGAAGCGACGCTGGGAGAGTAACGCGAACGGGATTGTAATCCTGCGCAGCAACTTTCGCGGAACGGGCTATCCCAACGTGCTCGCGGTTGGCAGCAATCGCGATCTGGCGCGTCACGGGACGATTCTCGGCCTTACGCAAACGCAGCCGCAAGAGTACGTGATCGACGTAAACCCACCCGGCGGGATCGACCAGCACTACTACTACAATGCGCAGACATTCTTGCTCGATAAGCGTGTGAGCTACGCGCGCGACCGCTTGGTGCACACGACCGAGTACAGCGACTATCACACATTCTTCGGCCAGAGCGTCGCGGGGCGCATCCATTTCTCCGACGGCCGTACCGAAGACGAGTGGGTCGAGAAACTCGCATCCTTAGAAACAAGTACCGCAGCCTTCGATTTACGGGTTCCCGACACGAAGCCGCTCTTCACCCTCGAAGGCACGGCGCCGGTTGTGCTGCCGGCTACCTTCACGCCCGAGGGCGTCATCATCCAAGTCAAGATCGGTCAACGCGGCTACGACTTCATCCTCGATAGCGGCGCGGCGGGGCTCTTCATCGATCCGAATTACGCGCGCCAACTTGGGGACGTACACGGCGATCGCGTGCGTATTCCGCAAATGAGCATCGGGCCATTGCAGATGCACAACGTCGTGTTCGACACGACGCGCTTCATCGAACAAGGCCGCGGAGAGCGCGTGGTCGGCTTGATCGGCTTTGACTTCATCGCAAGCGCAATCACCGAACTGGACTTCAAGGCCAAGACCCTAACGCTGTACCCGCGCTCCGGCTTTGTTGCGAATGTACAGGGCATGCGCGCGCTCCCGATCCAACTCGACGATGGTGTTCCGCGCACCGCCGCGTTCGATCGAAGATGTGCCGGGAAACTTCCTGGTCGACACCGGCGCCTTTATGACGCTCGCCTACAATGACTACGTGAGCAAGCTCCCGTCAACGCCGAGAGATCCCTATAAAACACAGATCGGAACTGTCTATGGTATGGAAGACGTCGTGGTCTTGCACCTGAGCGACTTTCTCTTCGGCGGCATCCTGATTCGATCGGTTGACGTAGTCGAGCCGACACACTCGACCTTTGACATCCTGGACTACGACGGCATTATCGGACGCGACGCGCTCAAGGTGTACAAAGTCACCTTCGACTACGCCGACGGCATACTATTTGTCCGCGACAACATCTGATGGATGTCAAGTCTGGGCAAATCGGATCTTCGAGCGCTCTTTCGCTTTGCGCGCTTCCTCCTCGCGATTGCGCGGCGGCGCATTCGTGACGAGCGCGCCGAGCAACTCGTGTGCAGCATCGGTGACACGATCGACCGCTCGGTCGAAGGCGGCCTCGTTGGCTTTGGAGGGATGCGTAAAACCGCTGAGCTTGCGCACAAACTGAATCGCCGAGGCCCGCACTTCATCCGCGGTCGCCGGCGGCGCAAAATTGTGGAGGGTCTTGATATTCCGGCACATTCCCCTAGTATAGGGGAACCTAGACCCGAGCGCCAATGCTCCCCGCCCTGGAGGTGGATTCGATGCTTACGGACGTCAAAGAAGTCGAAGCAAAAGTTCGCAAGGAGATGGAGGGCGGCATGGTCACGCCATACTACTCCCTGCCGCTAGAAAAAGTTTACAACGTGCTCAACGGCGCGCTCGCGTCGGAGATCATCTGCGTACTGCGCTACAAGCAGCACTACTACATGACGACCTCGATCCATCAGGATATACTGCAAGATCTCTTCAAAGAGCACTGGGAAGACGAAGAGAAGCATCTCGAGCGCATCGCCGACCGCATCAAGCAGCTTGGTGGCGTTCCGAATCTCGATCCCAACGGCATCGCATCGCGCGCCTTCTCGAAGTTCGAGAGCGGTCACACGCTTGCCGATCTTCTGCGCGAAGATTTGCTGGCCGAGCGCGTCGTGATCAAGATGTATGGCGACATGGTCGAGTTTTTCGGAACCGCCGATCCGGTGACTCGCCGGATGTTCGAAGAGATCCTCAAAGACGAAGAGGACCACGCCGACGAGATCGCCGACCTCCTCTACACCGTCGATCCGGAAACGGGCAAGACGGTCGAGCAGTTCAGTGGCGATTCAACATCGGGGCCGTTCAAGAAGAACGGAAAGAAGTAGTTAGCGACACCAGGTAACGTTTGCCGTGTAGGTGAGCGTGGCTTTCCCATCGGCGGGCAGATGCACAAGCCATTGCGCGAGGCGCGAGGTTGGCTTGGTGTGCGCCTGACTTTCGGATGTAATCATCCAATCGAGGCCCGGCATCGGTTCGAGCACGGTGACATCCTGTGGGCTATCTTTGCCGTTCGTGAAGTCGATCGCGTATGAACTCTGTGCGCTGCAATTCGTCAGGAGCGAAAAGTCGGTTTGGCGCTTCCGTGCGACAACGTCGAACGAGTTGCCAAGACGCAGCCGCACCGTGTCGTTACGAGGCGTGTGTGCAATGGTATCGCCGCCCACGAATTGCGCGAGCCCACGCGAATCATTCTGGTAAATGCGCATCTGCCCAGCCGGCAGTGGGATACCCAAGTCACCACCCTTATTTTCGAAGGACACGACGACCGCAACGGGGAGGCGGTCGCCGAGTTGCGTATTGGCGCTTTGATAATAGTATGGCGAGCCTTGCAGCTCGAGTGTCTTCTTCACCGGAACATCGTTCGCCGAGAGTAGCGCCAGCTGTTTGGTCTGCTTGTCGAGAATGGTTGTCGGGTGTCCGATGGTGTAGAGGTGATACTCGAACATGTTTTCCTGCGTAGCGTTCACGTTGTAAATATCCGAACCAACGCCGCTCGTCACGTTCGCGATCATCTTCAACTGTTGAGAAGTGGGAGCCGGCCTATTCACGTTTCCCGCGACAAGTTGTAACCGCGCGTTGTGGTACGAGGTGCCGCTCGTGTTGTTCAGCGTCACGAGCCCAACCAGCGACATGTGCGATTGATTCGCATCGAGCGTACCCACGTAGGCGACATTCCACGAAAGCCCGCTGGTGACGTAGCGCAGGTCGAGCATTTGCGGGCCGGCGTTCGCGCTTTGGAGATCGAGCGTAAGCGTCGGACGATCGCGAAGACTCTTGGGGATGCTCGGAAAGACGATGTAACCATCGATGTGCGTCTCGATCCGGTCGGCATACTGCAGTACGACATCGCTGCTATTGTAGCTGAGGATCTTGGCATGCTCGCGACGATCGTGCTCGCCGGCAAACCTGGCCGGATGAACGACGATCACGTCGTAGCCGACGTATTTTTGCATCAGCGCATCCTGGCCAAGCACGTCGTAGTCGAAATTCTGCTCGAGCACGTTTACGTGCGACGATGTCGCATCGGCGTCGAGAATCGCCGACGTCGCGTCCATGCTCGCGCTCACGTCGCGCCAGGCGATGCGGTTGATTCCGTTGGTTAGGGTCACGCGACGGCGGTCGTGTACGAGGGCCAGGTTCTCGTTGTAAATGGTGACGTTTACCGCTTGCTGGTCGGAGAGCGTACTGCTACGTTCGGGAGGATCGGCCATCGCGAATCCGGGAACGAACGAGAGCGCCAGAGCCGCGAGAATTACAAAAGTGCGTTTCATTTGGCGATGAAACGTGTCATGTTTTCGGCATGTGACCGTTATTTATTGTTGCAGGCGGGAGCCCAGCGCGCAAAGGTCCAACGATGCCACCCGTGGAGGATCTTCGGCTATGACTGGTTATCGCGTAGCAAGGTTTTCGGCCGCGCTGGCGCTGTCCGTCTTGTTCGCGGGCGCGGCGGCAGATGCAACATTGGATACCGTAATTGCGCAACGAATCGCGGTTCCGGATAAGCCTACGTCGGATTGCGTCGCGCGCGCGAAGAACGCGCTGGCGTCGGTGCTCCAAGATGCAAACGAAACCGACCCCGGTTCGGGCCAGTGGGTCGGCGTCGGACGGATCAGCGGCGCGATCGCCGCACTTGCCGTCGTCGAATGCCACAGCGTCGATGCGGGCGGTTATACGGCGAGCTTCACCTGCTCGGTCGAAACGCCGACGTACGCCGATACGGCGAGCGGTCTGTGCGGCAAGCTAGCCGCAGCCTTCAATTCAGCAGGGGCGCCGGCGAGCACACAGGGAGGTGCCCTATGACGCGGATTACACAACGCGTGAGCCGCTTCGCAGCGGCCCTCTTCTGCGCGCTCATGCTTACGAGCGCAATTGCACCCGCGTCGGTCGATCTTGCAACGGGCATTCGTCACGTCGTGCCGAGCGGCACCATCGCAGACTGCGACAGTAAAGCCAGCGCTGCGCTTGGGGCCTACCTGCAGCACGTACTTTCGCCGACGCAGGACGAGTGGGTTGGAACCGGGCCGATCAATTCCGGTATGTCATCCGACACCACCTCGGCCGGGACGATTCACTGCTATGCGCACGCCGGAGGGTACGTCGTGACTTTGACCTGCACGGTCGAAGTACCCAACAATTCATACACCGCTACAGCATTGTGCCAGGATCTGCTGGCCCACTTCGAGGGAACTGCGCAGACGGCACTTGCAACGCCAACGCCTCCGCCGACCGGTTGCAACACCGCGAGCCTTGCGGGCACGTGGCAGTCCGACAACAGCAAGATTACGCTCACCCTGGATCAAAATGGCGAGCTGACCGACAGCGACAGCGTTATCGGAAGCTGGACGCTCAGCGCACTCAGCGTCAAGCTCACCTATTACGGCTATCACAACTTGACGCTGTCATCCGACGGCAAACACATGAGCGGTTCGGGATACAGTTTTACGCGCAAGTGCTGAGGTCGATGCCATGAAGATCGGCACGCGACAGCTACGGATTAGCTCGACCGAACCGCGATTCGGTTGACCACGCTTTTCACGCCGGAGAGGCCTCGCACGGCTTGGACGATGACATCCTCGGTTGCGCGGTTCGGAACGTTCCCACTGAGGGTGACGACGCCTTGATGGACGCTTGGCGTCACGTGGAATGCGTTCACGCCGGATTGCGCGGCAATCGTGGCGGAAACACGTAGGGCGAGCGCCGCATCCTGCGCATCTTCGCTTGCGCCTTGCACGCGCGGATTGATGGCGAGCTGATTGCGGACGGAAGTGACCCCATCGACCGAAGCAGCTGCGCGGGCATATTGGTCGCGTTCGGTCGCGCTACGCGCCTGCCCGGTAAGCGTGATCACGCCGTGATCTTGTGCCACCCGCACGCTGGTTGCGGAGTCGACGTCGACCGTGACCAACTTGGCCATCACCTGCGGGGTCAGCGCAGCCTGTTTTGCCTCGGTCTGCGTTTGCTGTTGTTGCTGCGCTGTGCATCCCACGCAAGCGAATCCGAGGTTAAGCGCGAGGAAAGCCCAAATGGAAAATCTCATGGAAGCAACGTACCCGCGTTCGGGCAAGCTGACGCCTGGCGTGCTCTTCCGCTCCCTCTTCGAAACGCCGTTCGGACCGCTCAATCTCGCCGTCGACGGCGGGGGGACGCTGGTCGAACTCTGCTTGCCTAACCGCAAACGCAGCGACACGACCGCCGAGCCGTTTCCGCGCGCCGCGGATGACGCCATGCGCGCGGTCAAGGCGCAGCTCCGCGAATATTTCGCCGGCACACGCCGCGCGTTCGATCTGCCGCTGCACGCCTCGGGATCACCGTTCGAACAGCGCGTATGGGCGCGCTTGCGCGAGATTCCCTATGGCGTGACGATGTCGTACGGCGCCATCGCGACGGAGTTTGGTTTGATCAACGCCGCGCGTGCCGTCGGTCGCGCCAACGGCGCCAATCCGATACCGATCATCATTCCGTGCCATCGCGTCATCGGTGCCGACGGCACGTTGACTGGGTTCGGCGGTGGTCTTCCGTTAAAGCAGGCGCTGCTCGAGCTCGAAGGCGCAATCGCGCCGCCCGATCCGCAGCTCTTCTAAATATTAGGAATCTAATTGACAACGCGCGCCAAGTGCGCTAATGTGCTATTACATTCCTAATAGTTCGGAGGCTGCTGTGTCTCGGAAGAAGTCGCTCGTGCTCACCGACCACGAGTTGCGTTTGATGGAAGTACTTTGGGAGCGCGACCGCGCGACGGTTGCAGACGTGGTTGAATCGCTCGCTCCGCCCCCGCTCGCCTATAGCACCGTGCTCACCACGTTGCGGACGCTCGAGCAAAAAGGCTACATCGATCACGAAGAAGACGGCCGGGCGTATGTGTACCGCCCGCTCGTAGCGCGCGATGAAGCCGCAAAATCCGCAACACGCCACCTTCTCGATCGCTTCTTCGGCAGTTCGCCCGGCGCGCTCGCCGTGACGTTGCTCGACGATACGAAACTGACCGACGACGACGTCGCCAAAATCCAGCAATTGCTTACGCGCAATCGGAAGGGGCAGAAATGATCGTCACGGTCTTGCTCAACGGCCTCTGGCAGGGCGCGCTCGTCGTCGCGCTTGCTGCAATAATAACTTCGCTTGTGCCGCAGCGTCATGCCGCCACGCGCTATGCGGTCTGGTTCGTCGCGCTGCTCGCGCTTGCGTTCCTCCCGGTCCTGACGCTATGGCACCCAACGCCGGAAGTCACCACGCTGACTCCGCTCGTGTTTTCAAAAACGACGGCGCTCGCTGAACGAGCGACAGCTGACAACAGCTGGTGGCTCATCGCGCTATGGATCGGCGGCACCATCGTTTTCGTCGCGCGGCTTGTGCGCAGCCATCTTCGCATTGCGCGCATCCTGAAAGCGGCGCTTCCAGCACCAAACCTTGGAGCCGACATCCAGATATCGCACGACGTTGCATATCCGATCGCGGCCGGCTTCTTTGCACCGATGGTGATTCTGCCCGCGGACGTCGCGACGACGCTCGAGCCTCGTGATCTCGAAGCCATCGTTCGTCACGAGCGCGCACACATCGCGCGTCATGACATCCTCACGAACCTCGCCCAGCGATCGATCGAAGCCTGTCTCTTCTTCAATCCCTGGGTGTACCTCATAGGCCGGCAGCTACTCAAAGAGCGCGAAGCGGCCTGCGATGACTGGGCCGTCAATGCGACGGGCGAGCCCGACCGCTACGCGTCGTGCCTCGCGCAACTCGCCTCCGGCGTTCACCCGATGCGCACACCACTACTCACTCCCAGCGCATTAGGCTCACGACGTATGCTCGTCGGCCGCATCGCGCGTCTCCTCAACGGAAAGGCTACGCAGTTGAAGACCAACTATCTCGTCCTCGGAGCGAGCACGCTCGCATTCGTTCTCCTTGCTGTCGTCTTGCAAATGACGACCGGACAAGCCGCTCCAAGCACGGTAGCGGTCACTAACCCGACCAAGTGCGACCACACGGCCACCGTGCTCAACGCCGTTGCGCCCGAGATCCCGAAAGGCACGCCCGAGGTTCGTGCGGATGTCACTGTGCGCGTCGGCATCGCGCCGACCGGAACCGTCACGTACGTGTCAATGGTTAAATCGAGTGGCGTTTCGGCGATTGACATAGCAACCGTCGAAGCCGCAAAATCGTCGAAATACGCCCCGGCGATGGCAAACTGCAAAGCCGTGTCTGGATCGTATCTCTTCCACGTCCAGACCGCTCCCTGATCGGCAAGGCGACGCCAGCGGCAGCGCGAAGATCGAGTCATGCTGATTTTCGCCCTGCTGCTTGCAGCCGCAACTTCAACCGCCGCGATCGATGCGACGATTACCAAACAGGTCAACGAGCAGCAGGTCACCGGCGCAGCCGTCGGCGTTTACCAAAATGGGACCCTTGTCACCATCAAGACGTACGGGCTGCGTGATATCGCGAAGAAGCTTCCCGTCGATGTGGACACCCGTTTCGAGATCGGCTCCGTTACTAAGCAATTCACGGCAGCAGCAATTCTGCAGTTGCAAGAGCAAGGCAAACTCTCGATCGACGATCCCCTCGCTAAGTATCTTCCTTCCTTCCCGCACGCGAGCGAAGTCACGTTACGCCAGTTGCTCAACCAGATCTCGGGAATGCCGAACTATACGGCCATGCCGGACATCGCGACGATGATGTCGACGGTTCCCGACGCGACCGACAAGATCGTCGTCTATCTCAACAAGCCGCTCGACTTCACGCCGGGTACGAAGTGGGAATACAGCAACACCAACTATTGGCTGCTCGGCAAAGTCGTCTCACGTGCATCCGGCGTGCGCTATGAAGACTATATTCGCGAACACATTTTCAAGCCGGCCGGCATGACGCACTCGGGTTTCGTGAGCGATGAGCCGACCTTCGACGATTTCGCGATCCCGTATTGGCAAGGGCCCAAAAACGACGGTGCGACGCAACCCGCGCCGATAATGTTCGAGTCGTGGCCGGGTGCAGCGGGCGCAATTGTTTCAACGGTCGGCGATCTCGCCGCATGGGACAACGCGCTTGCAGGCGGCAAGATCATCAGCCACGACAGTTTCGCGTTGATGTCGTCACCCGGGCGTCTGGCGAGCGGCAAACTTACGGACTACGGCATGGGTCTTGAAGTCGGAGCGCACGAGGGCCATGACCGCATTGGACACGGCGGCGGGACTCCCGGCTCGCTCACGATGAACGCGACGTATCCCAAGGATCATCTCGACATCATCGTCCTCGAAAATAATCTGCGAGGCCAACCCGGCGCAATCGAGTCGGCAGTACTCGAGACGATGTACCCCGATGCGCTCGCTGCCGCGCGCAAGCCGGCGCCCGGCGAAGACCTCGCGGTGCGACCGCACATCGTGCATCTGCTCGACGGACTTCTCAACGGGACGCTCGCTCAAAGCGAGCTCTCGCCGCAGATGCAGAAACTTCTCACGCCCGAGATGCAAAAACAGAGCGCCGCGCACTTTGCTGCGTTCGGCGCTCCGACAGCGATCGTTTTCAAGATCAAAGACGATACCAGTTTTGACGCGACCTGGTACGTCTACCGGATCGAGTTCGCGCATGGCGAGATCCGCAATTTCCAGGTCCAGCTCAATAACAAGACGGGCATGGTCGACGCAATGCAACTCGCGCCCGCGTAAAGAACAAATTCATATGAGCAAAGAAGTTGAGGGGATAGTTCCCAGCGTTTCACCCTCAGGCACGGGCTGCGTGGAATGCCTGGCCGATGGCGGTTGGTGGTTTCACCTACGCCGATGCGCGCAGTGTGGGCATATCGGCTGTTGCGACTCCTCGCCACGGCAGCACGCGACTGCGCACTTCCACGCGACAAAGCATCCGATTATTGCAAGCTTCGAACCAGGCGAAACCTGGTTCTATAGCTACCAAACCGAGGAGACATTGCGCGGGCCACACCTGGCCGACCCGCGCTGGCACCCCGCCGACCAACCCGTTCCTGGGCCGCGCGGAAAGGTTCCATCGGACTGGGAGTCGCTGCTCAACTGATCCGAATCTACGGACCGTGGCGCATGATGTACGTGCTGCCTTGCTTGTGGATACTGAGTTCAGATTTGCCCGAGATCGGAACGTAGTCGTATCGTTCGACGATCAACTGATGATTGGAGCAGTTCACGATTTTGGCATTGATTCGTGAGCTCGAAGAATACGAGGCGACCATTATCGAAACAACGGTAGACTGACCGGGTGTCAGTTCACCCTGCTGCTTGTCCTTATTCTCGGGTAACCTCCACCAGACGCACTGGTCGGACTTGTTGCGTATATCGAGCGTTGCTATCGCATTGACAGAACCGGCCTGACTCGAAACTGGTATTTGCGCGAGAATTGCGGTCGCGAGTAGGCCAAAGATGACTTTTTGCATGCGAATGCCGTTTACCGTGAGTAGGGCACCCTCCGCTATATTGCTCTAGATATATGTGCTTTGCTACGCAAAGAGCCGATCGATGTCGGCTAAATCGAGATCGACCGTCGGGCTTGCGGCTTCGTCGAATAGCGTATCCGCGAGCGCCGCTTTGCGAGCTTGCAGTTCGAGGATGCGCTCCTCGACGGTGTCCTCGGCGATCAACTTATACACAAAGACGTGCTGCTCTTGACCGATGCGATGCGCACGATCCGTCGCTTGGCGTTCGACGGCCGGATTCCACCACGGGTCGTAGTGGATCACGGTGTCGGCAGCGGTGAGGTTGAGGCCGGTTCCGCCGGCTTTGAGGCTGATAAGAAAGAGCGGAACCTCGCCATTTTGAAAGCGCGCGATCGGTGTTTCGCGATCGCGCGTATCGCCGCGCAGCTCGACGAACGGAATATTGCGTTTCCCAAGCTCAGGCGCGATTAAATCGAGCATCGAGGTGAATTGCGAGAACAGCAAGATGCGACGGCCGTCGTCAACCAGGCTCTCGAGCATCTCAAGGAGCGCATCGAGCTTTTGCGATTCGTCGACGCCTGCGGCCGCATCGAGTTTGAGCAAACGCGGATCGCAGCAGACCTGGCGCAGCTTGAGCAGGGCATCGAGCACGACGATGCGACTACGCCCAAGGCCCCGGCGTTCGACCTCGTCGCGCACGCGCTTGTGCATGGTAAGGCGAATCGTTTCGTAGAGATCGCGCTGCTTGCCGATGAGCGGCACGCGTTGCACGATCTCGGTCTTCTCCGGCAGTTCTTGCGCGACGCCTTCCTTCGTGCGGCGAAGCAGAAACGGCCTGATTCGCGCAGCGAGTGCAGCGCGGCGATCGGCGTCACCGTGCTTCTCAATCGGCGTGCCGAAGAGTCGCGTGAAGCGTGCGCGTTCCGGCAACAAACCCGGGACAGCGTAGGTGAAGATCGACCACAGCTCTTCGAGATGGTTTTCGATCGGCGTGCCGGTGAGTGCAAGCCGCTGCGCGGCCTGCAGGCGCGACGCGGCAAGCGCGGCTTTCGAGCGCGGGTTCTTGATCGCTTGCGCTTCATCGAGCACGGCGATCGACCACTCAAGTGCGGAGAGCGATTCAATGTCGCGCAGCAGCAGCGCGTAGGTAGTGAGCACGAACGTCGCATTGCCGATTTGCGCGAAGCGATCGGCACGATCGGCGCCGGTAAGCGCAAGCACGCGTGCGTCGGGAAGAAAGCGCGCGATCTCAGCGCGCCAGTTCGGCGCGACGCTCGTCGGCGAGACAACAAGCACTGGATGCGTTAAACGACCGGCGGCGCGTTCTATCGCGACGTGCGCGAGCACTTCGATCGTTTTGCCAAGACCCATATCATCGGCGAGAATGCCGCCCGCGCGATGTTCGCGCAGGGTTTGCAGCCACGCGACACCATCGCGCTGATACGGGCGTAGCTCGCCGACGAACGTAGCCGGGAGATCGATTTGCCGGTCGGCGTACGCCGCGAGATCGTCGAGCATCGCGCGAATCGACGGCGCGTTGGTCCAGCGCGTCGCGATACCACCTGCTGCCGCAAGCGACGCTGCTTGCAACATCGGCACGCGCACGCGCGCTTTCTGCCCGTTGCGACGATCGCCGAAGAGTCCGCCGAGCGTCGCTAGCACGCGCGCTACGCGCTCAACCGGCAGTGCGACGTAGCCACCGCCCGGCACGCGTCCAACGAACGGCGTCTGCCGTCGCGCGAGGGTCGCGGGGTCGGCGTCGAGGTCGAAACCGCTGCGGCCGAGCGCATCGATCAGCACCGGCAAAAGCGAAACGCGCGTTCCATCGACGTCGATGCCAAGTTCGAGTTCGAACCATTGCGCCGCGCCGCTCTCGTAGACTTCTGCACTCCACTCGTCGCCCGCCTCGACGATGCGAAACGGGAACGACGAAAGCGTTTCGATGCGCCAGCCCTCGTAGCGTAGTTGCGGCGCATCGCGCTCGAGAAACCGCAACCATCCGTCTTCGCCATATGGCGGAAAATCGAGTCGCGCGAGCGTTTCCTGCGCTCGCCGCTCGAACGCGCGATCGCGTGGCCATACGGTTGTGTTCTCGCCACGCTCGAGGTGAATCGACTCGCGCGGATCGCTTGCGGGAACGAGTTGGTCGCCGTATGCAAAGACAACACCTCCAGCGGCGCGTCCGCCGTCGGCGGCGAACAGACGCAGAACCGGCTGCGGCTCGCGCTCGTCGAATTTCAAGGCGAGATTCTGCGCGGGGCCATTGATGCCCGTGCCGCGCAAAACGCGATGTATCGCGATCTGCGCGTGTTGCGCCTGCGCGGGCGAAAGCGCCGGCGCGCGCGCGATTGTGGCCGCAAGCTCCGGCGCAACGTTGAGCGCGACCGGGCCGGCACGAAACGCGCCGGGATCGACATACCATAACGGCGCCGTTGGAAGGAGGACAGCATCCGCGTACTCGGCGAGATGCACGCGCACGAGTCCGTCATCATCGGTGCTCCACGTCAGTGCGCCCTCTGCGATCGGCGCATACACCAGCGGCGACGACGACGGATCTTGCCAACGCAGCAGCCCGCGCGTTGCAAGCAACTCGAGCAGCATCGCGAGAATTGCGGGTGAAAGGTCGGCGCCGAGTCCAAGCAATCCGCTCGCGCTCACAAGGCGTCCTGCGACGCCGTCTATACTGGTGATAAAGCGCGCGCGCGAATTTCGTAAGTTGTGGAGCGAGAACTCGCGCGGTTGCGCGCTGCTTCCCGCGGGCGGCATAACGTAGGGCACGAGCTGCAGCGCATGAAGCCCTTGGGCTTCAGGCAGGTCGATCACGTAGAGCAGGCGCTCGATGGTCTCGTCCGCAGGAATCTCGGCGAACACCTCGATCATCTGGCGCGACCACGCGTCGACGGCGCGGTCAGAAGCGCTGCTCGCACCTGCGCCGTTATCGGAAAGAAGTAGCGCGAGCGCGGCACCGTGCTTGCACGCGCGGCCGTCGGAACACGAGCAATCGCTCTCGATCGTCCGCACGCCGTCGCGATCGCGCACGGCGATACGCACGGCATACGGCCGCGTGCCCGAACCCTGCACGTTCGCGCTCGCAGCGTCGTGCCGTTCGGAGAGACGCACGTTTGCAACCCGGTTCGGCGCAAGATAGCCGCGCGCACGCACGAGCGTCTGCGGATCGAAGGAGCGCTGAAGGTCGGCAGGATCAAGAAACATCGGAACCGATGGGAGTTACGGACGCAGACCGAGAGACCCTTCGTCATACTGCAGAATACCGCTGGGGAGCGCGCGCACGCCTTCGGTGAGAACGTGCGCTCGCGGCGGACCTGCATGCATGATATGGAGCACTTCTGCGCCATAGAGCAACGTTGCCGCGTCGGCGATAAGCCGACGATGACATCGCCACCACAGCGATTCCGAACACATAATCACGGTTGGAGTGGCGGTCGCATCGCGCACGAGCAGTTGCAGCGCGGTGAGAAAGTCCGGCGTCTGCATGTAGTCTGCATAACCGCGAAAGGACGCGTGGCGCAGCGCGATATTCGGACTATCCGGGCGAGCGCGACGAAATCCGCCAAGGTCCTTGCGCCATTCGTACGTTGCGCCGGCCAGATCGGGGATCCAGTGGGCCAACCGCTCGGCCCAGACGTGCTGGTGCGTGCGGCTCTTCGGCACGCTGCGCACGTCGATGACACTGAGCACGTGATTCCGGCGCAACAACGCAGCGAGGTCAACCTCGCTTGCCGTTCCGTGCCCGAGCGTGAAGAGCTGCACCTTTTTAACCTCGCCTTCAACATCGGTTCGCGGGAGCCCGATAGGATGGTGACGTGTTCCTACAACAATTGGTGCTCACTGTCTTTGTCCAGATAAACAAGGAGCGCCAAGGCGATGGCGCGCCCTCCCTGGTTGCCGACCACTGCCTCTCGGCGCTTGCAACGCAGCGCGCCAACGACATGCTTCGCCGCAACTATTTCTCGCACATTACGCCAGACGGTACGGCGCCGTGGCAATCGATGCGCACGCTGGGCTGCACGTTCCACTACATGGGTGAAAACATCGCCGAGGCGCCCGACCCGATGTTCGCCGTGACCGAACTCTGGAATAGCCCCGAGCACCGGCAGAACACGCTCAACCTGCATTTTCGCAAAGTCGGCATCGGCGCAGCCGTGCGCCCCGACGGCACCGAAATCTTCGTCGAAGACTTCAGCGACTAACGAGCAAACTTTCGACGGTCGCGACGTCGAGTTCCGCGATCGTGGCGAGCACGCGCGCGGCCAACGAAAGCGCTTGCGGGTCCGGTGGAAACTCGTGATTTGGAATGGCGATCACCGCGAGTTGTGCCGCGTGCGCCGAACGAATGCCGTTTGACGAATCCTCAATCGCCGCCGTCCGACGCGGATCGGCTTTCATCAACGCGATCGCTCGCAAATATACATCCGGGTGCGGGCTTGCCGCGCGCCACATCGTCCGCCGACACGACAACTTCGAAATATTTGCTCCACCCGGTCACGGCCAACACCGTCTCGGCGACCGGGCGCGCCGCCGACGTCGCAAGCCCGAGCGGAAACGCTGCTGCCAAACGCGTCAGGGCGTCAACTGCGCCAGGCAGGACGGGCACATCCTTGGCGAGGCGTTGCGCGACCGCGCTGACCACCTGCTCAGCAATTGCTTCTGGTGCAAGCGCGACGCCAAGATCATCATGCATGTAACGCGCCCACTCGGTCGTGCGCATGCCGATCATCTTCTCTTGCGCGCCGTCGACCCAATGGCCGCCCTGCTCGACGACGAACGCACGTCGCACGTCGCGCCAAATCTGCTCGCTCTCAATTAGGGTCCCGTCGAGATCGAAAATGACCCACTGTCGGCTCATGCCTATCATCTCTCGGCTCTAAAGGTACGATAATACTAGAATGCACAAGGTCGCCGCTGCCTGCCTGCTTGCCTGCTTCCTTCTCTCCGCTTGCGCGGGCACCCCATCAACGCCGGTCATCGCCCCACTGAATATTCCACTGATGGAGCTCAATCCGTCGCCGCTCGAACTCACCTCGCATACACCGGCGGCCGTCGTGACGGCACAGGGTGATGTTGCGGGGGTGGAATACACGCCGCACGCCGATGCAACGTGCACGAACGCGACCGGCAGCATCGCCGTCGCCGGCGATGGTGTCGCGCAACTCGACGTCGCCGGTGCTCCACTGATGTTCGTCGCAGTTGCGACGGGGACGCCGCCGGCGTCGTGCACGATGACGGTGCTCGCTTCCAACGGCTCGTTGTCAACGGTCGAGATGGACTACAGCGTCGTGACGCTCACCACCAACATCATAAATGCCGCACGGATCCAGAACATCTCGGTCTCAGCCGGGAGCTTTACGCCATCGAGCATCACGATCAGCGATCCAACCAGCGTGGTAATGGTCGATGCTTCGGGTTTCAGCGGGCTTACGAAGTCGCATGTTTCGTGCAGCGGCACGGCGAGCGGTGTCGGCGTCAGCGTCATCCCTTCCTCGTTCACCGGCTCGGGACAGATTTCGATTGCGCCGTACGGACAGGGCGCACTCTCGGGAACGTGCACCGTTACCTTCACCGACTCGACGTCGGCGACGCAGAAGTTGAGCGTTACGCTTGCAGCCGCGGCATTGAATAAACTCACCGTGGCGCCGAGCACCGTGCAGTTCAGCTGCGCCGGCTCGTCGCCGCAGACGTGTACGACGCCGAACGTTACGATTGCCGAGAGCGGCGCGACGCTGTTCAAGATCAACAACCGGCCGACGTTGGTTAACTCGTGCGCGAACCTTTTTAACGGCCCTTTGAAAATGTCTCCCGACGGCACAAGTTATGTAACATCGGTTGCAGGACCGCAGGCGACGGTGTCGTTCTACGGCTTGTTGCTTACACCGGCGCTGAGTTGTAAGAAGATCGTGATCGGGGACGGCGGCGTACAAACCGTTGCTGTGCACGTCAAAGATCAGCTTGCGAGCGGTGGGACCGCTGCCGCGGCCCCGTCCTGCACCGGATCCGATCCGCTCGCCCCCGCCGCGAATGCGCCGCACGGCATTTACGTGTGGAACCCGTATCGCGAGGGGGGCGTTGAAAAGCAGATCGAGCAGTATGTGCTCGGCCCGGGAAGCGGTCCGCCGCTCGATCCCGACTTTTGCGGCGCGAGTATCGTTGTCGTGTGGTCCGACGTTGAGACGAGCAAAGGCATCTACAAATGGTCGGCGATCGATTCATTGATCGCGCCCTACGCGCGTCCGGGTTTGCACGTGAATTTGCTCCTTTCCGATGCTTCGGAGGAGTGTTGCACCAACACCGAAACGCCAACGTGGATTTTCACGCAGGAAGGCGTCGGACAAGTCAGCTGCCCGAATCAGCCGCCGTATCCGAACTGGCTCGATCCGACGTTCGAGCAGGATTATAAGGCGTTCATCGACGCGATGGTCGCGCATTATAGCAGCGGTGGCGGTGATCAATATGCATCCAGCATCGGCTACATGCGCTTCGGCATCGGCGCCGGCGTCGAAGCCTACCCCGGACACCTCGAAGGAGCGAACACGACCCCGCAGCCGTGTCTCGACGCGTGGAAGGCAGCGACACCGGCGTTTTCCTACACCGCGTGGCTACAATACACGCTCGGCATCGTACACAATCTCGCCCAGCAGACGACCGACAAGCAGTTGATGGTCTCGCTCAACTACGTGTCGATGTACGATTCGTCCAATCCGAACGACGCGTACTCCTACGCGGATGCGGTAGCCGACGTTGCGGCACCGCTCGGCATCGCGATGGGCGTACAGAACCTCGGCATTAGTTTCAACGGCGTTCCGGTTGCCGGCGCAAATGTCGCGCCACAAGCCTGCGAACAGGCGGCGCAGTCCGAAGATATCTATTGGTGCCAGGTCTACATGCGCCACAACGGGGTCGTGCCGTTCGAGTTCCAGCCCATCGTGTCACCGATCAGTCCCGGCGGTTACGATGTAACGATCGCGCATCTCTTTCAGTACGGCCTGCTCAACAATGCGCAGATCTTCGAGATCTATCCGCAAGACTGGGTTTTTAAAGACGATCCGGCGGAATATCCGAACTTCACCGCCGCGACGCAGGCAGAGTACAGCGCGGCCTTCTCGGCAACCTCACTCGTGTTGGGACGCAACCACTAGAAGCTAGGCGGCGCCGGCGAACTGCTGCAGGGCGCCCGCGAGACGCTCGGCACTTGCGGCAACGCCGCGTTCTTCTTCGTCTGAGAGCGGCGGCCACAGCACGCCTTCGACGCCGGCACGTCCGATGATGCTGGGAAGCGAGAGCGTAACGCCATAGTGCGGCTGATACGAGGCGGCCGGCATCACGGCGCGCTCGTCGCGAAGGATGCACTCGGCAACGCGCGCGACGACCATCCCGATGCCATACTGACTTGCGCCGATGCCCTCGATGATCGAGATATTGGCAAAGCGCACTTCTTGCTCGATCGAGGCGCGAAACTCATCGAAGGGCAGTTTGCGATCCGCGAGCAGTTCGAGCAACGGCACGCCGCCGATCCGCGCTGACGACCACAAGAACACACTGAAGGTTCCGTGTTCTCCGATAACATTCGCTTCGACGCTCATTGGATTGACGCCGAAATACTTGGCGAGGTGAAAACGGAAGCGCAGGCTGTCAAGAAACGTGCTCGTGCTGAGCACGCGCTCGTGTCCGGCCAAACGACGCGTCAAATCGACTAGCGGTTCGGGCGGATTGGTAACCACGAGAAGCGTCGCACCCGGCGCCGCGGCGACGACCTGCGGGACGATCTCTTCGAAGATACCGGCATTGGTGTTGAGCAGCCGGAGCCGCCCCAGTGGGTCCTGGCGATTGGTCGCGCCACCGGCTTTTTCATTGATGCCGGCCGCAAGCACGACGAGGTCCGCGCCCGCAAGATCCGCATATCCGCCGGTACGCACGTCGACCGCGGGAGAAAGCGGCGCACCATAGCGTACATCGGTCGCGACGCCGGTTGCGCGCGCTGCATCTTTGTCAATGAGGACGATGTCGCGCGCGATCCCGCGCACAACCGAAGCGATCGTGACGGCTGCGCCGACAGCGCCGACGCCGACAATTCCAAGCCTCACTCGTGCCCCACTTTCGAAATTTGAACGGTATTCGTCACAGCAACGGCCTTCGAGTGTTGCAGCAGATCCGGCAAGTGGCGTAAGGTCAGGCTCAGGAACGCGCAGACACAGATGACGCCGAAGACGCGCTTGAGTTGCGGCGAGCTCAGTTTATTCGAGTAGCGCGCGCCGTAGTGTGCGCCGATGACCGCGCCAAGCGAGAGCGGGATGGCGAGCGCCCAGTTTACGCGTTGCGCGGCGATCTGTGCAAACACGTTCGGCCACACGTAGATCAGCGCGACGAACGAGGCCGTCGGCATCGCGATGTATGCCGGCAGCTTGTAACGCCACATCAGCAGCGGAACCGCGACCGTGCCCGCACCGAGCCCAAAGAGCGAAGAGAAGAATCCGACGAGCGCCCCGGCAATGCCAAGTTCGAGGTTGCCGGCTTCCCGTGAGCGGGGCGACTCGAGTTCGGTTTCGTCGAGCTGCTCGCCGCGCGCCGGGCGCAACATATTGAATGCGATGAAGATCAGCATCAGGCCGTAGAGCACGTCGAACTGGCCGCCGCTAACGAAGCGCAGCGCGAAGACGCCGACCAGGCCGCCGGCGATCCCGCCGAGGCCCAGCGCGCGGCCGACGCGCACGTTGATGCGCTTCTTCTTACGTAGCGCGAACGACGCGACTGCAACGTTGACACCGACCATGAAGAGCGAGGTGCCGGCGACGGTCTGTGGGGTCAGATGACCAACGAGTCGCAGTACGGGCACGGTGATAAAGCCGCCGCCGAAGCCGACGAGGGCTCCGAAAAAGCTAGCAACGAGGCCCAATAAAACCGTGAGCGCTGTGATCATATCCAAGTGTTCGGGCAGGCGCGATTGGCCGGAGAGGCCGGCAAGCAAGCCCCGGGTTAAGTGTCTGTCGCCGGCGTGTAAAGCGGCACTGGCGGACGGTGGGCGGGTCGCGAACTACTAAGGTCTTAGTTGACAGCCGCACCGCAAATACGGTACGTTCTACTAAACTCTTAGTAGAAGCGAGGTCCCGCTGTGCCGCGTCAAAAACCCCGATCGCTTACCAAAGCCGAACTACGGATCATGCAGGTGCTCTGGAAGATGCGCCGCGGAACCGTGGCCGACGTTGTCGCTGCCGTACCCAAGCCGCCGCTTGCGTATACGACCGTCCTTACGATGCTGCGCATCCTCGAACAGAAGGGCGCGGTCAAGCGGGAGCTCGAGGGGCGCGCGCACATCTACTTTCCGGCGTTTGAGCAAGACGACGCGGCCGGAACGGCGATCGGTGACGTGGTGCGATCCTTTTTTGCCGACAGCAAGACGGCGCTCGCGATGCGCTTGATCGCCGAAGAGAAGCCCGATCGCGACGAGCTCGCGCGCATGAAGAAGATGATCGAAGCCTACGAGGAGGACGCGTCATGAACACGGCCGTTCTATTTGCCGTCACCGTGTTGGTCAACGCCCTCTGGCAGCCGGCGGTAATCGCCGCCATTGCGTGGGCAGCGCTCAAGATCTCGCGCTGCAACAACGCGACGACGCGCCACGCAGTCTGGTCGCTGGCTCTCGTTGCAAGCTTCATCGTTCCGCTGGTCAGCGCGATGCCGATCGTACTGCCGCACACGCCATCGCCGGCGGCAACCGGGCACAGCACGATTCCTGTGTCAGATGCAACCTCGAGCGCGCACGTGAAAGCCGCACCGTCCGCGCACGCCGTTGCACCGCTCCAGCCGAGGCTTACACTCAATCGGCCAAGCTTGCGGGTTGCGCCGACGTTGGCCCTGATCGTGGCCGCGGCGTGGCTGGTGCTCGCGCTCGCCATCCTCGCACGCCTGTTGATCAGCCTCGTCTATCTCAACCGCCTCAAACACGATGCGCTACCACTCGCGGTCGAATCGCGTCACGCGCTCACCCGCTACGATCGAGCGCACAAGGGTGACCGCGATGTGCGTATCTGCGTCAGCGATGAAATTACCGTGCCGGTCGCGGTCGGCATCTTCGATGCAATGATCTTGCTTCCGTCGGATCTCGTGCACGAACTCGATGCGAACGATCTCGATCGCGTTCTGCTCCATGAACTCGCGCACGTGCGCCGCTCCGACGATTGGGTGAACCTCTTCGAGCGCGTCGTCCAAGCGCTGTTCTTCTTCAGCCCCGGGATCTATTGGATCTCACGGCAGATGGACTTGGAACGCGAAGTCGCGTGTGACGACTGGGTCCTCGTACAATCCTCCGAGAACGTGCCATATGCGCGCTGTCTCGCGCGCATCGTCGAGATGACGCAGTGGCCGTACACGGCTCCCGTAGCACCGGGCGTGTTCGTAACACGTAAGAGCATGTCGATCCGCATCGAGCGCCTGTTAGCGCGCGGGCGCGATATCCGGGTGCGTTTGGCGCTGGTTCCTTCATTGCTCGCGCTCGTATTTATCGTTGGCGTCGTTGTGGCCGGCGGCTTCGTGTCACCGACGATCGCGTATACACTCGATCATAAGATAAGCCGCAAACCGACGCATGTCGCAGCTCGGCACAGCCAAGAGGTGCAAGTCAAGACCCAGTATGTCTACTTGCCGGCGACGCCCGGAATTAGCGCGACGACGCCGCCCAAGACAGTGACAAAAACGGTTCCGGAGAAAAAGCCCGACTTTTACGTACCGGCAAAGCACCAGTTTTACAGCACCATCGCAGCAGCCAGCGCTTCAGCTGATGCGCCCAAAATGGTCGCCGACGCGAGTTACCTCGATGACCTCGCAGCCGCCGGATACAAGAACCTTACGCCCGAGGATGTCATTGCGCTCAAGAGCGTCGGCGTCACCGGCCAATATATTCGCGACGTGCAAAATGCGGGACTCGTTCATCCCAGCGCTCGCGATCTGATCTCACTGAAATCGCTTGGCGTCGATGGCGCCTGGATCGCGCAAATCCGTGCGGCCGGACTAACGAGTCTCGACGCGCGCGACCTCGAGGGTCTCAAATCGCTCGGCGTGGACGGCGCCTATATCAAGGAGCTGGCAACCGCGGGCTTCCCACATCTGAGCGCGCGCGAACTCGAGGGGCTGAAGTCACTCGGCGTCGACGGCGTCTACGTTCAGAAGCTTCGCAGCCATGGTTTCACCAACCTCACGGTGAGGCAGCTCGAGACCTTCAAATCGCAAGGAATCGAACCGCAATGAAACAGTGGTATGGCATTGTCGCCTTGGTCTGCATGGTGCTTACCGCAACGGTTGCGCGCGCCGAAACGCTCAACGGGAGCTGGTCGATTTGGAACACCGGCTCGGAGTCGCGAATGGAGTTGAACTGGAGTAACGGAAGCGGTTCACAGCACAACTCAACGCTGCACGATGTGGATGTGAGCGCGCTCGGTATTGCAAGTGCACTCGCGTCGAGCGGCCAAGACGTGCACTTCCGGTTGCATCGCGAAGCGGGCGATTACGCGATGGACGGTTGGGTGGGGGGCGGCAAGGGAGGCGGAACCTACGTGTTCACACCAAATGCGCCGTTCTTCGACGAACTTCGCAAAACGGGTCTCGACGTCAGCGAGCCGGAGAAGCAGCTGACCTTCGCCGATCTCGATATCACACGCGAATACATTTCCGAGATGCGGGCCGAAGGGATTGCGCTGGACGTAAAGGACCTCATCACGTTTCGCGCCCTGCGTATCGATCGAGCATTTATCCAAATGCTCGCCGGCTACGGATATACACATCTCGAGGCGCGGCAATACGTTACGCTAAAGGCCTTGCGCGTCGACGGTGACTACATCAAGCACCTGGCCGACCACGGCTTCAAGCACCTAACGGTTCAGCAGCTCGTCAGCTACAAGGCGATGGGAATTAACTGACCCGGCGCGGTTCGCCCGCGCGATAACGGTAGACGATGCGCCCCTTCGTCAAGTCATAGGGCGAGATTTCGACGTCGACACGATCGCCCGGCAGAATCTTGATGTGGTGCCGGCGCAAGCGGCCCGCGATATGCGCGAGCACAACGTGTCCGTTGTCGAGCTCAACCGAGAACATCGTGCTCGGAAAAACTTGCTTGATACTGCCAAAGACCTCGAGCGGCGCTTCTTTATTATCCGTCGCCGAGTGGGCTTTGGGGGTTCGGGGGCCGGTGTTGCGTTTGCGAGCGATGGTAGTGCTCCTTTTCTTTCTCTAGCGGCGCCGGCGGCGCTGGAACGTCCGGCGGCGAGCGGGTTGGGGTGTTTCGAGCGTCTTGCCGACCGAAGCGTCGCTCAACCGGTGTTCGACCCGATCGACCCGCTTACCAATGGCTCGCTCGATTGCGGCGAACAAGTCCACTTCGTCGTGCGAGACAAAGGTTATCGCATCGCCGGTCTTTTGGGCACGGGCGGTCCGGCCGATGCGGTGAATATAGTCCGCCGCCTCATTCGGAACGTCATAGTTTATCACATGCCCGAGGTCGGCAATATCGATTCCACGGGCGGCCACGTCGGTCGCGACCAGTACCCGGTAACGCCCCTTCTTGAAGGCCTCGAGCGCACGCGTGCGCTGTGCCTGCGAACGGTCGCCGTGGATGCGTTCCGCCACAACGTTGTGGCGTGAGAGCATGCCGGCTAGGCGTTCAGCACGATGTTTGGTACGGGTGAAGACGATGGCGCTGTAGATCGCGTTGTCGGCCAGCAGGTCGACCAGCAGATCGGTCTTCTTGTGTTGCTCGACCGCATAGACCGTTTGCGTGACCGATTCGACCGGCGTTGTCGTGGGCGCTAAGTTGATGCGCACCGGGTCGGAAAGCAACTCATTTGCGAGCGCACCGGCCGTGCCGGCCAGCGTCGCCGAAAAGAACAGCGTCTGTTTGCGATTCGGGAGCTTTGCGACGATGCGTCGCACGGTCGGCAGAAAGCCCATGTCCAACATGCGGTCGGCTTCATCGAGTACAAGCATGCTCACGGTATTTAAGGGCGCTACACCCTGCGCAATCAAATCCAGCAAACGTCCCGGCGTCGCGACGATTATCTCGTGCTTGCGGCGGAACGCCTGAATTTGCGGCGCCATACCTACGCCGCCATAGACGGCGGCGATGCGGACGTTCGTGTGCTTTCCAAGCGCGCGCAGATGTTCGGTGATTTGCTGGGCAAGCTCACGCGTCGGCACCAAAATGAGTGCTTGCGTTCCCGCCGCCGGCGATTTCATCACCGCTTCAAGAATCGGCAAGCCGAAGGCGGCGGATTTTCCACTGCCGGTCTGGGCACTCGCGAGTACATCAGAACCCGCTAGACATGGGGGTATCGCCATACGCTGGACGGGTGTGGGCGTTTCAAAGCCAAGCTCGCGAATACCGCGCAGCAGCTCGGAGCTAAGTCCGAAATCGGAAAAAGTTGAAATAGAAATGAAAAGGGATCTTTCGTAAAAGTGGGCGCTTCCTTACGACCACTCGAAAGATCGCGCTGGGGGCTTTCAGTATCGCATGAAATCGCGTTGGACGCAAATCGAAAGCTCGGAGAAGCCCCAACGGGTACTCCTTTAGTCGGAGCTATCGGGCTCGTCTTCGACCGGATCCGGTACGTCGCGAATACTCAATCCAAGCGCGCGATGATACTCTTCGCTTCGCGTAAGTGCCGCTTGTATATCGTCGCGCACGCCCTCCTCGTCGAGCAAACGCCGTATACGTTCGCGACTGTCGCGAAGCGCTTTTGCGTGCGCTTCGAGGATTTCGCCGGGGACGTCGGGCGCATCGAGCGGACGGCTTACCCATGCTTCCATTGCCTCGTAGGCGGCATTGCCCTGCAGCTCCGCATCAGCCAGCTCATCCTTATACGTGCCAGGCATCGTTAACGTTCGGCTAGCCGTTCTTAATGCGTTTGCTTCGCAGCGTGGTCGTCGCACCGGTTTGCTGGCTTTGATTGTAGCCCAGCTTCGGACGTCGCGTATTAATTACCGTAACGAGCGCGCCATCGACGGTCTCGTCGCTCACGCCGTCGACGATAAGATTCGATTCGTTGATCCGCGCGCGCGCCGACGTCATAAAACGCCGTCCCGAACCCTTCGCGAGCTGCGCAAGTTGCTCGATAAGATCGAGGCGCGCTATGGGGCTTTCACCCGGGAAAAGGCACAGTTCGGTTCCTTTGGCAGCCGAACGCGTGCGGACCGCCGCCGCAGGCTCGGTGATTCTGCCATCGCGGATCAGCACCGATTCGGCGGTAGATCCCCGCAGCGCGGCGAGAACTTCGGTCCAACTGAGATCCTGCGTCGATCGTGTATGCATTGTAGCCGCAGTTCTGCTTGCCGCTGCCCCGCTCATTTGCGCGCGCGTGCCGCCGCAACGAGTGCGTGGGAGGCGGCCAGCAACACGGGCACCGCTTCATCGGCGGCGATTACGTGCGAACTGACAAAGGCCCCATTTACGAGCAGCAGCAACTGTGCGGCGAGATCGTCGGGACGCAGCACGCCCAACCGATCGACGATGCCTTTGAGCCGTCGGCGAAGCTCTTGCTTGTGGGAAGCCGCGATGACGCGCGCCGGGTGATCCGCGTCCGGAAATTCCGCAGCCACGTTCAACTGCGGGCAACCGCGATAGTTCTGCCGGCCGAGCCGTTCGCCAATCCAGTGCATGTGCGCATCGAGCTCCGCTTGCGCATCGGCCCGATTGCGCTCGGCGACGCTCTCCCACTGCTGCCAAAACTGCTCGTCTTCGCGGGTAAGAAACGCCGCGATCAACTCGTCCTTCGTGCCGAAGTGCCGGTACAGGCTGGTCTTGGCCACACCCGCCCGCTCGACCACCAGGTCGACTCCGACCGCGCGGGCCCCCTCGCGATAAAAGAGGTCCGACGCCGTTGCTAGGATGCGCTCCCGTACTTTATCTACAGCCATACTTGACATGATACAGACCTGTCTGTTCTAATGCAACCCATGAACATCGCGGTCTACGGAGCCGCGGGCCACACGGCCCGCTTCGTCATCGGAGAACTGTTGAGGCGGGGCCATGCAGCGATCCGCATCGGGCGGGACAACGCGAACGTGCCGGAAATGCGGATCGCGCGGCTCGACGATGCGGAGTCGCTCGATCGTGCGCTGGCCGGTGTGGACGCGGTGATCAATTGCGCGGGTCCCTTCCTCGACACCGCCGTGCCGCTAATCGAAGCCGCGCTGCGTTGCCGCGTACACTACTTCGACGTCACCGCAGAACAAGGCAGTGCACGCTCGACGCTCGAGGACTTCGATATGCCGGCGCGCGAGCGAGGCATTGCGGTCGTTCCCGCCGCAGGCTTTTACGGCGGACTCGGCGATCTCTTGGCGACCTATGCAACGCGCGGCTGGGAACAGATCAACCGCATCGACATCGCCGTTGCGTTAGACCGTTGGTGGCCGACGCGCGGCACGCGCAACACGGGAGCGCGCAACACTGCACCCCGCCTCGTGCTATCCGACGGAGAGCTCAAACCGCTCGTGCCATCCAACCCGGCACCGTGGACTTTTCCCGAACCATTCGGAACGCAAGACGTGACCGAAGTGCCGCTCAGCGAGACGATTCTGCTCGCACGTCACCTGCACGTGCATGAAATACACAACTACATCAATCAAGCCCCGCTACGTGACCTCCACGATCGCGCCACGCCGGAGCCGGTCGCGACCGATGCGTCCGGCCGCTCGAGCCAGCACTTTCTTATCGACGTTATTGCGCGCAGCGGCGAGCGCGAACAGCGGGTGAGCGCGAGCGGGCGCGACATCTATGCGGTCACCGCGCCGATCGTGGTTGAAGCCGTCGAACGTGTTTGCGATCGTTCGCCGAAAGTTGCGGGAGCTTTCGCACTTGCGCAACTTGTCGATGCAGCGGCGTTTCTCTCAGATCTCGAAGCGTGTCAATGTATCACGGTGCGCAGAGCGTGTAGAGCGCGTCTATCGCTGCCGGATCATCCTTGACGGTGTTGGATCGCACGTATTGCGCCAGGTAGACGTGATCGGACATCGCGATAACGATGTCTTCCCTCACCGCCCCAATGGCAACTGAAGTATACAGACCGTCTTGCTTACCGCCGCACACTTTGATGTGCTTTGAAGGCTGCACCGTGCCGGACCCCGCTATCGCGACCAAACCTTGGTGAAAAAACACGTCGACGGCGTCGAGATTGGGGAGTGCTGCGGCGGACATCGGGAGGTGCCCGGTGACGAGTACGCCCCCACCTTTGGGGTCGACCCATGTATTGTCGATCGCGAAGTTGGGACCGCTCATCGACATCGTGCGCGGTTGCCAGCCCGTCGGAGCCGTGAATTTTGCCGGCGGCGGTGGTGACGCAGATGCCGTCGGTGACGGTACCGGTGCCGGTGTGCCTTGCGGTGTCGCCGACGGAGACGGTGACGTCGTCGGCGCAGGCGATGCATCGGCGATTTGCACGCGCATGACGTTGAACCCCATCTGCTGCAGCAATGCCGGAACGCCGTTCGAGCCGACCAGATGCGCGGCGCCGACCGCGACGAATGATGTGCCGGGCTGCTTCAAA
This sequence comes from Vulcanimicrobiota bacterium, assembly GCA_963726285.1. Classification (GTDB taxonomy): domain Bacteria; phylum Vulcanimicrobiota; class Vulcanimicrobiia; order Vulcanimicrobiales; family Vulcanimicrobiaceae; genus Aquilonibacter. The sequence goes on along the minus strand of CAVSBV010000002.1, from coordinate 19,583 downwards.
CGCAGCGCGAGCGCATTTGCCCACGCGGTGTTGCGATCGCCGATCATCGGCGCATAGATCGGCGTCTTTTCCATTTGGTCCAACTGCAGCACGCGCGCGAGCGCATCCGCGTCGCCCGACCGCCACGTTGCGACGATGCTATCGAAAGCCGCACTTTGGTTTGCCTGCGGCGCACGTAGCGCCGATTCAAGCAAAGCGATCTGCGTGGCTTGCGGCAGATCCGCGAGCAAATGCGCTTGACCGTCGAACGTCTCGAAGCCGAGAATCGGTTTGCCCGCAGCGGCAAACTGTTTGCGGATCTGTAAGTCGACGCCGCTTGCAGCGGTGCCGGGGGTGGAACCGGAACCTGCCCTCGAGTGCATGGCCGGAAGTACGGAGAGCATCAAGTAAGCAAACCACGGCCGCATCGGCTCGAAGATCGCCTCGCCCGGGATGCCGTATTGTCGCGCTTCCTCGTCGAGAAGCGCGATGTCGCTCTTCGGCAGTTCCGATGAGAGCGGATGGTCGCGATCGATGCCGAGCTTGAACATCGCTGCCACGGCCTCGCGCGAATCGTCCGCGTTCGCGATCTCCAAATAGAGATCTTGACTCTGGGCGATGGCGGCTTCGAGTTCGGGCGAACGCCACTGCACCTTCTCGTTCAGGATATGCACGGTGCCGAAGAGATAGACTTTGCCCGTCGCCGACTGCACGAGCCAAAGCGGCGGGGCGGCGAGACAATACTGCATCGCACAAAGCATCAGTGCGGGAACGAACAATATGACGAAAAGCACCCGGCGTCTCATGCGCGGAACGTTTCGTCCAAGACGAAGGGGTTCCGCCTTCACTAGTCCTTTCTGCCTACGACGAGGCCGCCTGCCTAGCCGCCCGCCAAGCCGGGAAGGTTTGCTCTCGTATACGCTCCAAGTCGTTTCCTATACGATGCATGAGCGGATCTACGAGCTTCCGGATGAGGCGCGACACCTTGTACAGTCGATCGAAGCGGTGCTCGCTGAAGCGCAGACCTTGCTCCACGCGCAGGACGCGCCGCCGGAATTGACCTACACCGTGCGGGAAACGGGAGCACGGTATCTGCCCGATACGGTCGCGGCATTTCTTGCCGTGCCCCGTTCGCGGCGCGAGATACCCGCCGAGGACGGAAAGACCGCCAACGACTTATTGCTCGAACAGCTTTCGGTGCTCTATCGATCCGCCCAGCAAACCCTCACAGCACTCTCGGCACATGCGCGCGGGGAACTCAGCGCGAATGCGCGCTTCCTCGCGATGCGCTTCGACGATCGCTCGACCGCGATAACGCCGGTCGACGACGTGCCGCAGCCCGCTGTAACGGACGCAACGCTGCCAACGTGGTTCCTCCAAGATGAGCGCCCGGTCGACATCGTCGCGCGCGTCGCAACGCTGCTTCGCGCACACTTTCCCAGCTTCACGACGATTCGGCGCGGCGGCGTGCTCGGAATCGGCGCGGTCGAGGCGATCGACGTGACGCTCCCGCAGGGACGTGGCACGGCGTTTCGCTACACGCTCAGCGCGCGCGACGGCATGCTCGAAACGACGGTGACAAAGCTCATGCACGGAACAAGCATCAAGAGCGTCGTATGTACGCCTCACGAGTGGCTGCAGTCGCTCTACGACGACATCGCAGAATACACGAAACGGCACCAGGAAATGCGGACCGCGTTTGCATCGCTTTTTAGCAGATGAGGAGGATCTCTTGAAGTTCTTCGGCGGCGGCCAACAAAACGATACGCAATACGAGACGACGAAGACCGGTGTTCCGCTGGACGCGATCAAGCGACTCAAGCGGATGGCAGGCGAAGGCGGATCGCCGCTCTTTACCAGCGACCTTGCGGTCAGCGAATTCGTGTTACTCGCCCAGATGGAGATGCAGCCATTGGGGCTCGTGATGGGCTCGTCGATTTACCACATCGGCTGGCAGATGCCGGCCGGTTATTTTCGCAGTCAGGAACTCGAGACGCTGACGAGTGCGCTGTATGAAGCGCGCGAGCTGTCCGTGCAACGACTCGAAGAGGAAGCCGTGACACTTGGTGCCGATGGCATCGTCGCGGTACGCCTGATCATCAAAGGTTTTCCCGAACCGAACTGCATCGAGGTCGTCGCGCTCGGCACGGCGGTCAAGTCGCCACCGGGCGAGGACCACCGGCGCGCGGACGCGCTGCCATTCACCTGCGACCTCTCCGTTCAGGACATCTACCAGCTCTACCAGATCGGTTACATTCCCTCAGAGCTCGTTGTCGGCAATTGCGTCTACCATATTCGCCATCAAGGCATGCTGCAGCAAATGAGCAACGCCGGGATGAACGTCGAACTCGACAACTTTACGCAGGGGTTCTATGAAGCACGCGAACTCGCGATGGGACGCATGCAAGCCGAGGCCGAGCGCAACAATGCGGTGGGAATCGTCGGCGTTGATGTGACGGAGAGCACGTTCAACGCCTGGACTCCCAACGTGATCGAGTTCTTAGCAATCGGAACATCGATCGTGCGCCGCAAGGGCTACGACCACGCGGTCAAGCCGCCCGCGCCGACGATCACCCTCGGCTTGGACTGACGCTAAATCGGCTTGTTGCGGATTAAGAATTCACGAATAGCGGTTTTTTCCGTTCCATTCGCGGTCTTAACCTCAGCCTGAATGTAGACGCGTGTGTTGTCGGGCACGCTTGAATTGTTGAACGTCGCGTGCAGATACGATCCGCCGGGAGCGGGTTTGAGGTAGACGCTAGCCAAATCGTGGCTACCGCTCATGCTCGGAGAGGTGCTCCAACGCGCGACGCACGATCCCTCGAGCCCTTTGCCATCGCATCCGAACCCGAGTTTGATGCTCGAACCGGTATTACGCGCTTCCTCGAATGTAACCGTCGGCGGACGCTTCTCGCTTCCGGCGGCTGTGCGGAAGCTCGCGATTGGGCTATACACTTCGCCATCGTAGTTACGGATGAAAGCGCGATAGTAGTACATCGTGCCGGGTTGTAAGCCACTCAGATCGGCATGCCACTGGGCTCCGCCCTCACGCGGCGCGACCGTCGTTTCGGCGATGCGCTTCGCACCGGAGAGACTACTGTTGGTCGAGTACTCGAACCACACCCGCGCGTTTTGATCGTGATTGTTATAGCTCATGCTCAGTCCGGCCGTGGTCGTACTGATGTTCCAGTCCCAAACGCGATTGATAACCGGCGGCGACGCGGCGATTGCCGCGCCGATAGAAAATGCGGCAAAGAGGCCGCACAATAGGAATGCAAGACGTTTCATTGGATATCCCTTCGAAGCATTTCCGAGGAGGCACAAAAAGGTGATCGACGCGAGATCTTTTGTATGGATTGTGGTCGGCGCGGCCTGCGTTGCCACGGGTACTTGCAGAGCGGAGAGTTCACGCCACGATCAGGCAAAGACGGTGGTCGACGCGGCAATACAGTCCGTAATGAAGAAAGATGCTATTCCCGGCATGAGTGTCGCCCTCATTGTCGATGGGAAGCCGTATCGATTTAATTACGGCTTGGCGTCGATCGATCCGAAAGTGCCGGTTACCGACGGTACGCTCTTCGAGATCGGATCCATCAGCAAGACGTTTACCGCGACGCTTGCTTCACTCGCGCAGGTCGACGGACGCCTTTCGCTCTCGGACCGAGTGGGCAAAGATTTTCCGTCGCTCGAGGGCAGCCCATTTGGAGATGTGACCCTGATCAACCTGGGCACGCACACGCCGGGAGGCTTGCCGCTTCAGGTTCCCGACGCCGTTGCAAACACCGATCAATTGATAGCATATCTTCGAGCTTGGCGTCCGACGTATCCGCCGGGCACCTATCGAACGTACTCCAACATCAGCATTGGACTTCTCGGTTTGATCACGGCGAATCGCTTTGGCGAGGATTTCACGACGCTGATGGAACGGCGTATACTGCACCCTTTGGGCCTGAACGACACCTACATCGACGTACCTCGTTCCCAATTTGCGGATTACGCAGAGGGCTATCGCAAAGGATCGCCCGTGCGGATGACGCCGGGTGTGTTATGGCGTGAGGCCTACGGCATCAAGACCACCGCGACCGACCTGCTGCGCTTCGTCGAAGCAAACATGGATGCAATCGCGGTCGAACCTGCGCTGCGCGGCGCGATCGTGGACACGCACACCGCGTATTTCACCGCAGGCCCGTTTACTCAGGACCTGATCTGGGAGCAATACGCAGTTCCGGTTGCGCGCAAGACGCTTCTCGAAGGCAACGCACCGGCGATGATTTTCGAGCCGAGGCCGGCGAGCGCACTCGAGCCGCCAACACAACCGCGTACAGACGTGTGGATCAACAAGACCGGCTCGACCAACGGCTTCGGCGCCTACGTGGCATTCGTCCCGCAGCGGCGCTGCGGCATCGTACTCCTCGCCAACGAAAATTATCCGATTGCAGATCGGGTAACGACCGCATACACGATCCTCTCGTCACTGTGCGCAATGCAGCTATGACTCGCTGCCCAAGATGCGATAGTGCGCGTGGATTACGCCGGTGCTAAAACGACGCGTCTCGAGAAGTTCGAGATTCCGTCGGAAGCCAATCGGGAATGCCGTCTTTCCGCCGCCGACGACGACCGGATTGAGAAACAGGTGACATTCGTCGACGAGACCGGCTTCAAGGGCAAGCCCCGCAAGTTCGGCGCCGCCAATGTGGATATCGTGCTTCGATTCGCGCTTGAGCTTCGCGATAGCTTCGGGGTCGAAGGCCCGCTCGATGCGCGCGTTGCCTGTTGTAATATCCGCAAGCGTGCGTGAAAAAACGATCTTCTCGGCCTTCTGCCAAACCTGTGCGAAGTCGCGCTGTCCGGACGGATAGTTCTCGACCGGAGCATCCCAGTAAGGGCTCATCGTTTCATAGACGCGTCGACCGAGAAGATACGTTCCGATCGGCCGCAACAGGTCCGTGATGAACGCAACCACCAGATCGGGATTGACCCAATCGAAGGCACCGGTTGTGTCCTCGATGTACCCGTCGAGTGACGTATTTGTGGTGTAGATCAACTTCGACATATTTAAAGAACTCTTCGCCTAAGCGATTGCGTTCAGTGCGTCGAGGTCGTCTTTGGAGAGCGTCAACTTCGCCGCGGCCATGTTTTCGTGCAGGTGTGCAACGGACGATGTGCCGGGGATGAGCAGCACGCTACGTGATCGCTGAAGGAGCCACGCGATTGCGATGGCCTGCGGGGATGCGCCGCGCCGCGCGGCAACCGCATCGAGCACTTGCGACTGCAGCGGCGTAAAGCCGCCCAGCGGAAAGTACGGCACGTACGCGATACCCTGCGCAGCAAGCGCATCAATCAACGGGTCGTCCTCGCGGTTCGCGACGTTGTAGAAGTTCTGCACGCACACGACCGGCGCGATCGCTTGCGCTTCGCCTATCTGCTGAGCCGTCACGGTACTGACCCCAAGGTGACGGATGAGGCCTTCGCGCTGCATATCTGCAAGCGCGCCAAACGGTTCGGCGAGCGAACCGGGCACCGGGCGATCCATTCCGCCGACACGGAGGTTCACAACGTCGAGCACATCGAGTCCGAGGTTGCGCAGATTGTCGTGCACCGCCGAGCGCAACTCGCCCGGGGTCAGCGCAGGCGGCCATCCGCCGCGTTCGTCGCGCCGCGCACCAACTTTCGTGACGATGTGCAAATCGGAGGGGTACGGGTGCAACGCCTCCTTGATGATTTGGTTCGTAACGTGCGGGCCGTAGTAATCGCTTGTATCCACGTGCGTGACGCCGAGTGCGATGGCTTCGCGCAACACGGCGATCGCGGCAGCGCGGTCGGCCGGCGGGCCGAACACGTGAGGTCCGGCGAGTTGCATCGCGCCGTAGCCCATGCGCGAGACCGTGAGGTTCGCGCCCATCGTGAAACTGCCGCCCGGGACGAGTTTTTCTTGCATGCCGGCATTATCCCACAACAATGACGGTTCGGCGCGCTTCGGCCGGCGCGACCCACGCATCGGAAATTGATGAGAGCGCAAACGTTTGCGTTGGAACATCGATTTTACCGTCGGCGATAAGCTGCATGTAGACCGGGATTTGGGCGATGACATCCGCAATCGAGGCGGCGCCCGCTCCACTACCAGAAATAACGATGCGGCGGCTTCGCAAGAGCGCGGCAGGCAGCGCCGCGTCGGGACCGGCCGTCGCACCGATTTGTACGTACGCAATGTTTGCGCTATCTTCTTCAAGCCCACGCCTCGCCAACGCCGCGAATGCAGTTTGCGCGGCACCTCCCCAGAGAAAGTCGAGCACGATGCTGGGCGCAGCACCCTCGAGTGCGTGCACGAGCGCCGCCGCATCCGCCTCACGGTCGCCGCTGAGTGCGACGGTCCTTGCGCCGAGCTCTGCAGCACGTGCAAGCGCGACCGGATTTCGCCCAGCTCCCACAACCGCGGATGCGCCGAGCAGTCGAGCATGTTGGACTGCGAGCAATCCCGCCATGCCGGTTACGCCGAGGATAAGCACCGTGCCGACCGCGCCTTCCGCACGATGCGCCTGCAACGGTAACCACGACGAAAGCCCGGGGTTCATCCCCGCCGCGATCTGCACCGCATCTGCCCCGGACGGCAACGCGAACTGCATCCCTTTTGGTACGGCCATGCGCTGCGCGAATGTCCCGATACGGCGGCTGAACGAAACCCGTAAAAATAAGAGCGCCGGCGACGGTGCGCGCGACCGCGTCGACGCCGGGGATCAACGGCCACGCGCGGGTGCTGCCGTAGTGGCGCCCATCGGCGAGCGAGCGGACGATGGGATGGAGCCCGGCTGCAACGAGATCGACCAGCTCGAGCCCCTCCTCCGCAAGCGGATCGGCGAACTCGCCATACTCCGGAACGGCTTCAGGGATTTTCACGATCGCGGCCTTCATCCACGCCTCCTTAACTAAGTTAAAGGAACGATACCTAGTATTCCTTATCTTTGTTAAACTGTCAACGTGGGGATGGGTCTCTCGAAAGCCGCGATCGTACAAGCGGCGCTGGATGTTCTCAACGAGGCCGGCATGGACGGGGTCACGGTCCGCGCGGTTGCCCGGCGCCTCGGCGTGCAGGCGCCGGCCTTATATTGGCACGTGAAAAACAAGCAAGAGCTGCTCGACGAGATGGGCACGGAGATTTGGCGGCGCGTCAGCCAAGAACTGGTCGCGCTCGGTCCCGGCTTCGCGTGGCGCGAGGGCCTGATCGCATACGCAACGATCGTACGACGCGCGCTTCTCTCACATCGCGACGGCGCGAAGGCATTCAGCGGCACGTACCTGACAGACGTCAGTGTGCTTCAACGCCAAGAATTGGTGTTCGCACAAATGAGCGACGCCGGATTCACGCTCGAGGATACCGTGCGCGCGTATACCTTACTCTACAGCTTCACGGTTGGCTTCTGCATCGAGGAACAAGCGGTCGCCGCGTCGACCGACGATCGGTACGCGGCTCGTCAGGCAGAACGACCCTATATCTTCGGCGACCCCGACGCGCGATTTACGGATCTGGTCGACGTGATCGTCGGATCGATCGAGCGAATGCAGACCAGGAGAACCAGGGATTGAAATGAGCAGACCAATGATTATCGTGCTTTATGTGGTGGTGATGGCAGCCGTCATAGTCGGTGTAGATCTCATGTTCTTCAGAAACCACTTCTGGGAACGGTTGATGGCGAATATTGGAATCGTCTTGGTATTCGCAGCATTTTATTTGAGATTCGTGGGGCGCCCATAACGCCCAGGCGAAATACGCTCTCATCACTCTCTCACATACCCGTCAACGCGGCGTCAACCTCAAGTCCTATGCTTCGGTCATGAACACTTCAGCATTTCGCTCCTCCCTTGCCGGACTCGCACTGTTCGGGATATTGACGACCTCGCTCGCGGCGCCGGCTCTGGCCGACGGTGCGGCCTCGACGCGCAACATCATCGGTGCGGCAGCCGCAATCATCGGGATCGCCACCGCGGTGAATGTGTCGAACAAAGATCGGGTGGCCAACACGTTTGAAGGCTACCTGCCCGACGGGAGCGCGGTCTTCGAAGACGGTCATGTCGTCGATCGGAACGGAAACTCGTGGTACCCGGGCAATCAAGGTGAACAAATCACCTGTAACGGTCAATCATGCGCCATTATCGCAAGCAACAGTGGGTACTACAACAATAATCAAGGATACAACACCGGGTACGCTACCCCGTACCGCAACGATCCCCGCCGTGACGACCGGAACAGCCGCAACTACAGCGATACGCGGCGTCCACCTCACGCGTGATAACAAAAGAGCCCGACGATCTTTCGCCGGGTTCTTTGCTATCCCGACGCTTCGAATTGAGCGCTCTCCGCCTTGCGCCAAAGTTCCGGAGCGCCCAGTTGCTCGCAAACGCCGGCAAATGCAGCAGTGGGGCCGCGCCATTCCAGTTCATCGACATTCTCGAAAAGCTTCGCGTCCGTTCGAAGCGTTGCGAGTTTCTTGAATAAGAGGGCGCGCTCGCGATTCTCGCCTAGCACGTTTTCCGGGAAGCACTCGATCTTTCCGTAACGCGCCAGCAACGCTGCCGCGCCTTTCGCGCCAATGCCCTTGATGCCGGGATAGCCGTCTGCAGCATCACCTACAAGCGCAAGGTAGTCGGGAATGAGTTCCGGATCGACCCCAAACTTCGCTCGTACGCCGCTCGCGTCTCGAACGACGTTGGTTCTTCTGTCCACTTGCACAACGCGATCCCCGCGCACGCATTGAGAGAGGTCTTTGTCAGGCGTCCAGATGCAAATCTGTTCGACGCGCGCATCCTTCGAAGCGATTTCGGCAGCCGAAGCAAGCGCATCGTCCGCCTCGAGTTCGACCATAGGCCACACGACTACGCCCATTGCTCGCAGCGAGTCCTCAAGCGGCGTGAACTGCGCAAGGAGCGCGCGATCGACCCCGTCTCCCGTTTTATAACCGCTCCAAAGCTCGTTCCGAAAAGATTCGATGACATGGTCAGTAGCGACTCCAACGTGCGTCGCTCCATCGGCGATCATGCGCAGCACGGTATTGAGCACTCCGACGACGGCGCCGAACCGGCGCCCCTCGCTGCCGCCACGGCGCTGCAGCCCGTAAAAGTGCCGAAAGAGCTCGTAGGTTCCGTCAATAAGATGAATTACGGACAAGAAAGCGCCGCCTTTAGGTGGAAAGACCCGCCAATGAAACGCTTGCTAATTGTTGCCTTCATCGGCTTCGTTCTCGCGATGTGGAGCGCCCCACTGGCTTGCCTCGCGCGCACCGTCAGACTCGTGAATGAGACGGGTTCCTCGATCGTCGTGCAAATCAAGTACGCCGCCTGCCGCAGCGACAACTTCACGCTTGCGCCGGGAAAGACGTGGAGCATCAACGCTGGTGGATGCCCGGTGACGTCGACTGATGTGCGTATGACGGACAGTAAAGGTACGACCACGCACTCTTGCAATGGCGTATTCAACCCTCCGAAGCAACTCTCGCGCTTCGCCGTCGTCAGGAATGGCAACGACGGTTGCGTCATCAACAGCAGCCTTTAACTCGCCAACGACCACACCTGTATTTGGGAGCATAAATATGAAGCGCGTTTTCTTGCTTCTCGTGGCCCTCTCGTTGATTTCGCCATCCGCCGTCGTCGCGCAGGGCGCTTCTCCGGCTCCGGTCGTCTTGAGTGCTGATACCAAAGAGACGTTCTCCGGCGTCACATTCATCGCTCCCAAAGATTGGAGCGTGCAACAGACCGATACGACAACGATTCTGAGCGCGCCCGAGAACGATACGCGCATCTTCATCATTCACATCGGCGCCGCGACCGACGGGAAAGCCGCCGTAGCCAGCGCGTGGAAATTGGTCGAGCCGTCGTTCGATCGGAAAATCTTGGCCGCCGAATCCGAGGCACCTGTCAACGGGTGGGACGAGCACGTCTCGCTCGGCTACGTGACAGGCCCCGAAGAACATCGCGTTATTGCAGCCGGTGCCTACCGTAAGGATACAAGCTGGACCGTCGCGTTGATCGACGGATCTGAATCAACGGCCGAAAAGCGTGGATCCGCGGTGGGAACGGTGCTTGCGACCCTACAGCCGGAAGGCTACGTCCGAGAAACCTTTGCGGGCCGTACGGCAAATCGGCTGACGCCGCAGCGCGTTAAAGAACTCCTGGACTTCGTGAAAACGGGCATGCAAGAATTGCACGTCCCGGGCGTCGGACTCGCACTCATCGATCACGGCAAGGTCGTGTATGAAGGCGGCCTGGGTGTACGAACGTTAGGTAAGCCGACACCTGTCGACAAGAACACCCTCTTCATGATCGCCTCGAACACCAAAGGCCTCACCACGCTCATGCTCGCGCGCGTTGTCGACCAGGGGAAACTCCAATGGAGTGAACCGGTGGTCAAGGCGTATCCGTCATTCCGTCTGGGCAGCCCAGCGACGACTGCGAAAGTTCGCATCGAGGACTTGGTGTGCGCCTGCACGGGTGTGCCGCGCAAAGATTTCGATTGGATCCTCGGGACCACGCCACAAACGGGTCCGCAAGAAACCTTTACGATGCTCGCAAGCACCGAACCGACCAGCAAGTACGGCGAGTTGTTTCAGTACAGCAATACGATGGCGTCGGCTGCCGGTTACATCGCGGGCCACACCGAGTACCCGAACCTTCCGCTCGGCGATGCCTACGACAAGGCTATGCAGCAGCTCGTCTTCAATCCGCTCGGCATGGCGAGCACAACGTTCGATTTCAACAAAGCGCTTGCATCAAATCACGCGGATGCCTACGGCCAAGATATCGACGGCAACACGCAGATGCTCAACCCGGATATGAATCGGGTTTCCATTCCGTACCGTCCGGCCGGCGAGGCGTGGTCGAGCTCGCACGATATGATCGCGTACGTCGAAAACGAACTGACGGAAGGTGTGTTGCCGAACGGCACGCGTTTGGTGTCGCAGAAGAATCTCTTACAGCGTCGCGTGCACACCGTTGCCGTAGGTAAAGACGCGTGGTACGGCATGGGACTCATGGATGACCGAACCTACGGCATCGACGTCATCCATCACGGCGGCGATCTCTTCGGTTATCACAGCGACTGGGCAGCGATCCCCAACGCGGGCGTAGGTATGGTGATTCTGACGAACTCCGACAGCGGCGTGTATCTCCGTGGTCCGTTCCTGCGGCGTTTGCTCGAAGTGCTCTATGATGGTAAACCGCAAGCGGTGGCGGAATTAGCCTCTGCAGCAAAAAACCATGTCGCGGGACAGCAAGCAACGAGAAAGCTCCTGACCGTTCCACCATCGGCCGAGGCCTCTGCAAAACTCGCGCCGTCGTACTTCAATCCGGATCTGGGACACCTTACCGTGCATCGCAACGGATCGAGCGTCGTCTTTCAATTCGGGCTATGGAGCAGTCCCGTCGCGACGCGCATGAATCCCGACGGCACGACGTCGTTTGTGACCATCGCTTCGGAAATCGCAAGCCTTGAGTTTTCACCGTCCACCGAGAATGGAAAGCCGACGCTCATTATCCGCGACGGACAACACAAATATACGTATACGGCGAGTCCGTCACCGTAGTAAGCGCACGGGAGCAGTCGATGCGCAAAGCAAGCTAGATACTAAGCGGATAGGCTTCCTCGCCGTGGAGTACGATGTCGAGGCCTTGTTCTTCGCCCTCACGCTCCACCTTCACCGGCGTAATGAAGTTGATCAGCCATAGCATCACGTAGGTGAAAAAGAATGCCCATGCACTGCACACTACTGCGGCCGCGAACTGCTTGCCGAGGAACGACGGGTTTCCCGCAAGTAGTCCGTTCTCTCCACTTGGATTCCATGCGGTTGCGCCGAAGACGCCGAGCAGCACGATGCCGAGGAATCCGCCGACTCCGTGCACGCCCCACACGTCGAGTGCATCGTCCCACCCGAGACGGTTCTTGAGCGCGACCGCATAGTAGCACCCGACGCCGGCTGCGATACCGATGATAATCGCCGCCACAGGCGAGACAAAACCTGCGGCCGGTGTTATGGTTGCGAGCCCCGCGACCGCACCGGTGAGAAGTCCGACGAATTTCGGTTGACGACCATTGACCCACTCGATCAGAAGCCACGCGACGGCGGCGAACGATGCCGCAACGTCGGTATTGAGGAAGGCCGAAGCCGTAACGGAATCGACACGCAATTCCGATCCGGCGTTAAAGCCATACCAGCCGAACCACAGCAACCCTGTTCCGAGTGCAATCAGTGGGACGTTGTGTGGCCGGTTTTCGATAACGCTACGACGCCCGACGTACAGTACCGATGCGAGTGCAGCAAAACCGGCTGATGCGTGAACGACGATGCCACCGGCAAAGTCTTCAATGCCCCACTTCGCGAGAATCCCATCCGGGCTCCAAAGCATATGCACAAACGGGAAATAGACGAAGATCAACCACGCGGTGAGGAACCAGAAATACGCCTTGAATGTGACGCGGTTTGCGAACGCCCCCGTAATTAGCGCAGGCGTGATAATCGCAAACATCATCTGATAGGCGATATGGACAACCAGCGGGATGCCGGCGTCGTTCCCGGTGAACATCGTGGTGAGCGTCACGCCTTTGAGCAGCGCGTAAGTCATTGGGTTCCCGATGATGCCATGGATGTCGGGGCCAAAGCACATCGAGTAGCCGAAGGCGATCCAAAGCACGGTCGTCCAGCCGAGCGACATGTAGCTCTGCATCATGATGCTGAGCACGTTCTTGCGTGCCACAAGGCCGCCATAAAAAAACGCGAGGCCGGGCGTCATCAACATTACCAGGCTCGCGCAAAGCAACATAAAGCCGGTGTTTCCGACATTAACGGAAACGGGAGAGGTCCCCATGGGTTCGGTCCTCCGCAGTCTGTGTTCGCGCACGGGACTAACCCCGGGCAGCCCATCCTTGGGTGGCATGCGTTCTAAGTTCCTTCGCATTCGGTACGCAAACCGATAGCGTGGTCGAGCAAGCATTTCCAATGGTGAACAAGAAGAGCCCGACGAAATTCGCCGGGCTCTATTTGACGCAGTCTCTCGACTACGGCGACGCGCGCCTACACGTACGAGATTTCGCCGTCGAGAGCGTCGAACCGCATGCGCGCACGCAGTACGATGGGGTGGCTGCGCTCCGTCCACTCCACGAGAGCGATCATCGCCTCGAGGAGCGATTCGCCCAGGTCAGTCAAACGGTATTCAACGCTCGGCGGTTTGGTCGCGAAAACGCGGCGCGAAATCATACCGTCGCGTTCGAGGGAGCGCAGCGTCTGGGTGAGCATCCGCTTCGAGATGTCGGGCACTGCGCGCCGCACCGCGCTAAAGCGCAGGGGCTCAGCCGCGAGTGACATGAGAATGAGCGTCGACCACTTGTCTCCGATGGAGTCGAGCAGATCGCGCGTGGGACAAACCCATCCCACCTCCAAGCTTCGTTGCTGAATCTCAGCAAAATAGGCAGCGAAACGCGCGCGCGCATGGCCACGCGGTTCCTTCGGAGTTACCTCGGCACTATTTTCTGCCTCATTGTGGGTGACAGTCATGGTCTCTATTATAGTCCTATCCCCACAAGTTTTCACTTTATTTTCCTGAGAGAGCACCAAGTCAATGAACAAGCCACGTCTCCTGGTAACCGGAGCAAGCGGTCAGCTCGGGCACCTCGTCATCGAACACCTGCGCCGCCTCGACCCCGCTGCCGACATCACGGCAATGGTCCGCACATTACAAGCAGCGGACGAACTGGCGCCGTTTCGCGTCGCGACGCGTCTCGGCGATTATACTGATCCCGCGTCGCTCGATGCGGCGCTGACCGGCATCGATCGGTTGCTGCTGATCTCATCGAGCGTCCTTGGTCAGCGCGCTGCGCACCATAAGAACGTCATTGAGGCGGCAACGCGGGCCGGCGTATCGTTCATCGCTTACACCAGCATCTTACGAGCCGACACGTCGGAGCTGAGCCTCGCTGCCGAACATCTGGCAACCGAAACAATGTTGCGCGAAAGCGGACTACCGTACGTCGTATTGCGCAACGGCTGGTACCTCGAGAACGACACCGCAATGCTTGCGCCGGAGGTCGCGCACGGCGCGATCATCGGCAGCGCCGGCGACGGACGACTTTCATCGGCGAGCCGATCGAACTATGCCGAGGCCGCAGCAGTAGTACTGCTGCAGGCGCCGCCATCCGGTACCATTTACGAACTTGCCGGCGACGAGGCGTTCACACTGACGCAGCTCGCGGCGTCGGTGAGCCAACGAGCCGGAAAGACGGTTGTCTATCGGAATATGAGCGAAGCGGAATACCGCACGGCACTGCTCGGGATGGGTTTGCCGGTCGATATGGCGACGATGCTTGCGCAAACCAGCGCTCTCACTGCAAAGGGCGCCCTCGAAGATCACGGACGCGTGTTGAGTCGCCTTATCGGCCATCCAACAACACCGCTCGCCGACGCCGTAGCCGCTGTTGTACAACGTGATTGACGGACGAGCATTCCTGCTGTGGCTTCATGTCGGCGCAATGATGTTCGCGTTCGCGGGATTGCCGATTGCCGGAAGGATGGAATACGCCTCCGGGACCTAATGATCCACAGATGAAGCGCTTTGCCCTATTCCTTATCCCGCTATTATTGGGCGCGGCGACCTTCGGATCGACGCCTCAGGAGACCATCGAACGATGGTTGTTGCCCCAAACAAAGACCGTTGATCGTATCAACGCTTCCGGCGATTTTGCTCTAGCACGGGTCAGCGGGGTAAGTATTGAGTCCTTCAACCTTCGTTCTCCCATACTACTGAAAAGATTCTCATTCGGGTGGCAAGTGCTCGCCACTATCACTGCCGCGTGCGAGTTGGCAGAGTTGGGCGTGCCAGACCCGACAATCACTCTTCTAGCGCAGGGCATGTCGCTGCCCGAAGATACGCAAGATTGCCACGGTCCAGGGTTCGTTCCCGATATGGGGAGCATCACCGATGTTGAGTCGATTCGCCAGTTGATGGGAATGGGTGTTTTTCATCCATATGTCGTGGTCGTGGGCGACTACGCCGTGGCAGAGTGGTACGGCGCGGGCGGCGGAGAGACGTTCTTCAAACGATCCGGAAAGAGATGGACGCGGTTTACCGGCGGCGGTGCGTACAGCGCACAAGGCCTGATTTCTGGAGGGATGCCGCGAGCTGCGGCGTGCAAGGTGATCGGGATCATCGGCAAACCGCTCGGATGCGGGGCTTCGCGTTAACTTTGGAAACGTCGAATCAAATTCCGCACGTATCGCGGATGTAGTAGTTTCTACTAGGATGGTCAAAACGCTGAAACCCAGCAAAATTGTTCCTGCCCCGTAAGGCCGCTAGGACCCTCGAGGCGATTGGTACGACGGATTCTTGCACCCTGGTTGGTCACGCAGCGTAGCTAACACGGCGAACGTGCTGGCTGTCCATCTCGGGCGTACCCGGTCCCAGTATACGACCGTTTCCCAGTAGCCGTGGGAATCGCGGCTGGCGGGCGCTAGCTCCCAGCCGGCTGGAATAGTTTCGCCAGAAGCGTCGCCTCCGACGTGAAGCCACCGCATCCTCACGCGCTGATAGTATGCCTGGAACCAACCCTTTCCGCCGACGCCAGTTATCGCATGGACCCCGTCGGTAGCGACGTACGGAACATGAGCGTCGAAATCCTTAAAAGACGACTTCACCGAATACCCGCTCGCATAAAATGAATAGAGAGCTTTACTGTTGGACGCCCTCAGTCTTCGGCACCTGGCGCCGGGGGAGCAAGGTGCGATACTGGCCAACCCCAACGCTGGCGCTGAGATCAGGAGGGATCCCATGCTCTATAGTACCGATCGCATTCTTACGACCCATGCTGGTTCATTGCCGCGCCCGCCCGACCTCAGGGACATGGTGTTCGACAGAGCAAGCGGTTTACCGTACGACCCGGGCAAACTCGACGAGCGGTTGAAATCGGCAGTTGCGGAGGTTGTAGGCCGCCAGGTCGAAAGCGGCATCGACTGCGTGAATGACGGCGAACTGTCCAAGACCAACTTCACGGATTACGTGCGCTGGCGCATTGCTGGCTACGAAGCACGGCCTTCTTCCGGCGCCAGGCGACTCAGTATCACCGCGCGCGATGAGAGGAATTTCGCTGGCTATTTCACGGCCAACCCTCGCAGCAGACCAACCGGCCCGGCGACGATGCCCGTTTGCGTCAGCGAACTGCGCTATGTCGGCCAGGCCGACCTTGCGAAAGACCTCGACAACTTCACGGCGGCGCTGGCCGGTGTCAACGTCGCCGGAGCCTACCTGCCGGCCAACACCCCAGGCACGATCGAACATTGGATGCTGAACGAACACTATGAGAGCGACGAGGCATTCGTGTTCGCCATCGCCGACGCGATGCATGAGGAATACCAGGCCATCGTCGATGCCGGCTTCCTGCTACAGATCGACGATCCGGATCTGCCCGACGGCTGGAACTGCCTGCCCGACATCACCCTGCCGGAATACCGCAAATACGCCACGATGCGGGTGGACGCCCTGAATCATGCCCTGAAAGGGATCCCTCGGGAGAAAGTCCGCCTGCATGTCTGCTGGGGCAGTCACCACGGTCCGCATCACGATGACATCCCACTGAAGGACATCATCGACCTGATTTTTCGGGTGAATGCGGGAAGCTTCTCGATCGAGGCATCGAACCCGTGCCACGAGCACGAATGGAGAGTGTTCGAGGAAGTGAAGTTGCCGGATGGCGCCACGTTGATCCCTGGTGTTGTTGGCCATTGCACTGATTTCATCGAACACCCGGACCTGGTGGCCGAGCGGTTGGTTCGCTATGCAAGACTGGTAGGACGGGAGAACGTGCTGGCCGGCACGGACTGCGGAATTGGCACGCGGGTCGGCCATCCATCGATCTGCTGGGCAAAGTTCGAGGCAATGGCCGAAGGCGCTCGGCGTGCGACGAAGACTCTGTGGGGGCGCAACTGAGGTTGCGAGCCAGTGATCCGGGTGCCCTCTGGCGGCGACACGCGGTTCGACGCCGGTCCCGCTGCTCGTGATGAAGATGTTGATGAGGCCGCGCTGGAACAGGCCCGTGCGCTCCTCAAGCGGGCGGTTAGGCCGCCGAACGACTGAGATGGCTGCTGGGCCACCTTGGCGATGCTACGGCGACTATTATCGTTTAGCGGTGACACCCGCCCCGTCCAGCATTATGGTCATGATGCCAGGGGGCATCTCCGGTAACTTGCATTCCGGCAACGTGCATCGCTTTTCCTTCCAGGAACTTGCCCGCCGGATGTCCCAGATCGCGTCCGGCGGGCTTTCTGCAGGCCGCGCTCCCGTCCGCCGGTTTTCAGCATTTCCCCCCCGCCTCCAACGACGTGGAGGTAACCCCTTGCGCCCTTGCTGATGCTAACATTCCTCTTGGCGGCGCTCTTATGCTGAACTGCTTTGGCCGAGCGCAGGATTGCGCCTGATTTCGTAACGATACCGCAGCAGGCTGACGCCAGTTATGGATCGCTGGCGACTGGTCAGACATTTCGACGGTCATGCGCCGGCGCGCCGACGGCCTTCTGATGCGCCCTGAAGGCACCACGGCTCAGAAGTCCACGTAACAGGGATGCGAGCGGTCCAGACCTGTCTGGCACCTGCGATGCAGTTGTAACAACGAAACTGCTACGGCAAGAGCATTTCGTCGTCTACAATGCCGACATGCCTCGCTCCCCCACCGCACCGGAGTCGCAATGCGGACTCCCAGCCGCGATGTGCCGACCCTATCCAAGATGGTTCGCGACGGGTGGGCCGATACGATCCAGCACGGACGAAGAACGCGCGAAATCCCTCGATTATTGGTTCCGGCAGAGTGAGCGGCTCGACATTGCCCGCTCCCACTATGGTTTGCGCGGCACACGCTTTACTGATTTCGCCCGCAGGATCGGCGTTGATCGGTCCAGCGCGTTCGAGCTTGTCAAGCTGCATAAACATCGTGCCACGATCCTATCAGACTGCTTAGGCGAACAAGAGAAGGCCGTTGGGCGGGGGGAGACTTATTTCTACCCCGGCTGGCGCACTCTAGTGGAGCGGCTTGAGGGCGAGCCATCACCCGGTCGGCTAACCACGACGGCCTTACGGGCGCGATCTCAGACCTCATCCTTCGCTTACACGCCAAAGGTCTTCCTGTATGAAGGCGACAACTTGTTATCACTGCGCTCCATGCCTGAGTCGGTCGAAGTCGATGTCTGCATAACCTCGCCGCCGTACTTCCAGAAGTTCGATTATCAGAACAAGGGACAACACGGTTTGGAGTCCTCAGTCGAGGAATATTTGCAGGTCCAAGTCTCTGTATTCCACGAAGTCCAGCGCCTGCTCCACGAGGGCGGGACGTGCTTCATTGTCATTGGCGATACGTCAAATAATTACAGCCCGATTCGGGCTAAAGGACAACGGAAAGGCGGCGATAAGCAGTGGCTCATGCGGCGGTCCCTGGAGCGTAACTATCGGCAGAAGGAGACCTTGAATGTGCCGTTCCGACTTGCCGAAGCACTGCGGCGCGATGGCTGGGTACATCGTTCCACCTTGATCTGGGACAAGACTGGTGGAAGTGCCGTGGCAAACTCCGATGCCACGCCGGAATGTCACGAGTACGTGCTGCACATGGTCAAATGGTCCTCCCAGAAGGGACGCCCCTAAGGAAATACTCAGCCTCTAAACTCGTCGGTCCTTCGTCATCATGCGGTCGCACATCCTAAGCACGGCTGCGTCTTTCCGCTCAGCTTGGTCGAGGAGCTACTATCGGTCTGCCCTCCGAGACCTATTATCCTTGACCCCTATATTGGCAGTGGAACGGTGGCGGTCGCAGCAAAAAGTGTCGCCGGGTCTACGGTTTATGGGTTTGATTTGGACTGCGCTGCTGCAAGAGAGGCTATACCAGACGCGGCCTGTCGTACCAGTTCTCCGTCGGACGGCGCCGGACGACCAACCGTCAGCGGCGTCAGCGCTGACGCTCTCGCTGTTCATCGAGGTCTTGATCCTGGAGACGGATGCTGGAGAAATCCCTGCCATTTCGGCGATCTCTCGCACGCCCTTGCCTGCCACGAGGAACTGCTTGGCCTTCTCCACCTTCGGCTTGGCGATCGGTGGTCGGCCAAACCTGATCGACAGGCTCGTGCAGCCGCCTGACCACGCAAGATGCGATCCCGCCGCGATTGTCGCAGGTGGTGCGCCAGAAGCGCGGAGACATCGAACAGCGATAGTCCATTCGAGGTCTCGCTATCGAAGCTCTCCTCATGCAAATTCACAGCGACACGGCAGAGCGGCAGGTCTCCATGAACCCGACCAGATCGATGAGGGATTTCCCGATCCTGCAGACGGACCAGATAAGCACCCTGTCGATTGCGCCGGATCGGATCGCGTTTATCAGCGCCACTTCACCTGGGCGTCGATCCTGATCCTTTCTCACCGATGTCGGACTGTCAGTGATACGTTTGTGACCGTCCATTCGCGCTCGGCCGCGACCTTCCTCAGATGCTTTTTCTGCTCATCCGCCGTGAGAGGACAGTCAGGGCTTGATCGGGCGTAAATTGCGACGCGCTTCATCAACGGCAAATGCTATCACGGAATCTAGTTCTGGCAAGCAA
>CAVSBV010000001.1:0-338538 GCA_963726285.1 Vulcanimicrobiota bacterium | reverse complement strand
TATTTCCTTAAGCGTTACACATTGAGTCTTGCGAAAACGTAAAGTGATTAAGGGCGACGCATTAAATGAGTCGCCTTTTCCTCGGGCGGCACGAGCCCTAATCATTTGTAGCAAAGGCCCCAAGTTCCGGTACTTTGGTCCCAGTCTGGGCAAGCCGTCTCGCCAAGTGAATACACGATAGTCACCCCTGCGGCGGCTGTGAGTTTCTTTGTGACCTGATTTATCCAATAGGATCCCGTAGAAATCCTTAAAACTGATTGTGTCGCCCAACGAACATCGGGAACTTTGTCCGACGTTGATGAATACCGAAGCACTAGATTCTGCGCAGCATTCCTTTGTCGGACGCGCCGAACAAAAACATAGTCATAGGCGAAGACATCCCTCGCACCTGAACAATAGGTTCGCCGGACTGCTGCGACAAGGCCATTGCCGTTTGGACGTTCGGAGACTTGCTTTGCTTCACAAGGGCCGTCGCCCGAGTCGTCTCCAACGCCAATGGGGTCCCAGCCAGCTCCCACCGTCGAATCCGGAAAGAGCAACTGATTGGCCATCACGATGAGTAGCAGTCCCAACGCAGCGAGGAGCGGCACAAATAGGCGTGCGTCCAGCACACGGCGCAGCAGCATCATTTCATTACTTTGTACCACAAAGTAATCAGGTCGACAAGCCCCTTAAACTAAGGTCCGCTGCGCTAACGCTGCCATTCGGTAACGAGAATATGTACTAGTTGGAATACGTGCACCTTACCAGTAAACTATCCGCGCGTTTTACTAAATGTTACACGCATAGTTTCGCGAGATGCATGAGCGCACCGACAATATCGATGCGCTCTTCTTCTTTCACACTAATCAGCGAGCTACTTCAGGTCTGACGTTCGGAAAGCGCCTTGATGTGTTTTAGTACCCGGTAGTGAATGTCGTGGACGATCGCGTCGGACCAAAGTCTCCAGTACGCAGCCGGCCAGAGGTGATGCTGATACCATGTTGTCCCGATCAAGCGCGTTCCACCATTCGGTAGTGCCTCAAGCACGAATTGCCCGTGGCGCGACACCATGTAGTTGTTCAAGTGAGGCGTGTCGATGTGCCCATATGGAGACCACTCGCGCATCGGCTCTGCGCTCTTTAGCACAGAAAATGCCAGCTTATGCTCCGGCTCCCATGCCGTGATAGGCTCAACGAAGTCGCCCGTAGAGAATTCGCAATACCGGACTGCTCCTACGCTACGCCCGACGATCTTGGCTCGCACGGGATAGGCTATGCCCACGCGAAACGGCAATTCGGTTGGTGGCGGCAGGTCCGGGAAGCTGATAACGTTTCGCCATACGACCTCCGGTGGGGCGGCAATGTCGATGGACGTGGTGACCATGTAGACGGGCGCGACTCGAGACGAAGCCGCTTCGGCACCCATAATCGCCGGAGCGAGAAGCGCGCATACCAGTATCATCGCGGTGTTCGGGCGCAGCGTTTGCCGGCCAATCGAATGGCCGAAGACTGCGCCGATCGCAGCAAAGGCCGCCGCAATCGGCACAGCCATTGCGATGCAGACGGCGCCTTCAAGCGCAAGCGCCAGAAGCGCGGCCGCAGTCAGCGCGATCGATAATAGCGCGACATTGACGCTAGCTCCTAGAGTGCGGGAACCGTTCGCGGCATACGCGTACGCCGCAACTGCGCCCTGGACGAA
Organism: Vulcanimicrobiota bacterium; assembly: GCA_963726285.1. Lineage (GTDB taxonomy): Bacteria > Vulcanimicrobiota > Vulcanimicrobiia > Vulcanimicrobiales > Vulcanimicrobiaceae > Aquilonibacter. The sequence goes on along the minus strand of CAVSBV010000001.1, from coordinate 336,858 downwards.
CGGGATAGCGGCGAACAGTCCCCACCCATACGAACCGAGCGCGACTGTCCCGAGCGGTACCAGCGCCGCGCCCAACACGCCGCCGAGCAGAACGGCGAAGATCGCCGCACCGAGCCCGTCGCGTGGGATGATCTTGGCAAGCGACGACTCATGACTCGCCGTGGCCACCGTTTCGCGCTCCGGCCACGCTGCGGCGATGGCAAATGAAGCGATGTTTGCGACCGGAACGAAGAAAAACGTAACTAGCCACAACGGCCAGCCAATCGTGCGGAATCGCCTGGTCGTGATAGCGAGGCCGACCCAAGCAAATGGCACCGACATCGCGAGCATTACGGTCAAAAAGCGGATATCGTCGAGTGTTAGGCGACCGAGAATGACCGGCGCGCCAACGGGCATCAGGTAATGCGTGAAGTCCCAGGGACGATGGAACGCGTGGGCGACGATTAAATCCATGACGTGCTTAATGAGCACCCCTACGCAGGCCACGGAAATGTACTCTAGCCGACCTATGCCACCGCTGAAAGAGAAAATCCTTACGAAGCGATTCACTTTGCGCCGCGTTTCATAAGCGATTGGAGGCGGCCTCGCAGCCCGACAATCCCTCGCAACGTCGCGGGCGGGACCCGCAGAAACTCATCAATGAGCGGCGTCAGCGTCTCGAATAGATCCAGCATGGCGCGAATGCGCGCCTTCACGTATCGATCAGAAATCTGATCGCTAGCACCGACCTCGGCCGAACACTCTCGAAGCATTGCCAGAGCGGGGTCGATCTCGCGACGCTTTCTCGCTTCAGTCAGGATCGAGAACATCTGCCAGACGTCGGTTATCGCCTCAAAATGCTCACGCCGATCGCCAATCAAATGCACTGACCGGACAACGCCCCAGCCCTTGAGCTCGCGTATGCTGTTGCTGGCGTTAGATCGAGCCACTTCGAGATATTCACAGATCGCGGCGACGTCTAGCGGCTTCGCCGAAAGGTAGAGCAGCGCGTGAAGTTGGGCGACGGTGCGGTTGATGCCCCAGCGCGTCCCTAGCTCGCCCCAGTGGACGATAAACTTCCTCGCCGCCGGCGAAAGTGGAGTTAATGCGTCTGTCATGCCTGTTATAACAGACATTACAGTAGTTTCGGCTGCCGGTCAATGCCAGTTAGACAAATGCAAGCAGAGTGACAAACCAATACGCCCTAGGTGGAATAGTCGGACCTTACCAGTAAGGAGTCGCATGTTTCGTTAAATGCAACGCTCTTGATCCGCAACTACGGCTAAAGAAAGACCGACGTTGAAAGCAGTCAGCGTCGGTTTCTTCTTGCCAAGTTCTCGTTTCAAAATCCAGAGCTTAGCTGCTTAGTATCTCCTCCATATAGATTCTCGTCGCACTTTTGAACTCGGGTGGTCGCGAATAGAAAATCGACAACTCGGGGCGTTTGTGCGCTACTTCGACTCCTTTGAGCGCGGCCTCGAGCACTTCTACCACATATTGGGCCTTATCCAGCGTAGCATAGCGGTTACGTGTATCCCTAAACCCGGGGCCTTCGATGACAACTGCGTACTTTGGCGGACCATCCCGCGGCGGAACGGGTGGCGCCACGTCCGCAAGTTTGTCCGCCGGTAAGTCATGCTCTATGCGATTCAATATGCCGTCAAGCGATAGTCCTACGCCATGAAATCCGGCTTGAAGAGGACCTGAAGCAATGGAGGCGGATGCTTTGAGTAACGCAAGCGGCGTCACAAAATCAAGCTCCCCTGCACGAACCTGCGCCTCGAGTAGTTCATAGAATTTGCCGAGTTGAAACTTGGAGTCTAGGTCACTGCCGCGCAGCTGCTCGGCCGTCAATCTAAATGCCTGATCGCGCACGTCAGCAGGCACTACCAGTGCCGCATCGTCAATCTCAGTTAGTGCTGAGAAGAATACTGCGGCGGCACAGAATTGCAAGCCGATTTCCTCGCAAATCGCGGAACGAATGCCCATAATGCGCATCGCTCGATAGCCAACGAGGAACGGCGCGTACTCCTTCACCTCGTTATTATTGGATCCCGACAGACCAGGCGCCTCCATGTGCGGGGCATAGTCCTGTTATACCGCCACTCGAATTTGCAGCGCAGAATGCTTCATCCATTTTAGTAAAAATCGATTGCGTCGTCGGGTTCGGATAGTGGAAAAGTTGGCCCTATCAGACCTTACCAGTAGGCCTTCCACGTATCCACAGGTTTGCAGGGAAAACCGCCGATCATTGCGTCGGCGGTTTCTTTTGCCAGAATGGGACAGCACGGTGCGCTCGGGATGCGATACCTTCGTGTGGTATGGTTTGGCATCCGAATCCGATTCCCATCGCGATGGCGCTGGTGACGATGGTGCTCGCCTTCTGCGGGGTGGTTCTCGGGCGCCTCATCATGCGCCGCTCGCCAGAAGCCATAGGAAGCGATACAAGAGGCTTCGTCAGAATCGAGGCTGGACTCATGACATCGATGGTTGCGCTTTTGCTCAGCCTCCAGCTTTCATCGGCGAAGACGGCCTTTGATGCTCAAGAACACCAAGTAACCGAGGTTGCTGCGCAAGTAATTTTTGTCGATACGGCGCTCGCGCGCAGCGGTCGCGGTTCCGTAGCCGCGCGAGCAACGCTACACGAGCTTGTTGAGGAAATGTACGAGCACACTTGGCCCAACGCGCATCGGGGAACCCGCATCGAGACTCCACCGGGAGCCGATCTCCTCTACGAGCAAATCAACGAAATCTCGTCGGCAAACAGAAGTCAGCAGTTCGCAAAGTCCGAAGCGCTAGATGCCGTTCTGGGGGTCGGAAAGACGCTGCAGATGCTTTCGGCGCAAAACGCCAGTTCAGCGACAGTTGCGCTGTTGATCGTAGAGATGGCGTGGGCCACTGGGATCTTTATCCTCTTCGGGTTGCTTGCGCCGAGCAACCGAGCTGCAATAACGGTACTTGCGCTTACCGCAGTCACTGTTGCGTCCGCGATTTACCTCATTGCCGAGATGAGTGCACCGTTCTCCGGGACTATTCGAGTTTCTAGCGCACCGATCGAGCACGCCCTCAGCCAAATGGGGGGGCACTGAACGTGCCTTCACACTCGCTACCGAACGAAAGCGATACGACCATGTCAGATCTCTCAGACCGCACGGTGCTGCCCGTCCCGCCGCCGGAGTATCCGCCAATCACAGAGCTTGATGCGCACAATGCAAAAGCTCCACCGCGATTCGAGGTAAGGGCGCCAAAAGGTGCACCTAATGTGGTGGTCGTCCTTCTGGATAACATGGGGTTCGGCGACATATCAACCTTTGGGGGGCCGATCCAGATGCCGACGCTGGACCGTCTGGCAAAGACCGGGCTGCGGTACAACAATCTTAAAGTCCCGCCGTTGTGCTCGCCCGCGCGCGTTGCTTTGCTTACTGGTCGCAATAGCCATAGCGCAAACTTCGGCGTGATCTCGGAAATCGCCAGCGGCTTTCCGGGGTACACGGCGATGCGCCCGAGCAGCATCACGATGTTGCCGCAGATCTTGCGGCTCAACGGCTATAACACGGCGATGTTCGGAAAGTGTCATGAGCTCGGCCCATGGGAAGCGAGCGATGTTGGACCTTTCGATCGCTGGCCCGTGCACAGCGGATTCGAGCGCTTCTACGGCTTCATGTCGGGTGAAGCCGACCTCTTTCACCCGGTCATTTACGACAACATGACCCGGGTAGACGTTCACCCTGATGCGGATTACTACGGTAGTACCGATATCACTGACAAGGCGATCCTTTGGCTGCGTTCGCAGCGTTCGCTGGCCCCCGATAAACCGTTCTTCGTCTACTACGCGGCGATTGGCACGCACGGTCCGTTCCAAGTGCCCGAGTCGTGGCGCGATCGGTACAAGGGCAAGTTCGATCAGGGCTGGGATCAGGTACGCAAGGAAACATTGGCGCGGCAGATCGAGTTGGGCGTCGTTCCACCGGGCACCGATCTCGCGCCCAAGCCATCGGGAATCCAAGAATGGGACGACTTGACCGCCGATGAGAAAAAGGTCTTTGCGCGGTACATGGAGATTTACGCCGCTTTTGCCGAGGTGACCGACTACGAAATCGGACGGTTCCTCGATGAAATCGAGGCGCTAGGGGAAATGGACAACACGTTGATCTTCTATGTCACCGGCGACAATGGTTCCGTTTTCCAAGGTGGCCCCAACGGAGCATTCAACGAGCTGTCCGTGTTTAACGGCTTACCCGAACCCTTAGATGTTGCGCTGAAAAATTTCGACAAGATCGGCGGTCCCGAATCCCATATTCTTTACAATAACGGCTGGGCGTTTGCCGGCGCCACGCCGTTTGGGTGGGGACACCAGGTGGCCTCATATGGCGGCGTCTGCCAATCGATGGTCGTCCATTGGCCGAAGGGCATTGCCGAAAAGGGCGGCCTACGTACGCAGTGGATGCACATGATTGATATTGCGCCGACGGTATTGGAGGCAGTTGGCGTGCCCGAGCCCGGCGTCGTCTACGGCGTCAAACAGCAACCGCTCGAGGGTGTGAGCGTGCTCGACACCCTGAATAATTCCGAGGCGAAATCACGCCATACCACGCAATACTTCGAGATGGCCGGCAACCGCGGCATTTACCACGATGGCTGGTTCGCGACCACGGTGCACCGCCCACCGTGGGAACCCAAGCCACGGGCGACGTTTGAGAACGACAAGTGGGAGCTGTACAACGTCGAGGAAGATTTCAGTTGCGCGCACGACCTTGCCGCTAAATATCCCGACAAACTCGAGAAACTCAAGGGGCTTTTCCTGGAAGAGGCCGTGAAGTATCACGTGCTGCCACTTGATGACCGCGCCTGGGAACGCTTCAACGCCGTGCTGGCAGGCCGTCCGGATCTGATGGAAGGTCGCACCGAGATCACCGTCTACGAGGGCATGAAGGGTATACCCGAAAATGGCTTCATCAACGTGAAGAACCACTCTTTTGTAATCAGGGCCGACATCGAGGTTCCGAAGGCCGGCGCAGAGGGCGTGATCATTGCGCAAGGCGGAGAGATGGGCGGCTGGAGCCTCTACGTCAAGGACGGCGCACCGCGCTTTGCCTGGAACTATCTCGGCCGCGAGACGTACAAGATCGTCGGCGGCGATCCTCTGCCTGCGGGGCGCGTCGCACTGCGCTTCGAGTTCGCGTACGACGGCGGTATTGGCGCGGGCGGTGACGGTACAATCTTCCTTAACGACAAAGAAGTCGGCGCGGGGCGAGTCGAACACACGCAGCCGTTTGCGTTTGGTGCCGAAACGACGGACGTGGGCGAGAACCTCTACACGTGTGTTAGCGACGACTACAAAATAGGCGAGAACAAATTCAACGGCAAGATTCACAAGGTGACCGTCCAGGTCGGAAAGTCAAACCTCAGCGAAGAGGCCCAGAAATCCCTCGCTGAACTGCGCATGAAGAAAGCGCTCTTCGTCTAACCGACCCGTACCAGAAAACTATCTGCGTGCTTAGCGCTCGCGGGCACCGTTCTGAACCGAGAGCTCCCAGCGATACCCGTCCACATCGTGAAACCACAGGCCCATATGCGGCGAGCCCGGTGATGTGGGGCCGATCTCGTCGCCCGGATCTTCCAGGTTTACGCCGTTTTTCTTCAACGTTGTGAGCGCTTCGCGCAGCGCGCGCATGTTGTCGAGCTGAAGCGATATGTGGTCGATCGCGTCTGGATGTGGTGTGCCTTTGAAGAACCCGATGATAATCGCGTCGTTCGTCAGAGCGATGGCCTCATCGGACCGGAACATTTCCTGGAGATGAAATGCCACACCGCGCCAAGTTTCACTTTCACGTCCGCACCTCTCTCTTGAACCTTTTTCGGCGCAGGCTACGCAAGGGTCTTCAAACGTTCGCCGTAGTGCTAGAGGATGCTGGTAAAGGAATTGGAGGCTGGTAGAATCAGCGCGGGAGATGCATCGTAAAGCACTTGACGCCCGCGGCACGCACGCGCGTTTCAATTGCATCGGAAACATCCAATGTCAGCGCGGCAACTCCGAGACGTCGCGCCGCGATTCCGTGGCCGCGCAGGCGTTGGACCATCGCGCGGCGACCCACGTCGTCCGTGTTGCCGAGGCCCCACTGGTCGCGCGGAAGGCCCGGATCGTTGTAGAGGGCCTCGATCACCGCGGCCAGTTTATCCGCGGGACCTTCCAAAGTGATCAGATGCGGCCACAGCGCAAATTTGGTCGTTCGGTCGTCAACTAGCATTATTCGGCGCTCCCTTCTAATAACAATCGGGCGGGAAGGCGCCGTCGTGAACGCACTTTTGCTAACGAGCCGTTAGCGCTTGATACAGGTTGTGTAACGCAAGCGTTGGAGTGGCTGCTCGCGTTAGGGGCGCACGCGGGCGATTGCCATCGCCCAGCCGCGCTCCGTGCGCGTCCGCACGAGGTAGCCATCCGGGCAGTCTCCGCAGACCTGAAAGCCGTTGCGGATCGCCTCGCCCAAACTATTGAAAACCATCAAGCCGTTCATCTCCGCTAACCTCACTTTCACCCTTAGCATACGACCGCTTTCGGACAGCGGGCGGAGGGCTTTCCGAGGAAAAGATTAGAGAATCCAGACCCGAATAACCGCTCTAATGGCTAAAGAGAAGCTTGGCCCCGTTCATAAAATTCCGGCGGACCTCCGGAAGGCAATTGAATCTGACTCGATTGCAAAGGGTGTGTGGGCAGACATTACTCCATTAGCCCGCAACGAGTGGATCTGCTGGGTGACCTCTGCGAAACTCGATGAGACCCGCAAACGCCGCATTACCGTTGGCCTGGATAAAATGCGCAAAGGCATGCGTAGGCCTTGCTGCTGGCCCGGCTGCCCCCATCGTTAACGAGGGCGCATGTTGAACGCTCAATAGGATGTTTCCAGCTATCACGAAACGTTGATGCGGTCATGGGCTTCGAACATCGAGGTCCATAAGGGAGAGTTGAATGTATCGACGTCTCGGATTTATCGTCCTCGGCTTTTGTCTCGCTAGCATCTCCTTGTTTGCCGGAAGCGCGCGCGCCGCTACATATCCCTATATCTACATAAAGCCACAGGGTGGTCACGTGAACGGCATGCCACATGAGTGGTGCACGTCCATGGTGTACGGGAATTCGGTCGGCGCTCGCTGCAAGGGATCAAACCCCAAAGGGAATACCATCGTTGTCGATCTTCCGCGCGATCGCTACCCGGGGCTTTGCTACGTCGATTACGATTTCATCAACGGCGAGCCTTGGTTGCGCGGCGTCCGTTCCGCCTATTCGACGTATCGCTGCCAAGCGCGCCTGGTGGGCGACACAATCGAAGTCTACTAGCAGCCCCTTGGATGATCGATCAGCGCGCTTCTATGAGCTTCTTCTCATCGTAGCGGTCGCCTATACGATCATCGTGTGTCGCCAATCACAGCCGAAATAGCGTCGCGAGAAAAGATGAAAGAAGCTTCATCACAAATGCTGGCGGGTAGTCCCCTTCGCCCGTGCAGATACGCATTTCTATCGGCGGCGCGGTTGGCCCGAGGCGTGCGCGATAGATTGAGACCCAATGCCGCGCGTCATCGAAGCGCATCATCATCGCCGAATTGCAGCAGGACGCGACCATCCGATTTGTCTTGGCACTCCGATCGAGCTTGTAGTCTTTGAGGAGTTCGGAGCCTCTAGCATACGTGACACGATCCTTGCGATAAAGGACGTATTCGGTTCCGCCGTCTGGTTCTAGTACGGAGGGTGCATTCGGCAAGGCTTCGATACGGGCCGAGCCTTCCCGGCACGTGTCGCAATAGCAAGCCGCACTCGCGATTGGGGTGCCGCTGAGCGTTAACGTGACGGCCCCGCACAAACACTGGGCAAATATCAAATAGGTTTCTCCATTCGAACCACTTCGATACACCGTCCGTTGCCGAGTTGTACATCGAAGCTTTCACACCGCTCGTAACCCCGAGCCTCGTAGAATTTCACTCCCGTGAGCGTTGCAGCCATCTCGAGCCGCCGAAATCCTGCAGCGATCGCATCGCTCTCGCAAGCCTCAAGAATCATCGTCCCGATGCCACGCCGCGCCCATGACGGATGCACGAAGAACGCGCGGATCTTCGCAGCCTCGCTTGCCGGATCGAGAAGCAGCTCGTCTTGCCGGTGCCATTGATCGCCGCCAAAGAGCGTCTTCCGGCGACTCCAGCCGCCGCAACCTACGACGTTCGCGCACTGCGTGTCCCCTGCCGGGATCTCTGCGGCAAAATATGTGCCATCATCGATCAGCGTAGTATCAACGCCATACACGCCGCTGATGGCCGCTTCGATCTGATCGGAAGAATAATCTCGCGACTGCAGCCCCCGAACGGAAGCCTCGATGAGATGTTGCAGTATGGGGACGTCTTCTTGTCGTGCCGGGCGAATGCGAGCGGGCCCTATGGCGTGAGGCCGCGGTACTTTAGCAAGGGTGCAACGTTGGGATCGGCTCCGTAGAACGCCTTGAACATCGGGCCGTAATCTAATGAGTGGCCACGCGAGAGGATCAGGTCGCGGAAGCGCTGGCCGTTCGCGCGCGTGGGGCCGCCGTGGTCGACGAACCACTGGAACGTGTCATCATCGAGCATCTCGCTCCACGCATAGGCGTAGTAGCCCGCTGCATAGCCGCTCGACCAAATGTGCGCGAAGTACGATGACCGATAGCGGGGCGGGACGGACGGGAAATCGGTACCCGAATCGGCGAGCGCCTTCGTCTCGAACGCATCCGCGTTCTGCTTCGGTGCGCTAGCCGGAAGCGTGTGCCAGGCCATGTCCAACTCGTCGGCCGCCAGCGCCTCCCCCGACGCGTAGCCTTGGTTGAACTTCCGGGCGGCTAAGATTTTGTCCATCAACGCCTGCGGCATCGGCGCGCCGGTGCGATAGTCCACCGCATAGTGCTTTAGGAACGGCGGATACATCGCCCAATGCTCATTGAACTGCGATGGGTATTCCACGAAGTCGCGCGCGGTGTTCGCGCCCGAAAGCGACGCATATTCTTGATCGGCGAAGAAAGCGTTGAGCGCGTGGCCGAACTCGTGGAACATACCGGTCACGTCCCCGGCGCTCAGAAGCGTGGGCTGCCCGGGCGCACCCTTCGTGAAGTTCTCCACATTGTACACGACGGGCTTCGTGCCCCACAGCTTCGATTGATCGACGAAGGTGCTCATCCACGCACCGCCCGATTTATTGTCGCGCTTGAAGAAATCGAAGTACATTAGCGCGAGCGGTGAGCCGTTCTTGTCGTAGACCGTGAACACGCGCACGTCGGGATTATAGACGGGAATATCGTGCCGCTCTACCAGGGTAATCCCGTAGAGCTGGTTGGCGGCGTAGAACAGCCCGTTCTTGAGCACGTTGTTGATCTCGAAATACGGACGCACTTGCGCATCGTCGAGGTCGTACTTGGCTTTGCGCACCGCCTCGGCGTAGTGATTCCAATCCCACGGCTGGAGCGCAAACTTATGCCCCGAGGCATCGATCTGCCCCTGAATGTCCTTGGCGTCTTCTTCTATCTTGGTGCGGGTCGGCGGAATCAGTTGTCCGAGGAATTGCTGCACCGCCTGTGGGGTCTTGGCCATCTGATCGACAAGCGCATACGACGCGTAATTGGGATACCCGAGCAGCGCCGCACGCTGCGCGCGCAGTTGCGCGATCGACGCTATCGTATCGCGCGTATCGTTCTTATCGCCCTTCTCGGCCCGATTCCACGACGCCATGAACAGCTTCTCGCGCACATCGCGGTTGTCGAGCGATTGCAGCGCCGGCTGTTGCGTGGTGTTTTGTAGGGCGAGCTTCCATTTTCCCGACTTTTCGATGGACGCAATCGCGGTATCGCTCATTCCAGCGAGATCCGTCTTATTGTCGACGATGACCGCCCCCGCGGCATTCGCAGCTAGCAATTTCCGCTCGAACGTCGATTGCAAAATCGAGAGCCGCTTATCCAGATCGCGCATCTTCGCTTTGGCCGCTGGACTCAGCTTCGCACCGGCCTGGACAAAGTTCTGATAGTACACGCGCACGAGTTGCTGCGATTCCGGATCGAGCTTGAGCGTCCCAAGCCGGTTGTAGAGGCTTTGCACGCGCGCAAAAAGCTTCGTATTGAGGTAGATCGCGTCTTGTGCTTCCGCCAGCTCCGGAGAGATCGTGCCCTGCACGTTCTGGAGGGTATCGTCGGTATTGGCTTGCGACGCCGCGCCGAATGCCTGATTGACGCGGTAGAGCAGCGCTCCCGCCTTCTCCATGGCGACGAACGTGTTCGCAAACGTCGGGGGTGCCGGATTGTTGGCAATCGCCTCGTACTCGCGCGTTTGCTGCGCAATGCCCGCACGAAATGCCGGGAGGTAGTCACTATCCTTAATCCGGTCGAACGGCGGTGCACCGAACGGCAGGGTACTCGGCGTAAAGAACGGGTTGGTCGCGCTCGGCGCGGGAGCCGACGGGATTGCGACGAGAGCCAGTAGGACGGCAAGTGCAACAAGACGATTCATGCGCTGTCAATTACGACGGCCGCTCCATTTTCCCGCCGAGGTCGCAGCATAGCAGGCTAGTTTGGTGCGATAAAGTGCGTGACGATCGGCTCTGCCGACACAAGTGCGCGAATCTCTTGCTGCACGGCGTCGTCGGCGTGCGTCACCCGCTCGTGCTGACGGAGGTGTTCCTCCCACGAATCGACTTTGAATGTTTCTAAGAACCGACCACGTTGCGCGGTATCCTCAAAGATGCCCCATGTGAAAGCACCATCGCGCAAACGCTCGCGTCGAAGCCAATCGAGTTTTGAGAAAAAAAGTTCGCGATTCTCCTCGGTCGCGAGCAGGTACTCGACCGTCACGAGCACAGGACCGTCGCTCGCGTCGACAGCGAAACCATCGGACACGACGGGCGCCGGCCAGCTCATCGAAGGCGTGAGATCGAATTTTGCGCCGCGTTGCAACTTCCAATGCCATGACAGAGGAATCGCGAGCAGCATCCCCGCCGCCGACGCAAAGTGCGCCAGGGGCAAACCCGCTACCCCAGCAACCTCGCCCCACACTGCGCTGCCGAGCGTGAGCGAGCCGAACATCACCGTGATGTAGATTGAAAGTCCGCGACCGCGTACCCAATCCGGCAGCGCAACCTGCGCGGAGACATTGAGCATGGCAATCGCGACAATCCACGCGACGCCCGCGATAAGGCACGCCGCGAGCGCAACCAGCGGTTCGCGTGCAATGCCGAAGAGGACGAGCGCGATCGCGGTGCCGACGCTCGCTGCGGCGACAAGCCGGTCGGGTCCGAATCGCTCCTTCAAGCTCGGCATTGCGAACGAGCCGCCTATCGCGCCCAGGCCGATCGCACCGAGTAAGATCCCGTAGATCTGTGGACCGCCATGAATCTGATTGCGCGCGACGAGCGGCAGCAGCGCCCAGTAGCTACTTGCGAAGAGAAAAAACGCGACGCACCGCGCGAGTGTGCTGCGCAGCGGCGGATTGTTTCGCGCGTAGCGAAAGCCGAGTCGCAGCGCGCTGCTGAAACGTTCAACCGGCAGCGGGCTTGCCGCTTTCTTCGGCTCCCGCCACCAGACGATCGCGGCGTTGACGCCGAGATTGCTCACCGCATCAACGACGAACGGCGCGGCAATTCCGAGCGGCCCGATCATGGCACCTGCAAGCGCGGGTCCGATCGCGCGACTGACGTTGACGCCAACGCTATTCCATGAAATTGCGGCAGAGAGCGCGCTCTTTGGTACCAGTTCCGGCGTGATCGCTTGCCATCCCGGCGAGGTCAGGGTGCCGAACACGCCGATGAGAAACATGAACGCCAAGAGCGACACCGGCGAAACGTGATTGGTCCACACCATTGCCGCGAAGATCGCTGGAACGATCGTGTTTGCCGCTTCGCCAACGATCAGCAGCTTGCGCCGATCCACGATGTCGGTAAGAGCACCCGCGGGGAGCGCGAACATGAAAAGCGGCAATGTGTTGGCGACCTGCACCAGCGAGACGAGCAGCGGTCGGTTCGTGAGGTCGGTCATCAGCCAGCCGGCGGCTGCCGCGTACATCCACCCGCCGACATTCGAGACAACCGTCGCGGTCCAGATGACTGTGAATGCTTTGTACTTAAACGGCGCCCAGGCTGAATTCACTTCACGGCAGCGGAAACATAACGCGTTCGCATAAAGCGCGCTCCCTCGCCGAGTGCGCACAGCTTGGCGTACGCGACGTCGCGTGACATGGGCGCCATGCCGCAGTTTGTAGTGGGGCTGATCGCTTCCGCAGGCAAATACTCGAGCGCCGTTTCGATCGTGCGGACGACGTCTTCGGGGCGTTCGACGTCAGTAGAGGCGACGTCGATGCAGCCGACCGCGACGGATTTGGTCTTGAGATGCGCAAGCACGCGCGGAGGGACGCGCGACCCGGCAAGCTCGATCGCGACTTGGTCGATGTTGCTGCGCGCAAGCATCGGAAGCACAATGTCGTATTGATCCCAATGCTCGCCGAGTGAATGCTTCCAATCATTATTTGCTTGGATGCCGTAACCGTAGCACACGTGGACGGCCGTCTTGCATGGCACATCGCGAATGCACGCATTGAGCGCGTCAATTCCCCACTCGTCAACCTCATCAAAGAACACATTGAACGCGGGTTCGTCGAGCTGCACGACGTCAACACCGAGCGCGCACAGATCGAGAATCTCGTCGTGGATTACGTCGGCGAAGGCGAAGGCGAGATCGCGGCGCGAACGGTAGTGACCGTCGAAGAGCGTATCGACAATCGTCATTGGGCCGGGAATCGTGATCTTCAACATACGGTCGGTCACGCTGCGCGCGAAACGCACCTCTCCCGCGTGAACGCTTTTCGCGCGGCTAATCGGCGCCACCACACTCGGGCAATCGGCTTCATAGCGATCCCCTCGGATACCGCGCCGCACTTTCTTCTCGAAGTCGACCCCCTCGAGGCCGGCGACGAAGCCGTGCACGAAGTGTTGACGGGACTGTTCGCCGTCGGTCACCACGTCGATCCCGGCATGCTCCTCTTCGAAGAGCGCAATCCGTGTCGCGTCGCGCATGGCTTCGGCGAGGGCGTCGCCGCTCTGGCGCCATTGCGGCCAGAGGCGTTCCGTCTCGGCGAGCCAGGATGGTTTGGGAAGACTGCCCGCGATCGTCGTTGGAAAAAGCATAAAAGGGACCGTACTCCTACGGGCTTTAACCTCCTGGCAATGGGCATCCGAAAGAGCGGCGGGCCACGCGCATGCTACAAGAAAAACGGTGCGCCGAAGGCCGCGTTCAAAACGCGCAAAGAGGCGGAGCGCGCCATTCCTCGCACGAGCGTTGGTCTGCAGCCCTACGCGTGTGCAATACACGGATGGCATCTGGGCCATTGAGCGTGTTACGAAGGTGAGATGATGAACCGAAGACAATTCACCGCGCTTGCCCTGAGCACGCCGATTGCGGCCAGCACTTTCGACGTTGCGCGGGGAGCCGCGGATCCGCTCCCCTCCTGGAACGCCGGTGCTGCCAAGACCGCTATCCTGAACTTCGTTCGCGGGGCAACCGACGCAAACGGCCCCAACTTCCTTCGTCCAGAAGATCGCGTCGCAACGTTCGATCAAGATGGCACGCTCTGGGTCGAGCAGCCGGTCTATTCGCAGGTCGAGTTTGCGTTGGACCGCGTATTCGAACTCGCACCGCAGCATCCCGAATGGAAGACCACCGAGCCCTTTAAAGCGGTGCTCGATCGCGACAAGGCCGCGATGGCGAAGTTTTCGATGCAGGATCTCGAGACCATCGCTGCGGCGACGCAAGTCGGCATGACCACCGACGCATTTGCAACGATCGCCGCCGCATGGATCGTCAAGGCAAAAGATCCGCGCTGGAAGCGCCTCTATACGGAATTGATCTACAAGCCGATGCTGGAAGTCATGCAGTATCTGCGCTCAAAAAGCTTCAAGACGTACATCGTCACCGGTGGAGGACAGGCATTCGTGCGCGTCTACTCCCGGCGCGTGTACGGAATCGCGCCCGAACAAGTCATCGGCACGTCACTCAAGACGAAGTACGCCTACGGCGAGCATGGCCGCGCCATCCTCATTCGCGAGCCCACGCTACTGCTCAACAACAATATGTCAGGCAAGGCCGAAGATATTTATCTCTTCCTTGGCGGGCGCCCGCACGCGGCATTCGGCAATTCGACGGGCGACCGCGAGATGCTCGAGTTCACGCAGGGGAACACCGGTGCCCGCCTGATGATGCTCGTGCTGCATGACGACGCGGCGCGTGAATACGCGTATGGGCCGGCACAAGCTTACCCGACACGAAGATTGGCACGTTCACGCAGGCGCTCTACGACGAAGCCACTGCGAAAGGCTGGAACGTGATCAGCATGAAGAACGACTGGAATCGCATCTTCACGTTCGCTTCGTGAGCGGCGCGGCGTCCGCAGCGATTGCCAGCGCCATCGCAAGCCTATGATCCGCATTCCACGGTGGCCCGATTTCACTTCGCGTCGGTAGGCTCGCCGAACCTAGCGCCTTCTTCGCGTCGAGCCAGTGGACGGCCCACCCGCGCGCCTCGGCAGCCGTGGCAAGGGCTTCGCGGTACATTACCCAGTCGGCAACGTTTCGCGCTCGATAATCCATAATGCGTTCGCCAATTGTGGCGGGAAGCTGCGGACGACTGCGCAGCGCAATACCGCGAATGTGCAGCACCGCCGAAGCCACGGCGCTCAGCGCGATTGCGGCGTGCCTCTCTGCGGAAGCGCGTACGCGCTCGACCAGCGCCACGGCTTGGTCCGCCGGGAGCAATTGGGCTTCGTGGTGTTGGGGGATACTCGGCAAGTTCTCGTCGACAAGTGCAACGCGGCGGCGGTCGAGAAGCGTCCCATCGCGCCCCACCGTCACGAGCACAGCCCAACCTCCGTGATCCGATACCCCTACTATCGCGCGATTTTCAGACGCTTGCATCGGCGGTACGGAATGGCGCATTTTTCTCTTTTTAATAACGTCTGGGAATCTTGCCTGCCGAAGGAGCCAGGGTGCCGCACTACCAGCGGCAGAATACCGTTGGGTGCCCAAGAACGATTGGTATCGAAAGACCTCCTGGTCGAGCGGTGACGAAGCCGAGTTTTTCACGCAACTTGCTTGCTCGCCGACCGATATCCATCGCGCGCAGTACTTAAAGGTACAAGCGTTGACGCTCAAAGATGCCGGCCTTTTCCAAGAGGCACTCGCGTTAGTTGAGATGACCATCGAAAGATATCCGAATAGAGAGGCAACGCAGCTTCGCAAACTCCGCGCCGAGTGCCTTTGGGCGTTGGATCTTCGCGAAGCAGCACTAGAAGCGTATCGCGCCGCATTCGAAGCGCAGCGCGAGCAACGCAACATTCTCTGCAACGTTGCGTTGGCATTTGCCGAAGCGTTTCACGACGTTGATGATGGGGCGCACCGCTTGGAGCTTCTCGACCTCCTGCGAGAAGAAGTCACCCAGCCCGAATCGTTTGGACCGTTTCTCGAGTTCCGCTACGCACTGATGTTCACGCGGCTTCTCGCCGGACTCGGCGAGATGAACGCTGCTTCGAAGTGGGCGGATCGGGCGCTGGCCGCGCAGCGCGCCAAGATATCCGGACTACGGCACTATCGGCCGGCAGGCTGGGCCAGCGGGATTGACGAGCGCACCGAGATCTGGTTGCGATCAATCGTCGCGCTCGGCTGACTCGACCACGGGATCACCGCCTTCTTCGATCCGAATCGCAAACGAAATTGGACTGCAGCACACCGGGCAATCCTCGGTGAAGCGCTGCCGCGCGCCGGCTGTCGGATCGACGCCAACGTTGTTCTCCTGACCGCAAAAGGGGCAGATGTACGCCGCATCATTTTCAAGTGGCATGTTGCGAGCTTAGCACGAAGCGGTCGTAGATCCACAAAAGTATTGTTGTGAGTACGCCTACGCCGGTGACGTACAGCCAGATCGTCGCCGGCTGGTGCGTCGTCTCGCCGAAATGTGCGAGCAGCGTCCCGCCGAACGCCCCGCCGACGATCGAGCCGATGCCGATCGGCAAGAACGCAAAGCCCAGGTAGGTTCCTTGTTGACCGGCGGGGGCCAGGCGCGAGACGTATTCGTAGTAGCGCGGCGATTGCGTGATCTCCCCAAGGGCCACGACGACAAGGCTCAGCACCGCTCCAAGCACGCTTGGGTTTCCCGCGATGATGAGCCAACCGACGGAGGTCAGCAGCGTCCCTAGTGTGATTGCGCGAAACGCGGGAATCCGCCGCGTCAAGGCATTCGCAGCGACGGTAAGGGTGATCACGATCAGCGGGTCGGCGATCAAGATCATTGCCGTATTGGCGTTGGGATCGATGTAGTCGTGAATGTAGATCGGCAAAATAAGATACTGCTGCCAAAAGACGATCCAATAGCCCGAGAAGATCAGCAAGAACAACAGAAAGCGGAAATTGCCGAGCACGGTCACGAGGTTGCGGAGCAGCTGCCCGAATGATTCTGCCGAGCCTGTTCCGCCAAGTCGCGGCTCCTTGAAAAACACGAGCACGACAAAGAACATCGCGAACACGCTCAACGCCGCAACCATGAAAATGCCTTCGGGCCGCAGTCGCGTGCTCAACCACCCGGCGAGAAACGGCCCGCAGAAGCTACCGATGTTGACCATCGTGTAATAAATCGCGTAGCCGATCGACCGCACGCCCTCCTTCGACGAGCGCGCGATAGTGCCAACCACCGAGGGCTTGACGAGCGCAACACCAAGTGCCGGCAGAAAAAGAATCACGCCTGCCAAAAGCCCGAGCGGCACAACGCTGCGCAGCGGGGCCATCCACGACGCTCCGATCGAACCAACGAGAAAATACGCAATCGTCAGAATCAAATATGCACTCGAGAGCGCACGCCGAAAACCGATGCGATCGGCGAGCGCGCCGCCGAAGATCGCCATGACCCACACCGCGCCGCCAAAAAGCCCGCTCAGTGAGGAGGCTGCCACCGTTGAGAATCCGAGCGTTTTGTTCAGATAGAGCGCAAGGACTGCGAAGACCGCATAGTACGAGAGGCGTTCGAAGATCTCGGTGATATTCGCGATCCAAAACGGGCGCTCGAAGCCCGTACGGATCTCCTCAAAGCGTTGCCCAGCCGTCACGGAAAGATTACGAACCGGCCGCCGTCCGTGAAGAGGATCACGAGCAGCATCGACATGCACGTCAGGTCGTAGTTATAGCCGAAGCCGTCCTTGCCCCAGAACCCCGTTTTCCAGACAAAGATCTTCTTCTGTATTGCGCCGAGCATGATGATGACCAACCCGATCGCGGCGAGTTGCTGCAGGATGCCCAGAATGATTCCGGCGCCGCCGGCGACCTCAGCGGCCGCGACAAAGATCGTCAGTCCCTTCGGCAGACCGACGCTCTTGCTGCGCGCGTCGGGATCCTTGAGATCGTTGTAGCCACTGTCGATGTAAATTAGGCCCACCATGATCCGAAGAAACACGAGGCCATAATCCGTCAACCCTTCGAGATGAAACATGCTGCATCTCCTCCGACGCTTGGTGGGTATTCAGTGCCCGTCGACTAACCGATCGCCGCGTCGAGAATCTCGACTGGATGCAAGATCGTAAGCTCGATGCCGCGCTCGCGCAGCAGCGCCCCGATCTGTAGCGAGCATCCCGGATTGCCGCTTGCCAGAACCCGTGCACCGGTTGCGAGCACGTTGTCGGCCTTGCGCAGCCCGATCTCGCGCGCACTCGCGGGTTCGAAAAGATTGTACGTACCGGCGCTGCCACAACACTGATCGCCGTTTGGAATCTCAACCAACGTGAGCCCCGGGATACCGCAAAGCAGATCGCGCGGTTCCTGACGGATGCGCTGCGCGTGCGCGAGATGGCATGCGTCGTGATAGGCCACGGTTTGTTCGACACGTCGCCGCGGCGCGCGCGGTTCGAGATCGGCGAGAAACTCACTGATGTCGCGCACCTTCGCGCTAAAGTTGCTCGCGCGCTCCGCCCACTCCGGATCGCCTGCAAAAACCTCAGCGTAGCCTTTCATCGCCGAACCGCAACCCGCAACGTTGACAATGACCGCATCCAAACGCTCACTCTCGAAGGACGCGATCAACGCTTTGGCGAGTTGCTTCGCTTCTTCCAACCTGCCGCTATGGAGCGACAGCGCGCCGCAGCAACCCGCCGCCGCGGGCACGACAACCTCGCAGCCCTCGGCACTTAGCACGCGCACGCTCGCAGCGTTCACGTGGGGAAACATCACGCGATTGACGCAACCTGCGAGCAATCCCACGCGAGCGCGCGGCGCGCCTTGCGCTGCGGTGCGTTCGGGCAACGGCACTTTGGCCGCGGCGATATCGATCGACGGGAGCAACGCGCCACCGCGTATGAGGCGCTGTAATCCGAGCTTCGCCGCCAAATTCATCAAAGGAGCGAGTCGTAGCAGCCGCTGCGGATAGGGAAAGATCGCGAAGATCATCGCGCGGAACGCGCGCTCGAAGGGCGAGCGATTGGTGTGCTTCTCAACCTGCGCGCGTGTCGACTCGATCAAAAGGTCGTACCGCACACCCGACGGGCACGCAGTTATGCATCCCATACATCCTAAGCATTGGTCGAAGTGTTTCACGACCGATGCGTCCATTGTGATAACGCCGTCGTGCAGGCCTTTCATCAAATCGATGCGCCCGCGCGGCGAATCGGCTTCGAGACCCCATGAGCGATAGGTCGGGCACGCCGGCAAGCAAAACCCGCAATGCACGCAATCAGAGATGAGGTCGATCGTGCTGCGCGCCTCGGTCGTCACAAGCCGCCTACGAATCCGCCAGGATTCAAACGGCCCTGCGGATCGAAGCGCTCTTTGAGCGAGCGCATCAGCGCAAACGCGGCCGGCGGTGTTCCCCACGCATCGAACGCGCTACGCACCACAGCCGGCGCTTCGCTCGTGACGAGCGTTCCCCCAACACTCTCCGCCCATGTGCGTGCCGCTTGCAATGTTGCGAGCGTGCGCGCAGTATCGGCGACCTCGCCGCTCACGAATGCTGCACCAACGGCCGGGTACACGGCCGCGCGCGCATCGTCCAGGCACGCATACAACGGCGCAACGGTATGGGCGTGCAGTTCATCGAGCAGCGAAGCGGGCGCGGTGATCTTGACTTGCAGTCCACCACGCGTGCGCGGCGCCTCAGATTCCGCATCGAGCGATTGCGCCGCAGCGGTGTCGCGCTTTGCTAGGTCGAGCAGCGCGTCGCGCTGCGCAGCAACGCCATCGGGGAAGCCCTCGAAGCGCACGCAGCACGCGTACGCTGCTCCGTCGTAGACGGCATACACGGCACTCGGCTCGAGCTGTGCCTGCGTCATCACGGTACACAGGTCACGAAGCGCACCTGCGTCGCAAGCGGGGAAGATCACGTCGCTCGTTGCTTGCGGAAGCGGGTGCAGACGAAACGTCACCGTGCCGATCATTGCGAGCGTCCCGTAGGTACCGATCATCAGCTTGGGAATGTCGAAGCCGGCGACGTTCTTCACAACTTTTCCGCCGCCGCGGGCGATCGTGCCGTCAGCGCGCACGATTGTCATGCCGACGATCGTGTCTTTCGTCGTGCCATAGCGCGTGCGTAGCGGGCCATAGCTTGCGCTCGCCACGGCGCCTCCAACGGTCGTGTGCTCGGCGTCGGGCGGATCGAGCGCCAGGCGCTGGCGTTCTTTGCGCAGCGCAGCTTGCAACCGCGCAATCGTCATGCCCGCCTGCACGGTCACGATCTGATCCGAAGGCATGTACTCTACGATCTGGTCGAGTGCGCGCGTCGAGAGTACCTCGTCGACCGCCACGGCCGCGGGACCTCGGGGCAGATCAGCGCCGGTGAGGCCGACGGTCCGGCGCGTCGCCGCGAAGTCGTGAAGGAGTGCGGCCGCATCGTCGAGGGTTGCAGGTGCGTGCATCAGCGCGCTCCCGCGCGGTCGCCGCACATACGCGGCGTCGGAAACACCTTGGTGGGATTGAAGCTCTGCGAACCGTCGAATGCGCAGCAGACGTAATGCATCGTCTCTAAGTCGTCGTCACCGAACATCTCGCCCAGGTACGCGGCCTTGTCGGCACCCACGCCGTGCTCGCCCGTGATCGAGCCACCGTATTTGACGCAAATGTGGAGGATCTCCGACGCAACGTGCTCGGCGCGCTCCGATTCATCGCCCGCACGCGCATCGTAGAGCACGAGCGGATGCAAATTGCCGTCGCCGGCGTGAAAGACATTGGCGATGCGAAAGCCCGAACGTGAACTGAGCTGCGCGATCTCGCGCAATACCCGCGCGATATCCGAACGCGGGATTACGCCATCTTGCACGTAGTAATTCGGACTAATCCGTCCCATCGCCGCGAACGCACCCTTGCGGCCTTTCCACATCAACTGCCGTTCGCTTTCGTCGCGCGGACTGCGGATCTCGACGGCGCCCGTGCGACGCAAAATTGCAATCGCCGCTTCGGCAGTTTCTTCAACTTCCGCAGCGATGCCATCGACATCCATCAGCAGGGCGGCACCCACATCCAGCGGCCAGTCAACGTGCGTCGCGGCAACGATCGCCTCGATTGCGAGCGCATCCATCATCTCGATCGCGGCCGGTACAATCCCGGCCGTGATGATCTCGGAGACCGCCTCGCCGGCTTCATCCGTCGACGGAAAGGTCGCGAATACCGTGCGCGTCGCTTGCGGTATGCGCAGAAAGCGCACCACAACCTCTGATACGATGCCGAGCAATCCTTCGCTACCGACGACGGCGCTGGTGAGATCGTAGCCGAGCGGATCGGCTACGGGGCTACCGATCTCCACGATCTCGCCGGTTGCGAGCACGATTGTCAGCGCAACGACGTGGTTGATCGTAAAGCCATATTTGAGACAGTGGGCGCCGCCCGAATTCTCCGCAACGTTTCCACCGATCGAGCACACGCTTTGTGAACTCGGATCAGGCGCGTAATAATAACCCAGCGGAGCGAGGTGTTTGCTGATGTCGAGATTGATCACGCCGGGCTGGACGCGCATTCGTTGATTTGGGATATCGACGTCGAGGATCGCGCGCATGCGTGACGTGCCGATGACGACCGCGCCTTCGACGGGTAGCGCTCCGCCGGAGAGCCCGGTCCCCGAGCCGCGGGGAACGATCGGCATGCCAAGTTCCCGAGCACGGACGATGCAGCGCGAGACTTCTCCCGTGTTGGCCGGTAAGACGACCGCAGCCGGCCGCACGCGCGTGCCGGTAAGGCCGTCGCATTCATAGACGCGCAGTCCCGCCGGATCGGTAATGCAGTTCTCGGCTCCAACGATGTCGGCAAACACCTCAAAGCCCTTCGCGCCTACGCGGCGGATGGCCCTCCGCACGGCAACACCTGGCCATGTGTGCGCACGATGCCGGCGATCTCGTTGGCGAGAAACTCCTCGCTGAATACATCGATTTCGTACGCGCACAGCAAGTCGAAATCGACCCGTTTGCGCAAACGATTCCAGTGCATCTCGAGATCGATCGCGAGCTCGTGACGCCCGAGCGCCCACAGAATGCCAACCATCTCGCCGTAGACGCGGAGCGGTCCGCGCATCCGCAGATTGCGAACCAGCTCGCCGACGTTGCGGTCGAACGCGCGCCAATCGATACGTCCGTCTTTGAGAAGCTCTTCGATCGTCGCCACCGCGTCAAGGCAGACGAGTTGCCCGGAGGCAACTGCCGCATCGGTATCCGCACCCGCGAGGCGTAGCGCATGCAGAAATGCCTCGCGGTGTGCCCGCGTTGCAACGATGAGCACCGGATTTTCGGCGGCTACATTTTCGCACGAGAAAAGAACGACGTGATCGATCAGGCGCGCCTCATCGCCGCCATAGAGGACCACTGAGTGACCGTCGAGCGTTTCCATCTGCTGCTTTCGAGAAGCTTCTTCCCCGCGGTACTCGGACTAAACTGCTCGGACGCAATTTCGGCCCGCAGCTTTCGCCTCGTAAAGCGCCCGGTCGGCGCGATCGACCAGCTCCTCGAGCGAGACCGGTCGGGGCGGCGCCTGGACCACCCCGGTGCTTACCGTGTACGAAACCATGGCCGTCCTGGCCGAAACCGGCGTTTGGCTCGCGATCGCGCGCAAGCGCTCGGCAATCTGCGTCGCTTCGCCGATGCCCGTACCCGGCAGCAAGACGCAGAATTCTTCGCCGCCGTAGCGCCCCACGACGTCGAACGGACGCAAGCTCGCGTGCAGCACGTTGCCGAAGCTCTGCAGCACCAGATCCCCGACGGGATGGCCGTAGGTGTCGTTGACATCTTTGAAGTGGTCCAGGTCGAGCATCAACACGGAGGTTTGCAGATGCTGGCGCTCGGCGCGGTGGAGTTCGCGGCGCGCCGATTCGACGAACTTGCGCCGATTCAGCAGCCCGGTAAGCCCATCAACCGATGCGGTGCGAATCAACTCATTGTCGGCGCGCTCTTTCGTGATCAGTACGAACCCGAGCGACGTACCGAAGAGCCCAACGTAGTTGATACCGAGCACGATCGACTGAGCCAGCCCGCTGATCCACACGGCGCTGGCTGCGTCGGCGAGGGCAACCGCGGCAAAGAACCCGGCTGCCATCCAGCGCGCCGTCCGCTCCTCGGGACTGGCCCCAACGACCAAGGTCAGCGCCGACGCCGCGAGCCAAGCGGCGAGGATCAACGGGCCCGCCGCGTGGACGAACGCACTGATGACGATGCCCGCCACGATGAGCACGAGAAACGGCGCCGGGCGAATACGCCGTCCGCAGAAGATCGAGAGTGCCTCGAACTCGAGGGCATAACCCGCGCAAAAGAGCACGAATCCGAGGTCGGCGCTCAACTGCGCCGGGATCACATCGCGGAGTGCGTAGAGTGCCCAAGCGCCAAAAAGTGCAAAGTTTGCCGCGACCCACAGGGTCATGAGCCGCATGTGCGCACTTCGCAAATTGACAATGAGCAACCCGACCGCCATTATCAGGCTGCCGGTGGCAAACGTAAATACCATCGTCCGCGTGTCAAGAAGAAACATGCGAGGAGGGGCTTCTTCGACAGCCTCTCAGCGGGACTCCCTTCCAAATAGGTCGTAGTTCCCGACCGTGCGACGTCTCTTGAACGCCGTTCTGTTCGTGCTGGGCGTGCTTGCGCTCTACGCCGTGAGCGTGCAGCTTCGAACGCGCCTTCTGCGCGGTCTTGAGCAACTTGTTTGCTGCGTTCGTTTTGATCTTTCTTCCGAACAACGCCGGCGCACGCGGAGCCGCAACCTCGTCTTGCACTACGTGATGCCCACAGCATTGCTCGCAAATCCATGCGCGTTGGTATCCCTACGGTTTTTCTCGATCCGCGTGCCATCGGCTCGGCCGGCGTTGCGGCGGTAATTGCGATTATCACAGTGTTTGCAGCATTCGTCGCGCTTGCGCTCGCATGGTACGCGAAGCACAGAAGGACCGCTCCGCAGCTTACCTAAACGACGACGCTAATGATGAAGCGTCTTTTTTCGTTGCTTGTTGCCTGCCTCGCTGCTTCGGTAGCCGGCGGTGTCGCGCGTGCCGATGCACCGACCGATCCCTACGCCGCGTTCACGGCATCGGGCTCGGGACAGCACGGCCTTTTCACGGTCTGGCACAAGGCCGGACACGTCTATATCGATATCGCTGAAAAGCAGCTCGACACGGATTTTCTCGAGACGATCGTTCCCGGCAACGGCATCGGCGGCAATTTCATCGTCTGGGGCAACACGGATCATCTACCCGCGATGCTCGTGCGCTTCGAGCGCGCGGGCGACGGCATCGCGATTGTCTGGCCGAACACTTCGTTCGTTGCACCGGGGAGCGATTCGGGCACGCTTGCGGTACGCAGCAACTTCCCGCAATCGGTCATCGGTGTCGGCAAGATCGCCGCCGAAGGCGAGGGACATATCGTCTTCGACGCATCGCCGTTATTCAGCGACGCGCTCGATATGGATCACATCATCAACGGGTCGCTGCGCACGACTGCAGCCACGGCCTATCGCCTCGATAGCTCGCGCACATACTTCGGCGCGACCAAGGCCTTCCCGGAAAACGTCGTGATCGACGTCAATCAGCTATGGGCGACAAACGCTCCGCACGTCGCGCCGGATACCGCTCCCGATGCCCGCAGCGTGCAGATGCAGATCGTCTATAACTTTGCTCAGCTGCCAAACGACGCGTACATGCCGCGTTTCGCGGACGATCGCGTCGGCATTTACGACGACATCTATATGGACTTTAGCGCAAATACCGATACCGGACCGAGTCGTTTCTTGCGCTACCTTATCCGCTGGAATTTTGCGCCGGCCGATCCCAGCAAGCCGTCGAAGGCGACGCATCCGATGGTCTTCGTGATGAGCAACACGATTCCAGAGCGCTTTCGCAAACCGATCGCCGATGCCGTATTGATTTGGAACGGCGCGCTTGCCAAGGTCGGAATCCTCGATGCAATTCAAGTCATTCCACAGCCGAGCGATCCGAATTTTGACGCGGATGACATTCGTTACAACGTGCTGCGTTGGGTCACCGAACAGCGGCCGAGCTTCGGCGCGGACTCGCAGACGCTCTACAATCCGCTCACCGGTGAAGAGTTCCGTACCGGCGTCTTGATTTCAGCCGATAGCGCAGTAAGCGCAGCGAACGCCTGGCGCGATATCGTCGATCCCGTGCGCAACGGACGCAATACCGATCCGGTGCCCGAGCAATTCATCCACGATCGATTCGTCTCGGAGATCAGCCACGAGACCGGGCACAACCTAGGCATGCAGCACAACTTCATCGGCCACGATGCCTACACGCCCAAACAACTCCAAGATCCGGCGTTCACGGCCAAGTACGGCATCGCAACAACGGTGATGGAATACGCGCCGCTCAACATCTGGCCCAAGGGCTACGGTCAAGGCTCGTACTATCAAACCGTGCTTGGTCCATACGACTACTACGCGATGAAGTACGCGTATGCGACGATTCCCGGCGCGAAGACCCCGCAAGATGAGTTGCCCACGCTCGAGCGTTGGGCATCGGCGTGGTCAGATCCGATGTATCGTTATGCCTCAGATGAGGATGTGTCGTGGGCAAACGGACACGCGTCCGATCCGCGCGTGGAACAAGGCGAGCTCACGACCGATCAACTCGGATGGACGGTCGTGCAGCTCAACATGAATCGCGCGCTGATGGATCGCGACGCGGCCATGCTGCCACACGCAGGTCACGCGTACGAACAAGCATTGGTCGCATTTCGCTCGTCGTACATGCGCTATATCTCTCTTGCAACCAAGACCTCACATTGGATCGGCGGGCAGTACCTCTCGCGCGCGCATCGCGGCGATCCCGCCGCGCAACCGCCGATCGTCCCGGTGCCGCTCGCGACGCAGCAGCGCGCGTTTGCCATCTTGAATGACTACCTCTTCTCCGACAAGCACTTGAGCTTCTCGCCTGCGGTCTTGAACAAGCTCGGCTATTCGGAGTGGGCCGGGTATGGTTATGTCGGTTGGGACACCTACGGTAATCTTCCGCTCTGGGCCTATGATCCGCCGGAGCGTCACGACTATCCGATCGTCGCGAACATCGGCCGCGCGCAAAAACAAACGCTCGACTTTCTGTTCCAGCCCGCCGTGCTTGCGCGTCTGGAGCAGAATCCGCTCCAATCGACCGGGCCGACGCTCTCGCTGCCGCAATTCTTTGGCTGGATGCAAGCGGCCGTGTATGGCAGCAACGGTACGCGGCCGATCTCGCTACTTCGCCGAAATCTGCAGTCAATCTACGAAGATAAACTGATTGCATTGGCGACCCAGCCGCAGGCCGGTGCGCCGCCGGATGCGCAGTCGTTCGCGCGCTTAGAACTAGGGCGCATTGCATCGTCATCCCGCGCGCAAGCGGCACGCACGAGCGACGAGACGACACGCGCACACCTCGAGAGCCTCGCGCAAAAGGCGGATGCCGCGCTGCGCCCGCCGGGATAATGCTCGACCCGCGCATCTCGCTCCTCACCTGGCTCACCACGATAACCGGGAAGAGTTTTCGTCCGGGCGCGACGGTTGCACGCGTGCGCGCGGGGTATGTCGAGTTGAATCGGCGCTTCGGCATGCCGGACGTACCCGGCGTTGAAACGTCGGCGCTCACGATCCCGACACGCGACGGCGCGGTGCTCGGCGCACATCTCCATCGGCCGAGAGCGGCGAGCTCCGCAGGTGTGATGCTCTTCTTCCATGGCGGCGGTTGGACGATCGGTGACGTGCCGAGCTACGATCACCTCACTCGCTACTTTGCGTATGAAGGCAAGATTGCGGTGATCTCGGTCGAGTACCGGCTTGGGCCCGAACACCGCTTTCCCGTAGCGTTCGAGGACGGCTTCGATGCGTTACGCTGGTTGCAAAACAATGCTCACGGACTCGGACTCGATGCTACGCGCATTGCCGTGTGCGGCGATTCTGCCGGCGGAAGCATTGCGGCAACGCTGAGCGCGTTCGCGGTCGTCAATGGGCTTGAACGTCCCGCATTTCAATACTTGATCTATCCACCGCTCGATGGCACCGAGCGGTTTCCCTCACGGCACCGGGTCACGAACGGCGAACCGCTTACGCCGGCGCTGCGTACGTGGTTCGCGAATCAGTTCTTTCGCTCTCCGGCAGATGCGACGCATCCGTATATCACGCAGATCGACGCGCCCAACCCGCAACAATTACCGCCGACCTACTTTCAGGCCGCGGGCTACGATGCACTTGTCGACGAGGGTCGTTTCTACGCCGAACGCGCACGCGCGGTGGGCGTACCGGTCGTCTACGATCTACGGCCGACACTCGCCCACGGGTTCGTGAACTTTCCGCGCATCGTACCCGAGGCCCGACGCGCGCTGCGCGACGGAATACACGCCGTCAGCGCAGCGCTCGCGTAGCCTCGGGATCGGTCTAGCGCGGACCGCCTGTGCTTGTCGTTGTCGTGACCGTCGTCGTAACGGTCGTCTTTGTAGCCGGCGCTCGAGCCGGCGCCTGAGCAGCCGGTCGCATCGAATCGAACCGCGCCCACGCTCCGCTCGGCGAGAGCGGTGGCATCGCCGTCGTTACCGGAGCGAGCATCGGCCCAGTCGCGACGGGCTGCACGTATACCGGTTGTGCGTAGACGGGCTGCGCGTATACCGGTTGTGCGTACACAGGTTGCGCGTACACGGGTTGCGCGTAACTCGGTATTTGCTGATACGCGGGCTGCTGATACACCGGTTGTTGTTGATACGTAGGCTGTTGATATGCGGGTGTATCAATCGGCGCAGCGTCGGCGAATTCTGCCGGTGCTGCGTTTTCACCACCGAACGTCATGGCGACGACGGCGGCAGTTTCGGGCGCATCCGGGTACGCAGTTTTCATCTCATTGAGCGTCGCCACTGCGCGATCGGTCGATGAAGCGCCGGCGCGGTGATAGGTCCGAAGAAGCCGGCCATACGTGCGCGGCAACCAGGGATCTTGCGGATATTGCGCGCGCCAGTCGTTCACCGACGCGGCAATGTCGTCGAGTTCTACCACGGCATTGGCGTCCATCAACTCTCGGTCGGTCTTCGAATCCATACGGTCGAGACGATTGCGTATCTCTAAAATGCTCTGGTGGTGAGGTCCGAAATATTCGTCTGCCGGCGCCGGGCCGGAATAGGTCGCTGCTAGCGTGCTAATAGGAACGCTAGCAAAGATCAAGACGGCCAAAAGGCCGATCATCATTCGCATTTGGGGTGCCCTCTATTGTCGAAGAGACACCGTCTTTAAAGGCGGCGTCCCCGTGCGCTATATGTGTCTGCTATGGTCTCCCAGGTCCACGCGGTCGGCCTCCTCCGCCGCTCGATGTGTGTGAAGGCGCACTCCGAGGGGTTGCTTGGCCACGCTGATACTGCCCTTGCGGGTAGTACTGGCGCGCAGCCGGATACGACTGATGCTGGCGTTGTGCCGGATACGACGAATACTGGCGTTGCGTCGGATACGACGAATACTGGCGTTGCGTCGGATACTGGCGTTGCGTCGGATACTGGCGTTGCGTCGGATACGACGAATACTGGCGTTGTGTCGGATACGACGAATACTGGCGTTGCGATTGTGGATATGAGCGCTGATTTTGTGAGCCGTTGAACCGCTGCCAGCCCGCGTTGTTTGTCGTCTGCGCACGAGCATACGAGGGCGCAGCCGATGCCGGCCGGTTGTAGCCATACGCGGGACGGGCGTTGAAGCGTTGCCACGCCCCAGCGTTGGTCGTGCGATAGGTCGCCGGCCGATTCACACTGCCGATCGGACGCATCGCATTATAGCGTTGATAGTCGGGCCTCGGGAAATTCGTCGCGAGGCTGCGATTGGTAAACTGCGTGTTCAAGCCCAGCCGCTGCACCGGATAACGCCCGGCCGAGAAGTGCGTTGTTTGGAGCTGCGCGACCGAGAGCGGATGCGCGCGAGCGATGGAGCCGTGCTGCCACGTGTTCCACGGCACGCCGACGAAGCCGTGCGCGTAGTTGTGGAAACTCGAGTATCCAAGGTTGAACGAGAGCGATGCGCCCGCGCCATACCACGGGCGATAGGATTCGCCCGGCGCGAGTGGGACCCAACCGACGTTACCGAATCCGAAACCTACGCCGACACCACCGCCATAACCGAAGAATGCGACGAGAGCAGGCGACCACACGGGATGCGCATAGCGCGGGCCCGGCGTCCACGCCCAGCCAACCGTCGGCGCGAAGAACCAGCGACCGTAGTGATACGGCGCCCAGCCCCACGGCTCGGCCGCGATCCACGTCGGCCCGTAATAATTCATCGAGACCCATGTGCCGTTGCTGTACGGCGACCAGCCTGCAGCGACATCACTGGGCACCCATGCTTGCCCGTAACCCGGAATGTCGACCCAGTTACCGTATTGGTTCAGATCGGTCGAGCCGGTCATGTCGCTCGGTACGTATTGTGATTGCGCAGCGTTCGCAGCGACCATCATCTGATCGCGTTGATCTCCCCAGGCTTCGACATCGGTTTGCGCGATCGCATCGACGAACTGGTACTGCGGGCTGCTCGCTTGGCCGGTCACGACCATCGTTCGCCCCGGCGCGACTTGCTGCGACCCCTCTGGCGTTACAACCGCAACGCTGCCGGTTCGCGACGTCACTTCGGTGTTACCATCGGTCGTCACCGATATAAGGTATTCGCCCGCTTCCTGCGGTTGCACGTCGACCGATGGCGTTTGCACCGCCACGTTGTCTTGCCCTTGGGCAAAAACGCGCAGCTCGACCGAGCCTTCGGCTACCTGTGCAACGTCATTCGCGCCATCGAGCTGCGTAAAGCGCACCTGCGCGTTCGCGCCGGCGCGAATAAGTGTGTTCGCATCGAGCTGGATTTCGGCTCGGCCGTCCGCGCCCGTCGTAATGTAATCACCGGCAACCACCGGTGCGTTCGCGACGGCAGCCGCTTGATCGCCCGCATCCCCATGCTTGAGCGCTACAGAGCCTTCCACATCCGAGAGCCGCGCAACGGCCGGAGCAGCCATCTCTTGTTGCTGAGGCGGCGGCATCTGGGGATCATCTTGCGCGCGAGCTGGAGCGGCGAAGCCTGCATAAGAAGCCGCAAGCGTAGCAGCGAGGACGAGGGCAAACGGTGCCCGGGCGATCGAAACGTGCATCAGATGCACTCCCATGGGTGTGTGCGTACAATTGCATCGCGTCAACGTCGCAGACCTCTGGGAAGTCGCCGGCGCCGGCGACCTCTAATCTGATCCTTAACTTTGAGAACGGGTTGAACTATTTGGTTTCGATGCGCTCTGCGCCGTCCCAAGCGACGCCGCCGCCCTTGAGTACAGCAAGCGAGCAGCTGTCGCGGTAGTGCGCCGCAACCGTATCTGCAGCGTTTAGCTCGGCTACCCGGCGGAATGTCGTGCCGGCGCTCAAGAACAACGCCTCGCGGTACTGATTGATCGCGCTTGCGAACAGATCGGCGCTATTGATCTTGTGCTCCATCAGCTCGACCGGATCGTTGTCGAAACACTCGTAAATCTCGACGTTGCGCGACTTGCCTTTGGCTTTGACCGCACCGAGATGGCGCAGTTTGAAGCCGTGACCCGGCATGAGTTTGTCCACGATCGATTTGCCGACCAGCAGCGACACCTTGAATATCTTCGTGAGGCCTTCGATTCTCGCCGCGACGTTCACCGCGTCGGCGATGACCGTCGTCTGCATGCGCTCTTCTTCGCCGATGGTCCCGAGGATCAGCTCGCCGCTGTGCAGCCCGATTCCGATGCGCACCGGCTCGTAGCCGGCCTTCAGACGCCCCTGGTTGTACTTCACCAGTTCGCGCTGCAATTCGACGCCGGCGCGGAGCGCATCAGCAGGCTCGCGCGGAAAAAGCGCCATGATCGCGTCACCGATGTACTTGTCGATGAAGCCGTGATTGGCGCGCACGATCGGCGTGGCACGTTTGAGATACGAGTTGAGGAAATCGAAGTTCTGTTGCGGCGTCATCCCCTCGGACATGCGCGTGAAGTCGCGAATATCGGAGAAGAACACGCTCATTTCGCGCTGTACGTGGTCGCCCAAGCGCACGTCGGCAATCGTTTTGCGGCCGAGATGCTCGAGAAATTCGCGCGGCACGAACTTATTTGACGCGCTGGAATAGAGCTCGACGACGGCCGTATCGTCGTTCTTGGCCGCGCGCAGCCGGACCGTGAATTCGCGCAAGTGCTTGCGCTGGAGGCAAAGTTCGACGCGTCTTGCCAGTAACAGCGCGTTAGCGCCATCGAAGGGCGTCGTGATGTAGTCTTCGGCGCCGCGCTGTAAACAGGCTTGCACGCGGTCGTTGGCCTGCGCCGGCGCCGTCACGATCACCGGAACGCGGCTGGTTTTGCCGTTCGATGGCTGCGCCGCGCGCAACACGTTGAACACGTCGTTGCTGGGCTGGACCAAATCCAGCAAAACCAGATCGACATCGCGAGACGCGATGATCTCTATCGCGTCAGCAACCGCCGCCGTCCGAACGTCCGGATAATCCGCTCCTCGAAGGAGCGCCTCGAGCGTTTGGTTTTCGGCTGCGCTGCCGCCCACGCGAAGAATCCGTGACGACTGCACCCGTGCACCTCCGGGGTCTAGGTTCACGTCCACCGAAGAAGGTTTCCCTCGTCTCTTTGGCCTCTGGACCAATGTACCAGCGGCTTGCTTACAGGAGCTTTACAATTCTGAGGGACCACCACAGCACCCCCCGCGTACTGGCACCGCTGATTGTGCTGCTGGGGGCAATGGTCCTAATCGGGCTCCCGCTTGCCACGTGGCTAGATCTTCGCGACATCACGAGCGCCGGCTTGAGCCGCCAGGCTACCAACCTGTCGACCGTGATCACCGGCATTCGCACGTTCTACGCGAGTAACATCGTCGACCGTGTGCTTGCCGCGCATGGGCACGCATTCGTTACCGCGCACTATCTCGAGCATCCCGGCGGCATTCCGATCCCGGCGAAATTCTCACTCGAACTAGGACACATCATCGGCGACGATCAGGCCACTTATCGCTATCGCTTCATCTCGAAGTTTCCGTTTCGCGGAACACTACCGCATCCGTTCAATGCATTTGAAGATGCGGCGCTCACCTCGCTCGAACGCAACCCTCACCAAGCGCTCACAAATATCGTCTGGCATGGCACGAGCGCAGACGTCAGCTACGTCACGCCGATCATCATGCGAGAGGGTTGCGTCAAGTGCCACAACGCCAATCCCGATAGCACCAAACACGATTGGAAAGTGGGCGACGTGCGCGGAATCCAGGAGCTGACCGTTACGCAGCCCGCCGCGTACAACATCGCGGAGTTTCGCTACCTGCTCGTCTACTTCGTTTTCCTCGCGATTTTGGGTTTCGCCGCGTTCGCGGTCTTGCGCCGCCAGGCCAACGCCATACAGGCTGCCTACGCATCGGTCGCTGCGATTTCCGACAAGATCTCGCGCTATATCTCGCCGCAAATCTATCACGCGATCTTCAGCGGCAAAGACGATGCCCAGCTCGCGACGAAGCGCAAGAAACTGACGATCTTCTTCTCCGACATCAAGGACTTCACGGCGACGAGCGAGCGGCTGCAGTCCGAGCAACTCACCACGCTGCTCAACGAATATTTCACGGAGATGTCGGCAATCGCACTCGGCTATGGCGGGACGGTTGACAAGTTCGTCGGTGACGCGATTCTTGTATTCTTCGGCGACCCGGAAAGCAACGGCGAATCCGAGGACGCGATTGCCTGCGTCTTTATGGCGCTTGCGATGCAAGCGCGCTTGATCGAACTCAACGCGCGCTGGCGCAGTACGGGAATCGAGCATCCCTTTCAAGTCAGGATGGGGATCAATACCGGCTACTGCAACGTCGGCAACTTTGGTTCGCAACAGCGCATGGACTACACGATCATCGGCGCCGAGGCAAACTTGGCCGCTCGCCTGGAGGCGATCGCCGAGCCGGGCACGATCGTGGTCAGTTACGAAACCTACGCGCTTGTGCGCAGTTCCGTTCACGCACATGCGCTCGAACCGATCCACGTCAAAGGCATCTCGCGTGAAGTCGTGCCCTACATGATCGATGGTTACATCGACGGACCGGGCGGCCAAACGGTTTTCAGCGAACATGGCGGCGGGCTCGAGTTCTTCCTCGACGTCGATGCCGTCAGCGATCCGCAGATGGTCCGGAATTTGCTCGAGGAGGCGTTGCGCGCACTAGATGAACGCCGTTCAAGTTAGCGCCGAAGTCGCACAGACGCTCGCTGCGCGCGGGCCGGTCGTGGCACTCGAATCCACGATTCTAGCCCACGGTATGCCGTATCCGCGCAATCTCGAGGTCGCGCGCAGCGTCGAGGCCGACATCCGGGCTGCCGGCGCGATCCCCGCGACGATTGCAGTGCTCGACGGCGTGATTCGGATCGGGCTCGGCGACGCCGAGCTCGAGCGGATTGCAACTGGGCGCGACGTACTCAAACTCAGTCGCGCCGACCTGGCCTATGCGATCGCGACCAAACGCGACGGCGCAACGACCGTTGCAGCCACGATGTTGTGCGCGCAGCGCGCGGGTATTGCCGTCTTTGCAACCGGCGGCATCGGCGGCGTGCATCGCGGCGCCGAGCAAAGCATGGACGTCTCGGCCGATCTTACCGAACTCTCGAAGACACCGGTGATCGTCGTGTGTGCGGGCGCGAAGGCGATCCTCGATCTCCCGAAAACGCTTGAGGTACTTGAAACGCTCGGCGTGCCCACGGTCGTCTATGGCAGCGATGAATTCCCGGCGTTTTGGAGTCGATCGAGCGGCTTACCGGCGCCGTTGCGGCTCGATGATGTCGCAAGCATCGCTGCGATGTTCAGTAACGCACGCGAACTTGGCATCGAAACCGGCATGGTGGTCGCCAATCCGATCCCCGTACAGGACGCGATTCCAAGCGAGCTCATGTCGCGGATCATTGAAAGTGCCGTAGCGGTCGCGCGAAGCGAGGGGATCACTGGGAAAGCGCTCACGCCCTGGTTGCTCGGCCGGATTTTTCACCTCACGCAAGGCCGTAGTCTCGAGGCAAACATCGCACTCGTCCGCGCCAACGCGAAATTGGGAGCTGAAATTGCAAGCGCATTGGTGTGACGCGCGCGTTTTCACCGTCGCGACGATCGTAGCGCTGGCTGCATGTTCGCAACAGAACTCGTCGACCGCGGCCTCTCCCGCTCCGGGCGATTGGCCGGTCTACAATCGCAACCTCAGCGGGAACCGCTTTTCTCCGCTCACCGAGATCAGCGTCGCAAATGCATCGACGCTCAGGCAGGTCTGCACGACCACATTGAAAGAGGTCGGGGCGAACCAGAGCGGACCGCTTGCCCTAAACGGCACGCTCTATTTCACGACCGCGCACGACACATACGCGCTCGACGGCGCAAACTGCGCGCTGAAGTGGGAAAACGATTATCAATCCGCGGGTCCCGAACCGTTTCCGGTCGATCGCGGCGTTGGTTGGGATGGTGGCACCCGCCTCATACGGGGCGAACCCGATGGACACTTGATCGGGATCGACATGACCAGCGGAAAGACGCTGTGGAACGTCACACCGGCGAGCGGCGCGCGCGGCGAGTTCTTGAGCTCGGCGCCGATCGTCTGGAACGGCGTCGCCTACATTGGCACAGCCGGCTCGGACTGGGGCGTCAAAGGCCGCATGATGGCATTCGACGTCACGAACGGGCAGCAAAAGTGGAGCTTCACCACCGTGGCGACGGGCAGCGATCCGAATGCAAAGACGTGGACCGTGCGTGCCGCAGAAACGGGCGGCGGCGGCATGTGGACGTCGTACGCGCTGGACACTGCCGCGAACGAACTTTTTATCTCGGTCGCAAATCCGGCCCCGGATTTTGCGCCGGGCTATCGACCGGGCAGCAATCTCTACACCGATTCGGAAGTAATACTCGATGCCGGTACCGGCGCGCTCAAGTGGTATTTCCAAAGCATTCCCAACGACTCGCACGATTGGGACATGTCGACCTCGGCCGATCTCGTAACGGTAGGCGGTAAGTCTATCGCCGCCGTCGCAAGCAAAGACGGCTATTTGTACGCGCTCGATCGTGGGGCGCGCGCGCTCTTATGGAAAGCCCCCGAAGCGCGCATGGTGAATTTCGATGCTCGCCCGACGGTTGCAGGCATTCACATCTGTCCCGGTGTGCTCGGCGGATCGGAGTGGAACGGCGCCGCGTGGGATGCACGCAACGCGCAGTTCATTAATCCAATGGACGACTGGTGTGCGACGGTCAAGCTCGCTTCAACGCGCTATGTCAACGGACAAATCTTCTACGGCGGCTCGGCCGAAAACGAACCGTACAGTGCAGCACGCGGCACCCTCACCGCAACCGATGCACTGACCGGGCGCCGAAACTGGCAGTACGTGAGCACGTCACCGATGCTGGGCGGTGTCACGCCAACCGCGAGCGGCATCACCTTCACCGGCGACATGAGTGGGAATCTGCTGGTGTTCGACAGCAAAACCGGCAAGATGTTGTATAAGGATCACACGCCGGGCTCGATCGCCGGCGGCGTCATTACGTACGAGGTCAATGGCAAGCAATATGTTGCGGCGACGTCGGGCAACATCTC
The DNA here is from genome assembly GCA_963726285.1 of Vulcanimicrobiota bacterium. Taxonomy (GTDB): domain Bacteria; phylum Vulcanimicrobiota; class Vulcanimicrobiia; order Vulcanimicrobiales; family Vulcanimicrobiaceae; genus Aquilonibacter. Next base: position 301,800 of record CAVSBV010000001.1, on the reverse strand, counting down.
GCGATTGACCTGGGGTGCGCAGGGCGTACCGGCCATCGTGATTTATTCGCTATGATCGTCGCAGTGCTCGCTGCGTGCGTCGCGCTCACGCTCACGCACGTGCAAGCGGAACAGGCCGATCGCGAGGGCACCGCGATGGGACACGCGTCACATCCCTACACCGTCGCGCCGTGGGTGATCTATCAGTCCAAGGATCCCCTGCGGGCCCAGCACGGCCACGCCGGCATCGACGCGATCATCGTCGAGACACCCTATGAAAGCCTTCGCTACGAATCTTACCTTAACGCCTTACAAGATGACACGACGAAGCCGTGGTACAAACGTAGAAGATATCGAAGTCAAGTGGTGCAGCTAGGGGCACAGGACCGATTCGGGATCCTTGTGTACGCGCATAGTCGTACCGAAATCGATCGCGAGTTCTTCAACCACTTTCATCAACCAACGCTGACACTCGATGGCGGTACTCAGCTTCCTCCGGCCGGATTTCAGATATTCGGCCCGTCAACGGATTTCTACGACGTCGACACCTTCCGCGAAGAGCGTATCGTCGGATCGATCAGCTTTCGGTTTCAGTTGCCGATGTGCGCCGAACCGATGCAGTTCGAACTAACCGACGCGTACGGCAATCACTATCGCGTACGCTTCGACCTGCGAGAATACCGCTAGTTGGTGCCTGCGCCGCCCGTATCTTCAGGTGGGTCCGGCGCTTCCTTGAGATGTTGCGCGTAGTCGCGCGAGTCGAAATACCACGTTGGCAGCGACGCCGGAAAGACGAGGTTCTTGAAGTCGTAGTCTACCGTCTGCCCGTCGCCGTCATAATTACCATAGACGACACCGTGAATGTGGGTGATGACCGGGATGCCTTCGTACATCGCAAACTCTAGCGTGAACAGTACGGGATACTCCGGACCGCCCTGGATAAAAAGCGTGTCGGTTGCTACAAGCTTGCGGAGATCGAGCGTCTTGGCATCGACCCACATCTCGCGCAAGCGATTGCGTTTGGGATCGCGGCGCGGAACGAGCGTAAGGTGCAATTCGTCGCCTTCGCGCACGACGGACGTCACACGATAGTCGAATTCGGCGCGAACGCGAACCGTCGCAATGATCGGCGGTAGCGAGGCCTCGGGCGTCGGAACGAACGTCGGCGCGTACGTGTGCAGTGGGGCCGGTTCGAACACGTCGGCCGTCGGCGGCCCCGGATCGGTTGCCGCGTTGAAAATCGGGCGGTCGAACGTCATCTGACCCACATCGCCCAATTCGGTGATACGCCGGCGTAGCGCCGCGTGATCTTCGGAGCGATACCAGACGTGATCGGTGTAGGTGTTCACATAGTCGGGATAGCCGTAATTTGTCTTCTGCTTGCGAACGATCGTGTAGCTCTCAAACGGCGGCGGCGGCCGATGCGAACGAAACTGCTGCCGGACCAGCGAGAGCAGGTCGTCGGGCGATGGCAACGGCGACGGGGTAGCGATAGCGGGCTTCGCGGCCGCCTTCGGCACTGGCGGCGCTGCGGGAGCGCTTCCGCCAAGGCCGACACCGGCAATTGCCAGTGCAGCAAGCGCGAGCAATGGAACCAAGCCAAAACGCTTCATCTTCTTCATGATGGTATCCGGCGCGATCTTTGGTATTCCTGGGAAGTCATCCATGGCATTCGACGAAACGTACTACCTACATGAATCGTTTTCGCGCCTTGGCGCTGGTCGCGCTTGCGGCCATCTTTTCGGCAACGGCGGTTGCACCGGCTCGCGCCGCGACCGAGCACGTCGTACTTGCGGGCGGCTGCTTTTGGGGCATGCAAGCTGTGTTCGAGTCGGTACGCGGTGTGACGCACGTTGTCGCCGGTTTCTCGGGCGGCGCCGCCTACACGGCGCACTACGAGTTGGTCTCGACCGGCACAACCGGCCATGCCGAATCCGTCGACGTCACGTACGACCCTGCGGCCGTCTCGTTCGAGCAGTTGCTCGCAGTCTATTTTTTGGTTGCGCACGACCCGACTGAACTCAACTATCAAGGCCCCGATGAAGGCTCGCAGTACCGCTCCGAAATCTACTACACGACCGCGCAACAGCGCGACGACGCGCAGCACTATATCGCTTCGCTTGAAAAACGTAAGGTCTATCCTGCGCCGATTGTGACGAAACTCGCGCCGCTCGCGGGCTTTTATCCCGCCGAAGCCTACCATCAGGACTACCTCGTCCACAATGCAGACAACCCCTACATTGTCTACAACGATCTGCCGAAGTTGCGCGCGCTGCGGACGAAGCTGCCGAACCTCGTAAACGAAAAGGCCGCCCCGATGCAGGTCGTAGCAAAGAGCTAGCGGGGTGCCAATCGGATTGCTCCGTCCAGGCGGATAACCTCGCCGTTGAGCATCTGATTCTCGAAGATGTGCCGGGCCAGTGCCGCGTACTCGCGCGGCTGGCCGAGGCGCGCCGGAAACGGCGTTTGTTTACCAAGCGATTCACGCGCAGCTTCGGGCAGCCCGGCTAGCATCGGCGTGTCGAAGATTCCCGGTGCAATACTGCACACGCGAATCTGCGACTGCGCGAACTCGCGGGCAAGCGGTAGCGTCATGCCGATCACCCCGCCCTTTGACGCGGAGTACGCGACTTGGCCGATCTGCCCATCGATGCCGGCAACCGATGCCGTGCAGACGATCGCGCCACGATCCTCGCCGGGATCCGCCGGCTGTTTCATCATTTGAGCCGCAACAAGACGAATGACGTTGAACGTGCCGATCAAATTGACGGTGACGACTTTCGTGAAGTGCGCAAGCGGCTGCGGCCCCTCTTTTCCGACCGCGCGCTCAGCGGTTGCGATGCCGGCGCAGTTGATCGCACCCTGGATACCGCCGAACTCCTTGAGGGCAACGGCGATTGCCGCATGAACCTGGGCTTCATCAGTCACGTCGGTCTTCACGAATCGCACGGGCGCTCCCAGCTCCGTTGCGAGTTGCGCACCATGGTCGCCCACATCGAGAATGACGACGTTCGCTCCGCCGCCGGCGAATTCACGCACGCACGCCGCGCCCAGGCCCGAGCTTCCACCAGTAACAAGAATCGTTTTCCCGGCAATGTTCACGCGCGTGCTTCTCCCCTCGAGTGCTTAGCGAATCGCCGCAAGCGGCAGGTCGTGGTGCTGCGCGAGCTCTTCCCACTCCTGCGCAGTGCGCCGCGCGAACGCGCCGCGTAATGTGTCGGCATCGAGCTGCTCGACGCCGAGCATCGCTTGCAGCCGTTCGATGAAATGCGGCTCGAGCGCCGCCACCGCGACCCATCCCGCACGCGCGGGGTAAATGTTGTAGGTCGCAAGCGCACCACCGAGCTCACCGTTGGGCTGCGTGAGTCCGGCCTCGTACGGCTTTGCGAAATCGGCAGCAGCCTCGGTAATTGCAACGCTCGCGTGACCGGCGTTGCCGGTGCGTTGGCGTTGCAATAGCAGCGCGAGCGACGTGCTCACGACGCGCTCGGCTGCCGCCATGTCACCCACCAGCACGCGCGGCATCGCGGGCGGCGCAATCGTTCCAGCACGTGCTTGATAGGTGAGATCGTGCCCAGCGCGGTCATCGTACGGCGGGGCCTCGCCGGTCAGCGTGAGCGCGCACAGAGCCGGATAGCGCGCGTGCAGCGACGACCAGTCGAGCCCGGCGTTCACGAGCGAGCGTGCGCGCATTGCGGTTAGCACGAGATCGGCATCGCGTAAGCGTTCGTCGAGCATCGCCTTTGCTTCGGGCGCGCGCAGGTCGAACTGGACGACGTCCATCCCGGCGACGATCTCCGCGTACCATGCGGGCGCCCCTAGGGCGAGCGGATCGCCTCGTAACGGTTCGATCTTGGTAACGCTCGCGCCCAATGCCAATAAACGCGCGGCCGCGAGCGGCCCGGGTATGTTCGTCGTTATTGCAACGACGCGAATGTCAAGCAACAACTGCGCGCGACGCCCGTGCCAAATAGAATGCCATCGGCAATGCGTAAAACACGACCGTTCCAAGTAGATCTTCCGAAAAACTCGAGGTCCACGGTGCGCCGGTCTTTATCGAAATCATCAACGCCGTCACGGCCGTCACGAGGATGCCCCACGCGACCCCGGCAACAAGCCAATTTTTCAGCTGCCCGATGGCGTTCACGACATAGACGTAGAGCACCGCCGATACGATCGAAATAACGGCGTGCACGATGACCCCGATCCACCACGGACTACCGGGCCCGACGGCGGTCGCGGCCATACCGGTCCACAGCGTGATCGGTGATACGTGGTGCGAGATTGAGAGAAACGAATCGACGATGATACCGCCAATGATACCGGCAATTATTGCCGATCCGACGAGCGACGACGTGGAACGAGCTTGAACGGCCATGTTCGAACCTCCGCAGGTCTATCGTAAAGTGATGCGAACCAGCCACCTTCGTGTCGAAACGCCGCGCGCGGCGCCGCCGAAACGGCGGTTGGCTCCCGCTCCTCGTGCTCTTCATCATCGCCTGCGCAGCTGGTTGGTACCTGCTGCGTCCGCTGCAGCATCGGCCGTCGGTATCGTCGACGCCGCTCGCCGAAGCGACCACAACGCCAGTGCCGGAAACGCCTTCCGCCACGGCCACACCGACGCTGGTACAAACCGCAACAACATCGCCGAGCCTCACACCGTCTCCAATTCCGAGTGGCGCAAAACTCGCCTTAATCATCGACGATTGTGGACAGTGGGTGGCTATCGAGCGCGGCTACATCGCGCTTCCCGTGCCACTGACGCTCTCCGTCTTACCATACGTGCATGCTGCGACCCAGATTGCGAACGAAGCGCATAATGCCGGGAAAGGCGTCATGCTGCATCTGCCGATGGAACCGCTCTCGGGCGTGTATCCCGGTCCGGGCGAGGTCACAACCTCGATGACCGACGCACAGGTTACCGCACAAGTGCAAGACGATCTCGAACAAGTGCCGCTTGCGCAAGGCGTCAACAACCACGAGGGCAGTAAGGCGAGCGCGGACCCGCGCGTGATGCGCGATGTGATGCAGGTGCTCACGCAGCATGGCAATTTGTTCTTCATCGACTCGCGCACCAATGCCGCGTCGGTCGGCGCGCAAGCCGCGAGCGCGGCCGGCATTCCAACCGCATCCCGCGACGTGTTTCTCGATAACAAAGAAGACGTCGCTTACAGCGAAGGCCAACTGAGGGAGGCGGCCGCGATCGCGCGGCGCACCGGCAGCGCAATTGCGATCGGCCATCCGCGTGCAACCACGCTCGAAGCGGTGCGCGAAATGATTCCGCAGCTTCAGGCCGAGGGGATTACATTCGTATTGGTGAGTTCACTAACGCACTAAATGCGCTAAGGTTTTAGACCCAACCAGCGCTCGGCCCAACGACCAAGGGCGTCCAAGGACTCTTGCAGTTCTGCGCCGGCGCAGGTCAATTCGTAAATGACCTTGACCGGCGAACCCGCCTCGACACGGCGCACGATCAATTCCTCGTGTTCGAGCTCCCGCAGACGTTCGGTCAGCAACCGATCCGAGATCCCGGGAATCGCAGCGAGGAGTTCGTTGAAGCGTCGCGGCCCGCCGAGCAGTACGCGCACGATCGCCCCCGTCCAGCGCCGCCCGATCAGCTCCACCGCGCGATGAAATCGCGGACAAAGCGACTGGTGGCTATCCGTGCTATCAAGATGTTGTTGGGGTATTGAGTGCGTTGACATTGTAATTCGACCGTGATACTGTCTCGCTATAACTTACCATAAGTAGGTAGCTAAGACAATATAGGCTGGAGGTCCCACATGGATGCAGCTCTGCTTTTCGTTCGGCTGGTCGTCGGACTGAGTTTAGCGGCCCACGGCGCCCAGAAGCTGTTCGGCTGGTTTGGCGGCTACGGCCTAGCGGGCACCGGCGGGTTCTTTGAAAAACTCGGCTTTCGCCCCGGGCGCGTCTTCGCGTTCTTCGCCGCGGCCGGTGAAGTTGGCGGGGGCCTCCTGATGGTACTTGGTCTGGGCGGCGCGCTTGGGCCGGCAACGCTCGTGATGGTGATGCTCGTCGCGATCTTTACCGTGCACATCAGCAAGGGCTTCTTCATCACAAACGGCGGCTGGGAACTCAACTCCGCCTACATCGCAGGAGCCGTCGCGATCGCCTACGCCGGGAACGGCGCGTATTCGCTCGATAACCTGCTCGGCTTTACGCTGCTGAATTCGCCGCAGTCAGCATCGATTCTCATGGGCGCAGCCGTCGTGCTGACGGTGCTCAATCTGCTCGTGCGGCGTCCCGCAGCAGAGCAGTCATCGAACTAATATCGCGTCGCCGACCGATTCACCAAAGTCGATAAAATCCGGAATAAGCGTCTTGGTGTCATACCAGACCGTTTCGTGAACCCCGTTGATATCGATCGTTACCGACGCGTCAGCTGCCGCGGCTTGCGCGGGGTGGGCGCTCGGCGGCGTATCGACTACGTAGCCCTTCTCTGATTGCACTGCCGTCGAGCGTACGTAGGTGCAGTCGTTCGCGCCGGTCGCGAGCACGATTGATGGCAGCATGACGACCGACGTAAGGATGTTGTCGAAAACGAGCAGGCAGTCGGGAGCATCGAGGTCGAGTCGAATAGTGTGGCCGGCGATGCTGTACACCGCTTGCGACTGCGCGAACGCTATCGTCAAGGGATCTCGACCGCTTTGCTTCGCCGCAAAGTCTAGCTCGTGCAGTGCGCTGTCAAAATGTTGATCCGTCGACGCGGTCACCGGCATTCCAAAAGCTTCGTGCGTGGTGACGCCGTTTTTCGTTGGGGTAACAGTGACGGTTGTGCTGTATTGTGCGCCGGCCGGTGTTTCGATCTCGTACGTGTATGTGCCGGCCGCTGGAAATGCGATCGTCGCCGCGAGCACCAGTGTTGCAATCACGTTGGTGTCGGCTCCGTAATCGGAAGCGGGGTGCGCCGTGGCAGTGGCGATCCGCTCCATACCGGGCGCGGCGTCGGCACGGGAATTGGCGTGAAGAGTACCTCGGGCGAAGCCGAGGGAAGCGCGGCGTCGAATGGCGTCGGCGAACTGAGCGGAAGATAGCGCGTGCGTATATCGAGGCGCTGCGGCTGATAGGTTACTGCGGCGCCGAGGGCACGCAAGATTCCCGCGACCGGTACGTATGCGGCATCGAGTGCACTCGGCTGACGCGGTTGCATCACAACCCGCACGCGGCGCTCGCCGCGCTCGATCACGAGCGTCGCGCCTTCGTACCAAAAACGGTACGCGACGCGCGTGACGAACGGCCGGAGCGGCGCATATACGTGCCCACCAATAAGGTACGCGGCGTGGTACGCTAGCACCGGACGGCCGTCGATCGTGACGGTGACAGCGGCCGTCGGTGGGAATAACATCACTTCACAGCGATATACCGCATCCGATGGGACGACTCATCTCCTGCTTGCGCGAGGCAAGCCTCCGCTTCTCCAGGGACGGCTGCGCCTTCTTGGCGCAAGCGGTCGCGTTCAACGCGATTTTTGCCCTGTTTCCGCTCGTCGTCCTGATCCTGGGCGCTGCCTCCGCCATCTTCCCATTCGCTCAGGAGCGCGTGCTGAATTTCCTGGGAACCTTCAGTCCAACGCTGCATGAATTCGTGGCCGCGAACTTGCAGACGTACATCTATGGGCGCGGGATCAGCAGCATCATCGCCCTCGTCTTCCTTGTGTGGTCGGGCAAGAATCTTTTGATGGGACTTGCCTTTGCGCTCGATCGCGCACTCGGCGTGCCCCAGATTCGACCGTTCGTACAGAATCTCGCACTGTCGGTCGTGATGCTTATCGTGATGGCGTCGATACTCATCGTTGCGATGGCCCTGCCGATCGTTATCGCGTTCGTGTTTCGAGTCGCGCAGATTCCCGACAGGCAAAATTTCACACACATTGGAGCCTACTCGATCTCCCTGCTGCTCGTCTTTGTCGTCACGATGGTGCTCTATCGCGCGCTGCCGAACAGGCATATCTCGTGGGGCTTCTCACTGCCCGGCGCAGTCCTCGTCGCAACACTCTGGCCAATCGTGCAATTCGCGTTCACGCAATACACGCTGCACATCAATTTTACCGAGATCTACGGGGCGCTCTCGGTTCCCCTTGCTCTTCTGCTGTGGTTCTATGTGATCGGCTCGCTTTTTTTCTACGGCGCGGAATTTTCGGCCGCCTGGCACGCCGATGAAGACGCGGCGCTGCAGCGCACGCAAGCCGCGTGAGGCTGGTCTTCGTCCATGGCGCAGGATGTACCGGAGCCGTATTCGCAGCGCAACTCGCTGCGTTTCCCGATGCACTGGCATTGACGCTGCCGGGACACACGACGCCGGGTGAACCTGCGAGCATCGAGATGTTCGCCGATGCCGTCACCGATGAACTACGCGGGCGCGAACTCAACGACGTCGTGCTATGCGGGCATTCGATGGGCGGCGGAATCGCGCTCGAGCTCGCGCTCCGGCGCGAGCCGCGCGTCCGGGCGGTGGTGATGCTCGCATCGGGTGCGCGATTGCGCGTCGCGCCGGCGATCTTCGAACAACTCGAAATGGACTTCGATACTGCCTCGTGCGAACTCCCGAAATTCTTCTATGCCGAGCCGACGCCCGAGCGATTGGCTGCCTCGACGGCAATGATCCGCGCGGTCGGTCAGCCCCAGACCCTGCGCGACTTCCGCGCGTGCGACGCTTTCAACCGCATCGACCGGCTTGAAGAGGTGGCCCTCCCGCTTCTCGCGCTGACCGGAGAGCGCGATGTACTGACGCCGCCGAAATTCGCCCAGGCTTTGGCCGACCGGATACCAGGTGCTACGGCGCGAATAGTGCCCGGAGCCGGGCATCTCGCGATTGCGGAACGCCCAGGTGATGTGAACGATGCCCTTACGGCGTTCGTTAACCACGTAGCATCGACGATATAGCAAAGGAAGTGCCGTTGCGCCGTCACCTCGCTGTTTTTGTGCTGTTTGCGAGCGCGCTGCTCGTTGCGGCGACCCCAAAGCCGTTGGCCACGCCTGTTCCGGCTCCAAAAGCCTCCCCAACGCTTTCCGGAACGATTGTGCCGACCGTGCTGGTCTATCCCTTCGAAGCGCCATCGGATCTCGATTCGCGCTACGGCACCGCGGTCGCGCAAATCTTCGCACAAGTCATGACGCAGACCGGCGGCGTGAAGGTGCTCGACATTCCAAAGGGCATTGCGCGTGTGGACTATCAGAAGTACGCGCGCGTGCAACACGCCGACTACTACATTAGCGGCTACATTCAGCCGATCGGCTCGGCTGCCGCGATCGTTACCCAAGTCGTCGACGTTAACAGCGACATCAGCAAATGGTCGGCGACCACGAACATTAACGACGTCAACGATGTGGCATCGCAGGCGCTTACCGCACGCACCGTGGTGCTCCAGGCTTCGGGCGTCGAACGGCCGGAGATCAATGCCGGTCCCGCCAACACGCCGACGCCGTCGGCAAGCTCGGGCGCGTCGACCTCACTGACGAACGTGCTCGGCGATATCTTTCATGGCAAGTCCAAAACTAAAGCGACCGCAACGCCCGTCGCGACGGCGACGCCGTCGAAGCCGGCTCGCGGCGCGCTGATCGTCCACGTGAACGGGAGTGCGCAGCCAAACATCCTCAATGCTGCAACCGGCGACCTATTCCGCGCGATGAGCGTTCACTACACGACGACGATGTCGGGCGTTGTAACGAGCGATGTAGCCAAGTCTGCGGACTCGATCTGCGGCTCGTCACGAGACAACACGATCGCCTCAGGCACGCTCAAGGTGCAACACGTCGGCGGACTACACGCGCACGACACCTACACATTCACGCTTAACATCTACGCCTGCTTTGGCGCAGTGCTCTATACGAACACTCAGAGCGACGACAACTATGCGAAGGCGGTTCGGAGCGCGGTGGATCAGTACCACACCGACCACCCGGAAAACAACGGATGAAGTCCGATTTAGCTCATCTCTTCATCGTCCAATAATCCGCTGGGGAGATCGTGCACAACGATCTCCTTTTTCTTTATGTCGATATTGCGAATGAAGGCGCCGACCATCGGTAAGAGCCGCCCGCCGACCACGAGCATGTCGCTCGCCGGGTAGTGTTCGACCCGCTCGACGCTTCCGTACGCGCGACCGTCGGCATCGCGCACCGCGCAGCCGGCGAGATCGACATCGAGGTATTCGCCGGGTTCCACGTCGAGTGCCTCACGCGGCGCGAAGAACGTGGCGCCGATGAAACGCTCCGCCGCGGTTGCATCTTGCGCTTGCTCGAGCGCGATCAACAACCGGCCTTTGTGCTCGCGTACACTCTCGAGCGTCACCATTTCGCTCGCGCACTGCAACTGCGCTCCGGCTACAAACAGCGCGCGACCCGCCGAAGTCGGGTCGCACTTGAGTTCACCGCGCACGCCAAAGAGGCCGGCAATTCGGCCAATCGGCATCTCACTCTGCGGCGTCGGTTGAACCTTCGTCGGCAGCGGCAGCTTCTTGCGCGTCGAGAATGTCGACGGAGACGCGCCCCTCAGCGGTTGCACGCACGATCGTGCGCAACGCCTGCGCGACGCGACCGTTGCGCCCGATCACTTTACCCAAGTCTTCCGGGTCAACCACCAGCTCGATGACCGGTTTGCCCTCTTCATCGGTGAACAGTTCGACCGTGGTTACTTCCGGTTTCGCTACAAGCTTCTTTGCCAGTAGATCGAGGAGCGAGGTTGCACGCCGCAACGACGCCCACGGATCCGACGGCTGCCGGTTTTCACGACGCTCACGCCGTTGCGGGTAACCACCGCCGCCGTCACGTCGCCGTGGCATGCGCTCCGAAGTGCGCGCCGGGCGCGCCTCCTCGGGTTCGACGTCGTCGATGATCGTTTCGTTCGAAGCGATTTTGCGCGCGGGAAGCGTAGAGCGACGCTCGGCCTCGGCTCCTTCGTCTCCGAAGAGGCCGAACTCGTCATCGAAGGCCGACATTACTCTTTGCCTTTACGTGGAGCGCGCTTGGTCGTTGGAACCGGACCGCGCTCCATAATGCCCTTTTCTGCGAAGAGACGGCGGACGGTTAGCGTCGGCTGCGCACCCTTGGCCAGCCACTCCTTCGCCTTTTCAGCATTCACTTCGAGTGTCTTCGGTTCGGTGCGAGGATTGTAATGCCCGAGAATCTCAATGAAGCGGCCATCGCGCGGTGAGCGCGAATCGGCAACCACAAATCGATAGGTCGGCTGTTTCTTTGCGCCCATGCGGCGCAGTCTGATCTTCACCATGGTGTTGTTGTCGTGTCTTTCTTCCGTAGGTAGTTAGCGAAGCATCCCTGCCGGCATGCGCGGGCGTTTGCCTTTGCCGCCGCCGAGTTGCTTCATCATCTTTTGAGCGCCTTCAAAGTTCTTGATCAGCTTGTTGACGTCGCTGACTTGGGTACCTGAACCGAAGGCGATCCGTTTGCGGCGCGACCCGTTGAGAATCGAGGGGTTTCGCCGCTCTCCGAGCGTCATCGAAGAAATAATTGCTTCGACGCGCTTGAATTCTTTTTCAGGAATCTCGAAGTCTTTGGGCAAAGCGCGCGAGAGTCCCGGGATCATTTTCATGATGTCGCCCATCGATCCGATCTTCTTCATCTGGCGCATTTGCTCGAGAAAATCGTCGAGCGTGAAACTGCTCTTGCGGATCTTCTCTTCGAGCGCCTTCGCCTGCGTCTCCGAATAGACGCTCTGCGTCTTCTCGATCAGCGTGAGCACGTCGCCCATGCCGAGAATCCGCTGCGCTAAACGATCGGGATAGAACGGTTCGAGTGCCGAGAGCTTCTCGCCCACGCCGACGAATTTTATCGGCGCGCCCGTCTCGCTGAAGATCGAAAGGGCGGCACCACCGCGTGTGTCGCCGTCCATCTTCGTAAGCACCACGCCCGTGATACCCAGACGATCGTTGAAGCCCTTGGCAACATTGCGTCGCCTCTTGACCGGTCATCGCGTCGGCAACAAAGAGAATCTCTTTGGGCTGGACGGCCGCTTTGATCTCTTCCAGCTCGCGCATGAGCGTGTCGTCGATCTGCAACCGGCCGGCAGTATCGATGATCACCGTCGAGAGCCCCAGGCGCTTGGCTTCGTTTACGCCGTCGCGCGCAATCTTCACCGGATTGCCCGTGCCGGCTTCGTAGACCGGAAGATCGATCTGCTTGCCAAGCGTTTGCAATTGCGCGATCGCAGCCGGACGATAGACGTCGGCGGCGACGAGCAGCGTGCGCCGCCCTTGCTCTTTCAAACGCAACGCTAGTTTACCGGCCTGCGTCGTTTTGCCCGAGCCTTGCAGACCGACCAGCATGATGACCGACGGTGGCGCGTCGCTGAATACCAGGCGCGCTTCCGCGCCGCCCAAGAGCGCGACCAGCTCGTCGTGCACGATCTTGACGATCGTTTGCGCAGGCGTAAGCGACTCGAGCACGTTTTGCCCGACGGCCTCTTCCTTGACGCGCGCGACGAATTGCTTCGCCGCGGCCAAGGAGACATCGGCCTCAAGCAACGCAACGCGCACTTCGCGCATTGCGTCGTTGACGTCGCTCTCGCTGAGCTTGCCGCGACCGCTCAGACGCGAGAAGATCGCTCCGAGCCGGTCACTTAACTGGTCGAACATAATGGTTAGCGGTTACGCTCCCGCCGCCGCTGCCTGATCGATGCGCGCCACTGCGTCACCGACGGTCTTGATTTTTTCGGCCTCCTCGTCGGGGATGTCAATGTTGAACTCGGTCTCGAACGCCATGACCAACTCGACCTGGTCGAGCGAATCGGCGCCTAGGTCATCGGTGATCGAGGCTTCGGGCGTGACTTCCGATTCGTCGACGCCGAGCTGCTCGACGATGATCTTCTTGACTTTGTCGAACGTGGACATTACAGCTCCTTATTATATGTAGCAGTGTATCCCCAAGCTGGGGAAATTTACATGACCATGCCACCGTCGACCACGATGGTCTGACCGGTGACATAGGCGGCGGCATCCGAGCACAGGAAGGCGACGACCCCGGCAACGTCTTGTGGCGTCCCGACTCGGCCGAGGGCGGAACGATCGATCTGCTCCTTCAAGGCCGCCTTGGCGGCATCGGGGAGCTTTTCGGTCATGGCCGTCTCGATAAATCCCGGCGCGACGGCGTTGACTCTTATGTTCCTTGAACCCAACTCCTTTGCAACCGACTTCCCGAGCGCAAGCAGACCCGCTTTTGACGCCGCATACGCGGCCTGCCCGGCGTTGCCCGTGAGCCCAACGATACTCGAAATGAGCACGATTGCGCCCGAACGTTGCTTCATCATCGGCTTGGCGACGGCACCGCACAGGTAGAACGCCGACTTCAGGTTGACCGTGAGCAGCTGCATCGAGGGTTTCGGGCTTGAGGCGAAGCAGCAGCGCATCGACCGACTGCCCCGCATTGGCGATCGCGCAATCCAGCCGTCCGAAGCGCTCGAGCGTTGCAGCAACCGCGCCCTCGACCGCAGCGTGATCGGCGACGTCGGCAATCAGCACCTCGGCCGTCGCACCGGGACGCACCGCCGCGCACGCGCCTGCGGTCTCATCCAGGGCAGCCCGATCGCGTCCGACCAGCGCGACATCAGCGCCTTGCGCACATAACTCAACCGCGATCGCGCGACCGATTCCGCGGCTTGCGCCGGTAATGAGCGCGACCTTGTTATCGAAGTTCAAACCCTGTCACCCTGAGCCTGTCGAAGGGTCAACTTCTGTATACCGGCGTAATCGGCGACGACAACGACCTCGGGCGCATTCGGCAAACGTTTCATCAGCGGCCCAAGGACCGGACTCGCACCGCACTCGATCACGAGATCGAGACCGTAGCTCACGAGACGCTCGGCCGTTTCGTGCCAACGCACCTCATTGGTCACCGAGAGCACGAGATTCTTCTTGATCGTCGCAACGTCGCGATAGGGTTGCGCATCGACGTTCGAAATGACCTCGAACGTGGGCATGGTAAACGGCGCCGCTTCAACGACGTGCGCGAAATGTTCGAGAGCCGGCTCCATCAGCGCCGAGTGCCATGCGCCCGAAACATTGAGCGGCACGACCCGCTTTGCACCGGCTTCAAGCAGCGCATCGCCTGCGGCTTGCACGGCAAGCAGGTCGCCGCTAATGACGATCTGCGCGGGGGAATTGAAATTTGCAAGTTGCACGCGCTGCCCGCGCTCTGCGCGCACGCGATCGACGACTTCACGAATCGCGCCGGCATCCATGCCTAACACTGCCGACATGCCGCCGGCGGCAAGTTCGGATGCACGCTGCATCGCGATTCCGCGCGCGTTGACGACCCGGAGCGCATCTTCAAATCCAATTGCCTGCGCTGCATACAAGCTGCAATACTCGGCGAACGAATGACCCGCGCTCACGATGAGCGATTCGGGCGGCAACTCAAGTGCTGCGAAGATGGCGACGTTGGTCGCGAAAATTGCCGGCTGGCTGTACTGGGTCTCGCGCAACCGTTCTTCAGGACCGCTCTTCTGCAAGCCAAGCAAATCGTAGCCGAGCACGCTCTGCGCGCATATCGAACAAGTCGGCGGCTGCGCTCGAATGCTTCGCAACGTCGACGCCCATCCCAAGCGTCTGCGAACCCTGCCCCGGAAAAACGATGCCGATCCGCGTCATGCTACCCACTTCCACACGACGGCGCCCCACGAAAGGCCGCCGCCGAAGCCGACGAAGACGATGATGTCGTTGGTGCTGATTCGTCCGTCGCGAACCGCCTCCGAAAGCGCAATTGGAATCGACGCCGCCGACGTATTTCCGTATTCTTCAATGTTCACGATGCAGCGCTCGGGCGGAATCTCAAGGTACTTCATCGCCGCGTCGATGATGCGCCTGTTCGCCTGATGCGGGATCAGCACGTCGACATCGCTCTTGAGCAGCTTCGGCCTTTGCTAGCGCCTTGTCGGTCGCGTCGATCATCTTGGTCACCGCAAACTTAAAGACCTCACGGCCTTCCATCTGAATGCGGTCCGCCTTGCGATCGATCGCCGCATGCGTCGTCGGGACGCGCGAGCCGCCGGCCTCAAGGCGCAGCAGTTCCGGGCGGCTTCCGTCGCTGCCGAGTTCTGATGCGAGGAACGAATCCTCGTGGCTCGCTTCGAGCACGACGGCGCCGGCGCCATCGCCGAAAAGAATGGCCGTGCCACGGTCTTCACGATCGACCAGCTTCGAGAGGGTCTCGGCGCCGATCAACATGACGCGACGGTAGACACCCGAGCGAATGAGCGACGAGGCAACGGTTAGTCCGTAAATGAAGCCGCTGCATGCGATCTCGATATCGAAGCCCGGCTTGTCGTGCGCGCCAAGCTTCGAGGCGACAATGCACGCCGTCGCCGGGAACAGGAAATCGGGATAGACCGTAGCGACGATATATGCGTCGATGTCGTTCGCTTCCAAGCCGGCATAGGCGAGCGCGTTGCGCGCAGCAGCCAACGCCAAATCACTGGTCGCTTCATTGTCTGAAGTCCAGTGACGGCGTTGCATTCCGGTTCGCGTCGTTATCCATTCGTCGGACGTATCGAGCCATTGCTCGAGGTCGTGGTTATCCACGACACGCTCGGGCGCGTAGTGCCCGACGCCGACGATCCTAACCCCGGTCAAGAGGTCACTTAGTTGTGATCGTGACCGGCGTGTTCGTCGCGAATCTCGACGACCTGACGGCCATCATACGTACCGCAGTGGCCGCACGTGAAGTGCGGGCGCTTCGGTTGGTGACACTGGGGGCATTCCACGACCGTAACCGCGTTCAACTTCCAGTTCGCCGCACGACGGCTGCGCGTTTTACTGCGCGGGGTCTTCCACTTTAAATTTGCCACTTTATCTGTCTCTCGTCTCCGTTAATACTCTATGCCCGCACAGTTCTCGCTGCAGCGAAGTCCCATCGGCAATTCGCTCAGCAGCAGCTGTTGCGCCAAATCGGCTACATCCAGCCGGCTCCCGGTCAGGACGTTGCTTTCTCCGAACGGATCACCGTCTCGACCGGTCTGCGGATCGAACCGTTCGTCGACGTCGGCATGCACCTGCATATCGACGTCCTCCAAGCACGCGTCGCACGCGCCACGGGCCCCTGCATCGACGCTGCCTACTATATGAAGCAGCCGATCTACGTAGCGTAGCTCCAAGTGCACTTGGGCCGGTCGTGGAAACGAGATTCCCTCGAATTCCTCGATCGGCACCTCATCGTCGACCAGCATGAGCTGCCGGCCGCCCCCGAGGAGCCCACTGACGTCGACCTTGTGTGATTGAGCCATGGCGATTTTGCGACTGTCGTAGATTGGGGGCCCACCCTGCGGCGAGCCCCCATAACGACTTGGAGATTGTAGAACCCCGCAGGGGTCTTGTCAAACGCCAGGGTCTGGGGGATGGAGAGGCACCATGAACCCTCTCGGCCCGCTCGTCGCCCGGCTTGCCTCGCAAGGGGTCACCTTTGCCCCCGATATCGCGAGCGCTGCGGCCAGGTACGGGCTCGATCCCAAACTCTTGGCCGCCGTTGCAGCGCAAGAGACCGGCGGCCCCGGTGCAAACGGTGGGCGCAACGAGGTCGGTGACGGAGGCCACGGTCGCGGCCTATTTCAAATCGACGACCGCTGGCACGACTTTGCCAAGACCAATGCAGCGATGGACCCGGCGCAAAACGCCGACTATGCGGCGGGCATGCTTTCGGGATTGCTCAAGCGCTACAACGGCAACGTGAAAGAGGCGCTCTCCGCGTACAATGCGGGCGATCCGCACGCAAAGGGCACGTCGACGACGTGGGGCGACGGCGAGAAGCTCGACTACGCCGATTCGGTCATGCGCCACTACCAACAACTGGGCGGCAACGGCGCGCGTCCCGATCCACTCGGTGATCTCGCCCAAGCGCAACCGCAGTTGCACGCGCCGCATGCACATCACCATAAGCACACGCGTCCCCCTTCGCATCAAGCCATGTCCTATGACACGTACATCAACGGAGGAGACAATTTATGAGCTTCAACATCGGCCAGGCGCTCGTCGGAGGCGTTGAGGGCCTTTTAACGGGCGGCCCGGTCGGCGCTGCCGTCGGCGCCGTCGCCGGCGGCTGCGAAGGCGGATCATCGTCAGCGTCGTCGGCATCGGCTTTCGATCCGTCCTCACTCGAAAGTGCACTGAGCCAGCAATCGAGTGCGTTCAGTAACATCAACACGCTTTCGTCGCTCGCGCAGTCGCAACCGCAAACCGACAATCTGCTCGCGAGCCTCATCGACGGCGACGACGGCGACGGAGACTAACCGATGTCAGTAAGCATGTTTATGCCTTTCTTAGAAGCCGCGGGACCATCGATCGGCGGTGCCCTCGCAGGCGGCGCGATCTCCATGCTCAGCGGCAACGGTTTAAACGGCGCAGGCCAAGGCGCGATGACCGGTTCGAATACGAGCCTCGCCGCGATGCTTGCCGGTAACAGCACGTTTCAAACCGGGCTGATGGGACAAGAGATGGGCGCGCAAGATCAACTCGACATGCAGGCCACCGCTTTCGATGAAGCGATGGATCAGCAATCGGAGAACATGCGCGAGATCAACTCACTGCGCGATGCGCAGATGGCGCAGCGCAAAGCCGACGACGGTATCACCAAGAAGTTCATCGAGAGTATCGGCGAGTGATCAACATCCTCTTCGCTGCGGCGCGTCCACCGCGCGCGCCGCAAAACAAACCCGCCGTCGATCCCGCGACCGGTGCCGATGCCGCGCCGCCCGACGACACGACCGCGCAAGAGCAGGCGCTCGCGCAAGTCAAAGCGGCCTTCGACTACGAGATGGCACAACAAGCCGAGATGGAGCGCGAGCGCGAGGCGCTCGAAGCTTTACTCCTCGCCAACCTCAAAGACGAGGACGAGGTTATGAAAAAGTGGATTGCCCTAATCGGCTAACAAAAGCCACTTGGGCCCGGGAAGGGACTTGCAGCCCTGTGCTATACTTCTGACTTGTGCCCCCGGGGCCATTAGCTCAGCTGGTTAGAGCGCATGCTTGATAAGCATGAGGTCCCTGGTTCGATCCCAGGATGGCCCACCATTACGAAGCCCGCTTTATTAAGCGGGCTTTTTTGCGTGCGCGCGACGGCGGGATAACCGGCGCCTCGGTGGTGGATGTACGCTCGCAGGATGATACGTACAATCTCTCGCGTCCTCGCCGTGCTCGGCACCCTCGCGCTCATTGGGGTTGCCCAGGCGCCGGGCTCAACGCCCTCGGTCCGCCACATGGTCTACCGCTTCGGCTACAATGGGCCGGCTGACGATCAGGGTAAGCAGACCGGCACGACCACGATCGACATTACCGGACCCGCAAGCGACGGCGGCATGACCGTCAGCATGCTCGACGAGTGGTGGCATCAAGCACGGCCGCGGCAGCAATATACGTGCGAAGTCTATCCGAATGGTGGCGTGAAGTGCGCGAACGCTCCGTATGCGATCTCGCCCATTCAGGTCACGATCCTCCCGCTGCTCGCGCACAATTACTTCAGCGCGCTCCACGGCAACCCGAACGCAAGTTGGAGCATGAATTACACCGTGCGCGCGACATTTCTTCCGGGTGCGAGCGGTGGATTCGCGGGACAAGTGTACACCTGGAAGTGCGCGTACACGCTTACCGGTCAGGGCACCGTGCCAAACGATGCACCGATCGTTCTCGTACACCAGGAAGGCCAGATGATGCAGCAAGGCGGGACGGGAATCAAAGTCAATCAGAAGACGAAGATCGCGTTCGATCCGCGCAACCACCTCCCCGTCGTTGTCGGTGAAACCGTCACGTTCGTTCCGACGAGAACCACGAACAACTACATCATCAACTTGCGCCTGATCAAAGCGGGGACGAACTAGGCGCGGGCGACGCACTCGGCGACGGCGACGATTGTCCGGGATCCGGCGTCGGTTCGTATCGCGGATCCAGCGCAGCAGGCGCGCTTCCATCGGGAACCGTCGGCGCCGCACTATTCGCGAGGGTCACGACATGAAAGTCGCTTCCCTCTTTGAGCAGCACGTCGTCGCCCTTCTTGCCCGCAAGACAAAACACGCCGCACAACAAGTACTGGCCGCCCATATTGCCGTTGTGCTCCTTGATGACCACGGCGTCGCCGATCTCGCCGGGAACGCCCACAAGCAGCTCGCCGCCACCGGGCTCGGTTAGGCTCTTGATCACGATCGTGAGCTCGCCATTCACGTGTCCTCCCGCAGCGTGCCTCACCCCGACGACGGTTCCGTAACCCGGCGATCCCTTGGGAAGCACGAGCGCTCCCCCGACCGTGTAGTCGCTCACCGTTTCGACGCCAAAGATGGCGCCCATATTGCGCGTGCGCGATCCAACGTCGGTTACGAAGCGGACTTCGATTTTATCGCCGGCTGGTACGTCAATCGTGGCTGCCGGCGTGGCAGCGACGAGCACAGCAGTAGCCGAGGCGATTAGAATAAGCGTCTTGAGCATGGGGAGATGGTTTCGCCTAGGCCGGTTCGCCTACCTATAGTCCTTTTTACCTACGCCCCTCGGTGCCGAAGAGTGAGCCCGGAGGAGCGGCCTGCTCGAAGCGATAGTTCATAAAATCGTATTCGGCGGCCAGCTGACTCGTTTGATCGTAGACGTGGAACGTGTACAGCCACGTCACGCGCTGCACGACGTCGTGGCCATCGATGTTCTCAATGTCGATCGAGAAATCGGTGAGCGCCTTCTTCTGCGTCCATGTCATCGTGAGCACTTTGAGATACTCGGCAACAATCACGCGCGTTATCGCGTGCGTATGACGGTCGATCCAGATCTCTTTGAGCGCCTGACGATCGGTGGGCGCGTTCGGCACGACGAGATGTGCAGCGTTGACGCCGTTGACAAACTGATCGCCATGGTCAAGGCACTGCCGCGTCTGATTGTGCACGTCGGCAATCAGCGGCAATGCGTACGCACTTGCCGCAGAAGCCAGCCAATCCGCGCGGTGGTCGCCGTACGGGCCGAGTACAGGCGGCCCCGGATCGAGCAAATTACTTACGAACGGGTGCGACCAGCGGTCGTCGTCGATCGAGGCCTGGCCGTCATCGCGATAGGTGATATTTGCGGTCGTGCGCTCGTAGCGAAAGCCGTCTTCGCGAATGTCGACGAGTTCATTGTAAGAAATGTACGCGGCGTGCGGGGCGGCCGCTTCACGCTCGATGGCGGAGTACAGCAACTGCCAGCACGCATCGTCGGCGCGCGCTACGGCGGTCGAACCTAAAACGAGCACGGCGGCTATCGCGCCGGACAACAATAGACGGGCCATCTCCAGCCCCCCCTTGGCCTCTCCATCCTCTCGCTTTGGGGCGTACACTGCAAGGGAGGGGCCACGCTTGGTGGGCCGAATCAGGGGATGCCGCAGCGGGTCTGTTCGTTGGGGGTGTAGCTCAGTTGGTAGAGCAACGCCTTTGCAAGGCGAAGGTCAGGAGTTCGAGTCTCCTCACCTCCACCATCGAAACCCGGCCCCTCGTCTAATAGAGAGACGCCATGACCTCGAAGTTCGCCGCGGCCCTCGCCGGCGCAATCATCCTGACCACCGCCGCCGTCAGTGCGGCCGACGTGCCGCCCGATGCGCAAAAGGCCATCGCCGCCGATTATCAACTGGGCTGTACCGCCGCGATCAATCCGACCGACTCGAATCTTGCCGCGGCGTTCACGTTTCTTTCGCCCGACTTCGTCGATATCGACATCAAGGGCAAGAAGACGCCGCGCGATCAAGTGGTGGCGATGGGGACGCAAAGCATGAAGTTGCTGCACGCGTCGTCATGCGATCCCACGACCGAATCGTCGGTGCTCAATGCCGATGGCACAATCGCGGTCGTAGAAGACCTGCACGTCGTTGGCTCGCTCCAGGCACCGGATGGGCCGCATCAACTCGTCGTGACGGCGAAGATGCAGGACACGTGGACACAGGTCAAGGGCACGTGGATGCAATCGCAGAGCCAGCAGCTGCGTAATCTCGTAAAGATGGATGGGAACGTCGTTCAAGACGAAGGGCAATAGGCCGCCGCTGGCGTAGAGTGGCGGTCGCCGATTTGTGGGGGCATAGCTCAGCTGGTAGAGCACTTGCATGGCATGCAAGGGGTCAGGAGTTCGAGTCTCCTTGCCTCCACCAAATTTTTTATGCGTGCACTTCTCGTGAGAGCCGGTACGGCGTTCTTCGCCGCGATGCTTGCCGCGTGTGGCGGCACAAGCACGCTGACACCGCCACCCTCTGCGCCGCTTCCGACGAGCGCCGGCATCCACGCGCGCGGCCTCATTACACACGTCATCGTGATATCGATGGAGAACCGCACCTACGACGATCTCTTCGGCGGCGGATTCGCCGGTGGTCCGCCGATCTATCTCGGTGGCGACGGTGCGATTCCAAGCGATATCGCGCTCGTACCGTCTGGTTTTAATAGCGACGCTCCGGCCAACGCTCACGACTGGTACCAGTGTCTTAACGTCAATAATTACTCGGCATCGACGTGGCAAGCGATCGGCGCCGGAAACTGGCCCGTGACGTGTCCGACAGCGCCACCGCCGTACAATCCCGATGCGGGCCACAGCGCCGATACCGCTGCGCTCACGATCGTCGACGGGCAACACCGCGCCGCATACACGTCGATTGCACAGGCGTTCGAGATCGGAGACTCCTATTTCGCCGTGCAAGATGCCGACTCGTTCGCAGGGCATCAGTTTATCGTCGCGCTACGCTCGCGCAACGACCTCGACGAAATCATCGCCGGAACGCCCCAATATCCCGGCAACGGCCTTCCCTTCTGCGGTACGGTACTGCCACCAGGCGACCCCGTGCAAACGCCGGTGCTCAATCGCGTCACGGGTTTTACCAATTGGCAGTACGAAGGCGCAACCGGCGTGTGCTGGAGCGGCATGACGTTCGGCGACGCCTTGCAACAAACCAAGAACATGACGTGGCGCCACTACAGCACCGATACAGGCCCGGTTTTTAACGGTTTCGTCAACTTTGCCAACTGGTTTCCGCTCACGAATCCGAACGATCCCACGACGCATTTCCGCGTCGCACTGGACGACTTGCAAGCCGACGTGCAGAGTCCAACCGCCGGTAAGGATTTCCCAAAATTCGCCTGGGTGAAGCCACCGTGCATTGCGCTCAGCGATCATCCAGGAGCAACACACGATCCCTATGGCGGCTCCGATTGGGTTGCGTCGATCATCAACTGGGTCGGCGGAAATCCAAGCTTATGGCCAAACACGGTGATCTTCGTCGTCTGGGACGATTGGGGCGGCTTTTACGATCATCGCATCCCGCCCGCGCCCGGAATGAACATCGATGACGCATTGACGCCGGGCATGCGACAGCCGTTTCTCGTGATCTCTGCATACGACCGTGTGCGCGGTGGCGTGATGCACCACTTCGCGGATTATGCTTCCGTGTTGCGTTTTGCGGAGGATCTTTATGGCATTCCGGCGCTCAACCACCTAGATGCAAACGCATATACGCTCGATGAATATTTCGACTTTTCGAAGCCGCCGAGCGCTTTCACGGCCATCCCCTACGCTGAGCCTAACTTCGACCCTCGCACGGCATGCAGCAACTACATTGGAATTCAACCGTACGAGATAGACCGCTAGCTTCTAAGCCGACGGGCCCTTTGTTGTAACCCGATTAGAACGGAAAATTGCACGTTTGATCATGGCGGAAGTCTGGTAAAGCCGTGAGTCATGAACACCTCACCAAAACACTCACTCATTGCCGTCTCTGCCTTATTGACCGTATTGCTTGCGGGATGCGGTGGCACGAGCGGCGCGAACAATCCATTAGCTCCTACCAACGTTGGCTATTTTCGCGTTGTAAACGCCTCGGCCGACGCCGGAACCGTCGACTTTTACATCGACGGCGCAAACAAGACGACCGAAGCGTACGGCGGCGTCTCGAACTACATCAAACTCAATACGGGTCAGCACACGATCGCGGTAGATGTCACTGGAACGCAGACCGCAATCGGCGGGATCCCAACGGCTTCCCTCACGCAAGCGGTCAACGGCAACACGTACGTCGACCTGGTTCTCGTCGGCGAAGAACACCCGGTCGTGGCGACCGATACGCCCAACATCGTCGCGTACACAAATACGCCATACAGCACCCCGAGCGGCGGCTTCGCACTCAACTTCCACAACGCGGCGGGTATCACGAGCGGCACGGGAACGAATTTTGGTATCGCGTCGTCTAGCGGCTCGCAACAACTCGGCGGAACAATTAACGTCGCCGGCGCGACACAACCGGTGGGCGTCCCGAGCACGTTCATCTCTCCGACAATGACCGTGACATTCACAGCGCAGACAGGAAGCGCAGCGGCCGTCTCAATTGCACCGAGCAACATCGATTCGGCTGGATGCGCGGCAAACACCTTGCCTTGCAATAGCGGAAATCTCTCGCTCTACTACATCGACGGTCCGGCCGCGTCGCTTGTGCCGAACGCGGGCCCGTATCCGTCAGGCGTCAGCGCGACGCAGACGTCAACCTTCGTCGGCCTCTTCGACGCTAACGGAACCTAAGGCGCCGCGACAACTTCGCCCGCGTGCTATACTACGCGGGCGAAGTACGCCGGGCGATCGCGCTTGTTGCCGTTCTGCGGCAACGGTGAGGAAAGTCCGGGCTTCATCGGGCAGGGTGCAGGATAACGTCCTGTCGGGGTAACCCGAAGGAAAGTGCCACAGAAACAAACCGCGGAGTGCCTAGCACGCCGTAAGGGTGAAATCGTGAGGTAAGAGCTCACGGAGCGTCACGGTGACGTGCGCTCGGGTAAACCCCACCTGAAGCAAGACCGCTCGATATTGGGTCTTTTGACCCCGGACGGCCCGTCCGCACGAGCTATGTCGCAACGAGGCGCACGGTGACGCGCGCCCCAGATAGATGATCGTCGGAGCCCGCGAGGGCTCGCACAGAATCCGGCTTACAGGCGTACTTCGCAGTACTTTCGTACATTGCACGATGCGGCTCACATTTCAGGGGCTCATTGCGGCACTCGTGCTGATCGGTCTGGTCGAAAGCGTCGCGGCGCAACTGACGCCGAACGACGACGGCTACTTCGGCATGACGCTGGGGCACTACGATCCATCCGGAACCGTCGTTTCCGCGGTGACGCCCGGCTCACCGGCGGCCGCGGCCGGTATCCACGCCGGCGATCGCATCGTGATTGTACCGACGTCCACTAATACGATCGTGATGAATCAATTCACCGAGCCGGGCGACGTCGGGATCATACAAGACGGCGCACGCACGATATCGTTGCGAGCAGCCGTGGCTCCAAGTTCGACTCCGCTCGCACTCGTTGTCATCGTCTATGCAGCAAAGTTCGCATTCTTCGCGATGGCCGTTCTCATCGCGTGGCGAAAGCCGGATGATCCGGCCGCGCGCGCACTCGCGCTGTTTTTCGCCTGTTTCGGCTTTGGGCTTGCTTTCGATTTCGGGCTCTTCCACCCGCTTTGGTTGCGCTTATTTGCCGGCATGCTCGTGCAAACGGCGTTCTATCTCGGCGCGATTGCCGCCCTCGCTTTTGCATGCCGATTTCCCACGCAACCCGAGCGCGGTTTTCGTGCGACGATCAATCGATGGATTTGGCCGCTCGCCGCGTTCGGCGTAATCGTCGGCGAAGGTGTGATCGTCTTCGGATTTCTCGATCCCGCGGCGACCCAAAGCTTCCACCCCCTTGTACCGCTCCCATTTCTCCTATCCTATATCGCAGTCGTCGTTGCGATCATCGCCGTCTTCTGGAATTCGTATCGGTCGAGCACGGGAAGCGATCGGGTGCGCATCCGGTGGGTTCTGCTCACGTTTGCCTTTGGGTTCTCCGGCCTCGTCGTATATTTTGCGGGCGTTATTTCGCACGGTAACACCGGCTTGCTCCCCTACGCCGCCTTCACCACGTTTGTGATCCCGTTTGGTTTAGCGTACGTCATGCTGCGCCACCGCATTCTCGATATCGGCTTCGTTATCAACCGGGCCGTCGTCTATGCCGGCGTCTCGATCATCGTTGTCGTGACGTTCATCGTCTTCGAGTGGCTCGTCGGTCATGTCGTCGAGTCCAATAGCCGCACGTCGGGTATCTTGCAACTCGCGGCTGCGCTAGTACTGGGACTTTCGATTCGACCGATCCACAACCGCGTCGATCAATGGGTCGACGACCTCTTCTTCAGCGAACGCCACGCCGCCGAGGCGGCGGTGCGCCGGTTCGCGCACGAGGCGTTGCTTATCACCGAGAAACGCGATCTCATCGGGAAGACCGTCGAGGTTGCGCAGCGCAACATGCACCTGCTGGGGTGTGCCTTCTACGCCGCGCGCGACGGCCGTTACGTGCCGCTCGAGTCGACATTCGAGGTCGCTCCTTCGGTCGGCGAAAACGACTATGCGGTGCTCGGCATGCGCACATGGCACACGCCGGTCGACCTGCAGAACGTCGATACGCAATTGCCCGGGGAGCTTGCGCTCCCCATGACCGTCCGCGGGAAGCTGGCCGGCTTCTTGCTCTGCGGCGAGAAAAGTAGTCATGAGGCCTTTGCGCCCGATGAGCGCGAGGCGCTTGCGCTGCTGGCCCGCGACGCCGGAATCGCGCTCGATTCGCTGCGGATTAGCGCCCTCGAGCGGGCAGCCGGCGCAACCGGCGGGGGCGAGGTCGCGTTGTAGCCAACGATATGAGCATGACCCAGCAGCAATTCACCCCGGAAATGACCGTCGATCAGGCCTTCAACGTGCACGCGGGCGCCCGTCGCGTCTTCGCACGCTTTCATCTAGGTGGTTGTTCGAACTGCGCAATCAGCGAGACACACACCATCGGCCAGATCAGCGAGGACTATGGCATCCCGTTGCCCATGCTGTTGGATGGCCTCAACGCACTGTTCGAGCAAGGCTCGCTCACGGTCGGCGACAAGGTGCGCATCCCCGACGAGATCCGCAGCAAGATTCCGCAGCTCGCGAACGTGCCGGAGATCGGCGAAATTACCGGCGCGGAGAACGGCGCCTACACGGCGGAGTTTGGCGACGTGCGCCTGCAAGGACTGGCCGAGGACTTCATCCCCGTAGAAGCCACAGCAACAAAAGCGGGCTAAAGCGGCTTTCTTTCGGAGAAGCCTTCGTCGAGTGCGTGCCAATGCGACACGCGCGACTCGCCGATTTTCCAACACAAATACATTGGCTCGCCGCTCCGCGTCGAGGGAATGTCGATCAAACCCAGATCGATGTCTTTGACAATGCAGCCGAGCGATTCGATACGGTGGATGAGCCGCACGATTTCACTTTTGAGTTCACCAAAGCGCGGAACCGGAAACGGGGAACGCAGCCCGGCCAAACGTGAGGTGCGAATCGACGGCGGCGGGACGCGCAGCGCAGGGTCGTTCTCTAACAGCTTGATCGCGAGATCGCGCCGCTTCTTCAACAGCTCTTCGACGAGGGGCGACAGCCTCGGAATGAGGGCGTTGGCCTTCTCGGGCGAAAAGAACTTCATGCGGCTGCAACGCTCCCTCTGCCGGCCATGAGCGCGGCACGGATCGTCTTCGTTACCGGGCTCTCCGGCGCCGGAAAGAGCCAGGCAATCAAGACGTTTGAAGACTTGGGCTTTCACTGCGTGGAACACCTGCCACCCGCCGCGCTTGCCCCTACCTTGCACGCACTCGATGCGGCTCGCGCCGGCGAGATTGCCATCAGCTTGAGCGAACACGGCGATGCCCTGCTTGGCGACGCGCTCGCAGCGATCGAGACGACCGCGCGTACCCGTGCGGTCGACGTGCTTTTCCTCGAGGCCCGGGATGACGCACTCGTGCGCCGCTTCAGCGAAACGCGGCGGCGGCACCCCTTCGAATCGCGCGGATCGCTGCGCGATGCAATTGCAGCCGAACGCGAAGCACTCTTGCCCTTGCGCGAGCGCGCAACGATGACCGTCGACACGACCGCGCTCAATCACGCAAGCCTGAAAGAACGTTTGTCGGCCGCATTCGCTCCCAACGAGCGCGCGCGACTCACCGTGACCATTGTGCCCTTTGGATTCAAGTACGGTTTGCCGCTCGATCTCGACCTGCTCTTCGACGTGCGCTTTCTTCGCAATCCGAACTACGACGACACGTTGCGGCCGCTGACCGGCGAAGATGAAGTGGTGGTGAAATTCATCGAGGCGGACCCGGCATGCGAGCCCTTCGTGGCGAAGCTTTGCGACATGGTGGACTTCCTCGTCCCGCAGTACCTCGCCGAGGGCAAGGCTCGCGTGACTATCGGAATCGGGTGCACGGGTGGGCGGCACCGTTCGGTCTACATTGCAAATCGTCTCTACGACCATCTGGCGAAGGACGAACGGCTTGCGCTGGCCGTCGACCCGCGCGATTCGGGGCGATAGAACGTGAACCGCCGCGCGATGGCGCCGCTGAAATGGTTACTGCCCGGGCTTGGAGTCAAGCGCTGGCTCGTACTCATCGTGCTCGGCGTCGTGCTCTTGCTCGATGGCGTATACCGCTGGGTCGTCGCTGAAGGCGGCGGCTTCCACATCAACGAGCTGATCGATGCGTTCGTTGACGACTTCTTCTCGCCGGCATATCTCACGTGGCTGTTCATTCTCGGCGGCATCTTTGCCATCGGCTTTGGCATCGTGCAATGGTCGCGCTCAATGGTGGGCGCCGCGCGCACGGGCGAACACGGTCTGCTCGACTCGCTCCTCGTTCGCCGGCTCGAGTCGGGCTACAACATCGTTGCGATCGGCGGCGGGACCGGGCTTTCGACGTTGCTGCGCGGACTCAAACGGCGCACGGCAAATCTCACCGCGATCGTGACCGTCAGCGACGACGGCGGCTCGTCGGGACGTTTGCAAAAAGAGCTCGGCGTCTTGCCGCCGGGCGACGTCCGCAACTGTCTGGTTGCACTTGCCGATGACGAAGCGCTCGTCACCGATCTCTTCCGTTATCGCTTCGAAGAGGGCGCGGGTCTCAGCGGCCATTCGTTCGGTAACCTGTTTCTCGCCGCGATGAGCGGTATCACGGGCAACTTCGATGTCGCGATCAAAGAGTCGAGCCGCGTGCTCAACATCGTCGGTCGCGTGCTCCCGACAACGCTTTCCGTCAACCGCTTGTGCGCGGAACTCGACGACGGCACGATCGTTGAAGGCGAGTCCAACATTCCCAAGGCGCACGGCACGATCAAGCGCGTGTTCTTCGATCCCGAGAAGGCCGAGCCGCTCGACGAAGTGATCGAAGCGATTCGCAGCGCCGATGCAATTGTGCTCGGCCCCGGTTCACTCTTTACCTCGATCCTGCCGAATTTTTTGGTTGACCGCATCACCGCCGAAGTCGCGCACGCAAGTGCGGTGAAGATCTATGTCTGCAATGTGATGACGCAGCCGGGCGAGACGGATCACATGACCGCAGCCGATCACGTCGAGGCGCTCTTCCGCAACGCGGGCGGTCGCGTGTGCGATTACGTGGTCGTGAACGACGAGCCGCCGCACAAACTCTTGATGACGTACGCCGAGGAGCGCCAGGTGCCCGTGGCCCCCGATGTCGAGCGCATCGCAGCGATGGGGCTACGCCCAGTGCAAGCGCAGATGATCAGCGAGACGCAGACCGTGCGTCACGACTCGGACAAGCTTGGAACGATCGTGGTTGAGGTTATCGACCGCGCGGTTGCCGAACGCGCGACCTTTGTGAAGCCCGCGAGCGCCTACATCAAGGCGCCGTCGTCGGCGCCTGCATTGCGACGCTAAGTTCGTACTGCTTTCCAGGCTCCACGTTGACACTCGCACTGATGTCGGCGTAGCCTTGCGCTCTGATCACATAGTCGACGATTCCGCTCGGCACTTTGGCGATCAAGAATACGCCGTTAGCATCGGTCGTCGTGGTCAAAACGGTGTCAACGATTACCGTCGCGCCCGCGATCGGCTTGTTCGTCACCGAGTCGGTCACCGTACCGTGCAGCGGCGTAAACTGCGTCGCCGGCGGCAAGCTATCGTCGTTGCACGCCGCGAGCATCATGGTAAGCACGACTGCAAGAGCACCTACGACCCTTCTCATATGCCGCAGGCTTCGCGTGGAAGGCCCGCTCTCCCCGGTTGCTGAAGCGCAAGCCCATGTCCACGACCGTCCCAACCGACCGGGCCACCGGCCCGATTTACTGCGAAACCGCGCTCGACGCGATCGGCAACACCCCACTGGTCAAGCTGAACAAGGTCACCGATGGCGCCGAGTGTTTGGTGTTGGCAAAGATTGAATATATGAATCCGGGAGGGAGCGTCAAAGACCGGCCCGCCGTTGCGATGCTCGACGAAGCCGAACGCGCAGGGCTGCTCAAACCGGGCGGCACGATTGTCGAGCCGACCAGCGGTAACACCGGCTCCGGACTTGCAATGGCGGCGGCCATTCGCGGCTACCGTTGCATCCTCGTGATGCCGGACAAGATGTCGAAGGAAAAGATCGATCTCCTCAAGGCGTACGGCGCCGAGGTTGTCGTTACCCCGAGCAACGTACCGAACGATTCCGCCGAGTCGTACTACGGCGTGGCCAATCGCCTTGCATCGGAGATTCCCGGCGCGTTTCAACCCAATCAATTTCATAATCACCATAATCCCGAAGCGCATTACCATACAACGGGCCCGGAGATTTGGCGTGACACGCGCGGAACGATCACGCACTTCGTCGCGGGGCTCGGCACCGGCGGCACGATTTCCGGCACTGCCCGCTATTTAAAAGATCAAAATCCGAAGATTCATGTTGTGGGCGCTGATCCCGAGGGTTCGATCTACTCGGGCGACACGCCGCGCTCGTATGCGGTGGAAGGTATCGGCATGAGCTACCTCCCCGAGACGGTCGACATGAAAGTGATCGACGAGATGGTGCGCGTTTCGGATCGCGAGTCGTTCTTGATGGCCCGGCGCATCACGCGCGAGGAAGGCTTGCTCGTCGGCGGATCGTCGGGTACGGCCGCGGTTGCCGCGGTCAAACTCGCCAAGACGCTGCCGAAGGACGCGATCGTCGTCGTGCTCTTCCCGGATTCCGGACGCGGCTATATGTCGAAGGTTTTCAACGACGAGTGGATGATCGCCAACGGCTTTCTCGCCGAAGGCAAGCGCAAAGCCACGGTCGGTGACGTGCTGCGCGGCAAGACGCCGATGCCGCCGATGATCACGGTGAAACCGGACGATACGGTGAAAACCGCACTCGATCTGCTGCGCAAATATCAGATCTCACAGCTCCCGGTAATGAACGGGCACGAGATCGTCGGCAGCGTCAACGACGTCGGCGTGATGCAAGCGGTATTCGATCAGTCGGACATCTTGCACAAACCGGTCAGCGAAGTGATGGGACGGCCGTTCCCGGCACTCGAGCAACACGACGAAATCGAGAAGGCGTACAAGCTCCTCACCCTTGCAAATCCCGCGGTGGTGATCACCGACGACGGCGAGCCGATCGGCTTGCTCGCGCGTCAAGACATCATCAGCTTCCTCTCGATACTATGAAATTCAGTACGCGAGCGATTCACGTCGGCCAGGAAGCCGATCCGACCACGGGCGCAACGATCGTGCCCGTTTATCAAACGTCGACCTACACGCAAGATGCGGTCGGCGAGCACAAGGGCTTCGACTACTCACGCACGATCAATCCGACGCGGCTTGCGCTCGAGAAGCAGCTCGCCTCGCTCGAAGGTGGTGCGCACGGCTACGCCTTCGCAAGCGGGATGGCCGCAACCGCGGCCGTGCTGAACCTGCTCTCCGCGGGCGATCACGCGGTGGTTACCGACGATCTCTACGGCGGTACGTACCGGCTCTTCACCCGCGTGCTCGAACGCTACGGTCTCTCGTTTACGTACGTCGACATGAGCAACATCGATGCGGTACGCGCGGCGATCCGCCCGAACACGAAGTTGTTCTGGATCGAGACGCCGACCAATCCGCTGCTCAAGCTGATCGACATCGCTGCTGTCGTTGCACTTCGTCGCGAAGGCCAGCTCGTCGCCGTTGACAACACGTTCGCGACGCCCTACTTCCAGCAGCCGCTGGCACTCGGCGCCGACGTCGTGGTCCACTCGACGACCAAGTACATCGGCGGCCACTCCGACGTTGTCGGCGGCGTCGCGATTACGAATGACGATGCCATCGCCGATGTGATCAAGTTCCACCAGAACGCGGTCGGGGGCGTGCCCGGACCGCACGACGCCTGGTTGACGATGCGCGGCGCCAAGACGCTCGCGCTGCGGATGCGCCAGCATGCGCAGAACGCCCAGGCCGTTGCGGAATTTCTCGAAGCACATCCCGACGTCGACCGCGTGTTTTATCCCGGCTTGCCGTCGCATCCGCAACATGCGCTCGCCAAGCGGCAGATGACCGGCTTCGGCGGCATGGTTTCGTTCGTGCTTAAAGGCCCGCAATCACGCGCGCTCGATTTCGCACACCGCTTACGCTTCTTCAGCCTTGCCGAAAGCCTCGGCGGCGTGGAGTCGCTCATCTGTCATCCGGCGCGTATGACACACGGCTCGATTCCGAAGGAAGATCGCGAACGGCGAGGCGTCACCGACGGACTTCTGCGGCTTTCCGTCGGGATAGAAGACGTTGAAGATCTGCTCGACGACTTGCGGATTGCGCTATTGGAGGTCGGCGCGTCCGACCGGGTAGCGGACGGCGCTCGCGTCTGAAAGCAACTGACGCGCAATCGTGCCGTTGAGATCGTTGAGCGGCCCGAGCAGCGTGATTGCAACCCCACGCTGGCCGTCGGCCCATACCACAAGATAAATTTTCTGCACGTTGAAGCCTGAACCCGACGTCATCTCTTCGTAGATCGCCGGCATCCCGTTCTTCAATGAAAAATTCTGCTTGTTCTTAAAGAGCGGGTCGCTGAACGAATCACGCATCTGATTCTCATATTCACTGAGAAATGCGCCCGCGTCGGAACCATGGAAGTATTCTTGCTGAATGACGATCTTGCGGAGATGATCCTTGTCGGGGAAAACCCAGGCCGCGACAACGGACGGATCTTCGCCGAGCTTATTGATCGGAATCTGTCGCTGCCCGATAGGTTGAAAACCCGCCGGTGCGTGAAAGTGCATCGCCGGATCGTCGTAGACCATCCAGTCAGCGGGCGTCGGCTCGGGCGCCGTTTGTTGCGCCAGCGATGCACGCGGGGCTACTACGAGCGCCGCGCATGCCAGCAGTATCAGGGCAGTGCGCTTCATCTATTCCTTGTCGAGCACGCCGGCCAGGGCCGGAAGCGAGATTTCGTATCGGTATCCAACGTTGCGATGGTCGTCGTCGAACTCCTCGTGCCGCACCTCCAAGCCAAGCCCTCGTATACGCTGGGCGACCAAGCGTGCCCCGATGTCGAGCCCGTACTCATCCTTGCGACCGCAATCCAGATAACGTAAGCGCAGTCTCCCAAGTTCAGCCGCGCGCGAGGCGACGCGCTCTGCCGGATCGAACGCGCGCCAACGCGCAAAAACGTCCTCCCGCAGTTCGCCGCTATGGAGATCGAAGGGCAGATCGAAATCGAACGCCCGGGCCGAGCGCGGTGAATACGCTGCTGCGTACCCGAGCATCTCCATCGTCACATATTCCGGTTGCGGGCGCTTGTGTTTACGCTCGAACGCCTCGACAAAGGCTTCGATGCTGAAATCGTGCTTTTCCAGCATTCGCTGTGCGGATGCAAACGCGGGAATATGCGCATACGGGAAATACGAATCTCCACTGTGCGACGCAAACGCCGCGAAGACGCCCGGATGTTCCATCACCAAGTGCATGGCGCCAAACCCGCCGGACGACTTGCCGAGGACGGCGCGCCCACCCTCGCGCGCGATCGTACGGTACGACGCATCGATGTGACCGACGACGTCGCGCACGGTGTACGTGGCATAGCGCCCATTGTGGATCGAGTCCACGTATTGCGACCCACCCAGACGCGTGAACCCGTCGACGATGACGAGCATCGACGCGGGCATGCGACCCGCATGGATCAGCTCGTCGATCCATTGCACGACATTGCGTTCCCAGCGGCGTGCGCCGACGAGCGCGGTTGCATCTCCGGTGTACCCATGTAGCACGTAGAGCGTCGGGTATGCGCGCGAGCCCTGCGGATCGTAACCCGGCGGCGTATAGACGATGACCGGCCGTTGTGCCGGATCGCCGAGCGCATTGCCGGCGAGTGCCGCGCTTTCGACCGTATCGAAGTGCAACTGTCCGCGCAGTCCAAGAAGCTCACCGTAATCCACGTCGCCCTGAGTTCGGAGTGTGTCACCCTGAGCCTTGTCATCCTGAGGTGCGAGCGCAGCGAGCCTCGAAGGACAAGCTATGCATCTTGCGCTCGTGCTTACCGCGCTACTTTGGCAGACATGGAACGCATCCACGATCGTGCACGACCGCGGCACGCCCGTTTTCACCGTCGAGAGCCGACCATTTTACGTCTATGGCGCGGCCTTCTTCTACGAGCGCACGCCGGTCGCACAGTGGCGCAGCGACCTCGAACGCTATCGCGCGATGGGCATCAACACAATCGACCTCTATCTCATTTGGAACTGGCACGAGCCCGACGCACACACCGTCGACTTCGACGGCCATACCAACCCGCAGCGCAATCTCCACAAGCTCTTCGCACTCATCCACGAGCTTGGCTTCAAAGTGATCGTGCGGCCGGGGCCCGGTCATTCGCAACGAGTGGCGCAACGGCGGCTATCCCGACTGGCTGCTCGAGAAGCCCGAATATAATATGCCGCTGCACGACATCCTCGAGGGCCGCTATCCCGCCACCGCGACGCTGCAGAATGCGCACGCAGATGCTGCAGCCGACGAGTGGCTGCACAACCCCGTGCATCTCCGGTACGCCGCGGCGTGGCTGCACGACGTGCTCACCGAGATCGCGCCGTGGTCGCACGACGTGATCGCGATCGCACTCGACGACGATCAAGGTGCGTATTTGGATAACGACACCTTTCCCGCACCGCATTGGCATCAGTATATGAACTGGTTGAAGGCACAGGTGCAAGCCACGGTCGGAACGCGCGTCCCACTCTTTATCAATACCTATCAGATGAAGGTCACGGCATCGGCGCCGGTCTGGGCGTGGGGAAACTGGTACCAGAGCGACACATACCGTATCGGCGACCACGACATCGCGCAGATCATGCTCTCGTTTGGTATGCTCCAGACGCAAAGCGGTGTGCCGGTGATGTCGAGCGAGTTTCAAGCCGGGTGGCTACAAGGCGCCAATGAAACCAAACCGCGCGCTGCGGCGCCTGAGAACACGACGATCGCGCTGCACAAGATGTTGCAGATGGGTGTGCGCGGCGTCGTGAATTTCCCGGTGCAAGATACGCGCAATCCCGCCGGCTACGAAGCGCCGTGGGCCAACTGGTTCTACGCGTGGGACGCCGCACTCGACGTCGACGGCAATCCGTCGCCGCGTTACGCGCCGACCGCCGCATTCGGTGCGCTGATCGAGCGCTACGGTCCGTCTGCTTGCAACGATGCAACCGCAGGCCGATCGCGCGATCGCCTGGCGTGGCGATCCGGACGCGACGATCGCGCAGTTGGAGCAGTGTCGCGCGCTCGCGCTGACCTGCCGCGTCTACGATCCTCGCTACCAATCGCCGCCAAAAGTCACAGGGCATTCGAGCACCGGCGGATTGCGCGATGCGGCGTTGCTCGTTGCGCCGGATCAGCGCCGCGCGATCTTGGATATCTTCAATCCGGATCTCGGCGAGCGCGATACACCGCGCACGAACGTCCTGGTCGGCGCGACGCGCTATACGATCGCGCCGATGCATCTTGCACCCGGCGGCGCCAATGATATTCCGCTTGGCTTCACGCCGCCGCCCGCGCCACAAATGAAACCATTGCCGCGCGCAACGCCGCTACCGATTGCGTGGCGCAAGGTCCCAGCGCATAGCGCGATCGCCTACGAACTCGATGTCTTCCACGATGAGATGCCGACCTACGTGCTCGACAACGGCATCGTGCGCGTCGTTGTCTCGGCCAACGCCGGCGCACGGGTCTTCATCGATGAAGATGAACGCTCGCACACGAACCGCGCATCCACGATAGGCCTTGCCCGTGATGGTGTCTCAAATCCGCCGACGCCTTCACCGCGCGACTATATTGCTGCATACACGCATCCGCTCGATGCCGGAACCTTCAATCGCTCCTATGACTGCCACATCGACGAAAGCGGTCAGCGCGCCGCCCTGACGTGCACGTATACGGCTGCCGACCTCGCGCCTGCGCCGGTGACGTTCACGAAAATCTTCCTCATGCGGCCAAGCGACGGCGACTTCACGCTTATCCAGCGGCAAGGAGCTCCAAGCGCCACCCCGAATCCCGCCCGGTCACCTTAGCCGTGGGGAAATGGCGGAACGGCAGACGCAGCCGCCTCAAAAGCGGCCGGGGCAACTCGTGTGGGTTCAAATCCCACTTTCCCCACCAAGACTACGCGAGAGGAGCCATATGAAGTATCCGACGGCCCTCCTATTGACATTAGGCGTCTTCTTCATTTGCACGACGCCGGAAGCTCGTGCAATAACCCCGCCCATCATAAACAATCACATAAACGTTTCTATCACAAACCAAACGAAGGTCTGCGCATCCGTCATCGTGTCCTATAGGCGAGGCTCATTTTCGTGGACTAATAGCGGTAAGCATTTGGTGGAGGCGGGACGCGACCACACGTTTCCCGTCAACACACCGCTTGGTTCTGCGGAATTTAAAGTGCACTCCGCATTTCTGACAACAGAACAGTGTTCGAGCCCTGTCGTCGCAAAGGTAGATGGACCGGTGAGCGGCAACGTGCGCATTCCGATGAGCGGAAAGGGTCGGATAAGGTCCTTTTTAACCGGGAGCAACGGACACTACGCGGTTAGCATCCCTCAATGATCCAAATCGGTTCAATCCCACTTTCCCCACCAAGCCTAGCGAGAGGAGCTTTATGAAGTATCCGACAGCTCTCTTATTGATATTAGGCGTCTTCCTCATTTGCGCGACGCCGGAACCTCAAGCAAAGATCGTGCCGGCCACGTACAATCACATACTCGTTTATATCACAAACCAGACGAAGGTCTGCGCATACGTCATCGTGTCCTATAAGCGAGGCTCATTACCGTGGACCGATAGCGGGAAGAATTGGGTGGACGTGGGACGCGAGCGCATGTTTAACGTCAGCACACCACTCGGCTCTTCGAAGGTTAGAGTGCACTCCGCGTTTCTGACAACCGAGCAGTGTTCGAGTCCTGTCGTCGCAAGGGTGGATTCACCCGTCAGCGGCAACGTGCACATTCCGAAGAGCGGACAGGGTCGGGTGAGGTCTTTTCTAACCGGGAGCAAGGGAAACTACGCGGTTAGCATCCCTCAATAGTTCTCGATCGTGAACGATTTAGGGTTGTTCATTCTGCGCGTCGTTGCCGGCAGCTACATCATGAAGTATGGTGTGTCGAAGCTGCGTGACGTCGATGGAGCGTACGCCAAGGAATTTGAAGGCCTTGGCTTTCATCCGGTCGAGACGTTCGTCACGCGAGCAGGCCTGGTTGAGTCGATCTCCGGCGCGCTCATCGTACTCGGTGCGCTCGGTCCAGCCGGACCGATGATGCTGCTCTCCGACATGTTGGTCGCCGCTTCGGCTACCACAGCAAGAGCAAAACGCTTCGACATCAACGAGCACGAAGACGAGGCACTGTACGCATCAATTGCCCTACTTCTCGCGCTCAGCGGTCCGGGGTCGATCTCCCTCGATTCGGCGCTCGGCATTCGCACGTTCGATCGTCCCTGGTTGCGATATCTTTCGGTCGCCGGTGCGCTGGGCGGTGCCGCGTTCATGCTTTCGCAACGAACGCATGATTGATATTCGCGACGAGCGCCCGCACGATTGGAAACTCGTCTTCGAAGTCGTTTCGTCTGCCTTCGGCCAGCCGGCTGAGGCGCAGCTCGTAGAAGCACTACGCAAGGCGGCCGACAGCGTCATCTCGTTGGTGGCCGATTAGCACTGTCAGGCCGCGAGGACCATTGCTATCGTGGCACGGTCCTGTTCTGGCCGATGTGGTGGCGCCTGATCAAGTTTTGGCCGGAGGGACGGGGAGAGGCAGCGGGCGAACGCTTGCATGCCGGAGTCAGCCCCGGCGAGGAGCGGTTACCATGCACTCAGCACTAACCTTTCCACATCGTTTTCTCGTCGTTGCAGCGGTCGCACTCGCGTCTGCGTGCGCCGGCACGGCAACACTCCCAACGCAAACCTCGACAACTGCGAGCAACGCGGTCACCCCGACGACTGCGGAGAGCGCGTCGCCCGATTGCGCATTTATCGCGGACGCATATTCTCGCTGCTTCGGTTCGCAATGGCTTGCGTATCTCTCGCAAGGCCCGTACGGTCTTCAGTGCATCCCCGTAAATACGAGCGGGATCGAACTCGTGACGTCGAGCTTGCGCGCTCTGGGGACATTGCCGGTTGATGCATTTTTGATCGGATTGGATGACTCGGGGAACTGTACGACGTGAACAACGTGCCGAGCCACGGGGACCGGTTGCGGCATCTTTGCCACCGGGGCAACGTTGGTGCGTTATCCGCGCGGCACACTTAAAGCGGATGCCAGCTACGAGGTCGCGCCGAACACGTTCTGGATCGGCGTCAGCGGCCAAGGCGAAGTTGCGGCGTTTGCTGAGACGGTGCAACAAGATGGCACCCTTGCCGTTTCGGCGGACGTCTGGAACCCCGAACGGCGCGGCGGCCCACCGAGTTATACGATAGACACGCTTACCGACGTTTGCGGCGGTTGGGCGCTCGCACATGATGGCTCGTTGTATTTGCCGCAGATCGTCAACGGTGTATCTTCATATGCGGTTTACCCGCCGGGAAGCGCAACCCCCGCGAGAGCGATTGCGGAAAAACTCGTTCCGTTCAATCAACAAGCGAATTTCTGCGAGAACTACATGACCGTCGGCGCTGATGGTACGCTGTATGTCACCGAGTACACGTACTTTCAACCCGACCCGCTCGCCGGTCTTTACATCTATTATTCGGACGGGCGCGAGCGGTTTGCCGCAACAACGGCCGACGGCAATGGTCCTGGTCCCGAGGGTGTGGACGTCGATGCCGCGGGCAATATCTACGTCGCGAACAACAACAATGCTGTCTTCATCACGAGCAACGGTACGGTTGCCGAACGGTCCGATACCTTGCACGACGTCGAAGTATTCTCACCCGGCGGCCGATCGGTGCTTCGACACATACGCGGGGACTTCGATCCGGTCGATGTCGGCGTAACGCCGGACGGCGTACTTTTCTTTGGAAGCTATGGAATCGGGGGCTTGCCGACGCCGCCCGTCTACGGTACGTTCGGCGTGGCGGCGCGCGGCACGATCGCGAGTCGCG
Organism: Vulcanimicrobiota bacterium; assembly: GCA_963726285.1. Taxonomy (GTDB): domain Bacteria; phylum Vulcanimicrobiota; class Vulcanimicrobiia; order Vulcanimicrobiales; family Vulcanimicrobiaceae; genus Aquilonibacter. Next base: position 263,502 of record CAVSBV010000001.1, on the reverse strand, counting down.
TCGCGCCCAACCTCGAGCAGAACATCGTGTTTTACAACGGCTTCACAGAGACGACGACGAGCATGCGGCGAGATGCGTCAGCAGCAAGCGCTGGGAGTGCACATGGTGGCGGCGTGGGATCGCTACGTGCGCGCACGCTCCAGGGTAAGGTAAGCCCTATAAACTGAGACTACCGCTGCTCAGCATGCGTGATCAGCGTGCCGCGACTCGTCGCGGACCACAGATCTGGCCCCACTCAGTCACGAACTCCCAAAACAGCCGATCCGCGGGTCCGCGATCAAGGGTAAAGCTAAGTCGTTTGCGGCACTCAGCGTGACCGCCGTCGCGCACGATCGCGACGGCATCGTCTTTACAGAACGTTTCGGCGGGAAATGGCTCGAGAAAAAGGCGCAACGGCTGCTTTGCGTCGCTGCTCGTGTACAGCGCCCATTGTTCAACGACTTGCACTCTGCTTGCGATCGCGGCCCCGGCGCTCAGCGCAAGGAGCACCGCGACAAAGATGAAGCGTTTGCGAAGCATCACTGCACCACGATCTTGGCCATCATGCCACCGTCCTCGTGTTCGAGAATATGGCAATGATAGACGAACGTTCCGCGGACGACCGGATCGCGGAAATCGGCGAGCGCGGTGACCGAGCCGGGTTGTTGGGTTCCTCCCCCCGGGGTCTCGTAGGGCACGTTGACGGTCTCGACCCAGTGCATCGGTGATACGGGAACACCGTTGACAGCCTCGACGAGAAAATGCACCTGGTGTAAGTGAAAAGCGTGCACTTCGCCCGTCTCGTTAAGAATCGTCCACTCTTCAGTCGTTCCGACATGTGAGATGATCTGAGGCGCCGCATTCGGATCGAAGACCTGCCCGTTGATGAAGAACTGATTGGTTACGACGTTCTCGGTGAAGACGATTGTGTGTTCGGCAGAGGGTGCAGGGACCGGTCCGGCCGTGTACGGGTTTCGGACCAGCGGCGCAGACGCGCGTCGAACGTGCAGCGCAGTCTGCGTTCCGCTGTCGTTGACGAGCGTCGCCAGAGCTTCCACCGGATTTGGATCTCCGTCGGGACCGGCGTCGAAGCAGTTCGTGCGCAGCACCGTCGGAGCAGTTTGTCCGGTCACGATGAACTCCGCTCGCCCCGCCGGCGGGATCAACACGTGACTGACCGTTTCGATCGGCGCGTTCCCGGCGTACGTGTCGAGCGCATAGCCGTCCAGCGCAACGAGCTGCAATTGTTCGCCGTCAACGGAGAGATCGAAATACCGGTCAGCCGCGGCGTTGACCACGCGAAAGAACTCCTGCTCGCCCGGCTTGATGCCGATCTGGGCGTTGACCAAGCCGTTGACGGTCACGTGACGCCCGTCCTCGGCACGACAGGGATCGTACGCATCGTCTTGATGCCGCACAGCCGCCGCCGCGATTACTTTGCGTTGTGCCAGCAAGGTATTGTAGTTCGGTTGATTCTGCGGATCTTGGAGCAGGAGCAAACGCGTGCGCATCGTTGCGACTAAAGGATCGTGCGACTCGATGCCGTCGATGATGATCGCGCCCGCCATGCCACTTTCGACCTGCCAATTGCTTACGCCGTGCGAATGCGGATGGTACCAGTACAAACCGGGCTCCTGGTCGGAAGGAATCGGTACGATGTAATGCAGCGTTTGCCCGGGCATCGCAATCGTGTCGATCGTTTCATCCGCCGGCGCGTTCGGTGAAACGGTAAGTCCGTGAAAGTGGAGATTCGTCGTGTCGGGAGGCGTGGTCGACACCGGCAAGTTATTCGTGTAGTCGATCTCGATCGCATCGCCCGGCGCCACGTCGATCGTTGGCGCAACGTACCGGCCCTGATAGACGAACGATGGTGCGTTGGTCGACGGATTGACCGCAGCTGCAAGCGCAATATGCACGACGCCGCCGCTGCTGTACACCACCGGCGGCTCGGCGAACGCATTCGGTGCATTTGGTGCCGGCGTCGGTGTCGAGGGAACGGCCGCCCCGCCCCCACCGCCGCACGCGACTAAGAGGAACACCAGGAGCGTTCGAAGATAGCGCATCCTACTTCACCCGGATGTCGAGCGTGATGTCGACGGTGGTGCCGATCACCGGATCGAGTCGCGTCGTCGCCATGCCGAAAGCTTTGCGGTCGATTGCGCAGGTCGCATGGTAGACCGGATGCGCGGGATCGCCGCTCGCGACGACGGTCAAATGTTCGGGTTGCGCGACCCCGTGCATCGTGAGCACACCGTCCATGGTGAAACCGCCCGCGCTTGGCGTGATCTTCGTGCTCGTCGAACGTCCACGTTGGAAATTTTGTGGTATCAAACCAATCCGGTGCCTGCATCGCTGCGTCACGGTCCGATTCATCGGTGTGAAATTTCTTCGGGTCGAGCACCGCGGTCACGCTGGTTGGAATCGAAGAGCCCTCGGGCAGATCGACTGTGCCGCTCACAATCGGCACCGTGCCGGTGACGCGGTTGACGAAAATATGTTGCACCGCAAAAGTGGCCGTCGATTTTGCGGGGTCAATGGCGAGGAGTGCGGCGAATGCGAGATGCAGCAACGTTCTAATACCCGATCGTAAACTGCAGGTTCATGGTGTTCGTCGTGTTGGGCACGTGCTCGATCACGTCTTCGAGCGTGATACGTGAATTGTGCGAGGGGCCGTAGCCGAGCAAAAGCACGCCGTCGCGCTGGAACCCGTTGTTGGGATCGTTCGTGCCTTCGTAACGCGCGAGAGCAAACCAGCGCGGTGCCCATGCGTAGCGAAGTTGCGTAAATCCGCCGCTCGACGGATAGCCTACGCCGTTGTAGCTTGAATCAAAGCCGGTCTGGATGAGACTTTCGCTCGTCCACTTGCCAGCGTTAAATACGATCGCGTAACCTTGCCGCACGAAGCGGTCGAGCAACGTAGCGACGTCAGGCCGTTCACCCTCGTAGTGATAGTACGTTAGCGCGACCGGGCCGATTACATCTTGAATATTTTCCATGTAGTCCTCACCGGTGGTCACGAGACCGCTTTGACGATCGTGGCCGGGCCCGGTGAACACACGGGCCGAGAGGCCTTGCATCGTATTGCCGACGGTGACGTTCACTCCGAACTTCGGCGTGAAAAAGTCGAACGGATTATTGCCGACCTCTTGTACGAAGACGCCGTAGTCTTGGTAGGATTCGCGGAACGTTTCAGGATCGACCGGAAGTGGCAACGTGTACATCCCTGCCTGCGCGTACAGCGGGATCTTCGCGTTCCACGGATTTAGCCGATCGTTGACCCAGGCATCGCGTAAAAGTCCGTGGTCACCACCATCAACGACGTATTGCTCCACGAAAAAACTGCCGCGCGTTCCGATCGCTCCGGCGGTGAACAGCTCAACCTCATCGACGATCGCCTTGGGCAGGCCTTGCCCGTCGGCTCCATCGCCTTGGTTCTCGCTCGAGTCCACGAAGTTCGCTTTCATCGAAAGCGGAACGGCCGGCCCGGGCTGGACCCCCGGAATGCGGTCTCCGCTGGCCAGGAAGTGGGCCCCGAAGTCGTTGAGGTGGGGGATGACCGTATGGCACTTCTGGCACGTCACCCCGTACTGATGGGCGAAGAGCGGAATTGCCAAGAGCAAGCCGATTAGGTGCACCTGGGCATGATATTAGGCAAGCCTAACTATGTCAAGCGCGTAAGTAACCCCCATGGGCAATGATCGCGGCCTTCGGGCCGGTTTCGCACTCACGGCGCTTGGCGTTGTTTTTATGGCGTTCGGGGTCGGTGGAGCACTCGGCTTCTTCCTCGGCCGCAGCCCCGCGTTCGCGGCGCAGCCTCAGGACGACGCGCTCCTCATACTTACCGAGAAACACGCGAATGAGGCCGAGTATCTTGCGCGTCGCGCAATTGTCGGCATCAGTCGCGTGCAAAAGGAGCGACGCTAGACTCTAGCGCCGCGTCCCGTAAGCAGATTGATGATCAGCAGCACGACGCAGACCACCAGGATGAGGTGGATCAACCCACCACCGATGTGGAGCAATAAGCCGACCAGCCATAGTACGAACAGTATGACGATCAGCGACCATATGAGATTTGCAAGTCCAGCCATACGGGTCTTCTTCCCAGAAACTTCGCAGTTCAATCTACTGCGAAATCATCTCCAGCACGATGCTTTCGCTGGATCCGCTCGCGCCATGGAGCGTGCCATCCAAGAATGCATCCAAAATCGCGGGGTGAATATAGGATTTTCGACAGACGGCAACCGTATTGCCCAGCCTGTTTGCGACTTGCTTGATCGCCGCATTCATACAGATTTTTGCCGCATGCTGACTCTCGGGCAAGACCGCCTTACGCAACAGTGCACAGCATGAGACCGTGCCCGCCCACGTCCGGAAATCCTTTGCTGAAAATTCTTCGCCGGCAATCGTTCGTATGTAGGCGTTGACGTCGGCCGAATCGACGCGGCGCACGCGTAGTGCATCGTCGCGATATTCGAAGAGCCGTTGACCCGGTAGCTCTTGGCACGCACGAATCACTTTGGCAACGCGCCGATCGTGCGTACCTACCTCGTGACGCACGCCGCTCTTCCCAACGAACTGAAAGAGGACGGCGTCGCCGCGCGTCTTGACGTGCTGGTCTTCAAGCGTGGTAAGACCGTAGGAATGATTCTCGCGCGCATATTCGTCGTTTCCGACGCGAATCAGCACGTGCTCGAGCAGAAAGACAATGGTGGCGAGCACTCTTTCGTGGGTGAGGCCGCGGCCTTCCAGATCCGCGTTCACGCGCCGGCGCACGTGCGGCAACACGCGGCCGAACTCCGCAAGGCGATGGTACTTCGTCTCGTCTCGTACGCCGGTCCAGGCCGGATGATACCGATACTGCTTGCGCCCGCGCGCATCGCGCCCGGTTGCTTGTAGATATCCGAGCGGATCTTTGCAGATCCATACATCTTTATACGCAGGCGGGATTGCAAGCGAACGGATACGAGCCACGTCACGCGCGGATGGGCTGCGCCCGGCCGGCGTTTGATAGCGGAAGCCTTTGCCCGAACGAATGCGACGAATACCCGGCTCGGCATCCGTACAATAGTGCAGACCGGCGTGGCGAATGGCGCTTATGCTGCGTTCTTGCGGTACTGCTTTATGCATCGCTTCACGATCTCCATTGCACCGTCCGCACCGACCTCGCCTCGCGACTCGATCGCGTGACCTTCGGCGGTCGAGTAGCGCACGAGGAATTCCCGAATCTGCTCGAGCTCGCGCTTCGGAATATCCTTGATATCGAAATAGCCGTCGGTTCGTAGCGGCGCACCGGGACTCGGCACCGGCACGGCGATCAGCCGATCGTTCTCGATGCCGTCTTCGGTTTGCAGAATTGCGCCGATCAAGCGCGCCTCGACAAGACACCCGGGAAATAGCCCGTCATCGGTTAGCACCAACATGTCGACGGCGTCGCCGTCGGAGGCGAGCGTTTGCGGCACGAAGCCGTAGTCGTAGGGCCAGGTGAGCTTGTCCGGCAGCACGTGGTGATAGGCGATAATCCCATATTGTTTCACAAGGCAAAACTTGTGATCGCTGCCCTTCGGCGTTTCGACGATCGCGTTGACGATCAGTTCGCGCTTCTTCTCGTCGCTCGGAAATGTGGGTATACGATCGTAGTGGGTCGCGTTAATCGACTTGCTCATACAATCACCATTCCCTTAAGGAGCCCATTGTGAACGTTCTCGAGATCATCAAGCAAGAGCACCGGGACGTTGGTGCGCTGATCGATGCAACGGATAAGGTTGAACCCGATGATGAACGCCTCCGCGACCTGGCCGAGAGGATCGCGACCAAGCTGACGGCGCATCTCGCGATCGAAGAGCGCTTGTTCTATGCCAAGCTCAAGGAACGCGCCGAGGAGACCGACGAGCGCGTCGACGTTTTTGAAGCCTACACCGAACACGCGGCAGCGCGATCGCTGATGGAGATGTTGAACTCCAAGCGCAAGCCGGACGAGAAGTTCAAGGCCGAACTGCAAGTGCTTGGCGAGAACGTCAAGCATCATGTCAAAGAGGAAGAGTCGAAAGTCTTTGCGATCGCCCGCGACTATTTGACCGAGGACGAGCTCGAAGCGATCGGCGAGGCGTGGATGAAGGCCAAAGCACGGAAAACGACCTCGCGGGGCTCGACCACTGCGACGCGTGCCAAAGCCCGCCGATAAGCCTACCCTTTGGCAGCGCCTCGCCGCGGAAGCCCTCGGAACGTTCTTTATCACCGCCACCGCGATCGGCGTCGACATTTTCTACTACACGCAAGGGAATGTCGACTACGCGTCGCGGTGGCTTGCGCGCGGATTCGTCGTCGCGGCGGTGATCTACGCATTTGGCGAAATCTCGGGAGCGCACGCTGATCCTGCGGTAACGTTCGGCTTTTGGTTGCGGCGCGTCTTTCCCGCCGGCCTTGCTGCGGGATACATCGGTGCGCAGTTCCTCGGCGCACTTGCAGCGGCGGCACTCTGGCGCACATTCGCCGGTCCCGCTGTGCTTGCACTTGGTGCAAGCCATCCTGGCCCGCAGATCACCGCACTCGCTGCAGTACTCGCCGAAACGATCGCGACCTTTGCGTTGATGCTCGTCATTCTTATGACCGCGCAGGAAGAAGCCGTGATCGGAAAGCAGGCTGCCCTGGCTGTTGGTTTTATGGTAGCAGTCTGCGGATTCGCGGCCGGACCGATCAGCGGCGCTTCGATGAATCCCGCGCGCACGCTCGCGCCGCAAGTACTCGCCGGCACATTCGGCCTCGTATGGATCTACATCGCCGGCCCGCTGGTGGGCGCCGCGCTTGCGGTCGCGGCGCATGCGGGCATTTCCGGTGGTCCCTCAAAAGCCGAGCAGAAAACGGCCCGTGGGCGGTCAAAATAGCGGGGGTGCCGAACACGGGGCAAGCTATGTCGAGCCTCGGAGTGCAGCCCCGTTCCTTTGTACCCGGACCCCTGCGCGGTACGATCCGCGTCCCCGGCGATAAGTCCGTTTCGCATCGCGCGTTGATATTGGGCGCGGCCGCGCCGCAGCCGCTCGAAGTTCGCAACCTCAATCCTGGTCGCGACGTGCGCGCAACGATGGAAGCGCTGATTGCGCTCGGGGCTCGCGTCGAGGGTACAGATGATGCGCTCACTATTTACGCGGCGCGTTTACGCGAACCGATGGGCACCCTCGATTGCATGAACTCCGGTTCGACCGCCCGCATGATGCTCGGCGTCTGCGCCGGCGCGGACGTTCGCGCCGATTTCGATGGGGACGCGTCGCTGCGCAAGCGGCCGATGGAACCGGTTGCCGCGCAACTGCGCGCGTTCGGCGCCAACATCACGACGACCGACGGAAGGCTGCCGCTGCGCATCGAGGGCACTCCACAGATTGAAACGCGGCGATTCATTTTGCTCACGCCGTCGGCGCAGGTGAAATCTGCGCTGCTGCTTGCGGGCCTCTTCGCGAAGACGCCGATCGACATCAGTGCAGATCGCGGCTCGCGCGATCACACCGAGCGCATGCTCAAGTACCTCGGTGCCGACGTAACCTGGGACGGCAGCACAATTGCCCTGCGCAGCGGTCTGACCAATGCGAACCCGATTACCGTATGCGGAGATTTTTCGGCCGCAGCTTTCTTTATCGTCGCGGCCACGGTCGCACCCGGCAGCGATCTCACGATCGAAGCGGTCGGCATCAATCCGACGCGCACAGGCCTGCTCGATGCGCTTCTGCAGATGGGCGCACAGATCGAAGTGCGCAATGCGCGCGAGCTTGCGGGCGAGCCGGTTGCGGACCTTTGCGTGCACCACGCGCAGCTGCGCGGTATCAGCATCGGGCCCGACATAGCCCTGCGCGCAATCGACGAAATTCCGGTACTCGCGGTTGCGGCCGCCTTCGCGCAAGGCGAGACAAAAATCACCGGCGTGCGCGAGTTGCGCACCAAAGAGTCGGATCGCGTCGCCGCGATCGAACGCCTACTAAACGCGGTGGGCATCGCGGTCGAAACTTCACCTAACGGCCTGATCATCGCCGGCGGACAGCCGCATGGCGACGGGGCTGTCGTCGACACGCACGACGATCACCGTACCGCAATGGCAGCGGCGTCACTTGCCGCAGGGGCGGGCCCGCTGCAGATCGACAGTGACGCGAGTATCGACGTGAGTTTTCCGGCATTTCTCGAAACCTTAGGGAGCGTACAGCGCGCGTGAACGAACAACCGGTCTACACGGCAGACGAATTTGCAAGCGAAGCGCGCTACCTCGAGGTTTTGATTTGGGAATCGATCGTCGTATTACCCAAAGCCAAGGTACTGGTGTGCGGCTACGGGCCCGACGGTGCATACGTGCAGCACGCGATCGACCACGGCGCCAATGTCACCGTGATCGAACATCGGCAAGAGCCGATCAATCAGTTCAAAAACCTCGACGCGAAGCTGCTGCGTGGCAGCACGTCGGTGATCCCGGCAAAAGACAATAGCTTCGATCTTGCGATCGCCTACCACTATCTCCACGAGATCGACCCGTTCTTTCACTCGCAGGTGCTCTCGGAGCTAGCACGCGTTGCGAATCGTGTTGCCATCATCGAGCCCGCGCCGCCCGCAGATCCGCTCGGAAAACGCATCGCGCTGCTCTACTCGCAGGCAAAACGCGGACTCGGGCAATTCGAGTATTACCAACCGTTGGAGTATTGGAAGAAATTACTCCAGGGCGTGAAAGCCGACGTCTCGCAGCACGTCTTCGCCTTTGCAAAAGTACCGCCGCGCGAATACCTCATCGACACGGTGCAACTGCTGCTCGACACGATCGAAGTCGAAGAGGCGCCGCGCGAATACATGAACGAGCTGCGTCAAATCGCACAACGTTCCGATGCACAACTGCTTCCGCCGCCGCGCTATGTGCTGGTTGGCGCGGCGGTGGGCGATTTACTCGTGCCGAGCTTCACGCCCCGTCTGCCGCAGCGCACGCCGCTTGCTGCACCGCGCAATGAACCGGCCGTGGCACAGACGCGGCGCACGCGCGAACGCGCCGCGGACGTGAGTGCCGAGGCCGGATACGAAATGCCGCCGGTGGAGACGGGGCCCAAGGCAATTACGCCGCCCGACACGATCGAGCCGACGCCCGCACCGGCCGCGGCACCGCAGCGGGCGCCTGCGCCACAGCCTGCGCCCGCGCCAAAGCCACAACCGCCGCAACCGGTCACGCCGCCTCCAGTTCCGAGTTTTGGTTTCGGTGCGCCACCGCCACCCGCGCCGGGTACGCCCGCACCAGGCGGCGCGCCGTTCGGCATGCCGTTTGCTACACCACCCGGCGCATCACCGGAAACGCCGACGTTTGGAATTCCCGGCGGGGCGCCGCCGGTTAACCCCGGTTGGGAGTGGGAACCACCCGAAGTGAGCGGAGAACCGCCACCGCTGCCTTGAGCCGCTCGACCGCTGCGCGTGCGCGCATCTCGAGCTCTTCGAACACCACGGCAGCGCCTTGCACGCGCGTAACGTCGTCCTGCGCTTTGTGAATTTTCGCAAGCAACACGGTTGGTACGATCGCTTGGGCGTGACGTTGCGTGCGCATGACTGGCGGAACGACCACAACGACCGCTGCAACGACGAGCGTGGCGCCGGCGAGAATGCCGCCGTACATCACCGCGATCATGCTGCCGAATCGCTCTTAGGAGACTCTGCCTTCGGTTCGCTCTTCGTCTCGGTCTTTGCGGGTTCGCTCTTCGCCGGCTCGCTCGTCGCTTCGCTCTTAGGCGATGAACGTGAATCGGTCTTGTAAAAGCCCGATCCGTTGAAAATAATTGGCGCGGGATTGAACACGCGTGCGAGCGCGCCGCCGCATTCGGGGCACGGCGCGGTGTTGGTGTCGTCGAATCCGTGGCGGATCTCGGTCACCTTGCCACAGGTGGCGCAACGATAGTCGTACAGCGGCATAACGGCTCTGTTATATCAAGCCCTAGCAGTCGCGGTCAATGACTGCTAGCTCGACCATGCCCTTGAAATGGATCAGGGCGTCGTCGAGGCCTCGCTCGAGTCGCCGGCCGTGCTTCCAAGCGTCCATCAGGGCGCCCAAACGCCCACCGTAGGCGGGGTAGCTCAGCTGCATCTGGAGCTTTGCGTGCGAGGTCTTGCGCGCGATGCGGAAATCCAGCCGCCGCCGCACCGAAAACATGCCAACGAGCGAGAGATGGAAGTTCGAGATGAACTGATCGACCTCGTAACGCTGTTCTTCGTCGCCCGGCAGGCTCGAGCGCACGATTATTTCAGTACCCAAAGCAAGCGGTGATGCCGAATCCGCGAGGGTCGCACTGCGAAGGAACGGGAGCCAGACGGGCCATTTCTCGACGGCACACAGCAGCGCGAACGCGTCTTCGACCGGGGATTCGATATCCAGACTCGCGCTGTATGACCGCAGCCCAGGCCGGGCAAATGCATCGGTCACGATCGCCATGGACGAACTTCTTCGAGAACACTACCAATGGTGCCTACCGGGCGAGCTACCCCAATATATCGTGAGCGCCGGCCACAAAGGCGACGAGCGTCTGGACCCCCACCGGCAGCGCAGCTTCGTCGATGCGGAACTCTGCACCATGGGCCGGGTGGATCGCACCGGATTTCTCTCCGTGCACACCGAGCCGCACTTGCACGCCGGGTACCGCTTGCGCGAAATACGCAAAATCTTCCGCACCCATCGTCGGCGGAAAGCGCTCGACGTGCAGCGATGTGTTCTCGCGCAGGTAACGTGCAAAGTTTTCGGCGAGCGCGACGTCGTTTACGACCGGCGGATAGCCGTGCACGATGCGAATCTCTGCGCTCGCGCCGTAAGCAGCTACGGTGTTGTCGACGATGCGGCGGACGCGCGCTTCGAGTCCATTGCGAATCTCGGGATCGTGGGCGCGCAACGTACCGGACATTTGAACTTCGTCGGCGATCACGTTGTTACGATACCCGCCCTGAATCGTGCCGATTGTTACGACCACGCTCTTGAGCGGATCGGTTTCGCGCGCAACGATATTCTGCAACGCAAGCACGACCGCACTCGCCACAACGACAGCGTCGATCGAGGTGTGCGGATACCCGCCATGCCCGCCTTTGCCGCGAACCGTGATGTACAATTCATCGGCCGATGCGTTCACCGGTCCCGGCGTGATGCTAATCGATCCGGCCGGCAAACGCACGTCGACGTGCTGCATCATGATCGCATCGACTTTCGGGTTTTGGAGCACGCCTTGCTCGATCATCGGCTGCGCACCACCGGGTCCTTCTTCCGCCGGTTGAAAGATCAGGACACCCGTGCCGTGCAGTCGTTCACGCATCGCGTGCAACTCACGTGCCGCTCCAAGCAGCATCGCCGTGTGCGCATCGTGACCGCATGCGTGCATCTTTCCGGCGATCTCCGAAGCAAAGGGTTCGCCCGAGCGCTCGGTGATCGGCAACGCGTCCATGTCGGCCCGCAGTCCGACAACCGGGCCGGGCAGCGCGCCGCGCACGATCCCGACCACGCCGGTTTGCGCCACGCGGCGGTGTTCGACGCCAAGCGCATCGAGCTCGCGCTCGATCAACGCCTGCGTCTCATGCTCTTCAAAGCCAAGCTCGGGACGGCGGTGGATCGCGCGTCGCAATTCGACCACGCGCGCAATAGTTGGTGCAGATGGCTCTTCGATCACTTTCGGGCCTCTGCGGCAGCAGTACGCGGCTTCCCTGCGAGCGAAAGGTTCTGGGTAATGATTGGAGCTGATGCCGCGCTCGCCGCGCTGATCAACCGTGCCGCGACCGCGTATCTCACTTCGGCGCCGCCGTACATCACGTTTCGCGAAACGACGCACGTTGAGGGCGCGAGCCGCGCCGAAGACATCAATCGCTACGTGGTCGTGCGCGTTGCTGACGACTGCGCGGTCATGCAAGACTTGCCCAACGGCGCGCAGCGGACAGGGCCGGCCTTCCCGGTGATTCCGTTTTTCGATCCGTTCTCGTCGTTTCAGTTCAGCTATTTCGCGAACCTCAAGAAGATCGATATCACCTTCGATCCGGGTCAGCCGTTTCAACTCTCGCCACCGCCGGCTGATCCGAGCGTCGATGCGGTCGTAGTCTACTTCTCTGAATGGGCGCCGCGCTACGCGCCCGACTCCACGGATGCTGCCATGCATCTGCTGATCGCACCAACGCCGCGCATCGGGAACAACTCGTTCTATCCGTCTGAAGTCATCGAAGATCCGCAAAGCCACTTGCCGTCGCACGTGACGTTGCAAGACAACGGGACCGACATGCAGATTAGCCTCGACTACGCGATTGTCGACGGGCACTGGTTGGTTACGCGTGGCACCTATAGCGCAACGCAACACGTGCCGATCATCGGCTCTTTCAAAGTTAGCGCGGTAACAACGTATTCGGACTTCACGTTTCCAGATACGGCGCCGGATCCGCGCCTTGCGGGAACGCCACGTCCAAGCCCAAGTCCAAGTGCCAGCCCCGCCGCCTGCCCGTAATAAAACGAAGCCGAGCGAAAACGCTCGGCTTCTCGATATGGCGGAGAGGGTGAGATTCGAACTCACGGTACCCTCATCAGGTACGCCCGCTTTCGAGGCGGGTGCCTTCAACCGCTCGACCACCTCTCCAGGTGCTAATGGCGACGCCCTATCTACCCGCGACTAGGCGTCGATACCTTCTTCGGCCGCTGGGGCCCGCTTTTGCCGGAAGAACCGTCGCAGCTGATCGGCGGCCTCTTCTTCGAGCACACCCGACGTGACTTCGAGGCGATGGTTCGTCTTCCATGATTGCAGCACGTCGAATGCGCCACCGTCAGCACCGCCCTTGGGATCACGCGCCGCATACACGACGCGCTTCAAACGCGCGGCGATGATTGCGCCGGCACACATCACACAGGGTTCTTTGGTGACATAGAGCGTTGCTTCGTGCAAACGCCACGCGCCCAAACGACGCGAGGCTTCGCGAATCAATAGCATCTCGGCGTGCGCAGTCGGATCGGTCCGCGCTTCTTTTTCGTTCTTGGCTTCGAGCAGCAAGTCGCCGCTCACGAGTACGGCGCCGACCGGCACGTCGCCGTCGTCAGCCGCTTGCTGCGCAAGCGCGATCGCGCGCCGAATATATTGCTCGTCGTCGGTCATCGTCATCCACGAGAAAATCGCGCCCGGAGGGATTCGAACCCCCGACCCCTGCCTTCGGAGGGCAGTGCTCTATCCAGCTGAGCTACGGGCGCTCGTTCGGTAATTCTGTCGGCGGGAGTCCGGTGCTTGGAATGTGTTTGAACAGATCCAATTTATGATCGACCAGCGTGCGGTAGAACTTGCGCACGCAGTCGGGGTGTCCAAAGAAGTAGGTCCGTGCGTAGGCCAGATCGTCACCCGAACTGTCGGGGACGTAGTGCGAGATTTCGATCTCTTCCATCTGGTTGCGGTCGACGGGGTGGGGGCAGAAATCGCAGGGGATCGTGGACATGACCCGCCCTCATTGGCGGGACCTCGCCTGAGGTCCCGCTTTTTCAAACTTTGGTGACTCGGGGGTGATTTGAACACCCGACCAAGGGCTTATGAGTCCCCTGCTCTACCGCTGAGCTACCGAGCCATGGAATCAGCGCCGTTTGCGACGACTCACTTTACCAGAACCCGGCTTAGCGGTGCAAGCGGCAAGGTACTCCGTGGCGACGCGTTCCGGCGCTCGCGATAGCCACGCTTCGAGCAGCAGATCTCGCAGTTCGCTCACCTTGATACGGCCAAGCCGCACCAGTACCGCGGGATACCCGTCAAAGTGCGGGGTTGTGAAATAGACGTCGGGATCGCGCGCCAGGAGCGCCTCTTTCATCTCGAGACCGGCGGTGCGTACGGCCAAGATTGCGCCTTTGGGCGCTGACGCACCGAGCGCTGCAATGTCGGATTTGCGCAGCGGCCGTTCCCAGGCGAAGCCCTTGTCTTTGACCGCCCAGCCGGTCGAGCTATGTTGGAACCGTTCTTTTGTGTGCGGAAGCGCGAGGGCAATTTTCCGCACGTCTTCCCACGTTGCCATTAGTTCCTATGACCCACAGGACGTGGCGCCTTCACGAGAAAAGCGCTGGGTAACATGCGCATACATCACGCTTCAACCTGGCTTTTGGCCGCATTGTTTGCAGCCTCGCCCATCGCCCCGATCGCAGCCCGCGCAGACGACGCAGCATCGTTGCTTGCCAAGCACCGCGCCTTCGTGGGTTGGCAGTATGGTGATGGCAGTGTGCGGTCGCTACTGCTCGAACAAACCTATGCCGATAGCGGCGGAAAGATCACGCAACACGCGACGGAACGTCGCGTCGGCCTGGCATACCGCTGCGACTACCCCGCCACCAAGGACTACGCGGGCGACGCTTCACGCGGCTTCACCGGAAATCTATTCTGGACAACCAGCGAGAACGGCTTTACCGTCCCGGTAATCGGCGACATCGCGAAATACTATCTTGCCTACAACGTGCTGTTCAACGAAGGCACAAGTGAGTTGCCGGCCACGCTCAAGGGCACGACTACCGTGGACGGCAAGACGGTCGACATTCTGCACATTACAATGAACGGCGCGCTGCCGTACGACGTCTACGAAGACCCCGATACGGGCGCGTTTGTGCGAGCAGTTCTCGATCCCGGCGGTCAGTACGACTTCACGATCAAGATCAAGTCGTACACCGACATCGGTCAAGGCAAAAAGTACGTCGGAACATGGTCGTTCAACGACAACAAGGGCCAATACGCCTACACGAAGATCACACTCAACGCAGCAGTGAGCGCCGGCGACCTGCACCCCCCCGCTTCGGCCGCAACGTGGGTCTTTGCAAACAATCAACCGTCGCCGATCAAGGTGACTGACTCGCGTCTTTATATCGATGCGAAAGTCAACGGCGTACCCGGTCGCTTTGCCATCGACACGGGAGCATCGACCATCGTGCTCACCGACGATTTTGCAAGCCGCGCCCACGTAAAGACCGTCGACAAGTCAACGGGAATCGGCGTCGCCGGTCAGGCGAAGATGCTTGTGCGCAAGGCCGAAACGGTCGAAATCGGCGGCAATACGCTTTCGAACGTGATCGTCGATACCGTTAATCAGACGTTCAAGGATACGCAAAACAACGAACAGCCCGACGGTCTTATCGGCTTTGATCTCTTCGCCGGCGCAATCGTCGATCTCAACCTCGGCAATCACACGATACGCATTCTCGATCCTGCCGTGGCTGCCGACGGCCGCGGCGGCTATCCACTCACGCCCGACCTGACGGCAGGCGTTCCGCAAGTCCCGGCAAGTGTCGACGGTAAGGTCGAAGTCAAAGCGCTGCTCGACACCGGGGGACTCGACTTCGTCGAAATTTCGAGCGATGTCGAGAATCACGGAGTGAACCTCATCGTAAATTCTGACAACACGTTTCTTGGCGGGAACGCGGCGGTCCGAGGCGTCGGCGGCGGAACCGAAATGGTCCGGTGCGGCCCCCTTGCAAAAATTCAGGTGGGACCGTTCACCTATAGCCAGGTCCAAGCATGCGAAAGTCACGATCTCGCATTGCACGACGCGCTAATCGGTTTCGACTTCCTCAAACATTTCGATTACGTGTTCGACTATCCGCACGGCGTTGTCTACTTGATTCCGCACAAAGAGTAGTAGCGCAAATGCAAACGAGCCTCGGCAAGTACCGAGGCTCGTTTGTTACATCTGCGGTCGGAGGGACTCGAACCCCCAACCTACAAGTTCGTAGCCTGTTGCTCTATCCAATTGAGCTACGACCGCTCGTGTCGTTGTCGCCGGCGCGACCACCGAAAATACGGGGTCGCGTTTTTCGTTCCTGCGTCCCCGACCAAAGTCGAGGATTCGGAGAGAGAGGGATTCGAACCCTCGATACGACTTTACATCGTATAACGGTTTAGCAAACCGCCGCCTTCAGCCGCTCGGCCATCTCTCCCAGCCTGGACCAGCCCCGTCCGTTCGCCGTGGGCGGGCCCCCTCCCTACGGTCCAACTGTCGCCACCGGACAGGGCGACGATGAGGGACAGAGGCCGTATACATTAACGGCGTTGGAGAACGTCGCCATGTACACGCGACCGTTGCCGACGAGCGGCGGCGCGAATTTCGCAAAGTTGAAATTTCCATCGCGGCTAGCGTGCATTTGACTGTCCCAAACTTCTTGTTGCAGATTCTCCGCGTTAAACGCGCGCAACACGCCGGGAACGACGCGATAGAGCGCATCGGTGTCGATCGGGACCGAGGCCCAGACGATTGCGCTCCCACTGGTACCGCCGTTGGCGGAGATCGACAGGATGCCGCCCGGCATCTTACTGCAGCCAAGCGTGCCAAAAGAACAGTCCGGATTCTCAATAGTGCTGATCTGGACCGGTTGGGTGTTGCCCGAAGGTCCCTGACACGGCACGAGACCCGAGCCGCTCAGGCAATCGAAAACATCGTTCACCTTGTCCCAACTGTATGCACGCAGATAATCGCGTTCGGGCCACACGTACGCGGTGATGACGCCGTTGGCATTTTTCCACAGCGCGGGCGTGCCGTGGATGTGATGATAGCCCGAGCCTTGCACTGTGAATCCATCACGTGGCTTCGCGGCCAGGAACGACTGCGACAACGCGAGTTGCGAGGCGGTGTTGAGCACGAAGATCAAGCCTTCTTTCTCCCCACCGATCAGCGCGCTCGTGCCCGGGATCTTTACCGGACCGGATGACGAGACATCGAGATCTTGCGCTTCGCGCGAATGTGACATCACTCATCGGACCATCATCGGACGGCGCAAAGCAGCCGTTGACCGTGAGCATCTGAAGTGAGCGACACGAAGCTGTCGGCAAGATTCGGACTCGACATACACGCCGAGGTCGTCGGGAACGCAATGTCACTGGACTGCGTGCCCTCCGTGCTTTCTTCGCCGTTGCCGGTCATCGCATAGACTGTATTATTGACGTCGTCTTCGGCCAGGCCGCTGCCGCCCTGCCAGATCGATCCGCCAAGGCCGGTCGATGTCGTCGTCCAAATCGCCGGTCCGCTCAAACCTGCGGGATTTTGAATGTCACCCTGTGCGTCGCCCTGGAAGGCGAAGATCCATCCGTGCCAGGGACGCGTGTCCGCGTGCGAACCGAACGCCACGTAGATTATGTGCGACCGCGCTCCCGCGAGCAGTGCTGGGCGCTGCATTTGCTGGTTCGGACTAAATGCGACCGAGCCGTTTGAGGCGGGTGACGTGCCGGTGAGGATGACGTTGTTGATGATTGCGCCAGTGAGCAACTTCACCGACCAAAGGTGATGATCGACAGCAGTACCGTTCCAAACTTCCGCCTCACCGTAAACCGCTGCGCCCTTGTCTTGGATGCCTGCCGCTTCGCCCGCGATCACGGCCGGCGTACTGAGAATACCGATCTTCGGATTGATATTGAAGTTCGGCGGGCAACAATTCGCCGGTGACGGCAACACAGGGACGGCCGCGTCTGGAGTGTCGTGATTGCCGTTGGGCAGACAAATTGCCGACGTAAAGCACGTGTCGGCGGTTCCCGCCAGCGGCATAAAATTCGCGGCGACCGGCGTGCCGAAGTTCACTTTCCACAAAAGCTGCGGCGGAGCAGCTTGCGTGGTTGGATAGCCATTGTCGACCGCCAACGCAAAGAGCGTATTGTTCATCGTCGCTACGAGCAGGATGTCCCGTATCGAGCCGTCGTTCATCACGACGTTTGAAACGAGCAAGGGCTGCGCGTACACGTCGCCGTCGACGTTGATCTGATAGAGCTTCTGGAAGGCAGGGCTGCCGACGGTTTGCGTGGTTAGAATGGTCTCGCCTATATTCGCGCCGGTGCGCTGATTGTTGTAACGTTGTGTTAGCACGGAGATTTTCGGTGCGGCGGTCACCGTAAAGTTCGTGATGTAGCCAAGGAAGGCGCCGGACTGCGAATTGACGATGACGTTGTACGTCCCCGCTGCGAGATTCGGTGGCACAAATGCCGCGAAGCCCTGAGGCGCTAGCGGATTGATCGGGTCGATCGTCGAGCTGGCGAAATCGGTTGTGCAGGGGCCGCGCGGATCGATCGTACCAGTCGCGCACCACAACACTTGACCGTTCGCGCTGCTCGAAATGCCGACGTTCGGTTGCAAAACAAGCAGATCGCTGTTAGCGGCGGTCGTCACCGGACCTTGCGTATTCGTGCTGAGGTCCACCGCAACAAGTCGCTGGGGTAATACATTCCCACATGTGTAACTCACGCTTGCGATCGGGCCGAACACCAGATTCTGCTGGCCCAGTACCCCAGCGACGGCCTGCACGGTCTCCGCGCGATTTTGCGGCACCGTGAAAGGCGCCTGATACTGAATCTTCGTCGGCGACGTCTGCGGCGACGACCCGTCGGTCGTGTAAAAGATCACATTCCCCGACGCCGAGTTGGTGATCGTCACCGTGAAGGGACAGGTCTGCGTGGTAAATGCCGGCGAGATGAGCGGCGCCGGCGGCGCATTGACGGGCCCCGGCGGGCATCCCGTCAACGCAAAAAGCAAGACCGGAAATAGAAGATTGCGCGCAAACACACTAGCAGCTGCCTTTCAAGTCGATGCACCGCTCTATCGCATCAAGGCGAACCACGCGACCGGTGAGATTCGGGTTCCCGGCTCCGCCGGGGAAGAGCACATTGTAGTTCGAGCGCCCTTGAACTTCCCACGGCAAAATCACGCCGGCGACAGGCGCAGCCGCCGGCGCCATCATGTGTTCGCCCCAGATCTCTTGCCAGTACGTGTCGTTCGCACCTGGCGTCCAGAAGATCGCGTCCTCGGAGTCGTTTGAGTCTTTTTGCGTCGGCAAAACGTTACCGAGGCTGCGGGTGTTCAGATTTGCCGACCCCACGACGTACGTGCTCGCCCCGTGCGTTGGGTCTTCCCAAAACTCCGAATGCTTGCTGTGCACGTAGATCGCATTGGCAAGCATGTAGGTGTTGTACGTCCACTTCGGGGCCGGCGGCACCGGCGGATTGCTGGCGAGCACGTAGCTCATGATCGCGCCGTCACACATGATGTCGGTGACTTTGACCTGTACCGTGACTTGTACGAAAAAGCCCGGGTTGCCGGGACACGGCTGGGTCTTATCGCTGCCGGTAATCTGCACGAGTGTAGTTGTCGTGACCTGCGCGGGATCATTGTTCGCCGGACCGATAAACTTGATATCTGGATTGAGTGGGTTACACGGCGAGCCTTTGGCCGTAAAGCCATAGTGCAGTTTGTTCGTCGCACGATCGTAAACGCCGCCGGCGGACTTTACCTCGAGCCAGACGAGGTTCTGCATTTCCTCTTTGACGGTGTCAGGAACGACCTTGTAGAGATCGAGCGTGGTTATCCCCGAGCCGCCGGGGACATACGGGATCACGATGTGCGCGAAGCCGTCAGCCCGGCACCAGCCTGCATCATTGGGATCCTTCGGCGCACAAGCGTTGAACAGTTTGATTGTAAAATCGTGGTCGCCCACGAACTGGTTCTCGAAGTACGCAAACGATCCGACGTGCAGCGCCGCCAGCGTCGCGTAATATTGCTTGCGGATGTCGAACGCGCCGGGCGCCGGGACGATCGGTTGGTACGCACTGACCGGATGTGAGGTCACGAACTTCACGTTCGTCGCCGGGGCCGCCGGATTGGCCACACTCGCCGGTGCCGAGATCGTCTTTTGAATCGACGCCTCGACGCCGCCGAGAGTCTGAATCATTTGCCATGTCAACGCGCCGGTCGTCGCTGTGTCGACCGGGTGCAGCACGGATGCGACACCGATCCATTGCATAAACAGCTGTCGTTTGAGATAGAAGAACGGCGTGCTTGGCAGCGTTGGCGAAGCGAAGTAATTAAGCAGCGCAAGGGATGCCTGCAAATGCGGTTGCATCGCAGCTCGAACGGCCTTCGGCAACGTCTTGAATCCGGTTGTGAGCAGGGTCTTTGTCGTGGCGATACCCTTGCGAACGGCAGCCGGCATCGCGGGAACGGTTGTCGCATTAGCAGCAAACGCCGGATTAAAGTTGGTTAGCCACCGGTCACTGAAGAGGTCGTTGACGTTCGTCACCGTGTCGCCGGTTACGATCGCACCGGTATCGTGCAGCGGCGAAGGAACGTCGCTCCATTTTGCTTGGCGCGCGAAACCGAGGTTCGCAATTATCGCGCCGGCAAAGCTCGAAGCGGGCGATTGGACCAGTTCCGACGACCAGCGTGCGCTGTTATTTTGCGTGTGATTGTGGTCGTCCCAATACTCCTTGAGAGAGTTGAGTCCACCGACAAACGCGGCCTGCTCGGTAATAATGAGCTTTTGATGATGCGACGCCATCCCGAGAACCGTCCCGCCGTTCTGATTTTTCTGTACCATTACTTGGATGCCGGTCGGCATCACGACGTTCTTCCCAGCGAAGAACGTCTTGAACGCGGGATTCTGATACATCTTTTGAAACGCCGTCAGAACCGTCTGACTCTCGCCCGATCCCCGCGTGCGCATCTGACCGTAAAGTGCCGCCGGCGCCAAGCCAACGAGCCCGTTGTATGGCACGAGCGTAAAGACGATATCGCCCATGTTGTTGAGCGGCGGTGCGAGATTGTCAAAATCGAGCTGCTGATTCCACACCAATACCATCGACTCGGCGCGAGCCGTATTCGGAACACCCGCCGGGGTCGGCTTCCTCTTCTCCGCGAGCAGCGCGAGCCTTGAAGCGGAGCACCGCAAGAGTGCGATAAGTGAGTCCCGATCCGGACCGACCTTCGCAATGCACGACAGGTTCTCGATGACGGTGCCAGGCGGCGGGAGTGCCGGCGGCGGTATCAGCGGATTTGTGTTTGTCCGCGAAACAATGCCCGGGCGAGGTCCCGCAGCTTTCCAGCTCATTTCGTTGTCAAAGCCCCATGCAACGTAGTGCACGAAAACCTGCGCATTGCGAATGAGCGATGCCATCTGGGTGAATCCGTCGTTGCCATCGCGGAATGGCGCAATGCCGGTAGCTGCCGCTCCTGGCAGAGGCGCCACGAGCATCAAAGCGCTGCAAAGGGAAACGATGGCTCGGAGTGAGGGGAACCCGTTCATTGCACCCTCCCGCGCGGGCCGCGCATGGCGGCGCTTGCGCTAGAAAGGAGTTACGGGTCGCTTAGCAGCTTCCTTGAGCCATTAGGCACTTGGAGCAGTTGGGCCGGTCATCGGCGGCTCTTCAACAAAGACCGCTGCGCCGGCGACGACGGGCTCGCGTTTGCGTTTCAGCCGCCATAACAAGCCGTCGACTCCGAGCACCCGGCCGGTCGGCAACACCACATTGAGTGCGGAGAGCACGAACGCCGCGGAATCGAGTCCCGACCACACGCTCAAGTGCGCTAGCCCACCCTTCGCCGAGAGGTAGTTCAGCGCAAGCAGCATGCCGATCACTCCGCCGAGACGCGTGTAGAACCCGAAGAACAGCAGACAGCCGGTCACGACTTCGCCCAAACGCACGAGCTCCGCGAAGAATCCCGCGTTCGGTAAAACCACGTGCACGAGGAACGTCTGGTACGGACCACTGTTATGGACGATCTGTCCGTTGAGAAATTGCGTCATCGCGCCGTTGGGCGGCATGAAGTCTTGGCTTTGTGTGAACTTCGGAATGCCGTGCATCAACCAAAATGCGCCCGCATAGATGCGAAAGAGTGCGAGCCAAAACGCGTAGGTTGACGAAGATGGGAGTTTCACGCCGGAACCTCCTTCGGTGCGCACGCGAGCCGAAAGACCAATGATGCGGCATCGCGCGCTGCATCCGGGCGCCCATGTTGCCCTGCTGCTTGAACCATTCGCTCGCGGCGCAAAGAATCCGTTAATATCGCCGTCAGTGCGTTCGGCAACTCTGCCGTCGTGCGTGCCCGAATGGCGACACCCCACTCGGTCAGCACGCGCACGTTGCGCTCTTCTTGGCCTGGCAGCGGTTTGAGCAGCACGATCGGCTTGCGCGCGGCCAGCGCCTCGGCAGTACTTAGACCACCCGGCTTCGTGACAAATACATCCGCTGCGTGCATGTAGTCGTATACATTGTCGACGAAGCGCACCACGCGCACGGGGTAGCTGACGCTCTCCGCCGCCGCGAGCAAGCGCTGCTCGAGGCGCGCATTGCGTCCAGCGATCACAACTGCCGCGATTGGCACGGTCACGCCTTCCATCGCACGCAGCGTACGTGAGAGCGGGCCGATGCCCAGTCCACCACCCATCACCAGCGCAATCGGACGATCCAGCGGTAATCCCAGTCGTTGGCGCAGGGCGTTGCGTGACTCGTCGGCCCGCGCAAAGCGAGGATCGACCGGAATGCCCGTGACGGCAACGCGTTCGGGCGAAACGCCACGCGCGATCATGATGTTGCGCATCGCCTCGGTGGCAACGCAGTAACCCTCGATATTGTCGTGTATCCAAAACGCGTGGACGGCGAAGTCGGTCACGATGCCGACGACCGGCGGTGCATCGTCATATACGCGCTTATATTCCGCCATTGCGCCGCTTGGAAACGCGTGCGTACAGACGATCACATCAGGGCGCTCGCGCTCGATCAACGAGCGCAGATTTCCCGCGGTGAATTGCGCGGCCCAAGTCCGAAACGGGCCAACCTCGGTTGCGCGCTCGGCCCGGTCGTAGATGTAGCGGTACATCTGCGGAATCGTCTTGACCATCCGCAAATACCCGTCGGACACCACACGCGAAACGACGAGCGCGGCGTATTTATAAGAATCGACAACGTGCGTGCGCACGCTCGGATCGATTTCGCGAAGCGCCACGCAGACCGCATTTGCTGCGGCGACGTGGCCAACGCCCACACTCGCCGAGAGAAAAAGAATGCGGATTAGCTGTCTCCGCCGTCGTCTCCGGCCTCTTCCGCAAAGACGAGAAACTCGTCGAGAATCTCCTGTGCGAGGGCCTCATCTTCGAGCAGATTGCCTTCGAGATCGGTGACGATGAACTCGCTCTCGGCATCATCATCCTGCGGTTCGTGCATGAGCACGGCGTACGATGTGCCGTCGTCGGGATCTTCGAGGATACCGACGACCTCGAACGGCAGCTCTCCACCGTCCTTGGTTTCGATGTGAAGCACTTCGCTCAGTTCAAGCGGGCCGGTCCTGGTTTCACCGTTGTTGGACGACATGTTGGCTCCTTAAAGCTGGTTAGTGAAGGCAGCGTTCGACGTTGGCTTGATGCTCCGCGAGTGTCTTCGCAAAGACGTGGTGCCCGTTCCCGCAATACACGTAGTACAAGGCATCGGTCTTCGCCGGATGAAGCGCCGCTTCCAGCGAGGGTAAGCCGGGGTTGGCGATCGGGGTCGGGGGCAGACCTGCGTGCTGATAGGTATTATACGGCGAATCTACCCGCAAATCGTGAAGCGTAAGCTCGCTCTTGTGGGCGGGCAACGCGTATTCGATCGTCGCGTCGACCTGCAACGGCATTCCCTGGCGCAGTCGATTGTAGATGACGCCCGCGATCATCGGCCGGTCGGCCTCGATCTTCGCTTCGCGCTCGACCAGCGACGCGACCGTCACCGCTTGCGCAACGCTCACGTGCAACGCGCGAGCGCGCTGCGATGCGTCAGCTGGGAGTTCCTTGGCAAACTGGTCGGTAAGCATCTTCCCCACGTCGTCCGGCGTCGCGGCAAGCGGCACGAGGTAGGTGTCGGGAAAGAGAAACCCTTCATGCGGCTTCAACGCGCGTACCAGCGCCGGATACTTGTCGATGCCGCTGTTCTGGACTTCCGTCGCGATCTGCTCTGCGGTATAACCCTCGGGAATCGTGATCCACACCGCGATTTGCGAGCCGCCACTGAGCAGCTGGTCGAGGATCTCGGGCGAAGTTTCGCGCGGCCCAAACGAGTACGCGCCGTAACGAATTCCGGAATCGAGATGCCGTGCCGTCGCGTAGGCGCGAAACGCAAACCCGCTGCGAATGACGCCACGCTCCTCAAGGAGTGTGGCGACTTCGTGCAGCGTCGCGCCTCTTGGCACGATGACCTCAACCTTGTCGGCCGGTAGCGTACGATCGAACCCAAGGAGCCCGTACGCAAAGGCACCGGTGACGATGCAGGCGATCGCGACCGCCGCGATCAGGATCGTTATAATGCGCGAGCGCGACACTAGTCGTGATGGCCCAGACGCCGGCGCGCGAGAAAGGTCTCGAGAATCAGCGCCGCCGCCATTTTGTCGACGACCTTTTTGCGGTCCTTGCGCGACACGTCCGCGGCGATCAAGGTCTTGGTTGCCTGCGCCGTGGTCAGTCGCTCGTCAACACGATAGATTTTCCCGGGAAAGACGCCTTCCAGCGCCTCGACGAAGGTGTCCATCTTCTGCGCCGCGATGCCGCGCTCGCCCGAAAGCGAGATCGGATCGCCGACAACGAGTTCGTTCACGCGATACGACTCCACATATTCCTGAATCTGCGCGAGATCGGTGCGCAGATTGCTCCGTTCGATCGTACCGAGCGGCAACGCGAAGGTTTCGCTCGGGTCGGCGATCGCAAGGCCGATACGTTTGCTGCCGACATCGAGTCCGAGAATCGCTATGATGCGGCCTTCGGCTTTCTGCCCAAATGGTGCACGATGAGCTCCGCAACTGCAGAGCCGACGCGCGGGCGAGCCAGCAGTGCAGCACGCGCCGTGCCGCGCGGCGCGCACAGATCGGCGAGGTTGCGCAGGTCCTCGGCATCGAGTTCGATCAGATCGCGCCAGCCTTCGCGGCACGTCGCGCAGATAAAACCGCCTGCCTGCGGATCGACCCACGCCTGCGCAACCGCGAACGGCTTGCCGCAGCGAATGCAGCCATCCACCGGCGGTTCGATGCCGAGCGAAGCAAGAAGCCGCAACGAAAAGCGCGGCACGAGTTCGCGTGGGGCTTCGCTTGCTGCAACAGCGCCGAGCATGCCGGCGAGTAAATCGTAGATTTCCGGTACCGCAAGATCGGGCTCGCAGAACGCGTCGATCAACTCCGCAACGAGGTGCGCGGTCGCGAAGCGCTCGGGTTCCACCAATCGCTCCCACGGCGCGCGTATGATGTCCGCGTGGACGATCACGTCGAGCGAACGTCCGCGGTGCATTTGCAGCTCGCACTCATTCCCGAACTCGAGCCGCCCGGCGAAATGACTCTTTGCACGGCGCACGCCTTTCGCCACGGCGTCGAGCTTTCCGTGTTCGCTTGTGAACAGCCTGATAATGCGGTCGGCTTCACCGAGCGGACGCGCGCGCAGCACGATGCCGCGCGTTTTATACGAGCGGGCCGAAGGAATGGGGAAGCAACTCCGCAGCCGTCGTCACGACCGGGCCGTGGGGCGTCGTAAAGATCACCGTCATCGCAGGATTAAATTCCACGAGCACTTGACGACAGGCACCGCACGGGCTCGTGACCGCGTCATCCGGACCAGCGATCGCAATCGCTTCGAAGTTCCGATAGCCCGCCGAGACCGCCGCACTCACAGCCGACCGTTCGGCACAAATCGTGAGACCGTAACTTGCGTTCTCGACGTTTGCGCCTAGAAACACGTGACCGTCGCCGGTGTCGAGCGCGGCACCAACGTTGAACTTCGAATAGGGTGCGTAGGCCTGCTCGCGAACGCCGTGCGCTGCAGAGAGCAGCGCCTCGTGTTCACTGAGCAACGTCGCGTTCACCAAGCTCAGCCTCTTCAACGCGCTCCATCACACCGTTGGGATGCGTAAAGACGCGCACCGAAAGGATACGCCGGCCACGGGTGCGCTCGACTTTGAGGCGCGTGCGCGTATCGGCCTCGATCTCTTCGCCTTCGCGCGGCAGCCGTCCGAAAAGGCCGACGACGTAACCGCCAAGCGTTTCGAAATCTTCCGAGGGAATGTGCGTGCCAAGTTTTGCGTTCACGTCCTCAATGTTGGTGCCGGCTTCGACAACGGCCTCTTCTTCGGAGACGATACGGATCGGCTCTTGCTCGTCTTCGTCGTGCTCATCGCGGATCTCGCCGACGATCTCTTCAAGTAGGTCTTCCATCGTAACCAAGCCGGCCGTACCGCCGTACTCATCAACGACGATCGAGAGCGAGAATTTGTTGCGCTGCATCTCGCGCAGAAGCTCGGCGATCTTCTTGGTTTCGGGAACGTGGGGAGCCGGACGCATCAGGTTGCGCAAGCTGGTTTGGGCGAGCGTCCCGTTGGCCAGCGCAATGAGCAACTCGCGGTCATGGATCACGCCGACGATGTCGTCTTTTGATTCCTGGTACACCGGAACTTTTGAGTACCCCTCGGCGATCACCACGTCGAGGGCGCGCCGCGGCGGATCGTCGATCGAAACCGCAATCATCTCCGGACGCGGCGTCATGACCTCGCGCACGATCGTGTCTCCGAACTCGATGACCGAGTGGATCATCTCGCGCTCTTCTTCCTCGATCACGCGTTGCTCGGCGCCGACGTTAACCAGCGCGCGAATATCTTCTTCCGTTACGTACATCTGGTGCGTAACGCGGATACCGAAGATGCGCAAGATGGCGTTGGCAACGAAGGTGAAGGCATTGCTGATCGGACCGATCACGATCGACACGTAACGGAGAATCCGCGAGAGCGCGATCAGCCAGCGATCGCTGTCGCCGGCGGCAAGCGTCTTGGGAATGATCTCGCCGAAGAGCAAGAGGACCACCGACATGACCGCGGTCGACCAAATTGCCGGGTGCGGCAAGCCCATGTCGAAAGCGAGCGCCGTCGCGAGCGAGTCGGCGGCCAAGAGCGCGATCGTATTGCCGATCAGAATCGAGGTGAGGACGTGACCCTTATCGTCGACCAGCGCGAGGACGTTGGCCGAGCCGCGCAGCTTGCTGTCATAGAGGGCGCGGGCGCGAATCCGGGAGACCGCGACCAGGGCGGTCTCCGAGGCTGAGAAAAAGGCCGAACACACGACCAGGACGACGAGGGCGGCGATTTCGAGCGCGTTGGGGCTCGACGTCATGGTTTGGGACTTCGGTCAGGGTCGGTATTCAAAACGGCGCCATTATAGCATAAGGTGCGAGCGAGCTAGCAGATACACGGCCAGGGCGACCACAGTCCCCAGGACCGAACCCGTCAGCACTTCGGCGGTGCTGTGGATCTTGGCCTCTACCCGGCTCTGGGCCACCAGGAAGGCGATGAAGTAGGCCAGGATGGCCGCAAGCGGCCGCTGCGTGACGAACGCCAGCAGGGTCGCAGCTGCGAAAGCCAGCGCCGCATGGCCTGAGATCGCCCCGCCTTGCAGCGCCGAACCCCGCCCGACCCAGGCCTTGGCGAAGATGGTGACGACCGAGACCACAAAGAGCACGACAAAGGCGATATTGCTTGGAACGCTTCCGACAGCCTGGAAAACGCGCTGTCCGCCGTTGATGATCCCCTGGTAGAAGACCAGATAGCCAACGACCACGGAGGCGATCGAGGCGATCAACACCGCGCCGGCCGCAGCGTCCTTGGCGGTCTTGGCCAGCGGATGGTGCGTCACGGTCAGGAGATCGACGATCGATTCGACCGCGGTATTGAGCAGCTCGAGTGCAAGCACGACGGCGATGATGATCACGAGGTCGATCACGTAGTCGCGCTCGAGTCGCAAAAGCGTGGCCGCCAAAATCACCAGCAATGCGATGATCAGATGCGCGCGCATGTTTGGCTGCGTACGCGCGGCATACATGATGCCCGCAAACGCGTGATTGAACGACCGCCAAAAGCGCACGCTTAGGAACCTTCATAGGGCCACGGCATGCCGATTGCCGTAGCCAAGCGCCGCTCTTCGGCTTCCATCCGCGCGCGTTCGCCGGCTTCCATATGATCGTGGCCGAGCACGTGAAGCAACCCGTGGATCATCAAGCGCTCGAGCTCGCGTTGGAGCGGCGCATCATAGTCCGCGGCTTGGCGCCGCGCGGTGTCAATCGAGATGACGATGTCACCTAATAGGCGTTCCGGGGGCCCCACGCGCTTTGCGTGTGGGGGGCGCGCAGCCGAAGGCGTAGCGCCGATAGAACTATCGGGGTCCCCAAAATCCGAAGGATTTAGGGGAAAGCTGAGAACGTCGGTCGCTTTGTCCTTGCCGCGATGCTCGCGATTGAGCTCACGGATCGCATCGTCATCGACCAGCGTCAGCGAGATCGCAGCGTCGCCCTGGTCGACGCTCGCTAACAACGTGCGCATCGCATGTTTGAGCGCGCGCACGTCCACGCCGCTCTTGCGTACGTCGTTACGATAGTGGATTGTCATGCTGGTAGGCGCGAATGATTTGCGCCACGAGCGGATGGCGCACGACATCGGTATCGGTCAACTCGACTGCGCCGATGTCCTCGAGCGACCCGAGCCGGCGTGCTGCATCGCGTAGCCCGCTGCGCGCGCCCGACGGAAGGTCGATTTGCGTCACGTCGCCGTTGACGACCATCTTCGCCCCCGCGCCCAAGCGCGTGAGGAACATCTTGAGCTGATCCGACGTTGCGTTCTGCGCCTCGTCCAAAATCACGAACGCGTCATTGAGCGTACGACCCCGCATGTATGCGAGCGGCGCAACCTCGATCGTGCCACGCTCGAGATAGCGCTCAACAACCGCATCGTCGAGCATCTCTTCGAGCGCGTCGTAGAGCGGACGCAGATACGGATCGACCTTCTCGCGCAGATCGCCGGGCAGGAAGCCCAGTTTTTCGCCGGCTTCAACCGCCGGTCGCGAAAGTATCAGTCGCGTCACCTCGCGGTTCTTGAGCGCACGCACCGCCATCGCGACGGCCAGAAACGTCTTCCCGGTGCCGGCCGGCCCGATGCCGAACGTGAGGGTGTTGCGTTCGATCGATTCGACAAAGGCGCGCTGACCCGCCGTCTTTGCGCGAATCTCTTTACCACGCTGCGTACGCACGAGCGTGCTCGGCACGGTCTCGGTGATCGCAAGCGCAACGTCGTCGGGCGTGATCTGTGCGCCACCGACCGCAGCATCGAGCATGCGGCGCACCGCGTGCTCGGCACGTTCAACGTTGGCAGCTGAACCCGCGAGAAACAACCGGTCGCCGTCGGCGCGAACGCTCACCCGAAGGCGCTCCTCGAGCGCCGAGAGATTCTGATCGAATTGTCCGAAGAGACGGACGCGATCTACCAGATCGCTTAGATCGACGGTTCGCTGTGACGTGGACTCCAGATCGTGTTCTCCTGCATCGCTTTCGGTGGCCCCAACACTTCGGCGGCTACAATTGCCCGCACGAGCGTCGCACCACCTTCGAACATACCACGAATCGGTGAGGTTCCAACCCGCGCCGGCATAAACGGCGTAAACGGCGGTGGCGTAGGCGCAACCGGTCGCGATGCGCGGGCCGCAGCGGTCACAACCGGGATGGGCGCGTCGATCGGCGGCATCGCAAATCCGCTCATCGCCAACCGCGATGGCGCGGCCGGCGGTGGCACCGGTATCGGTGCCCGCACCGGCGCGGGTGTGGGCGCCGGCGCCTCCCGCGCGCGCTGCGCGTTCCGCGCGCGCATTGCGTTACGCCGGATGCTCGAGATCACCGCAATGACCACGACGATGATCCAAACGATCCCACCGATGTCGTGCATCGACTACCTCGGCGGTTGCGGCGGCGGCTGCGTCACGTCGGGCGATGTGGTGCCTTCGACGCTGTTGCCGATCGAGTCGCGCATGCCCGTATCAGCCTGCAGATTCTTGAGGCGATAGTAATCCATCACCCCGAGGTTTCCGTTTCTGAACGCTTCGGCGATTGCAAGCGGGATCGCGGCTTCTGCCTCGACGACTTTCACGCGCATCGCTTGCGTCTCGGCTCGTTGCTCCTGCTCGGCCGCCTGCGCAGCGTACTGACGCTCCGACGCCTTTGCTTGCGCGATCTTGCGATCGGCATCGGCTTGCGAGGTCTGCAGTTCGGCGCCGATGTTCTTGCCGACGTCGACATCGGCGATATCGATCGACACGATCTCAAATGCGGTTCCGGCGTCGAGACCCTTGGCGAGCACGGTCTTCGAAATACGGTCGGGATATTCGAGCACTTCTTTGTGATCGATCGCTGCACCGACCGCGGCAACCACGCCTTCACCGACACGCGCGATGACCGTCTGTTCGCCGGCGCCGCCGACGTAGCGATCGAGGTTGCTGCGCACGGTAACGCGCGCCTTGACGTTGAGTTGAATGCCGTTTTGCGCGACGCCCTGGAAGGTCGGCGTCTCGATGACTTTCGGCGTGACCGACGTCTGCAGCGCCTCAACGACGTTGCGTCCAGCGAGATCGATTGCTGCGGCACGCTGCCAATCCAGCGGAATCTGCGCCCGCTGCGCAGCGATCATGGCAAGCGTCACGGCTTCGACGTTACCGCCGGCGAGATAATGCGACTGCATCTGATCGATCGTGAGATTCAAGCCGGCTTTGCGCGCCCGCACGTAGTTCGTAACGATGATGCTCGGTGGAATACCGATAAGCCGCATGCGCACGAGCGTAATGATGCCGATTGGTACGCCGGCCGCAACCGTGCGGATCCAGGTTCCAATCGGAAAATAATACAGGAACACGAAGAAGAGAATGATCGCGATAAAGACGATGACGACTACGCCAATCGTTGCGAGTTCCACTGACTTTAGATCTCCTTTTTAACCCTGAGCTTGTCGAACGGTCCTACTTATAGCTCGGAAGTGTAACCGGCTCGACGAAGACGCGTGCACCCTCGACGCGCATGACGCGGACAGGCGTTCCCGCCGCGATGAATTCTCCCTCGGTCAACACGTCGACACGCTTTCCGTCGATCTGTGCGACGCCCGCAGGACGAAGATATGAGGCCGCAACGCCGGTCATGCCGCGCAGCGCCGAGAAGTCGCTGCTTGTAACATAGTCGGCACCCTGCGATTCCACCAGCGCCAAACGGCGCATCCACGCACTCTGCGGATAGTAGCGCGTAAAGACCGCAAAGAGGATCACCGTCAAGATGATCGCCGACGCAATCGACTGTATCGCAATGAACGTGAACGGGATGCCAAAGGCGAGAAACACCGACGCGAGCAACGCGAGGCCGCCCAAGATGCCCGGGAACCCGTGTCCGGGCACGACGTGCAACTCCCACAGAATCCCGAGCAGTCCGATCACTGCGAGCGCAACGACGAGACCATTCGAGAAGCCGGCGTAGATGTGCGTACCGAAAAACAGTCCGAGCGCGAGGATGCCGATGGTACCGGCAATTCCGTGTAGTGTCTGCATCTCAATGATCAACCCGAGCCCAGCAACCGTGAGCAGCAGCGAGGTGATGACCGGCTGATTGATGAAGCGCGCGAGCCCTTCGCCCCAGGTGTACGCCGGCTTCACGCGCGGTGCATCGGCGAGATGGACCGTTCCGAGCGCTGCCGTGAGCGACGGTTCGATCGCATCAGCCATGCCGGTCTTGACGGCGTCCTGTGCGGAGAGCGTGAGAAACGTTCCGGGTGTCTGATATTCGGGAACCTGGATGCTCTTGTCGACAAAGGCTTCCGCCAGTTTTACCGGACGATGATTGCGCTGCGCGGTCGAAACGAAGAGGGCCTTGACGGCCGAGCGCGTTTCGGGATCATCCGGGTGCGGTTCAGCAGACCCGATCGCGGAACCGGGCGACATGAAAATGCGTGAGGTCGAGAGCGTGATCAGCGAAGCTGCGGAAAAGGCGCGGCGCTCGACGTAGGCATAGACCGGTTCGTGCGCGTTGAAAATCGCGGTCCGAATATCTTGCGCAGCTTCGACGAGGCCGCCGTCGCTATCGACGTCGAGGACGACCGCAGCGGCGTGTTCGTCGTCAGCTTGCGCGATTGCACGTTGCACGAGATGCGCCATGCCGTCGTCGACCATCCCGGAGATCGGAACGACCATAACTGCCCCCGATGGGGTCGCCGCGCGCGCCAAGCCGGCGAGACGCGGCGGCCGCAATACAGCGCCAGCGGCATCTGAAGCGCGAGCGCAGCGAACCAAGCGAAGAGCAACCATGCTGGATGCTACTTTCGCAATGTGTCAAGGTTTCTTCTAACGAGGGTCTACGCGAGCTCTTCGGTGACGATCTGGCGGATCAGGTTGCCGTCGGCGAGGCCTTTGAGCTGCGGCATCACGGCTTTCATGGCGGCACCCTGATTGCGCCCATCGGCGGGGAGCGCGGCGATCGCGGCCTTCACGATCGCGCGAATGTCATCAGCAGATTTCTGCGCCGGCAGAT
This sequence comes from Vulcanimicrobiota bacterium, assembly GCA_963726285.1. Lineage (GTDB taxonomy): Bacteria > Vulcanimicrobiota > Vulcanimicrobiia > Vulcanimicrobiales > Vulcanimicrobiaceae > Aquilonibacter. The sequence continues at coordinate 231,428 of CAVSBV010000001.1, read as the reverse complement.
ACCCGATCAGGATGTCGCGTTCGGCGCGTTCTTTGTCGGCCAAATCTTGGCGACCGGCTTTTTCGAATTCGGTCAGCGAGTCGCTGCGTTGCTTGACCAGCTTCTGGACAACAGCAAGCTCATCGGCGTCGGAAAGGTCCGTGCCGGCTTCACTGCGTTTATAGGTGAACCCCGAGAGCGCAGAGCGCAGGGTATCGAGGCGCAATTGGTCGCGCGCCTTCATCGCCTCCTTGAGATCGGAGGCGATGCGGTCTTTCAAACTACCCAAGGGTTAGGCCCGGCGCTTGCGCGCGGCAGCCGATTTCTTCTTGCGGCGAACGCTCGGCTTTTCGTAGTGCTCGTGCTTGCGCGCCTCGGCGAGTATACCCGCCTTCTGGGTGGCCTTCTTGAAACGGCGCAGCGCGCTCTCGATCGATTCACCCGGAGATACGCGAACTTCCATTATTGATTGACCCCCCTTTCGTGGCGCGCCGAAGCAGGCACGCAAAAATTTGACCTCGGTCCCCGAGGCCAGAGGGTACTGTAGCACAGCCGCTAGGGCCCGTCAATCGGATTATCCGGGCGGCCAGGCCATGTGCCGTCCGGCGAGCACGTGCACGTGCAAATGATCGACGGTCTGGCCGCCGTCAGGTCCGGTATTGAGCACGAGCCGATACCCGTCGCCGCCACGCTCGCGCCCGAGTTTGGTCGCAACCTCGATCAGCTTGGCGAGGAGCGCGCCTTTGCGGGCGTCTGAGAGTTCTCCGATGTTTGCATGATGCTCGGTCGGCATCACGAGCAGGTGCACCGGCGCCTGCGGGTTGATGTCTTCGATTGCAAGCACGTCGTCGCCGCGATAGACGGTTTTCGCGGGAATCTCACCGCTCGCGATCTTGCAGAATAAACAATCCATTAGCGAATCACGAAGGTCCACGACTTGGTCGTCGTGTTGCCGGCGAGATCGGCAACGCGCACGGTGACGTGCACATCGCCGCGGTGGTACGTGTACGACGGCATATATTGGATGAAGGTCGGCGTGCGCAACGACTCGGACGTGACGTCGCGCCCGTCGACCCACATCACGATGCTCGAAGGATTGACCGGAACCGCATCGGCAACGAAGGTCGCATAGATTGCCGGTGAGCTTGTGTTCACCGACGCGCCCTCACCCGGCGCAAAGTCGGAGATACCGGGCGGCGAGCTCGACGCGGAGAGTGTCTGCGCGGCTTGTACGTCGGGCGCGCTGTTCTGCCCGACGCGCAGACGTCCGATGATCGGTACGTCGCTGAAATTCGCGCCGTTTGGAATCGCGTAGCTGCCGATGTAGACGCCGGGCGTGCGCTCGGACATCGCGATGTTCGTGACGTACGAGCCGATGTCGAATGTCGCAGCGCCGCTCGGCGTACCTTGGAGACCGACGGTGATGCTGTCGCCGGCCCGTTGCGGACGATTGGTGTTGAGCGTCACACTGCTAATCTGCGGCTGCCCCGGCTGCGGTGAGGTCGCCGCAATCGGACGACTCGCGAGCACCGTGCGAATCTCGTAGGTTTCGACGTTGTAACGAACGGTGACGACATCGCCGATGCGCAAGTCGGAGACGGCGGCCGCTGCGCCGTTGAGCACGATCTGCGTCGTCCGGTTCGGAATAATGACGTGTCCGTCGGCGATCACGAACTCGCTCGCCGTTGCTGCGGCGATGTGCCCGGTATAGGAGCCGAACGCGTCCTCGACGCGCTCCACGTGCCCGGCGCGATCCATGTAGATGCGCGCGAAGTCACCCGGTCGTACATCGGCCAATTCGCCCGGCACGACGACGTTCGCCGCGACGTCGTGCATCTCGACAACGGCGTTAGCGCCGATCGGTACCGTGTGGATCGTCGCGTTGTACTCGAGCGTAACCGTGGGCGGATTGGAGTTAACATCGATCGCGCTCACCGTGCCGAAACGCTCCGCCGAGGTGTGGGTAAGGATCAAGCCGCTCGCCGAGCGGCCAACCAGTTGCGCAACGATCGCGACCGTCTGCGTTTGTCGATCGAAGGTCGCCTGCGCGCCAAGGACATCGGTGAAAAAGCGCAACGGCACATAGAGGGCGTCTTTGACCTCGATCGCGCCGCTGCCGCCGATCCGAAGCGTAATCGCCCTCGCGCCGATTTGGGTCTCGACTTGATTGCCGATGACGGCAAAGGGCAGCCCCAACGCCTCGATCGTGCGCCGAACCGGTACGTAGAGTTGTCCATGCACCATCATCGGCGGCGGCTGCAGCGGCAACTTCACGCCGTTGATGACGATGGCAATCGTGGCGACCAAAACGTGAATCACCGTTGCACCTCTACGATTTCACGGTAGACCGCGGCCGTCTCGCGCGCGGTGCGATCCCATGTGAGCGCGCGCGCGGCCTCACGTCCACGTTCAACGAGTGTAGTGCGCAAAGCCTGGTCGTCGAGCACGCGTTCGATCAGCCCGCGTGCAGCCTCGACATCGCGCGGCGCGAAGGTGAGTGCTGCGCTTGCAACCGGATCGGGAATCGACGTCGTCGTGGCGATCACCGGACAGCCTTGCGCCATCGCCTCGACGAACGGCAAGCCAAAGCCCTCGAGCAGCGACGGGTGCACGAGCGCGGTCGCACCCGCGTAGTACGAGGCGAGCGCATCGTCGTCGACATCGCCGAGCGCGATCGCAGCGCGGCGATCGCTCGAGATACGCTGCAGCTCGCCGTTGAAATCGTCGTGTCCGGTCAGGAGCAAATCGACGTCGTACCGCGCCGGGAGCGCCGCCCACGCCTGCAAGAGCGTCGGCACGTCCTTATGCGCGCGATGGTTGCCGACGTAGAGCAGAAACGGCCGCACACTGCGGTACGGTTCTGCCTGCACGAAGAAGCGCTCGCGCGGGGCGAGCGGAATCACGCGAATCTTCGCCGGATCGGCGTCGAGGAGATTCACCAAATCGTCGACCGTACGGTTGTCCGAGGTGATGATTCTCGCCGCGTGGCGAGCCGCGGGCTTAACCACAAACTCGTAGTAGGGACCGATCGTCGGCTTGTGCAGTTCGCGGTAGCGCAGATGAATCAGGTCGTGAATCGTAAACGTAAAGCGGCCGCCACGCAAGAGCGGGACGTACTGCGACATGTAGTGCGCAACGCTGATGTGGTCGCGCCACATCTGCAGCGGCAGCGTAAGCTGCTCCAGCGCCGCGACATTTTCGCCGTCTGCGTAGACGCGATACTGCAGGTCCGGTGCAACGCGTGGTAAACGCGCAACGACCTCTTCCATGTACGTGCGCATGCCAACCGAGATATGCCGCCCTCGGCGCGCGTCGATTCCGATCCGCGTCATGAACGCTTGCGATCGCTCCAGGTCTGCCGTAGCGCTTTCGCCGCGACGACCGCGGGATAGAGTGCCGAGTACCACGCGACGAACCACCCACGCGGCCCATCCAGCACCGCGCCGTGTCGCACCAGGTTGTTGGCGAAGCGCGGCGCTACGAGTGCCGACTCGCCGAGCCAGCGTAGGGGATTCGCCCGTTGCGCAAGCGCTTCGATTGCGGTATAACGCGCATACTTTTCGAGATAGCTGCGGGCATCGGGATACGAGTAGTGCAAGAGCGCACCGCGCAGCTCGCGTTTCACGCCGTCGCAGGCGAGCCGTTCGTGCAACACCGCGTCGTCGATACGCGCCGCGCTCGTACGCACCAGGCGCAGCAGCGGCTCGTTGTTCCACAACCGCATCGGCTTGCCGCGAAAGTACGTCGTGCGCCGTACGACGTAGCCGTCGGCATCCTCCGGCGCCGCCACAATTGCGTCCCGCAGGCGATCGTCGAGCTCCTCATCGGCGTCGAGCATCAGCACCCATGGCGTCGTGATCTGGGCGAGGCCGTAACGCCGTGCATCGACGAAGTCGGTCCAGCGCCGTTCGATGACGCGGGCGCCCGAGGCAATCGCATAGCTGACCGTGCGATCGTTCGAGAGCGCATCGAGCACCAAAATAGCCATGCCATGCGGCAAACTGCTGATCGCGCGCGGGAGATCGCGCTCTTCGTCGCGCGTGAGGATGAACGCGGTGATATCGCTAGGATTCACGGGGGGCCCCAACGGAGTTGGGGGGCGCACAGCGTAAGCGTAGCGCCTTTCAAACTCTCGGGGTCCCCGGGCGAACTTCGTTCGCCTGGGGCATTTCGACCGAGCGTACCTCGATCGCGGAACCGCCATGTTTGAGCGCGGCGCCGATGAAGTCGCGATACAGCGGCGACGGGTTGTTCGGCCGCGATTTAAACTCGGGGTGCGCTTGCGTGCCCACGAACCAGGGATGCATATCGGCCGGCAACTCGATGATTTCCACGAGCGTCGTCTTGCCGACGTTGTGATGGCCCGAAAAGCGCATGCCCTGTTCTTCAAAGACGGGGCGGTAGCGATTGTTGAATTCATAGCGGTGGCGATGACGCTCGCTGATCTCGGCTACGCCGTACGCACGCAGCGCGAGCGTATCCGGATCGAGGCTACAGCTGTACGAGCCCAAGCGCATCGTGCCACCGTAGATCTCCAGATCGCGCTGATCGGGCATGAAGTCGATCACCGGGTCGGGCGTGGTCTCGTCGACTTCAATCGAATTCGCTTTGGCGATGCCGCACACGTTCTGCGCGAACTCTACACACGAGAGCTGCATGCCGAAGCAGATGCCCAGGAACGGAATCTTGCGCTCGCGTGCAAAGCGAATCGCTTGCAGCTTACCGTTCACGCCGCGCGCGCCGAAGCCCGGAGCCACGAGGATCCCATGCGCGCCTTCGAGGACGCCGACGCCCTGCGTCTCGACCGTGACCGAATCGATGCGCTTGATCTCGACCTCGGCATTGTGATAGATACCGGCGTGATGAAGCGCTTCGACGATCGAGATGTACGCGTCTTTGAGTTCGACGTACTTGCCGACGAGTGCGATGCGGATACGGTGCTTGGGCTCCATGATGCGGTCGACGATCTTCGTCCACTCATCGAGCTTGGGCGCGATCGTCGGCAGCCCGAGCTTGCGCACCGCGGCGCTGGCCAGCCCTTCCGCTTCGAGGTTCAACGGCACTTGATAGATCGTCTTCGCGTCGATGTTCTGCACGACCGAACCCGGCGGGACGTCGCAGAAGAGCGCGATCTTTTCTTTGAGCTCGATCGGCATCGCAATCGCGGACTGCGTGCGGCACACGATCGCATCGGGCGAGATGCCGATGCCGCGCAGTTCGCGCACGGAGTGCTGAGTCGGTTTGGTTTTCAGCTCGTCGGCGGCGCCGAGGTGCGGCACGAGGGTGAGATGACAGTACATCACGTTTTCATCGCCGACGTCGTAGCGCATCTGGCGGATGGCTTCGAGGAACGGCAGCGACTCGATGTCGCCGACCGTACCGCCGACTTCGACGATGCACACGTCGGCGCGACTCGCTTCGGCAACGCGTTTGATGTGCGCCTTGATCTCGTTGGTGATATGCGGAATCACCTGGACCGTCGCGCCCAAATATTCGCCGCGGCGTTCTTTTTCGATGACGGAGTTGTAGACTTGACCCGTCGTCACGTTGTTGGCGCGAACCAAATTCTCGTCGATGAAACGCTCGTAGTGCCCAAGATCGAGGTCGGTCTCGGCACCGTCTTCGGTGACAAAGACCTCGCCGTGCTGATACGGGTTCATCGTGCCCGCGTCCACGTTGATATAGGGATCCAGTTTCTGGATCGACACGCTGATGCCGCGAGCTTTGAGGAGTCGTCCGAGGGATGCTGCGGTGATGCCCTTGCCGAGCGAACTCACCACGCCGCCGGTGAAGAAAATGTACTTCGCCATCTCGGGATGTGTTTATTCGAGCTAGCCCGGGGTCTCCACCTTGACGAACCGGTCGCGGCCGCCGTAATCGCGCTCCAGCGTGACGGTTGCCTGCGGAAACGCTGCCTGCGCGAGCGCGAAGAGCCCTACCGCGATTGGCGGCGCTCCTTCGGCGAGCAGCAGGCCGCCCGGCTTGAGCAGCGGCGGCACGCCTTCGAAGAAGCGGCGATACATGTCGAGGCCGTCGGCGCCGGCGTAAAGAGCGATCGCCGGCTCGAAGCGCAACGTGGCGTCGCCTTCGCCCTCGGGCACGTAGGGGAGGTTCGCGACGATCGCATCGTAGCGCCGGTTCTTCACCGGATCGAGCAGGTCGCCGAGATAGAACGCGACTTGCCGATCGAGCAGGCCTAGGCGCTGGCGGTTCTCGATCGCTACGACGAGCGCTTCGGGTGAGGCGTCGACCGCATCAACGCGTGCACGCGGCACTTCTGCAGCAATCGTCAACGCGATTGCGCCGCTGCCCGTGCCGACATCGAGCACACGCGAGTTCCCGCGCGCGCGCAAAAAGACGATCGCGGCCTCGACGAGATGCTCGGTCTCCGGCCGCGGAATTAACACGCGCGCATCAACGATGAACTCGCGCCGATAAAATCCAGCGGTTCCAATGATGTACGCAAGCGGCTCACCCGCCTCGAGGCGCGCGTTGAGCTCGCTGTATCGTGCGAGGGTTGCTTCGTCGAGCGGCTCGTCGACATGGGCGCGCAGGTACGCGGGCGACTTGCCGGTGACGAACCCGAGCAGCGCCTGGTTCATCTAGGCCGGTTGGGCTTCGCCCGCGAGCAGGCGCGCTTGTTCGTCGGCGAGCAGGTCGTCGACGATCGGCGCGATCGCGCCGTCCATGATGCCGCGGATGTTGCCGTAGCTTTCGTTGATGCGGTGGTCGGTCACGCGGTCTTGCGGGAAGTTATAGGTGCGAATCTTCTCCGAGCGGTCGCCGGTGCCGACTTGGCTGCGGCGCAGCGATCCCATCGCTTCTTCTTTCTCGCGTTGCTGCCGTTCATAGAGCATGGCGCGCAGCATCGTCATCGCCTTTTCGCGGTTCTGCATCTGCGACCGCTCTTGCTGCGACGCAACGATGAGACCCGTCGGTACGTGGGTGATGCGAATCGCCGATTCGGTCTTGTTGACGTACTGGCCGCCCGCGCCTGAAGCTTTGTAGGTATCGATTTGCAGATCCGTTTGCTTGATGTCGATCGGCACGTCGGCGTCGACTTCGGGCAGCACGGCAACCGTTGCGGTCGAGGTGTGAATGCGGCCCTGCGCTTCGGTGGCGGGCACGCGCTGCACGCGATGCACCCCCGACTCGTATTTGAAGTAGCGATACGGCGAATCGCCCTTGACGCCAAAGACGATTTCTTTGTAGCCGCCGGCTTCGCTCTCACTTTCGGAGACCAGCTCGACGCGCATACCGCGCGACTCGGCAAAGCGCATGTACATGCGCGCGAGGTCGCCGGCAAAGATCGCCGCTTCGTCGCCGCCGGCGCCCGCACGAACCTCGATGAAGACGTCTTTGCTCGTCGTCGGGGTCTTTGGGAACCATCAGCAGCGCAAGCTGGTCTTCGAGCTGCGCTTTGCTCACGCGCAACTCTTTGAGTTCTTCCGCGGCAAGCTCGCGCAGTTCGGCATCGCTGCCTTCACGCAGGAGCGCCTCGCTGCCGTCGATCTCGTCTTGCACTTTGCGATACCGACGGTAGGTGGCAACCGTCTCTTCGAGTGCCGCGCGCTCTTTAACGAGCGCGGTGTAGCGCGCCTGATCGAAACCGCCCGCCGGATTGGCCAACTCCGCCTCGATCTCGTCGAAGCGCCGGACCATTGTATCGAGGCGTGCGATCACGCTTGCATTCAGCTCAGCCATAGTTCACGTGCCCGGGTAATGAAAAGACGAGCTGCGATGCAGCTCGTCTTCGAACCTTGGACGGGGTAGCTACGCTTCGACGGCCTTCTTTGCTTCCTTAGTGGCCTGGCGTTGCGCGGCTTCTTCTTTCTTCTTCGCGGCAGCAGCGGCGCGCTGGTTGAACTTGTCAACGCGGCCGGCGGTATCGACCAGCTTCTGCGTTCCGGTGAACAACGGGTGACACGCGGAACAGATCTCGACGCCGATTTCTTTCATCGTCGAGCCGGTGGTAAATACGTTGCCGCAGGCGCAGTGGACGCGCGCTTCGGCGAACCAATTGGGGTGGATCTTCTCTTTCACAACCCCATGATTATAGCAGGGGGCGCAAGAGGGGCAACCTCCCTAGGGAATAGGCTGGCCCGTGATCGCTTGGATGAGGTGCCCGGCAAACGGAACGCCGACGCCCGTCACCAGATCGTAACCCGGGCCGGCGCTTGCCCCGGGCACCGGACTAGCCGGCGCATAGGTTGGGTTCGACATCTGGTTGTCGCCGTAGACGATGTCGTAGAAGACTTGGTTGTAAGCGAGCTGCGGCGTAAACGCGCCGTTTGGCGTGGTAAACGATGAGCATGGCGTTTGCTTACAGCTATAGATCGCGTAGAAATACGGGGCCGCGTTGCCAAGACGCCAGGGCGCAGCACCGGTTCCACCAGCGCACATGCCCGCAGCCGGATGTGCTTTGCACGCGCTCAATACGTCGGCCCACATCGCGGCCATCTGTGGCGCCGCAACCGACGTGCCGCCGATGTCGCTGAGGGCGCCGTCGCCAAACCGCGTGTTTTCGACGAAAGAAACACCCGTGCTCGGATCGCCGAGCAGCGAGACGTCGGGCTGCTCGCGGAACGACGCGCTCACCGCAGTTTGCTGCCATGCCGGAGCCGGGATGTTTGCGGGAAGATTGCCCGTGTAACCACCCACATTCGAAGCGCCGCCGCCCGAACCGCCGAGCGCGCCGTATCCCGCCGGGATACCGAACTGGTTGCCCGGGTTTGATTCGAATGTAGTGATACCCCACGCAACCCAGGGCGCGTTTGTTTGTCCGTAGGCATTCACCGGCGCGGTCACACCGCCAACGGAGGTGACGCTCGGATCGCCCGCCGGATATGAGACGCACTGGTACGGCAAATAGAGCAGTCCACTAAAGCATTCGGCCGACCCATCGTCGCCGGAGGACACGAAGACTGCAATCCCCTCGGCAGCCAGCTCCGCGAATTCAAGTTGACTGTATGAACCAGCGTAGGGATTGGAGCCGGTGTTGTAGCCCGTCCAGCCCTGCTGCGGTTCGCCGCCACCGTAACTGAGCGAGAGCACGTCGGCAACGTTATCGTTGATCGCCTGCATGATCTCCGGATCGGCTTCGACGATGCCGATCTCGGGAGCGCCCGCGTTGCTGCCAGTAGTGGAGCATGTGCCGGGGAATGCAACGTTGCAATCGGACGAGTTGTACGCGAGATAGAAGAGTACGTTCGCGCTCGGCGCCAGAGTCGACGCTTGTTGCGTGTCGAGTTGCGCCTCGCTATCCTCAGGGTTGCACGCGGGTAACGATCCGTTGCACGGCGCCGTCACCGGTGGCGGCGTCTGGAACGCGCTTGAGTATGGGAACACACACGAACCGGTGCATCCGCTCTTTACAAGCGCGGTAGCGATCGGCGCGGGCGAGACGTCGACCTGCGTCACCGTCGCGGCCTGCGTGGTGTTCGTCTGCGTAAGATAGTTGTTCAGATCGCAGTCACCGTGGCCGCCGCAGGTGTTATCGATCGGCCCCGTGGCGATGATCCCCAGATTGATGCCGCTGCCGCTGTAGCCGGAATTGTACGCACCTTGATAGTCGAACGCTGCGCGGACGGTCGACGGTGAATACCCCACCGTGTAACCGGCATTTGCGCGTGGCGGCGTGATGATATACGTGTGGCTCGTGCGCAAGCGCACGATGCCGCCGACCGCATCGACCGCGAGCTGCTGCAGGAAGTGCGGCTGGCTCGTCGGCGCGATGAATTTCTGACCGTTGAGTTCATACAGGCCAAAGGTCGTGCCGAAGGCGCGCTCGAGGCTTGCCTGCGGGCCGGTGACGCTGAGCAGCAAACGCTGCTTCCATCCGTCGACCGCGAGGCCGTTGTTGGCAAAGTACTGCGCGACCGCTTGATAGTCGCTCTGTTTCGCGCCAAACTGTGTCGCGATTTGATCGGGTGTAAGAAAGTGCCGGAAGCTGCCCGAGGTCGGATCTTGCACGGCTTGCGCATAGGCGATCAAGCCCGTTGCGTTCTGCTGGTGCACCAGCACCGACACGTTGAGATTTGCATTTGTCACGGGACCGATGTACGTCGCACCGACCATTGCGCTCTGTCCGTAGGCTTGCACGAGCAGTTGCGGTGGGATCGCGCTGTTGCCGTTGACTGGAGCCAGCGGTTGCGTTGCGGGCATGTTCCCTCCGCCGCCACCACCACATGCGGCGAGTGCAATCGCGAACGCAGCAGCGGCCGAGAAAGCTAAGCGGCGGTTCACTTCACACCTCCAAGGTGGCGTGCGGCAAGGTTGTGCGTCAGCGTCTCTATTCGCTGCGCACGTTCGAGTGCGCGCTGGAACGCAATGCCCGACGCGTGCGCGGCGATGCTCGCGCTGAGCCCGGATACCCCGCCGGCGCTCATCGGACGCGTGCTGCTATCACCGGTCGGCGCGGTCTTGTACCAATACGACTCGCTGATCGTGTTGGTTTGCGTCGGCGCCGAGGTCAGCGGAACATAGACGATGTACGGCGTGTCGAAGTTGTAGTCGTAGTAGACGTTCTGCACGATCGCTAATCACGACACACTCCGGACCAACCGTTGTGCTTCCGGCGAAGTTCTTCACGACGTACGAATCGATCGTCTCGGTCTCGCTATAGCCGAGCACCGGATCGACGATCGAGATTACGCGGTGGAAGTCGTCGGTTGACGTCATCCCTCCGCTCGGTTGACACTGTGATGGCGGCGTCGTCGCGCCTTTATCTGTCGTCACATCGCTGTACAGTTGCTGCCCGGACGTGAACCACGCCGGTATCGAAACGGTTTGCGGTGTTTGACCGGCTCCCGTGACGGTGAGCCCAATGCTGCCGCCGGCGGGCGCCGCGAAGGTGAAGACGACTTCACCGCCATCGACGTTGTACACGCCCGAACCGTCGGCATTAACCGCGATCGTGTTTTGGCCGCCGCCGGGAATCGTGTCGGTTTCGCTGTACGTGCCGTTGCTTGCGTATTGACGATTCGTGCCGGTACCATCGGCAAGCGCCGCTATGACGCTTGAGGGCGGTCCGTTCGTAATCGTTCCGCCGAACGGCAGCGGCGCGGCGATCGCGTAGACCAGCGGATTGCTGTAGGTCGTGACCGTCGAGTCGCCGACTTCATCGGTCGTCGTTTCGCTCAGTTCCGCGAAACTCTGCGCCGCGGGCGCCGAGGTCGGTTCGACCACCGCGACGGTATTGGTCGTGACCGTATCGGTTGCGTACGCGTCGGTCTCGGTGCTGTTCTCGTTGACTTGCGGACTGGTGCTGCCCGCCGTCGTGGTGACGGTGATTGCAACCGTCGCATTCGCGGTCGCAGTCGGCATTGCGCAGGGCGTTGCACGCGCAATCGTCGACGTCAGCGTGCCGGTGTAACTAAATCCGGCGCCTGGTGCGATCGGCTGCACGCCGACGAGTTCGGCATGCGCCGCGCTGCCGCGTGTCGTCGACTGCACGCCGACGCATCCGCTTGGATTCGGTGGGGGCAATGTGCCGCCGGTGTAGATTGCAAAGTATGCGGAGGCGCCGCTTGCGAGCGTGATCGTTCCGCTCTGCGGCAGCGTCACCCAGAAGCCTTGCGAATTATAGAACGCCGCTTCGTAACCTGACGCCGTTATCGTCGGAATCGCCGAGATCGTCACCGCGCTTGACGCCGTTAACGTGAAATATGCGGTTGTGGTAAACGGCCCGCCGGATTGCGCGGTGTGTACGCGCGTGCCGGTCGCGATGCGCGTGCTCGATGAGATGCGTCCAGGCGTAACATTGAGTTCGGTCGTTGCGCTGGGCACGGCGACCGACGCCGTGACCGATGCGGATCCCGTACCTGCCGGAAAGGTCATCGTGCCGCTGTAGGTCGCGCCCGGCGCGACGGGCAGCGTCATCGTGCTATTGAAAGTCACGGATGCCGGGGCGCTCGAGGGAACGGGGGTGGGACCACTGCTCGTCGGCGTCGGTGTCGGGGGCGGCGCTGTAGGCGGGGGACTGCTCGAGCCGCCGCCGCCGCAAGCAGCAAGAGCTGCTGCTAGAATAACCGCACCCAGAAATCCAAAGCGAGCGTACACGCAGGCTCTCCTAATGAAGGACGAGACGAGTCAGCCCTCCTTACCGTTACTTTAGTAGCATACCTGCGGAGCAAAGATGAGAAACGGATTACTTTTCACAGTTATCACATTGATAATGATCGCCGCACTGCCGACGCAGCGAAGCGATGGCGCACAGCAAGACGTCGCGATGATTCGCAATTCGGGGTCCACCAATACCTCGGGATTCACGATTACGCTCGCGCCCGATGGAACCGGAAATGTCAGCATGCCGAGCGGCCATCCACGCGCGATCGCGATTGCGCCCGATCTCACGGCGCGCTTCTTCGCCGATTTGCACGCGGCGCACCGTGAGGGCGGACCACCATCGCATTGCATGAAGAGCGCGTCATTTGGAACCACCACGACGGTCGCGTGGCAAGGCTGGCACTCGCCCGACCTACAATGCCCTCCCTTCTCAGCGAACATGGGAGCGCTCGTTAAGGACGTCCAGTCGATCGAGGCAGCGGCTGGTGTCGGCCCGGGCGGACCGCACAGGATCGGACTTCCTCCCAGCATCCGCAAGAATCCGCTCGCGACCCCCGAAGTGCAGCCGACGTGAAATACCCGGTCCTGATTCTCGCCGCCGCGGCTTGCCTCGCCGCGACCCCCACTCAACAATCGCAGCCGACGCCGCCGCCGTCGCCGCCGCCGCTTACAAACACGCTACCGACAGCGACGCCCGTGTCGAACGCAGCGCCGACGACAACGCCGACGCCAAATCTCGACACGATCTTCGGCGGTCCGCAAGCCTCACCGAATCCGAAGGGCGGCAAGCCGTCGACAAAAGGCACGCCGAAACCGCCGCCGCAAGCGCGCAAAGGTCTCGATGGCGTGTGGGAGATCGAGATTCAACGCGGTGCGAAGACCGACTACGAGCACATGAATCTGTTGCAGACGGGGCAGACGCTCAGCGGCGAATATCTGACCAAGGAAAAAAAGAAGTATCCCCTTACCGGATCGCTCGATGAACAGAACAACGTGCGTCTCGTGATATCGATGCCCGACGGCACAACGATTCTGCTCGAAGCGCGTGTGGATGGCACGACCGACATGCTCGGCATGTTTACCGACGCAGCGGAGCGCGTACCGTTCACCGCGGCCTATCGTCCGAAAGAGAATTGGCTCGAAAACATCAACGCACAGCCTGGCGGCATCGGCGGTCCTGGCGGCGGACCTTAGGAGCCACCTATCGGCGTGACGAAACGCCGAGCATGCAAGATCGCACCTTCGGATTCTCGACGCGAGCAATTCACGCGGGGACGCCTCCCGACCCAACGACCGGCTCGCGCACGATGCCGATCTATCAAACTGCCGCCTACGTCTTCGGCACGACGGAACAGGCTGCCGAGCTCTTCCAACTGCGCAGCTACGGGCACATCTACAGCCGCATAAGCAATCCGACCGTTGCAGCGTTCGAGGAACGCATGGCCTCGCTCGAAGGCGGACTGGGCGCCGTCGCGTTCTCGAGCGGTCTTGCCGCACAACTGTGCACGATCCTCGCGCTCGCGCAAGCCGGCGATCACATCGTGAGCTCGCAGAACATCTACGGCGGCACGGTCACACAGTTTACGGTCACGCTCAAACGCATGGGTATCGAGTCGAGCTTCGCGCCGGTCGATGACTACGCCGCACTCGAAGCGGCGATCACGCCGCAGACCAAGTTACTTTTTGCCGAGACGATCGGCAATCCGTCTGGCGCACTCGCCGATCTGCCGGCGCTCGCGAAGCTTGCACACAAGCACGGCATTCCGCTCGTCGTCGACAATACGTTCGCCTCGCCGTACCTTTGCCGACCGATCGAAGCGGGCGCCGATATCGTCGTCCATTCGGCGACGAAGTTCATCAGCGGTCACGGCACAACGATGGGCGGCGTGATGATCGACGGCGGCCGATTCGACTTTGCAAGCGCTAAGTTTCCACTACTCTCGCAGCCGAGCCCCGGCTATCACAATAAAGTGTTCACCGAAACATTCGGTGAGTATGCATTTCTGATGCGTTCGCGCGCCGAAGTCTTGCGCGACGTCGGCGCGCAGATGTCGCCGATGGATGCCTGGATCTTGCTGCTCGGTCTGGAAACGTTGCCGTTGCGCATGGATGCGCACGTACGCAACACCAAAGCAATCGTCGCGTTCTTGCAATCGCGACCCGAAGTGGAATGGGTTCGGGCGCCGCAGTTGGGCTCGATCTTCACCTTTGGCATTCGCGGGGGCCGCGACGCAGGGCGACGGTTTATCGATGCGCTCGAACTGTGGAGCCACCTCGCGAACGTGGGTGATGCGAAGTCGCTCGTCATCCATCCCGCATCAACGACGCACTCGCAATTAAACGATGAGGAGATGCGCAAAGCCGGCGTCGCGCCCGAGGCGGTGCGCCTCTCCGTGGGGCTCGAAGACGCGGGCGACCTGATTTGGGACCTCGGAAATGCGCTCGAGGCGTCGCAACGCGGCTCGCTTGCCGAGGTGGCGCGATGATCCTCGAAACACCGGTGCAACGCCGCGCCTTGCTCGAGCGCTCGAAAACCGTGGCGGTCGTCGGCGCCTCGAACAACCCGCTGCGGCCGAGTTACACGGTCTTCTCCTACCTGCGCACGCAGCATCGCTTCGAAATCGCTGCGATCAACCCGACCATTACCGAGATTGACGGCGTGCCGGCGTACCCGTCGCTTACTGCCTATGCACAGGCGCACGGCGCTCCCGACATCGTCGACGTGTTTCGCAAGCCAAGCGAGGTCGTGCCCTTGGTCCAGGAGGCGATTGCGGTCGGTGCCAAGGCGATTTGGTTTCAGTATGGCGTTGTCAACGAGGAAGCCATCGCATTGGCCGATAAGGCAGGGCTCTCCGTCGTCGTAGACCGCTGCATGAAGGTCGAGAGCGCCCGGTTCAACGGCGGACTTTCAACCTCCGGACTCAACTCGGGTATCATTACCAGCCGCCGAAGCGAGAGCCACGCGTGAATTACTCAAACGAAGCCTGGGAACTCGACGCCGATATCTTGAGCCGGATCGAACGCTGGCACAAGTTCGATGAAGCGATTTCCGACGATGCTTTCAACGAGCTGGCGCTGCGGATCTTCGCGCACCAATTGCGCTATAACGAACCCTATGCAAAATATTGCGCGACACAAGGCGTAACGCTCGAACGCATGCCCGATAGTTGGGAAGCGATTCCGGCGGTTCCAAGCGCGGCGTTCAAAGAGGCCGCGCTTAGCACATTCCCGCCGACGCAGGCCGAGCTGACGTTCGCGACCAGCGGAACGAGCGGTATGGCCAGCGGTCACCATTATATGGAAAACGCGCGCCTCTACGACGCGGCGCTCCTGGCCGGATTCGATCATTTCATGCTGCCCGACCATATCCGATTACGCTACTTGAACCTCGTCCCGAACCCCGCACATCAACCACACTCGTCGCTCGGCTACATGATGGCACGCGTGAGCGAAGCGCGCGGCGACGGCGCAACCTCCTGGTATCTCGAAGGCGACCGCATCAACATCGACGCCCTCATCGGTGACCTCGAGGGCGCAGTCGAGCACGACCGGCCCGTTTGTATTGCGACGACGGCCTTTGCCCTCGTGCATATACTCGATGCGCTGCACGAGCGGCACCGTTACTTTGCCCTGCCCACGGGTTCGCGGCTGATGGAAACCGGCGGCTTCAAAGGCCGTTCCCGCGTCGTCGATCGCGACGACCTCTACGCGCGGACAGCCGAACGCTTCGGCATGATCAACTGCGCAATCGTCGCCGAATATGGTATGTGCGAGCTGACCTCGCAGTACTACGACGACGTGATGTTGCTCGGACACGACCATACGATTTCACAAACGCGCTTTAAACTTTCGCCGCCGTGGCTGCGGCCGCGCGTCGTCGACGTCGAAGGCAAGACCGTGCCGGATGGCGTGGTCGGCGCGCTCGTCCACGTCGACCTCGCGAACCGCGCCTCGTGCATCGCGATCCAAACCGAAGATTTGGGCGTGCGGTTCGACGATGGTCTGGTGCTGATCGGACGCGAGTCGGGTGCGGCGCTGCGCGGCTGCTCGCTCGCTGCCGAGGAACTCGTTGTGAGATGAACGCGCTTCGCGCCGTGCCGGCACGAGCGATCGTGCGCGCGGTCGCCGATGCCGCGACGCGATGGTCCGATGCCGACTTCCCACCCCGCGTTCGTTTATTGCAGCACGTCGTCGATCGCACCGGGTACACCGAGCCGGTCGTCGAGCACGCGCTGGATCAACTCTTCGGCTCGCTGACCGTCGATGCACTCGAGGCAACGATCGCGGGTGAACTCGGTTCGCTCGACGCGCTGGATGATTTTGCGCTGCGCGCCGGTCGCGCCCGTGCGCGCGCGCTAGCCGCCGGCAGCGTCTGCGTGATTTCGAGCCGCACGACGATCGGCGTCGCAATCATTCCGGCGGTCTTTGCGCTGTGCGCAAAGTGCGACGTCCTCGTGAAAGATCGCGAGGATGGACTCGTGCGCGCCTTCTTCAGCACGCTGGCCGAGGAACGCGGGGAATTCACCGAGGCCGCGCGCGCGCAAAGCTGGGAAGGTGAGAGCGATGCGTCGACCATCGGCGGCTTCGACGTTATCGTCGCGTTTGGCAGCGACGCGACGCTCGCGCGCATTGCTGCCGCAACCCAAGGCGCACGCTTCATCGGGTTTGGCTCGCGCGCATCGATCGGCTACGTGGCGCGCGAAGAGCTACGCGACGTCGGCTCCGCGACCGCGATTGCCGCCGGCGCCGCGCGCGACTTGGTGCTGTATGAGACCGAAGGCTGCCTGTCGTTGCACGCGCTCTTCGTCGAACGCGGCGGCGCGATCGACCCGGCGCAGTTCACCAAGATCGTCGCGCAAGAGGTCGAGCGCGCGTCGGTGGAGTTTCCGCCGGGTGTGCGCGACGCGCGCGCGAGCGCCCGCATTGCGAGCGCACGTAACCTGGCTGCCTTTCGCTCTGCCGCCGGCAGCGGAAGCGTCTTCTCGGATGCGCGTGGCTCGTATCTCGCCGTGCTCGATCCGCCGGTCAGCGAGCCGCCGGCATTTCTTCCCCGCGCCCTCGCGGTGCATGCGGTGGACGGACCGGGTGAAGCGATTACGTATCTCGCGCGGCACGACGTTCCGGTCGAAGCGGTTGCTATCGCGGGCAAGCGCGACGATCTGCGGACGTTCGCAATTGAAATCCGCGCACATCGCATCGCGCGCTTTGGCGATCTGCAACGGCCGCCGCTCGGCGGCAATCATGGCGGACGCGCGCGTATTACCGACTTCGTCACCTGGATTACGGACGAACGGTGAACGAAGACCTCGAACGCGTCGTCGGTGAGATCCCCGGACCGCAGACACGCGCGCTCACCGCACCGCTGCTCGCGCACGAATCACGAAACGTCACCTATGTCAGTGAAGACTTTCCGGTCTTCTGGAAATCAGCAAGCGGTGCGACCGTCGTTGACGTCGATGGAAACCGGTACATCGATCTGACCGCGGCGTTCGGCGTGGCGAACGTCGGCCACAGCAACCCGGCGGTCGTACACGCGGTCGCGGAGCAGGCCGCTGCCCTGATGCACGGCATGGGCGACGTGCATCCGACCTCGGTGCGCACGAAGCTGCTCGAACGCCTCTCGCGCGTGTTACCGAGCGGGCTCGATAAGACGTTTCTTGCGACCACCGGTTCCGAAGCCGTCGAAGCCGCGCTAAAAACGGCGATGCTTGCGACCGGGAAACATCGCTTCGTCGCCTACGAGGGAGCCTATCACGGACTCTCGCTCGGTGCGCTTGCAGTCAGCGGTATTCCGAAATTCGTCGAGCCGTTTGCGCCACTCGTCCCGGATGTCGCGCTACGCCTGCCTTATCCCGATGCGCTGCACACCAGCGCGATCGTTGCACTGGCGCAATTGCGCGATGCGCTCGACGTGCACGACGATATCGCCGCGATTGTGATCGAGCCGATCCAAGGACGCGGTGGCTGCATCGTACCGCCCGATGGCTATCTTGCCGGGCTGCGCAGCTACTGCGACAAGCACGGCATCCTATTGATTTTCGATGAGATCTACACCGGCTTTGGGCGCACCGGCAATTGGTTCGCGTGCGAACACGATCACACGATTCCCGATATTATGTGTATCGGCAAGGCGATGGGCGGCGGATTCCCGATCAGCGCGGCTGTTGCGCGCCCGTCGGTGATGGATGCGTGGCCACGCTCGACCGGCGAAGCACTGCACACCTCAACCTATCTCGGCAACCCGATGGGCTGCGCCGCGGCGCTCGCGACGATTGACGAACTGGAGCGTCTTGCGCTGCCGGCGCAAGCGCGCGAACTCGGTGAATTGATCGAGAAGCGGCTCGACGCACTGCTCGACCATCCGGCCGTCGTCGCAAAGCGTGGACGCGGCGCCATGTGGGGCTTGCAGATGCGCAGCGCCGAAGATGCCGATCGCGTCGTCAAAGCGGCGCTTGCGCGCGGCGTCATTCTGCTGCAAGCGGGCCTGCGCGGCGAAGTGCTCTCGATCACCCCGCCCCTCGTCATTTCACCGTTGCAACTCCATCGCGCACTCGAACTGATCAAGGAAGTGCTGTGAAAACGTATCGTATTGGCATCAGCGGCGCCGGCTTCGGCGTCAAAGCCCACCTCCCGGCGCTGCTCGCGCATCCACGCTTCGAGGTCGTCGCATTAGCATCGCCGTCGAGCGCGCAAGCGATTGCGGCCGAACGCAAGATCCCGCACGCCTTCACAAGCGCGGAAGAGATGATCGCCGGGTGCGAGCTCGATGCGATCACGATCGCGTCGCCGCCCTTTACCCACCGCGACGCCGTGCTCGCTGCGCTCGATGCCGGCTTACACGTGATGTGCGAGAAACCGTTTGCGCTCAACGTCGAGGAAGCCGAAGAGATGGTCGCGGCATCACGCGACGCAGGTACGGCGTGCGGTATCGCGCACGAGTTTCGCTTCGTTCCGCAACGCCAGGCGATCAAAGAGCTCATCGTCAACGGGCACCTCGCGCCGCTGCGCGAGCTCGAGATCACGCACCTTACGACGTTCCTGCGCGCGGATTCTATCTTCAAAGAGCGTGGATGGTGGTTCGAACGCGAGAAGGGCGGCGGCATGGCCAACGCGATCTTCTCGCACTTGATCGACGGCGCAAATTGGGCGATCGGGCGGCCGCCGCATAAGACCATGGGCTTCTTGCGCACCGCGAACAAAACGCGCCGCGACGCGCAGGGCGAATTCACAAGCACGGTCGACGACGGCTGCTTTGCGTTGCTGGACTACGGCGACGGGCTCGTTGCGCGCCTCACCACCGATGCGACCACGGCAATTGAATCGTTTACGTTTGCCGTGCACGCCGAGAATCGCACGGCCGTCGCGAGCGGCCCCGGAGCGATGGATACCACGCTCTACAGCATCGACGCAGATGAGACGAGCGAACTACAGTGCAAGCTCTCGCCCTATGCAAAGTTCGCGAGCATTCTTCCGAACGTGCCGTACCTAATGGAACTCTACGACGAGTTCGTCAAGCAAATTGAAAGCGGCGAGAGCGCGTTACCTACGTTCCAAGATGGCCTTGAAACGCAGCGCGTCCTCGCCGCCATCGGCTATTCATATCCGACCTGATGCTTGGATTGGTATTGAGCGCTATGCTTGTACTTCCCGTTGAAGGCACGTTCCCCTCACTCGACGGTGCCGTGACGTGGTTTAATTAGCAAACCACTGACGCCGGCTGAGCTGCGTGGGAAAGTTGTGCTGGTCGAATTCTGGACCTACACGTGCGTAAATTGGCTGCGGACGCTTCCCTATGAGCGCGCGTGGGCCGAGAAATACAAAGACCAAGGCTTGGTCGTGATCGGCGTGCATACACCGGAGTTCCCGTTTGAGAAAGACCTCGACAATATCCAGCGCGCGATCAAGGCGATAGACATAACCTTTCCCGTTGCCGTCGACAGCAACTACGCGATCTGGAACGCCTTCGACAACAGTTATTGGCCCGCGATGTACTTCATCGACGCGCAAGGACGCATCCGGCACCATCACTATGGCGAAGGCGGGTACGACGAATCGGAGCACGTGATCCAATCCCTGCTCGCGGAGGCAGGGCACAAGAAGGTACCGCAGGGACTCGTTTCGGTCGACCCGCGCGGGCTCGAAGTGGCGGCCGACTGGCCCGACGTGCAGTCGCCGGAGAACTATCTCGGCTCCGAACGCACCACGGGTTTCGTTCCCAACGCGACGACGCTGCGTCTCAACGAGTGGACGCTCGCGGGAGACTGGTCACATCACAAGGATGCCGTCGTTGCGAACAAAGCCGGCGGGACGATTACGTATCGCTTTCACGCGCGCGACGTCAACCTCATCATGAGCCCGCCTGCGCGCGGCACGTCCGCTCGGTTTCGCGTTCTTCTCGATGGCAAACCGCCCGGTGATGCGCACGGCGGCGACACCAACGCGCAGGGCTATGGCGCCGCCGGCGAACAGGGCACGTACCAACTCATCCGCCAGCACAAACCGATCGTCGAGCGCACCTTCGAGATCGAGTTTCTCGACCCAAAAGTCGCTGCATACGATTTTACCTTCGGGTAGTCTTGTAGGACCGGAGGTAGCGACGTGCTGATTCAGTCGGTCCACTACACTTTTGCTCCCGAGAACGCCGATAAGGCTGCGGCGATCCTGCGCGAGTTGCGCGATGCTTCGCGCGCCGAGGCTGGTGTGATCACGTTTGAGGTCGCTCGAAGCACGGACAAGCCAAATGAATTCGCGCTCTACGAAGAGTATCGCGATCAGGCTTCGATCGAGGCGCACGCTAAGACCGAGCACTTCGAGAAACTGGTCATCAACGGGATCCGTAAACTCGCGGTTGCGCGCAACGCCATAACCGGTCCGCCGATCTAGTACGTGAATAAGTTCGTCACGAGCGGGATCGTCGTGCTCGCGGTCGCAATGGGCGTCGGGCGTTTCGCGTACACGCCGATGATCCCGGTGATGGAGCACGACGTGGGCCTGAGCGTCGCCCTGGCAGGCGCGCTCGCCACCTCGAATCTATTCGGGTATCTCGTCGGCGCATCGCTCGCCATGCATCCGATCACGCATGGCATGCGACTGGCGATCGTGCGTTGGAGCCTCGTGGGCGTCGTGGTAACGACCGCGCTCATGGCAGGTCCGCCGTCGCTGTGGATTGCCTTGCGCTTTGTGACCGGCGTGTGCAGTGGATTCGTTTTTGTCTTTGCTTCGAGTATCGTGCTCGAGCGCGCCGCGGCCGAACGACAACCCGCCTGGCCCCCGATCTTCTTCACCGGCGTGGGCTTCGGCATCGCGTTTTCCGGCGTGGCAGTTCCGGCATTGGCGAGGTTCGGGGCTAACGCAACCTGGATCGGTATTGCCGTCATCGGAGCGCTCGCGCTGCTCGCGACCATCTGGTGGTTCGCCGAAAGCGCACCGGCCGCGAGCGTTGCCGAAGCAAATATCGAAGCTCCACTGCCGAAACACCGCACGATCTTTGTGTGGCTGTGCGCTATCTATGTTGCCGAAGCGTTTGTCTACATCATTCCGGCGACGTTCCTGGTCGCTATCATCGCCAAGATTCCGGAGCTTTCGCAGTACGCAGCGCTGACTTGGGTCTTTGTCGGCCTCGCCGCCGCGTTTGCAACCTTTGGCTGGATTCCCGCCGCCGCACGTTTGGGCAAAGCGCGCGCACTCGCGCTCGCACTTGCGCTGCAGTGTATCGGGATCGCCGCCCCGGTCTTTTCGCACAATGCATTCGCGGTGATTCTCGCGGGCGTTGCGCTCGGCGGCACGTTCATCGCGATCACGCTTTTTACCACGGGACTGGGGCGCGACATTTTTCCGCGCGAAACGAGTTCCGCAGTGAGTCGCTTAACCGCGCTCTATAGCGTCGGACAAATCGTCGGTCCGATCGTCGCCACGCAACTCGCGCTGCGCTTCGGGTCGTATCAGCCCTCACTGCTTGCAGCGGCGGCCGTGGCGGCGATTGCGACGCTCGTCACGCTCGCGACGATACGCGATCCCGTTACGTCGGCGGGTTTGGGTCGCTCAGCGCCGTTGCCATTGCGCGATAGACGTTGAGACGCCCGCAGCCTTGATGTGGGTCGCTGATGTTGTCGGCGGTCGTACACAATAGCTGGAACATCTTCGTCGGCGACGCGTACGTTGAATTCACCGAGAGGATCAGTGCCGCTGCGCCGGCGATGTGCGGGGTCGCCATTGACGTGCCGGCAATGAGGGTGCGGCAGTTGCCGGCCCCGGGGAATATTGTGCTCGTGGTGCACGTGCCGGCAAAATTTGTATCGAACGGCGTCGACGTCCAGATGTTCTCGATCCAGTGTAGATAGTCGGTCGTCGGCGCCGTTGGCGAATCATCGGCGTTTGAGGGATCCCCCCCCGGCGCTACGATACCCCACGAGGTCGCGCTGTCCGCTACACTCACGGAACCGAATTGCGTGTAGCTCGTGACGTACTCTGTTCCCGTCGTCGCCCCGGCGTTGGTGCCGTTCGCCTGACCGTCTTCGTAGCCGCTCGCGCCTGCTGCAATCACGTTCGCATCGCAGGCCGGCGCGTCGACGCCTTGACCACCCGCATTACCGGACGCCGCGACAACGATCACGTTGTGCGCAATTGCATTCGCGACCGCATTGCCTTCAACCGGATCGGGATCGACACCAGCGCTGGTGCAGACGCCACCACCCAAGCTCATGCTGATCACGTTCGCGCCGTTTGCGACCGCGTCGTCGATTGCGCTCGCAATATCGGTATCGTCCGTGCTGCACTGAGGGTCGGTTGAACTCTCGTTGTTGCAGTTATCGTCGGGAGTTGGGAAGACGCGATAGAGCATCAGCGAGACGTTCCCGCCATCGCCGACGAAGCCATAAGCGTTATTCGCGTTCGCGACCGCGATGCCGGTCACGTCGGTGCCGTGACCGAAGCCGTCGGTCACAAAGGTGCCGGTGCTCTGTGCCGTTCCGGCTTCATTGGTGATGAAGCACTCGGTGCGCGCGATCGAAGCTTTCGCAAGCTCCGGATGCGTGACGTCTTCACCTGTATCAATGATCGCGAGCTTCACGCTGGTCGACCCGAGCGCATTCGCGTTCGTGATGCCGCTGCCGTTGCCGGCTTGCGAGTACCCGAACGCGTAGTCGAGTTGGACGATGTGCATGTCCCACTGCCCGCCGGTCGACGCATTCTGATAAAGCGGTGCCGGCATGCCGCTCGCGCCTACGAAGTACGGATCATTGCCTTCAAACGGATGGGTGACTGCGAGTGCCGAGAGGCGCTGCGTCGGGCTCACCGACACGACACCCGGCGTCGCGCGCAACGTCGACGCGACTTGTGCGATCGTCGATGGCGTCACATGCAGCAGCCGCGTTGCGAGGCCGAGCTTCGGATAGGCAAATTCGTTGAGCTTGGTCGCACCGAATGAAGCGACACGCGCATCAAGCGTGGTCGCCGGATTGGCAATCGCCGACGTACGGTAGGAAATAGCGAGCTGCGACGTGGATGAAGCCGCTCCGCCCTTGCGGACGCCATGGCGTGTTTCTGAAGCGCTGCTGCTCGAGCCACCGCGCGAGACCGCTAGCTGCGTGTCCGAGGTCGGGCATGTGAACGCGCTCGTAGGCGCGAGGGTTTGGGTCGGGGTCGGGGTCGGCTGCACCGGGGGCGTACTGCCGCCGCCGCCTCCGCCGCCGCACGCGGCAAGCAAAGCAATGAGCGTTGCAGCAAGCAACGAACGTGAGCGAGCAAGCAGAGTCAAGTAAAATCTCCCTAGAGGCTTGCAGTCTACCGCAGGAACGTGAAGCGCCGCTGGGAGCGTTTCATTAGAATTGGCGGCTTAACAGACGCCAAACAATCCCCAGCGCCATCACCGTGGCGCGCCGCTGCACCGCATCGCGATCGCCCCGAAAATTGAAGCGATGGGTGGGTACCTCTTCACCTGTATCGACCGCAAACCACACGAGCCCCACCGGCTTCTCCGCGGTACCCCCGTCGGGGCCGGCGATTCCCGTGGTCGAGACCGCCAAGGTAGTGTGCAGTCGCGCGCGCGCTCCCTGCGCCATCTCTCGCGCGGTCTCTTCGCTTACCGCGCCGCACTGCGCGAGCGTCTGCTCGCTTACTCCGAGCTCCGCGACCTTTACCGCGTTGTCGTACGCGACGACGCCGCCAAGAAAACTCCGCGATGCACCCGGTACCGCCGTCAGCGCCGCCGCGATACGCCCTCCCGTACACGACTCCGCGACCGCAATCGTCGCGCCGCGCGCTTGCAGCAACGCGTGCACCGCACCCGCGATGCTCGTGTGGTCGGCGCCGAAGACGAAGCCGGCCAGCCGTTCGCGCACCTGCGCTTCGAGCGGCGCGAGCATTGCAACCGCCTCCTCTTCGGAGTCCGCTTTGGCCATTAGCTTCACGTCGCACAGTCCTTCGTGCGCGAGCACGGCAATCTTCGGATTTTCACCGGCACGGAAAAGATCGTCGATACGGTGATCGACCTCGGACTCGCCGATATTGACGGTGTGCAACACACGCGTGTAGATCGCGTCGGTGATACCGTAACGTTCACGTAAGAATGGAATTAAGAGGTCGGTGAGCATCGGCCGCATCTCGCGCGGGACGCCGGGCATGCACGCGATGAACTTGCCGCTCGGTGCAAACGCGACAAAACCGGGAGCTGTACCGCGCGGGTTCTCCAGCACGAGACTTCCGCGCGGCACGTTCGCCTGTTTGCGATTGTTCTCACGCATTTCCCGCCCCATCTGTGCAAAGAAATCTTGCATTTGCTTAAGAGAGGGCTCGTGCAATTCTACGTCGAGACCGAGCGCATCGCATACCGCTTCTTTGGTGAGATCATCGACCGTCGGACCAAGTCCGCCGGTTGTAATTACACCGTCAACGCGTTCGAGCGCAGCGCGCATTGCCTTCGAAATGCGACCTCGGTTATCACCGACGGCGTGCGTACCATAGACATCGATGCCGGCCGAGGCAAGCGACTGCGCAACAAACACGCTGTTGGTGTCGGTCAACTGTCCGAGCAACAACTCAGTGCCGACCGCGATCAGTTCAACTGCGACCCTTCGAGGCTCGCCTGCGGCTCGCACCTCAGGGTGACTCTTCCGGATAAATAAAGCGGATTTCGGCGTCGAAGCCGTCGGCGGCATCGATCATCGCTTTGCGGCGTTCATCACTGCGCTCGGGTCCGGGATGCTCGCGCTGCATCGCAACCTTCATCTCGCCCAGTCGTTCGACGAAGCGCGCGAAGCGTGCATCCATCGCTGCCTGCAAGCGCTCCTTGAGGATCTTGCCGACTCGCGGCGCAAGCCCGCTGGTGGAGATCGCAATGCGCACCGGGCCCGCTTTCGCAATCGCGGCCATCGCAACGAAGCCGTATTTCGGCTGGTCGATGCAGCACAGCAGAAACTTGTGCTGGTCGGCGAGCGTACGCAGACGCGCGGAGAGCGCCTCATCTTGCGGCGTCGAGATCACGAAGTACGCATCGATTACGTCCTCGTCGCGCAGCGCTGCCGGATCCTTGATCCAGATCACCTCAGCGTCCGACTCGCGCAGCGCCGCTTCCTTGGCGACGGCTTCGCGGTCGTTTTCCGCGCCGATCACCACGCAGCGTCGCCCGACGAGATTCAATCCGACCGGAAAGAACGCCACTAGTAGTCGACCGGACGCAGGTAGAACTCGTTGATCGCCGTGTTGGTCAACATCGCCGTCGTCGGCAAGTGCCGCTTCCAGTGCGTCGAATCGACGCGCCGGCGAACGAGCGCGACATCGGCGGCGTCGAACCCGCGCTCGATCAACTGCGCATCGGAATACCCAAGCAAGAGTTGCGCGAGAATCGCGTCGGCCCGCGCATAGGTGATGCCAAGGTCGCCTTCGTCGGTTTGATCGGCCTCGAGATCTGCGCTTGGCGCCTTGTCGATCAGCGCTTGCGGCACGCCGAGATAGCGCGCGAGCGCCCACACTTGCGTCTTGAACAGGTCGCCGATCGGATTGACCGGCGGCGTGTCGTCAGCATGCCAGGTGAAGTAGCCTAAGAGCCGTTCGGTTTTGTTGCCGGTGCCGATCGGCAGCGCATCGAGTTTTGCGGATTGATCGAAGAGCACGACCATGCGCGTGCGCGCCATCACGTTCCCGCGCCGCCGCGCATCCGCGTCCGGCTCGAACTGCAGATACCCGTCGACGGCGGCAGTGATCTCGATCGTGCGCGCGTTCACGCCGAGTGCATCGATCACGCGTTGCGCGTCATCGAGACTTCCGGCGCTCGACGTCTTGTATGGCATTCGAATCGCATAGACGTTTTCGGGCCCGAGTGCACGGGCGCACAAATATGTGGTCACGGCGGAATCGACGCCACCGGAGAGGCCGATGACCGCGCGCGTGATGCCGCGCCTTTCAATAAGCTCATCTTGCAGAAAGGCGACGAGCCAGCGCGTCGCAACGTCGGGATTGATCCCCGGCGGCGCCAGCAGCGCTGCGTTTGATTCGCGCACGACTTCGATCACGACGGCCGTCCCTTCGGCAACGGCAGCTCGTCGTCGAGCAAGAGATCGGGAAGCACCGCATTGAGATCGCCGAGCAATGGCAGCGATGCGCGCGCCAGATCGGCTTCGCGCAGATCGACTGTCCCGCTGATCACGCACTCGCCGAACTCCGGGCCTTCGACGGTAACGACGCCGCGCGGATCGATGATCGACGATGAACCGGTCATGCCTTTACCGCCCTCGAAGCCCGTCAAGCCCGCGTACAGCACGTAGACACCGTGCTCGCTTGCGCTCGCGCGCAAGATCTCGCGCCAGCGCGTGATCGACGTCAGTTCGGTCTCGCCTTCGATACCGCGGCCGGGCGCCGCCGACGGTACGATGAGCACACGCGCGCCCTTGATCGCCGCTATCGTCGGCATGATCGCGTGCCAGATATCCTCACAGATCAGCATCGCCACGCGGCCGATGCGCGTCTCAAACGTCTGCAGACGCCGGCCGCGCGAGAGAAACCGCTCTTCATCGAAGACGCCGTACGTCGGCAAGAACATCTTGCGATGCACGTGCAGAATCTCGTGGTCCTTGCGGCCGACGCGTATATAGACCGCGCTGTTGTAATACGTCCCGTCGTCGTTTTCGTAGAATCCCGACACGAGGTCGACCTCACGTTCGCCCGCGCCTTCGCGCCACGTCTTCACGAGATCGTTGGCAAAGGCCGTTGCGGAGCGCGCGAGATCGTAGACCGCGCCTTCGAGAAAGTAGCCGGTCATCGCGCCTTCGGGAAAGACGATCAGGTCGGGCGTTCGCTCGGCGACGATCTGCGAGAAGATCGAGGCGGTCTGCGCAAGGTTTTCGGCGTACCGTCCTTTTGACGGCTTCGCCTGCACCAGGCGAACGTCGAAGCTAGTGCTAGTCAGCGCCGCCACTGGTTGCAAGCTCCATCATCTGATCGACGGGCTCGCGCAGGCCGCATTGCATCGCGCACTCCTCAGCGGGATAGGTCCATATCTCGCTGAGCGTAGGATGCATATGTGGAATACGCATGAATTGCTCGACCGTCGCATTGAAGGTCATCGCGACGATGACTTCGTGAATCAATTCCGAGGCTTGTGGCCCGATGACCGTTGCACCGAGAATCTCTCCCGTAACGAGCCGCGACATCATCTTGACGAAGCCGCGCGTCGTGCCAAGGACCATCGCTTTGCCGTGCTCGACGAAGTCGTACTTCCCAAGACAGTACTCGATGCCCGCGCGCTTTAAGTCTTTCTCGGTCATCCCGACGTGCGCCACCTGCGGCTCGCTAAAGATCGTGTGCGCGCTCATCAAGCGATAGTCTGCCTCTTCGTTCGCACCGGTCACCGCATTGCGCGCGGCGATTTCGCCTTGATAGATCGCCACGTGGACCAGCGCATAGTCGCCGGTGACGTCGCCGACGGCAAAGATGTGCGGCCGATTCGTACGCAAGGTTTTGTCGACGTGAATGCCGTTATCCGGATCGAACGCGACGCCCGCCGTTCCTAAACCGAGGCCGTCGACCTTTGGCACGCGTCCCTGCGCGAAGAATATCTCGTCGACGACGATTTCGAGCCGTTCGCCCGCAACCGTGTAGTGCACGACCTTGCGGGTTCCCCGTTTCTCGACCCGCGTGATCTGCGTCTTGATGATGACATGGATGCCGTCCTCGCGGAAATATCGCGTGAGCGCTTCGCCGACGTCGTCGTCCGAAGACGTAAGCAAATGATCGCTGCGAATCAGGATCGTTGTTTTCGCGCCCATCCGCGCGAGAAATTGCCCGAGTTCGCAGGCCGTGTAGCCGCCGCCGAGTACCGCGATCGATTCCGGGATCGCTTCGAGTTCGAGCACGCTGTCGCTATCGAGGTAGCCCGCGTCTTGCAAGCCGGGAATCTGTACCGGTGCGACCACGCTGCCGGTTGCGACGATGAACGACTTCGCGCGCAGACGCGTGTTGCCGCCGACTTCAACCATACCGTCCGAGACGAAATGCACGTGCCCTTGGTAGAGCGGAAACGTCCCGATGCCCTCGACGCGATAGTCGGCGAAATCCTTGACCAGCGCGCGCTTGCGCTGCTGGATGAAGGGCATGTCGTAGCTCACCTTGCCGTCGATACGAACTCCGAGCGCGTCCGCATCATGCACCGCCTGCAACGCGTCGCTCGATGCGATGAAGGCTTTACTTGGCATGCAACCGCGCAAGATGCATAGGCCGCCGAGCGGCCCATGGTCGACGAGCGCAACCTTCGAGCCGAGATCGCGTGCCGTTCGCGCGGCGGCATAGCCGCCCGAACCCGCACCGAGGACGACGAGGTCGTAGTCAATTGTTTCCATAGTTATTTCTGCGGGCGCGCTCCGAGACGATGCACCGATTCGATAAAGCGAACGGTGCCGTTGGCATGGACCAGAATCGAGTGCGTCCGGGCGTGGTTCCCGAAGAACCGGACGCCTCGTACCAAATCGCCGTCGGTGATACCGGTCGCACAGAAGATTACGCTGTCGCTCTTCACAAGATCTTCAATCGACAAAACGCGGTCGAGGTTGCCGAACCCCATGGCGACGGCGCGCTCGGCCTCCTCTTGGTTGCGCGGCTGGAGCCGGCCCATGAAGTTTCCACCCAAACACTTGATCGCCGCGGCGGCGAGCACGCCTTCGGGAGCGCCTCCCGTGCCCATTGCAACGTGAATGCCCGTCCCGTCGATTGCCGTTGCAATGCAAGCGTCCACATCGCCGTCAGAGATCAACTTGATGCGCGCTCCGGCATCGCGCACTTCTTTGATCAGATTGGCATGGCGCGGGCGATCGAGGATCACGACACACACGTCGCCGAGCGGCTTCTCGAGCGCGTTTGCGACGGCTTCGAGGTTCTCGCGCACCGGCGCATCGATGTGCACGAACGGCGCCGCCTTCGGACCGACGGCGAGCTTCTTCATATACGTGTCGGGTGCGTGCAAGAGGCCGCCGCGCTCGGAGATCGCCATAACCGCGATCGAATTTGGTAAGCCGTTGGCAACGAGGTTGGTACCCTCGACCGGATCGACCGCGATGTCGACTTCGAATCCGCCGCGCCCGACCTCCTCACCGATGTAGAGCATCGGCGCTTCGTCTCGTTCGCCCTCACCGATTACGATGCGGCCGGCGATCTCCATCTCGCCCAGCGCCTCGCGCATCTTTTCGACGGCGGCGCCATCTGCGGCATCGCGTTCACCGCGTCCCATCCAGCGGGACGCAGCGAGCGCCGCGCTCTCGGTTACCTTCACGAAATCGAGAGAGTTGACCATGCCCCCGCCTCTACAAGGGAACCCCCGTGATTCCTTTAAGAAATGTCGCCGTGTCCACCCGCGCTCACGCCCCACATCCTCGTGCTCGCGCACCGGTTGCAAGCGATCTGCTTGCTGCTGGTCCGGCGCCGTGTACTATTGTCGCAGTCGCCGGGTTCACCATCGGATTCTTTGCGTGGCTTGGGCTCGTTGTACCGCGTCACAACATCTACCTCAACGATCTCGGGTTGCTCGTTGCGCTCGTCGGGGGTACCGGCGGGGCGTTGTGGCTCTGGCAGAGTTACGCGCGATACTTTTCACGGCGCACGGGCGGAACGTTTGCACGCTCGCTGCGCTACGACGCGTTGACGTGGGCGCCGTTCGTCGTGCTTTGGCTGACGTTCGTGCTGCCGCTTGCCGTTACGCACGGCGAGTCGCGGCTCTTTGTCGCGTGTGCCGGGCTCTTCTGTGTCGGCAAGGTATTGATTGCCGCGCGATTCAATCAAACCGTCCGCGAGGTGCTGCTCGACTTTGTCGTGACACGTACCGCGATCATCGTCATCGCCGAGCTCGCGGCAGTGATCATCGGACAGCGCGTGGGCCAGCACGTCCAAGAGTCGACGAACGTGCTCCTCAACGTGTGGGGACGTTGGGATGCGGTGCACTACCTTACGATCGCGTCGCAAGGCTATCAGGGCACGGACATGGCGTTCTTCCCGCTCTTTCCGCTGCTGATCAAGATCCTCGGTCGACTCGTGGGCAATCACCTCGTCGCGGGTATCTTGATTTCCAACGCGTCGTTCTTCTTCGGCCTGCTCTACCTCTACAAGCTGCTCGAGCACGAGTACGATCGCTCGGTTGCGCGGCGCGCGATCTTCTATGTCTCGATCTTCCCGTCGGCGATTTTCTTTTCGGCCGTCTACACCGAATCGCTGTTCTTCATGCTGACCGTCGCGTCGTTCTACTACATGCGCGCCCACCGCTGGTGGATGGCCGGTGCTATCGGTCTCCTTGCCGCGATGACGCGCGCCGAAGGCGTGCTGCTCGCGGTGCCGTTCGTAATCGAATGGTACTCGCAGTACAAACCGAAGCTGCAAGCCCACCTCGGTCAGCTGATTCCGGGCGGTCTGATCCCGCTCGGCTTGTTCATCTATATGGCCTACCTCTGGGTGCTCGTTGGCGATCCGCTCTACTTCTCGCACGTACAAATCCACTGGGATCGCCACTTTGCGCCGCCATGGGTGAGCATCATCAACGCGATCCATAAGATCGCGACAGCTTCGTCAGGTCAGGTGATCGCCGGCCAAACGATCGAGCTTGCCTTTACAGCGTTGATGATCGGCATACTTATTGGTGGCTGGAAGCAGTTACGGCCGTCGTATATCGCCTACATGGCGCTCTCGATCTTGATCCCGATGTCGACCTCGAGCTTGATGAGCATGCCGCGTTTTGCGCTCGTGCTCTTCCCGATGTTCGCCATCCTTGCGCGCGACGGCGAAAAGCCGTGGGTCAACAACTTGATCGTCGCATCGTTCCTTCCCCTCTTGGGGCTCTTCACCGTACTCTATGCAGATTGGTACTGGGTTGCTTGACGGCGTTACCGCGATAGCTGGGCGCCGCGGCGTTCGGCAGTTCGTAAAGTTCGGCATCGTCGGGGCATCGGGATTGCTCGTCAATCTTCTGGTCTTCACCGCGTTGCAGAAACTCGATCCGAACCATGACGAGGCGCTGCACTACGACGTACTCTACTCGATCGCGTTTCTCGCCGGCGGCGTCTCAAACTACTGGCTCAACCGCATCTGGACGTTCCGCTCGACCGGGCACGCCGTGCGCCAAGGCGCGCAGTTCCTGACCGTCTCGGTGATTGCGCTGATCGTTGGACTCGCGGTGTCGTACGCGGTTGCGCCGTGGTTTGGTCACGGGCATCGCACGTGGTTCCTCGCCACGCTTGCCGGCATCTTCGTGAACTTCTTCGTCAACAAGTATTGGACGTTTAAATCAGTCTAATGGCGCTACATTTTAACGGCGCTCCGCCCAAGGCTCCGCGCCCCCCAACTTCGTTGGGGCCCCCGACCATGGCGCGCTCGTAGTGTCGGCAAGCGAAGACCCCCCTAGGGCGCGCCAAACCATCGTAGATACGCAACCACCGATTCAGCGGGACCACGGCAAGTATTTCAATCTCTTGCTGTTACTCATTGTTGTATTCGCGATTGCGTTACGCTTGTATCACATTCACAATCCGTTGCTCGATCATCCGGCGTGGCGGCAAGGCGACACGGCCAGCATCGCGCGCAACTTCGCAACACTGAAATACAGCATCCTGTATCCGCAAACGAACTACGATGGGCCCCCGCCCAACTATGTCGAGCTCGAGTTGCAGATCGTGCCGTTTCTTGCGGCGACGCTGTACAAAACCTTCGGCGTGCACGAGATCTTCGGCCGCCTGATTACCCTATGTTTCTCGGTCGGCACCGTGGCGGTCGTTGGCCTCTTCGGCCGGTGGCTCTTTAGCAGCGCAATCGCGGGCCTCTCCGCAGCATTTTTCTTCGCGAGCTTCCCGGGAAGCATCTATTACGGGCGCACCTTCACGCCCGATACCGCGATGGTCTTCTTCCTCACCGCCGCGCTCTACGTCGTGACGCGTCTGGTCGTCGAGGACGAAGTGTTTGGACAACGGACGCTTGCACGCGCGACCGCGCTGCTCACGCTCGCCTATCTCGCCAAGCCCGTCGCGGTAGCCGGGATCGTGCCGGTGATCGGCACGCTGTGGGAACGCGTGCGCAGCGGGCGCACGATGCGCCCAACCGCGATGCTCGTGCTGCTGGTCGTGCCCCTCGTGGTGCTGTGGCTCTACGACACGCGCGTAAGCCAGATCGCCGAATGGCATTGGGCGAGTGGCATTACCACACTGCACGTGCTGCCCGCTCTGAAAGACGCGTTGACGAGCTGGAACGGCTTCGTGCTCAAGCTCACGCAATTTCGCGAAGTCCTCGGCATGCTGCGCGAGACGATGCTCGGGACCATCGCCTTCGTACTTACGATCCTTGGCTTTATTACATTGATCTGGATCGATGCACGCAGCAAAGCGTTGCTGTGGGGCTGGCTGCTCGGCGGCCTCGCCTACACGTACGTCGTCGTAACAGTCGAGCGCGTCGACTACTACATGTATCTGCTGCTCCCGCTTTGTGCGCTTGTGATCGGTGCGCTCATCGCGCGGTTTGTCACGTGGGTTGGCACGGTCGACGCTGCGCCCGCGGCACGCTATGCAATTCTCGCGATCGTCCCGATCGTCGCCATCGCAACCGTCGTGCAAGCGCGCGCGTCGGTTGAGCCCTACTATAGTTATAACAAACAGGCCTATCGTAACGCGGTCTTCCTCGATCACACGCTCGATCCCAAAGCGCTCGTGGTCATCGGTCACTACGGTCCCGACGTACTCTATTACATCAACCGCTACGGCTGGGAAGAGGACCCTGCGTTGTGGACACCGTTTGACGAAGAGAGTGCGATCCGCAAGGGCGCGCGCTACTACATCTCGATCGAAGACAATCGCTTGCGGCGCAACACCGAACTGTGCGCGTGGCTGCAACGTTTCCCCGTGCTCAACCGGCAGGCGGAATGGCCGACTTACGAAACCGATCTCGCGAAAGAACTTCCGAACGCCGACGCATTTTGGCGCACCTTCCGCACCGCCGAAGCTCGCGGTCAGGGTCGCGCGTTCCTCGACGCACATCAGGTATGTACGCTCTCGCACTCCCCGTAGAGCATTTGTCATCCCGAGCGTAGCCGCGAAGCGGCGTAGTCGAGGGACCGCCACTACCTGCTGCGAACGCGCCCGCGCGAATACCGCGTAAGCGATGGCCACGAACCTTCTACAAAGGCGCGCTTCTTGCGGTGGGACCACGATTTTAGCTTCTTCTCGAAGGCGATCGCTTCGTCGACCCACGCGAACTCCGACACGTGAATCAATAGGAGGGGGCGCCGCTGGTACGTGTAGCAATCAGGATCGATACCGTCGCAATGCTCGCCAAAGCGCCGGTCAACGTCGTTGGTTATACCAACGTAAAACGTGCCATCGAAGCAGCGCACTATGTAGACAAAATACCTCTTCACGTCACGCCCCTGCTCGCAGGCGGCACGATGGCTAGAGGCGCTCCCTCGACTACGCCGCTTCGCGGCTACGCTCGGGATGACACTGCTAGGCGCTCCCTCGACTACGCCGCTTCGCGGCTACGCTCGGGATGACAAGGTTACTTCTTCGCGTTGGCTGCGTCGATCTGATTGAAGGTCGCGAGCGCTCGCTCGAAGGCATCGGGTCCGACATGAATCGCGCCGCGGAACGGATAGTCGAGGCTCATCGTCAGAAACAGCACGAGCCCGATGAGCAAGGCGAGCGTCCCGATCATTATCGTTTGCATGACGCTGCGCGCAAAGCCAAAGAGATAGCTAAAAGCGACGGTGAGGAATCCGCCGATAAAGACGACCGTCCACATTACCGCATTGAGACCGGATGCGTCTTCGGTAACACGCGCATCGCGATTCCGCAGCGCCTCGCTGGTTTGCTCGAGCATGTGCGCGAACACCTCAGATTCGCGCATGTCGTGGACCGGCGTCTGATGCACGTCGCGCGAAAGGTGTTCGGCGCTCATCGTATCGGGTAAATCCTTCCCTTGCTCCATCGCGGGCCACCCGACCTCGACCGAGTAGCGGACGTACGACCGCACGTCACGCCGCAAGAGCACGCCGTTACTGAATGACCCCGCATCGCGATAGACCGCGGTGATACTGCTCGCCTCGTCGTAGGTGCGGTCTTCGGCGACAACATATCGCTCCCACACGCCAACGGCGACAAAGCCCAAGACGACCGCGTAGATGACGCCGATCACCGCAAAAATGAAGCCGGCCAGCTCGTTGTGCTCGCGCAGCAACTCGTTTGGCACAAGTGCCCGCACGATACGCGCAAACAGCAGCGACAGCAATACGAAGCCGCCGATAACCAGCAGCGCCGCTGGGATAAGCGGGATGTCTTCGAACCAGCCGATCACCGCAAGATGCATATTACGGAAGCGGCAGAAGCGACGCGGCGTTCACGTTAGTCGCATGCGTCGTCTCGGGCAAACCCGAACTTACGACCTGCCGATACACAATGAGCCGGTTCGTGTTGCGCGCAACGTCGAGTTCGAGATCGTAGCTGCTCTTGATCGCCGCGGTCAACTCGTCCGTGTCGTAGGTATATTGGAAGCGTTTGAGGCTTGCGAGGATCGTCTTATTCACAATGTCGAGCTGCTGGTAGGCATGTTGGATCTGTACGCCCGCGTCTTTATACGTCGGATAATTCGAGATGACGATCTCGCGTTTGAGTTTTGCATCCTCGATTTGGCCGTGCAACGCCGCGAGCCGCACGCTTGACGGATCGTATTTCAGGCCGCTCGCGATCGTGTCCAGGGCATCGTCGAAGGCGCCCTTGCTGTATTGCTGTTGCGCGAGGTCGGCGGAGCTCTCGACAAACCCCGCGCGGGCGCGGTCGTTGGCCGGGTCGATACGCAGCGCAAGACTGTAGGAGAGTTGCGCGTCTTTGACGCTGCCGCGCGCAAGTGCGACGTCGCCCTGATGGACGCGCGTGTCGACGATCCAGTGTTCGACCGGCCCGGCGCATCCGCCGAGCAACACCGCCGCACATAGGGCGCACACGAGTCTAGAAATGGAATTGATTTGCAAAACGTGCCACATATTCAATCACAACGGCGGCTGGATAGAAGATCAGCTGCGCAAGCAGCGAGCCGATGATCGCCGTAAGGGTAAGATAGAACACCATCGAGCGCACTTCCTCGATGCTGCGCTTCCCGTGGATGGCCTGGTCCGTAATAATTGCCGACGTCGGGTCGACGAAGAGCGTGAACGCGATCGTCCCGATGCCGTTGATCACGCCCGAGAGGCTTATCGCTGTGCGCGCGACGTTGACGTCGAGCACCGAGGCCAGAAACGAGGCCTGCACGCCGATCGCATAGACCGCCGTGACGAGCAGATTGAAGATGAGGAGCCGGCGCGGTAGCGCACGCCAATCGAACGCTCGGATTTCGGACCAGCTTGGAAGGCGCTGGGAACGTAAAACGGCAGCGAGCTTGCGAGGTACGAGAAGCTGCGCGAGCGCGTGCGGAATCGAGCCGCGCGCTTCGAACGAGTGGACGCCACGCCGGAAGAGATAGGTAAACATCGGCAAGAGGAGCGCAAAGAAGACCATGCCGGCCGTACCAGCCAGGATGATGAGGCGCAATTGCACTTCGAAGCTGTGCTGCCAACCGGCAACGATCGCCGGGTCGTCTTTGAACTTGATGACCGCGCGTCCGGCCCCATCCGAGAGCGGGCCGACAAAAAACACCATGAACAAGTTGGCGAGTCGGCCTGCCGTCATGAACAGGTTGAACAGCGAGATCGAGGTCGCAATCCGTTTGGTCTGCACGCCGGCCAGTCGCGCGGCATAGGCGCCGATGGTTACGCCCTGCACGATGAAGGTAATGATCATCGCTCCGACGAGTTTGCCTGACCAGAGCGTGGGATCGTGCATCAAGCGCCGCTCACGCGGCTGCCCAATCGATCTTTTCTTCGTCCACCGGGCCGAGAATACACAAGCCGAGTTGATCCTCGGCAAAAAGTTCACGGGCAAGACCGGTAATTTCGTCGGCGGTCACCGCGTCGATACGCTCTTCGATCTCTTCAGGCGTAACCTGGCGACCGAGTGCGAAATCATTGCGACCCAGACGAATCATCCGGCTCGATGTTGACTCGAGCGAGAGCGTCAGGTTTCCCTTGATGTGCTCTTTTGCCAGGTGCAACTCGTTCTCGCCGATCTCGATGTCGCGCAGCGCGGCAAGCTGCTCGGCGATGACGTCGATGCACGGCTGCACGTTCTCGGGCGAGGCGCCGGCGTAAATGCCGAACAGACCGGCTGCACGGTACGCGGCTTGAAAAGAATAGACGGTATAGACCAGGCCGCGCTTTTCGCGAATCTCTTGGAACAGGCGGCTCGACATGCCGCCGCCGAGCACGGTGTCGAGCACGGAAAGCGCGAAGCGACGGTCGTCGCGAACGCTCAGGCCGCGCGAACCGAGCACGACGTAGGCTTGTTCGCTATCCTTCTGTCGCACGAGTGCCGCGGGCGTCGTCTGCGGCGCATCGGGTTCGAGTTGCGGACTCGATCCCTTGAACTGCGCAAAGCACTCGGCCACCAACTCGACAAAATGTTCGTGCTCGACATTGCCGGCCGCAGCGACGATCACCGAGTTTGGCGCGTAATGCCGCTTCATGTGCTCGCGCAGATCAGCGGGCGTAATCCGGGTGACGCTGTCGACGAAGCCGATCGTCGGCTCGCCCAGATGCGACCCGCTCCACATCGTCTGCAAGAAGAGATCGTGCACGAGCTCGTCGGGCGAGTCGTCGTACATCTTGATCTCTTCGAGAATGACCTTTTGTTCTTTGGCCAGCTCTTGCGGATCGAACACGGAGTGCAGAAACATGTCCGAGAGCACGTCCATCGCGAGCGGTACGTGCCGATCGATCACCTTGGCGTAGTAGCAGGTCGCCTCTTTATCGGTGAATGCGTTGAGGCTTCCGCCCACGCCGTCCA
The DNA here is from genome assembly GCA_963726285.1 of Vulcanimicrobiota bacterium. GTDB lineage: Bacteria > Vulcanimicrobiota > Vulcanimicrobiia > Vulcanimicrobiales > Vulcanimicrobiaceae > Aquilonibacter. Next base: position 194,004 of record CAVSBV010000001.1, on the reverse strand, counting down.
TCGTCTCGGCAATCTCGCGGGAGCTGCGGCGCTGCGTCCCTTTGAAGAGCATGTGCTCGACCACGTGCGAGATGCCGCGCTGGTCGCGGCGCTCCATCGACGACCCCACGTCGGCCCAGATCCCTATGCTGGCCGAACGCACCGCCGGCATGCTCTCAGTGAGCACGCGTAAGCCGCCGGCTAGCGTCGTCTTCTTATACATTACTCAACCCTTCGTGAAGGCCGTGCTCGCCCACTCCTCGTCGAGGTAGACGTTGCCGCCGTTATGCAGTCGCGCAGCAAGCGCATCCGCGTGCTCCCCGCGGCGCACGCTCAGCGTGAAGACCGTGCGCGTGGTAGGTACCGCAAGGTCGCCGCTCACCACCAGACCCTTCCCTACTGCGAGCGGCACGGTGACCCAAAGATCCACCTCCTCGGCCGCCGGCGCGGCCGCGAAGGCGCGTGCGATCAGATCCATCACCTCGCGGTCGAAAGCCTCGCGCGTGAGCGACTCGTGAAATTTCACGCCCGAGACGCGCAATCCGAGCACGATGTGCGTGCCGTCCTGATTTGCGAGCACCTGCATAACCTGCGCCGGCCACGTCGTGTTGAAGAGTTGTTCGCCGACCGACGTTGCAATGTCGAGACGGTTGCCGCCGGCGCGCGAATGAGCATCTAGATCGGCCACACTTGGAGTGGCAGCGAGCAGCGCTACGACGAGCAATAGGCTAATAGCTTTGGGCAAAATAAGCCCTCACCACCGCAGGTTCGCCGCATGCAACACAAAGTGCCCCGGCATCGCTGGAGGGTAACGGATAGGTGTTGCGCGTCGTCGCGCCGGTCTGCTCTTTGACCGTCGCTTCGCACTCCGGGCGCATGCACCACGGGATGTCGATCATGCCTGCGCGCGATTTGCACTTTTCGAAGAACTCGGCACGATCGGTTACGCGCAACGTGTGCTCGGCAAGAAAGGTCCTCGCTTCTTCGAAGAGCGAGGCCTGAATCGTGGCGAGTAATGCCCGCACGTGCTGCGCGAGCTCGCCGATCGGCACGTTCTGCTTCTGTTCGGGGTCGTTCTTCTCGCGATCGCGCCGCACCAGCGCTGCCGTGCCGGCATCAAGATCGCGCGGACCGATTTCGATGCGCACGGGCACGCCGCGCACGTCCCACTCCGCGTATTTCCAGCCGGGTTGCTGATCGCGATCGTCGACCTTCACGCGAAAGCCCGCTTCACGCAAGGTCTTAGCCGCATCATGACACGCCGCGATCGCGCGATCGTCACCCTTGCGCACGATCGGAACAAAGACCGCTTCGATCGGCGCCATTTTCGGCGGCACGCGCAAGCCGCGGTCGTCGCCGTGCACCATGATCATCGCGCCGAGCATCCGCCACGACATGCCCCACGACGTCGTGTACGCGTACTTGATCTGCTGATCGGCGTCGAGGAATTTGATGTCGTAGGCTTTGGAGAAGTTCTGTCCCGAGATCGTGCGACGTGCCCGATTGCAGCGCTTTCCCATCCGGCATCAGTGCTTCGATCGAATACGTCTCGACCGCGCCCGGAAAGCGCTCGCTCTCGCTTTTGATACCGGCATACACCGGAACTGCCGCAACGTCTTCGCGAGAAGGTCTTATAGACGCCGAGCATCTGCACCGTCTCCGCGCGCGCTTCTTGCGCGGTTGCGTGTGCCGTGTGGCCCTCTTGCCACAAAAATTCCATCGTGCGCAGAAACGGACGCGTGGCTTTCTCCCAGCGCAGGACGTTCGCCCACTGATTGATCAGGATCGGCAGGTCGCGGTAGGACTCGATCCACTGCGCGTACATCACGCCGATGATCACTTCAGAGGTCGGCCGAATCGCGAGCCGCTCGGTCAAGACTTCCTGACCGCCCTGCGTGACCCACGCAACTTCAGGCGCGAAGCCCTCGACGTGCTCGGCTTCTTTGAGCAACAGACTCTCGGGAATCAAGAGCGGGAAATAAGCGTTTTCGTGGCCGGTCGCCTTAAAGGCGGCATCGAGATGCTTTTGCAAGTTCTCCCACAAGCCGTAGCCGTATGGGCGCAACACGACGCAACCGCGCACGGGCGAATACGACACGAGCTCGGCCTTCAGACAGACGGCCGTGTACCACGCGGAAAGGTCGGCCGCCTTTGGAGGGATCTCCTTGACGTCCTTCGATTGGCGCGGGATGTCCGGATCGTCGTTGCTTTCCTGGGACATGACCGGGCCCGATTCGCCGAGAACCCCCAGGGACCATGCCCAAACTGACCCGCATCTATACGCGCACCGGCGACGACGGCACAACCGGCCTCGTCGGCGGACAACGCGTCAAAAAGAACGCGCTGCGTATCGAAACCTACGGCACCGTCGACGAGTGTTCGAGTTCGATCGGCATCGCGCGCAGCGCGCTGCGTCCCTGGCTTGCGACGCACCCGCGCGCGGCGCGATTGGATGCGTGGCTTGCATGGACGCAAGATGCGCTCTTCAATCTCGGCAGCGATCTCGCGACGCTTCCGAAGGATCGCTGGGAAGGCATGCCTTTGATCGCGGCGGCCGACGCAACCGCACTCGAACGCGCCATCGATGAAGCGCAGCGCGATCTCTTGCCGTTGAATAACTTCATTCATCCCGGTGGCTCGCTCGCGGGCGCGCACCTGCACCTCGCGCGAACGATCTGCCGCCGGGCTGAGCGCTTGCTGCTCACACTGCGCGAGACCGGCGAAGATATCTCGATCGAGACACAGCGCTTCCTGAATCGTCTCTCCGATGCGCTCTTCGTGTGGGCACGTTGGATTAATGCCGACTTAAACGAGCCTGAGTACCTTTGGAACGCAAGCACCGCTCCGCCACCCTAGCCATCTGCGCGACGGCCCTGTTGGCCGCAGTAAGTTCGCACGTCGCGATCGACGTACTCGGCGATTATCTCGTCCGCGACGATAGTTACGACCATCTCGCGCATGGCTCGCGGGTGCTCTTCACCTTCGCTGCACTCGGCCTCGCCGCAGTGGCCGGGTCCTACCTCTTCTCACAGATGTGCGCCACGGCGGCGTCACTTCGCGAACGTGTACGCATGTTGCATGTCGCGCGGGTGCGCGTTGCCGCCGCGATTGCCTGCGCCGTCGCGCTTGCACTCTTGGTTGTGCCGGCGATGGAAACGTTCGATGCGCTGCATGCCGGCAGCGACATCGATTCGCTCGCCGACGCCTTTGGTGGGTCGCTCGCGCTTGGCGTCGGCACGACGATCACCTGCGCGCTCGCCTGGAGCGCCATGGTTCTTGGTCTCGCCGTGTGGCTCGTACGCCATCGCGAACGCGTCGCTCGCCTGCTCTTTGCCTTTCTTCACATCAGCCATGTGCACGCCACATGCGCACACGAACGCCGCGTTCCGGTCGCGCTGCTCGCGAGCGCGCCGACGCGCCGCACCCGCCACCGCTCCAAACGTGGTCCGCCCGCCGCGGCAGCGCTCGTTCCCATTCACTAGCCGCTGCTTTACGAGGTAGGTCATGCGTCCACTCGGCGTGCGCACCCTGTGCGCAACGCTCGCATGCGCGTTTTTCGCGTGCGTGCTGCCCGCCCGTGCCCTCACAGGTTCAAGTATTGCCGGTCAGGTCGTTGATGCGGCCTCCGGTCTGGCGCTCGCCGGCGCGACCGTTCGCATCGCGGAGAGTCTTCGGCGTACGTCAACCGATGCGCACGGCGCGTTTCGTTTCGACGACGTTGCGCCTGGAACGTACCGGCTCGAGGTAGCAGCGCAGGGCTATCAGCCGGCCCTTTCATCTCCGCTTGAAGTCGGCGCAAATACATCCGCGCACACGACGCTCGCCATCCAACGTGCCGTTGGCGACCTGCACGTAATCGCAGTGACATCGACGAAATCCAGCTCGAGCCTGCAGCAGTCAAGCGTCATCACCGCGACGTTGAACACCGAAGCGTTGCAGGCGATCGGGGTGGTGCGCGCAGGTGATGCACTGCGCACGCTGCCCGGTGTGAACAACGGCATCAACGGCGACACCGCCGCACTCGGCGACGATATCAACCTCAACATCCGCGGCATCGGGCAGCCCGAAACCGTCGCTGCACTCGATGGTCACCCGATCGGATACGGCATCAAAGGCGGCTATAACTACCAACTCTCGCCGATCTTTCCGTTTCGCAACATCCAAGTGCTCTACGGATCGGGCGGCAGTAATATTCTGGGCGTCAACGCAATCGGCGGTGTCGTTAACTTTCAAACGCTCGATCCGACACCGAATGCACGTACCGCCTTTACGCAAGGCTATGGCTCGTTCCAACGCTTGGCGAGCAGCCTCACGACAACCGGCACGGTCGGCAAACTTGGTTATGCACTCGCCTATGGTGTGTCCGGCCTCGATGGTCCCTTCCGAAACGCGAACTTCTACCAGGTCGGCGCACAGGCGAGTTATATCGACGACTCGTCGGTGACGTCGCGTGCGGCGTTGATCAAAGTTGCCTATGCGTCCGATCCGAAGACGAACATCGCATTCACCGATGTCAACAGCTCCTATTGGGAAAATAAGACCGGCAATGGCGACGGTGACTATCTACCCTTTTCGACCGCGCTTGCGCGTTGCGAAGCACAGAATAACCCCAACCCGCAAGCGTGCGCAGCATCGACGACGGGATGGCAGGGGAGTGGGGCGGCATGGCAGGCCTTCAACTTCGGATATCAGGACCTCGACATCACCCATCGCGCCGGTGCCGGCACAATCGGACTTGACGGCTATACGACGTTTTACTTCGATTCGCAGTACCGCTTGAACTTACCAACACCGGCGAAAGCCAAGACCACCGACATGCGCGTGGAGTCGAGTGGAACGATCCTAAGCGACGACTTCGCCGGCGCGAACAACGACTTTACTTTCGGCTATTCGTATCTCAACAACGCCTACGTCTATCAGACGATATCGAGCGCGCCGAGCTACGCGTCGCCGTTCGACAACGAGACCGCATTCTTCGTGCGCGACGTCTACCAGCCGCAGCGCTCGAACATCACGGCGTTTCTCAATATCTGGGCCAAACACGCAAGCGCGACCGACTCTTCCTATCTCGATCCGCGGCTCTCCGTTCTCGATCGCCTTAACCCACGCGACGTACTGCGGGCAGCGGTCGGCGCTACGACAACCGAACCGACTTCAGATGAAATCGATGTGCCGTTCATGCCGAGCGCCCTCGCGCTCGGTACGCTGCAGGGCGCCGGCGGGGGCAGCACCTACGTGTGCGGCGGCCTCAATTCGATCGGCACCGCACCGTCGGCGGATCTCAAACCAGAACGCGGCGTTGACGAGGAGCTGTCCTACGGTCACACGTGGTCGGGCGATTCGCTTACCCAGCTGCAACTCTACAACGTGAACGTCTACAACAAACTCTACCCGACGATCGCTCCGCTCTCGCAGACCGGCACCGCCGGTATCAATCCGAGCTACATCACGACCGCCGATGCATTGCTCGCGACGACATGTGGCGCCGGCAACTACTCGCTCGGCGTCACTGGTACCGTCAACGTCGGCACGCTTCAGGCGCGGGGCGCCGACCTTTCCGGGCGCTGGCGTGCGGATCGCCACTTCTATATCGACTACGACTTGGCGTTGACGTCGAGCGTGCTCAAAAATGCACCGCAGCAGTTGTTGCAGTCGAATCTCACCGACATCATCAACAGTCAAATCAAGGGTGTTCCGCTACACACCGGCAGTATCGCACTCGACGGCACCGTCGGTCAGCTCGAAACGCGGTACACGCTCTATTCGGTCTCGACCGACAACACGAAGAATCTGCCAGCATACAACTACAGCAACATCGCGATGAGCGTGCCGGTCCCGCACGTCGGGATATTCACGGTCTCGGTGTTCAATCTGTTCAACCAGTGGGCCAACATCGCAGGACTCATCGGCCAAGGCGTGCCGGCGCCGCTCAACAGCTACGCGTCGGCAAGCGCGTATACGCCGCTCATTGGTACGGCTGCAACCGAACAGTTCGGCCTGCCGTACCGAGCGATCTATTTCAGCCTCGCTTTTCGGAGATGATCAAATAGCGCAGCAATGCCGCAAGGGTGATGGCGTCGTCGATTCGTCCGTCGCGTGCAGCGCGATAGGCATCGTCGAAAGGGATTCGTACGGCTTCGATGGCTTCGACGTCTTCGGGTTGTTTTGGAACCGTACGCAGTTCGCGTGCGGCAAAGAGCACGACGGGATGTTCGACGATCGAGGGGATTTCGTAGGCGACGCCAAGCGGCGCCCAGTCTGCCGCTGCTAGACCAAGTTCTTCACGAAGTTCGCGCTGGGCGCAGGCGAGCATGCTCTCTCCTGCGTTTGCGCCGCCCTTAACGATCTCGAGCATGCGCGCATCGGCGGCGAAACGCGGCTGGCGCGCGAGGACAAAGGCCTCGCGGTCGACGACCAACACGCCCGCTGCTGCGCCGGTCGCGATTGCCACGTGCTCGCCGCGCACCCCGGTTGGATGGATGATGTCATGGATATGCACCGCCACCCACGGGTTGCGGTAGAGCTCGCGTTGCGCGAGCCGTTGATAGGCGTTGGGGGGACGCATGGGCCCTCCTTGCGAACCTGCGCGAAATGTCCTTTGTTTCCCAACTCTTTGCGACGACGAACGTCGATAAACTTCGCGCGCTTTCGCAACAGAAAATTCTCAAGCGTGCGCTGACCGCGAAAGACCTCGTCGCAATTGGGCTGGGCACGATGATCGGCGGCGGCATCTTCACGACGATCGGCACCGGTGTCGTCGGCGCTGGACCCGCCGTGATCGTTTCGTATCTGCTCGCCGGTCTTACCTCGTTCTTTGCCGCACTCTGCTACGCCGAACTCGGTGCTATGGTACCCGTCGCGGGCAGCGCGTACACGTATGCATATGCAACGATGGGCAAGCTCTTCGCCTGGATCATCGGCTTCGCGCTGATCTTCGAATACGGAATCAGCGCCGCGCCAGTCGCCCAGCAATTCTCGGCCGCACTTCAAGACGTCCTTAAGAGCATCGGTCTTGCGATGCCGGCTTGGGCGCAGACGTCGAACCTGCACTTCACCGGCCCGTGGTGGATTCCGGGGAGTTGGGATCTCGCACACTCGCAGTGCGACCTCGTGGGCGCGCTTTTTGTGATCGCCCTTTCGGTGTTGCTCTCGATCGGGATTCGCGAGACGGCGACAACCAACAATATCTTCGTCGTTCTCAAGATCGGGGCGCTTCTGGTCTTCATTGTCGCCGCGCTCTTCTTGTTCCATCCGGAACACTTCTTGAATTTCGCGCCGTATGGCCTGGGCGCGCTGCGTCCGTTCGGCGGAATGGCCGACTACTCGTCCTCAGCTCAGCCGTACGGGATCATCGCCGTCAGCGCGTTCGTGTTCTTTAGCTACATCGGCTTCGATACGGCGACGACGACCGCCGAAGAGTGCAAGGTGCCGCAGCGCGACATTCCACTTGGAGTGATGGGCGCGCTCGGTATCGGTACGGTCCTCTACTGCGCGACGGCCATCACGCTGATCGGCGCCGTTGCCTGGAATAAGGTTCCGACCAAGGACCCGTTGGTCTATGCGCTGGCTCCGCTGCACATGCCGTGGGTTAGCGCGATTATCACGATCGGCGTCCTAGCCGGCACGACCAGCGTCGCGCTCAGCTCCCTTCTCGGGCAAACACGTATCTTCTACGTTATGGCACGTGACAAGATGCTGCCGCCCGCGGTCGCGGTCATCTCCCCGCGATTCAAGACGCCGGTACGCACGACGATGATCACGGGTGTTGCCGTCGCCGTTCTCACGCTCATCGTCCCGCTCACCGACCTGCTCAACCTGGTCAACATCGGGACACTCATTGCATTCACCGTGGTCTGCGCCGGGGTGCTCTATCTGCGCAAGCGCAAACCGGACCTTCCGCGGACGTTCAAGGTGCCGTTCGTCCCGCTTTTCCCGATTCTGGGAATCGTCATGTCCCTGTTTCTCGCGGTCTTCGGTCTCTCGGCCCGCACCTGGACCTGGTTTGCGATCGCGCTGGTCGTCGGTTTAGTCTTCTTTTTCAGCTATGGCTTCCGCAAATCAAAGCCCGACGAGATCGAGCCGGTCGTCGAACCCGAGGGCCTTGCGGACCAGTTTGTTTAGGGCTCGCCTGGCCGCTGTAAAACTAGCGTAAGTATCCCACTTTTAACGCAACAAGCGTGCAAGACGCCCCCGAGATTAACCGATTACTCAAATCGGGTGTGAATTTCATACATTCACGAAATGAGGCTGCTATGATGGCCCTGGTTTCTGCACGTCCTGCTCAGCGCTGGCTCTCGTTAGAACATCTTCGTGCCCGCGCGACCGAGCTCTATGCGCTTCTCGCATGGCTCCATGTTCCCGCGGTTGCGGCCATCGCGCTGGTGGCACACAACAATTGGGTCACACCAACGGCAACGTTGGCGGCGATCGCGCTCATTGCAACCGCTAGTGCCCGCTACATGAAAGACGGCATCGAGCAGCGCTCGATCATGGCGCTCGCGCTAACGCTCGGCCCCATCGTCTTCGGCTGGGCCGGCTTCGCGACCGTCGATACGTCGCTCTACTTCTTCGCAGTGATCGCGATGCTCGTCGGGTACGTCGACTGGCGCCCGATCGTCATCTCAGCGAGTGCGGCCGCGTTCAACGCGGTGCTCATGTCGCTCGCCGCGTCGGATATCGTCTTCCCGGCTGAAGGCATGGATCGCTTCGCCGTACAGGCTATCTGCCTGATCGCCGAACTGATCGTGCTCGTCAGCATCACCAACACGCTGCAACGGCTCTTCTCCAACGTCGACTCTTTCATGGAATTCACCATGAAAGAAACGGCCGAAGCCCTTGCCGGCGAGTTGCACGAGAAGGCGCGTCTACAAGCCGAACTCAGCAAGCTCCGCGCAACCGCATAACCCCCGTACCACCACCCAACATGTCGGGATTCAACATGGCCTCCGGGCCGGTTGGATCCCGCACTTTTAGCCCGCTCTTATCTAAGGAGAGACTTTTTCGTGTCCGTACTCTTTGCCCGGCCCGCAAATCGTTCGCTCTCGCTCGCGAGCATTCGCGCGCGCGCGACGCAACTCTACACCCTGATCGCCTGGCTGCATGTGCCGGCCGTGGCGCTGATCGCGCTAACCGCGCACAACGCCTGGCTTGCGCCCACGGCCTTTCTTGCAATCGTGGCGACCATCGCGACGATCTGCGCGGCGACGATGAAGAACGGATTGCCGCTACGTTCGATCATGGCGGTAGCGCTTACGCTCGCACCGATCGCCTTCGTCTATGCTGGGCGCGGCGCGCTGAGCGGCATCTCCGGACACGGCGACTGGCAAATCGACTACCACATGTACTTCTTCGCGATGTTCGCCATTTTGGTGGCCTACGTCGATTGGCGCCCGATCGTCATCTCGGCCGGACTCACCGCCGTCCACCACCTGGCGCTCGACTTCATCCTGCCTGCCGACGTCTTTCCGCAAGAGGGCCTCGACCGCGTCCTCCTGCACGCGCTCTGCGTTGTTGCCGAGTGCAGCGTATTGATCTGGATCACGAACACACTTGCCGCGCTGTTCAAGCGGGTCGACGACGTGATGGACTTTACGACCAAGGCGACGGCGGAGGCGATCAGCATGGAACTCGAAGAGAAGGCTGCGCTGCAGGCGCAACTCGATGCGCTGCTGGCGCGCACGGCCGGATGAGCACGATCGCCGACGTGGTCTTCTACTTTGGGACCAACCAAGAAACCATGATCGCCGGCAAGGCGCTGCGCGACGCCAACATCGTTGCGCGGATGATTCCGCGACCGGCGAGCGTGACGTCTGAGGCGAACCTGTGTCTCGCGGTTGCGCGCGACGCGGCAACGCGTGCGACCGACGCGATTTCGGGCGCCGGCGTCGCGCTCAAAGGCGTCGTATAACCGAAGGCGGCTGAACCGCTTATTGTGCTTGCGCGGGTTGCGCGGATGATGCTTCGCCGATACCGGGCGTCATCACCGCAATCCGCGCCGTGCGCGCATCGTACGAGGCGTGTACTCCGAAGGCCCGCGCGATTGCGCGCAGCCCGATCATCACCCGGCCACGCACGCGAAACGGCGCGTGCTCGAGCGTCAGCGGCATCCCGTTGACCGTTGCATGCACGTCACCAACCCGCAAACGTACGGATTGTCCCCCGCGCACGACATAGATACTGCGGCCCTCGACGGTCGTCTGTGCGCCGAGCGCATCGGCAAGCGTGCGCACCGGAACGTACACGTGATTGCCTACTCCCGAAACCGGGGGGACGTCGCTCGCCACAAACTCACCGTCGACGACCATATCGATCGGCCGCGAAAACGCAACGAGCGCCGAAGCCGTCATTGCGATGACGCCAGTGAGCACGAACATGCGAAGTGACGGCCGGCGATAGGTCATAACACGCTTGTAATCTCATCCGCGTAGGCGGGGTACTTCTCAGCAATTACCTTTTCGATCTCCAAGCGTAACATGCCGAGCAGTTCGTTTTCGGGATAGGTGCCGACGAGCTCGCCTGCGCGATAGATGGCACCCTTGCCTTTACCACCCGCGACGCCGACATCGGCCATCTTCGACTCGCCCGGACCGTTGACGACGCAGCCCATCACCGCAACCTTCACCGGCGCGCTGTACTCTTTGGCGATTGCTTCAACCGCGCGGCCGAGTTCGAGCACCGAGATCTCGGCGCGGCCGCATGACGGACATGCGGTGATCTCAAAGCCTTTTTCGCGCAAGCCGAGCGATTTGAGGATCGACCAGCAGACGGGGACTTCTTCGATCGGATCGTCGGCCAGCGAAACGCGGATCGTGTCGCCGATACCTTCGTAAAGCAAAATGCCCAGGCCAATCGACGACTTAATCGTTCCGTCGCGCAAAAGACCGGCTTCGGTGATACCAAGGTGCAGCGCGTATGGCGTGTTGCGCTCGCGCAGCGTCTTATCGGCGAGGCGATAGGCGTCGACCGTCGTGTTGACGTCGTGCGCCTTGAGCGAGATTGCAATAGCGGTGTGGCCGTGCTCTTCGAGCATTTCGACGTGGCGCAACGCCGAGAGTACCATCGCTTCGGCCGTGTGGCCGAGCGACTTCTCGAGATCGGGTGCGAGCGAGCCCATGTTGACGCCGACGCGAATGGGAATCTCGCGCGCTTTTGCCGCGGCAACGACTTCGGCAACTTTCTTGGGATCGCGAATGTTGCCGGGATTCAGACGCAGCTTCGCCACGCCGGCTTCAATTGCCGCAAGCGCCATTTTGTGATCGAAGTGAATGTCGGCGACGATCGGCACCGGCGAACGAGAGACGATCGCCGGTAAGCCGGCGGCGTCTGGTGGATCCTTCACCGTCACACGCACGACCTCGCAGCCCTCCATTGCGAGCGCATAGATCTGCGTCAGCGTGGCGTCGGCGTCGGCAGTATCGGTCGTCGTCATCGATTGCACGACCACCGGATTATCGCCGCCGATCCACACGCTCTTCGCGTCGGATTTGCCGGTCTTGTTCTGCAGGAAGATCGGGTTCGATTTGCGCCGCAAGCGAATCACGGTGTTAAAACACTCCTTGGCCCGAGAAGATCTTGGCGATGTCGTGGAAGGCGATCAGCAGCATCAGCGCCATTAACGCAGCGAATCCGGCGAGATGCACGAGTGCCTCTCGTTCGGGATCGACCGGCTTGCCGCGCAACAGCTCAGCGATGATAAACGCCGCGCGCCCGCCGTCGAGCGCCGGAATCGGCAACAGATTGAAGAGTCCGAGTGCAAACGAGAGCGTCGCCGCGAGCGTGAGATAGGGTCCCCACCCGAAATCTTGCACGATACCCGCAACCTGACCCATGCCCACGACGCCCGAAACTTGTCCCGCGTACTTCGTGAAGTGCGTCACCAACAAGCCGAGCGACGCAAACGTTTGATCGGCAACGCCCACATATTCGCTTGCACTATAACGCAGTGCCGATCCAAGCGAAACGCGCTCGAAGGCCGGCTCAGGAGAGAAGCCGATGCAACCCAACTTCGGGCTAAGCGGAGCCGGACACGGCGCCGGCGTGATCTCGATCAGCTTTGCACTGCCGTCGCGTTCGTAGGTCACGTCGATCGTTTTCCCGAGCGACGCGTGAATCGTGTTGATCAGGTCATTGGCGTTGGTGACTTTTTTGCCTTGGGTGCTGACCGCGACAATGTGATCGCCCGGCCGCAGGCCGGCTTTGTCGGCCGGACTGCCTTGCAACACCACGGTGACGATCGCGCGATCGATCTTATCGCTTGGAACACCGAACACGATCGCACCGAACAGCAAGATGACGAACGCAAGGATGAAATTGGCAATCGGCCCAGCCAGCACGATCGCCAAACGGCGCCACGGACTCTTGGCTTGGAAATTTCGACTTTCGGCTTGCGGCCGTCGGCAAAGACGGTCGTCTCCTCGCGGAATACGCGTTGTTGCTCGGCCTCGCTGGTCTTGTTGTCTTCGCCTTCCATCGCGCAGTAGCCGCCGATAGGTAGCAGCCGCAGCGAGTACAGCGTGCCGGTGCGCGGACTCGTCCATCCGAACAGCTTCGGTCCAAAGCCGACGGCGAATTCATTGACGTGCACGCCGTTACGCCGCGCGACGATATAGTGACCGTACTCGTGCAGCACGATCAACACCGAGAGCATCACGAGGAACGTGATAACCTTATCGATCGAGACGAGCGTAATGGCTGCTAACAACACCTGATGTCCTCTACATACTCCGCGGCCGCTTGGCGCGCGTCCGAATCTGCTTCCCGAATGTACGCGAGCGTTGCATCCCGATGTGCCACCCGTTCGAGCGTGGTTTCGATGATTCGCGCGATCTCACCGAACCGTACCTTCCCTTCGACAAACGACCGCACTGCGACTTCGTTGGCCGCCGAGAGGACCGCGGGCGCGGTTCCTCCCTGGGCGAGCGCCTGGTACGCCAGCCGCAGGCACGGGAATCGCTCGAAATCCGGTTCTTCGAAATCATAACGTAGTGAATCACTCTGAGGTTTACCCCCAAGCATCGAAAGGACGCCCTCCCCTTCGAGCCCTTCGAGGCTCGCTGACGCTCGCACCTCAGGGTGACATAGGCGGTCGGGATAGCTAAGGGCGTAGCCGATGGGGATCCGCATATCGGGGTGGCAGAGTTGCCCCTTGACGCTACCATCGGTGAAGAGCACGAAGCCGTGCGCGATCGACTGCGGGTGGACCGCGATCAGCACGCGCTCGCCCGGCTGGCCGAAGAGGCGGCTCGCCTCGATCACTTCCAGCCCTTTGTTCATCATCGTAGCCGAATCGATCGTGTTTTTCGTCCCCATGCGCCAGGTCGGGTGCGCAAGCGCCCGCTCGAGCGTCGCTTCGTTCATCTCGGCCGCCGTCGCGGTGCGGAAAGGACCGCCCGACGCGGTCAGGATGAGCGCGCGCACGCGCGCCGGATCTTCACCGACCAGGCACTGAAAGAGCGCGCTGTGCTCGGAATCAACCGGCAGCAATCTGCTGCCGCTGCGCGCGGCCGCGGCCAGCATCACCTCGCCGGCTGCGACGATCAACTCTTTGTTAGCCACGGCGATATCGGTACCGCGTTCGATCGCCGCGAGTATCGCGTCGAACGCGACCGCACCATCGGTTGCGGCTAACACGATGTCCGGTTGCGACTCGAGTGCGACGCGTAGCAAGCCGTCCGGTCCATCGGCGGCACTGGTCGCAACCGCAGGAGTAAAGCGCGCGAACTGTTCGCGCAGCAGTTCGAGATTGCGTCCGGCTGCCAAGCCGACGATTTCAAAACGATCGGGATGCGCGGCAATGACGTCGAGTGCTTGCGTACCGATCGAACCGGTCGAGCCGAGAATCGCGACGCGCTTAGCCTGTCCTGAGCTTGTCGAAGGGCGGCTCATTGCGCCACCGTCAGCAAACCGATCACATGCAGCACGGCAAAATAGGCCATGCCGCCAAAGAGATATGAATCAAACCGGTCGAGTACGCCGCCATGACCTTGAATGATCTGCCCGGTATCCTTCACGCCGGCATCCCGCTTGAGCGCCGACTCAGCCAGGTCGCCCGCTTGTGCGGCGATCGCGGTCGTTGCACCGAGCACGAGACCCTGCCACCACAGCAGATGCAACTGCGGCACGTACGCCGCTGCTGCGGCCCCGACGATGCTCACGATGACGAACGCACCGACCGCGCCTTCGACGGTTTTCTTCGGCGAGATCCTGGTGAGTTGATGGCGGCCGATCAACGAACCGACCACCATGGCGCAGATGTCGGTCAGCGCGATCAAGACCACGACGTCATAGGTCCACCAAATGCCCGTCACCGGTATGCTGCGCAAAAAGACGAAATACGTCAGCAGCTTGCCGATATAGAGCACGGCGAGCAGTGTGTAGGCCGTGCGCGCGAAGTAGCCCTTCTCATCGGCACTGTACATCCCAATCGAAAAACTCGCGATCGTAACGGCGGCGAGAAGCACGCCTTCCCAACGGTGCAGCATATCGAACCACGCGAGCACGATGTAGGCAACGACGCCGAATATTGCGACCGGATACTCGAGCGGCTGGCCCTTGATCTCGCACAGGGCGTTCAGTTCGTAGAGCATGATCAGGCCGAGCACGAGCACGAGCGCGTCAAAAGCCCATTGATTTGCGACCAGCGTCAGCCCGACGGCGGCAAGGAGCAAGCCGACGAGCACGCGCCGCATTACATTGGAGGCGTTATTCGCCGAAACGTCGCTGACGGTGTGCAAACTCACGGACGGCCTCTAAGAGATGTTCGCCTGAGAAATCGGGCCAGTAGACCTCGGTCATGAAGAGCTCTGAATAGGCGGCCTGGTAGAGCATGAAGTTCGACAGTCGCTGCTCGCCGCCGGGCCGGATCAACAGATCGGGGTCGGGGACGCCGGCAGTGTAGAGGTACGACGAGATCAACTCATCGTCGATGCGGTCAGGTGACACCGCACCGCTGCGTACATCGTTCGCGATTGCGCGTACGGCACGTTCCAATTCGCTGCGCGAACTATAGTTCACGGCGAGATTGAGCGTCAGGCCGGTGTTCTTGACCGTTTGGGTTTGGAGATCGTCCAGCGCATTGCGCGATCGTTCCGGCAGCGCTTGCCAGTCGCCGATAATGCGCACGCGCACGTTGTTGCGCTGCAGCTCGGCCAGCTCGCTTTTTGCAAAGTAGACGCACAGATCGAACAGGAAAGCGACCTCTTGCGAATCGCGGCGCCAATTCTCGGTCGAGAAGCCATAGACCGTCACGATCTCGATGCCGAGATCGCGCGCGGCGCGCGTCACGCGCCGCAGTGCTACGATGCCGCGACGATGCCCTTCGAGCGCCGGCAGGCCGTGCTCGCGCGCCCATCGCCGGTTACCGTCCATGATGATCGCGACGTGCCGCGGGACACGCTGCTCAATCGATTCGATCATAAGATTCGTATCCGCAAACGAGATCGATGACGTCGTCGCGCTCGGTCGCGCGCAGGACGCGCAATGTTCCGACCCCGAGTACGGGGCCGACCGGTGCAAGGACCGAGAGATGCAAACGGCGCCCGGCCAAGGCCGCACGCGCCGCCACTTCAGGCATGAGGGTGAGGTCCACCCTAGACCTCCATGATGTCTTTTTCTTTGGCCACCACGAGCGAGTCGATCTCCTTGACGAACTTGTCGGTTAGCTTCTGCAGTTGATCCTGCATGCGCTTGTTGTCGTCTTCGGTGATCTCATGCTTCTTCAGCTGCTCTTTGAGATCGTCGTGGGCCTTGTGGCGCACGTTGCGCACCGCGATCTTGCCGTCTTCGGCTTTCTTTTTTACGACCTTGACGAGGTCTTTGCGGCGCTCTTCGTTGAGCGGCGGGATCGTCAAACGAATCGTCGATCCGTCGATGTTGGGGGTGATGCCGAGGTCACTCTTCTCGATTGCTTTGCGAATGTCGCCAACGACGTTCTTGTCGAAGGCTTGAATCACCAGCGTGCGCGCGTCGGGCGTACCGATCGACGCAACCTGTTTGAGCGGCACCGCTGAGCCGTAGGCCTCGACGTGCAGGCGATCGAGCAGCGCGGGGCTCGCGCGGCCCGTGCGAATCGATGCGAAATCGGAACGCGTGGCCTCCACGCACTTATTCATTTTCGACTCGAGATCTTTAAAGAAGTCGGACACTACCTCACGCCTCCCACGCTCAGGCCCTTCTCGCGCTCGACCACCGTGCCGATTGGATCGCCGAAGATCACACGGCGGATATTCCCGGGAACGGACATGTCGAACACGATGATCGGAAGCTTGTTATCCATGCACAGCGCCATCGCGGTTGAATCCATGACCTCGAGTCCGCGCTGTAGCACCTCCATGTAGTCGAGGCGCTCGAAACGCGTTGCGGTCGGATCTTTCTTCGGATCGGCGCTATAGATGCCGTCGACCTTGGTGGCCTTGAGGATCGCTTCGGCGCCGATCTCGACCGCGCGTAGCGCCGCGGTCGTATCGGTCGTGAAATACGGATTGCCTGTACCGGCCGCAAAGATCACCACGCGGCCTTTTTCCAAGTGCCGCATTGCACGGCGACGGATGTAGGGCTCGGCGATTTGGTGCATGGCGATCGCGGTCTGGACGCGCGATGGGACGCCCATGCGTTCCAATGCGTCCTGCAGAGCAAGCGCATTGATCACGGTCGCGAGCATGCCCATATAGTCAGCGGTGGCGCGATCCATGCCGGCTTCTTCGTGGACCTTGCCGCGCCAAATATTTCCGCCGCCGACGACGACAGCTATCGAAATGCCGGCGCGAGCGACGTTGCCGATTTCATCGGCCATGGCGCGTGTCGTGTTGACATCGACGCCGGTATCGGTTCCGGCGAAAGCTTCGCCGGAGATCTTGAGAAGAACGCGATTGTACTTGGGTCGACTATTGGATGAGTCCAAGCGAGATTAATTCTCTCCGAGTGCGTACTTCGTGAAGCGGCGAACTTTGATTTTCTCTCCGAGCGACCCGACTGCCGCATTGATCAGGTCGTTGACCGAGAGCGAGTCATCTTTGACGAAGGGTTGATCGAGCAGCACGTGCTCCTCGAACCACTTGTTCAACTTGCCTTCGACGATTTTCTCCGCAACCTCGGGCGGTTTGCCCGCGGGCACGGCGGCCTTGAATTCGTCCCGCACCTTGGCGACGACGTCTTCGGGAACGCTTGCGCGGTCGAGGTACTGCGGCGACATCGCCGCGATGTGCATCGCGATATCGCGGCTGAGTTCCGAGAACTTCGGGTTACGCGCGACGAAGTCGGTCTCGCTGTTGACCTCGACGAGCACGCCGATCTTGCCACCGGCATGGATGTAGCTGGTCACGAGCCCTTCGTTGGCCGAACGCTCCGCCTTCTTCTCGGCTTGCGCAGCGCCGCGCTCGAGCAAAAGTGCTTTCGCCTTCGCGAAATCGCCACCGGCTTCCACGAGTGCCTTACGGCAGTCCATCATCGGCGCGCTGGTCTCTTCACGCAGCGCTTTGATCTCTTCGGCCTTCGGTGAGTAGGACATTGAGGTAGACACCAGTTCTCCTTACAGCGCTGCTTCGACTTGGGCCATGGTCAGCGGAGCTTCGTCCTCGGCGTCCTCGGCACTCTCTGCATACGGTTGTGCATACGCGCCCTCGGCGTCGTACGCGCTCTCGTTCTCCGTCTTTCCCTCGATGATCGCGTCGGCAATCTTGCTGACCATCAGCTTGACCGCACGAATCGCGTCGTCGTTTCCGGGAATCGGGATAGTCGATCTCGTCGGGATCGCAATTCGTGTCGATCACGGCGATGATCGGGATCTTCAGCTTGCGCGCTTCGAGAACCGCAATGCGCTCTTTCTTCGGGTCGACGATGAAGACCGCATCGGGCAGCCGGTGCATGTCTTTGATGCCGCCGAGGAAGCGTTCGAGCTTGGCCATCTCGTCCTGGAGCTGCGCAACTTCTTTTTTGGGCAGACGATCGAAGTCGCCTTGCATCTTCATGCCCTCGAGCTCACGCAGACGCGAGATGCGCTTCTGAATGGTCGAGAAGTTGGTAAGCGTGCCGCCCAGCCAGCGCTGGTTGATGAAATAGGTGCCCGCGCGCTCGGCCTCTTCGCGCACGACGTCTTGCGCTTGCTTCTTGGTGCCGACGAACAGGATGACTTTCTTCTCACGGGCCATCTGCTTGACGGCCTCGTAGGTCTCGCGCAGTTTCTGCACGGTGAGCGCGAGATCGATGATGTAAATGCCGTTGCGCTCCTGGAAGATGAATGGCTTCATCTTGGGGTTCCAGCGACGGGTCTGATGCCCGAAGTGGACGCCTGCCTCGAGGAGTTCGCGCATGGTGACTACAGACACAAGGTATCTCCTTCTGGTCTCGGGCCGCGTCCATCATGGCGTGCGATCCGTGTCGTGAGACCAATCATCGCCCCCCATCCGTGGCGGGCGTAATAAAGTGACGCCGTCCGTAAGGGCGGCGCAGAGAGTATACCATGGGCCCCGGGGGCGGTCCAGCCACTAAGGCTCTTCGGCGAAGATACCGAACCTTCAAAACGATGCGGTGGTTAGTTACCGGCGGCCTGGGGTTTATCGGGTCGAATTTCGTCCGTCTTGCCCTGCGCGAGCGGCCCGATCTCGAGATCGTCAATCTCGATGCCATGACCTATGCGGGGAACCCCGCCAATCTGCGCGACGTCCAGAGCGACAGGCGCTATCGCTTCGTCCACGGCGATATCTGCGACCCGCGTGCGGTCCGCGCCGCCCTTGGCGCCGGCGTCGACGCGATCGTCAATTTTGCGGCCGAGACGCACGTCGACCGCTCGATTCTCGAGCCCGAGCAGTTTCTGCGTACCGACATCCTTGGGACGCACGTCTTGCTCGAAGCGGTCCGCGAGCACGCGATACCGCGCTATCTGCAAGTCTCGACCGACGAGGTCTATGGCGACGTCGCCGACGGCGAATCGCTCGAGTCCGACGCGATCAAACCGCGCAGCCCGTATTCAGCTTCGAAGGCCGGCGGCGACCTGCAAGTACTCGCCTATTACACGACGTTCGGCACGCCGGTCGTGATTACGCGCGGCAGCAACACCTACGGGCCGTATCAGTACCCCGAGAAACTGATTCCACTCTTCATCACCAATCTGATCGACGATCAGCACGTCCCCGTGTACGGCGACGGTTTGCAAGTCCGCGATTGGCTGCACGTTGAGGACCACGCGCGTGGGATCATGCACGTGCTCGAACATGGCGACGTCGGCCACGTATACAACGTTGGCGGCGGCAATCCGCACACGAACCTCGAGATCACGCAACGGCTCGTTGATGGATGCGGACGCACGATGGAAACGCACGTGCGCCATGTCGCAGACCGCGAAGGCCACGATCGCCGCTACGCAGTATCGTGCGAGAAAGCGCGTGGCATCGGCTGGCAGCCGCGCATTGGATTCGAAGAGGGTCTGCGCGACACGATCGCATGGTATCAGCAACACGAAGAGTGGTGGCGGCCGCTCAAGTCCGGCGAATTCCTCGACTACTATAAAAGGCAGTACGCGCATCGATGAAGGGTGTAATACTCGCGGGCGGCCTCGGCTCGCGCTTGCGGCCGTTAACCAAGGTCACGAACAAGCATCTCTTGCCGATCTACAACAAGCCGATGATCTACTATCCGATCGAGACGTTGTGCAAGGCCGGCATCAAAGACATCATGATCGTCACGGGCGGCAACTCGGCCGGCGATTTTCTGCGCCTGCTCGGCAACGGTAGAGAGTTCGGACTCAAAGATATCTACTACACGTATCAAGAGGGCGAAGGCGGCATCGCCGACGCGCTCAAACTGTGCGAGCACTTCGCCGAGGGGCAGCGGATCGCCGTGATCCTGGGCGACAACATCATTCAGGACGACATCTCGCCGTACGTGCGCAAGTTCGAGGAGCAAAATTCCGGCGCACGCATCCTGTTAAAGGAAGTTGACGATCCGGAGCGCTTCGGCTGTCCCGAACTCGACGGCGAGCGCATCGTGCGCATCGAGGAGAAACCGGAGGCGCCGAAGAGTCGCTACGCAGTAACCGGCATCTATATGTACGACCGCCGCGTTTTCGACTTCTGCAATCGTCTTAAGCCTTCGGCGCGCGGCGAGCTCGAGATCACCGACGTCAACAACGCCTATATCAAGGAAGGCGACCTCTACTACGACATCCTCGACGGATGGTGGACGGACGCAGGCCAGTTCGAATCGCTGTATCGTGCGGCACAGCTCGTCGCCGTCGCACATGAGAACGAACGCGCCTCACGTGCATGAAGCGCTCGAAGCTCTGCGCTACCAGGGCTACGCGATCCTCGAAGGCGCCGTTCCGGCAAAGCTGCTCGAGCGCACCCGCGACGCGCTGTATCGCGGGCAAGCGGCGATCGAGGCGCAACTTGGAATCGAGCGCTTGCAACGCGCCGGCGAACGCGGAGTCGTGCGTATTCCGTTCTTGTTCGACCAGGTGTTCTACGAGTATTTGACGCTCGAGCCCGTCCTCGAGGTCGTCGATGCGGTCATCGGCAACACCGCGATCCTTCACCTCATGAACGGCTTCGTGCTTCCATCGGTAGCGCCGTCGGAAGCAGCGATCTTTCAAACCACGTTTCATCCCGACTTCCCGCGCTATTTGAACGGTTACGTAGCCTCGGTCAACGTGTTCGTTGCGATCGACGCCTTTACGCCGGAAAACGGGGCCACGCTCGTCGTACCTGGCACGCAGCAGAGCGCGAGCGCTCCCGATAGTGCCTACATGCGGGCGCATGCCGTTCCCGCGTGCGCGAGCGCCGGATCGCTTTTACTCTTCGACTCGACGCTGTGGCACGCGGCGGGGCAGAATCGCTCCGGCAAGGATCGCCTCGCGCTCAATATGCAGTTTACGAAATCCTTTTTCAAACAGCAGATCGATTACGTGCGCGCGCTAGGCGATAGCGTCATCGAGACGCTTCCCGAGCGAACGAAGCAGCTACTGGGCTGGTATACGCGCGTCGTCACGTCGCTGGATCAATACTATCAGCCGAAGGAAGCGGCTCTACCGCCGCGGACAGGGCTAGTTCTCGCGACTCAGCGCTCTAGACGCCCTAGACCAAAACCCGTCAGACCGTAGGCATTTCCGTTGTAGGCCATGAAGCGCTCGCCGTTCGCATCGAAGATCCAGGGATAGCATTGCATTTGGTCTTCCCACTGCGCCGGTTGCGCAGGATCGAACGTAACGCTTTCGTCCAAGCGCGCCCAGGTCAAACCGTCGCGCGATTCCGCATAACCGATCTTGTACTCATCACCGCGATATGGAAACCACATCCGATACCGTATCACCGTCGCGCACAACGCTCGGTCGCGCGATTGCATACTCGCCCGGTTGGAAATCGATACACACGTGTCCATCTCGGCGCCAATTCAGTCCGTCATTCGATTCGGCATAGCGAATGTGGTAGTAATGCTTGGGCCGCCCTTCCTCCATTCGTCCAGCGAACGCCCGACATGTACCACATCCGATACGCCCTTCGTCCGTCGAGAACGCATGGGCTTGCGACCAAGAATGGATCGACGTCGTTACGATCCAGCACCGGCGCCGCCGAAATCTTTTCAAAGTGTTCGCCGTCGTCGCTTACCGCAACGCCGATCGGCGTAATAGAACGGCACGGTTTGCCCCAATTGCACGCCGGTATAGTAGAAAAACCAGCGTCCCTGGATCTTGAGTACGCATGACGGCAAGGCGCCACGATCGTCAAAGGTCACCGAGCGCGCCGACGCGTACAACCGGTTCGGGGGCGACGTCGACCACACGCGATTCATGCAAAGAAAGATCGACGAAGCCGGATTGCCCGCGACCCTCTCATCGCGACCGCCGACGAGCACGCGCGCGACGCCATTAGCACCGTCGTGACGACCGGCAACGCCGCGTGCGTGCGCATCCACGACGCGCGATCGCCGGATCCAATGCGCAGCCAAGACGTTGCCATCGTTGAATCGGGAATTCCACGGCAAAGTCTTTGGGTGCATGCAAACACGCTTCCTTCCACGAAAAGACCGGCGGTGATCGACACCATGACGTGCGTCGTTTGTTCGAGCAACGTATTTACGCAGCTCGCCGATCCATGACCCGCTCGCTGCATCGGAAGCGATTTGCGTGTAATGCCCGTGCCGCTCGACAAGTGTCAGTGCACTATCTGTGGTGCAATTCGGCGCCGGCCGGTGCACGACAACGAAAATCCCTTCGATGCGACTACGCACTGTATGCGCACGATCCGGGCGGCGCTGAAGAGACCAGTTTCGGCAGTCGGCGTATGGAGCATGGCTCGCCGAAGCGGTGGACGCTCCTGCGTCATGTTTTGAAGCGGGCAGCGGTAACGGTTCGCTCTTGCTCGCCCTGCGCGAATATTGGAAGGGAACAGCCCTGGCCGGCGTTGAGCCCGCGCCGGGTGCGGCTGCCGCAGCGCGACGCGCGGGGCTCGATGTCACGACGGGATTCCTCGAGGAAGCCGATGCACGGCAGCCTCGTGCGGCGCTCGCGCTTTCCATCAACGTCATTGAACACACGCCGGATCCACGCGCGTTTCTGCGCGCACTTGCTTCACACGGCGATCGCGTAGCCGTCGTCTGTCCCGACGGAAGTGTCCCCAACAGCGAATTGCTCTTTGGCGATCATCTCCATTCGTTTCACGCCGAGCATCTCGCCGCGTTCGCGCACGCAGAGGGTCTGCGAGTCGATGCGATCGAGCGGGCGCCGGCGACGACTCGGATATTTTCAAATGATTTTGGCAAGTCACACGACGATCGCTTCACCCGCGCCGGCGCTGCACCCGCCCGACGGCGCACCGCAAGCGTACCTTTCGTCCTGGCGTTCGCCTCGACGTCGGCGCTGATTGCACGCATCAATGGCGCTCGCGTTGCGGCGTTTGGAGCCGGCGAAGCCGCCGGACTGTTGCGCGCGTACGCACCGCAGGCGTGGTCCCAGGTTGCGATGTGTGCTGTCGACGCCCCCGACATCGAGCACTTTGGCGACCTTGCCGTCGTCGACGCGCGCACGTTGGAGCCCGGTCCCATACTGCTGGCCGTCCGGCCCGGTGTCCAGCAGGCGCTCGGGGAACGGCTTGCTGCGCGCGGGCACATCGGGTCGTACGTTGGGACGACGTCATCGCACGCTAGGGGACCTCATGCATTGCCCGAATCCCAGCCTCGCGTGATTCCCTTCAATAAAGCCTCGTTTGTCGGCAACGAACAAACCTACATTGCTGAGGCCATCGCCAATCGGCATATCTCGGGTGACGGCCCCTTTACTAAAAGCGCCCAAGCGTTCCTCGAGCAGACGATGGCCGCACCGCACGTGCTACTTACCACGAGCTGCACGCACGCGCTCGAGATGGCGGCATTGCTCCTGGACCTTCAACCCGGCGATGAAGTTGTCGTGCCCGCGTTTACCTTCGTCTCGACGGTCAACGCGTTCGCGCTTCGCCGGGCAATACCGGTCTTCGTCGATATCCGGCCGGATACGCTGAATATCGACGAGCGTCTGATCGAGGCGGCAATCACGCCAAAGACAAAGGCGATCGTCGTCGTGCACTATGCAGGCGTCGCCTGCGAGATGGAAGTCATCACCGATATCGCGCGACGCCACGGGCTCGTCCTGATCGAAGACAATGCCCACGGCCTCTATGCTACTTACCGCGGCAAACAACTCGGAACGTTTGGACCGCTAGCCACGCAGAGCTTTCACGAGACCAAGAACTTCACGTGCGGTGAAGGTGGCGCGCTGGTCGTCAACGATGAGCGCTATATCGAACGTGCAGAGATCGTGCGTGAAAAGGGGACCAACCGAGCGCGCTTTTTCCGCGGCGCGAGTCGACAAATACACATGGGTCGATCTCGGGATCGAGTTACGTTCCAAGCGACATGCTCGCCGCATTTCTATTGGCACAGCTCGAGCATCGCGACGCAAATTCAAACCGCTTCGAGAACACATCTGGACTCGGTACGCCGACGGCTTGGCGACTGGGCTGCGGCGCACGGCGTCGCGTTGCCGCAGGTGCCATCCGATCGCGAACAATCCTTCCATATGTTCTACATGCTTCTGCCTACGCTCGCCGAACGGACGCGTTTCATCGCGGAGCTGCACGGCCGGGCGTCAACGCCGTCTTTCACTACACACCACTTCATCGCTCCGAGGAGGCACGCCGGCTGGGTGCGCGTGGCGCGCTCCGGTGACCGAGAGCGTAAGCGACCGGCTCGTGCGACTCGCCGTTCTACAATAGCCTCGGCCCGAGGATCAGACCACCGTCATCGATGCCGTTCGCAGCTTGACTCCATCGGTGCACGCATGAAAAAAGCCATCATCATCGGCACGACCGATTTCGCCCAGGTGGCGCCTTACCCTATCTGCGTGATGACAGCGAATTCGACCGTCGAGGCATTCGCGGTGAACCAGCAGTACTTCATGAAACCGCATCTCCTCGGGCTTCCAGTCGTGCCGCTCGAGCAGATCACGCAGTCGCACCCGCCGAGCGAATACGCCGCTTTTGTCGGCATCGGCTATCAGCAAGGTCAATACCATCCGGCGCGAGCTTTACGATCGAATCGAAATCGCTCGGACTACGAGTTGCCGACCTACATTCATTCAACCGTTCATCGCTGGCCCGAGACGAGTTTCGGTGAGGGCTGCTTCATCTTCGAGAACAATGTCGTCCAGCCTTGGGTTTCGCATCGGCAACGATTGCGTGCTTTGGAGCGGTAATCATATCGGCCATCATTCCAAGATCGGAAGCCACGTTTTTATAGCAAGCCACGTCGTGTCTCAGGACGATGCGTCGATCGGCGACAATTGCTTTGTTGGTGTCAATGCGACGTTGCGCGACAGCATCACCGTCGCGACCGACTGCGTCATCGGCGCGGGGGCGATGCTCCTCAAAGACACGTCTCCGTCCGCGGTGTATAAGGCCGGCGCGACCGAGCCCCTTGAGCGGCGCAGCGACGAACTACGAAATTTCTGATAGTGAATATCGCGTCGGGATCATCCAGTCCAATTACGTCCCTTGGAAAGGCTACTTTGACTTCATCGCAAGCGTCGACGAGTTCGTCCTTTTCGATGAAGTGCAATATACGCGACGTGATTGGCGCAATCGCAATAAGATCAAGACTGCCGATGGTCTGCGCTGGCTCACGATCCCCGTCGACGTAAGCGGTAAATACACGCAATCGATCGATCAAACGCGGATCGCCGACCCTGCTGGGCGCACGATCACCTGGCCTCGCTACGCCACGCCTATGCGCGGGCGGCGCACACGAAGGCCCAGTGGCCGTGGATCGAAGCACTCTATGAAAGCGCGGCTACGTTTCCGCTGCTCACTGACGTCAACGAGCTGTTTATTCGCACAATCGCTACGCGGCTTGGTGTCACAACGAAAATCTCTCGTTCCACCGATTACTCGAGACCGCCGGGAAAAAACGAACGGCTTATGGCGATTTGCGATCAGGCCGGCGCAACGACCTATCTTTCCGGGCCGGCGGCAGCATGCTATATTGACGAACGCTCTGGAATGCGCAGGGCATTAACGTCGAGTTCAAGAGCTACGAAGGCTATCCCGAATATACGCAACTGCACGGCCCCTTCGAGCACGGCGTTACCATTCTCGATCTCTTCTTCAACCTGGGCGACGAGGCGACAGCGTATTTTCGGCCGAGGCCTAGCGCGTGACGGAGCACGATCCCATTCTCGGCAAGATCGACGCGTATTACAGCGGTAAGCTACGCGACTTCGGACCGACGCCACGCGGCGTTGACTGGAACTCGGAGCAATCCCAGCAGGTCCGTTTCGAACAGCTGGCGCGCGTTCTTCCGGAAGGCAGCGGCTTCTCTGTTCTCGACTACGGCTGCGGTTACGGCGCGTTCTTGGATTTCTTGCACGCGCGCGGTCAGAAGCCGGATTATATGGGGTTCGACGTCTCCGACGCGATGATCGAGAGCGCACAAGCGTTACACGCGCATAACGAGCACACGTCCTTCACGGCGCGATCCGCCGCACTGCCCTCTGCCGACTTCGTTGTCGCCAGCGGCATCTTCAGTGTGAAGATGGACGTGGCGACGCAGCAGTGGGAGAACTATGTGCGCGCCACGATCGAACGCATGCACGCGCTCTCGCGCAAGGGTTTTGCCTTCAATCTTCTGACGGCATATTCCGATCCGGAGCGAATGCGGCCCGATCTCTATTACGCGCAGCCCGCTCATTATTTCGATCTGTGCGAAGGCTATTCGCGCTGGGTGGCGCTCCTGCACGACTACGGACTTTACGAGTTTACGCTCATCGTGCGGAAACCGTAATTCCCGAAGCACCCAGCTTTCGGACGAGAATAGCCTGCATGTCCGCGGCGTAGCGCTTCGATTTATCGAATGCATTGCAGTCGAGCGACGCTTTTTGATATACGGCGGCCCGTCGCGAGCGCGCAGCTCGGGATCGGAAATATATCGAAATGCGATTCGCGCATATTCCGTCGCTTCGCCGGCAGGCGCGAGTTCTAGGACCCCGGAAAGCAGAGACGTTGCAACCGAGGTCATGGAACTTATTCCCGTAGGATCGAGATTCGTATCTGGCGCAGGCAACATCGCGACGATCGGACGGCCGGCTTGCATCGCGTCGAGCAGCGTCTGGCCGCCGACCCACGGATACGTATCGCAGTAAATGTCGATCGTCTTGTTGAGCGCCGGCGCATCGTTCTGACGCGGCCCAAGGTATGCGTACTCGCTCGGCAACGCCTTCGGCCTGGAAACGCGGCGTGCAGTGCGCGACCGCATCGAGGCCATCGCGACCGGCAAGAACGAGCCACGCGCGACGATTCGATTTAAGAATGAGCGATATCGCATCGAGATAGACTGCTCGTGTTGCACTTCTCCATGCGGCCGAATGTGCCGAGAAGCACCGCATCCTCGGGCACGCCGATGGAGGACTCGCGGCAGCGGCGAGGCGGCGTCGATTTCCTCGCCCATCATCACCGACTGCCCGTAGTATTTGCTGATGCCCGGCCATTCGGTCACCTCTTCTTGACGGGGATCGACGCCCTGATAAACGAGATCCCACTTCCCGATGAACGGCTCGAGGCCGCGATTCTCCCACGCCTGAACGGGTGCAAGCCCGATCGTCGCCGCGACCTTACCGAGATTATCGTAAATGACGTCGTCCATGAAATTGCATGAACCGGATATTGCTGGAAATGCGCGATCAGCCACGTCGATGCGCTCCTTGACGTTCTCCGTTGGCGGGTGGAAGTACGGAACACCCAGCGCCGCAAGTTGAGCCAGCTTGGAAACGACTGTTGGTCACCGAAACGCCGCTGGATACGACGCTAACGTCAAAGCCAAGTCGCTTGAAGTGCTCGGCTCGCTTCATAATGAGGACGGTCGGGCCATCTTCATCTTGAATAGCCGAACACGTTATTGCAATACGAAACGGATCTATCGGGAACGCCCAGTTGCGGGCGGCGTGAAAAGCCGTGCGAGCGACGCGATGCGGCATCGATTTCGCGGTCGTGCCCATAGCGGATCGCGAGACGCGAGCGCTTATCGCGCCGCTGTCCCCCTGACCGCGCCGCGAGATCGTTGCCAATTGGAGATATTGCATTGCACAGTCGAACCGGCCGGCCGCGGCAGCTTGAATGCCGATCTGTTTAGTGTCTCGATAATACGGCTCGTCGATATCCGAAAGCGCCGCCAAGCGTTCCACCGCGGTGACCGAGCCTTGATCTTGGTATCCGTGTTCGCGCGCGAGGCGCGCCGCTGCAAACAGCGCCTGGCGAATCTTCGTGCGCGCGACCGCGAGGTTTGCGAGAAGACGTTGCTGCCGGCTCCGGCGAATCGAGGAAAGCTCTTTCACATCGCGTTCCTCAACGTCGAGGCACTCCGTCGAGCGCTTCGCGCAACTCGCTCGAGATTCAAGGGCATCGTCCTTTGGTTTGCGAACCGCACAGTCGCCAGACTCACACTGCTCTTATCGGCCCCGCCGGAAAGGGACCTTAGGCGCATCGATGGATGATTGCGTGAGCGAGCGCTTGTTTTGCTTGCTAAAGGCCAAGCCGCATTTGGCTTCGATGATGCGATCCGTGAGCGGGAATTGGCGAAGGTGCATCGATCCGAACTGGCAGGTCAAACTCTTCGATCTTGATCGGCTGCGTTACTGCAAACATCCCGGCTACTGGTCTAGCCCGCGCGCGGTCCGTCCTCGAAATGGGCTGCGGAAGTGGATCGTTCGTCACCGCCGCGCTCAAGCAGGGACACGACGCGTGGGGAATCGACAACGATCTTGATCGGCTGGCCGTCGGCATCGGCGCGCATCGACGCATTTGGCCTTGATTCGTCGTGGAAATCACGTCTGGTGCACGGCGATGCCTGCGCGACCGGTTTGAGCCCAATCGCTTCGATATCGTCGTCGGTCATCAGTTTATCGAACACGTGCCCGACCCGGCCGGAACCATCAGCGAGTTGTTGCGCGTCACGAAACCTGGCGGATATCGTCGTGCTTTTCGCGCCGGATTATCGCGCGCCGTTCGAAGCGCACTACGAGATTCCGTGGCCACCCTTTCTGTCGAAAGAATTGTGCAAATCGTGGCTCGACGGCTTTGGACCGGCCCATATGGCGGACTTGAAGAGTTCTACTATACGACGGTAATGCAAATCGTGAGTTACTTCGAACCGTTGAATTGCCTGATCGTTAACGCCTATAACGACCGCAAAATCGAGCCGCAGGTTATGCGGCACTTCGACTGCTCTACAAAACAAGCGACGTTCGAGTGCGCCCGCAAATTTCGCGCCGCGTTCGAGGCTCGTCAATTGCCTGAAAACTTCATGATCGCCACCAGCTTCGGTGTCGCGGCGCAAAAGCTCTGGAAGCTTAAAGCGTCGGTTCGGCGATACTCGCGCTTGGCGCGGGCTGCGACGCCTTGATCTGCGCTTCGAGCTCAGCGATCCGCGCGCCGCGTTGATTTGCGGCGTCCGTCAGTTCCGCGAGTTTGCGGTACATCGGTACGGCGACGGCACTCGTAAGCGTGCGGCTGATGTTGAAGAGCTCAGAAAGATTCAATGCGGCCGCGAGATCGCGCTTCAGTAGCGCGTCATACAGCGGCCCCGTGAATGGCAAATGGAACGCGTTCGAGGGCGCATGGTGACGAAGCTCGGGAGCGACGACCTGCGCGAGCATCGCGGTGAGCTCCTCGTCGGTTCCGGAATATGGAAGGGCAACCCGATCGATCATGTAGCGCGCTTGTTCCAGCGGCCGGTCGATCCATTCCTGATAGTCGACGATCGCGGCGATCCGGTCGCGACATGCAAGCAACGCGTCGGCGTTGTGCTCGAGCCAAAGCAACTCAGCGATGACAGGATCGAGTTTTCCGCGCGCATGGAGCGAACCGCCGACTTCGTTGGGGTGACGCGTCACCAGGAGAAACGTCGGCTCTGCATTGAGCTCGGCGAGAATCCCGTCCCACATCGGCAACATGCGCATCGTGCGCGGGTCCTTGAACGCCCAAAGCGGGTGTTTGTCGAGTTCGGCGTTCACGAAGGCCACGATATGGGCCCGGAGCGGCGCAATCGATGGCGACTTCCACCACTGCGGCGGAAGGGCGCGCATCGACAGCGGCGTGTCCCATTGGATTCCGAAAGCCGCCAAGATACGATCCTGAACGAACGAAATATTCTGCGACTCGAAATACCCGCGCGCGTTTTCTTTGGTCGCGGGCAAGAGATCCTCGCTCAGCGAAACGCCGAGCTCCGCCAAGACGTTCGTGGTCAGCGACGTTCCCGACCGATGCATCCCAAGGACAAAAATGATCCGGCGCTTACCGGGCGGCTCCGACTGATTCACGCTTATTGGTATCGGCCTGCGCCGCCTAGAAGAACAGCCGTACGCCGACGATCACGAGAATCGCCGCGAGCCCCACGCGAAACGCTCGCTCGGGCAGCCGCTTTGCCAGCGGGGTGCCGATCAGGACGCCGGGGATCGACCCGGCCAAGAGCAGCGCCGCCAGGCGAACGTTCACGTCGCCAAGCCTGAAGTGCCCGAGGATCGCGGGCACGAGCAACACCACGGCGAACGCGACGTCGGTTCCAACCAGCGTGCGCAGTTGTGCCTGCGAGAGCACGAGCAGTAACAGCGGCAACGTTAGCGATCCGCTGCCGATCGACGTGATGCTGACAAGTGTACCGACAACCAAGCCCGTCAGCATCAGCGGGATATGAGGAAGCGCTTGGGCCGGCGCTTGCTTGTCCGCGGGAATCGATTGCGTGAAGGCGACCGCGGCTGCGGCAAGCAGCAGCGCAACGCCGAGCGCCATCTTGAGCACATGGTTGACAGTGTCGAGCGGGAGATGCGCGTGCAACCAACCGGTGATCAGCACGCCGACAATTGCACCGGGTACGCCGCCGAGCGAGAGAAATAGCAACGCGCCGAAGTTGACCGTCTGCGCGCGGATGTGGGTGAGAAACGCTACGATCTTCGTGCCGAGACTAAAGAGCAGATCCGAACCGATCGCCGTGCTCGCGTCGTATCCGAGGAAGAGCACGATGAGCGGTGTGGTGAGCGAACCGGCACCGACACCCGAATACGAAATGCACAAACCGACGATGAAGCCGATTAGTACGATTTGGATCATCGGATCTTCACGTGCGCTTCGATATACTCCAGCAGCGCCGAGGCCGACTCTTCGATCCGATGGCTTGCGGTGTCAATAACGAGTTCAGGGTGTTCGGGTATTTCGTACGGCGACGATACACCGGTAAAATGGGCGAGCTCGCCGCGCCGCGCGCGTCCGTAGTGACCTTTGACGTCGCGACCCTCTGCCGTGATCAGATCGCACGCAACGTAGATTTCGTGAAAGGCGTTCGGGTAGGCCGACCGCGCCAGTTCACGGTCAGCTGCGAACGGCGAAATCAACGCACAGATCACGACGAAGCCGGCATCGGCAAAGACGCCCGCGACCGCCGCCGTACGGCGAACGTTCTCGGAGCGATCCTCGTCGGAAAAACCGAGATCGACATTGAGCGAAGTGCGCAGCGTATCGCCGTCGAGCACGTACACGTGACGGCCGCGCTCGAAGAGCATTCGCTGAGCTGCCATCGCGACCGTCGATTTGCCCGAGCTCGGCAACCCGGTAAGCCAAAAGACCGCGCCCGCATGTCCGTTGCGCACGGCGCGTTCAACGCGTTCGACCGACGACGTCATGGCGACGACGTTGGTTGCGCCTTCGCTGCGCGCGTGGCCCAGCACCGCATCGATACGCCCACCCGCAACGATCGTGCCGGCGCGCAGCAGTACGAAGCGTCCTATACTCGACTCGCCAACGTTCGTGTCGGCGGCGATCAATTCGCGCGAGACGAGCGAGACGACACCGACGTCACCGCTGCGCAACTCTTCCGACTCGCGCGGCTCGAGCGTGTCGGGATCGATCGACTCCTCGATCTTCTGCAGCGTCACCGGAATCTCGCGGGTGCCCAAACGAACGCGCAACGCTTCCCCGGCCCGCACCGGATCCGCCCCGAGCCAGACGACCGTGGTCTGCACAACGTGGCCGAGTTGCGGCGCATCGGTCGCGCGGCTCCCGACCGCGCCGCGATCGACAAATACGCGCGCATCGAGTTCGACCGCGACCGACGATCCGGCGGCAGCCCGTTCGACTTCCCGCGGCCACTGAAGCACGGCGACGACGCGGGCACCGGTCTGCAGCGGCCAAAACGTAAGAAACTCGCCTCGCTCGAGCGTGCCCGATTCAACGCGACCCGCGATCAAACGCTTGTTGTCGCGACGGTAGACGTCTTGCACGACGAAGCGTAGCGGGCCGTCCTGTCGCACCTCGGTGCGCTCGAGCGTCCCCAGCGCCTCAAGCAGGGTCGGGCCTTTCCACCACGCCGTCAGTGGGCCCGGTTTGACGATGCCGTCACCGCTGCGCGCAGCGATTGGCACGATCGCGCGCGCCTGCATGCCAAGTTGCTCGAGAAATGCGTGCACCTCGCCGGCGCGCTGTTCGTAGGCCGCTTGCGCATCGCCAGCTAGATCGAGCTTGTTGATTGCAACGAGCACGTTTGCGAAACCAAACCAACGCAGAAAGAGCGCTTGACGTCGCGTTTGCAGTGTTATGCCTTCATCGGCTGCCACGACCATCACTGCGGCATCGACCTCGGAGGCGCCGCTCAACAGATTCCGGATCAGTTCGCGGTGGCCGGGCGCGTCGACGAAGACGAATTCAGCCTCAGCCGTGCGCACCCAGATACGCGAGAGATCGAGTGTAATCGCTTGATCCCGCTCGAGCTGAAAGGCGTCGAGCAAGAATGAGTACTCGATCGGCACGCCGCGCTTGCTGCTCGACGTTTCGAGTTCCTCGAGCTTTGCCGGCGTAACGAGATCGAGATCGACGAGCAAGCGGCCAAGGATCGTGGATTTGCCGGCGTCCACATCCCCAACCATTACGATGCGAACGTTCTTCACATGTACCCCGTCGTGCGCAGGCGCTCGAACGCATCCTCGCTCTCGTTATCCATCGCACGTCCCGCGCGCTCGGGTTCGCGCGTGGTCTCGAGTTCGGCGATGATCTTCTCCACGGTATCGGCGTCGCTTGCGATCGGAAACGTGATGTTGCTCTCGCCAAGCGAGCGATAGCGCTTCCCGTCCTTCGCAAGGTAGAGCGGAACATACGGAATTTGCTCGCGCAGCGTGTAACGCCAGATGTCCAGTTCGGTCCAATGCAAGAGCGGGTGAATGCGCACGTGCGCGCCGTCCGGCACGTCGTACGCATAGTAGTCCCACAACTCCGGCGGCTGGCCGCGTGGATCCCAGGAACCGTCGGCGTTGCGAGGGCTGAAGATCCGTTCTTTCGCGCGGATCGCTTGCTCGTCGCGCCTGATGCCCAGAATAATCCCGCGGTAGCCTTCGCGCGCAAGCAACGACCGAAGTCCCGCAGTCTTGCGCGCGGCGTGTCGCGCAGCCGGCGGCAGTGTCTGATCGACCGTGGTTTCGGGCGGGCAAAGCTCGTTCGCTACCGGGAGATTCCATTGCGCAACCAAGTGGTCGCGAAATGCGTAGACCTCGTCGAACTCCATGCCGGTGTCGAGCAGCACAACTGGGAACGGGACCTCGCCGAGGAATGCCTTACGGACCATCCACAACAGCGCGGTTGAATCTTTCCCGATCGACCACAGCATCGCGAGCGGCGCGACGCACGAGAAGGCTTCGCGCAGGATGAAGATCGTGCGCGCTTCGAGCTCGTCGAGATAGTCAAGGCGGGACATCGGTCCTAAGGAGCCTTTGAAGAAGTCGGCGCACCGACCGTTCGTTTTGCAATGGCCGCAGATGCGAGACGGCCGCGAGGAAGCATACCCTCAGTGGTCTGTGACCGAGCGGTCAACGAAGCAGGTGCGGCCATTGCAAACGAACCCATCGGGCAAGGGCATTTTCGATGTGACCCTTCGTCCCTGCGTCGGTCACGATGCGCTGCAGCATCGCTCCCTCCTCGCTCCTTGCTTCGCATCGAAAATGCTCCTTGCGTTCGGTACGGTGACTTCATCAAAGGCTCCTAATCTCGACCTTGCCTTTGTAAGGTCCTCGTTTGTTAAAGCAAGCACACAATGACTTTGCGCTTGCGGGTCTAACCTATCGTTGGCAATATGTCACGGTATTTCGAGTTTTTCGGCCTCGAACGCGACCCGTTCTTGGATACGGCCGACCCATTTTTCTATTGCGAGTTCGGCGCGCTGCGTAAGGCCAAGGAACGGCTCTACGCGTCGGTCGACGCATCGCGCGGCCTGACCGTGATATTAGGCGACCCGGGCACGGGCAAGACCAGCCTCTCGGGCGCACTCGAGCAGGATCTCCTCGCCGACGATCGGGTCGTGCTCGCCAAGATTCTCGATCCGGCGTTCGCCACCGAAGTCGAGTTTCTGATTGCGATCGGGCGCGTGTTCGGCCTCGCACTGCCGCCGCGTTCGAGCGCCGCGCTCAAGAATGCGCTCAAGAACTACTTCTTCGAAACGGCGATCCTCGAAAAGCGTAACCTGGTACTGACCATCGACGAAGCGCAGAACCTCAGCGACGAGAACCTCGAGGCGCTGCGCCTGTTGCTCAACTATCACGTGCCGCAGCGCAAATTGCTCAACATCTTGCTCTTTGGGCAAAGCGAGCTGGCCGACCGCATCCGCGCGAAGGGCAATCTCGAGGACCGCGTCGACGGGTGGATTCGGCTCGAGCGCCTCGATGCGGGTATGGCCTCCGCGGTGCTGGATTTTCGCCTTGCGAAGGCGGGGTTGCTCCCCGAACGTCAGCTCTTTACCCCGGATGCACGAGCGCTCCTAATCGAGGCCGCAAACGGCCTCCCGCGACGTCTCACCATGGTGGCGCACGCGGCCATGCAAGAGGCGAGCGATCGCGCGAGCACCCTGGTCAATGAAGATCATGTGCGGTCGGCGATGCTCGTTCGTGGCATCGTCACGCGCCCGGCGGCCGTGCCGGTGCCGGTGCGCGCCGAGAACGGGGTCGTTGAGGCCGCTGCACCGCTCGCTGAACAGCCGGCCCGAGGCCTGTTCGGCCGGTTGTTCGCGCGCCGCTCGTCGTCATGAATCGCGAACCCGATTTTGAATCCAGCGCCGATATGCGGCTGCTGGAGTTGCAGCGTTCCTCGCTTGGGCTGATCGCACCCGAGCGCGTGGCCTGGGAAACGCGGTATGCCGTCGACTCAGCGCCGGGTATTGAAACGCCCGAGGCACCGACGCCGGCTGGAGCCGTCCTCGCAGTTACCCTGACCGCGACGCCGCCGGGAGACGTGATCCCGGGCACGGTCGTGACCTATGCGCTCAGCGTTGTAAACGACGGCGGTGCGCCGGCAGCCGGTGTTACCGCTGCGGTTCCTCTGCCCGGCTCGGTCGCCTACCGGCTCGGCTCGTTCCAGATCGACGGCCGCCCGGCTGACGACACTGCGGCAGATCAACTCTTCGGGGGCGGACTCGCGCTCGGCACCCTAGCGCCTGGAAGCCGCGGCACACTGCTTTGGAAAGTCGGCGTGCGGATGGGAACGAAGCCGCTGCTCGTGATCCCGCACGTACGCGCGCAAAATGCGCCCATCATCGGCGGCGGTCCGCTCCTGGTCGAACGCAAGGGTACGACCAGCGCTTTTGCCGGCGAGCTCGCAGCCGCCGACCGCGCGCTCTTTGAACCCAAGCCTTTGATCCCGGTAGAGATCGCGGCTGAAGAGTTGCCCATCTACGAACTCGACGCTGAAGAGGCAATCGTCTACGAGGCGGCCGACGCCGCACTTTCCAGCGCGGCGGTGATTCACGAGCCGATTATCGTGCCGGAAGACTGAGGCAGCCGTCGTGGCGGAACCGCAGATCATCCCCGAGCCGGAGCCCGAGCGCAAGCCTGAACCGGTGCGCGAGGCGGTCGTACTCTACGGCACGCTCGAGCGTCCGACGCTTGCCTTCTTCGAGCGTGTTTTCAATGGATCGAAAGATCCGACGATCTTGCAGCATTGTATCTTCGCGAGTGCGCTTGCATGCGCGGTCGACGCCGACGGCAACGACGAAGTCGGCTTACGCTCGCATCTCGCTGCGCAGTCGCAGATTCTTCATCGTGTGTCGTTACACGAAAAGCTCGGCAAAAAGGAACCGATCGGCGAATACGCCGGCCAGCTGTTTGCCCAAATCGAGGCGATCGCGCCGGCGCCGGTGCGACCGTTAACACAATCCAATGCGGATCGCCTCGTGCTCGTCAATGAACTTCACGAACCGGGGCTCGCCGTGGTGCGCAAGATCGCTGAAGAGCGCGCGCGTTGGGACTTTATCAAGGCGCGCCAACTGACGCTCGCATTGCAGGCTCAACGTGTCGTGTTGGACAGCGACGCAAAGGCCGCCGCCGTCGATAACGCACTTCGCGCCTACGCCCAGCACGCGATGACCGTCTTACAGAAGCTCTTCGTTCGCTTGCGACTCGATAAAACGACCGGCGTGCTCTTCCAGACCGATCCGTCGCTCGATAATGCAGCGCGTGCGCTGCTCGCCACCTTTGCCGCCGCGATGTCGAAGTGAAATTGCTGCTCGGCGTTCCGAGCGCGGGCGCGCCGGCACAACCATTCATCGAGAGCGTTGCGCAGCTTACCCTTCCGAAATCCGTAACCGCGTTCGAGCGGGCGTTCATAAGCGGGAACTTCGTTCCGGCACAGCGCGACCTCATCGCCGAACGCGCTCTCGAATATGGCGCCGACGTGCTGATCATGTGCGACGACGACATGGTGTTAGCGCCCAACGCATTGGTCGACTTGTGCGCCGTGCTCGAAGCGGATCCCAGTGCAGCGCTCGTTGGCGCGCTCTACTACTCGCGCGACAGCTTTCGCCCGATGGTCGTCGACCGCTGGGACGAGAGCGATACACGCACGGCGGTCATTCCGGCGTTCGACCACGAGCCGGTCCCCGTGGACGGCGTCGGCTTCGGGTGCGCGGCGTTACGCGTCAGTGCGCTGCGCGATCTGATGCCGCCGTATTTTCCGGCGCATGTATTCGTCGAGCGCGGCGCCGGCAGAGTCCGCGTGTGCAATGAAGACTACCTGTTCTGCGCCCGGCTCCGCCGAGCCGGACATCGCGTGCTGTTGCACGCGGGCGTTCGTTGCGGACACTACGACCGTCAAACGAATACCGTTGCACCGCAGACGTGGGAACCGCCCGAGCTTACGCGACACGAGCGAATGGCCGCAATGGTCGACGGCCGCCCGGCGCTCGTCGACGTGCAGCCGGCGGCATCAAGCAGCACCGAATCGCACGTGCACGCAAACGTGGACTACGTCGTTATACCGTGAAAACGAGTTGGGCGCCTACCGAACGTCGTTGAAGATTGCCGCCTGATTGCGACGTTTGCCCGCGACCGAACGCGCATAGGAATTCCAGCGCGAAATCAATTGCAGCCGGCCCTCAGTATCGTCGTGAAAACGCTGAAGCCGCTTCAGCTGCCACTCACGATACTCGAGCACCCGACGGACGCGCTTGGCAATCTCTTCGTCGAACTCGGGTGTGCGCTCCGTTTGCGCCGCGTCCCACGCGTTCATTACGATGTGACGCGCGCGGCCCATTTCCGAGAGCAACCGTCCGAAGCCGCTCCAATCTTGCCGATCGATGAGCGGACCAAGATCGCGGCACTGCGTTTCGAGCAGGGAAACGCTCGAACGCACTTCATCGAGCGCGGCGCTAGCCAACGGCGGCAAACGTCGACGTTAGGCCGTCGCCCCCCGAGGCCTTTTTTGCGGCGCGCTTCTGCGCTTTAAATTGCGAGACTGCGGTGTTCCATGTTTCCCGGTACTCGCGCGCATAGCCGAGCACGCGTTCGACGTGTGTCGGATCCTTGCGCATGTTGGCCATAACCAATTCCCTGTGCCAGAATCCGTAGACGCGTAAGAGATTCTCGGAAAGCTCGCCGCCGATTTCCATGTTCAGCGAACTCATCAGCACCGTGCACGCACGTTGGGCACGCAGGAGCGCCTTGTGAATCCCCTCGATGTCGTCGCGTTCGTTCATCAGCTTCTCGTGTGCCTGCTGCGCGGCGATGATGAGCACGTCGAAGATCTTGACGATCAGGTCTTCCGGCGCGGCCGTGAGAATCGAGGTCTCAAGGTACGTTTGCTGCTCGTTGTTTTTGCGTATCGCCATCGGACTAGTGGCCCGAGCTCGAGCTGGTTGCCGAGAAGCCGAACACCGCCGCGAGTTGCTGCTGCTCGGCCTGAAGGCCGGCGATCGCCGATTCACTTGCCACGAAACCGCTGCGCAGCGCAGTCGCTTGCGCGTTGGCTTCATCCGAAATTTGCGTGACCTGTTGCTGCAGGTTGGTGATCGTGTCGTTGTTGCCGTTCTCGAAGTTTTGGATGAGCGACACCGCTGGAACGTTGCCGACCGGTCCTGCGTTGAGCAGCGTCGGACTTCCGGTCACCGACGCGAGATACGAGCCGAGTTTTTGCGTGAGGCTGCTGGCTCCAACGATCAGATTCTGTATGGCGTTGGGGTTGCTCGCGTATGCGGCCAGAAATTTCGAAACATTGAGCGGCGCGAGCGTTCCATCCGCCCCTTGAACAGTCTCGTTCTGAACCGGAGAACTATTCGGTCCGCCTTGCTGGTCGATGCTCGTCGCCTGCACCGTCGTGAACGTGCTGCTCAACAATAAGCCGGCCTGCGCGAGCGAATTATACTTGCTGTCCGTGCCGAGGAAGCCGCCAACGATGTTTTCGAATTCCCCAACGACCGATTGCACGTTCGAATTTCCCCAAAGTACGCCACCCGGCACCGCTTGCGCCGTCGCGTTGGTTCCAGGCTGGATAGCCAGCACGATCGGTGGCGCCGTAGCGGTATTGATCTCATTGACCGCCGCATTGTAGGTCGAAATGAAGGCCTGGAGCGTCGAAACCGCCAGCGTCGTATTCTGCGTGACGTCGAGTGTAAACGGCGTTGTGGTGTTGCCGCTAATCGAGAGCGACAGCCCCGGGATCGCATTGGCGACGTTGTTTGAATTGTTGTAATAGGTGCTCGACGTGCCGTCGGGATTCTGTACCGTGATCGCGGATTGCTGACCGACCGTCGTTTTGGCGCCGCTCAATGCGGTTAATCCGGCGGCGGTCAGGAAATTGCTGGTGTCGCCGGTCGCACCGAGCACGATGCTCTGCGGCCCTGAATTGGCGTTCGTCAGCTGAATTTGGCCCGTCACCGCGTTGAAGACGGCGGTAACCCCGGCCGTGCTGCTATTGATCTCATTGAGGATGTCGCTGAGGTTCTGGTTGGTCGCGACGCTGATCTTCACGCCGTTGATCGTGAAGGTACCGGCCGTTACCGGTGCGACGAAACCGGCGGCGTCTCCGGAATTAAAGTTCGCGTCAGGATTGATTCCGCCGACGTTCCCGCTGCCCGTTATCGATCCGCCGCTGCCGCTGTTAAGCAGCTGCGCATTGCTTAATTGGAGCACGCTGAGCAGGTTGCCCTGATCCTGGTTGCTGCCGAGCGAGATCTGCTGGTCGCTCGAGGTAAACTCGACGACGCCGTTGACCAGCGTCGCCAGGAAGCCGTGGTCGACGTTGGTATCGACTTGACTGGTAATGTTGTTCAAAATCTGGTTGAGTGACTGCGAATCGACGTTGTACGAAATCGACACACCGTCGACCGTGACCGATCCATTGCCGTTGGCACCATTCGTCGGCACGACTCGCGCGTACGAATACGCAAGCGGTATGGTGTTCGACGCCTGGCCGGCATACGTTCCGCTCGTAATATTGTCGGTGATCGAGTGTCCCGCAGCCGCGTTCGAGAGGATCGAGGTATTCGTCGCCGCCTTGACGCTGTCGATCGTGTAGAGGCCCGGCGTAGCCGTAACGCCGGGAATTCCGGTCGCCGTCAGCGCCGAGCTATTCCCTGAGCTCGCCTGATATGTCGAGAACAGGTCGGGGTTCGAGAGATTACCGAGTGCGTTCTGCACCGACGAGAGCAGATTGCTGATCTTGATCAGTTCGGTATTGGCATTGTTCAGCGTAGCAATCTGCGCATTGAGCAGCGTCGTCGGCGCAAGACTCAGCTGCGTCAGTTTGGAAATGATTGCGTTGTAGTCGATGCCTGAAACGATCCCCGGAAAAGAGATCGGCGCAGTGGTGCCGTAGACGGGGGTGTTGCTTGACACAGTGTCCCTTAAACTTTTCGGTCGAGTGTGACGCCGTCGATTTGGTCAAAGAATTCGGCCAAACCGATCAGCTCTTGTGGCGGAAATTGCGCGACCTCTTCACCTGTCTGCGGATTGGTGAAGACGGTCACGACCAATTTAAGGTCACTCACGTACTTGTACGAAATCGCGAGCTCCGGTGCTCCACCGGATGAACCAGAACCGCTGCCGACGTTGTAGAGCTTCGCGACAACTGAAGCAAGTGTCGCGGAGTCGCTTGGCTGATTGGGACCTGCGGCACCACTCGACGAATGCGAAGAGGCTGCCGGCGCCTGTGGCGCTGCAGCAACCTGCTGAGTCGAGGGAACTCCGTCACTAGGGCTGCTTGCAGCCGGGGTGACAGCCGGAACGTCCATGTTAATCCAATCCTTCTCCCGCTTCTTCCATAATCGACCTATTAGACCCGCGATTTTAGGCGCGGGGCTTTGTAAAGAAGCGCTTACCCGGCCCTGACGCCCGCCGCTTCGGCATACGCGCCAAGCACCGCTTGCAGCGAACGCAGAGGGTCGCAAAGCGCGACGGTGCGTTCGGCGATTTGGTGGCCGATGGCGGGGGCCCGCATCCAGGCTTGCCGCATGACGGCTATCGCGCTCTCCAATGAGCCCGGATCGGCGCCTCCGGTGAGCTCGGGCCAAAGTTCGGCGAGGCCGAGGGACGACGAGATGGCCGGGACGGTACCGTGTGCCGCCGCACGCACGAGGCGCGCTGCGCCGTGCCCAGCCCAGGAAAGGTCGGCATAGATCCGGGCTCCCGCGTACAACGCCTCCAGCTGGCCCGCAGTGAGCTCTTCCTGCGGCAGCCATATCAGGCCGGAGCCGGCGGCTTCAATCACGCTCTGGTAGTACTCGGAGTTTTCAACCGTCCCCACCAGAACGCAGGCCGCGCCGATCGCCGCCGCCGCTCGCATCGCGATCCACTGGTTTGCGCGCGGCTCGACCGCCGCATGAACGAGGACGTACTCATCCGCCCCGCAGAGCGCTCCAATCGGTTGCGGGCTCAACGGACGCGGTGGTATGCAGGGCACGAGCCGCGACGAGCCTGAAAATCCGTAGCGCGAACGCGCCCGCTCTTCTTCAGCTCGGGTTGCGAAGATTGCCGAGCGGCACTGCGCGAGCATCCTCTGCAGCAACGGTTCGTCATATGCCGGTTTGCCGCGCTCCGATTCTGCATCGGTTAGCACCAGCCGCGCCGCCAGACCAGCCTCGATCGTTCGCTGGTTTGCCTCGTCGCGGATTCCGGAGAGCATCGTGCGGATCGCGGCAGTTCCCCACAGCGATTCGTGACCGAAATCATCCAAGAGCGGCGTGGCAACGATCGGAACGTCGAGGCGCTTTGCTTCGTCGAGAATGTATTCGAACTGCGCGACGTGCCGATGCCCGAAGAGGTGAATCAAGTCGCACCCCTGTGCACGCGCGGCGGATGCGAGGGTCAAGCGTGCGTCGAACCCTTGCTCGCAGAGCGCTTCGGCGAGTGCGCGAGCCTGGTCGACGTCAGCTTCGGGCGCGACGAGTCCATCGTCACGGATCACGATTGCGATACGCCCAGCCGAGCCACCGATGATCGGCGCGGCCGTTAACCGGTTCGCGCGCAAAATTGGTTCGCGCGCTTGCACGTAAAATTCCCGGATCGGCTCGGCATCCGCGACGTCGAACGAGCAGGCCAAGAGTGGAAAGACGGGCCGCGTAAAGCTCACCGCGATCGCGCCCTGCG
Source organism: Vulcanimicrobiota bacterium (assembly GCA_963726285.1). GTDB lineage: Bacteria > Vulcanimicrobiota > Vulcanimicrobiia > Vulcanimicrobiales > Vulcanimicrobiaceae > Aquilonibacter. The sequence continues at coordinate 152,636 of CAVSBV010000001.1, read as the reverse complement.
CGCGCGATTCGAGCGCAATCGACGCGGCTGCACCGTTCGACGCGCTCGCCGAGATCTCGACATCGAACGAGGCCTGCGGAATCTCGCCGTAGAGCCCGATCCCATACCACGTCTGCGCGAGCCGATTGCGCTGCGCATCGCCGAGGTCCGCGTGCACGCTGTTCGCGACACGCGCGAGCAGCGAGGCGCCAAAGCCTCCGTCCGCGGAAGAAATGCCGACCCGTTTGCCTACGGCAAAACGCTGTGCGTACACGTATGGCGCGACATCGGTAAACAGCTCGTCGGCACTCGTTGCGCAAAGAAAGTGCGCGGCACGAGCCGCCTCAAAGGTCGCGCGTGCCTCCGCGTCGTCGGTGAAAAATGTAACGATTTCTTCCTCGAGCGAGCCCAGCAACGTGTGCGACAGAAGCCAGGGTTCGAGGAGCGCTTCCAGCCCCGCAACGGCCTTGGCTTCGAGCGGGAGCCACGACGGCCAGATGAAGGGGCTGGCCTCACGCACGTACACCATCGGCGCATCGATTTGGACGAACGGCACGAGCGCCATCTCACCGTCGCGCGAAAAAACCAGATCGATCCAGCCCTCGCCCCATGGATAAAATGAAGGCTGCAAGCGAGCCGCAACCAAAAACGGTGCGGCCACGACCCGCGCAAAGCGCCCCGGTTCGACGAACGGCGCGTAACGCGAAAGCAACGCATGCGCTCTCATGCAAAACCGTCTTTCACAACGCGCCGCAGAGCACTCGGGCTACGGTCGGCGAGCGACGTAACGTCCACGAATCGCGGGTCGCTCGCGAGCGCCGACCACTCGACGTCGTCATCGTAGTCGGCGATGTCGATATCCGCGCATGCCTCCGCCGTCACGCCGGCTTTTTCCAAGATGCGTTCCACGCGCGACGCAATGGTGTGCGCGCGAGGATCGCCGAAGGCGCCGATCGAGAGTTGCACGTCATCTTCGACCTTAAACGCGAGCGCGAATCGCCGCACAAACTGAGCGGCAACATTCCAGTCTGCTTCGCTGCGGACAGCGATAGCAAAGAGCGCTTTGGCGCTCGCGAAGCTCTCCGCCCGATCCAGCGTCGCGACGGCAGACGCTGCGGCATCGTCCTCTTCCCGCGCCGCCGGGAACGGCAAATAGTGTTGCGAACGAACGAACCCGCGCGCGTGCGCCTGCCCGCCGCGATAGCCCTGCACCGGCAGTGGGCCGTTCATGCCCCACTTCTTTGCAAAGAGCGCCCAATTTCCGTTCATCGTCGCCATGTAATCGACATTGTTGGCAGCAAATGAACGGCTTCCGAAATGATGAATGAACACATCATCGCAGACGTAAATCTGGTAACCTGCGGCGCGGACGCGCATGCAGTAATCATCGTCTTCGAAGTTCCCAATCGCGTAGCGTTCGTCGAGCGCGCCAACCTGGTCGAGCACCTCGCGGCTAATGCACCAACAGAATCCAATGGCGCGGTCGGTGATGTAGCCCTTTTCCGCGAACTCGCGCCGGCGCTCGAGAGCGAAGACTTGCATTTCCGCTTCGTCACGGTATTGAACGCTGGCCAGCTGCTGGTCACCCGCAACCTTGTTGCTCCGCGGTGCAGAAATGCCAAGGCCCGGCAAGCGGCGGAATGCGTCGACCAGGCCCTCTACCCAGCCCGGCGTCACGATGACGTCGTTGTTGAGCAAAACGACGTAGTCGCCGCGCGCCTGCGCGATACCGTCGTTGTTCCCGCCGGCAAAGCCGCGATTGGTCTTGTTATAGATGATGCGTACGTGGGGATCGTCAATCGTCGCGAGCGCCTCGAGCGTCTCGGGACCGGAGCCGTTGTCGACCACGATCACTTCGTACGGCTCGGCCGTCTGCTCTCGGATCGACTGCAAGGCCTTGATTGTGAACTCGGGCGCGTTCCAACTCAACGTGACGATTGAAACCAGACCGCGTTCGAACGGCGGGCGAGCGCGAAGCACCCGCTCGATCGCCGCCGGATCGCGCGCAAACGCTTCGGGATGCGCGGTTGCTCCCATCGTCGCAAGCGGTCGCACACCGATGGTCCCGCGTTCGAGTTGCCACGCCCGCGTGAGAAGATCGACCATCGACGCGTCGAGCGTCCCGCAGTCGCGAAGCTCGAGTCCTTGCGGAAACTGCACCATCCTCAACAGTACGCAACGTGCGTCGCTGGCAACGAGCGGTTCGTGCGGATCGCGCTCGACGCCCTCGGCGAACGTAGCTGCCGCGGCACTAATCGGCGTCGTAACGCGCGCGAGCAGTTCATCGAGCCAACCCGGGTTCCAGCTGCGTATCGGCTCGAACAAACGCAACGTAACGTTCGCCCCGCACGTCGGTCAGGTCGCGAGCGCGCTCCAGCGCTTCATCGCCGCGGGCCCATACAACCTTGCCGATGGGCGCACGAACGGCTCGCAGATGCCGCTCGAAGTCCGCGCGATCGAAAGTCTCAGGCACGTCGTGCACGAGGATGTCGACGGGGTGCTCGATCGGACGAATATAGAGGGTCATGCCGCCGTTTCCGCTACGCCGCAACCCTTCGACGCGGCCCGAATTCACCCAGGCGCGCGGTGCATCGTGCTGCACGCGCGTGCGCCAGCGCTCGGCGAGACGCTGCAGATTTGCTTGCGTGCGGCGAAAGCGCGCCGATCCTGATTTCGATTCGTAATGGAAAAGCGTCGCGGCGGGCTCGTACACGACGCGCAAGCCGCGTTCGCGCACTTTGAGGCAATAGTCAACATCCTCGTAGCCGTTCCAAAAGCCTTCGTCCAAGACCCCCGAGCGCGAGATACAGCTCGCGCGGCGTAGCGAGGCACGCTCCGGTGACGATCTGAAAATCCCGGCGTTCGTTTGCTTCCGGTGTGTCGGCCGGCTGATGGACGAGATAGTGGAACGGATATAATCCGGACGCGCTTAACGGCCACCAGCGCACCAGAACACCGGCGTGCTGTATCGTACGGTCCCCATAGAGTAATTTCGCGCCGACGACGCCGACGGCCGGATCGTCAAGCAGCCGCATCATCGGGGCAAGCCAGTGCGTGATCGGTTCGGTGTCGTTGTTGAGCAGCACCAGAATGCGGCCGCGCGCTTCGCGCGCCCCTTGGTTGTTGGCGCCGGCAAAGCCGAGGTTTTTCTCGTTGCGAATCATCCGAATCCACGGAAACTCCGCCAGTACTTCCGGAGTGTGATCGGTCGACGCATTGTCGATCACGATTACCTCGCCCTGACCGGCACCGGCAAGCGATGATTGCAGCTTGGCAAGACAATTCCGTGTCAACTCCGCCTTGTTGAAGACGGGAATAATGATCGAATAGTCCACTGCTGATTACTTCAGCGCTCGATCGGCAACGGCTGCCGCCTCGGCATATCGCTCGTTGCGCAGATAGTAGAGCGAAAGCGCGACACTCGAGCGCACCGGATCGATCTCATGCGCGCGTATGAGCGAGGCCTCCACGCCGGCCGGCGATGCCAGCAACTCCAACGCCCCGGCGCGTGTCATCAACATATCGAAGCTGTTGGGATCGAGCGCAAGCGCAGCGTCGACCGCAGAGAGCGCCGCTTCGGCGCGTCTTTCGTCCAGCGCGCGGCGCGCGAGCAGACGCCAATCCTCGAAGCTCTTCGGCGCGCGCAAGCGCTTCGCGCAGCGCGGCGGCGTCCGTCGACCTGCCCGTGCGCCTCGAGCACGCGTTCCAAATGTTGCGCCGCCTTCTCCGAGGCCGGATCCAGCTCGAGCGCGAGGCGCAGAAAGTGCTCTTCCTTCCCGAACCCATAACGCTCACAGACCCCGGCCGCACTTACCAGCAATTCCGCCGCCTCAACCGGCTTCAATCGCGGATACCACTTCTCGACGAGCTCGATCGCTTCGCGCCCCCGCTTCATGCGCAACAGGAAGTTCACGAAATGCAGCATCGCGCTGGAGCTTTCGTGGGTGTCGAGTACGAGCTTATAGGCGTCGTGGGCTTCGCCAAAGCGTTTGAGACGCTCGTACGCCTTGGCTCGATTGATCATCAATGGTTCGACCGTCGGCGCATTAGCGAGACCTTTCTCAAACCACTCCAACGCCTTGCTGTCGTCGCCCTCGACGGCATAACTCGAACCCATTTCCGAATATGCCTTCCAAACATAGACTTGATCGTCGACGATGAACTGCTGCTTGGCGTAGGCCTTGTCTGCGATCGCGGCAGAGAACGCTTCGCGCGCTTCGTCGTAACGCTTCTGCGCGACGAGCGCCTTACCCAACATCATGTGCGCATTTGCATAGTGTTGGCTGCGACGAAGCGACTGACGCGCCATCTCTTCGCCTTGGACAGGATCGTTAAAATGCTCGCAATAGAGATCGCCCAGGAGCGCGAGGCCGTTGGGCATGAACGCGCGCGGCGATTCGCCGACGAGTTCGAGCATTTTCTGGAGCGAGCTCAGCGATAGAGCGTAATCGCGATTGAGATATGCGGTCGTCCCGAGATTGTACCAATGGTAGGCGTTTTCCGGATCGTTCTGCGTCGCAGAAAGCAGAATCTCGAGATTGCGCTGCCCTTTGTTGCGCTCGGCAACCACGGTATTGACGTATCCATGATGGATTAGCGAAATCGCGCTTCCGACCGCTTCGACGCTCGTAGGTGTTCCGTCCAGCGCGGGATACTCGTGAATCGGCCCAAAGAACCGGATCCGCTCGTCGTTGGGAAAGATGCGAATGACGTGATGCGAGACATCGCCTGAGCCGCGATAGTCATCGGTGCGATTGACGATTCGCGTATACAGCGCGGTGATATGCGCGGGGACGTTCTTGAGCGCGAGCAGCGCCGGTCGCGATTCCTCGGTCAACTCTTCGTCGGCATCCAAAAAAAGTATCCAGCGTTTGGTCGCTGCCGCGATCGATTCGTTACGCGCCCATGAGAAATCGTTACGCCACTCGCGTTCGACGATGGTCGCGCCGTAAGAGCGCGCGATCTCGATCGTGCGATCCTTGGATCCGGTATCGCATACGATGATCTCGTCGACGTAATCCGCGACACTGGCGAGTGCCTGGGGTAAAAATTTTTCCTCGTCGCGCACGATCATGCACAGGCTCACGCCGGGCGGCTTTTGCGGATGTCCCGGCGGCGGCGGCGGCAGCGACTGCGGAGCGTGGGCGCTGCTCTGCTGAGCAACCGGCTGACTTTTTGGGCGCTTGGCGCGCACGTGGATGGGCATCGAAAGAGTTATCGGCAGAAAAGCAACGAGGACCCGCCGGAGCGGGCCCTCGAGGAAACGATCGCGCGGTTGCCCGCTGGATCGATTAACGGAACAGCGTGAGAACCGACTGCGCGTTCGCGTTCGACTGCGCCAAGACGGAGGTACCGACTTGGACAAGCAGCTGCAGCTTCGTGAATTGCGTCGTCGCTTGACCCACGTTGAGGTCGGCGATGTTCGACGCCGAGGCTTGCAGGTTGACCGCCGCCGTATCGTCGTTCTGCTGGTCGATACCCAGTCGAACCACGACGGCGCCGAGCTGTGCTTGCTGCGTGTTGAGCGTTTGCAACGCGATGTCGAGCTGACCGATCGCGTCTTCCGCCGCGAGCGACGGATTCTGACGAGGAGCTGACCGCGAGGTTGACGTTCGAGATACGCAGCGTATTGGTGTTCGTCGCTGCGATGCCGAGCTGGATCACGTCGCCTTCGTCGGCGCCCGATTGGAAGTTGAACGCCGGAGCAGTCGCGTAGTTCGACGGCTGGACGTACTTCGAGACCTTGAGGTACGCGGTTTGACCGATGTCGCCAAGGGTCGGGGCGCTGAAGTGAAGCGTAATGCCCTTGTTGACCGTGCCGCCGTCGATCGATGCTACGAACGACGTGGTGACACCGATCGAAAGGAACGTACGACTTCGACGCCGAGGTCGAGCTGTTGAACGTGGTGATCTGAAGTTCGGGGGTCGCCGCCGTCGGGTTCGTGGTGTTGGCGATGACCTGGACTTCGACCGTTTCGTCACCAGTGGCAGCAGACGTGAAGAATCCACCGGCACCGACCGTAGCGATTGAAACGCTCGCGATCAGGAAGCCTGTCGACGTCTTGCCGATCGGCTGGAGTCCGCTCGCGAGGAGCGCCGCGTTCGCGGTGATCGTGAAGTACGCTTCCGCGCCGGCCTGGTTGCCCTGATGGCTGCCGTCGAGGAGCGCCTGTCCGTTGAAGTTGGTGTTCTGCGAAATGCGGTTCACTTCGAGCAGAAGCTGACCGACTTCCGTTTGCAGATTTGCGCGATCGCTCGTGCTGTTGACGTCCGACGCCGCTTCGACCGCGAGAACGCGGATGCGCTGCAGAATGTCGGTTTGCTGGGTCAACGCGCCGAGCGCGACCTGCGCAGCGTTATTAGCGTTCTGCACGTTTTGCGACGCTTGATTGAACGCTTGGTACTGCGAGGTAAGGTTGGTTGCGATCGCGTTACCCGAGGGGTCATCCGCAGCGGTGTTGATCCGCAGACCGGATGAAAGTTGGGTAACGACGTTTTGAAGTTGCTTCTGATTGTTGTCGAGATTCAGTTGAACTGAGTTCGACAGCAAATTCGTGGCAATGCTCAGGCCTGTAGCCATTTTTCCTCCATGATGTGGTGCTCGGTGGCACCGATACGCTAGCCTATGGGGAAGAGTGTCCTTTCTCCCCTAGGAGTGATATCGGCCCGACTTTACAGGACTTTAGTGGGGCGGCTTGGTACGGGGGCGCAGCGTCGCGCGCTCCGGTTTGCCCGTCGTGACGGGTGCGGCTCCCAGCGCCTCCTGATTGGCCCGCCGGATCTCTTCGTAGACTTCCGAGCGGTGGACCGGCACGGCGCGGGGCGCTTCGATGCCGAGCTTCACCTGGTCGCGGTCGACGGCGACGATCACAATGCGAACATCGTCACCAATCATAATCGATTGATTGATTTTACGGCTTAGAACCAGCATCCCGAGGCCCTCCTTGGCGTTTGAGGAGGGTCCTTCGGCAGGGTCAGGCGCTCTTACTGCTGGCCGTCTCGGAGCCTTTGCGCGGCATCGGCTCGCGCGGCGAGTAGTTCGACCCGTCGAGCATAATCTGGCGCGCTTTGCGCGTGCGCAGGTTAATCACAACAGGCGCCATCAGGTTTACCGTCATCTCTTCGGCATTCGGGGTCACGACGACGACGCAGAGCGTCGCGAAATCGCCGGCCTCGCGAACCTCGAGTGACGTAAATGCATAGGCCGGAAGCTTGGGATCGTAGTTTTCGAAGATCATCCACGGATCGACCGCGGGTAGCGCGACCGTCGGGTCGTCAAGGCTTTGGAGCCAAACGAAGGTCGGATGGCTGTCCAAATTCAACGGAAGCCAGCGATGTAAGTCCGGAAACCCCGGCAGACCCCAGGGAAATTCGATGGTCTCGCTGGCCGAAAACGTGCAAGGTCCGAATCGTGGGAGATCGACGGTTACCTGTTCTTCTTCCATTGTAACTCCGGTATCCAAGGCTTGCTTATGCGTTCGGGAGGTAAGTGAAGAGGTCTCCTGCTCCAGCCTCGTCGTGGTTTGGTAGGCCGCCTGCAAGGCAGTTTGGCTCAAACTGAACTCGCTGGTTACCTTAGCAATATCGGTATCTTCCAGGTTCGATCGCACTTGTGTATCGCTCGTTCCGCGTACAGATTCGATTGAGGAGAGTGCACTGACCGTCTGGACCGTCGCTCCCACCTGGCCCGCGGCGTTGAGCGTCACCGTGAGGGTATTATCGATGTCGCCGAGCTGGGTCGAGAGGTTGTTCACCACGTCGCCGGTCGAGCCTAAAAGGAAGGCGTTGGTGAAATTACTGGGCGTGGTGGCGGGGGGTGCCGCGACGTTGGTGATCAGGAAGTTCTGATTCTGAATGTCGTTGAGCTGCAGTCGCTGCGACTGGTAGTTGAACGAAGCGACCACGCCGGTTGCGACCGACGCCGCATTGATCGCGGCCACGACGTTCTGCATCGACTCGCCGGTGGTAAAGATAAATGCGGTTCCGCCGGGCGAGAGCGAAGATGCGATCGAGAACGAGACGTTGCCGCCGCCGACGGAGGCAAGCGGCGTGGAGAGCGGCCCGAGGCCGTCGGACTCCATTTGCCCGATCGTCGTGCCGGTGGTGACCGCGTGATAGCTGAGGTTGACCTGCGTGCTGCTCTCATCGGTCGTCTGGCTCTGGTCGAGCGTGTCGCGCAGGCGAATGAGCATATCGAAAACGCTGGGCGAGCCGTTGGCCGCGTTCACGTTGAAAGCTTGCTGCAGGGTAACGTTGGTCGGCACTTGTTGCCCGTTGGGCAACTGCTCGTTCTGCTGAACGATGTTCGACTTCGCGGTGACGGCAGACGGTGGATTCCCGACTGGGGATACCAGCGTTGAGCCCGCCGACGCGGCCGTTCCCGAGAAGACGTATTTCCCGTCGTACTGCGTGTTGGCCAGACCGATAGCTTGCTGCAGCAACTGATTGACCTGTTGTCCGATGGAGCCGCGCTGCGCGGGCGTAACCGTATCGCTTGCGCCTTCGATTGCCAGATTGCGCGCGCTTTGCAGTAAGGTCGTCAGACTCGAAAGCGTGCTGTCGGTGGTCGAGAGCAAATTTTTCAGCCCGGTGAGATTTTGTCCGATCTGCGTCGTCACCGATGAGTCGTTGCGCACCGACAAGTCTTGCGCGATGATCGTCGGGTTGTCCGACGGCACGTTGAGCGCAATGCCGGTTGAGAGCTCTTGCCCTTGTTGCTGGTACTGCGCCTCCAGATTCTCGATCGAGAGCGTCTGGTTCGAGTAGATCGTCGAGGTTGCGATGCGCATCATGGTGGTTGCCTCTCCTTAGGATCCTACGCCCAAACCGTTGACGATCGTGTCAAGCAGTTGACTGAGCGTTGAGATGGTCTTCGCTGCCGCCTGATAGGCGGTTTGGTATTTGATCAGGTCTTGCGTCTGCTCATCGAGATTGATACCGGCGATGCTCTGGCGTTCTTGATCGATCGACGCCGCAAGGTTGGTTTGCGTCGTCGTGCCGGTGCCCGCGGTCTGCGTGTCGAGCCCGACCTGCGTCACGAGGTTTCCGTACTGCTGGACGAGCGTCTGCGTCTGCGCCGAGGTAATCGTGTAATTCGGCCCCTGTGCGTGCGTCGGCGTGAACGTGATCGATTCGATGCCGCTCGCGTTATAGCTGATGGCCGAAACGGTAACATTCTCTTGCTGCGACGTCGGGTTCGATACGTCGGGAGCGCCCGCGCTCAGGGTGAGCTGTTGGCCGACCTGCACGTTGTTTACGCCTGACGGTAGCACAACCGTGGTCGGCGCGCCGGCAGCCGCGCTCACACCGGCTCCACTCGATATCTCGAGTGCCGGGAAGCCGACATTGCTCTGAAAGAGACTAGTCATCGCGTTGGCGATGCCGTTGTCGTTGGCACCATACGCATTGCTTGCGTTTTGCTGCACATTGTTGATGTTGCTCGCGCCGAGCACGCCGAGCAGCGACGCATTGACCGGGTTTCCTGCGAAGATGTTACTGTCGCTGATTGTGAACGCGGCCGTCTGAGGGCCGTTCGCGATCGCCTGCGCACCGCGCAGCGCGAGGCTTTCGTTGGACGGATCGCGGGCAAACACGATCTGCTGCGAAGCCGAGTCGTAGGATGCCGTAACGCCGGATTGCAGCGCATTGAAAGTCGACACGAAGTCGCCGACGTTGTCGGCAGAAATCACTCCGGGTGCCGGCGGCACCGTCGGGGTCGAGGTATAGCTGTATTGCTGAGCGACGCCGTCGACGGAGATCGTCAAATAGCTGTTCTGCGCGGCCGGAGGCGCGGGGTTCGGGGTGAAGACCGCGGTCGGCGGATTCGCGAGCGCACCGTTATTGATCAGCGATTGCGACGTATCGACCGTATTGTTGGCCGAGTTCATCGGCACGATGCCGGTGCCGCTGGTATTTGCTTCGGTGTTGGCAACCACCACCGGAAGCTGCGTCGCAACAGTGATCCCGGCTTTGATATTTCCGGCCGAGATCGGCAGCTGCGCATCGATCGGCTGGAAGAGCGCGGTGCCCGCTTGGCCATTCGAATCGTAGCCCGACTCGGTAATGCGATTGACTTCGTTGGCAAGCGTCGATGCAAACTGATCGAGCTGCGTGCCGTAGACGCTCAGCTTATTGTTATAGAGATCTTGCAGTGCGGCAAGTTGCCCGCTGCCGAGCGGTATGCTCGGCGAGCTCGGCGCCTGCGGCGGACTCGTTGCAAAGTAGAGGTTGAAACTCTGCGCGCCGTTCGACGCGGTTCCGACGACCGGAGCCGCGAGATGGTAGGCGACCGTGTCGTTGACCAGGGCTTGACCGTTGACCATGATCAGCGCCGACCCGTCGGGCTGCACCGACGTCTGGGTCGAAATATACTGCGAGAGCTGATCGATGTCGTAGTCGCGCTGGTCTTCGAACGTGTTGGGATTATCGCCCACCGCCGTCGATGAACGTATCTGACCGTTGAGCGCGGCGATTTGATCGAGCAGCCCGTTGACCGTCTGCACGATCGTTGCGCCTTGCGAAAGCGTCTGGTTCTCGGCGTTCGAGATCGCCGACGACGAGTTGCCCAGCGACTGCGCGAGCGATTGCGCCGTCGTAAGCACGCCCGAAGCCGCCGCAAGCGTGCTGCCCGTCGCCGAGGCATTGACCAGATTGGTCAGCGCGGTTTGGAAGTTGGTAAACGACGTGCTTACGCCGGCGGTTGGATCCCCGAGCTGTGACTGCACGCTGGTGAGGATCTGCTGCTGGGTCGAGTAGTAATTCTGCGACGAGCTCGCGCCGCGAAAGAGCGCATCATACGACTGCACGTTGACACGCTGGATCCCCGAAACGATCACGCCTTCGCCCGCGGTTCCCGGGACGTGGGTTGCCGTGAACGGCGAACCAACGATCGGGGGCGCCTCGGTCAGAATCGTCTGCTGCTGCGTCGCGCCCGGCGTATTGACGTTCGAAATGTTGTCGCCGGTCACGTTCTCCGCCACAGAGAACGATTGGAGCGACGTCGACATCAATTCGAGCCCGAAGAACGTGCTTTGCGGGAAGAAACTGCTCATGCGTTACTGCTTACCAGCACGCTGTTGGTGGGCGGCGGCACGAACCCGCGACGCTTGTAGGTGCCCGGCGTATCGTTCGCCGCCTTTTGAAGAGCCGCCGTGATCATCACCAGTCGTTGCATCCCTGCTTGAATCAATGCTTTGTTGTTGCTGTTGGTAATCTTCAACCCGATCGACGTCGTCGTGAACTCGACCAGCCGTTGATTGAGCGTCGGCCACATCTGGCGCGGCGCGTAGAGGCAGACCTGCCGCAGCGTCATCGACCCGAATCCGCGGATCTGCATCCCGCGGCGTTTACCCGACGATGAGTGATAGGCGCGACGGGCAGAGTCGAGCGCGCGTTCGCATTCGAGAATCCCGTTTGGATCGTTCTTGACGAGCGCCTTGGTGAGTGAAAGCGCCGCTTCGTGCGTACGTTTGAGCAGCACCGACTCATCCAGCAGCGCCGCGGCAAACGCGTCCCATGAATCGCTCACGGTTCCATCCTCTTATCGACGTCGACGTGCGCCTCATGGCTTGCATCGCCGAGCACTTGATTGCGCAATTGGTTCTCGAGCTGCGATGCCAGGCCGAACGACCCGTCTTTGGCGATCGCCTGCGAGCGCTCGTCGTTGAGCATGCTCTGCCAGGTCTGTTCCGCCGAGTTGTCACCGCCGAAGAGCGACTGCTGCGGCACGGTGTCTTGCATCGAGTTCATCAGCATCTCGAGGAAGACGCCTTCGAACTGCGTCGCCACGTCGTGCAACTTCGCAAGCGCGGCCTTCTGATCGGCGTTCAAGTTTTGCGCCGGCTTGGCTTGCGGGTTGTTTCCGACGGGATCGATCGGCGAAACCACTAGATGATCTCCAAGTCCGCTTGCAGCGACCCGGCGGTGCGCAGGGCCTGCACGATGGCGATCAAGTCACGCGGCGAGACGCCCAGCGCATTGAGCGCACGGACGACTGACGCGAGCGTCGTTGCGCCGGCGACGAAGGTGAGCTGGTGCCCCTTCTCCGCGGTGTTGACGGTCGTGTTCTGCTGCAGCGCGGTGCGTCCGGTCGCAAGGGCGTTCGGTTGCACGACTTGATTTGTCGTTGTGATTTCGATCGTCAGATCGCCCGAAGCGATCGCGCAAGGTGCGAGGCGAATGTCGCCACCCATGACGACCGTGCCGGTGCGCTCGTTCATCACGACCTTCGCGAGTTCGTCCTGGCTGAAACTCAGGTCCGATGCGTCGGCCAGAAATTGCACGGTGCTGTTCTGATACTGTGGCGGCAACGAGATGTGCACGGTCTCGGCATCGAGCGCGGTTGCCGTGCGTGCACCGAAGTGCGCATTGAGTAACGACGCGAGATTCGCGGCGGTCTTATAGTCCGGCGTGGTAAGGACGTAGTTGAAGCCGGTCGGTCGAGTTCTGCAGCGGCGTAATCATGTCGCGCGCGATCACCGCGCCGTTGGGGATGCGTCCCGCACCGGTGAAGTTTTTGTTGACCGTCGAGCCGCCAAAGCCGGCGACGAAACCGCCGACCGACATCGGGCCCTGTGCGGTGGCGTACACCAAATTGTTGGCCGCACGCATCTCGGTGAGGACCAGGGTGCCGCCCTGCAAGCTCGTCGCATCGCCCATTGCCGAGACATCGACGTCGACGTTGTCGCCCGAGTGCGCAAACGGCGGCAGCGTCGCGGTGACCATCACCGCAGCAACGTCGCGTGTACGCACGGCTTGCTGCGAAACCGTCAGCCCGAATGTCTGCAGGATGTTCTGAATCGTCTGACTGGTGAAGATGACCGACGTCGAATCGCCGGTGCCTTGCAAACCGACAACGACGCCGTAGCCCACCAGTTGGTTGCCGGTGACGCCTTGCACGTGCGCAATGTCTTTGACCAGCACCGACCTACCGAAACTTTGGCTGGAGAACTGCTGCGCGAACGCGGTTGAGTTTGCGCAGGCGAACGCGAGCAGCAACGCGGTGATGGAACGCACTAAAATAGCCAACTGATGATCCTCGCTAACAGCCCTTTGTTCTTCTGATCGTCGCCCTTGAACGAGGCTTGAACGTTCGCGACACGCGAGGCGAGCACGGTATCAGTGAAATCGATGTCTTCGGCACGAATCGTGCCGGTGATGTGTAACGTCTGCTGGCGGCCGTTTACCGACATGCCTTGGTCGCCCGTGATCTCGAGCGCGCCGCTAGGCAGCACACCGGTTACCGTCGCCATCATCGTCGACGTGAACGAGTCCACGCCGCCGGCGGATTGCGCGACGCTGGCCGAGGTCTGTCCCGAGACACTGTTGTTTAAACGCACCAGCGGCAGGTTGAAGATACCCTCACCGTTACCGCCGCTTGCCGAAGCCGACTTCTGGCTCGAGTAATTGTTTGTGTGCGTGTTCGCGTCGGAAAGATCGAATTGCACGTAGACGAGATCGCCGATCTGCCCGGCGCGATGATCGGCCATCAAGCGCAACGGATGGCCCGGCGCAGCCGGCGGCGGCGCGGCTTGATAGAGCGAGTCGGCCGAGGCGGCCAGCGGTGCGATCAGCGCCGCAAGCGCCAAGCCGGCAAGCAGAGTGCGCATCATAGTGTTCCCCCCGAGAGGTTCAGTTCCACGCGGTCCGGCCCCACGACGGTGCCGCTAAGCACCTTATTGGTCTGCGGATTGTACAAGCTAACTTCGTCACCAAGTCCGCCACTGGTCCGCGCGACAACGTCGGCTGCAACGCGCACGCCGTTGTTATCGACGATCAACGTGACGGTGTTCCCGGCCTTGACGATTTGATCCACGCGCGTGCTCTCGATCGTGACCGGCGCACCGGCGCGAATCGCCGCGATGATGCGGCGGCCGACGAGCACCTCAGTGCCGTTCGTACGTTGCCCGGTGAACACGATCCGCGCCGACTTGAGGTCGCCTGCGGCGAGCACGGCGCCCGGCACCAGATCGTGCGTCGCAACCGCGGTTTGCACGTAGCTGCTGCACGCGATAGCCCACGAAGATCTGGCGCAAGAATTTGCCGTCGAGTTCGACTTGAATCGGCACGTTCACGAACGTCGGGTTGACGATCGCGCTCTGCGCAACCAGTGTGACGTGTCCGGCCGGCACGATTTGATCGGGGATCGGATAGGCTTGCACGAGCTGTGCATCGCCGGTAAGGCGAATGCCCTTGCTGATCGGCGTCGCGAGCGCTTCGAAGTTGCGACCCGGCACGGTCTGCGTCAGCGCGGCGCGCGCCATCCCCGGCACGCACACGAGTGCGAGCGCGAGAACGAGGGCGGCGAGCAACGGACGCATCATCGTCATTGTCCTATTGGAACGGCGACATCTGGATAGCGGTCTGCAGCATGTTGTCGGCTGCGCCGATTGCCTTCGAGTTGGCTTCGTAGGCGCGCTGCGAGACGATCATGTTGACCATCTCGTTGACGACCGAGACGTTGGAGTTTTCCAAGTAGCCGCCCTCGAGAATGCCGGCGCCATTGAGGCCCGGGGTCGTCACGATCGGCGGTCCGCTTGCACCGGTTTCGAGCAACAGGTTCTGGCCCGTCGGCGAGAGGCCGGCGTTGTTCACGAAGCGCGCAAGCTGTAATTGTCCGAGCGTCTGCGGCTGGACGCTTCCCGGCACTTGCGCGGTGACCGAACCGTCGCTCGCAATGTTCACCGAGATCGCGTTTTGCGGAATCGTGATCTGCGGCTGCACGAAGTAGCCTTCGGCCGTCACGATCGAGCCGTTCGCATCTTCTTTGAACGAACCGTCGCGGGTATAGGCCGTCGTACCGTCGGGAAGCGTGACTTGGAAGAAGCCATCGCCTTCGACTGCAACGTCGAGGTTGTTGCCGGTCTGCACGAGCGAGCCTTGCGTGAAGACTTTCTCCGAGTCCGAAACGTTGACGCCCAAGCCAACTTGCTGACCTACCGGTACCACCGATGCGCCGATCGGCGCGCCGGGAATCGAGAGGCTCTGATACACCAGGTCTTGGAAGCGTGCCTGATTGCTCTTGAAGCCGGATGTATCGACGTTCGCGAGGTTGTTTGAAATCGTATCCATGTTGTACTGCTGGGCCACCATACCGGTTGCTGCAGTGAACAGTGCTCGCATCATATGAGTTAGCTAAGCTCCTCGCTATTGCGTCTTGCCGACCATTGCGATGGCCGAGTTGGTTGCGTCATCTTGGGTCTTGACCGACTTTTCATTTGCATCGAACCAGCGTTCGGCGGTGATCAGATCGACCATCGACTTCACGACATTGGAATTGCTCGACTCGATGTAGCCTTGTTGCAGCGTCACGTTGGTTGCCGTCGCAGGGCCGGCGTTACCGCTGGGGTTGAAGTTGTTCGCGCCTTCAGGACGCAGATTCAAAAGACTGTTGAACTGCGTTAGCTGGAGTTGCCCGACGGCCGTCGACTGACTACCCGCGGTGGCGCTTGTCGAATTCTGATAAATCGTGCCGTCGGACTGGATCGTGATCGGGCCGCCCGTCGGCTGCAGTTGAATCGCTTGGCCTTGCGTGCTCAGCACGAGGTTGCCGTCGCGCGTGCGCAAGTAGCCCTGACCATCTTCGGCGAACTCGCCGTCGCGCGTGTAACGCACGCCGTTCGGCGTTTGGATCGTGAAGAAAGCATTCGCGTTGCTTGAGATCGCGACGTCGAGCGGGTTGCCGGTATTTTGCAGCCCACCTTGATCGAATTGCGTTGGCGTATCGTAGACTTGCACGCCCGTGCCGAGCAGCCCGACTTCTTGCGCAACGGAACGACCCGGAAGCGATTTGCCGGGCGTTTTGCCCGGATCCGTTTGAATGCGGTAGATATCGAGCGAAGGCGTAGACTGAACTTGAAGCAGTGTCTGTTTGAAACCGCTCGTGTTCACGTTGGCGAGATTGCTCGCAACGTTGTCCGCCATACTCTGCGCTACGAGCGCTCCGCTCGCAGACGTGTAGAGGCCACGTACCAAAAGAAAAAACCTCCGCACGAACGGTTCCGGCTTTCCCGGTTACGCGAGACCATCAATCAGTCAGGTCTCACCCGGCCTTCCACCCTTCGTGCGAGGTAGTCCAGGCCGCAAGCACCAGCAATCCACTGGTACTCCCTCAGGTATTCGGCACACTGGGGGAAAATTTAAGGCTCCTGGCTTGACCCGGGCCCTCTCCCCTCGAGGACGCTCCTCGCGGCGCATCCTACGCCGCTCCTGCTGCGCGAGTTTTTCGCCACAGGCAGATGAATTTCGCATCCTGCGAATGGCGAAAAACTTCGAGCCCTCTCAGAGAGAGGGCCCGAGTCGCGTTGGAGCTTAAATTTTTTGGGGTTGGATCAGTTCGCTAGAACTGCATTTGGGCGATTTCGGTGTAGGCCGACATGATTTTGTTCCTCACGGACATCGTCATCGACATCGCTAGGCCGGCCTCTTCGACGGCCTTGACCGTGCCTTCGAGGTCGTGGCTCTTCCCGAGCGCATAGTCCGTCGACTTCTGCTGGGCGTCGACCATCTGGTCGTTGACGTTGTTGAGCATGCCCGAGAGGGTGTCTTTAAAGGACACGCCGCCAACGGCACCGGTGGCGTCGTCGGGCAGCGGCTCGGCCGTCGGGCCGTTCGGGCTGATGTCGGGAGCGAAGGTTCCCGGCGTGATCTTGCTCATCGCGTCGCCGTAGTTGCTATTGATGTCCATCTATTTCTTTCGTCAGCTCTTCAGGATCGACAGGGATGAGGTGCTCATGTTCTGCGAGGCGGTGATCGCAGCGACGTTCGCCTGATAGGCGCGCGAGGCGGCCATCATATCGACCATCTCTTTGACGACCTCGACGTTGGGATAGTGTACGTACCCGCGGGCGTCGGCCTCGGGGTTACTCGGATCGAACTGTAAGCGATCCGGGCTCTGGTCGTCCTGGATGCCGAGCACTTGCACGCCCTCGACCTGCGCCGGGTTCGATGCTTGGGGATCAAACGGGTTCGGCGGTGCATACGGGTCATTTTCGCCCGATGCGCCGATTTGGTCGGAGCCCTGCGGATCCGCCGGTTTTTGCGCGAAAACCACGAGTTGGCGCTTGAACGCGCCGCCCTGCGGTGTGCGGGTTGTGTTCGCGTTCGCGATGTTGTTCGCGATGACGTCCATGGCCAGGCGTTCGGCCGAAAGGCCTGACGCACTGATCTCAACTGAATCGTAATAACCCATTAGTTCGGCTGCTCCGTCGCGGCTTCGCGGAAGAATTTGTACTGCTCTTGCAAGAGCTGCGAGACCGTTTGCTGGTAGCCCGTATTCGAGGAAAGTTCCGCCATTTGCTGATCGATGTCGACATTAGACTGATCCACGCGCATCGTAGTCGTGTCATCGACCTGCGGCTTTGGATCGTAGGGCGTCGGCGCAACGGCGTCGCCGATCGCAAACTGGCGATCGTCGTCGGTCGCCATCGGAAGCTCATCCGAATCGGCCGGCTCACCCATGCTCGCTTGGAGCGCGGAGCGGAAATCGACGGACGAGGTCTTAAAGCCGGGTGTGTTGACGTTGGCGATGTTGCTCGCGATCTGATCGTGCTCTTGCTTAGCACCCTTGATCGCATTCCCGAGCAGCGACGTCGTATCCCCAAGGGGAAGTATGCTGAAATCAGCCATCTCCAAAGCGTTATCGGCAGCGACGCGCCCCGGCTGAAGCGCGACTTATGCGGTGAATTGCGCTGCGTAGAGGCGAGCATAGGCGCCGTCGCGTGCGAGCAGTGCATCGTGGCTGCCTGCTTCTACGACACGGCCGCCCTCTATATAGAGGATCGTGCTCGCTCGGCGGATCGTCGAGAGCCGGTGGGCGATGATCAAGGTGGTCCTCCCCGGCAGCAATCGGTCGAGGGCTGATTCGATCAGCGCTTCGGAGTGGCGATCGAGCGCGCTGGTGGCTTCGTCGAGAATGAGGATGCGTGGGTCGCGTACGATTGCGCGCGCGATTGCGATCCGCTGGCGCTGCCCGCCGGAGAGGCGGTAGCCGCGCTCGCCGACTTCGGTTGCGTAACCTTCCGGTAAGGTTTGGATAAACTCGTCGGCGTTGGCTTCAAGCGCCGCAGCGCGCACCTCGGCGTCGGTCGCGTCGAGGCGGCCGTAGCGAATGTTGTCGGCAACGGAGGCGCGGAAAAGTTGCGGATCTTGCGGCACGATCGCAATCTGCGCGCGCAAATCGTCCAAGCGTACTTGCGCGATATCGATGCCATCGATCAGCACCGCGCCGCGCTGGGGACGATAGAATCGCGGAATCATATTGACCAGCGTCGTCTTGCCCGCACCCGATGGTCCGACCAGCGCCACGATATCGCCGGCGTCAATCGTCGCCATCACATCGGCAAGCGCGGGCTCTTCGCCGTCGTATGAGAACCACACGTTATCGAATTCGATACGTCCGGCAATGCGTGGCATCGGCGCGGGGTTGTCGACTGCCTCTTCTTCCATCGGCAGGTCCAGCAGCTCGTAGGCGCGGCTGGTAGAGACCAGCGCTTTGGTCAAATCGCCGAAAAACGCGGCCATCCGATTCATCGGATTGACGAGATTTACGACGAGCAACCAATAGTTGAAGAGCAGGCCACTGTTGAGCCGGCCGACGAGCACCTCGCGCACCGATAGCCAAATGATGACGATCACGCCGCAGGTCAGGATCGACGAAATCACCACCGGCTGCATGTAGACGAACTGATTGACCTTCATGAAGGCGCCGAAATAGTCGTCATTCCGATGGCGAAAGCGCTTCTCTTCGAAATCTTCGCGGCCGAAGGCCTTCACGATGCGTTGCGCAGAGAGAATCTCGGTCAACGTCGCCGAGAGATTGGCGATGCGTGATTGCGAGCGCTGCATGCTCGAGGCAATCAATTTTTGAAAGCGCGAGACCGCAAGCGACATCAGCGGCGCGATCGCGATCAGTACCAGCGTGAGCAGCCAGTCGATATAGATCATCGCAATGAACGAGGCCAAGAACGTCAGGGACGCGTTGATCAACTGCGGCAGCGAGACGCTGACCGCATCGCTCATCACTTGCAGATCGCTATTGAAGCGCGCGATCAGTTCGCCCGGGCGCCAGCGGTCGAAGACTTGCAGCGGCAAGCGCAGGAGCCGCTCGTACAGTCCCTGACGCAGCTTAGCGAGGAAGCGTTGCCCCGACAGCGTGGTGAGGTAGTTCGTCCCGTAGGTCGCGAGATTGGAAAGCAACAGCGCCAGGCCCGTGGCGCCAAGCAAAAGGTAGAACGCTCGCAGATCGGGCTGCTGGTGGTGGGTCGCCGGTTCGACGACCCGATTGATGATGACGCCGAACGCCCACGGACCGACGAGCAACAGGAGACTGTTGATTGCGCCGAGCGCGACCGCCAGGAACAGGCGCGGGTAGTGGGGGCGCCCTTCGCGCGCCAGCCGCGCAATCGTGGAATCTTGCGTCAGTGGGGTTGCCCCTTGCGTCATCGGAAGTGCCCTTGCGGCCCGCCGCGGGTGAAACCTGCAGCCATACCAGGCGGTAGTCGAGGGTGAAGGATTGGAGCCAGACGCAACAACTATGGACTGTTATTTTCACTCGAACGTTCCGTCGGTAGCGCCGTGCGCACATTGCGGCAAGGCGATTTGCGCGACGTGCCGCGATGAGCAGGGCGGATGCCCGAGCTGCCGATTGGGACAGAAAATCGAGGCTACCGTCGGCGAACGTAAGCAGATCCACGGCCAGGTTCCGCCGCGCCCGAGCGCACCACCGACGCCGCAACCGCGTGCGACGGTGACCACGATCTCCGACGACCCGGTCGAATCACGCGCGCTCGCTGCGCTCGGCTATCCGCTATGGCCGCTCGCGCTCTTAGCGTTACTCGATTCCAAGAAGTCGAGCTACATTAAACGTCAAGCGCTGCAAGCACTTGGATTCAACGTCGGTTTCGCAGCGTTCTGGGGACTGCTCGAACTAACCACCTTTATCCCTGTGCTCAACTGGTCGTCGTACGTGGTATTGGCCGCGATGGTTCCGCTCTTTATTCTCTCGAGCGTGATCTTCGGTATCAAGGCGTGGCATGGTGAACCGGTGCGGGTTCCGGTTATTAGCGACTGGCTCGACGAAAAAATGCCTGCATAGACTAACTTATCAAAGCTCTATGGAGATACGCATTGTATTTCTCGAGAAACTTGCGGGCTTCGTGCTCGTGATCGACGACTGGACGGGGATATACATCGCCGGTAAAGAGCGGCAGCGTGAGTTGGCCCTCATCGCGTCCGCCGCTCCAAGCGCTCATTGGTAACTGCGCAAGCTGGGGTATCCAACGTCTTACGTAGGCGCCGCTCGGATCGAAGCGGCGCCGCTGCTTTTCCGGATTATAGATGCGCGGATATTGCGCCATGTCGGCACCGACGCCGGCGATCCACTGCCAATTGCCACTCGCGAGCACCGGGTCGTCTTCGACCAGCCAGCGATCCCATTCGTCGCGGCCGATGCGCCAGTCCACGCCCAGGTCGAAACACAGAAACGACGCAACCACGGAGCGCACGTGCGGATGCATCCACCCGGTTTCGTGGAGCTGTCGTATCCCCGCATCGACCAGCGAAAAGCCCGTCTTGCCGCCGATCCATTTGTCGAGCGCCGGATGCGAACGCGCGAACGGAAAGGCGCGCATCTTAAGCTGCAGTGCTTCATCGTCGATCGGTCCATAGAAATAACCGAGTTGCAGAAAGAAGTCGCGCATCGCGAGCGAGCGCAAAAACAACCGCAGTGAGACGCGTTCCTCGCTCAGCAGAAACGGATCGTCGAGGCGCGCGAGCGTGGCCCGCAAGACCGTCCGCGCGGCGATCGTCCCAAACGAAAGGTGCGCCGCTAGATGTGAGGTGCGATCTTCGCTCGGTACATTCATCGCTACCGCGTATTGGACCGCATCACCGCTCAAAAAACGTTCGAGAAGCGCTGCGGCGGCCGCCGGCCCCGCTTCTTGCGTTCCGCGCTCGGTTGCGCCGAACTCGTGCGGCACGGGCAGGTGCTCGCTCTGCAATTCGCTTGGCGCAAAACGTACGAGCAACGGTGCGTCGTACAAGGAAGGACGTTGCGCGCGCCACACGTCGTAGTACGGTGCAAAGGCACGATACCCGTCGCCGCCGCTCGGACGCGCCGCCGCGGTATCCTCGGGATCGATCGCCGGCGCGTCATGCACGGCGACCGCGCGTAGCCCTGCCTCTTCGAGTTCGGACTGCACGCGAGCGTCGTTTGCGACCCCGGCTCCATCGTAGCTGACGCTCCATGCAACGCCGGTCGCTCCGCAAGCTCGTGCGATGTTCTTCAGCGTTGCTCCGGCGGCGCCACGTCGCACCAAGAGGCGCGCGCCGCGTTCGCGTAACGATGCATCAAGCGCTGCAACCGCCGCGCAGAAGAACGCTGCTCGCCGCGGCGATCGCGCAAGCCGCGCCTCCATTGTCCGGTCGATCACGAGCACCGGTAATACGTCGCCGTGCGCGGAGGCTTGTGCCAACCCCGCATGGTCTTCGATGCGCAGATCGTGCGCGAAGCGGTAGATAAACGACGCCGGCATTACCTTCTCGATACTAGAGGGTCTTCACGTAAGCGGCAATGTCGGAAACGTCCTGGCTGGAGAGCGTGCCGGGATAAAGCTTGGGCATCGGCGGGTCGGGCTCTTCGATTGCCCGGATAATCTGCGCGAGCGTTCGTTTATGCCCCTCGTTGACGAGCGACGGCCCTATGCGCGCGGCATCCGGCGAGGAATTGTGACAGACGAGACAGTTTTTTGCGAAGAGTTCAACCCCTCGGCCGCCGTCGGAGTGCGTAGAGGCCACGCGTTGGTGCGAACAGCCCGCGTTCATAAGTCCCGTAAGAATTATCAGGGCAACAGCGAATACGGGTGCTCGGCGGGTTTGCATTGCTGGGCGGCCACCTTCGTCTGAAGGGGCGCGTTCTCCACCTAGGTATCGAAAGGCAGCGTGGCCCGGAAGATCTTCTTGCGCTTTGCGCAAACGAAAGACGTGGAACGCCTTACGAGTGAAGGTGTGCTTAGCGGCGCGCCGTCACCACGTGAAAGCTGGACCACGCGCATGACGATGTGCCTCGCCGAGCAGCGTGCCGGCCGGCGGGCGATTCTCATTGCCGAAGACCAAAGCGGCCTGCTCGGCATGGTACAGCTTGTTTTCAAGTTCCCGCCGGGTTACGACGATCCCGAAGCGGCAAACGGCATGGACGTTGCGATGATGGAGAGCCTGCGTCTCAAGCCAAGTGTGCCGCCCGAAATCGGCAACGAATTGGTCGCCGAAGTGCAGCGGCTCGCGATGAAGCGCAACGTCAAGACGTTGACGTTCTTGATCTCGATGAACAACACGCGCGGGATCCATCAAGCTAAGAGCTGGGGCTTCGAAGAGTTCCGCATCATGCCCGAAGCCGACAAGATGCTCGCCTTCTTCAGAAAAAGTGTAGATTAAATAAAACTTTTGATTTAGTTCAAATCGAGGAACCGAGACCCGAAGTTTACAGAAGTAAATGAGGGTCGATGGTGACGATGAGTTGAGCTAAATCGGGAGTTTTACGGTTGTGAGGTCGATTCTTCGTCCGTAGACGGGCGGAACGTGAACGCATCGCGATACAGGCCCGGCGTGGCTTTGCCATTCACAAGCCGTGGCGAATAACGAGCGATCATCGCGGCCTTGCACACCGCTACGTCGAGCGCACGATATCCCGATGTCTTGGTAATCGTACACTTCGTAGGAAGGCCCCGTTCATCGACTTGTACTTCGAATGCGGTCGTACCCTGCGCACCTTCGGCATATGCTATCGCCGCGGGCCGCGGTTTAATCGCGGCATCACCGCCGAGCGGCAAGACGTCGCGCACAACATTAATCGGGGTTACAGCCATTGACTCGGCGCGCCCACCGAGAACCGGTGCGCTCGTCGTCGCCGGCGCAGTGCTGCCGCGTTGCCCCGGCATTGCTTCGTCGCGACGCCAGATCGGCACGTTTGACGCCGGAGCCGTCGCCTGCGCAATCGGCGCCTGAGCGACTTCGGCCTGCGCCGTCGTCGTTTGCGTGGTCGTGGTTGTCTGGGTTACCGCATTGCCATGCCGCTCGATCACATTGTGGATGACCATCATACTCGGCGGACGTTGTGTTCCTTTGGCTACGGGCGCAGGGGTTGCGGCGACACGCGCACGATGTTCGAGCGCAACGTGGAAGGGCGTGGTGTGCTCGACTGCAACCGTCTTGGGTTCAATCGCTGGAGCACGTACCACGCTAGCGAGCAACGTATGCGCGCCAAGTGACACAATGACCGCCGCCGCAAGGACGGCAGCGCCGGTGCGCCACGCGCGCGTGCGCGACCGCTCACCGGGCCGGCGCGGGATCGGTTCCCACGTCTCGGCGTCGCGCGCTTGCGCAACGGCAGCCATGACACGTTCGATCTCGCGCTCGCCGCCAAGTGCAGCAATGCACGACGCGCACGTCGCGATATGTTTGCGATACTCTTCGCGTTCTACTTCGGTCGCTTCGCCGAGCGCGATCGCTCCGGCGAGGACTTCAGCACGCGAACACCCATTGGTCACGTTTGCTCCATCATTACCGACCGCAACACTTTCATCGCTCGACAGACCCGTTGACGGACGGCGTCCGGCGAGGTTCCGAGGATCGCTGCGGCCTCATTGGAGGAATAGCCCGCGTAGCTCGTCAGGAGGACCGCTGCGGCTTGCTCGGGCGGTAGCTTCGCGATTGCTGCCTGCAAGTCGACCGATGCGGCGCTACGCTCATCGATCCGCCACGACCGGTCGTCGCCTTCGCGATCGAGCGGGAGCATGCGGATGATCTTGCGGCGTCGCAGGTGCGAGATCGCACCATTGGTTGCGGTCTTATAGAGCCACCCCGCCGTGAGCGGTCGATCCGGATCGCGCTGGAGCGTTCGAAACGCCGCCAGAAACACGTCCTGCGTCAGATCGAGCGCGAGTTCGCTGTCACCGACCATGCGCCGCAAGTAGCGCGCCAGCTTGGACTGGTACTCGCGCACCAAAGCCTCGATGCGCACTTGCACGCCCGCCGCCGATTGCGTGGTGAGGTAGACCTCCTCCATGTGTTCTGGTCCCCCTTTGCCCTCTAACGCCACGCTGCACCTGACTGTGACGGGGGACGGGGGTCGCCGGCCGGCGTGGTCATTTCACTGACTAAACAACGAATCGGGCAGGTCCGGGTTGAGGTGGTACCCCGAGAGGGTCGTGGTGACGTCTCCGATATAGCCGGGTTCTTCCACGTGACCCGTCTGCGAGGTGACCATCGTCGCGCCTTGGACCACGCTGTAGTGCTCGTTCATGGCGACCCAGCCGCCGTTCTCGTACATCCAGCGCATCGACGCGATCGTGGCCGACATATCGTCTACCAGAACCTCGATCTTCTTGACGTTACCGGGCGTCCGCGGAACGAGCGTCAAGTTCGTGGTTTTCCCATCGTCGGCGCTCTTGGTTATCGTGTAGAGCTCGTTCCATCGCGACGGCGGCTCCATGTGCCCGAAGAGCTTCGAGAAATTCTGCGCGATGATCGGCAAGCCGCTCGTGACCTGGAGCTTATCGAGGTCGGGGTCCTTATGGTAGTAGGTCGCCACGATGTCGGTTGCAATAAAAGGAAACGTGATGAGCGCGACGTGCGCGCGTAACGTCGCGGTATAACTGTGCAATTCGGGATTGACCGTCGACATGCGCGAGAGCAAGTCATCCGCGGCCGCGGTCCGCAGTGGCAGCGCACATCCCAGTGCAACGAACAGGCCGAACTTTGCGAACGTCTTCATAGCAGTGCGGTAGCAATCTCCTCTCGTACGGTTGGATCCGGTTCGAACGCTTCGCGCGTGCGCAGGGCGTCGATTGCGCGCGGCGCGCCGATGCGCCCGAGCGCCCAGGCTGCTGCGCCGCGCACCATGGGGTGCGGATCGTCAGTGAGAGCGGCCGCCAAGGCCGGGATCGCCGAGCGATCGAGCGCGTTGCCAAGACCAATCGCTGCGTTGCGGCGCAGCACCGCGGCTCCGCGCCAACCCATGGCTGTACGCGCGTAACGCCGCTTGAATTCTCCGCTGCGGAGTTGAAGAAGTTCTGTGAGCGACGGCGCAGCGACCGTTCCGTCAAGAGGAACGAATGCCGCGCTCCCCACGTTGCCTGCCTTGCTCGTCGGGGGACAAACCACCTGGCAGATATCGCAGCCCCAGACCCAGTCGCCGATCAGGGGACGCATCTCGCGCGGAATCGGATCGGTCCGCTGCGTGAGATCGGCAATGCAGCGCGTCGCGTCGATCGTATAGTCGCCGCGCAGAGCACCCGTTGGGCATCCCTCGACACAGCGCGTGCACGCGCCGCAGGTCTTGCGTAGCGGCGCATCCGGTTCGAGCTCAAGCGTGGTAATCACCTCACCCAGAAACACGAAGCTTCCCAGGGTTGGCGAGATGAGATTGGTGTGTTTGCCGATCCACCCTAAGCCGGCGCGCGCCGCGAACGCTCGTTCAGCGATCGGTTTAGTATCGCAGGCGATCGCCGTTACGGGTTCGCCGGCTGCTGCATCAATTGCGCGCGCGACGCCGTCGAGCAACGTACGCATACGCCGGTGGTAGTCGAGCGACCACGCGTAGTTCGAGACGCGTCCGTGCAGCGGCGGAGGCTGCGCCGGTGGTGTCGCATATGGAACCGCGACGCACACGATGCTTCGGGCGCCGGCAAGCACGGCACGTGGATCGGCAGCGGCGCGCGCATACGCCGCATCGTACCCCCAGCTTGCCAAGTCACCGCGTTCGAACGATGCGCGCATGCGCTCGCGGGATTGCTCGTCCTCGCGTGCATCGACGACGCGCACGTCGCCGGCACCGAGCGCAAGGGCCCGCTCGATCGCCAATTCTTTGATCGACACCGCGTTTGCGATCACAACGTTGCGAGCGGTCCGGCGCGTCCAACGGGAAATGCCGCATCGATCGCCGCGATATCGTTTGCATCGAGGGTGAGGTCGCCCGCGCGCGCGTTCTCCTCGACGTGCGCAACCGTCGAAGCTTTGGGAATCGTAAAGACGTTGGGCTCGCGAGTAAGGAAGGCAAGGATCACTTGCCGCACCGTCGCGCCATGCTTGCCGGCAATACGCGCAAGCAGCGCACCGCCGGTGCTCTTGGGCCCGGGAAACTTTCCCCGTCCAAACGGCGTGTAGGCCACGATTGCGATGCCCGCCGCCGCTGCCGCGGGTATAAGCCGATGTTCGATGCCGCGCTCGTCCAGGTGATAGAGCACCTGGTTGCAGGCGAGCGGAATTTCTTCGAGCAACGCGCGCGCTTCGAGCATGTCGTCGACGTCGAAGTTGCTGACGCCTACGAAGCGCGTCTTGCCGGCGTGGACCAAGTCACCAAGCGCGCGCATCGTCTCGCGCAGCGGCTCGTTGCTTGGCCAATGCAACATGTAGAGGTCGAGATACGCGAGCCCCAAATTTCGCAGGCTGCGCTCGCATGCGTCGATCGTTCCTTTATATGTAGCGTTGCTCGGCAACACTTTGCTCGCCACGAAGATCGTCTCGCGCGGCACCCCGGCGATCGCCTCGCCCAGCAAGCGCTCGACCTCGCCCGCCCCGTACATCTCGGCAGTGTCGAGATGGGTCATCCCGAGTTCGATACCGCGGCGAATAGCAGCGATCGCTTCGGCGCGCTTGGCGCCGTGCTCGGGCATGTCCCAGGTACCCTGCCCGATAACCGGCAGCGCGACGCCGGTGTGGTTAAAAGAACGCGAACGCATCGTGTAGTGCAGCATACCCAAGCAGGCCGCCGTGTAAGTGCCGCACCCGCGTGAATCCGGCTTCGCGCAGGCGCCGTGCAGCCCAAAGCGACTTTGCGCCCACGCGACACGCGACGATATAGGTGCGCGCGCTATCGAGTTCGTGGAGGCGTGCCTCGAGCTGCGAAGCCGGAATGTGCAACGCACCGTCGACAATTCCGAGCGCAGCCTCGTGCGGCTCGCGCACGTCGAGCAAGACCGCGCCCGCGAGCGCCTCGTCCAATTCGCTCGCCTCGATATCGCCCGCATCGCGCACGTCGTCGAGATCGCGCTCGATTGCTTGGGTGATCGCCGGCCGGTCGCCGCAAAGCGCGCAATGTGGATCGCGCTCGAACCGGACCTCGCGCGTCCGTGCACCTAAACTTTCGATCAAGAGCAACCGTCCGACGAGCGGCTCACCGATGCCGAGCAGCAGCTTGAGCACTTCATTCGCCTGCCACGTCCCGACGAGGCCCGCGAGCACTCCGAGAACACCGCCTTCGGCGCAGGTTGGTACCGAACCGGGCGGCGGTGCATCGGGATAGAGACAGCGATAACACGGTCCGCCGGCCGCGCCGAAGACGCTGACCTGTCCGTCAAAGCGGAAGATCGACGCGTAGACATCGGGCTTGCCTTCGAGGATGCAGGCATCGTTGATCAGGTAGCGCGTCGAGAAGCGATCGGTGCAATCGACGACGACGTCGTAGAGCCGCACGAGGTCGCGCGCGTTGTTCGTTTCGAAGCGGCGCGGAATTGCGTCGATTGCTACGTGCGGATTGAGCGCGCGCAGATGTGCCGCAGCAACCATCGCTTTCCCGTTTCCGATGTCGCGCGTGGTGAAGATCGTTTGGCGTTGAAGGTTCGTTTCGTCGACGACGTCGTCGTCAACGACCCCGATGCGTCCGACGCCGGCGGCAGCGAGATATTGCAACACGGGCGAACCGAGGCCGCCCGCACCAATCACCAACACGCGCGCGGACGCCAAGCGCTCCTGACCTGCCAATCCCACCTCGGGGATCAGCAGGTGCCGGCTGTAGCGCCGAAGCTCCGGACGCCCGGCGAGGCTTAGGCGCGCGGGTGCAGGTGATTTAGCCATTGCAACACGTCACCCCGAGCATGTTCGCCCGCATAGGTGTGATCGCTTTCGATGGTTGCAAAGGTCTTGGTTTCCGGCGCCCGCTCGTAGAGCTCGCGGACGCTTGCGGGGGAGACCATCGCGTCGCGCGATGCGGCGACATAGAGCACCGGCCTGCCCTCGAGCTTGGGTAGCAGCCGATCGAACGACGCATCGACGCCCTCGAAGAGCGTGGGTAGATCGACGCCGACGACGTACGACGAACGAAAGTCGGTCGTGCCGCGCAACACCGAAAAAGCCGTCGGGCGCCCGTATCCCGTTGCGATCGCGACTGCGCCCGCGATCGTCGGATCGTTCGCAGCCACAAAGAGCGCGGTGATCGCGCCCATGCTGTGGCCCAAAGTGTAGACCGGCGCATCGTTCGTTGCGCGCGCAGTTGCGACGACCGCCGACATCGCGTCGATGCAGTCATCCATACCGCGCAATTCACCGCCGCTCGCACCGAGTTTGTGCCCCGGAAAGTCGAGATTGAAGACGCGACATCCGTGACTCTGCAAAAACGCGCAGAGCAAGTCCAGATTCTGCTTGCTCGACGAGTAGCCATGGCCGGCAACGATCGAGACGTTACGCGGACGGCGCGGCTCGTAGACGAGTACGGCTACCGGGTTGTTGCGTGCTTTGATGCGGATTAGATCGAGGGGCACGTTAGCATTCGTTTGCGACCCAGTCGCCCGTGCCGTCGGCGTAGTGCTCCTTCTTCCAGATCGCCGCACGCTCTTTGAGCTCGTCGATCGCGTAGCGAGCGCTCTCGAAGGCTTCGGCTCGATGCGGTGCCGCCGCACACACGGCGACGGCAATCTCGCCGACGCGGAGGTCGCCGATGCGATGGACGATACCAAGGCGTACGCCGGGCCACCGTTCACTCACCTCGTGCGCGATCGTCGCGAATTCTGCCAGTGCCATGGCCTCGTGCGCTTCGTACGAAAGTCCGTTTACTGCGCGGCCGTCGTCGGCGAGGTCACGTACCACGCCCAAGAACATCGCAACGCCGCCGCAACTCCGCGACCATACCGCAGCCTCGAGTGCGCGCGGATCAATTGCGTCGCGGACGATCGCAAATAACGACATGCGGCGGTCAGCCTCCGCCGACCGGCGGCAGCAGCGCGATCTCGTCGCCCTCGGCGACGCGTTCGTCCAAAAGGGCGGCGACACGACCGTTGCGCGCGATCCGCGTGACCGAGGCGAGCGAATCGACTTTGCGATTGCGTGCACGCAGCGCGTCCCAACAATCGACCAGCGTCGCGCCGTCAGGCACGACCAGATCAAACTCGCTTTCGCCGAGCAGCTCGCGCATTCGCGCAAAGGCGCACACGCGAACCGTCATCGCCACTAGTACCCTGCTCCGAGTGTTCGATGAACAAAGTCGCTAGCGCCGGAACGCGCCAGCGAGGCACGAGGAGGGAGCATAGCCATAGTTCTGTGACCGACGAGAAACGACGCTGGCGCGTTTCCGCCGCAGCGACCGTTTCGGCCGGCGATCTGGAGTCCCTGATCATCGTCACTCTTCGCTCGCAAAGCCACGCTTTTGTCGCTCATCGCTCCTCGCTCACGGCCGCCATATCGTCGGCTTTGTTCATTGAACACTCGGAGCAGGGCACTAGAAGCCACCGAGGTCGGTGGAATACCCCTGCTCGGCGAGCCAGGCTCGCGCTTTTGTGTGCTCGTTCATCATATCGATGCGATTGCAGATGAGCTTGTGCAACATCACTTCCCAGAAATGCTGGTCCTTGGCGTAGATCTCGTCGGGAACCTGATTCTCGGTACGCGCGAACTCGCGCAGGCCCTGCCAGTCTCCCTCGCTCAAGATCTTGCGCAGTCGCGCATCGTACTCCGGTGAGGGCGTTCCCTGCATCATGCGCTTCGCTCGCGGTTCTCCCGCGGCCCAAGCACAAAGCGTTCCAGCGCGCCGGCGACACCGTCTTCGTCGTTGCTCGCGGTGACGAATGGCGCCGCCTCGATGACTTCGGGCAACGCATTTCCCATCGCCACGCCGACACCCGCCCAGCGCAGCATCGGGACGTCGTTGCGTGAATCGCCGACGGCAAGCACGTCACTTGCGTCCACGCCGAGATCGCGACACAGTTCAGCCAGCGCGCGCTCTTTGGTCGCCTCTTCGCTCGTAATCGCAAGTTCCTCGAACTCGCCCCACGTCTCGAATTTGAAATGCACCGGTAAACCGGCGAAGCGGTGCGTAATCGCGTCGACGGCCGTGCGACCGAAGAACCGGATGAAGGTTGAATCGCGCTCGGCAAGCTCGGTCAAATTCGGCACATCGACCCAGAGTGGACCGCGCATATCGTCCATATAGAGCGGTGCTCCGGCAAGCCGGTGAAAGTGTTCGCCCGTATAGACCGCGGTGTCGAGGCCGTGCTCTTGCGCGAATTCGATCAGCGCTGTCGCATACTCGCGCGGGATCGCGAAGTGGCGCAGCTCGCGCCCGCTCGGACACTCTTTGGTCAGCGCGCCATGCGCGCAGATGATCGGATCGCGCAGACCTAAGTCGCGGCCGAAGGCCAGCGGAGCATCGGCGCCGCGTCCGGTAACAAGTACGATATGGACGCCGAGCGCCTGCGCCCGCTTGATAGCGGCGCGGTTTGCCCGGGTAATACGTTCCGAAGAATCGAGAAGCGTGCCGTCGAGATCGAGGGCGATGAGTTGGATTGGCACCATCCCCAGCATACCCCGAGGCGTCAATACCAAGAGAGCCCGGGGGGCTCTCGCGCCTGGGGAAGGGGCTTGGCAGCGCAACCGCCCTGGCTTGGCGCGCGTTAGGAAGGTAAGCATGCGGCGCAGATATATCGCGTATAGCAATTCCAAGATCCCCGACGGCTGTCGACGCTCGGAGCACCTTTAACTATGGCATGTACGGCCCAAGTACCTCATCTCACGGCTCGCGAACAAGCGCAATTCATCCACGATGCGATTCCGGCCGGACTCTTCCGGACCGACGACGACAGTCAACGCATCCCATGGCGCGTAAGTCCCGAGCCGTTTGCATTGGCACCGAAGACGGTCACACAGATCGAACAAATCGGTCGCGACTTACTCGCCTTCTATCGGGCGCTCAACAGCCTCTATAATCGTAGCGCGCGCGGGACGGCGCCGGCGTTTATCGCCGAGTATCTCGATCAAGGCAAGCCCGAGAATATCGTACGCCTTTCGCGTCAGAATCGTTTCCGCCAAGATATCCCCGGCGTCATCCGGCCCGACTTGCTGTTAACTGACGAGGGCTTCACCGCCTCCGAACTCGACAGTGTGCCGGGCGGCATGGGATTTACCGGTGCGATGACCGAGGCGTATTGCAAGGCCGGCATTGACTCGATCGGTGGCGCCGACGGTATGCCACGGAGCTTCGGCAAGATGCTCGCCTACGCGAGTCGCACGACAAATCCGACGGTAGCAATCGTCGTCTCGGAAGAATCGAAAGATTATCGCGTCGAGTTGACATGGCTCGCCGATGCGGTCAACCGGTTCGGCGACGTCAAGGCGTTCGTCTGCGCGCCGCAAGACGTGATCTTCACCGAGCAGGCGCTCTTTGTGCGTCATGAAGATGGGCGCGAAGAAAAGATCGATGCAATCTATCGCAACTTTGAACTCTTCGATCTACTCAACGTGCCCAAACAAGAGTTGATGCTCTACGCCGCGCGGCACAATCGCGTGTTGATGGTGCCACCGCCCAAGGCGCAACTCGAAGAGAAACTGTCGTTTGCGCTGTTCCAGCATCCGGCGCTCGCCGCGCTGTGGCGCACCGAACTCGGCAAAGACGGCGCAGCGATCTACGAGCGGCTGATGACGCTCTTCCCGCGCACCTGGATCCTCGACCCGCGCCCCCTGCCGCCCCAAGCCGTAATCGCCGGTCTCGAAGTACGCGGCCTGCCGGTCAATGATTGGCGCACGCTCCTCGATCTCGGCAAAGGTGAACGCGACTACGTCGTCAAGCCGTCGGGTTTTTCGGAACTCGCGTGGGGATCGCGCGGCGTGAAAATTGCAAACGATCTGACCAAAGAAGAGTGGACGGCTGCGCTCGAGGGCGGCCTGAGCGCGTTCGAACGGACGCCGCACATTCTGCAGCGCTTCCATAAGGGCAGGCGGATTCGCATGCCCTACCTGGATCGCACGACCGACGACATCAAGATGTTCGATGGCCGCGCAAGACTCTGTCCGTACTACTTCGTGACGAGCGAGACGACGGTGGAACTCGGCGGCATTCTTGCAACCGTTGCCCCGGCGGATAAGCGCTTGATCCACGGCATGGTTGATGCCGTCATGGCGCCGTCATTCGTAAAAGAAAACGGATACTAGGCGATCTTGACGTCTTGCGCCCTTGGCTTCGACATTCGGCATCACTAAGCGCCTCGCGTCTCGCACAAGGCTACATTGTCAGGGTGCTCGCCGCTTGGCTAACCCGTTCTTCCGAACGTCGAAGCCCGGCCGCGGACGTCGTGGCCGCGCTATCGCTGTCGTGTAACGATTAGGCCTTGTGAGGTTACGTCGATTTCGTCGGGGACGTTGGTTGCGGGATCGTACCAGATCGTAAACGGCGCTTCGCCGGCGAAGACCAGCGCGACATCGCTCGCGGGAACGCCGGCCGGGCGCTGCGCGCCGGCACCGGCATCGGGCGCAAGCGCAACCGAGCGGCCGAGCATCGGCACGACGACGAGCACGGGCGTATTGTTCCAGGCGCGCATCTGGGCGGGCAACGGCAAGAGCCCTGCAAAGAGGCCGAAATCGGCGACGACAAAGTGTTTCGTGTCGGCCTGTAAATCGAACGAGCCGCTCTTGCCGTGCACGTCGACGATCGTGGCGGTGGTGTTGGCGATCGTGGCCGAGTCTTTAAGCGGAGAGCCGTCTTCGCTCGCGTTCATTTGATAGGTGAGCGGGCCGAGATCGGCACCGAGGACGAGCGTGTCGCTCGCGCTTGCGCCCGCTCCGCTGATCGTCCCGGTAACTTTTTCGTCGATCACGGTCGTGGTGCCGACGCTCTTGACCACTAAGGTCGACGTGCCGACGGTCGCACCGGCGAGGGTCGCGTTATACGTGTACGTTCCGGGGGCGATCGCCGTCGCCAGCAGTAGTGCGAGCACGAGAGACTCCTGCCAATAGCTTGTCGATATCGTCGTGCGTGTTGTAGCCATGGGGCGCTACGCGAATGCCGCTCGCACGCCAGGTGGTGATCACGCCGTCCGATTGTAGCGCACGCCCGAGCGCAACCGGGTCGATTCCGGGGAACGTGAACGTGACGATGCCCGAGGAAATGCCCGGGCCTCGCAGCGACCGAACGTTGGCCCCGGCTCCCTGGAGCCCCTCTACGAGATGGTCGGTCAGGTCGAGAACGTGAGCGCCGATGGCTTGCGTGCCGGCTGATTCGATCACCGAAATCGATGCATCGAGCGAGACGGCGCCGATGAAGTTTGGCGTGCCGCCCTCGAAACGCGACGCATTTTCTGCGAAGGGCTGATCGTAGTCGAGGAACGCCCAGATATCGCTCACCGAACGCCAACCCGGCGCTCCGGTGATGATCCGGTCGAGCAATTCAGCGCGGACGTACACGAAGCTCACGCCCTGGAGCGCAAGCAACCACTTCTGGCCGCCGGAATAGAGTACGTCGATGTCGAGCGCGCGCACGTCGAGCGGAAACGCGCCGAGTCCCTGAATCGCGTCGACGCAGAAAAGCGCGCCGCGCTCGTGCGCGACCTGCGCAAGCGCCGCAAGATCGTGACGATAGCCGTCTTCGAACGACACCCACGAGACCGTGACGACACGCGTGCGATCGGTCATTCTCGCGCGCAACACATCAGCCGTCATGCGTTCGCGCGATGTATCGACGAAGTCGATCTCGACGCCACGTCGCTGCAGCGCGAGCCACGGTATCGCGTTGGCCGGAAACTCATTGTTGGGAAGAATCACGCGATCGCCCGGCTGCCAATCGAGACCTAATGCTACGACGTTGGCGCCGTCGGTGGTATTGCGCAATATCCCGATCTCTGCACCGGTCGCGCCGATGAATTGTCCGACGTGCGCGCGATAGGCCGGCATCTTCATCTCATAGCGCGCGACCCCGACGACGCCTTCCTCGGCCTGCGCGTCGAGAAATGCAGCCAGAGCCTCGCGTGTAGGCCGGGGTAAGATTCCGGTGGCAGCGTGATTGAGGTACGTGAAGCGGTCGGTCACCGCAAAGAGCGAACGCGGAAGCGGGGTCATCCCGCGGCGTTAGACCTCGGCGCCGATCATATCCTTCGTGTGCCAGGCGATGTTGCCGGCACGGTCACCGACGCGTTCGAGTGACGCGAGCACGAAGAGGTAGCGCGTGCCGGAACGCACGAGTTCGGGATCTTGCTGCATCTCTTCTTGCAAGAGCTTGATGCTGCGTTTATAGAGCTTGTCGACCTCGTCGTCGCGATCGATCACTTCGCTCGCTAAGCGAGCATCGCGTTCGGTGTAGGCGCGCATCGCATCGAGCAACATGCCGTGCGCGACGCTGGCAATACGATCGATCTCGACCTTGCTGCGGGCGCAACGCCTGATCCGAAAGTTTGATCGCGTTCTTCGCAATGTCCACCGCATAGTCGCCGACGCGCTCGAGATCGGTTGCGATTTCGAGCATCGCGGCGATCTCGCGCAGCTCGCCGGCGACCGGCTGCTGACGCCAAATCAATTCGATGCAGTGCGACTCGATACGTCGCCGCAGATCGTCAACCGCATCGTCGCCCGCAACAACGCGCGCCCCGGCACTCGCGTCGCGACGTTCTAGCGCTTCGACCGCGACGCGTATCGCGTCGCCGCATAGCGCACCTAACCGCACGACATCTAGTCGTGTGGATTCGAGTGCCTCGTGATAGGCGGTCCGCACCTCTGCGCTTCCTCCCTCTCGGCGACGAGTATAGCGGAAGTAAGTCTACCGCAGCGCACCGAAAGCCCCTGCGCTCTTTATGAAACGATAATCTAGGGGAGTCTCACGGTGCAAGAAATTCAGAAAGTCGGTGTCTGCGGGGCAGGCCTGATGGGCAACGGCATTGCGCAAGCCTGCGCGTCGGCGGGCTTCGACGTGGTGCTGATGGAGGTCGCCGAGGAGCCGCTGAAACGTGGCGTCGCCAGCATCACGAAGTCGCTCGACAAGTTCGTGGAAAAAGGGAAATTAACGCAGGCCGACCGCGATGCCACGATCGCTCGCATCAAACCGACAACCAAGGTCGCCGATCTGGCCGGATGCGACCTCATCATCGAGGCGATCGTCGAGAACGTCGAGGTCAAAGCCAAGCTCTTCGCGCAGCTCGACGAGCTGCTCGCGCCGCAGCGCTATTGTCTGCAGTAATACCTCCAGCTTATGCATCATCGAGCTTGCCGCCAAAACCAAACGCCCTAACCGCGTCGCCGGCCTGCACTTCTTCAACCCGGTGCCGCTCATGAAATTGGTCGAGGTGGTCAAGACGATCGCTACCACGCAGGATGTGATCGACGCGCTCTTCACCTTTGCCAAGAAGCTCGGCAAGGAGCCGATCCTCGCCCAAGATACGCCGGGTTTTGTCGTCAATCGCTTGCTGATTCCGTATCTCTTATACGCGATTCGCTGCTACGAAGGCGGCCTTGCAACCAAAGAAGACATCGACAAAGGTATGAAGCTTGGGTGCGGCTATCCGATGGGGCCGTTCGAACTGCTCGACTTTGTCGGACTGGACACGACGTATTACATCGCGCAGATCATGTACGACGAGTTCAAGGATCCGATGATGGCCGCGCCGCCGCTGCTCAAGCGTATGGTGCTAGCCGGACGCTACGGCCGCAAGAACGGAAAGGGCTTCTACGACTATGAGTGAGTCGATCTTCGAGAACATCCTGGTCGATAAGGACGGCGCAATCGGCATCATCACGCTCAATCGGCCGAGTGCGCTCAACGCGCTGAGCACCAAGTTGCTCGGCGAGTTGTCGTTTGCGCTGCTCGAACTCGAGCGCAACGCCGACGTGCGCGCAATCGTCATCACGGGTTCCGGCGAGAAGGCGTTTGCGGCCGGCGCCGACATCGGTGAACTCAATGCCCTCGGCAGCGCCGGTGCCGGCTCCGATTGGACGCGCATGGGCCAATCGATCACGCGCCAGATCGAGCGGTCGCGCAAGCCGGTCATCATGGCGATCAACGGCTTTGCCCTCGGCGGCGGCTGCGAGCTTGCGATGGCCGGCGACATCCGCGTTGCGAGCGAGAACGCCAAGTTCGGGCAACCCGAAGTCAATTTCGGGATCATGCCGGGCTACGGCGGATCACAACGGACGACGCGGCTCGTTGGGAAGGGCATGGCGATGTATCTGTGCCTGACCGGCGAGATGATCGATGCGCAGGAAGCGCTGCGCGTCGGCTTGGTCGAGAAAGTGGTGCCGCTCGCGGAACTGCTCAACGAAGCCAAGCGCATCGGCAACGCCATTGCCGCGAAGGCGCCGCTCGCAATTGCCGCGACGCAAGCGCGCGATCAACAACGGCGCGCATCTTTCCATCGACGATGCGCTGGAACTCGAAGCGCTCGAGTTCGGCGCGCTCGTCAACACGGAGGACTTTAAGGAAGGCACGAGCGCGTTCCTCGAAAAGCGCAAACCGGTTTGGAAAGGCGTCTGATTGCGGCCGCACTGTCGCGCTCACGCTAGCGCTCGCACTGTGGCCGCTCGCCGCACGCGCTGACGACGTTGGTCCGCGCCCGATATCGCGCAATACGGCACGACCTGCCGATCTGCTTGCGACGCAAGCGCCGTAAGCACTCTGGGCCGCGGATCGCTGATCTCGGCGTGCGATTCGCACACGATCTTGCTCGATCGCCGACTTGCACGCGAATACACGCGGGATTCTGGCACGACCCTCGCTTCGACAGTGCCGATCGATGGTCCAAAACTCCGCGTAACGAGCAGTTGGTGTTGCGGCTGCACTGCGGCAAGCAGCAAGCGCTTCGTCAACTGGCACGAACATCTTCCTGGATCACAAGCGTGGCCCGGGCCGCGGAGCCTTACACTTCGCAACAGCGGCGTTCGGCAACGGCATCGACGGGGATACATATCGCGCGTGGATACAGCTTGCCGCAAACGATGCCGACGACGGGGCAAACCGATCGCGGACTTTCGGGCGCGAACAGCCCGACGGAAGCCGAGAGTTGGGTCAACGCCGGGCGGCAACAGTTACTTCTTCTTCTCGGGCACGGTGCAGTCGCCGCAGCCGGTGCACGTGCAAGCAGGAACGACGATCGATGTGTGGTTTCCCTTCGTGCTCGATCCGTCGCTGCGCTACAGCTTAACGATCGCAGCGCCGAACGTAATGTCGACTCGGACCCATCGACGGAACGCTCAAAGACAATACGCTGCACTTTGTGCTTCCCGGCGTTCACAGCAACGCCGGCTCCGAGCTGATGGGCGAAATCGAAGGCGACTGATTACTCCGGTCCCTCGACTTCGCTTGCGCTACGCTCGGGATGACAAAAAAGCTACGCTCGGGATGACACAGCCCTTCGAGGCTCGCGCTTACGCGCTCGCACCTCAGGGTGACGCGCCTCCGAGCTTCTTCTCGGCGTTGGACATGGCAAGTTCGATTGCGGGGTTGAAGCCCGTCCACGTCGCACGGATACGCCCCTGCGGATCGATCACCACAACTGTTGGAAATCCATCGATCTGAAAGAACCCGTTTGAAAGGCTGCTCGGATCGAGTACAACACCTTTCAACTTATAGCGCTTGGCGAAATCCGCCGCGACGATCGCCGGCTCGCCGACATCGATCGGTACGACAGCGACCTGCGGATTCTTACGCGCATAGCGTTCGATCATCGGCGTCTCGAGCTGACACGGCTCGCACCACGACGCATAGAAATCTAAGAACAACACGCGTCCACGCACGTCGCTGATATGAAACGTACCGCCCTCGAGCTTCGAGTAGGCGATCCGCGGCGCCGGATAAGGACGCGGGTCGAGCGCTCGTGGCGCGAGAAAGATCTTCCACGCCACGAACGCGACGACACCTAGGGCGGCGACGTCAAAGACGCGCCCCCATTTATTCGACCAAAAGAACCGCTGCGATGCCCTGTCCTCCACCGATGCACGCCGACGCAACACCGTATCCGCCGCCATGCGCGCGCAGATCGTTGAGCGTGGTGAGCGCGATGCGCGCGCCTGACGCGCCGAGCGGATGGCCGAGCGAGATCGCACCGCCGTGCGGATTCAAGCGTACGCCGTTCGTGCCCATCTGGCGCAGACACGCAAGCACTTGCGGCGCAAACGCCTCGTTGATCTCCATCACGCCAAGATCTTTTTCGGCAATGCCCGCGCGCGCGAGCGCTTTTGGAATCGCGTACGCGGGACCGATGCCCATGATCGCCGGATCGACGCCAACCACGCTCGAACTCACCAGTCTCCCGATCCACGACAAGCCGTCGGCCTTTGCTTGCCGCACCGTGGTCAGTACCACAGCAGCCGCGCCGTCGGTCAAACCGCTCGCGTTGCCCGGCGTCACCACGCCGTCTTTAACGAAGCGCGCCGGCAATTTTCCGAGCTTCTCCATCGAAAGCCCGGCGCGCGGACCTTCGTCCTTGTCAACGGTCGTTTGCGTGCCTTTGGGCCCGGGCACGCTCACGGGCGCAATCTCTTCGGCGAAATAGCCGCTGCTCTGCGAGTCGAGCGCTTTCGATTGACTCGCAAGCGCGAATTCGTCGCACGCTTCGCGCGCGATGCCGTATTTCTTTGCCAGATTCTCGGCGGTGACCGCCATTGGTGTGTTCGAGTACGAGTCGACGAGCGCACTCCAGAGCGAATCTTCGAACTGCACGTTCGCACCAAACGGGAAGCCGCGGCGCGCGCCGCGCACGACGTGCGGCGCCTGCGTCATGTTTTCGGTGCCGCCGGCAAGCGCGTAGGTCGCTTCCCCCAAACGCAGGGAGCGCGCGGCCTGCAAAATCGCTTCCAATCCCGAGCCGCACAGCCGGTTCACGGTCACCGCCGGCACGTCGACCGGGATGCCCGCGCGCAACCCGACGTGGCGTGCCAGATAGATTGCATCCGCGCTGCTCTGGACAACGTTTCCAAAGACGACATCGTCGATTTTCTTGGGGTCGGCGCCGCTGCGCTCGATGGCCGCGGTCGCAGCCGCGACACCGAGATCGGTCGCGGTGAGGTCGGCAAAGGCGCCGCCCAGGTTACCGAAGGGCGTACGGGCGCCAGCGAGGATGACGACATCGTCGTCGGAGGGTTGGTAGGTCATGGGCCGGAGGTATTCCGCGCCCAGCTTCCTAACCTTCGCGGGTCATGCCAATCACACGTACCGCCGCGATTACGCTCGATGCCCGGTCGCTTTCGCCTGCCAGCAAGACCGAGCAGATTCTCGACGCGTTCGACAAACTCCAGATCGGCGGAGCCCTCGAAATCAACGAGGAGACCGATCCGCGCGCCCTGCGCAACGAGATGACGCAACTGCGTCCCGGCCGCTTCTCGTGGGATGCGCGCAATCTCGGCAGCAATCGCTGGACGATTCGTCTCGAGCGCATCGACGAGCATGCTGACGGCGAAACATTCCTCGGTCACGTAACGCAATTCACGCAAGCGAAGGCCTCGACGATCAAAGAGCTCGCGGGGCAGATGAGCGAGCGCAGCTTCAAGTCCGGCGACACGATCTTTGACGAAGGCGAGATGTGGCCATATCTCGGCATCGTCAAGAGCGGCAAGGTCATCTACACGCTGCTTTCGCCCGACGGCAAGACGCACACGATCGGCGAGCGCCTCACGCACGACACGTTGAACGAAAGCGGCACGTTTGACGGCGGCGGTGCGACCACGCGCGCCGAGGCTTTAACCGATGCTACCGTGGTCACGTTGCCGAGTGAAGCGGTAATGCACGCGATCCGCAACGACGCGGAACTTGCGCTCGGCTTCCTCATCGCAAGCTCGCAAGCGCGGCGCCGCTCGATCGACACGATTGCGGACCTCGCCTTTGCACACGTGCTGCAACGCGTCGCGAAGTTCTTACTGGGTTACGCCCGTACGTCAGTCGGCATGACCCGCGGTCTTCCCGGCGTCGAGAGCCTCTCACAGGCGCAGATCGCCGCGGCTGCCGGTACCGTGCGCGACATGGCCGCCCGGGCACTGTTGCGCTTGAAAAATTCCAACGCATTGGAGCTCGACCGCGGCCGCGTCAAAGCGATCGATCGCCAGCGCTTAGAAGCCTTCGCGCACAACGTGCAAGCGCCGCCGGTTTGATCGAAGTCATCCGGGCGCGCGACTATCGCGAGCAGCCTTGGAAAAACGGCGGCGGTCTCACACGTGAGATCGCCGTTGCCTTTTCTGACGATGAAGTAACGAGCATCCTCTGGCGCGTCTCGCTTGCAACAATCGATCGCGATGGCCCCTTCTCCGCATTCCGCGGCTACGATCGCACGATCGTCTCGCTCGATGCCGGCCCCGTCGAACTCGACGTCGACGGCAGGCTCGTCGTACTCGAGCGGGGGCAGCCGCACGAGTTTCGCGGCGAAGCGCAGGTCGCGTGCCGCTTGCGCGGTGGCGCGACACGCGATCTCAACGCGATGACGCTACGCGATGCGTTCGTTCACGACGTCGAGATCGTCACGTCGGCGCAGCGCTTTGTGTTGGATGACGACGAGATCGCGTTCGTCTATGCGATCGAGGGCGCGGCCGCGGTAGAAAACACGCCGTGCGAAGCCGGCGATACACTTTGGTTGCAAGAAGCGGACGCTATCGATGTGCGTACTGGCGGGAGCGCGGCGGTCATCCGCATTACGCCGATCTAAGGATCGAGCGGCACGCCTTGCGCGAGCGGTGGCGCAGCAGCACTACTGCCGGAGCATTGCTAACCGGGGCGATCATGGCCGGTGCGGACCCGGCGTGCGCGGGACTATAGCGAATTGAACCGCATGATTGCCATGGCCCCGCGGAGCCGCGCTCGCTACGCTAAGGGCATGAAGTACACACCCATCCCCGAAGACGTGGCTGAGCAAGCGCGACAGACGCTGCGCGATGGTTTTGGCCACCAACTCCGCATCGAGCGGAACGAAGGCCCGTGTCGCCTCTGTTTAGGCATCTCGAAGGAGCCCGAAGATCTGATTTTGCTTTCGTATCAACCGCTGGATGACACGAATCCGTACGCGGAGATCGGCCCGATTTTTATCCATCCGTACGCGTGCGCGCCATACCGGGCAGATGCATTTCCGCCGGATTTTCTCGACCGCGAACTCGTCGTGCGTGCCTACGATGCCGGCGGGCGCATTAGCGATGCAACCGTCGCCGCACCGGGCGAGGCGCAAGCCGCGAGCGCAGCTTTCCTTGCCGATAATAACGTTGCCGAAGTCCACGTGCGCAGCCGTTCCTACACCTGCTTCCTCTTCAAGGTGGAACGCTCGTGAGCGACGCGCCTTTCTTCGGCGTTCGCACCACCAACGTCTATTGCCGAACCGGATGCAAGAGTCGCCGCCCGCTGCCGCAGAACGTGCGCTACTTCGCAACCACCGCCGATGCGCGCGCGGCCGGATTCCGCCCGTGCAAACGCTGCCGGCCCGACGACGCCGCCGCGATCGATGAACGCATCGCTTATGCGTGCCGCATTCTCGAAGACTCCGCAGAGGCCGTACCGCTCGCAGAACTCGGCGAACGTGTCGGCTTGAGTCCAGGACATTTGCAGCGCACCTTCACCGCGGTAATCGGCATGTCGCCGCACCGCTATGCCAAGCTTGCGCGCGAAGAACGCTACGCGGTGGCTCCGAGAGGCGGGAAGGGATTGACCATCGCCTACGCCATCGTTGAGTCGACGATAGGACGCGTCCTCGTCGCCGCGACAGCGCGTGGGGTTTGTCGCGTCGATATCGGGGAACGCGACCGACTACTCGAACAGCGTTTACGCGAAGCATTTCCGTCGGCGCAACTCGAGCGCGCCGAGGATCGCCTCGAAAGCGCAACGTCCCGCATCGTTGCGTACCTCGCGGACGCGGGCCCTTGGCCGCTACTCCCGATCGACGTACGCGCGACGGCGTTTCAGATGCGCGTCTGGGACGCACTGCGTGACATCGAGCCCGGACGAACGATGGAATACGGCCAGCTTGCACGCGCGATCGGATCGCCGACGGCCGCACGCGCCGTCGCCCGCGCAGTCGCGAGCAATCCGATCGCGTTGCTCATTCCCTGCCATCGAATCGTTCCGGCGAGCGGCGGCGTCGGCGGCTACCGTTGGGGCGCGCAACGGAAACAGCATCTTCTCAAGCTCGAACAACAGGTGACTTTAGACGA
The DNA here is from genome assembly GCA_963726285.1 of Vulcanimicrobiota bacterium. GTDB lineage: Bacteria > Vulcanimicrobiota > Vulcanimicrobiia > Vulcanimicrobiales > Vulcanimicrobiaceae > Aquilonibacter. The sequence goes on along the minus strand of CAVSBV010000001.1, from coordinate 110,525 downwards.
CAGAGCTTTAGTTCTGACGGATAAAGTCTAGTGGATGATGTAGACGTCGCTTGTGAGCTGCCCGTTCACCATTGACGAGTGCATGCGCACCGGCTTGCAACCGCTGTGCGCTTGCAAGCGCATCGTGACGTGCGTGACCGATTCATCAATGAGGTCATGTACACCGCATGCAGACGTGTTGCCGGGAACGGCGACATCGAGCATGTAGCGACCCGGCTGCAACGGTAGTTTTGCGAAGTAGCCGTTGCCGTCGGTAGTAACGGTTGCAACGGCCTTGTCGACTTGGTGCAGCGGCAAGCGGAAGATTGCTACATTTGCGTTAGCGACCGGTCGGCCATCGGGAGCGAGAACGTGCCCCGCAACGCCTGCGTCGCCCGTGATCGCAAGCGCCGGAACTATCGTCAGCGCGAGGACAGCCAAGAAGCCAATGATCGTTTTCATTGCTTCGGTGTACCCGTTCCGGTCGACGAGCTAACGCGTGTTAGCTCTTGTTATACTTTGAGCGCGTCGACGGTTTCGAGCTCGCTGGTTTCTCCTGGAGCTTGCAAGTCGAAGGCTGCACGCTTACTCTTCGCGGCAGCATCCGCAAGCGGCTGCTGCGTTGGGACCGCAGCGGCCTTTGGTGCATTGTTGAGCGCGGCGCGACCCTTTTGCACCGAGCCTATTGCTGCAGCAAGGCGGGCTTCCATTTCGGCGAGCACTTGTGCGGCGTAGGTATCCGCGCCTTCGCGGATCTTCCGTGCACGCTCTTCGGCTTCACGCAGGACGACCTCGGCGGTCGTGCGCGCGCGCTGCAGAATCTCGTGATCGTCGATCAGTTCATCCGCTTTTTCTTGCGCCGCTCGCATGACACGTTCTTGGTCCTTGGCAATGATCTGCGCGCGTCCGACTTCTTTGGGAAGCGTAGAGCGAATTTTCTCTACGAATTCCAGCAGCCGTTCCTCGGAGAGGATGCGCAAGCCCGCGGGAAGCCAGGTTCCCTCGTGCACGTAGCTCTCGAGTTTATCTAACACGCGATAGACCGACATTAGAACCTCCGTTACGCTTGTTTGAGTGCGGTGCGCTTGGTCGCCATGACGTTCAATACCGGCACCGGTACGAACGGCGCGACGTCGCCACCGAGGAAGAAAACCTCTTTGACCAAGCTCGAGCTGACGAACGAATATTTCGCATCGGACATCAGAAAGAGCGTGTCGACGTTGGAGAGCGACCGGTTCATGAGTGCAGTCGACATCTCGGTCTCGAAGTCGGAAACGACGCGAAGTCCTTTGACGATCACGTCGGCATCCTGTGCTCTGAGGTAATCCGCAAGTAAGCCACGGAAGTGATCGACGCGCACGTTGGGTAGGTGCGCGACACACTGACGAAGCATGTGCTCACGCTCGTCGAGCGTGAACATGGTATTGCGTTTTTGTGGGTTGACGACGACGGCGACGATCACTTCGCCGAAGGCGCCGGCGGCGCGTTCGATGACGTCGAGGTGACCGTTCGTTGGTGGATCGAACGATCCGGGGTAGATGGCCCGCGTGACTCTCTGAGTCAACCTACGGTGAAAAACGCCAGAGCGACATCACCGTAGACTTCTTCGCGCGTCGAGCGATACCCCGGTATGTCGGGAAGAATCCGTTTTGCCGCGTGCTCGTAGATCACAAGCGCATCGGGCGCCAAAAGCGTCCGCTCGAGGAGCAGGCGGAAAACCTGCAACGGCACATCGTTTGCGTAGGGTGGATCGAGGTAGACGATATCAAACGGCCCCTCGATGCGATAGAGCGCGCGCTCGGCCGGCGCTGCGACGACGCTCACACGACCGGTGATCTCAAGCGAAGCCGCGCTCTCTTCGATCGCCTGCGCGGTCTCGCGATGACCTTCCACGCTTACGACGCGTGCCGCGCCGCGCGACGCTGCTTCGAAGCCGATCGCACCCGTTCCGGCAAATAAATCCAGCACATTTGCGCCTTCGATGCGCGGCATCAAAATCGAGAAAAGGGACTCTTTCACGCGTCCCGGCGTCGGGCGCACGTGCATCCCTTTGGGCGATTTCAATTTGCGGCTCCCCAGTTCGCCGCCGGTGATCTTCGGACTCAAACGCCTGCCTCCGCAGCGACCAATGCCAAGACCTCCTCGAGCGAGCCGACCACGTGGGTCGGCGGCGGGAGGTCGCTTGGGTACTTCTTCCCCTCGTGGTCCAGCCAGACCGCCTGGAATCCCGCGCCAAGTGCCCCGCCGACGTCGGCCCGGGGGTCGTCGCCCACGTAGAGGCAGCGTGCCGGGTCGGCTCCGAGCTCTTGCGCGAGGGCGGCAAAGGCGGCCGGGTTCGGCTTCTGAACGCCGAGATCGGCGCTTGCCAGAACGGTCCCGCCAAAGCCGGCCAGACGGGCCTTGGCAATCTGCAGCGGGTTCCAACCGTTCGAGAGCACGGCGACCCGGGTGCCACGCTGCTGCAGCGCCTCGAGCGTCTTGCGCGCGCGCGGATCCGGAACGATGAAGCTATCGGCCATCGCAAGCGCCATGCGTTTGAACCCGGCAATATGCTCGTCGGTCGGCTCGACACCGCGCTCGCGGACAAAGCGCCGCACCGCCTCTTCGATTGTTCCATCGCCACCGCGCGCAAAAACGAGCAGCTCGTCGATATGATCGCTCTCTTGCGCGAGGCTCCCGAGCGCGATGCCCCCTTCCTCGATCACGCGATCGAGCAAGTGCAGAAACGCAACGCGCTCGAGCTTATTGTCGATGCAAAGCGTGTGGTCGATATCAAACCCGACTGCGCACGCCGCATCCATTACTTCGGTCCTGGGCCCGTGACGATGCGCACGAAGTCGCTCGGACGAATCCACTTCGTGAATGCCGCTTGCAGTTGCGGTGCGGTCGTGTTTAGGTAGTTTTGCGCATCGATCGAGTACTGGTCGAGCGGTAGACCGAGGCCCGAATATCGCAAGAAGATTCCGGTCACGCCATCGTAACTGGCTTGCTGAATCGGCACTTCGCCGAGCAACAGCGCTTTGGCGCGCAGCAGATCGACGTCGGCGAGCGGCGTCGTCTGCAGGTGCTGCAGGTCGGCGATCACGGCTTGCTCGGCGGGTACGATGTTTTGCGGATCGCAGGCATACGTCACACTAAACGTCGAGCGGGTCTTCCCGGTCCGGACCGCACTTCCAACCGAGTACGCGTAGCCATGCACTTCGCGCAAGTCGTGGTAGAGGATCGAGGAGTAGAATCCGCCGGTCAGCGCGGCGTTTGCGACCTGCAGCGGCGCCCAATCGGGATCGGTGCGACGCAGGTTGTTGAGTTCCACCAGCTGCACGGAGGACTGCACGCGGCCTTGCGCCGGCACGACAACCTGCGATGAAGCGTTCAGTGCAACGACGGGCGCCTCAGTCTTCGGCTTTGAACCGGTTGCGCTCCAGGCACCGAAGTATTTCTCGATCGATGCACGCGCTGCATCGGGTGTGATGTCGCCGATAACTACGATCGTTGCGAGGTCGGGACGATATGCAGCGGCATACCATGCCTTGACGTCGTCGAGGGTGATGGCACTTGCCGTTTTGACCGTCGGAAAGGTGCGATACGGATCGCCGGCCGGGTAGAGTGCGTCGGCCAGCGCGACACCCGCGAGATAGTCGGGCGACGTAACTTCACCTTGCATTTGCCCGACGGACTGGCTTTTCACCACGGCAAATGCCTTAGCGTTGAACGCCGGATGCAGCTCTTGATCGGCGAGCAATTGCACGCCGCGGTCGAAGTCCTTCGAGAGCACCGAAAGGCTGAAGTTGGTGCCGGCGCCAACCGTTGCCGAGATCTTATCGAGCTCGGCCTGGTATTGCACGCGATTGTACGTGGTCGTACCGAACGGGAAGAGCGCAGTAGTAATCTGGTTGATCCCACGTTGATCGGCTGGTTCTTGCATGAACGGATTGTTCTCGATCTTGCCCGACACAACCACGGTTGGCGTGATCGATTCGGGTTGTACGATCAGGCGAATACCGTTCGCGAGCGTCATTGAAGTTGGATCGAGCGTCTTGTTCGGCACCTTGAGGTTCTTCAAGATATCCTGCGCCCACGAAGGTAACGGTTCGTGCGTTTTGGGTGGCACCATGTTATCTTCTTTGCCCGGTCCGCCACCGCCGCCACTTGCGGCTCCGGCGTTTTTCGGTACCGCGTACGCGGCAATTACGTTACCGTTGTTGAGATAGGTGCGCAGCACGCGATTGACGTCGGCAACGGTCACACGGTCGAATGCAGCCGCCATGTCATCGGGCGAGCCGAGCCCCTGCACCGCAACGGCCTCGCTCCATCCAAAGGCAAGGTCTTCGATCGAATTTCCAGCGAATGCGAGTTGCGAAATCTCACGTTGCTTCGCTGCCTGTACGAGGTCGTCGGGCATGCCGGTCTTGCGATAGTTGTCGATCACCGCGCGCATCTCTTGATCGATATCCTCCGGCTTCACACTCACCGGCACAATGCCGATAGCGACGCCGATCGCCGCCTTGCGATAGGTCGCGGATTCGAACGTTGTTTCCAGTGCCTTGCCTGCAGCGGTGAGGCCATAGAGGTCGCCGCGCTGGCTCGAGAGCACGTCCTGTAAAATCTGCGACGCGGCATAGTCGGGGCTGTCGTAGCCGGGCAGACGGTATCCGTCCAAAACGAGCGTGTACGGCAGATCGGAAAGATCGCGGAAGACTTTCGCTGTGAGCGGCGCCAGCTTCACCGCCGGCCTCACGGGAAGTTTGGCCGCCGGGAGATCGCTCCACAACGCCTTGACCTTGGCAATTGTCGACGGACCATCGACGTCGCCGACGATGATGTATACCGCGTTGTTCGGATGATACCACGTGCTGTAGAAGGTCCGCAGCGCGTTTGTATTCACTTGATGTGCAAATCCGTAGACCGTGCCAAGGCCGTTCTTCGCATACGGCGTTCCGGCGAGCATCCGTTGCTGCATCTTCACAAAGAGGCGACTGATCGCGTTACTGTTGTCTTGCGTGACCTCTTGCGTAATCGCCCCGCGCTCCTGCGCCCACTGATCGGGCGCGAGTGTAAGCCCACTCGCGCGCGACCGCTCTAAGTGCAGCGCGATGTCCAAATACTGCGAAGGCACGGTGAAGAAATATTGCGTGACCTGATCTTCGGTGTCGGCATCGAAGTCGCCACCGGTCAAGCTCACGGTGTCCATGAGCTGCGACGACGAGAGCGACGAACTGCCGCGAAACATCATGTGCTCGAGCGCATGAGCTTCACCGTCGATCGTTTGCTCGTCGGAGCCCGCCTCGTAGTTGAGAATGGTGCTCACCACCGGCGCGAGGGGATCGCGCACAACGATTATGCGCAGCCCATTGGGCAGCGTTGCGCGCGTGACCGTAAGCGACGACGCACTAGCCGGGGCTGCAACGGCGAGCGAGGCAGCCATCATGGCCGCAACTATGGCGATCCGAATCTTCATGGCGCCCGGTTTGGCCGCGCGCCCGGCGAGCCCCTAGCACCGCGCAAAGTGCGGTGCGCTTTTTATGAGGAAAGAACGAGCGCGCGCGTTGAGGGTCCGCGCTCGAGCGCGGCGCGCAGTGCTGCGTGCTCGGGACGGCGCAGTGCCGGGTCAGCGGCGACGATCTGCTCGGCCTGTGCCTTCGCAGCACGATAGATGTCGATGTCGCGCACCAAGTCGGCGATCCAGAGATCAGCCGCACCGGACTGTACCGTTCCCGCGAACTCGCCGGCCCCACGCATGTTCAGATCGGCTTCAGCGATCTTGAACCCGTCGGTCGATTCGGTGAGAATGCCGAGTCGCTCGGTTTCGCCGGCATCGTCGGGATAGACGAGCAGACAGAACGATTTCGCGGCGCCGCGACCGACGCGGCCGCGCAGTTGGTGAAGTTGCGCGAGGCCGTAGCGATTTGCGTCAAGTATCACCATCACGCTGGCATTGGCTACGTCGACGCCGACTTCGATGACGGTTGTCGCGAGCAGGATGTCTATTTCGCCGCGCGTGAAGCGGCCCATCACTTCCTCTTTCTCGCGCGATGAAAGACGGCCGTGCAACAGGCCGATGCGCCGCTGCGGGAACACATCGTTCTTCAATCGCTCCGCTTCCGCGATCACGCTGGTCAGTTCACTCTCTTCGTCGATTGCGGGCGCGACGATGTACGCCTGATGGCCACGCGTGACGTTGGCCTCGACGAATTCGTAGGCTCGCTCGAGGCGGCTGGCGCGAATCGCGTACGTCTCGATCGGCGTACGCCCGGGCGGTAGTTCATCGATGATCGAGAGATCGAGGTCGGCGTAGACGGATTGCGCGAGCGTGCGCGGAATCGGCGTTGCCGTCATATGCAGCGTGTGCGGAGCCACACCTTTTGCGCGCAGCCGCGCGCGTTGCTCGACGCCGAACCGATGCTGCTCGTCGATAATTACCAAGCCGAGCCGCGCGAAGTCCACGCTGCCGGTCAAGAGCGCGTGCGTGCCGATCGCAAGCAACGCTTCGCCGGTCGCAAGGCGCCCTTCGGCGGCGTTGCGCGCCTTGGCAGGCTGACTGCCGAAAATCGCTTCGACCGTGATACCGAAGGGCATGAGCAACGGCGCCAATTTACTCGCATGTTGCGCGGCGAGAATCTCGGTCGGCGCCATCAAAGCGGACTGCATCCCGTTGCGCGCCGCGAGGACAACCGCCGCTGCTGCAACGAGCGTCTTTCCGCTGCCGACGTCGCCTTGTAAGAGACGATTCATCGGCACGTCGCGCGTCATGTCGTCCCAAATCTCGCAAATCGATCGGCGTTGCGCCCCTGTCAACGGAAAGCTCAGTGAATCTTGGAATTGCTCGAGCAGATCGTTCGGGATCGTAAGCGCGCTTGCGTCATGCGAGCGCTCGCGCTCCGCGCGGCGCAGTTGGGCGCCCGCGGCGAGTACGAGAAACTCGGTGTAGATGAAGCGCTCGCGCGCACGCTGCGCTTCCTCGGGATTCTTCGGCGCGTGCACCGCGCGATACGCACCTCGAAGATCGGGATACTCGGCCTTCACGCGCACGTCGCTAGGGAGCGGATCATCACCCGCTTCGTCGAGCAATCGCGTGAGGTTCTTGTGCACGACGGTTGCAATCTTGCGTGTGGTCAGATCCTTGCTCGCGCGGTAGACCGGCACCATCTCACCCTGGTAGACTTCGCCGTCCCGTAATATCGCGTATTGGCCGACGTTGATCACTGCGCCCGCGAGCGTACGCTCCGCACGACCGCGAACGAAAAGCCGCATGCCCTCCTTGAAGCGTCCATACACGTACCGGTTGCGGCCGATCCACTTCGCGGTGAACACGCCTGCGTCGTCGCGCAGTCGTGCCTCGACGATCTCGAGCCCTCGCACGCGCCGCTCCTTGACGTGCTCGACGATGCCCACCGCATTCTCTTCGCCGCCGCTACTGCCAAGCGCAGTTGACGGCGTGGGAAAGCGAAGGTCGTCGTAGCGGAACGGGAGGTAATCTAAGAGATCGTGCGAGCTTTCGATGCCGAGCTCGCGAAAAAGCGGAATACTCTTAGGGCCGACGCCTTCGAGTTCACCGATCTTCACGAAGAGGCGGCCATCAGCGAACGCAGCTCATTATAGACGGTTCGCAGATGTGGAACAGCTACGCCGGCGCCTTCCGCCAACTCGATCACGGCGCCCACGATTGGGTCAAGTTCGAGCGGCCTGTGCGCGAGCGAGTCTTGTAGCATCGAGGTCTGCACGTCAGCGACGTGCAGCGCGTACGCGATGCGCGCATCAACGTCAACATCCGCAACGACGCCAAGCGCCTCTCCCACCGCCACGGTCTCGCACATCAAGGTACGTACTTCCTCGCGCGTCACCGGATCGGCGAGCATCTGATGGATCGTCAACCGATGGAGCGTACTCACCGGGTTGAGGCCGGCGTTATTGATCAGCTTGAGCCACACGGAGGTTCGGATATTCTCTTCAATCTCGGGCGCGAGCCCCGCTTCGCGCATGGCCGTGGCAAGTTGCGTGACGAGATCGTCTGCGTCCGGATCGAGGGCGTGGAGGATGTAGCGCCCACCGCCGCTCTGGCGGATCGTTCCCGGTTCCACGATATGACCCGAGACGTGCACCACACCGCCGATCGTACGATCGTCGCGGAAGAGCTTCCCGATTGCGCCGCCGGGATCGATGGTTTGCAACGGCGGCTCGCGGCGAAACCAAAACGGCACGCCGTTCTGCAACGTTACGACCGCTGTTCCGGTGGCAGCTGCCGCTTGGAGCTGGGGCATGAACGCCGTCCACTGATGCGCTTTAAACGTAAGCAGTGCGAGATCGAAGGCGCCCAGTGTACGTAGGTCGTCGCTCGCTTCAACCGGCACGGTAAAGTGACCGAGGTCACTCGAGAGCACGGCGATCCCATCACGGCGGATTGCATCGAGGTGCGCGCCGCGCGCAATCACCGCTATGTGCACTCCGGCCCGAGCGAGAACTGCGGCGATATATGCGCCGATCGCCCCCGCACCAACAACAACTATACGCATACACAATGGGGGCCCCACGCAAAGCGTGGGGGGCGCGCAGTGCGTAGCACGTAGCGCCTTTTATAACGAACGGGGTCCCCGATTTGCGAATGCAAATTGGGGAGAAAGGCGACGGGCAGATTTGAACTGCCGAATGGGGCTTTTGCAGAGCCCTGCCTTACCACTTGGCTACGTCGCCGCACTTTATTTTTCCTATTCTATCGACTTTCCGCTCGCCTGGGGAACAGCGCTTCCGGCCTTCCGAACGCTGCCTGGTTGCAATTCGGTTGCAGTCCGTCACCGCGACCCCTCGGATTGTGCCCCTCGGGCCTCTGCTCCCTTGCCCGCTTCTGGACTGAAGTCGCGCCGAATGCGTCACGTTGAACTGTCCCCAGCGATGGCTACCTTCAGCGCGGTCGCCACCAGGCCCGCCGCGCGGGTCTTGGCCTCCGCTACGGCATGACCGTACACGTTCAGGTCGTGGACGCGGCGGCGTGGCCCAAGAATCTGCTGTACGGCCAGAATGTCGGCGCCGTTAGCGAGCGCCCACGTTGCGGCAGTGTGTCGCAGCGAGTGCAGCGAGAGCCCTTTGTCGAGTGTCCGCGCCATCCGCAATCTCGCGAAACGCCTTCGTAAGCGAGTTCAGAGGCACCGGCTCCCCAGAGCTACCGGCGAACACGTAGCCGCGGTCTTCGTAGTCGCCACGGAGCTTGAATTCGGCCTGACGCGCGCGAATGCGCTTGAAGACCGCCACGCTCGCGTCATCGAGTGGTACGATGCGCGTTTGGCGGGACTTTGGCGCCTTCGTAACCTCGGCCGCTGCCCCGCTGCGCTTGCGCTCAGCCTTCTTCTCACGCGTGCAGGTCCGCGCTTCGCGAATCGCCATCTGCTTCGCGCTAAGGTCCACGTTCGACCATCGAAGCGCCGCGAGTTCACCGCGACGAGCGCCGGTCATCACCGCAATCTGGAGGTAGTCCTCCAGCGCGTGCCCTTTCGCCGCCGCGAAGAAGCGCTTAGCCTCGTGTTGCGTGAGCGCGCGTGCTTCGGTCGGCATCGCCTTCGGCGCAGCAATCGACGCAAACGGATTTGCCGCAAGCACTTCTTGCTCGACCGCCCACCTGAAGGCGTGATGAAGCACGCGATGGAGTTTGAGCACCGTACGCCCTTTCAGCGTTTCGCCTAGCTTGCCGTAGAGCGCCGTCACGTGCGCCTTCCGCAGTTTGCCTACACGCAGCGCTCCGAGCGTTGCCTTGGCGTGCAGGCGCCAGAGTTCGCGGTATCGATTCAGCGTCGTGACCGTCACCTCGTGCGTTCCGTGCTTTAGGTAGCCGTCAATGACTTCCTCAACGGTCAGCGTCGATGGGAATGGCTCAACACCGTTGCGGCGTTTGACTTTTGCGTCCTCTAACGCGGCCTCTGCATCCGCCTTGGTATCGAAGACACCAAGGCTCTTGCGCTTTCCGTTCGGACTCAAGGAAGGCGGCGCGATAGCCTGCCATTTGCAGTCATTGCACTTTTTCCGCCAGCGCCGATCTGTCAGCGTTCGCTCGCGCCGTGCCTTACGACAACGCGCACAAGGCTTAACATGAGCACTCAATCGTCATCTTCCTTTCTTTGACGGCTCGGGTAGCGAGTAGCCAAAACTCTTTAGAACCTTACCGGCGGTATCGTCGCCTTCCGAATCTCGTCCAACAGGCATCGAAAAAGGACAAGGCCATACCCGCTGCGGTCCTCCCGAGCGCATACCGCACGTCGTCTGCGAACACATCGCGCCTTTTTGCACCGACGCCCGGTTTGCGTGATAGCTCGTCGGCAAGGTGCTGAGCCAAGTCATCGAGCGCCCACGATGCAATCAGTACCGGAGGATTCTTACGGATTCCACCAACAAGCTCGGAGGCATCACGCAGCAACTTAGTTGCTTGAGCATTTCTCGGTGGCATGTTTAAGAGGCCGACGAGCACCTCTACCGCCGTTGCCGAGCGCAGCGGTCTTTTCGGGGCAAGCGCATCCACGAAGCGCCGAGCATCGTCTCCCCACCCGAGATGAACGGAAATCTCAGCGTTAGTGACCCTCTTCAAGAGCCTGACTTCACGGATGACTTTACGGACCTGCTCCGCTGTCTCGTTCGGAAGCCTATCTCGCGCGACACCCCGCCCCATAGCATAATACTACTGTATTTAGCTAACCAGCGTCTAGTGCTTATGTCCCTCGGTAGCTACACTTTTACCGAGGTGGCTATGACTGACACACTGACGAGCGACTCGCGTGCTGCTATCGCGGAAGCAGCGTTACGCGCATTTCCCGGGCGCCTCGGCCTCTCTATCAATGAATTCGCAGAAGCCCTCGACTTCTCGCGAGGGCACGTCAAGAACCTAATCCAAAGCGGCAAGATTCGGGTTCATCGTTACGGCCGCCGGGTCATCATCCCCATGGACGCCGCAATCGCATTCATGCTCGGGGAGAACTAGCGAGTATAACGGTTTCTCCCACCCACTTTGAAAAACGAAAGCGGCGCTACCAGCGCCGCCTTCACTTCCCCCTGCGTTAACCCAGAGACTTTTACGCTGCTCAACGTCACTTTCTCTAGGATTTTTTAACTTGATAATTCATTCGGCTAACGCGCGAAGCGGCCCTTCGCGGACATGACCGTGCAGCAACTGCTTAACCGGCTTGACCGCGTGCGAAAATCGTCGCACGGCTGGATGGCGATATGCCCCTCGCATACAGCACGTCACCGTTGCCCTAACCTTAGCATTGCCGAAGCGCGGAATAGCAAGGTGCTATTGCATTGCTTCGCCGGATGCGACGTTTTGCAAATCGTTGAGGACCTTGGACTCAAGTTGGCCGACCTTTTCCCACCGGCTCCGCCCTGAATCAAGATGGCGAACCTTGCCGCGCGGTTCGCAGGTAAATCACGGCTGCAACGTGACAAGGGCGACCTCGCCCCCGGTAATCGTCAGAAGGGGCCGGTTCATTTCGCTTCGCGGCGCGGGCTTTGGGGGAGGGGCGGGCTTTGGGGGAGGGAGGGAGCGTTAACGCAACGTTAGTGAGCGATGCGCACCTGCTTTCGCAAAACGAACGCCGGTTCAAGGAAACACACGCGGGTATCAATGCCACCGCGTTTCATTAGCTTCCCCGACAGTCGTCCAAGTGCTACGCTGGCCCACGTGGATGACCCCTTCGACGCCCACTTAGTGTTCGACTCAAGAACGCTCCTTAAAACGGTGCGGGATGCGCTCGCAGCGCTAGAGCGCGTGCAGTTCACACCGAGAAGCACCGTTACGAAGAACGAGGTCCAGAGTCACGTCTACTGCCCGTTCTGTCGCGCGAGGCGCGGCGTAAACCTAACCGCAATTCGTCCCTGGAATTGGACGCTAGGCGTCGATAGGCGCGGACGAACCCATGGTGCAAAGGAATGCCAAGGAAACATCGAGGCAGTATTAACTGTACTGCGCGGGCGCAAACATCACGGGCGGGAGATGCGCGGTCACGTCCCCGGACGCTGCACGGCAAAGGAGTGGAAGGTCATCGTTGAGCAGCAGCGCGGCAAATGCTTTGACTGTGGACGGAAGCGTAAGCTCACGAAAGGTCATCTCGTTCCGATCAAACACCCCAAGGCCTCACACGATGCGGTGAACATCATCGGGCAATGTGCGTCGTGCAACTCCCGGCAAGGGCAAGCGATTCACGTGGAAGCGCTGGCGCGGAAGATTGTATCGAAACTCGATGTGAAGCGCTGGGCTGACTTCGGAAGACGCAGGCCGGTACGGTCAGGCGCAAGCGCAATGCTGCCAAGCTACGGGCCGTCGAGAGGGCTTTACGATCCACGTGGTTCGTGACCTCTGCATGGCGGTCACAAACCGTATAACGTACGACAAAGTTCAGGTGTCCGCGGTTTGTCAGCAAGGCACACAATGAGACTTCCGAAACTCGTCGTCTCGACGTTGGGCTTAGCATAGTAATCATCGATCGCTGCAACATAGAACGAGGGACCGTGTGAAAAGCCCGTGTCGTTGGTGAGCGTCTTCCGTGTATCCCAAGTGGAAAAGTGATACGTTCCAATCCCAGCCACCACTGCAATGACTTTCTGATCGTGCGTTAGCCCTTTCCACCAGATACCATTCATAAAGTCGTCTGAAGCTCTTACGGAAATTGTAAGTGCAAACGTCATCAGGAGGCTACATGCGAGCACGACTGCGGGTTCTCTAAAGATTCTCGCCATTTCGGTACACCTCCGTTCGAAAAGGGGGCTTAATGAAACGTGATAATTCGCCTGTTTCAATGGCCCCACTTCGAGGCCCGGTGGATTACGAGCCGAGAGCCTCGGCTGCCATCTCTACGCGCAGAATAACGCCACGCCAAGGAATCTCTTCCGGGAACGGCTCGTCATCGCACAAATCGATTTCAGAGACGATTTCGTGGTCCAGTATCCCACGAAGAAGCTCGACCTCAAAGTCTGCAAGCTCGTTCGGCTCCGGCGGCCCCTCCAGCGTCATCTCGCCATCTTTTTCGTCGGTCTCGTCCACCAAAGTTCCCACCACAATCCTACCGCGCCCGGCCAACCCCGCGCGATGACTTCTGAATGACAACTCAGGCTAGAACCTCCGCGAGCAGAATTGACAATATCGGCAAGAAGCCTTGCATCATTTCCATCAGAGCATTTGCAAAAATCGCGCATACGTGCGGATGGCGACGGACATAACCGCCGGTACGCGTTGATGTACCTCTGGCGCCTACGCAACAAGTCGCTTTGCCTGGGCCTGGGGGTTGATGCTGGCGCAATGCTAAGGGATGTCACCGCTTGCGGTGACGAACCGGCCGTGACGCGGGAAGCCATTTGAGGAACGACTGACCTAAGACTTTCGGCCCAGAAGTTCGCTAACGTCTAGCTCTAAGGCCGCGGCAACGGAGACCAAGGTTCGAAGGGTGGTGGCCTCCCCGGCTTCCACGCGTTGCCATTGACGCACGGACACGCCCGCGCGGTGCGCGGCCTCTTCCTGCGAGAACCCCGCCACGGCGCGCGCTGTCCGCGCATTGCGGCGGCGGCTCGAAGAACGTCGCTGAGCGGGCGCAGTCGCACGACGCGAGCGTAACGGGCGACACGCCAACTTTACCACGACAATATTGTCGTGATACGATGCGGACGGGGCGTGCCGCCCGGCCATGTCGCCCTTAACGAAGCCATCCCGTTCAGCGGCTTCATGCTTCCGAAAGCCTAGTGAGAGAACCCGCATGAAAGCAGCCCGGATTCTCCTCATCGTCGCCGCGATTCTTTTGAGCGCGGTCCCTGTGCTTCATCCCCATCCTGCGTCCGCAGAGACACTCGATGACTGCGTTTCACTGTACAACGCTGGCGAATGGGATGCCGCCGCCGAGGCGTGCAACGCGGTCATCCACGAGGCGCTCTTAGGGATGCAGAGCAATGAACTTTCCATCCGCGACCACGTGAAAATTCAGCTGGTGTGGTGCTACGCTTCGTACTACGAGGGGAGCGCGGGCCTTCACCTAAATAGCGAGTACCCCTTGCGGCTTCCCATGGCGCGCTACAACCTAGACCGGGCCGCGGCTTGCTCGAATTGTGTCGCTCATATTGCATTAGTAGGCGGCCTGCAAGGAGGAGAGATGCCACTCCTAGTCCGGCGCGCACACGCGTTGCACGCAGTAGCAAACGATGCGCTCGCTGCCTTCGACAAACGGTTTCCTCAATACGTTCCCGTGCAAAAAAAGACTGCGGTCTTGCGCCCTTCGTCCACCGCCTAGGACGAAACCAACTGCGGACCCAAACGACGCGGACCCATCATGCAATCGCGAGGCGTATGCAACGAATGCCCTGTCTCCGGTTTCACCGGATTCGGTGCGCGACCTCGTTAGCCCCGTAACCGTCCTTGTCAACGTTTCGCTAGATTCCAACGGCAACGTTGTGGACGCCACAGTACAGCAGTCAAGCCACAACGCCGACATCGATGTTGCCGCGATAAGGGCCGCGCAGCAGTCGCGGTATCAGCCGAAGCTGGTGAACTGCAAGGGTGTCCATGCCTCGTACATCTTTAGAGCCGAGTTCAACCCGTTCTAGGCCTCGCAAATGGCCGACCGTTATTCTCGTATGACACTCGATGAAGAAATTCTCAGCGCGCATTCGTGTAAAGCACTCGAATATGGAGCTACCGGAGTGCCCGAATATTGTGATAATTGCGCAGCCACCTTCAGGGTATCATCAATGTCTATGCGAGCCAAATCGTAGGGCTTTTTCGAATCCAACAGGTGCGGCGACTGGCACATTACAACAGCAATGCTAAATTCGTGCTGAAGAGCCGCATCCGAAGTATCGAGGTCGTGCTTACTAGCAAACGCGGAACGAAGACGCTGCTCTGAGTCTAATATAGCGTCTTGCAGAAACATCGAAACTCTGTCATCGCATTCCACGTTCGCCTCGCACGGCGGCGCGTATGCTTCGCAGGGCTGGGCGAGGCGAATCACGCCACGCGCGTCCGAAATTTCGGAATTGTAGTCGAGCAGATTGGCGTCCTCCGAGCCCTTTTGCTCACCGCTGATGATGCGGGAGAACGTCCCCGCACCACAGTGCGAATCGACTGAAGAGCGAATATAGGTGACCGATGCATCCTGCGCGAGAGCGCGACAGGGAACAAGGGTCGCCAGGCATATGCCCATAGCGACGATAAAGCCGGAGCAACATTTTCTTACACCGTGAAGATGGCCGTATCGCTTCATAGATTTCGCCCCTCCCGTTCCTTCGGCAAGACGCTGTTCGGTGACCTTGGTTTACAAGGTGGCACGTAGGCAGTTCCCCTACGATAGCAATTCGGGCGGTGCATCCCATTCGTAGCGCTCGGCATCGAACGGAATTTTACCGGCTATGACATAACGCGAGTGGAATTGCTCGCCGAACACGTCTTTGTAATAAATCTCCGCCGTGAGGACCTTGACGGGCGCATGAGCATTCTCCGCTGGAATTTTTTCGGAATCCAATCTAAAGGTCTTGCTTACTTCGCTTTGCCGCTGCAAGTATGATGCGACGTGAATGTCCTCGTATTTGAAGCCTGTTTCGTCTTCGCTAACGTGATGGTCAGGATATGGCTCGCCTACGGAGGACCACGTTGTCCTCACGACACCTTGTATCGAGATACTAACGTCGCGCGCTGGACCATCGCCTTCGTTCCTAAAGGTGACGACGAGCGTCGCAGTATCCGTGTACTCAATCATGCTTTCGGGGACCGTCGTGTTCGCCACAATGGTCGCAATCTTGACCGCAGGCATGCGTCCGCGCCTGAAACGCTTCTCTTCGTCAGCCAAGACCCGCTGCGTCTCATAAACCGAACCCCACGTCACAACTGCGAGCAGCAAGGTTCCAAGGCCAACGGCCAATTGCGCCAGGATATCGACACGACGTTCGATGGCCGTTGTAGGGTTGTCGAGCCAAGCCGAACGCGTCACTGTCAACACCACCACGGTCACGACAAGAACGACTAGCGTCCAAATCGCCAGCCGATTCGCAAAGCCACCCCGTCTCATTGCACCTCCGCTCCTCACTCGCCGAGATGCACCTTCGCTTCGGAACGTCGGTTGCACTTTGGTTGGAGTCGTCCAGAAACATTAGGGACCCTCGGTGTCCGTCTATGACCCGAGAGCCCTAGTTCTTTTGCGTCGGTAGCCGTCTATATCCGCTGGTGACCGAGGGCCCCGGCTTTTGCAGAGCCCTGCCTTACCACTTGGCTACGTCGCCGTTTTCTTGGAGCGGGTAGTGGGAATCGAACCCACGCGTCGACCTTGGGAAGGTCACAGGCTACCATTACATCATACCCGCAGACCACGGCAGCGGCCGATTCGTTGCAGGCGGCAAGCCGTCCTGGCGGAAGTGCTCGCCAAATGACGTGGGTCTACCAGATCCCGGTCTGGATTGTCTGCATCCTCTTCATCGGCGGCATGAGTGCGCTCGCGTCCGCCGGCTTGTTGCTGGCCCGTAGCCCGAAAACAGCAAAGCTACGCGAGGCCTCCAATGACGTAGCAGGCCCGATCATGGCTACGCTGGGGACAGTCCTTGCGGTCATGCTCTCGTTCATGGTCGCCGGCGTCTGGCAACAGTACGACGTTTCGGCACAGATCGTACAAACCGAAGCCGATGAGATATCCAACCTCTATCACGAAGTCACCGTCTTTCCGGAGCCCTTACGCGACCAGACACACGCGGCGATCGAACGCTACGTCGACATTGTCGTGGATAAGGAATGGCCCCTGATGCGCAACGGTGGCGAGAGTGACGAGGCACATAAAGCCGCATCGCGCATCGTTTCGTTGATCGAGTCCTACGATCCGAAGACGATGGGGCAGCAGACCGCGCAGGCCGATGCGCTTGGGCATGCCCACGCAATGATGGATGCGCGTGGCGACCGGCTCTTTCAAAATCAGCAAACCGTGCCGCCGCTACTCTGGGTGATGATGATCTTCGTTGCCATCGTAACACTCGGTTCGTCGTATTTCTTTTACGTGCCCGATGCGCGCGCCCACATTCTTATGACCGCCTGTGTCGGCGCCGTGATCGGCGCGATCTTCGTGGTGATCGCCGAGCTCGACTTGCCCTTTCGCGGCGATCTGCAGATTCCACCGAGCGCCTTTGCGCACGATTACAAGACCTTCCTCGACGATCCGGTTCCGACGCCTACGCCGAGCGTCAAGCCCTAGTTCAAGATATTGACCGAACGCGCCAAGATAAGCGCGACGGTCACGAATGAAATCAACGATTCAGCGAGCATCGTCATCTTTGCGGTGCGTGTGAGTGGCATCACATCGGTAGGACTTATCGCGAGCGCATTGGTGAACGAGAGATAGAGATAGTCGATGAACTGCGGTCGCCAGTGAGCGGGATCGACGCCGGTGACGCGCTTTGGATCGATCGTCATTTGTGGAAAGAGAAAATCGATCGATGGCGTGACGCACGCCGACGCGTATTGATCGCGATCGAATGGTCCATCGCCGTCGAGTTCCCAGTACCATAGCGCGAAGACGATGATGTTGTTGAGCCAGACCGCCCCGCCGTACTCGAGCAGTGCTTGCGCGGTAAGGCCATGGCCGCGCGCATGCGTATTCACCAAATCATTGATTAGCAAGACGACCGAGACGACATTGAAGAAGCTCAGCACCGCGCACAACAGGATCGAAAGCAAACGCGTCAGGCGCCCTTGACTGAGTTTCGTCGGCGCCAGGGCGACCAGCGGAATGAGTATGATGGCAACAAGGGCCGGCACAACCCAGACCGGACCGATAGTCAAGCGGGGGGGCAGGGCGATATAGAGTGCCACCGCCACGAAGACGCCGATGCGAGCTTGAAAACGATCGTCCACGGGGCGCTCGTTCGCCCGCGCTCGGCAACCGCCCTCGATTTGCGCGCGTTCTTAGGAGATATGGCTACTGATTTTAGAGACGGTAAAACCTTTCCACGCCGCGGCCGCGATGAGATCGACGGCATCATGTGGCTCAAGCGGGTCTCCGACAAGGGGCGTGCCGCCGCCGCCGGCACGATTCACGATTACATCTATCCCTGCCCAATGGACAAGGGCGTGATGGAACGCTGGGGCATTACGCCGGATCAGTTCGATGCGGCACTGGTTGGATATCAGACTGACGAAGCGTTGCTCGCGTGGCTACGCGATCGCGTGCCGCCCGAGAACATCCGACGTGCGAACGAGTGGTTGGTCACCGAGAAGATCGAGAACCTCGATCGACAAGACGCCGAGGAGGGCGCAAGAGTTGGGTGAGATGATCGAATTCACCCGACCCGACGGCAAGAAGGCGCCGGGATATTACGCGCCGCCGCCGGGCGGTGGCACGAACGCTCCCGGCGTGGTGATGCTCGAAGAATGGTGGGGCGTCACGGAGCACATCAAGAAAACTGCCAATGACTTGGCCGCTTCGGGCTTTCGCGTGCTCGTTCCCGATCTCTATCGCGGTCGCACCGCAGCAGTCGGGGACGAAGCCAACCACCTCATGGAAGGCCTGGACTTCGGCGACGCCGCGACGCAAGACACGCGCGGCGCCGCACAATATCTGCTCTCGACCGGCTCGAAAAAAGTCGGCGTGATGGGCTTTTGTATGGGTGGCGCGCTAACGTTCCTCGCCGCCATGTACGATCCCGAATTCAGCGCGGCGGTGTCGTTCTACGGCTATCCGCCGCCCGAAGCAGGCGACGCCGGCACGATCAAGATCCCGATCCAGGGACATTGGGGACTGCGCGACGCTTTCTTCAACATCGAAGGCGTCAATAAGATCGCAGCGCGGCTTCAAGAAGCAAAGGTCGTCCACGAGTTTCACACTTACGATGCCGAGCACGGTTTTCACAACCCCAACGAAGTCGGAAATGCGGGCTTGGGCCACTACCATAAGGAGTCCGCCGACGTGGCCTGGCGCCGGTCGGTCGACTTCCTCAAAGCAAATCTCGCGTAAACTACTTACTGAATAGGGTACCGGCATTGACGGGCGCGCTGCGAAGCGCGCCTTGTTCAAGTCCCCACTTCTTCAGCAACGCGTCGTAGGTGCCGTCGCTTATCACGGCGTGCAGCGCAGCGACGATGCGTCCGCGCAGCGCGGGGTTGTCTTTCGGCACGGCGATGCCGTATGGTACGAGGTTGAATTGGCGGCCCGCGATCTCGTATTGGTGATCGTGCGTCGTCGCGAGGTAGACGACGACCGGAAAGTCGGTCACGTGCACATCGGACTTGCCGGCCGCGAACGCTTCGAAGGCCTGATCGTCGGTCGCGAACTCGACGAGTTTGATCGGCGCAAGGCCAATCGCGACGCAGTGCTTTGACTGCTCGTCCAGCGCAGTCTCCTGCGACGTGCCGCGCTGCACGTCGACACGCAAGCCGCACAACGCGCCGACGTCGAAGATGTGCTTCGGGTTCCCGGCCTGAACGAGCATCCCGCTGCCCGCGAGCAGATAGTCGACGAAATCCACTTGCCCTTCGCGCGCGCGTGTATCCGAGATCGCTGAGATGCTGATGTCGAATGTGCCGTTGCGCACGGATTTCAGCAGATCGTCGAATGTGTGATTGGTGAGCACGACCGGCTCGCCGAGTTGTTTGGCGAGCGCCTGCGCCAAATCGACGTCAAAGCCGAGCATCCGGTGGTTCGGTCCGTAAAACTCGAGCGGTGCATATGAGACATCGGACCCGACCTTCAGTTGCGCGGTCGAAGCGCCGGCGGCAACGCACGCCGAGAAAACGGCCGCCAGCAAAGCGGCCGCCGCACGGGCAAAAAGATTCATGCCCTGGTTATCGGCAAGACGAAGGCCCGGCCTAGCGGCCGGGCCTTCTCATTAATGGTGCCAAGGGCCGGAATCGAACCGGCGACACCGCACTTTTCAGGCGCGTGCTCTACCGACTGAGCTACCTTGGCGTAGGAAGGGCGCTCTCGCTTACGCGGAACGCCCCTCTTCACGATGGCGACGCTGATGGGGCTCGAACCCACGACCTCCGCCGTGACAGGGCGGCGCTCTAACCAACTGAGCTACAGCGCCATACCGGCGCTCCGAAGTTTAAGAAATGGGCACGACAGGGCTCGAACCTGTGACCCTCCGCGTGTGAAGCGGATGCTCTCCCACTGAGCTACGCGCCCGAAGTCGCCGGGTCCCGCGAACCGGCTCGCTGACATTGGACAAGCCGAGAGTTTATCCTATCCGAGGGGATGTTGTCCAGCGACCTCGGTCGAATCGGCCAGCCCATGCTCGAAGACTTCAAGCTCGTGACGCGCTTCACGATCCCGTTCTCCGACATTGACATGCTCCAGCACGTGAACAACGTGGCGTACATTCGGTGGTGCGAGACGGCGCGCACCGAGTATTTTGCGCGCGTGATGCGCGCCGACATCACGGGAAGCAAGGGCATTATTCAGGCGAACATCAGTTTCACGTATGAACGTCAACTACGTTTCCGCGAAGCTATCGCCGTCGGCGTTCGCGTTTCGCGCGTCGGCACGAAATCGTTCGACTTTAGCTACGAGATCTGGAGCGATACGAACAAACACCGAGCGGCTCACGGCATGACGACGGTCGTCGCGTACGATTTTCCGGCACAACGCACGATCGAGATTCCGCACCAGTGGCGAAAAGAGATCGAATCGTTCGAAGCCGGGCCGCAAATCGAGTACATATGATCGCCGCCGTGGTGCTCGCGATCGCACACTACGGCATCACGACGACACAACCGCTCGCGCAGCAGCGTTTTGACACGGGACTCACCGATCTTTACGCCTACGACGGCCCCGATGCCGCGATCGAGTTTGACGGCGCAGCCTTGACCGATCCGCACCTCGCGATTGCCTTCTGGGGAAAGGCGCTCGCCGACGGAAGTGATTTGAACCATCCGTTGACCGAGGAGGGATTTGCGCGCGCCCAGGCCGACATCGCGCGTGCGGTAGCACTCGAGAGCTACGCGTCGCCGAACGAGCGCGCGCTGATCGACGCGCTAACCTTTCGCTACGCGGGAGCATACGGCAACGCTGCCCGTGATGAAGCCGCCTACGAGACAGCGATGCGCGCCTACGTCGCAGCTCACCCGACCGACGATGACGCCGCCATGCTGCTCGTTGAAGCGTTGATCGAATCGCACGGCATGACCTGGACGAACAATGGATCTCCCGCGAATACGGTCGGAACCGAAGTGCTGAATATCCTGCACGACGTGCTCGCCCGCGACCCGGCCCACATATTTGCCAATCATCTGTGCATCCATGTCTACGATACCGCGCCGAACCGCACGTTCGCCGTCGCGTGTGCCCAGCGCCTGGACGCAATGACGTTCGGTCCCGGCGAAGAGCACCTCGCACATATGCCGGCACACCTATGGATCGAGATCGGCGATGGAGAGAAGGCGCTCGCATCGAGCGCGCGCGCCTGGGCATTGCATCCGACCACGTATGCGTCGCACGATGCGCTGGTCGCGGTGCTCGCTGCACGCGTCGCCGGTGATCAGGCTGCCGAATTGCAGTGGTCCGCACGCCTTCCGGGCGCCGAGCACGCGTCGAAGTTCGCGCCAAACTCTTCCGACGCGGCCGTGGTCAACGCGCGGTCAGACGAGGCTCGCGGAAATGTGGCCGGTGCAATTGCGCTCTTGGTCCCACTGGAGCACTCGGTACGGCTGACCGGCGAGATACTTCCATTCTTTCCGCCGGATGAGGCGCTCGGCGCGGTGTACTATCGCGCGGGGCGCTTCGCCGACGCTGCGCGGACGTTCGCGGCGATTCTTGCCGAGCGTCCGGACGATCCGCGTGCACTGTTCGGGATGTGGCAAGTCGTCGCTGGCTCTCAACGAGACCGCGGACGCGGCACGCTATGCTGCGCTGTTCCAGCACTATTGGGCCGGCGGGACGCTGACGATGAACGACTTCTAAAAGGTAAATGCGATGATCGAATTGCTCTTCGGCTCGTTGCACCAGAAGCGGCGGCCGTCATGGGCGAGCGACACCGCCGCGTATGGTAGCGTCGCAACGACCTCAACGTGGTCGCCATTGACGCGCCCGATCTTCGGTCCGCCCTCCTTGCCGAACCACAGTGATGTGTAGAGAGCGCCTTCGGCATAGCACATGCCAAGGATCTGTCCATCCGCGTGAATCTCGCGACGCACCTCGGCATTTGGACCGAGCAGCAAGATGCGTTTGTTGTAGCGCTGGCTCAACCATAGCGAAGCGCCGTCGTACGCGAGAAACGAGCCCGTATCGTCAGGACACGGAATCTTATCGTGCGCTTTGAACCCGTGGCCGGGAACGTAGCGGCGGATAAAACGGTGATCCTCCTCACCGCCTTCGCTGATGATGGCGCGCAGCTCCTCACCGATCGGACACAGACTCACCGGCTTGCCGGGCGCGGCTCGTTCTTCAAATACGGTGAAGTGCGCACGGTCGATGCCGTAAATGCGATCGGTCTCCCACGACCCCATCCAGAGCTGGTCCCCTGAACACGCGAGCGCTTGCGGACGCGGCGCGGGGGAGGGCATCCGCAAAACCTCTTCGATCGTGGTGGTTTGCTCCATGAGCGCGGCTTCGACTGAAGGCAAGCGACCCCCGCAGGTACGCTGCGACCCCGAGAATAATCGTTTGACGCCGCCCAGGACCTCTGCTATATTCGGTCGGTCCCTCGCGAAGGCGCGAGAACATTTGTGCGTGTAGCTCAGTGGGAGAGCACTACCCTGACACGGTAGGGGTCGTAGGTTCAATCCCTACCACGCACACCATCTACAACAGCCTCGCAGTAATGCGGGGCTGTTTTTTATTAGGGTGTACTCCTTGACCGCCGCGGCTCTAAGCTTCGTTGTAGAAGTACGGGTCCAACACGCTCACCGCTGTTACGGAATCGACCGGAAGCCCGTTCTGTTCGGCCGACGCGCGAATGGCGGCTTCATCCGGTCCATCGTAGATGCAGTACGTTTTTGTCTTGTCCGCCGAGACGTACGAGTGAATCCATGTGACGCCGTTGTTCGCGTTCTTACCGACCACCGTTAAGCACGCTTGCGCGCCGGAATTATTGCTCGGAATGTGGAGACCGTCCTTAAACGTGCGTTCCACCATAAATCGAGGCATTGACACATCCCCTCTCTTACGAGCGGAAGGCATCTTTAGGTTCGGCCGCCTCGTTCCCCCGCCTATTGCGTCGTAAACGATCCGAGCGTTGGCGTTGACGTCGAGGACGAACAGGTGCCGCCGCTATTGACGACGGTGGACTTGACGGTATAGGTATGCCGGCCAAGAGCGGTGCAACGGCGGCATACTTTGCCAGATATACCATTAGTACGTTTGGCCGCGCAACTCGAACGTAAGGCGACCGCCGGCCTTGCCGTAGGCGTAGTCGACGCGTAACAGATGGAAGATCACGCCGATGCCGCTATCCGGATGCCACGTGAAATACGGGGTCGCGTTCGCGTTCGCGCTCTGGCGCACGCGGCTTGCGGCGTCCTCCGTGAACAGGACGAACTCCAGATTCTTGAAGTGCGCTTCGTTAATGCGATATTCTGCCGTCCAACCCTCGGAGTCCGTGCCGCAGAATCCCTTCGGGTAGCCACGCACGACGGCACAGTTGACAAAGCTATCCGGAATTACGCCGCCGGTCCGCGTCGCGGCCACGTGCACCACAAACGTTGACGGACCTATTGCCCAATACCGCGCGAAGTCGCCGGCGTACGTTTGATACGTTGACGTCGCGCCAAGTCCACCGATTGCATCGGTGACGCCAAACCGATACTGCACGTTGCAATATGGCGGGTACCACCGCACAGCAGGCACCAGGCAGGCGTGCGAAAGCCCCGCAGCGAGTTGCGTCGTTCGTCCTGGCGCCAAGTCCGTCCGGTAGAGCGATGGCGCCGAGAGGCCGGACCACGCCTCATTGGTCGAATGCACGACGCGCAGACCACCTTCGAATTGCGTGCCGTCGGTTCGCGCCGTCGAGAACAGTGCCTCTTCGCCTGCGTTCCAACTGTAGACATTTACCGCGGTCGGAACGCTCGTGCGAAAGACGCCCCTACCACCAAACGTGTCGAGAACGATCGACTGTTCTGTACCGCTTTCCGGGTTTATGTGGATCGGTGTCGTGAAGAGAAATCGCGCGAGGTTCGCACGTTTGCTCAGTTGCGTGTACGCCGAAAAGTACGAGCCTTGCTTATCCATCGGCGGTCCATTGACGATGAAGCCTACGCCCTGAATCGGCGCCGCTAGCGGCGGGTTGGCATAAAACGGATGCTCGGTCGGCAACAGCCATCTCGACGTGATGATCCAGTGCAGCCGCACTGTTCCGGAGGTTGATCCCGGCTCGATTTCCAGACGTGGACGATAGCGATAGTCGGCCAGATGTTGGAGGTTCGCGTAATCTTGATCGACGGCCGACTGTTCCAGCCGGCTCCCACGCTGAATCGTGAGGTACCGGCGAACTGTGACGAGCCGAAGCTTGCCATAGATCTCGAAGCTGACGTCCTCAACCGTAGCACCAATCTCCGCGTCCGTAAGACGCGGCGGACCATTGAGGTTCCGCGCTCCCGGAGCGTTGATGGCCTGTGCGCTCGCCATCGATGGCGCGACGAACAGGATGACTGCGAATATGAATGCGCCTGCGCGCACGAGGAAGCGGTTCATGATAATGGCGGAGGGTGTCTTATCCTTGCCGCACCAATCCTCCCGCAAAATGGCATTCCGAAACGGGGTCGAAAAGCCCGATCTAATGCAAATCGGCAGTAAAGAGCACCGGGACCTGTTCTGTGGTTCCTTCATTGCGACACATGAAGCATATGAGCCACGCGACCTTCCGTGGCCGGAGCTCGATGCTACCTCGCTCGAACTGCTGCGCTCGATCCCGATCTGGAGCATGGCGCTGCAGGTCGAGGTCAATGCCGGCGCAACGCTCGAACACTTTTCGCGCTCGCAGTCCGATCCGTTAATCGTGCAGGCGCTCCGCCTGCAAGGTTACGAGGAAAATCGGCACGGGCGCATGCTTGCAACGCTTGTCGAGCGCTACGGTCTCGACGGCGAAGCCGGACCCGCGGCTCCGTATGGCGGCCGCCAAGCCTTCATCGATTTCGGCTACAACGAATGCCTCGATTCATTCGCCGGGTTCGGCATTTTTCGCATCGCGCGGCAAGTGCGCTTGCTTCCCGAGGCGCTCACCTCGCTGTTCGCACGCGTCTTATATGAAGAGGCTCGCCATATCGTCTTCTTCGTGAATTGGATCACATACGATCGTCATGTGCGCGGCTATGGCGCAGCACCGCTGCAAGTTCTGCCAACGACCATCGGCTATCTGCGCGCGTTAAAGAAAACCGTTGGGCGCGCCGGTGCGACAAATACCTCCGACAAAGGTATGGCCGCGGCGGGCGATGTCTTCGCCGATCTCACCTTGCAGAAGTTCATTCAAGCCTGTCTCGACGAGAACGAGATGCATATGGCCAGCTTCGATCCGCGTCTATTGCGCCCGCGCGTCGTACCGTCGCTTGCGCGCTTCGTACTCAACGCTGCCGATGCGATCGATGGAGCGAAGCGAACCGTGCGTTCGTTTGCGCGGGCGTAAATGGCCGTGCTGCTAAGCGGCGCGACGGCGATCGTCATCGGTGCATCCGGCGGGATCGGGTCGGCAACCGCGCACGCGCTTGCGCGCGCCGGCGCAAATCTCGTCCTCGCTGCGCCCGAAGCTGAACGTGCGGCCCTCGACACGCTCGCCGCACTCGTCGCATCGTACGGCGTCCGAGCCATCGCCGTGCCCACCGACGTCACGTTGCGCGCGGAGATCGACAATCTTGTCAAAGCGACGCTCGATGCCTTCGGCCGCATCGACGTGCTCGCATACATCGCAGGGATTGGCTCGAGCCCATCGCTGTGCGACAGCAGCGACGACGAGATCGCGCGCGTTTTCGACATCAATCTCGTTGGCTGCGCGCGCGCGATGCATGCCGTGTTGCCGGTCATGAAGGCGCAACGCAGCGGTTCGATTGTTAACATCGGATCCATCGCCGGAGAAGCCGGCGTGATGGGTGTCTACTCGGCATCGAAGTTCGGCGTTCGGGGCTTGAGTGATTCGGTGCGCCGCGAGGTGCGCGCGGACGGTATTCGCGTGACGCTGATCGAGCCGGGCTTTGTTCGGACGCAGATGAACGCGGCGATGGGCAACGGCCTGCCAAGTCCCGACGTCGTAGCCAACGCCGTCGTCGATGCCGTTCGCCGGCCACGACGCGTGCGTATCGTACCGAAGCGCTATCTATTACCTGTCGTGCTTGCACGCGCGTTTCCCGGATTACTCGACCTGGTCTTTGGTAACGCTCGGATCCAACAACGCTTGAATCGAGATGCGCGCGCAAGAACGCGTTAGTGGCTTTCTCATCCAGCCGGTGCGCTGGCTCGGGGGCCTCTGCATCTCCACCTACTATCGCACCGCGTATCGCGTTCGCGCATGGGGCGCGTTGCCACGCAAGCGTCTGCCGGCGCTTCTGGTCGCCAATCATCAGCACGAGATGGAATCAGCGATCGTCGTGGCGGATCAAACGATCCTCTCGCTCACCTGGCGCAATCCCATCAACACCGTTTCGTCACGGCGCATGTGGGAGCCGGGCTTCTTTGCCGAGCGCATTCCGTGGCTGCGCCTGTTCTTTCGCACGGCCAATCTCGGTTGGTTTTTCGCCGGACTCGGGTTACAACCGATCGAAAACGAATTGCACGCGCGACCGTTTGTTAGCATCGCACATACGATAACGCAGACGCACGGCGATCTTCCGGCGGCCGACGTTTTCAACGAACGCGCCCTGGCGCGCATTCCGGGCGTGACGAGGCTACGCGAGTTGTTGGGCGCCGCCTACTTCGACGCTGCTCGCGGCACCGTGAAAATCAACGAACTCAACGACCCTTATCGCAGCCACGTCCTCGCCCACACGCGGACCCAACTCGAAGGCGACATCGCCCACTTCGAAGATCTCGTGCGCGGCGGTGCGACCGTCTTCCTGACGCCCGAGGGTTTTTACACGACCGATGGTAAGATGCAACGCTTTCGTGGTATCTTGTCGCGACTGGCGCCGCTGGCTGCGATCTACGCCGTCGGCATCAGCTACGATCCCTTTATCGAAGGACGGTTCACGATGCTGTACCGCGTTCGCCCCGCCGATGCCGACGTTCCGCTCGAAACATCGATCAAGCGGACCCGTCCGGTCACGGTCAGTGCGCTGCTGGGCACGTGGTTGATCGAGTGCAAGAAAGCATTTACCGAGGATGACGCACTCGCTGCGGTCCGTGCGCAACTTGCGGAACTGCCCAAACACTTGTTTGTCGATCCCAAGCTCGCGCGCGACCCCGACCGCATGACGCGTTCCGCGCTCGCCGGTTTGACAAAGCTCGTGATTCTCGATAGCTTCGGAAAGCGCTATACTCTTTCGGAGCGACGCCGTCATCCGCAATTCCCGGGCACAGATGATATCGTCGCCTACCAGGCCAACTTCCACGCAGAGACACTTACGTGAGCGATCGCGCCATCGTCGTTACCGGCGCCTCGAGCGGCATTGGGGCCGCGACCGTTGAGGCACTGGCACAGCTCGGCTTCATCGTGTATGCCGGCGTTCGTAACGACGCCGACGCTGCGCGCGCGCAAGCATCGCATCCGCGCGTGCGTCCATTGTTTCTCGACGTGACCGCCGCAGAAAGCCTCGAATCTGCCGCTCACATCGTGCGGACCGACGAGGTGCAGCTCGCCGGCCTCGTCAACTGCGCCGGCGTCGCGTTCGGCGGTCCGCTGGAAACGTTACCGGTTGACGAGCTGCGCTCGCAATTCGAGGTCAATGTCATCGGCGCGATGGCCGTAACGCAAGCCTTTCTTCCGCTGCTTCGTGAACAGGCCGGCCGCATCGTATTCATCGGTTCGATTGCCGGCCGCATCGCGATGCCCTACCTCGCACCGTACTGCGCCTCAAAATCCGCACTACGCGCCCTCAGCGATGCGCTGCGTCAAGAGCTTGCACCATCGCTGATCGACGTGACATTGATCGAACCCGGATCGGTCGCAACACCGATCTGGAGTAAAGGTCTGGCCATGCGCGATGCACTGCTTGCGCGGCTTCCCCCATCCGCGCCCAACCATTATCGCTCCGCGATCGAGGCGATCATGCTCGCACTTGCCGGCGAGGAGCGCAGCGGCATGCCTGTCGCACACGTCGTCGATGTGGTCGTTCGCGCGCTGGTCGCGCGCAGACCCAAGGCCCGCTACATCGTCGGTGCGC
This sequence comes from Vulcanimicrobiota bacterium, assembly GCA_963726285.1. Taxonomy (GTDB): domain Bacteria; phylum Vulcanimicrobiota; class Vulcanimicrobiia; order Vulcanimicrobiales; family Vulcanimicrobiaceae; genus Aquilonibacter. The sequence continues at coordinate 82,318 of CAVSBV010000001.1, read as the reverse complement.
CGGCGCGCATCGGCGCGATGCTCGCGCTGCTACCTCCGGCAGTGCACGATCGCTTTCTGCGCGCAACGATGCGGCTGCCGTAGCGCTCAGTTACACTTCGTCCAGGGCGGATCGGCCAGCGGTGCGAGATCGACCGGCGCATCGCTCGCCTTGGTCCAGTCGTGCAACACAAATCCGCGCTGCGCGAGACCGTGCGCAATCGCAGACAATGCCGCAAGGTCAAAATCTCCGTCGAAGTATTCGTTCATGATACCGTTATGCACGGGCGAATTGCTTAGGAGCTGCGGCCACGTCTCGTGAACGAACTGCACCTGAACGTGGTATTCTCCTGAAGCGCGCCGGTAAAGCTCGAACACGAGCGCGCCCCCGGGCGGAGCACCGTTCATCGGCGTACCAAGAATACCGCCGAGTGCGCCTATCTGCGTATCGTGGCCGGCGAGCATCACGACGTTGACCTGTGAGACATCGGGAACGCTGACATCGGGATGGGGTACGCCGGCTTTTGCCTGCAACAGACCGACGATGTGAGCGAACACGTTCCCACCTTTGACCGACGCGTTGTAGGCGTTGCGCGCATTGATCTCGTATTCGATCGTCCGCAACAACTCTGTTTGATGGAATCTGAACGCATCGGGCAGCGGAGCGCATTGCGCCCGTTCCAGAAACATTGACTCGACATAGCCTTCGCCGACAGCGAGCGGTCCACGCAGTGCGGCCAAGCCACCCGGCTTTGCGGTAATCTGGCTTGGCCCGGCATCGGCGCGCGGACATGTGCCGCCACACTGTGCATCGAGCAAATATTGAAGAGCTGCGAACGCCGGCGCGTTTTGTGAGACCACGAGCGATGGTGGCTTCGGCGCCGCGGCGGTAACCGACGCTATCGACGCCGCAGTGTCAACCTTTCCGGCCGGAATGAGCCAATCTGAGCCATCAAAGAGCGGATCACTAACACCCGTGCCGATCGCCGCATCGTGATACAACGGCACTGCATCCGGCGATCCACACGCTCCTTCGATCAGCGCTCGGCCCGTTTCAAGCGTGCGTTGATCGACATCGGCGTACACGTACATTCCGTGCGACGCGCAGTTGATCGGGAGCCCGATCGACGCGAAATAGTTCCGGTAGTAATTCCCGAGGAACGTCATGAGCTTGTACCCGTGTGCCGTCAAAAATCCCGGCGCAACCGGCGACCAATCCAGCCACGTGTACGACGGCGGCGGCTTGGTAAAACTGCGCACGCCGTGACGCGTCATCACCACCGCAAAGATCGCAGTTCCCTGCTCGGTCTGCGCGGGCAGCGCCGAGCTCGCCAAGACAAAGAGAAGCACGCATGTAAGCAACGTTCGCATTACGCTTAGGCCGAGACGACCTCAATGCTATAGACAAACGTCGGTGCATCGAGACTGTCGAGACGTTGTCCGTTGACTTCAGCTTGCGGATACATCAGAAACGGTACGGGCTTACCGCTCGATCCCGGCAGCGTGACGTCGGCGGCATCGTTGTACGCCATATAGTTGCCCTCCCACGCGCCGAACAACCGCTTGCGCGCGGCGACAACCTTGGGATCGTCGACCGGAAGATTGCCCGGTGGCTCTTCCAAAATCACTTTGCGTACGTCGGCCGGATCCATCGGCACCCAGCCATAGTCGGCGAGATACACTTCCGCGCGGCAGTGCTGCGCTTTGGTGATCGTCGTTGAATTGGCGCCCAAACTCTTGTAGCCCAAGCGCGACGGCGCTACGCGAATGCCGTAGATGTCGCGCGCGGGAACACCGCTTGCGCGCGCAAGGCCCACGGCCAAGCCATTGAGATCTGCGCACTTCCCGCCGAGATCACCGGTCTGCAAAAGAAAACTGATATCGCCGAGACCGCACCCGCGCGTTGTCGGTTTGCGGTACGTGTTCGCGATGATCCACGCGTAGATGCGCTGCGCTTTGTCGAGGTCGCTGGTCGCGCCCGCGGTGATCTTGTCGGCAGTCTGCTTGACGATGCCGTCGGTCGGAATGTTTGTCGTCGGCGCAAGATAGCGCGCACGATCGGCCGCCGAAAGTGGCGCCGCGTGTCCCGGTCGCGCCAGATCGACGCGGAGATCGCGCGATCGAACGCTGTTCTGAAGCACGAGCGTGCGCGCCGCGCCTTTTGTGGAATTCGCCGGCCACTCGGCGTGGACGAAGGCTGCCTGTCCGTTCGCACCAGATACACTTCGTGCAGAGGCGGCATTGCCGTCCAGCACCATTGCCGGACTGGCATCGATCCAACTTGCCTCGCTGAAATTCGGAATCGGAATCCAGGCCTGGACTGGCGCATCGCCCGCAAACGTCACGGTCGTCTTCACGGTGTAGTTGTTCCAGGCGCCGGCCGTCAACGCCGACGAATCCGTCGCGGCGATGAGTGTCACCGCACCGCTTGTTGCGAGAAACTCGTTTCTCTTCATCTGTTGTTAATCTCCAGCATGGCATGCGCGTTGTTGCTGCGAAGTTTACACTCGAACTCTAGCTGCTAGGAGGGTCGTTCGTGAAGCGCTTCTTCGTCGCATGTTGCGCCGTACTTTCACTGTTGGCGTCATCGGTGCCGGCACCGGCACAGCAGCTACCCGCTGCGCCACAGATCGATCCTGCGCTCCTCGCGCTCGTCCGCTCGAAAATCAAGCACGTCTTTGTAATCTACCAAGAGAACCGCTCGTACGACTCGTACTTCGGTTCCTTTCCGGGGTCGGAAAATCTCGGCACGACGTTCGCGCAGACGCAGGGCTTCCGCCAGTACGACCCGCTCGGGAATCAGTGGGTTACCCCCTTCCGCATCACCTCCGCGGATACTGCCGACGCCGACCACTCGCGGCCCTCGCTCATCACCAAGAGCGACGGCGGGCGGATGGATCTCTTCGTCGGCACCGAGGAGTTCGGGCTGCTTGCGCGCGGCTATTCGCGCGAAGATGCGCAGCGCGTCGGACTCCTGACGATGGCCTTCGAGGATTGCGACACGATCCCGTATTTGTGGATGTATGCGCACAACTTCACCCTCTTCGATCACTTCTTCCAGGCGATGTACGGCCCGTCGACGCCGGGGAACATCGACTTGATCGCGGCCCAAACCGGGCAGACGCAGTGGGCGCGCCACGGTGACGAACAAGTTGCCGCAAACTCCGTTGGCCCGGGTGTCCCCGTCGTCAATGACACCGCGCCGAGCTTCGGCCCGTACGGAAACGGCTCGAACCCGCTCCCGAGCGCCGCGCAATTTGACTTGAGCTTTGCGACGCTTATGCTGAGTCTCTCGGGCAAAGACGCCGTCAACGCGAAAAAAGATAGCGACGACATCAAAGAAGACGTCGGCGACCTTATGCAACAAGGGCACGACCCCGTGCCGTGGGGTTGGTATCAAGAAGGTTTTGCGTTCAAGCAAGGCTCGAGCACCAACTTCGCCTATGTTACGCACCACAACGCGCCGCAATACTTCGGCTATTTGCGCAATAACCCATATTTTTGGAACGGCGAGCACGACGTCAAAGAATTGATCCCGCGCATCGAGCAAGGTACGCTCGGCGATCGCGGCGTGATCTTCGTCAAAGGCGGCTACATCGACCCGTTCGGTTTCAAACCGGCCGACCCCAGTCCATACATCCAATCGAACTTCATGGGCGACGACGATCACCCCGGCTACGCCGATTCGCAGATCTCGGAAGCGTTCGTGGCCAAGTTCGTGAATGCGATCGCCAAGAGCAAATACTGGAATGACTCATTGATCCTAATCACATGGGACGATTCCGAAGGCTTCTACGATCACGCAGCTCCCCCGAATTTCGAACGCTGCCCCGACGGCCATCCGTGCGGCGACGGGCCACGCGTGCCGGCGATCGTCATCTCGCCGTTTGCGCGCGATCGCGCGATCGATCACGATCTCGCCGACCACACCTCGTTTGCCAAGATGGTCAGCAAAATCTTCGATACGAAACCACTCGCGTCGCTACCCGACGAAGCCGAATACATGCCCGAAGGTCCGCGCGACACCAATCCCGCGCTCTCGGATTTACTCTCCGCGCTCGATCCCGAACGCCTCTCGGGCACGAAGCAACCGATACCGGCAAGTGCGGCAATCATCGATAACATCGGCGTTCCGCCGAACATGTCGTGTTCGTCGCTCGGCATTCGCCCCGACATCATACCGGGCTCAGACAAGCTGCCCCCCGGCTTCGCCCCACTGACAATGGAACACTAAGTGTCATCCCGAGCGTAGCGAAGCGTAGTCGAGGGACGCATCTAGGCTATTGCCAAGCGAAGGCTCGAAGTTTTGCGCCATTCGCAGGACGCGAATTTCCTTTGGTTGTGGCGCAAAACTCGTGCAGCAGGAGCGGCGGACGATGCGCCGCGAGGAGCGTCTTCGCGGGCAATAGCCGGATGCGCTTCCCTCGACTACGCTGCTTCGCAGCTACGCTCGGGATGACAAGGAGCGCAGCCTACTGCCGTTGGCGGTTGCCGCCGAGTTTATATTCCACGAAACTGCGTGCCAAGAGATTCGTCAGGAAGACGAAGATCATCAGCAGCGCAGCGGCGGCGTACGCGAGTTGATGCGACTCTTCGAACGGCTGACTGATATACGTCCAGACGACGTAAGTCAAATAGCCGACCGGCGAGTGCGTGGGCGCGAGCGTCGGCATGTAGTTCGACCAGCCCGCCGTGTAGATCAGCGGCGCCGTTTCGCCCAAGCCAATGCCGGTTGCAACCAGCACGCCGGTAAGAATACCCGGCAACGCAAACGGGAAATTGATCGACGCAACGACCATCGCCGGGCGCGCACCGAGTGCCACGGCGCCCTCTTTGAGCGCAGTCGGCACGTTGGTTAGCGCGACGTCGGCCGCGCGCACCACGTAGGGCAGCATAAAGATCGCAAGCGCAAGCGAACCGGCAACGAGCGAAAAGCCCCAGCCCGCAAGTTCGACCAGCGAGACGTAAAGAAAGTATCCCACGACGATCGACGGAATGCCCGCGAGCACGTCGACCATGAAACGAATGACCTTCTGACCCCACGGTGGCGCGAACTCGACGGTCCACACCGCGGTGCCGAGACCGACGATGATCACCAACACCAGACCGACGAGTACCAGCATGAACGTTCCGACGATCGCGTTGGAGAGACCACCCGCGATGCCGTGTGTCGGCGTAAAGAAGATCTCCGGTTTGAGTGCCGGCACGCCGCGCGCGATGACAAAGGCAAAGATCGCGAACAGCACGCCGATCACCGCGACGAGGCAGGCGATCGAGAGCGTCCACCACGCACGCGATGCCCAAGTTTTCGGCGCAATGCCGGTTAGCATGCTCGTTGCCATTACGTACGCGCGCCCCCGCGATCGGCGCCGCGCATGATCCCGCGTGCGATAATGTTGACGAGCAACGTGATGATGAACAGCACGCAGGCGAGTTCAGCCAGCGAACGCTGCGCCATGCCGGTCGCATCGGTCAGCGCCGACTCGAGTTGCGAGACGATCACCGCCGCAATCGTGTTGACCGGCGAGAAAAAGTTTTGTGGGAACGTGTTAATCGCCGCACCGCAAACCATCAGCACGGCCATCGTTTCGCCGAGTGCGCGGCCAAACGAGAGCAAGATCGAGGCGACGATACCCGTGCGAACGCTCGGAACCACCACCCACGTCATCGCCTGCCAACTCGTACTACCGAGTGCCATGCTCGCTTCAAAGAGCGAGTTCGATTGCGCGAGGATGACGTCGCGCGTTGTCGCGACCATGATCGGGATCACCATTAGCGAGAGGATGAACACCGATGCCGCAAGTCCGTTACCGCTACCCGGCGAGCCGCCCAAAAACGGAATGGCGCCAAAATGCGAGGTTATAAACGGCGCGAACACTTGCCCGATCCACGGCACGAGCACGACCAAGCCCCACAGGCCGTACACCACCGACGGCACGCCGGCCATCAGTTCCACGAGCGCGTTGGCGAGCGGCCGAATCCGTCGTGGCACGCGATACACGAGCGAGAGCGCAACCATCATCGAAAGCGGCACGGCAACCACCATCGTCAGGAACGCGGTAATCGCCGAACCGTAAATGAACACGAGTGCACCGAACGATGCACCCGGCGGTCCCGAAAAACCGTTGCGTGTGGTAACGCCGCTGCCATACTGATTGCCGATGTTCCAAATCGGGTTCGTCAGAAACGCGAGACCGTTGAAACGTATCGCCGGATAGGCGTACGCGACCAAAAAGAACAGCATCAGGAAAATGATCATGAAGCTGAGCAGTGCGGCAGCTCCCGTGACCACGCGCAAGAACGCTTGTGCGCCCGTGCGCTGAAGAGTTGCGGGGGATACCGCGCGAGCGGCATCCCCTGCGTGAACCATGGCAGCCATACGGCTCCTATTGAATTTTGGCGACTTGTGCGCGGCTCATCTTCTGCACTGCAGCCGGCAACGGCAGGAAGTGCACGGCGTTGAGATACTTGCCCGACTGTCCTTCGCTCAGCGTCCAGTCGAGGAACTTCTTCAGCTCTGCAGCCTTCGCCGGATCGCTTTGCTTCGGATTGACAATCGCGTATTCGTAGTTGATGATCGGATACGAATTCTCACCCGGTGCAAAGATCAGTGAGATCCGTTCGTCCGCAGGCGTCGCCTTGTCGGTCGCCGCGGCGGCCGCTGCGATGGTCTCCTCGGTCGGCAGCACGAACTTACCGGCCTGATTCTCAAGCGCGGCATAGCCGAGCCCGGCTTTGTCGGTTTGATTGAGAAAGCTCACACCGATGTACGCAATCGATCCCGGCGTATTCTGGCAAGTTTGCACCATGCCCGGATTGCCGTTCGCGCCAACCGAGGCGGAGACCGCCGGCCAGCTGATCGTCGTGCCGTAGCCGGGCCCGCTCGCCCACGACGGGGTCGACTTCGAAAGATACTGCGTGAAGATGAACGTGTCGCCCGAACCGTCCGAACGGCGTACCGGGACGATTTGCGTGTGCGGCAGTTTGCTTGCATAGGCCTTGTTGATGGCTTTGATCTTCCCGTCATCCCAATATTGGATCTGGCCCGAGTAGATCGCGGCGATTACCGGACCCGAGAGATTCAAGTGACTGGTGTTCAAGCCCGGAATGTTGTAGTTGATCTGCTGCGCCGAAATTGCGAGCGGAATGTTGTACATCGGAGTGTTTTTAAGTTGCGCATCAGCCATGTACGCGTCGGACGCACCGATTTGCGCGACGCCCCCAACCGCTTGCGAGATGCCGGTGCCGGAGCCAGTGCTCTGCGTTGTTATCTGCACGTCGGAACGGCCTTGCGTGTAGCTCGCAACCCAGAGATTCATCAGTGGATAAAGCAGCGACGAGCCCGTCTCGAGGAGGTTGGTCGCTGCAAGCGCGCGGCCACCCGCGAACACGAGCAATAGCGCCGCAAGTGTCAGCGCCAAGGTCTTACGCATCAAGAAAAACTCCTAGAAAGCACGTGCGAGAAGTCAAGCGATTCATGAACCGCTCTGACACTTGGTATCGTGCGGCGTACAAACTAAAGTGGCCTTAAAGCCGCCTTATCGGGGCCTTAAGCTTCCCAGCTCCGGGAGCACTGCGCCCACTTGCCGAAACGGGCACAGGTCATGCCCGATGCCCATTCCAACGGTACGTCGCTACCCGCGCTTCGCCATACGGCGGCGCACGTGCTCGCGTATGCAGTCCAAGAGCTTTTCCCCGATGCCAAGCCGACCATCGGCCCGGCGATCGAGAACGGCTTCTATTACGACTTTGATCGCAGCCAGCCGTTCACGCCCGACGATCTGGCCAAAATCGAGGCGCGCATGCAAGCGATCCTCGACGCTGATTATGAAATGACCGGCCAAACGGTCACCCGCGATCAAGCGATTGCGCGTTTCGAAGGCAACCCGTACAAAGTCGAACTCGCCCGCGACATCCCCGAGGGCGAGCCGATCACGCTCTACACGATCGGCAACTTCACCGACCTGTGCCGTGGCGGCCATGCCGACCGCACCGGCGAGATCGGCGCGATCAAATTGATGAGCGTTGCGGGCGCCTACTGGCGCGGCGACGAGCACAACCCGATGCTGCAGCGCATCTACGGGACCGCATGGCACACCAAAGCCGAGTTGGACGCGTACCTCACCCAAATTGAAGAAGCGCAGAAGCGCGATCACCGCAAGCTCGGGGTTGAGCTCGATCTCTTCTCTATAGAGGAAGACGCGGGCGGCGGATTGGTCTTTTGGCACCCCAAAGGTGCGATCGTGCGCGGCATCATCGAAGAGTTCATTCGCACCGGCCTACGCGAACGCGGCTACCAGCCGGTCGTCACCCCGCATGTCGTGAGCGAGAAACTCTACGAGATCTCCGGGCATCTCGAGAACTACGCGCACGGCATGTTCGGGGCGCTCGAGGTCGAGGAGCAACGTTTCCGGCTCAAACCGATGAACTGCCCCGGCCACATCTTGATCTATCGCGGCCAGCCGCACAGCTATCGCGAGCTGCCGATTCGTTATTCCGAATTCGGTACGGTCTATCGTTTCGAGCGTTCCGGCGTCTTGCACGGTCTCACCCGCGTACGCGGCTTCACGCAAGACGACGCGCATCTGTTCTGCATGCCCGAACAATTGCAAGGCGAATTCGAGCAAACGCTCGACGAAGCGCTACGTTTGATGAAGGCGTTCGGCTTTAGCGACTTCGAGTATTTTCTCTCGACGCGCGAAGAAGCGTTGCGCGAAGATACCGACGCCGTCGCCGAGGAAGCGATTCGTCGCGCGCTCGAGCGCTACGAGTTACCGTACCAAGTCGACGAAGGCGGCGGCGCGTTCTACGGGCCCAAGCTCGACATCAACGTGCGCGATGCAATCGGTCGCAAATGGCAGCTCGGCACCGTGCAGGTCGATTTCGTGTTGCCCAAGCGTTTTGAACTGAAGTATCGCGGAAGTGACGGGTTCGATCACCAACCGGTGATGATTCATCGCGCGCTCGCGGGCTCGCTCGAGCGCTTCTTCGGTATTCTGATCGAGCACTACGGCGGCGCCTTCCCTGCCTGGCTTGCACCCGTGCAAGCCGTGCTCACGCCGATATCTGAGAATCAGATTGGATACGCACGCGAGGTTGCGGCGCGCCTCGAGGGAATGGGGTTCCGTATCTCGGTCGATGAGAGCAACGAGAAGCTCGGCTACAAGATCCGGCACTGGAAAACGCAGAAGGTTCCCTACATCCTCGTGGTGGGCAAGCAAGAAGCTGCCGATAACACTGTTAACGTGAACGAACGTGCAGTCGAAGAGAAACGGACGATCTCGATAAGCGAATTCGCAGAAGAGTTGAAACGAAAGGTCGACACCCGCGCATGAGATTTCCCCATCGCACTGAGCGCAGCGCTCGCCCTTTCGTTATCCGCGTGTCAGGGTGGTTTCGGCAGTGGCGGCACGTCCGCGCCCGGTGGTGTCAATCCGCCGGTTGGATCGCCCGGACCCAACGCTCTTCCGCAAACACCGACGCCCAAACCCTCCGGTGCAGCAAGCACGCCGCCGGGAACCGACGTCACCTATCCGATCAAGGACGCCGCAGCCGGGTTGAAGTGTCCGGCCGATCAGGGCTTCTCGTGCACGCTCCAATTCGCAGTCGTCGGGCTCGCGCCGTCGCCTTCGCCTTCACCGTCATCGAGCGCATCGGGTTCCGGCTCGCCTTCGCCTTCGCCATCGCCAACACCAACGCCGACACCGACGCCATCGCCCGCGCCGAGCGGTTCGGCATCCGCAAGCGCGTCACCGTCGCCATCCGCAAGCGTTGCGCACATAACGTTGCGCATCGCCGGCTTGCCCAAAGACGCGCCCAAGATGCAGAATCCCGACCCGAAGGCGGTTGCAACCGTCGCACTCGTCACACTGCGTTTGCACACCGATGCCGATGTCACGCTCGCCGGAAAGATGACCGTCGACTACACCTTGCCCAAAGAGCAAGTTGGCGGACGCGGCTTTGCAGTGCAGCTCTACCACGAAGGCGTGAAGAAGAAAAAAGTTACGCAGACGTACTTCGGTTCGTATTCGAAATCACACCTCGACGGCACCACACTGCACTTCGAGATCGACGCGCCTGCACTGCAAGTGAAAAAAGACGAAGTGTGGATGCTCGTGCTCTACGGTGATGAATTACCATCAGCCAGCGCATCACCGACCGCGTCCGCTAGCGCGAATGCTGCCGCATCCGCATCGCCGAGCGCATCGGCAAGCGCAAGCGGTTCACCCAGTGCGTCACCGAGCGCATCCCCCTCGTCGACGCCTTAAAAACGGTAGTCGAACTTCACGTTGCCGAGTTGGCTCGAGTAGCCGCTGCCGATCGACAGACCGTAGTTGAAGGTCCAGATCACGCGTGGCGTGCTCAACTGTAAACCGCCGAGCGCGTGAAACAGCACGCTCGGCATCGAGCTGTTGATGATGAACGGCGTCGCACCGGCCGGTGAGCCGACGAACGTCGACGACACACTCCACGAATTGCTCGAGAACAGACTGACGGCCGCATTGACATACGGACGCCAAATTACGCCGCCGGGCTCCGCATACGTGCCGCCAAACTCCACGCCCGGCGTGAGCACACCCAGCACTTTGCTCATCGACTGCATGTTGAGCCCAACCGCGCCCGCATTCGTTTCCGTCACGGCGGGGCGTTCGACGTAGAGCACATCCGCGCTCGCATACGGTTTGATGTACGACGTTCCGCGACCGCTGTAGCTCGAGATCTCTGCGCGCGCATCGAGCGTCAAGCCGCCGCTTTGTGACGACGCGACGACACCGGGAAGCGGCGAACGCAGCGTACTCAGCCAATCGTACGATGCGGCGAGTCCTTCGGCCATCGTCGTCGCGTTGCCGTGCTGTTGCTTCCACGCGATTCCGGCATTGATCCCGTTCGATTGCGTCGACGAGTCGCCACCGACCGCGAACGACGAATGCAGATACCCGAGGCCATAGTTGAAGAAACGCCCGCTGCCGAGCGACCGTTGCGAACCGCCTTGAATGCCTTGCGAGCTTCCGGTGAAGCCGAGCGTCGACGACGAATAGGCTTGTTGCGTGCTCTGTCCGACTGCTTGCGCCCACGTACACGGCTGTTCCGTGCCCACGAAACCGGCGGCAGCCGGCTTATAGCAACTGAACAAACTGTTCGTGAAGCTCATGCCGTTGAGCATCAGCGGCGTCGCTGAGGCGAGGTACGAGCCCGGGCTCAAATGATCGAGCGCCTGCGCGTAGCTCGTTCCAGGATTCAGTTTGCTCAAGTAGATCATCAACGGCCCAAGGCCGCCGAGCGAACCGCTGTTCCACGCATTGACCAAGTGCGAACCGATCGCGTTTTGATTGCCGCCGAGCATTGGGAACGTGAAGTTCACGCCGGCGATCGTGATCGTCACTGCGTTGGCGGTGATGCCGAGCTGGTATTTGAAGAACGGCGAGGGCGCGAGCGTCACGCCGTTATTGACGACACCACCGCCCGAGGTCATGATCGTCATCGGCGCGGAACTGGCTGAAAGCGACACGATATTCGGTGCGATCGTTCCGTTGAGCGCGGCGAAGCCGCTCACGTTGATATCCGACGCGCCCGTGCCCGGTGCAATATTGACGTCGTAGATGCCGGTTGCGGTCTGATTGAAGTTGCCGGTGAGATTCGTGGTCGTAATTTTTCCCACGCCGCCCGGCAGAATCGTCCCGGAGTTTATCAGTACGCCGCTCGCGCCAAGCGTCACCGTGTTACCGGGATAAAACAAGCCGCCCGCCTCATTTGTAAGCGTGCCGCTACCGCTCACGAGGACGTTCCCGGTGATCGTCCCGTAGTTCTGGATCGACGCGACACCCGTACCAACGCTTTCGATCGCGATGCCGGAATACGCCGCGATCGATCCGTTGTTGACGATCGAACTCGTGCCGCTCGTGTCGGTGACGACACCCGCGCCATTCGTGCCGGTACCGCCAAAGACGCTCCCGTTCACGTTAATCGCGATCGGGCCGCCACCGCTGCCGCCCTGGCTCTGCGCGAAGATGCCGACCGAATCGTTGCCGAGTGTTAGAATGCGACCGAGTTGCGTAATGGTAACCGCGCCACCACTTCCCGTACCGCCGGCCGAACCGATGAATGCAAGACCGTTGCTACCCGCACCCGCAACGCCACCACCACCGCCGATCGATTGCGCAAAGATGCCGTCGGCGTTTGCACCCACGGTAGTAATCGCGCCACCGTTGTTCACGCTGACGTTGCCGCCGTTGCCGGCGCCCCCACCGCTGCCGCTTACCCCAATCGAGAGCGTCGCACCGGTCGTATCGCCGCCGATGCCGCCGCCGCCGCCAATCGATTGCGCAACGATCGCCGATGCACCGTTGCCATTGGTGGTGATCCCACCAGTAACGTTGACGACGATGTCGCCGCCGTTGCCCGCTGCGCCGCCGCTGCCGCCAACCGAGAGCGTGAGATTCGACGAACCCGCACCCACGCCACCGACGCCGCCACCACCTCCAACCGACTGCGCGAGAATACCGAACGCATAATCACCGAGCGTTTTGATCGCGCCGGATTGCGCAACGGTGACCGTCCCACCGTCGCCGGATTCGCCACCGCTTCCGCCGATGTTCAGCGTAACTCCCTGCGTGTTCGACGTGCCGTTTGCGTCGTTGGCAATACCACCGCCGCCGCCGACGGATTGCGCAACGATTGCATCACTGCCGAATCCACTGGTGAGAATCGCTGCATTGTTGGTGACGTTCACTGCACCGCCGGCACCTGAACCGCCGCCGCCACCGCCGACACCAACCGTTGCACCGAACGTGCCGCCTTGCGACTGTCCCGCGGCAAGGCCGGCTTCGCCACCGCCGCCACCGACCGATTGCGCGAACACGCCATACGCGTTTGCTCCGTTTGTACCGATCGCTGCGCCGTTGGTCACCGTTACTGCGCCGCCCGCGCCGCCGGTGCCGCCAAATCCACCGACGCCGATCGCGAGCGTGTACGTTCCTTGCGACGATCCTGACGCGGCATTGCCGTCCCCGCCACCGCCGCCGATCGATTGCGCGACGATCGCGCTTGCTGCATCACCTTGTGTGACGACGCTTCCCGACGTTATCTGCACGCTCACCGTGCCGCCGCTTCCTCCCGCGCCGCCGAACCCGCCGAGCGAGAAGTTCAGGTTGCCGTTTTGCGCGGTCTCTTCGGTCGAACCGCTCGCGCTCGACTCGGCCGTACCGCCGTTGCCGCCGCCACCACCAACGGATTGCGCGAAGATGCCTTGCGAATTGAACCCGGTCGTTTGCACGGTGCCGGCGGTTGTAACCGTCACTGCGCCGCCGGTTCCACCGCCGCTGCCGAAACCGCCGACGCTCAAGCCAACGTTGATCGTGCCGTCGCTCGCGTCGGTCGAACCGCCGCCGCCGTTGCCACCGCCACCGCCGACCGATTGCGCAAAGATCGCCGCCGCATTGTCGCCGCCCGTCATCACCACGCCGCCGGTATTTGCAATCGTCACCGTACCACCGTTACCCGACGAGCCGCCGAAGCCGCCGACGCCGATCGCAATGCCCGCGCTCTTTTCGCCCGAACCGCTTGCAGTCGCCGCGGCTTCCGCGCCGGCACCGCCGCCGCCACCAACTGATTGCGCAAAGATACCGTTGGCGGAATCGCCCGAGGTTGCAATCGATCCGGTGTTGGTCACTTGCACGTTGCCGCCCGCGCCCGCTCCCGCGCCAAATCCACCGACGCCACCGCCGACACCAATCTGTCCGCTCGCGCTCGCCGTCGACGAACCGCCGCTTCCACCGCCGCCGCCGATCGACTCGGCGAAAATACCGGCTGCATCGAAGCCGGTCGTGACAATCTGCCCGTTATTGCTCACCGTGACTTGTGCGCCGGTGCCGCCTGCGCCACCAAAACCGCCGAGCGTCAATGCTACACCAAAACTCTTACCGTCGTCGTTCGATCCCGCTGCCGTGCTCGATGAAAAACCACCGGTGCCACCGCCGCCGCCGACCGATTGCGCAAAGACGCCGTCCGACATCGCACCGCTGGTTGCAATCGCGCCGGTGTTGCCGACGTTGACCGTGTTGCCGTTGCCGGCCGTACCGCCGAAGCCACCGACGCCGAGCGTAACCGACACGACGCCGCTCGATTCGCCGCTCGAGCCGCCGCCGTTCCCACCGCCGCCGCCGATCGATTGCGCGACAATCGCCGATGCGTCATCACCACCGGTTGCAATCGAGCCGCCGTTGGTCACGCTCACGGTACCGGCGTTGCCAGCCGCGCCGCCGAAACCGCCGACACCGAGCGTTACGCCCGCAGATTTATCTAAACCCGATGCGGCGCTGCTCGAGCCTTCGATCGTTCCACCGTTGCCGCCACCGCCACCGATCGATTGCGCGAACACGCCGGCCGATTCGTAGCCTTGCGTCGCAATCGTTCCGGTGTTAGTCGCGTTCACATTGCCGCCGGTTCCAGCCGAACCACCGAATCCACCGAGCGTCAGACCCACGCTCACCATCCCGCCGGATGATTGCGTATTGCCGCCGCCGCCGTTGCCACCGCCGCCACCAATCGATTGCACGAAGATCGCATCGGCATTCGAACCGCTGGTTGCAATCGAGCCGCTATTGCTCACCGTGACGTTGTCGCCGTTACCCGATGCACCGCCGAATCCGCCGATGCCGACGTTTACGCTAAAACTCTTCCCTTCCGTATCCGTTGACGATGACGACGTTCCCGACGTTGCGCCGCCATCACCACCACCACCGCCGATCGACTGCGCGTTGATGCCTTGCGAGCCTTCGCCGGTTGTAACAATCGATGCAGCGTTCGTTACGTTCACTTGCGCGCCGTTACCGCCCGTGCCGCCGAAACCACCGACCGTTCCGGTGAACGAGAATTGTCCGCTCGACGCGCCTTCCGCCAAGCCGCCGCTTCCGCCGCCGCCACCCACCGACTGCGCGAAGATCGCTGCTGCATTCGCGCCGCTCGTCATAATGACGCCGCCGGTGCTTGTCACGGTAACGGTTCCACCGTTGCCCGACGAACCGCCGAAACCGCCGACACCGAGGGCAACGCCGATACTCTTGCCGCCCGTCGTCGGTGACGATGCGCTTGCGGTCGCCGATTCTTCGGCGCCATCGCCGCCGCCGCCGCCGATCGATTGTGCCACGATACCATCGGCACTATCACCGCTCGTGCCGATACTGCCGCTGTTGCTGACTTGCACGTTGCCGCCGGTGCCGGCTCCGCCGCCGAACCCGCCGACGCCGCCACCGACGCCGATCGTGCCGTTGGCGCTCTGCGTCGACGAACCGCCGTCACCACCACCGCCGCCGATTGATTGCGCGAAGACGCCTGCAGCATCGAATCCGCTCGTAACGATCTGGCCCGTATTGCTAACCGTCACCGCTGCGCCTACGCCGGCTGCGCCACCAAAACCACCGAGTCCGAGCGCGACGCCGAAACTCTTGCCTGCGGGATTCGTTCCTTGTGCCGTGCTCGACGAAAACCCACCGCTGCCGCCACCACCGCCGACCGATTGCGCAAAGATGCCGTCCGACATCGCACCGCTTGTAGCAATGTTGCCGCCGTTGCCGACGTTGACCGTGTTGCCGTTGCCGGAAGCACCGCCGAAACCGCCAACGTTGACCGTCACTGCAACGACACCTTGCGATTGTCCGGTGGAACCGCCGCCGTTCCCGCCGCCACCGCCGATCGATTGCGCGATAATTGCCGATGCTTGATCGCCGCCGGTCGCAATCGTTCCGTTGTTCGTTACGCTGACCGTGCCCGCATCGCCACCCGCGCCGCCGAATCCACCGACACCGAGTGTCACGCCGGCAGATTTGGATAAGCCCTGTTGCGCGCCGCTCGAGCCTTCGATCGTTCCACCATTGCCGCCGCCGCCACCGACCGATTGCGCAAAGACGCCGGTCGATTCGTAGCCCGCTGTTGCAATCGTTCCGGTGTTGGTCACGCTCACATTGCCGCCCGTGCCGGCCGTACCGCCGAATCCACCGAGCGTCATGTTGACGCTCACCGCGCCGCCCGCGGCTTGCGTGTTGCCGCCGCCGCCGGCACCGCCACCGCCGCCCACGGATTGCACGAAGATTGCATCGGCATTCGATCCGCCGGTTGCAATCGAGCCGCTGTTGGTTACGCTCACGTCCGCGCCGTTGCCCGACGCGCCGCCAAATCCACCGACACCGACGACGACGCTAAAACTCTTGCCTTGCGAAAGTGAATCCGATGACGAACTTCCCGAGATGGCACCGCCATCGCCGCCACCACCACCGATCGACTGCGCATCGATGCCTTGCGCACCTTGTCCGCCGGTGATAATCGACGCAGCGTTATTTACGGTAACGGTTGCACCGTTGCCGCCCATGCCGCCTTGTCCGCCGACCGTTACGGTAAGCGAGAATTGTCCGCTCGACTCGCCTTCACCCAAACCGCCGTTGCCGCCACCGCCGCCGATCGACTCGGCGATGATGCCGGTTGCACCGCCGCCCGTGGTCATAATCGTGCCGCTTGTATTCTGCACGGTGACGGTGCTCGCGCTGCCGCCGCCGCCGCCGGTGCCGCCGACGCCCGCAGTGAGCGAAATCGATCCTCCCGGACTCGATGCTGTTGTCGAGGCGGAACCCGAACCGCCGTTGCCGCCGCCGCCGCCGACCGATTGCGCGAGCACGCCGTACGCATCTTGGCCCGATGTCGCAATCGTGCCGCCGTTGGTGACGCTGACGGTGCCGGATGAACCGCCGCTGCCGCCGGTACCGCCCATCGCAAGTCCGATACTTGCCGCGCCGTCGGAACCGTACGCTTGCGACGTTGAACTCGCATCGCCGCCATTGCCGCCGCCGCCGCCCACCGATTGCGCGAGAATACCGATCCCGTTGTCACCCGCGGTTTGAATCGTACCGCTGTTGGTTGTGCTGACGTTTGCGCCGTTGCCGCCGCCGCCGGCGCTGCCGCCGAGCGTAAATGTTATGGAAACCGACGGAATCTCGACCGCACCGGATATACTCGTTGCAGTTGCGGCACCACCGTTACCGCCGCCGCCGCCTACGCTTTGCGCGAAAATGCCCTGCGCATTTTCGCCGCTCACCGAAATCGAACCGGTGTTATTCACGGTGACGTTGGCTCCGTTGCCGCCGCTGCCACCGGAGCCGCCGAGCGCAAACGAAATCGCAACGGGTCCGCCAGCTGTCGTATCTGCATTGCCACCGTTACCGCCGCCGCCACCAACTGACTGCGCAAAGATGCCGCTCGCCATTGCACCACTCGATGCAAGCGCGCCCGCATTGGTAACGCTTACCGTGCCGGCATTACCACCGCCACCGCCGCTGCCGCCGATCGAGAATGAAAAGTTCGGCGACGCACTCTGCGCGTACCCGCCGTTGCCGCCGCCGCCGCCGACGCTCTCGACAAAAAGCACCGTTGCGCCCGCGCCGTTGGTTGTAATCGAACCGGTGTTAGCAACGGTCACATTTCCGCCGATACCGCCGCCTGCGCCATCGCCGCCAACCGAAAACAAGCCGGTGCTGCCGCCACCGTTCCCGCCGCCACCGCCAACCGATTGCGCGAAGAGGCCGTACGCGTTCAACCCTTGCGTCGTAATCGTTCCACCGTTAGTAAGATTTACGTCACCACCCGCGCCGCCCGAACTTGCGCCACCGCCGACACCGACGAACCCGGTTGCATAGCCGCCCGATCCGCCGCCGCCGCCGACGCTCTGCGCAAAAATTGCGATGCCGCCATCACCCGTTGTTGCAATCGATCCGTTGTTGTTGACGGTGACGGTTCCACCCGGCGACGATCCGCCGCCCCATCCACCGAGTGCAACCGCGGCGAAACCCGAGCCGCCGGTGCCGCCACCGCCGCCGATCGATTGCGCGAGAATGCCGATACCGCCAAGACCCGATGTCGTAATCGAACCTGACGTTGTAACGGTTACGTCGCTCGCTGCACCACCGGCAAGTCCGGCACCGCCGCCACCGAACAAACTGCCGAAGCCGCCGCCCGATCCACCACCGCCACCGATTGACTGCGCGAGTATCGCATCGGATTGCGCACCGCTCGTTGCGATCGTTCCGGTTTCGGTGACGCTTACGGTTCCCGACGCAATACCTGCACCGCCGGAGCCGCCGCTTGCCGTGATACCTTGCGCCGTTCCGCCCGCGCCGCCGGTGCCGCCGATGCTGGATGCATCGATACCGTAGGCTTGCATACCACCGGTGGTAATCGAACCGCCTGCGCTTACCGTTACGCTACCGCTCGTGCCGCCATTGCCGCCGCTGCCACCGTGGCCTCCCGCGCCGGCGCCGGTGCCGCCTCCGCCACCAATACCACCGAGACTCGTCGCAACGATGCCGTTTGCAAAATCACCGCTCGTTGTAATCGTTCCGGTCGAAGTCACCGTCACATTGCCGGCGTTGCCGCCGACCGCGCCGCCATTTCCGTAGCCGTCGGTTGAACCGGTGTAGCCGCCGCCCCCGCCGGCACCGCCGCCACTTTCGGCAACGATCCCCGACGATGACATACCGGTCGTCGTGATCGCGCCGTCGTTGGTAACGGTGACGTTTGCGCCGTTACCGCCCACGCCCGCACCACCGCCCAAACCGCCGATGGCTTTTGCCGCGCCGCCCGATCCACCGCTACCACCGAGACTTTCCGCAAATATGCCGAAGCCGTTCGTGCCGGTTGTCGAAATCGATGCGCCACTCGCAAGCGAGATCGTGACGGTGCTTGCAGCACCCGCGTATCCACCGCCGCCACCATACGCAGCAGTACCGCTGCTCGCATCACCGCCGTTGCCGCCGGCGCCACCGAGACTCATGCCGGCAAGCGCGGCAAAACCCGATGCGCTGTACGCGCCGCCCGCCGAAAGCGAGATCGCGCTCGCAGCTCCGCCGTTTCCGCCGGCTCCGCCGTACTCGGTGAACAAACCGCCGGAAAATGCGCCGCCGCCGGCCGCGCCGCCGATGGATTGTAAAAAGATTGCCGATCCGCTGACGCCCGCGATCGCCGAAGCGTCGCCGATCGTAATCGTTGCGCTCGTTCCGCCGTTACCGCCGTCGGGATTTCCGGCCGTTCCGGCGGTCCCGGTGCTCGTTATCGCAATCGGCGATGCGCTCGGGAGCGGGGTCGCGGCGCGCGCATGAGGCGCGAAGAAAATAGACACCGCCGCAAGCGCGACGAAGTGAGCAACCGAAATGGTCCCGCGAATGACCATGGTTTACTCTCCAGGACACCGGCCTTTCTACGCCTATCATCTCGTGCCCCTTGTCATCCCGAGCGTAGCGGAGCGTAGTCGAGGGACCGCATGTGGTCATCCTGAAGAACTCTCAGGAAATGGTGATCCTGGGCATCAAAACCGGTTACACCGAGTTCGCCGCGTTGAGTATGACTTCGAGCACGCGCCGCGGCTGTGAAAGCATCGGGACATGGCTCGAATTGAGCTCCGTCGTTTTGGCTTTCATCCGTTTCGCAAGAAAGCGCTCGAGCTGCGGATTTACGGTCTGATCTTTCGTACCGACGATGTACCAACTAGGTTTGGTCTTCCACGCGACGCCCGGCGCGTCGTGCGCGAAGATATTGGCAACGGGCGCACCTTGCGTCGCCCAAACGAGATTTTGCTCTGCCGGTGAGAGGTCTCCGCAAAAGAACGGAAGGCCGTCCTTGCGCAACCAGATGCGCCCGTCGATGACCTGGATGTGCTTGAGCACTTCAGTCGAGGGGAACTTCGCTTGTATGCTCTGCGACGTCTCATTGGCGTCAGGAGCAAGCGCGTTGATGTATACGAGCGCTTTCACTCGCGGATCCGTGCCGGCGGACGTGATCACGGTGCCGCCGTACGAGTGCCCAACGAGCACGATCGGACCCTTTACGACATCCATCGCCCGCTTTGCTGATGCAACGTCGCTTTCGGGCGAATCGAGCGCATACTGCGCCGCGATGCAATCATAGCCTTGCGCTTGGAGCGGCCCCATCACTTTGCTAAAGCACGATCCGTCAGCCCAGAGGCCGTGACAGAACACAATGCTTGGCTTCGCGGACGACGTCGCTGCTATAACAAACGGGGCTCCGAGGAGTGCCGCACTCGTCGCAAGGAATCGAGAGCGATTGAAGGTGTTTTGTGAACCCATGCGGTCCCTCCGATCGTAGCAGTGGACAGGGTCAGTTCACGGCACGTATTGCAACGCCTGCGCCCCTGTCATCCTGAGGTGCGAACGCAGTGAGCCTCGAAGGACCCACCCCAATAATGCTATTTCTCGGGATTGAGACCTCATGCGACGACACCGCAACCGCGCTGGTACGCGATGGTCGCGACGTCCTGTCCAGCGTTTCGACCAATCAAGACGCCTTTCACTCAAAATACGGCGGTATTGTGCCCGAGATCGCGAGCCGGCAACACGTCGCGTTGCTCTCGGCTGCGGTCGACGACGCACTCGGCCGCGCCGAGCTGCGCCTTACCGACATCGATGCAATCGCGGTCACGCGCGGCCCGGGCCTGATCGGGAGTCTCGTCGTCGGCGTCGCCGCCGCAAAAGCACTCGCATTTGCGGCGAACAAACCGCTCTACGCCGTCAATCACTTGCACGGACACATCTTCGCCGCATTTCTCGATGATAATGTCATCCCGAGCGTAGTCGAGGGACTGCCGTATCCATTTCTCGCGCTGCTCGTCTCCGGTGGACATTCGCAACTCGTCGAGGTGCGATCTGCGATCGACATGCGCATCATCGGCCGCACGCACGACGATGCTGCCGGCGAAGCGTACGACAAAACGGCGCGGCTGCTCGGACTACCGTATCCCGGTGGCCCACAACTCGACGCACTTGCGCGCACCGGCAATCCCAAAGCGCACGCGTTTCCGCGGCATCGCCCGCCTGCCGGCACGCTCGATCTCTCGTTCTCCGGGCTGAAAACGTCGGTGCGCTACTTCCTCGAATCCGAGGCCGGGCGCGACGCAAAGCCGGCCGATGTTGCCGCATCATTTCAGGCTGCGGTGATCGACGTGCTGATGGCGCGCGTCGAAACCGCGTTTGCAAACGGCGACTATCGCGCGCTGGTCGTTTCCGGCGGCGTCGCCGCCAACTCCGAATTGCAAGCGCGCGTGCACGCCTGGAGCGCTCGACGCGGCATTCCCGCGTTTATCCCGCCGCCAAAGTATTGCACCGACAACGCTGCGATGATCGCCGCCGCAGCCTACCGCCAGCGCGCGAGTGCGCTCGTCGATCCGCTCACGCTTTCCGCCGACCCGAACCTCCCGTTCGCGCTTTCCGCCACGTAAACGTCACCGCTTCTCCCTCTTATGTGCGACCGAGCAAGGTCGCGCGTGCGTCGACGTGCGACTGGATCCACGGAGCGAGTGGAAGGCGCGCCGGACCATCGCCTGCGCCCGGACGTTTCGGCGTGCGCCCTACCGAATGCAGTTGCTCCGCGAAGCGCACGCACGTTCCGCCGACCACACGTCCGTCGACAACCTGCTGCACGTGAAATCCGTTGTGCGCTCCACGAGCGAGTTCATCGGCGATAACCTCGACGTACACCGTATGCGCACCGAAGGGCGCCATCTCGACACCTTCGACGAGCGTGCGCGTTCGACCACGCGCACGCACCACGCGATCGGTCTCCTTGCGCACGCGCACCTCGGACGGGATGCGTACCTCGGCGATCGCCGACTCCGGCAGCATTCGCAGATCGAAGGACCACGACGACACACGCGGCCGGTTCGTCGGATTGTTGAACACCACCGCGAAACGGTGGGGTGCCTTCTTCATGCCTGGTGCAGGCAAGAGAAACAGGTTCTTGAGCGAGACCTGCCGGTTCGTCATCACGATAGAATCGACGTCATAGCTGTTCATGCCGCTCAGCGGTGCGTTCGCGCAGTTGACGAACGCGACGATGCAGTGATGGTCGCCGGCCATCGCCGCGGGGATCTCCCACTGCCACGACGCGACTTGCGAATTTCCGGCAACGACGTTGTTGAGCTGGACGGGTGCACCGATTGAGACATAGGGACTTGCGGCAGGCAAGTTCGGCGCGATCGTGCCGTTCACACCGAACTGCTTCCAAAATTGGAAATTGTTGTTTGGCGGATCGGCACTGAGCGACGCGACGCCGGCGGCGCCCGCGCAATAGATCGCCCAAACCCAGACCGTTTGCGGCGTCGTCGAGCGGTTGTTCACCTGCACGTGCACGTTGGCGAGATCCTGTTGTGGCAGATTCGAAGCATTGCTCGAGAGCAGGTTGAATGCCACGTGCGAGATCGGAAACGGATTCTCGGGATCGGTTGTGTAGTACGGTGGGTTGCCTTGCGTCTGCGGATCGACTTTAATGTCGTCGCTCTGGTAGTGATGGAACGTTTGCGGCGGCGCAAATGGATTCGGCGCGTCGTTTTGTACTATTGGATACCAGCTGAGGTCCATCGGGTGCGCGCGCATGTACAAGACCACCGGTGGATCCGTCGCGTTCGGCGTCACGTTACGCTCGTAGACTCCCCGTCCCGCGATCGCGGATCGCAACAGTACGATCGGCTGCGCCTGCGTGCCGATGTTTGCGGTCCAGAGATCGTAGACCGGCGGCCCCGGCAGATTGTCCATGAGCGATTTCCACGTTGCCATACCACCGGCAATCGTTACACTGTACACGGCGCCGTCGAGTCCGGCATAGAGCAGATTTGACTGCATTGGATCGGCGACGCACGGACCGAACGTCGTTCCTGACGGTAGCGCCGACGAGGGAACGGCCGTCCATCCGCCGGCGCCGATGGCGTACAGCGGTGTCTTACTCGTTGCGTCGGATTTCGTCAGCAATGCGTAAACATCGGAGCCCGCGTCGATTGCGAGCGAAGCGACGGCGTCGCTCGGGCTCGGCGCCGCGCCCAGCTCCGTCCATACCGTCGATGCGTTTGCCGACGCTCCCATCGTTGTCTCAAAGATCGCGTAGTTTTGGTTGTTGTCGTCGCCCACGGCGCAAACGTAGAGATTGGGATTCGCCGGTGCTACCGCGAGCACAACCGGCGTGAGCGTTTGGAAATCCTGGCTTATTTGCGCGATCGTTCCCGAACGATCGATCCGGCCGACGAAGCGAAGGCGCTGTGCGATCGCGACGCCGGCGAGGTGCGTCTTGGTGAAGTTTGCGGCAAACGAGGTCGGCGTGACGGCGGTGACGATGACGGCTTCGCGGTTGACCGACATATTCACCCAGTCGTCGATGAGCACCACGGAGCCGTTGACGAGTCCTTGGGTTGATGCAACGGTGACGGAGTGCACACCGAGCGTCGTGATCGCCGACGATAACGTCCCCAAACTGGGATGCGCCTCGACACCGGCCACGCACAGGCCGGCGCCGTCAAGCACAAAACGATACGACGTTCGCGTCGCGCTGACGGTTCCGAACAACACCGGCGGACCACCGAGCTGAAGGTTCAAATTCATACCGTTGTCGTTGCTCATCTCGAGTTGATACGTGAGGCCCACGTCGTACCACACGCTGACGCCGGATGGGCCAGGGCTCGCAGCGACCGCAAACGTATCGCCGCCACCGAGACTCCGCCAGCCGGGCGTGGCGCCACCGCCGGAGATACCCGTGTCGCCGCACGCGATGTAGCCGACCGCGGGCATTGCCACATCGCCGGCGTACGAAAGCAGCGCCGATGCCATCAATCCCTGATCGAGGCTCTGGAAAATCCACGAGTGTGCATCGTAGGCAGCTTGATCGTCGTAACCACTTGCTGGAAGCGTCAACGCAACCGTCGGGTCGGCGACCGCCGCGCTCATCGCGATCCCGCCGTCGCATCCGACGTAAACCGCCGGAATTGCCGAACCCTGTTGCGGAGCGAACACCATGACGTGATGGTCCGCATAGAAGCCATCGGTTCCCGGGAATGGCTGCCACGTTTGGCCTCCATCGATCGATCGATACAGCCCGTTGTCGCCAAAGAATAGGATGTCGTGGACTCCGTCGCCCGGCGAGTTTGGTGCGACCGCGAATGTATATGCATACACGCCTTGCGTGTATCCCGGCGGCGGTGATGCGCAATTCACTTGCGTCCACGCGGTTTGCGCCGATGCCGTAGTATAGATGCCAAGCGTCGAACCGCCACTGTTGTCCGGATATAGAAACCAGGCGTAGAGCCGGCTCGGCGCAAGCGGGCACAGCCCGAGCCGCACCGCGGTTCGATAGGGATTGGCGATCGAGGCTGCGCTGGGAAGACCGATGTTCAGCGCGCACAGGTTCGTCCAACCGGACACAAGCGGATTGGGACTCGTCAAAACACCCAACGAGCGCAAGCCCAGATAGAATACGGGATTTGGTCCGCTGAAGTCGGCGAGCAACGCGTCAACGGCGGGTGGTCCCCCACCGAATTGTACGTTCGGATCGATAAACGGGGTCCCGTGTGTATCAAAGGTTACGTCGTTCCAGCTCGTCCCACTCGTATTGTAGGCCACGAAGACGCCCTTTGATGTACCGGCGTAGATCGTCACTTGGGGACCGTTTGCACCGGTGGGATCGACGATGAGCTGCGTGATCACAGCACCACTCTTTACCACCCCAACGCTCGACCATGAGCCGGGCACGCCTTTGTTCGTCGAGGTGTAAAATGTGCCGTCACTCCAGCCCATATACACGATCGACGGAATTGCCGGATTGAGCGCGATCGCGGTCGGCGAAGTCGATGCCGGCCGCATCGACGCAAGGTCGTCGACGATCGACGTCCACGTTGCGCCGCCGTTGTCACTGCGGAATGCGCCTGACCCACCCGTCCAAGGGTTCGAGAGCACGTAGATCGTTTGGGTGTTTGTCGGGTCGATCGCGATAGCGTTGACCATCGCCTGGCGCCCCGATTCATTGCGCCGAGACAGCCTCGTCGCTGACTGCGAGAAATCGTTTGGAGCGAACGTAAAATCGGGGCCTAGGGGAAACCACGACATCGCAAATACCTCGCGGATCCCATTGGCCTTCTAGGCGGCCTTCTTGCGGTACTGCTTCATGCACCGCTTGACAATCGCGATTGCGCCTTGCGCGCCGAGCACGCCTTGCGCGTCGATCGCGTGACCTTCTTCGGTCGAGTAGCGCACGAGAAATTCGCGAATCTCGGTGAGTTCGGATGCCGGAAGGTCGCCGACGCTAGTCCGGTTCGAGCACCTGCTGCGCGTCAGCAATCCGATCTCGCGTCGCTCCGCCGTTCTCGGTGAACGCGTCCTGAAAGACTTCGCCGCTTCGGTCGCGTTTCGACCGGTCTTCGTAGGCAGGCGGGGCGTAGACGTTGAGCGTGACCGCATCGTCCGGCGACGCGCCGACGAAGCGGTGCACGGCACCGCGACCCACGATGACGCAATCGCCTTCACGCATCCAAAAACGTTCCTCACCGACCTGCGCGTCGATCTCGCCGCGGATAACAACGAGCGTCTGCACGCTTTCCGGATGCTCGTTCCCGAGAGGACCGCTCTCTTGTCCATGCTGCAGCCGCATCACAGCGGTCTGCACGCCATCTTGTGTCTCGAGTACCTTGAATGAAGACCCGGGTTCGAGCGCGCTATGCTTTGCTGATTTCATCGGAAACTCGTACCCAAGCCTCTGGGTAGAACACGTGCATGCCTGTAAAGAAGTGGTCACAGCAAGTAACCGAACACAGCAACGCCCTCGATCTCGAGGCCTCAGTATTCTCTAAGCGCGATCCCAAAGAGATCGCGCGCTCGCTCAAGCGCTCGGCACAACACAGCACGCGACGCAAGAGCAGCCCGTATCGCTCGGCGATGTCGATGCTGACCTTTTATATCAATCGTGCCGGCAAGAATTTGCCAAAAAAGCAACTCCGCATCTTGGAAGCAGCCAAGGCGGAGTTGCGAGCCGAATTCGGACGCAAATAGACTACTCCGGCTGATCGGGGACTTTGTCGCCCTCGTGTCGCGCTTCACTGATACCGATCGCGATCGCTTGCTTGCGGTTCGTGACCTTTCTGCCGGAGCGGCCCGAGCGCAATTTGCCGCTCTTGAATTCTTCCATGACCTTTTTGACCTTTTGCCCGGCCTTGCGGCTGTACTTGCGCGTCGATTTCTTCTTGCGCGCCGTGCTCTTTTTACGGGTCGTCGTTTTCTTCCGCGCCGTCGTTTTCTTCCGCGCCGTCGTTTTCTTCCGCGCCGTCGTTTTCTTCCGCGCCGTCGTTTTCTTCCGCGCCGTCGTTTTCTTCCGCGTTGTTTTCTTGCGTGGTGCCATGTTTGCTATTTCCTCCAATGGGTGTTGGTCAAACGTTCGCCCGCACGTTGGCGCCTCTGATCAGAAGGAAGAGCACGATCGCGAGCTCGCCAAAAAGCGCAGGCTGGGCGATCAGAAACCCGACGTCGTGGTATTGCGGCGCGAGTATACCGACGACCGTGAGCGCTACGTACGCGAATCCGTCGAGCAGAAGCCAGTAGCCTAAGATACGCGGGATGAAGCCCGACTTTATCACCAGCACCCCGAAAGGCAGAAGCCAGAGACCCCAAAAGAGCCCATTGACGACGTTGCCCTGGCCGTGCAGGCGCATGAAAAGCAGCGCGAGCGTATCTTGCTGCGCGAGGGTGAACGCAGGTACGGCGGCGCCGTGCACCAACATGAGCGCGGCGATCCAGTTCAACGCGTTTACGCAGAAGATCGGCGCAACCATAAGGCCACCCAAGATGACCATCAGCACCGCTTGGTAACGGTCCACATCCTCGAACAAGCGGAATAGTGCGAGCACGAGAAAGATGCTGACGACGGCGCTGTACAGATCGGAGAGAATCGCGAAGCGGAACATCGTCTCGTGCGTGAGGATGTTGGCCGCGGTGGCAGCCGCGTTCCCGCTCACGACCAGCACACTCGGGACGTAGATGAGGCCGAACGGACCCGAGAGCACTTCTAGGAGGTAGATCGCTCCGGCAACGCGCGCAGCCTTAACGGTCGGGTGCATATCGCATCCCCCTTAGACGGGCATACGCCCCCGGGCGGCAGCTTGTTTCAGGCAAGGCTTGGGTTTCCGGTGACCGAAATATCGGTCATGGGCCCACGCGAGACGCGAGCTGCGATTCGTCGGAAAACTTGGACGAGCTTTCTTGCGCATTCGCCCGCAGAAGCTGCCGCATTCGAGCGCTCCCAAAACGAGTCAATACCGCCCTCCCAACGGGTCGAATTAATCTGGGAGCTCATCCTGCGTATGCCATGGGGAGACGATGCAACAGAATACCGACTTGATCGAACTCTTGGCCGCGTTGAACGACGCGGGCGTTAGCCAATAAGAAGGCCGTCGGGCGCCCCCAGGACCTTGCCGACGTCGCGTATCTCGAGGCAGAGTCCGACCTTTAGCTAGCGTCTGATCTCGCTTGTGTCGCGCGCGAGCAAACGCAGGACGGCCTCATACTTGTAGTCCTTGAGCATCCGCATCAACGCGCCACCGGCAAAATCCGGGTTGCGCATGCGTTCGAGGAAGTAGCACAGTGCGCCGAGATCGCGATACGCGATGACCTGTTTTTCAACCAGCAGCGCAACCTCGGTCAAATAGTCCAGCCCGACGTTGAGCGCGTCGCCGTAGATCCAGACGATGCTGTGCGGCACTTTCGGGTCTCGCACCAGGACCGACGTGAACACGAGCGGATCGTATTCAAAGATCGGATTCCCGTTGTTGAGCGCGGCGAGGTCGGGTGGAAGCACGAGTTTGCGCGGCCCGAGCAAGCCGAAGTCGATGAGTTGAATGAAGAATGCCAGCGTCGGATCGGTGCGAAAGCGACGCAAGAGCGTGTTTGCCTCACGCAACTGCCGTTCTTCGCGATCGCGCTCCTGCTGCATGGCGGTGACGAGAAACCCCAGGTAGATCGCGCACCCACCGAAGACGGCGGCAAACGTCGCGGCCCACGCGGGGTCAACGTGTCGCACCGCGCATACAACGATCGCGAGCAGCGCGATGCCCGCGAGCGTTCCGAACACGTACGCAAAAGCTCGTTGGCGCACCAGACTACGTCGCGGCAGCTACCGGCGTCAGGTCGTCGATGTGCGAGAAGACCTCGTAGAGCACTTCGTAAGCTTCGTCGATTTGCTCTTCGCCGAGCACGAGCGGCGGCGCAAAGCGCAGACTATTCCCGCCGGCGCTGCCAACCAGCAGCCCGCGATCGCGCAGCGCGGTCACGACGTCGCCGACCGGATACTTCTCGTTGAGTCCAAGTGCACAGAGCAATCCCATGC
Organism: Vulcanimicrobiota bacterium; assembly: GCA_963726285.1. Lineage (GTDB taxonomy): Bacteria > Vulcanimicrobiota > Vulcanimicrobiia > Vulcanimicrobiales > Vulcanimicrobiaceae > Aquilonibacter. Next base: position 54,158 of record CAVSBV010000001.1, on the reverse strand, counting down.
CGCGCACCCCCGCGATCACGTTCGGAAACGCGAGTGCAAGGTCGGTCAGCCGTGCCATAAACTGCACTGCGCGAATGCCGACGTACGACTCCAAATCGATTGCATCGCGCACGCGCAGATGCGCAAGGCCCGCTGCGCACGGAACGGGCGAGCCGCCGAAGGTCGTGCCGTGGTCACCGGGTTGCAGTGCGTCGATCGCCTTCTCGCCGACGAGCATCGCGCCGATCGGCAAACCGTTGGCCAGCGCCTTAGCCATGGTAACGACGTCGGGCGTCACTTTAAAGCGTTGAAACGCAAAGAGCGGGCCGAGGCGACCCATGCCGCACTGAATCTCGTCGAAAATCAATAAGGCGCCGTGCTTATCGCACAAGTGCCGCGCCATCGCGAGAAATTCCACGCTTGCCGGATGCACGCCGCTTTCGCCCTGCACCGGCTCGACGATGAACGCCGCAACCGTGTCGTCGAAGTTCTTATCGAGCGCGATGTAATCGTCGAACGGCGTGAAGGCAAAGCCTTCGAGCATCGGCCCGAAGCCTTCCTTATACTTCTCATTCGCCGTCGCGGCGAGCGACCCGTACGTTCGTCCATGAAACGATCCGGTGCACGCCAGGATCTTGATGCGCTTCGGTTCGCCGTTGCGAAAGGCGCGCTTGCGCGCGAGCTTTATCGCCGCCTCGTTTGCCTCGGTACCGGAATTACAGAAGAACGCGCGTGCTAGTCCACTGCGCGCAACCAGTTCGCGCGCGAGCGTGCCGGCCGGCTCGTGATGATACAAGTTGCTTGCATGCACGAGCGTGCGCGCTTGTTCCGCGATCGCCTGCGAGATCCACGGATGCCCGTGGCCGAGCGCAACGACGGCTATGCCCGCGATAAAGTCGAGGTAGCGGCGTTCCTGGTCGTCAAAAAGATAGCAGCCTTCGCCGCGCACAATCGTGATCGGCGCGCGATTATAGTTCGCGAGCAGCTTATCGTCCATCAGACCCTTGACATCCCGAGCGTAGCGAAGCGTAGTCGAGGGAAGCGCCTACGTTCTATAGCTAGCATTTATTCTCACGTAATCCTTTGAAAGGTCGCAGCCCCATGCCGTGGCTTTACTTTCGCCAAGGCCCAGGCGCAATTCGACGACGATATCGGTCAACTCCAATTCGCGATGCGCTTCGGCCTCGCTGAGCACCTCGATCGCGCCCGGCTCGACCCAGGTCTTGCCGTTGAGCACCAGCGACCAGGTATCGGGATCGAGCCCCGCCTGTACCGAGCCCGCGGCCGCGATGATGCGACCCCAGTTCGGATCCTCGCCGTAGAGCGCAGTGCGCACGAGATTGCTGTTGATCGCAGCGCGTCCGATCGTGCGCGCTTGCGCCACGTCTTTCGCACCGGTGACGTGCACCGTCAACGTCTTGGTCGCGCCCTCGCCGTCGGCCACCATCGCCAGCGCCAAATCCGTGCAGACTTGCCGCAGCGCTTTGGAAAACGCGGCCGGCGGCTTACGCTCACCGACCGGCGCAAACGCGTAGCACGCGTCGTTGGTCGACATGCACCCGTCGACCGAAATCATGTTGAAGGTTCCATCCGCAGCTTCGAGCAGTTCGCTCTTGAGCGCAGCGGCCGGCATCGGCAGATTGGTTGCCACAAACGCCAGCATCGTCGCCATGTTGGGGGCGATCATCCCCGAGCCTTTAGCGATGCCGCCGACGGTGTATTTCTTCTCACCGATGTAGAATTCGTAGGCCGCGAGCTTGGGCACGCGATCGGTCGTCATGATCGATTCGGCCGCGTCGTTGCTCGACTTCAAACCGCTCTCGAGCTGCTCGACGACGCGTTCCAGACCGCGATTCACGCGATCCATCGGGAGCGGTACGCCGATGACGCCGGTCGAGGCAACGATGACGCTGGTCGACGGAATCTTCAACAGGGCGCCAGTTTGACGTGCGGTTGCACGCGCGTCGCGGTCGCCGCGTTCGCCCGTACACGCATTTGCGCAGCCCGAATTGCAGACGATCGCCCGCATCGTGCCGTCGAGCGCGAGGTGCTCTTCGCTCACGAGGACCGGCGCGGCTTTGATCTCGTTCACGGTGATCACCGACGCGCAGACTTGCGGCTCGTCGAAAACTACCAGCGCAAGATCGCGTTTGCGCGGCTTGATGCCCGCATGCACGCCGGCGCATCGTACGCCCGGTACCGCCCCGATCCCGCCGCGCACTGCGACGAGACGAATATCGTCATCCTGCAACAATTGCGCGAGCATGCAGACCGGTCTCCTCGGGATAACCCAGCATGATGTTGAGATTTTGCACGGCTTGACCCGCCGCGCCTTTGCCGAGATTGTCGATTGCGCAGATCGCGCGCACCACTGTTGTAGCCTGTCCTGAGCCTGTCGAAGGAAGCACGTCAACGCGCACTTCGGCGTCGTTGGTGCCGGTCACGGCCGCAACGCTCGGCACGCGCTCGCCCTCGACGATGCGCACGAACGGACTGTTACCGTATGCTGCAGCGTAGGCTTCACGCACCGCCTCAACCTCGAGCGCATGCCCGAAGATCGCATAAACGTCGGCAAGCATCCCGCGCGCGAGCGGCACGACGTGCGGTGTGAAGACGAGCGGCGTAGCATTTGCGTGCATGCGTAGGATACGCTCGATCTCGGGCTGATGGCGGTGTCCATCGACACCGTAGGCACGAATGTCGCCGGCAACTTCGGCGTAGAGCGAACCGGTCGCGGGCTTGCGTCCGGCACCGGTGATCCCGCTCTTTGCATCGACGATAAACTGTTCGGGCGTCGCGACGTCGAGCAGCGGCAAAAGGCCGAGCAATGACGCCGTCGGGTAACAGCCGGGATTGGCAACCAGCGACGCGCTCGCGATCGCGTCGCGATTCCACTCGGAAAGTCCATACGCGGCGGTTTCGTCGAAGCGATAGTCGGCGGAAAGATCGACGACGCGCGCCCCCGCTTCGATGAACTTGGGCACCTGCGCATGTGCCTCGCCGTGCGCACCGGCTGCAATCACAAAATCGCCGGCCTGCAACGCCTCGAGCACCGAGCCCTCCGGTGTGAACGCGTAGTCGGTCGTGCGCAACAGCGGAAAGTGATCGGCCAAGAACGCGCCCGCGTGACTGCGGCTCTCGAGCATGCCCAGTTCAAAGAACGGATGCGCATCGAGCAGACGAATCGCTTCGGCCGCACCATAGCCGCTTGCACCCCAGACATGCACGCGCGTCATAACGCGTCTAGTTCTGCGGCCAACGACGCGAGGCCCGCGCGCACCGCGTCGGGCGACGTCGATCCGCTGGTCATTTTCGCCGCGACACTTGCGGCCGGATCGAGCGGCGCCTTAAACTCCTTAAGCTGCGCATCGTGTGCGAGCGTTACGAGATCGCGCTCGTCGAGCGCGCGACCCGCTTCTTCCGCCGCGCGCACAACCGCGCCGACCAGCGCGTGCGCTTCGCGCGCGCTTACGCCGGCGGCGATCAGTGCGTCGGCCACATCGGTCGCGATCGTATACCCGGTTCCCGCGCGCGATTGCATTGCCGCGCGAACGAACGTCGTGTCGCGCAGTGCCCGCTCGAATGCATCGAGCGCGGCGAGCGAACGATCGCAGCTCGCGATCGCCAGGCGTTTGGTCTCCTGCAGATCGCGGTGGTACGAAAGCGGCATCCCAATGGTCGAGGTGAGCGCACCGAAAAAGAGGCCCGCGGCTTCGCTTGCGTAGCCGCGCACCAGTTCGAAGATATCGGGATTGCGCTTTTGCGGCATCAAACTCGAGCCGGTCGAACTCGCATCGCCCAGCCGCACGTAGCCGAATCCCGGCGTCGCCCAGAGCACAAGCTCGGCGCTCACGCGCGACGCATCGGCGAGTGTGCGCACGCACGCCTGCGCGACGTCGAGTACGGCATCTCGCGTACCGATTGCGTCCATCGCGTTGCGCGACGGTCGCACGAAGCCCAGGCGTTTGCACGCCGCGTCGCGATCGAGCGGCAAGGTCGAGCCCGAGACCGCACCCGAGCCCAGCGGACAGGATTGCATCGCGGCTTGCGCAGCGCGCGAAAAACGGTGCGCCGCGCGCACGAACGGCTCCGCGGCGGCTTGCAACCAAAACGCGAGCAGTATCGGCTGCGCCGGCTGCAAGTGGGTCGTTGCGGCGAGCAACGTCCCGGCATTGAGTTCTTCCGATGCACGCGCGAGCAGATGACGCGCGATCGACGTGGCACGTTCGGCGCCACGTTGCGCGCGGTCGTGCGCGTAGAGCGCTAGCGTCGTTGCAACCTGATCGTTGCGGCTGCGGCCGGCATGTAAGCGCGCACCCGCCTCGGGCGCCGACTCGCGCACGCGCGCATCAATTGCGCCGTGCACGTCTTCCGCGCCGCCCGCCCGCGCGTAGGCGGCAAATGTGCCGGCCTCGATTTCGGCCGCAACCGTCGCGAGCGCGCCCTGCAACGCAGCTGCCGTCGCGGCATCGATGATCTTGCCACCGGCAAGCGCATCGACGTGGGCTTGCGACGTGCGCACGTCAAACGGCGCGAGCACCAGATCGTCTTCTAAAGACGAACCGAAGGCAAGCAGCGCCGGATCGGGTGGTGCGCCGAAGCGGCCACCCCACTGCAGTGACGTCATCACGTAACTACTTTGTCACCCTGAGGTGCTCGCCAAAGGCGAGCCTCGAAGGGCCGCTAACTGATCCGTCGGTAATCCATACAAGCGAATGAATCCGTCCGCTGCCTCGTGATCGAAGCGTATCCGCATTGCTGTAGGTCGCGAGCGCTTCGTTGTAGAGGGCGAACGGCGAGCGCACACCCGCCGTCACCACACTGCCGTGGAAAAGCTTCATCCGCACGTCGCCGGTCAGCCGCGACGCAAACGACGCGTTGAACGCATCGAGCGCATCGCGCAGCGGCGACATCCACAATCCGTCATAGGCAAGTTCGGCGTACTTCTGATCGCAGGTCGCTTTGAAACGCAACTCGTCGCGCGTCAGCACGAGCCGCTCGAGCGCCTTGTGCGCCGCGATCAACACCGTCGCTGCGGGCGCCTCATAGACTTCGCGCGACTTCACACCGATGACGCGGTCTTCGACCAAATCGATGCGCCCAATCCCGTGCTTCCCCGCGAGCGCATTGAGCTCGACGATACTGACTTGCGGTACACCACCCTCAAAGTGAATCACCACTTCATCGGGCACCGGCGGTTGCGCATCCGCGCCGTTTGTCCACGCAAACGCATCTTCGGGCGGCGCGGTCCACGGATCTTCGAGCACGCCGGCTTCGATCGAGCGTCCCCACAGATTGGCATCGATCGAATACGGCTTCGCCGCGGAATGCGCGATCGGAATGCCGTGTTCGGCGGCAAAGGCGATTGCATCCGGACGCGAGAGGGGCGCCTCGCGCAGCGGCGCCCGCACTTTTAATGAAGGATCGAGCGCGCGCACGGCCAGCTCGATGCGTACTTGATCGTTGCCTTTGCCGGTGCAGCCGTGCGCGACGGCGTCGGCCCCGAATTTGTGCGCCGTCTCAACCAGCAGTGCGCCGATCAACGGGCGCGAGAGCGCGGCCGAGAGCGGATACACGCCTTCATACAAGGCATTGGCGGCCAGCGCGGGCTGCACGTAGTCGGCGACAAAGCGCTCGCGCGCGTCGATCACGACCGCATCGTAGGCGCCGAGCGCAATCGCTTTGGCTTTGACTTTTTCGAGCTCGGCTGCCGCGCCTTCACCGGCCACGCCATCCGACTCGCCGAGGTCGGCGGTCATCGCGATGACCTCGTTTCCGGCGAGAATCAATTTTTTCAACAATACCGAGGTATCGAGACCACCGGAATATGCAAGAACGATGCGGCTCACGCTGCGCTGCTTCCCTTCAGATCTAAGAAACGTTGTTTGATAACGGGCATCTCCTCGGCGCTCCGCACCACGATCATCACCGTGTCGTCGCCGCCCATGGTCCCAAGGATTTCGGGCCACGCGGCCTCATCGACTGCCGAGGCGATCATCATCGCGCTGCCCGGCGGCGTCTTGATCACGATCATGTTCACGCTGCCGGTGATCGTTTGTGCAAGCTCGGCAATCACGCGGTGCAGGCGGCTCACGTAGTTGACGGTGGCGTTGGGCACGACGTACTTGAACAGCGCGTCGTCGTCGCCGCCGCCGTTCATCTTGATCGGCACCTTGACCAGTCCCAGCTCCTTGATGTCGCGCGAGACCGTGGCTTGCGTCGCCGCGAAACCCTGCGAGTCGAGCAGCGCCACCAACTCGTCTTGCGAGTGGACCGGTCGCGTTGCAACCAACGTAAGAATCGCCCGCTGCCGTCTATCTTTCATCTTAAAGGCGCTCCGCCCGAGGCAGGGAACGCGCACGCGCCTCCTGCGCTGCGTTCCCACTGGCCGCATCGTGCGGCCATCCGCGCAAGCACAAAAATTCCCCTAGGGCGGCCCCATTGATCGCGTGATTCATTAGAACATCCCTTTCGCATCGGTCAAAAGTGCAACGAGCAGCGCCTTCTGCGCGTGCATACGGTTTTCGGCTTGATCGAGCACGGCGCTCCGCATCCCGTCGATCACGCTCTCGGCGACTTCCTCACCGCGATGGGCCGGAAGACAATGCATGAAGATCGCGTGCGGCTGCGCGTACGACATCAGCTCGTCGGTCACCGAGTAGGGACGCAACATCGCTTCATTACGCTCGCGATAGCGCTCTTCGCCCATCGAGGTCCACACGTCGGTGTAGATCACGTCAGCGCCGCGCACCGCGCGAATCGGATTGGTAAACGCGCGCGCGCTTCCACCCGCCGGCGCGCCCAGTTTGTTGAGCAGCGCGAGCGTCGCTTCGTTTGGACGATGCGTCGGCGGCGATCCGAAGTGCACCACTGCACCGAGCATCACCGCAGCTTGCGCCAGCGACATCGCGACGTTGTTCTTGCCGTCGCCCACGTAGGCAATGTGCAAGCCTTCGAGCGTGCCGAAGCGTTCCTCGATCGTCAGAATGTCGGCCAGCGCTTGGCACGGATGCGCCGCAGCGGAGAGGCCGTTGATCACCGGCACGGTTGCCGAGTGCGCGAAGCGCACCAGCGGCGCGTGCTCGTGCGTGCGAATCACGATCCCATCGACGTAGCGCGAAAGCACGCGGGCCGCATCCTCGGGCGTCTCGCGGCTGCCGATCATGAACTCGTTACCGGCGGCAAAGAGCGTCTCGCCGCCCAGGTGCTGCATCGCTACTTCAAAGGAAACGCGCGTGCGCAGCGAGGGCTTCTCGAAGAGGAGCATCAGGGTGCGCCCGCGCAGCAGCGTGCGTACCTCGGTCTTGGGCACGGCCTTGAGGTAGCGGGCAAGCCCGATCAGCGCGGCCAACTCGCCGGGCGAGAAGTCCGTGACCTCGAGGATGTTCCGGCCCCGAAGGGTGTTGCTATGTGCTGGCGCGACGGAGGACATATCCTGTATATTTATGCATATGGAGCATAATTATGCAACACCCCTGGTCGTAAAATACGGCGGCTCGGTTGCCTCGCTTGGCAGTGTCATCCCGAGCGTAGGGGCGGAGCCCCGTAGTCGAGGGACCGACGAGGTCCTCGCCGGCGTCGTCGCGCTCCATCTCGCGGGCACGCCCGTCGTCCTCGTCCACGGCGGCGGCCCCGAAATCGACCGCTGGCTGGCCGACCGCCACGTCGAAACCCGGCGCATCGACGGGTTGCGCGTCACCGACGAAGTCACCCTCGAAGTGACCGAAGCGGTGCTCTGCGCGACGATCAACAAGCGGCTCGTGCGCGCCTGCGCTGCGCTCGGTGCAAAAGCCGTCGGCATCAGTGGCGAAGACGCCGACACGCTCGTAGCAACAACCGCGCGCGGCTCGCACGGCGAAGATCTCGGCTACGTCGGCGATGTGACGGCGTGCGACCCATCGCTGATCAATCTTCTTCTCGCGGCAAACTATCTGCCGGTCGTCGCGCCGCTCGCCGTCGCGCCCGACGAAGCGCACGCGTTCAACGTCAACGCGGATCTTGCGGCCGCCGCAATCGCCGGCGCGCTGCACGCGCACGCCTTCATTATGATTACCAACGTTGAACGCGTGCGCCGCGATCCTGGCGACCCGGCAAGCGGCATCGACCGCCTCTCGCTCGCGCAAGCGCGCGCTTTTGTAGAAACCCCCGCGTGCGAAGGCGGCATGAAACCGAAGATGCAGGCGGCGATTGCCGCCGTTGAAGCCGGCGCGGCAGCGTCATATATCTGCAGCCCGCAACCCATCGCTGCCATCCTCGCCGGCAACGCCACGATCGTGTCTACGTAACGTTGTCATCCCGAGCGTAGTGAAGCGTAGTCGAGGGACCGTTACAGACGTGTCACCCTGAGGTGCGTCCTCAACCAGCGCTAGCGTTCCGCGCCCTCGGCCTCTTCGAGCTTTTCAATCGCCGTGCGCAAGTCGGTCGCCTGCGACATATGATTTGCTTCCTTGTCTTCGCGATCCGGCAAGTGGGGATCATCTTTGCGCTGCTGCTCGAGCAGCTCGATGATCTTCGCGGTTTTTTGCTCGTTGATCAATGCGATCTGGAGCGTGACCTTTGCGCGCTGTTCCGCATGCTCGCTTTGACGGTTTTCGGTGATGAGAATGAAGACCACCACCAGCAGCGACAAGATGGTCAAGATTAACTGCAGCAACGGAAATGTAGTAGCATCGAAGCGGTGCGTTGGCCCTACGAACCGGTCGACCGCGATCCACAGCAGAATGAACGCAATGATTGCATAGGCGAACCAGGGGCGGCCGATCCAGCTGGTGAGCCATTCGATACTCTTTTGGGTTGGGTGCAGCTCGCGCTCGTGCTCGGCGTGTACGCCGGCCAGCGAGCGCACCGTCTGCTCGATCGGCGCTTCGCCGCTTCCAGTCGACTCTTCGCGGTCCATCGCGACCTTATACCCCAATCACCCGCGCAGCAACCGGGCGCCGTGTCGAACGGCAGCGTTCGCGTGATAAGCTATCCACGCGGTGCTCTTAAAGCACTCATCTTCTAGCGTGCGAACTAGGGGATTACGCGAACGACATCGCCGCTTCCGTCGACGCTCCAGAAGGATCCGTCGGCAGCAAGCGTCAGCCACTGCGGCGTAAAGGTCAGCGAGATGGTCGTGACCGTGTCGGTGGTCAAATCGAATCGCGCGATCTTGGAAGATTCGGGGAACCACAGCGCGCCGTCCGGCCCGACGATGATGTTGCCGCTTGCACCGGGCGCGGCAAAGGTCGTAATCGTTCCACTCGTCGTGCATCTTTACAACTTCGCCGTTAGCGTAGTCGAGTGCGTAGAGATTTCCGTCGGGCGCCGACACGATCGCACGCACCGATGGCGTGCTCGAAAGACCGCTCGTGAACGGCGTCACCGTTATGAGATCGGTGGAAACGCGAATGATATCGCTCCCTCCGGCGATCCATTCGAGCCCGTCGCTCCCTGCAACACCTTGTGACCCGGGCGCCGCGCCTTGACATGTTCCGCCAAGATTGCACAGGCCAAGCTCGCCAACCTGATAGGCTGTGCTGCCCGACGAGAACGGCGCAATGATCGTTGGACTATTAGGATCGCTGGCAATGACGTTCGGGAGTGAGCCGAACACCACAGTAGCCACGCCCGCGTTCGAGCTAAGGCCGTCGAAAAAGCCGACGAGCACCGCATCGTTGGTTCCGAGGCTTCCGGGCGCAAGCGGCGCGACACCGTAGAACGCACCACCTGGGGGCGCGTTGACCGTTCCAAGTAACCCCTGCGTTTTGGGATCGAAGACCCACGCCGTCGTCGCTGTTGGCACATAGACGTTGCCGTCGGCTCCGGCTTGTATCTGCACCGCGCCCGCAAGGGTTGCGATCGTCTGCGTGAACCCGGCCGCGCGCATGTTTGCGATAATCGACGCCGCCGGACTCGCTGCATGCATGGTGAGCGATGTCCCCGAAGCCGGCGTAGTGATGAACACTGTCTGACTCGGACTCGTGACGCTGAGCGTCGATCCCGCACCGAAGTTCCCGTTGCTCGTCAGCGCGATCGGTGTCGCATACGGATCGCTCCCGATGATCGTTGCGCCCGACGCATCCTGCGCGACAACCTCGACGTAGTACGACATGCCGCCGTACAGATTCGCATCGTAGGTCGCGTTCGGATTCTCCACCGCAATTGATACGGTCGACGGAATGCCGCCGAACACGACCGATGGCGAGAGCGATCCGCCCGCAACCGGCGTCACGTTGATCGTGCCCTGGTCCAGCGCTTTTGCGCTAGGCGGAATCACGCCACCGCTCGGCGCGGTGTCGTACGTCGTGATGATCACGTCGTCGCTGTCGCCGGCATTCGGAACCGGCGCGGGCACGTCGAACGTACACGAACGCGAGCCGTTCGCACCGGCCGCACACAGCGGCGATGACGCGCTCACGTCGTACGCGGCGCTCCCAACCGGCGTGCTGTGCGTCGCGTCGCTATGAAAATACACCACGACGCCCACGCCCATCACGGCAGGCGAAATCCGCAGCGGCCGGCGCAACGCTGAAGTAACTGCGCTCGCCGGCACGGCGAGATGCAGATGCAGCGTCGCCGGCGTGTGCATCGCGGGCGTTATTGCACTGCCACTTCCCGCACCGCCGCCGCACGCGGCAAGCGAAAATATCGATGCCAGCACCAACGCGCGTCTCATGGCTGCAGTCTTCCGATGATGGTTTCGGTGGCTCCGCCGTCTTCGCCGACGTACCAGATGCCACCGTCGGCTCCCACGCTAACCGCCTCGATGTCCGCGCTGATGCCACTGCTAAACGGCGTGACGACCCCCGCAGGCGTCACGCGCTCGAGCGACCCCGTGCAGGAGCAGGCCGAGTACCAGAGGTTGAGGTCGGGGCCTTTCACGATCGCTATATCCGGTTCATGTGGAAGCGCCCCGAGATTCGAGTAGACGCCGGCGGTAGAAATGCGACCGACCGTGCTCGCAATCGTCTGCGTAAACCACAGCGCGTTATCCGGTCCATCCACGATCCCAACGTTGCCGCTCGCAAAGGGAATCGGGTACTGCGTCATCGATCCGCCGCCGGCACCACCGCACGGCGTGGCGATACGTACTACGCTTGGCGCCAAGAAGTCGACCGACCACATCGCACCGTCGGGGCCGGCCGCAATGCCGGTAGCTTCGGAGGAATTCGGGATCGTGTAGGTATGCGTGGCGCCGCCCGTGGTGATGCACGATACCGTCCCATCCGCGGCGTTGGTAACCCACATGGCGCTGTCGCTGCCGAGCGCGATCCCAAACGGCGACGTTCCGACGGCATACGTCGTTACGACGACACCGCTCGTATTGACCACCGTGACGTTGTTGCTCGTGCTGTCGAGCACCCAAAGATTGCCGTCCGGGCCGCTCGCAATCGCATACGGATCGTTGCCGGGGAGCAGAAAGTCGGTGATGGCTCCCGCCGGCGTGATGCGGCTGATGTATCCATCGATCGCGTTCTGCCCCACGAACCACATATTTCCATCGCTGCCGGTCGTGATCGCCCGGGGTAAAAGATTCGGAATCGTGTCGATGTATTCGGTGACCGACCCGGTTGGCGGCGGAACCGTGCCGCCGCTTTGCGTGACGTTCGCGGTGACGTTGACGACCGCATCGAGCGTCCCGTCGGTGATTGTCACCACGCACGTGCCGAAGGTTGACGATGTCAACGCAAAGGTCGGCGGCGTTGACCCGACCGCAGCGATGCCGCCGCAGGTAGAACTCTTCACGCTGAAGCTTCCGCTGAAGTTCGCTTCGCTCGCCGTAAGTTGGAGCTGCTGCGCGGGTGCAGCGAACGCCGCGTGAAACGGCGAGCCCACCGCGAACGTCGGCGTGCCGAACGTTGCCGTACCGGCGATGCCGAAACGACTGAGCGTCGATGTTGCCGACGTTACGCCGCTTGCGGAAAAGGTCATCGTCGCGACATATCCCGCACTCCCGCCACCGTCGTAGTATGCGGTTAAATTGCTCGCGTCGGTCGACGACGCCAGGTTCACGCTTGCACTCTTGGTCGTGCCGCCGTCGATCGAGAGCGTAACGTGCGCGCCGGTATCGGTAACGGCAACCGCAATCGGCGCATCATAGGCGCCAACGATCGTATTGCCCGCCGCATCGTGCACCGCGGTCGTTGCAAGCGACACGCTCGCGGCTGTGCCGGCAAGCACAACGCGCGCGCTAAACGGCACCACGATGCTGCTCGGGGTACCCGCGAGCGTGACCGAGAGCACGTTGAGTTGCCCGGCGGCGATGGTGGTGGTCGTGGTTCCGACCGCGAGTTGCTTTGCGGACGGCGGTATCGCGCCGTTGACCGGCGCCGTGTCGAAAGATGTGAAGCGCACCGCGTAGGTCGTCCCGCCGAGCGCCGGTATCGCGAGCGTACACGTGCGTGCGCCACCGCTCGTCGTACAGAGCGATGACGTCGGGGATACGTCGAACGCAATGTCGATCGTCGGCTGCGATGCACCTTGCGGCGTCAGCGCGACCTCGATGCCATTGGTTTGTGAAACAATAAAGTGTCGTTGTGACGATCCCGTCGCGGGAACCGGAATACTGATCTTGATCGAGAGCGTCCCGTTGCCGCCTTGCGAACCCGTCGGCGTGACGACCGGAAGCGAACCGGGTGAACCGCCGCCGCCACACGCCGCAAGCAGCGACGCGCACACGACAATCGCCATCCGAATCTGCGCGCGCATCATTGTACGACTCCCTGCGTGAGCGTCAGCACGACGGAAATGACCGCCGGTGCACTGCCGGGTGCTCCGCTTATCGTGATCGTCGCGGTGCCCGCGGTCGAACCCGCGGTAATAATGAAGCTGCCGGCGGAGGCGCCTTGTGTGACCGTAGCGATCGCCGTGTTGGAGCTTTGTGCCGTGAACGTGCCCGTATACGATTGCTGCGTCACGGTCACCGTCGCTTGCGCTCCTGTGGCGCTCAAAGCGACCGACGTTGCCGAGGGCATCACCGGTGCGGCAGTCGGCGTTGGCGTCGGCGTCGGTGCGGCCGTCGGTGTCGTCGTCGGTCCAACGAGGGGCTGCCAAGCCGGCGTGCACGCAGCGAGCACACCAATAATAAGTACCAGCAACAATGCTCGCGACATCGGAAGACGCTTCAGCCCCAAACGAGCGACCTCCCGCTATAGATCTTGTCACCCTGAGGTGCGAGTCCAGCGAGCCTCGAAGGGGGCGGGCATGAGCAGCATTCGCGTCTTAGTCGGCACGCGCAAAGGCGCGTTCATCCTCGAATCCGACGGCAAGCGCAACGCGTGGCGCGTGAACGGGCCGCACTTCGCCGGCTGGGAGATCTATCACGTCAAGGGATCGCCGCTCGATCCCAATCGCATCTACGCCTCGCAGAGCAGCAGTTGGTCGGGCCAGGTGATGCAGCGTTCCGACGACGGCGGCGCGACGTGGGAAACGGTCGGCAATCAGTTTGTCTACGACGGCGTTGCGGGCACGCATCAGTGGTACGACGGCACGCCGCATCCGTGGGAATTCGCGCGCGTGTGGCATCTGGAACCGTCGCTCACCGATCGCGATACGGTCTATGCCGGCGTCGAAGACGCGGCGCTCTTTCGTTCGACCGACGGCGGGCAGACGTGGAGCGAACTCTCCGGCCTGCGCACGCACACGACGGGTTCGTCGTGGCAGCCCGGTGCCGGCGGCATGTGCCTGCACACGATTCTGCTCGATCCAAAGAATCCGCAGCGCATCTTCACCGCGATCTCCGCAGCCGGTGCCTTCCGCAGCGACGATGCCGGCGCGACGTGGAAGCCGATCAACCGCGGACTGCGATCCGAGCAGATTCCCGATCCCGACGCCGAGGTCGGCCACTGCGTGCATCGCATCGCACTTCATCCCTCGCGACCCGACGTGCTCTTCATGCAGAAACACTGGGACGTGATGCGCAGCGACAACGCCGGCGACTCGTGGCGCGAGGTCAGTGGAAATCTCCCGACCGATTTCGGTTTCGCGATCGACGTGCACGCACACGAGCCCGAGACGGTGTACGTCGTCCCGATCAAGAGCGATGCCGAGCACTTTCCGCTCGACGGAAAGTTACGTGTCTACCGCAGCCGCACCGGCGGCGACGAGTGGGAAGCGCTGACCAAAGGGCTACCGCAGCGCGACTGCTACGTCGATGTGCTGCGCGACGCGATGGCGGTCGATACACTCGATCCGTGCGGCATCTACTTCGGCACGACCGGTGGCCAAGTCTACGTTTCACCCGACGGCGGCGATTCGTGGAATACGATCGTGCACGATCTCCCCGCCGTGCTCTCGGTCGAAGTCCAGACGCTGCCGTGATTCGCGTCGTGCTGCCGGCGCACTTAAAGTCGCTCGCGCGCGTCGGCGACGAACTACAGATCGAACTCGACGGAGCGGTGACGGTGAGTGACGTACTCAGCGCGATCGAAGCGCGCTATCCGATGCTGCTCGGCACGATTCGCGATCGCACCACGCACAAACGCCGGCCGTACATCCGGTACTTCGCCTGCGAACGCGATCTCTCGCACGATTCGCCCGACGCGCCGCTTCCCGACGCCGTCGCACGCGGCACCGAGCCACTGCTCATCATCGGCGCAATGTCCGGCGGCTAACCCCTTGTCATCCCGAGCGTAGCCAAGCGCCCAGTGTCATCCCGAGCGTAGCGAAGCGTAGTCGAGGGACCACACGCAGGAAATGCATCGGCAACACACGCAAAGTAAGCTTCCCACCATGGACCAAGAGCCGAGCACTGGCGAACTCATGACTGCGATCGTGGAGCTACACGGCGCGGTGGCGCAAGGGTTCGCGCAAGTGGACGCGCGCTTTGATCGCCTCGAAACGCGTGTCGCCTCGATTGAAACTCGGGTGACCTCGATTGACGGCGAACTCAAGGGAATCAATGGCTGGATGAACCGCACCGATCAGCGGCTCGCTACCATCGAACAGCGTTAGCTCCTCGCTGCGATGCAAAACCTCAGTGATCGACGAACTTCGAATCCTCGGCGAGCGTCGCGTCGAGCCGTAACGCTTCGAGCGCATACTTGCGCTCCTCGTGACCGCCGGGCACCTTCACGCGAACGATCGCATCGTGCGGGTGGATTTCCTTGACCGTGCCCTCGTCGTGCGTGCCGTTGATATAGACGTGGTCGCCAACCTTTAACATCGTCCGTTCTCCTTGAGAAGCCTCGTTTCAAAGGCTTTACGCCTCGTGCCTTGTTTTCCGTGCGTCGTAACGGGGAATTATACCGATAACATAAAGGCGGGATGAGGTGATCGGGATGGCTCTGTTTAGAGCAATCGTACTTTTCGCTGTGCTTTACGCGGCTTCCACAACCGGAAGCTTCGCGCAAACGATTCCCGTGTGGCAAACGCCCGCCGACGCAATCGCGGTGCTGGGCACCGGCGGAAATGGCGCCTTCACCTACGCGCTCGTTCGCGACGGCTCGATGCGCAACCACAACACGTACTGCGTCACGGTCGGCGCGCACATCGGCAAACTCCGCGTCATCGCCATCGGCCCGACCGGCGTCGTGCTCTCGAACCACCGCGTTTTACGGAACCTCGCCGCCAACGCCGCGCCGGCCGCACTCGCCGACACCGGAACCGCCGCCTCTACCCCCTGAGGCGACCGCCACCTCGCTCCCGGTTGAGGGCTTGCTGAGGAGGGTACACACGTTCGGGGGGAACCGCTATTGTCGAGGACTGTCGCCCACCGCGACCAGGAGCGGCTCACACTACTTGTGCGAGCCGGAGATATCTTTCACCAATCGCTCGATGTCACGGAGACGCTTAACAACGTCGCTCGGCTTGCCGTTGAGTCGTTTGCCGACCTGTGCCTCTTCGATCTGCTCGACGAGCGCTCCGACCGGCTCTTCGTCACCGCCGCCGCGTGCCGCGATCCGCGTCGCGAAGCGACCCTCTCGGGCATTGGAAACGCCCTCTACATCGAAGAGCGGAGCGTGCATCCCGTCGTCCGCGTGACGCAGACGGGCGTCCCCTTCTTCCTCCCGCACATCGACGAAGCGACCATGGCCGAACACGCCGCATCGCGAGAGCACGAGCTCTACATGCGACGCTTGGGCTACCGTTCGAAGGTTGTGGTTCCGGTCGTCGCACAAGAACGCATCTTCGGCGCGCTCACGTTTGTGCGCACGAAAGAAGGCAACGAATTCGACGAACGCGATCTCTTGTTTGCAATCGAACTCGGCCGGCGCGCCGGTCTCGCGATCGCAAATGCCAAACAGTATCGTCGCGAACAGCACGTCGCCGAAACGCTGCAACGCTCGCTCTTGCCGCAATCGCTTGCCCTCGCGCGAGGGGCTCGAACTCAGCGCGCACTATCGCCCGGGTTCAACCGAAGCCGCCATCGGCGGCGACTGGTACGACGCATTCGAGAACTCGAGCGGCGAAATCATCGTCAGCATTGGTGACGTCACCGGCAAAGGCGTTGACGCTGCGCGCTTGATGGTGCTTATGCGCCAGGCGATCCGCGTGGCCGCCCTCGACTTCGGCGATCCCGCGTCGGATTGCCGACGTGTGCAACCGATTGTTGCTCTCCGAAGCGGACGAGCGTCTATGCAGCGCCTTCATCGGCGTGATCGATCCCGACACGCACGTGTTGCGTTACGTCTCCGCCGGGCATGCGCCGCCGCTGCTCCGTCTGCCGAATAAGGAAATACTGCAGCTCATGGCGCCGTCCGCGCCACTCGGTGCGTTCTGGGGCGTCGAGTTCGAGCTGCACGAGCAGCCGTGCCCGGACCGCAGCATGCTCGTGTTGTATACCGATGGCGTGCTCGAAGCATCGCGCGACGTCGTCGCCGGCGAGAAGATGCTCGAAGCCGTGCTCGCGAGCGACGCGGTGCTGCACGCGGCAAATTCAGCCGAGTTCATCGAACGCGCGATCGCCGATCAGGCGCCGCGCGACGACATTGCGATCCTCACGATCAACTTCGCGAGCAAAACGCTACGCTGGCAGTTCGAAGCCGCCGACTCTCGTTCGGCCTACGCGATGCGCGACGAATTCTTCCGTAGCCTCTTGAGTCTGTGCGAGATCGACGATGAACAGCTCGCGACGTGCGGCGTCATTTTTTCCGAACTGATCGGCAATGCGGTACGGCATGCACCCGGTCCGCTCAGCGTCTCGCTCGAATTGCGCGGGCAAGCGCTGCTTTTGCATTTCATCGACAAGGGTCCCGGCTTCAACTACCGGCCGAAACTCCCGGCGAATCTCTGGGCCGAGTCGGGCCGCGGGCTCTTTTTGATCTCCGAACTCGCGCTCGGCGTCGAGGTCGAACGCGTGCCGGGCCTGGGCAGCCACGTCACCGTTACGCTGCCGGTTACGTGCGACCAGCGAGAAACGAGTCCACCCGCTCGATATGGTGTAGCCGTTAGCGCATAATCCTATTGTGATTCTTTCCGGCACCCATGTACGGCTCGAGCCGTTGAACCACACCCACATTCCCGCACTCACCGCCGCGAGCAGCAGCGACGACGAACCCTACGCGCTGAGCTTCGTGCCTCGCGGTGAAGCGGCCGTGCGTCAGTACGTCGAGACCGCGCTCGCGTGGGCGACGGCCGGCCATGCGTTTCCATCTGCGATCGTGCGCCAGGGCGATGGCGCGGTGGTCGGCTCGACGCGCTTTTTCGATCTTGCGCGCTGGGCGTGGCCGGCAGACCACGCGCAGTCCAACACCTTCGACACCGGCGAGATCGGGTACACCTGGCTCGCGCCTTCCGCGATGCGCACGGCGGCCAACACCGAGGCCAAGCTGCTCATGCTCACCCATGCCTTCGAAACGTGGGGAATGCGGTCGGTCTGTTTTCATACCGACGCACGCAATGCGCGCTCGCGTGCCGCCATCGAACGCATCGGCGCGCACTTCGAAGGCATCTTGCGCGCGCACCGCCTGGCAACCGATTTCTCCGCGCGCGACTCGGCGCGCTATTCTATAACTGCAGGTAACTGGCTTGACGTCAAGGCCCACCTTGCCGGACTTTTGGCACCCCGTTAGGCCTAAAGACCTCTGATTACTTTTTCCCAGTCGGTATGATGACGCAGATTCTTCGCGAATAGTCTTTTTCATCATGACCAACATCGAAGCTTCGTTGAGCCCGGCAGAACGTGGTGTGCTGCAAAAACTTCTCGACGGTTTGCGCAATCAGGAGATCGCGAATAAATTGCGGCTCTCCGACAAAACCGTAAAAAATCACATCTCGCACATTTTACGCAAAACCGGCACATCGTCACGGCTTGAGCTCACGATAAAGGTTTACAAGCAGCGCGAGCGTGCGCTCAAGCGCCGCGCCAGCTTAGCCTAGAGCGCACGCAGGCCAAGGCTCGCTTCCTTCGCGAAGGGGGGCAGATGCGCTTACGATTGGCCTGGGTTCTCTTTATACTCGGGGTTATCGCCGCGGGCTGCGGCGGAGGCGGGGCGCTTGCGACGGCCTATAACAATAACGGCGGCGAATACATTCTCGACAGCGACGGCAGCGGAAATCTCAACCTGACGCGTGCACTCCCAACCAAGACCTGGTCGGTGGCAAATCTGAATCTCGGCACGGGTTGCGGCGGCACTCTTGCGCTGCTCACCATCCTCGAGCGCGGCGACTCCGGTCCGTTCACGGTCTCGATTCCGTCGGCAGATGGTTCGTCACTGCAATTCCCCGACGCCGATCACGACTTCTTGCTCGTGCTCGCCAGCAGCAACAGCACATTCCAGGCGACCGTGACCGATGCCCATGGACGTACGCAGACGCCAACGATAACGACCACCGCAAGCTCATTCAACTGCACTGCGCGCCGCCGCCCGCATACACGGTAGTTGTCATCCTGAGGTGCGAGCGGTAGCGAGCCTCGAAGGATGGGGTATACTGATTCTATGAAACAGCTGTATCTTCTCGCGCTCGCGCTACTCCTCACCGGCGCACCCGCGATGGCTCAAGACTCACTCGCCCAGAACGCCAACGAACGTCAAGCGATCCTGGAGCTGGAGTATCAGCTCAATCAGCCCGGTGTGCCGCCGGCGCGGCAGACGCAGCTCGAAAATCAGATTACGGCGATCGAAACGAAGATCAACACGAACGGCCAACCGAATCTTGCCGTGCCCGTCTACGGCTCGTGCGACGCCTCGCATGGCCTAATCCAGTATCTGCAAAATCAGAACACGACCGACATCGACTACCAGCAGCACGTCAACAACGATCGCGCGATCCACGATCTGAACGCGATCCTCGCCGCCAAAGGCTGCTAAAGTGTCATCCCGAGCGTAGCGAAGCGTTCACTTTGTCATCCCGAGCGTAGCGAAGCGTTCACTTTGTCATCCCGAGCGTAGCGAAGCGTAGTCGAGGGACCGATACTAAACATGAGCCACGACCCCGCGAATCCGCCGTTGCACGAACCCGATGAGCCGCTTCCAGAGAAGGGCTTTGTCGTCACGACACTGCTGATCGTCAAAGATGTCAAACGCTCGCGGGAATACTACGCCAAAGTGTTCGACGCGAAGGTGATCGACGAAGAGAACCCGGCAGTGTTGCGGCTTGCGAATACGTGGTTGATGATCAATCGCGGCGGCGGACCGACCGACGATAAGCCGACCGTCACCGCCGCACCGCCCGCTGATCCCGATCGTCTCAGCATCGCAATGAACTTCCGCGTCGCCGACATCCACGAGTGCTACAAACTTTGGAAGTCGCGCGGCGCGCATTTTCTTACCGAACCCAAAGTCCACGACGGCGAAATCCGCTGCTACATCCGCGACCCCGACGGCTACCTGATCGAGGTCGGCCAAACCACGTAATCGTCAAGCCTGAGCGCGCTTTTCCGGCTAGTGCAAGATTTCTGGGATTGCGAGTACGAACAGCTTCACTCGCTCCTCCGGTGTCTGCACAAATGTCTTTGCAAGACGGTCAAGCAGTTTGGTCGACGGACGCACGCCTTCCCCACACTCGAGTCGACGGTACCAGTTTCGGCTCACGCCGACAGCCTCTGCGGCCTCCTCTTGCGTCACGTGTCGACCACGGCGGATTGGCACCCGTTCCCAGGTTCCCAGCGTATCGGTTTCAGGCGGAATCCGGCGTCGCAGAACCCGAAGGAAGGCGCCGAATTCCGAGACGGGTTTACCAAACTCGATGTACATACGACTCATTTTACGAGCGTAGTTCACGCCTTACAAGCAGGGCATCGCCTTGCTGGCTCCGCGACGCTCACGATGCAATTTGGCCACTTTCACATGCCAGACACGCAACGCCTCGCGTGTTAGCGTCAGCGCGGAGGTAATGGAAAATGCGGACGCACCAACTAGACGAAAGTACATTCAAGGCAATATTGCCGGAGCAAATGAACTGGCAATCTTTTGCAGCGTTTCCCTCCCAAGCTCGCCTAGCGAAGCTCGTCGGCGATCCGGCAGCCGCGGCGCCATACGCTATTCGCGTGAAGGCACCGCTCAACACCAAGACGATGCCGCATCGACATCCCGAAGACCGCATCTACACGGTCATATCCGGAATATTTTACATCGGGTTTGGCGACAAATTCGATGGCGACGCTCTCACTGCATACTCGCCGGGCAGCCTGCTCGTGCTCCCCGGCGGTACCTGGCATTTTCACTGGGCGAAATCAAGTGAGTACATTGTGCAGGTTAATGCGATCGGACCGCTAGGTCTCGAATACGCGAATATCGCCGATGATCCACGCCGGAACGGAGGTCACTAAACATGAATCGCATCGGTGTTTTGAGTCTTATTGTCGCGGCGAACCTCGCGATGCCCGTATCCGCCGGTGCTCAAGTATCAGAACGCCCCTACGTGTTGCCGCTCAAGATTGCCCTTGCGGCCGCGCAAGAAGCGGTGCGCGCCTGCGCGGCAAGGGGCTGGGACGTTACGGCGACGGTAGTTGACGTCTCGGGCATTCCGAAAGTCGTCCTGCGCGGAGACTACAGCACAATCCACACACGCGACACCGCATACCGCAAGGCATACACGATTGTCACGATGGGGCCGATCTTCAAGCTGGACAATACCGCGCAATTTGTCGAGCAAGTCGAACACTCGCGCAATGCTCCCGTACTCGCGACCTTGCCGAACGTTATCGCGCTGGCCGGCGGCGTCGCAATTAAAGTCGGCAATCAGATCGTCGCCGGGCTTGGCGTCGGTGGCTCGCCAGGCGACACAAATGATGAAATTTGCGCGCAAGCCGGCGTTGATGCCATTCAGAATCAGCTCCCGCGCTAAAGGTTACACCGGGGGCGTAATGTCGGGCACGCTGTTGTACTGCGAATATTTGATGGTCGCCGTGCCCTCTTTCCCGGAGGCCTGTACTTGCACGGGGAGATTCTTCGCGACCCACATGTCGACCGTGCTCCCGTCCTTACCGACCATGTGATATTTGTGCGTGGGCATACCGTCGAGCAGCGCCGGACCGAGATCGGTGATCGCGTAGTCACTTGGGGCGTGACCCTGCATGCCGGCGCCGCGCGCCAAATCCATGGGCCGCTGCATCATTGCACCGACCTGCGGCATCTGTTGCCACGCGCCACCCATGTTCATCCACATGTCGCTGCCAATCTTGATCAGCTGCATTTTGCCGTTCATCGTCATGTGGAACTTGTCGGGGGCGACCATGTCCATGCTGACGGTTCCTCGGCTCGCGAGGATATCGCAGTGATACGAATGCACGCTCGCAAAGTTCTGCATCGTTGCCACCATGTCGCTGGTGGCATCGGCCGAAGCTGAGGCCGTCGCAAAAACGATCATTGAAGCGAAGAGCAATGCGAAAACAGACGAACGAAAAAGACGCATGGGCGCACCTCCTTGACGAGGTCTACCTTCGCTCCGCCCTTCCTTTGTCATCCCCGCGCAACCACTTTGTCATCCCGAGCGTAGCGAAGCGTAGTCGAGGGACCGCCCCAAAGGGTTATTTGTCATCCCGCGCGTAGCGAGGACCTAATTGGAGGAGCCTATGCTTAGATATTTATTCGGTATCTTTTTTGCATTCTTTGCCACCGTGGCGCTCACGGTCAACGCCGATGCTCGCCAAGCAGGGATCAACTTCACGAACGCGTCGACGAACTGCGCCTGGATCACGATATATGGAAGGGCGAGCGCCATCGGCCCGTGGTCGATCGTCAGTGGAGATCGCCCGAGAAACGTGAAGCCCGGGGAGCACTTCCAATTCAAATTCGGCGCACGACCCGAGATCAAAGTTCGTGCAGAAGTCTACAGGTCGGGATGTAATCACCCGTTAGCGGCCGACTTCGAGCGGAGCTTTGGAAACGTTGGCGGCATGGGCGTCGTGTTGAAGAAATTCCGGCAATGGCTTTAGCCTAAGCTCAGGTTGGCAATAGCATACTTAGCGGATGGTGATGTAGAAGCGGCTATCGCTTTGCAAGGTCGCCGTACGTTGCACGTGCGGGACCGTGCTTGTGTCGTGATAGGTGGCCTCGACGTCCACGATGTGTCCGCCGGTGCAGTAGGTGTTGCGGGTCACTTCGGCGCGTACTTTGACGTCGCTCCAATCGACCGAGCCTGCGAAGTTCGCGCCTGCCTTCACGTAACGGGGCGCGAGCGTACCGCCGGCGACCTGCCAGGTCGGATTCTCGCTGCTGCGGTGGGAGATGGTCACGTACGCGCAGAGCTTCGAGTTGTTGATAAATACGAAGCCCCCCATCTTTGCCGATGCGGGCTGCGGTGCGACCGCCAGAACGAGCAGCGCTACGAACATGCGAGCCCCTGACGAACGAAAGATATTCACGGTATCCTCTTCTCCATTCGGCGATAGAACCCGATCGCGGCGGGTTGATGCACGCCGGTTTCGAGCCGCGCTACGCGAAGCCCCAGGTTGCGCGCTTCGCCTTCGGCGTCCAGTTCGCCGATCAAGCCACGCACCTCGTCGTCAGGCGCATGCACGCGTTCGATTAGGAACATTAGGCGAACGTCTTCCAGTCGTATGGCGTCACGCCCGCGATTGCATCGTTCCATCCTAACCGATAGGTTTTTCCGATGCCTTCCTCGTCGTCAAAATCTTCACTACTGATCGGCAACTTGTCTTTCGGGCGAAGATAGGAAAGCGTCGTCGCCGGCACCGTCTGCATATATGTGGCAAACTGCGGGTCACCCTCGGCAGCGATTGCCGCGTCGGCGTTGGGAAGTCGCGCGAATGCGCGTTTGGTCAGCGATTGAAAGTGCGCGGTCCGCATATCGATGTCGAGAATCTTGCGTCGCATCGTCGCGACTAAACCGAACGTAATGGCAATCGCATTGGCGTAGGTGCGCACCGGCTCGAATGGTGGATCCACCAAGATGACGTCGACCGCGCGCGCGACCGCATGAGAGATGCGCACCGACGAATTGCTCGCCACGCCACCGTCGCAGTACTCGCACATGCTGCCGTCAGGGCCCGGTAACGGCACGGGATCCCAGACGATCGGAATGGCCGCCGATGCAAAGAGCTGCTTGTGAAAGAGGTCGAGGCTCGCTTCTCGCACGACCGTTTGCGGGCCCATGATCGCCCGAATCACCCCAACGATCGCATCGTGAAATTGGGCCGGCGTGTCCGTCGCGCGCCGGTAGAAAAATTCCGTATGTTGTTCGGTCAGGTTCGTCACCGCCCACACAAAGGGGATCACCAGCGGTCGCTCGGGGTCGATTTCGCGCGAGAGAAAATCGAATACCGGTTGCGAATCGTACATCGCCGTTTGATCGGTCGTCAGCGAAGCCATCCGCACCTTCGCCGCGAGCTGATCGAGCGCACCGCTGCGCGGATCGGCGGATGCCGCGAATTGCGGTTTGAAGCGCAGCAACTTGGCTGCGCTGATGCCGTACCATAGCTCGCGCAACCGGGTGTATTGTCCGGTCGCAACCATCCAACCGTTGAGCGCGCCGATCGATGTACCGAACACCATCTGATACGGTACGAGCGGAGCGCCGTCGGCCACGCCGCGCGCGGCGACCCAACATCCGATGGCGCCCGCCTCGTACGCACCGTGTGCGCCACCGCCACTGAGAACCAGCGCGCGCTCGAGCGGTATCAGCGGTATCTCGCCGTTCGCACCGAGCAAGACCGGTGTGGCACCGGCCGCACCGAGCGCCATCAAGAACTCGCGTCGCTTACTCATCGCTCATCGCTTTACTGCAGCGCGGCCGTCGCGTTCTTGACCGCCGTCGTCATGCGCTCGACCGCCTTCGCCTGCTTCGCTTTGTCTTTGCCGGCGAACACAATCTCCGGGAAGCTCGTGAACACGCGATCGGCCGTGTGATACGCCGATTGGAACATCAATCCGTCCGGCATATAAAACGCGTCGCGCGAGGCTTGCTCCTTGGCAGCAAGTTGCGTCATGGTAGCGGAGTCGCCGCCCATTTCGGCCTTCTGCATCGCAAGATCGGTTGTTGTGCGCAGCCGCCTGATACGCGACGAGCGCATCGCGTAAATCGCCCAGCGTGACCTTGCCGTCGGTCGCTTCAAACGCCGCGAGTTGCAAGGGCATCAGATCCTTGAGCAACTGCGTCGGGATCTCTTCGATGCGCAGCGGTGAAACATCGGCACTTGCCGCGCGCATCGCTTGAATGCCGGTGACCTGCGCGGTGACGACCGCTTCGCGCATGCCCGGATCGTAGGTTGGCAACCCGTCGAGGTTATCTTCGGCGGTGTGATGCGCGCCGAACGGCCCGTAGTAGCCGTTCGACGTACTCGGAACGCCGAGCATGTAGGCGAAGTTCTGGTGATCCGAACCGCCGCCCATCGCATTGAGCAACGGAACGGTGCGTGTATCGCGCTTGCCGAGCATCTCCGCGCCGTTGTGCGCTTCCGGGATAACGTCGCAGATCTGCTTCATGAAGGCGAAGAGCCCGGGTGATGCGCTCACGACGAACGGATCGCCCGTCGTCAACTGATCGGTGTTGATATATTGGAAGACGCGCTTGCGTAGATCGGGGTGTTCGTAGATGTAGGCCGCCGAGCCGAACAATCCAAGTTCGTGCCCGTCCCACGAGGCAAACTCGATCGTGCGACGCGGCTTCCAGCCGGCCTTGGCGAGCCGCGCAAAGGCGTCGGCATCTTGCAGCAGCACCGTCGTACCGCTACCGGGATCGATCGCACCGAAGGTCATCGCGTCGCGGTGGCTGCCGATCATCACGATCGAATCGGGATCGCTCGAACCCTGCATGTCGCCGAAGACAAGCCAAATGGTCTTGAGTTTGCGTTCGAATTTCGTGTGCACTCGCGCGATCTGGTTGCCGCCGAAGTGCTGCGTGAATTCGAACATCGGATGCCACGACTGCGGAACCGCTTTCCCGGTCATGCCGGCGAGCAGCGCGCGCGCCGTGCTCTGCGTGATGCTCAACTCCGGCATCGTTGAATGGGGAATCTGGTTCCACGACTTGTGCGCAGCGCCCACGATCGGTGCGCGGCCGTCCATTGTCGGATCGCCCGGCGGGAACTTCATGAAGCCGCGCGGTGACGGGCCGCTCATGCGTTCGGCCATGTTGATGTTCTTGAAGTTGCCGGCCGGCCACATCACGCCGCCGCCGTAGCCTTGCGTCGCCGGATCCATAAATTCAAGGACGGCCGCAGCGCCGCGTTTCTTCAGCTGGTCGTACGAGTTGTAGGTCGGATCGATCGTCGCGATGCCGCCGCCGCCCGGCGCGCTCAGGCGAATCATGACAACTGCGCCCTTGAGCGACACGTGTTGTGCGTCGAGTTCGTCCATGTCTTTTTTCGACGCGGTATTCACGTACACGACGGGGCCCGTCACGGTGCCGTCACCCGATTCTTCGAGGAACGGTTGGCCCGCAAGTTGCTCCCAATGATTCGGATGCCCCGGCGTGCCTTCGAGCAGCGAGAAGTCGCGCTTCTGCGGCGAGACCAAACTCAAGCTCTGCTCGAGCGGACCGGTGAATTCGACCTGATACTTTTGAATTCGCGTCGCAAATCCGTCGCGTGCCAGACGCTGTTGCACGTATATCGCGGTCGCATAGTCGGCATCCGAACCGGCACGATGCGGCACCGACGAAATGTG
The DNA here is from genome assembly GCA_963726285.1 of Vulcanimicrobiota bacterium. Lineage (GTDB taxonomy): Bacteria > Vulcanimicrobiota > Vulcanimicrobiia > Vulcanimicrobiales > Vulcanimicrobiaceae > Aquilonibacter. Next base: position 28,188 of record CAVSBV010000001.1, on the reverse strand, counting down.
CCGCTCGATATCCATCGCATTCGACGCACTGGGCACACTCATCAGTTGGTGTTCGTAGGAAAACTCCGTGCTCACTCCGGGACCGGCGGCCCAACCGACGAGGGCCTGGTCCGAACTTACCGTCGGCGTCGGAGCTGCTGCGGTCACCAAGACAGCGCAAAGTGCGCCAGAAAAAATGCGGGCGTAATTCATGTGGTAGCGTTACTACCCTGTGTCACCCTGAGCCTGTCGAAGGGCATTGTCATCCTGAGCTTGTCGAAGGGCGCGCAGTGTCATCCCGAGCGTAGGCGCGAAGCGCCGTAGTCGAGGGACCGACGCAATCTGTCACCCTGAGCTTGTCGAATGGGCACTTGATTCGAAACCGATGCACAAGCTTCGTGACAGTTAGTGCCCAGACTTCTGCCATGGAAGACATATCGCGCTTCATAGTCCTTATGGACCATACGCCACCGAAGTGAAGCGTGCTATGTTTATAGTTCGAATAGCCCTAGTCCCGTTTCGGCATCTTTTACAGTTGCCCCCGACGCGGTCCAGGATCCTGTAGACGCCAACTCCGGCGTCATAGAGAGCATGCAATACGTTTCCAATCCGTGGGAGCCGTTGTTTTACCAAGCGAATCTTCCGCTTCGCGGACTTTACGGGTATTGGCAATCGCCCGGCTCCTGCCCCAGCCAAGGCCTCGGTTCACGAAACTGCGACGTAACTTCGGACAACAACCCCACGGTCGCTGCCACGTTGCTCATGGAAATGGATACGGCCGGACTATCATCCACGACTATTCCCGACGCCTGGCAGCAGGCGAATCAAAGCAACAATGAATCGGGTTCTTGGTCTGAGGAATTGGATACCGGCACGAGTAACGATCATTTCGGCGCCGGTGCGAGCGCCGAATAATTCTTTTGGGATGCCAGGCGACGCCGCTCTTGTTGACACGCTTTCCCTCTACACATTACAAAGCAATGGGAGCGCGATACTTACCGGTTATGAGTTTATTTGGAACCACTCGAGCGGAACAATATACGGTGGCGATGCCATCAAGGTGGACGTCGAGGACGATCACTACAGCCAAACGCTCTGCACTGACTGGATCATCAACGATCCTCCTCACAAGCCTATCTGCGATGCCTACCAGACGACATACTACGATAAGCCGAACGTTTCATATGGCTATCGATTGTGGCGATCGACGGGCTCCGCAGTTTCGACGACCAGGACCGGGTATACGGCCGGTCGGGGCACCATAGATGCCTACACCGCTTCCCTTGCGCTTCCCGTTCCGGGCAATGTTACTGGTTATGCGCTTGGTTACTGGGTCACATCGTTGACGCTGCCGACGGGGATTGCTGAACCGGCCTGGATCTATAGCACAAGTGGTGGCCCGAGCTATGCGGTGGACGCCGGATCGGGCGCACTCCTAGGATCACAAAGCCAATGAAACGAGAGCCAGCGCGGGTGCTAGCTCTCTTGGCTGCGTTTGGCATAGGCGTCGCGATTGCCGCGACGCCTTCGCCCATGTCGGAAGCGTCGAGCACGGCACCACCGGGCCTTACAGCCGTAACACGCTTGCTCACGCAAGAGGCCACTGCTGCACCGGCCTTCAACAGGGTGGTGGGAGAACGCGGCATTCCAATCGTCACAGTCTTTCGCGAAGTGCGGTTTCCGAAAGGCTACCGCGCGTACCACGTCCATGACCCCGAAATAGCACGGGATTTCACCGTGGTTCTCACGCCACACCGCGATAGCTTTGTTGTCTACCCCGCGAGCCCATACTTCGTTGGTTGGGAGCCTGGGCACCAACGGATGGCGAGGATCGAACAGTATCTCGTTCCGGCGCTTCAAGGATACGAAAAGCGAGATCTTAGGAACGCGGTGTTATATAGCGCCGCCCGAAAGCCCACCGTCGAGTTGCTAGCGACCCAGGGCAGTCCATCAGAGACAGCACATGCAAGCTATATTATTTGGATGTTGATATTTCCACCGGGGGTAACAGTTCTCACGCTCAACTCACCGTGCGATTGGTGGATCGCGACCCCGCCGCCGGAATGGCGCGCGATGTCGGCCCATGCCTGCGAACCCAAATGGATCGAGGTTCCACATACCTAGAATTATGCGGTTGCCGATCATCGCGGCCGTCTTTGCGGCGGCAATCTTGCCGGCTCGGAGCCTTGCCGCCGTCGATGTTATAAATGGGGTTCGCGTCGATTCGTTGAGCGAAGGGTACTCTCGCGTCGTCGTAACGTTCAGCGCAAAAGCACCAACGGATTGGCAGATGTCAGGCGAGGGAAGCAACGTCCTCATCTTACGTTTCCCCAATGCCTCTGCGAGCAGTCCGGGAAACCTCGGGACGCTGGCCGGCGCAAACGCGATCGCATCGGTGCAGGTTGCCAATGGAAACGGGGTCACGCTGCGCATCTCACTTACTAGCCCGGTGCGCGCCGTCGCGGCAGTCTCGGGTAACGACGTAATTGTTGACATCGCGCAGCCGTCGTCATTAACGAGCTCTGCAGGCCAACCTAGTGCACAAGCAACTCTCGCAGCGACGGAGGGCCCTCGAGCGTATGAAGTCGTGCAACTCCACTTCGCGGACGTCTCCGAGATCGCTGGAATTCTGGTCTCGGGGCAACAAGTTCCGCAGGCCCCAGCATTTCAACCAGCCGGGTCGATCTTCAGCCTCCCAACGTCTGGTGGAGCGCAAACGACAACGGTAAATAACATGGCCGCCGCCAGCGCCCAAGCACCGCTTGGGCAGCGTCTTAGCGATGAAGTTGGCATCGACCGACGCCTTAATGCGATGGTGCTGTCCGGAACCAGCGCACAGATCGAGTCGATGAAAAGCCTGATCGCGCAACTCGATGTGCCGGCACAAAGCGTCATGTTGGAGTGCAAAGTCGTCGAGCTAAGCGAGAGTGGGGCACGGGACCTTGGCTTGAGCCTAGCTCCGAGCCAAGGCGCACCTATTGCAACGGGGGGCGGTACGATTGGCGGCCCCGCGCCATCGGTTCCGCAGTTTACCGCCACATTTCAGGCGAGTCTTTTCGCGACGATCCAAAAAGGCGGCGGAAAAGTTTTGGCCTCGCCGAGTGTCCTTGCCACCGACAACGTCCCGGCACAAATTCTGACCGGTGACGCACTTCCGATTATAACCACAACGGTCTTTCCCGGAGGAACGGCTGTTACGCAGAGCAGTGTCAACTACGTAGCTGTTGGAGTAAATCTTCAAATTCAGCCGCACATTGACACTGAAGGCTTCGTCACAGCGAATATCTTTGCAGAGGTCTCGAGCGTGACATCCTACGTAGCAACGTCCCAGGGGCAAGTCCCGGAGATTAGCCTAAGACAAATCAGCACGTCGGCAACGGTCAAAGACGGGCAATCATTCATGGTAGGTGGCCTGTTCCTGAACGAAGAGATCAATTCGATGTCAAAGATTCCGATTCTTGGAGATCTCCCGATTATCGGTGGCCTATTTCGAGTGCGAAATGACTCATCATCCAACTCAAACCTATACGTCGTGGTCACGCCGCACATTATTCGTAACAACGAATCTCCGCTGCCATCTAATTCGCGATGATTGCTGCCGCAACCCCAGCTCCCATCGTTTCGTTCGTAGGAGCGAGCGAAACTTCTGGTTTCGGTCTCGCTAGAGGCGAGCTCGCCTATCCCGACATTCTTGCGCGTCGATGCTCGTTTGTTGCGGCCGTAGATGGTCAGATTAACAAGCGCGTCATCTTTCGATCGCTGACTCTTGCCGGCTCAGCTCGGGTTATATTTGTCTCACAATTTGATGCGGCGCCAACGCCAACCGTCGAAGACCTCGCAAGGTGGCTGCAGCCTGGCCATGCTACGATTGTTGTCGAAGCTCCCTTGATCTCAGATGAGCACGATGACCTGGCCTACTACCAACAACGGTTTTACCACGCATTAGAGCAGGTTTCCTCGATTAGCGGCGCATCGGTCGTCTTGCTGCGTGCGCCCATTCCCAAAAATCAGTATACGCAAGCCGATGGTCTGCACCCGAATGAGCGTGGCCAGAAGTTCATTGCAGACGCCTTAGAGCCAGCGTTACGAGCGAGGGCCTTTGTACACGCTGAGCGCTGCTTCGTCACCCTGAGGCGCGATTGGGGGCCTCGAGAGCGGCTAGGATGAACAGCTGTTTTAGCTGCGCTATTTCTCTCCGCGCCGGCGACCTTAACGTGTTGTACAAGTCGACAGTCATCTGAAGGTTCAGCCAAAACTGCGCGGATGGCCCGAGCACGCGTTCAAGCCGAAGCGCCGTATCAGGCGTAATCGCACGACGCCCGTTGAGGATAGCATTGACACCGACGCGCGACATCTTCAATGCATCGGCGAGCTCTTGCTGCGTGATGTCAAGCGGCTTGAGGAATTCTTCGGTAATAATTTTTCCGGGCGTCGTCGGTGGACGATTTGCGGGAATCGAGATATGAGATGAGATCATTGAGTTATGTTCTCCAGATTTAGAATGTCGAACTAGTGGTAGTCGTAATCTCGATGCGCCATCAGCCCCTTCGCGTTGTCCAGATAAACCGCTTCGGCCGAACGCAGATCGCGCGGAAATAACGTTGCTTCGATAGCCCGCCGCTCGGCGAGCAGACGCGCGCGCAAGATCCCCGGCAACAGCCCGTTCGCGAGCGATGGCGTCAGAAGCGCGCCGTTCACACGCACGAAAACATTCGTGCGGCTGCCCTCGGTGATTTCGCCGCGCTCATTGGTAAGTATCGCTTCGAAGCAGTCCTGCTCCGCGGCTTCGCGCGCGGCCGCCTCATGCACAGCGCGCCACGAGGTCTTGTGCCGTAAAAACGGATCATCCGAGCGCACGCGCTGCGACGACAGACAGATGCGCACGGACTCCATGCGAGTCCATGTGTTGCCCCTCGATTGCCACGCCTAAACTCGTCACGCGCACCCGCAGCAAATGCGGACGGGAAGCGCGCCAAACGCGGCAATCCGCGCCCGAAGTTCTTCTTCATCGACCGTCCATCCAAACGCCGCAGCCGACGAACGCAGCCGCGCGAGATGCGCCCTCACCGTCGCGGCGTCCGCACCGCTGCGCAGCGTCTCCAACAATGCGAAGTCGTCGCTTGCGCTCTCAAGGAAGCGCGATTTGAGCAAGATCTCGCTCCACTCGTCCTCGGGGGTCGAGTCGCTCACGATCCCGCCGCCGGCGTCGAATCGCGCGAGCGGCTTGTCCGGCTCGAACTGCAACGTGCGGATCGCCACGTTCCACCAGCCCTGACGTGTCGGCGACAGATATCCGATGCTTCCGGTGTAAAAGTCGCGCGGCTCGCGCTCGACCTGCGCGATGTGCTGCATCGCCGCGCGTTTTGGCGCGCCCGTTACGCTGCTGCACGGGAACGCCGCTCGCATGATCTCGGCGAACGACGCCGTCTTCAGCTCACCGGTGATCGTCGAGGTCATCGTCGCGAACGTAGGATAACGCTCGATCTCGAACATCTGACTCACGTCGACGCGTTCGCAGACCGATGCAGGTCGTTACGAGCAGATGACCATCATCAGATGCTCGGCGCGATTCTTCTCGTTGTCAAGCTCGTCGATGCGCGAGAGCGGCGCCGTGCCTTTCATCGGCTTGGTCGTGATTCGATCGCCGTCGAATTGCAAAAAGAGCTCCGGCGAAAAGAGAGCAATGCCGTGCCGTCGTGTTCGAGATACGCGCAATATCGCGCGCCGGCACGGTCGGCCAAGAATGGAAGGGTCCGCTCCATCACCGCAGATGCCGATGTCAAACGTACGGTGTAGTTCACCTGGTACACTTTGCCATCGCGAATCGCGTTAGCATGTCTCGCACCGACGACTCGTAGTCTGCGTAGCTCACGCGGCACAGCGGTGCACTCATCGTGAAATCGCGCGCCGTCGTAGGAAGATTGCAGCGCGTTGGTTCGTGAAACGCGGCGAGAATCACGCCGCGCTCCAACCCGTACGAAAGCGCTCCGGCGATGTGATAGCCGGCGCTCAGCGCGTCCTCGACCTCGACGAGTGCGCGCCGGATCGCGGTGTCCAAATGCGTTCGGCATTCTCGAAGACCAGGCTTGGATTCCAACCAAGAACGACGTGCATACTTCTGTCACCATGAGCTTGCCGGGGGTCACTTCTCCAGCGCAATAACCGTTTCAATCACGCGTTTGGTGTCTTCCGGGATCGCGCACGGCGACGCAATCGACACCGGCTTGGAGCGCTGCATAGTCGTTACCGCCCGGAAAGATCGCATCGCCGACATACAGCATCTTCTCGATCGGGATGTGCAGCTCGTCGCGCAGTTTGTGGATGCCGTAGGCTTTGTCGATGCCCGGGCGCGTCACGTCGATCGAGGTCGTTCCGCCAAGTCGCACCGAGAACTTCGATAGCGTGGTCGCGAGGATCGCCTGAATCGCTTTGCGCTTGGCAAAGTCGGGATCCCACGTTTCTTTAGCTTCGAGCGGCGCTTGCTGCCCGAGCGCCGAGTACGTCACCTGCGTGCCGCGATCCTCAATGCGCTCGCCCCACGTTTGCGCGGGCTGAAATCCGGTCTGCGCCACGGCCTTCTCGAGTGCGTCGTCGATCGCGTGCCTTTCGGCAACGCTCAAGTCTTCGGAATACAACTTGCGCCACGCGCCGCCATCATAGGTGAAGAACTTCGTCCCACTTGTCGGCAAGAGCGACAGGTTGGCAAGCGCGCTGCCGGCCGGAAGACGATCGACGACTTGCGTTTGAAACTGCGGCAGATCGCCACCCGAAATGATCGCAACCTTGACCACCGCCATGAGGCCTTTGAGCAACGTCGCCATCTCGTCATCGATCGCGGATTTGCTCTTTGCCAACGTGCCGTCTAAGTCGAAAACGATGAGGTCTTTCATAGGCTAGCGAATTTATACCCCGTGACGATACTTTTACTCTGCGTGTGCCTCGGCATCGTTTCGGGTCTGCGCACGTTTACGCCCCTGGCCGCGGTGTTGATCCGGCGCGGCAGCGTGTGGGGCATCGTGCTCGCAATCGCCGCCGTCGCGGAATACGTCCTCGATGTGTTACCGAACACGCCCGCGCGCACCGGACCGGTTGGACTGACCTTCCGCATCATTAGCGGCGCGCTCGGTGGCTGGTTGCTCGCGACCATGCACGCCGGTCCGGGCATCGCCGGGGCTATTGCCGGCGTCATCGGCGCACTGATCGGAACGTATGGTGGGTATGCGGCGCGCTGCGAGGCCATCAAACGGATCGGCGCTTATCCGGCAGCAATTGTGGAGGACCTAATTGCAATTGGCCTCGCAGCGCTTATCGTAACGCGCTAGTCCGCGCTTTACTCTAGCTGGTGAAAGATTTTTTGCGATTCCTCAAAAACGCCGACGACCTGTCACCCTGAGGTGCGAGCGCAGCGAGCCTCGAAGGGTGGGCGCTACTTACTGAGCGCGTAGAGGGCGGAAATAAAGACACCCGCGACGTGATTTGCGTCGGCAAAGCTTCCATCGTCGAATTTTGCCGTCATATTCATATAGCGCACCCCGTAGGCGAATCTCCATCGCCCCGCAGGCTGAACGAGCGCAACCTTCACATCGACCTGTGACTCGACTTCGGAGACCGGCGGTGCGGCGAAACCGGGCGACCCGAACGTATAGGAAAGTCGCGCGTGAATGCTCGGACTCGCGCCAACAATCGTCTCGATATGGTCGCGCTTAAATACCGGAATCATGTTTCCAATTTCATAGCGCATGCCGGCACCGCGCGACGCATCGTACTGCACCGGCACGGAAAGATATTCCGTCTGCTGATTCCAGAGCGTTTGCCCGATGCCCAGACACCACTGTTGCCGGCCGCCGGTCCAATACCGCACCGTGCCGTCAAAATAGTTGAGCTGTATGCTGTGTATTCCCGTGCTCGAATCGGCGATCGGGATCGAGGGCAGCGGCACCAGCTCGCCTTGGATCTCGAAGTGTTTGACGCGCGCGTCGAGCACGGCGAACGGAATCGGATCGTTCGCATTCGCGTTGTTGCCGGGCTCAACGTGGCCCTCGTTCCCAAAAAGAATTTGGCCACCCAACGCAATCTCGGCCAGCGCGAATACAAGTGCTAACATTCCCAGCGCTGTTCTGCGCACACCGCTCTGTCACCCTGAGCTTGTCGAAGGGCCGTGTCATCCCCAGCGTATTTCTTGTCATCCCGAGCGTAGCGAAGCGTACTGTGTCATCCCGAGCGTAGCGAAGCGTACTGTGTCATCCCGAGCGTAGCGAAGCGTAGTCGAGGGACCGCCGGGTCTTTCGGCCCATCTCACATTGGAAACTGTCAGCACACTATTGCCGACAGATTGCCGCGACGTTTAAAACGGTCTGCGTAAGTGCCTTCTCGGCCGACGCAGTGCCGCGCTGTTGCTCGGCAACACCGTAGTAAAATCGAGCAATCGGGCTATTTGAAAGGTCCGTAGGTGGCTGGCTTACCGCGGGATCCTGATCTACGGTTGGATCGACGGGGCCGGAGCGGCCGCGCTGCGATGCTGAGAGAACATCCTGAAAGCTGACGTCTTGATCGGCCTGGCCGACTTGCGCGCCGGGTGCTCCGCCGCCGTTCGCGCCTTGCATTCCGTCACCCTTAGCGACGAGTTCCTGGAGCGAGAGCGTATCTGAGAGACCGTAGAGTTCGTTCAAGATAATGCGCTGTTGATCGGCGACCGCTTGCAGCTGAGCCTTGAGCAAGAGCGCTTCTTTGTCAGCATCGGTTTTTGCCACGGCCGGAAAGCGCGTCGGATCATTCAGCGTGTTATCGATGATCGCCAGGTTATGGACAATTTCATTCGTCAGCTTGACGAGATGCTGGTTATCTAGGATGAGCGCAGGGCTCGGGTCGTGAGCGCCCCCGAAACGCGCGCTCCGTTGGCCAAAAGCCTTTCCGACCCCGCTGATGGGAATGAAGTCGCGTCCCATTTCGAGGAGCAAGGGCTTAGAACTCTCGACGAGCCGATCATTTGCTCGCAAGCCCCCGATCGTGTAAAGTGCCGTATTCGCAGTCGCGGTGCAGAGTTGACTCGATCGAACCGTAATGATCGTCTTTAGAGCAGTGGGCCCTGGGGCCGGCGTTTCCGTCGGTGCGGCAGCGACAACGGCCAGCATCAGGATTCCCAGCATCACCCACCTTAGTTTTTCGACGTCCGTTGCTCCGAGTTTACCACAGCGATTGCGACCTGGTCCTTTCGGACCAGAGGTCACCCTCCCGCGCTTCGATAAGTACCCCGATAAGAACGGAGGCCGGACCTCATGCCGCTTCTTCTTCTCGTGTTGCTCGCGGTGCAAACACCAGCGGCTCCGGCTAATCCGCCGCGCCTGGCGCTTGCAATCAGTCGAGCGATACAGCCGATCAGTCAGCCGTCGTTTGACCGGTGGGCCAACGACGCTGCATCACGATTTGCGACACGCTTCTCCGTCGCGATCGTGCCGGCAACGCCCAGCAACTCGCAGGTATCCGCAGCTTCCGGCTTCTGCCCACCTCTCGGTGTCGTCGGCGTGCTAAATCCCGGGCGCCTCTGGCGGATGTCGTCGACGAAGGTGACGATGACCGTTGAGTACGCGCTCTTTGACTGCGACGGCGACCTCTTTTACGACGGCATCAGCCACATCACGCAAGCGCGTAATTTGGCCATGATCCCGCAAGCGCAAATCGAATCGATCGCGTCGCACGCGACCGACGCGTTCCTCGCAGACTTCGCGCGTTTCGCCGAGAGCCATCCGGCGCAGTGGTCGCGCCTCCTCGCAACCGGGTCGATCCGCGACATCACGCCCACGCCGGCGCCGTCGGCGTGGGGACCAACGCCGCGTCTCGCGACCGTCGTCGGCATCGCAAGCACGCCCTTAACGCAACCGCGTTTCGAACGCTTCGTGGACGAGGCATCAACGCGTTTCGCAGCACGGTTCTCGGTGACGGCCCTTCCAATACCGGTTGGAAATCGGCCGCAGTTCGCCAATCCCGCGCTCTGCAAATCTCTTGGTATCGTGGGATTCACCGTGCCTGCGTGGCATTGGACTACAACGTCGAAGACGGTGTCAGCAACAGCGCGCCTGTTCATCTTCGACTGCGCCGGCGATCGCTTCTTCGACGACGCGGCGACGTTCACTGAACCACGTAACGAAGCGCTGATCCCGCAAGCACAGATCGAGTCGACTTCGTCGCAGGCGATCGGTTTAGTGTTAGAAAAATTCGCGACGTTTGTCAGCGGCCACAAAGTCCTGTGGTCCCGCGTCCTCGCGACCGGATCTATGCGCGATGCCGACTCCTCGCCATAGCTTGCCGTCACCGGCGCCGCCGCCAACGCCCAGCCTTGCGCTTGTCGTTAAAACCGCAAACCAGCCGGCAATGCAGCCGAGTTTCGAACGCTTCTCGCACGACACCGCGACGCGATTTGCACAGCAGTTCTCAATCGGGGCAGTCCCCATTCCGGGAGACGAGCGGCCGCAATACGCAAATCCCGCCTTGTGCAAACCGCTGGGCGTTTCGGGGTTTCTCGTGCCGGGGCGGCGTTGGGAGTACAATGCAAAGACCGTGACCGTGACCGCTCGGCTGGTGCTCTTTGATTGCGACGGCGATCGTTTCTACGACGGCTCGGCCGCCTTCAGCGAACCGCGCAACGAAGCCATGATCGTCGGCGCACAGATCGACGCCGCCTCGTCACGCGCAATCGATCGGGCGCTGGCGACATTCGCGACGTTCATGAGTGGCCATCGCGTGCTCTGGTCGCGCCTACTCGCAACCGGCTCGCTCCGCGTCGCCAGCCCCGCACCAACCGTGTCACCGTCGCCGTGACCATACTTCGCGCTGTCGTATTTGCGGCGCTTGTCGCAACGCCCCTGATTCTAAGCGCCTGCGGTGGCTCCACAATCACGGCGCCCGCGCCAACGGCCCCGCCCACACCCGGCTTCACGGCAACAACGCAGGCAACGTCAGCGATGTTGCCGAGCGTCGGCGGTTACGGCGGCACCATATCGGTTCCAGCCGGGAGCGGATCGGTCGATGTCGCGTTCGCAAATCATCTCGTCGTCGACGCACAAGCGCCGACGTCAGTCGTCGAAAGCTATTTCTCGACGACGATCCACACCGTCTCGCAACCGCGTTACGCAAATGAATACACGCCAGTAGCGTCGGCGACGATCCCGGGGTCTCTAGCGCCATACGTCGCCGGCGTCGTCCTCGATAATGTCGTGAACATGGGCCCTTCGAGCGAAGGGCGAGCGCACTTAGTCCCCGGCGAGTAGGTCTTGTGCGATCGACAAAAAGTTGTATCCGCTGTTGCTTGCTTTAAAAACCCACACGAGATCGAACACGTCTTTTCCCGGCCACTTATTCGGTGCGGCGGCGCTCAAGCGCTGTGCGATGAGCGGTATGTGCTTGTGTTCCCACGCGACCAACACGACGCCGCTCTCGCTCTGGATCGATTGCACGAGCAGATCTTCCTGACCGACCAGGTAGTGTTGCTGCACGTTGAGTGACAGGGCTTGCGCGAGCGGTGTAACGGTTTGCTCGGCGCGAAGACTCTTACCCACATCGTCTCCGTCGACCATCACCGGCTTATCGCTCGTACCTGCGGCGTAGATTGCCGTAGGCGTGCTTATACCATCAACCCACGGGGTGCGGAAGAACGGGACCAGCGCGCCGGCGCGCTGCCAGCCGCGCACGATAAGCGAGTTTTTGTCACTCGTACCATTCTCGTCAACACCGTGCGGTGGTGGGACGGTGGGCTTCTCAGCATGGCGGATAAGCATAATCGTCGTCGGCATACGTCCTCAATGATTGCCGACGGACCGCTGCATTACATGCTTCTAGCGCCTCGGCGCGGGCGAGGGGATTATGGCTTTGAGCTTCACCTTAAAAATCGTCACCCTCGCTTTACGCGCGGGATCCTCGGCCGCGGCGTGTAGCGCGCTTAGCTGTTGGACGTCGCTTGAACTCAGCGCCGGCGGCGCACTCAATGTCGCCAAGGTGACGCTCCCTCGACTGATATCGGGGTTATGCATAACCGAAACGGGCGCATTCGCACGGATCAATGCTTCGACTGCGCTACGTGCGCTCGGATCGCTGATCTTGGCGAGAATGTCATCGGGCTCGTTGGGTTCTTCCCAGCCCTGCGTTTGCGTGGAAGCGATATGCTTCGCTTGCGCTTTTTTTTGCGATTGTTTGGGCAGCGAATAGGTACCGACGACGGTCAGCACGCCGTCTTCAGCGGTCTGCGGCGAAGGAAGGCCAATCCCGACCGAAATAACCTGCACCTGACCCATCGGCTGTTTACTTGCGCTTCCCGTGCCACACGTAGAAGTCGGGCAGTTCGGACCAAAGGTCAGTTGCGTAATTCCGCCTCGTATGTTCGGCGGCCCAACGCTGGAACCGTTGGTCCAGTACGTCGCGCCTGCTGCGGCCGACAACACGCTGCCGGGAAAGAAGACATCACCCATCCCATAGACGGGCAGCGTGAGGTACCAACTTCCGTGACTGCCGCCCCACGTGAACTCTTGCGATCCGCATCCACCCTCGTTGCCGGAATTGCGAATGAAATACTGCCACGTCCATTGCACCTTCTCGGTCGTTTTCGTTTTCGATATGACTGCCTCGTTGGTCAAGATCGCCAGCGCGAGGACGGGGTGAATCTCGGTCCAACCGCCGTGGTGCACGCCATCGACGCCGAGCACGCCCGAGACTACCGCGAGATCTCCGTTGACGTTGCTGCCGATTTGGCCCGGCTGCCAAAAAGGATCGCCAAAGTTGTTGATCGTTTCGGTCGAGTCAAATTCGAGGCCGAGCGAAGCTTGGCCGCCGTAAGGGATCAGCGCCTCCGTAGACGGAAGCGGCTGATCGAGCCGCATGTTGATGTCGTTGTCGTTGGGCCAGCTCCCAGACGCGCCTTCCCACTCGATGTACCCAATGTCGGTTACCGTGTCCCAATTGAGGTGACCGGGAAACGGGTCTCCACTGCACTCGCCGAAGTCGCCGAATTCCGAATCTTGCGGGTTCCACTCAGTAGGTTGGTCCGTACATTTGTTGCTCGGCGAATTGTATTGAAAGGCGCACGCTAGACCGAAGTTCGGTGCACCTTTGGTTTCCATGAACGCCCAGATCGGATTGACCGGGAACCCGTTGGCGTCAACGTCTTGCGTCGAATGCCAGACGATGTCGTACGGAGCCTTACCGGTCGGATACCCCGAGAAAGTCAGGGCGCCGGCGGCGCGAGGCACAAGGCTGACGACCAGCGCGAAAGCGATTACGAGTAGTGTGGACTTTGACATCATGGCCACCTCTCGCAAGCCACTATACTCCGCGGCTACGCGGCGCACAATCGGCCCGATGCTAAAGGACTACGCACTTTGATAGCGGTTTGAGCGCGCGTGCGATGCATGCGCACTACAAGATCTCTCATCGCCTTGACCATCGGTGCCATCCTCACGGCAGCCGTCGCCAACGCGGATCCAACCGGACCGACCGAGCAGAGCGCGCTTGCAGCGGACGACAGCATTTCGCACGCGCATGAACTGCATTTGTCATACCGAAGTTCTGCACTGTGCGTATCTTAGTCAGTGGCGCAGGCATTGCGGGGCTCACGCTTGCTTTCTGGCTGCGCCGGGTGGGATTCGACGTCGTCGTGCTGGAGCGAGCACCGGCGTTACGACGTGGGGGCTATGGTCTCGACTTTTTCGGAACCGGCTTCGACGTAGCCGACCGCATGGGCATCGTCGATGCGCTCGCGGCACATCAAGTGCCGATCCAGGCGCTCGTATATGTACATGCCGATGGAAAGGCGTTTGCATCGCTGCCGATCGAGCGCATCCGCCGCATCCTCGGTGGGCGGTACATGGCCCTCATGCACGATACGCTCGTCGACGTGCTCTATGACGCGCTGCCAAAGGATGTCGATCTGCGTTTCGGTCGCTCGCTGCACGCGGTCGCGCAGGACACGGATGCAGTCGATGTGACCCTCGATGACGGGTCGCACGAACGATTCGACATCGTCGTCGGCGCCGACGGTGTGCATTCGAGAACGCGCGCGCTCGTTGCGGGTCCCGAGGAATCATTTCGCCGCCTCATGGGCTACACGATCGCAAGTTACGACGTACCGAATCGCTACGGGCTCGGACCGAATTGGACGATGCTGGTTGAGCCCAATCGGCTGGTAGGCACATACGCCCACCAGCAGGCCGATCGGATTTGGGCATTTTTCATGTACCGCGGCGAGGCCGAACTGACTCGGGCCTTCACCGGGATGCGATGGATCGTTCCTCAGCTTCTCGCCGATGCGGACAACGCGAAGAACCCCTTTCTGGACGTCGTCGAGCAGATCGAGATGCCGTCCTGGCAGCGATCGCGCGCAAGCTTTTCAGTGGTACGAGCAACGCGTGCGTCCGTACGTCGTCGAGCAACAGCGTAACGCGCGCAGGTTCATGAAGATGTTCTTGCCCGGCACGGCGTTCGGTATTGGCGCGCAGCGTGCAATATTAAAGGTGCTCTTTCAGCCGCAGCTGACTTGGCTCTTACGCCGGCAATTCAACGTGCGTAGTATCGTGTGATTACGTTCCCTCGGCGGATCCCGCGCGAAAGACGTATTTCACGATCAGCCGGTTGAGCGTATAATTCGCGGCCGGCGAACCGTAGTTGATGAAGATGTCGCCATTCTTCGTGCGCGTGTGAAACCCGAACGCGAAATTGTTGCCGGGTTGGGTGACGAATCCGCCCAAGCCGTTGATGCCGCGCAAGCCGATCGAGATATTCGTCGCCGCATTGATGTTGTATCCGAGCGAAACGCGACGCAGCCACTGCGATTCGAGCACGCCGGTCACCAGGTCGCGTTCGAACGTGCCGTCGTACTCGAGGCCGAGCGTTAATTTCGAACCGATCGGGCGCGATGTCGACGACGTGTAGTAGTGGATCCAATTTCCGCCGAAGCTGCCCCAGTTCGCGCTCACGTCGATCGGCGTCGGGCTCCCGTCGCGGTAGCCGATCGGCACCGCCATCAGGTTGTACGGCACATCGGTGCCCGCGAGATAACAGGGAAATCCCGTGAACGAAGATGTGCCGGCGACCGGGTTTTGGTTCGAGAGCGTGCAGCTCGTTGGCATCGACGGAATCGAGTATTGGCGCAACAGGCTGACGGTCGGGCCGATGCCGTCGAGTGAGAATCGATTGTGAAAGGTCGCGCTCAAAAATGCCCCGGAGTCGGCTTCGTGGATCGCGCCGCTTTGATCGTGAAAGCGGTCGCCAAGGAGGAAGACGCTCCAGCTCTTCACGCCCGGCGCGGTGCCGTTGAAGTTGACGAAGCCTTGCGGGCCGCGGATGTCGGAGTTTGCGGTGTAGCCGTCGATCGGATTGTAGTTCGGGCTGATGTCGACGTAGCCGAGGTAGACCTCATAGTTGTTTTGGTGTTCATCGATGAAGCCGGTTGCGGAATGTGCGGTTCCTTGCGGCACCCACGATCCGTGCTCGACCGCGTAGTTGAAGTCGTAGACGAATTTGGTATGCAGGTTGCGGCCTTTGAAACCCGCTTCCACCGTGTTGTCGTCGCCGTTGATGCTGTGGTGCGCCACCACGCCGTCGACCCAATATTGGAACGTCTGATCTTGCAGCGCATGTTTCCACCCGAACGCCTGATCGTCGAACGTCTCGCCCGTCTGCGCGTTGTAGCCGTGAAAGGTGAGCACGCCAAAACTCTGCAGGCCGTACACGCCTTCGATCTTTGCTCCACTGTCGAACGGTCCGATGCTCGGCGAATAAAACACCAAGTTCTGAAAGCTGATGATATTCGAGTAGCCGTTGGGGTTGGGATTGAGATATTGCGCGCCTTGCGCGAAGAACGGCCGGTACTCGACGAGTTGGCGTTCGAATTCTTGCGGCGCGATCGTCTGCTGATCGATCTCGACGTTGGAGAAATCGGGATTGAGCGTGCCCACCAGGTTGATCGTCGAGGTCACCGGCACGCTCACATCGGCGCCGTAGTACCGCGTCGGTTGCGGAAAGAACGTGCCGTCGGCCTGCTGGTAGTCGGAGCGATCCGAACCGCTGCTCGAGAGCGCAAAGACTTCGAGTCGCGGCTCGGGGCGCGCCGAACTAATTTTTGCAAGCGAGACCGTGACGCTCGGCCAATAGCGCAGATCGTTGAACGACGGCCAGCTTCCCGCGCCGTTGTCCTGCATCAACCCATCGAACGCCCACGTGTAATGCTCGGCGGTCGACGCGACGCCGCGAAAAAAGCCGATGCGCCACGTATTTGCACCGCCGTGGATGCGCATCGAGGCAAGCGGGATGATCATGACCGCGCGCCATTCACTGCCTTCGGTCTTGCCGGCGGCTTGCCAATCGGGGCGGTAGCGGACGTTTTCCGTCGCCTGCTGATAGCGCACGCCGCGCGGCGTCGTCTCGAACAGATATGCTTGCGAACCCGCGCCGCTCGTGTCGATGCCGACCGACACGAAATCGTCGGTGCCGAAGCCGACATCGTTGGTCGTTTGGGTGGCGACGATCGGCGCTTTTTGCGGCGCGACGAAGGCGACGTACAGGTTCTTATCGTCGTATAAGAAGTAGGCGGTCGTGTCGTCCGGAGCGTTGCCCCGCGTGGTCACGTCCTTCCAGGGCGTGTCGCTCGGGACTTTGCCGGCTTGCCAGGCCGGGTCCGCAAGGCTCGGATCCAACGCCAAGGGATGCGGAGCCCGCACGGCCGTGAACGAAAACGTCGAAGCGACGGCTGCTTGAGCGCGCGTAGATAAGGCCGCGAGTGCAAGGATTGCACTGCAGAGTACAATGAGGGTCGTCCGCATCGCCCGTCAAGTATGGCTTCCACGGAACGGAAGCCTTCTCAGTAGCTGATCAAAGATTTCTCTTTACACTGGTCACCCAGAGGTGCGAGCGCGCGAGCGCGAGCGCGGGCCTCGAAGGATCGATCGGAGTCTTCGTTCTCAAGTAAAGACGTGCGTCGGCACGGTTCCGCACGGCGACTTTGCTGTCCGCCGCCATCGCGTTCGTCAACGTCTGCATCCGGTCTGACCCGTCCTGGTGGCTTCGCTTGTGGTGCGCGCACTATCGAGCGAGGGCCGTAGAATTTGTCGGGATAATCTTGCGGTCGATTCGGGTTGCCTAGAACGAAGAGATGGCCGTGCTGAGGAACATACCCCATCGCACCGGGAACATACGGTGCGGCGTAGCCGATCTTTACGGCCGCCGAAGGCTGCGAATTGCCGAGAGCGCTCGGCGATAACGCGCTGTTGTTCGGTAGTGTACCGCCCCCTGATCCCGAACATGCTGAAAGCATGACAAGACCGGTCGCGAGGCTAATCGCTGCTGTGACCCGTATCCAATTGAGCTGCTTCAAGAAGAACCTCCCTTCGGTAAGCAACAACGTTTACGAACAATGCAACTCCTGGAGAATTTTTCGAATGCGTTACCTTTGGCAAATCCTTATGGTATTCTCACTTCCCGGGATCGCAGTCGCGACACACACGTACATCCTTCACACCCCAAGTACCACTGGCGCCTATACCTTCGACGTCAAGAACAACGACGTACAGTTATTATATGAAGTGAGAACTCGAGGAACTTCGGTAGAACAACCGTTCGGGACGACGACCGATCTCGCGTTGGGACTGCCAAAGAAGTCCCTCCTTTCATACTCAACAGGCGTGGTTCAAAAATTCTTTTCATCGGGAGTTAAGGTAGCACTCAACGGCGACACCGCGACTATTAAATCGGAGGTGAACGACGAGATTCATCCGACCAATAGCCGTCGCAACGAAACGACAATCACCTTGCTCAAAGGATCTACCGGATTTGTCGTGTGGGATCCGCTGTTGCTTCCGGAGATGCTGTCGGACGGCAAGAACGGACCGATGACGTGCATTTTCGACGGCGGTGGGTTCCCGCTCGTCGTTCGGTCGCTCACGTTTCGACCACACGGAGTTCCCCAGTCGGCGACGGGAATAGCTGCGACATGCGGCCGCGCAGGAGCGGAAATATGGTACGATCCGCGGTCAAGACTCACGCTGTGGGCGAAGTCAATCGACTCAGGCAACACCTGGCAGATTGAACGGTGACCTTCATCAGCGATCGCAACGATGAAGACCATCGCTTTCGCGCCGGCCGTTTCCCGAACAGCGAACACGTGACTCATCTACGCGCCTGAGCGCGATGTCGGTATGAATCCGGCAGTAACAGGTGACAGCAATAGCCAGCGTGACGATCTCATCAGACACCCTCCAACGTTTTCGTCTAAGGCCACAAACGTAGCTGACCCCGGGACACTTGGCAATAGCGGCGGCCTAGTCCAAAAGTACCATCTGGGGATCAAGGCTTGATCCTATCGCTTCAAGCCCTTCATCTCTTTAGTACCCCAGGCATGTGAGTGCGGGACATTATTATTGTGGCCTGTGATCGTTCATATTTTGGAGCTTACGGCAAGGGCAGGTTACAGCGCTTCAATAAGTAGCACACCAAGGTGTTAGCGGAGAACTCGGCGATCGCCGACGAGCTACGCGCGCATTATGCGCGTGTAGCTCCACTGCTGCACGCCGCGTTCGGCGGCATGCCCGTCGTCAGCGCCTCGTTTCCCCACGGACTAGGAACAAAAGCCTATTGGCACACCAAACCGCTGCCGCTTGAGCCGTCGGTCTTCGCATGGTGTCTCGACAAACTGCATTCGGTAGAATTTCATTCGTGGTTCCCGGCACCGGGCGCACACGATCGCTGTGGCATCGCCCGAATCTTCTTAGAAACGAGCGAACTTGTCACCCCGAGCGATGAACCTGTCAGCCTGAGCTTGTCGAAGGCCGCAACCCTAACCCGCGCAGCATTGAACGCCGTCGGCCTTGACGCGATGCTGATGCTCGACGGCACGGGCGGCATCGCGCTGCTCGTGCCCTTCGACGACCAGCCGAACTATAACGATGTTCGCATCTGGCTGCACGGACTTGCCAACGCGCTCGCGACCGTGCACGGCGGTCTCTTCACGACCGAACCCAACACGCACGGCGGCTCGCTCGTGCACATTCACGTCAACCACAATGCACCCGGGATGTTCAGTGCGCTCCCCTATAGCGCGCGCGGCCTCGAAAACTTGCCGATCGCCCTGCCGATCCCGTGGGAACTGCTCGACACGATGCCAACCGCGAGCATCACGGTCGCCGACTTCCCCGCCCACTTCGCGCAACACGGCGACACGCTGATGATCGAACGCCACCGCATCGGCGAACAAAACTTCTCAAAAGTGCTACGTCACCCTGAGGTCGACCGCAGGCGAGCCTCGAAGCGCGGCCCCATCGCCGCCGCCATGCACATCCTCGCCGACGGCATCACGCGCAGCGCCGACCAGATCCTCGACGAAGCCGTCAAAGAACGTCTGCTCGCCGCCGACTACAAGCCTCACTACATGTATACCGCGCTGATCGAATTCATTTCGCGCGCGATCGGCGGTGGCCGCAGGCCATACATCGTGCAAGACGAGCATCGAAATTTCCGGATCAACGAACCGGCCGACGATTGGCCGAACCTCAATCCGCCGCCGCCGCGCGCGCCCGATCCGCAGGCGCAAGCGCTCGCCGCGCGCCTCGCGACAACCGCAACCGGCAGCGATCCCACTGCGTTCGAAGTCGCCGTCTGCGACGCGTTCGCCCACATGGGCTTTCTTACCAACCACGTTGGCGGCTACAAAGCTCCCGACGGCTACGGCGACGCGATCCTCGGCCCGCTCGGCTACCGCGTGATGTTCGAATGCAAGACGGGCAAAGGGAATGTCACCCAACCCGACGCCTTCGAAGCCGCGAAATATAAGGATGCGTTCCACGCGCAGTACTGCACGCTAATCGGCCCCGCATTCCCCGACGAAAACGAACTGACGCAAGAACTGAAGACGCACGGCGTCAGCGCGTGGACGCTCGACGATCTCACGACCGCGCTGCTCGCCGGCGCGAACGCGTACGAACTGCGTCCGTGCTTCGAACCCGGCTATGCCGCCGACGGCTTGATGGATCTGCTCTGGAATCGCGACCACGGCTTGGGCAAACGCGTGCGCGTCGTCGCGGCGCTGATTCAACAAGCCGGCTGGGATTTGCAAACGACCGCCGCGCGCACCGGCACACCCGCCGACGCGCCGTTGCTCACTGTCGACACCGCAATGGCCCTCGTCGATCAGGCACTGGCGCGCCTCGGATCAACGCAAGGCTGCACGCGGGAAGAGGTCACGCTCGCCGCGGAATATCTTGCGAGCCCGGCGATCGCCGCCGCACACACCACCGACTCGGGGATTGTCGTGACTTTCTGATCGAGGAGCACCGCAATGGCGCGTTTCCTTTTTGCGTTCTCCCTACTCGTCACGTTGCTGGGCGGATTTGATGCGCGCGGGGTGGCCGCGCCCACGCCCACACCGTCGCCGACACCCTGCGCGCCCAAAACCGGCTCGCAGTTGTGCGTAACCGGTCCGGGATGGCCGTATCCACCGAACGTCGTCGCAAACGCAAACGTCGTCAACCTTTATATGGCGGCCGGTGGATGGGATGCGCTGGTTCCGGCCGGCTCGGGCGTAACAAAGGAAGCGTTGGACTCGTGGACGAGCGCCTTTATTGCGAGCGGCTACCTTGCGTCCGGCGCGCAATACGGCATTGGCACGCCGACCTTCGGCGGTGGCTTTCTGAGTGCGGCAAAGTGTGTTCCTACAGCGTCAGGCTCGACGCCGTCGCTCTCAACGTCAGACGCGAGTGGCGTGATCAGTTGCAATTTTGGAACGGGCGGCGCGCTCCATGGCCTGCACAACACCGTCGCGAACCTCATCGTCCCGCCGCCGTGGAACATCTTGGATGGAATCGACGGAATCGGGTCAACGTGTACGACCATCGGTGGTTACCACGCCACAACGCTCGACGTGAACCTGGTTCCGTTTACGGTCATTCCGGTGAGTTCGCCGTGCAACAGTAACTTCAACGAAACAACCGACACCCTCTCACATGAAATCATCGAAGTCTTGACCGACCCCATTGGGAGCCAGGGCTGGACGCAGAAGTTTGCACTCGGCGTGAACGTGTCCGAGGAGTTGAGTGCGGGCGAGGTCTCCGACATCTGCACCAGCGTGGGCGATGAGAAAGCATTGCCGGCGGACAACGATGCCATCTCGTTTTTTGCGGCGGGGGGCGCAGTGCAAGCCTACTGGTCGAACGCCGCACAAACGTGCGTACCGGGCGTTCCGGCAAGCCCCACGCTCGCCGCTACGCCGATTGCATTTAGCCAATCGTCGGGCAGCCTGCAGATCGGTGTGAACGGGGCGGGCTTCGGCACCGTGCCCGCAAGTGTTTTTCCCATTCCTGGCGTTGGCACGATGCCGTATTTTATCGTCACCGATACGAACGCGCAGCCCGCAGTCAACGCCGGCAACAGCCTCGATGGCGGCGGCGATGCCACACCGCTCAACTTTCTGCAGTGGAACGACACGAGCGTCATCGCGCTGCTTCCAATCGCGAACATCGCGGATTGCGATACCATTAACGCAACGGTGTGGAATCCCACGACCTCCGGATCGGTTTCGACTTCGGGCGTGGTTCCCGCTCCATCCGCCGCACGGTTCACGCTGCCATATTCCTTCGGCTATGGCGGCCAGCTCACCGGCGTGCTCACGCCGGTGGATGCGAACGGGAACGTGCTCTACGCGCGCACGCCGATGACGCTTACGGTCGACGGCGTCGCGACGAACTTTGTTACCACTGGGCCATTCAATTTAGCCGCGCTCAACATCGTGATGATGCCCCAACCACCGTTGTCGCGCGAATCGATTGTCGTGTCGTGGGCCGGCTGCAGTGGCGGGAGCACATTGTCGAGCACGGCATCGATCCTCGAGCTGCCGTCGATCACGAATGTCGTGCCGGATCACGGGCTTCCCAACGGCTCGACGCAAGTGACGATCCAGGGATACGGACTTTCGAACGCTACCACGCCGTTCTTTAGCCAGACTGCTGCGACCAGCATCACACCGCAGGCGAACGGACAACTGACCGCGTTCGCGCCGGCGCAATCAGCTGGTCCCGTGTATGTTGTCGCGGAGGAGGGCTCGAGCCCGCCCTATTTCGGTCAAGTAGGATTCCCGTTCATGTATTTCACACCCGATGTGCCAGTGCTGACGCAACAAGCGAATTGCAGGAGCATTTACATATCGATTAGTGATTGGAATAGCGACGGTACGCCGATCCCGAATCAACCGATCACGATTTCCTACAACCACACCCAACTCGTCGGTACGGCTCCTCCAACGACCGACGCAAACGGCACGGCGCAGATCGAGGTAACGGCCGGGCCGCCCGGCGCGAGCGTGACGGTCACGATCGGCGGTCATGCTTCGACGATCGTCCTCGTCCCTTCGATCACCACCTGTCCGGGCTGGCAGCAGATCGTACAGGCGACGCTAAGCGCGATCGCACAAACGGCATCCCAGCCGGTGCAGCCCGTATATGCCGGCTGTTTGGTCTGTCAGGCGGTGACGTGCGCAGCGTGCAATTTCACCGACGTCGCGTTCAGTGCGGACAACGGGTACATCTACGAGGTCGTTGCGTGGAACTTGATGGCCGGTGTTGCGAATCAATTCCAGCCAAACGCGCCGGCAGCGTACGCCGAAATCGTTCGTGCAACCACCTTGCTCGCCGGGCCGCGCGCACGGACCGTCGGGATACGCGTGTTCGGCGCGGAAACGTTGAACTCGCGGGCATTAGCGGTGCGTGCGGTCTCTCCCAAAATGGCCACGCAGTACTTGAACAGCGCGTTCCAGCTGCAGAAAGGTCTTGCCGTCCCGCAAACGGCGACGTTTACACGCGCTCAACTCGCGAAGGATCTATGGATTTACGTCATGTCCCAAATGCGCTCGTATAAGCCCGTAACCAAGCCCATCGGCCGCGTCAGAACGCCACGCCCGCTGAAGCGCCGCTACTCGCGGTCGACACCGCGCTGGCCTTTCTTGATTAGATTTTAGCGCACCTCGCATCAACACAGGCTGCACTCGCCAGAATCTCCAAGACGCCAACGGGAATCGAACCCGCCACCCGGGCTGCAGCGGACTGCGACCTCTTCGAGAAAACGCCGTAAATCACCGATTTCGCCGATCTCCGACTGCGACCTGATGCAGGCTGATGCAAGTGCTAAGTAGACATTTTAGTAGACACCGGGCGGTTGCTTGCCAATGCGCGGGGATTTACGCTCGACGGGCTTCTCGCGGGCATCCTGTGCAGCGCAGCGCGCATTCGTACATCTCGGGCAGCGCTAACGCATACATCATCAGCTCCTGGTGCGGTGTAAGACACAACGCACGAGCAAGCCGCGCGAGTAATTTCGGGGAGACTCTCACATCGCGCCCGCTTTCGAGCCACCGGTACCAATCTTCACTGACACCGATGAGTTCGGCGACTTCGTCGCGGCGAAGTCCGTCGACGCGGCGGCGGCGCGCCGACAGCGGAAGTCCTACGTCGCTCGGCGTGACCCTGGACCGGCACGACATCAGAAACTCACGAAGCTCTCTGCGCCGGTTCTCGTCCTCATACACTACCTGCTCGGCCACCGCTGACATGGGAAGAATCCTCCCCTCTTTACATAACTCAGGTTACTGCGAGGGAGAGTAACGTCACAATTATACGGGTCGGCTGAGATCGTTATACCGAGGTATAGTGCGCCTTATTCCGGAGCGAGTTCTGACGACCTCAATCAAGACGTCGTCATCAAAGGGCTTGTCAAGAAATTTGAGGGCACCGGCCTTTATGGCCTGAGCCCGTGTTCGATCGTCACCATGCGCGCTAACGAGATCACAGGAGTGGATGGCCGGCTCTCGGCGAAGCGCTCTTGAAGCTCAAAGCCGTTCATCCCGATCATTTTTAGGTCGGTAATAACGCAGGCGCAGCGCTTTACCTCGTCAGAGGCCAGAAACTCTTCTCCCGACCGAAACGAGGCAACGTTGAAGCCGGCGGATTTTAACACGCCATGAATCGCCCGCCGGGCGGACTCATCGTCGTCCACAACGGCAACCAAGGGAATTTCGCGCACGATGGACTCACTTTAACAGGCAACATGCGCGGGGCAAATTATACTTCGGTATAATCAGTCAGATAAATGGAGCTTTTCTGCCATTTTGACTAGATCGATCGCCGATTCAGCCTGCATCTTCTCCATCACGCGGCCTCGCTGAACCTTCACAGTATTTCGCTGTACCAAAGGTTGTGGCAATCTCCTTGTTCGCTTTACCTGCAACAACCATCGCCATGACCTGCGCCTCCCTTGGGGTCAACGTACTGAATCGCTCTCGCAGCAACGAGGTCGCTGCCGCTTCTTCCCGCATCGCACGATCGCGATCTAGCGCCTCTCCGATAGCATCAAGCAAGTCTTGCTCGCGAAAGGGCTTGGTCAAAAAGGCAACCGCTCCGGCCTTCATAGCACGCACGGTCATCGGAATGTCGCCGTACCCCGTAATGAATACGATCGGCATTGCGGTATTAGTCTCCGCCAGCTCTTTTTGAAAGTCCAGGCCGCTCAGACCGGGAAGTCGCACGTCTAACACAAGACAACGCGGGCCCTCGCTATGCGCTTTCTGCATAAACTCGCGGGCGGATGAGAAGGTCTTCGCACTTAGACCAACCGAGCGCAAAATACCACAAATGGCATCCCGAACCGACACATCGTCGTCGACGACATAGACGGTGGCCTCGTCAGCCACTCGCCGCATCCGGATCTTTTATTGGTAACGTCATTCGGAAGACTGCGCCTTGCGGCACGTTTGTGAAAACGCGCAGTTCGCCGCCATGACCCTCGACGATCAAGCGGCTAATGGCAAGCCCCATGCCCATGCCCTCTGCTTTGGTCGTATAAAATGGTTCGAAGAGCCGCAGCGCGGCCTCTGGAGTCAGCCCCGGACCGCAATCGCGCACCTCGACGAATTCAAAGTCCGCGCCAGCAAGACCAGTGGCGACAACGACCGCAGGCTCGTGGTCTTCTAGGTCACGCATGGCCTCGACCGCATTGAGGATCAGGTTCAGCATAACTTGCTGGAGTCGCACGCGGATTCCGGGAATGGGCGGAAGATCGTCTGTTAGTTCAAGGCTCACTCGGGTCGCCCGTCGATTGAGTTCTTCCTGCGCGAGCGTAAGTACTTCGGCAATAGTTTCATTTAGGTCTACCGGGCTTTTCGTAAGCGGGGCGCGCTGCGCAAGGTTACGAACGCGGGCACGATGTCCGCCGCCCGCCTTCCGTCGCGAACGACGAGTTCGAGATGCTCTCGCGCCGCATCGACCTGAGGTCCCGGAGCCGTTAGGTAGCGGAGCGATGTACCGGCGTTCGAAACGATGCCCGTTAGCGGCTGGTTCACCTCGTGCGCGATCGACGCGGTCATCTCGCCCATCATCATGATGCGATTGACTCGCGCAAACTCCTGAGCCCGTTGCAGCGTCATTTCCGTCCGCTTTCGCGCCGCGATTTGCTCCTGCAAGCTCGCGTTGAGCGCCTTGAGTTCCTCGGTGCTTCTAAGACGAATGGTGAGAGCGCCGACGATCGCCACAGCCAGCCCCGCGGCCGTGCGATTACCGATGTCGATCACCGCATCGAAGTGCGGGTCGCGAGAATCAAAATGCCCTGGAGTGCATCTAAGGCTATCGCCGCAACTACGATACCAACCGTAAAGCGCGCTGATTTTCCGAAAGCGGCCAACGTAACTGGGACAGCGTAAAGGATTACAGGCAAAAAGGTTTCCGGCGTAACGTGATCGAGCCAAAAATAAGGCCCACCAAGGCAACGCATAGTGCGCGAAGATAGCGGTCAGGAACTAGATTTATCCTGAAGCCCATCATGTCCTTCTCAGGATTGGAATCGCGCTCCTCGCCCGCCAGGGCTCGCGGATCGCCGAGCTATTTTAGCATCGTCGGTACGACGCGCTTCACGATGTTCGACGGGATCGCAAAGCCAAGACCTTGGCCCTGCCCCTCGGTGAGCTGGTTGATGCCGATCACCTGCCCGTCGATGTCGATCAGCGGACCGCCGGAGTTACCCGGATTGATCGGCGCCGAGGTCTGCAGCAACCCCTTGAAGTCATAGACATTTTCGCCGCCCTCGGCTTTGACTTGCTCATCGCGGTTGAAGGCCGAAATGACGCCTAACGTCACGCTTTGCTGCAGCTCATACGGCTCGCCGATTGCAATTGCCCATCGACCCTGGTTGAGACGGTCAGAGTCGGCGAGTTGCAGCGCCGGTGGCAATTTCTCGTAGTCGTCCACGCGCACGACGGCGAGGTCGGCGTTGTTGTTTGCAGCGATCACGCGCCCCGGCAAGCGGTCGCCGTTCTCGAAACCGACGGTGAGGTCGGAAAAGTGTGCGCCGCTTGGCGGAACAACGACGTGCGCGTTGGTAACTATGTCGCCTTTGTCGTCGTAAACAAAACCCGATCTGGATGCTTGCCCCTTATAGTCGAGTCCCGGGCCTTGTTGACCGAGCGAATGGAAATAGTAGATGCGGCCGTTCATCGCCTCCGTGATCGCGACGACCGAAACCTTCGTGCGCTTAACGGCACTGACGATCCGATCTTGATCGTTCACGCCACTCAGAGCGGCCGCAGCTACTGGCGCGCCGGCGATGTCGTTGGTGGTTGCGCGGACATCATGGCCGAGCTTCCGATGATCGCCCCCGCCACTCCGACGATCGCCGTGCGCGCGATGCGATTCATGACGCCGGCTTCAGCTTCCACGCTACTGCCGACCAGGAGATACCGGCGAAGATGAAATTCACGCCGACCGCGAAGCCTATAACCGACTTGCCGACGCCGGGAACTGCATCGAAAGCATCACGCCGAGCACGATCGACATGATCCCGCTAAACGCCGCCCAGCTGTATTGCGGAAATTGCAACACTAGTGCGGCCACGAAGCGGTAGATGCCGTCGAACACAAACAGGGCGGCCAGCAACAGCGTGATCGTCAGGGCTCCAGCGTCAGGATGCTGCATGAGCATGATGCCAACGACAATATCAAGTACGCCCACCAATAGCATCAGGACCACGCGTCCCGCACCGCGTACCATGAACGCCGCGACTAACTGGAAGATGCCCGCAATAAACAGCACTGCGCCGAGCACGATCACCGATGCGATCGTGGCCGCGGATCCGGCGTAGATCGCGTACACGCCGGTGAGGATGAGCAGAATCCCGAGGGCGACATACCAGCCCCACATTCTTTGCGTTTCATTGATCGATTCGGCCACATCGGCCATAGCGTCTCTGCATGACTATTCCTTACAGCAGATAGTGAGGTAGCGAAAACGGGTGTTGTTACGGCGTCTTAGCTAGTGGGTCGAGTGGACGCACTCGTAGACGCCACTCTTCCCTGCCACCGGTTGACAACTGATCTCTACATGACGCGAGACATGATGATCGTGAAGACAACTCGTCTCCTCGCAAATCTTGCCTTCCGTCTTGCATTGCGAGCCCTTATGCTCGTGTCGCTCCGTCTGTTCGGTCTTGGTTGTCATGATCAAACCTCTCGTCCACGTTAACTATATATGGATGCTAGGGTCCAAACGCGCTGGAAGGCAGTGATTCAGACCACCTCCTCCGAGTGGCGAGCCTGCTCACTGGCAGCATGGAAACATTCGTGGCGGCCGTGTTCCCAACGAAAGATCAGGCGATCAACGGGCACAAGCGCCTGCTGCAGCTTTCGGAAGACGGGAGCATTGTGGTGGAGCGCGCTGCCGTCTACGGCCGGCAGCCTGATGGGAAGCTCGGTCCCGTGGATCTCGATACGTCGGTACCGGAACTCTTCGATCTCTCGAACCTGCCGGGCGGCACGGGCGAAGAGGCGCTTGACGAACTCGACACCGCAATGCCCGACGGCGCCTATGCACTCGTCGCACATCTCATCGAGCACGATGGAACGGTCGTCGATCCCGCAATGGTAGAGTGCGGTGGCATCGTCTATCGCTGCCTGATCTCAGATCTGCAGCATGACGCCTACGTGCGTTTTATGAACGCCTCCAAGCTCTAGACTGGTTGCTTTCGAAACGGTGGAAGTCTGACGATCTCCCACGCTTGACGTGTATCTTGGTTACCCTTGGCATCTAGGGGCATAAACCGTGCCAGAGGGAGATTACTTTGAGTACAGTCGATAAAGCGCTCGAACATGCGCGCAAAGACGCGCAAGCCCTTCATAAAAAGATCGAGGCGACGACCGCCAAAGATCAC